>OZ257248.1:1100000-3303969 GCA_965279585.1 Sediminibacterium sp. | reverse complement strand
TGCCGGACTCTTGGTCAATTCCCACTCATAACCAAACAAGTTTTCAAAATAGTTATTGCTCCATTGTGTAGGTGTAGTGGTCCAGGCACCTTCTAATCCACTGGTAATGGTATCAGCACCTTTACCGCTTCCATAAGTACTGGTCCAACCCATGCCTTGCTCTTCAATACCTGCAGCAGCTGGTTCTTTACCAACATACTTACCCGGATCAGCAGCACCGTGTGTTTTACCGAATGTATGTCCACCTGCGATCAACGCAACGGTTTCTTCATCATTCATCGCCATGCGACCAAAAGTTTCGCGGATGGCTTTTGCTGCGAGGATTGGATCAGGATTACGATCCGGTCCTTCAGGGTTTACATAGATCAATCCCATTTCTGTTGCACCCAATGGTGATTCCAGACTTTCCGGATTTCTGTGGCTGGCAACAAATTCTTTTTCACTTCCCCAATACACATCTTCATCAGGCTCCCACACATCTTTACGTCCGCCTGCAAATCCAAAAGTTTTGAAGCCCATGGATTCCATGGCTACATTACCTGCAAGGATCATCAGATCAGCCCAGGAAATTTTCTTACCATACTTTTTCTTGATCGGCCATAACAGTAAACGAGCTTTATCAAGGTTGGTATTATCAGGCCAGCTGTTCAGAGGAGCGAAACGTTGCATACCGGCACCTGCACCACCGCGACCATCATAAGTACGGTAAGTACCTGCGCTGTGCCATGCCATACGAACAAAGAAGGGACCGTAGTGTCCGTAGTCTGCAGGCCACCAGTCTTGTGAGTCGGTCATCAAATCGGTCAGATCTTTTTTGATCGCATCCAGATCCAGTGATTGGAATTCTTTGGCATAATCAAAATCAGGATCCATCGGATCAGACAGTTCAGAGTGCTGACGAAGGATGTTAATGTTGAGTTGGTTCGGCCACCAGTCGCGGTTACGTGTGCCGCTACCGGCTACCTGTTTCAGCGAGCCGTTATGAAACGGACACTTGCTGATGTCTCCCGCAGGATGTTGTTGTGCTGACATATGATTAGGTTTTTTATCGAATGAAATAGATGGAATGTATAGTGATACACCATCTTTTATAACGCAAGATTACACAGACATGACAAATAAATCAAATTGATTATCTTTATAAACATATAGTTTTTATCTATGACACTCACCCAATTGGAATATATGGTTGCGGTAGACACTTACCGTCATTTTGTACTGGCAGCAGAAAAGTGTTTTGTAACCCAACCTACCCTCAGTATGCAGTTGCAAAAACTGGAAGAAGAGCTGGGTATCAAATTATTTGATCGAACCAAACAACCGGTGATACCTACTGAAATAGGAGCTCGGATCATTGCACAGGCAAGGGTGGTATTAAGGGAGGCTGAACGTATTCAGCAAATGATCAATAGTGAGAAGAATGTGATGACTGGGGAATTGCGTATTGGTATCATCCCAACATTGGCGCCTTATGTATTACCTACGTTGTTCAAACAGATGCGTGAAAAATATCCGCAACTGGAATTGGTGATCAAAGAAACCATTACGGAAGAGATCATTCATGAATTAAAAAACAATCGTCTGGATTGTGGTTTGGTGGTCACCCCATTAAAAGATGCATCTATCAAAGAAGATGTCTTGTTTTATGAAGAGTTGTTTGTGTATGTATCTCGTAAGAATGTACTGTATGATAAGAAGTATGTGTTGGCTGATGATATCAATCCGGATCAGTTGTGGTTATTGGAAGAAGGGCATTGTTTTCGATCACAGGTATTGAATTTATGTGAGCTGCGCAAGAGTGCCGATCTGCATTTTAAATATGCAACCGGTAATATTGAAACACTGAAAAGAATGGTGGACAAAAGCGATGGACTCACCATTCTCCCTGAATTGGCTGTAATGGAATTCAATAAAAATCAGATGAAACTGGTCAAGCGTTTAAAAGATCCAGCTCCGGCGCGTGAAGTAAGTTTAGTGACACACAGGGATCATATCAAAACCAAACTCATCCAAACTTTAAAAGATGAGATATTGGAAATGGTGCCGAAGCAAATGCGGCAGTTGAGGAATAAGAAAGTGGTGGAGATTACGGATTGATATAAAGGGAAATAAAACAATAAAAAAGCCCGCCTTCGCTTTGTAGCTTCGGCGGGCGATGTAGTCCCGACAGGAATCGAACCTGTATCTAAAGTTTAGGAAACTTCTATTCTATCCATTGAACTACGGGACCGGGTGAAATAATGAATATTGAATGATGAATATTCAATGTTCAAATTTCTATTTATAAGAACTTGTATGCAAAGTTTAGTCCCCAAAGTACTGTGGGGATATTCTATCCATTGAACTACGGGACCGGGTGAAATAATAAATATTGAATGATGAATATTCAATGTTCAAATTTCTATTTATAAGAACTTGTATTCAAAGTTTAGTCCCCAAAGTATTGTGGGGATATTCTATCCATTGAACTACGGGACCGGGTAAAATAATGAATATTGAATGATGAATATTCAATGTTCAAATTTCTATTTATAAGAACTTGTATGCAAAGTTTAGTCCCCACAGTACCGGGAGAATAATGAACAGAGGAATATGAAACATCCAATATCCAATATCCAATGCCGAAATTCATCCATCGCAAAAATAGTGGTTTAGAGGTATGGGTGTCGGGTTTTCTGTATTTTTAGAGACTTAACCCTTTTGTATGCGTGTACTTTTTTTATGCTTTTTGTTTGTAGCCATTGTGACTAATACTGATGCACAACAAACGAAAATTTCTATTCAGTTGAATCATACTGCTATCTATGTGAAAGACTTGCAGAAGTCGGCTTCCTTTTATGAAAATGTGATGGGATTGGATACCATTCCGGAACCCTTTCGTATTGGTCGACATAAATGGTTTCGAATAGGACCAAAAATGGCTTTGCATATTATTTTAGGGGCGACTGAGATCAAAGAATACTACAAAAATCAGCATACCTGTTTTAGTGTGAGCGATATGCAATTATTTGTTGATCGACTTAAGAAGAACAATATTGTCTTCGAAGACGTCAATGGCAACCAAGGAGCTATCACCAAACGGATTGATGGTGTTCAGCAAGTCTGGTTCCGCGACCCGGATGGGTATTGGATTGAGGTGAATGACGCGAGGGAGTGATTTTTTGATGTCAGATGGCAGATCTCAGATTTGAGCAATATTCCTATATCTGCCATCTACGATCTGACATCTACAAATCCTCACTATATTTGCCCTTCTCAAATCTTATTATGAAGTTCTACAATATTATCATTAAATACCGCTTCTGGCTGAGTTTGGTTTTGATTGCGGGTGGGGTAGCTTTGAATACGACGGGTACGGGGTTCTGGCCTACTTTTCCGATCTATTTCATTGCATTGATCGGTTTATTGAGCCATTTTTTCATTGGTCCTTTGCGTTTGATCCAGGAGCCGATGGAATCGGGCAATATTGAAGAAGTAGAAAGAATTCTGAATTCGATCTGGTTTCCGAATTTATTGTATAAGCCTGTTCGTTCTACTTACTACACCATCAAGGGTAACCTTGCCATGATGAAGCAGGATTTTGATTCTGCTGAAAAACACTTAAAGAAAAGTACAGATCTGGGTTCTCCGATGCCCGAAGCTGAAGGTGCTAATAAACTACAATTGGGTATGATGGCCATGCAACGTGGTGATCTAAAACAGGGTGAAAGTTATATCCGCGCCGCTATTCGTGCCGGTATTCCTGATAAAGAAAGTGAGGCTGTTGCTTATCTGACCATGTGCCAGATCTTCATGAACAAAAGAGAATTCCGCGCTGCCAAAGATTTCTTCCGCAAAGCCAAAGCCTGTAAGCCAACTACCAAACAAGTAGTGGATCAGATCAAGGAAGTGGAGAAATATATTTCGAGGGTACCGGGATAATCTTTGATTTTTTGATCTGTGATTTCTTGATTTAGGAAATCTAATAGATCAGAAATTCAAAGATCAAAAAATCAAATTTCTACATGCTTCGCATTCAAAAAATATCACCTGATTCTGCCGCATTGGAAACTGTGCGGCAGCTTTTTTTGGAGTATGCTGATGAGCTACAGGAAAACTTATGTTTTCAAAGTTTTGATGCAGAGGTCAAAGACCCGATGAAGAAATATGGTCCGCCAAAAGGAGCATTGTTTGTTGCTTATTGGAATGAATCACCTGCAGGATGTATTGCTTTACAAGCTTTAAAAGAAGAATGCGTATGTGAGATGAAACGTCTCTATGTAAAACCTGCATTTAGAAAGTATGGTATTGGAAGAGCATTGGTAGAGCAATTGTTAGAAGCCTCTCATCAATTGGGATATACATCCATGCGTCTTGATACCTTGGAAAGACTTCAGCCAGCCATCAAACTCTACGAACAATACGGCTTCAAAGTGATCAATGCGTATTATGAGAATCCTTTGCCGGGGGTGGTGTATATGGAGAGTAGTTTATAGTCGATGGTCCATAGTCCATAGTTAGTAGCATATTCTGTAAAAGTGAATAGTGAGTAGTCAGTGGTTTTTAATAAATGATTACTCACTACTGACTACTGACTACTCACTAAAAAATTGCTAGTATTTCGCTGGTGTACCTGGCTTTGCAATCGTTCTTTTGATAAAGTTTCTCAAGTTATTATTACTTTTCTCTAAATCTTCCTTGCGCAGGTACATCATGTGTCCGCTGCGGTAACCCTCCCAGCTCATGCGATCTTTTAATCGTCCGCTGGGATCCATTTGCCAGAGGTTGTATTGCGCGTTGAAATAATCACAAGCACCATCATAGTAGCCTGATTGTACGAGTACGTGTAAGAATGGATTTTCAGCCATCGCAGTGCGGAGGTTATCTCCTGTTCTGTCGTTGGTACGATCCCATGGATTTACCGGTCCGAATACATAGTAACGCTGATCGGTTTTGTATTTCAATTCTTCACGTAAGTACATATTGATAGCAGGTGTGAAAGAATGTTCCCATGATAACAATTCGGAATTGTAATCTGGAGCTTCACCTGCGTCTTTTTTATCGATGCCTTTGTAGCGAGAGTCGAGACGGCCAACGGTAAAACCTTCTTCACGTAATAATTCTTTCCAAAATAAGTTGGTAGCAACATCAAGGTTATTTTGTAAGATCACTTTCTCATTGATACCGGAATAGCGAGCCATTTTTGCAGCGATCTCTTTTCTTTTTGCATCGCCCAATAACCATCCTTTGTTGATGGCAGGGATCAATTCATTCATCGTAAATGCCTCTACTTCGGGTAACATATCTGTCAGATCTTTTTTCTGCAGATCAGCAGGTAGTTTTTTATGGTACCAAGCAGTTGCTGCGTAATAAGGTAAACGTAATGCAGCGGCTTCTCTTGGACTTCTTTCAATACCCAATGTGGTAGGAGACACTAAGATCACACCATTCAGAAACATCCAGTGTGCGTTTTGTAATTCGAGTGCCAGCCCTGAAACACGTGTGGTACCATAGCTTTCACCGATCAGGTATTTGGGGGAAGCCCATCTGTTCATGCGTGTAACAAAGGTATTGATCCACTCAGCGAGGTATTGCACATCTGCACGTACACCAAAGAATCTGGCGGTGGGGACGTCTTTACTGATCGGGCGAGAGAAACCGGTGTTTACGGGATCTACATATACAATATCACATACATCCAAAACAGAATGTGGATTGTCTTTCATGCCATAGGGCTGAATAGGATAACCTTCATCATCGATATTCAAGATACGCGGCCCGGTATAACCGATCTGCATCCATAATGCAGCAGTACCGGGTCCGCCATTGAAAGAGATCAGTAGTGGACGTGTTGATTTGTCTTTTACATCAGTTCTTTCATAGTAAGTAAAGAAAACACCCGCTTCAATTTTACCATCCTTATCCCAAACAGGCATGGTACCTACTGTTGCTTTGTAGGGAACCTTAACACCTTTGATAGTAGCTTCATGTTCAGAAGTAACAGTTGCATCCGGGTTAAATGGAATATTAAAGGATGCTAATTTAGGATCAGCAGCACCGGCTGCAGGTGTTGTTGCAGGAGTACCGGTAGCAGGTCCTGCTGGACGTTGAGCGATGATGCCGGTTGCAATGCTCAATGCAATACAACCCAGTAAAATCTTTTTCATAATAAGCAAATAGTTAGTGATTGGAATAAGTTCGAATATAAATCGAAGTAGGGAATTGTGTGGGATTAATCGGTGGAGAGGGGTGTGAATTGTGAATGGTGAATGGTCAATGTTGAATTGGTGAGTAGTGAATAGTCAGTAGTGAGTATGGAAAAGGGGCTGGCTTTTGAGGACACATTTTTTCATCATTCACCATTGGCAATTCACCATTCACATGACAATTATCATAAAATAGTACCCACCTAATGAGTACCTTGTAACATGAAATCAAAATGGCTACGATTGGTTTTGGTTTGTGTGATGTGTGTGACATTCGTATGGCTGATCGTACGGTTTTTTCAATCTCGTTAACTAAACACTTCTATATGAAAGCAAACATGGGTAACACAGACAGAATCATTCGTGTGCTATTGGCGATCGTTTTCGCCGGCTTATATTTCACAGGAACAGTAGCCGGTACTTGGGGTACCGTACTTATTGTACTTGGCGGTATCTTTTTAGCAACTTCTGTGATTAGTTTTTGTCCGCTGTATACGTTGGTGGGGGTGAATACGTGCAAGAAGTAGTTTCTAGTCCATAGACCATGGTCCATGGTCTATGGACCAATGACCATGTAAAAAACCGTCTCGTCTTTTTTCGTTCTTATCACGAAAGGACCTGACATCAACCGTATATCCTTTTATCAGTACCATGGTATATCTTCTGCCTTGCTAGTCATTTCTTTGAATAGATATTTGTTATCCATTCAACCCGCTATGAAGAAAAGGATATTTATCTTATTAGGATTCTTGTGTGTATTGTCAGCATCACTCTATGCGCAGCAATATCAAATCATTGTAAAAGTAGCAGATGAAAAACAGTTGCCTATTGAAGGGGCTGTTGTGGAGTTGATGGATCAAGGAAAGAGTATTCGTTCTGTGATCAGTAAAAAAAATGGGGAAGCTGTATTAGACAAGATGACTAAAGGTACTTATGAGATCAAAGCTTCTTTTACGGGTTATACGGAGCAAACACTTCCTAAAGTGATCTTGGAGAAATCAGATGTGTATCTGGAAGTGCAATTGAAAGTAAGTGTTTCTGAATTAACACAAGTAGTTGTTCAATCTACCAAACCTTTTATTCAAAGAGAACAAGGCAAGCTCATTGTAAACCCTGATGCATCGCCTACGAATAGTGGGACAACTGTGGTGGAATTGTTGGAAAAGTCGCCGGGAGTAATGATCGACCGTAATAATGGTATCAGCTTGCGTAATAAATCCGGTGTATTGGTGTTGATTGATGATAAGCCGACTTACTTGCAAGGAGCTGATTTGATCAATTTGCTCAACTCCATGAATACCTCACAGGTAGATAAAATTGAACTGATCACCAATCCATCAGCGAAATATGACGCAGCCGGTAATTCAGGCATTATCAATATCAAAACAAAAAGAAGTAAGCAGATCGGTTTCAATGGTAATATCACATTGGCCGCGGCGTTGGGTTGGTTTCCAAGAACCAATCCGTCTTTGTTGTTGAACTATCGCTATAATAAATGGAGTCATTATTTTTCTTACGGCTTTAATTATTCCAAGACCAAAACAGATATTTACGCACTAAGAACCTATTTCGACGCAGCAGGTAATCCTACTGCCATTTTGGAACAGCCGACTGTATTCAATAATAAAGCGTTGAATCATACAGTACGCTACGGTACAGAATATGCTGCTACAGATAAACTCAGCTTTGTTTTTTCATTCTCCGGTTCATTGATCAATCGTAAAGGAAGAAATACAGCAACAGCAGATTGGTTAACACCCCAAGGTGTGATTGATTCTTCAGTTTCAACAATAGCCAATTCAGAGAATAAGTTTACTACCGGAACCATTGGTATTGGTAGCAGACATAAGCTTTCAAAAACAACACAATTAAACATTGATGTAGATGCTGCCCGGTATGATCTAAGTAACGAACAATTATTTCGTAGCGATAGAACCGGTAGTATGGGTTATACAGAGTCTACCCAAGGCTTCATTCCTTCGCTGATCAATATTGTTTCAATGACCGCTAACTATTCTGCTGATCTCAGCAAGCAGTCTAAGTTGGATGCCGGTGTAAAAACTTCTAAGATCGATACAGATAATGATGCTGCCTACAGCATGAGTATCAATAATGCACCATGGCAACCCAATTATGGCATGAGCAATCACTTTTTATATTCAGAAAAGATTCATGCAGCATATGGTATGTATGAGCAGAAATTCAAAAAGCTCACTTTGCAAGCGGGTTTGCGTTATGAATACACAGCTTATGATGCCAATCAGTTAGGGAATGTAGTGGTGAAAGATTCTTCTTTTAGCAGAAACTATAGCGGATTATTCCCATCCGGTTTTATTACTTATGAAGCAGACTCTATCCATACATTTTCATTATCTGTAGGTAGGCGTATTGACCGTCCTTCTTTTCAACGATTGAATCCTTTTGTGAACATCATCAATAAGTACACATTGGAAAGAGGGAATCCTTTTTTCAGACCGCAGTTCACTTGGAATTTTGAATTGTCGCATCAGTACAAGCAACTGCTTCACACTACTATCTCTTACTCCCTGATCCGTGATTATTTCTCACAGTTGTTTTTAACTGATCCGGATGGCTCATTGGTGTATACGCAAGGAAATGTCGGGAGAATGCACAACTTTACTTTCTCAAGTATGCTTACCACAAAGCCTGCCAGATGGTGGTCGCTGAATACAGAAGCGATCTATACATACAAGAAGTTGATCGGTTATGTATGGAATAATTATCGCTCGGATATTTCACAGTTGACGATCAATATGAACAATCAGTTTCGTATCAGTAAAAAAATCACCGGGGAATTATCAGGAACTTATACGGGTCGTTCCCGAAATGATCTGCAGGAGTTATTATATCCATTCGGACAATTGAATGCGGGACTATCTATGCCTGTAATGAAAAATAGTGGTACACTTCGTTGTTCAATCAGAGATATTTTCCGCACTTTTTGGATGGAAGGGATGACTGATTTTCTCAATGCAGATGAATATTTTATTCTTCGTAGAGACAGCCGTGTATTCACTGTTTCCTTCACTTATCGTTTCGGGAAAACCGGCAAAGCCGCAAAACAGAAAACTGCAACGGATGAGATGCGACGAGTAGAGCTTTAGAAATGCTCAATATTCAATATTGAATGTCCAGTGATGAAGAGTGATTCTGCTTCACTTCATCATTGGATATTCGATATTCGACATTCATCATTCTCTAGCCCCAAACATCCGGATGCTTGGCAAAATAGGGGAGGGCAAAACAGCCGGAAATGCCTGTGATAATTTCAATACCCATGGTGAGTCCGCGTGCGCTGGATGGCAATGGTTCACCGGTTGGCATCATGTTAGGTCCAAGTGGGATGAAGGCAACTATTGTGACCAAGCAGATGCAAAGCAACGTGTAGAGTATCGCTCCTTTTTTCAGGTATTCGACCATGGCAGCATATACAATACCTGCAGCCACTAAAGTGGGAATGGTAAAGTAAATAATAGAGTTGATGTTGACCCATTCCGCAAATTCATAACCGGTTATTTTACGGTAGATCAGATCAAAAGCAAGATTGATGACGGTGGTGCCGATCCCTACAAACAATCCACCCAGAATGCCACGTGTGGCCATGGTGTATTGGTACGGCGAAGTTCCTGTTTCCATATCGATTGGTTTTGTTGATTGAATCTTGTTTCAAAACACTGTAGCGATTGGAAAAAGCCTGGCGATGATAAGACCTGTTGTTGCTTAAATTTCGGAAGAATAAATGAGATATCCAATAGGGAACATCTCATTTATTCTTGTCTATGTTAAAACTGGAAATAAATAAAAGAACCACTGCTCTCTTGACTCAGTATTAATAAAATGAGCATAGCAGACCATACAATACCTAGTAACCATGCCGGCATTTTTGCAGCAGCTTGTAGTACACTGGTATTGCGCATACGCCAGTGAAATAAAACCATTAATATAATTACGATCGTTACCACAATCACATCCAGTGATGATAATATCGCTATGCTATCAGTAACATCTGAAAACATCGATAAGAGTAAACGCCACGCACCTGTAAAATCCGGTGCGCGGAAAAATACCCAGGTTACATTTACCAGAAAGAATACAAACATGGCTTTCATGAATCCCCATGACATACTTTTCTTTTGATCAGATAATACAACAGATCCATTTTCATCCAGACTGCTTTTCTTCGATATATCTTGAATCAGTTTTTCAATACAGAGGTATAAGCCATGTAATGCACCCCACACTACAAATGTCCAGTTGGCACCATGCCATAAACCACCCAGTAACATCGTGATCATTAAATTGATATAGGTTCTGAATGGGCCTTTTCTATTACCACCGATCGGTATGTATAAATAATCTCGTAACCAGGCTGATAAAGTAATATGCCATCGTCTCCAGAAATCAGAAAATCCGGTGGCCGCATAAGGATATTTAAAGTTTTCAGGTAATGTAAAACCCATACAAGCAGCTACGCCGATGGCACAAGTAGAATAGCCGGCAAAATCAAAAAAGATCTGACCTGAAAATGAGAGTACACCCAGCCATGCGTCGAGTGTATGTAGTGATTTTTGCGCACCGAATACGGTATCGGCAGGTGAGGCCAGCATGCCATCTGCCAATACAACTTTCATGAACAAGCCCAATGACAAAAGAAATAAGCCTTCATAGATCTGTTGAGCTGTTGCTTTTTTAGGTGATTCAAATTGCGGTGCCAGTTGGGGTGGACGAACAATCGGACCTGCAACAAGATGCGGGAAGAAAGTAACAAAGAGTGAAAAATCAAGAAGTGACTTCACCGGTTTACTTTCTTTTTTATACATGTCGATCGTATAACAAAGCGTAGTGAATGTATAAAAAGAAATACCTGCAGGAAGAATGATATTAGGCTTGGCAGGATGATAATCCATACCCAACGCATTGACAACAGTTACAAAATTCTCGAGTAGAAATGCTCCGTACTTGAAGAAGCAAAGCATACCGAGGTTACCGATCAGACTGATTACAAGTAGTAATTTCTTTTTGGCTTTGTTCTCTTGTGTGTAGAGTGCACGGCCTACAAAAAAATCAACAACCGTAGATAGCCAAAGTAATAAGATGAATGGTGGATTCCAAGCTGCATAAAAAAGATAACTGCCCAGTAGCAAAATAATCTTTCTGGATTTCCAAGAAATGGGAAGATTGTACAATCCCATCATCACAAGAAAGAAAACGATGAATGTATATGAATTGAAAACCATAAAATAGTAGTTGGGTGGTGGTAATTAATTGCTTTTTGTTTTGTTAGGGAAACTCCATCCTTTCTCAGTTTCAAGAATCTTCACCAAACTTTTTGTGTAAGTAATGGCATCAGTTGGGGAAAGATGGGAGTCTTCAGGACAAATCAATTGTTGTTCTGGATAATCCATAAAGTGAATACCCGGAGCACCGGTCATGCTAAGTATTCTGTTCCAGAAATGTTCTCTTGGAAAAATCTGTTGTTCTATCTGGAGGAATAAACCACTTGAGGGTGTTCTTACAAAAATTACTTTGCCACCTCTTGTTGTAATTTTTTGTACATCTTTTTGTATCACCAGAAATATAGAGTCGATGGATTGTTGTGTAGGTGGAGGTTGTTTCGCTCCCATTTTGCTATAATAAGACCAGATATTTTTTACACTGTCCTGAATGGTGACTTCCTTCAAAAATTTATCTGACATTTTATTTTGACGATCAAAATTGATTCTTCCGAAATCAATTGGAAAGAGCGGTTCTTTTTCCATGCCTGCTCGCGAAGGAATATCTATTCTTTTTAAAAGTGCTTTGATCGAAAAATAATCGCGCTCTAAAAAAACAAACTGTGATTCCAACGGCTTGTTGAGTTGAAAGCTGAACCATTGTGCCGGGGTAATATTTTTATAGTAATCAAGTCCTTTTTTCGCTAATCGTGAGTCTTCCGGATTAGCTGAAAACATGAGCATCTCTGTTACATCGATCATTAATTTTCCTTTGAACAGCGTGTCATTGGCCAGATCATCCAACACGGGCATGGGAGAAGTGCCTTCAAAGGCAAGTTGAATGGCATCTTCACCTGTCAATGATCTCCATGTTTCAATATCCAGATCATATTTATTTCTTGAAGATCCGATCAATACGGTTGCATACTCTTGTTGTTTCGTTACAAGAGAACGTTTATGTGTCCATAATTCCGGACCATCATCATAGGAGATGCCAATACCGGTTGATCTTAAATAGGTTTCCCAGAAAATTAAAAAGAGAATAACGATCCCGCATGCCAATAGAAAGGCATTACGCAAAGGCGTGTGTTTCATGCTGGTTAAGGGTTATAGTGAACATCATACTTCTTCATGAAGTAGATGTTTAAATGCTATTCATTCAACACACAGGCCTTGTGCTAACGGAACAAAGTAGAGGGAATAATTGGTTTATGCAAGTAACGGAGGAATAATTTTAATGAAGAAAGGAATAAAGTCATCAAGACATCTAAGCAAGCACAACGCTTTCTACAATTTTTGGAAAGTGTTCATGTTCTAATTGATGAATCTTTTGTGCTAATGTTTCAGGAGTATCATCATTGGTGACGTTACAGCGAGCTTGAAAAATGGGTTCTCCTTCATCAAAATGTTCGTTGACATAATGAATAGTGATACCACTTTCCTTTTCACCTGCATTGATCACGGCTTCATGTACATGCATGCCGTACATTCCCTTGCCACCATATTTGGGCAATAGTGCGGGATGTATATTAATGATATGATTGGGGTATGCTTGAATGAGTGCAACAGGAACTTTCCATAAGAAACCCGCCAAAATAATGAAGTCAATTTTGCTTTGGTGTTTGATCTCATCTACATATGCGTCACCACGAAAGAACTTTTCTTTTTCGATCATCAATACCGGAATGTTATGCGTTGCCGCAATCTGGATGACACCCGCTCCGGGTTTATTACAAACAATCAATCCAACCTGAATAGCAGGATGGTTTTTTAAATGCTCAATGATCTTTGCCGCATTACTCCCCGCACCCGAGGCGAAGATGGCAATGCGTTTGATGTCAGGTGTCTGATTTGGATTTTGTCCATGGTCTATGGTCCATGGTCCATGGACTTCCGTTTCACCTTTCACTTCTTCCTTTTCACTCCTCTTCCTCCCCGAAATCCTCTTCCACATCTTCGCCAGGTAATTTTTGAAGAAAGGGAATTGTCCCATGGGGATGCTGACCGTCAGCACACAAATAGGCCAGATGATGGTAACCAGAATGATATAGATAACATAATAAAGAGGTCCTTTATCCAAAGAAGTGAAGACCATGAGCTTCTTTCCTGCATAACCACAGAGACTTCCGCCGAGGGCAAATGTGGTGAAAACGAGTACGAAACCGGTCCAAGTGAGCTTCCATTTTTCTTTCAGGCGACGAAACATGCGCCAAAAATGCGATAAAAAGAGGAGGAAACTTTCATGTTTTGTTTTTTTTGCCCCTGAAAGCACAGAAGTACACAGAAATATTTTCTTATTCATTGTTCTTCCGTGTCTTCAGTGTCATTTCAAATATGTGCAGTAAAGCATGACATTCATTTTGTCCGAAATGCATCAATTCGCTGAAACACAAGCCAGATAAGGATAAAAAAAATTCTACAAGGTTTGGTTTTTGTCAGCATCCTGTCATATTTTTGCAGCCGTTCACGGATATTTTTCCACACCAAGAACCACGTTTGTGTATATGATATCTTTTAGACACATAACCAAGATTTGCCTGCTCAGTGCACTCCTTTTCTTGGGTTTTTCAACAGTGAATATAGTTTCTGCGCAAGATGGTAAAGCTCTTTTTACTACCAATTGTGCGTCCTGTCACCAGGTACATAAGCCTTCTACCGGTCCGGCTCTGGCTGGTGTGGAAGATCGCTGGCCTAATAAGGCTAATTTGTATTCTTGGATCAGGAACAGTGCCGCTTTCCTGAAAACAGGTGATAAGTACGCGAATGACCTGTACAATCAGTGGAATAAAACAGCGATGAACCAGTTTCCTAGTCTGACTGACGAGGAAATCGGTGCGATCATCACTTATATTAACTCAGTTCCTGCTCCTGGAGCTGCGGGTGCTGCCGGTGGTGCTGCTGATCCGAATGCTGCTGCCGCTGCGGAAAGTGATAATACCTTATTATTTGGTATCCTCACCCTGATCCTGGCTGTTGTAGCCCTGATCTTATTGCAAGTGAACGCGAATCTGAAGAAATTGGCAGACGAGCGTGAAGGTCACAGCCCGATTGAGCCGGTTCCTTTCTGGAGAAACAAGAGCTATATCGCTATGATCACTGTGGTCTTGTTCGTAGTGGGTGGTTACCTGACTTCAAAAGGTGCCATGGCATTGGGTCGTAGCAAAGATTATCAGCCTGAACAGCCTATTTATTATTCGCATAAAGTACACGCAGGTATCAATCAAATCAACTGTCAGTATTGTCATACCGGTGTATATCAGGGCAAACAAGCTACCATTCCTTCTGTGAATGTTTGTATGAACTGTCACATGTCAATCAATGAGTACAATGGTGAAAAAATGTACACTGAAGACGGTGAAGAGATCAATGGTACAGCTGAAATTCAAAAATTATACAAATACGCAGGTTTTGAACCCGGTAAACCTTGGGATCCTTCAAAAGCAAAACCCATTGAGTGGGTTCGTATCCACAACCTGCCTGATCACGTATACTTCAACCACTCTCAGCACGTAAAAGCGGGTAAGGTTGAGTGTCAGACTTGTCATGGTGAAATCCAGAAAATGGGTGAAGTAAAACAGTTCAGCGATTTGAGCATGGGCTGGTGTATCAACTGTCACCGCGAAACACAAGTGCAGTTTAAAGACAACGGTTTCTATAGCATTTACGAGAAATACCATCAGGATCTGAAGAGCGGAAAAATGGATAGCACCAAAGGTGTTACTGTGGAAGCGATCGGTGGCACTGAATGTCAGAAATGTCACTATTAATCGTTCTGTGTAAGGCAGAATAGAACTCAATTAGAATTAAGATTTAGATATTGTACCGAAAGAAAGTTAGGATGAGAGGATAACGATCATTCGAATTTTCATCCCGACTTGGTCGGGACAAATTTTCAAACTAATACAATGGAAAAAAAGTACTGGCAAAGTTTTGGAGAGCTGAATCAGTCTGAGGCTTACAATAAAGAAGTAAAAGACGAATTCAAGGAAGAGTTGCCTTTTGTAGGTGATGAAAGCAAGAGTTTCCTGGAAACAGCTGCTCCGCGCAGAGACTTTCTGAAGTACCTGGGTTTTAGTACTGCTGCTGCTGCCGTAGCTGCTAGTTGTGAAATGCCCGTAAAGAAAGCCATTCCTTTTGCTAATAAGCCGGAAGATATCGTTCCGGGTATCTCTAATTACTATGCAACCACTTATGTTCAAGATGGTGATGTGGTAAGCGTTTTAGCGAAAGTGCGTGATGGTCGTCCTATTAAAATTGAAGGTAATGATCTGAGCCCGATCACTAAAGGCGGTACTTCTGCCCGTGTTCAGGCTTCTGTATTAGACCTTTACGATACTGCTCGTTTACGTTTCCCTACCATCGATGGTAAAGAGGTAACGTTCGAAGCTATTGATAAAGCATTAGCAGGTGCAGTAGGTGGTAATGTTGTGATTTTGACCAGCACCATCACTTCTCCATCAACTAAAGCAATCATTGCTGAATTCCTCGCTAAGAATCCGGGTAGCCGCCACGTAACATATGATGCTGTTTCTTACAGCGCGATGTTGCAGGCCAATGAAGCTACTTATGGTGTTCGTGGTATTCCTTCTTATCATTTTGAGAATGCAAAAGCGATCGTGAGCTTGGGTGCTGATTTCCTCGGTACCTGGTTGAGTCCGGTTGAATTCTCTAAACAATATGCTACCGGTAAAAAGATCGATGAGAAGAACCCAAGCATGAGCAAGCACATTCATTTTGAATCTGTAGCTTCTCTGACCGGTTCTAATGCTGATGAAAAATATTTACACCGTCCATCTGAAACAGGTGCCATCGCTGCCGCTTTATTAAGTGCAGTAAATGGTCAGGGTGTAACAGGTATCAGTGATGCAAAACTGAAAGCCGGTATTGAAAAAGCTGCGAAAGCGCTGAATGAAAATAAAGGTGCTGCATTGGTGGTAGCAGGAAGCAATGATGTGAATGTTCAGATCATTGTGAATGCGATCAATAACGCGATTGGTGCCGGTGGAACTACCATCAACTGGGGTGTGCTGAATCACCAGCGTGCAGGTGTTGATGCTGATTTTGTGAGATTGGTGGAAGACATGAATGCAGGGATCGTAAATACTTTATTGGTGTATGGTGCAAACCCTGCTTACACTTGGTTCGACGCTGAGAAATTCAAAGCCGGACTGAAAAAAGTAAGAACTACTGTTTCTTTTGCTTCTAAAATGGATGAGACTGCTGAACTGTGCAAGTTCGTAGTACCGGATCATCACTACCTGGAAAGCTGGGGTGATGCAGAAGCAAAAACCGGTCATTTCTCTTTCATCCAACCTACTATTTATCCTTTATTCAAAACACGACAGTGGCAAGATAGCCTGCTGAAGTGGAGTGGTAATACGGCTGATTACCTCGCTTACCTAAAGAATTTCTGGAGTGCTAAACTGGGCGGACAAACCGGTTGGGATAAAGCATTGCAAGATGGTGTGATCAGTTTAGGTGAATCAGCTACTAAGCCCGGCTCTTTCAACGGAGCTGCGGTAGGTGCTGCTGTTGCTGCTGCTACATCTGGTAAGAAAGGTGGTAAGTATGAATTGGTGTTGTATGAAAAAGTAGGTATCGGTGCCGGACAAGGTGCTTCTAACCCATGGTTACAAGAATTACCGGATCCGGTAACACGTGCTACTTGGGACAACTATGTAATTGTTTCTCCTGCATTGGCGAGAACTATTTTGGATATCGATTTGAATAATGGCGGACAAGCGGATGCGTATGAAGTGAATCCTCCGAAGAAAGTGGTGAAAGTATCTGCTAATGGCAAAGAAATTTCACTGCCTGTATTGATCATCCCGGGTACACATCCTGATACCATCGGTATCGCAGTAGGATATGGACGCAGCAATAATATTGGTAAAGCAGCTGCCGGTGTTGGACAAAATGCCTTCCCAATGGCAAGCATCAGCAATGGTGTGGTAAGCTTTAGCAATAGCAGTGTTGAGATCACTGTAACCGGCGAAAAATATCCGGTTGCATTGACGCAAACACACAATCGTTATGATACCACTCAAGGTAATCGTACCGAGGTAATGAAAGAATTGACACTGGCCGACTATAAGAAACATCCAACAGAGATCCGTGAAGAGCGTGATCATGAATTGAAGCCTTGGGGCGGATTGGAGAAATTCGAAAGTCAGGGTACCATTTATCCTGTGTTCGACAGACCGGGTATCAAATGGGGCATGAGCGTAGACCTGAACACTTGTACCGGTTGTGGTGCTTGTGTGGTGGCTTGTAATGCTGAGAACAACGTTTCTGTTGTAGGTAAGCCGGAAGTATTACGCGGACATGAAATGCATTGGTTACGTATCGACCGTTATTACAGTGGTGATATGGATAATCCAAATGTAGTATTCCAGCCTTTGATGTGTCAGCACTGTGATAATGCTCCTTGTGAGAACGTTTGTCCGGTAGCAGCTACCAACCACAGCTCAGAAGGTATCAACCAAATGACTTATAACCGTTGTATCGGTACCAGATATTGTGCGAACAACTGTCCATATAAAGTACGTCGCTTTAACTGGTCAGACTACACTGGATCAGATAGCTTCGGTAACAACCAGGAAGGTATTGTGAACGATGTGGTGTTGAACATGAATGATGATTTGACCCGCATGGTACTGAATCCGGATGTAACTGTACGTTCACGTGGTGTGATCGAAAAATGTTCATTCTGCGTACAGCGTTTACAAGAGAGCAAGTTGAAAGCAAAGAAAGAAAGCAGACCTATGGTAGACAGCGATATCAAAGTAGCATGTCAGCAGGCATGTCCTACCAACGCTATCACTTTTGGTAATGCAAACGATAAGCATAGCGCCATTACCATGGTGAGAACCGAAAATCCAAATCGTCAGTTCTATGTATTGGAGCAACTGCACGTATTACCGGGTGTTACTTACTTAGCGAAAGTGCGTAACACAGAATCGGCTCATGGTGAAGGAAAGCATGAAACTAAAAAAGAAGCAGAACACGCATAAGAGTGAATGGTGAATTGTGAATTGTCAATTTTTCACCATTCACAATTCACCATTGACAAAAGATCTAAAATAACTATGGACCATCAACCATGGTCCATGGACCAAAATAAGACCAGATGCATTTAAAGTACGAATCACAGCTTAGAGAACCGTTGGTGTACGGTGACAAAACTTACCATCAGGTAACTGAAGACATCGTTAAGCCTATTGAAGCCAAGCCTACCAAATTATGGTACATTGGTTTTTATATCTCTGTAGCCCTTTTGTTGTTTGGTGTATACAGCGTTTATCGTGAGGTGACTTACGGTATTGGACAGTGGAACCTGAATAAGACCATCGGATGGGGTTGGGATATCACCAACTTCGTATGGTGGGTAGGTATCGGTCACGCGGGTACACTGATCTCAGCGATCTTGTTATTGTTCCGTCAGGGTTGGAGAACAGGTGTGAACCGTGCTGCGGAAGCGATGACCATCTTCGCGGTAATGTGTGCGGGTCAGTTCCCGATCTTCCACATGGGTCGTGTATGGATGGCTTTCTTCGTACTTCCTTATCCAAACACACGTGGTCCTTTGTGGGTGAACTTTAACTCTCCACTATTGTGGGACGTATTTGCGATCTCTACTTACTTTACTGTATCTCTTTTATTCTGGTATTCCGGTTTGATCCCTGACTTTGCAACTGTTCGTGATCGCGCCTTTACTAAACTGCGTAAGCGTTTGTATGGTATCGCTTCTTTCGGTTGGACAGGTTCTACCAAACACTGGCAGCGTCATGAGAGTCTCTCACTGGTTCTGGCCGGTTTGAGTACACCACTTGTATTGTCAGTACACACGATCGTATCCTTTGACTTCGCTACTTCAGTAATTCCGGGTTGGCATACAACTATCTTCCCGCCATACTTCGTTGCGGGTGCGATCTTCTCCGGATTTGCGATGGTACAAACACTAATGGTGATCGTTCGTAAAGTATTCGGAATGGAAGACTACATCACCATGGGTCACATTGAAGCGATGAACAAGGTGATCGTATTAACAGGTTCTATTGTGGGTGTTGCCTACCTCACTGAGTTATTCATGGGTTGGTACAGCCAAAACAAATATGAAGGTTACACATTCTGGTATAGCCGTGCTTACCTGTTCAGTCCTTATGGATGGAGCTACTGGGGTATGATGGCTTGTAACGTATTGAGTCCGCAGATCTTCTGGTTCCGCAAAATGAGAAGAAACCTGTTTGTGACCTTTTTCATGAGTATCATTGTTAACATCGGTATGTGGTTTGAGCGTTTTGTGATCATCGTTACTTCATTGTATCGTGATTACTTACCATCAAGCTGGTCAGTATACTATAGCCCAACTATCTGGGAGATCGGTTTCTATGCCGGTACATTCGGACTGTTCTTTACCTGCTTCTTCCTCTTCGCGAAATACTTCCCTGTGATCGCGATCGCAGAGATCAAGTATGTATTGAAAACAACTGGTGAAGGATATAAAAATAAGATGGGCAATATCGAAGAGCAGAAATTGGAAGAGTTTGTACATGAACAAGCTCATCACTAAGAGTGAGTAGTGAGAACTGGCATAAAAGAATTGTATAAAGGCCTGGTAAAACAGGCAAGAAATAAAAGCTAGCGGCTAGCAGCTAAAAGCTAAAAGCAATAAAAATGGCAAAAAAGAAATTCGTAGTCGGCTGTTTTGATGATGAAGCAGTATTGTTTCCTGCGGTGAAGAAAGTTCGTACGTCAGGTTACAAGATCCATGATGTTTACACACCATTTGCGGTACATGGATTGGATCACGCACTGGGCTTGAGAGAGACTAGCTTGCATACTGCAGGTTTCATCTATGGTATTACCGGTACAACAACAGCATTGAGCTGTATCAGTTGGATCTTTACCCGCGACTGGCCTTTGAACATTGGTGGTAAACCTCACTTTGCATTACCTGCATGGGTTCCTATCATGTTCGAGTTGACTGTATTGTTTGCTGCGGTAGGAATGGTACTGACTTTCTGCTACCTGTGCCAACTGGCTCCTTTTGTGAAAAAACATCATTTCCATCCACGTGCAACAGATGATCTGTTTGTAATGGTGATCGAGTGTACCGATAAAACCAATACTGATGATCTGAAAGCATTCCTTGCCAGCAATGGTGCAGTTGAAACAGATGTTCAGATCGCTGAAGATGGTTGGTGGTTAGGTCGTTACGACAAAGACGAAATGCCGTTTGAAAACAAAGAAATCGTTGCTGCTTAATTTTTGAATAAGAAAGAAGATGAAGAAATTACTGATCATAGCTCTTGCTGCCACTGCAACTACCATCGTAGCATGTAGTGATGTTAAGCGTACGCCCGGTACTATTTATATGCCTGATATGGCTTATAGCCGTGCCTACGAATCTTATGCAGATTATAGCAATCTGACTGAGAAAGGAATTCATTACACAGCAATGCCTGTTGAAGGTACCATGCCAAGAGGTGCTGAATTGCCTTTCCATATTGCAAAAGATGCTCCGGGTGATACTACTAACTACAACGCATCAAAAGCAGTACCTAATCCGATCGATACAATGAGTGAAGTGGAGACCATCGAAGCTGAGCGTTTGTATCAGATCAATTGTGGTATTTGTCATGGCAATAAATTGGATGGTAACGGCCCATTGTACAAAGATGGTAATGGTCCATATGCTGCGAAACCTGCTACGTTGGTAGGTGATGCTAAATATGAAGCAATGCCTGATGGACAAATGTTCTACTCTGTAGCCTATGGAAAGAACATGATGGGTTCTTATGCATCTCAGTTAAGCCGTAAGCAACGCTGGATGGTGATCAAGTACATCAAGAACAAACAAAAAGAAGCAAAAGCAGCTGCCTCAACAACAACTGCCGCTAAATAATAATTGATTTCAAATAGCTCCGGACTTTAGCCCGGAAGAATGATTAAAAGAATAAAAATGGCATCTATCAAAACGCAATTTGAGATACCCGGAAAAATGAAAACATGGTCTTATGCCTTGATTGGTGTAGGTCTTGTAGCGCTGATCGCCGGACTCGTGATCAAAGGTTTCAGTTCTGATGAACATGAGCAAACCATTTTCTGGGGTACACTGATGTACAATACCATTTTCTGGACACTGGTTTGTAATGCGAGTATGTTCTTTATCTGTGTTACTACCATGGCAATGGGTGGATGGCAGCAGTCATTCCGTCGTATTCCGGAAGCGATTTCTACCATGGTACCTATTTTCGGTGCTATTACGTTTGCAGTTTTGATCTATGTTGTTGTTGGACATAAGCACCATATCTATCATTGGTTAGATAGTGAAGCGGTTGCCAATGATCCGATCCTGAAAGGAAAAGCAGGATTCTTGAATCCTGTATTCTTCATCGTTTGGACTACATTGACCATCGGTCTCTGGAGCATCTTAGGATGGAGAATGCGTCAGTTGAGCAGTGAAGCAGATGAAGCTCCAATGGATGCAGAAAAAGGCGCAAGCTTTATCTGGAGAAATACAGTTCGTGCTGCATTATTTACTGTATGGTTTGCATTAACCGTAGGTTCTACTGTTCCTTGGTTATGGATGATGAGTATCGATGCGCATTGGTATTCTACCATGTATAGCTGGTATACTTTTGCAAGCTCATTTGTATCCGGTATGTCATTGATCGCTCTTTGGGTAATTTACCTGAAGAACAAAGGATACCTTGAATTAACTTCTCAGGAACACCTGCATGATATCGGTAAGTTCATGTTTGCATTCTCTATTTTCTGGACCTACTTATGGTTCTCTCAGTACATGCTGATCTGGTATGCAAATATTCCTGAAGAAACAGTTTACTTCAAACACAGAGTACAAGGTCCATATAAAGGAATCTTCTTCTTGAACCTCATCATCAACTTCTTGTGTCCTTTGTTGATCCTGATGAAACGCTCAGCGAAGAGAAATTACACACTTGTAACTTTTATGGCAGTATTGATCATCTTTGGGCATTGGATTGATTTTTACCAAATGGTGATGGGTAGTTTGTCTAAAGAACACGTGACTTTAGGTTGGTTAGATTTTGGAATTCTGAGTTTGTTTGTGGGTATGATGATCTTGGGTGTAGGAAAAGCGTTGACTAAAAAACCATTGGTTCCGAAATATCATCCTTTCTTGAAAGAGAGTGTGATTCACCAAGTGTAGTAGGAATTTGAAATTTGAAAATTTAAAAATTTGCCCGCCAACGCGGATCAAATTGAATAAATACTGATAGCATTATGACAATGTTTTTAACAACAGCCGTAATCGTACTGATCTTCGTGGTGATCTTCCAGATCGCGAAAGCAAGTGAATATGTTTCAGTACTGAAAGGAGAAGAAGTTAGCCGTAAGCAGAACAATAAGATCAATGGATTCCTGATGATCGGTTTTCTGGTATTGGGTCTGATCGGTGTATGGTATTGTAATGAACTGTACTATGGCAAGACCTTATTGGTTCAGGATGCTGCCAGTGTAGAAGGTGCACGTGTTGACTCCATGTTATGGGTTACATTGGCTGTTACCGGTATCGTATTCATTATTACCCAGATCATTCTTTTCTGGTTTGCTTATAAATACCAGGAAAGTGATACACGTAAAGTATTCTTCTTCCCTCACAACAATAAACTGGAGATCATCTGGACAGTTATTCCTGCGATTGCATTAACAGTATTGGTTGTGATCGGTTTGCGTAACTGGTTCCTCTTTACAGGCGAACCCCCTCAAAATGCAATGGTGGTAGAAGTAACAGGAAAGCAATTCGGATGGATCTATCGTTACCCGGGTAAAGATGGTTCTTTCGGTAAAAAATATTACAAGAATATTGACAATGCATCTAACAGTTTAGGTTTGATCTGGGAAGATGAATTGGCGCACGATGATGTGGTAATGGAGCAAACCATGTACCTCGTAAAAGGCAAACCCGTTAAATTGATCATCGGTTCAAGAGATGTGATCCATGACGTAGGTCTGTCTCACTTCCGTATGAAGATGGATGCTGTTCCCGGTATTCCTACTACGATGTGGTTCACACCAAAGTACACAACTAAGGAAATGAAAGAGATGACCAACAATCCTAATTTCCAGTATGAGATCAGTTGTGATCAGATGTGTGGTAATGGTCACTACTCTATGAAAGGTGTGATTGAAGTAGTAGAACAAGAAGAGTATGACGCATGGATGGTGAAACAAAAACCATACTATGTACAGCAGTTCCCTGAAAAAGATCCTGCTGCTCCAAAGCCGGCTACAGACAGTGTAAAGACAGCTTCTGTGAAGCCTGTTGAAGCAGCTAAGAAAGCAGTAGCCAAATTGTAAAACATTGTTCAACCGTAATAGCGATCGGTTGTTATCATTGATAGAAATTTTTAAAAGAAGATTATGAGTAACGAAGCAGTAGTGCATGCACATGGAGCGGTGACCACACACGAGGGTCATGGCGATCATCATCATGAGCATCACCATCATGAGACTTTCATCACGAAGTATGTGTTTAGTCAGGATCACAAAATGATCGCTAAACAGTTTTTGATCACCGGTATGGTTTGGGCTGTATTGGGTGGTTTGATGAGTGTTCTCTTCCGTTTGCAGCTGGGTTATCCTGATGCTACTTTCCCTTGGTTAGAAGATATCCTGGGTAAATGGGCCAAAGGTGGTCGTATTACTCCGGATGCTTATTATGCTTTGGTTACTACACACGGTACTGTACTGGTATTCTTCGTATTGACTGCGGGTTTGAGCGGTACTTTCGCCAACTTCCTGATTCCTTTGCAAGTAGGTGCACGTGATATGGCATCTCCTTTCATGAATATGTTGAGCTACTGGTTCTTCTTCGCAGCTAGTATCGTGATGTTGTCTTCTATGTTTGTAGAGACTGGTCCATTCAGCGGAGGTTGGACAGCTTATCCTCCGTTAAGTGCTTTGGGTGATGCATCACCGGGTTCTAAGATCGGTATGGATATGTGGCTGATCTCAATGGCATTGTTCGTTGTATCATCTTTATTAGGTGGTTTGAACTATATCGCTACAGTATTGAACATGCGTACAAAAGGTATGAGCATGACACGTATGCCATTGACCATTTGGGCTTTGTTCTTCACTGCAGTATTGGGTGTATTATCATTCCCTGTACTATTCTCTGGTTTCATTTTGTTGATCTTCGACAGAAACTTCGGAACCAGCTTCTATCTGTCAGATATTTTCATCAATGGTGTAGGTGCTTTGCCGAATGAAGGTGGTAGCGCCATCCTCTACCAGCACTTGTTCTGGTTCTTAGGACACCCTGAAGTATATATCATCCTGTTACCTGCTATGGGTATGGTATCAGAGATCCTTTCAGTGAACTCTCGCAAACCGATCTTCGGTTACATGGCGATGATCGGATCATTGTTTGCGATCGCTATCCTAGCGTTCTTAGTATGGGCGCACCACATGTTCGTAACGGGATTGAATCCATTCTTAGGTTCCATCTTCGTTCTCTTGACATTGTTGATCGCTGTACCATCAGCTATCAAAGTGTTCAACTGGTTAACAACATTGTGGAGAGGTAATATCCGCTTTACGCCGGGTATGATGTTTGCGATTGGATTTGTAAGCTTATTCATCTCCGGTGGTTTAACAGGTATCTGGTTAGGTAACTCAGCATTAGATATTCACTTGCACGATACTTACTTCGTTATTGCACACTTCCATATCGTAATGGGTGTGGCGTCAATGTTCGGTATGTTCGCAGGTATCTACCATTGGTTCCCTAAAATGTATGGTCGTTACCTGAATAACACGATGGGTTATATCCACTTCTGGGTAACTATCGCGGGTGCATACCTGATCTTCTGGCCAATGCACTACGAAGGTTTGGCGGGTATGCCACGTCGTTATTATGATTACAGCATCTGGGAAAGCTTCAAGCAATTCGCTGAGTTGAACAGATTCATCAGTACAGTAGCAATGATCGTATTCGCAGTACAGTTATTGTTCTTGTTCAACTTCTTCTATTCTATTTTCAAAGGAAGAAAAGTGACTACATTGAATCCATGGGGTGCTACTACATTGGAATGGACCACACCTATCAAACCTGGTCATGGTAACTGGGTGGGAGAAATTCCTGAAGTACATCGTTGGGCGTATGATTACGGTAAAGATGGCAAAGAGTTCATTGCACAGACGACACCGGTGGGAGCAGATGAAAGTCATCATTAACAGATCAGTCACCTGCATCATTTAAAAATCGCAGGTTAACTATATTGACAATGCTCCCGCTCATCGGGAGCATTGTTTTTAAGATTCAAAGCACGGATATCAGTAAGCGGAAAAGAGATGGCAGCGTAGGAAATTGATATTGCTTTTAAAGATACCCTTAAGATACATGACAGCAGATACAAAAGATTCCGCTTCGTTCTCAGTAGCGGCCAAAGTGAAAGACTACTTTCAGCTCATCAAGTTTACGCTGAGCTTTACAGTGGTTTTTTCCTGTGTGGTTTGTTATCTGCTGGCTCCTAAAGTAGTAGAGTATGATCTCGGGATGATCGTAGTTCTTTTTATAGCGGGTATGTTGGTGACAGGAAGTGCTAACGCTATTAATCAGGCCGTTGAAAAAGATACCGATGCCATGATGAAACGCACCGGTAAACGTCCTGTAGCGAATGGCAGAATGAAACAACAGGAAGCTTATGTATTTGCGCTGATTGCAGGTTTATTAGGTGTTGCGATGATGTGGTATTTTTTCAATCTGTCTTCCGCATTATTGTCTGCATTCAGTTTGTTTCTGTATGCGTATATCTATACACCACTAAAGAAGATCAATTCGATAGCCGTATTGGTAGGTGCGTTTCCCGGAGCACTACCTTGTTTGATCGGATGGGTAGCGGGAAATGATGATTTTAGTGCAGGCGGATGGATCTTATTCGGTATACAATTTCTTTGGCAGTTCCCACATTTCTGGGCCATTGCTTGGGTAGCACACAGCGATTATAGTAAGGCAGGTTTCAAACTATTGCCTTCAGATCTGGGTCCTACCAAATTCACCGCCTTACAAGCAGTGATGTATTCGGTATTGATGATACCGGTAGGTATTTTGCCTTATTACTTTGGATTGACCGGTGAAACAAGTATGTGGATCGTGATAGCAGCCAATCTATTCATGGTAGTACAAAGTATCAGGCTATATAAAGACATGGACGTAAAAGCAGCCAGAAGAGTAATGTTCAGCAGTTATATCTATCTGCCGATCGTATTGCTGGCTTTACTGGCGGATAAAATAAAGTAGTGAATTGTGAATGGTCAATGGTGAAAAAATTATTGACCATTCACAATTCACCATTCACAAAAAAACTGAGATGATGACAAGTGCGACAACAAACGAACCAAAAAGAATTCACCCACACAAATTCACGATGTGGGTGGCGATGGGAAGCATTGTGATGGCTTTTGCCGGATTGACCAGTGCTTATATTGTAAAAAAGAACCAGAGCAGCTGGTTGGAGTTTGATCTCCCAATCGTTTTCTGGTATTCAACAGTAGTGATATTGGTAAGCAGCTTAACCATGCACCTGGCTACAAAAGCTTTTAAAGCCAGAGAAATGGGACGTTACCGTACGCTGATAACTGTAACGGCAGCATTAGGTCTTTTATTTATTATTCTGCAATACATGGGCTTTAATGACCTTGAGGCAAGAAGTATTGCACTGGTAGGGCCGAAAAGCAATTCTGCCGCCTCCTTTTTATTCGTGATCACCGGTCTGCATATGGTCCACGTACTGGGTGGGGTCATAGCGTTACTGGTGATGTTTATTCGCGCATATAGCAGCAAAGTGAAGTCGTACAGCGCTATTCCGGTGGAAGTAGCGGGTACATACTGGCACTTTGTAGATATACTCTGGATCTATCTGTTCATCTTTTATAACTGGATCGGATAGTTCAAGAAAAAGTTAGGGTTTATTCACCTTTTTTGAACAACAGCCAATATTTTTGTAACGAAATTTTTAGAACGATCATGGCAACGACAACAACTGCAACAACAACCAAATTGTGGGGTGGAGGAAAGAGTCCCTTCAATGTGGAGTATGGTAAACTGATGATGTGGTATTTCCTCATGAGTGATGCCTTCACATTTGGAGCCTTCCTGATCTCTTACGGTACCATCCGCTTCTCAACCAATGGATGGCCTGACCCGAATGAGGTCTTCAAAAGTTTCCCTTTTGCTCCGGAAGGGGTAAATGCACCGTTGGTATTCGTTAGTATCATGACCTTTATCCTGATCATTAGTTCTGTGACCATGGTATTAGCGGTTCATGCCGGACATAACATGGATAAAAAAGGTGTGGTTAAAAACCTGATCTGGACCATTATCGGTGGTTTGGCATTCTTGGGTTGTCAGGCTTGGGAGTGGACACACTTACATCATGAAGGTGCATGGTGGGGTAGCAATCCATTCTTAAATGCTGATGGAACTGCTTCTTCAACCAACTTTACGAACTACTTCTTTACCATCACCGGTTTCCATGGTTTCCATGTATTCTCCGGAGTGATCATCAACATCGTGATGTTGATCATGACACTGATGGATAAATTCGAACAGCGTGGACATTACCTGATGATCGAAAAAGCCGGATTGTACTGGCACTTTGTGGATCTGGTTTGGGTATTCGTGTTCACTTGTTTTTATCTGGTTTAATCAAACATTCATTCACTTAATTAAGATATTGATATGTCACATTCAGTAGGTCACGAAGAAACACATGGCGGCGGTACCAGTGAGATCAAAAAAGTAACCATCATACTTTCTGTTTTAACCATCATTGAACTGGCACTTGGTTTCTGGATGATTGGGATGGAAAACAAAGGATTGGTGTTAGCCATCAAAGGTGCCATCATCATTCTGATGTTAGCGAAAGCATTCTATATCGTTGGATATTTTATGCACCTGAAACATGAGATCAAAAACCTGATCATGACGATCGTGGTTCCTTTGGCTTTATTCATCTGGTTCATCATCGCCTTCCTTGCTGATGGTAACTCTTTCAGAAATTTACGTAACACTTACGATCCTTATTTCAAAGAGCAAAGCACCATCAAAGTAGAGAAGAAAGAACATGGGTCACATGGCGCTGCTGCAGGTGCTCATGCAGATTCTACCCATAAGAGTGAAGGTGCGGTGGAAAACAAACACTAAGAGATACTTGTTATAACCTTATTACTGTTCAAACCATCGCTGTTTTGGCGATGGTTTTTTTATACTGTTGAATTATGAATAAGAAAGCAATATTGGGGTTGATGGTTGCGGTGTTCATTCCGATTCTTTGTTACCTGATACTAAAATACGCTAGCGAAACAGCTGTGGATATGCCACGCAAATATTTGCTGGATACTGTAGTCACAAGGGTAGAGAAAGGAAAGATGATCACTGATAGCATCTGGCACAAGACATCTAACATCACTCTACAAAATCAGCTGGGTGAAACCGTAAGCTTGTATGATAAGCAAGGTAAGATCATGGTGGTTGACTTCTTTTTCACCAGTTGTAGAAGCATTTGTCCGGGTCTTACTAGAAGCATGTCGAAGCTGCAACAGTCTTTTTTGAAAGGTGGTAATGTTCGCAATAAAATCGATACCTCTATTGTACAATTTGTTTCATTCACCGTAGATCCGGAGCATGATTCTGTAAGTGTATTAAAAGATTATGCAGATCGATTCGGTGTGAATCATGATAATTGGTGGATGCTGACAGGAAGTAAAGATTCCATTTATCGTTTTGCATATGAAGAACTGAAAGTAGATAAGTTCAGCGAAGAACCGATGAGCCCTGATTTTGTTCATACCACCAGGTTTGTATTGTTGGATAAGGATCGCTATGTAAGAGGATATTACAATGGATTAGATTCCACTTCGCTCTCCAAACTAGCCCGCGATATTGGATTTCTGATGCTGGAAAAAGATAAAAAGAAAAAGAGTACCGTATTTATGCAGATCATTGACCTGAGCTGGTTATGGTTGATCATTGCATTGGCAGTTATTTTCTTTGTACTCTATATGAGAAACAGGCGTAAAATAAATGGATAAACTTTTAGAATGATTCAGTGTTATTTTGTGCATTCAGTGGCAATAAACTAAACATTATGTTAGAACCCTCACTTCCTAAAAACGATAAACAGGCCCGCTGGCTGATTGGTATATTCTCTGTAGTAGTATTCACTGCTGTAGTAGTACTAGGTCGTGTTAAACTGGATATCGGTGTAAACTTTGATGTACATGTTTTTGCAAAGATCAATGCATTCATCAATGCATCTATTGCCATATTACTGGTAGCAGCATTGGTAGCAGTAAAGCAAAAAAGTTTTGCCTTACATAAACGACTCATGATGCTGGCTTTATTACTATCAGTAGCTTTTCTGGTATCTTATATTGCGCACCACCTCTTAGCGGGAGAAGCAAAATTTGGTGATTCAGATCACGATGGATTAGTAAGTGAAGCAGAAAAAGTTGCGGTGGGAAGTATGCGAATGGTCTACTATATCATTCTTATCACCCATATCTTTTTAGCAGCGATCATTCTTCCTTTTATTCTATTCACTGCTTACAGAGGTCTTACAGGAGAATATGCTCAACACAAAAGAATTGCAAAGATCACTTGGCCATTATGGTTCTATGTAGCTGTAACCGGTCCGGTGGTGTATTGGATGATTAGTCCTTATTATTCTTAAGCTACGAGCTGTGAGCCACAAGCTGCACGCTTCAAGCCGCAAGTGATTGATTCGAAACAGTTTTACAAATGGCTTGGAGCTTGAAGCTTGCGGCTTATAAGCCAATCTCTATTGCCGGATCCCAAAATTTCTTTTCGAAGTCAACGATAACGTCGTCTTTTACTTTTATTTTCTCTTTAGCCAGTAATTCTTCCATCAATGTGGGTGTAGCAAAATGCGCTTTACCACTTAGCATACCGTTTCTATTCACGACACGATGTGCCGGAACTTTTGGCTTTACGTGAAAAGAACCATTCATTGCCCAGCCCACCATTCTGGCGCTCATTTTAGTACCTAAGAAAGCAGCAATAGCACCATAGGAAGTCACCCGTCCTTTGGGTATTTGACGTACCACATCATAGACCTGTTCAAAGAAGGAAACATCTTTACTGCCGGATGGCAATACAGTTCTGGGCTTTTCAGTTGTTTTTTTGGGTGGCACCTGTATGTATTTATACAGGCAATTTACGCTTTTGGCTCAGTTGCTTTTTGTTTTTGAGAGAGTAATTCTGAGCGGCGAGGTTCGGGAACTGATTCATACTCAAACGGACAATGTCTGCATCCATGCCCACAACAATATCCCTTACTGATATGGTAAGCTTCTGTGAACACGACATAGCCATGTTCATCATAATAAAAATCTTTACCCTCTGTCAGCTGACGATTCATGCAAATGTTGTTTTAAAACGTCATCAGTAGCTAATGGCATTTCCTTGTCTAATCTAAAACATAGGTAATGAATTCGATTACTTTGTGCAATGTCTAGCCCCTCATAGTGTGTTTTGATGCACAATTCAGGTTTGATCTCTGTTTGGGTATATACATTGTCAGATTGTTCTACTAATTCCAATCCATACAGTTCAATCACTAATAAGGTAAACTGATAGAGATCCGGACTATCAGTTTTTAAATGAACCAATCCGCCAGAAGATAAGATCTGTTGATATAATCGTAGAAATTTAGGGTGTGTCAGTCTTTTCTTAGCTCTTGAGATACGCAATTGTGGATCCGGAAAAGTGATCCATATTTCAGATACTTCACCGGGTTGAAAATAGTTGGTGATCTTATCCATATGCGATCGGATGAACGCTACATTCTGTAATCCTTCATCCAAAGCGGTTTTAGCCCCTCGCCAGATACGGTTGCCTTTGATATCGATTCCTATAAAATTACGAGCCGGGTACATGCGTCCAAGCCCAACAGCATATTCTCCCTTACCGCAAGCTAATTCAAGTGTAATAGCATGATCATTCTTAAAAAAATCCTTCCATTTACCTTGCATCCCTTCCGGATACTCCAGCACATTATCAAAGCCCTTGATAGCTTCAAACCGTATCAACTTTTTCTGTCCCATTCGGGCAAAAGTAGTAAAACAGAAGAACAGAGAAACAGAGAAATGTCCAAGTCCCAATGGACTTCAATATTTGATATTGGTCATTTTACTGTTCTTCTGTTATAACAGCCCTTTCCCCGCCACAGCCTTTAACACCCTTCTTTCAGGTTCAATGGCCAGAAGTGGGGTAGCTTGGGAGATGGCTTCTTGAAAATCGCGCAGACTTTGTGATTGTTGATGACTCTCGGGAGAATCCCATAATTCAGTGACTAAAATATGATCGCTGTTCTCTGTATCCTGATTGATAATGTAGAGATGACAGCCATGTACATAGGCGATCTTGTTATACAAACGGGTCAGAATATTCAATAAGGTATTACCTTTTGATGCTTGGGTAACAAAACGCGTTTGCAGGGTGTAATGCTCCATGGTTTGGTTAATTTGAATGAAGACACGCAAGAATGAGGCCACGAAGCCTGATATGTGTGAAAAAAGGTTTAAAAAAGCCAAAATGAACAAGGGAAACCTTCTATTGGCATTATCCGTACCTATGGTACAACAGCTGCATTATGAAAATACAAATAGGATTGGCATTATTGATCGTCATGTTACTGGTAGGGTGCCAGCAACGTTATGATCTACCTGAATCTGTTGTAAATGATACGATTGCGTCACCTGTGACACCTCCGTCTTCTACCGCAGGATATACGAAATATGTGATAGCAAAGGGGCAACACTACCCTAATAATGATTCAAATACCATTGTTATCGTTAAAACAGGAGAATTAAAATTTATTGCTAGGTTTGATAGTAGTGCGATTTATAAAACCGTTGATCCAAACAATCAGGCCGATATCAATAAATTATATGGCTTTTCAGACAATAATGCTTTTCACCATTTTTACAGTGCCCGATTTGGATGGAATTGGTACCGGAATGCTTTGCATCTTTGGGCATATAATTATAACGATAGCACCCGCGAGTTTAAAGATTTGGGAGCCGTAGCAATTGGGAAAGATCACAATTGTAGTATCAAGGTACAGGGTAATCAATATGTTTTCACAGTAAATGGTAAATCAACAGCTGTAAGACGTACCTCACCCACCGTCATGGGGGAAGGATATAAACTCTTTCCTTATTTTGGTGGAGACGAAACAGCTCCACACGATGTAACGATCTGGATCAAGGAATTACAATAGCAGGTAAATATTCAATGACTAAAAATAAAAGCCATGATCAAACGATCATGGCTTTTGATATATAAGAGAGGAGGGTATGTACTGCTGAAAAGTATTAATTACCACCACCCACACGACTTTGCTCTTCCTGAGAACCGCTTGTTCTTTTACGTGGCTGTGAGCCCGGTGTATTCTTACCAAAGCGATAAGAGAAAGTTACAGCTACCATTCTGGCGTCAGGTCTTGCATCGGTACGAACATCTACATCACTATATTTTGTGGTAGCCCTAAAACGCTGCCATGCAAATGGGTCGCGGATATTCATTCTTAGAGTGCCCTTTCCATTCATGACTTGTTTTTGTAAACCAATACTCAATAAGTATACCGGATCAAACACCGCTAATTGATCAACTGCCTTGTGGCGATAAAAGCCACTTAGTTCTGCGTTCAATCCTTTCTTTCTGCTTAACACAAAACTATTTGTGATATTGGTATTGAAAGAAGTGAATGATATGTCAATAGGATCATTGTTATAAATACCCTTGTAATGATTATTGAATATGGTAACAAAGAAGTTGGCATTCCACCATGGAGCAAACTTTGCAGGTGCTGTAATAGATAAACTCATGTTGTCAAAGCTGGCAATGTTTTCTGAGGTATTGAATGTGATCTTCTCTGTTGAATTTTGACGTAGTATTTGAGAGATTACATTATTCGTTGTATTTACTGCGAACGTGAAGATGAACTTTGATTTGAATGCATAGGTCAATTCAACGTTATGTGTAAATTGAGGTAATAAGTATGGATTACCCACTCGATAGGTCAATGAATCAAGGAAGAATGTAAATGGATTCAAATCCTGATAATTGGGTCGGGTGATTCTTCTGCTATAAGATGTTGTCAATTGATTTTGTTTGTTGAATGCATAGCTTAAGAAGACACTGGGAAATAAATTCGTGAAGTTTCGATTGAAAGTGGAATCATTGGAAACTTGTCTTCCTTTAGCAATCGTATTTTCTAATCGTAAACCGGTTTGTAAGGTCCATTTACCCCACTGTTTATTCGCATTCACATATACAGCGTTGATGTTTTCACGATAGATGAAATGATTTGATCGATTATCCGGTATTCTCGTTTTATCCGGTAATACACGTTGATAATCTACTTCGTTATCATTCTCAACAATACTGCTTTTGACACCTGCCTCAAAACGACCACCTTTATAAGGCTGAACATAATCAGATCTGAATGACCAGATATTGATAAGTGATGGCAGATGTCCATCCAATAAAATGGTTGGACCTACTTTATTACCTGCTCCATTGTACACATCTGTGGTCAGTAACAGATTTGATGTGTTGTTGTAAGTAACATAATCAAGATCAGCAGTAAGTTCTCTACCGGTTGAATCGAAGTTGTGCTTCCAGTTCAGGTTACCGGTGAAATTTCTAAAACTGCTTATGTTTTTTGTATTCGATATTAGACTTGATAAGATATTGTTATTATTGTCTTTGATGGTTGAAATACTTGTAGGTGTAGGTCTGCCTTCAAATAAGAATCCGCTCATCACTACTCCGAAAATATTTTTCTTATTAGGTTGATAATCCAAACCTAGTCTCAATGTTTGATTAAAATTTCCGAACTGGAAACGTGTGATAAGATCCGACGATCCGTCTTTATTTCCCTGAGCGTCATAGAAGTTTCTATTGATTGTCAGGTTTTGTCTGCCACGAAAGAAATTCGGAAGGTAACTTCCAAAAAAATTGATCTTGTTATGCTTATAATTGAATGTAAAGTTGTTTTGTGATTTTGGAATGACATACAAAGCATCTTCCGGCTTAAACAATGAGGCTGTTGCGCCGAGTGTAACGGTTCCATTGAAACCATTATTTCTTCCTTTTTTCGTTTTGATATTGATGATGCCTGAGTTACCCGCTGCGTCATAACGAGCCGATGGGTTGGTCATGATTTCTACGACATCTAATTCTGATGCGGGCATATTGCGTAACAAATTGGCCAGATCTGTAGCAGACATATAAGTTGGCTTTCCATCCAGCATCACGATGACACCTGCTTTACCACGCAAACTGATATTTCCTTCATTGCTGACACTTACACCCGGAGATTTTTCCAAGACCTCTAATGCACTGGAGCCGGCACTGGTTGGAGATGCTTCAATATTGATAATGGTTCTGTCGATCTTGGTTTCTACAAAAGGTTTACGAGCCGTTACTGTTACCTCACTCATGCCACGATTACTCGGACTTAATGCAATGGCAGGAATTGTTACGGCATTTGCCGAAAATGAAAAGGGTGTCGATGATTGTTTACCATATCCGATCAGTGTTACGGAAATGCGATAATTACCCGGCTTGATATTGAGAAATTCAAATTGACCATTTTCTCCGCTCACCGCTAGTTTTACGAGCGATGAATCTTTTTGTTGTAATAAAGAAACAGTAGCTGCCTGTAATGGTTTTCCTTGCTCATCGGTAATAGTACCGGATATTGATGGTGTTGTTTGAGCATAGATACAGGATACCAATATCGATAGGCAGACTATAAGCAGTGTATATTTCATTTTCATGCGTTTCAGTTTTAAGCAGTGTAAAGATTTATTTCTTCCTGCGTACTGAAATGCTAATATGGATAGGGCTTTAATTTGACAGGGGCAATGGGTGAATATGGCTTGACGAAAAGATTTGGCTTGTCAGTTTGTTACATAGAAACCAAAATTTGGTTCCCCTATATTTTCTTTGAGAAAGGTTTTCGACAGGTATTCTGAACTATACAATACTTCTAAAATCATCATTACTGAATTGCTAAGTCAAGTGAGAGAGCCAACTCTATCCAACAACATTTATTCTTATGTTGTGGTAATAGTTATGTAAAAGACGTCACGGATGGATTCGAACCATCGTAGAAGGTTTTGCAGACCTCAGCCTATCCACTCGGCCACGTGACTGTATATAATTTGAAACTGCTTTTGGTAACAATCAATCAAAGAATGTTTGCTATTCAGTAATAAGGGATTGCTTGCGGTGTAAAATTATCAGAATTTTATAAGTCTACCAATTTGGTAGGATAATTATTTAAAACTAATTTTACCCTTTAACAGGTAAAGCATCTATGACAAAAATCAATCTTCTGGCACTGGCAGTACCTTTTTTTATAGGGTTCATTTTATTAGAGTATCATATCAGTCAAAAAAGAAAAAGAAAACTGCATAAATTTGAAGAATCGATCGCTAATCTGAATGTTGGGATTGCCGAAAGGGTAACGGATCTACTTACTACAGGCGCATTTTATTTTGTCTTTTCCTGGATCTATGAACATTATGCGATGTTCGATATTCGCCCATCCTTTATCAGTTGGGTACTGATTTTCTTGATCACTGATTTTGTATGGTACTGGTATCACCGATTTGGTCATAAAGTGAATGTATTTTGGAGCGTTCATGTGGTACATCATCAAAGTGATGATTTCAACTATACAGTTTCAACACGAATTACCATTTTTCAGGCAGTTGCTCGTGGATTATTCTGGTCGGTTTTACCGCTTTTAGGGTTCCCACCCGACATGATTGCTATTTTCCTGATCATACATGGTGTATACCCATTTTTTACGCATACACAATTGGTAGGAAAGTTAGGTTGGTTGGAATATGTTTTTGTGACGCCTTCTCACCATCGGGTACATCATAGTAGTAATCCTGAATACTTAGATAAGAATTATGGCGATATACTTATCATTTGGGATAAGCTTTTGGGAACATTTGCCGAAGAGAAAGAGGAGCCCAGATACGGACTTACCAAACCTTTGAATAGCTATAGTTTTTTATGGCAACATTTTCACTTTCAGCTGGAATTGTTATTGGCCCTAAAAGACGCAAAAGGATTAAAAGCCAAATTAAAAGTACTATTTGGTAAACCGGATGATATTGATCCTGTTCATCGTGAATACCTCGAGAAAAAATTATTGAATCGAAATAAACAAAGCATACAACTTGCATTACAGCGCTTGATCTTATTGAATACAGTGATTACGCTTGTCATTTTATTTTTCACATTGTTACTAACAGAATATTTTACTTCACAACAGCAAATTTTATTGTGCCTCTTCATTTTGATCAGTATTGTGAATTCAGGTGCCATGATCGAGCAAAAGCGATGGGTATTCTATCTCGACTATATTCGATTACTATTGATTGGGTTGATCTTATATGCATTTATACCCAATAGCTCTATTCTAATTTCATTAGTCATCTTAGGATTAGTCCCTTTGGTGTTTTACAAAACCACACAAAAAAAATATTATGCCTATTTGTACAATGCCTATTAACTTTCAAAAGTGATGGAGCTTAACTTATTATTTGATATGATTTCATCAGTTAAGACCGAGGCTGAAAAGTTGTAGAGGTTGCCTTTTCAATATAATGTATGAAATGAAAAACTTCTTTTATCAAAAAAAACATTTGTTTATATCGCATCATAAAATAAAAAAGCCACTCAATTTTGAGTGGCTTTTGCTGTAGGGGGAGGGATCGAACCTCCACGAGGCAGTTAGCTATAGCGCAAAGTTCAGTGGTCGACCCTGGTCGAACCGATATTGCTACCGATCCGGCTCTACACTACGTTTGTCCTGTTATCCTCACCCCCGAGACAAGAGGGCATGTCTGCCAGAAATTTCATCACCCCACAGTATATAAGATCTTTGTCGTTGTTTGACAACACAATATTAAGACAAACAACCCATTCGTTATATAAATTTCAATAAATATTTTTAAAATATAGATATTATTCAATAATTTTGATTTTATATTGAATTTAATCTAAAAACAAGTCATAAAATGTCTGCCAAATTAAATCTTGACAAACTGGACTACCAGATCATACAGGAAATGATGGAGAATGCCGAGATCTCTTATGCTGATTTAGGTAAGAAACTCTTTGTATCCGGCGGTACCATTCATGTACGGATCAAAAAATTGGAAGAACTAAAAGTAGTGAAAGGTAAAAAATTATCTATAGATCTCAAATCGCTTGGGTATGATGTTATCGCCTTTATTGGTGTGTACCTTGAAAAAAGCTCCTTGTATGATACTGTTGCCAAAGAGTTGAAAAAAATACCTCAAATCGTTCGCTTAAATTATACGACAGGTAACTATAGTATGTTCGCTGAGATCGTTTGTAAAGACATACAAGAGTTGCGTCATGTATTACATGACGAATTACAAAAGATCAAAGGCATCGAAAGAACAGAAACCTTTATTTCATTGGAAGAGAGTCTGGATAGAAATGTAGTGGTACTACCTTCTGATACTTAAAACAGAATCAATTTTTAATTGTATTTTCAAATACTATGACCACATCCGGTTTACATATGGCTAATACGGTTCAGGTATTACAAAAGAATATTCGGTTTATTTTTTTGTTTACAGTTTTTGCAATGTTCGTCGCATTTGCTACAGTCATGTTGGTGCCCCAATACTTTCGCTCAAGTGCAGGCATCATTGCAGCCAATCCTCAGCTGACCGATAAGTCTAGATTGTTCAATGAAAATATTCAAGGACTCTACTCTTACTTTGGCTCAGGTGATGATCTGGATCGTATCATTGGTGTGGCTGATATGGATACCACTTATAAACAACTCATAGATCAGTTCGGTCTTATCAGTTATTACAAACTTGATGGTGACTCAGCACCGGTGCTTCGAAGAAAAGCAGTACTGAAACTCAAAAAAGATATTTCTTTTCAGCGAACAGAGGAAGGACAATTGAGAATTGTTTGTTGGACAAAAGACAGTCGCTTATCAGCAGATATTATTAGTGCGATGATTAAAATTGCACAACGTAAGTTGGAATCTATCTGGTTGGATAATTACCAACAAGCCTTTTCAAAACTCAATACTTCAATTGTTGCTACAGAACAACAATACGCTGCTTTAAATGACAGTATCACTAAAGTGCCTTCAAAACAGGTTTTGTTACAAAAACATATGGAGACTTTATTGGATCAGCTTTCTACTTACAGAAAAACAGCGGCTTCTTTCCAACTCATGGGAGAAACAGTACCCCCTGCACTTTATGTTGTAGAGGAAGCGGTACCATCCGCCAAAGCTGAAAGACCTGATAAACTCAATACTGTATTGATCTCGGCGCTTGCAGGATTTCTTTTCTCGATTTTTTTCCTCTTATTGAAAGATAGAAGATCCTAATCATTATATGTTGATGCGTATCCGTCATAATGGATTTTTGATCACAGCATCACTACTCTTTGTGTTATCGATCATTTCTTCTGTGTTATGGAATGATGATCGCTTATTGTTGATTCCTTTCATTTTTTTACTTATTCCTTTTGTGGTTCAGTTTATGGTTCATTCAACTGAACAATTATTTTGGTTGCTATTGTGTTTGCTTCCTTTATCAACGGAGATCAATATTACCTCTTCACTTGGACTTGATTTTCCCGATGAGCCTATGATGATGGTGCTTTCCGCCATTGCTTTATTACGTTGGTGGCATCACCCAAAATCATTTCCTGATTCGGTATGGAGACATCCTTTATTTTTCCTTCTGATCATTCATCTGCTTTGGATCACAATCACTTGTTTTTATTCTGAACAGCCCATCCTTTCCATAAAATTTTTATTAGCCAAGTCATGGTACATCATTCCCTTTGTGATCTTACCTGTTTTATGGCTGAATAGTATTAGTGGCATCGAAAAAATGATTCGTTGCTTATTGATACCGATGGGGGTCATTGCATTGATCACTTTGTTGCGCCATGCTACGAGTGTGTTTAGTTTTGAAAGCATTAATCGTCATCTATTTCCCTTTTTCAGAAATCACGTGAACTATGGAGCGATGTTGGTTTGTTTACTGGCAGTGGCATTGGGTGCTTATCAATATAGAACTCATGATAAAAAGTATAGACAGTGGCTACGATTTTTTATACTTATTGGAATCGTAGCATTGATCTTTTCTTATTCAAGAGGAGCGTGGTTAGCATTGATTGGTGGACTTGTAACGGTTTGGGTGATTCAAAGACGAATGATCTTACCGGTAATCATTACTGCATCACTTACAGTATTACTCTCTACTGTTTGGCTATCTACCGATCAACGTTATTTCCGCTTTGCACCTGATCATGATCGAACGATCTTTCACACAGACTTCTCTCAGCATATGTCTGCGACCATTGCATTGAAAGATGTTTCCAATGCGGAACGATTTTACCGGTGGATAGCAGGTGCGCGTATGTTTGCAGAACGTCCTATGACGGGATTTGGACCATCCACTTTTTATCAAAATTATAAGCCCTATACAGTCAGCAGATTTGAAACATGGGTTAGTAATAATCCCGAACATTCAACGGTGCATAACTACTTCCTTTTAACAGCATTAGAACAAGGAGTGATCGGGCTTTTGATCTTCTGCGCACTGTACTTTCTGATGTTATGGCGGATCCAAAAGATCTATCATCAGCTTCATAGCTACTTCTTTCGAACGGTTGCATTAACAACCGGTGCTATACTCGTTATGATCGGTATCATCAACTTTATGAGCGATATGATCGAAACGGATAAGATCGGAAGCTTATTCTGGCTTTGTCTCGGAATGATCATCGTCCTGGAAAGTAAACTACACGAGGAGAGAACCAGTATTGCCTAATGCTTATTGTACTTTTCTTCCCTTCCATTGATAAGAGCCAAATTTCCCCAACCATCCTGCTACAACTGTGTATACTAGATGTAAAGGCTGCATCAATGGGAAATACAATAAGGCGCTTTTGTGCTGATAAAATGTAGCTACAGGTCTTAAGAAGTACAATTCAACACTTGTTTTGATCAACATCAAAGTAAGCCAGTGTGCAATCTCACCGGTAATGAAGAGATTGACGGGAAGTAATATCAGTAAGCCCAGGTTTACAGCATACACCAGAGCCAATATTTTAAATACAGATCTGTCATCGTAGCTATCAGCTTTACTCGCCCATCTGATACGCTGATTCAGAAAGTCTTTCCAAGTAGACATGGGTTCTGTTGTCACGATGGCATCTTTATGAAAAAGGTATCCAAGTTGTTGGGGGTATCGTTGTTTGATCTTGTACATCAGTAACATATCGTCTCCACTTGCCAATTGATCGATACCGCTGAATTGCCCTACTTCATAGAAGACGTTTTTTTTGTAAGCAAGATTGGCGCCATTACACATCGTATGATATCCGGCAGATACAGCTGCAGCGGTGATGCCTTGCAGACTCAGAAAATCAAGCCATTGAAATAGTGATAAAACAGTTGGATGATTACTGAACATAACAGGGCCTGCCACCAATACGGGATCTTTTTCTTGGATGTATGCATCATACAATTCTAACCATCGGTTTGGGATAGTACAATCAGCATCAGTAGTAATGATCCAATCGCCTTTGCTTTTGCCGATAGCTAACTCAATGGCTTTTTTCTTATAAGCATTAATCGAAGAACTGTCTATATGTTCTTTTAGGTTGATCAGATGAAGATTAGAATACTGTTGTTGTAAATTTTTAACAATATCAGCTGTACTATCTGTTGAATGATCATTGATCACAATCACCTCTAACAATGCTGTTGGATAAGATTGCTGAAGAATTCCTTTTAGACAAGTACCAATATGCAGGGCTTCATTTCGTGCAGGAATGATCACAGAAAAAGAAGTGATCGGCTTTTCTTTTTGTATAGCATCAAACGGGCGAAGTCTGCAAAACCATTTTTTATACTGCACAATCAATATGCAATATGCCAACAGAAGAGCAGATATCAGTAGGAGTGCTGCCAGGTACATAAAACAAAGAAACTTAATAAAATGCAAGATTCAGCATTTGGTGACGATACGTGTGTAACGAAAAAATTTAAAGTTGGCCGGCTAAAATAAGTTCCTGTTTGTATTTGTCTTGCAAAAGGTGATGTCCTGCTACCACTTCAGTTACACTGATAATAGACTCCATACCTTCTTGAAATCGATAACCATGAGTGGCAACAATAACCCTGTCATACTTGCCAAAGATCAGGTGTAAGGGTATGGCATGTTTGTGTATGATCTTTTTTAAATGTGCGAGAGAAGGTCGAAACATACGCATGGTGGTCCAGCGTTGGTAAAGTATATTTCGTTCATGTTCATGATCCAGATACTGATGAACAAAACGAATGATGCTTTTATTGAAGAGCCCAAGTCTGCCGGCCAAATGCATCAATACAAATAACCAGCCCGGATGCCGCATCGAAAAGGCGAAGATTCGATTGCCTATTAAAGTTTGCGTAGAGAATTTTTGCCATGGGTTTTTATGTAATCCATCCGGCGCGATCAGTACAAGCTTGTTAAATAAAGTTGGGAATGAAGCTAATAATTGTAAACAAACCCTTCCACCCATACTGTACCCCATCAAGGTAATTGTTGTTTCTTTCGGCAGTATCAGTTGCATGATCTCTAGTAGTTCCTCCGGTTGGAGTAATAACCCTTCCTTCCAATCGGTTTTGCCATGAAAAGGCAAATCAATGGCTATCAATGTGTATTGTTCTCCCAGCTCTTTTTCAAAAAGCTTAAACCTACTTCCATCCTCTCCATAACCATGAAAACAACATAGCCATGTTGGTCCGGAACCAAAACGATGATAATGGATACGGGAAAGGCGGTAGCTTATAAAATGTGGGTCAGACACAGGAATTTTAAGGTTTTATTCTTGGCAATATCAAAGAAACGAATTTACTTTGAAAATAGTTGCATAACTAACTATATGCCAAACAACCAATTTAAAAGAGGGGAATTATACAGTGTGATCAATGGGATGGCTTCAACCGCTGTTGCCAGAAGATTACAAAAGAATTTTCGTCAGGCAGGTCTTGAGATCACGATCGAGCAGTGGAGTGTATTATACCATTTATGGAAAGAAGATTGTTTGAGTCAACAGGAATTGTGTAACCGAACTTTTCGTGATAAACCCAGTATCACACGATTGATCGATAATCTGGAGAAACAAAAGCTAGTTAAAAGAACCGCATCGAAAGAAGATCGAAGGATCAATCTGGTTTGTTTGACAGATGCAGCAAAAGCATTGCAGGATATCACCATCGATCTGGCAAATCAAACCATGAATGAGGCATTGATAGGAGTTAATAAAGAAGAGATTGAAACGGTGAAGTCTGTGTTTCAGCGGGTGTATGATAATCTAACGTAGTCCATAGTCTATGGTCCATGGACCATGGTCTCAATCAATAAATTAAACTGTCTTCCCATGGAAACAAAACAAGCAAAAGCCCTGTTGGGTGGTGAGTGGCTCATTAAAGAGAGCAATCCGTTTGAAACCTTTATACCGGAGGATTTCAATGAAGAACAGCGTATGGTAATGGATATGTGTACGCAGTTCCTTGATGCCGAAGTGCTTCCTATCGTGGAAAGAATCGATAAGCTGGAGCCGGGTCTAATGCCTTCTCTACTAGAGAAAGCAGGTGAGCAAGGATTACTGTCTACTTCATTTCCTGAACAATATGGTGGATTGGGTAAAGACTTTATCACTTCTACCATTGTGAATGAAGGATTGGGTGGTGGTCATTCATTTTCAGTTGCAGTAGCGGCGCATACAGGTATTGGATCATTGCCGATCCTGTATTTTGGTACAGAAGAGCAGAAACAAAAATATATTCCGAAGCTTGCCAGTGGTGAGTGGAAAGGTGCATATGGTTTAACAGAACCCAATAGCGGTAGTGATGCTTTAGGTGCGAAGACCACAGCTAAGTTGAGTGATGATGGAAAATATTATATCCTCAATGGACAAAAATGTTGGATCACCAATGGTGGATTTGCGGATGTGTATACCGTTTTTGCAAAGATCGATGGTGATAAGTTCACCGGATTTATTGTTGAGCGTGGCTTTGAAGGTTTTACGCAAGGTCCTGAAGAACATAAAATGGGTATCAAAGGATCTTCAACTGTTCAATTGTATTTCCAGGATTGCAAAGTACCGGTAGAGAATGTATTGGGCGAGATTGGTCGTGGACATGTGATCGCCTTCAATATTTTAAATATCGGTAGACTGAAACTTTGTGCTGCGGCATTGGGTGGATCGAAACGTGCAGCTACTACTTCTATTCAGTATGCAATTACTCGTGAGCAGTTCAAATTACCGATCGCTAAGTTTGGTGCTATCAAACATAAAATGGCTGAAATGGCTATTCGTATGTGGGTTTGTGAGAGTGCATTGTATCGTGCTTCTAAATGGATCGATGATAAAGAACATGAACTCATGAATAGTGGTAAGAGTTTTGCGGAAGCATTACTTGGTGCTGCTGAAGAATATGCCATTGAGTGTGCAATGTTGAAAGTATACGGTAGCGAAGTGTTGGATTATGTAGTGGACGAAGGTGTTCAGATTCATGGTGGTAATGGCTTTAGTGATGAGTACATGATCTCAAAAGCATATCGTGATAGTAGGATCAATCGTATCTATGAAGGAACCAATGAGATCAATCGCTTATTGACCGTTGATATGGTATTGAAACGTGCCATGAAGGGTAAGCTTGATTTGATGGGTCCTGCCATGTCTGTTCAGAAAGAGCTGATGAGTATTCCTGACTTTGGTGCAGAAGAAGAGGGTGCATTTGCAAAAGAGCTGAAGTATATCGCTAACTTCAAAAAAGCCATCCTGATGGTTGCGGGAGCTGCAGTTCAAAAGCTGATGATGCAATTGGAAAAAGAACAGGAAGTATTGATGAACATTGCTGATATGGCCATCGAAACTTACAATGCTGAAAGTGCTTTATTGCGTGTTATGAAACTAACCGAGCAGAAAGGGGAAGCGGCTGTTAAATTACAGACAGATATCATGCGTACTTATCTATACGATGCAGCAGATCGTATCAATAAAGCCGGAAAAGATGCTTTGAATAGTTTTGCTGAAGGTGATGAATTAAGAATGATGCATATCGGGTTAAAGCGTTTTACCAAGGTAGAACCCTTTAATACCAAGGATGCCCGTCGCAGGATCTGCGAGAAATTAGTGGCTGATAATGGCTATCATTTCTAAAAAAATAGGCAAAAAATTACCGTTTTTCACAAAGATTTTACATATTTGGTTTTTGTTTTACGGTTGCTTGCTCAAACAAAGGTCTCACTGTTCAAAAGCAGTGAGGCCTTTTTGTTTGGATTTATCCTAAATTGATCCAATGAAATATTTTCTTTTATTACTACTGATGTTTGTTCATTTTCAAGTGCAGGCACAAAACCGTTTGTATGAACCTTGGATTGGCAGATCTACCGGAAAGTTACCTGCATTGGCGTATGGTTTAGGAGAAGATCGATTAGGCGGAGCAAAAATGGGTTATATCGATTCCAATGTTGCTCTTCGTGTACTGGATACGGTAAAAGGGATGTATCTCGTTCAATTATCAAAATTTCACCAGGCTTATATCGAACAGCAATATGTAAAGACAGATAGTCTGAATAAGCTGAAGCCTTGGTATGTCACAGGATCCATCAGTGCGAAAGGAGATTCTGCTTATGATTATATCAATGTGATCATGGAAGAAAAACTGCCGTATAAAAGTTGGATGGAGATCAACCCTTCAAAAATAGTGGTAGATATCTTCGGTGTTCAAAGTAATACTAACTGGATCACTCAATTGACTTCATTAAAAGAAGTAAAGAATGTTTACTATCACCAAATAGAAGATGATGTATTTCGAGTAACTATTGAATTAAAGCACAAACAACATTGGGGATATAGTGTAGGATACAATGGAAGAGCATTGGTAGTAAAAATCAAGCGACAACCTTCTTTACTGGATATTCGGAAACTGAAAATAGCCATTGATGCCGGACACGGGGGAACGAATACGGGTGCCAGTGGAATCAAAGCCAAGGCTTCAGAAAAAGTATACACACTTCGGTTTGCAAAAGCATTGCAGAAATACTTAAAGACGAAGGGGGTTAAGCAGATCATCATGACACGAACCGATGATACCACTTTTGATAACAAAGACCGGATCCTTTGGTTACAAGAACAAAATCCGGATGTACTGATTAGTCTACACCTCAACTCAAGTGCCAATACCAATGTAAGCGGTACCAGTACTTATTATAAACACATCGGATTCAGACCGCTGACCAACACCATTCTAAAACGAATGCTTGAATTAAAGCTCAATGAATTCGGTAATGTAGGAAGTTTCAATTTTGCACTCAACTCTCCAACTGATTTCCCCAACGCTTTGGTAGAGATCGCTTTTCTGAGTAATGAGGCTGATGAGAAAAAGATCATCAGTTCAAAATTTCATTCAGATGTTGCTGCAAAAATTTATCTAGGATTATTGGATTGGTTGAAAACATCAAAATAATGAAAAGCAAAACCCCTGCGACTTTTCTGTTGCGTAAGTTAACCGCAGAGAAAAGAGGACGCAGGGGTTTCGCTGAGAGTGGGTTTAATGTTTGATGAATCGATCAAAGAACTCAATCGTTCTCAACATTTGGTCGATTCTTTGTCTGTTATTTCCGCTTCTTGTTAATTCATGTGTTCCACCCGGATGTCGCACATACTCTACCGTTCTTCCCAATACTTTCAAACTCTTATACAACATTTCACTTTGAATAACGCCTGTACGCAAATCATTCTCTCCATGGAAAATGATAAAAGGTGTTTTTATTTTATCTACATAGTTAATGGGAGATTCTCTTTCCAGAATAGGTTTTACATTTTGTTCCCATGGATAACCACCAAAATAATTCGGTACCAATCTCCAAGCATTACCTTCACCAAAGAAGGTTCCTAATTCATACACACCTCTTTGTGCACAAGCGGCTTTAAAACGCTGGTCATGTGCAATGATCCAGGCAACCAGGTATCCGGCATATGAACCACCTGTTACTGCGAGTCTTGCAGTATCGATAAATCCACCGGCTGTTGCCTTATCCAGATAAGTCAGTACATCGGAAGTAGGTCCTGCTCCCCAGTCGTTGATGTTTCCTCGAAGGAAATTGAGACCATACCCACCCGAACCTCTTGGATTACCGTATACTACAACATATCCTTTGGCAGCATAGTATTGGAATTCATGCCACATTGAATTCTCTCCCGGTCCCCACATGGCAGAAGGTCCTCCATGAATATTAAGAATGGTTGGATATTTCTTACCTGGTACATAATTAGCAGGTTTCATCACCCAATATTCTACAGTCATTCCTTTTTCATTCACAAAAGAAGCTTTCTCCGGGAAACTTAGTTTTTTCTGTTGCAGCCATTCATGATTAAAGGAGGTTAATCTGGTTTCATTTTTCATCGCCAGATCTGCAGTATAGAGTTCTGACGGATTACTTACTTGTGTTTTAGTATAGATGATCTGATTGCCGCGTAGATCAAAACTGCTGATACCTGCATCTACTGAAGACAATGCCGTTACCTGACGAGTTTTAATATCTGCTCTATACAAAGGAATGCCTCCATTGCTTTGCGCAGTGAAATACAGTGACTGTTCATCTTTACTCCAGGTAATACCTCCCTTGTTTCTATCAAATGGAATTTCAATCATATCTTTTGTCGTACCATTCAAAGGCATAACGGCTAGAGAAGGAATGCTCACAAAAGAAGTGTTACCAAACTGAAAAGCGATCCATTTACCTGAGGGTGAGATAACAGGGTTATTATAATTCTTTCCTTCTTCACCCAATATCTTTTTTAGATTGCTTCCATCTGTATTACATACATAAATATGTCCTTCCAGTTCGCGATCAGGATGTTGATTGAGTTGCGCATTTCCTGTTAGGATCAATTGCTTTCCGTCAGGTGAAAAGTCAGCACTGCCAAAACGATTAAATCCATGTGTGATCGCTTTTGGATTTGCATTCGGAACAGCATCCATGATAAAGAAATGGTTGAATGCTAATTCTGATGAAGTAGTGGCTTCTTGTTGAAAGTTTAATTTGTTGATGACTTTCGCCTTTTGCGCTATGGCATTCTGATTCAGGTATGCTCTGATCTCTTCTGTTGAACCATCAGGGTCTGCTTTGGCATTGCTATTGAGCAGGTGTTCATTTCCGGGGAATCCGGGTTTTTCCAATGACCAAACAGGGGTTTTTTTACCCGGATTGAGTTCTTCATCATTTACTAATTGTTCCAAACGAATATTGGCTGAAAAAAGAATCTTTTTTCCATCCGGACTCCATTTTGGATTACCAACACCATAACGAAATTTGGTCAACTGGATGGGCTCGCCTCCTTCCATGGATAAAAGGAATAATTGCGGTCTGCCTTCCGCAGTTCTTACAAAAAGTAATTGCTTGCTATCCGGGCTCCAAACAGGCTGTCCTGCCGGCTGGCCGGTTAATTGTCTGATCGAGCCGTCATTTTGGAGGAGATAAAGTTTGTTGGTATAGCGGTATTCCCATTTGGTATCGCCATCAGGCTCAATACTGGTAACAGTAAATAGTGTTTTAGTGCCATCGGGGCTGACATTGATATTTCCGACCTGATGGATCTTCAACATATCCGTCACTTTAATGGTTTCGGTGCCATTTTGGGCGATCGCGAATTGAACCAGACAAAAGCTGATCCAGACAAATAAATGCTTCATGGTATTGATTTGAAGCATTTAAAGTACAAATAAATGACATGCGCTTTCGTACTTTTACGGTCTAAAACAATGAAAAATGGGTAAACTGGTACAAGAATTCAATGATTACAGGGAGAAGATGAATGAAGTGATCCTGAGTAAGAATAACCTCGTGATGAAGCGACTTTGGAACCTCGATACCAATACTTATGATGAAGGTGCATTAGATAAGAAAACCAAAGAAATGCTCGGACTTGTAGCCAGTATGGTATTGCGTTGCGATGATTGTATTAAATATCATTTAGGGAAATGTCATGAATTGGGAGTGAATACAGAAGAAATGTATGAGATATTTGCAGTAGCGAACATCGTAGGCGGCACCATTGTTATTCCACATACCAGAAGAGCTGCTGAATATTGGGAAGAATTAATTGGAAGTGCGTCCTAAAAGTTTCAGAACTTTAAGCGTGCTATCTATTGTACACATTAATCATAGATCTGAATGTCAACAACAACTACAAATACAGCCACAACGCTAACAGCCAAAGATTTTGCAACAGATCAGGAAGTGCGTTGGTGTCCGGGTTGCGGAGATTATTCCATCTTAGCACAAGTGCAGAAGATCATGCCGGGTATTGGTGTGCCGAAAGAGAATATTGTCATCATCAGTGGTATCGGTTGTAGTAGCCGCTTCCCGTATTATATGAACACTTATGGAATGCATTCGATCCATGGAAGAGCTACTGCAGTTGCAAGTGGGTTGAAAGCAACCAGACCGGAACTAAGTGTTTGGATTGTTACCGGTGATGGCGATGGATTAAGCATCGGTGGTAATCATACCATCCATTTATTGAGAAGGAATTTTGATGTTAATATTCTATTGTTCAACAATCAGATCTATGGATTGACGAAGGGACAATATTCTCCTACTTCCGAAGAACAAAAAATAACCAAGAGTACGCCTTTTGGAAGTATTGATCATCCGTTCAATCCTTTGGCATTGGCAATGGGTGCAGACGCCAGCTTTATTGCGCGGAGTATGGATAGAGACCCCAAACATTTACAAGCCATGCTTACACGTGCTCATCAGCATAAAGGAGCTTCTTTGTTAGAGATCTATCAAAACTGTAACATCTTTAATGATGGTGCTTTTGAAATTTTTACCGAAAAGGGAACTAAGCTGGATGAAGGATTGTTTTTGGAGCAAGGAAAGCCTTTGGTATATGGTGCTAATCAACAAAAAGGGATTAAGTTGGATGGCATGAGACCTGTTGTAGTGGATCTGGCAGATGGTACACATAGTGTTGATGATTTATGGATCCATGATGAAAGAGATTTCTATAAAGCACAAGTGTTGATCAGAATGTTTGATAATCCTAATCAACAAGGAACACATTTCCCAAGACCTTTTGGTGTATTCTTTGAGACAGAGAGAGCTTGTTATGAGGATATGATGGCGATGCAGATCGAAGAGGTCATAGCAACAAAAGGCAAGGGTGATTTAGATAAATTATTGCGCGGAAAAGAAGTCTGGGAGATCGTTTGATCATCTTGAACAAACTCGCTAACAGAAAAGCTCCGATTCTTATCGGAGCTTTTTCTTTATCAAAATCATCGAACTGAGACATTGTTATAATCTGGCGATATCGTGTTTAATGGCGAATAAGGCCAAGCCGACACGCGTTGCTGTTTGTAGTTTCTGGAAGAGCGTATCTCTTGTTTCATCAACTGTTTTGAGACTGGTACCCATGAGTTCAGCGATTTCCCGATAAGATTTATCAGTGCAAGCCCATCCTAAGAATTCTTTCTCTTGATCGGTCAGCTCCGTGAACTTGGTGATCTCAGCATCTTCTTCCGGAGAGGTCTTCATAGTGTGCATGATATTATCGCACATCAACTTATTTAGGTATACCCCTTTCGTAACAATACCATCCAATGCAGCTTTTAACTCCTGAGGTTTACTGTCTTTTAGTAGATATCCTTTCGCTCCATTTTTAAACATACGTATGATGGAACGTTCATCATTCAGCATGGTAAGCGCAAGAATTTTTACTTGTGGATGATGTGTGGTGAGCCATAATGCTGTTTCATAACCATTCATATCAGGCATGGTGATATCCAGCAGAACTACATCGGGTAAATTATTAGGGTCAATCAGTTCGATCATATGTTTTCCGCTATTCGCTTCAAACAAAACAGTATAACCACTAAATGAATTGACCAATGAGGCAAGCCCGTTCCTTAACAAAACATGATCATCTACCAGGGCGATTTTAGTCATACGCAAAACAGTTAACACAAGGAAAACTACTGTTTGTTGGTATTTACAGTAGATTTCAAAAAGAAAATTACGCTTTTTTTGGATTGCAAATCTCTGTTATCCCTAGAATTAACACCCGATATTTTCACGGTATTATTTTCAGTGAAAACACCCTAATATTTTGGGTGTTTTCTACGTTGGATTTTTTTGCCTACTATCCTACATTTACCACGGGTAGAGAAGAAAAAACGGTAGCAATACCGGTAGATTTTCTCGTATTCAGTTTTCATTAGGGGTTACAAGTGAAAAAGGCGGCACAAGGCCGCCTTTTTCTTTTTGTATAGGTTTCTATAATTGTTTTCTTAACTCTTTTTCTGCTTGTTCAAATATTTTCTTCTTCTTCCAGTTATACCAAGGATGCGGTAGTGTTTTTTTCATTACCGTATCAATATTTCGCATCCCGAATAAATTCCATACACCATTTAATTTTCCTGTAACAGATGATTGCATGGCCCTTAAGCTCATAGCAAAACCACTATCTAAATATTCCATATGATGCCAATATCCAGCCGGCATAAAAAGAGTATCGCCATGTTCTAATGTTACATCGTATCCCTTTGCCAGCTTTAATGCTGGAAATTGTGTGTAATCAGGAGATCCATTTTGGTGGTGGTAATGGCTGAAGTCGGCCAAACTCAATACTTCAAAGGGTTTTCTGTAAAGCTTATGTTGCTCTTCAAACGGAAATAATAATACCTTTTTTCTGCCTACAAATTGTGTATGCAGGATATGACTCATGTCAATATCAAAGTGCATATGGGTAATACTGGTGGCACCACCTACAAACAACATCGGGTATCGCTTCACAAAACCACTCATTAACTCATCGGGCCAAGTGAAGTCTTTGGTCAGTTGTGGAGCATGCTCAAAAATATTAAAGAGGAAAATTCTCCATGCTGCCGGTCCGGTTCTTATCATGTCTATATAATCACCGAAGGTCTTATAATCATCAGCAGTATTAATGGGTGTATATGCATCACTTTTGATGTTATTGTACAAGCCCACTTTTTTATCTCCAACCAATGTTTTGAAATAATCCCAGTTCCATTTATCATAAGCAGGCCATGATTTGGCAAGATCACGAATCACAAGCGGGCGTTTGGGAAGATAATAATGCTCTTTAAACTCAGCAGGGCTGATTGCATCTACTATGTCCACCTCCGATAAACGCATTTTAATATTTTTCGCAAAAATAAGTTGATTGGTCTGTTAATAAAAGCTTAATCAGGTATTCGCCGATTTTTGCCCGATTTTCATTTTTCGGTAATACAGATTATATTTAGTGATGCTGCTGCAAGTTCATCCAGATAATCCCAATCCAAGACATCTCCGCACCATAGCAGAGTGTTTGCTTTCAGGGGGGCTTATTATTTACCCTACCGATACCATTTATGGACTTGGATGTGATATTTTTCAGCACAAGGCAGTTGAGCGAATTGCACGCATTAAGCAAATCGATCCCAATAAAGCCCAACTCAGTTTTGTTTGTTATGATTTGAGCGATTTGAGTCAGTATACCAAAAGTATCTCTACTCCTTTATATCGTTTATTAAAACACTATTTACCCGGTCCTTATACATTTATTCTTCCGGCAAGTAAAGAAGTACCTAAAATTCTGCAAAGTAAAAAAAGTACGATCGGACTACGTGTGCCTGATAACAATATTGCCAGACATATCGTTAAAGAACTTCGCCATCCTATTTTATCTGCCTCATTGCCCGGTGATATGGTTGAAGAATATACCGATCCGGAGATCATGTATGAAAAGTTCGGGAAACTCGTTGACATTGTTGTGGATGGAGGAATAGGAGGAATGATACCATCTACGGTTATCGATTGTACCCAAGATACTTATGAAGTAATACGCGAAGGCGCCGGTGAATGGGAGGAATAGTCCATTACCATTTCAATGCCAGTTGTTGTGGTAAGATATTGAAGCTCTTTCTGTGATGCTCACAAAGTCCATATTGCTCAATGGCATTTCGGTGTTCAGCAGTACCATAGCCTTTGTTCTTACTCCAACCATATTGTGGGTATTGATGGTGTAGTTTCATCATGTATTCATCGCGATAGGTTTTAGCCAATACACTGGCTGCAGCAATAGAAGCGTAAAGTCCATCTCCTTTTACGATACATTGATGTGGGATATTTTGAAAAGGTGTAAATCGGTTTCCATCAATCAATAGTAATTCCGGTTTTACTTTCAATTGCTCAATAGCTAAATGCATGGCTTTCCAGGATGCTTTTAAAATATTGATCTTATCGATCTCGTCACAAGAGACAAATGCTACCGCCCAACTGATCGCTTCTTTTTCAATGATAGGGCGTAACTGATCTCGCTGTTTTTCTTTTAATTGTTTGCTATCATTCAATATCGGGTGATGAAAATCTTTGGGGAGAATCACTGCTGCTGCAACAACGGGTCCTGCATAACAACCCCTGCCGGCCTCATCGCAACCGGCTTCCTTTAATTTGGCTTGAAAGGAAGATTGTAGCATCAGATAAAAATTGAACAAAGTTCCGGATAAAAGGAAAATACCATACACAAAATAAGGCTTCCTTTTATGAACATGGTAAATTTGCCACTCATTCAAGTTGGGTATTATGGAGCAGGGAAATCAGTATTCGTCAAAATTGGTTGCCAGATGGTTGTTATTAGGTGTAATCATGACCATTATTCAGGTGGCATTGGGTGGTATTACCCGTTTAACCGGGAGTGGCTTGTCCATTACTGAGTGGGACGTGATCACTGGTACTTTACCTCCTCTGAATGAGCAAGCTTGGATGCTAGAATTTGATAAGTACAGACAAACTCCTCAATTCCAGCTTTTGAATTTTGAATTCACCCTTTCAGATTTTAAGTTCATTTTTTTCTGGGAATGGTTTCATCGTTTATGGGCAAGATTGATCGGGTTGGTATTTGCAGGCGGATTTATTTGGTTCATTGTTCGTAAGCACTTTAAAAAAGAAATGATACAGCCCTTGGCTGTTTTGTTTATACTGGGTATTCTTCAAGGAGCTGTAGGTTGGATCATGGTAGCCAGTGGTCTAACAGGTGATGCTGTATATGTAAAACCAACAAGACTTGCTTTACATTTCATTTTTGCATTGGGATTGCTGTGTTATACATTTTGGTTTGCATTGAAATTACTTGTCAAAGATGATCAGCTCATACAACATAGACAACTACGTAATAAGAATCTTCTACTAATTGCAGTTTTAGTAGTTCAGTTATTGTACGGTGCTTTGATGGCCGGACATAAAGCTGCGAATGTAGCAGCTACATGGCCCAAGATCAATGGAGAGTGGTTTCCTTCGAGTTTATTTTCGCATGAGCCTTTTCTATTGAATTTCATTGACAATAAAATCTTAGTTCATTTTATTCATAGAGGATTGGCATATGTATTGTTGATACTGGTCATTGGATGGTCTATACAACTTTGGAAAACAAAAGGATCTGTATTATTTCATCAGATCAGAATGATACCGTTAATACTGACCACTCTTCAGGTTCTGCTAGGGATTTTTAGTATCTTGACAAGCACAGGAATCATACCTGGAAAGTGGGGTACCTTTGAATGGATGGCGCAATTGCACCAGTTAACAGGAATGTGTTTATTACTTTCATTGGTATTTACCCTGTTTGTAATTCGACCGCAAATAAAGACAGCCTGAACAACGATGTGATTGCAGTGATGTGATCCATCATAATGCAAGATCCATGGAAAAATTGAAGCTATATTTAACAGGTTTTTGGTTTTCTTTTCCGCTTCAGTTATTATTGCTTCATGTTCGCAAGTACCAAATCTTTCTTGTGTTTTGGTACATACTCTTCTCTACCGTTGGAGGTGGTTTTATGCGTGCTTTCGGGGCAGATTCATTATTTCTTGGACCTGAATATTTTGGAAAGATCACAGCTCTAAGTACTGCCATTGTGGGTTTTGCAGTAGGTATCTTTATCATGAGTTGGAACATTACTACTTTTATTCTTTTTAGTAAATATTTCCGTTTTCTCGCTACTACTGCTCAACCTTTCCTGAAGTATTGTATCAACAATGCGGTATTGCCAATTTTATTTCTTGTCTTTTATTTCAGCAAAGCCATTAGCTATGCGAAGTATCAGGAGCTATTCGCATCAAAAGATATACTCTTTATGGTACTAGGTTTTTCCGGTGGATTATTTTTGTCGATACTAATTGCCTTTGTTTATTTTTTTGGTGCGGATAAGACCATCTACAGAAGCATGGCAACGGTTATTGATACGGCTAACGTACATTATGCATTGGCTTCCAAAAATAATCCTTTGCCAAAACCCAAGCCAGAGCTGAGGGTAGAGTGGTTTTTCAGTGCGCGTTTTGGTTTGCGAAAGCCGAGAGATGTCAGGCATTACAGTCAGGATTTTCTTGATTCAGTATTTAAGCGTCATCATTTTGCAGCAGTAATTGCCATCACAATTGCTTTTGTGTTTTTGATCGGTACGGGGTATATCTCAGATACCCGTTTATTTCAATTACCGGCAGCAGCAAGTATCACCATCTTCTTTGCTATTCTGATAGCAGGAGCCGGAGCTGTTTCTACCTTCTTACATAGTTGGAGCATTCCTCTGGTTGTGATACTATACTTAGGTATTAATTGGTTGTATCAGCAGGAGATCATAGATCTTCGGAATAAGGCTTATGGATTGAGTTATAGTAGTAAAGAGGGAAGACCCGAATACTCTCGTGAATCTATCATGGAGTTAGCGAGTGATAGTAATATTCTTAAAGACAAACAGGCATACATTGATATCCTGAATAAATGGAAGGCGAAGCAATCATCACCTAAACCTGTCATGATCTTGATCAATACAAGTGGTGGTGGTATTCGTAGCGCAACTTTCACCATGAATGCATTGCAAACACTCGATAGCATCATGGGTGGTAAACTGATGCAACAAACTTTTCTCATCAGTGGTGCATCAGGTGGAATGCTTGGGGCTGCTTATTTCAGGGAATTGTATTACCGAAAACAACAAGGAGAGAATATTGATCTTCAGGACCAACAATATTTGAAAGACATTTCCCGAGATTTATTGAATCCCTTGTTTTCCTCTTTCGTAACCAGAGATCTGATCGGTCCGGCAAAGCCTTTTCAGGCACATGGATATCAATATACTAAAGATCGGGGGTATGCTTTTGAGCAAAAGCTAAATGAAAACACACGCGGCTATCTCAATAAAACATTGAATGACTACCGAAAGCCGGAAGCCAATGCTGAAATACCGATGATGTTCTTTAATGCAGTGATCACTCGTGATGGTAGAAAACTGGTTATGGCCACGCATCCTGCGCGGTTTATGATGCGTCCCTTAACAGATACCGCCAAGATCAATGTAATGGATGCTGATGCCATAGATTTTCATAGTTTCTTGGCTCAAAAAGACGCTACTAATATCGGAATACTATCGGCACTAAGAATGAATGCAACTTTCCCTTATGTGCTTCCTAATGTTTGGTTACCTACAACTCCTGTTATTGATGTCATGGATGCAGGATTGCGTGATAATTTCGGACAAGAAACATCTTTGCGTTTTATGGATGTTTTTAAAGATTGGTTGAAGGAGAATACAAGTAAGGTCATTCTGCTACAATTGCGCGATAGAAGCCTGAGCGACTGGGATAGACCCTTGGATGGTGCTAGTCTTATTAGCGCTTTTACAAAACCATTTCTGATTTTGCAGAATAATTGGTTCAAGCTACAGGACTACTATCAGCATGATCAGCTTGAGTTCAGTTCAGAAGCCTATGGCAATCATTTTCATCGTATCTGCTTTCAATATGTTCCCTCTCGTCAGGAAGCGCCGGCTAGTTTAAGTTTTCACCTGACGGCGTCTGAGAAAAGAGATATTACCTTGGCATTAGGAGCTGCAGACAATCAAAGCGAGTTTAAAAGACTGGCTTTGTTATTGAAGTGATCTTATTCGGGTTGTATCAGCTCAAAATATTTTGGCATGATATGAATACTGAACTCATCGTTCGTCTCTCTTGGTTCACCATCAATATGTAGAGGTGCATGTTTGAGATTGCTAATCTTGATAGAAGGTGTTTGAAAATAAAGGATATTCTTCTGGGTCATATCTTCTACCAATTGCTGCAATTTATTGTTACCGCGTATTTGTCTGAGAATGGCAAAAGGTAATTTTGCTTTATTCATTTTCTGCACAATCACGATATCTAACATACCATCATGTAAACTGGCCTGTGGTGCGATTTTGAAATTATTTCCAAATTGATTGCTATTTGCAATACTGATAAAAAAAGCCTCAGAGAAAAAAGAAAAATTATCCAGCTTGATCTCAAACTGATAAGGGTTGGCTCTGAAATAATTAATAATACTCTGCTGGGTGTAAGTTAATAATCCTCTAGACGCTTTACTGGCAAAATCATGTGCTACTTGAGCATCGAAACCGATACCACTCAGCATACACGAGTAGTGCTCATTGACCATGAAAGCATCGATCGATTTTGATTTTCCTTCAAAGATGAGCGATAATGCCAATTCCGGTTTTGTAGGAATACGTGCGGCCAATGCAAGTCCATTACCTGACCCTAATGGAATAATACCAAAGCGTACAGGTAGCCCATGTAAAGCTTGTGTAACTTGATTGACAGTACCATCGCCGCCAATGATGACAACATCTGTAAAATGCTCAGCTCTTATTTTTTCGCGGAGTAACTGATAATGCCCTCCGGCATTTGTATGCATGATTTCAAAAGGAATCGACCGTTCCGTGGTTTCTTTTTCTATCAGTTTTTTGATCCCGTCTTTTCTGGATGTTCCCGAGATAGGATTTACCAGGTACACAATTTTTCTTTCCATCATCTCCTAATTAAATGAATAGTGACTTGCTTTCAGGATCTGTCGTTTCAGAACTTGCAATATTGCATTTTCTTTCTGTAAAATCCTGTTAAAGCGTTAATACTACCATTTGAGTAAAGCACTGGCCCACGTAAAACCACTACCAAACGCGGCCAGACAAACAAGATCACCATTTTTTATCAAACCCTTTTCCCATGCTTCACATAAAGCAATAGGAACAGATGCAGCTGTGGTGTTGCCGTAGTGTTGAATATTATTGTAGACCTGCGTGTCGGATAATCCTAATTTCTGTTGCACAAATTGGCTGATCCTTAGATTGGCTTGGTGTGGGATCAACATATTGATATCAGAAGGTTGATAGTTATTTTTTGCTAAAGCTTCTACAATCACTTCAGGAAATTTAACAACCGCTTTTTTAAATACAGAAGGTCCGTCCATGAATGGGAAATTTTGAGCATTATCGATCATCTTATGACTCATGAACATTTGAGCAATTTCCGCATCATCAAAATCTGCATAGTTTTTTGTACCCCAATAGTTGGCGTGTGTGCCGGGGTTATACATAGCCAGTATTTCAGCAGATTCTCCATCGCTGTGTAGGTGCGTGCTTAAAATTCCTTGATTGTTATCTTCTGTAGGTTGTAATACTACAGCACCTGCACCGTCACCGAAGATCACGGAAACATTTCTGCCTCTGGTAGTAAAATCTAAGCCGAATGAATGCTTCTCACTTCCTACAACAAGAATGTTTTTATACATGCCTGTTTGGATGAATTGATCTGCAACACTTAAAGCATACACGAACCCGCTACATTGATTACGAACATCTAATGCGCCGATTTCTTTCATCTTCATGGCTCTTTGCAAAAGCACGCCACATCCCGGGAAATAATAATCAGGTGATAAAGTTGCGAATACAATAAAGTCTATATCCTGTGCAGTGGTTCCCGCTCTTTCTATAGCAATACGGGAGGCTTCAACAGCCATGGTAGTGGTAGTTTCTTCTGTACGATGGGCGTATCTTCTCTCTTTAATTCCGGTGCGTTCCTGGATCCACTCATCACTGGTTTCCATATACTTGGTAAGATCTTGATTGGTTACGACGTTTTTGGGTACGTACATACCAATACCTGCTATTTTACTGCGGGGCATAGACAATCGTTTATTTGTAACAGGCTAAGTTAGGGAAAATATTGGGGGATAGTATATTGCTTATAGGTCATTGCAAATAGTATAAATTCTTTGTATGAACTGTTTCATTATATGATGTATTAAGCTATAAATCATATAAATCCATTACAGCTTTTTGCTATGAACAATATGCTATTTGCCTCCTTTACCAAACACCTCTTTCAAAAACGCAACCGCTTCCTGCTCTACAGTGACCACATCTTTTGATTGAATAGGAGAGCCGAGAACATGATTACCTGCGTTGGGTATCGGCACCATTTTTTTGAGTGATGAAGGGGTGCTGAGCTGTTCAAACATTTTTTTCATAGCACTCACTTTTACAACAGGGTCTTGCTCTTTTTCATTTTTATAATAGTACAGTGTTAATACCGGTTGTTTTATTTTTTCGAATGTTTCTTTAGTCATGGTTGTTTCAAGTAATTCTTCCAACTCGGTAACAGCTTCCAATCTGTATTGATCGTTCCAATATTTTTTATAGATATCCGGTTTGTTAGGTACAATATTCATCTTTCCTCCTTTTACCAACCTGGCAATTTGTAATCCCCATGGATTATTGGTGATCCACGCATTAGGATCGTTGATGGCAATATTGGGAGATAATAAGATAAGACCTGCTATTTCCGGATAAGTAGCTGCAAGTTGTAAAGCCAGTGTTCCACCTGTTGAAGTGCCCATCAAAATCACTTTTTTACCAAGTTGTTTTCCTATGGCATATGCTTCTTTTGCTGTTTCCCATAAACTGGTAGCAGTCATGTGTAACAGTGCATCACTGGTATCGATGCCATGTCCAGATAATCTCGCTAAATACAAATTGGCCCCTAATTGCTTGGCTGTATTGCGATGTACGGGATTGCCCTCTTCCTGACTGGCACTGAAACCATGCAGGTATACGATGGCATATTCTGTTTTATTTTTTAATGAATCATTATGCCAAACAATCCTTGCTTCATTGTCGGGTTTAATAGTATGTCTTTTTTCTAGAGAAGCAACGTATTGGATAAGCTCATCATTTGATTCCGGTATCGATGGGAGAGGGGTTGAATATTCAGGAGTCTTAGGACTTGGCCCCAATAAAAATACAACTACAATTATAGCTACTGCAAAAAGAATTTTTTTCAAGAGCTTCATGAACTTTTTATTGTAAATTAAGATTATTTGGTAATAACCTTTTGATTATGTTCACACTGCCTAAATTTAATAATTTAAGTATTTTACTGAGAGGCATTATCGTTTTTTCTATTCCTTTAATATTTGGTTGTCGGAAAACTGTTGTCGATCCTTTTATTGATATCATTCCTAACTATCCTGTTGTAAATATTACCAATTTTGGTGCTATTCCGAATGATGCGAATGATGACTCACAAGCAATTGCTAAAGCTATTGAAGAAGCTCATCATCTAAAAGTACCTGTATTTATTCCTAAAGGGCGATTCAAGGCCAGTATTCAACTATCTCATGATGATATAGTTATTGTAGGGCAAAAGCAGCCATCTGAGAAATTTTTGGATGGGACGATTATTGAAGGAAAAATAGATTGCAACTACCGTAGAAATGTTCATATACAACGTTTGGGAATAGATGCAAGAAATCAATTAGGAGATTTCGAAGATGCTGCTTTAACATCGGGTAAAGTGCCTGACACAATGCAATTAAATCAACATTTTAGTGAAATCAGTATAATTGGAGACGGGTACACTGATTTTAAACATGGTATCCTTTGTCAAGCAGGTACAAAAATTACTATGAATAAAATAATTGTAAAAGCATTTTATCATGGTATAGCTATACGTTCCTCAAATGTTCAAATAAATAGCGTTAAAGCGATAGCCTGTGGATTCACATCTGTTGTAGTTAAGTCCGATGTCAATAAAAATAGCGTTACAGAGAATGTTTGGATTAAAGATATTGATATCATAGGACATCCTACTAGCTTACATAGTAGAGGAGGTATGGTAATGATTATGTCTAATTCTAATCATAGTGTTACACGCAAAGTATTTGTAAATAATGTAAAAAGTTTATATGGAGGGATTGCCTGTATTAAAGTACAACAAGTTGCTGGGGTTGTTTCTGACGTAGTTGTGAAAAATTGCTCAGCGAAATACTTGGGAGGGCTCGATGGGATGGCAAGTTTTGATGTTGAGGGGGGAGCGAATATTGAGTTTATAAACTGTGGTTCAGAAAAATCTTCTGGTTACGCATTCAAAACAAGCGGTTCAGTAATAAATGTTAGCGTTATTAATGGATATGAGATAGACTCAAAAATACAAGCTTGGGAAGGCAACTTTAAATACCTGAAGCTGAATGGTAGAGTAGTTATTCAGTGATCCACTAGATTTTCCTGCACCACCAAGCCCAAGCCATTAATATTGGATGTACTAATACCAAACGAACCCATCCCAGCCATTGAGGCACACATAATCCATCAGGAATACAACTGTTGATCTGTATGAAGTAAATATGCGCAGGAATAAATGAAATGAGCAATACAATAATTCCCTTTGCGGCAAACATCCTTGTTCGTGGAAGAAGTAATAAACAAGCCAATACGATCTCTGCTATTCCGGATAGTATATTAATGAGATCATGCCAAGGCAGATAAGGAGGAATCAGTCCACTATAAAATGAAGGGTTGATAAAGTGATTGGCTCCTGCGAATAAGTAAAAGGCAACCAATAACCGGAAAGCAGCTTTTTTCATTCCATGACTAGACATACGGCAAGGTATTTTGTTTATTTCTGGCTGAATTATAGGGAGTTAGCTTGCTTTCGGGCTAGATATGTTGTTAAGTTTATATGTATCCTTTGCCCTCCGGGCATAAAGCCGTACCTTTGCAGCCTTAAAATTTTACATGGAAATAAGAAACATTGCCATTATTGCACACGTTGACCATGGCAAAACAACACTGGTAGACAGGATTTTACATGCTACCAAGGTATTCAGAGACAATCAAGAAACCGGCGATCTGATCATGGATAGCAATGATCTGGAACGCGAAAGAGGAATCACCATCTTTAGTAAGAATGCTGCTGTAACCTATAACGGCATCAAGATAAATGTGATTGACACACCGGGTCACAGTGACTTTGGTGGAGAAGTAGAGCGTGTTTTGAAAATGGCTGATGGGGTTATTTTATTAGTGGATGCTTTTGAAGGACCCATGCCACAAACACGTTTTGTATTGCAAAAAGCATTGCAACTGAACCTGCATCCGATCGTTGTAATCAATAAAGTAGATAAGCCGAATTGTCGTCCGGATGAAGTACATGATGCGGTATTCGAACTATTCTTTAACCTGGATGCAACAGAAGAGCAGCTGAACTTCCCTACTTTCTATGGTAGTGGTAAGAATGGCTGGTTCAATGATAGCTTGACTCCAACAGAAGATATTCTTCCATTAATGGATGGTATCATTAAATATGTACCGGCACCGAAAGTGACAGAAGGTACTTTACAATTACAGATCACTTCATTGGATTATTCTTCTTTCTTAGGTCGTATTGCGATTGGAAAAGTAACTCGTGGTTCTATCAAAGAAAATCAGCCGATCGCATTAGTACAAGCAGATGGTTCTATCAAGAAGAGCCGTGTTAAAGAGTTGTATGTATTTGAAGGAATGGGTAAGCGTAAAGTAACAGAAGTATTGTCTGGTGACCTTTGTGCGGTAGTAGGGTTAGAAGATTTTAATATCGGAGATACCATTGCTGATGCAGAAAATCCGGAAGCTCTACCGATCATTAGTGTGGATGAGCCTACGATGAGTATGACTTTCAGTATCAACAACTCACCATTCTTTGGTCGCGAAGGAAAGTTTGTTACTTCTCGTCACTTGCGTGATCGTTTGATGAAGGAAACAGAGAAGAATCTCGCATTAAGAGTAGAAGATACAGACAGTGCTGATAGTTTCTTGGTATATGGTCGTGGTATCCTGCATTTGGGTGTATTGGTTGAGACCATGCGTCGTGAAGGATATGAATTAACAGTTGGTAACCCACAAGTATTGGTGAAACATATTGATGGTAAGAAATGTGAACCATATGAGGTTTTGGTAGTGGATGTTCCAAGTGAGTACAGTGGTAAAGTAATTGATCTGGTTACTCAACGTAAGGGTGAAATGCTGGTGATGGAAAGCAAAGGAGAAATGCAACACCTCGAGTTTGAAATTCCTTCCAGAGGACTGATCGGTCTGCGTTCTCAAATGCTGACCAATACCGCCGGGGAAGCTGTAATGGCACACCGTTTCTTGGAATACAAGCCTTGGAAAGGCCCTATCCCGGGAAGAAATAATGGTGTATTGATCGCTAAGTTTCAGGGAGTAACTACTGCTTATTCTATTGATAAGTTACAAGATCGTGGTAGTTTCTTTATCGATCCAGGAGAGGAAGTATATGTTGGACAGATCATTGCTGAACATATTAAGCCGGGAGATTTGAATGTGAATGCGGTAGAAGCTAAGAAGCTGACCAACCACCGTGCGAGTGGTAGTGATGACAGTGTTCGTATTACTCCAAAATTGCAGTTTACATTGGAAGAGTGTATGGAATATATTCAGCAAGATGAGTGTATTGAAGTAACTCCGAAGAGTATTCGTATGCGTAAGACGGTGTTGAATGAAGAAGAGCGTAAGAAAGTAAGCAAGATGATGCAGTCAGAAGCAGCGGGATAATACTGTGATACAATATTCAAAAGCCATCTCCTCGTAGGGATGGCTTTTTATTTTGTATCAATAATGGTATTCGGTGGAGTACTTGGAGAATGTGCTTTTATGATCGTATTATCTGCAAGTAATTGATTGGTGTTGCAATTATCTCCATCACAACAGGGCAAGGCATTGGTGTTGCAAACCGGACATTGATAATGTCCATGTACATGCACCATATGTACCAAATGACTACAAAAAAGACATTGCATTTGCATATGGTGAAGTTAATGACCGTTGTGTATTGCTGAAAGTTGTTTTTTCAACAATGCTGTACACAAAAAAGCCGCCTAAAAAGGCGGCTCGCTTTGCTTAATAACCTGAATTACTTACCAGAATTTTTTCTTGATTCAGTTTCACTCAGGAAAACATTGATCTTTTCAGTAAAACTTTCTTCTCCTTGCTGAATTCTGAAAGTAAGTTTGTCTGCATCGTCTTGTGACAATACCAATCTCTTATCAAAATTCTTTGCATTGTAGTGTTCTTTGAAGAACAGATCACCCTTCGCATCCAATACCAACAGCGTAAATTTCTTACCGGTTGGGTTATTGAATTTAATGTTGAATGATACTTGCTCTTTTGAAGAACCTGCATACTTGATCTCAGCTTTTGATGCTGCATCAGATCCACTCACTGCATTGTTTGCAGAAGCGTTGAATAATGTTCCTACTGCAAAGACAGTGCTCAGTGCTAATCCTTTTACAATAGATTGAATAGTTTGCTTTTCCATGATGTTGTTTTTTTTACTTTGAATAATAGATGACCTGTCCTTGAATTGTATCAAAGACTTTCGTAGTGCAAGTAAAAATTTCGTAAAAGCAAAAACGTAGAAGCGAAGCAGGTTGGATTTTTTATGTCCAAGGATGTACATCAGATTTCCTGTCGTATATCCTTAATACGTGCAAGGTAGAAAAGGTAACCCTCGTTAAAAAGCGATTTGTGGTAAGCGGTGTTAAGATATCTATAAATGCGATATATTAACGATCGTTAGTTTGAAGAGCGGGTTTATTTAATGCATCCCATAACACATCTTTCAAAGCAGTTAATCCTGTTTGTGTGACAGACGAAATAAATAAGTGAGGAATATTCTTGGGAAGCTCTTTGCTGATTGCTTCTTTGAGTTCATCATCCAGCATATCACTTTTACTGATGGCGATGATAAAATCTTTTTGAAGCATTTCAGGATTGTATTGCTCTAATTCGTTTCTAAGTATATCAAACTCTTTTTTATGATCAGCGCTATCTGCTGGAATTAAGAAAAGTAAAACTGCATTTCGTTCAATATGTCTTAAAAAGCGATGTCCCAATCCTTTTCCTTCTGCTGCACCTTCAATGATACCAGGAAGATCCGCAATACAAAATGATTTTGAATCACGGTATTCAACCATTCCTAATTGTGGTGTCAATGTTGTAAATGCGTAATTGGCAATCTTGGGTTTGGCTGCTGTGATCACAGACAGTAAAGTTGATTTGCCTGCATTGGGAAATCCTACCAACCCGACATCTGCTAATACTTTCAACTCTAGGTTCTTCCATCCTTCAACACCGGGTTCGCCGGGTTGCGCATGTTCAGGTACTTGATTGGTAGGTGTTGCAAAATTGCTGTTACCCAATCCACCACGTCCACCTTTCATCCAAACGATCTGTTGACCATCTTCTAATATCTCTGCTTCTACTTTCCCGGTTTCCTCATCTTTTGCAACTGTACCTAGTGGAACTTCAATAATGATGTCTTTACCATCATGCCCTGTACAATTGTTTTTACTACCCGGTTCTCCGTTTTCTGCTAATACATTTTTAAAATAACGCAAATGCAAAAGCGTCCACATTTGGGCGTTACCTTTTAGGATGATATGACCACCGCGACCACCATCACCACCATCAGGTCCACCTTTGGCAGTCAATTTATTACGCATGAAATGTTTAGCTCCGGCACCGCCGTGACCACTGCGACAAAAGATGCGGATATAATCGATGAAGTTTGTTTTCTCTGACACTATTGAAGATTACCTCGTTTAATGACTACAAAGGTACAAAAATGTCAGCCGTCTTGGTTTTTCCTTTGTTGATGCCAGGTTCGATAGAGTTTATTTGATTCTCCATCGGTTTCACCGGATAGGGAAGAGGGTATTTCTCGTAAAGGTTCACAGATTTTCCAATGTTGACGCATCTCATCCGGTAATTGTTGATACAACTGCGTTCCTTCTGTTTTCCAGTGGATCATTTCATCACTAACAGCTTTGATCTTTTTGGCCGGATTTCCTACAATTAAACTTCTTGCCTCGAATATTTCATCTGCTTTTATAAAACTTAAAGCACCCACAATACATTCATCTCCTAATACCACATTGTCCATGATCACACTATTCATGCCTATCAAACAGTTTCTTCCAATCGTTGCTCCATGAATAATAGCTCCGTGACCTATATGAGCACTCTCTTTCAAATGAACAGTAACTCCGGGGAACATATGAATGGTACAATTTTCTTGTACATTACATCCATCTTCAATAATGATTCTGCCCCAATCACCACGAATGGCTGCACCCGGACCAATATAGACATCCTTACCGATGATGACATTACCGGTTACAACAGCTTGGGGATGAATAAAAGCTGTTTCATGTACTACCGGAATATGTTCTTTGAATTGATAGATCATAGTAATGCTTTACAAGTTACACATAACTACTGACCGAAACCAACTAATGTACCTTGAGAAGTCGCTAGTGCCGCTACACTCGTATTAAATTTCCAAATCTGGTTACCCGTGTTCACATCAAATGAATATATACCGCTATTACCGCCCCCACCAACAAATATTTTATCATTTTGTATTACAGCTGTAGCTCCATTTGCTATCAATGGTTTTTGCCAGATTACAGCTCCGGTATTCGCATCGAGACAATGTAAGTTTAGATCGTCGCCTGGTATAATGATTTTGTTATTATAAAAAATCGGGCTTGATGAAAAACCGGTATTATTCAGTGCTTGCCATTTTAAAGTGCCACTGGCAGTATTGACCGCATACACTGCTCCGGATCTGCGAGCATTCGGGTTAAAGTTATACCAACCACTGATAAATGCAGTTCCTCCTGATACAGCCGGAGTGGATAAAGCCAGTGAAACTTTTCCTTCTACTTCATATTTCCATACAAGACTGCCGTTTTGAGCATTGATTGCGTATAAGTTGCCATCACTACTTCCTATATACAATATACCATTTGAGATTACAGGACTTGACGATCCTATATATTGGTCAGCTTTAAAAGACCAACTCACCTGACCGGAACTAGTATCCAATGCATATACATAGGCATCACTGCTTGCAACGTAGACTCTGTTTTGATATACTAGCGGAGTAGAACTAACATTTCCTCCTGTTAAGAATTTCCATTTAAGTGTGCCCTTTTTCTCATCAAGTGCATAAAAATAATCATCGTTACTGCCAATGTATAAAGTTCCATTGGCAATTGCAGGACTGGATTCTATTGATTCGCCTGTTTTGAACTTCCAATATAAGCTTCCTGAAATACTACTGAGTGCGTAAACATGGGCGTCCAGACTAGCCGTATATATGAACCCATTGTTATAAGCAGGTCTTGTGTAAGAAAAAGATTCAGTTCCTGTGTATTTCCATTTCTGGGTACCATTTGTAGCATCAAGTGCGTAGACGTTCTTATCACTGGATCCAATAAATAGTGTGTTGACAGGTGTTTGTGGTAAAACAGAAACAACATAAGACTTAGAGCTACCATCATCCGCAGTTAATGTATAAGTGACCGGCGTGGTAAAGTTTTGAACAACACCGCTGGCAGGTGATATGCTTTTACCTTTAAATTCTACTTCAGGAATCAGTGCAGAACGGTCGATTTCAGGTAGCAACTTTACAATAACACTATCATTGTTTATTACTACAGTAAATGGACTAGTGATTGGTGTCCCATCACTTAATTTGATCTTCAGCGAGATAATTTCTTTGTCAGTGTTAACGGGAATTTCAGTCTTTTGACAAGAATAATTTAAGCATAAAAATGCAGCAGCTATAAAAAGCAGGAACGGGATATTGGATTTTTTTTGCATGCGTCAAATATATAATGCTTAGATATTCGACGATGAATTTATTAGCTCTTTTTTTGTTTTATAACAAGTTCCTTTAAACAATGCAACTAATTCGTTTTGATCATTTGTGACTTCAACCAGATATAATCCGGTACTTCTTGTTATACTGATACGTTTAGCCTCGGCAGTCAATGTGTCATTCACCTTCGTAGCTTTTGGAAATGAAATAGAAGTATCCAGTGCTACTGTTATTTTCCCGTCACTATTACATGCAAATGCAAAAGCGCTGTCTGCCAATGCAAAAGCGATCCCCCCGTGTGCAATACCAAAACCATTGATCATTTCTTCCCGAATGGTCATTTTTATTTTGCTGTATCCATCCTGAATATCTAATACCTCAATCCCAAGCCATTGGGAAAATTTATCATGAGCCATCATGTGATCAACAACTTGGCGGTAAGGGTTACTCATAAAAATAGTTTTAGGATCCTTTGAATTGCGGTGCACGCTTTTCCAAAAAAGCTTGTACTCCTTCTTTGAAATCATCAGTATCAGCCGCTTTTTGCTGATATACATCTTCCATTTTCAACTGTGTCTCCAAATCATTGGAGGCCGATTGATTCAATGCATGTTTAATATAGGCCAATGCTTTGGTAGGCATTTGAGCGAGTGTTGTTGCAATATTTTTAGTAGCTTCTGTAAACTCTTCGTCAGGAAATACTTTATAAAGCATGCCTAATTTTTCCGCTTCTTCTGCACTTACTTTATCTCCTAGCATCATCAACGCACTTGCTTTCTGCCAACCGATCAAACGAGGTAAGGTATAAGTGCCTCCACTATCCGGGATCAAACCGATCTTTGAAAATGCCTGAATAAAGGAGGCAGATTTCGTAGCAACTACAATATCACACGCCAATGCGATGTTTGCTCCGGCGCCGGCTGCTACGCCATTCACAGCAGCTACTATAGGCTTAGGCATATTTCTTAATCGAGTGATGATAGGGTTGTAATGTTCACTCAAAATTCTTTGCATACCCGGTCCATTAGGATCTACTACTTCTGCAAGGTCTTGTCCGGCACAAAATCCTTTTCCCGCACCGGTTAAATACACAGCTCTTACTTCGTGTAATGAAGCACACTCATCCAATTTTGATTGTAGTAGGAGAGCCATTTCTCTATTAAAAGAATTCAGCTTATCAGGGCGATTCAGTGTAATAAAGGCAATACCATCTTCGATATGAAAAAGAATGCTGGACATGTAAGTTGATTTATTCAAAAATAAGGTCTTCTATCTGCCAAGACAATGAAAATAATTAAAGGCTTAATGACACTTGAAATAATCAAAAGGCTCTTTACAATCATTGCATTTATACAAGGCTTTGCATGCTGTGCTGCCAAATTGAGATACCAATGTTGTGTTCCATGAATTGCACTGCGGACATTGTATCGCTTCGTCTTCCTGAAATGCTTCCGTTGTGCATACTGCTTGCTTGTATTGAGGGGGGGCAATGCCGTACGCTTTTAATTTATTTTTTCCTTCTTCACTCATCCAATCAGTGGTCCATGCAGGTGATAATGCCTGCTTGATCTCCATCTGTTGATATCCAGCCTGTAGTAATACCATTCTGATATTCATACTGATCACATCCATGGCCGGACAACCACTGTAGGTGGGTGTGATGGTGATAATAGGTTTAACGATGCTACTATCAAGTTGTATTATTTCCACTGCTCGCACAATACCTAGATCGAGAATAGTCAATACGGGTACTTCAGGATCTGTTACTGTTTCCAATAAATTCCAGATCTTTTTTTCTTCAGGTGTGGTATGTTGTACAGCGATCGTCATATTGTTTACCATTCAGCTCCGGGATAGGCTCTTTGTAAGAACTGCATTTCGGCAAGTATGTATCCTAAATGTTCTGTATGAATGCCGGTTTTACCGCCTTGTTGTGCCCAACTTTTTTCAGGGATACTGATGGTTGCTTCAGCAAATACTTCTTGGATCTTTTGCAACCACTGCTCGCGGATCTTTGAAAGATCTACACCAATATGATCTTGTAATAAGGCTGTTTCATAAGTCGCGGGTAAAAACATTTCACCTATGAAATTCCAAACTTCATCTACAGCGGTTAGTAATCTTTGTTTGCTTTCTTCTGTGCCATCACCCAAGCGAATCACCCATTCACTGCTCCATCGTAAATGATAAGTCACTTCTTTCAAAGATTTGGCAGCAATGGCAGCAAGTCTTGTATCAACTGAGTTTTGTAACTGCTGATAGAGATAATATTGATACGTACTGAACAGAAACTGACGTAAAGTAGTTTGAGCCCAATCGCCATTGGGTAATTCTGTGATCAATAAATTTTTAAACTCAGGAACATCACGCAAAAAAGCAAGCGAATCTTCCGTAGACCCATTACCGGAAAGTTCAGCAGCATATTGATAAAGATTTCGTGCTTGTCCGATAAAATCGAGTGCAATATTTGAAATGGCAATATCCTGTTCCAAAACAGGTCCGTGTCCACACCATTCGCTGTTACGATGTCCGATGATCAGTGCATTGTCTGCGAGGTGTAAGGTATAATCGATCAGAGATTTGTTCATCAGTTGTCAATGAAGCTTTGATTAGATATGTGTCAGTTCATCCGGCAGGTCATAGAATGTTGGATGACGATAGGCTTTATCATTTGCCGGATCATACAAAGCATCTGCTTCATCAGGATTACTGGCATGGATATATTTACTTTCTACTACCCAGATACTAATACCTTCATTTCTTCTGGTATATACATCACGAGCATTTTCGATGGCCATTTGTGCATCAGCAGCATGTAAGCTACCCACATGTTTGTGATCCAATCCTTGTTTACTTCTGATGAATACTTCCCATAAAGGCCATTCTTGTTTAGAGGAGCCGGAAGTAGAGATATCAGCAGCGCCGTTCTTTCCTTCACCGTAATCACCGTAATAGTATTTTTGAATGTATTGTTTCATGGTTAGCTAATTTATCTATGAGCTGTGAGCTACGAGCTACGAGCTTTTTTAAGTTAGTTAATTAATGTACTCACTATTCACTACTCTCTTTTTGACTTTTGACTTTTCACTTTTGACTTATATCCTACGCCACTTTCACTTCTTTTCTGGCTGCACGTTTTGCAGCATAAGCAGAAGCCGCATCTCTTACCCACTTTCCATCTTCCCATGCTTTCTTACGTGCATCCAATCTTTGTTTGTTACATGGGCCATTGCCTGCAATCACTTGCCAGAATTCATCCCAGTTGATCGCACCAAAATCATAGTGACCTCTTTCTTCATTCCATTTTAAATCAGGATCAGGAATCGTAAGGTTTAATATTTTGATTTGCTCTGCACAGATATCTACAAATTTTTGACGTAACTCATCATTGGTAAATCTTTTGATCTTCCATTTCATGCTTTGAATGGTATTCGGACTTTCATCATCCTTCGGACCAAACATCATGATACTAGGCCACCACCAGCGATTGATGGCATCTTGTGCCATACGTCGCTGTGCTTCATTTCCACGGCTTAAAGTCAACAAAATTTCAAAACCCTGACGCTGATGAAAACTCTCTTCTTTACAAACACGTACCATGGCTCTTGCATAAGGTCCGTAGCTGGTTCGGCACAATGGCACTTGATTCATGATAGCTGCACCATCTACCAACCAACCGATCGCTCCCATATCAGCCCAACTTAATGTTGGATAATTGAAGATGGAAGAGTATTTGGCTTTACCACTGTGTAATTGCTCATACATTTCATCTCTGCTGATACCGAGTGTTTCGGCAGCAGAATAGAGATACAATCCATGCCCTGCTTCATCCTGTACTTTCGCGAGTAGAATAGCTTTTCTTCTAAGATTTGGAGCACGGGTGATCCAGTTGCCTTCCGGTAACATTCCAACGATCTCACTGTGTGCATGCTGACTGATCTGACGGATCAATGTTTGACGATATTTTTCCGGCATCCAGTCCTTAGGTTCAATACGAATCTCTTTGTCGATCTTTTCCTGAAAGAGTTGTTCCAAATTCTTTTCCATACGTTGCGGTTTGGGCGGTAAAAATACAAAAAGAATTGAATAATGCTAACGAATGTTAGCGTTTTAAAACTAAACAATTCGACTTTTTGTTAGTTTTTGTTGATGTTTTTATAGGATCAAGTGTACTGATGATGAACAGGGGATTATCTTTCCGGTATGAAAAAAGGGTATTTCATTATTTGTTTTTTGATCTGTTGTCTGTCTGCGTTTGCCCAGACACCCCGATTTAAAAAAGATATCGATGCTTTTCTGAAAGCCGACAGCCTCCAATTTCCTTCTAAAGAACAGATACTGTTTGTGGGCAGTTCTTCATTTACTTATTGGAAAGATATCAAAGACTATTTCCCGGGTTATCCGATCATCAATCGAGGATTTGGTGGGTCAGAATTACCTGATTTGATACACTATGCGAATCAGATCATCATTCCTTATCAGCCCAAGCAAATTATCATTTATTGTGGTGAAAATGATATAGCTGATTCTGTTGCGGCTACACCTAGAATGGTTCTTGATCGATTTAAAATTCTATTTAAGATCATTCGATCACAATTAGGCAATATTCCTATTGCTTTTGTTTCTATAAAACCTAGTCCCAGCAGATGGAAATTGGAAAAGAAATTTTTAAAAGCCAATCGATTGATCAAAAGATATTTAAAAAGAGATGCAACTGCTACCTATGTGAACATACATGATGCCATGTTACTTCCCAACGGTTCTGTGAATCCTGAATTATTTATCAAAGACAATTTGCACATGAATGCTAAGGGGTATGAAATTTGGCAGAAGAAGATTGAACCGATTTTGATCAAATGAAAAAAGCCACAGATTCACAGATTAGTTTTTTAATCTGTGAATCTGTGGCTAAAAAATTATTTCACATCAAAGTCAACAACGACTTTCTCAGACTTAGGATGCGATTGACAGGTAAGAATAAATCCTTGTTCAATTTCATCAGGTTCTAATCCATAGTTTACTTCCATATCCACTTCACCTTCTACCAATTTAGCTCTACAAGTGCAGCATACCCCGCCTTTACAGGCATATGGCAGATCTGCTCCATGCCTCAATGCAGCATCCAATATGGCATCGCCTTTTTGACTGAGCTCAAAATCAAAGCTGATCCCATCGAGTTTCACAGTAATCTTACTCTTCGGTCCTTTATCAGTTTCATCTTCCTGCAAATGGATCTTTTTATTTTGTTGTCCGGCAGTAGTGAATAATTCAAAATGAATTTTTTGTGCAACAACACCTTGTTGCTCTAAAACATTTTTAACTGAGAAAATCATTTCTTCAGGACCGCAAAGAAAAAATTCATCTGTTTGTTTTAGGTCGATGTTTTTATCGCAAAGCACCAAACATTTATCTGCATCAATTCTTCCGGAGTTCAATGGCGCATCCGTTGTTTCTCTAGACAGAATATGAATCAATCTAAATCGATCCATGTATTTATTCTTCAGGGCTTCGAGGGTCTCGCGAAAAATGATAGAGTGTCTGTTACGATTACCATACACTAATGTGAAAGTGCTTTCTTTTTCTGTTTGCAGAGTGGTCTTGATAATTGAAAGCAGTGGAGTGATACCACTACCGGCCGCAAAACCAACATAATTCTTTTTCTGAGTAGGCGCAAGAGGAGTGAAAAATTTACCCATGGGAGGCATCACATCCAACTGGTCACCGGCTTTGAGTAGTTCATTGGCATAAGTAGAAAAAACTCCACTCGGAACTTTTTTTACTGCAACCCTTAATTCATTATCTAAGGGACTACTGCAAATGGAATAGGATCGACGTACTTCTTCACCTCCGATCTTAGTTTTTAGTGTAATGTATTGTCCTTGCGTAAATTGAAACTGTTCTTTCAATTTTTCAGGAACTTCAAATGCTATCGAAACACAATCATTGGTTTCTCTGCGTACTTCACGAACAGTCAATTGCTCAAAATGTATAGACATACCGGTCTTCTCTTATTGTGTTAATCCTCCTACAAGAATGGTTACCATATTTTCTTCGAGTTCAGCTGCGCTGATCTTTTGTGTGGAGCGATGCCAGCTTTCGATACCGCTGATGGCATGCAGCATAATAAGTACGGCTGTAGGCGCATCGATCTTTTTTACTTCCTGATTACGGATACCGGCTTCAATGATAGCAGCAAAACGTTTGCGATAAATACGACGCTGATTTTGGAAATTGGATAGATATGGGTCCGCAAGATGTTTCCATTCACGATCACTCACATATACTTCTTCATAATGATGGATCATTTCATTGATATGAAAGCGAAGTAACTTTTCGATCTTTTCGATCGCAGTGATCTTTTCTGCCTCCACTTCATCGATCTTTTGCAGGAAACGATTGGCCACACTAAAACACAATTCATGTAATAGTTCCGTTTTCGATTTAATGTGGTTGTACAAGCTGGCTGCTTCAACGCCAACGGCTTCTGCCAGGTCGCGCATACTGGCTGCTTTAAAACCCTTCTCTCTGAAAAGGGTAGCAGCTTTGGTAACGATCACGTCTTTACGCGAAATGTTTTTGTCAGTCTTGATTCTTGCCATGACACGAAGATAATCAGCTAACGCGTGTTAGCAATAAATATCGGATTAAAATATTATTTTGTTAGTTTTTGACCCTGTTGTCGAAGCCTGAGATTCTCTAAGGACAAATTAAGCGGGGGTTGCTAGCATTTACCCTTCAAATACGCTAGTTTCGCACCCCGATAACAAAAATTAATCTATGTCTCTAGTCGTTGTCGGATCCATGGCCTTTGATGCCATTGAAACTCCGTTTGGTAAAAGTGATAAAATCATTGGTGGTGCGGGTACTTACATTGCTTGGTGCGCTTCCAATTTCACTCCCGTTAAGCAAATTTCAGTAGTTGGTGGAGACTTCCCTCAAGAAGAGTTGGATCTTTTAACCGCTCGTGGCGTGGATTTGTCAGGGGTGCAGATCAAAAAGGACGAAAAGACTTTTTTCTGGAGTGGTCGATATCATATGGATATGAATTCTCGTGATACTTTGGACACTCAATTGAATGTATTAGAGAATTTTGAGCCTGTAGTACCTGAGAGCTTTCAAGATTGTGAGTTTCTGATGTTGGGCAATCTGGTACCGGCTGTACAGCGCAGTGTGATTGAACAATTAAAGACCCGTCCGAAGTTGATCGTCATGGATACCATGAATTTCTGGATGGAGATCATGATGGATGAGTTGAAAAAGACACTTGCCATGGTAGATCTACTCATGGTCAATGATAGCGAAGCTCGTCAGTTAAGCGGTGAATATTCATTGGTAAAAGCTGCTGCAGCCATCATGAAGATGGGACCCAAATACCTGATCATTAAGAAAGGAGAGCATGGCGCTTTATTGTTCCATGGTTCTAAAGTCTTCTTTGCTCCGGCATTACCATTGGAAGAAGTATTTGATCCAACAGGTGCAGGAGATACTTTCGCTGGCGGATTCATTGGTCATATCGCACGCACTAAAGACATTTCTTTTGAAAATATGAAGACTGCGATCATCGTAGGTAGTGCAATGGCTTCTTACTGTGTAGAGAAATTCGGAACCCAACGATTAAGAGAAATCAGCAAAGAAGATATCAGCAACAGAATCGATGAATTTGTTCAGTTGGTGAATTTTGATATTGATCTGGTAGGGTAGCAAATGGCAAATAGCTAATAGTTCATCGCATATGTTTTTCTATTTGCTATGAACCATTAGCTATAAAGCCCTTTGGGCTTCATAAAAAATCTTTTGGCTCAAAAAACAAACACAAGTATTTTCGCAAAGCAATGATGATCATGAAACATACAAAACGTACCAAGAAACCTCTCTGACCGGGAAGGCGCCTGAACGTTTGTGTATGATGACGAATATACTCAGAGGCCTTCCCTAACCGGAAGGCCTTTTTGCTTGAATCATTTAACAACAACCATAAACAAAAACAAACAAACACCATGAAAGTAGCAGTTGTAGGTGCCACAGGACTTGTAGGTACCAAAATGTTGGAAGTGCTGGCTGAGCGTAACTTCCCGGTTACAGAACTTATTCCGGTAGCTTCTGAAAGATCAGTAGGTAAAGAAGTGATCTATAAAGGCAAACCCTATAAGGTGGTGAGTATGAATGATGGTATCGCTGCAAAACCTGCTATTGCTATTTTCTCTGCCGGAGGTAGTACTTCATTAGAATGGGCACCCAAATTTGCGGAAGCAGGTATTCGTGTGATCGATAATTCTTCTGCATGGAGAATGGATCCTTCTAAAAAATTGGTTGTTCCGGAAGTGAATGCGGATGTGCTTAGCAAAGATGATTTCATCATTGCCAACCCTAACTGTTCAACCATTCAAATGGTAGTGGCATTGCAACCCTTACATCTTCGTTATAAAATCAAACGTGTGGTGGTAAGTACTTATCAGAGTGTTACCGGGACCGGGAAAAAAGCAGTGGATCAACTGTTCAATGAAAGAAAAGGAGTGGAGGGTGAAATGGCTTATAAATATCAGATCGATCTGAATGTGATTCCTCAAATTGATGTGTTCACTGATAATGGCTACACCAAAGAAGAAATGAAAATGGTGAATGAAACCAAAAAGATCATGAAAGATGATAGTATTCGCGTTACTGCTACTACTGTTCGTATCCCTGTTATTGGCGGACATAGTGAGAGCGTGAATGTTGAATTTGAAAATGACTTCTCATTGGAAGAAGTTCGTTCAATATTAGAAAAAGCACCCGGCGTGATTGTTCAGGACGATCTTGCAAACCAACAATATCCGATGCCATTATGGGCACATGAAAAAGATGAAGTGTTTGTGGGTCGCTTGAGAAGAGATGAAACACAACCCAATACACTGAATATGTGGATCGTGAGTGATAACCTTCGTAAAGGAGCAGCTACCAATGCAGTTCAAATTGCGGAGTATTTGATGGAGAAGGGATTGGTATAATTTTTCATTAGCCACAGATTTAAGGATAGTTATCTGCGAATCTGTGGCTAAAATTTAGCTATTGCTCAGTTCAATCATATTTTGATCAATGTTCTCAGTCATTATCCCTCCATGATAACAGATCAATGTATCTATTTCCAACTGACTTAATTTCTTTACTGATGCGACGGCCTCTGTAAGGTCTAATGTAAACTGTGGATTGGCGATTTGCAGACGTTCATTCTCGATTACCATTGCATCTGCAGCAATCAATCTTTTCAAAGAAGGAATGTAAAGAGAAATATGGCCGGGCATGTGTCCTGGAGTATGAATACTTATTACCTCTTGGATAAAAGATAATGGCCCATCCTCTTCAAAACTTTCATCTACAGCTACACATGCCATGTTCGATAACTGTTGTTGAAACTCAATAGCCCATGCCTGATGTTCTTTAGGAAGTTGATCAAATAAAGATTCTGCTTGTGTCAAACGTAACGACTTTTTTTCACCACTTATATAAGGAGCTTCAAGGTTTGAGGAATAGACTTTACTATATGGATATTTTTGTTTCAGTTGAAGCAATCCACCCATGTGATCGATATCATGATGTGTTATGATGATACCGGTCAGATCTGCTAGGTTCAATCCAATCTTAGAACTTGCTTCTTCTAATAAATCCAATTGATCTGCGTATCCGCAATCTACCAAAATCAATGAGGTGTCACTTTCTAGTAAAACCGGATAAATGACTTGCTCCCGGTTATTATCGTTAAAGCGAATTGGTAATGGATGGACAGCTATCATTGTATTATTCTTCAATCGCTTTATTCAAAAAGATGATCATGGGTTGCAGTGTTTCAAATGCTGCGACGATTTCTTTTACTAAATGATCTGAAGTAAGCAACTGATCAGTAACTGGGGCAGTTGCAACCCAACTCTTTAATTTGATGTATTCAATAGCAGGGTTATCTTTTTCGTATCCCTTTGGTTCTCTGCTTAATACCATTCCTTCTTCTCTCTGTAATTCTTTGTAAACGGTTTTGAATTTCTTTTGCCCGATGATTTTATTGAATTCATCCCAGTTATAATCAATTTCCTGTCTCACTTTTTTGATCACGTCAGGTTCGGGCATATAAAGTCCACCACCCATAAAACTATTTCCACCGGGTTCAAGATGAAAATAATAACCGGAGAATAAAGATTTTTTTCCTCCTCTGCTTAAGTACATACCCATATTGGTTTTATAAGGGTCCTTATTCTTACTAAAGCGGACATCTCTATTGATACGAAATGTACAATCTTTCGCGAGCAGTGATGCAACAAATGGATCTTTTTTCCCTAGGCTATGGATCACTGCATTGGTCAATGCTGCAAAATCAGCCTTTGCTGCTTCATACTTTTTTCTGTTCGTATCAAACCATTCTTTGGTATTATTCTTTTTTAGTTCTTTTAAAAAACTAAGTGTGGTTCTCTGTAACATACATGATTTATTGTGTGGAAACCAACTGAAGAAATTCAGTCTCACTGATAATTTTAATGCTATTGATTTTTTTAGCTTTCTCCAATTTACTTCCGGCATCTTCTCCAACAACCAGATAGTTCAGTTTGTTGCTGACCCCGCTGAGAATTTGTCCGCCATGCGCTTCTGCCATTGCTTCTGCTTCACTTCTTTTCAGTTGTGTCAATGTTCCTGTAAAGAGGAATGTTTGTCCTTGTAAGCTGCCGGTCCCGCCGGTTTCTTTTTTTGTATTCTTTAGTTGTAAGCCTAATGATTCCAGCTGTTGCAACATTTGAATATTCTGTTCATTGCTGAAGAACTGATAAATACTTTTTGCCACTTTGGTACCAACATCTTCTAACTGTTGTAGTTCTTCCTCTGTTTTTATTTTGTAATCTAACAAGTGTTCTACTGCATTGGCGAGCGTTTTGGCAGTAGTTTCTCCTACAAAACGAATACCCAATCCATACATCAAACGGTACAATGGTTGCTGTTTTGATGCTTCAATGGCAGCGCGAAGATTATCCAGACTCTTTTTACCAAAGCCTTCTAATTGACCAATTTTTTCAAAGTCAAGTGTATAGATGCCGGGAATGTCTTTTAATAAACCCAGTTCATAAAACTTTCGCACATTGGCTTCTCCAAAGCTTTTGATATCCATCGCATCCTTACTTACAAAGTGAATGATGCGTTCGACTACTTGTGCTTCACATTCGATGTTGATGCATCTCCATACTGCTTCTGCTTCTTCCTTAAACAAGGACGAATTACAAACCGGACAGTTTTTGGGGAACAGAATATTTTCTTCATTCCCTGTTCGTAATTCAGGCATAGATTTAACGATCTGAGGAATAACATCGCCGGCTCTTTCAATTAAGACTGTATCACCGATCTTAAGATCTTTCTCTTTGATATACTCTTCATTGTGTACTGAAATACTACTTACAGTAACTCCGCCCAAGTATACGGGATCCAATTTTGCAACAGGAGTAACGGCACCTGTTCTTCCCACCTGAAACTCAATTCCTCTCAATTTTGTAGTGGCTTGTCTGGCTTTAAACTTAAAAGCAATAGCCCATCTGGGATGATGAGAGGTCATGCCCATTTTATCTTGTAAATGCAAGTTGTTTACTTTTACCACCATGCCATCGATCTCATAAGGAAGATCATCGCGACCTGCTTCAAAAGCTGTACAATAATCGATAACCCCTTGAATACCTTTTACTACTTTCTTTTCTTTTTCAGGGGAACGAAAACCAAGTTGCCATAGTAAAGAGAGGTTGCCACCATGTGTCTCTAGTAGATCTGAGGTGGAAGATGGATTATTATTTTCTTTAGTATAAAAACTAATATGATATAAAAAAGCATCAAGGCCTCTTTCAGCTACATCTTTTGGATCTTTCATCCGTAAACTTCCGGATGCTGCATTTCTTGGATTGGCCAATGGAGGCAGATTTCTGCTAGCTTGTAATTGATTGTATTGATCAAAAGAAGCTTTACTCATGATCACTTCCCCTCTGATCTCTACTTGTTGTATTCCATAAGAAGAGAATGCTGCTGAAAGCGGAATAGATCTGATCTGTTTGATATTATTGGTGATCTCTTCCCCTTCTACGCCATCTCCACGAGTAGCTGCTCTCACCAATCGGTCATTTTCATAGATCAAAGAAATGCTGGCCCCATCAAATTTGGGTTCAATACAATATTCGACCTCCTCCAATCCCGTCAGTTCTCGAACTTTACGATCAAAATCGGTTAGGTCTTCAGCGTTATAGCTATTATCTAGACTTAACATAGGCACCAAATGACTCACAGTGGTAAACTGACTATTCAAACTGCTGCCAACCCTTTGTGTGGGTGAATCTGGTGTTATAAAAGCAGGATTTTTTTCTTCCGAACGTTGCAGTAATTTGTACAATTGATCATATTCATAATCAGAGATCAAAGGTTCATTCAAAACATAATATCTGTATTCATGAAACTGTAAGATTTTTCTGATCTGTTGACATTCTTCTGCTGAATCAAGAAAACTATTCTGGTTTATTTTTGATAACCAAATACTGGTTGCTGACTGCAATTGCTGAGTAAAGCCGGATGAATACATAATAATTATTTACGCGATAAAGTTAGCAGGTAATTGGTTTTAGGAAAACATACAGTTAGCAAGATACAGGCTAAGGGGAATCTTTGTATCTTGCCGCACCCTGAGACTGAAAGATTGCTTAAAAACGGATACCCCCGATGAAGAAACATTCCGGAAAAAACGCCCATGAGCCTCACCAGGTAAAAGATGCTGTAAAATTGGTGCAATCTTATCCTTCTGCAGCTATCACGGTTGATTGTGTCATTTTTGGTTTCGAAGAAAATAAACTGAAAGTATTATTGATCAAAAGTGATCTAGAAGTATATAAAGATCACTATTCCTTATTGGGAGATATTGTACAAGAAAACGAGGATTTGGATGCAGCTGCCTATCGTATACTGAAACAAAGAACAGGTATGAACGATGTCTTTCTGGAACAGGTTAAGGTCTTTGGTAATCCGAACAGGCATCCGGGAGGGAGAGTGATCACGATCGCATATTGTTCGTTATTGAATATCAATCATCATGAATTAAAGATCCATGACAATGATCTCGATTGGTATAGTGTGAATAGTATCAAAGCGATGGCTTTTGACCATATGGATATTGTGGATGTGTGTCATAAATGGTTACAAAAAAGAATTCAAGAACATCCATTAGGCTTTAATCTCTTGCCTGAAAAATTTTCTCTGCGTGAGTTGCAGAATTTATATGAAGCCATTTTAGGAGTGAGTTTAGACAGAAGAAATTTTAGAAAAAAGTTTGCTTCTATGGACTTACTTATTGATATCAATGAAATGGAGCAAGATGTCCCACATCGCCCGGGTAAGCTCTATAAATTCAATTTTGAGAAATACGCAAAGAATAAACGTAAATGGGTAGGTATTGATTTCTAAACTGTTACGTCTTTTCGTTTTGTTTCTTTTCAAATTATCTGAACAATTTTCTTTTTATGTAGTTATAATCCTACATTTATTATGTTGTGTGACTACAACACAATGAGTGGTTTTAACTAATCTATTTCTGAATCCCCCATCCTAATTTTGTGTTATCTAATTAGAAGTATCCCTCGGATTAGATTTCTTTTTAAGGTCCAATATTCTTGAAACTGTGAGGAATCGTTTACAGTCATGAAATTGGATGGACATGAGAAAATTACCGCATAAATTTTTATTCTTATCCTGTTTATTTGTTATTCCATTCTTTTATTGTAAGAAACAGATAGACTTTGTGAGTACGGTTGCTCACGAGCATTTACCTCAATTATCTCTCCGCGCATCTTCCTCTAAAGTATTATTATATCAGGCGAATGCAAAAATGACAGCCGTTCGTTTTGATTGGGGATATCTGACTCAGGCACCCAATGATGCCATTTATTATTTGCTTGAACTTTCCTTAAAGGAAGATCAGTTTGCAAGTCCGGTTGAAATTGCTTTAGGTAGCAGTCTTGCCGCAAGTTTTACAGTTGAAGAGTTCAATGAGATCGTTCATAAGATCATTGAACCGGGAGATGCCGGTGATGTAATTGCGAGGATCAAATACATGCGCCAGATCGTTTATAATAATCCCAAAGGACTAAATGGAGAGGAAGTATATTATTCTGATCCTGTTTTACTTCAGGTAACAACTTATCGTAACATCATTCAATATAATTCTCCTGATTTTATTACTCTTCCGGGTAATTACCAATCTTGGAATCCATTATTGGCCCCAAGACTTGTGTCTAAACCCGGGGAGAAAGAATATGAAGGGTATGTATTTTTCCCGATCGAGTATCCTCAACTTTTATTCATCCGTGGGAATCAATGGAGTGATTTTACTTTTGGTCACATTGGAGGTAATAAGTTTGGTTTCAATGGAACACCTCTATCCATTTTTGGAGGGAAAGGTTTTTATGTGATTCGAGCCAGTATGAATACGAATACATGGTCATACGCAAAAATTAAAAGTTGGGGAATATTTGGCAGCGCACTTGGTGGACAACTGCCACAAGATCTTGCAATGACACCGGACCCCAATAATGAGTGTATCTGGCGTATCAATGTGAATTTGATTGAAGGTGAATTTAAATTCAGGGCGAATAATCAGGATCAAATTCTTTTTGGTAATCAATGGCCTGCAACCGATCATGTACCGGATTATAATGCTGATGGAATCCGAATTGCCAAATCAGGAAATTATACCATCGAACTTGATCTTTCCATTCCGGGGAATTATTTATATCATCTTCATTTGAACAGGCAATAATCGTTTTGATCTAGTATTGCTGGTCTCTGTTCAGGTTTGAATCATTTCAACTACTTTTACCTGATAACAGAACAGCTATGTTATATTCAATGACCGGTTATGGAAGAGCAGAACAAACGCTGTCGGATAAAACTTATCTGGTAGAAGTTCGTTCTCTCAATGGTAAACAATTTGATCTACGTTTAACCATTCCCTCTTTATTGAAACCTTTTGAGTTTGAGATCAGAAATATTTTAAATGAAGGGTTGCAGCGTGGTAGTGTCGAGTGTAGCATCACCATTAAACAAAACGGCGCCAGTAAGCCGGTAAGTATCAATAAAGAGTTAGCTAAAGCCTATTATCAGCCTGTAGCAGAACTTGCAGATGAGTTACAATTGCAAAAAGGGGATATCCTAAGTACGATTTTGAAATTGCCTGATGTTATTACCCCATCAACTGAAATGATCACTGATGACGAATGGAAATCATTTGAGAAAGTATTGAAAGAAGCGATCGCACAATTGAATGAGCATAGAAAAGATGAGGGAAAATCTCTTGAAGCAGATCTCAATCTTCGATTGGCAAATATTGAAGCACATCAGGCTACGATCACTACACTGGAACCTTTACGCCGAGGAAAGATCAAAGAAGGAATTGTAAAAGTGTTGGAAGAAAATGTAGGGAAAGAGAACTACGATCCGAATAGAATGGAACAGGAGCTGATCTATTATATTGAAAAGATCGATATCAGTGAGGAGCAAGTACGTTTGAAAAATCATTGCGATTATTTTCGATCTATATTGGCAGAAAAGGAAAGTAGTAAGGGTAAAAAATTATCTTTTATCCTGCAGGAATTCGGGAGAGAGATCAATACCATGGGGTCCAAAGCTTATGATTCACAGATACAGCAGTGTGTGATCCTCATGAAAGATGAGTTGGAAAAAGCCAAAGAGCAGATCCTGAATGTTTTATAACATCCTTTTATTAGCCAAAAGCTTTGTACTCATTAATTTAGCGTTGTGAAAACAGTCATCTCCTTCATAAGTGTTTGTACCTTTCTTCTTTGTGCTTGTGGCAAAGTAAATTTTTTTGAGCGTACTGAAAGATTCCCACAGCAAGAATGGGCTGCTGCAGTTGAACCCGTGGCTTCATTTGATATACAGGATACCACTTCTCTCTATAATATTTATGTTGTATTGCGACATACGGATGCTTACAGATACAATAATATCTGGATCAATGTCATCACTCAATCACCCAATGACTCTCCTAAAACGCAATTACTGAATATTGCGCTGGCTGATAATACCAAAGGCTGGTTGGGGAGTGGAATGGATGATATCTATGACCGACGTGCACGTATCACCCGTGAACCTATTGCCCTAAAAAAAGGTGTATACACATTCAAGCTTAAACAAGCCATGCGTGAAGATCCATTGGCATATGTACTGAGTGCCGGTATTAGGGTAGAAAAAATAAAACCATGAGTCTTAATAAGACCAAAGGATTAACAGTAGTGATCGTTGTTTACTGGGTATTACTCAGTTATATGGTGGCTGCTTTGATCTGGTGGTTCATAGCACTTGAGCGACAAAATACCAGTATTACACAAATTCGATTGTCTGAGCTCGTCAAAGATGATCCCGCTTATGTTGAAAAAGTAACGGCTATAGAAGACGCTAAAAAAAGAAAAACGGCTCAATATATCGGAGAAGGGGTCACTTTTCTGGCTTTGATACTGGTAGGCGCCGTGTTCGTTTTTAGAGCTACAAGAAGACAATTACGACTATCTCAGCAGCAGCAAAATTTCATGATGGCGGTGACGCATGAATTGAAAACACCTATTGCTATTACGCGCTTAAATCTGGAAACACTGCAAAAAAGAAAGCTGGAAGAAGAGAAACAACAAAAGTTGATCAGTAACACTTTGCAGGAAGCCAATCGATTGAATATTCTTTGTAACAATATTTTATTAGCTGCGCAATTAGATGCAGGAGCTTATGCATCCAATAAAGAAGAGATCAATTTTACAGATCTGGTAGAAGGTTGTATCGATGATTTTAAGACACGTTTCCCCCAAAAAGAAGTGAAGGAATCTATTACAGAGGGGCTATATGTTCAGGGAGAAACCTTACTGCTACAAATGTTGGTGAATAATCTGCTTGAAAACGCATTGAAGTACTCTCCCAAAGAATCACCCATCGAAATAAGCTTGTATGCTGAGAAGAATGAATTGCTGCTCAGTGTATCCGATCAGGGAGTCGGTATTCCCGATGAAGAAAAAAGGAAAGTCTTTGATAAGTTTTATCGTGTAGGAAATGAAAATACACGTACAACCAAGGGAACCGGGCTTGGTCTTTATTTATGTAGCCGAATCGTTAAAAGTCACAATGGCTACATTTCTGTGACAGATAATCAGCCGCAGGGAAGTAATTTTGTGGTAACCTTACAACAGGCATAATGGCATCAAAATCAAACATATTACTGGTAGAAGACGAAGAGAACCTCCACGAAACCCTTAAGTTGAATTTGGAGATGGAAGGTTATGAGGTTAGTTCTGCTTTTACAGGAACAGAAGCATTGAAGAAAGTATCCAATGAATACTTTGATCTGATCATCATGGATATCATGATACCTGAAGTAGACGGGATAGCAGTCACTGAAAGTATTCGTGTCAATAATAATGAGGTGCCGATTCTGATACTCAGTGCCAAGAATGCGAGTAGTGATCGCGTATTGGGTTTGAAAAAGGGCGCTGATGACTATTTAACCAAGCCTTTTAATCTGGAAGAATTATTATTAAGGGTAGAAAAACTCATCGATAAGAATAAAAAACTGCAGGAAAAAGAAACGGTTGGTGATACTTATGAATTTGGAAACAACAAGGTAGATTTTAAAGCACAGGATGCTATTACCTGGAATGGACAACATATTGAGTTGAGCAAGAAAGAGGCGATGTTGTTGAAGTTATTGATTGAGAATAAAGGAGATGTGGTGACGAGAGAGAAAATTTTGCAAGTGGTTTGGGGTTATAATGTATATCCTACAACTCGTACCATTGATAATTTCATACTTAGTTTCCGTAAGTATTTCGAGCAAGACAGCCGACAGCCTCGTTATTTCCATTCTGTAAGAGGGGTGGGGTATAAATACACAGACTAGATCATAACTCCTCTTGAAGATTTCCCGGACAGATGTTTTATCAGACCTGCACAATTTTTGGTGTGACTGAGCGTTATGTCTGTGAAAAAAAATCGCATGTCGCTAGATACGATCATAGACTTTCTGGAGCCGGTTAATATTGCACAAATATCCAATGATGAAGGGTTCAAGGATACCCAGTTGGGCAAACATATCGCTGTATTTGATGAAAGCTTTCCTGATATTGAACACGCAGACCTAGTCATCGTTGGATGTGGTGAAATGCGTGGTGCGGGTATACAGTTTACCAATACGGATAGTCCGGATACCATCAGAAGCGAGTTTTATCGTTTATATCATTGGCATACCGAAGTAAATGTTGCAGATCTGGGTAATGTGAAATGTGGCGCAACGCTGCAAGACAGTTATGCAGCACTACGAGTAGTGATACAGGAGTTATTGTCATTGGGAAAAAAAGTACTTGTTCTCGGAGGTTCGCACGATATTACTACTGCACAATACCAGGCACATACCGCAGACGGAAAGATCATTGATGCGGCTTGTGTAGATGCACGTATTGACATGGATATGGAAAGCATGACACCTGCGGATAATTTTCTCGTAGATTTATTCACCGGCATGCCCAACTATTTGAGACATTATAACCATATCGGTTTTCAGAGCTATTTTATGCATCCACAAATGCTGGAAACTATTGATAAACTTCGTTTTGATTGTTATCGAGTTGGCAAAGTGAAAGAAGATATTTCTGAGATGGAGCCGGCGATTAGAAATAGTGATCTTTTTAGTTTTGATATTGCTGCCATTCAACATGCACATGCTCCTGCTAATCATGTTACACCCAATGGCTTTAATGGTGAGGAAGCTTGTACGCTCATGCAATATGCAGGTATGAGTCATACATGCAGGACCATTGGTATTTATGGGTATATCCCATCACAAGACATTCATCAAATGACTGCCAAACAAATTTCTCATTTGATGTGGTATGTCATGGACGGCATTCATAGAGGAAAGCAAGAAGCTTCCATGGAAGATAGAAACTCCTTTAATGAATTTACACTTGCCTTTGCAGAAGTAGAGACGGTCTTTCTCCAGAGCAAAAAAACCGGACGCTGGTGGATGCAACTGCATGATGGTAAATATGTAGCTTGTAGTTATAGAGACTATCTCACAGCATCCAACAATGATATCCCTGAAAGATGGATGCGCGCTGCTGAAAGAATATAGCGTTTTTGACGAAGAGTCAGTACATTAGTTATTATAAAATCACTTTTGTATGATGCCATTCAGGGTAAGCTTTTTGCTACTTTCCATCATTGTTCTTTCTGCTTGCTCCGTTCAAAGAACCATTCAAAAACAAGCTGATCATGCTATTTTCAAAGAAGCAGATCTTAAGTCAGCTCATATTGGTATCAGCATTTTTGATCCTGAAAAAAATCAATACCTCTATAATTATCAGGCAGATAAGCTTTTCCTACCGGCAAGTAATACCAAGCTGTTCACTTGTTATGCAGCTATGAAATATTTGGGAGACAGTATCAAAGGGTTACGTTATTATACTGATGCATCTTCCGGTATCACATGGGTAAGACCTACAGGAGATCCTACACTGTTACATCCTGATTTTGCGAGACAATCTGTAATGGAATTTCTTCGATCAGATACCGGTCGTATTTATGCAAGAGTTGATCTTCCCTTTCAAACCACACAATGGGGTAGCGGTTGGTCATGGAATGACTATCAGCAAAACTATATGGCTGAACGAAGTGCATTTCCTGTTTATGGGAATTTAATTTGGATTCGTTATAAAGATAGTAGCATGCAATGGCAGCCCTCCATTATACAATCAGAAGATGGAAGTAAAGGAGATTATACAGAAGGCTTGAATCGACGCTCAAATATGTACAGCTTTCGAAGAATGCAGCATGTCAATACATTATTATACAGCTCCGGTACATCTCCTTTTAGACAACAACAAATTCCTTTTGTAACCAGTGATACTTTTTCAGCCAAAGTGTTACAATCTGAGATCAAAGGGTTAAAGTGGACGAATAGTTATGCATCACAATTCAAATCCATACCCGCTCCATCAAAAGAAGCGATACGCATTCTGTATTCACAACCCACAGATTCTGTACTTAAACCGATGATGCATCAAAGTGATAATTTTTTTGCAGAACAGATGCTTCTGATGGTAAGTGATGAAATATTAGGTGTAATGAATGATAGAAAAGTGATCGATACATTATTGAAGATGCATTTCTCGGACCTTACACAAAAACCCAACTGGGTGGATGGTAGCGGGCTTAGTCGATATAACTTATTTACACCCATGCATTTTGTGAGCCTTTTACAAAAAATGAATGAAGAGTTTTCATGGGACAGAATAACAACCATCCTACCTACCGGGGGAACCGGCACTTTGAATAATTTTTATAAGCCTCTTCAGCATAAAATTTTTGCAAAAACAGGAACCCTTAGTGGACAAGTAGCATTAAGCGGTTATCTGATCACGAAGAAAAATCGAAAATTGATTTTTTCTGTTTTGGTAAACAATCATCAAACATCCGCTGTAACGGTGAGAAGGGCTGTAGAAGCATTCTTGATGAATCTGCAGGCTATTTATTGATCTGTAATGTTTCTGTTGCTAAGCCGACATACTGTTAAATCCTGTATTTTCATATATGTCATTTTCCAACTTACCTATAACGGAAGAATCATTACCTCAGGTACAGTCCGTACCTTTTAAAAGTATTCACCCTGATTACCTGAAAGTCTTACGTATTACATGGTTGATCACGTTTGGGATCATATTAGTAGGTCTTACTGCACTTTTTGTATTTGTGACCAAGCTGCAAACTGTATTATTGATTTCAATAGGCGCCGGTGTATACCTGATCATAACTGTTATTACTGTTGTATCCGGGACCCGGTCGTTTAAAAGAAAAAAATATGCCGTTCGAGAAAGAGATATTCTGTATAGTACCGGTTGGCTCTTTCGACACACACATATGGTTCCCTTTAATCGTATGCAACACTGCGTGGTAAATTCCGGTCCCATAGAAAGAAAATTCGGATTGGCATCTGTTAGTTTGTATACAGCTGCATCTGAGGGAAGAGATATCACCATCCATGGTTTACCGCAAGAAGAAGCAGAACAACTCAAGGACCTGATCATGCAACAAATTCAACCGCTGCAGCCTCATGAAAACATTTGATCAGCCTCAAAGACAATCACCATTGGCAGTGGTCATGATGTTCTTTCACATTTTTCGTGTGGTGATTGGACAAGTATGGCCTATAGCGATCGGTTTGTTTTTTGGTAAGAAAGAAAATATTGGAATGAAATTCCTGATCATTGGAGGAGGCCTTGTGCTCTTTATTCTGATCAAAACCGTATTGGATTATTGGTACATGAAATTTAGTATTCATCAGGGGCAATTATTGGTGCGAAAAGGATTTTTCACTAAAAAGAAAGTTACGATTCCGTTAGAGAGAATACAGGCAGTGCATTTAGAGCAAAGCTTATTACATTCTCTGACAAGGACCTACAAAGTATTGATAGATACAGCAGGAACAGATGAAGAAGAATTAAAGATTTATGCCATCGCTGCAGAAGATGCTACTGCTTTGCGACATTATCTCTTAAGTGCCATACATCGTTCTGTAGATGCGGAATCAGATCATCAGGCCGCGCCTGTGACTGGTTATCAACTCGTCAGCAAGTTGAATATTGGCGGATTGCTGAAATTAAGTTTATCCGCCAACCACCTTGAAACCATGGGTATCATTGCTGCTTTTGTGGTTGGTAAATATGAGGACATCAAACCTCTCATTAACAAGATTCCATTATTAAAGCAGTTACGATCTTATAGTGATACGGTGCAGTTCACCTGGACTGTTATTGCAAGTTTGGCTATTATCAGTTTGGTGATTACCATGCTGATTTCTATTATCAGAACTTTTCTTCGATTTTATGATTATACTGTGCGTAAAGATGGAAAGGGATTTCATATCAGGTGGGGTTTGTTACAGATCAAACAAAAAATGATTCCCTTCAATAAAGTACAAATGGTGAGTTGGAGAAGTAATTTTATTAGAAGACTGATTGGCTTAGGTTTACTAAGCTTAAAAGTGGCCGGACAAAAGGAAGAAAAAGTAAAGTTGAGATTGGAATTGCCGATCACTTCTCCCGAACAGGTCACAGCAATTATTCAGACCTATCAATCCACTTTGCCATCAAAACTATCTGAACAAGGTTATGGTATTGATTTTTCTTATGTTATCCAAAGGACATTGTTTCTGGTATTGCCTTTTGTATTGATAGCAACAACAGGATTATATTTTGTATGGGGATGGAATGCACTATGGGTTTTATTATGGTGGCCTTTGAGTTTTATAAAAAATTGGTGGTATTGGAGTAATTTTCGTTTCTGGGTAGCAGATACCGGTATACAACGCTATGCAAGCACTTTTGGAAAAAACGAGATCTTGCTAAACTGGAATAACATTCAACATGTACAACTCAGGCAGTCTCTTTTCCAAAAAAGAAAAGGGTTGGTTACTTTATACCTTCACACTGCAGGTGGTAGATTTGAATTACCTTTTATTCAGCATACGCAAGGATTACAGATCAGTAATTATGCTTTGTATAAAACAGAATCTACCCAACAAAACTGGATGTGATCACCTGCCAAACATGCGATCTAAATAATCTTCCTTGAATTCAAGATAAGTAGGGGAGCCTGTGGGTGTTACATTCGGACTAGTACAAGCAAATAATTCTTCTACCAATACCAGCATTTCCTTTTGTGAGAGTGATTGCCCGGCTTTAATAGCTTGTTGTCGAGCCATGCAGCGAATCAGTTTTTCACGTTTGCTGAATTTGATATCTGAACTAAAGTGTTTGAATTGTTCGATCAGTAGTTCAATAGCATGTTTTTCATTGCCGGGAAGTATATCTGCCGGAATACCTTGGATCACAAAACTATTATTACCAAAGGGCTCAACCTGATAGCCAATACTGGTAAGATCCGGTAACAAGTCTTGCAGGAGCGCGGCATCTGCAGCTGCTAATTCTAATGTAGTGGGAAAGAGACTTTTCTGTGTAGCCATTTGTTGACCGTGTGCAGCTACACTGTACTTATCATACAATATTCTCTCGTGTGCCAATTGTTGATGTACGAGAATAAATCCGCTGTTCGTGGAAGCAATGAGATAGGTCTGATGTAATTGAAGCAACGGCGTATCCGGTAATACCTGTATCGAAGGTGCTTTGGGAGTGATGCCTTGTAATAAAGAACCTGAATAACTGGCGGGTGTTTTAGACTCAGCCTCTGTTGCAGGATTCTCAAAAAAACTTTTCCAGTGTTTCAATTCACCGGATTTATTCTCACGCTCAATAAAGTGAGCCTGATTTTTTTGCGTAAAGGTCTGGTATAAATTGGAAGAGGCAACGGCTTGCTTCTTATCGTCTGTAAAAGGTTTGTTGACGGCGTCTAGTCCTTGTATATCAGCATTCAGCGTAAAATCAAGTGAAGGTGCAATACTGAACTGAGCCAGTGCATGTTTTACTGCAGCTTGAACAAAAGCATAAATGATCTTTTCATCTTCAAACTTGATCTCCTGTTTGGTTGGATGAACATTGATATCTACTTGTGAGGGATCCAGATCAATAAAAAGAACATAACCCGGAAAACTATCCTTCGGTATCATTTCATCAAATGCAGTATTGACGGCATGATTGAGGTATGCACTTTTAATGAAACGATTATTGACAAAAAAATATTGATCACCTCTTGTTTTACGAGCTGTTTCCGGTTTGCCTACAAAACCATAAATATTCATGTAATCAGTCTTCTCGCCCACACTTACAAGTTTGGCATTGTAAGTATTGCCAAGGATCTGAACGATTCTTTGTTTCAGCGTTCCGGGTTCTAAGTGAAATACTTCTTGTCCGTTACTGGTCAATGAAAAAAAGATCTCCGGAAAGGCCATTGCCACTCGAATGAACTCATCCATGATATGACGAAGTTCTGCAGCATTACTTTTCAGGAAATTTCTTCGTGCAGGAACATTGAAGAATAAATTTTTCATGCTGATGCTGGTGCCTACCGAGCAAGAGCATACTTCCTGTTTGATGACTTTACTATTTTCAATTTCAATATAAGTACCCAGTTCATCTTCTGCACGACGTGTTTTCATTTCCACCTGAGCTACTGCCGCTACCGAGGCCAAAGCTTCGCCACGAAAGCCCATGGTTTTGATACGAAACAGGTCTTCAATTTGTCTGATCTTACTGGTGGCGTGACGCTCGAATGCCATACGGGCATCGGTATCACTCATGCCCTTACCATTATCGATCACCTGTACCAATGCTTTTCCGGCATCGGCAACCAATAGCTTGATTTCAGTAGCACCGGCATCTACCGCATTTTCCAGTAATTCTTTTACGGCACTGGCCGGACGTTGAATCACTTCACCGGCGGCTATTTGGTTGGCAATGTTATCGGGTAATAATTGAATGATATCGTTCACAAAAATCTCCTTGAATTCAGCCTGCAAAAATACGGCAAATGCCGGTGGGTTCGAACTTTTGAAAACTTTTAAAACTTTCCAAACGTTTTGCAGGTACTTTTGCGCTGTAAAAATCAAGATTATGACTTTAAGTGCGGATATCAAAAAACTAGAGCGTCGTTTTGTACCCAAAGACTTTGTGGTGACCACCTGGGAGTCGCTGGAACCCTTTTTTAAGGATCTGGCAGAGCGTCCGATTGATAGCAGGACGGCATTGGAACAGTGGATGCATGATATGAGTGAAGTGGAAGCGGTGGTGAGCGAAGATGCTTGCTGGCGTCAGATCAAAATGACTTGTGATACAACCGATCCGAAACTAGAAGAAGCATTCACTTATTTCTGCATGGAGATTCAACCCAAGTTGCAACCTTATGCAGATCAATTGAACAGGAAACTGATCGATTGTCCATTTACCAAAGAATTGGATCAACAGAAATATTTCACCTATTTGCGCGGGGTTAAAAAAAGTATCGATCTATTTAGAGAAGCAAATATTCCATTGCAGGCTGAGTTGAGTGTGATGCAACAACAATACGGAGCCATCGCAGGAAAAATGACGGTGGAAGTGAATGGGGAAGAATATACTTTACAACAAGCAGCAAAATTTCTCGAAAGTCATGATCGGGATTTACGTGAACAAGTGTACCGCAAAATTCAGGAACGTAGGCTACAGGATAAAGATGCGATGCATGATCTCTATACACAACTGATCACAAAAAGACATCAGGTTGCACAAAATGCCGGTTATGCGAATTATCGTGATTACAAATTTGTAGAACTCGGTCGTTTCGATTACACCAAAGAAGATTGTTTTCAATTTCATGAAGCTGTGAAACTTCATGTGCTTCCATTGATCGAAAAAATTTATCAGAAGAAAAAAGAAAAACTGGGATTAGATGTGCTTCGTCCATGGGATACAGAAGCAGAACCCGAAGGCGTACAACCTCTAAAACCTTTCACGAACGGACAAGACCTGTATGAAAAATCAGTGGCTTGTTTTGAACAGCTGAATCCATTCTTTGCCAACTGTTTGCGTAAGATGAATGAACTTGGGCATTTTGATCTGGAAAGTAGAAAAGGTAAAGCACCGGGCGGATATAATTGTCCGCTCACGGAAAGTGGAGCTCCATTCATTTTTATGAATGCAGCCGGACAAATGAGTGATGTTACTACTATGGTACATGAAGGTGGTCATGCGATCCATTCTTTTTTGGCGCATGAGTTGGAGTTGAGCGCTTTCAAAGAGTATCCAATGGAGATCGCTGAAGTAGCGAGTATGGCTATGGAATTATTCAGTATGAATCATTGGCAGGCATTTTTTGATAATGAGGAAGATTTAAAAAGAGCGAAAGAACATCAGCTGGAAAGAACCATCACTATCTTTCCATGGATCGCTATCATTGATAAGTTCCAACATTGGGTATACGAGCATCCAACACATACAGTAGCAGAAAGAACTGCAAAATGGATGGAGATCTTACAGGAGTTTTCGACGAATAGTATTGATTATACAGGATTGGATATGTATCGTGAGATCGGTTGGCAGCGTCAGTTGCATTTGTTTGAAGTGCCGTTTTATTATATCGAATATGGTATTGCACAATTAGGTGCCATTGGTTTATGGATGCAGTATCAAGAGCATCCCAAAAAAGCGTTAGATCATTATATCAAAGCACTTTCATTGGGAGGCACTCGAACATTACCGGAATTATATGAAGCTGCAGGACTGAAGTTTGATCTTTCACCGGCGCATATTAAAACATTGATGGAGTTTACAGCGAGAGAAATGGAGAAGTTGAATTAGAGAATCGTTCTATAAAAAAGAGGCCGTGTAAGAACGGCCTCTTTTTTATAGTTGTATTAAGCTTCCGAATTTGGCTTTTGCTCACCACCCTGATTTCCCTGAGGTCTTGGACCTTGTCCCCTTCCTTGATTTCCTGGTGGTCTTTGACCTTGTGGTCTATTTCCTTGAGGTCTTGGACCCTGTCCTCTTCCTTGATTTCCCTGAGGTCTTGGACCCTGTCCTCTTCCTTGATTTCCCTGAGGTCTTGGGCCTTGTCCTCTTCCTTGATTTCCTTGTGGTCTTGTATCTTGACCTCTTGCTCCTGCTCCCTGCTGCTGTGGACCGTTTCTTCTATCACCACGTTGCTGATCTTTTCTGCGTTTATCATTACGCTCCAGACTACGTAAACTGATTTGTCCAACTACATCTACAAATGCAGGTTCTACTTCTTTAGGTTTACTGCTGGTAACTTCAACAGGCTGCAGTTCATCAACTTTTTGTCCTTGTTGGTTTAATCGTTTGATCTCTTTAACACGCTGTATCGTGAGTGGATAATGTTTGGTGTTGTTAGGTAATACATACCACATCAAGTTTTTGAAAATATCTTTCTTGATGAGATAGGCGGTACCCATTACTGTATCTAACTGATCTGCATAATCCGGGAAATGTTGCAGTGCATCCAGATATGTATCCAGTTCATAATTCAAACAACATTTCAAACGACCACATTGTCCGCTGAGCTTGGTTTGATTGATCGATAAATTCTGGTAACGAGCTGCTGTGGTATTTACACTCTTGAAATCATGTAACCAGGTACTACAACACAGTTCACGACCACAGCTTCCGATTCCTCCCACTTTTGCAGCCTCCTGACGAATACCGATCTGACGCATCTCTACTTTCACCTTGAAATCATTCGCATATTGCTTAATGAGTTCACGGAAATCAACACGGTCATCGGCAGTATAAAAGAAAGTAGCTTTTTTACCATCGGCCTGTACTTCTACCTCACTCAACTTCATTTCTAAATTCAGTGTACGAGCCATCGCTCTACTCCTTGCCAGCATTTCTTTTTCTCTGGATTTGCTGATCTGGAAACTTTCGATATCTCTTTCCGTACTTCTGCGGAGAATTTTTTTCATTTCAGCATTGAACTCATCCACACCCTTTTTCTTCATCTGAATACGTACCAGTTCACCTGTTAAACTCACTTCTCCAACATCAAATCCACTCACGCCTTCAACGGTAACATAGTCACCTTTTTCAAAAAACTGTAGCGTTGTATTGCGGAAAAATTCTTTGCGACTGCCCTGTTTGAAACTTACTTCTACCACTTTGCAAGAACTTTCAGGATCACTGAAAGGCAAGTTCATGAGCCAGTCATGTACATTCAAACGATTACAGCCACCTGTACTGCAACCTCCATTGCTTTTACATCCGTTCGGTTTACCCGTTCCACAAGATCCACATCCCATATTAAAATCATTGATCAGATTAATAACTAAATAGGGGAGGTTTTATTGTGCGTGGACTGTAGTACTGCTATGTAACTGCGGTTGTGTCACTCACTTCAACGTCCTGAACACTGGTAATCAGTGATTTACGATGAAAGGGTGCTTATAAAACCGTACATAATTTCGATTGTATGATGAATCAGCACTTAGCAAATAATACAAAACCACGAATCCTCCCGCTCTGTTCCCCAAACCCATGTTTAGGGCTATCCGTTCAAAATTAGGGTTTTGTTCTGAATGATGTGATAGAGTTTCAGGGTCATGGCCTGAAACAGCATTTTGGCATTGGCATTTCGCTCTATGTAGTAGGAAGCTCGATCTAACTCTTCAATAATGGCCTGTTGCTGGCTTACAGAAGCTATTTTGTTCAGTCTCACTGCAAAATCGCGTTCCTGATCACCCGCAGCTACATTCTCGGAACCCATGACCCTTATCCGGATACTCATTTCCAACAGGTGATTGAAATAACGTAAGAATTGCTTTTGCTTTTCCCGACCCAATTCACTGATCTCCGCCGTAAACTTGATCTGGGCCATTGGTCCACCTTTCAAAGTAGCATTGAGCCAATCGCGCAGCAAACTTTGCCAATCTTCTTCTGCATGTTGTAAAAGTTGCAAAGCTTCTCGATAATTACCTTCCGCAATAGCAGCAATTTGGCGAGCTGTTTCCGGGTTCGCTTTGGCACGATCTATCAATGCCTGTTCAATTTCTACATCCTCCAGCATCGGTATTTTCACCAGTTGACAACGACTCAGAATAGTAGGTAAGATCTGCTCTTCACTTTCTGCCACCAGAATAAACAAAGTATTGGGTGGCGGCTCTTCAATGAGTTTCAGGAGTTTATTTCCTTCTTTGCCCAAATACTCCGGCATCCATAATACCAAAGCTTTATAATCACTTTCAAAACTCTTCAGACTTAATTTGTGAATGATGTCATTACACTCATTGGCTGTAATATTTCCCTGCTTGTTTTCAGCACCAATGAATTGTAACCAGTCATACACATTTCCGTATGGATATTGCTGAATGAACTCACGCCATTCAGCGATATAGTCAGTGCTGATGGGTTTATCACCTGCTTTTTTAGGTATCACAGGATAGGAGAAATGCAGATCAGGGTGCATTAACTGTGCTGCCCTAGCAAAAGCTGATTGGGTATGAATATCGTCCGGAGAAATATAGGATGGTCCCGCTTCCATGGGTGTAAATCCTCCAAAAAGATCGGCAACAGGTTCAGAAGCATTGGGCTGACATATTACAAACTGAGCAAACGCTAAGGCCAATGGTAATGCACCACTGCCTTCTTTACCCAAAAAAAGCAATGCATGGCTCAATCTATTCTGTTGAACCATTTCAGCAAGGTGTTGCTTAACGGCGGTTTGTCCTATGATGTCTTTGAAAAGCATGTACAAAACGAAAGTAAGGGAACTGATGAATTATTTGGGGTACTGTGGGGAAGTTTCATACAAGTCGTCTGTTCTATTGTCTGCTTGGGAAAATCAGTTCTTTACAGTAAGTTGTAATCGCTTATGAAAAAAGAAAAAGGCATCTGGAAAGTCATCACTGCCTCCTCCTTGGGAACTTTGATCGAGTGGTATGACTTTTACATTTTTGGCAGTCTGGCTACCGTCATTGCCGGACAATTTTTTCCAAAGACAAATCCGACTGCTGCTTTATTATCTACCCTTGCCACATTCGCTGCGGGATTTATTGTTCGTCCGTTTGGTGCATTGGTTTTTGGTCGCCTTGGCGATATTGTCGGACGGAAGTATACTTTTTTACTCACCCTTGTATTGATGGGTGGTTCCACATTTGCTATCGGACTGGTTCCTTCCTATGAAAGCATTGGTTTTGCTGCACCGGTGATTGTTTTGTTGTTGAGATTATTGCAAGGATTGGCACTTGGAGGTGAATATGGTGGTGCTGCTACTTATGTGGCAGAACATGCACCTGCAGGGCGAAGAGGTTATTTCACTTCATGGATTCAAACCACAGCAACACTCGGACTTTTTGTATCGTTAGGTGTCATTCTTATTACCCGACATGCATTGGATGATGATCCGCAAGCTTCTATTGCCAAATTCAATGACTGGGGATGGCGTATTCCCTTTTTATTATCGATTGTTTTGGTGATAGTATCCATCTATATCCGTTTGAAGATGAAAGAGTCTCCTTTGTTTTCACAACTGAAAGCAGAAGGTAAAACAGCTACCAATCCCTTAAAAGAAAGTTTTGGACATAAAGCCAATTTGAAAATGGTTTTATTGGCATTGTTTGGGGCTACTATGGGACAAGGCGTTGTATGGTACACAGGTCAGTTTTATGCTCAGTCTTTTTTAGAGAATGTATGTAAGGTTGATTTCGATCAGTCGCGCACTATCTTGATATGGGCCATACTTTTTGGAACTCCATTTTTTGTGTTCTTTGGTCATTGGAGTGATAAAGTGGGAAGAAAGTGGATCATGTTAGCAGGTATGTTTTTAGCTGTTGTGACATACAAGCCTTTGTTCCAGCAGTTATTACACCTTAGTGATGTGGAACAAAAAACGGAAATAACGGAAGAGAGAAGAGAACAAACCACATTACAACCGATCATTAACTCAACCGATTCTGTACGCACCATTGAAATACATCAATCCTATACTGACGGAACCCAATTACATGTGATCGCAAAAGATACATTATATGATGATGTCAATAAATATTCACCGCCAATCATACAACAGACCAAACTGTTAGGTAGTAGTGTTTATTGGAAAATGGTGGCCATCGTTTTTGTCATGATCATTTATGTCACTATGGTCTATGGACCAATAGCTGCTTTTCTGGTAGAATTATTTCCTACCAGAATACGTTATACCTCCATGTCATTGCCTTATCATATTGGTAATGGTGTTTTTGGTGGATTAACGCCTTTCATTGCAACACTCTTGACAACGATCTATACAGGTGATGCATTGGTGGGATTGATGTATCCGATCATTATTGCAGGTCTTTGTGTAATGATTGGAGTGATCTATTTAAGTAATCGAAAAACCATCCACTAAAATAATAACATGAAACAACTCAAACGAATAACAGGAATTGTGTGGATGTTATTAGGTCCATTAGCAGTGTTCTTTTTGATTCGAACTGCATCTTCAGAGATCGCAGCAAAACCTTCTGCGGATACTTGGATACAATGGGGTGTATTTGTGTTGGTATTCTTGCCCATTGCATTTGGACTGAGCTTATTTGGATATTATGCGATGAGAGGAGAGTACGACAAAGAGAATTGAATGGTCATATTGTCTTCATGTAACAAACAATTCTGTTGACTTCTTTAAATCCTGCTTGTTGATGAAATAGCTGACTGATTTGATTGTCTATTTCAGTATCAGAACCTAGTTCGTTCAGTCCTTTGGATTTAGCCCAAGCTTCCCCGCTTTTCAGAAGTGAAGTAGCGATCTGCTGGCTTCTATAAGCAGGCTTTACATAAATTCCTTCCAAATAAGCGATTTTGTCTGCATCAGCGCCTTCTACGTATTCATATCGTGTACTGATTTGAATAAAGCCTACATAGGCATCATTCACTTTTACTAAAGCACAATATTGATCAGCTTCATGCATCAATTTTTGCCATTGCTCTTTTTCTTCATCATAATCACATTCCGGCCAAAGCTCTAAACTCAATGTTGTAAGATGTTCTATTGTATTGTCTGATAATATTACGATTTGAGCATTCATATGATCGTCTGATTTGAATAGCTGGTATAAATATCTTTAATATTCGACAGTAAATCAATGTTGCATTTTTATCTTTTCTTTCACCCTGACAACCTTTTGAATTAATATCTTTACCGCATGTCTATTGAGATCACTGGTATTACCAAAATATATGGAACGCAAAAGGCTGTCAATGCCATTTCTTTTTCAGTACAAAAAGGCGGAGTTGTTGGATTCCTGGGTCCGAATGGAGCGGGTAAAAGTACCACTATGAAAATGATCACAGGCTATTTATTGCCGGATGCGGGCAATATTCAGGTTTGTGACATTGATGTGCAGAAAGATCCTGTAGCAGTGAAAAGAAAGATCGGTTATCTGCCGGAAGCCAATCCACTGTATCATGATATGTATGTAAAAGAATACCTCGCATTCATCGCGGGTGTTCATCAATTAGATCAGATACCTAAGGCAATAGATCGAGCCATAGCATTAACAGGACTAGGTCCGGAAGCACATAAAAAAACAGGGCAATTATCTAAAGGGTATAAGCAAAGGGTTGGATTAGCAGCTGCATTGATCCACGATCCGGAAGTATTGATTCTGGATGAACCCACCAGCGGATTGGACCCCAATCAGATCATAGAAATCAGAAATGTGATCAAAGAGCAAGGGGAAGAAAAAACGATTCTCTTTTCTTCCCATATCCTTCAGGAAGTACAGGCTATTTGTGAAAGAGTGATCATCATCCATAAAGGCAATATCGTGGCAGATGATCAGGTGAGTCACCTGTTGGCGAGCAAGGGTAGTACATTGGAAGAAGTGTTCCGTAGTCTCACAGCGGCGCAACCAACCGTCTAATTCCGTAAATTGCATACTCATTTATCAACCCAATTGATCATTTAAACAAGCAACCGAAATGAGCTACATTATTGAAGTACATGCCCGTCAGATACTCGACAGTCGCGGTAATCCTACCGTAGAAGTAGATGTATTAACTGATGACGGAGCCCTTGGTCGTGCCGCTGTTCCGAGCGGTGCAAGTACCGGTATCCACGAAGCAGTAGAACTCCGTGATAACGATAAAAAGAAATACGTAGGTAAAGGCGTTCTCAAAGCAGTAAAGAACGTAAATGATACGATCGCTGATGCAATCGTGGGTTTTGATGTTGCAGCGCAAGCGGCCATTGATGATGCTATGATAGCATTGGATGGTACTGCGAATAAAAGTAAGCTAGGCGCAAACGCTATGCTTGCAGTAAGTATGGCTGTTGCAAAAGCAGCTGCTGAAGAAGCAGGATTGCCACTATACCGTTATATCGGTGGCACCAATGCAAAAACACTACCCATCCCCATGATGAATATCCTGAATGGTGGTGCACATGCTGATAATAAGATCGATTTTCAAGAATTCATGATCATGCCTGTAGGTGCTTCTACTTTCAGTGAAGGCTTACGTTGGGGTGTTGAGATCTTCCATACCCTGAAAAGTGTATTGAAGAAAAAAGGATACAGTACCAATGTGGGTGACGAAGGTGGTTTTGCGCCGAATATTCAAAGTAATGAAGAAGCCATTGAAACAGTATTGGAATCAATTCAGGCTGCAGGTTATAAAACCGGCTCTCAGATTGTGATTGCGATGGATGCAGCGAATAGTGAACTGTGGGATGCCAAGAAGAAAAAATACGTATTCCATAAGAGTAACGGTAAGATCCTGAGCAGTGATGAACTCGTGAAATATTGGGAAAAATGGGTAAAACAATACCCGATTGTTTCTATTGAAGATGGTATGGCTGAGGACGATTGGAATGGCTGGAAAGCCCTTACACAAGCCATTGGCAGCAAATGTCAGTTAGTAGGGGATGATCTTTTTGTAACGAATGTTAACCGTCTGCAGACGGGTATTGATAAGAGTATTGCCAATGGATTACTTGTAAAAGTAAACCAAATCGGTACTTTAACAGAAACCATCAATGCTGTTACATTGGCACAGCACAATGGATACAATACCATCATGAGTCATCGTAGTGGTGAAACAGAAGATACTACGATCGCTGATCTGGCAGTAGCCTTGAATTGCGGACAAATTAAAACCGGTTCCGCTTCACGTACCGATCGTATCGCTAAATACAACCAACTGATCCGTATCGAAGAGATGTTGGGTGAAACAGCGGTATATCCAAAGGGTAAAGTGAAGTTTGGGAAAAAATAGCCACAGGCTGTAAGCTGCAAGCCACAAGCTACATGCTTCAAGTAAGGAAATATTTCTACTTGTGGTCTGTAGCTTGCAGCTTGCAGCTTTTCTCCTAATTTTGACTCATGAAAAAATTCACTTCCATCATCACCAATAAATACCTCCTTGCCGGTGGTTTTTTTGTGGTGTGGATGCTGTTCTTTGATCAGCGTGATTTTTTTCAGCAACGCGAGCGGAAAGCTGAACTCAAAAAGCTGGAAGCCAAAAAACAATACTATTTAGACGAGATCAATAAAACCAAACAGGAACTCAACGATATCCAGAGTAATCCTGCCGCCCTTGAAAAATTTGCCCGTGAACGTTACCTCATGAAAAAAGACGGGGAAGATATTTTTATCATTGAAGATTCTTTGGATGCGAAATAAGCTTCGATCAGCATGCTACAGGGCGCAAGCTTTTTTATAAAATAATGAATTGATTTTCAATACCTTACTTGATTTTCTCAGTAATTCTTTGATTTGAATGACTAAATTACTGATTAGTGAACTCCTCGCTGCAATAATATCGTTTCTCGTCCCGTTTTAATACATACCGTATCCTCTCAGTTCAATTAATATAACCCTGCTATGAAAAAGTTTAAAGAAGAGGATTTGATATTGTACCTGTACAAAGAGTGTTCACCTACTATCGAAAAAGCAGTAGACGAAGCGCTGGAAGAGGGGGATATTGAATTAACAGAAAAATTAGCCGTTTTAGAACGAAGCATTCGTCAGTTGGATCAACTGAAAATGAAATCGCCTTCAAAACTTTCTATCAAAACCATTATGGATCATGCTCGTGAAGCTGTAAAAAAGAAGTGAACTTGTTACTTGCATGAGTGTTTATAAAGCCACAGATTCATCCGCCTTGACAGACGAATCTGTGGCTTTATCATTTACATTCATCGAAGTCTTTATTTTTGAAAAAGGTTATGACAAAAAAGGAAAGATACGCTCAGGTCATTGATTATTTCAGCCAACAAATTCCTGTTGCTGAAACAGAGTTGGTATACGATAATCCTTTTCAATTATTGGTGGCTGTGATACTGTCTGCACAATGCACAGATAAGCGTGTGAACATGACAACACCATCCATCTTCGCGCGTTATCCATCACCCCATACTATGGCACAAGCTACTTTTGATGATCTATTCCCATTGATCAGAAGTATCTCTTATCCCAATAATAAAACCAAACACCTGATCGGTATGGCAAATATGTTACTCGATCAGTTCAATGGAGAAGTGCCGATGACAGTTGAAGAGTTGGTAAAGCTTCCCGGTGTAGGAAGAAAAACTGCTAACGTTATCACCAGTGTGATCGATCAGCAACCCAATATGGCTGTGGATACACATGTGTTTCGTGTGAGTAAAAGATTAGGATTGGTTCCGGAAAAAGCAAGCACACCTTTGGCTGTTGAAAAAGAATTGATCAAATATATTCCCGAAGAATTGGTGCACAAAGCACATCATTGGCTGATACTTCATGGAAGATATACCTGTCTTGCACGTAATCCGAAATGTGAATCATGTGGGCTAACCGAACTGTGCAAGTATTATGCTAAAAAATCAAAGATTAAAAGTCAAATCCAATAGCAAAATAGTAAACAGGTGCTCCTTTGAAAATTCCTTTCATTGGCCAACCTGCATCAAACTTCATAAAGTAACCGAGTAAGGTACTGCGTGCTCCAAATCCATAACCACCTGCAAATGGGCCAAGTCCACCAGCATCGATACGAACTAAAACAGGTGAGTTCGGATCGCTGATCACTTCACCCGGGCGTTTAATTCCGTTGTACTTACCATTCCATGCAGATCCTAAATCAACGAACTGAACCAATTGGAAATTGCGAAGGAATGCATTGTTGATCGGCTTATTGATGAGTGTAGAGAATAATGGGAATCTAAATTCACTATTGATCACAAAAGCATTGTTACCGTTTGCGATATTTTGTCTGTAACCACGCATATTCACAGCAAGAGACTGGAACGCATAGGACTGATCAGGTGCAGGGGTATTCTGACCATTGAATTTAGGTCCGATCCATCCATCTACACCACCTAGGTAGTAAATCAGTTTTTGTCCACCCCACGAAAAATCCGCTGCTGCACGTCCTGCCCAAATAAAGTTGCGATAGATCTTATGATAATAGCGGGCATCAAAACCTAAGTTGAGGGTTCCTTTGCCATTATTTAAGGCGGTTTTGAATGTAGGCATGTTTACATCCAGATAAACTTTATATCGCAATCCATTCCAAATGTTTTGAGTTGGATTGATCGTATTATCATGAACGTATTCAATTCTGGAAACGATATATCTGCTGATGGTATCATTGAAAGCTAGAGCGCCGGGATCAGGTAATCCACTTGCATTATCAAATGAACGTAAGATACCACGATCTGTTCTTAAAGCAACAGTTGCTCTCAAACTTTTCACTTCATTGAAAGGGTAAGCGATATTACCCTGATACAAATTAGTGATCAGCATACTGTTGAATGGTGTATTGAAGAAGTTGGTGACATTACTTCTGTAATAGGTCAATCCCCAATCAAAACGTTTGCGGAGATTCTGATAAGAGAAGAATACGTCTTTGTCGCTCAGGTTGGTTCCAAATCGGAAACCACCTACAAATTTTTGATCTTCAAATAAATCACTCACACCTACACGGAATGTAAAATTGAAGTCGTTACCATTGTTCAATTGAATAGGACCGGCTCCACCTGCGTATGGTTGGTATCTATTTACCAGTACATTGTTGGTAAATCCACTGAGGATATAATCGCTACTGAATTTTAATCTGTAATCGAATAATCTGGATCTTTCCAGAACAGATTTCTTCTGAGGAATTAGTTCAGTATCGAACCTACGCGTAGTATCCACTTTTTCATTCGCAAACTCATTTTGGAAAAAGTCTTTCGATGCACGATTGGTTGTATCATTGGTTGCAATACCATTGTTATAGATGATCGCTTTACCTTCTACAGCTTTCTTTTCATCCATGATACGCTTCATGTATTCAGTAGGTCTGCTGTTGATATTGCGTTTATTCAATGCCTGTTCATCAACACGAAGCTTATAGAGAAATTTAAAATCACCTTCTCTTCTCAACTCACTTACTTGTCCGTTATCACCAGCAATTCTGGTTTCAAGTAATGAACTTTGATAGTTGGTGATGGGGAATGTGTAAGTAGAATCTTTATACACTTGAAAATAACTTACGCTATCTGGTTCGTCTTTCTGCCATGCACGCAGTGTGGAGTCGAATTCTTTAGGTGAAGGGTTTCTTAATAACTCTTCGCCAATGTAATACAGCGTATCTAACCCATCGCGCTTGGTAGAGAAGAAGCCGGCCCAGCGGTTACCAATACCGTTTTCATCTGCAACAAATGTGAAGTGATTGGTATTGTATTGCATGGGATAAGAAGCATTACCATATTTCAGATTGGTAAGTTGTGTGATCTGTTTTTGCTTACTTGTATTCAGGATGTCTACCATGAACACATTGAAACGATAATTACTCGGTAATACTGTATCCGCATTTGGAGCAATAGGTGAAGGTCTGTTTGAACTAAAAATAATACCGGAACGATTCGGGAATGAAACAAAAGTTGGATTCAAGTCATCATACACATCATCTGTTATTTGCTCCAGCTTGTTTTGTTCGATTTTATACGTGAAGATATCTGTATGACCATTTTTCGCTGCACTAAAAATAAGTGAGTTAGCATCCAGCATAAAACTTGCATCCAATATTTGGTCTACGCCATCGATTTCCTGCTTGTATCTTTTGATACGTGCAATAAGATCGTACACAAACATTTTCGTTTTTCCATCTTCCCAATACGCAACAAATAAGCGAGTGCCTTTGCCATCCCATGCGAGGATCGGATAATTAGGATTGATATCGCCTTGATTGGTTCTTACACCGCTTTTCAGCAATACTTTACCATCATAAAAATTCTCCATCAATTTCACACGATAGATACCATCGTTAAATTCTACAACAGCATAAGTGGTGCTTCTCGGATTAGGATTGGCCTGAAAACGGAAGAAATCTTTTTTAGTCACTTCTTCAGAAACATTGAGTTGTCCTCTTGGAGCATTCCTGCGCTGACGAATATCTCTGGAATAACGTTCTTGCTGAAATTGCATGAACTCTTCTAAGACCTCTTTGAATTTCTTTTTACACACACGCATACAAGCCTGGTTCAGGTTTTTGTAAATACGAGCGAGATATAACAAGTAGGTAATATTTTCTTTGCGATATTTCTCACCGATATAATGCCAGAATGAATGTCCGGCAAGAATCGGTTTCTCGAATGCAAACTGATAAAAGGAGCGGTATGTGCCACTGAGCATTGCACTTTTTAAATCATCATCTTTCACTGTGCTCCAGGGTTCTGCTGCATAGGATACATAACCATCTACTAACCATTTTGGAAGATCAAGTAATGCTTGGTTGCTGGCGAATTCTCCGATATCATCACCAAATAGCAAATTATCGGTCAACACTTTAGCGATACCTTCCCGAATTTGTTTCTTCAGGTGAGCATGATTACCATCAAAGTATACAACGATTTTGTTGTTCACCAATTTGGTGAGTCCACCTGAGTTCTGCCAATCGATCCCTAATCCGATATTGCTGCTTTTGAAATCATTGTAATTATTGTACACAACAATGTTAGCGCGGCGTTGTAAAGAATATTCAATGAAGTTTTCCAGCGATCGTAATTCTTCTTCTGCCAATTGAGCGGCAAATTTTCCCAGTTCTACACCTCCCTGACTGGTATAAGTATTGAAATTAGGAGACTGATAAAATTTCCATACCAGCTTCTTGTGTTGTACCCTGTTTTTCCCAAATTCAACTGAATTTACCTGGGCCATGGAAAGGACTGGAAATAAAAAAATGGCCAAAACCCATCCTTTCATCATTCGTTTCAATTGCATATCCGAACTTTAGTGTTTTAAAAATAGTCAATTACCCCGTAAAACCTTCATAAAAAACGTTTATGCTCAAGGTAAAGGCCTTTATTTTCAGCCCTGTTCAGGAAAACACTTATGTGTTGTATAATGAACAAGGCAAAGCTATCATAATTGATCCCGGTTGTTACTTTTCCGCTGAACAGGAAACGTTAAAAAACTTCTTAAAAGATACGAAACTGGAACCCGTTCAGTTGCTTAATACGCATTGTCATTTAGACCATGTTTTTGGTAACAAATGGGTGCATGATGAGTTCGGACTAGAACTTTATTTGCATCCCTTGGAAGAAAAAGTACTGGACCATGCACCTCGTTCCGGAGAACGTTGGGGACTCCCCTTTGAAAATTACAATGGACCCCTGCACTTTCTTCATGAAGGAGATACGGTTCATCTGGGAAATGATGCCTTGCAAGTAATTTGGGTGCCCGGACATTCACCCGGCAGCATTTGTTTTTATAATGCCACAGAACAAATGCTGATTGGCGGTGATGTATTGTTTCGCCAGAGTATTGGCAGAACAGACTTACCGGGCGGTGATCATGAAACCTTACTCAATAGTATTCGTGAAAAATTATGGCCTTTGCCGGATATGGTAAAAGTGTATCCCGGTCATGGTACAACCACTACCATAGGTTATGAAAAACGAAACAATCCTTTTCTGAGTTGATCAGCCTGCATTTTCAATGGCTTTATTATAGGCCATGATGAAAATAGCACCCAGGTTCTTGTGTGGTGGGATATAATCTTCAAACTTCTCTTTATACCCACCTGTAACACGGCTCTGTAGTTTTTGCCAGATCTCTTCCCATACAAGGTCTTTGTTGAGTCGGATCTGATCAGTGATGGCATCTATCAATGCTTGATTTAAAACACCGGCCGCTACTTGTTTGGAGGAGATGATATGTGCGGTTGGACAAATATCCAATACCAGATTCAGTTTTTGATATCCGCCACAGCTGCCGAGCAATACTACTTTCGCAGAAGGCGCCAGTTGATCGATGGTTTGCTGCAGATAATAGCTATGACCGCGATGTATGACCATGGTAGGTTGTAGCCCATTCGTTTCAAGGTAGTAATTCAAACTATCTTGGGCCATTGCATCGAGATCTTTGGTTTCATCAAGTGGAAGATTGGCATAAATAGTGACCGGCGTACCACGAGCTGAACTGATCTCTACCCAATAAGGTTTACGAACGATCTTCCAGTTGCTGTTACTGAAGCGAGCAACAAATGCACTGAAATAACTTTCTGCATCTTTATCTCCATATGCATACTGCTGAATAATGATACGCCCTTCCTGGTTCTGCAGTGCTTTCAACGGCATATTGTATACAGTATTGATGCCCAATGAAGCAGATAAATTGGTATTGCCTGATGAGTCTGCAGATACAAAAATGGTATTCAGCAGATTGTAAATCACCTCTGCTCTTTTCTCCTTTTGTACTTTGCTGTTTCGGAGGTTTTGTTGTACCTGCGAAAGGATCAGTTTCCGGATATCCTTGTTGTAAATGCTAGCATAAGAATCGGCTACATCCACTGCATCTTCCAATGAACCTGTTTTCTCCAATCCATTCACAAAATTTCGCATCAATTTTTCAGAAGCCGGTTTACTCATTCGTTTCAGAAAATCATCCAGCGTATTGTAAGCCGCAGACATTTTTAAAAACTTGCGGTAATAGTCATAATGTAATGTTTGTAAAAGAGAATCAGCATCGGCATTTTTAAAACGTGAAAATATGCGGGGATAAACACCGGATACAAAACTCGAAGTATAAATTTCTTCCTCACCCAATACTGCCAAGTAATAAAGTTCTTGTGCATTCAGCGAATCAATTTTTTTGAATCGTATGGCAGGGTTTGATTCATCATGCAATGCATTGATCTCATTGATATATATTTCTACAGCTTTACTCCGAAGCTTACCCACCAAGGTTTTAGCAGCCATAGGGGTATCTCCGTTTCTCATTCTTTCAGCGTATCCTATTCTCGTTTTTACCAATAACTTATAGTAGTTATCGGAAGACTCATCTTCTAATATGGGCGCTATTTGATTAAGGGTGATCTTATTTTGGTACAGATCATCTAAAAAAGGAAAATACATTCTCCCATTTTTGGATCTAGCCATTGTAGCAATCAGTTTAACCAAAGGGTGTTGTACCTGCTGAATTTTTTGTCCCAATGCATTGGGTGCAGCTGCGTAATTGTATAACTCTTCCTGATTTTTGAAAGCGCGGATCGTAATAAGACTATCGGCATATCGGTTGTTCGGGAAACGCGTTAAGATCTTAAGAATGTTTTCCGGTTCACGCTGACAGGTTTTCAGAACCAGTATATCTCTGGCTGCTTCTATACCGGTATTGTTTTTAAGACAATAATTCTGAATCAAAATATTGCCAATCTCTAATTCATTTTGTTCAACGATTGGCAGAATTGATTTTCCATCCAACTCTAGTTGCATAGATTCATAGAAAGCTTTGATCAATCCCGGATACATAATATTCCTGATCAGACGGGCCTGCCATGCAGACTGGAAGCTGGTTAATAATTCATTGATACCTCTGAGCCAGATATATTTCTCATTATCGCTCAGTTTGGTGCTCGACTCTACAATAGCACGCATATTGTGAACATAGGTGCGAATGCTTTTATGAATGGATTGGTTGAGCTTGGCATCATTGGTTACTGGGAACACAGTATCAACAATACTGCTGAGTTTAGAGACATTCCTAAGACTGGTTTCAATATAAGAATGGTGCACTTCTCGCATGAGCGGAATAGGCGGCATGGCCATTTCCTGCTGCGCAAAAGAAGTGACTGTCATAGCCACCAAAAGAACGATCAAGTAAAATTTCTTCATGCTCATACACTTATGCAAAAATACTGCCAAATGAGTGAATCGACGTATTTGAGCTAAAACGCCGGTTTCCCTTATCAAGACAGCTTAAAATCGGCTTAATCAGTTAACAATAACATAATAGTGCCAAAAACCTTTTATGCCAATGTTTAAAATTAATTTTGTGTAAACATAAGGTTAACAATGGAAGGCAAGCCGAAACAGATTTTGATCGCAGACGATGAGCAGGACATATTGGAAATCATATCTTATAACCTCTCTAAAGAAGGTTATGAAGTCTACACTGCTAAAGATGGAAATGAAGCCATCGAAAAAGCCAAGCAAATTCACCCTGACCTAATCATTCTGGATATCATGATGCCCAAGAAAACGGGTGTTGAAGTTTGTCAGATACTTCGTTCACAACCTTTGTTTCAAGATACATTGATCATTTTCCTTACCGCCTTGAGTGATGAAGCTTCTCAGATCAAAGGATTGGAAACAGGAGCAGATGATTATGTCAGCAAGCCGATCAGTCCAAAAGTATTGGTGAGTCGTGTTAACGCTTTGTTCAGACGTGTCAACTCAAAAGATACCGGTAAGACCATTAAGATCGCCAATATTCAGATCGATCCGGTGAAATTCAATGTTACGATTGATGATCAGGAAGTGGTACTGGCGAAAAAAGAATTTGAACTACTGTATTTATTGGCATCTCGTCCGGGAAGAGTATTCCTTCGCAATGAAATCCTATCGCAGATCTGGGGGAATGATGTTATTGTCGGAGACAGAACCATCGATGTGCATATTCGTAAAGTGCGCCAGAAATTAGGAGTAGATTGTATCACAACCGTGAAAGGAGTAGGGTATAAGTTTGAGTTATAAGCTACAGGCTGTAAGCTTCAAGCTACAAGTATAGTAGCATTCTCTTACTTCTTTACTTCTCATTGATCATTTCTTATTTCTCTGTTCTTCATTCCTCTGTTTCACTACCTTAGTGGTAATGTTTAAGACCAAAAACCTTTCTCCACAACAGTTATCGGCATTTACGGCTTTGATCTTGTCGATCCCTATTTCATTGGGTATATGGATCATTGAACCCGATTGGAAAATAGCAGTAGGGTCCTTGGTATTGACTTTTTTGGGAAGTTATCTTTTAATCAGAACCGTATTGGAGTCATTCATATATCGTAAGATCAAGTTGATCTATAAATTCATCTATCAAACAAAAGCCAGTAAAAGAGAAGAGACTTATTATAAGTACATCTTACCACAAAAGGGAATTGATGAGGTGAGAGAAGATGTTGAAAAGTGGGCGGAGCAAAGAAGTGCAGAGATCGAATTGTTGAAAAATAATGAAGCGTATCGTAAAGAGTTTTTACAAAATCTGGCCCATGAATTCAAAACACCCATTTTCGCCATACAAGGTTATGTAGACACTCTATTAAGCGGTGCCATGGATTCTCCGGAAGTAAGAAAACGCTTTCTTGAGAATACAGCGAGGAATGTAGATCGTATGGTGAATTTAGTGGAAGACCTGGATGAGATCTCAAGATTGGAAAGTGGTGAACAACCTTTGTATAAAGAGAATTTTGTGATTCAGGAGCTGATCAAAGAAGTGTATGAGACATTATCCATTAAAACAACGGCTAAAAATATCAGGTGTACGATAAAAAAAGGTTGTGAGTACCCCATCACTGTATTTGCAGACCAGGAAAAGATCAGACAGGTCATCAATAACCTGTTGGAAAATGCGGTGAAATATGGGAAGCAGGATGGAACGATTGTGGCGAGTATTTATAAAACGGATGATGAACACGTGTTAGTAGAATTCAGTGACGATGGAATTGGCATTGCAGAAGAGCATTTACCCAGAATATTTGAAAGGTTTTACCGAACTGATAGAGGAAGAAGCAGAGATAAAGGGGGCACCGGACTTGGACTAGCGATCTGTAAACATATTATAGAAGCCCATGGACAAACCATGCACGTCCGAAGTAAACTAGATGTAGGAACGACGATCGGGTTTACGTTAGATGCGAAAAGGGAGTGAGAGGTCAAAGTTGGTCACTTTACCATGGACCATAGTCCATAGTCCATGGCAGGAAGTTGTTCTTTTCACCTTTGTCCTTTCATTTATGACTCTCCTTTGCGCAAAAAGCCCCGATAGACATCGGGGCTACACATGAGAAAATCTACTTTCGTTGCTCAATTACGATAAACTGTGTTGCAAAATTCAGGGGTGGGTGTTAACTGGAGATGTCCTAAATAAGAACAAACCGTTAACGATTGCGCTTGGCTTATATACAGAAATTCAGCAAATTTTAATGTTACCTAATTATTAATTCCTTGTTTTCCTTTCTACATCGGTACCGTAAGCCTATTTTTGCGTAAATTTTAACCTATGGGTATCAATACTTTCGGCCGTTTGTTCATGCCAAAAAACAAAGTTTTCTATGAATTATTTGAAGATGTAGCCGAAAAAGTGCACGAAATGGGCTTGAAACTCAAGGAGATGGTGAGTGAGCCGGATAATAACAAACGTGCAGCCGTGTTGGCTCAGATCGAAGATCTGGAACACAAAAACGACGATAATACGCACCGTATTTTTACTGAATTAGGAAGAAACTTTATTACTCCTTTCGATCGCGAAGACATCCACTATCTGGCTACAGCCTTGGATGATATCGCGGATTATATATTCGCTTCCTCTAAGAAGATCAATTTCTATAGTGTAAATCCGAATGATACCGGTATACAGAAAATGGCGGATCTGATCCTTCAGGGAACTGTTGAGATCAAGAAGGCTGTCAATGGTTTGCGTGATATGAAAAATCTGCGCGAGATGACTGAGGCGATGGTGAAAGTGAATAGTATTGAGAATCAGGCTGACGATGTGTTCGATATGAGTATCGAAATGCTGTTCCAACAAGAGAATGATTTCAAAGAAGTGATCAAGAAGAGAGAGATTTATCAGGTGATGGAAATTGCGACTGATAAATGTGAAGACGCAGCGAATGTTATTGAATCTATTATTATTAAGTATGCTTAAGGTGAATTAGTGAAAGGTGAAAAGTGAAATAAAAAAATCACTTTTCACTTTTCACCTTTCACTTCTTTCTTCCCAGAAAAATTAACCCTATGTTCACCCTCCTGGTCATCATTATAGTTCTGGCTTTTATCTTCGATTATATCAATGGATTTCATGATGCGGCAAACTCAATTGCTACCATCGTTTCAACAAAAGTGTTGACACCCTTTCAGGCTGTACTTTGGGCAGCAATTTTCAACTTCGCAGCTTTCTTTATTTCAAAATATCTAATTGGGGAATTTAAAATCGGTAATACGATTGCTAAATCTGTCAACGAAAATTTTATCACACTTGAAGTTATTCTGGCAGGGTTGATTGCAGCCATTACCTGGAACCTGGTTACTTGGTGGTTTGGTATTCCCTCTAGCTCATCACACACTTTGTTGGGTGGTTTTATGGGGGCAGCATTGGCGCATGCGGGTGGCTTTAGTGAAGGGGGAATTGACGTAGTCAACTACGCTAAAGTAATTCCAACTTTCTTATTCATTTTCATGGCTCCCTTGATAGGGATGTTCATGGCATTTTTCATCACCATTTTAATTGTGCATCTCTGCAAACGAGCGAATCCTTATAAAGCAGAAACTTGGTTTAAAAGACTTCAGTTGGTTTCATCGGCAGCATTTAGTTTGGGGCATGGCGGTAATGATGCGCAAAAAGTAATGGGTATTATTGGAGCAGCCATTATTTACTATGAACAATCTTTGGGTGTGGACATGACATTCAATCAATTTGTAACTGAATATAGCTGGGTGCCTTTTTGTAGTTTTCTTGTGATCGGATTGGGAACAATGAGTGGAGGTTGGAAAATTGTTAAGACGATGGGTACCAGAATTACAAAAGTAACACCGCTGGAAGGGGTAAGTGCTGAAACGGCGGGAGCTATTACTTTATTTCTCACAGAGAAAATGGCTATTCCGGTTAGTACTACACATACCATTACAGGGGCTATCATTGGTGTAGGTGCTACTAAACGTTTGAGCGCAGTAAGATGGGGAGTAACTGTGAATCTCCTTTGGGCATGGATTTTAACCATTCCTGTTTCTGCGGCTATGGCAGCGTTGATTTACTATATCATCAAATTTTTTATCTGATTCTAAGCGGCGCAATGTATTTTGCCGTATCAAGTTTTGAGCATGGCAAAAGTTTTGGTCACCGGAGGCTGCGGATATATTGGTTCACATACTATTGTGGACTTGCTGGAGAATGGCTATGATGTAATATCTATTGATGATCAGTCGCGTTCAACTCCTTATCCACTCACGGGCATACAACTGATCACAGGAAAACGGATCAAGAATTATAAAGTTGATCTGAAGAACTTCGATGAAACACTTGCTGTGTTCCAAGAAAATCCTGATATCACCGGTGTGATCCATTTTGCAGCCTATAAAGCAGTTGGAGAATCTGTAGAACAGCCATTGCTTTATTATGAAAATAATATTGGATCCCTGATCAGTATATTGAAATGCGTTCGTGAGTTTCAAATACCTCATGTAGTATTTTCTTCCTCTTGTACAGTATATGGAAATCCGGATCGTTTTCCTGTAACGGAAGCTACACCACTTCAAACAGCAGTATCACCTTATGGTGCCACCAAACAAATGGGTGAACAGATACTGAAGGATTTTGCTAATTCATCATATAATACCCGCGTTGTTTTATTGCGATATTTTAATCCGGTAGGTGCTCATCCCAGTTGTCTGATCGGAGAATTGCCTTTGGGGAAACCTCAGAATCTAGTTCCTGTTATTACACAAACAGCTATTGGTAAAATACCTAAGATGATGGTGTATGGCAGTGATTATAATACACGAGATGGTAGTTGTGTACGCGACTATATTCATGTATCTGATATTGCACATGCCCATACACTTTCAGTTGATTATCTCACTGCCGGAAATAACCTCAATAATTGTGAAGTTTTCAATCTTGGTACAGGGATTGGCATTACTGTATTAGAAGCTATTCGGGCTTTTGAAAGAGTGAGCGGTGAAAAATTGAACTATGAAATTGGAGAGAGAAGATCCGGAGATATTGAAGCGATTTATGCCAACAATGAAAAGGCCATCAAAGAGCTGGGTTGGAGTATCCGATATGATCTGGATCAAATGATGCAAACAGCCTGGGCATGGGAGCAAAAGATCAAACGCGAAGAAGATACCATCAGTAATAATTGATCTTCCTTATTTCTTGATACTGTTATAATAAGCAAACAGCTTTTTCAAGTCACCTTCTTTTTTTGCCTTTAGTTTATGTTTGTTTGCAAACTCAGCCATCAGAACTGCATCTTTCTCAAATAATCTCACCAATGCTTCTGTTTCAGAAGGCAGGGCAGTTAGACCTTTTGAAGGGATATAAGAATAATACACTTCTTTTTTGTTATAAGTTCTGATGATATTAACGCTATTGTAGGGTTGCTTATCCTGAAAATTCACAGAAGTATATTTCAGTAAAACAGCGGTACCGGAGTCGATTAATTCATAAAGTGTAAGTTCAGTTTGTTTGTCAATAGCCGGGAAACCACTTCTGAAAACATAGGGTTGTCCATCTTTTACCAAAGCAACGCGTTGAAAAGGCTTGATCACACTCATTTCTTGTCCGTCTTCTGTTTTAAACAAAAGCTCACCTGTGAGATAATTGATCTTTACCGGAATACGATGATAACTCTTTCCATTCATTAACTGGATCGAGCTTTCCAAATACTCATTGGAGAAAAAAGGAGAGCCTTCTTCTTCAAAGCCACGAGTTGGCTTGAAAGGTCTACCATTACCGTCATTCATAAACTGAATGGTTTCTTTTGTATGACGAAGCGGATCAATCCTTTCAAAACTTTGAGCAGCAAGTTGATGGCTGACAAAACAGATAGTGCATGCCAGTAAAAGATTTTTTCTCATATAGATTTCTTTTAAGATCACTTTACTGAAGATCGATTATACAATGCTATGATCTTGATGAGATCAGCTTCTTTTCTTGACTTCAGTTTCTCCCTATATACAGCATCATTCAGTATTTTTTGTTGATCTGACAACAATGCTATCAGATCATTTTCATTACCCGGAACCTTCACCATATCCTTACCCGGCATCCATAAATAATAGGAGGGTAATTGGCGATAGCTTCTGGTCATATCATTGCTATTATATGCTTTAGAATCTTTGAATCGAATTTCAGTATGTTTCAGCAGTAATACTTTTCCTGAGTCAAGCACCTGGTATAAGGAACGTTCACTTTGTTTATCAATGGCTGTAAATCCGGAACGGAAGACAACGGGTTGTAGTGAACCGTTGCATCCTAATTCAACACGAGCTACCGGTACTGAGAGTATAAATGCTTTACCATCTTCCACTTCAAAAAGGATTTTTTGTTCCTCCAGATTCAACTTCAGTTTGATGCCATTGTATATTTTACCATTGGGTAACTGAATGGATCCTATACAAAAAGATGTATCGTAAAATGGTGAGCCATCCATATTGTATAGAACAGGATTCGACCAGGGTATCCCGTAGCCATCATTGTACAATACGTTGGAGTTTCCTGAAAAGGAGTAGGATCCTATCTGTGCACGACTAAAGCCGGCCAATAGCATCAACAGGAGAATAAATGAAAGAGGTTTCCGCATAACAGATTTTTGCTATATAAATATAGACAACCTCTATTACACTATCGTTGCAAAGCGGAGGAAAAGAAAAATTATTGTACCAGCATTTTTTCCGCATTCTCAGCCACCTGTAATGCTTCGATGAACTCATCGATATCGCCATTGATCACGGCATCCAGATTGTAAGAGGTGAGTCCGATTCGATGATCGGTAACCCTACCTTGTGGCCAGTTATAGGTTCTGATCTTAGCGCTACGGTCTCCGGTACTCACCAGTGTCTTTCTGTGACGAGCGATTTCTTCCTCTTGTTTGCGTACCTGTTCCTCATATAATTTGGTACGTAACATAGCCATGGCCTTCTCGCGGTTGCCCAACTGAGAGCGTTCGGTCTGACAAACCACTACCACACCGGTAGGAATATGGGTAAGGAATACTTTGGTCTCTACCTTGTTAACGTTTTGTCCACCCGCACCACCACTTCGGGCAGTTTCCATTTTCACATCACTTTCTTTCAGTTCAAAATCTACTTCTTCAGCTTCCGGCATTACCGCAACGGTAGCGGCTGAAGTATGTACACGTCCTTGTGTTTCTGTATCAGGAACACGTTGAACACGGTGTACGCCACTTTCAAATTTGAGGGTGCCATACACATCTTCACCTGTAACTTCTACCACTACTTCTTTGTACCCACCTACTGTTCCTTCACTTTCACTTACAACAGCGGTCTTCCAACCCTTCTTGGCACAGTAACGCAGGTACATTCCTAACAGATCACCTGCAAACAAACTGGCTTCATCCCCACCTGTTCCGGCACGTATTTCAAGAATCGCATTTTTATCGTCTTGCGGATCTTTGGGTATCAATAATTTGGTGAGTTCTTTTTCGAGGATTTCTTTCTTTTCTTCCAATTCCGGTAATTCCATCTTGGCCAACTCACGCATATCAGGGTCACTGCTGTTCTGATTGTCTTTAGCGAATGTATAATCAGCCATTACCTTTTGATATTCTTCATAAGGTTTTACGATCTTCTCTAAAGAGCGATACTCTTTGCTGTATGCACCAAATTGCTTCTGATCATTGATGATCTCAGGGTTAGTAAGTGCCAGTCCTACTTGTTCAAATCTGGCTTTGATGGCATCGAGCTTATCCAGCATATCCGCTTTTTTTATGGAGTGCAAAATTACAGGTTTCAGGCCGAGTTTTGGCTTCTAAGGTCAGCTATCTTTCTATTAGCCAATAGCCTATGGATCATGGCTTATGGTTCAAAGCTCACAGCTTGCAACTAAAAATAGCTTCTAAACCAGTCTATTAAGATTGCTTATCTTTCAGCATAAACTTTTTTACATGCGTTTATTGGTCATTCTCCTTCTTTTGTGCTGTTCGGCGAAAGCCCAACAGGCAGAAATACTGATAAAAAATGGTCGAATACTGGATGGAACAGGGAATTCCTGGTATTATGGTGATGTGGCCATTGCTGATGGAAAGATCATACGTATAGGGAATTTGAGTAAATGGACTGCCAAGCGCACTATCGATGCCAAACAACAAATAGTGGCTCCCGGCTTTATTGATGTGCATACCCACATTGAAAAAGATGAAAAAAAGCATCCCGAAGCAGCCAACTTTATTTATGACGGTGTTACAACTGTTATTACCGGTAACTGCGGATTGTCAGAAGCAGATATTGATGCTTACCTAACCATGGTGGATAGTTTACGTACTTCCGTGAATGTAGCTGCATTGATCGGACACAATGATGTACGCAAGGCGGTGATGGGTACTGCACAAAGAGACCCTACTGAAGAAGAAATGTTGCAGATGGAACAGTTGGTAGAAAAAGCTATGAAAAGTGGTGCTGTAGGTATGTCTACCGGACTTATCTATATCCCAGGGACTTATTCTAAAACCGAAGAAGTGGTACGCCTGGCAAAAGTAACAGCAAAATATCAGGGCGTTTATGCAAGTCATATGAGAGATGAAGGTGATAGTGTGGTGCAAGCGATCGAAGAAGCATTGTATATTGGAAATGAAGCAGGCTTACCGGTTCAGATATCACACTTCAAACTCAGTGGACAACAAAACTGGGGCAGAAGTAAGGAAACGATTCCTATGGTGATGCAGGCAAGACAAAATGGATTGGATGTGACCATCGATCAATATCCTTATACGGCATCCAGTACATCATTGAGTACTTTATTGCCTGATTGGGTTTTGGCAGATGGGAAAGACTCTATCAATGCAAGATTGAAAAGACCTGCTATTCGTGAAGAGGTAAAACAATACATGTTACAAAAGCTTGCCAAAAGAAAACTGCAACATTTTAGTTATCCTGTGGTAGCGTATTTTGAAGCAGATACTACATTGAATGGGAAAAGTATTGAGCAAGTAAATCTCTCGAAAGGTAATCCACATAATGCAGTATCAGAAGCAGAAGTGATCATTCAAATGATGGAGCAAGGAGGGGCGGGGATGGTATTTCATGGAATGAGTGAGGATGATGTGAAAACCATCATGCAATATCCTTTCAACATGTTTGCATCAGATGCAAGTATTCGTATTTACAAACAAGGTAATCCGCATCCGCGAGGTTATGGAACCAATGCTAGGGTTTTGGGTAAATATGTACGTGAAGAAAAAGTGATCGGACTGGAAGAAGCGGTTCGTAGAATGACTTCATTACCCGCCACCAAATTCAAACTCCAGGATCGTGGATTATTACTGGAAGGTATGGCAGCAGATATTGTGATCTTTAATGAACAAGTTGTGACGGATCGTTCCACTTTTGATCAACCCCATCAATACTCATCAGGTTTCAGCTATGTATTGGTGAATGGACAAGTAACGGTAGATGAAGGACAGCATACCGGTACACGCTCTGGTCGTGCATTACGTAAATCAATGGAGTAAATCATCTCTTTTAAGTTCATACTATGAAAAAAATTTGTACGCTTTCTTTATTTCTTTTGCCATTATTGACGATGGCACAATCTTATAAAAAACTGCATCAACGATCGATTGTCATTGATACGCATAATGATTTCCCTACACAGGCAGCAGATAAAGGTGTTCTTTTCGATCAAAATTTAAAAGGTAAAACACATTCTGATCTGAGAAGAATGAAAGAAGGCGGTATGGATATACAAGTCTTTTCTATTTTTTGTGATGGTGGTTATGGTAAAGGTGCTGCTTACAAAAGAGCCAATCAGGAAATAGATTCTGTTTATGCATGGGTGGCAAGAAATCCCTCTTCTATGATGATCGTAAAAACGCCTGCTGATTTAAAGCAAGCAGTGAAGGAGAAAAAGTTAGGAGCCATGATGGGCGTGGAAGGTGGACACATGATCGAAGATGATTTGCAAAAGTTGGATCAACTCTTTGAAAGAGGTGCTCGTTATATGACACTGACTTGGAATAATTCAACAGCATGGGCTACGTCTGCTGCTGATGAAGTAAAAGACACCATACCCATGGAGAAAAGAGGACTCACTCCATTCGGTAAACAGATCGTTCAACGCATGAATCAGTTGGGTATGATCGTAGATATATCGCATGTGGGGGAACGTACCTTTTGGGATGCCATTGCAACAACTACTAAACCTGTTATTGCTTCACATAGTTGTGTGCATGCTATTTGTCCGGTTTCTCGCAATTTAAAAGACGATCAACTAAAAGCCATTGCGAAGAATAACGGTGTGGTTCATTTGAATTTTTATTCCGGTTTTCTGGATAGTGGGTTCAATGCCCGTAATAACGCTTTTCTGCAAGCACATAAGGCAGAACGTGATTCATTGCGTAAGATCAATCCAGAACCTTATTATGCATCGCAGGTGTTGTTTGAAAAGTATCCCGATGAAGTAAAGGGGCTTCGTCCACCTTTAGCCTTGTTATTGGATCATTTGGATTATATCGTTAAGTTGATCGGTGTGGATCATGTTGGATTAGGTTCTGATTTTGACGGTATCAGCTCTTCACCACAACAATTAGATGATGTAACAGGGTTGCCGCTTATTACCAAAGCATTGTTAGAAAGGGGGTATAAGAAAAAAGAGATACAAAAAATATTAGGAGGTAATTTTATACGCGTATTGGAAGCCAATATGAAACCTTAAACCGTTAGCTTTACTAAAAATACACACATGAGAATTATAAGTCTATTCACTATAGCCCTATTGGCAGTTGCTTGTAACAGCAATGAAGGAGAAGGAAATGTTGAGATGAATACAGTAGCACCACCGCCACAAGCCGTAACTGCACCGGTTGCCAATGATACAGCTAATAAAGCTCCTGCGCCCACCTCAGCACCCATCGCGTTGAATCCCGCTCACGGTTTACCGGGGCATCGTTGTGATATTGCTGTAGGAGCTCCCTTGAATAGTGCGCCGAATACAGCACCTGCATCAATACAAATGAATCCGGCACCACAGAATGCGCCGATGATGCAGTCTGCACCGAATGCGGGTGGAAAGGTATTGATCAATCCGCCACATGGACAACCCGGGCATGATTGTTCTGTAGAAGTTGGAAAGCCTTTGCCGGTTCGTCAGTAACGAACGAGTGTAGTTGATTTTTTCTTCATCTCTTCAAAAGAAGCACGGGCGATCTCTTCCAATATTTTGAGATCAACATCTGCAAGTTTGTTAATGTACAAACAGCCCATTCCTGTTTTGTATTTGCCTAGTTGTTGAAGTAAAGATTCATATTGCTCAAAGCCGGCCATGGTATAGATACTAATATTCGATTTACGAGGCGCAAAACCCGCGAGAAACCATTCCCCTTTTTGTCCGCCTTTTTGTTGGTAGTCATATTTGCCAAAACCAACAATAGCTCCGCCCCATAACTGTGGTTTTAATCCGGTTATTTTTTGAAAGAGTTCCAACAGCTGAAAAGCGTCTTTCTTTTTTTGCTCAGGCGTGATGGTATTCAGAAAGTCAGTGATATTTTCTTGTCCAACTTTGGTTTTGATCTCGGCCATGATAAATGGTTGTTGATGAATAACCCTAAGTTAGAAATTAATTTGTGCTTGTAGGCGAAGTAAATTACCTCGCTGTAAATTATTCTGTAAAGAAAAGTCTTCATATCTACGAGACGAGATGGTATACATGGCTACCAATTCAAATTGTTTTACCGGTTGCCATTCCACCCCGATTTCTACTTCTCTTACACGATAACTACGTGCATCCAATTCATGCTTTTTACCGCCATTGTAGTATTGTCCACGAACGAAAGGAATAAACACTTGTTCTTTTTTCTTCAGCATGTATGATAAAGTGATATAGCCTCCGTGTAAAGATCTTGTTTCAATGGAATCACTTACCGGATTAAATTCAGGTCCTTTACCGATGGTATACTCTGTAAGAATACCAAATGGTTTTGGGTACAATACAAAAGTAGCCGCCGCGCGTTGATCAAGATAATTACGATCGGCCTTGAATTTAGCACCGGTGCTGGTTTGTTCTCTGGTGACTACATACTGACCTGTATAAGCTTGGATACCGGGTTCGATGATCTGATCTCCAATTTGTAAAGGATAAGAAAAACGCGTCACCACATGGAGCTTATCATTCTGTTCAGGTCTGTTGGCTGTTTGTCCGTTGTATACCCCGAACGCAAATACACCATAATCACCTGAACCTTTTAATCCATCTCTCACGAGGGAGGAAAATAATTCTCTTTGTTTGGTAGGTGCCCAGTAAAAAAAGGCACCAATATCACGCTCATTGGAAACAGCACTGTTCAATGCATCGTTACGATCTAATGGTAAACGATTTTGACTTGATTGCATGTTCTCAAAACCATAGGGTACTTTGCTCTGTCCAATACGGAAACGAAATTCATTTTTCTTGTCAACACCCAGATCAAAGTAAGCATCTCTCAATTGACCATAATGCAGGTTGGATGAAGAAGCAGAACTTGCAAAGTCGGGTTGAATATAGAAGTAAACCTGTTTGCTGATCTGTCCAAAAAAGATGATACGCATTCGACGCAAGAAGAAACCGCCACCTTTACCCCAGCTACGGTCACCTTGTTCATTACCCAGATTAGGATTGGTTTCGAGTAAGCGATTGTATCGCGCCTGTACATAGCCACGAATAGAAAAACTCTCGAACCATTTTTTTTCAGCAGGCGGTTTGGAAGTTGATTTAACAGCCTCGCTCAGCGATTGAGCAGAGCCTGAAACAACCAACCCTAAGCAGATAAATACCCCGTAAACTGGTTTCATACAAACGGTTTAACGGCGGCAAAACTACTCGTTAACTATTTAGTAACTATTTAATAATGATTTGGTAATGATTTGATAACATTGGTGGGGTATATCATTATAGCCTATGGGTGATGGCTTATAGCGTGGTCGATGGTGGATAGACCATAGTCCATGGGAGATAGGGGTGGCAAATAGGTTATAGCTGATAGTAAGCCCTATCTTTCCCAATAACCCAGTACCTAGCGCCCAGCACCCGATAACCTAATTACCCGATCATCCATCACCTCCCTACTCTTCGAATCCTAAAGTCTTGGATCTGTGCGGGATTCGTGGGAGTCAGTGTAAAGAAAATTTGTATATCTCCATTTTCGCAGCGTAAGGTTACTTGTCCGCGAAGCTGGTTGAGGGGAACGATATCGTCTACATGAATGACATTCCCTGCAGCATTAAATATCTGACGACTCTCTTTGATCAAATCTTCAATAGGTTTATCAAGAAAGAAATTTTCTGCGAAGAGAGGTGAGCTAGTAGCATTCTTCCAGTCAGGTAAAAAAGAGAGCAATTCTTTTTGTGCCTTGAGCAGAACATTGGATGGAGGCAATACGCGAGGTTCTAGTTGAGCAGCTCGTACCAAAGTATCCAATACCTGAATATTTGGATCCGAGGTAGGAGCATACGTTACATTAGCGAAGAATGCTACGCCTATGCCATACTCAGGAAGTATCAACCAATGACTACCGAAGCCGGGTAAGCCGCCACTGTGTCCAACCGCTACACGACCTTCACAATCGCTGGTCCAGCGAAGTCCATAGGTATAAGCAGATGCTGTAGCGCAAACCCTTCCACTTGGGTAACGGTATTGCGTATTGAGTCCGCTATAACGCCAGGGCTGGTGCATTTCTCTGACGGTGCTTCGTTTCACCGGACCCAACTCATCTGTATTAGAAGGAGGCCATGCATTCAAATGAAAAGCGATGTATTTACTGAATGATTCCATGGAAGTGATCATTCCACCCATAGAACCATAGATACCATCGTGTAATAAAGGTTCATCGATCCATTGATTGTTGATCCAGCGGTGACCTTTGGCCAATTGCGAAGGAGGTATCTTACCAAACTCCCATTCAGACTGTGACATGCCCAATGGTTGCCAAATATTTTCTTTGATGTACGTGCTATAAGGTTGACCGGATACTTTATGAATGATGTATCCCAACATGGTAAAACCAAGATTACTGTATTCATAACGCAATCCCGGAACATTGGAAAAATGCAATCCTTTTTTGATGACTTCTAAGAGTTCTTCTTCTGTATCTGCGAGTTGACGATCACCCCAAGGATCATCTTGCGGAAAACCGGCAGAGTGTGTCATCAGATCTCTGATGGTGATGATTGGTGCGTCTTTGGTGAGTTGCTGTCCTTTGAGTTCAGGGATGTATTTTTCAACGGCATCATCAAGTCTCAGTTTTCCTTCATCTCTTAATTTTAGAATCGCCATCGCAGTAAAGCTCTTAGACATAGATGCAATACGAAACATGGTATTTTGATTCACCGGATTTTTTGATGCAGCATCTGCTTGTCCACCATAACCGGAAAACACCAACGCCCCATCCATCACCACTCCAAAACTGTATCCCGGAAAATGATTTTTCTCCGCGTGCTCACGGTATATTTTTTCAATGATGGGGAAGTAGGGTTTTATTTTTTCAAGACGGTTGTTGTCTTTGAAGAATGGGGGTTTGTAGGATTGGGAAGTTTGAGAGATACTGAGAAGGGGTAGAAGGAGATAGATTAATATGTAATAGTTTTTTTTCATGATACTGATTTAATGCAGTAAGTATATGATTCAAGAATGCGATCTGAATATCTTTTTAGAATAGAAAACCCAGTATTACAAAACTCAATATTTCATCAGCTTCTCTATATACTCTCCCAATCTCCCCTTCGCCATAAAATTCTTTTCCAAATCCATATTGAATGGAACAGGTGTATCTAGCGAAGCACAACGCATCACCGGTGCATCTAATAATTCAAAACAATGCTCACTGATCCATGCACTCACTTCTCCGCCAATACCTCCGGTGAGAGTGTCTTCATGCAGTGTCAATACTTTTCCGGTCTTCGCCACTGCTTCTCGAATACTCTCAAAATCCAATGGCAGCAAGGTTCTCAGATCAAGTATGTGTAAAGAAATATCCGGGTATTGTTCTTGGTATTCCAATGCCCAATGCACACCTGATCCATAAGTGATCACAGTAATATCGGTTCCTTCTTTTGTTACAGCAGCCTTGCCGATCGGAGTTTCATAATAGATCTCAGGAACCGCTCCACTCACACTTCTGTACAATGCTTTGTGTTCAAAAAACAACACCGGATTTGGATCATTGATCGCTGCGATCAATAAACCTTTTGCATCCTGTGGGTTGGATGGATATACCACTTTCAATCCCGGTACATGGGTAAACCAAGCTTCATTGCTTTGTGAGTGAAAAGGTCCTGCACCTACACCACCACCGGTTGGCATACGAATCACGACATCTGCATTTTGTCCCCAGCGATAATGTATTTTGGCAAGATTGTTTACGATCTGATTAAAACCCACAGTCACAAAATCTGCAAACTGCATTTCCATCATACTCTTGAATCCTTCCAAACTCAATCCTAGTGCAGTTCCTACAATGGCACTTTCACACAACGGCGTATTGCGCACACGCTCTTTACCAAACTGTTGTACAAAACCTTCTGTTATTTTGAAGGCGCCTCCATACTCAGCAATATCTTGTCCCATCAAAATCAAGTTCTCATGTTTTTCCATACTCATGCGCAAACCTTCTTGTATGGCATCGACGAAACGTTTTTCGTGAATGGTGAATGGTGAATGGTCAATGACAGATTGGTTGTCTTCAATATTCACTATTGACAATTCACTATTCACGATGGGCTTCTTCGCATACACATCCCTTAATTCTTCTTCTGTGTTTGGAACAATAGCTTCTGCTTCAAAGGCGGCTTTGAGTTCTGATTCTATGTATTCTTTGAATTCGTGTCTGATATCAGCTACTTGCATTTCATTTAGTACACTTTCAGCTATCAGGTATTGTTCATAATTTTTGACAGGATCTTTTTTACCCCATTCTTCGAAGAGTTCTTGTGGTACATATTTGGTTCCGCTGGCTTCTTCATGTCCGCGCATACGGAAAGTCATACATTCTATCAGATAGGGTTTTTGATTTTGTATGCAATAATCACGCACACCTCTGATGGTATCATATACTTCTAAAATATTATTACCATCGATTCGTACACCATCCATGCCATAACCTTTTGCTTTATCTACCAGACTTTCGCAGCGGTATTGTTCATTCACAGGTGTGCTTAATCCATACCCATTGTTTTCAATCACAAATATGACAGGCAGTTCCCAAACAGCAGCCACATTTAATGCTTCATGAAAATCACCTTCACTGGTACCGCCATCGCCCGAATAGGCGAGTGATACTTTATGGTCTTGTCTGAGTTTATAAGCCAATGCCACCCCATCAGCTAATGCCAATTGTGGACCTAGGTGTGAGATCATACCACAGATATAATGTGGCTTACTGCCAAAATGAAAACTGCGTTCGCGACCATTACTATAGCCGTCTTTATTGCCTTGCCATTGTTTGAATAATTTCTCAAGCCCCATTTGTCTGCTGGTAAACACACCCAGGTTACGGTGTAATGGCATGATCCATTCGTCTTTTTGTAAAGCGAGAGTACTTCCCACCGCAATCGCTTCTTGTCCGATACCACTGAACCATTTACTGATCTTACCCTGACGCAGTAATACCAGCATTTTTTCTTCGATCATGCGGGGAAGTAGAATATTGCGATAGATAAAGACCAATTCGGGGTCTGATAATGATTTACGATTGAATTCCATGCGGTACACTTTATGGTGCGACTAAGATAGTCGTAATCGTTAAAAAAGGGCGTATAAAAAAGCCATCCGTCTAGTCGGATGGCTTTGCAAAAAGATAAAGGTAGGATGATTAGTCTCTGCTGCCGAGTTTACTCAACAAACGCAGAATTTCGATGTACAGCCACACAATAGTGACCATCAAACCGAAAGCACCATACCATTCCATATGTTTAGGGGCACCCATTTCAGAGCCCTGTTCTATCATATCAAAATCCATGATCAGGTTCAGTGCAGCAATGGATACAACAAATAAGCTGATACCAATACTTAACCAGCTGCTGTCATACATAAAGCTCACATTCACACCAAACAAACGAAGTACCATCGTAATGAGATAAAAAATACCGATACCCATGGTAGCGCCAATAACAACTGATTTGAATTTCTGAGTTGCGTTAATGATGCGGAAATTATACAGCAAGAACATAGCGATGGCCACACCAAAAGTGAGTCCAACCGCCTGCATGATTAGCCCCGGATATTGATCTGCAAAAGCAGCATTCATCACAGCGGAAAGTCCACCGATGAAAAAGCCTTCAAGAATACCATAAGCAGGAGCTAAGAAACGTGCCCATGTAGGTTTGAAAGTGATGACCAATGCGGTAATCAATCCACCGATCGCACCAACGATCATGAGGGTGTACATCAGTCCTTCATTCAATTGTTCAAATAAGTTCCAGGTATAAGCAGCACCTGCAATCACCATCAGCATCATGAAACCGAATTTGTTGATGGTACCACGTACACTCATGGTTCCCTGCATGTCGGCTTCAGCCTGCAGACTCTTATTGAACATTTTCTCTGTTAGGGTAGGGTTACCCGATTTGAATAAAGCCATAATCTAAAAATTTACTGATTCAAATATACAACTAAACCATACTATCCGTTTGTTAAACCCATTAAGGTTTGAATTGCAAGATTTTTCTGAACATACGGCCGTAGATATCCATGCCTTCAATCAAAATGCGATAGCCTTTATTATTTTGATTGGTATAAAATTCAATCTGTTGTTCTTCATTGTTTTGTCCAAGAAAAACCCCGGGCTGCCATAACAGTGTTTTACGTTCGTCGGTCAGGTCTTTGTTGTTCTCAATAAGGCTGTAGTCGATCTTACGAAAGTCGAGTAAGGAAGTGTAGCCTTTCAGTGAGAAAAAGCTGGCTGAAGAAGGGATATCTACCATTCTCTCCTCTGCTTTTTTCAGGTAAACAAATACAGCACCGACCGGGAATCCGGTCTTTACGTAACGGATCAGAGCAATGTCTTGTGTTTGCAGTGCATCAATATCATTAATAGTGCATCGACGTTCATCAATAAAAAGATCAACATCCCATTGACCTGTATTGTATCCAAAATAGGTTTTCGATTTTAATCGGATGGGAGTGCCCCCTCTATCTCTTTCAACAACAATACCGGGAAGTTTTGTAACAATGAGATCCAGTGGTGGTGCTACGCTGTTGCTTTTGGTCATATCAAATAAATTGGTGCCATCATACTTGAAGCGTTCACTTACATATTTTTCAACAAGCGGTGGTGTTTTGATTTTACTGAATACGGTAACAGCAGCAAGTGTAGTACCTGATATGTTGGGAGGTAATTCATTTCTATTAGCACGATTCGTATCAATTCGTTTGGCGAACCATTGACGATAGTCAGGGGATATATCCAGCAATGGATGTCGGGGAACTGTATCCATAACAATACCGGCTGTTTGGATCTTACCTTTTGTATTGATGTATGTCCAGTAGATCTTTGCATCACCAAAAAATACAATAGAGTCTACAGCAAATCGACCAAACTCATCAACCGCAGTTTCCAATACGAGTTGTTTGCGATCATTGAGTAACCAGACAGATAAAGATCCATTTTGGAAGGGTGTTTGTGTTTTGGGTTGAAATACAGTACCGGATAAACGGATAAGATATGGATCGTGTAAGGGTGCTTTTTGGGGTTTAAATGGGTGGTAGTGATAAAATGACAATACCTCATTCATCTTTTCTTCATCGATCTCTTCTTTCATCAGTTGTTCAAATGGATATCCTGTAGCACCAAGATCTTCGCGAAAGCTACCCGGTATCATCATGTTGAATAAAATCGGAGATGATGCAAATTTTTCTTCTTTGTTCTCAATAGCTGTTACAGCAACGGCATAAGTGCGAGGAAGTGTATCGGGAAATTGAATCCTGAACCGATTCAACGATCGTGGTTGAAGGTTTACTGCCAATGTATCAATAAGAACAGAAGATAACATGGTTGCTGTTTGATGGATCAACAATCTGCTACCCAATACTTCTCCATTTTTATTCTCTAGCAAAAATTCAAGAAAACCGGAAATATTACCGGCAAGATTCATTGGAATATCAAGTACTTTTTCTTTCGTTAATTGATATTCTTTGAAAAATATCAGGTTATTACCATGTTTCACCGATAGTTGAATGGATTCTGCTTGTTGCGATCTTAGTTGGGTTCTCTTGATACGACAACGATAACCATTTGGTTCTTTTATGAGCTCCATTCCTATTCCGACAGAATCAGCCGCTGGTAATGGTTGGGAAAAACTTTGATTGTTATAAAAATAAACAGCTTCATACCGTTCATTCTTTTCAGGTGTAAGCCATACAGTGGTAGTGCCCGATTCTTTTGTACTGAAATTTGCCACAGTTCTACCTGTACTGTTCCTTAGTATACCATTCAACGCCATAGGTGTACCACTTGTCGTCATTGTACGTATAAAAAGTCTGGTAGAGATATTTTCAGCCAGTAATCCGGCTTCCGGTTGAATGGTTAGATTGACCGATTCTTTTTTAGCAGGGGTGTTACTCAGCGATAATAGATGTTTATAGATATATGGTTCATCATAAGTAACAGAGAGGGGTGTAAAAGCCCGTATCACATACCATGGTTTTCGCAGACTGTCGGGTATCACCATATGACCGGAAGCAGTAGCGCCAATGATGGGTAATTTCTGTTCAATGATGGGGCGTCCATTGATATCGCGCAGCTGTATATAGAGGTTGTGGCTGGTAAATGAAGGTTTTTCATCTTTTCTGATAAAAGCTTTGAACCAAATGGTATCACCGGGCATATATTGATCGCGGTCGTACTGTAGATGAATTCTTTCCTGTGCAGATATTTGCAGGCTTACCAAGTATCCCAGTAAGAACAATATTCGTTTGATCATGCAATGTTGAATTAAGGAAAAACTTACCCTTGATTTAAGGTAATATAGTTCGGGCAAATCGAATTGTATATTTTTGTGAATGGCAGGGATTGTCCTGCGCATGAAAAAGAATCAGATTATGGAAAGGAAAGAAGCGCTCTTGCAGGATGTGGTCATCAAATTTGCTGGTGATAGTGGTGATGGTATGCAATTGACCGGGCAGCAGTTCACCAACAATACGGCCTTATTGGGAATTGATCTGGCCACTTTTCCTGATTTTCCCGCTGAGATCCGTGCCCCTATCGGTACCCTACCGGGTGTGAGTGGGTTCCAATTGCGCTTTTCCAGTGATCGTGTATTTACTCCCGGTGATCTTTGTGATGTTCTTGTAGCTATGAATGCGGCTGCCTTGAAAGTGAATTTAAAAAGTATCAAAGCCGGTGGTAAGATCATTGCCAATATTGATGGCTTTGATGCCAAAAATCTTCGTTTGGCCAATTATCCCGACGGTGTGAATCCTTTGGAGGATGGAAGCTTGGATGGTTTTGAATTGACGAAAGTGGATGTTACCAAACTTACCCGTGAGGCTTTGAAAGAATTCACGGAGTTGGGTACCAAGGAAAGAGATCGTGCAAAGAACATGTTTGTACTTGGACTGCTTTACTGGATGTATAACCGCAGTCTGAATAATACCATCGATTTTCTGAAAGAGAAATTCGGTAAGAAAGATGTGATCCTGCAGAGTAATATCAAAGTATTACAGGCAGGATATAATTATGGTGATACTACTGAAGCATTCACTACCCGTTATAAAGTAGAGAAGGCAAAAATGAAACCCGGTGTGTATCGAAGCATCATGGGTAATCAGGCATTGGCCATGGGCTTGATCGCTGCGAGTGAAAAAAGTGGATTACCTATTTTCCTGGGAACTTATCCTATTACTCCTGCTTCTGATATTCTACATGAACTGAGTAAATACAAGTCATTTGGTGTTCGCACATTTCAGGCTGAAGATGAGATCGCAGGAATCACTGCAGCTATCGGTGCCAGTTATGGTGGATCATTAGGTGTAACCACTACTTCTGGTCCGGGTATGGCTTTGAAAACAGAAGCAATGGGATTAGCAGTGATGTTGGAAATTCCATTGTTGATCGTCAACATCCAAAGAGGTGGACCATCAACCGGTTTGCCAACCAAAACGGAACAGAGTGATCTGTTGCAAGCTTATTTCGGAAGAAACGGTGAATGTCCGATGCCGGTCATTGCTTCTTCTACACCCAGCGATTGTTTTGATGTAGCTTTTGAAGCAGTACGTATTGCAGTGCAGCATATGACACCTGTGATCCTACTCAGTGATGGATATATTGCCAATGGTGCAGAACCTTGGCGTTTCCCAACCAGTGCCGATTTGAAACCAATTGATGTGCAGTTCAAAAAAGGACTGGCAGAAGGAGAAGAAAAATTCATGCCATACAAGCGTGATGAAAAATTAGCTCGCCCATGGGCCGTTCCGGGTACGCCGGGATTGGAACACCGCATCGGAGGATTGGAAAAACAAGATGTAACGGGTAATGTAAACTATGAGCCGGAGAATCACCAACACATGGTAAACACCCGTCAGGCCAAGGTAGATAAGATAGCAGATTATATTCCTTTACAAACCTTAGATAGCGGTCCTGAAAAAGGAAAGGTATTGGTGTTGGGATGGGGTTCTACTTTTGGAGCTATCAAAAGTGCTGTACAAGAATTACAAGATGAAGGACATGCAGTAAGTCATGCGCATATTCGTTACTTGCGTCCATTCCCTAAAAATCTGGGAGAGATCATAAGTAATTTTGAAAAAGTACTGATACCCGAGATCAATAATGGACAACTCATCAAGATCATCCGTGATCAATACCTCGTAGACGCAAAAGGCTACAACAAAATCATGGGTGTGCCGATTACGAAGGGAGAGTTAGTGGATGCGGTGAGGAAGATGTTGTGAATGGTGAATCGTCAATTGTGAATAGTGAGTAGTCAGTAGTGAGTTTTGTATTGACTATTGACCATTCACTATTCACAAAATCGAAATACTCATTATTCACTGTTCACTACTCACTATACTTATCATGAATATCGAATCCCTTCGAGACTTTGTGCTTTCATTTCCTGATGTAGAGGAGACGACTCCATTCGGACCTGATACTTTGGTGTATAAGGTGAAGGGGAAAATGTTTTTTCTGATGGGATTAGACAATGATCCACTCCAATTCAACGTAAAATGCGATCCGGATGAGGCCGTGGAATTGCGCGAAATGTATCCGCAGTCAGTATTGCCCGGCTATCACATGAATAAGAAACATTGGAATACGATAGTTGTGGATGGGATACTTTCTTCAAGTCAACTCAAAGCATTTATAGAAGCCTCTTATCGTTTGGTTAGGAAGTGAATGGTCAATGGTCAATGGTGAATAAAGAAACTCACTACTGACTATTCACAATTGACCATTGACCATTCACCATTCACTTCCCACTATTCCGCTCCATCCTCTTTTGTTCCTGCAGCGAAGATCTGATCAACGGCTCCGCCGAGCATAGGGAATTTTTCTTTTACGAAATTAGCAATGGTCGTTACTGCTTTCTGAGCTTGCTCAGGACTAAGACCTGCTTCCTTGGTTAATCTTTCGATAAGTTCGTTCATCTCTTTTGGTTTTTGATAGCCGATGGCTTATTGCATATAGGTCATAGCCAATAGCTAATAGCAGGAAAGTGCTTCTATTAGCCATTAGCCATTAGCCATTAGCCACCTGCAAGGTAATATGACGCAACAAAAAAGCGATGAGAAGTTATTCCCATCGCCTGATCATTTCTTGAAACTTATTTCTTGAATCTTTCTTGTTTCTTGTCTTCTCGAATCTTGGATCTTCTTATGCTACTTTCAACGCACTCAACTTGCTCTTTCCAAACATTTGCTCGGCATAGGCTTTGGTAACATGTAGTTGTTTTACATCGCTGCCCGGTAATTCGAACATGGCATCAGTGAGGATACCTTCACAGATACTGCGTAATCCGCGGGCACCTAATTTGTATTCAAGTGCTTTACTTACCATAAAATCTAGTACTTCTGTATCGATGACGAGTTCGATACCCTCCATTTCAAACAAGCGTGTGTACTGTTTGATTAAAGAGTTTTTAGGTTCTGTAAGAATGCTTCTTAGGGTTTCCTGATCCAATGGATTAAGATGGGTAACTACAGGCAAACGTCCCAACAATTCAGGGATTAGGCCAAATGATTTCAGGTCTTGTGCGTTCACAAATTGTAACAGGTTTTTGCGTTGCATTTCCTGTTCTTCTTTGTTCACGCTGAATCCGATCGCATTGGTGTTCACTCTTCTAGCAATGACTTTATCAATACCATCAAATGCACCACCGCAGATGAAAAGAATATTCTTTGTATCTACTTTGATCATCTTTTGCTCGGGATGTTTTCTTCCACCCTGTGGTGGAACCAATACTTCCGTTCCTTCCAGCATTTTTAATAAGCCTTGTTGAACCCCTTCACCACTCACATCACGTGTGATAGAAGGGTTATCGCCTTTACGTGCAATTTTATCCAGTTCATCCACATACACAATTCCACGTTCAGCAGCGGTTACATCGTAGTTGCAATTCTGCAACAAACGAGTCAACATACTCTCTACATCCTCGCCCACATAACCGGCTTCTGTAAAAACAGTTGCATCCACAATAGCAAAAGGGACATTCAATAAACGCGCAATGGTTTTTGCTAATAATGTTTTACCTGTTCCCGTCTCGCCCACCATGATGATATTGCTTTTTTCAATTTCAACATCATCCTGTTGTTGCTTCTGAGTTACACGTTTGAAGTGATTGTATACTGCAACGGATAATACTTTCTTTGCATCATCCTGTCCGATCACATATTCATCTAAGAATTTCTTGATCTCAGCCGGCTTGCGCACATTCAGTTTGAATCCTGAGTTGCCGGAATTACTTTCTGATTTGCTGTTGAGTTCTTGTACTATGATCTCCTGTGCATGTTCCACACAGTTCTCACAGATATGTCCTTCCTGTCCTGCTATGAGGATCTTTACTTCATCGCGGTTTCTTCCGCAGAAAGAACAGTGTAAATGATTCGATTTTGCCATACGATAGGTGTCTAGACCGGTATCCTAATAGGTAGACAAGATGTACCGGTACTATGTTGCAAAGTTAACCCCGTTCAGGCGACTAAACGGGGTTAAAAAGGATAAATAAGGTGTATTTCGATTAAATTTTCGACAAAACAGCGTCTACGATGCCATATTCAACAGCTTCAGTGGCATTCATCCAGTAGTCGCGGTCGAAATCTTTCATGATCTGCTCAACCGTTTTTCCGCAATTATCGGCTAGGATCTTAGCGCCTAACTCCTTGGTTTTACGGATCTGTTCAGCATGAATTTCAATATCTGCACTGGTTGCTTGAAAATAGCCACCAATACTTGGCTGATGGATCATCACTTCTCCATGAGGATAGATGAATCTTTTTCCTTTCGCTCCGGCACTTAATAAAATAGATCCCATGCTCGCAGCCAGTCCCATACAAATCGTACTTACCGGGCTTTGAATCATCTTGATGGTATCATAAATGACCATGCCACTGGTCACTACGCCACCTGGACTATTGATATAAAATTTGATCTCTTCACCTGGTTTATCTGCATCCAGCAATAATAGTTTGCTGACAACATCGCGTGCAGATTTATCTTCTACAGGCCCCCACAGGTAAACAGCTCTTTTCTCAAAGAACAGTTTCTCCATTTTCTTCATCATAAAACCACCTTGCTCTTGCTTATCATCTTTTGGTTCATTCTCTTCCTCATCTTCCATGAGGTAGGGGTTGATGTATTTTGAGTGTATCATGTTTCCTTGTTTATACTGATTAATTTGTTGTAAATGGCTTATGGCAAATGGTTCATAGCACATAGTAGGGATTTATTGCTATTAGCTATGATCTATTAGCTATATGCTTCCTACTTTTTCTCCTTCCTCGGATTGGTCAACAACACTTCATCTACCAGTCCATATTCCTTGGCTTCCTGGGCGGTCATCCAGAAATCGCGATCGCTGTCTTTGGCGATGGTTTCTACGTCTTTTCCGGTATGATGTGCTGTGATAGAATAGAGTTCTTGTTTTAGTTTCTTGATCTCACGAGCGGTGATCTCAATATCTGTTGCTTGTCCGCCAATAGCACCGCTGGGTTGGTGCATCATGATACGGCTATGTTTCAATGCGGTACGTTTTCCTTTCACACCGGCACATAAAAGAATCTGTCCCATACTGGCAGCCATACCTGTGCAGATCGTAGCCACATCCGGACCAATGAACTGCATGGTGTCATAGATACCCAAACCCGCATAAACACTGCCACCTGGACTATTGATATACATCTGGATATCACGACTACGGTCCGTACTCTCAAGAAACAATAATTGTGCAGTAACAATATTGGCTACATAATCATTGATGCCTTCGCCCATGAAGATGATGCGATCCATCATTAAGCGACTGAATACATCCATACTGGCTACATTCAAGGGACGCTCTTCTATGATATAAGGTGTCAGATTGGTTACGTGGTGTTGCTGATAACTATGCAAAGTGGCGCTGCTGATACCGCGGTGCTTGACTGCATACTGCTCAAACTCTTTTCCAAAATTCATATTGATTCAATTTTCGCTTTGAAGATAAGTGATTTGCTATTTCACCGGATAAAACCTTATTCAAATACTGTGCAAAGCTCTGTTTAAGACAACAAGTCACATAGAATGTAGGATGTTAGATGGCTGATGTCTGATTTGTCATGTCAGATTTCAGATCGCAGATGTCAGATGTGGATGGAATGCACATAAAAAAGCCGGATACATGTATCCGGCCTCAAACTTTATATGATCAATCAGACCTAATAAATCTGAGATCTGCCATCTGCCATTAAAAGTCTTAGTGGTGGTGATGGTGCAGTTTCTCTGCAAAAGCTTCTGCGCTGATGCTCTCTTCTTTTGCAGTCACCTGTGTTTCCAACAGACCAAAGAGTTTTTCGGTGCTGATGCGGTGATAACTTTCTTCTACATATTTTCTATCCTGCATCATGCGGTTTGCATAGTCATCCACCCACTGTTGGTTATCTCCCAGAGCGCCTAATTGTCCGCCCATATAGCTGAACAGTTGTTGCTTAGCGAATTCGCGGATATCGTCGGGTTGTACTTCAATTTTATTATCTGCAATCAACTTACTGCTCACCAATGTCCATTTCAACTGGTTGATGAAAGTTGGATATTCTTGTTCGGCTTCTTCAGCAGTCTTCTGTTTTTCACCACCGGTTTGTAACCAACGCTTCAGGAAGCTTTCAGGGAATTCCATGGTGGTGTGATCTACCAGGTGATGATAGATCTGATCATGAATTTGATTACGTGCTTGCTGTCCGTAGTAATTTTCAATTTCTTTCTTCACTTCTGCACGGAAATCTTCAGCAGTTGTGATCTCAGTATTCGGATACACTGCCGCAAAGAATTCAGCATTCAGTTCCGCTTTCTCTACCAGTCCAACTTTAGTGATCAATAACTTGAAATAACGATTGCCATCAGCAGGAGTCAGACCGAGATCAGCCAAAATAGCTTCTTTCTCTTTGTCTTCAAATGCTTTATCTAACTGCAATACAACGGTATCATTGTTTTTCTTACCGATAAAGTTTTTACGGAAAGATGCTTCAAAATATTTAACCAGTAATGAATTGTCTTTGCTGATGCCACCTTCGATTTCATTGCCATTTTCATCGCACTCAATGAATTTTACATTCAACACATTATCATCTCCTGTAACAGCTTCCGGCTCGGTCATTTTTCCGTTACGGATTTGCAGACGCTCAACTTCTTGATCGATCATTTCATTTGTTACATCAATTACATAACGAGTTACTTTGATCTTCTTAGTGTCAATTTCAAAATTCGGCTTCAAACCGATCTCAAAAGCAAAGCTTACATCAGCAGGATTGTTCATATCCAATGCACGTGCATCATTGTCTAATGGTAAAGGCTGAGCGAAAATATCCAACTGCTCATTATTCAGGTAAGTATTCAATTCTTTTTCAACCGTACGCAAAACCTCATCAGTGAAAACACTTTGTCCGTACATCTTCTTAACCAATCCTGCAGGAACCATTCCTTTTCTAAAACCGGGAATGTTCGCAGTTTTTGCATATTTCTTCAAACTTTGCTCAAAACCTGAGAAGTAATCTTCTTTATTGAGTGTAACGGTCAATTTGTCGGTCAGTAATCCAATGTTTTCTCTGGTAACGGTGGCCATGATATATATTTTATTGATATTTTATCGGTTGAGTCTCAAATCTTATCTTCAATAAGTCAGAAACTCTTTTTCCAAACGGGCAGCAAAGGTAGGAGTTTAACGCATAAAAACAGCTGTCAACAACCAAATAAGCCGCTATGAGCAATGCTTTTCTCTTTTTCTTGCTGGCTTTTCTCAGTGAAATTGTAGGAACCGTGGGTGGATTCGGCTCTTCGGTCTTCTTTGTGCCACTGGCGGGCTTTTTCTTTGATTTCAAAACGGTATTGGGACTCACAGGATTATTGCATGTGTTCAGCAATATTGCCAAACTGGTACTTTTCAGACAGGATATACAATGGAAACTGATCTGGAAAATTGGGATACCCAGTGTGTTATTGGTAATTGGCGGCGCCTGGTTAAGTAATCAGGTCACTTTCCGGTATGCTGAGTTGTTATTGGGTATTTTTTGTGTTGTCTTCTCCATTCTTTTCTGGTGGAAGCCCCAACTGAAAATGAAAGCCAATACGGGTAATGCGATTGTCGGTGGTGGATTAGCCGGTTTTCTGGCAGGGTTTATCGGAACAGGCGGAGCTATTCGAGCGATTACCCTTACTTCTTTCGCGTTGGAAAAGAATGTGTTCATCGCTACTTCTGCTGCTATTGATTTTGGGGTGGATCTTAGTCGCTCGATCGTATATGTAAATCAGGGCTATGTGCAGGGGAGAGACTGGTGGTATCTGCCAGGATTGATTTTGATTGCTTTTGTGGGTTCTTATATCGGTAAATTATTATTGAGTAAAGTACCTCAGGACACCTTTAGAAAAATTGTATTGTTCTTTGTGTTTGCAACAGGGTTGGTCATGACATATAAGGCATTATCAGCGGGAGGAGATGTTTTTTAAATACCTGATAATCAATCATTTTTGAAAAACGCCGTTGATATTGTTCATTTTTCGTGCATTCAATGTTGACAAATATCGGTTGGTAGAAGCAACAGAAAAAGGGGGTCTTAGTATCTTACAGATATGGAAAACACCTATTACACCTTGCAGACTTTGTACAGGATTGTAAGAGAAGAACCCCATCCCGAGCAATACCTTTGTACACCGCGGGAGATGATCCTGCATTCTACATTTAGTTGGGATACCATTCATAAGCATTTACTGGCATTGGCTCAGCAGGGGCTTGTGATGTTACAGCAGTTGGATACTCCTCATTGTTATATCACCACCCAAGGCATTGAAACTGTGAAATCTTCTTTTGCCAATGAAGGCAGTAATGAAACGATCGGTTTATTGGTCAAGCGAGAAGCGGTATAAACAGAACCTTTTTACATAAGTAAGGCCCTCATTGAGGGCCTTTATTTTTTGTGCGGATGATAGGAGTCGAACCTACACGCCTCGCGGCGCCAGATCCTAAGTCTGGTGCGTCTGCCAATTTCGCCACATCCGCTCTTCCGTTGCCGGGTGGCAAAAGTAGGGGATTTACTTAGAAAATAATGGTAAAACTGGTCCCTTTATTCGGTTCGCTCGTTACGGAAATGTTTCCGCCAAATTCTTTGACCTGGTGTTCGACCAGATACAAACCGATTCCCTTACTGTCATTTTCAATTTCTGTATTACGTTGAAAACGAAATAGGGTAGACCCAAATTTGTCCATATTGATGCCTTTACCATTATCACTCACCCTTAAACAAACACGCCCATTTTCCATGAAAGTCTCCAATCGAATTTCGAGGGGAACATCTTCACGGCCGTATTTGAGCGCATTACTGATAAGGTTGTATAAGATACTGTGCAGATACACTTTTGCATATTCAAAGCTAGCTACGGCAAAATTTCTGTGAATGACCGCATATTTTTGTTGTATCAGGTGATCCAACTGAACCAATACACTGTTGGTGGTTGCATCAAAATCGCAAATGCTGAAAGGAGATTTTTGATCGAGATGCCATTGTAATAATTTGATCAGCTCGTTAAGGTTGTTATGCAGATCATCACTGGCTTGCTTCAAATATGTAAGCGCTTGCTTACCTGACTCATCATCTTTTTTGCTTTCATAGACCTGCAATAGTTTTTTGATATTACTAGCCGGTCCTCTTACATCATGTGTAATGATACCTGCAAAATCTTTTAGCTGTCTGATCTTTTTTTCCAGTTCTTCCTGAATTTTCAGCTGCTGAGCGTTTTGATCAACAAGATCTTTATTGAGGGTTATGAGTGCTGTGATATCTGTAAATGCCGCTACTGCAAATTTTTGTTGATTGACTTCAATCATACGGGTATTGGTCGAAAACCATTTCAACTCGCCATTCCCTACAGTAACACCGATGATAACTTTGTTTTGCGGTTCACCTGAGCGAAGAGTCATCACTATCGGATGTTTTTCAACGGGGAGGGTTTTCCCGTCAAGATCAATGGCAATCCATTTATCATCACCGGAGGTATAACCCAATAATTGTTCCGCAGATACATGTAAAAGCTCTAGCGCTTTTTTATTAAACCCAACTATTTTCCCGTCATGATTTTGAACAACTACACCTTCTTCTAATGTATCAATGATTGCATTGAGGAATTGATAATCTGTTGAATATTGCTGCGAAGAATCGTACATCAGGGGGTTGTGACATGCAATAATATTTATTATTAAAGTTATGACTGTTTAAAAACAACTTAAAAACGGCAAACGCATCAAAACTCCGGCTCAGCAAACGTTTGCATTATTTTTTAGGCAAGGCTTCCAAAATTTTTTGGATCACTCCATCCTGTGCTCTACTGTCGATCCAGCGAATCACTGCTACCAGTTCATGTTCTGGATCAACATAAATCAGGTTATTACCGTTTCCAACATGTGTAAATGCTGTAGCGGGGGCACTGGGTAAAAATTTTCTGTCAGTATTCAAGAACCAATTCATGTATCCGTAATCATTTTTCGGAACAGTGGGAGTAAGAGATCTCTTGATCCATTCTTCACTCAATAATTGTTTGCCATTCCATTGTCCACGATTCAATGTCAACCATCCAAAACGTGCCATATCATATGCATTGATGAACATACCGCCACCCCAATGGCCACCGCCGCTTACTGACTGAACGGGTTGTCCATCCAATACGATCCATGCATTTCTATATCCGGTCCAGCGCCATGTATTGGATGCGCCGATCGGATCCATAATGGTTTGTTTGAGCACTTGTGGTAAGGATTTTCTCCAAACACTGGTTGCTGCCAAGGCAAGTACATTCACCCTCACATCATTGTATTCATAAGTAGTACCCGGCTTATTACGCAGTCTGTTCAACCATTTATTGGCATCTGCATCTGGTCTGTCTGCCCAATCCGGCTTCCCCCAAAGTGTTCCTTCCCAATCACTGGTTTGTCTGAGTAAGTCATCCCATGTAATGGTGCTATTGTGTGCTGATGCAAAAGGAAATAAAAGTTGAGGTTTACCAAAATCTTCAGCCGTTCTATTCACCGGTGCTTTTGGATCATACCATTCAATGGGTGGAACATAAGGTGCTACAGTGTCATTTACATTTCTGATCAACCCCTGATCTACAGCAACACCTACTACTGCTGATAAAAAACTCTTGGTAACACTATGCGTCATATCGCAACGCATGGGTTCTCCCCATTGAGCTATGATATAGCCTTTGTAAATGATCAGACCCGTTGCTTCTCCGCGATCTGCGAATGGACCAATACCCTCCCCAAAAGGCTCTTTGCCAAAAGTTCGATAATGATTGATCTCCATACTGCGTGGATTCTTAGACTCGCCGGCTTTCGCCAATGCAATAGCTTCTTGTAAGGTAGTAGCTTGGATACCCAAAGCTGAAGGGGATCGTTGTTCCCAAGAACCGGCAGGCGGAAAATAAACACTTGATCGCTGCTGTCCGAACAGCAATGCAGAAGAGAAAAAAGCAAAGACAACTAAACTTAGCAGACGTAGAGGTTTCATGATACTAAGTTAGGAATAGCTAATGGGTAATAGGTCATAGCAAATAGTAATTTTATTACAATTTGCTATGACCTATTAGCTACCCTATCTCTGCGGAGCATAACGTCTGCTATCACCTCCTCTGAAGGATCTGCGTTGTGTATGGTTTCGTTGAGTTTGTGGTTGTTTTGAAACAGGTTTGAAATTGGCCAGAGAAATATTACTCATCGCATAAGGATGGTCTGTAATAATCGGGATCTGAATACCAATCAGTTTTTGAATGTCTTTCAGGTTTACTTTTTCTTCTGCATCACAGAAAGCGATCGCAATACCTGAAGCACCTGCACGTCCTGTTCTTCCAATACGGTGAACATAAGTTTCCGGTACATCCGGTAATTCATAATTGATGACATGTGATAATTGTTCCACATCAATACCTCGTGCTGCAATATCTGTTGCAACCAATACACGAAGTGTTCCATTCTTAAAATCATTCAATGCACGCTGACGAGCATTCTGTGATTTGTTACCATGAATGGCTGCTGCACCGATGTTTGATCTTTGAAGATCCTTCACCACTTTGTCAGCACCATGTTTGGTTCTGGTAAAGACCAATACAGTTTTAATATTTTGATCAGCTAAGAGATGATGCAATAATGCACGTTTATCTTGCTTCTCAACGAAATAAACAGATTGCTCAATTTTTTCAACGGTAGAAGAAACAGGTGTTACCTCTACTTTTTTGGGTTGATGTAAAATACTGTTAGCCAAACCCGCAATTTCAGGAGGCATGGTAGCAGAGAAAAAGAGGGTTTGTCTCTTAGCCGGTAATTTAGCGATCACTTTTTTTACGTCGTGAATAAAACCCATGTCCAACATTCTGTCTGCTTCATCCAATACAAAAAATTGTAAGTGTTGCAAACTCACATAACCTTGTTGCATGAGGTCCAACAAACGACCCGGTGTCGCAATTAAAATGTCTACACCTCTTTTCAGTGCTTGTGTTTGTGGTAATTGAGATACGCCTCCAAATATTACTGCATGTGTAAGTCCGGTATGTCTGCCATAAGCAGCAATACTTTCATCAATTTGAATAGCTAGTTCTCTGGTAGGAGTTAATATCAATGCTTTAATACCCTTCTGTGTACTTTTCTGTTGATACAATAATTGTAATAATGGAATTGAAAACGCAGCAGTTTTTCCGGTTCCTGTTTGGGCACAACCCAATAAATCATTTCCTTCCAATACGATTGGAATTGCTTGTCGTTGGATGGGAGTAGGTGTTGTGTAACCTTCTGTCTGGAGCGCACGTAAAATGGGCTCGATCAGATTCAATGAATCAAATGTCAATGGAATAAATTTTTATTAAAAACACAACTGAATTCGCTCAGCTGTTATATAACCTTCCTACTTGTAGATGCTAAAAGCGACCTGTAAAAGACTGATGAACTTTGTCACGGAAGGAAATCGAGTCGTGTAGAGAGAATATATCAATGATGTAAAGATAAGGGAAATAAGTCAGATCATGGCGTATAGTCCATAGTTCATGGCAAATAGTAGTGCTCATTCGTTACTAATAGTTACCATGCTCCTTTCACTTTTCACCTTTCACTTTTGACTACTCTCCATTCACCAACTCCACAATCATCTCCAAATAGCGCTGATCCACTGTGTCAAATTGATCTAGTTCGCTGGCATCAACGTCTAACACACCTACTACTTCATTGTTGCGTATAATCGGTACTACGATCTCAGATTTTGATAAACTACTGCAGGCGATATGTCCGGGAAATTTTTCTACATCGGGGACAATCAATGTTTTAGCTTTAGCCCAACTGGTACCACAAACACCTCTTCCCTTTCTGATACGTGTACAAGCAACAGGTCCTTGGAAGGGGCCCAGCACCAGTTCATCATTCTTCACCCAATAAAATCCAACCCAAAACCAGCCAAACTGTTCTTTCAATGCTGCAGCAATATTAGCAAGGTTAGCCACTAGATCATTCTCACCTTCGATCAATGCTTTGATCTGAGGGATCAATGATTCGTATTGCGTTTGTTTATCTCCTTTGATTATACTTAAATCTTCTGCCATGGGACAAAGATAAATCATCTTAACATTGTCAGTTGCAGACTGATCGCAAGATCATAAAGCACCCAAATGGGTATGCTTAAAACTATCTGTATGTTTCAAGCCATAACCGAATACCCTGTCAAAACAGCTATGCGTAAATAAAATATAGCCTACGAGTTGAATATCTGTGCGTGCCCATATATGTCCTATCATGACCAATACAATGGCAGTCAGCTTATGATGTCCGATATTATAGATCCATGCGCCCATTTTTGTATTGATAAAATAACCAATCATACTGATATCGGGAGCAAAGAAAAATAATATCCATAGCCACCAACTGAATTCAAGAGGCTGTAGGTATAAAATCGCTATTCCAAGGATCAGCTGACCCATTTCTTCAAGTTGTAATATTGTTTTCATGTCAGTATTTTAAATCAAAATTCAAACTCCCGGCACTGAAAAACGTTAACAATCGATAAGAAATCAGTGTTACTGGTGGATTCTATTTCTAATTCTACTCAGACTTACAGCTGTAATGCCTAAATAGTTGGCGATAAGATGTTGAGGTATTCTTTCCAGAATTTTCTGTTTGTTACCTTTTAATAGCTGAAGGTATCTTTCTTCAGGAGTCAATAATAATAAACCGGACATGCGGTCTTCTAGTCCGGCCGCTAAATATTCAGCTATCAGTCTTCCGAAATTGCTCCAATTCAAACTTTGTTGATAACAGGTAAGTATTCTCTCATAAGGGAATACAACCATTGTTGTGTCGGTTAAACATTCTATAGTAATCAGTCCGGGCTTATTAGTGATACAACTGATATAGTCACAAACAAAATGATTTTCGAAATAGAAATAAGTCGTCTTTTCCTCCCCATCTTTAGTATAGTAATGACGCATATTGCCATTTAAGATAAAACCAATCTCTTTGGCAACTTTTCCTTCTTTTGCAAAGAGACTATTCTTTCGAAATGTTTTTTCCTGTAAGTAGGGAAGCAGTAGATTCCACTCTTCATCATTGAGCGTAATCATTTCTTCAATTTTATTTCTTAAAGAGAGGTATGACTGATTCATTGATCAGAGATTTTTCATCGAATGTATTTGCCTACCATCGGCAGCTTCTGAAACTCTTTCTTTTCCACTAACAGAATGAACCATGCATAAACTGCTATCAACAGAGCTCCAAAAGCAGTACCAAGCCATAGAGAGGAAATGAAATAAATAAACACTTTGTATATCAGGAAGAGTAGGGTTACAATTACAAGATAAGCGATCAGTTTTTTGGTGACATAAGGGATCGGATAGTGTTTTTGTCCGAGTCGATAACTGATGATCATCATAAAAGCATAACAAACAAAATTAGCCCATGCACTACCATTGTAACCAAATAAGGGTATCCACCAGATATTCAATGCAATTGTGATGACAGCACCGATCAATGTGATCCAAGCGCCTGTTAGTGTTTTGTTGGTGAGTTTGTACCAGACACTCAGGTTGTAATAAATGCCCAGAAACACACTACCCATCGCAAGAATGGGGACGATGGATAATCCTTCTTCATACAATGCTGCATTTTTACCTGCTCCAATGTATTTGATCAAAGGAAGATTAACAACAATACCTAACCAGATAAAAGAACAAACGATCACAAAAAATTTCATCACTCTGGCATAAGTACGCGGTGCATTTTCTTCTTTGGATTGATTAAAGAAAAAAGGCTCTGCGCCCATCCGGAATACCTGAATAAATATGGTGATGAGTACTGCTAGTTTATAGTTGGCGCCAAAAATACCCAGTTGTCTTAACTCTTCTTCTCTTGGAAGGTCTAATACACGTGTATATACAAGTCGACTGAGCATTTCGTTGATCATACCTCCTAGTCCAACTATGATCAAAGGATAAGAATATTGTAATACCTGTTTCCAAAGTTTCCAATTGATCGAAAAACGAAAACTCAGTAATTCTTTTGTAAGTAAGACCAAGGTAAGTATGCTGGCGATGATATTGGCAATGATATAATAACCGATATCAATCGTTGGATCATAAAAAAACAACCATGGATTGGATGGATCTTCTTTGTGGAGTTTTGGACAAATACCAATAAAAAATACCACCAATACCACATTTACAACAATGCTGAATACCTTGATAAAAGCATAATAACGTGGTCTTCCTTCTTGTCTGAGTTTGGCAAAGGGGATTACAGAAAGTGTATCAAAAAATAAGATCCAAGCTATCCACTGAATATATTCCGGGTGATCGGGAAAGTCGATCGCTGCTGCCAGTGTATGTGTATTGAGTAAAAGAAAAGCGGTAAATAAAATAGTACTGATAAGGATAGAGCTCATCAGTGTGTTAAAAATTACAGACTTATCATGATCCTGAACAAAACGGAAATAACTGGTCTCTAAACCATAAGTAAATAAAATATTCAAAAAAGGGATGACCGCATACACTTGTGTGATGCTAGCAGTGCTGGCAGGTTCATACAACCAAAAAAGTACCAGGCTCAACGCATACCCCAAAAAGCGGCTCGCAATGGTAGGTACACCATACCACAATGTTTGTCCTGCTAATTTTTTGATGCTGCTCATAGCGTGAATGGTGAGTGAATGGTGAATGGTCAATTGGGGATCAAAAATTATAAAGAGTACAACTCATTCACAATTGACCATTCACCATTCACACCCTCAAACTGCAAAATACACGATTAATTATGAATATCAACAGGAGCGGTTGTGCTAACACCTTTTCCCGGCGCTGCAAAATCGGGGTTCTTTAAAAAACTACTATCTGTTAAAGTATGCAGAAAAGCAGTTAGTTGTCCTATCTCAAAATTGGAGAGCGGTAGTCTGTTTTGTAATAAAGGATCTGTTCTTGGATCAGGCACCATGTTTTTTCTGTAATGTTCCATAACAGTCATCACAGAAAAAAAACGTCCATCATGTCCATAGGGAAAACTACGCATAACATTTCTTAGACTCGGAACTTTGAACTTTAAGGAGTCAGACGGATCATTCGTGATCTTCATTCTTCCGATATCTTTCAAAAATGGATCGATAGGCATACCGATATTTCGATAACTGAAATCTGTGAACATTGGTTCAGTGTGACAACTCACACATTTCTTTTTGAAGATCTCATATCCCAGTTTCTCGGGAAGAATAAAAGTATCTACCCCTCTCATGACCCTATCATATTTACTATCACTGCTTACAAAAGTGAGTACAAACTGACTGATCGATTTTGTGAGTCTTTGTGTTGATATTTTTTCATCACCAAAAGCGGCTTTGAATAGTCTACGATATTCTTTCTCGGCTTGCAGTTTGGTGATGACATTTTGGATGCTTTCTGCCATTTCATTTTCAGCAGTGATCGGTGCTAATGGCTGCAGATCTAAATGATTGATCCCCCCATCCCACATCAACTCTTTTTGCCAGGCTAAATTGAAGAGCCCGGGCGCGTTGCGTGAAGTGAGTGAGTTATTATAACCATGACTTAAACTGTGATCGTAAGTATTGAATGCACCGAACTGCTGATGACAGGTGCCGCATGAGATCGTACCATCCTTACTTAATCGGGTATCATAAAATAGTTGTCTGCCTAACTCAATGCCTTCTTTTGTCAAAGGATTTGATTTGAAATCATATACCGGCTCAGGCCACCCTTTTGGAACGATCAGTTTTACGGGAGTTGGTTTGAAATAGTGATTACTAGTAATCCAGCTGATACAAATCAGACAGATGATCACAATGACTCCTATCGTTTTCCGGTACATCATTTTTCTTTGGGTAGGATTGAAAACATGGTAGCATAATTATTGGCAATACGAACAGCCAGTGCACCCGGGCTATGACAAATCGGTTCTTTTGCGATCACCAATTCATTAGGTCCTTCAAACCATTTTTTGGCATCAGCGATAATGTTGATCCGGTTATTTGAAAGTGAGATCGGTAATACAATTTGTCTGGAAGTATTATTGTTACCTCTGAAGCCACCGATATGATACGTGAATTGTTTTCCTGCAATTTGAGAACTGATAGCAGTGCCTTCAAGTTTTGCCATAATATATCCGCTGTTCCATCCAGAACATACCATGTAAAGGATCTAGTGCGCCGGATTGTACGCCTGATACATTTCTGGCACTATCTACTCCTAATAAAAACTGAATAGATGTATACTTGCCAAAAGGAATCTCAAGTTGAATGATACTTGAATTGCTATCCGCAGCATCGATCAAATAGTACTGAAAGGGTAGCTTTATTTTTTTTCCTTGTTCATCTATCAACTGAACATGTGAGATATAATATTTGAAACGATTGATGGTGAGTGTGTCTCCATTCAAGGAATAAGATCGCTCAGGTACTAGTATTTCATTCCCAAAATGGTTTTGGAAATGAAGAACCATCTGTTGGGTCTTTTGCGACTGAACAGAAAAAACGAATAGTAGAAGGGAAACAAATAAGAGGAATCTCACGGGTTATAAATAATCGTTTTTATTGACCTTTTTTCTTTGTTGTTTATTTTGAGTGTTCTTTTTCTTAGACTCTATTCTCTTCTCTTTTGATGCTTTGGTAGGTTGTGTAGGTTTTCTGATCTTTCTTTTGATGAGTGAAGTAGTAAGTAGTTGCATCATTTTTTTAATGACGGCTTGTTTATTTCCAAGCTGACTTCTCTCTGTTTGTGATTTTACCAATAAATAACCATCATCTGTAATTCTGTTTTGCAAACGGTCTCTGATCAGTTGCTTTTGTTCATCAGTAAATAAAGTAGATGCCTGAATATCCCAACGACCTTCAACCATGGTCTCCACCTTGTTCACGTTTTGTCCGCCCTTGCCACCACTCCTGGCTGTCTGGAATTTTATTTCATGGGTAATATCTATCTTCATCGCACTAAAGTTCGGATAAAAACAGTTAAGGGAATATGAGAATTGTAATTCAAAGAGTGAGTGAAGCTGCTGTTCGGGTAGATGGGCAAATCACCGGCAGTATTGGCAACGGATTATTGGTCTTGATGGGGGTTGAAGATGCTGATACAATAGAAGATATCGAATGGCTGAGTAATAAGATCGTCAATATTCGATTATTTAATGACGCTGATGGTGTAATGAATCTTTCTGTAAAAGAGATTGGGGGCGATATTTTATTGGTGAGCCAGTTTACCTTGCATGCCAGTACCAAAAAAGGCAATAGACCTTCATATATAAAAGCATCAAAAGGCGATTTTGCCATTCCGATGTATGAAAAAATGATTCAGCAATTAACAAGTGATCTTGGAAAACCTATTCAAACCGGAATCTTTGGTGCAGATATGAAAGTCTCTTTATTAAACGATGGACCCGTAACCATTGTGATGGATTCCAAAAATAAAGAGTAGTGGATATTCAAAACAGAGATCATATCGAACAACTGATGCGCGCATTTTATGCAAAAGCGATTCCGGATCCTGTGATAGGGCATTACTTCACTAAGGTGATAGCAATGGATCTGGAAGAACACTTACCTGTAATCGTCGATTTTTGGGAAACGGTTTTATTTGGTGTTGCAAAATATAAGTCCAATGCCATAGCTGTTCATCAGCATTTGCACGAGAAGTCTGCTTTTGAAGACAAACATTTTGAACATTGGGTGATGTTGTTCAAATCTACAGTAGATGAATTATTTGAAGGAGAGAAAGCAGAGCTGGCCAAACAAAGAGCCTTATCAATAGCTACTGTCATGAAACTCAAGGTGCTACACCAACAGCAAGGCCACTTCGGACAACAATAATCAATTATTACTTTTTGTTATGATTTTTTCTTGCTAACTTATACGTTCACAAGAAAAAGTTATCGTATAGTCTCAATCTGTTTGTAGTGTAATACCCGGTAACGGATATCATAGCAAAAAACTGTTTTTCTTCGACGATTATTTGGTAGTAAACCTGAGAAAAACAGATTTAACACATCGTGATTATATTCTTTAGGAGGCGGATGCACAAACATTTGAGTTTACGATTCCAAAATAGTAGTCATGGGTATCTGGAAGCGTTATAAACAACATATCAAGAATAATTTCTGTCTCGATCAGATACCCGTCAATGATGTCGCATACTGGAAAACAAGACTATTTGCCAACGCGATTATCTATACCTTACCGCTTTCATTGATCGCATATGTTCCGGGTGTTTATTATAGTTGGTATTTGGGGTTGTATTCACTGGTACTAATAGATACACTGGCTGTACTGCTGATATTCGGTATTGGATTTTTACCAGCCTTATCCCTACAGTTAAGGAAAGCCCTTTTTGTTTTTTGTGTGTATTTTATCGCTGTGACATTTATATGGCTCATCGGAACTACGGGTCCGGGACTTTTATATATGTTAGCAGCTTCTTATTTCTGTATTCTCATTTTTCCTAATCAGTATGCTTTTTATCCTGCTTACATTAATCTTATAATCTGTTTACTAACAGGGTTACTAATTCCCCTCAACATATTTCCATGGAAAGATAGCTCTACCCACAATGTTTCTGAATGGTTTGCAGTATGCACCAATTTAATTTTCCTTGGTTTTATATCATCTGCATTGATACCAAGAGTGTTTAATAGTTTGGACAGGGCCTTGCGAAAAGAGCAGGATATGCGAGTGGAAAGAGATCGTCAGAATCTTGTATTGGAGAAAACATTGGAAGATCTGAAACGTAAAAATCAAGAACTGGAACAGTTTGCATTTGTTGCATCACATGATCTGCAAGAACCTCTTCGTATGATCACAAGCTTCTTAGGTCAGATTGAAAAAAAGTATGGGGATAAACTTGATGATAAGGGGCGACAGTATATATATTTTGCCACTGATGGAGCTAAACGGATGAGGCAGATTATATTGGATCTACTTGAGTACTCCCGTATCGATCAAGCTAGGTTCAAGCCTGAATTTGTTGATCTTGGATTGTTAGTAGATGAGATTAGTATTTTACATAGTAAGACGATTGAAGAAAAATCAGCACTGATCCATCATCAGGATTTACCCATTATTCATCATTATCGGTCACCTCTTTTTCAGGTAATGCAGAATCTTATAAGTAATGCGTTGAAATATAGCCACCCGGATCGAAAACCAGAGATCACTGTTTCTGCTGTTTGTAAAGAGCGGGTATGGGTGATCTCTGTAAAAGACAACGGTATTGGAATTGAGCCCGCCTATTTTGATCAAATATTTGTATTGTTTGAGAGACTGCATTCAAAACATGAGTACGGCGGAACAGGGATGGGGTTGGCCATTGTTAAAAAAGTAATGGACAGTCTGAAAGAACGAATTTGGGTAGAGTCAGAAAATGGGAACGGATCGGTCTTTCACTTCACTATAGAACCTGTTGCTTAAAGAAGTCTAATCAATATCTGTATTTCTTCCTTTAGGTTTCTTTCAATAATATGCATACAATTTTACTATTAGAATAAAATAATCTGATTATGACTATTCAAGAAGCACAAAGTCAGGTAGATGCCTGGATCAATACAACGGGTATTCGATACTTCAATGAGCTCACCAATCTGGGTATTTTGATGGAAGAAGTAGGTGAACTTAGTCGCTTAATGGTTCGTACGTATGGTGAACAATCATTCAAAGAATCCGATAAAGGAAAAGAATTGTCAGACGAGATGGCTGATGTATTGTGGGTATTGATCTGTTTAGCCAATCAAACAGGGGTTAATCTAACGGAGGCATTGGAGAAGAATTTTGCCAAGAAAAACCTGAGAGATCAGGATAGGCATAAGAATAATGAGAAACTACGGTAGAAGATTCAAGAATAAAGCAACAAGATACAAGTAAGAAAAAAGACACAAGGTTCAAGATCTTGGTAACTGATGCTTGAACCTTGTGTCTTCTTTGTCTCTTGAATCTTAATTCTTGGCTCTTTTAATTTTTATCAAAGATGCTCTTCTGCTTAGCCATCTTCTCAATCTCTGCAACTGTTCGCGGAGAAGATGCGGAGAGATTTCGATTTCCGTCTTTGGTGATCAGGATATCATCTTCAATACGAACACCAATGCTCCACCATTTTTTGTCACACTTACTTCCGGGTGGAATGTAAATGCCGGGTTCAACAGTCAAACAAACACCTTCTTGTAAAACACGTGGTCCCATATCATGTACATCCAGACCTAAATGATGTGATGTTCCATGTGGGAAATATTGACGTGCTTCCTGATCGTTTGCTGCGATACCTAATTTAATCAATCCACGGTTGATAACACGACGTGCCGCTGCATCTACAGCGCTAAATGGATTACCCGGTTTGCAGGCAGCAAAACCTGAATCTTGTGCTTCGAGTACCAACTCATAAATGAGTTTTTGCTCAGGAGTGAATTTGCCATTCACAGGTACTGTTCTTGTAACATCAGCGGTATAACCATGGTATTCTGCAGCACAATCACTCAACAACAGATCTCCATCTTTCATCAAACGCAGATTGGTGATATAATGAAGTACGCAGGCATTTTCAGATGAACCATTGATACTTGGATAACCGGGATATTCAGATCCATTCTTTTTGAAATGATATTCCATGATGGCCTGAGCCTGATATTCTGTCATACCGGGTTTGATGGCGCGCATCACATCGTTGTGACCATCACAACTCATTTTAGCTGCTTTTTCCAACAATGCAATTTCCTCTGGTTGTTTGATACCACGCAAAGAAGAAAGGATCATGTTGGTAGTACGTGCGGCTATTGGTTTGTTATAGGCGATGATCAAACTGTCAACAATACCTGCCATACGTGATAAAGGATCTGGGCTTCTTTTGTATTTCGAGAAAATATCTTCATTGCGGAAAGCAGTCAAAACAGAGTCAACAGTTTTGAAGTCAAATGTATTCGCAGTGAACTTATCATTGGTAAATACATTCGCGATCTTGTATTTATTCTTTACACCTTCTGCACCCAAAATTTTACCGGTCCATAATTCTCTTTGTGGGTCACGATTCTGTACAAAAATGAATTCTGTTCCGGTAGTACCTAAAATGGTTACAGGCTGTTTGAAAAGCAGGAGTAAAGCATTTGGCTCTTCGAGTCCGGTGAAATAGTAGAAGTTCTTGCTTTGTGCGTACTGATAATCTACGTCGTTATTTCTAACCCTTACCTGAGAGGCAAAGAAGACACCCACAGAATTATTGGGCATCATTTCCCTGAAAGCAGCACGTCTGCCGGCATGAAATTCAGGACTTAAATAATCATTCGGATACTCCGTTGTTTGCTGGGCCCAGCTAAGAGCAGGCAACACCAATAACAAGAGCTGTAAACATTTGTTTCTAAGCATGATGATGTTTTTTTGAGCGCATTAAAACTATAGGTTTTCAGCGAGTAAGCCGAAAAAAAAGTGAGGAAAGGGAGAAAAGCTTCAAGCTTCACGCTACAAGCTCTAAGTTGACAGTATTGAGCTTTCTAGTTTAATTTTTCCTTTTCTGAAAGTACTGTATAGCAGTTTTTTATAATGCTTGCAGCTTGAAGCTTGGGGCTTGCAGCTTAATCTCTTACTTTTGCCGCGTTATGAGCATACAGCAAGACAATCGTTTTCAGGCTATTATTTCCCATGCCAAAGAGTATGGATTTGTATTTCCAAGTAGTGAGATCTACGACGGATTAAGTGCCGTGTATGATTATGGTCCCTATGGAAGTGAGTTGAAAAAAAATATCCGCGATTATTGGTGGAGAAGCATGACCCAAATGCATGATAATATCGTGGGTATTGATGCTGCCATCTTTATGCACCCAACAACATGGAAAGCCAGTGGTCACGTAGATAATTTCAGTGATCCGATGATCGATAACAAAGACAGTAAAAAAAGATACCGTGTTGATCATTTGTTGGAAGCAAAAGCAGATCAGTTAAGAGAAAATGGACAAGCGCAGGAAGCGGATGCTTTGTTGGCAGAAATGGATCGTTTATTGGCAGCTGAAGATTTTGCGGGATTGAAACAACTCATGAATGATCAGAAGATCGTTTGTAGCGTGAGCGGCACCGCCAACTGGACCGATATCCGTCAGTTTAATCTGATGTTCTCAACACAATTAGGTTCTGTTGCAGAAGATGCCGATACCATTTACTTACGTCCGGAAACAGCACAGGGTATTTTTGTGAACTTCTTGAATGTGCAAAAAACAGCACGCATGAAAGTACCATTTGGTATTGCACAAACCGGAAAGGCATTTCGTAATGAGATCGTTGCCAGACAATTCATCTTCCGTATGCGTGAATTTGAACAAATGGAAATGCAATTTTTTGTTCGTCCGGGCACACAAATGGAATGGTATAACTATTGGAAAGAAGAGCGATTGAAATGGCATACGAGTTTAGGTATTCCTGCGGAAAAATATCGTTATCATGATCATGTGAAGCTGGCACACTATGCAGATGCAGCACTGGATATTGAATATGAATTTCCATTTGGTTTCAAAGAAGTAGAAGGTATTCACAGCAGAACTGATTTTGATCTAAAGAGTCATCAGGAATACAGTAAAAAGAAACAGCAATACTTCGATGCAGATGTTGATCCTGCAACGGGTAAGCCTTACGGTAACTATATTCCATATGTAGTTGAAACTTCTATCGGACTAGATCGTATGTTCTTATTGGTATTGAGTCATGCTTATGAAGAAGAGACGATCACCAAAGAAGACGGTACTACAGATAGTAGAGTAGTAATGCGGATTCCTGCTAAGATTGCGCCTAACAAATTGGCCATATTACCATTGATGAAAAAAGATGGATTGCCGGAAATAGCGAAACAATTGTTAGATGAGTGTAAGCCTCATTTCAAATGTTTTTATGAGGAGAAAGATGCTATCGGTAAACGCTATCGCAGACAAGATGCCATCGGTACGCCGTTCTGTGTAACCATCGATCATCAAACCAAAGAAGACGGAACAGTCACCATCAGGCATCGTGATAGTATGCAACAAGAAAGAGTATCTATGAGTGAGGTTAAGCAGATCGTATTAGCGCAGCTGTGAGGCTTTGGCAGTTAGCTATTAGCTTTTTGAGTAAATATTCCTTTGCTAAAAGCTAATAGCTAACTGCTAACCGCCAATAGCAGCTATCCATAAAGTTCCAAATGAATATCCTTCTTATCATATCCAAGTGCGATAATTCTTTGCTTGGCTTCGTCGATCATGTTTTTCCAGCCGCAGAGATAGAAGTAAGCAGGCGTTTTTTGAATGCGCAATAACTCTTCATATACGCCATGCACATAACCTTTATAAGCACCTTCTTGAACAGACTCTTCACGTGAGAAAACAGGGTGATAATAAAAGCCCGGCTCATCTTTCTCCAATTGTTTCAACTCCGGTCCATACAAACAATCACCATGTTTGCGACAACCAAATATGATATGGATGTTTTGATGCGGAATTTTATGACGATGTATATGATGTGCCATCGAGCGAAAAGGTGCGATACCGGTTCCGGTACAAATCAAAAACAGATCCTTATCCAAATGTTCCGGTAATGTGAATACACCTTGAGGTCCGCGAAGGGTTAATTCTGTGCCTACTTGCACTTCTTTGAATAAATAATTGGTACCGGCCCCATCTTCCAATAAAACAATCACCAATTCAATGATATTGGTTCCATCAGGTGTAGAAGCAATGGAATAACTACGCCAACGTTTGTTCTTTTTCTCATGAATAGGAAGATCAAGCGTAACGAATTGTCCGGGTTTGAAATCAAAAGATGCCAATTCCGGGATCTCGATCCAGAAGCGACGAGTAGACTCGGTTGCGTCTTCTATTTTGATCACCTTACCGGTGCGCCAAGGTTCCAGCATGGGAATGGTTTTACACAATATAAGATAATTTGAAAATGTGGCAATTTGAAAATTTGAAAATGAAGAAGAGATAGTCATTAAAAAAGGCGCAGTAATTAAATACTGCGCCTTTTTCTAAAAAAAGAGAATGTTGTTATTTAGGATCTAATGCTCTTTTGATTTTTTCAGCTAAGTCCTGTAAATGAATCTTGCTCATTCTATCAGGATTTGTTGCTGCAGCTGCAGCTACTTGTGAACGCAACTGAGTCAATTGTGCACGAGCAATACTGTATACATCACTGCGGCTGTTAGCGCCTGATGCATAAGGATTGTTGAATCCACCGCCACCTAATGTAATGGTGATGGTTGCACTTGGTGGGTTCAATAACGTATTCAGTTTATCAACATAGCTTTTCTGCAACATTCTACGATAGTTATCGATCGCTTTGTTGGATTTCAGTTCACTGAAAAGATCAGATTGAAGATCATTCATCATTTCCAAAGCACTGTAAGCCTTATCAGCACCAAAACGATCAGCACAATACTGCATACGATTCAGTCTGTCAAGTGTCAGCAATCCTGCCAAAGCGCCTTCCTGAGCAGATGCCAATGGATCAGCTGTTCCCGGAGGATTGATCTTGTTCCAGATTTTTTTATCGATCAACCATGTTGGTGTCTGGAATACCTGACGATTCAGATAACCCAATGCATCACGCTGCATGGCTTTTGGTGTTACTTCATACACCGGTTCATCCTGTTCAGCTACTTTAAAGGTTTCATATACACCACCAATGTTACGAGTAACATGTCCGATGTAACGACGATACTGACCGAGTAATTGTCCGTACATAGTAGCAATATTCGTATTCAGGTCACCCTCTTCTTTGGTCCACTCAGGTAAACCGGCTAATAAGCGCTGTAAGTTTTTGATACCATAATCACTCGCTTTTACAGCATTATCACTCAGGTCTTCACTCTGACTTCTAGGATCAGCTTGGTTACCTGATTCATAAGTACCGAACCATGTACGTGGATTGGCTTTCAGGGTTTCAGTGATCAGCTTGCTGCTGTTTTTCTTTATCTCTTCTTCATTGTTACCCGGAATATATCCATAGCCCCAACGAATAGCCCACTGATCGTAATCACCGATACGTGGATACAATCCGGCCTTACTGATATTGTCTTCAGGTTGTGCTACATAGTTGAAACGAGCGTAGTCCATGATAGAAGCCGTGTGTCCATTTGCTTCTACCCAAGCCTTATCGCGCAATTTTTCAACCGGTGTTTTGCTACTGCTACCCATGTTATGACGCAGACCGAGCGTGTGTCCAACTTCGTGAGAAGACACAAAACGGATTAGATCACCCATCAAGTCATCATCAAACTTCATACTGCGCGCACGTGGGTCAGTTGCAGCTGCCTGTACCATATACCAGTCATGTACCAGTTTCATAACGTTATGATACCATCCGATATGGCTTTCGAGGATCTCACCACTTCTTGGATCGTGTACATTCGGACCGTAAGCGTTTTCAGTAGGAGATGCGAAATAACGGATCACAGAGAAACGAGCATCTTCCAAGCTCATAGTGGTATCACTTTCAGGCCACTCTTTACCGATAATGGCATTTTTGAAACCTGCTTTTTCAAAAGCTTTCTGCCAGTCATTCACACCCAGGATCAAGTGCTTTCTCCACTGCTTAGGAGTAGCGGGATCGATATAATAAATGATGGGCTTTTTAGGCTCAACCAATTCACCTCTTTTCCATTTTTCAACATCCTCATCTTTTGGTTCAAGTCTCCAGCGAACAGCAAATTCTTTGTTCTCAACCTTTTGCTGATCATCACCAAAGAGAACATAGTCATCAGTGAAGAAACCAACACGCTTGTCAGCGATTCTTGGAGTCATTGGTTTCTCAGGCAACAATAACATAGAAGTGTTGAGCTCTATGGTTACTGCACCTGCAGCATTTGCAGCAGGAATAGAAGCACCACCGCCTTGTCCGCCAAAACCTGCAGGAGCAGTTGCACCGGCAGCATTAAAAGTTTTTACACTTCTGATCTCTGTATTGATCGGATAAGTGCTGATCTTTTGAATGAAAGATCTATCAGCAGCGATCGGACCTAATCCCAATGAACGCTTAATACCGGCGTTAATGCTTACAACCTGATTATCTCCTTTGAAATAATCAGTTACATCCAATACTACAGAAGCACTGTCTTTACCAAATGCTGCAATTGGGAAAGAGGCTGCAATGGCATTCAGGTTAGAATTGGTAACTGCTTTGTAGATATCATCTTTAGGATCGGCAGCATTCACCAATGTAATGGTGCGAAGGAAAATATTGCTGTTAGGTCCTTTCTCAAATGCAAGTGTTTGCTGATTGGCAACTTCACCACCATAAGCACCTCTTCCGTTTCCTGAAATGGCTGGCACTTTAATGTAGCGGGTAACAGCCAGAATCTCACGACCCAATATATTGTTAGGAACTTCAAAGTAGTATTTGTCATCTACTTTGTGAACAGTGATCATCCCTTTTTGAGAGATGGCTTTATTGGTAATAACATCTTTGTAAGCACGAGGTCCCTGACGTTGAGCCCCACCGCCAAAGCCGCCTGCGGCCTGGAGATTGCTTAACTGAGGTGCTCCTGCAGGTCGGGTAGTATCCCGGTTCTGAGCAGTCGATACAGTCGCTGCCAGCATTGCTGCTGCGATAAAATAATTTCTCATTGTTTCAGTGTAATTGGTTTTGAATAATCGTTAAAGATAGGTCCGTAAAGGAATCAACAATTTTTTTTAGGATAGTGTTGTATGAATGGTAAAATCTTTAATTTGGGTCGGTGAAAAGGTCTTGGGAGTATTTGTATTCCTCTTATCTTGCCAACCCTGAAAACAGCGGATAAATGCGGTTTTTTGCTGAATCAAATTTGTCGCTTTCAGGAAATTACCTATTTTGTAACCCCTTTCGGACTAATGAAATGGTGTTTGAGTGAGTTCAAAGATTTTTCATTAGCATTGCGAGGATAATTTTTTAAATCAACTGTTATTTTAAAAAACAAAAATCAATCGAATCATGGCTGAGACAAAACCAACTGCAACAGCTGCAAAAAGCTCAACGTCTGTTCAACCAAAGAAGAGCAGTAATTTAGTTGCAACCCTTGCCCCCGTTTTATGTATCCTGGGTGGTTATTTCATCTGGCGCGTAGTATTAGGTAGTGCAGGTAACTTTACAAATCCAGATCCTGATCCAAGCCATTGGTTCTGGCCTGCACACGCTGGTCCAAAGGGAACATTCACAAAAATGTATGAAGGTGGTATCGTAGTACCTATCTTGATCGGTACTTTCCTTACTGCAGTTACTTTCAGCATTGAAAGATTGTTGACTGTATCTAAAGCTACCGGTGCTGGTAACATTGCTGAGTTCATCCGCAAAGTACAGTTCCACTTAGCAAATAAAGAAGTTGACAAAGCTTTGGCTGAGTGCGATAAGCAAAAAGGATCTGTAGGTAATGTAATGAAAGCAGGTCTGCGTAAGTACAAAGAAATGATCACCAATACTGAATTGGCTACTGAGCAAAAAGTATTGAATATCCAAAAAGAAATCGAAGAAGCTACTGCATTGGAATTACCAATGTTGGAGAAGAACCTTGTGTTCCTTTCTACCATCGCTTCTGTAGCAACTCTATTGGGTCTGTTCGGTACCGTATTGGGTATGATCCGTTCATTCTCTAAATTAGGTGATGAAGGTGGTGGAGAAGCTGCTCGTGAACTGTCTCAAGGTATCTCTGAAGCCTTGTATAACACAGCACTGGGTATCGGTACTTCTGCTATCGCGATCGTTATGTATAACGTATTTACTACACGTATCGATGGTATCACTTATGGTATCGATGAGTCTGGATTCACTTTAACTCAAAGCTTTGCTGCTAACTACAAATAATCGTTGATTGTTTGTATGGAAAATCAAATGTTTTGAATCTAATTAGTGAATGCATTTAAATAATTAACAATGGGAAGAGCCAAATTACCTCGTAAAAGTACCAACATCGACATGACAGCCATGTGTGATGTTGCCTTTCTCCTGTTGTCGTTCTTTATCTTGACTACAAAGTTCAAACCGGCTGAAGCTATTGCCGTAACCACACCTAACTCTGTGGCTGCCAAAGTAGCTCCCGATAAAGACATTGTAATGATTACGATCGACAAGGATGGCAAGGTATTTATTACGATGGATGATGAACAAAAGAAAGAAGCGGTATGTACCTATCTGAATACCAACCTGAACCTCAACATGAATGTTGCAGCGTTCAAAAAGGCAGGTTTCTTTGGTGCTCCGTTCAGCAGTATGGCCTCTTTTCTCTCTTTACCCGAAGAACAGCGTAAAGGCGATAAACTCCCCGGAATTCCTGTGTTGGATTCAACCGACAATCAGATGAATGTTTGGATGAGAGCTATCAAAGATGCTTATTTAGGGGATAAAATGAACCTGTTGGTGAAAGGCGATAATGCTGCCAAGTATCCATCATTCAAGGCTGTTATCGATGCTTTCAAGAAAAATGATGAACTGAAATTTCAGATGATCACCAATCCTGAGAGTGTACCGGCCGGCACTGAACTGTGGAAGAAAACCATGGCAGGTGAAAAAAGAGAAGAATAAGCACTGTTGAAACAGTAAATAAAATACTCACGAAAACTAAATTCTACCGTTATGGCAGAAATGGATACCTCGAGTAGCGGGGGCCACAAAAAGGGCCCCGGAGTCAAGAAAGGGAAGAAACTCTCTACCCGTGTTGACTTGACGCCCATGGTGGACCTGGGCTTCCTGCTCATCACATTCTTTATCTTCACCACAACGATGAGTCAACCTACGGCTATGAAGCTCTTTTTGCCAAAAGATGCCGATAATCCGGAGGATCAGAATAAGGCGAAAGAATCAGGTGTTATCACCCTTTTGTTAGGAAAAGACAACAACGTCTTCTACTATGAAGGTCAACTGGCACCGGATGGTTCTAACTTCAAGTCATCTACTTTCAAGGAGATCCGTACAGTACTGCTGGAGAAAAAAGCACGTACCAACGAGAAAGACTTGGTAGTAGTATTGAAGCCTTCATCTGAAAGCACTTATAAAAATGTGGTGGACATTCTGGATGAAATGACCATCAATGTGTTAAAGCGTTATGCGCTTGTGGATATTTCAGCAACTGAAGAGCAATTGGTTAAATTATCTGACGCTGCAGGTGCAGCCTCGGCTTCTAACTAATTTGGTTTTCACTTGTGGAAAATGCCACACAATGAATCATACTATTTAAAGACCTAACAATGGACGTAAATAAAATTTTAACCGCGGATATCCTTGATATCGTTTTCGAGGGTAGAAATAAAGAGTACGGCGCGTACCAACTCCGCAGAACCTACAATAAGCGTATCACCTACGCAATCATAGGTACTGTATTGGTGTGTCTGCTTTTCCTCGTAGGTTCATTGGTTGCTAATTCCGGCGACAAAGAAAAGACGCAGATCTTCGTTGAAGATGTGAACTTGGAAGATGTAAAGCAGGAAGATAAAAAACCGGAACCTCCGCCTCCGCCTCCGCCTCCCAAACAGGAGCCACCTAAAGTGGAGATCACTAAATTCACCCCTCCTAAAATTGTTAAGGATGAAGAAGTGAAACCTGAAGAAGAGATCAAGGAAGTGGAAAAACTAGAAGATACCAAAATCGGTACCATCAATCAGGAAGGTATCAAAGATGAAGGTATCGTTGCACCTCCGGTAGAAGTAAAAGGTACCGGTGTGGTAGAAGCTCCTAAACAAGAAGAAGATTACGATAAGGTATTTACTGTGGTACAAATCCCTGCGGAATTCCCGGGTGGTTTGCCGGCATGGACTAAATATCTTGAGCGTAACCTGAATAGAGATTTACCTGTTGAAAATGGTGCGCCTCCGGGTAAATACACTGTGATCGTTTCATTCATCGTTGATAAAACCGGTGGTATCAGTGAAGTAAAAGCTGAGAACGATCCAGGATACGGAACCAAAGACGAAGCAGTTCGCGTTATCAAAAGAGGACCTAACTGGAAACCTGCCGTTCAAAACGGACGTAACGTAATCTATCGTCACAAACAAAGTATCACTTTCATGGTATCAGAAGAGTAATCTTTCAACTGATAATTTTTAAAAAAGCCATCTGCATTTGCGGGTGGCTTTTTTTATTGTGAATGGTGAATTGTCAATGGTGAGTAGTGAGTAGTCAGTAGTGAGTGTGAATTGTCAATGATGAGTTCCTTTATTCACCATTGACAATTCACCATTCACAAATCTCTTCATCCACTCACTATTCACTACTCACTTATGGAATTTCTCTCCTCGCGTATCTCACTAATAAACCAAACGCCATGGAAAAGAAATTCACTTCGCGAAATGATATCCTTGATATTTTATTCGCCAATCGAAACAAATCTTATGGTGCTTATGAACTGCGTATGAGTTACAACAGACGCATGAAAATAGCACTGTCATTGATGTTCATCGTATGCTTACTTTTTACAGTAGGATCAATTCTCGCTAAAAACAAAAGTGATAAAAATGCAATCGTGTATGTTGGACCTGAAATAGAATTGAGTAAGGTAGATGATCCTCTTGTTGAAGAAGTAAAACCTCCCGAACCCCAAATTGAAAAACCTGAGATTGCACAGGAAGTATTAACAGCACCTAAAATTGTAGAAGATGAATTGGTGAAAGAAGATGAAGTAATGCTTGCGGTAGATGATTATGAATCTGTAAAGATCGGGTTACAAAAAATTGAAGGGACAGAAGACTTGGGCATTGTTGCACCACCGGTAGAAAAATCAACAGAAGTAGTGAAGATCGGTCAATCAAAAGAAGATGAATTAACAGATCGATTTGTTTCCGTTCAGATACCTGCAGAATTTCCGGGTGGAATACAAGGATGGACACGTTATCTCGAAAGAAATTTGAATAGTGATATTCCGATAGAAAATGGTGCTCCTACCAATGTGTACACTGTTATAGTTACTTTCATTGTCGACAAGGAAGGGAAGGTAAGTGATGTAAAAGCAGAGAATGATCCCGGTTACGGCACCAAAGAAGAAGCCATCAGAGTGATCAAAAAAGGCCCTAATTGGATCCCCGCCAATCAAAATGGTAAAGCAGTTGTGTACAGACATAAGCAAGCCATTACTTTTAAAGTGACGGAGTAGTGAGTGTGAATGGTGAATGGTCAATTGTGAATGAGTGGTAAATCCTGCTATATTCACAATTGACCATTCACCATTCACCAATCTCTTCATCCATTCACTACTCACTACTGCCTACTCACTATTAACCTATCTTTGCCAAAACTTCACAGATGTCCATACACTTATCAGGCTGGGATGATACGATCGTTGCGTTGGCTACGCCGCAAGGTATCGGGGCTATTGGTGTGATAAGGGTGAGTGGAAAAAATACTTTTTCTATTCTCAACGAATTATTTCCTTCCAAAGATCTGTCTACACAAGCCTCCCATACTTTGCATGTTGGCTATTTGAAAGATGGCGATCAGGTATTGGATGAAGTAGTATTATCTCTTTTTAAAGGACCTAAATCTTACACAGGCGAAGATGTGATTGAGATCAGTTGTCATGGATCACCTTTTATTCAGGAACAAGTAATAGGGGCCATCACCAAACGTGGAGCGAGGTTGGCCAAACCCGGTGAATTTACACAACGTGCTTTTCTCAATGGCAAACTGGATCTGGCGCAAGCAGAATCAGTGGCTGATTTGATCGCCAGTAATACGGAAGCCAGTAGAAAGACGGCACTCAATAATATGCGTGGTGGATTTTCTTCTGATCTGAAACAATTGCGTGAGCAACTCATTCGCTTTTCGGCTATGATTGAATTGGAGTTGGATTTCTCACAAGAAGACGTAGAGTTTGCAGACAGAAAAGAATTGAAAGCCTTGATCGCCGAACTCCATTCTTCGACACAGCAACTCATTCGATCTTTCTCTTTAGGAAATGTGATTCGTAATGGTGTACAAGTGGCCATCATAGGTAAACCCAATGCGGGAAAATCCACTTTGCTCAATGCATTACTCAATGAAAATCGTGCTATCGTCAGTGATATTGCAGGTACGACACGTGATACTATTGAAGAAGTGATCAATATCAATGGTATTCTGTTTCGTTTAGTAGATACTGCCGGTATCAGAGAACATACATCTGATGTAATTGAACAAATAGGGGTAGAGAAAAGTCTGGAGAAGATGAATGCTTCTGATATTGTACTTTATCTGTTCGATATCAATAGCACACCTATTGATGAACTACTCTTATTTGAGCAAAGCCTCAAAGAAAAAAATATTCAATACTTATTGGTAGCTAATAAAGTTGATACAACCGAGGTAAATAAAGTGAATGCTATTGCCCATTTTCCATCAACCATATTCATTTCTGCAAAATCAAACACAGGAATAGATGTGCTGAAACAAGCGCTTACTCAAAAAGCGATCAGCGGAGATGTGAATACTGAAGCTACCATCGTTACCAATGCGCGTCACCATGATGCCTTATTAAAACTATCTCAATCACTCGAAGAAGTGCAAACCGGTATCGATAGTCAAATACCCGGAGATTTATTGGCATTAGATATTCGCCAATGTTTGCATTACCTCGGATTGATCACAGGTGAGATCACCAACGAAGATCAGTTGGATTTTATCTTTAGTAAGTTTTGTATCGGGAAGTAACAACCCAATACTCTCTTTTTCTCTATCTATACTACAGTACATTCTAAGTAACAAGTTCTTTAAAACTTGCTCTTTATTCTCTATTTTTTGCTGTATGTTGATTTTTGTAACATACTACTTTAGATTAACGTAATCTGTATATGATTTATATACAGTTGAAGTTGCCATTTATTTCATTTGGTCAATGTATCTGTATTATTTATCTCTTTTGTAAATAATCAATCAAGAATACAATGGTTGTAATAAAAATCACTTGGAAGTACTGTCTGGCTTTCTATTGTTTAATCATGCTGTATTCTTCACTGCATGAACTAGTACATCATTTTACAGGTTTTATAGTTTGCGGGGAATGGGGCTATAAAACTTTCAACTATTTCGAAACTGCCTGTGAAGACAATCCAGTTACGTATATCGCTACTTATGCAGGGCCTCTCTTTTCCTTTATAGTCATGTGGATAGGGGCTTATCTGCTTCAAAGAAAAACATCAACTACTTACACGAAACAATTAGCGTTTGCGCTCATTTTTGCACAATTGCCTTTCCAGCGAATGCTCATGTGCTTCTTCAAAATGAATGATGAGTATTATGCATCCTCGCAACTATTCGGGCAAACAAATCTTGTTTATGGATTGGTGATTCTTTGCATTTGGATTTGCTGTATTCCTCCTCTAATAGTTGCTTATCGCTCCATTCAAAATAAGTATAAAATCGGGTGGTTTTTATTTTATCTAGTCCTCTTTCCTTACCTATTGTGGGGTCCGATTTTTGGTTTACTCGAATACTTGTTGGTCAACAAACATGTATTGAACGGTACTATCATTGGTATTGCCAATTTATTTATCCTGAATGAAGTGATCACAGTTATTGGCTATCTCTTGACCAAAAAATATTTTAATACAGAGAAAGAATATTAAACCAGCCTATCTTATGAAACAGACGACTCTTTTCCTTATTATTTTTTTATTGGGCTCTTTTTTAAAGGCTCAAACCGGTAGCTCAAAAAAAACAGAAGTCCTAATGCTGGGTACTTTTCACTTCGCCAATCCAGGTTTGGACATCGCTAAATTTGAAGATGCGAATATCATGTCTGAGAAACGACAACGCGAAGTAGCATTATTGGTAGAACAACTTAAACAGTTTAAACCGGATAAGATTTTTATCGAGGCTCCTGTTTCAGCACAAAAACGGTTCGATTCTCTTTTCTTAGCCTATAAAGCAGGTACTCATAAGCTTGGTCGTAATGAAAGTCAGCAATTAGGATTTCGCCTTGCTGAACAATGTGGTCTCAATTCACTCTATTGTGTTGATTACACCGATGTCAGTTTCCCGATGGATAGCGCCATAAAAATAATGATGTCAAATAAACAGATGGATATGTTGCAATATTTGCAGGGGAATATGCAAAAAGAGCAAAATGATTTCAACGAGCAACTTAAAACAAAGACCCTTACACAAATCTTACTGGATGGGAATACGGAGAATGTTTATCGTAAACTTGCCGGTGTTTATTATTTCTTCTTAAAAGTAGGGGATAAAAATAATCATATTGGCTCTTTTATTGCAAGTGAGCAGTGGAGACGTAATATTTACATCTATGAAAATATCCTCAAAAATTTAGATGGCAACGAGCAACGGATATTAGTATTATTTGGAACTACACATATTGCCATGATCAAAGAGATGATGCAATACAATGAGATGCTGAATATCGTTCCCGTTTCAACAGTCTTACACTAAGTAATAAGTTGGGGCACTTTGTAGAATATTGTATCTGATTCCTTAAATTAGATACATGAATAACCAACTCCAGCTTGCCGACATTCTTGTCATTCTTGTTTATTTTATTATTGTTGTCACCTATGGTATTTGGATCTATCGAAGAAAAAAATCAAAAGCTACTAGTACCAAAGATTACTTTTTAGCTGAGGGATCGCTCACCTGGTGGGCTATTGGCGCCTCACTGATCGCTTCCAATATTTCCGCAGAGCATTTTGTAGGGATGAGTGGAGAAGGTTTTTTCTCCGGTATTGCAGTTGCTGCTTATGAGTGGATTGCAGCTGTAGCACTTATCATTGTTGCTATCTGGTTCATTCCCGTTTATCTCAAGAATAAAATCTATACCATGCCACAATTCCTGAAACAACGGTATAATGAAACCGTTTCAGTGATCATGGCGGTGTTCTGGTTATTTCTATACATCTTCGTTAACCTTACTTCTATCTTATATCTTGGATCCAAAGCTATCAGTGGATTGATCGGGAATGAATTATTTCATATCATACTTATAGTGCTCGCATTATTTGCCTTTTGTATCACCATCGGTGGAATGAAAGTAATCGGATATACAGATGTTATACAAGTTGCGGTATTGCTTATCGGTGGTTGCGTAGCTGTTTATTTATCATTGGTAGCGGTAGATGAAGTGGTCAATCAAGGAGACAGTGCGATTAGTGGATTGGGTGCATTGATGAAAGAAGCTCCCGATCATTTTCATATGATCTTTGATAAGCCGACAGCGGCAAGTAGCGCCGAATATGTCCAGAAGTATATTGCCTTACCCGGTATTACCATGTATTTCGCTGGACAATGGATCTCGAATCTGAATTACTGGGGATGCAATCAGTACATCACACAGCGTGCATTAGGAGCCGATCTGCAAACAGCTCGTAATGGAATTTTATTTGCAGGCTTTCTCAAACTTTTTATGCCGGTGATCGTGATGTTGCCGGGTATCGCTGCTTTTGTATTGTACCAAAATGGCTATTTTGATGAAAGCGTTTTTGATGGTAAAAAGGATGGTGCTTATGCAGCCATTCTCAGCTTATTGCCCGTTGGTATGAAAGGTTTATCTGTTGCTGCATTAACGGCAGCTATCGTTGCTTCACTGGCAGGAAAAGCGAATAGTATCTCTACCATCTTCACTTTGGATATTTACCAGAAGTATTTTGATTCAAAAGCCGATGAAGCAAAGCTGGTAAGAATGGGACGTATCTCGATTTTTGTCGCCATGCTCATTGCCGTATTCTGTACCTGGGAAGATATGCTTGGTATCGGAGGGGAAGGTGGATATACGTTTATTCAGAAATATACAGGCTTTATTAGTCCAGGTGTATTCGCCATGTTTCTCTTGGGTATGTTTTGGAAAAGAACTACCGGTGCTGCCGCTGTAGCAGGTGTGTTATCAGGCTTCATTTTATCAGTGGTCTTTAATAATTATGCGCCTTCTTGGTTTGGCTCTGAAACCATTTTGTATACAGCTTATGTAAATGCAGCGGGAGAGTATGAGATTCCTTTTATGGTGAATATGGGCTGGACCTTCTTCTTTACTGTATTGATCATGGTAGTGATCAGTTTGGGTGGTCCTAAGGTAAATCCGAAAGCTTTTGATATTGATCGTAGCATGTTCAAATTAAAGCCTTCCAGTATCGCCATGATCACAATGCTGTTGATGATCATTATAGCACTCTATGCGAAGTTCTGGTAGTGTGGATTTCCAGCGATCAGGGTGATCAAGAATCATCCGCATATATCATCACAATGAACTTTTAGGCAACTGCAAAAAAATCAAGCAGCTATGTAACCTTTTGTTCCAACCACAGTTTATACTTCAAAGCAAACATTAACTAACCTGAAATTGACGAACGAAAGCATTGATAATCAGCTTATGTTCAGGGTAAAAGAAGGCAACCTGGATCAGATGGCGCTGTTATTTGACAGACATCATCGTCCGCTGTATGGGTTCTTTTATCATCACACAGGCATGAAAGATGAGAGTGAAGATTTGGTGCAGACCGTTTTCATGAATATGATTCGTTCAAGGTCAACTTTCACGGGCACTTATAAGTTTGAAACTTGGATGTATACTATTGCCAGAAACGCATTAAAGGATCATTACAGAAAGAATAAAAGAATGGGTACCACCATTGATGCAGAAGAGGCTGAAAACAATATACGAGAAACAACATCTGCAGATACAAGGTTGAACAGAAAAGAGGAAGAGTTGATCTTACGAAAAGCGTTGGCAAGATTGAGTGAAACGGATCGAGAGTTGATCATTCTTTCCAGGTACCGTGAAATGAAGTACCATGAAATAGCCGATATCCTGAAGCTATCGGAAGGTGCTATTAAAGTAAGAATCCATCGTGCTGTAAAACAATTGAGAGAAATATATCTTGAAATCAGTCAACAAACAATGAGTGTATGAAATGTGCATTTGACAAAGAGAAATTATGGTCACTGGCAATGAATGAGCTAAGTGATGCTGAAAAGGCAGAAGTGAATCTTCATCTAGCTACTTGTTCAGCATGTACTGAAGAGCTGAACAGTATCATGACCTTCTGGAATATTACAGCTGCTTTACCAACGCCGGAACCTTCTGCTGATATCAAAAATAAATTCATTCAACAACTGGAAGCATACAAGCAAGAACAACTCGCTAAGACCAGCTTCTTGGATCAGATCAAAGAAAGCATTTCAAAATTCTTTGCATTGCTTATTACACCGAGGTTTGCTTATGGACTAGGGATGTTGGTGGTAGGAGTGATAGCTACATCCTTGTATTTTCAGCAAAAAGGAACGGGTAAATCGGAGGTAGAGATGCTTTCTTCACAAGTAAAGGAAATGCGCGAAATGCTGGCGCTTACTTTACTGGAACATCCATCTGCTTCAGAAAGATTAAGAGCCGTGAGTTACGTGAATGAGATAGATACGGTAGATAATCGCGTGAAAGATGCATTACTCGCCACATTGAATAATGATGAAAATGTGAATGTTCGTTTAACTGCATTGGAAACATTATCAAATATGACCGCAGATCCGAAAGTAAGGGAAGGACTGATACAATCAATCCAATACCAAGATTCTCCTTTGATCCAGTCAGTATTGGCCGACCTAATGTTAAAAATGCAGGAGAAGAAGTCGGTACGATCCTTACAAAAATTACTGAAGAAACCCGAAACCAACGAAGCTATTAAAACAAAAATTCAGGCAACGATACATCAGTTGAGTTAAACCCTATAAACCCCTGTAATATGAAAAGCATTCGTCACCTGCTTATGGCAGGACTACTATCTCTTTGTGCCTGTATCAGTGTGCCGGCACAGGAAGCCAAGGAACATATTTCCAAACAATTTACTGTGAATGGAAAAAACAACGAAGCAGTATTGGCTATTTACAATGTATTTGGCTCTATCAAAGTAGAAGGTTATGATGGCGATAAGGTACTACTGGAGATTGATAAAAATATCAGCTCCAAATATCCTGAAGAAGTAGCCAAAGGAAAAGAAGAGTTTCGTTTCGAAATGGAACAGCAGGGAGATAGTATCATTGTATACATTGCTGCACCTTATGATTCAAGACCTAACAGAAATTGGAATAGAAACGATGAGCGTAAGAATATCCGCTACAAGTACCAACTTGATTTTGTTATAAAAGTTCCTCATCAAATGCGGTTACGTGTATCAACGATCAATAATGGAGATATTAAGGTAAAAGATGTGTATGGCACATTATGGGTTTCCAATGTAAATGGTGCTGTAGATGTGGAGAATGCCAAGGGTACAACAAAAGCAACAACCGTGAATGGTCCTGTGAATGTAAGTTATCTGGTGAATCCACCTGCTGAATCAATTTATCATACGATCAATGGTGATATTACGGTGAAATATCAAAATGGGTTGAATGCAGATCTTTACTTCAAAAGTATGCATGGGAAATATTATACAGACTTTGATAATGTTGAACCGATCAATAACACGTTAGAGAAGAATACTGAAAGCAAATCCAATAGCACTGTCTATAAAATCAGTAAAGGAAATGCCGTGCGAATCGGTAATGGCGGTAAGAAATTTAATTTTGAAACCCTGAATGGGAATGTTTATATCAAAAAATCATAAAAAGAGAAATATGAAAACAATCAAGTATACACTCACCATCATCAGCGTACTATGTTCAATGGTATTGTTGGGACAAGGTGTTGAAAAAGAACAGCTCACTGTAGCATTGAGTAATCCGGGTAAGCCCTACAAATTAGTGGTAGGCTTATTAAGTGGTTCAATTCGTGTAACAGGACACTCTGCCGACAATATGATCATTAATGTGGAAGTAGAGGAAGACAGAAAGCCCAAGAAGAGCGATACAAAAGCATCAGGTTTGAAACGTATCGGAAGTTCTTCAGGATACGAGATCAGCGCAGTTGAAAAGAACAATGAGGTAACGATCAACAATCAAAGCATGATGCGAAAAGTAGATCTGGATATCAAGGTTCCGGTAAATGGTACGCTTGTATTAAACACACTAAATGAAGGAGATATTGTAGTAAGTAATATCAAGGGTGAGTTAGAATTAAACAATGTAAATGGAGATATCAAAGTGTCGGGTATTTCAGGTACTGCTGTAGCCAACACTGTGAATGGCGATATTTCAGTAGCCTTCTCATCTGTAACAGAAGGGAAACCCATGGCCTTCTCTACATTCAATGGTGATGTGAATCTTAGCTTTCCTGCTACAACAAAGGCGAACTTAAAGATGAAAACCGATCAGGGAGAGATATTCAGCGATTTTGAAGTAGCCATGGATAAATCTTCCGCTGCACCTGTAAAAAGTAGTTCAGGAGGCACCTATAAGATCAGTAAAGATGCATGGATAACCGGTAAGATCAATGGAGGAGGTTCAGAGGTGATGGTTAAGTCTTGGAGTGGCGATCTTTTTATTCGCAAAAACAAATAGGCTATACTCAGCAAAAACTATAGCAACATTTATTGTTGCAAGCAGTAAATGGATAGTGGCTTCTGAAAAGAAGCCATTATTTTTTTTGTATCACTTAAGTCAAAATTGAAATATGGTTTATATTGAGCATGCTCAATTCATATTATGCAGCATATCAGTATCATTATACCTACTTATAACGAAGCCGATGGTATTGGTAGATTGATTCAATATTTACAAGAACATGGCGGTAATCATGTAAAGGAAATCATAGTATCTGATGGTGGGAGTATAGATGATACAATGTCTATTGCTACTGCAGCCGGGGCATTGTCTACTTTGTCTCCCGATAAAGGCAGGGCCGCCCAAATGAATCATGGAGCAAGTCTTGCAACAGGCACTATTTTTTATTTTGTGCATGCCGATACATTTCCTCCTTCTTCATATGCAGCAGATATTATTGCAGCCATCAATTCAGGATATGCATTTGGACGCTACAGAACCAAGTTTGATTCCAATAAAAAAATTCTCCTTTTTAATGCATGGTTTACACGATTTGATCTATTCATTTGTTATGGCGGCGATCAAACATTATTTATGGATCGTCATCTATTCCAAAAGATCGGAGGTTTTAATGGATCAATGCGTATCATGGAAGATTATGACATTGTTACTCGTGCAAAGTCGACAGGAGCACTTTATAAGATTTTTCCATCGGCAGCATGGGTATCGGCTAGAAAATATGAAACCAATAGTTGGCTGAGGGTACAAACAGCTAATTACACCATTATTCGCATGTATAAAAAGGGTGCCACACAAAAAGAGATGGCAGAGCGATACCGATCTTTATTGAATTATCGTTGATGTGTCAACCTTATCCCTAACTGGTTCGTATATCTAATAAAATTTCTTATGTCTGTCCACATCACGGGAATTCAACAGGTCGGAATTGGAGTTGTGAATGCAGATCAGGCCAAATATTTGTATCGGGATCTTTTTGGTATGGATGTTTTGGTGTTTGATGATGAGGCTAAGGCAAATCTAATGACCAAGTACACCGGTGATCACTCTTATAAAAGAAGAGCAATACTTACCATGAATTTAAAAGGGGGAGGTGGATTTGAAATATGGCAATACCTTGATCGCACCCCTGCCTATCTTCCTAAAGATGCTTTATATGGTTCACCGGGTATCAACGCCGTTAAAATAAAAGCATCATGTATACATACCGCTAGAGCAAAGCTCATGGCTTACCCTGAATTAAAAATATCTCCCATGAACGCCCACTCTGATCGCGGTGTATCTTTTACGGTCATGGATGCGTTGTGCAATCAATTTCAAATCATTGAAGGGGTAGACTGGTTTAAAAACAATACAAGCTGTTTAGGTGGAGTAGCAGGCGTGGTGATTGGTGTAACGGATATGGAACGTGCTCTGCTTTTTTATCGGCAATTACTGGGGAATGTACAAACTGTGTTTGATGTAACTGAAAAAATGGTAAATGGTGGAAAAGAGCAAACCCTACGAAAAGTATTGCTGCGAAACAGTAGTGCCGCATCAGGTGCGTTCAGTAGGTTGCTGGGAGGATTTGATATTGAACTTGTTCAATTATTAGATCAACAAGTACCTCATCTTTTCAAAAATCGATATTGGGGTGATTGTGGTTTTATACATGTATGTTTTGATGTCATAGACATGGATGGATTAAAACAAGTGATGGAACAACATGGATATCGCTTTACAGTAGATAGTGCCGGCTCATACGCAATGGAACAAGCATCGGGAAGATTCTGTTATGTTGAAGATCCGGACGGCACCTTGATCGAACTCGTTCAAACACATCGTGTTCCTGTAGTAAAAAAACTAGGGTGGTATATTCATTTATCAAAAAGAACTCATCAAAGACCATTGCCTAATTGGCAAGTTTCTATGCTTGGATTAAATAAGGTGAAATAAAAAAGCGGAGCATTTATAGCTCCGCTTTTGGTTTGGCGTATTAACAGCAGCCTCCACCATCATAAAAGAAAGTAGAAGGGCTGATAAAAATATCGTTTCTACCTAATTTGCTTAATGCATTTGCTGTTTTATCACATACAGCTAATGGCTGATTAGGCAATAATACATGCCCCTTTTCATCATCAAAATATTCATCCTTACCGAAGTAAATAGCTGTCTTACCCGTGAATACACAAGGTCCGTCAGCCGGCATCGGGTCTTTGATAGCGCAAACTTCTACACTTTCGATATATAGCAGTGAATCTGTAGCATAGTTTTCAGGATCCAGAATTCTATAAGGTCTTTTTGCTCTGATCTCAACGGTTCCAAATCCTATATCGGTGATCATTTCAATGTATTGTTGAAGTGGTAAAGCGCCACTTAAACACAATGCCCTTAAACGAGCATCCTGTTTCAGACTTTCGGGCATGGTTTGTTCACAAGTAGGGTCGCTTAATACCAGTCTGCCTCGTGGCTTTAACACCCGATACATTTCTTGTAATGCAAGTTTTAGATCCGCTTCTTCGAAAATATTAAAGAGGCAGTTTTGTGCGGCAACATCAATGCTGTTGTCTTCGATCGGTAAGGAAAGCGCACTCCCTTTTCTGACATCAATAAACTCTTTTCTGAACCATGGATTTTGTTTTTCTGCTTCGATCAGATTTTCCTGGCATACTGTGATCATTTCATCTACAACATCCACTCCTATAACAGCATGATTTCTTCTGCTGAAGTAAGAAAATTGAAGCAACTCCATTCCTCCACCGATACCCACATATAAAACCGTTGGTTGATTCACCAGATCTCTTGCATTCACGGTGCTTCCACAACCATAATTCATTTCCAGCATTTTTTGTGGAATTGAAAGTCCGGGTAATTGCCATACCGGTGTAGTTGTACAGCACAATCCTTTTTGTGGGTTTTCAGCAGCTTCTTTATAAACACTGTGTGCTGTTTCCAGATAGTTTGACATGTATTGATTTTTATTGTTGTTGATGTAAGTGTTGTTTCCAATCATCTTCTGTATCAATATCATTGAGTACAGGAAGTAAATTATAGCTGATTTTATGTAGCTCTAGTTGTTGAATGGTTTTGTTGTAAACAGTATCGGTACTCCATGCTATTCCCTCAAAGAGAAATGGGAAACATTGTCGCATACCCAATAAATAATATCCGCCATCTGCAGAGGGGCCAATGACTACCTGATGATTGTTTAAAACATTGAATGCCTTTTGAATGCCATCAGCTGTGAGTTCAAAACAATCAGTGCCGATGATGAGTATTTGTTCATACGATTCTTGAAATAATGTATGAAAAGCATGAAGCATGCGTGCTCCGAGATCTTCTCCTGCTTGGTTCCTTTTCAGATATACATCATCCGGCCAATGATCATTCAAGGAAATACCATCGGCATAAAAGACATAACGATCACAAGGTAACGATCGGGTGATTTGAAAAGTATGTTCAAGCAAGGACTGATAAATGGATAATGCTTTATCTTCTCCCAAAGTAGCTGCTAAACGGGTTTTTACCTTTCCTCGTATCGGGTTTCTAGCGAAAATGATCAATGCCTGTTTCAATACATCGTTATTTATGCGACCGCCCCGCCACAACTCGATCCTGATCCGGCAGTACAACCATAACAATGTTGGTTGAGAATGATCTCGCGTTGACTGATAGCCGATGATGAATAATTGGATAAATGATCAGAACCGGAACAACCGACTTTCAGATCAAGCATTTGATTGAAGTCGCAATCATATAGATATCCATCCCATCCAACAGAAATAGTATTCCTGCACATGACATTGGCTGCAGCAATGGGATTAAACGCTTGTATGAGTTTTTCCATATAGCTGCTGTAATTACCACTCACCAATAAATAATCAAGATAACGGCTGATGGGCATATTGGTAATGACATATAACTGATTGAATTGGATCTGGTAACGTTCAAGCAAGGCCTCTTTGTATTCTTTCTCTAAAGCCACTTGCGAAGGTGGAAGAAAAGCACCTGCCGGGTTGTAAACCAAATTCAAGCGTAATCCAGTTTCTTCCATACCATATCCTACAGCATTCAACATTTGTAAAGCCTTAATGGAATCTTCAAACACACCATCACCTCTTTGTCTGTCTGTACGATCCTGCGTATAAAATGGAAGTGAAGAAACGACTTCAATCTCATGTTGTTTAAAAAATCCAGGTAGGTCATGGTACTTTTTATTGGCAAGAATGATCGTGAGATTACAACGGACGATGATATGTCTGTTCAGCTTTTTGATCTCTGAAACAAACCATCTGAAATCAGGATTCATTTCAGGAGCACCACCGGTAAGATCTACAGTAGTAAACGATGGATTTTTTTCAAGTACGTCCAAGCATAATTGCATGGTCTCTTTGGTCATGATCTCTTTACGATCAGGACCTGCGTCTACATGACAGTGTTTGCAAACCTGATTACACATCTTGCCAACATTGATCTGAAAGATTTCAGGTGTGGTTGGAGATAATGGGAAGAGTCCTGCCGTTTTCATCTTGTCGGTGAAAAGAGGTAGATCTTTTTCATGCTCTAATATATCTATCTGATGACCGGCATCAGCCAATGCATGTTGTAATGCTTTCAGTGATTTCATGAAATCTTTTTAATAAACTCAAATAACACAATTACATGGCAATGGATTTCACTTTGTTCATCATTTGAACACCATGTACCAAAGCAGCGCCGCCTTTGATGGCAGATGCTACGTGAACAGCTTCCATCATTTGTGATTCACTCCATCCTTTTTCATAAGCATCACTGCTGTATGCATCAATACAATAAGGACACTGAACGGCATGAGCAACGGCAAGTGCGATCAAAGATTTTTCACGTGCACTCAGGGCACTGTCTTTGAATACCTCACCATACCAGGCAAAGAACTTATCAGCCATTTCTTTTTGATACTCGCCTACGGCACCAAATTTTCCAAGATCTTCTGCATTGTAATAATGATTTGCCATGTTAGTCGGTTTTGTAGTTATCTAAATAAAGGTTCCAGTCATACTTTTTGAACTTGATCGAAGGATCTGTATCAGTAGGAATAACGCTGATCTTTCTTAATAGTTCTTTCATTTTTCTTTTACCACCAAAATCGCCGCGAAACCAACCCATGATGGCAGGCAATGCAACTTGATTTTTAGTAGTGTCGTACAAGGCTTCATTTCTTAAATAAACACGTGTAGCGAGATCTAATTGTTTATCTAACTGTTCTGCACGATAAAAAGCAATGGGTGGGCAACTTTTGGCGCCACAGTTAAGCGCAAAATGAATTCGGTAATCCACAGTATCAACACGATGTTTTCTCTCAAAAGAAGAAGGAAATAATCGATTGATATAACCCATACTCCATTTTGTTTTTGATCTTCTTAATAAACCATGTTCAATACGATCAAGACTCAATCTTCTACCGGCAATCATGATATTTTTTTGACCGAAGAACTGTCCGCGTTTTTTATATTGATCCGGATTTTGCGCGAGTGATAGTTGGGTAAAAGCATTGTAGATATTCAACCAGAAAGTTTTCTTTTTGTTATCATTATCCAACTCTTGATCAAGCTCATTGGGAGATATTTGCTGTAAAAACTGAATAAGTGAATCTGCAGGTTCTCGTCTTTTTACTTTAAGCAGTAATTGTTGAGAGGCTTGGGTGAATTTATTTTCTGCAGTTGGTTGGATTTCTTGTGCAATAGCGGTAATAGCTGTTCCTGTCAAGAGAAACAGGCCTATGACAAAAAGGAACAATCTTTGCATACAATAAATACGTTCATTGAACGCAGATAGTTTTAAATTACGAACTGAAAAATTAATGGTTATTATGGACAATATGTTGCAAAAGGTAAAAGAAACAGTTTCTTTTTTAGTTGAAAAAGGGTTCACGAATCCTGAAACGGCTGTTGTGTTGGGCACAGGGTTAGGTTCATTTGTGCAACATATAGAGATCATACATACCATTCCTTATCATGAGATACCTCATTTCCCCTTATCCACTGTTGAGTTTCATAAAGGACAATTGATCTATGGAACTGTAAATGGTAAAAAGGTTATCGCCATGCAAGGACGATTTCATTATTATGAAGGGTATAGTATGCAGCAGATCACATTCCCGATCAGAGTCATGAAAGAATTAGGTGTTCAGTTTTTATTATTGAGTAATGCAGCAGGGGGAATGAATCCTTTGTTTAAAAAAGGTGATATGGTATTGATCAATGATCATATCAATTTATTACCTGAAAATCCATTGCGTGGACTGAATGATCCGGCTTTTGGTAATCGTTTTGTGGATATGTGCAAGCCTTATGATGAGCCTATTGGACAACAACTGATTAAGGCTGCATATGCAACTCAAAAAGAACTATTACATGGTGTATATGTTGCAGTTCAAGGACCTAACTTGGAGACGAGGGCAGAATACCGTTATCTAAGAGCGGCAGGAGCAGATATGGTGGGCATGAGTACTGTTCCTGAGGTCATTGTTGCAAATCATATCGGATTACGCTGTGCTGCCGTGAGTGTGATCACAGATGAATGCGATCCGGATAATCTTCAACCGGTGAATATTTCTGAGATCATTGAAGTAGCAGGAAGAGCAGATGCAGGTCTCAGTGAAATTTTTGCCAAGGCCATTGCAAGCCTACAATAGTAAATGACGAACTATTAGATACACTTGATCATTCAATATTCATCATCTATAAAGAGCCTCCTTCAAACAAAATAGCGTCAACCAATACTTCAACAGGTTCTTTTTTTCCTTGAATGCACTCAAGCATTGCGGTAAATGCTTGTTTACCGAGTTTTTCACCGCTCGTTTCAATATAGGTGATTTGTGGGTGAAACAGTTTGGGGATAGTACCATTGCTAATGGTTAACAAAGCAATATTATCAGGATAACGGAGTCCTTTCTCCTGAATCGTCTTTAATACACCGATTAATATTTCATCACTCATGCAAAAGATGATATCGGGTAAATATTTGTTGAGCATTTGATTAGAGAGAACCCTGGCTTCTTCTGAGCTTTTCGCATGTTCAATCAGTAATGAAATATGTGGATGAGACTGAAATACCTTTCTTAAGGCAGCTTCTCTTTTCTGTGTAATAGAAAGTGCCGGATTTCCAAAGATGGCCAGTATAGATTGGTAGGGGTGTTTTAATATCAATTCGGCCGCCAATTGCGCACTTTTTTCATCGGCCAGACAAATTTTATGTACGTTGGTTTGATCGGGGACATTATCAAAAAACAATACGGGTATCTCCATTTCCTGCATTTTTTCGAAACTGCTCATGTCCTTGGTATTGGAACTCAAGCAAACAAATACGCCTGATACACGATTTTGTCTGAATAGTTTTAAGTTTTCGGTCTCAATAAGCGGATCGTTGCCTGATTGTAAGATCATAACTGCATAACCTAACTTTCTCGCTTCTTCTTCAACAGCGGCGATAAAAGTTTCATAGAAGTAATTCGAAATGGTAGGCACCATTAATCCTAACAGCTTACTGTTTTTCGTTCTAAGCTGAACAGCACTTGCATTCGGTTCATAATCAAGTGTACGTGCTAATTCTATCACCTTTTCACGGGTTTTTATAGAGATATCAGGATGGTGTTTGAGGGCACGAGAAACTGTAGAAATGCTGATTCCTAATATCTCAGATATCTTTTTTAAGGTGGTGTTGGTCATGCAGTGGTCGGTTTGCAAAGGAAAAATAAAGAAAATTTCCACAGCAAACCTTTGCGGAAACTCTTTTTATTATCTCTAAATGCCTGATTTTCTGATGATTAATACCCGTAAAAATTACATACAGCCCTTAAAATACCTGAATTGTGCATCATTTTAATGGAGAATGTGGTCTTGGCTAAAAGAGTATTCTTTACACATCGGATCAGATTCACAAAATTTTAAGAAAATATTTTGTTTCTGAAAAAAATGTGTACTTTGTACACGCTTAATAACCAATAAACTGCCATTTATGAATCTTTCGAAGCTTGTCAGGCCCGCACTTGTGGGTTTACTCGCTTGCGTATTTACCCTATTCGCGCAGGCACAAACAAAAACGGTTACCGGTAAAGTAACCGACTCAAAAGATGGATCACCTCTTGCAGGTGCATCTGTATTAGTGAAAGGATCATCGGCTGGTGCGCAAACCGGTGCAGATGGTACTTTTAAAATCACTGTTCCTTCATCAGCAAGAACGCTAACTATATCCTTTGCCGGATATGCTTCAGCTGACGTGAACATCTCAGCCTCCAATACTGCCAATGCATCGCTTACCGCTTCTGCGGATGCGCTTGCTGATGTGGTAGTGGTTGGTTATGGTACCAGAAAGTCTAAAGACGTTACTGGTTCTGTTTCTCGTGTTACAGAGAAAGATTTTAACAAGGGACAAATTGCTTCTCCTGAACAATTGTTACAGGGTCGTACAGCAGGTGTTCTGGTAACGCCATCAACCGGTGAGCCAGGTGCTGCTGCTACCATCAACATCAGAGGTACTGGTTCTATCAGTGGTGCTCAAGAGCCTTTGTATGTAATTGATGGAGTTCCTTTGATTCAAGGTGGTACATTAGGTACCAACGGAAGTGGTGTTGAAGGTGGTACCACTGCTAAAAACCCACTCATTTTCTTGAACCCAACCGATATTGAAAGCATTACAGTGTTGAAAGATGCATCTGCTGCTGCTATCTACGGTTCAAGAGGTGCGAATGGTGTTATCTTGATTACCACTAAACAAGGTAAAGGTGGTAAAGGTGGTGTATTCTCTTATGGAGCTAATACTACACTGGCTCAAACAGCTCGTCGTTATGACCTGATGAATGCACAGGATTTCTTATTGGCAGCGAAAAAAGCCAATATAGATGGTGGTGCATCTCCTGATGCTGCTGCTGCTGCGGTAGTAGGTATCGACAGAGGTGAGAATACTGATTGGCAAGATGTGATTTTCAGAACTGCTATTTCTCAAAATCACAACTTAAGTTGGTCAATGAGCAATAAAGGGACCTCTATTCGTTTGAGTGGTTCTTATGATAACCAAGAAGGTATTATCAAGAATACCGGTTTAGAAAGATTGACAGGTCGTGCTAATATTAGTCAGAAATTACTCAATGATAAGTTGAGATTAGAAGCTAATATGACGATGTCTAGAACTGAAAACTCATACGCTCCATTATCTAATAACGCAGGTTATCAGGGTAGTTTGTTGGGTGCTGCACTTCAGTTCAATCCAACCAACCCTATCTATAATAAAGATGGTACTTTCTATCAGCCGGGTGATCAGCGTAATCCGGCACAAATGCTGGCTTATTTCTCTGATAACGATTACATCAATCGTTTCCTTGGTAATTTCTCAGCAAGCTACCAAATCACTAAAGACCTTAGCTACAAAGTAGTGTTAGGTTTAGACAATTCTAAATCTGAAAGAACTTCATTTGCTGACCCACGTTTAGGTTCTAACGCTTACGGTGGTACAATCAACGTATTCGGAAGAGACTATGGAAATGGTATCCAAGGTAATGGTCGTACAACAAGACAAAACTTGGAAACTAAATCAACGCTGGTTGAGCATTATCTGACATACGACAAAACTTTCAATGAGAAGCATGCTATCAATGCGATCGCAGGTTATTCATATCAGAGTTTTGAGAACAGATATAATGCATCATTTGGTTGGGGCGTAAAATCTCCTGTTGTTGCACCAACTGATGTATTTGTAAAAGACTACAACGCATTCAATAACTATGCGAATTTCGTACCTGGTTACGATAAAAATGAATTACAGTCAATCTTTGGTCGTTTGAACTACACTTATAACGACAAATACTTTTTGACTGTAACTGTAAGATCTGATGGTTCTTCTAAATTCGGTTCTAATAACCGCTATGCTACATTCCCTGCCTTTGCTTTCAAATGGAGAGCTTTGGAAGAGTCTTGGATGCAAGATATTTTTGGAGGTTTCCTCAGCGATCTGAGCTTTAGAGCTAACTACGGTAAATTGGGTAGCCAAGATAACTTAGGTTCTTATGCTGCCTTGAACCTGCAGCAAACATTTGATGTGGGTTCTGGTCCGGTTACTCGTTTCGTTCAACAAGGTAATCCTAATCTGAAGTGGGAAGAAGTTGCTACTACAGGTTTTGGTGTTGACTTAACTACTAAAGACAGAAGATTGTCTGTAACCTTGGATTACTACAATAACAAGCGTACAAACATGCTGTTCTTTGCTCCTACTCCGGGTGGTTTCGCTCCAACTGCTAACTGGTGGATAAATTTAGATGGCGAAGTAATCAACAAAGGATGGGAAGCAAGTGTTAACTATCGTATTATCCAAGGCAAAAAATTCGGTTGGGAAGTTAACTACAACATGACCACAGTGAACAACAATATCGAAGGTTTACCAACACCTATTAATACAGGTGCTGTAAGCGGACAGGGTCTGACTGGTGCATTTGCACAAACCCTTACCAACGGTTCTTCGATCTTTACTTGGTCTATGCCTGTTTTCAACGGCTTTGACGGTAACGGAAACGCTCGTTATGGAAATGGTGCTGCTAACCAATTAGTTGGGTCAGCTTTACCGACTTTCTTTGCTGGTTTGACAAACAATTTCTCTTATGGAAGATGGAATTTGAGTGTTTTCTTGAACGCAATTACCGGATTCCACGTATATAACAATACAGCAAACGCATTATTCCTGAAAGGAAGTTTGCGTAATGCTCGTAACGTAACCTATGAAATAGGTAACGGCCCTGAAAATCCATTTAACCCTGGATCAGTTTCAACTCGTTTCTTAGAAAAGGGTGATTTCATCCGTCTGGCAAACGTGAACCTGAGCTATGCATTTAACCTGAAGAAAAACAGCATTTTCAAATCTTTGTCTGTATTCGCATCTGGTCAGAACCTGGCCTTGATTACCGGATACTCTGGCATCGATCCGGAAGTGAATGTTGACAAAAACATCAATGGTATCCCTTCTCGCGGATTTGACTACACTCAATATCCAAGACCAAGGATCGTTACTGTAGGATTAAATGTTGGATTTTAATTTATAAATACTGAAAGCAATGAAAAATATTATTAAAAGTAGGATCGTACCGGTTGTAGCTGCAGTAGCCGCACTAACCGTATCTTGCTCTAAGCTTGATCCAAAGCTGGATGCACCTAACTCAATCGCGCCTAGCACAACCGGTGGTGCACCAACACCTCCGTCAATAGCTGCGGTTTATGAGCAATTGAATCAATTAACCGGTGGCCAGGGTAACTGGTTTGGCTTGCAAGAGCACTCCACCGATGAGATCATGGGCCCAACACGTGGTACTGACTGGGATGACTTCGGTACATGGCGTCGTCTTCACTTGCATACTTGGGGTCCTGACCATAACCAAATCAACGATACTTGGAATGGTTTGAACGGAGCCCTGTTCCAAACTACACTGGTAGCTGAAACAGCTACTGGTTTAACAAAAGCAGAAGGTCAGTTCTTGCGTGCTTTCTTCCGTTTACAGGTTTGTGACCTTTACGGACAAGTTCAAACACGTCCTGCAACAGCTGCTGCTAATGCTATTCCTGATGTGTTAACAAGATCAGCTGCGATCGACGCAATTATCACTGAACTTGAAGCTGCTGTTCCTAGCTTACCTGCATATGACAGAAATAACAGAGGTCAGGCTACTAAAGAAGCAGCTTGGGCTTTGTTAGCAAAAGCATACCTGAACAAAGCTGTTTATAAGCAAGATCCAGCTTCACCTGCAGGTCCTTACACTTTCGCTCCTGCTGATATGAATAAGGTGATCGAATATTGTAACCTGGTTGCTGCGAATGTTAACCTTAGTCTTGATCCTCAATACTGGGATAACTTCAAATGGAACAACGGTACAGCTTCATCTGAAAATATCTTCGTACGTAAAGCAGGTAGTGATGCAAGAGCCGGTAACGGTGCTAACCTGGTTTGGCAGACTTGCCAAAGCTGGCACTACAACCAGCGTCCATCAAGTTGGAATGGTTTCGTAACGCTTTCTCAATTCTATGATAGCTTTGAAGATGTTGACGTTCGTAAATCAACTCCATTGGCTGGTTACACTAACCTAGTAGGTGCTAACGCAGGTTTCTTGGTTGGTCAGGCTCGTGGTCCGGTTAAAGCTAGCAATCCTAAAGAACCAGGTGTAATTGGTGATCCAATTGGTGACCTGTATGACAGAAGTGGTAACCCATTGATCTTCACTCGTACTGCATCTATCTTCTTCAATGGTGAAGCTAGTGGTATCCGTGTAAACAAATTCCCTCTGGATCCTGCAACTATCAATGATGGTGCATGGGGCAGCCAGAATGAATTTCCTTTCCTCCGTTTTGCTGATGTTCGTCTGATGAAAGCTGAAGCATTACTCAGAGGCGGTACTACAGGTGCAAATGGTGAAACACCATTGACCATTGTAAACAGCATCCGCGCTTTAAGAGGTGCTACTCCGGCTACTTCAGTAACATTGACTTCACTGTTGGCTGAAAGAGGTCGTGAGCTCTATCTCGAAGGTCACAGAAGAACAGATATGATTCGTTTCGGAAGATTCAACGCTCCTGTTGAAGAAAGACCAAACGCATCAGAAGCTTACAAAGCAGTATATCCAATTCCAACTACTGCATTGGCATCTAATCCTAATCTGAAGCAGAACGTAGGTTACTAATTCAGATCAGTATATACTTTTGAGCCGGCTCGTTTTCGAGCCGGCTTTTTTTATATACTCATGTCTTCACATAATGAGTATTAGCCGGTATTTATACTATTTTAGCGTATGATGATACGCTATAGAATTTGGTTGATAATAATCTCTTTTTCTTGCTTCACGGCCTGCAAGAATGATCAAAAGAAAACACTGTTTTCATTAGTAACAGATTCTAACATTAGTTTTACCAATACACTTACAGAATCGGAATCATTCAATGTATTCAAGTATCGGAATTTTTATAATGGCGGAGGTGTTGCTACCGGAGACCTTAACAATGACGGACTTCCGGAGGTATTTTTCACTGCCAATCAAAGCAGCAATAAACTATACTTGAACAAAGGTGATTTGAAATTTGAAGACATTACTGCAAAATCCGGTATTACATACAACAATGAGTGGAGCACCGGAGTGGTCTTTGTGGATATCAATGCTGATGGCTGGCTTGATATTTATGTTTGCAATGCAGGAAATATGCTCAATAAAGCGTTGCGGAAAAACAAGTTGTACATCAATAATCATGATCTTACGTTCACGGAAAAAGCAGCAGAGTATGGATTGGATAACGATGGTTATACGACTCATGCTTCTTTCTTCGATTATGATCTTGATGGAGATCTGGACTGCTTTTTGGTGAATAATAGTCCTATTCCGGTAAACTCTTTGAACTATGCGAATATGCGTACTATCCCGGATGCGCAAGCCCCTTATGCGGAATTCTTAAAAGGCGGTGGAGATCATTTGCTTCGAAACGATAATGGAAAGTTTGCGGATGTAACGAAAGAAGCCGGCATCTATGGAAGTATCATCAGCTTTGGATTGGGAGTTACAGTAGGTGATGTAAATCTCGACGGATACCCTGATGTCTATGTTTCGAATGACTTTTTTGAAAAAGATTATTTATATATCAATCAACGTGATGGTACATTCAAAGATGAGATAGAAGCACGTACACAACATATCAGCTTTTCATCTATGGGAGCAGATCTCCAAGACATCAATAATGATGGTAAGCCTGATATTTTTACAACGGATATGTTGCCCGGAGATGATTATCGTCTTAAAACGAATACCTCTTTTGAAAATTATGATGTGTTTAAGCTCAAACAAGATCAAGATTTTTTTAATCAGTACACACAAAATGCATTGCAGGTTAATAATGGGGATGGAAAGTTTTTAGAAACAGGATTCTTCAGTGGTGTTGCCGCAAGTGATTGGAGCTGGGGTGCACTGATGTTTGATGCAGATAATGATGGCTTATCTGATATCATTGTATGCAATGGCATATACCGTGATGTGACTGATCAGGATTTTATTGACTTCTTCGCCAATGATGTTGTGAACCAAATGGTCCTTAAAGGAAAAAAAGAAGAAGTAAATACTGTGATCGATAAAATGCCAAGTGTTCCCATACCCAATAGTGCATTCAAGAATCTTGGGAATCTGAAATTCAGTGATGCAGGAACCGAGTGGGGGCTTGATCAACCGACATTTTCTAATGGGGCAGCATATGCAGATCTGGACAATGACGGGGATCTTGATCTTATTATCAATAATGTAAATCAGAAAGCACTGGTATATAAAAACACAGGAAGAGATAACGCAGCAAATAACTATCTCGCATTACAACTGCACTATAAGGGAGGCAACCCATTCGCCATTGGAAGCAAGATCAAAGTGTTTGCAGGAGATCAAGTGATTACCCGTGAATTGATACCGAGCAAAGGATTCCAGTCATCAGTAGAATACAAACAAACCATTGGTATTGGAAACAAAAAAATTGATTCTGTTCAGGTGCAATGGCCCGATAACAACATTAGCGTTCTTTCAAAAGTTTCTATCAATACTTTACAACATATTTATTACGACAGTATTCAAGTACAATCCAGACAGACAGATAAAACCTTAGCAACCACGACCATTCTTTCTTTAACGAACCTTTCTTTTGACGCACATAAAGAAGATGAATACGTTGATTTCTATCAGGAAAGAAATATTCCTTTTATGTTATCAAAACAAGGCCCAAAAACAGCGGTGGCAGATGTTAATAAAGATGGACTAGAAGACATCTTTATAGGAGGAGCTGTTGGACAAGCATCACAATTATACCTGCAAACAGCGCAAGGTTTTGTCAAAAAACAGGTGCCGGATTTTGAAAAATTTATTTTCAATGATGTAACAGCTGCTATTTTTCTGGATGCGGATCAAGATGGAGATATGGACCTGTTCGCAGGAGGTGGCGGAAATTTTGCACCGGCAACTTCAGAAAAATACCAGCACCAACTTTATATCAATGATGGTAAAGGTAATTTCACTTTGCAATCCGGAACTTTTCCACTGAGTCATACCAACGCCGGAGTAGCGATCGCATTGGATTATGATGCTGATGGCAAAACAGATCTTTTTGTTGGAAGCAGAAGTGAACCACAGAATTATGGGATAGCCCCAAAAAGTTATTTGTATCACAACGAAGGTGGAGGAAAATTTTCTGATGTAACAGATAAAGCTGCCCCTTTTCTCAGCACTTTAGGTATGATCACTTCAGCAGCTTGTGTTGATATCAATGGTGATCAAAAAAAGGAACTCATTATCGCGGGGGAATGGATGTCACCCAAAGTCTATGCTTTTTCCAACGGACAATTTAAAGAGCTGTCAACCGGGCTCGAAAAAGAAATGGGGTGGTGGCAGTCTCTTTCAGTTGGAGATTTGAACGGTGATGGTCATTTGGATCTAGTACTGGGAAATATTGGTCAGAACTTTTACATGAAGCCAACTGTTGAGAACCCAGTTACTCTTTGGATCAAAGATTTCGATCAAAATGGAACCATCGATAAGATCTTTAGTCATAGTATCAATGGAAAAGATGTGCCGGTATTTCTAAAGAAAGATATAACGGATCAAATACCATCGCTCAAAAAATCGAATCTAAAGCATGCTGATTTTGCCAATAAAACCATTGCAGAAGTATTCAAAGATGGATTAAAAAGTGCGCAACAACTAACGGTCAACAATGCGGCAACTTCTATTGCCATCAATAATGGGAAAGGTCAATTTACATTGATATCTCTTCCATATATGATACAGTTATCTTCTGTACAAGCATCCGTTATTACAGATGTGAACCAAGACGGTAGAAATGACATTATCCTTGCGGGAAATTTCTTTGACCTATTACCACAGTTCTGCAGTATTGACGCTTCTTATGGTCATGTGTTGTTGAATAAAGGTAATAATCAGTTTGAGCCGATGTCGACAACTGCATCTGGTTTATCCGTACAAGGTCAGGTAAGGGATATGGCAATAATTCAGCAAAAGAATAAGACAGGAATTCTATTCGCCCGGAATAACAATACACCGGTATATTATCTCTTGAATCGAAATGAAATTAATAAACCATCAGGGAAAGTAAAATAAGAGGAATGAAAAACAGATTATTGTACACAGGTCTTTTCCTGCTTGTTCTTATTATCACCGCTTGTTCCGGTAAAAAAGAAAAGCCTTTATTTGAGTTGGCAGATCATGAACGTACAGGGCTACATTTTAGCAATACACTTCATCCGGCGACTTCCTTCAATCTTTTCTCTTACATGTATTATTATAATGGTGCGGGAGTAGGTGCAGGTGATTTTAATAATGATGGACTGATCGATCTTTTTTTTGCAGCCAATCAAGAGAATAACAAACTCTATCTTAACAAAGGGAACTTACAATTCAAAGATGTAACAAAGGAAGCCGGTATACCTGCCGATGGCGCATGGAGTACAGGTGTTTCGGTTGTAGATATCAATAATGACGGCTTATTGGATATTTATGTATGTAGGGTTGGCAACTTTAAAACCTTAAAAGGAAAAAATCAGCTGCTTGTTTGTAAAGGAATCGGTACAGATAGTATTCCAGTTTATGAGGATCAAGCTGCCATGTATGGTCTTGATTTTTCCGGATTCAGTACGCAATCTGCTTTTTTGGATTTTGATGGTGATGGAGACCTAGATATGTTCTTACTAAACCATTCTGTGAATCATGATGGTAATTATGCACCCAGGGCCAATTTCTTGAACACTTATGATTCGCTTGCAGGACAAAGACTTTACAGAAATGATCAAATCAAAGATGACAAGGGAAACGCTGTTTCTAGGTTTGTAAATATTACCAAAGAAGCGGGTATCAATGGTAGTAAAATAGGATATGGATTGGGTGTTGCTGTTGCAGATATCAATTTAGATGGATGGCCTGACATTTATGTAGGTAACGATTTTCATGAAAATGATTATCTCTATATCAATCAAAAAAATGGTACTTTCTCTGAGCAAGGATCTGAGCAGTTGATGCACACAAGTCAATTCACAATGGGAGTTGATGTAGCCGATATTAATAATGATGCGTATCCGGAAATCATTTCTATGGATATGTTGCCTTATGATCAGTATATGTTGAAGAGATCAATGGCAGAAGATGACTACAATATATTTCAACAAAAACTTCAATACGGATACACCTACCAGTACGCTCGTAACAATCTCCAGTATAATAGAAAGAATGGATATTTCAGCGAAGTAGGTCAGTATGCGGGTATTCATGCTACTGACTGGAGTTGGGCTTCTTTGTGGATGGATTTCGATAATGATGGACTGAAAGATCTTTTTGTATCCAATGGTATTCCTAAGCGTATGAATGATATCGACTATATCAATTACGTATCAGGAGGAGAGTTACAGGATAAATTAAAAAATAATACACTGGAAGATAAAGACTTGGCATTGATCAGTAAGTTTCCTGAGATCAAGTTGCCTAATCAGTTTTACAGAAATAAAGGATCATTACAGTTTAGTAATATCACAGACAGTATTAAAAATAACCTGCCTACTTTCTCCAATGGATCTGTTTTTGCAGATCTAGATAATGATGGTGATCTTGATGTTGTGGTGAACAATATCAATGATCCGGTATTGGTCTATGAAAATAAAACCAATACTGATCAGGCCTCTCAGAATTATATAAAGCTACACCTAGAAGGTGATCAGCTGAATCGCAATGCACTTGGAGCAAAGCTATTGATCTATTCAAAAGATCAGATGCAGAGCTATGAACAATATCCAGTAAGAGGGTTTCAGTCAAGCATGCAATTACCATTACTGGCAGGATTGAATAATACTCAGCCAGATTCAGCCTTATTGATATGGCCGGATCGAACATATCAATCAATACAAATTGTGAAAGGCAAAACCGTACAAGTAAAATATAATAAAGGTCTGCCCTTATTTGATTTTGATCAGCGATTACATCAAAATGGAGGAGTTGCTGCATTACAGGATATTACTTCTATCACCGGCTTAGAATTTCTACACGAAGAAAATGTATTCAATGAATTTGACAGAGAACCGCTGATTCCCCATATGCTTTCAACAGAGGGGCCTGCATTGGCAGTTGCAGATATCAATAAAGATGGATTGGATGATGTATTTGTAGGAGCTTCCAAAGGAGCTAATAATGGATTATTTCTTCAAACCCCGCAAGGAAAATTTATACGTTCTGTACAGCCTGCATTGGAGAAAGATATTGTGTGGGAAAATGTAGATGCTATTTGGGTTGATGTAAACAATGATCAGGCCATTGATCTTGTTATTGCAACGGGGGGTAATGAATATTATGAAGATGATGAACACCTGCAACCCTTATTATACCTCAATGATGGAAGAGGGAATCTCCGAAAAAAAGAATTTGCTTTTCCAAGAGGCATGAATACACAAAGTAAAGTGCTGGCTCAGGATATTAACGGAGATGGGTTTATGGATCTCTTTTTCGCAGGTCGTTCTATTACCTGGGCTTATGGTATGCCACCAAGATCCTATCTGTTATTAAATGATGGGTATGGAAATTTTCAAGATGTAACAGCTGCTTATAGCAATGAGTTAATGAATCCGGGTATGGTAACATCTGCACAGTGGATTGATATGAATAATGATCAACAGAAAGATCTACTGTTAGCGTATAACTGGGGTGGTATCGATGCCTTCATAAGAACTGGTCAGAAATATGTAAAGCAGAATATTACACAGCTAAAAGGATGGTGGCAATCTATCTATGCCGATGATATTGACGGAGATGGTGATATCGATATTCTTGCAGGTAACTTTGGCAGAAACAGTCGGGTTAAAGCTTCAGCAGAAGCTCCGGTTCGTATGTATATGAATGATTTTGACGATAATGGAAGGGTAGAGCAGCTTATGACTTATTATGTTAATGGTAAAGAAATACCATTCGTTAGTAAAATGGTTTTGGAGAAATCGATACCTGTCATCAGGAAAAAATATCTCTATGCAGCTGATTTTGCCAAAGCTGAATTAAAGGAATTGTTCCCACCACAAAAGTTTGAGAAGGCGTACCAATTAGAAGCGAATTGTTTTGATCATATGTTACTAATGAATGAAGGCAATGGTACATATACTGCTAATCCTTTACCCACTGAAACACAGTTCAGCCAGGTCAGAGCTATTCAAAAAATAACATCAGCCAATGGGACACAATGGTTGACTTTTGGAAATTTTTATAGCAATAATGTTGAGATCGGTAGACAAGACGCTGATTTCGGAAATATGTTGCAATATCAAAAAGGGAAAGGCATGGTACTATCACCGAAACAATCGGCACGTATCAAAGGGCAAGTACGCAATATCCGATCGATCAAAATAGCAGGCAAACAAGCTTATATACTGGCCAGAAATGATGATACGGTGGTAGTATTGGGAGAGAATTGATTATTTATTGGAAGACGGGATAGTTGATCGTTGTTATCCATTTACTACTATCTTTTTCCTGAAGTCTGTTGGTGATCAATCTCTCAAACGCAATAGCCGGGGATACTTTTCTAAAGTCGCTCACATAAAATTGAACGGCCTCTTTGCATTTATTGATCGCATCATAACCTCCTTGTACTCCTGCAACTACAATATTGCCAAGCATCATATTTTTCTGAAGAAACTTTCCTTGTGTAGGTATTTCTCGATCAGAAGCCACTGCAACCATTAAGAGGTACTTGTTTTCCCCTTCTTTAAAAACATTAAAGATGGGTTCATTCATCACCTTGCTATTCTTTGATTGAATAAAATTTGTAACCTCGTTGATATTTGCATACAATTCTTCAGTAGTTGGATAATGATCCAGATATGTTTTTACTGATACATAATATGCATTAGGCACTTTTCCCATTTGAATTTCGAATCCATATACTCTTTTTACATTGGAAAATGAAAGACTCAGATTCTTGAATAGTTGCTCATATTTTTTCTGTTCGGAACGATACAATACATACTGGTACAATCTAATGAATGGGTTGGTGGAGAAGCTAGAGGTTATTTTGAATGTCAAAGCAGTTTCGGCATTGTATGTAGCGATAGCTTGCAGCTCTAGAAAAGTCGGGATATTGGTATTCAATGATTTTGCTTTAAAGCCATTGAGTAATAACATATCTATATGCAGTTCGGCATTCTCAAATACTAAGGTGCTATCATTGCTTACGGTACCAGGCCACCAGTTTTTCCAGTATTGTTTATTCACGATTACTCTTGAAACTCCGTCAAAAGGTGTGGTGACATTGGCTGTAGTACTGGTTAATTTTTGAGAAGGCAGTAAAAAACCAACTAGCCCAAGAATTACAATCAGAGCAACTATTACATATACAAAACGCTTCATAAGACCTGTCATTGATTTAATACGCAAAAATACTGGTTCAGAAAAATAAAATTACCTTATTAATAAGTTTACTGTGATTCGTTAATAAAAGACTTCAACAGATTATGGGTGTAGAAATGTTTTTACAAAATGAGCACCGATCTGCTGTCCTTGTTTCTGTCCATTCATCACAGCCGATCGATAATGAATTCCGCCATACACCCTACTCATACTTACTTCATCAGACGCTGCTTCTAATGAAGGGAAATTCCTTTCTAATCCAAGATATTTCAATTCAGTTGTATCACGAAAAGAAAACTGATTACCTATCACAGTCGTTAAAACAGTAGCTGCAGCCGCAGAGATAACACTATGTCCACTCGTATATTCAGGAAATGGAGGTGTTTGCAGTAAAGGATTCCATTCAGAATCAAAGTGTTCACGGATAACCGTAACAGGTCTAACAGTTTTACTGGTATACTTTTCTTCCCAGGTAGCAATAAAGCCATCAAAGATGGCAGCTGCAGTTAATGCATACGTTCTGGCTACTTCTAGGGGTGTTTTCTGTGTCTGTTTACATAATAGACCTGTAATACCCATCCAATGTCCAACAGGTGTCATTTTTTTGTTACCATAAGTCAAATGACCCTTGTGTTCGGAAACAAAAGGATTATCATCCCAAAAGCGAGCAATGAGTTTTTGTTCTTCAGTAAGCTGATTGCTTAAGTCCAAAACCTCTTTTACTTCTTTGTAATATTGACTTGATGGATTCAGGTCATATGCAGGAGGTCTTACCGGCTTGAATTGTGATGCTGAATCCATTAATAATGGCTGAATCAATCTCCAATTGGGCTCAACAGCTTCTTCATAATCAGGAGGTGTTTGTTGCCAAATACCTATTTCTTTCAGTACACTGAACTTAGGCATGCCACGGGTAAGCTTATACTTGTCTTTAGAAGCTCTGTCTAATATGACTGATGCTACTTCCTCGCCCCATTGTATAGAATTGTTATATACTTTTTTGTCTAGGTGATCGAAATGATCCAATAATAATTCTCTACCGGCTCGGATGCTATCTTTAGAGAAGACCAATGCCTCAGCTACTTTCATGAAAGCGATCATAGCAGACAAATGATAATCTCTTTGTACGGTAGTATCCGGACTTTTCAACGTGATAAATCCTTTGAGATCCGGTAATAAGCTTGTATAATGTTGGTCAGTAATTCTTAGTGCTTCATAAAAGGCAATATTACTGTACACATACATCCTGCTGGCTACCGGTGGGTTTACGATATCATGAACGATCACATCTGTAAGCTGTTGAACGCAGCGATACTGTAACTCGTTAATAATCGTAGGATCTTTTTGCTCTGATGTATTACAACTATTCAATGTTGCAAACAGAAGAATGCAATACATCAAATTAGATTTCAAGCATCTTTTCATGCAACTATGGATTTACAGTTCTTGACTTTTTACTTCCTGAAAACAGTTCAACCGAAGAAATACCCGGATGGAGTGTGATGAATCTGGTAGATTGAGAATGAAAGCCTTGACCAAAACTAAATTCCTCTTTTCTTTTCTTGCCATCTTTTAGGTTAACAATCGCATGTGTTTCTTCAGGTGTTACTTTTATAAATGATGAACCGGATTGCTTACTGCTAAATAATTTTAGCATATCTCTATTTTGTCCGGCAGCAATACTTACTCGATCTTGTATCATTAATTCAACCATTGCCCTTCCATTCGCCGGCGTATAAAATCCTGCTTCTGTTACAGATAAACTTTTAAATACGTTTTTGTCTTTATTGAGTAATACCAATCCATTCAGCGCATCTTGTCTACCTAAGTATGGCGCCATTGAGAACTCGTTTCCTGTTAATATCAGATCTATTCTTCCATCGTTATCCATATCACGTGCAACTATTCCGTATATCGGTGCTATTTGTGCAGCTGCCGGCAGTGCATGTACTTCAAAATTCAAAGCCCCCTTATTTTCAATCCAACAGCTCTGCATATAATTCGCGCTTAATTGATAAGCATCTTTCATGACTTCAGGAGGAAATAGTTGACTCATACTTGTGTTAGCGTAACCTGCATAATTTGGGAAACGCTCTTTTAGTACACTCATTTCTCTTAATATCAGATCACGTCCTGCTACCGGAAATTCTTTCTTCTCACCATAAATGGTGGCAGGTAACCAATGTGTGAATACGGCATCTAAGCTAGAGTTGTTATCAAAATCCTTGGCGTAAACACGAAGAGGGTATTGTTCAGAAGCTTGTAAAAAGCCATTGGTACCATAGTTGCCGGCTATATAATCAATATCACCGTCATTATCCATATCTGCTGCTACAATACTGTTCCACCAACCGGTGTAGCTGTTTAGTGTGGTATTAGTTTTTAAAAATGTACCACCCATATTTTTGAACAACTGAATCGGGCCCCAATCAGTTGTTAATAAAAGATCGGTCTTGCCATCGGCATCTGCATCTGTCCATAAGGCAGCAGTGATCATTCCAATATTTAATAGTTCAGGAGCTACTTTAGATGTTACATCTGTAAATTGAATTTTTCCTTTTTCAGAATCATTCCTATACAGAAAGCTATTCGTAGGCAATGGATATTTTCCGGGTATTACTCTGCCACCAATGAACAAATCAAGATCGCCATCTGCATCGTAATCAAATGCTGTAACACAACTCTTAGTGGTTCTATTATTTGTAAAATCAGCAGTGATCTCCGTAAAATTCCCCTTACCATCATTCAGATAAAAGTGATCAGTATATGCTTTGGTCTGTGGTTGATTTTCTGCTCCTCCTGATGCAATGAATATATCCAGATCACCATCTCTGTCTGCATCTAACAAACTAATACCGGCATCATCCTGATATTGAGGAGATTTATATCCGGGCAAATAACTACGAGCAAAACTTCCATTCGAATTTTGCAGGAATACGGAAGCGTGAAAAGGAGAACCTCCACCAACAACCAAATCATCTTTTCCATCGCCATTTAAATCTCCCGCAGCAAGAGAAGGACCATACTGTGTGAGTTTGTGTAATAGTAATCGCTGAATATCAAAATCAATGAAGTCTAGTTCTGCAAAACCGAAATTTATTTTGGTGGTTCCGGTAATATCTTCAAAAATCGGTTCATCAGTAATAGATTCGGCAGGAGTAAATGGGGAAGCATTAACCGATGAGAAAATAATGGTTTGATTACTATTTAAGTTCTTTTTTGTCTCGCTATTACCATTGGGCCAAATCACACGGATTGAGTCAATATTTGTTTGCGCCCCTAAACCAAAATGAAGTGTATTTTCTACTGTAGACAAATAACCACGGTAAGGAGAAAATTCTGTAACCTGATGCATCCCCTTTGCATACACATGCACCCATGCGCCAATACCCGATTTGTTTTCTTGGGGGCCTTGTAGAGCAATGCGTATGAAATTCGATGGCTTCTCTTGCTGTTGTTCTTTATTTTCTAACAAAGTAGCAGGCATATTGGTGTTATTGATCACCACATCTAAGTCTCCATCTTTATCAAGATCAGCATAAGCCATACCTGCAGAAAAAGTCGGAAAATCAATACCCCATTCTTTGGTACGATCTGTAAAACTCAGATCGCCATTATTCTGAAAAATATAATTACTGATTTTCACTACCGGTAATTGTTTCAGCACTTCTTCCAAGGGGGCATTGGCAACAGCATTGCTACGGTAAGACATAAAATCTTTATCAGACATATCCTTTGGTAACCCGTTCGTTACAAAGAGGTCTCTCCAGCCATCATTGTTAACGTCCATCAATAATGGCGCCCAGCTCCAGTCTGTATGAGCTACACCGCTGAAATAAGCAATTTCACTAAATGCAGGTCTACGCAAGGAATCTACAGTAGTAGAAATAAACCCCTGATTTAATTGTAATGTATTTCGTGGATACTGGTACATGAAACCATATCGATCACTGTTTTGAAAAGTTTGATAGCTGATATCAGAATGCATCATTTTCTGCCGGTAGTTATCAGCAGGCATCATATCTGTTTCAATAATATCTGCAAGACCGTCATTGTTAATATCGGCAATATCATTCCCCATTGCATTTTTACTTGTATGCTTTAGGTAAACAGCACATTGATCCGAAAAAGTACCATTACGGTTATTGATGTATAGAATATTGTTCGAGAGATAATCGTTGCTGATATAAATATCTTTCCAGCCATCTTGATTTACATCTGCGATGCTTACACCCAAACCGTGACCCTCGATCAGAATACCTGCTTTTGTAGAAACATCCGTATATACAGGGTGTTGTAAGCTGGAGTCATAATTATTTTCCAATAGTTTATCCGTATTCGGCCAGGTTCCGTCTTTACGGATCGGGCGAAATTCATTGGGATAAGTACCATCTAAATCATTGATCAAAAGATAAACATCAAGGTCGCCATCATTATCATAATCAAAGAAAGCAGCCATATGGGTATTAGACATATCATCCAATCCATATTCTTTTGCCATTTCTTTAAATACAGGAATACCGGTTGTTGTATTAACGCCTTGGTTTACATACAAGAGATTACGTCTTGCATTACTATCAGCTAAAACGGCAGCACAAACATAGATATCAGAAAGTCCATCATTATTGATATCTACAATGCTGGCACCTTTACTCCATTTTCCATTTCCACTTACGCCTGCTTGTTCGGTGATATCTTCAAATTTCAGGTTTCCTTTGTTCAGAAATAGTTTATTGGGAGTTCTGTTGCCGGTGAAATAAATATCCGGTAAACTGTCATTATTGAAATCACCAATACCTACGCCACCACCATTGTAGATATATTCATAGTTGAGTACATTCAGATCCTGATTTTCAACGATCGTATTGGAAAATTGCAAACCTGATGTTGCAGGGTCTATTTCTTCCAGCAATTTGGATGATCTGGAACAGGCAAGACTAAAAACGCAAACGATTGCGACAATAAAAATATATTTCATACAGGGTTTTAGAATAAATTTGAGCAGACGTCAGTACTTGCAAAATACGCATTATGAAACGATTGCACTTGTTTTACCTGCTAATCTTTTTTATTGGAATTACACCAGTAAAATCCCAGGATCCATGGAAGCTTACAGTCTCTTCTGTAAACCCATCTAACTATTATGGAGTTACCGTAGCGAACGGTATGATCGGTATTGTATCATCTCCGGAACCCTTTAAAGTAAAAGAGGTGGTTTTGGCAGGAGCCTATGATCAATACGGTCGTGGAAGGGTCAGTAATTTTCTGCGCAGTTTTAATTTGTTGAATATGCAGTTGGGGATTGATGGCAGAAATATATCCGCTTCCGAGGTACAAAATATGAAGCAGGAACTGGATATGAAAAAAGCTTCTTTTACCTGTTCTTTTGATTATGGTGATAAAGCCACCATCACTTATTCATATTATTCCTTACGCCATCTTCCTTTTACTGTATTGATGGATGTTTCTATACAAGCAAAAAAAGATATTTTGGTCAATGCTGCCAGTGTTATGGAAGCTCCGGATGCTTTGAAAGATGTTCAGAATTATTATAATGAAATTGATCGCCCACATGTAACCATTAGCCTGCTTACGTCAGCAGCGAAGAGCCCTACGGGTAAATTATTAATGTGTGCATCCAATACATTTCTTTTTTCCGAACATCATGGAGAAGAGCCACGTGTCATTCATGAGATGTGGGATAATAATATGCATCTGATGAAGTTCAATAAAACCCTGAAAGCCGGAAACACCTATCGCTTCTCAATAGCAGGGTCTTCCATCACAAGTGCACATCACGATGATCCACTAAATGAAGCTGAGCGCATGACCATTTTTGCGAAGCTGGAAGGCAGAGATCGTTTATTGTCATTCCATGGAAAAGCATGGAATGATCTTTGGAAAAGTGATATTCAAATTGATGGTGATCCACAAGCGCAACAGGATATTCATAGCATGATGTATCATTTATATTCTTTTGTAAGAGAAGGGACCGATTATAGTCCATCTCCAATGGGACTGAGTGGGCTAGGGTATAACGGACATGTGTTCTGGGATACAGAACTTTGGATGTACCCTGCATTGCTGGTACTACAACCTGCTATGGCGAAGAGTATGGTGGAATACCGCTTTAACCGATTGGCTGCTGCCAAAAAGAATGCATTTAGTCATGGTTATAAAGGAGCCATGTTCCCGTGGGAGAGTGCGGCAACAGGCGTAGAAGAAACACCGGTGTGGGCATTGAGTGGTCCATTCGAGCATCATATTACTGCTTGTGTGGGAATTGCAGCATGGAATTATTATTGTGTAACACAGGATAAAGAATGGTTAAAAGAAAGAGGCTGGCCGATCTTAAAAGAAACAGCAGATTTTTGGGCGAGTAGGGTAGAGAGAAATGCTCCGGGTAAATATGATATCAAAAATGTAGTCGCGGCAGATGAATGGGCTGAGAATGTAGACAATAATGCATGGACCAATGCCGCAGCTAAAGCCGTATTGAACTATGCAACAGAAGCGGCTGCTTTGATTGGAATGAAGGCTGATGCAGATTGGCTGCATGTAGCACAGAATATTCCTATTCTGAAAATGGAGAATGGTGTTACCAGAGAACATGCTACTTATCAGGGAGAGGGAATTAAACAGGGAGATGTGAATCTGTTAGCCTACCCCTTAAAGGAAGTATCGGATCCAAAGCAGGTGTTGAAAGATTTGGAATATTATGAAGTACGGGTACCCAATGAAGGTACACCTGCGATGACACAGGCCATCTTCACACTCCTCTATGCTCGCCTAGGGAATGCAGATAAAGCGTTGAAATTCTTCAAGGAATCTTATGAACCCAATCTAAATCCCCCATTCAGGGTGATCGCGGAAACCAAGGGTGGAACCAATCCTTATTTTGCAACGGGGGCAGGGGGGATTTTGCAAAGTGTACTCATGGGTTTTGGGGGTATTGATATTACTTCCAAAGGAATTACCCAGGTCAAATCCGTATTACCCAAACACTGGAAAAAACTAACGCTTACAGGTATCGGGCCCGACAAAAAAACCTTGGTGGTTCAGTAAAAACATTTATTTTTAATGAGTTGAAAAGGCTTGCCACGATAGTATCCCTTAGTTTACTGCTCTTTAGTCTGGGCGGTTACAGAATGCTGTTGAATTATATGGAAACAGCTTCTGATAAAGCATTTCAGGCAAATCTATATGATGATATCTATGATGAAGCAATGTTATTGCATATCAAAGTTCCGGCCAGTACACCTTATGGAACCAACTCGGAACAATTTGAGAATGCATCCGGAGAGGTAGATATCAATGGCGTTACTTATCATTTTGTAAAAAGACGTTTCTATAAAGATTCTTTGGAACTATTGTGTGTACCCAATATTCAAAAGATCGGTATCAGAAATGCACGGGATGATTTTTTCCGCTTAGCCGGAGATTATACCAGTTCCAATACCACTCAAAAATCTTCCAATCAGCATACGGTTCTTAAATTCTCCATTCTGGACTTTACCGGGGATCATTCTTTTTCCTGGCAGTTTAGGGATGCTAACCAGCGTCAGGTTCATTTTGTGGATCAAGAAACCGCTTATCTGTCTGATTATACAACTCGTTTAGAACGCCCGCCACAAGCTTAATGTTGGTTCATTAAGCATGTATTTTTTTATCTGATTTTATTTTAGAAACCGGTTTTATGAAAAAGCTCTTAGGTGGGCTCATGCTGCTTATATGCATTCAGTCATGTAAACAGTCAACTGAGTACAAGAATTTCCTGCATGACCCTGCCCTTTTTAGTCATACTGTTCACGAACTAAATACTGTTGTGATGGGAAATAATTTCCCGCCAATGGTTGCATCACGCAATTATGTATATGCCGCTATTGCAGCGTACGAAGTAATTGCCGCTGCTTATCCTGATCAGTATACTTCTTTGGGCGGACAACTCAAAGGACTTCAACAGCCCAATATCTCAACAATCGATAAAGATGCGGATATTGAGTTGGCCACTTTAATGGCGTATATGAAAGTAGGAGAGTCGGTTACTTTTCCGGAAGGAAGTATGAAATTGTATGAAGACAGTATCCTACAAGTAGCCAGAGATAAAGGCTTGAGTAAAAAAATAGAAGAGGCATCAAGAAAATTGGCTGATAGTATCAGCATGCATATTATCCGTTGGAGTAAGAAAGATAATTATCTGGAAACACGCGGAGCAGAAAAGTATGCTGTTAAAAAGATACCCGGTCGCTGGGTACCCACGCCTCCTATGTATGCCACTGCGGTTGAACCTCATTGGCATGAAATAAGAACTTTGGTGATAGACAGTGCCGGAATTTTTGATCCGCCACCGCCACCGGTCTTTAATATGTCAGATAAGAAAAGCAAATACTATCAGGAAGTGATAGCCATAAAAAATGCCATTGATAGCTTAACACCAGAGCAGAAACATATTGCAGAATTTTGGGATGATAATCCTTTCAAGATGAATGTAACCGGTCATGTGATGTTTGGCAGTAAAAAATTCTCACCTCCGGGTCACTGGATGAGTATTGTAGGTATTGCCGGTAAACAAGCCAATGCTGATTTCGCCACACATGTATATGCAGTGGCAAAAACATCCATTGCCTTATTTGATGCATTTATTCAGTCTTGGTATGTAAAGTATAAGTACAATACTGCACGTCCGGAAACGATTATCAATGAATATATAGATCCCAACTGGAGACCTTATTTGCAAACTCCTGCTTTCCCGGAATATACTTGTGGACACTCTACCATATCATCAGCTGCTGCAGAAGCACTGACAAGTGTGTTCGGGGATAATTTCGCTTACACTGATTCCACTGAATTGGAATTTGGCATACCCAATCGTTCGTTCAAGTCTTTTAGACATGCAGCGGAGGAAAACAACTGGGCAAGGTTTTATGGTGGTATTCATTATCACAGCTCCTGTATTGTTAGTACCGATTTAGGTCAACGTGTCGGAAGACTCATCGTTGACAGACTTAAAATGAAGAAATAACGATAACAGACAATCAGCTGGCAGTTTGGCGTTACTAAAATAGTACGTCGCATTGCTGTGCCTAAAACCAAAACAATGAGATCTTTAATTTTTATATTATTCTTTTCACTCCTTGCATATACCCATGCAAATGCGCAGGGTTGTGTAGCTATACGTGGTGTTGGAGGCTTGTGTACCATTGACCATAAGGGTTCTGATACAGTTCCCAGTAAGTGGACACTCAATCTGAATACCCGCTATTTCAATTCTTTTCGTCACTACGTTGGAACCGTTGAACAAAAACAACGTATTGCCAACAACACTCAGGTGATCAATAATAATATTACTGTTGATATGAGCTTGATCCGTGTATTCAATAGCAGATGGTCAATGGCATTCAGTATTCCAATGATCTCTAATACACGTACTTCTCTATATGAACATGGCGGTGCTTCACGTCACCTTACTACTTCTTTTGGTTTAGGTGATGCAAGAGTATCAGGTTACTATTGGGTAACAGATCCGTCAAAAGGCAAAAAGTTTGCTTTACAAACAGGTCTTGGTATCAAACTACCAACGGGTGATTATCGTGTAATGGATCATTTTTATACCAATACAGGAACAAGGGTATTGGGTCCCGTCGATCAATCCATTCAATTGGGAGATGGTGGTACAGGATTCACAACTGAGATCAATGCATTTCAAACCATTAACAGACAGCTGAGTCTTTATGGTAATTTCTTCTACCTATTAAATCCAAGAGAACACAATGGAGTATCTACATCAAGAGGTGGAGCAACTTCTGCTACTGCATTACAGTATGGCAGTGATGTAATGAGTGTGCCCGATCAATATATGGTTCGTTTTGGAGCTAACTACACCATCAATCGATTTACTTTTTCTGCAGGATACAGACATGAGGCAGTACCTTCTTCTGATCTCATCGGCGGCAGCTATGGATTTCGTAGACCCGGTTATGTAAAATCAATAGAACCCGGGATCACTTATTCTGTGAAGAAACTAAATCTCTATGCTTATGTGCCATTTGCAGTACAACGCAGTCGCACTCAAAGCTATGCCGATAAGCAAAGAACAAAGATCACAGGAGTATACGCTCAAGGTGATGCAGCATTTGCAGATCTGGCAGTAAATGTGGGGATGAGTCTTAGGTTTTAGTTTAGTTGACAGTTGTTATTTGATAGAAAAATGAGTGGTCTTCTCTGAACTGTCAACTAACTACTCTCAACCATCACTACAATTTTTTCAACTAAACTATTCATCATGCAAATATTCAAAACAAGCATTGCTTGTATAGCATGCTTACTGATCATAACAATGGCTGCATGTATTCCATCAAAAGCTCAAACTGAGATTGATGGCATCATGATGGCAAAAAATAATTACTGTAGTGGTTTGATGTACAACTACAGCAGTTGGGATCAATACTGGGAAGGAACTTTAAAAAGAAATAATCTTAATTTAGGTACCGTCTCTACCAGTATGATCGCTTATATGGGTAACTATGGTGTATCTGATAAACTCAATGTATTATTCGGATTACCCTATATCAAAACAAAAGCATCGGCGGGCACCTTACATGGTATGCAAGGTTTGCAAGACCTCTCTCTTTGGGTGAAATGGATGCCTTATGAAAAAGAGTTTGGTAAAAGCATTTTATCTTTTTATGCCATCGGTGGTGTATCGGTTCCGGTATCTGATTATACACCTGATCTGTTACCATTGTCTATTGGCTTACGTAGTAAAACTTTATCGTTAAGAGCCATGGCAGATTACCAGATCGGTTCTTGGTTCGCTACTGCATCTGCAACGTATGTAGTTAGAGATAAAGTAACACTAGACAGAGAGCTCTATTACACTACACAATTACACCAAACCAATGAAGTAGCGATGCCTGATGCCTCTTCCATCAACATCCGTGCAGGTTATAGAACCGGTCGAATCATCGCTGAAGCTGTATGGAACAAATGGACAACACTCGGAGGTTTCGATATTACCAGAAATAACATGCCTTTTGTCAGTAATAGAATGAATGCTACAATGTTGGGAGTGAATTTCAAGTATAACCTGAAAGGGGTAGACGGATTATCACTCATTGCCAACGCCAATGCAACATTAAGTGGAAGGAATATGGGGCAAGCTTCTAATATAGGCGGCGGTGTTTTCTATATCCTAGACTTCTCTCCAAAAAAGAAAAAAGAAAAAGCTGACACTTCAAAAAAATAAACCATGAAAAAGAATATTTCATTTTTACTATTGGTCATCTTTCTGATGGTGCAGCTGTCATGTTCAAAAGATGTTCCAAATACAACAGATGATGTACCCATGTTGGCGCCTGCTAAAACAGATATAGATGCCGGATTGTGGAGGCCTATTTTAATGACAGGTCCTACAGAATTTCCGGTAGCAGCACCTGCAGCAGTTACTACACCCGGTTATATCGCAGAACTGAATGAGATCAAAGGTTACCAGCGTGATCTGACTGCGTCTCAGGAAGAAGCTATTAAGTATTGGGGAGCAGGTGGTGTATTGAGATGGAATGAGTTGATGAGACAATTGGTAGCTAAATACAATTTACCTCCTTATCAAAATGCAGATGGCACTTATCCTTTTCCAAGTGCAAATAACCCATTTGCCTATCCTTTGTTTCCATTTGCCAATCCACCTTATGCAGCAAGAGCTTATGCTTATGTAAGTGCGGCACAATATGATGCTTTAGTAGCGGCTTGGCATTATAAGAAACTGTACAACAGACCCGCGCCTTATAAAACAGATGCTTCTATCAAATCAAAATTACCGATGAGTGATCTGCCTTCTTATCCATCTGAGGATGCGGTGCTTGCAGGTGTTACGGCTGAGATGATGAAACTTCTTTTCCCGGGTGAGATCGCTTTTATTCAGCAAAAAGCAGATGAACAAAAGCTTTCTAAGATCATGGCAGGAGTTGCTACAAGAAGTGATATCGAAGCCGGAGAAGCTTTAGGTAGATTGGTGGCACAAAAATTTACTGCAAGAGCAAGAGCTGATAGGGCTGGTGCTGCTGCAGGTAATCAAGCGAGTTGGACAGCTTTGGAAACGAATACGATTGCAAGAGGAGAGATCCCTTGGATCAGTTTGGAAACACCCAAACGTCCGCCAATGCTACCGGGTTTTGGTAATGTGCGACCTTTTCTGTTCGATGAAACGACAACCCCTACTTTAAGACCGGGGCCACCACCTTCAACAGGCAGTGAGCAAATGAAAAAAGAATTGGCAGAAATACTAGACTTTGTAAAAAATCCAACAGCTGAAAGAATTCGCATCACTCATTTGTGGGCTGATGGTATCGCAACACCTACACCTCCCGGACATTGGGGAGCCATTGCTGATGCCGACTTTATCAAACAAGGGTATAGTGAAGTGCGTTGGGCGAGGAATATGGCATTGCTGAATATGGCCATGATGGATGCTGCTATAGTATGCTGGGATACTAAGTTTTTTTATTTCAACCCAAGGCCTAGTCAATTAAATCCTGAAATAAAAACATTAACAGGCTTACCTAATTTCCCTGCGTATATTTCCGGGCACTCTACTTTCAGTGCAGCAGCGGCTACCATACTTAGTCATATAGTGCCATCAAGGGCACAGGCATATGATGCCATGGCTAAAGAAGCTTCTATCTCCAGAATGTACGGTGGTATTCACTATCGTAGTGACTGTGAAAAAGGATTAGAAACCGGTAACAAGGTTGGTGCCTATGCTGTGAACAGAGCGAAGACGGATGGAGCGGATTAGATACAAGGTGCTAGGTACTAGGTTTTGGGATATAAACATTGACAACCTTATGACCCAGTACCTAGTACCTAGTACCTAACAAACAAAACGAATACGGCTCAATAACAAGGTACTCATAGTCTGCGCCTACTGAGTACCTTTTTTCATTCCAATGATCATATAGATTTTCGATCTGGTATCCTTGTTCTTTGAAAGCATACCAGGTAAGATAGGCGGCTTTATTGCTGTAGTTGAATAAACAATACAAATGATCATCACCCAATGAACGGATGAAACCTGATACATGAATATTATGTGGTGTGATCCAGCGTAGATTTTTATGATCTGCAGTTACCGGTAATTGCTTTCTTAGTTTCAACAATTTTTGTGTACCACTGAAAATACGGTGTTCGATGGTGCCTGCTTCATTGGTTTTTTGGTTCTTCTTCCAATCGATCAATGGACGATGCATCCATCTGTTGTCATAGCTTTTACCGGGATCCTTCAAATAACTGTAGTCATTCGTATAAGCGGCTTCATCACCATAAAACAACATCGGAATGCCGCCTACAAAAAAGCTTTGAGCTTGCATCAATAAAATTTTCTTTACAGCTATATCGATCAAGGATTGGTTTGATGATTCCAATGCCTTTTCCAATCCGCATAAAGAAGCCAATGATCCACTAATGCGTGCATCCTGTGTTTTAGGGTTTACAGAAAAGAGCGCTCCCGAGGCTTGTGAGCCGGGATGAACACCCGAATAATAATCTTTCAAAAATTTTCTATGCTCATAGGCATTGAATCCGGCAGCAGCAATGGAACTATCTTCAAATCCTAAACCAATATCATCATGACAGCGGGTATAACTGATCCAAGTGCAGCCATAAGGTTTTTGTAATAGATCTTGCTGTGCTGCAAGCATCACTCTTGTATCACCCGTTGCTAAAGCATCCCATTGTAAAGCCATTTGTGTGGCATTGTATGCGACATCACATTCACGAGCGGTATATAGATCTGTGCCAAAATATTTCATGATCTCTTTTGGTGCAACGATGGCTTCGCCCAACAAAGCCATGCCGGGAGCACTTACTTCTACACATTGACGAATCAATCGAAGGATATCATGTGCTTGAGGTAAATTTTGACAAGTAGTGCCCAATTGTTTCCAAATAAATGCAGGTGCATCGATTCGAAGAATATCTACACCAAGATTTGCGTAAAACAAAATATTATCCAGCATATCAATGAATACGGCCGGATTGGTATAGTTCAAATCCCACTGGTATTGATGAAATACGGTCATCACCCATTTATTGGCTTCTTTACACCAGGTAAAACTACCCGGCGCACTTTCAGGAAATATTTCCGGCATGGTAGCATCAAACTGATCAGGTAGTGTACGGTCATCATACATATAAAAGTATTCCTGATACACCGGATCTCCTTTCCTAGCTTTGACCGCCCATTCATGATGATGAGAAGTGTGGTTCAGCACAATATCCAGCATTAGGTACATCTCCTTGTCTTGCATTTTTGTTTGTACTGCACGTAGGTCTTCCAATGTACCAAAACGTTTGTCTACTTTTCTGAAATCAGATACTGCATAACCACCATCGCTTTCACCTTCCGGACTTTCAAACACAGGCATAAGGTGCAAAAAGTTGACACCGAGTGATTCTAGGTAAGATAGCTTTTCGGGTAATTGTTGCAGTGTGCCACAAAAACGATCTACATACAAACTCATACCACAAATCTCATTACTCAGGAACCACGAACCTTTGGAAGCTTTTTCAACATCTCTCTTACGCAAAGTAGCAGAACGTTGTTGATGATTATGAATGAGTGTCAATAATAATTTCTCGAATAAAGTATCTGCTATTAGATGATTGCTGTATAAAGACTGATACAGACTATCAATAGCCGCTGCATTTGCTGACAATCGCGTATAAAAATGCAAATCATCACCCGAAACGGAAAGTCCTTCCTGGGTACAAAGGCGGGAGATGCGTTGGTGTAAAGAAAATGAATACATTTTAGCTGCACGCTTTAGGCTACAAGCCACAAGCTTTTTTAATGATGATGATATAAATTTCTCTTACCAATTGTGTCAAGGTCTTGAAGCCTGAAGCTTGCGGCTTGTAGCTTCAGGCCTTATTCAAAAATATTACTACTCAAATGCTTAAACGCTTCCATCGCCCCGAGATACTCGCAGGTTCTTGCGCCGGCTTTGTTCGCATTTTGTATGATCTGTTTCCATTCTTGATGTGATAACTGGATAATACTTCTCAAATCCTTCTCACGCAACTGATACAATACCGCACCCACAAATGCATCACCTGCACCTGTGGTGTCTACCGGTTGAACAGGGATACTGGATATGATCTCCGTTTTACCTTTTAATCCAAGTAAGGTTCCTTCTTTTCCTAACGTAATCGTGAATACCGCATTGGTTTTATCTAACAATATTTGAGCAGCATCTGTTACGGAATGTGTATTCGTGATGAGCATTGCTTCTTCATCACTTAATTTGAAGAAATGGCAGGATTGTAAAAAGTTCCAGGATTGATCGATAAAAGTTTGTGTATCGTTCGGAAACAGTAAGTGACGATAATTAGGATCAAAGCTGATGAAGATATTATCCTGCATCAATGCTTTTTGCAACATACCTTGATAAGAAGCTTGTAGAGGACCGGGTAGAAAACCGGTGGCAGAACCAAAGTGAATAATATTCACTTCATCTAAAGGAATAGCATCCGTTTCTTCTCTGCTGAGTTGTCCATCTGCTCCGCGATTGAACACAAAATCACGCTCTCCATCTTCCATGAGTGATACAAAAGCAAAAGTGGTAAAGGCGGTAGCATCTTGCAACATCCAACGAGTGGATACGCCAAATTCCTGCATCACATCGATGAGTTGTTTACCAAAAGGGTCATTACCTACCTTGGCTGCTAATTCAACAGTGCCACCTAAAGCAGCGATCGCTGCGGCCACGTTGGTAGGGGCTCCTCCCGGTTTTTTTAAAAAGTGTTGCCCCTTAGACAAAGAGCTACCCTTATCCGTGCAGATCATGTCGATCAGTGCTTCTCCGATGCAAAGTATTTTCATGTTGTGAATTGTGAATGGTCAATTGTCAATTGTAAATCGTCAATTGTGAAAGGTGGGTATCAAGCTTATAATTGACCATTCACAATTGACAATTCACGCCTCAATGTCCTCCTCCCATCGAAACCTCTACCTCTTCATCTGTTTTCTCAACACGCATACGCATAGTAGCGAGTGCGGCGATGAGTAGGAGTGCACCTGCAAATAAAATCGCATTAGCAGGATTACTTCCTAAGAAATGTTGATAGATATATCCGAAGGAAAGAGTTTGAATGATCATGGGTACTACGATCATCATGTTGATGATACCCATATAAACGCCATATTTTTCTTTAGGGATACTGCCTACCACCATGATATAAGGCACCCCCATCATACTCGCCCATGCAATACCAAAGCCGATCATAGGAACAAAGAGTAAATATTTGTTCTCGATGAATGGTAAAATGAATAGTGCAAGTGAGGCCATGGCCAAACAAATGATATGTACTTTTTTAGCACCAAACTTTCTCGCCATCCATACCAATCCGAATGCAGAAAGAAAAGTGACAATGTTATAAAATCCATTTACGAGACCTGTCCAACCAACAGCTTCTTCATATAGCTTGGAATTTTCTTCTGAGCTCGTATTCCATACAGATCGGGCAATACTATGTGAAATGAATTGCCAGTAACAAAACATGGCATACCATTGAAACAAATACACCAATGCCAATTGCCACAAAGTTTTGGGCATATGGGCAATGGAAGAAAAAATTTCTTTGAAAGGCGTGAGAAAACTTTTATGCTCAGCCCTCAGTGCAGCGAGTTCTTCTTCAGTGGGAGGTATCTCCGGTGTTTTAATGACAGACCATGCAACCGATACAATGGAGCATACAGCACCTACGAAGAAAGAACCATATACCCAATAAGGAATACCGCTTTGTCCATCTGAAGTAGTAGACTCGCCCGTAATAACTTTTTGAAAAAAGAATAAGGATAGGTTGGCTAGGGTGATACCGAGTCCGGTAAAAAAACTTTGTGTGAGAAAACCGAGTGCTCTTTGACTTGCAGGTAATTTATCAGCGATGAATGCGCGATAAGGTTCCATGGCAGTATTGTTGGCAGCATCCAGTATCCAAAGCAAACCCACCGCCATCCATAGTGCGCGACTGAATGGGAAGGCAAATAAACAGAGACTGCAGAAAATGGCACCGATTAAAAAATAAGGTTTACGACGACCCCAGCGAGGATGCCAGGTTTTATCACTCAATGCACCAATAATAGGTTGAATGAGCAGACCTGTCATGGGACCGGCGAGATTGAGTAGTGGAAGATCTTCCGGTTTTGCGTGCAAAAAACTATAGAGTGGATTAACAGCTGTTTGTTGTAATCCAAAACTGTATTGGATACCAAAGAATCCGACATTCATATTAATGATCTGCCAGAAACTCAAACGAGGTTTAGTAATATGCATGACAAGCAGTTGGTGTTAGTCTTGTAAATTAACTGCTTTCAGTGAGCTGTAAGAGTGTTGTAGCAAGTATTTTTTCCGAAAACGATTGCGGGGGGAAGAAAACAGAACAACAGAGAAACAGAGGAACATCGAATGCCCAAATAAGGGTTGATCACACTAAAAAGTGAGTGATGGAACGCAGATTTTTATGATGATTTATGATAGTAATACATAATCAGCGCCAATCATGACAATCATAAAAATCTGTGGCCCATCATTATTTTACATCCGCATTAAAGTGGCCGACTTTCACTTTTGATCTTTCTTTTCTGATCAATTGTATATGATCGTTTTCTACTTTGAAATGATCCGTTTCTGACCAACTCCACTCTTTTTGTTCGCGCAGATTGATGCCAGTAGCTTTAAAGAATACTGTGATATCATTTCCTTTTGTTGTCAAAACAATTTCTTCAAAAGTATCTTGAATAGTGGATGTATTGGGGGTTGTTGGACAAGAGGCTAATTCCTTTAAAACTATTGTATCATTTTTAAACCATTGTTGAAGAAATCCAAGATGTTTTTCTGAACATTGGTAGCCTAGGTTTAAGGCAGTTAGGATTTCACATTTTAAATTGGTTCTGTCTTTTGTCGGATTACCATCCCATTCGCATTCATTACCGATAAAAGTAGCTACATAACCTAATGCTGCTTTTTCAGGATTGGTGATTGTTTTACTAAAATCTTGGTTGATCACAATGGCAGCACTGCTGTCGCGCCAAAGAAACCTTACTGATTTATCGGTTGTGGTTACAACCTCAGTACTATCGGTGGTAGTTGGATCTGTTTTTTTAGATTGTTTGTTTTGTTGACCACAAGAAACAAAAAGAAATAAGGCGGCTATGTACAAAAATTTTATTCTCATAATGATCTACTAAACTACTATTCTGTTTTGCTAAAAGCATTGAGCGAGAAATAAAACCTAATTTAATTATTGTTACTTAACATCTTTTTACTCATCATTTCCTCACCTGTTTCACCTCACTTATTTGAATGACGGGCTGAATATTGGTATAATTCTTAAAATCATTGACGATCGCCTCTCTATTTTGAGCAATGGCATCGTTGTAGTCTTTGATATTTTTGATGTAGAAATATCCGATAGCAAGAAAAGGGATAGGATCATTAGCGGTTCTTCCGGAAATCCCTTTATCAATTTCGTAAAACTGTAGGTTTTTACCTAGGAAAGATGCCACCATCGGCATATGCTTATCTTCATAATACTTCATATCAAAAGTTTTGCCATCTCCATTTGCATAGAAGATGGTCACTTTGAATAATTCATGACCCTGCGTAGAAGCATAGATTCGATGACCTGTTTGACAACTCCATAGAATCATACAGGTACAGATGAGTAGAATGAATTGATTTTTCATGATCATTTGCTATGATAGATTTATTGCTGTTTTGTTCCGTATATCGTTTGTGTAAAAAGAAGAACGTCGAATATCCAATACCCAACTTCGAAATTGGACATTAGACATTCGACATTCCTCTGTTCTATCAGTTCTTCGGCTTCGCAGGCGTTGGATAAGCAGGCACTTTAATCTCTGATGCAGATTTATTTCCCAGTATCTGCAACAACTCTTTCACGGCTCTTTCCAATTGCGGGTCTTTACCGGCTTGCAGTGATTGTGCATCTTGTCTCACTTCAATATCCGGAGCTACCCCTTCATTTTCTGCTACCCATTTTCTGTTGATGGGATCAAATACTGCATTGTCAGGAGCAGTCAATGTTCCACCATCTACCATCGCATAGTGTACACTTGATTTTACGAGTCCGCCCCATGTTCTTGCACCAATCAATGGTCCTACTTTCTGTTGACGGAAAGCCCATGGAAAATAATCACCACCTGAGCCTGCCAGTTCATTAATGAGTAATGCTTTTGGTCCCATAATACCGGCGGGTAATTGCATAGGCTTACCATTCGGTACTTCATTGGTCAATGCAGCACGCAAAGAGCGATTCATCAGATCAACCATATAATCATCCAATAAACCACCACCATTGTAGCGTTCATCAATCACAGCACCGAGTTTATCTTGTTGTGCGAAATAGTATCGGTTAAAACTTACAAAGCCGGGTTGACCAGTATTCGGCACCCACACATAGGCAAGTTTGCCACCACTTAAACTGTCTACCATTCTTCTGTTATCTTCTACCCATACTCTTTGTCTCAAAGCTGTTTCATTGCGAATAGGTTTTACGATCTCAGTCCAATGGTTTTCAAATTCAGCGGTTTTGTTGATGTGTAATACCGTTTGAATATCTGCAGTACCATCCAAGAATTGATAAGGATCATCATTGGCAGTTAATTCTTTGCCATTAACACCAACGATATAATCACCGACTGCTACTTTAATACCGGGTCTGTCTAATGGACTGCTCAATCCGGGGTTCCAACTTTCTGTAGTGTAGATGCGTGCAATTTTCCAACGCCCTTTATCGATCACTAAGTCGGCACCTAATAATCCAACGCTGGAGTTGTCGGTTGATGGATAATCCCCGCCACCCACAAAACTGTGACCTACGCTCAATTCACCATTCACTTGATCAAGGATATAACGCAGATCATCTCTGTGTTTTACAAAAGGAACGAGTGGTGCATAACGTTTGTATACCTCATCCCAATCGCGTCCATGCATATTTGGATCGTAGAAGAAATCTCTCTCATAGCGCCATGCTTCATTGAAGATCTGTTGCCATTCTTCACCACGATCCAGTTGCATACGCAAATCTGTTTTCAGAGCTTTCGCATCGGCACCTGTAGGTCCGCCGGTAGAAATAATCTTCCAACTTCCTTGTTGAAAGGCCAACATTTTTTTACCATCAGCAGAAATACTGATACCACCTGCGCCGTTAGTAAATTCTTTGGCTTCTTTACTTTCCAATGTGAACTTATGTAAAACAGCAGGTCTGTTCGGAACAAACTCATTGATGAAGATGCTGCCACTTGGACCGGCATAAATGGCACCATAATTTCTTTTAGGCAGTGGTAAAGGAATGGTTCTGCGATCGATATGTTCAATGTCGATCACAACATCTTTATCTTCTTTAGGCTTTGCATCCGTTTTTGGTTTTTCTTCCGGTTTATCTGTTTTGGGTTTCTCTTCTGCTTTTACTTCTTCTTCATCACTGTTAGGCTTGAAAGGAGAAAGATCCGCTTTTCTCAAGTTGATCACATAAGCTTCATATTCCGGTCTTGCATTTTGAGAGCTGGTATTGGCCCAACCACTGGCGAGTGCAACATCAGTACTGGCAAGAAAGTAAAGGTGTTTGTTATCTCTATCCCATGCAGGAGAGAAAGCATCTGCAAAAGGATCGGTAAGATTGAGGATGGTTTTTGTTTTTACATTCCATGCTTTGATGCCACGTAACATATTTGTACCGGTTTTGCTATAAGCCAACCATTGTGCATCCGGACTCCAGGTAATACCCATACCACCACGTTCAATATTGATACCACCCACATCAGCAGTGGTGATGGTAGCTGTCGCCAATTCAACCACTTGAATACGCAGATCATCATCTACAAAAGCAATGTATTTGCCATCCGGACTCCAAGTAGGTGTCCATGCCATTTTAGATGCACCAATGGCAATGCTGCGTGTTTTACCCATACCATCTTGCGGAGCGATCATCAATGCATAACCTTTGCCTCCGGCATCACTGAACCATCCGATCTCATTGCCTTTGGGAGACCAGATCGGGGCTCTGTCGGCAGTGTTACTGCTTTTGGTGAGGTTGCGCACATCACCATTTTCAACAGGCACCGTAAAAATTTCACCACGTGCTTCCATCACTGCTCTTTTGCCTGTTGGACTCAAACTAGCGCGTGCAATACGGTTGCCCACATTTTCCCAGCGAGGGGCAGCCCAAGGAAAATCACCTACCACTGATACGCTGAGTTGTTTGCTATTAGATCCATTCAGATCTATTTGATGCAGCCATCCTTCGCGTTCATAGATCAATTTTTTTCCATTGCCTGATAACCATTTAACATCAGCACCTTTAAAAGAAGTAAGTTGGGTCAATGCTTTTGTTGTGGTATGATAACTCCAGATATTGGCAACACCGCCATTTCTGTCGCTAAGAAAATAAATATGTTCTCCCAGCCACAGCGGTTGAATATCAATGGTGCGATCATTGGGGAGTAATGTTTCACTTTGTGTGGCCAGGTCTAAAATGATCAGCGGAGTATTTTGTCCACCACGATAAGCCCTCCATTCCACATCCCAACGATCCATTTTATCGATCACGAGCTTGGTGCCATCCGGACTATACGATCCATCATTACCCCATTGGCGTGAGAGTAGTTTGCTCGGTCCACCGGTAGCGGGTACAGACCATAAACGCATGTGAGCGGTAGGCGCTGTTTCTCTCTCACAGGAATAGAGAATGTTTTTACCATCATTACTCCATCCACGTGCTACAGAGCTGGCGGGATGCCAAGTAACACGGGTAGCTTCACCACCTTTGGCAGATACCACATACACTGCATTACTACCACTTCGATCGCTGGTGAAAGCGATCCATTGTCCATCAGGAGAAAAATGCGGTTCACTTTCCACAGCAGGTGTACTCGTTAAACGCAAAACATTTTGTCCGTTCAGATCCGCCACCCAAAGATCAGCTCCATACACAAAGGCAACTTGTGAAGCACTGATATCGGGTTGACGAAGTAGTCTTGTACCCTGAGCCTGGCTGATGAATGAGGCAGAAAGAAAAACAATACTGAGATAAAAGTGCCCTCCGTTTTTCGGGAAAAGCAGCTTTGCAAAGAATGATTTCATGCAAGTAGTTTTAGGGAATTGAAAATTGTGGGATAACAAATTAGTAAAAAAAAGGCAGATAGCTTATGGGTCATAGCATATGGCTGATAGAAAGAAATGCCTGTATTAACCATATGCTATGACCTATAAGCTATTCACCATCCCCCTATCTTTGCGCCATGCAAGTCAGCTTTTCCTACGATAAGAAAAAAGTGATACAGGCATTGCGCTATCATTTTGTGCAGAAACCTGAGATCAGGGTATTGATGGTACTGGTGAATGTGTTTGCGATTGCAGCAGCGGTACTGTTCTACCTAAAAAAAATCAGACCGGAACCCTTTTTATTAGGTTCTTTTATTTGGATCATGCTGATGGCATCTTTTTGGTATATCCTTCCTAATAACATTTATAAGAAAGCACAAACTTTCAAAGATGATTTCATCATTGATTTCACGGATGAACATATCCGTTTGGAAAATGAGCGTGGCTATGTAGATTGGGAATGGAAAAAGTTTTCACGCTATTTTGAAAGCCCACATTTCTTTCATCTCTACTTCGACAGTAAATCTTTTTTTCTTGTTCCTAAAGAAAATATGGGAGAAGAATTTAGACATGATCTGAGAGGGCTGTTGAAGAGGAAGATTCAATAAACAGAAGAGCAGAGAAACAGAGGAATGTACAATTTCCAAATACTTGGTTATTCATTATTGAATGTTCCTCTGTTCTTCTGTTTCTACAAGTTTTTCTCCATGATATAGTGTGGAATCGTCACTTCAAAAAATTCATCGCTGCAGATATTGTAGCCTAGTTTTTCGTAGAAACCTACTGCTGATCCGCGGGCATGCATGGTGAGTCGTTTGTAGCCTCGATCGCGGGCAATATTTTCAGCGAACATCATCAATACCCTGCCGATCCCTTTTCCCTGCAGTCCGGAAAGAACAGCCATCTGACGTAAACGAACCGTTTTTTCGCCTTCATCTTTAAGCATACAGCAACCTTCCAGCTTTTCTTCATCAAAACAGCCGATGAGGATCTCATTTTTTTCCTTTTCCAGTTCCTCCATGGTAAAGCCAAGTCCGAGCGGTTTACGCAGGATCTGATAGCGTAGTTCTACCATTTGTTGGTATTCCTTGGAGCCGTGGTCAATGAGTTTTAGTGCCATAGTAGAGGGGGAAGGGGATACAAGATAAGAATCATTTTAATATAAAGAATACCTGAAAAGCAATAAAAAGGGGTGAAAATGGAGTGTTTTTGGTTGTGGAAACAAATATGCCCGAAAAGATTGCTTATTTGACAAAAAGTATATTTTTGCGGCTGTAACAAAAACTTTTTACAATGTCAGACATCGCAACAAGAGTAAAGAAAATCATAGTTGACAAGTTAGGGGTTGACGAGGCCGAAGTTACCAATGAGGCTTCTTTCACTAACGACCTCGGTGCAGACTCTCTGGATACCGTGGAGTTGATTATGGAATTCGAGAAAGAATTCAATATCTCTATTCCTGATGAGCAGGCAGAAACCATCACTACTGTTGGTCAGGCCGTTGCTTACCTGGAAGAGCACGCTAAGTAAGAGCATATTTTTATTGAAGGAATAATTTCATGCATCCGCCTTTCTGCGGCTTCGGGCCACAAAAGGCGGATGCTCACTTAAACAGGTTTTGAACATGGAATTAAAGCGCGTTGTTGTTACCGGAATAGGAACCCTTACACCCCTTGGAAATGATCTCAATTCATATTGGACAGGTCTGATCAATGGTGTATCTGGTGCTGATAACATAACACTATTTGACGCTTCCAAATTCAAAACACGTTTTGCCTGTGAGATCAAAGGGTTCGATCCTACCCAATTCATGGATAAGAAAGAAGCCCGTAAAACAGACCGTTTCGCTCAATTAGCTATTGCTGCAAGTGAAATGGCTGTGACTGATGCAGGTATCTCCAAAGACAATGTAGATATCGACCGCGTGGGCGTTATTTTCGCTAGTGGTATTGGTGGTTTAACTACTTTCCAGGAAGAAGTGATCAATTTCGCCAAAGGCGATGGAACACCACGTTTCAATCCCTTCTTCATTCCTAAAATGATCTTGGACATTGCTGCCGGACTCATCTCCATGCGCCACGGTTTTCGTGGTCCAAACTATGCGGTAGTGAGTGCTTGCGCATCTAGTACCAATGCCATTATCAGTGCTGTTGATACCATTCGCTTGGGTAAAGCCGATATCATTATTTCAGGTGGTGCTGAAGCGGTGATCAGCGAAGCCGGCTTAGGTGGTTTCAATGCCATGAAAGCTATGAGCGAACGCAATGATGATCCTAAAACGGCCAGTCGCCCATATGATAAAGACCGTGATGGTTTTGTAATGGGTGAAGCTGCAGGCGCATTGATTCTGGAAGATTATGATCATGCTATCAAGCGTGGCGCTAAAATCTATTGCGAAATAGCAGGTGGCGGAGCTACTGCGGATGCATATCATTTAACAGCACCACATCCGGAAGGATTGGGCGCACGAAACGTAATGTTGGCTGCATTAAAAGATGCAGGAATGCGTCCGGAAGAGATCGATTATATCAATACCCACGGTACTTCTACACCATTGGGTGATGGCGCTGAAGCCAAAGCGATCACAGAAGTATTTGGTGAGCATGCGTACAACCTCAATATCAGTGCTACCAAATCAATGACGGGTCACTGTCTGGGTGCAGCAGGTGTCATTGAAGCCATCGCTTGTATCCAAAGTGTGATTCATGATATCATTCCACCAACGATCAATCACTTTACAGATGATCCGGAGTTGGATCCAAAATTGAATTTCACATTCAATCAAGCACAAAAGAAAACCGTTCGCGCAGCGTTGAGTAATACCTTTGGTTTTGGTGGACACAATGCCTGTGTGATTGTCAAAAAATATTCAGCATAAGTTGTGCAGTTTTTTAAAAAACTTTTCTCATCTTCTTCACCCGACGCTTCTTTTGAGGCACAGCTAAAGAATGTATTGGGATTAAAGCCCGGTAATCTTTTGTTGTATCGAACTGCGCTTAGCCATCGTTCTGTAAAAGACACTCCCGAAGAAAATAATGAGCGATTGGAATACCTTGGTGATGCTGTATTGAGTGCAGTGGTAGCTGATTATTTGTTCAAGCGCTATCCATATAAAGGTGAAGGATTCCTGACAGAAATGCGAAGCAAAATGGTGAACCGTCAGCAACTCAATGATATTGCATTGAAGATGGGATTGCGTAAACTTACTTTCTACAATAAGTTTGATAGTTCACTCAAAGGCAGTCAGATTTTTGGTAATACGCTCGAAGCAGTAGTAGGTGCTGTGTATCTGGATAAAGGCTATGAAAAAACGCAACACTGGGTATTGAAACAGATCGTGATTCCACACATGTTTGTGGATGATCTTGAATCAGTGGATATCAATCTGAAAAATAAACTCATCGGTTGGGCTAGTAAGAACGGCAAATCATTATCCTTTGATCTCGCCGATGAAAAAATGGAAGGTTCTCGCCGTCTATTCACCATACACATCATGCTCGATGGTGAACTCTTATCCATCGGAAAAGGTTATAACAAAAAAGATGCTTCACAAGTAGCTGCACAGGTGGCAGTGGAGAAGTTGGGATTGCAGTAAGCTGCGAGCTACGAGGAGTGAGCTTTGAGCTGCAGGCTTCAAGCTGCAAGCCACACGCAACAAAAAATCCTTGACTCACTACTCACTATTCACTACTCACTTACCCTTCACTTCTTGGCATAACTCTATCAATACTCCATTCGTTCCCTTTGGATGAAGGAAGCAGACCAGTTTGTTGTCGGCACCTTGTTTGGGTGTAGGGTTGAGTAATTGGAAGCCGAGGTCGGAGAGGCGTTTCATTTCCGCTTCAATATCAGCCACTTCAAAAGCGATATGATGCATACCTTCTCCCTTTTTTTCAATGAATTTGGCGATCACACCTTCAGGATCGGTGCTTTCTAATAATTCTATCTTGGTTTCTCCCACCTGAAAAAAGGCGGTATTGACCTTTTCGGAAGCTACCATTTCGGTTTTATAGCATGAGGTAGACAATAATTGCTCAAATAAGGGGATGGATTGCTCAAAACTCTTCACAGCCAATCCAATATGCTCAACTTTTAACATAACTTATTGTTTTAATACAGGGCTTTCGATTTGTGAAAAAAAGCCATTGGGCGGGGTTTTCAGTTCCGCAAGTATAAACCTATTGACGTATTTTTGTGTTAATAAGCAAGCAAATTTCTGAGGATTATGTTGAAACTACCTATTTACCTTGACAACAATGCCACCACACCCATGGATCCGCGTGTGTTGGAAGCGATGATACCTTATTTTACGGAGCATTTTGGGAATGCTGCCAGCCGTAACCACTCTTTTGGATGGCAAGCTGAAGAAGCTGTGGATTATGCCCGTGAGCAAGTAGCCAAATTGATTGGTGCCGATCCTAAAGAGATCATTTTCACTTCCGGCGCTACCGAAGGTGATAACCTGGGTATCAAAGGGGTGTTTGAAATGTATGCCAGCAAAGGCAATCATATCATCACTTGTACTACTGAGCACAAAGCTGTTTTAGATACTTGTAAGCATATTGAGCGTCAGGGTGGTGAAGTGACTTATCTGGAAGTAAATCCGGAAGGTCTGATCGACTTGAAGCAACTGGAAGCGGCGATTAAGCCAACCACTATTCTCATTGCGATCATGTATGCTAACAATGAAATTGGGGTAGTGCAACCGGTAAAAGAAATCAGTGCCATTGCTCGTAAGCATGGTGTACTTTTCTTTACGGATGGTACACAGGCCGTTGGTAAGATACCTGTTGATGTCAACAAAGACGGTATTGATATCATGGCTTTCACCGGACACAAAATGTACGGCCCGAAAGGCGTGGGAGCATTGTATGTACGTAGAAAGAATCCTCGTGTGAAAGTTACCGCTCAAATGGACGGTGGTGGACATGAAAGAGGTATGCGTAGTGGTACTTTGAATGTGCCCGGTATTGTAGGTTTTGGTAAAGCATGTGAATTGGCTCGTTTGGAAATGGCCGATGATGCTGCAAGACTGAGCAAACTGCGTGATAAACTTGAAAATGCATTAATGCAATTAGAAGAAGCGTATGTGAATGGCAGTCGTGAACATCGTCTTCCACATGTATCGAACATCTCTTTCAAATATGTAGAAGGGGAAGGTTTGATGATGGGCTTCAATAAAAATATTGCTTTGTCATCTGGTTCAGCCTGTACTTCTGCATCACTGGAACCCAGTTATGTATTGAAGGCATTAGGCTTAGGGGATGATTTGGCACATAGTTCACTTCGTTTTGGATTGGGTAGATTTACGACTGAAGAACAGATCGACTACACCATCAAAGCCGTTAGTGATACTGTTATTAAATTGCGTGAAATGAGTCCGCTTTGGGAAATGTTCAAAGAAGGTATTGACTTGAACTCCATTGAGTGGGCACATCATTAATAATAATCTCAAATTGATTCAACCATGGCATATTCAGAAAAAGTAATCGACCATTACAACAACCCCAAGAATGTGGGTACACTTGATAAGGCAAAAAAGAATGTAGGTACCGGATTGGTGGGCGCACCTGAGTGCGGCGACGTGATGCGTTTGCAGATCGAAGTAGATGATACAACCGGTGTCATTACAGATGCTAAATTCAAAACCTTTGGTTGTGGCTCTGCCATCGCTTCTTCTTCTCTGGCAACAGAGTGGTTGAAAGGTAAAACTGTTGATCAAGCAGTAGCAATTGATAATATGGATCTGGTGGAAGAATTAAACCTTCCTCCGGTGAAAATTCACTGCTCTGTATTGGCAGAAGATGCGATCAAAGCAGCGATCAACGACTATCGTAAGAAGAACGGTTTGGAAGAACTGGTATTCGAAGAAAAAGGAGTTCACTAATTGTATCTGGTTGATGTGAAATACCATCAGCTATGAACTATTAACTATAAGCCAAATGGTAGCAACAGAAAACAGTATCTACGTAAGTGATAAAGCTAAGAAGAAGGTACAGCAACTGATGGAAGAAGCAGGTGTGGCTGGAGATACTTCTTACTTTCTGCGTGTAGGTGTAGTAGGTGGAGGTTGTTCAGGATTAAGCTACAAGTTAGATTTCGATAATGAAATCAAACCAATGGATCAGGTATTCGAAGATAATGGAGTAAAAGTAGTGACAGACCTGAAAAGCTTTTTATACCTCGTCAATACAGAGCTTGACTTTTCTGATGGATTGAATGGCAAAGGATTTTATTTCAATAATCCCAATGCCAGCAGGAGTTGTGGTTGTGGAGAAAGTTTTGCAGTGTAGAACACATGATAAAATTGTACTAGGCCCGAAGGTATCCTTCGGGCTTTTTTATTCCCTTAATCTTTTTCAATTTTCGCCTTCTCAGGTTTAGGAGGCGGAGGCGGTGGAGCAGGTTTTCCCGGCTGTTTTACCACTTTAGGAGGGCTTACCTTGGAAGGGGCCGGAGGTGGAGGAGGAGGTGGTGTCGGCACTTTTGATTTTTTATCACTCCAAACAATCACAGGAATAGCATCTTTTCCATCCAATACCTTAGGTGGAGCTTCCGGCTTCTTTGGCTTTGAGGGCTCTTGCTGACTATGGGCTAATATACCTATCCCTAATAAACCCAATAGCAATAATGCAATGCGTAGTTTCATGGTAGTTGTTTTATATGGGATGCTGTCGCTCCCCAATTCCATAAAGAACACATAAAATATCCATGACCGGCATCTGTATGAGAGAGAACAATTAGTTTTGACACCATGTGGATGATCTGCAAAAAAGAATGGCAGCAATTTTTTAGTAGTCTGACCGGCTATATTGCCTTAGCCGTATTTCTCTTATTGAATGGCCTCATGTTATTTGTATTTCCCGATACTAGTATTCTGGAATTTGGATATGCAAGTCTATCCGGCTTTTTTAATCTAGCTCCCTGGATTTTACTACTCATGGTGCCAACTATCACCATGCGCAGTTTTGCTGATGAATTCAAATCAGGGAGTTTTGAGTTGCTCAGAACTTTGCCGCTTACACCGGCACAACTGGTATGGGGTAAATTTTTTGGCGCAATATTTATTGCTTTCTGTGCAGTCATACCTACATTGATCTATGCAGTATCTGTACAACAACTTAGTGTGACCGGTGGCATTGATTTTGGGGCTACAGCGGGAAGCTATATCGGTTTATTACTACTTGGTGCTGTATTCACGGCAATTGGAATTTGTGCAAGTAGCTTTACATCCAACACAGTTGTTGCATTTATTGGAGGAGCATTTGTTTGCTTTTTACTGTATAATGGATTTGACGCCATTAGTAAACTTTCCGTATTCAGTGGAGGATTGGACTATTATCTTGAAATGTTAGGTATCAGTTTTCACTATAGAAGCATTAGTAGAGGTGTCGTTCGTATTAGTGACCTTATTTATTTTGGTTGGCTTATTTATTTTTTCTTAAACCTCACACAAAGAAATCTGCTGAAACGCTAATGTAAGTGTATGCAAAAACTATTTGAACATAAATATGGCGTGTTTATTTCCGTGATCGTACTGGTAACTATGATTTACCTGACGGCTAATATTAGAATGCGTGCAGATCTTACTGAAGATAAAAGATACAGTCTTACCAATGCCACCAAACAACTACTCAACAATGTAGATACGGTCATTGAAATTGATGTGTTCTTAACAGGTAATCTTCCTGCTGATTATAAAAAGTTATCTGTTGCAACAAAAGAATTGCTCGAAGAATTTTCATCACTTTCAGGTAATCTCGTTCGTGTAAAATTTGAAAAGCCGGGAGAAGATATCAGCAACGATACCGCTAAAGCTATTTTGTATGATAGCCTGGCCCGTTTAGGTGTAGTATTTGAAAGAGCAGAAATTACGAATACAGATGAGTCTACTTCTCAATTGATCATTCCATCTGCATTGGTAAAGTATGGTAATCGAAAGCCCATTGCGATAGATCTGAGAAGCAGCAGGCGTGTATTCAAGCAATATAATGTTGTGAATGACGTAGAGCCTTTGGAAGATAAAGAAGCTACACGCAATGCAGCAGAGGCTTTGCTGGAATATAAATTTGCCAATGCCATTGACAAACTAACGCGCGAATACATTCCAACCATTGCATACCTCGTTGGCAACGGTGAACCCATCGATATGAAAATCAATGACCTGGGTGAAAGTTTACGGAATGATTATCGATTAGCAGTCTTTGATTTGAAACAAGGATATCCTGATCCTGGTTTGATTGATGCACTGGTAATCGTAAAACCTACGACTGTCTTTACAGAAGAAGATAAACTGAAATTAGATCAATATGTCATGAATGGCGGTAAGATCGTTTGGTTCATTGATAAACTACACGCAGAACTGGATAGCCTGATGAGAAGTCAGGCTGAGTACACCGCATATGATCGCGGGTTGGATATTGATGACCTTCTATTTAAATATGGGGTACGTATCAATGGTGATTTATTACAAGATTTGAACTGCTCGAAAATTCCCATTGTAGTTGGACGCAATCCTGATGGATCTCCGAATATGCAAAGAGTTCCATGGCCTTATTATCCGTTTCTTTCCTCTAAAACAGATAATCCTGTTTCCAAGAATCTTGATAGAGTACTTCCTATTTTTCCGTCGAGTATTGATACAGTGAAAGCGCCGGGTATACAAAAGACCGTCTTATTAGCTTCCGATACCAATAGCCGCAGTATCTCTTCTCCGGCATTGGTAACGATCAATAGTGTGAAAAGTGAAGAAGATCTTTTTTCATTCAATAGAAGTTATGTTCCTGTTGCAGTTTTATTGGAAGGAAAATTTCAGTCGCTTTTTGCTAATAGAGCTAGTGGCAACCTGATGGATTCTGTACAAAGAACTACCGGTAGACCTTTTCAAAGAACCGCCGTGAAAGAAGGAAAACAGATCGTGGTTTCAGATGCAGATATTGTTACGAATGCCATCAGCAATACCACAGGCCCATTACCCATGGGAGAGCTGCCATTTGAAGGTTATCGTTTTGCCAATCGGGAATTCTTTTTGAATTGTATCGATTATCTCGTCAGCAATAATGGCTTGTTTGAAAGCAGGAATAAGACCATTGTTTTGAGATTATTGGATAAAGAAAAAATAGCATCTCAAAAAACGACATGGCAATTCATCAATATTGTTACCCCCTTATTCGTATTAGCTATTGCCGGTGGAATCATCCAATGGCGACGGAAAAAGAAATACAGCATTTAAAAAGGCTCTGAAGTCCTTGCGTGTTATCTTTACGCCATAATTCACCCGCATGACCACACACCAGATTGTTTATCTTGTTTTCGGAATCGTATTGGTACTTGCCTTGGTTTTTGACCTTGGGTTACTGAGTAAGAAGAATGCTCAAATCACCATTAAACAGGCACTCAAACAAACTTTTTTTTGGGTAACATTAGCGTTGGGATTCTTTGTGTTCATGTGGGTTGAGGAGGGACAAAAGCTTGCTCTGGAATACCTAAGCGCTTATCTGATGGAATGGAGTTTGAGTATCGATAACATTTTTGTTTTCATACTCATTTTTAATTCTTTCAAAGTAAAAGAAAAGTTTTATTCCCGCGTTTTATTGATCGGTATCTTAATGGCGATCGTTTTTCGTATCATTTTCATCACTATTGGCGTAGCTCTGGTAGAGCAATTCCATTGGGTATTGTACATCTTTGGAGTCTTTCTGGTATATACAGGATACAAAATGTTTACTTCTAATGAAGAAAAAGAGTTTGAACCGCATGATACCAAGATTTATCGCTTCTTGAAAACCTATCTTCCTCTAGCACCACATGATGGCGATGGCAAATACGTGGTAAGAGAAAATGGTAAACCTTTATATACCACACTTTTTGTGGTAGTGGTATTGCTAGCTTCTATTGACCTTGTCTTTGCATTGGATTCCATCCCGGCTGTAATGGGTATTTCAAGAGATAAACTGGTCATCTACACCTCGAATATTTTTGCAGTACTTGGCTTGCGTTCTTTATTCTTTTTATTAAGAGGGGCCGTTTCCAAATTTGATTACTTACAACAAGGTATTGCCATTGTACTTGTGATCATTGGTATCAAAATGTTGGGTGAACATTATATCAATATGTGGATCGATAAATCAACTCAAGTGTTTATATCACTTGGCTTGATTGTTTTGTGTATCTCCGGTTCCATTTTTTACTCCATGTTTGCCAGTAAAAAAGGAACTCCGAAAGATGTACATGATGGCTCTATCTGATCATTAATCATTCTGTTTGACCTATTCTCTGCAACATATCGCCACCATTGTTCAGGCTCAAAATATGCCTGCTGACAATCGAATGGTGCAATATTTGCTCACAGATAGCCGCAAATTATTATTTCCCGATACAACGCTGTTTTTTGCGATCAGTGGTCCGAGAAGAGATGGGCACTCATTTATTGAAGAACTTTATGATAGAGGATTGCGATCATTTGTTGTACAATCTTCTTTCGATGGAGTTACAAAATATCCGGATGCTTCATTCCTCTTAGTAAAGGATGTACTAAAAGCATTACAACAATTAGCTGCTTTTCATCGCAGTCAGTTTCATATACCTGTTATAGGCATCACCGGGAGTAATGGAAAAACCATTGTAAAAGAATGGCTCTATCAGCTACTGAATGTCGATCAGCAGATCGTAAGAAGTCCACGTAGTTATAACTCACAAATCGGTGTACCATTAAGTGTATGGCAGTTACAATCCATGCACACACTCGCCATTTTTGAAGCAGGGATATCTGAAGAAGGTGAGATGGATGCACTACAACAAATCATTCAACCCACTATCGGTATCTGGACGAATCTAGGAGCTGCACATAATGAAGGGTTTGCCAATGAGAGAGATAAAGCGCTGGAGAAAGCAAGATTATTCAAAGCTGTAGATCTGTTGATTTTCTGTCGTGATGGAATAGCGCCTCATTGTTATCCGGATACCACTGATAGGACATTGTTTAAAAGTGATATACGCTTCTTCTCATGGAGTAGAACAGATATCGCTGATCTCCGGGTGATTAATGAAGAAAGTACAGATCGTGAAACAATGATCACCGGTTTGTTTCAACAGGAAAAAATATACATCACGATCCCTTTCACGGATCGGATATCTATTGATAATGCCATTACCTGCTGGGCTTTGATGTTGGCACAAGGATATCAGTCAGCAATGATTCAACAAAGGATGTTGCTATTGCAGCCCGTGGATATGCGTATGCAGCTGAAAAAAGCAGTGAATAATTGCTATTTGCTTAATGATAGTTATAGTAATGATATTGCTTCTTTGGAGTTAGCACTTGATTTCTTATTGCAACAAGCAGGTGACAATAAAACCACAGTTATTCTTTCTGATATTTTACAAAGTGGTATTCCTGATGAAAATTTATATCAGATCGTATTGGAAAAACTCAGAAGAAGGGGTGTCAATAAATGCATAGGGGTAGGTCCTGCTATTGCAGCATATTTCAATGCATTATCAAAGAGCGTAGATCAGGTGCCTTTGATCAGTTGTTATACATCTACTTCAGATTTTTTAGAGCGAGTAAGTTTGAATCAGTTCAAGGATGAATATATTCTTTTAAAAGGGGCACGTATATTTTCCTTTGAACGCATCAGTCAATGGTTGGAGCAGAAAGTACACCAGACGGTCATGGAAGTGAATCTCACGGCTATGATCCATAATTTGAAAGCGTATCAACAATTTCTTGAACCGACGACCAAACTAATGGCCATGGTAAAAGCTTTTAGTTATGGAAGCGGATCTGCAGAAGTAGCGAGGGTATTACAGTTTCATAAAATAGATTATCTCGCAGTAGCATATGCTGATGAAGGTGTTGAATTGCGAAAGGCGGGTATCAGTTTGCCTATCATGGTGATGAATGTAGATGAGGCAGGATTTGATGCCATGATTCAATATGACCTAGAACCAGAGATATACTCCTTCAATATTTATCGATCTTTTCATTTGTTTCTCCAGAGTCAAGGCATTCAACAATACCCTGTGCATATCAAGTTCAATACGGGCATGAATCGCTTGGGTTTTGAGATCACCGAAACGGATGACTTGGCAGTTGAGCTGAAACAAAAAGGCACCATGGTGGTAAAGTCAGTACTGAGTCATTTGGCCGGTAGCGAAAATCCTTCATTGGATACTTTTACCCAACAACAGGTTGAGGCATTTACCAAAGCTTGCACGACATTAAGTAGCCATTTGAATTATCCGTTTATTCGGCACATTGCCAATTCAGCAGGTATATTCCGTCATCCGGGATATCAGTTTGATATGGTTCGTTTAGGTATTGGATTATATGGAGTAGACAGTGCAGAAACGCATCAGTTATCTTTAGAAACAGTTGCCACATTAAAATCAACGATTGCTCAGATTCGCACAGTTGCTGCCGGAGAAACCGTTGGGTATAACAGAAATGGTGTGGTTCAACAAGAAAGTAAAATCGCTACGATTCGTATTGGTTATGCAGATGGTTATAGCCGGCGTTTCGGAAATGGAATCGGACACGTAGTTGTTCGTGGTCAAAGAGCACCTGTTATCGGGAATGTTTGTATGGATATGACGATGATCGATGTAACCCATATTTCAGGTGTCATGGAAGGCGATGAAGTGGAAATTTTTGGGAAACAACTATCTATTCAGGAGCTGGCTAAGGCGTCCGGTACTATTCCATATGAGATCATGACCTCTGTAAGTCAGCGGGTGAAACGGGTTTATGTAGAAGAATAAGCCTTTAACCTTTTTGGAATAACCCAACCCCTATCTTTGTTCCCAGATAAAAAACTATCAGCAGTGAAAGCGAAGCATTTGATTTTTTTGATACTTGCCATTATTGTTGCCGATCAGGCATTGAAGTTCTATATCAAATTAACCTACTATGCCGGTGAAGAACATAATATGATCGGAAATTGGTTTCGATTACATTTTGTAGAAAATGAAGGCATGGCCTGGGGTTGGAAATTTGGTGGTGGTTTTGGAAAAATTGCCCTCACTCTTTTTCGTCTGGTAGCTGTGATCTGGGGTACATTTTTATTACGCGATTTCCTAAGAAAGAAATACCATCGTGGTTTCATGATCTGTGCCGGATTGATTTATGCAGGAGCATTGGGTAATCTGATCGACAGCTTATTTTATGGATTGATCTTTGAGCAAAGCAATCCTTTTACACAAAATGTAGCGACCCTCTTTCCTGATGGGGGAGGTTATGCAGGATTGTTTTATGGCAAAGTGGTAGATATGTTTTATTTCCCCATCATCACCAATGCAAAGTATCCTGATTGGGTGCCTTTTGTAGGGGGAGATGATTTTGAATTTTTCAGACCGGTATTCAATCTGGCTGATGCTGCTATTTCATCGGGTGTTATTGCAATATTGATCTTTCAGAAAAGATTTTTTAAAACGGTGGAAGAAGAAAAACATGCAACTGTAGAGACAGACTCTGTTGTAAATGATAAAACACAAATATTCTAATCAATTCAGCGAATGATAATAGTTATAAAAAAACCTCCGATTCAGGAGGCTTTTTTATGACTATAGCTAAATATATCTTTAAAATATTTGCCTTCTTTTCAAAGTCACAGATTGACTGCTTGAAGAAGAGGTAGGAATGACTTGATCTACCATACCTACACCTTTTGCGTAGTATGTTGTTCCTTCAATGACTGTAGTGAAATTATTAGTACCATCTTTTTTAAATTGAATGGTTCTCTTTACGCTGATTACATCGGTGTAGTTATTGCCTAATACGGAATAAGTGATGCCCTTACCTACAATAGAAAATACAGCTTTACTAACCCCTATATCATTACCGATTTTGACTTTACCATATTCAGCTGTTTCCCATGTTGTTCCTTGAGCTACATTATCTTTTAAAAATGGATAAGAAATAAAAGTGCCGGGTATTGAATCGAATATAAAGAGATAATCAAAATCAACGGTACTATAAGCGTAATAGTTACCTGCATTGTCTTTACTGAAATAATAAGCTTCACCTAATGGATCGGTACTGTATTGTCTGAATACTCTATTATCGGCAAAAATGGTTTGATTGGTTGCTACGACTCTGAATGTATCAAGCGTACCTAATTTTGGGATGTATTCGTATGTCCAGTTAGAATTTAAAGTCGTTGGAAAATAATCATTGCTGGTTCCACTGTTGCCACCACCACCACCTGTGGTACTACTGATGACAGAGAAAGCACAGAAACTATTATTAAAAGTCAAGACAAAATCTGCACGATTGGGGAGAATAGGTTTACCATTACCCTTCAGTTTAATGGTAGTGGGTCCGGTTGTTAATGCAAACCCGGAGTCAATAAACCACATACCATTCACAGTATCACTATAGATCTTGTATTTACCCTGTAAAGTAAAATTCACGTTGATGACTACATAATTGCTGTCGCCTAGAGGCTGATCAATGACATAATCACCACGTACGATAGCATCCTTACAGTTGCCTGAACTATCTGTTAGAGATCCTTGTGCTGCACCTTTTAGTCCTTCGCCTTCGATACTCATTTCTTTTTGGCATGACAGAACAAAAAGTACCGTACAAATGGCTAATACCCATCTTATAGTGAACTTGTTCATAATTCCTCTTCTTTGGTATATTATTATAGACTAAAATTAAACCAATAACGCAGCCTGATCCTTTAAATTACTATTTTTTACCAATTGGAGCACATTATTTAACGTAGTAATGGCAATTTGAGACATCGCTTCATCGGTGAAAAAGGCCTGATGAGCGGTGATCAGTACATTCGGAAAACTCATCAGTCGTTGAATGTCATCATCCTGAATAATATTGGCCGAGAGGTCTCTAAAAAACAACTTTTCTTCCTGCTCATACACATCGATGCCCAAAGATCCTATTTGCCCCTTTTTTAAGGCTTTGATGATGGATTTTGTATCGATTAATCCACCCCTTCCTGTATTGATCAACATGGCACCCGGTTTTACAAAAGCAAGTGTCTCATCTTGGATCAAATGTTTCGTTTGTTCATTCAGTGGACAATGCAGTGAAATAATATCCGTATTCAACACTTCCATAAGTGGATGGTAAGTTACACCGATGGATTCCATCTCTTTATTGGCAATGAGATCAAAAGCTTTTATCCTACAACCAAATCCTAGCATGATCCTGCAAAATGCTTTTCCGATATTACCGGTACCAACCACTCCAATGGTTTTACCATGAAGGTTAAAACCCAATAAACCGTTCAAGGAGAAATTTTGCTCTCTTACCCGGTTATAAGCTTTGTGTGTTTTTCGATTCAATGTGAGGATCATGGCTACTGCGTGCTCAGCCACAGCTTCAGGAGAATATGCCGGAACACGACATACCCGGATACCGTACTCTTTAGCCGCATTCAGGTCAACATTGTTAAAACCCGCGCATCTTAATGCAATCACTTTTACACCCTGCTGCGCTAGTCCCTGAATAACAGCTGCATTTACTTTATCATTGACAAAGACACAAACGGCTGTTGCATTTTTTGCCATTACAGCAGTATGCTCATCCAGTGAAACTTCTAAAAAATTCAACTCAAAACCGATCGTGTCATTGAATCTTTCGAAGAAACTACGATCATAAGGTTGAGATGAAAAGAAAGTGATCTTCATGACTTAAAGGTACAAAGGAATAAGCTGAAATGGATGACACAAAAAAGCCACAATACTGAATGAGCGTATTGTGGCTTTGCAGAAGAAGAATAGTCTTTAAGGGGCAACCAATCTGAAACCATTTCCATGAATGTTCACGATTTCAATATCCGTATCCTCTTTCAGGTATTTACGAAGTTTAGCAATATAAACATCCATACTTCTTCCATTGAAATATGTATCACTGCCCCAGATCTTTTTCAATGCACGTTCGCGAGGAAGGAGATCATTCTTGTGTTCAGCCAGCATTTTCAGCAACTCATTCTCTTTAGGAGATAAGGTCTGTGTGCTGTCTCCATTTTTCAGTTCACGAAGTTTAGGATTGAAGTGGTATTTACCTAGATCAAATTCAATATTGTCATTGCCTTTGTTTTCTTCTTCGTTTCTTTTTAAGATCGCCTTGATCTTGAGTAACAATACTTCACTATCAAATGGCTTAGTGATATAATCATCTGCGCCTAATTTATAACCCTGAATAATATCTTCCTTCATGGTTTTGGCACTCAGGAAAAACAAAGGAATATCAGGATCCACATCACGGATTTCTTCAGCCAATGTGAAGCCATCCATATTGGGCATCATTACATCCAATAAACAGATATCATATTTTTCACGCTGAAAAGCAGCCAGACCTAAACGGCCATCTCTTTCCAGTGTAACATCATAGTCATTGATTTCTAAATAGTTCTTTAATACCATTCCAAGGTTCGTATCATCTTCGCACAATAAGATCTTGTACTTTTTCTTGTCTTCCATAATTGTAAAGTTTGTGTGAAATAAAGATAATTCAACAAGTGCATGAATCCTACTGTGTGCAATCTTTTGTTAAAAAGAGTAAGAACATGCAGCTTATTTACTATTAGACGAACTCAACGCTGCTTTTGGAAACGCTTATCTGTTAAGGTTTTCAAAAAAGCAACGAGATCCGCTTTTTCCTGTTTGCTTAGACTTAATGGCTCAGACAGGGTGCTGTCGATATTGATAGGATTTAAGACAAAAGCTCCCGGATTATTATAATATTCCACCACTTCTTCCAAAGTTTGAAACATTCCATTATGCATATAAGGAGCTGTGAGGGCAATATTTCTCAGACCCGGTGTTTTGAACTTACCAAGATCTTCTTTTTTTCTTGTGATGAGATAACGGCCTGAGTCATTCAACGCGTAGCCATCAAATAAACCGATATTCTTGAATTGATCATCTGTAAAATCAGGTCCACGATGACAATCAAAACATTTGGTTTTATCACTGATAAATAATTTTCTTCCTCTTTCTTCGGATTCAGTAAAAGCGATCAGATCATCCATATAAGCATCAAACCGGCTGCTATCAGTTTCTAAGGTTCTTTCAAATGCGGCAAATGCTGCACCCAGATTTTTACTGTTGGGTAATTGTTTGAAAATACGCATAAAGAGTTTCCTGTATTCACTACTGGCATTGAGTCTGGCTACGGCTTCTTTAATCGGTAATCCCATTTCATCAGGATGAGAAATAGGCATCAAGGCTTGTTCTTCTAATGATGCTGCTCTTCCATCCCAGAAAAAATACGGACGGTTCTTCATGTTGAGTACCGATGGTGTATTTCTGGTGGTTGCACGTCCCTCAATACCTTTACTGAAGGCAGTTGTATCGGAAAAACCATATTCGGGAAGATGACAGCTGGCACAACTGATGGTATTGTCTTTGGAAAGTATTTTATCGTTAAAAAGTTTTTTCCCGAGCGCTGCCTTGGTACTAATGGCAGGGGGAGCAATAAATGCGCTAACAGCCATTATCAATCCGGTCAACAAAACAATACACGCGGCTGTTCTTTTCATGATACAAAAATAGTTCACAAACAGGTTTTTGATTTCTGATTTATTTTTGCGGCTGAAAAACGGGATAAAATCATTGCATATGCTTCTAACATCTGACAACAAGTGGAAAAAATTGATTGTAATCGGAGATCGCGTATTGGTTCGTCCATCTAAGCCTGATGAACAAACAGCCAGTGGTTTATACCTGCCGCCCGGTGTTCAGGAAAGAGAAAAAGTGCAACAAGGTTATATCATTAAAACAGGCCCGGGTTATGCTATTCCCATGCCGGTTGACGATGAACCGTGGAAATCAGAGGATGAGCAAGTCAAATATGTGCCCTTACAAGCCAAAGAAGGTGATCTTGCCATCTTCTTATTAAGCGGCGCTACCGAAGTGATGTATGAAAATGAAAAATACTTCATCGTACCCCAAAGCGCGATTTTGATGTTGGAGAGGGAAGAGGAGCTGTAAGTGAGCAAATTGCTTATGGTTCATGGCCTATAGTTGAGGAGTAATCAATAACGGTTCTTCTATATGCTATTAACCATTAGCCATAACTTACCTCTCAAACAGTTTCCTGTAACTCTCTTCATCCATATACTCCAAAATATCTCCGGGCTGGCAATCCAGTATGCGGCATATTTCTTCGAGAGTGGAAAAACGGATGGCTTTGGCTCTTCCGCTTTTTAGAATACTCATATTAGCGATAGTAATGCCTACGCGCTCACTGAGTTCGGTCAGACTCATTTTTCGTCTGGCAAGCATGATATCTAAGTTTACAACAATGGGCATCAGATGGTAAGGTCTTGTTCAGTTTTTAGTTTGTAGGCTTCGGTGTAAACAGCGCTCAAAGCGAAAAGAATAATGCCTACCATGCTATCTGGTAATATAGCAACTTCATTTCTCAGCAGTATAAACTCACCATGGGTCCTAGTTAAAACTTCTTCTTTTAGATAATATCGCTGTAAAATATCACAAATCGTAGAGAACAGAAATATTGCTCCTCCGAGAGAAATATAAGTACTAATTTTTTTGTGATAGGTATTTGATTGTTGTAAGGTTTGAATGATTAGTAAGACCAAGATAGCTAATAAGCTCATGGCTAACGCATCCGTTGTATCATTCGATAAAAGTGCTCTTTTCCACCATGGGAAATCGTTGATAATTAAATCTCCTTTAAAATAAAGCACTGACCCCTCGAATTTTTTTATGGGTTCTTTACTCAAAAAACTTTCAGGATTAGGGGCTACTTTGAGGGTAAACAGTTTGTCATTTAATATTTCAATACCCGCAACTACTGTAACGATATGGATGACCGATAATACTAACATGATCCATGCAATGATTTTATATTTTTTCATGATCAATTGATTTATTAGATAGTAAGTTCTTGTTCTTGTTTGAGGCGAAATGCATTTTTATATAGTCTACTCACCCAAATTATACCGATGCCTAGCCAGAATTGTAAAGGGAACATCAAGTAACCGGTCCTTCGAAACATAAATTCGTTATTCGTAAGTTTTTTTATTTCCGGTATGGCATAAAAAAATATCCTGGCAGTATCCAACAACCAAAAGATCATCAGCGCCCAACCAATGTATTGTATCCAATGACTGATATCTGTCTTGAATAAGACCTGACTATGTGCATGGGGTAAAAGTTTTAAAATGATAGCTGATAAAACAATGAGCAATACACAACTGAGTATATCAAATTCTAGGAACTGTGCAGGTATTAATAGTCGTTGTAAGAAATGAGTTTTCTTGATCACAAAATTACCCGATACCTGAACTACACCGCTACCATAGATTTTATAAACACTATCATAAAAGGAAGCTTCTAAAGTAGGCTGAACCTGTACTGTGATTTCACTATCATTACTCAAGGTCATGATCGCCAGGAAGGAACAAAAAAGGATGATCGTCCATGCAGTTAATTTGATCCTTGTGTACATGGCTTGCTCTTTGAATGGCTGGTATTTCTTTAACATGTCAGATAGTTAGGTTTTGATCTTGTTGTAATTGATATCCTTTTCTGAATGCATATGCAAGACAAAAAGTAATGAATCCGAAAAGTATATAGCCGGTACTTTCTGAAAGGAAGTCGGAAAAACGTAAGTAAAAGGCCTTATCAATGTACGTATCAAAATAGAGCTTCAATAAGTAGGATACTAGTATTCTGATCAATACGCTGCCCCATAGGCAGATCGTAATAATATACAGCCTCCGATATGTTTTTTTTCTAAAAGCATCTTGATTGGCAATGTCTTCAAGTATGCGGATAGTTTGTAGTACTACCCCCCATAAAAACATCAACAGCAGCAACACCGCGAGGGGGATCATGATGATGAAGTACCAGGTATATTGACTTTGACTCACCCTGATGAATAACTCTCTCTCTTGCTCTGGTACATAAATTGTTTGATCGTTGAGGTCTTGCACATCGATCAATAAGGGCTTTATTTCATAGTGTCCTGAGATTCTTTTGTTAACCGTATCTCGTTGGGTGATGACAGGGTATTTCAAAAAAGTAGTATCATTTTTCCTGAATGTAGAGTGGTCCATTTTCAGGTAGAATCCATTCAAACTAATAAAGTAAGTCGTGTCCGGAATTCTTTGAATGGTATGTTTTCTGTACGAGCTATCATAAATCACTGTCTTTTTTTCCTTTCTTTTGTGATACCCCATAAAGCCAAGTACCCATCCATCCATTGAAATATAATTAGCTGACTTTTCTAAATCTAGAATGTATTTGATACTGTCTGATATACGTTGATAGTCTTTATGTGGTAGGTTCACATCCAGCATCATCAACTGTGTTTCATACTGATCAGGGTCATAAGACATGGATGTGACAGTATCTTCTTCTGACATCCCAAGCCCAAAACCCAATGATGCGGGCCAGAAAATGATTGCCAACATATATAAGGCAAAACAAATAACCAATATCCTTACTCCGATTAATAGCCAGCGAACCATGGGCATAACATATATTTGAATGCTAAATAATGAATATTTATTGAAAAACAATAAAATATAATAAAAAAAATTATTGTCTTAGCAAGATTCATTTATTTAAATTGAGTGATAAATAAGGAGTTATGTCAGACAAACAGGCTTTTTTACAATCAGTTACAACAGGTTACACTTTTAAAGGGGAACATGTAAAAATTGGTGTTGGAATGATCAATGGAGAAGTGGTAGAAGGAGCTAGTATTTCATTACCACTAAAAACAATGAATCGTCATGGTCTTATAGCAGGTGCAACAGGCACCGGCAAAACAAAGACTCTTCAAATGATCAGTGAATACCTGAGTGATAACAGTGTACCTGTTTTACTGATGGATATCAAAGGTGATCTGAGCGGAATTGCAGCTGCAGGAACTGCCAATGAAAAATTAATGGATCGCAGTAAAAAAATAGGGATCGATTTTTCTCCAACAGCTTTTCCTGTAGAACTACTCACCTTAAGCAATGAGCCGGGTGTTCGTTTACGTGCCACGGTTAGTGAATTTGGTCCGGTATTGCTGAGTAAAATTCTGGGCTTGAATGATACACAAGGTGGATTGGTAGCCGTGATATTCAAGTATTGCGATGATCATCAAATGCCTTTATTGAATCTCAAAGATTTTATCAAAGTATTGCAATATATCGGTAATGAAGGTAAAGCAGAAATAGAGAAAGAATATGGTAAGATATCGACCACTTCCACAGGTACGATTCTTCGTAAAGTGATAGAGCTACAACAACAAGGCGCAGATGTTTTCTTCGGAGAAAAAAGTTTTGAAGTTGAAGATCTGATGCGTATCAGTGATGATGGCAGAGGTATGATCAATGTATTGCGCGTTACAGATATGCAAGACAGACCGAAACTATTTTCCACTTTCATGTTGCAATTACTGGCTGAACTCTATGCAAGTTGTCCGGAAGAAGGTGATATGGATAAACCTAAACTTGTTTTATTCATTGATGAAGCTCATTTGGTTTTTAATGAAGCTTCAGAAGCATTATTGCAACAGATAGAAACAGTGATCAAGTTGATACGCTCAAAAGGAATTGGTATTTTCTTTTGTACCCAGAATCCGCAAGATATACCTGCGTCTATCTTAAGTCAGTTAGGTTTAAAGATCCAACATGCATTGCGAGCATTTACTGCAGCAGATAGAAAAACGATCAAACAAGCGGCAGAAAATTTTCCTGAAACAGATTTTTATCAAACAGATGAATTGCTGACTCAATTAGGTATCGGAGAAGCATTTGTGACTTTACTCAATGAAAAAGGGATTCCTACACCATTGGTGCATACTATGTTATGTGCTCCAAGAAGTAGAATGGATGTATTGACGGATGGTGAAATCAATCAGCTGGTAACCTCCAGTAAGCTGGCAACTAAATATAGCAAGGAGGTAGATAGTGAAAGTGCGTATGAAATGTTAACAGCCAAATTGGAAGAAGCAGCGGAGAAATCAAAAGCCATAGAAGAAGAGGAACCCAAGCAAAGCTCTAGACCTAAAAAAGAAGAAAGCTTTTTTGATAATCCGGTTGTTCGTCAAGTCGGAAGAACGGCTGCCAGTGTGATTACAAGAAGTTTATTAGGGGCTTTAGGATTGGGCGGAAGATCCAGATCAACAAGAAGATGATCAACTTTTCAAAATAGACACTTTTCCTTCTTCAGTGATCATCAACTCGCCTTCTGTTTGAAGAAAATCAAGTACGGTCCAAATTTTCTCTCTGGAAACTGAGGGTAATTGCGCTATTAACTGATCTATACTTTGAGGGGAGTTGATAAGTTTACTTTTTATATTTTTTTCAATGGCACTAAAGTCACTATTACTTAATTCCTTTTTCTTTTTGTCTAGGCAGTGATCACAAATGCCGCAGGGTAATAATTGTGTATCACCAAAATAATTACCGATGAATACACTTCTGCAAGTATTGGTATCACTTACATAACGGATCATATCCTGTACACGACTTGTATAATTTGCTTTTCTTGCATGATACGCATCATGATCAATATGTAAGTACTTGGCAGGAGCACGATTCAGTAAGTAATGAATTTGCGGTGATTCTTTCTTAGGTAAGTATTGAATGATACCATAAGCGGCCAATTCCTTCAACTGTTGATGGATCAGATTTATTTCCGTTCTCATCACTTTTGCCAAGGATGATTCAAAAATTGAAACGCGGTTATCAAAAATACCCTCATAAGTACGCAATAATGTTTTGATCAAATGTTCTAGTTGTGGTTGAGCAGTCTCAAATCCATACAGTGCTTCTTTATCAGTAATGAACATTACCTGTGAAGGAAGGAAAATACTTTCCGCAAAACTGATATGTCCTTCTTGTTCGAGCACTTTCAAAGTATTGATCACAGTAGTTGTTTCAAGTTTGAAATTTTCTGTGAACTGTTTCAGGTCAAAATCGAAATAGGAGCCTTCGCCGGCACCTACGGGCAATTGAAAAAAATCTGCGAGAGATTGATAAATAGATTGGATCGTTGTAACAGTCGGGAATTTTTTATCAGGTAATTCCTGTAACTGGATTACATCATTCGGGTGATACAATAAAACGGCAAAAGCTTTTTTGCCATCACGTCCTGCGCGACCAGCTTCCTGATAATAATTCTCTAAACAATCCGGAACATTGTAATGGATCACAGAACGAACAGAAGGTTTATCGATGCCCATTCCAAAAGCATTTGTACAAACCATTACTCTTGTTTGGTCTTGTATCCAGGCTTTCTGTTTTCTTTCTCTTTCTTCTTGTGTTAATCCGGCATGATAATAGTCAGCAGAAATACCCTGTAATTGGAGTAATTGACAAACTTCTTTTGTTAGTCTTCTGCTATTGGTATAAACGATACTGCTTCCGGGCACGCCTTGTAATACCTGAATTAACTTATTGATCTTACTTTCTGCTTCAAAGCAGCTATAAGAAAGAGTAGGACGTTCAAATGATTGACGAAAAACAGCTGTGTTTTGTAATTGGAGCTTATCAATGATATCCTCTTTCACCTTTTCAGTAGCCGATGCTGTCAATGCGATGATCGTAACTTTATCCAGTTCTTCTCTCAAAGTAGCGATACGTAGATATGGAGGTCTGAAATCGTAACCCCACTGGGAAATACAATGGGCTTCATCTACTGCTATCAGGCTGATATCTAAAACAGATAAATATTCTTTGAATAAGGCAGACTCAATTCTTTCCGGAGATACATAAAGAAATTTGAAATCGCCGCGAGATGCTTTTTGTAATACCAATTTTACTTCGCCATAGGTCATGCCGCTGTTGAGTGAAGCTGCAGCAATACCTTTTTCTGTTAGGTGGCTTACTTGATCTTGCATCAATGCGATCAATGGACTAATGACCAAACAAAGTCCATCCATCAATAAAGCCGGAACCTGAAAGCAAATAGATTTTCCACCGCCGGTGGGTAGTAGTGCCAATGTATCCTTCCCGTCTAATACTGATTGAATGATCTCTTCCTGCATCGGACGGAATTGATCATGCTTCCAGTAGTGTTGAAGAATGGAAAGGGGAGAATTCATGCAAGTGAAAAGTGAAATGATTTATTTTAGTAAGCCGCTCAATAATGCGAAACACTGATTCAAATGTAATGATAAGCTGGTAACTTGCTCTTTTGATACATATGATAAATCAATAGCTATTCAGAATAAGAGTTGGCTTATGTGTTTTGAGATTATAAATATCAGGTGTAAATCATTAGTAGAAATACTCATTCTTTTCACCTTTGACAATTCACAATTCACTTCCTCACGCCACTTTCTTAAAATTCAACCGAACAGAATTCACCGCTAAAACAACATCGCTTAATCCCATCACCAGGGCACCAAAGGTTGGATTGAGATAACCAAGGGCGGCAACAGGTATTGCCACTATGTTATAAGCAAATGCCCAGAAGAGATTTTCTTTAATGGTGATATAAGTATGTTTACCCAATCCAAGTGCCAGCGGTAAATTTTTCAATCCATGATTCATCAATACTACTTGTGCACTTTGCATGGCCACTTGTGTAGAATCACTTAATGAAATACCCACAGTTGCTTTTGCCAAAGCAGGAGCATCATTGATTCCATCACCCACCATAGCAGTGGGTACTTCCTGATTGAATTGAGTGATCTTTTCAAGCTTGTGTTCAGGTGTTTGTTCTCCAATGATTAGATCAATACCTAATGCTTGTCCGACCTGTTCACATTTTTCTTTTTTATCTCCACTGAGTAGTATGGTTTTAATACCCTTTTGTTTGAGAGAAGCAATTACTTCCTTTGCTTCAGTTCTTATTTCATCAGACACATCAATCCATCCTAATAATTCATTGTTTCGAATGATATACACGTTGTGTGAATGATCGTTTGTAAGTGCAGCAGCAGCTTTGAAAGAACCTGCTACATAAGTATTTCCGTCTTTGTCAGTTGCCTGCATTCCTAATCCCTTCACTTCTTCAATTTTCGCCCATCGGATATCCTCTTTACTCTTCCAACTTTTACTGATAGCGCTGGCGATGGGGTGGTTGGAATATTTTTCCAGTGAAAAGGCGATTTGTCTGAATTGTTCCGGTGTAATATTATTCGCGATTATTTTTTCATCCACAATCGTAAAATGTCCTGTTGTCAGCGTCCCGGTTTTATCAAATACAACTTGCTTGATGCTTTTAAAAATCTCCAGACTTTTGGCATTTTTAAATAAGATGCCATTACGAGCCGCTCGTCCAAGACCGACAGCAATGGCAGCCGGCGTTGCCAATCCCATCGCACAAGGACAGGATATAACTAATACAGCAATACCTCTGAGTAAGCTGGCACCAAAACCAATATCAGTGGCGAAATAATTAATGAGTACTGTAATGACAGCGATACTTACAACCGTGGGAACAAAGATGGCACTGATCTTATCAGCCAACTGTTGTACGGGAGGTTTTTCAGATTGCGCCTCTCTTACCAATCGGAGGATATTCGAGAGTACAGTATCTTCCCCCACTGCGGTTACATATGCTTTAATAGTTCCGCTTTCCAATATACTTCCACCGATCAGATGGTCATTCATTTTTTTGAATACAGGAACACTCTCGCCTGATATGATCGCCTCATTGATTCGTGCTTCACCCCATAAGATCTTACAGTCCATAGGTACTTGCTCACCACTTTTGATCAATAACAGATCGCCTACTTTCAGACTCGTACTTTCTACCGGAAAAACATGTTCCTGGTGCTGGTCGTCATAGGCGATCATATTCGCCATGGACTTTTGTGTAATAGCCAGTTTTTTAAGTTCAGATTGAGTTGTTTCCACTGAACGGTCTTCCATCCAGTTACCCAGAAATACCAATGTGATGATAGTGGCAGCCGTTTCATAGAATAAGAACTCTTCTGCTCTGCCGATAAGTGTACCATATAAGCTATAACCGAAAGCGGCAACAGCACCGAGAGCAATCAGCACATTCATATTTGGAATACCCTTCAATAAACTTCTGATTGCGCTTCTTCCGAAGAAATCCATTCCAACTATAAACACAGGAATCGTCAATCCCAGTTGTACATAAGGGTTCATTAAAAAATGAATATGTACCCCGGGAATCATATGTAACATCAATGGTGCAGTAAAGACAAAGCAGAACCAGAAACGTTGTAAATGATTTGCAAATAAGCGCCTGGGTTGTTTTCCGGCATTGTTACTGCCATCATTTTTTACAGTATATCCAAGTCCATTGATACCTTTTGCTATGTCCTTAGGTGAACTGTTCTCGGGTAGATCAAAGCTCACATCCCCACCAATGAAATTCACTTTGACATTCTGCATACCTTGTGATTGGAGGTACTTGTTTACCGTTAATGCACAATTGGTACAGGTCATACCTTCCACTTTCCAATTCACTTTTTCCATATTCATTTTTGTGGCGTTGAAGATTACAAGTACAAATTTACCACTTACTAAAGGCCTACTCTTTCGATTTGAGAAGAATATTTATACATCATGGTTGCAAGAAAAGAGAAGTTAATGGCTCATACCTAGTAGGGGATTTCGTATTTCCATGGACTATTGACTATGGTCCATGGTCCATAGTCCATAGTAAGAGATATACTTTTCACCCTCCGTTCTCTTTACCTTTGCCGCATGGATGCAATTTTTGGGTTGGAACAGATAGGGCAGGTGGCTAAGGCTGTGTGGGCTTCAGGGAAGAAGCATAAGGTGTGGGCATTTCACGCGGAAATGGGTACCGGAAAAACAACCTTTATTCATGCTCTTTGTGAGTCTCTCGGAGTTACAGATGCAATTAGTAGCCCAACATTTGCTATTATCAATCAATACGAGAGTAAAGAAGCGGGTGTTTTGTTGCATATGGATTGGTATCGTTTGAAAGATGAAGAAGAAGCCATCATGGCGGGAGTAGAAGAGCACTTGAACAGTGGTGATTATTGTTTTATTGAATGGCCGGAAAAAGCAATCGGACTTTTGCCGGAGAACACTTTTCATATCTATTTGGAAATGCTGGATCCAACAACCAGGCGTTTATACACAGATGCAACAGCTATCTGATTCTGAAAGGAATGTACTAACTTTAAATGCTGAACATTTCAGATACGCGTTAAATAATAAGATCCATTTTCCATCCAACTTATAACCGCACATGGCTACCAGTAAACCTTCTATCTCCACTTCGTTTGCTTATGAAACATTAGAAGAAACCCTTGACATAAAACCTCAGGGAGCGAAGTTGCATATCGGCATTCCTAAAGAGATCGCTTTTCAGGAAAATAGAATTGCGTTAACTCCGGATGCAGTGGGTGTTCTGATCTCTAATGGACATCAGGTTGTTGTAGAACATGGTGCGGGTGAAGGCAGCCATTACTCCGATCGTGACTATTCTGAAATGGGTGCTACCATTGTATATGACCGAGCTGAAATTTTTAAGTGTCCGATACTCGTTAAAAGTGCACCTCCTGTTGCTGAGGATATGCCTTTGTTACAAATGAATCAAACCATCATTTCTCCGATACATCTTTCTGCCCTAAGAAAGGAATACATTGAAAAGATGATGGAAAAAAAGATCACGGCATTGAGTTTTGAGAATTTCAAAGATGCCAGTGGTACTTATCCAATTGTGAGAAGTATGAGTGAGATCGCAGGTAGTGCGGTGATGCTGATTGCCGGACAATACCTCAGTAGTTTTAATAAAGGTAAGGGTGTGTTGTTAGGAGGTATCAGTGGTATTCCACCTACTAAGGTGGTGATCGTTGGAGCCGGTATTGTGGGTGAATTCGCTACAAGAAATGCACTGGCATTAGGAGCTTCCGTGAAAGTGTTTGACAATAATGTATATCGATTAAAACAGTTACAGAATAATCTTGGACAAAGAATATGGACCAGCGTATTAGAGCCTCGTATTCTTTCCAAACAATTAAAAACCTGCGAAGTAGCAGTAGGTGCGTTGAGCAATGAATTTGGAAGAGCGCCGGTTGTCGTAACCGAAGAAATGGTGGCTGCAATGCGCCCGGGAAGTATCATTATTGATGTGGCGATTGATCGTGGCGGTTGTTTTGAGACCAGTGAATTAACGAGCCATCAACATCCCACTTTTGTGAAACATGATGTGATCCACTATTGTGTACCGAATATCCCCAGTGGTTTTGCCAGAACGGCAAGTCAGGCCATCAGTAATGTACTCATGCCATTGATTCTGGAAGTGAGTGATGAAGGTGGACTGGAAGAAATGGTTTGGCACAATTTCAATCTCAGAGAAGGGATCTATATGTTCAAAGGCGCATTGACAGATTTTTATATCAGTCAAAAATTCGATTTGAAATTTACTGATCTCAACTTATTGATCGCAAGCCGCCGTTAATGCTATTGCTTTTTTGGGAGATGAGCAATTACCTCAATCTCTAGTTTGGCATCAGGCATATACAAACGACTGATCTGAACCCAGGTAGCAGCGGGGTAGTCTCCTTTATACATTTCTTTTCTGGCTTCATTGTGTGTTTTCATTGCTTCAATATCAGTGGTGTAAAGGTTTTCCTTTACTACATTTTGCAAAGTAGCACCAAATGCAGCGAGACTTCTTTCTATGGTTTGATATAATCTTTTGATTGATACAGGTGTGATATCTCGGGCAACTGTGCCTGATACATAAATCATATTATCTACTTTCACAGCCTGGGCATAACCTGCACTGGTATCCTGTTCTGCACCGAAATGAAATTTCTTTTTTTCAATGGTATTATTTGTTTGAGCGCTCGCAGTCATTCCTGATATAATCAGCAATGCCATCAATATTGATTTCATACGATTTGTTTTCTGTGAAAGTAATCACATGCTGCATTCACGATAAATGAAATGGTATGAAATGCAATGGCGAATGTTGGATGGTAATGATATCTATCCGATTATTTTCTGGTGTCGAAAAATTAAATCAAGATCCCAACAACTAAGCAGGGAAACTGATCTTCCCCATACTAACAGCCGGAATACCATTTCTGCCCGCACCTAAAGCTACTTGTCCACCCGCTACTGCTTCATTGGCTAAAATTGCAAAAAGAACTGCTTCTTTAGCATCAGGATTTACTTCCAGTTCTTGAGTGTCTCTGAATACGATACCCGGTAGTTGCTCATGTATGTGTTGCATTAGTAAAGGATTGTGCATACCACCTCCACTGGTGTACACAACAAAATCATTTCTGTTGGACATACAACGATGTAATGCATCAAAAATCATATCTGCTGAAAATCGATTGAGTGTGGCCATGATATCACCATGAGAGAGAGACGAGCAGTTGGCTTTTTGCATGGCGCTATGGAGGTAATCCAAATTAAATAATTCAGGTCCGATGGTTTTTGGAAAATCATTGGTGAAAAACTCATTGTCTTTTAGTGCCGCTAACAAAGCTGAATGTATTTTTCCTTGTTTGGCTACAGTGGCGTTCTCATCAAAATATTTTCCGGGGAAATGAGCTTGGATATATGCATCCATCAAAGTATTTCCGGTACCAACATCTGTACTGAATACTTCAGCAACATCGAGTCCGGATGGTAAATAGGTAAAATTAGCAATACCGCCAATGTTCAACATGATGCGATTTTCTTTGCGACTGCTGAATATCAAGTAGTCTCCATAGACCGCTAATGGTGCACCTTCACCTCCGGCTGCAACATGTTTTTGTCTGAAATCACTCAATGTGATGATACCGGTTTTAACGGCAATATGATCTCCATCGCCTATTTGCAAAGTGGCATTATCAAATTCATCATCCGGATGTAATAGCTTGGGCGCATGGTAAATTGTTTGTCCATGACTCGCGATCAGATCTACTGCAGCAGGATCGATCTCCCATTTCTGTAAGCAGTTCAAAATAATGGAAGCGTGTTCGGTGCCCACCCATGCATTCAATAAACAAACTTTTTCCAAATCAACATTTCGTTTCGAAAAAACTGATTTGATATGCTCTTTAAAGCTCTTATTATATACAACTGTCTCAAATGCCAGTAATTGCACGTTTGTTTGTGTGCCTTGTCCGGATATGCGGCATAAAGCCACATCCAATCCATCTACTGAAGTGCCGCTCATTAAGCCAATAATAACCCTTTCAGACTTATTAGCGATGGCATACAATGCTGAAATATTCGGATTCATGCCTTTAAATTAGACTTAAAAACGCATCATTGTGCATTTTCTTGCAAAAAATATTTGGAAATACGCAGTTTCCCGCATTAATTTTAGGAGACTTATTCTTGCTGCTATGCTGAAAACTGAACGACAGGCCTATATTCTACGCCAAATAGATTTGCATAATCGTATACTATCCTCTGACCTCAGCAGTGAAATCAATGTATCAGAAGACACGATCCGTCGGGATCTGAATGAGTTGGCGGAAATGGATAAGATCATCAAAGTACATGGTGGTGCATTATCTAAATCATTTCATAGTTCCTTTTTAAAATCAGATGTCTACAAGGCTGATAGTAAAAGAGTGATTGCCAGTAAAGCTGTTTCATTGATCAGAAATAATATGTTCATTCTTACGACAGGAGGAACTACGGTCATTGAAATGGCTCGCTTATTACCTTCTGATTTGAGTGCTACATTTTTCACCGGTAGTATTCCTGCTGCACATGAGTATGCACAACATCCCAATATAGAAGTGATTTTTTTGGGAGATAAAATTTCTAAAAGTTCTCAGATAGCGGTAGGCGGAGAAGCTATTTCAAAAATAGCAGGTATCAAAGCAGATCTCTGTATTATGGGGATTAATGCGATCGATGAAACAGGTATTACTGATAATGATTGGGAAGTGATTCAGGTAAAGAAAGCTATGATACAAGCGGCTGAAAAGACAGTGATACTATCTATTGCAGAAAAACTCAATACGCATCAAAGACTTACGATATGCGGATTGAATGAAATCGATACCATTATTACAGAACTCGATCCATCGAATCCTGTATTTGAACCTTATAAGAAACAAGGCATTACTATTTTGTAATTATCTATAAACGCTGAAATATGAAAATGAAACCGCTCATGAAGCCGGTCTTACTAAAAACAGCTTTCTTGCTGCTGTTGACAAGTATGATCACGGCTGCGGGTATTGCGCAAGTCCGCGTATCCGGTAAAGTAACTGCAAAAGGCGGAGCTGCTGTGGAAGCTGCTTCCGTATTCATCAGAGAAAACAATGTAGGTGCTGCTACAGACAACACCGGTACATTCAGTTTCTCTGCTTCTTTAAAACCCGGTAGTTATACGCTGGTATTTTCCGGCACGGGCTACAAGACACAACAAGCTTCTTTTACCGTAACAGCAGGTAACAATAGTTACACACTGAATGCTGAACTGGTAGAGGATGTTTCTAAACTCGATGAAGTGATCGTTACCGGTAACTCTCAGGGTACTACCCGTCGTCAGTTAGGTAGCTATATCAGTTCAGTAAGTGCGGAAGACCTAAACAAAGGAGCTACAGGAAACGTACTTGCTGCATTACAAGGTAAGACTGCCGGTGCTCAGATTTCACAAAACTCAGGTGATCCTGCAGGTGGTATCTCTGTGCGTTTGCGTGGTATCAGCTCTATCTCTTCATCATCAGAACCTTTATACATTATCGATGGAGTGATCGTAAACAATGCTACCAACCGAGTTACAAATACTTCCAGCAACTATGATGGAGGAAACTTTGTAGGAAGTATCGGTCAGAGCAGATTAGTGGATATCAATCCAAATGATATTGAAAGAATAGAAGTACTGAATGGTGCTGCTGCTGCTGCCATCTATGGTAGCCGTGCGAATGCAGGGGTAGTTCAGATCTTTACCAAAAAAGGTAAAAGTGGCGCCCCTTCGGTAAGTTTCTCTACCAGCTTTACAACCAGCGCTCTTCGCAAGAAATTAGATGTCAACCAAGCGCCAACTAAATTCGGCGGTCCGACAGATGGTCCGGGTGCATTGACGCAGGATATTCTTACTCCTGCCGTTATTACGACCACTCCTGTAACTAGATATGATTATCAGGATTATATTTTCCGTAATGCCAATGGTACAGATAACAATATCTCAATAAGTGGTGGTACTGATAAGACCAAATATTATATCTCCGGTTCTTATTTCTATAACCAAGGTATTGTTAGAAATACTGATTTCCAGCGTTATAGTTTCCGTAGTAATATCGATCAGGTGTTGAACAAATGGGCCAGTTTTAATCTGGGTTTGAACTACACCAATAGTACAGCAAATGAAAAACCGGATGGTAACTCGTTCTTCTCTCCGATGAACTCTGTTACGATCATTGGTAATTTCCATGACATCTGGACAAGAGATGCGTTAGGAAATATTCGTGCTGTAGGTGAGCGTGGACGTGCAAATCCGGTATCTGTTATTGAAGATATCAAGCAACGTCAAACTACCAATCGTTTGATCGCAAATATGGGATTGAAATTGCGTCCAATGACAGGTCTTACTGTTGATTATACAATGGGTATTGATAACTATGCGCAAAACGGAAATACCTATATTCCTCCATTTGCATACAACGTGAGCACGGCTTTCTTTGGTGGTGGTCCTGCATTGGATCCTACACAAAATGGTTATTCAAGTGCTGCGAATAATAACTTCTTCGCCATCAACCATGATGTGAATGCAACCTATTCTAGAAACATCACTAATAATATCAACTCTGTTACACAGGTTGGATTTTCTCAGCAGTATGAGAAGAATAATTTCTCTCTGTTGCAAGGAAGAGGTCTGGCTCCATTCGTACAAACAGTTAATGGTGCGAGTACCAGATTGGATCCTGTTGATGAAAGAAGTGAGTTATCTATCTCCGGTGCTTACGTTCAGCAGAACTTCAAGTACCGTAACCAGTTCTTCGTAACGGGTGCTATTCGTGTGGATGGTTCTTCTGTATTCGGAAAAAATCAACGTAACCAGACTTATTACAAAGCAAGTGGTAGCTATGTCATCTCCGGAGCAGACTTTTGGGCGAACTCTTCGATCTCAAGATGGTGGGATCTGTTCAAAGTTCGTTTAGCATATGGTGAAAGTGGAAACCTGACTGGTATCGGTGCTTACTCCAGATTCAACACGTATAGCTCTTCTTCTTATTTAGGAAGAACAGCGCTGAACTCAAGTGGTACATTGGCGAATGAAAATGTAAAACCTGAAAGACAACAAGAAACTGAATTAGGTTTTGATCTTGCTTTCTTAAATAACCGAGTTGGGTTAACTGTCAACATTTATAATAAGAAAGTAACAGATCTGTTGATCAACCGATTCATTGCTCCAACTTCCGGATTTAGCAGCTTGCTGGATAACTTCGGATCATTGGAAAACAAAGGTTTTGAAGTGGTATTGACAGGTAATCCGATCGCTAAAAAAGATTTTACTTGGAACATCACAGGTATTTTCAACCGTAACAGAAATAAAGCAGTTCGTATCGGACAGGCATTGACACTGTTGAGTACGAATGCAGGTGCACCTGTTGCCATCATTGAAGGACAGCCTGTAGGTGTTTTCTACGGAACTTTCTTCGCTCGTAATGCTGATGGAAGTGAAGTGAAGAACGCAGGTGGTATTCCTCAAACAGAAAGAGGTGTTCAGAATAGTGCATTGGTATTTACTCCGGGTAGAACTGCGGGACAGCCTAGTGGAGCTGTTCTTCGTCGCGTGATTGGTGATCCCAATCCTGATTATACCACAAGTCTTGTGAATGAGTTTACCTACAAGAGATTGAGTTTACGTGTTCAGATCGATGCGGTACAAGGTGTAGACGTATTCAATGCTGATTTCCGTACGCGTCAGGGTGTTGGTAATGGTAAAGTAGCTGAACAAGAACATCGTGGTCAGTTACCACGTGGTTATATCAGTGGTATCTATGCAATTGAAGAATGGAGAATTGATGATGGTAGTTATACCAAATTACGTGAATTATCACTCAGCTATAATTTCGGAAAAGTAAAAGGATTCAGTGACCTGAGTATCAATTTCAGTGGACGTAACCTGATCAGTTGGGACAACTACAAAGGATATGATCCTGAAGTAAATGCGGGTGGACAAAGTACCATCCTGCGTGGAATTGATTTTGGTGCAGTGCCTATTCCAAGAACTTTCAGTTTTGGTATTCAGGCTAAATTTTAATCCTCAAAAATTACTTGTATGAAAAAGAGTATTCAAACATCATTATATACAGGTCTGGCAGCACTGCTCCTAACAACAGCAGGTTGCAAAAAAGACTTTAGTAATCCGAATGCCGCTACTTCGGATCAGGTTTTTAGTTCGGCAAAAGGTTTGGCAGGTATTGTTGTTGGTTTGCAGAGAACCTATGCTTCCAATGTGGCATATGGAATGTCTGATGCAACCGGACTTATCACCAATGAAACCATTTTAATGAACCCCGGTAACGTTTCTGAATTTCAATTCAGTACCGGTGGTGCTGCCGTAGACGGTACAAATGCATTATTGGGTAACGTATGGAGTTCTGCTAATAAAGTCATTTTTGATGCCAATAACGTCATCAACGCCGCAGCCAACTTGACCGATAAAGGTTATGCAAGCGGATTGATTGGTTATGCAAGCATTTATAAAGCGCTTTCATTAGGAGCATTATCCAGTTATTGGGAAAAAGTACCAGATACAGTAGGTACAGCAACTACCACATTTTCTGATAGAAATGTAGGGTTTGCTCGCGCTATTGCCGCTATTGACAAAGCGCTTGCAGCTATCAGCGCCAATGCTATTTCCACTTCATTTGCCGCTGATGTTCCGGCGGGTGTAGATATTGTCAATACACTGAATGCATTGAAAGCACGTTATTCATTGTTTGCAGGTAACTATGCTGCTGCTTTACAAGCTGCCAATGCAGTTGACCTGACAAGACGTTCTACAATGAATTTTGAAGCGGCCAATCCAAATCCGATCTTCAATTTCGTCACCTCTACCAATAACGTATACCAGCCGGTTGATTCAACATTGGGTTTACCTGCTGCTATTGCACCGGATCTTGCTGATAAGCGTATTCCATTTTATACAGTGATCAACGCAACGATCAATCCTCGTTTCAGATTGAATGGTTTCTGGAATACACCAACAACAGCAATACCATTATATTTTCCCGGTGAGATCATGCTGATCAAAGCGGAGTGTTATGCTCGTCAAGCAACACCTGACTTAGTCAATGCAAGAGTTGAACTTAATAGAGTTGTTACCAAGAGAGCAGTTAATGATGTTTTAGGAATCGGTGCTGATCTTGCTCCTGTGGCCCCGGCAACAACAGCTGATGTATTAACCCAAATCTATCGTAACCGTTGTATTGAGTTATATCTGTCCGGTATGAAGCTGGAAGATATGCGCCGCTTCGGTAGACCCACCGCAGAAAGAAAGAGAAACTTCTTCCCTTATCCTTTCCGTGAGCGTGATAGTAACCCGAATACACCTGCTGATCCTGCTTTCTAAAATAAGCAAGTAGATATCTCCGGCCCCGACATAACTGTCGGGGCTTTTTGTTGATGGTAAGTTGTTGTGGGTCATTGATTCTCATTTATTTAATTATCTTACAAGTCATATAAAAGCCGATATCACATGATCCGTTCCTTACCCCTTCGACTGTACTCCGGTTTAGGTATAGCAGTCTTATTGGTATTTCTCGTTGGGTTTATTACAATCGATTCTCTCGAAAAACAAGCAAAAGAAGCTGATCTGGTACGTCATACCCATCAGGCCATTTCCTATGTCAGGGATATTCGGTTTTCTATTATGCAGATCAGAGGTGGCAGAAGGGCTTATTGGGTAACCAATGATCCGAATGATATGGATGCTTATGAAAAAGGGATCACATTTATTCCCAATCGCATGATTGATCTGCGGGAATTTATGAAAGATAATGCTGGGCAAGTAGCTAATGTGATGAAACTAGACTCCCTAGTAACAGATCTTTTGCGTTATTGGAGAAATGAAGGAGTGATCACACCTAATATGCCCACAGAGACCTTCAAAAAAATCATTCTTCAGGAAGAGGGCAGATTAAACAAAATATATCGACAAATTGAGAGTATAAAAATCCAAGAAGAAGACCTGCTTGTAAAAAGAGAGGCCGTTGTATTATCTTATAATGATCGAACCAAACTAATACTTTATATCGGTATCAGTGTTTTAATGATCGTTGTTTTATTGCTGATCAATGCAGTAATTCAAACGCTCAAAAGCAGGTATAAAGCCGGGTTACGTTTGCAAGCTACACTTGAGGAAACGGAGAGAGCCAGTAAAATGGCACAGGAAAAAAATTGGGTTTTGGAGGGGATGAGTTATATCAATAATCGTTTACAAGTAGTGGATAGTTCGGGAGAGTTGGCAAACCGTATTATTACCGCTATGGTTCAATATCTGGAAGTACCGGCAGGGGTGATCTATTTTGTTGATCCAAAAACAGAACAGTTGGTAACCGTTGCCTCTGTTGCGGTAAGCTCATCTTCAAAAAAATCATTTGTTATTGGGGAAGGAGTAGTAGGTAATGCAGCTTTATCCAAAACAGTAACGATCATTAAAAATATCCCACCTGATTATTGGAAAGTTGATTCATCACTTGGACAAGTAAGTGGTAACGGAGAAATAGCATGTGTGCCTTTATGGATGAATGAAGAATTAAAAGGATTGATAGAGCTGGGTTGTTTCACGCAATTCTCTGACTTGCAAATCTCTTTATTGAAAAGTATTTCTGATATACTTTCAGCAGCTATCAATTCCTATCAATCCAGAGATCGTATCAATCAACTATTAGACGAATTACAAGAACAGAAGGAAGCTCTCCTGGAGCAGCAGGAGGAACTTCGTCAAACAAATGATGAGTTAAGTCGTCAGGCGGAAGAACTACAGGCTTCTGAAGAAGAACTCAAAACACAGGAAGAAGAACTCAAGCAAATCAATCTGGAACTCAAGGAAAGAAATGAAGCGATTGAAAATGCGAGACAGGCACTGACGCTGAAAGCTAAAGAGCTTGAAACGACAAGTCGTTATAAGTCTGAATTCTTGGCAAATATGTCACATGAGTTACGGACACCACTGAACAGTGTATTGATATTGGCCAAGTTGCTTGCAGATAATAATACCCAAAACCTGAATGCGAAGCAGATTGAATATGCCAACATTATTTATAAATCAGGTAATGATCTTTTACAATTGATCAATGATATTCTTGATCTTTCAAAAATTGAATCAGGGAAGATTGATCTTGTGATTGAAGATGTATCTATTGACGCCATTACCACCGATATCAAACAATTGTTCTCTGTGGTTGCGTCAGAGAAAAATATTGAGTTCAGGATCGATCAACAACAAGGTATCGCAAATCAGATTCATACAGATAAGCAACGATTATTACAGATCATCAAGAACCTGCTCTCTAACGCATTCAAATTTACGCCGAGTGGTGGTAAGATCACGGTTGATTTCAGAAATGTACCCGGAAGAACTGCAGAAATGGCGATCAGTGTAATAGATACGGGTATTGGAATAGCGCCCGAAAAACAAAAGCTCATATTTGAAGCTTTTCAACAAGCAGATGGTTCTACCAGCAGAAAATATGGGGGCACCGGTTTGGGACTCTCTATCAGTAGAGAACTGATAAGATTATTAGGTGGTTCGATCGAAGTGAAAAGCGAAGTCAATAAAGGCAGTGAGTTCACGATCTATATTCCGCTTCAGTATGTGCCTCTTGTTCAAGCGGAGAAGGAGTTTATTGACATACATCCTTTAGCAGATCATGAGTCAACAGTTATTCTGCCTTTTGAAAATATGCATGAGCAGAATAAAGTACCGGATGACAGACATCAGCTACAACCCGGTGAAAAGCTGATGTTGATTATTGAGGATGATGTCAACTTCGCTACGATCATCCGTGATTATGCTCGACACAAAGGTTATAAAGTAGTGATAGCACTCGAAGGAGATGAGGGACTCTATTATGCCCGCAGATTCAAACCTAATGCCATTATTCTGGATATTCAGCTACCTGTAATGGATGGATGGACGATCTTAAAACAGATCAGAGCAGATGCTACCATTAAAAATACACCGGTACACATCATTTCAGCTATTGATGATAATCGATTCAGACAAGAGGATGTAATGGCATATCTGAAGAAACCTATCGATGCCAACTCGCTTGAAATGGCTTTCCAAATGCTAGGGGAGCATATTCGAAAGAGTATAAAACAGATATTGATTGTTTCTGCCATACATTTTGAAGAGCATGACTTGCATCAACTGGCAAGTGAGAAAGATTATAAGTTACACTTTGAGCAAGTAATGGATGTCGTTGCTGCCGAAAGAAAGATCAGTGAGTTCAATTATGATTGTATCATTATTCATATTGGAAGTTCGGTACAATTACAAGAGGCAAAACAGCTAAGTAGATTAGTGGCCGGTCAAAAAATACCTATTATCATTCACCTGGATGAGGATATTAATCAGGCAGACGAAATGGAGTATAGAAAAATCTCCAGCATTATCATTCGAAGTGCAGTAAATGTAAATAATCGATTGCTCGATGAGTTGGAATTATTTCTCCATAAGATGCAGCAATCGGATAAAAAAGCAGATGCCGGAAATCACTTCTCTGTGATGAATGATCAGATCCTCGTGAATAAAACGGTGTTAGTGGTGGATGATGATATGCGCAATGTATTTGCCTTGAGTGCTGTTTTAGAGTCAAACAAAATGCAGGTATATACTGCTAGTGATGGAAAAGAAGCATTGGAGCAGCTGAAGAAATTTCCTGAGACAGATATAGTACTCATGGATATCATGATGCCTGAAATGGATGGCTATGAAGCAATGCAAAGAATTCGAAAGGATCTCAAAATGGTGGATCTACCTATTCTTGCACTTACGGCTAAAGCGATGGCAGGTGATAGAGAAAAATGTATTGCTGCCGGAGCTTCTGACTATATCACTAAGCCAGTCGATATGCAAAAACTATTATCACTCATGCGTGTGTGGTTAACCTGATGATATTGAAGCGTATATGAACAATGTGATTGGACTTCATCCAAAGCCGGAACTCAGTACACAAGCTTTTGAACAATTGATTCATCTGCTGCATCATGTGTATGGATATGATTTTTCCGGGTATTCAAAAGCCTCATTGATTCGTCGTATCCATAAATTTATGGATGTGCATGGCATCCATGATGGGCAACAGTTGATCCAGTTATTGGCAGGTGATACTTCCGTATTTCATTCTTTTTTAGAGACGATCACTGTGAATGTGACAGAGATGTTCCGTGATCCGGGTTTTTATAAATCCATTCGCGAAAAAGTATTACCGGTTTTGGCGACCTATCCGCAAATCAATATTTGGCATGCGGGCTGCTCAACAGGAGAAGAAGTATTCTCACTTTGTATCTTATTGCATGAAGCCGGTTTATTACATCGAACAAGAATTTATGCTACTGATATCAATGCCTCTTATCTTGAGAGAGCCAGGACAGGAGTTTTGCCGATGGCACATATGCGAGAATATACCATTAACTATCATCAATCCGGCTGCACCGGTGATTTTTCGGATTATTATACAGCTTTGTATGACCATGTGCTTATTCATAAAGAAATTAGAGACAGGGTGGTATTTCTCCAACATAATCTTGTTACAGACCGATCTTTTAATGAGTTCCAACTGATCCTGTGTAGAAATGTGATGATCTATTTTAATAAGCAACTACAGGGGAAGGTCCTGAAGTTGTTTAATGAAAGTTTATCATCATTAGGTTTTCTTGGGCTAGGTATGAAAGAGAGTTTGTTATTTTCAGAATACAGATCTAAATATTCGGTTGTAGATGGTAGCGTAAAACTTTTCAGAAAAAAAAGCTGATCATGGAAACACCGAAATATGATATGATTATTATCGGAGGATCAGCAGGAAGTATTCCTGTGTGTATCAGTTTGCTTAAAGCATTGACAAATAATAAAACCATCCCTGTTGTATTGATCATTCATCGGATGAGAAATGTAGTAAGTCAACTGGATAAATTATTAACACGTGAAGTTGGCGATGTAAAGATTACAGAGCCCGAGGATAAACAAGTAATCACAAAAGGAAAAATATACCTGGCACCACAGAACTATCATTTATTATTCGAAGAGGAGCATACTTTCAGTTTGGATTATTCTGATCCGGTTCATTATAGTCGACCTTCTATCGATGTCAGTTTTGAAAGTGCAGGTAGGGCTTATGGTGACAGAGTCTTGGCCATTTTGCTTAGCGGTGCAAATGCTGATGGTGCAGAAGGAGTATCTTATCTATCTGATATAGGAGCATATTGTATTGTACAGGATCCAAACTCAGCTCAATATCCGGCTATGCCTGCATCAGCGATAGCTTTAGGAAAGAAAATACATATCATGAATGAAATGGAGATGGTTACATTCTTACAAGAATTATAATTAAATTGCTCTAGTACATGAACATTCCTCCCATACAGCAACACGATTTTATCATACTGCTTGTAGATGACAGGCCTGAAAACTTATTATCATTAGAAGAGATACTGGTAAAGCCGGGCAGACAATTCCTGAAAGCCAGTTCAGGTAATGAAGCATTGAAGCAGGTGCTGAAGCATGATCATATCGGACTCATCATGTTGGATGTACAAATGCCTGAAATGGATGGCTTTGAAGTAGCAAGAATCCTGAAATCAAACCCTCGTACAAAAGATATCTCTATCATTTTTGTGACAGCATTAAGTCGAGAGGAACAGTACGTATTAAAAGGATTTGCAGAAGGCGCTGTTGATTATTTACAAAAACCACTCGATATCAATGTAGTTCGTGCAAAAGTGAATGTGTTTGAGCAACTTTATTTTAATCAGTTTCGACTCAAGACCGCATTGACTGAGCTTGATAGGATCAATAAACAACTGGAGAAGTTTGTATACATCGTTTCTCATGATCTGAAGTCTCCATTGTCATCTGTTATTATGATGTTGGAACTGATTAAGAATGATCCTTATATCCGTGATCATCAGGAGATCAGTGAAAATATTGGCATGGTGTATCAAGCATCCGGAAGGTTATCAGAAATGATCATGGCACTATTGGAATACTCTACTACTAGTTTGTCTCAACAAACGGTAGAAGAGGTGAATACACATTTGATGGTGGAAGAACTTGCGGCACTCTTATTCCCGCCAAAACATATTCAGATCACAATACTTCAAACCTTGCCTCAATTCAGAACGAGAAGAGTAAAACTGGAGCAGGTTTTCCAAAACTTGTTGAGTAATGCGATCAAGTACAATGATAAACCTAAGGGAATGATCGAAGTGGGTTATCAAGATAAAGAAAGTCATTATGAGTTTTTTGTAAGGGATAATGGACCCGGCATTGCGGAAGAAGATCGCTCACGTATATTTCGATTGTTTGAGATCACCGATAATGAATCTTCGCGTGATAGCAGTACTGGTATAGGATTGAATCTCTTAAAAATTATCGTTGAGGAACAAGGTGGAAAGATTTGGGTAGAATCCAAAAAGGGAGAAGGCAGTACATTCTTTTTTCAATGGATGAAATAGACGATCTCATTTGTGATCAGGGACATAGATCTTGTCTGTGCAAAATTTGTACTCATTTACATCATTACTGCTGACGATAATGGTTTTTCCATTCGCATATTGATCAATCAAATGATGGTACAATGAATAACCGTGTTCATCCAGATTGGTGCAAGGTTCGTCTAATAACAATAGCGGACAATCACTGAAAATCGCTTGTGCCAGTTTTATCCTTTGTTTCATACCACTACTGTAGTATCGGATTTGTTTCTGGGCTGCTTTTTCCAATCCAATGATTTGTAGGATATCCGGAATTGAAATATTGTTCAAGAAAGGTTTAAATGAACTGTGAAATACCAAAAACTCAGTAGCAGTCATTTCTTCTATGAGTTCAAGATAAGGAGCGGCAATAGAAAGATGTTTGAATATATAGTCTGTATCCACAGCTTGGTCATGCAGGCTCCAGGTGATGTTACCCTGACTAAGATTCATGCTCCCTGCCAATACTTGAAGTAGTGTGCTTTTTCCGCTTCCGTTCGGTCCGGTCAATGCATATTTTTTCCCTGTATCAAAACGGTAGCTGAGAGATTGAAATATCCATTCCCGGTTGAATTTTTTTCCAGCATCCGAGAGTTGAATCAGCATGTATTCTTTTCTATTAAATAAATGAAAGCAAATCAGTAATAATAACTATTCTTCGTCACCACCGCCTTTTACAAAACGCTTGATAATTCCGCGACCACTTTCACGAATGAAGGTTACGATCTCATCTCTTTCATCACTAGCCGGAAGTTCTTCTTCTATGAACTCTAATGCTTGCGATGTGTTCATCCCTTTATTGAAGATGATCCTATAGATGTCAAGGATATGATTGATCTTCTCCAATTCAAATCCTCTTCTTTTCAATCCAACACTGTTAACGCCGCCATAACTCAACGGGTTTCTCACTGCCTTGATATAAGGAGGTACATCCTTACTCACCAAACTACCTCCGGCAATGTAGGCATGTTGTCCAATGGTCACAAACTGGTGAACAGCACTTACACCTGCGATCCAAGTCCAGTCACCCATTACAACGTGACCTGCCAGTTGTACGCTATTACTAAGGATACAGTTATTGCCGATCAAACAATCGTGTGCAATGTGGCTGTATGCCATGATAAGACAGTTATCGCCCACTTTTGTTTTCCATCTGTCTGTAGTACCGCGATTGATCGTTACAAATTCACGGATCGTAGTATTATCACCTATTTCAACCGTAGTTCTTTCTCCGGCAAACTTTAAATCCTGTGGAATAGCACCTAGTACTGCACCGGGAAATACGCGACAATTTTTTCCGATACGAGTTCCATCCATGATGGTAACATTACTTCCGATCCAGGTACCTTCTCCGATCTGTACATCACCATGAATAACAGTGAATGGATCGATTTTAACGTTGGGTGCAAGTCTTGCATTCGGATCAATATAAGTATAAGGGTGCGTCATTGTTTGCGGATTCGGTTGTAGATAATAGTAGGGTATGAGTGATTATGATCGTTTTACAATTTGTGCGACAAGGTCAGCTTCTGTGGCTACTTTTCCACCCACATAAACAGTACCTCTCATCTCACAAATGCCTCTACGAATTGGACCGGTGAACTCCATTTTTAAAATCATGGTATCACCCGGACGAACCATTTGTTTGAATTTACAATTGTCGATTTTTAAAAAGTAGGTATCATATTGTCCTTCAGGCATAGAATTGATACAAAGAATGCCTCCTGTTTGTGCCAATGCTTCAATTTGTAAAACACCGGGCATCACAGGGTTGCCGGGAAAATGACCCGGAAAGAACCATTCATTGAACGTAACATTTTTAATGCCCACAATATGCGTATCTGTCAATTCAATGATCTTATCTACCAACAAGAACGGATGACGATGTGGTAAAGTCTTCTCAATTTTTTCCAGCGGAAAGATCGGAGGCATAGTCGGATCATATACCGGTACATCTTTTACATGCTTATTCTTCTTGATATACTGCTTGATCTTTTTTGCAAATTCAACATTGCTGCTATGTCCGGGACGATTTGCAATGATCCTAGCTTTGATTGGATATCCGATCAAAGCCAAATCTCCTACGACATCTAATAGTTTGTGTCGAGCAGGTTCATTCGGGAAGCGTAATTCGAGATTATTCAGATAGCCTTCACTCTTCACTTCAATTTTATCGCGTTTAAAGACTTTTGCAAGTCTTTCCATTTCTTCATCGGTTACCGGTTTGTCAACAACAACAATCGCATTATTGATATCACCTCCTTTGATAAGGTCATTATCCAATAACATTTCCAACTCATGCAAAAAACAGAAAGTACGACAAGGTGCGATTTCAGATCTGAAATCTTTGATCGTCTTTAGGCCCGCATGTTGTGTTCCTAATACAGGACTATTGAAATCGATCAAAGTAGTGATCTGATAATCAAGAGAAGGTAAAGCCACCATTTCAACTCTCTTGGCTTCATCGTAGTGATAAATATTTTCATCCAAGCTGTACCAGGCTTTCGCAGCTTCTTGTTCTACAACGCCTGTGGATGCTATCAACTCAATGAAAGGTGCAGAGCTTCCGTCCATAATGGGGATCTCAGGTCCATTGAGTTCAATCAATGCATTATCAACACCCATTCCTACTAATGCAGCCAAAACATGCTCCACCGTGCTTACTTTGGCATCACCTACTTGTAAAGTGGTACCTCTGCTGGTATCTGTTACAAGGTCACAGTCGGCTTTGATGATGGGCTGATTGGGAAGATCAACACGTTGAAATTGGATACCGAAGCCGGGATTAGCGGGTTTTAAGGTCATATCTACCATGACACCGGTATGCAAACCAGTACCGCTTATACTTACAGCACTGTTGAGAGTATGTTGTTTGTCTGGGTTGAAGAGATTGTCCATGCGTTGCTTTTTTCCGGTCAGATCTTTTGATCTATTACAATAAGGGAGTAGCTATACAGCTGTTCCCAATTAAAATATAAGCAAAAATAAGATTTCAGGATGGTTTAATAGGCGATTATGAGGCATTTACCCTTTCAGAAAGCAATTGTGCGATCATTTTTTCAAGTTCTTTAACCCTTTTTTCCAGATCCGGCAAATTCCTGAGTTGTGCCTGAGCCCTAAAGAAACGGGTAAAATCATCGGCCGGAGTGCCTGTTAATGTTCGATTAGACTCTTTAATACTTTTTGTGATACCACTTTGACCATTGATCTTACTACCATCAGCGATCGTAATATGCCCGGCAATTCCTGTTTGTCCACCGATCATTACCGACTTTCCGATCTTGGTACTACCGCTGACACCTGTTTGAGCAGCGATCACAGTATTACAACCTACTTCTACATTATGGGCAATCTGTACAAGGTTATCGATCTTGGCTCCGGCTCTGATAATCGTAGAACCCATGGTCGCACGATCGATAGTAGTATTGGCTCCTATCTCCACCGCATCCTCAATCACCACATTTCCGATCTGCGGAACTTTTTGGAAGGAACCATCGCTTTGTGGTGCAAAACCGAAACCATCCCCACCAATGACTGCACCGGCATGTATGATCACATTATTACCAATGACACAATCGTGATAGATCTTTACACCTGCATGAATGATGGTATTGTTGCCCACTTTAACATTCTTACCCAATACTGCTCCGGGAAATATTTTAGTATTGGAGGCAATTACTACACCTTCATCCAAATAAGCAAATGCACCTACAAATACATGTTCTCCCAGTTTTGCTGAATCGTGAATATAGCTGGGTTGCTGTATGCCATGTAATTGCAAGGTCATCATCTCTTGGTACTTTGTCAGCAATGTGGCAAAAGCAGTATAGGCATCAGGAACGCGTATCAAAGTATTTTGTACCGACTGCTTCAGTATCAAATGTTGGTTAATGATAATGACAGATGCGTTGGTGCTATATAAATAATCTTCGTATTTCGGATTTGCTAAAAAAGAAATCTGTCCTTCAACTGCTTCTTCAATTTTACCAAAAGAAGAAACCGTTACCTGAGCATCACCTTCCAGTTGGCCATTGATCAACATGGCGATCTGCGCGGCGGTAAATTGCATATTGTGGAGTTTAGGTTTAGTCCATAGTCCATAGACCATGGTCAATCGACTATGGTCTATGGACCATAGTTATGTCAATAAACAAATGTAATTTTTTTTAACCGGTGCTGAAAGGTTTTGATGGATGAGGGCATTATCAACTTGTGATATATCCTTCACCGTTTGATCCCTGAATAAAATATTGATCCTTTCATCTACGGTTTGATACAACGTATTGGTTGCCTCACCCGTAAAACACAGGTAATGGATAGAAGCAAGTCCAATGCCAAACTTTTCTGAAGCTTCTTTTTCTTTTGCTTTCACAAAATCTTTATTGAATGGCTCGGCTTGAATCCTGGACTTATACAATTGTCTGTTCAAAAAACGGGAACAGAGTAAAGAAAGAATGGTATCCGGATGTTTTGACCATCTCTTCAAAGCATGCATGATATCATGATCATCCAATGAACAGAAAAGATCCAGTGTTTGATCATTCATGATGCCGTCGAAGTTGCCCAGAAAAAAATCAATGGCAGATTGTGTTGTTAAAGCACTATCAGCAGGTTGATAGATTTCACGTACTCGTTCCAGTATTTTCACCAGCATCCTCTCAGCAGCAAGCACTGTTTTATGTAAGTATACCTGCCAGTACATCTGTCTTCTCGCAACCAAAAATTTCTCGACACTATAAATCCCTTTCTCTTCAATCATCAGTTGTCCATCATGTACCGTCAGCATTTTAAGAATACGATCATATCCAATCACACCTTCACTAACGCCACAAAAAAAGCTATCGCGACTCAAATAATCCATTCTGTCTACATCTAATTGACCACTGATCAACTGATGCAAAAAAGGTTTATGATACTGATCTGTGAAAATGGCAATGGCTAGAGATAGTTGTCCGTTAAGGTCCCTATTCATCTTCTCCATGATCTGTAATGAGAGTTGCTCGTGGTGTACACCTTGTACCACAACTTGCTCCAGTGCATGAGAGAAAGGTCCATGTCCGACATCATGTAAAAGGATAGCTGCTTTTACGGCAATTTCTTCATCAGGAGTAATATCTATGCCCTTGCTTCGTAATTCATTGACCGCATTACCCATCAAATGGTAAGCCCCCAATGAATGATGTAATCTGGTATGTACCGCACCCGGATATACCAACTGAGCCATCGCCATTTGCTTGATGCGACGTAAACGCTGGTAATATGGGTGAGCAATGATATCAAATATCAATGGGTGATTAATGGTGATAAAACCATATACGGGGTCATTGATAATTTTTCTTTTCAGATCAGGCATACCTGTTGGTGATTTGTTAAATCCGTTGTTTAGACAGTTGGCAAAAATACAAAGAGATACCCGATAAGGCAGAATGAAATAGATTTACGGTTCTTAAGCCTTATAAACGCAATAACCGCCCTGCCTATTCTTAACTATTACACAAACCGTATTTATTTCTTTATTTTAACCGGTAAATGACACCAGAAGGTGCATTTCGTGTAATCAGTCAATATTGAATATGCCTTTAGCTAACATTTTATGGGTGGATGATGAGATCGAAAGCCTCCAATCTCAAAAACTATTTCTGGAACAGAAAGGGTATGCTGTAACCACTCTTACCAATGGATTTGATGCGATCGAGTTTGTGAAAAATGAACCCGTAGATGTGGTATTGATGGATGAAACAATGCCGGGCATCACCGGGTTGGAAACATTGGTTCGCATTAAAGAGGTGAATAGTAATATTCCTGTTGTACTGATCACTAAAAATGAAACGGAGAACCTGATGAATGAAGCGATCGGTAGACAGATCAGTGATTATTTGATCAAACCGGTGAATCCGAATCAGGTCTTACTTAGTTTAAAGAAGATCATTGATAATAAAAGATTGGTGGCAGAAACGACAACCACTGCGTATCAACAACAGTTTCGAGAGCTATTCATGGCATTGAACGATAATCCGGATTATAATCAATGGATGGAGATCTATAAAAAACTGGTGTATTGGGAGTTGGAGATGGAAAAAAGTGATAGTCCGGAAATGCGTGAAGTATTTCATACGCAAAAGCAAGAGGCAAATACTGAATTCTTTAAGTTCATCAGTAAACACTATGCATCATGGGTATCGCCTTCTTCAGCAGCATCACCTATCATGAGTCATCAGTTGTTCAAGTTTAAGGTATTACCACATGTTGAAAAGGGAATACCTTTGTTTTTTATATTGATTGATAACCTTCGCTTTGATCAATGGAAAGCGATACAACCCATTTTCGCGGAAAGCTTTAGGATACTGGAAGAAGAGACATTCTACTCCATTCTTCCTACTGCTACACAGTACTGTCGTAATGCCATTTTCGCAGGATTGATGCCCGTAGATATTGAAAAGCAATTTCCTCAGTTATGGAAAAATGATGAAGAAGAAGGCGGAAAAAATAATGAAGAAGAAACGTTCTTTCGTGCGCAATTGAAACGCTTGAAGAAAGAAGATTTGAAGATCAGTTATCATAAAATTTTGAATCATAACGACGGACAACAACTCGTGAATAATATTCATAATCTTTTGCAAAATGATCTGAATGTGATCGTTTACAATTTTGTGGATATGCTCAGTCATGCCAGAACAGAAATGGAAGTATTGAAAGAGTTGGCAAGTGATGAAACGAGTTACAGAAGCTTAACCAAAAGCTGGTTTGAACATAGTCCCTTACATCAGGCTTTGAAAAAAATCGCAGACAAATCTATTAAAGTGGTATTGGCAACTGATCATGGAAGTGTACGTGTAAAGACACCGCATAAAGTGATCGGCGATAAGCAAACAACTACCAATCTCAGATACAAACACGGTCGTAATTTGAATTTTGAACCAAGAGATGTGTTAGCGTTTAAAGATCCCAAAGAGGCGGGATTGCCGGTACCCAATGTCAACTCCTCTTATATTTTTGCCAAGGAAGACGGGTTTCTGTGTTACCCCAATAACTATAATCATTATGTCAATTATTACCGCAATACCTTTCAACATGGAGGCATCAGTCTGGAAGAAATGATTGTGCCGATTATTAAGATGGTGAGTAAATAGCTACAAGCTGCATGCTACAAGCTACAAGTAGTTGAATGGGGCTACCTCGTCAACTAAAAGTGCTTGTAGCTTGTGGCTTGCAGCTTGCAGCCCCCTTCTCAATATGTGAATAACTAATCCCCAACACCCCCTTCCAAACAAGCCCCGAATCTTACATTTGCTGAGTTATTGTTTCAATATATAATGACCGATTAGCAGGATGAAATACACACAAACTACTTTAGACAAACTGGAAGACATACTCGGTGAATCTGAGTATGTGGTGCGATATGAAAGAGGAACTTTTCAAAGCGGATGGTGTCTGTTAGAAGCCAAGCGTATCGTCGTATTGAATAAGTTCCTGAACATTGAAGGAAGGATTAATACCTTGATGGAAATCATACCACAATTACAGATCGATTTTGATAAGCTTACCCTCGAGTCGCAGAAACTCTATGAAGAAGTGGTAAAAAAGTCTGCGACAGAAGCGTAATTTTTGCGGGAAATACGCTCTCAGCGTCTGCACATATTTCCATAGATTTGATCTGTGCACATTCCATCTCTTACTATAACATTTTTAGGAACAGGTACCAGTAGTGGTGTACCTATGATTGGTTGTGATTGCAGTGTATGTAGATCTATCGATACAAAAGATAATCGTTTAAGAAGCAGTGTGCTCATTCAATCGACACAAACATCTTTAGTAGTAGATACCACACCCGATTTTCGATATCAAATGTTGCGCATCAATAATCGAAGATTAGATGCTGTAGTGTATACCCATCCCCATAAAGATCATCTGGCCGGGTTGGATGATATCAGGGCTTATAATTACTTCAATAAAAAGCCCATGGATATTTATGCCAATACCTTAACAGAAGAGGCGTTGCGCAGAGATTATTATTATGCGTTTTCTGATACGAGGTACCCGGGTGTTCCTGAACTGAATCTGATCACTATCGATCATCAGCCTTTTTTTGTGGGTGATATACCTGTGTTACCGATAGAAGTGTGGCATTATAAGATGCCGGTATTTGGTTTTCGATTCGGCGATTTTACTTATATCACTGATGCCAATCGAATCGAAGAAGCTGAAAAAGAAAAAATCCGAGGCTCAAAAATATTGGTATTGAATGCACTTAGAAAAGAAAATCATCTTTCGCATTTTACCTTGGATGAAGCGGTTTCATTGGCAAAAGAATTGAATATTCCTCAGGTATATTTTACACACATCAGTCATCAGTTAGGTTTACATGAAACCATCAATCGTGAATTGCCTTCTCATATGCAATTGGCATTTGATGGATTACAGCTACAATTATAGGCGAAAGAAAAGGCATACAATTAAATCTATTGTATGCAAAAGAAATCAAGAGCGTTTGATCAGTTCAGTAAAAAAGAACGGATCGGTATACTTACTTGTACAGTACTTGTTTTACTGTTCTTATCACTGCCTTATTTGATTCCCCGTAAAACATTGCCTGATCTATCCGTGATGACAGCTCAAGGTAAAAAGTGGAAGGATATGCTGCAGGAAGAAATAGTTGTAAAAGCAGATAAAGTTGCTGTTGTTCAATTGTATCCGTTTGATCCCAATACACTTTCTGTTGAAGTGTGGCAAACATTCGGAGTACCAGCAACTGTAGCCAAACGAATCATCCATTATTTGGATAAAGGTGGACAGTTTCGTAGCGCAGAAGATCTTCGAAAGATATGGGGTATGTCGCCATCATTGGCTGATCGTTTGATTCCTTACGCAAGAACCAACTATCAAAGACCTGTTTTCAAAAAGACCTTAAACATCGTTCAGCCCATCGACATCAATACTGCCGATCTGGAAGCATGGAAGTCGCTACCAGGCATTGGAAATGTGTTGGCAGAACGAATCATCAAATACAGAGAAAGATCCAATGGATTTAGTAGCAAGGAAGAGTTGAAATCTGTTTTTGGCTTGAAAGACAGTCTTTTAATACAAATAGCACCTTACTTGCAAATGAATGAATCAAATCTGAAAAAGTTGCCTTTAAATCAGGCATCTGCTTATCAGATCAATGTAAAAACAGGCGTTTCATTGGAAATCGCGAAAATGATTGTGAAAAGCCGACAAGAAAATGGCTTGTTTACAGAGATGGATCAGCTACTCGAAATACCTGGATTTAAAACGGAGTGGTTGAGTCGGTTCAAAGCACTCTTTTTTATCGAATAAAAAAATGTTAACCCTTAAACCATTTTTGGAGGGGATATCAAAAAGTAGTTCTTTTGCATTGAAAACTAACAAACGGTCGTTTGTTTTCAGAAGGTTGCCTTAGTAACGATTGCTTAGTTAGGCAACCTTCGTCTATTTTAAAAGTATCATTTATGCATTTCAAACCTACAGAACTAACAGAACAGGTAGCGCAAACAGCTAGGGATTTTGCACAGCAGTATATTCTTCCGCATGTAATGGAGTGGGATGAAAGTCAGGAGTTTCCCGTAGCAGTGTTTAAGGAAATGGGGAAATTGGGCTTGATGGGTGTATTGGTACCTGAGCAGTACGGTGGAGCAGGATTAGGTTATTTTGAATACAATGCCATCATCCAGGAAATATCAAAAGTGTGCGGGTCTGTAGGATTGAGTTTAGCAGCACATAACTCTTTATGCACGAACCATATTCTTTCTTTTGGAACCGAGGAACAAAAAAAGAAATGGTTACCAAAATTGGCAACTGCGGAGTGGATCGGTGCATGGGGGCTGACCGAGCCGAATACAGGGAGTGACGCCGGAAATATGAAAACAGTGGCTGTGAAAGATGGCAACGATTGGATATTGAATGGTACGAAAAGTTGGATCACACATGGTAAGAGTGGCGATGTTGCAGTTGTGATATGCAGAACAGGAGAGCCTAGAACCAGCGGCAACTCCACCGCTTTTGTGGTGGAAAGAGGTACCGCAGGTTTTTCAGCGGGTAAAAAAGAAAACAAGCTGGGCATGCGCGCCAGTGAAACAGCTGAAATGATTTTTGAAAATTGTCGCATTTCGGACGCCAATAGATTGGGTGAAGTGGGAGACGGTTTCAGACAAGCGATGAAGATTTTGGATGGAGGTAGGATATCGATAGCGGCTTTATCGGCAGGCATTGCCAAAGGTGCATATGAAGCGGCTACTCAATATTCTAAGGAACGCTATCAATTTGATCAACCCATCTGTAATTTTCAGGGTATTAGTTTCAAACTGGCTGATATGGCCACAGAGATCATGGCTTCTGACTTGTTGATCTGGCAAGCTTGTGATCTGAAAAATCGCGGACAAAAAGTAACTAAGGAAGGTGCTATGGCTAAGTATTATGCCAGTGAAGTAGCCGTAAAAACCGCTACCGAAGCCATTCAGATTTTTGGGGGATATGGTTATACAAAAGATTTTCCTGTAGAAAAGTACTATCGTGACGCAAAATTGTGTACTATTGGAGAAGGAACTTCAGAGATCCAGAAATTGGTGATCTCGAGAGAGGTTCTAAATGGATAGTCTCTTTTCGATTGCTTGCTTATATCTGAAGCCCCGTTAACTGCGGGGCTTTTGTTTTCTAAACCTTTACGCAGCAAGATTTTTACGTGATGTTTCAAGGAAATTTATCAGATCAACTCAACCCTTTGATCATCTTCTCTAATGCATCAATATGTGCTTTGAATGCTTTCTCACCGGATTTTGTAATGGCGTATGTCGTGTTGGTCTTTCTGCCAATAAAACCTTTTTTTACAAGTATATATCCGTTTTCTTCCAGTGTCTTTAGATGACTGGCAAGATTTCCATCTGTCACCTGTATCAGTTCTTTCAGTTCATTGAAGTTCACTTCATCATTCACCATCACAGCACTCATGATACCGAGTCGCACACGACTATCAAAAACTTTATTTAATTGCTCGATCGGATTTTTCATGCTCTTTCATATTTCCACCACATCAGTGCACCATAAATGATATGCAGCAATCCAAATCCGATTCCCCAGGCGATAATACCATACTGTAAAAATTGAAGTGTCAATAACCCCAATAACAATTCACTAATGCCTAGCCAGCGTATTTCAGAAATGGTGTATTTACTTCCGCTCAGTAAGGCTAAACCATAAAAGATCAGACATACAGGAGCGATCAGTCCTGTTAAATTCCAATTCATCAAATACACAACCAGTATCGCACCTGCAATAAAAGGGATGGCTGTATGAATGACCAATCTACGAACAGTACTATTCCAAAGAGATGAATATGTTTTTTTAGTTCTGAACCAGGTAAAGACAATGGCAAAAATGAAAGAACTGATGAAGCAGGTAATACCTGTTAATAAAAGACGTGATTTTTGTTCACTATTTAAAATGAGCAAAACAGGATTTGATGTTTCGATACTGCTACCCATTGAGACATTCCAGATAGGCCAGATATAACTTACAGCACCCAACGCACAAAGTCCGGCAGCAATGCCACTCAGTCCACTTAAACTAATGAATCGACTGCTTCGATCCATGATCTGTTTGATATCCTGAAGTGTATCCAGATGTTTTTGTTCCTCTTTCATAAAAGCACTTTGAGGTTAAAAGTAAACAGATCACAACAAATTCTGCTGTTTTTTACCTGTAATGATTAATGAGCCATATCTGAATCACGGGTTTCTTGCTCGGGTATCACCGGTGAACGCAGTTCAACAGGTTTTACGTATTTCTTGCGTAGTTGCATATTCAATAACTCAACTATAAATGAAAATGCCATCGCGAAGTATACATAATTTTTAAGGTGTAGTTCATGTGCATTCACACTGTCCCATCCTTCTACGATCAACACAAATCCGATCATCACCAAGAATGATAATGCCAACATTTTTAAAGTAGGGTGTTTATGAATGAAATTGGAAATGTTTGTACTGAATAAAAACATCACGATCATGGCAACAACGACTGCTGCTATCATGATCTCAATATGTTTGGCAGTACCACCTGCCGTGATGATACTATCAAAACTAAATACCATATCAATCAGCATGATCTGAAACACAGCAGCTGCAAAGCCTAACTTCTTTGCATTACCCCCATGTAAAGCTTCTTCATCCCCTTCTAGTTTATGATGTATTTCACGAACTGTTTTATACAATAAGAATAAACCTCCCGCTAACATTACCAGACTCGCCAAATCAAAATCTTTGCCTAATGCGCTGAATACAGGTTTCCCTTTCTGTGCCAATAACCAACCCAATCCAAACAATAATATGATACGGGTACTCATGCCCATGATCATCCATAACATTCTGGCACGTGGCTGATGCTTTTTATCCATGCGGTTCATGATGATGCTCACAAAAATCACATTATCAATCCCCAGTACTACTTCAAGAATAACAAGGATCAAAAAACTGATCAAACTCTCTGATGTCAATAAATGTTCCATAAACGATTTATAAATGCTTACAAATTTGTTTCACAATACTCGGACCTTCATATACAAAGCCGGTCCATACTTGTACTAAACTAGCCCCTGCCTTCATTTTTTCTTGGGCATCTGCACCGGTGAAAATTCCACCACTGGCTATAATCGGTATTTGTTTTCCCGTTTGTTGTGACAGGTATTGCACCACTTCTGTTGATCGCTGTTGTACAGGCTTGCCACTCAACCCACCCGCACCTATTTTTTCAATGGTTGATGCCGGTGTCTTAAGCTGATCTCTGCTGATGGTTGTGTTGGTGGCAACAAGTCCATCTAATTTTACTTCAAATGCCAGCGCAACAATATCATCCAATTGCTCTTTGGTAAGATCAGGAGCAATTTTTAATAATAAAGGTTTCGGATTTGATTTTCCTTGGTTACTATTTTGTAGTTCACTAAAAATTTTCTTCAAAGAATCTTTTTCCTGTAGCTCTCTAAGCCCGGGTGTATTGGGCGAACTTACATTCACAACAAAATAATCAACCAGATCATGCAAGGTGTTAAAACAGGTCAGGTAATCTTTCCATGCATCTTCATTGGCAGTTACTTTATTCTTTCCAATATTTCCTCCAACGATGAGCGATGATTGTTTTTTCTTATGCATTTCCAATCTGCCCGCTATCGCCTTGGCCCCGTAATTATTAAAACCCATTCGGTTAATTAATGCCTTATCTGCCGGTAAGCGAAAGAGTCTGGGTTTGTCATTACCGGGCTGCGGAAGGGGAGTCACAGTACCAATCTCTACAAATCCAAAACCTAATGCTTCCAGCTCGTTCAAATACAAAGCATTTTTATCAAATCCGGCACCCAAGCCAACCGGGTTCGGAAACTGTAACCCAAAAACCTCCTTGGTCAACCCGCTGCCTTTGGGTGAAAATGACCCGGCGATCATTCTTTTCAATGGGTCTACTGAACAAATACTGCGCAAAATATCCATTGAAAAATAGTGGACATCCTCAGGTGGTAAACAAAAAAGCAATTGTCTGATAAGCGGGTAGATCATGATGCTGCGAAGATAAGGGGCATTTGATTTCGCCATGTAGAACCCACTCGCGTTAAATTTGGTTGCATAAACAACTTTTTTTGAAAAAATCCCTACATTTGGTAGGTAAAATTGAGTTTATGCAGGAAGCTTATATCGTAGCCGGTTATAGAACGGCCGTGGCCAAAAGTAAACGCGGTGGATTCAGATTTTTCCGTCCGGATGATCTGGCCGTTGAAGTCATCAAAGGATTGATGGCCGCAGTGCCGCAACTGGAAGCGAAGCGGGTAGATGATGTGATCGTAGGTAATGCTGTTCCTGAAGCTGAACAAGGTTTACAGTTCGGAAGAATTATTTCTGCTCGCGCATTAGGTATCGATGTGGCAGGATTTACCATCAATCGTTATTGTGCGAGTGGATTAGAAAGTATTGCACTTGCTACTGCTAAGATAAGAACCGGTATGGCTGATTGTATCATTGCAGGTGGTACTGAGAGTATGAGTTTGGTTCCTACTGCTGGTTGGAAAACAGTTCCTGCTTATTCTATTGCTAAAGATGAGCCTGATTACTATTTGAGCATGGGTTTGACTGCGGAAGCGGTGGCTAAAGAATTTAAAGTGAGCCGTGAAGATCAGGATGCATTTGCTTATCAATCACATCAAAAAGCGATGAAAGCGATTGAGAGTGGATATTTTAAATCAGGAATTTTACCCATTACAGTAGAAGAAACTTATCTGAACGAAAAAGGAAAAAAAGCGGTTCGTTCTTATGTCGTAGATACCGATGAAGGGGTGCGTGCTGATACAAATATTGAAGCACTTGGAAAACTGAAACCTGCTTTCGCAATGGGTGGAAGTGTTACTGCGGGTAACTCTTCTCAAACCAGTGATGGCGCTGCATTTGTGATAGTAATGAGTGAGAGAATGGTAGTTGAACTTGGATTAAAACCTATAGGCAGATTGGTGAACTGTGCTTCTGCAGGCGTACATCCACGGATCATGGGTATTGGTCCTGTTGCAGCGATACCTAAAGTACTGAAGCAGGCAGGGATGACTCAGAATGATATTGATTTGATCGAACTCAATGAAGCGTTTGCATCACAGTCGCTCGCAGTGATCAGAGAACTGGGTTTGAATCCTGATATCGTAAATATCAATGGAGGCGCCATTGCGCTCGGACACCCATTGGGTTGTACCGGTTGTAAGCTTACTGTTCAGTTATTGAATGATATGAAACGCCTCAATAAAAAATATGGAATGGTAACTGCTTGCGTTGGTGGCGGGCAGGGGATTGCGGGGATTATTGAGAATCTTTAAGAAGCTGATAGTTCATGGCGAATGGCAAGTAAAGTTCATTTTTTCTATTAGCCATGAACTATTAGCTATAAGCTCATTTAACTTCTACAAACTCTCCCTTTCCATTCACCAATCCCTTTCTATCCCTAAACAATCCCGATACATTCGAAGCATTTCTTTCTGCCATGGCGGCGATGTCTTTTTTGTTGGCTTCGTAGCCGGGGCCACGTGCTAAAAGTCCGCTTAGTACTTGTCTTTGAGAATGATATTTACTTGCGGTGATACTTTTGCGATATAGTTGATCTCCTTGTATGATGGTCATATTGGTGTTGAAGAAAACAGAATAAGTGGCTTGTTTACTCACAGACCCATCAGTGTTTCTTGATCTTTGTATTTCATCTTGAGAAAAACCTCCTTCATAATTCTGTAAGAGGATGATAATATTCGCTTTGTATCGCTCCATGATCTTTGTACGAACATTATTATCGTTTTGAAGTAATAAAGCTTTTTTTTCGCCTTCTGATAAAGTAGTATCAGTAAAGACGACCATTTGTAAGTCTTTTCTCAATACGTCCGGTAAATTGGAAAAATAGATTCGTTTGATCTGGGTAACGACTTCTTCTCTTTTTTTTGTCATAGCTAATCCGGGAGTGTATACTTCACCTGCATCTACTAACACGATCGATTTTGAATAATACTGCACGGGTATTTCAGCCAAGATGGTTTTCTGTGTGAATGACAGGCTCTTACAGCTTGAAAAAAATCCAGCAAGAAGCATTGTAACTGCGACTGATCTAAATAAAGGGCTCATCATATAAGATTTTCGTGCGCGAAGGTATTAGTGCCGGCAAAATGAATTTGTTAAGGCTACACGATCAGCATATTCAGTCTGATAAACGGTATTTCTGCTTGATTAAAAGAAAATTCTATTTACTGACCAATGTCATTTTTTTTGAGTGGGTGTCTGGGTAGTTTTATAGTATAAACAAGCATTATGAAAAAGATACTCGTACCTACTGACTTCTCAACTACTGCTAAGAATGCAGCTTTTTATGCCTTTAAATTAGCAGAACAGCTACATGCTGAAGAAGTGATCTTGTATCATGGTTATCAGGCACCTGTGAATATTGATCCCATGGTTCCTACCGTTGTAATGCCAGATATTGATACCTTGAGAGAAAGCAGTGAAAAAGTATTAGCGCATTTCAAATCAGTTGTTTGTCCCTTTTGTGAACCCGGTATTACCGTATCTACATTAGCAAGGTATGATCACTTAGGAGATGGGTTAGATGATATCTGCCACGAAACAGGTGCAACACTGATTGTAATGGGGATCACAGGCGCGGGTATATTGGAAGAAAAATTAATCGGTAGCAATACATTGAGTGTAGCAGAGAATGGAACTGTCCCTGTCATCATTGTTCCCCCAAAAGCAGTATTTACCAAGATTGAAGAAGTAATGCTGGCATGTGATTTCAAAAAAGTAGTGGAGACCACTCCCGTACAGCCTATTAAAAATTTACTCGATGCTACAGGTGCCAAACTATTTGTCTTACATGTCGATCATGAAAATAAACAGTGGTCTGCAGATACGCCTTTTGAAAGTCTGATGTTGGATACCCTTTTATACGGTTATAAACCCGAATACTTGTTTGAAAACAACAACAACTTTGTGGAAGCAGTGAATATTGTGGCTTTAGAGAAAATGGTAGATCTTATCATTACCATCCCTAAAAAGCATGGATTATTTGAAGGGCTGTTTCATAGCAGTGCTACCAAGAAACTGGCTTATCATAGTAATGTGCCGATCATGGTGATACACGAATAAAATCAATTCAAATACTTTCCAACAATCGGCACTCGTCTACCTACCCCAAACGCTTTGGGTGAAATACGTATGATCGGACAAAACTGATTGCGTTTGTATTCATTGTTGTTCACCATCTTCAATGTTCTGTCTACCAGTGCCACATCATAGCCCATGGCTTTGATCTCTGCGGGTCCTTTACGTTTTTCAATGTATTGATAAAGTATTTGATCTAAAACTGTGTAATCCGGTAAACTATCACTGTCTTTTTGGTTCGGTCTTAACTCTGCACTGGGAGCTTTGGTGATGATATTCAAAGGAATGATCTCTCTTTCACGATTGATATATTGAGCGAGTGCATACACTTGTAACTTATAGCAATCACCTAATACGCCGAGTCCACCAGCCATATCACCATATAAAGTTCCGTAACCTGTTGCCAATTCACTTTTATTCGATGTATTCAATAAGATGTAGCCAAATTTATTGGCAATAGCCATCAATAAATTACCTCTGCTTCTGCTTTGAATATTTTCTTCTGCAAGAGAAAATGGTAAACCATTGAATACAGGGTTTAAAGTCTGTAAAAATGATTGATAGACATCATCGATACGAATGATATCATAAGGATTATCCAGATTCTTACTTAATGCTACGGCATCATTCACCGAATGATCCGTAGAATATGGTGATGGCATCAGAATAGCACGAACATTTTCTTTTCCCAATGCATCACAAGCAATCGCTAATGTCACTGCTGAATCAATACCACCTGATGATCCAAGGATCGCTTTGCTGAAACCCATTTTAGAAAAATAATCACGGATACCCATGATCAATGCATCATATACCTGTGCAATATTCAGTTCCGGTTCTAATGTTGCAGGATTTAATTCTTTATCCGGTACACGACTGGCAGGTTCTAAAATAGGAGCGTTGATACTGCCATCCTCATTCAATTCCCATGTTGACATGGCTTCCTGAAACATAGGTAATGCACCACACAAATTCGCATCTTTATCAAAGACCAATGAAGCGCCATCAAAAATAATTTCTGTCTGACTACCCACTGAGTTACAATAGAACATCGGAATTTTATATTTCTGCACATTGGCTTTGATCACCGATTTTCTGTCTTCATCATGTGTATAATCAAAAGGGGATGCGCTAATATTCAGCATGACATCCGGTTGTTGATCCATCAACTGATCCATCGGACAAATTCTGTACAATGGGTTATCGCCTAAGTTCCAGATGTCTTCACAGATAGTAATGGCTAATTTTTTTCCTTTGAATGGAACGATCTTCCATTCGTAAGCCGGTTCAAAATAGCGATACTCATCAAACACATCATAGGTAGGTAATAGTGTTTTGTGTATCTCTGCTTTGATTTCTTTCTCATACAAAAAGAAAGCAGCATTAAACAAGTCTTTACCTTTTTGAATTTTATTGTGGGCCGGTGAGCCGATCAACACACCAATGGTATCAGCATATTCCCTAATCGTATCAACAGCCTGATAACATTTATCAATGAAATCGCTGAACTCTACAAAATCACGGGCAGGATAACCACATACACTCATCTCACTAAAAATGATCAATTCAGATCCTTCTGCCTTAGCTGCTTCGATTGCTGCAATGATCTTACGGGTATTCTCTTCAAAATTTCCGATATGATAATTCTGTTGTGCGATGCTGATCTTCATAAAGACTTGCTTTTACTACTAATAAGATGCAAAGTTCAGTAACTTTTACATAGGTTTTACAGGATTCTTTGCAGGTAGCTGATGGTTTTATCAGCATCTTTGTCAAAATTCGGGATATGATGCGTCGATGGTATTTATTTTCATCTTTACTGATATTGCTTGCCTGCAGTGAGAAAAAATTCATTCCGGATGTTTCCGGGATTGAAGCTCCATTGAGTTTACAAAGATTTGAACAATCTTTTTTCAATATTGATACAGTTCAGCTGGAAGAATCATTACTCGAGTTGACCAATGAATACCGTGGCTTCCCTCAGGATTTTCTCTTTAATATCATGGGAACACGTCCGGATGCAGTGCGACAAGATATTCCTGTTTTTATTCGTTCTTATCAACCTTTATTCAAAGAGATCCAGCCACAGTTCAAAGACATGAGTCGTGAATTGCAAGAAATACAGCAAGGACTCAAAATTGTCAAGTATTATTTTGCTGAATATAAATTGCCTGAAAAGGTCATTACGTTCATTGGTCCGTTGAATAGTTATGGAAGCATCATAACACCTGATGGATTGGCGGTTGGATTACAATTATACCTTGGAGCCGATCATCCTGTTTATCAAAGTGAGGAAGGTCAGCAGATGTATCCAAGATATATTTCACGGAGGTTTGACAGGGCTTATATCCCTGTGAATGCTATTAAGAATATCATTGATGATCTCTATCCACCCAATTATGCGGATAAACCACTGGTGGAACAAATGATTGAAGCCGGTAAACGTTTGTATCTGTTAGACCAATTTCTTCCGGAGACAGCCGATACTTTAAAAACAGGATATACCTCCAAACAATTGGAAGGCTGTTTAGAGAATGAGAAGAATATCTGGAGTTTCTTTATACAAAATAATTTATTGTACATCATTGACCCGGAAATGGTACGTGATTATATGAGCGATGCACCCAATACTCCAACATTGGGAGAAGCTTCTCCGGGTTTTATTGGACAATTTGTTGGATGGCAGATCGTAAAAAAATGGATGAGCAAACAAAAAGATCCAAGAAACTTGATGAGATTGATGGAAACACCCGCCAAGAAAATTTTTGAAGAAGCGAAATATAAACCCTGATCAATTCATTTTAGCGGGAACGATCATGTCAAAAGAAGGAATATTGACGTCAAAGAAACCTTTGGTATCTTGATTTTCCATGAGATAGCTGCCATGCATTTTGCCCATCTCAGTCCTTAGGTTGCAACCGCTCACATACTGGTAATGCTCACCCGGACGTAATACAGGCTGGATGCCCACAACGCCTTCACCTTCAACTTCACGATGTTCTCCATTGCTGTCGAATATGTGCCAGTGTCTGCGCAGTAATTTGATGGTAAAATTGTTATGATTCTCGATGGTGATCCGATATGCAAACATATACTCTCCATTCAGCGGGTTGCTGTAATCAGACTGAAAAAAAGTCTCTACACTGATCTCAACCCCTTCTGAAATTTTAGATACCATGCGGGAGATTTTGCTTGGAGTAAAAGTAGGGAAAAAAGTCTATCGTCCATGGACCATGGTCTATGGACAATGGACTTTTTTAACACAAAAAAATACCTTCCAACCCTTACCTTCGCAGCACTTTAAAAAAAAGGAATTATGACAAAGATTGCCGTTGCTAAAGGGGATGGAATTGGTCCCGAAATCATGGATGCTGTTTTGTCGATTTTCAGTGCCGCCAAAGTGCCGCTGGAATATAATTTTGTTGATATGGGTAAGTGGGTGTTTGACAAAGGCTACAGTAATGGTATGACCCCGGAAGCACAGCAAACCATCGAGTCATTAGGCATCCTTTTTAAAGGTCCGATGGAAACACCAAAGGGTAAAGGTGTAAAGAGTGTCAATGTTACAGCTCGTAAAACCTGGAACACGTACGCAAACAAACGTACTTTCCAAACTTTACATGGAGTAGATACTGTATTTAGTAAAGCTGGAATTCCGATCGATATCACGATTGTTCGTGAAAATATTGAAGATACTTATGGTGGTATCGAGCATATGCTGACGCATGACGTAGCATTGAGCAGAAGATTCATTACGCGTCCGGGAAGTATGCAGGTGATCAAGTATGCTTTCGAAATGGCAAAGAAAAAAGGAGCGAAGAGAATTACTTGCGGACACAAAGCCAACATCATGAAGATCACTGACGGATTGTTTCTGGAAGTGTTTTATGAAGTAGCAAAAGAATATCCTGAATTGAAAGCAGATGATGTGATCGTTGATGATCTGTGTATGAAGCTGGTGAGTAAACCTGATCTTTTTGACGTGGTGGTGCTGACCAATTTACAAGGGGATATCGTAAGTGATCTTTGCGCCGGTTTGGTTGGTGGACTTGGATTTGCACCATCAGCAAATATTGGGGATCATATTTCTATTTTCGAAGCGGTGCATGGAACGGCACCGGATATCGCAGGTAAAAATATTGCGAATCCAACTGCTTTGTTATTGAGTGGTATAGGGATGTTGCGACATCTGGGATTGATGGAAAGTGCGGCTAACATTGAAAATGCATTGCTCTACACTTTGGAGAGTGGCATTCATACCGGCGACTTTGGGGATAAGGGTACGCCTTCTTCTGATACCACCACTTTTGCAAATGCTATTATTGCCAACTTTGGAAAACAACCTGCACATAATCCGAAACCGATTATTGCAGACTTACCTGTAACACAAACCGTTTTCAAACTGGAAAAAAACCCCATGTTGGAAAGCAATGAAGAGTCAGAAGAAAGAATTGTGGGTGTAGATATGTTTATTGAAAGCAATGAACAACCACAGTTGGTAGCAGAGAAATGTTTGCAACATACGCTGGATCTGTTCAAGCTGGTGACCATCAGTAACAGAGGTACACAGGTTTGGCCTAAAGGTTCTGTATTTACTAACCTGATCAACCAATATCGTTGCCGTTTTGAAAGTGTGGGAGAAGTGGGACTGACTCAGGTAGACATCCTCGAATTATACAAGCGTTTATCAGCCGACTTTAAAATCTGTTCAACTGAGCTGTTAAATGCCTGGGGTGATAAAAAGGGTTACAGTCTGGCACAGGGTCAGTAATTCCTTGATTTAGCCCGAATTGATGGAAAAAAGCGGCAAGCTCGGAGCTACAAGCTACAAGCTTGCCGCTTTTTTCCTAATTTCACGGCTCATTTAAACAGCGCAATCGAAACTATATGGCCGAAGTGATTTTAATGCCCCGCCTGAGTGATACCATGACCGAAGGTGTTATTGCCGCATGGCATAAAAATGTGGGTGATGCAGTAAAGAAAGGAGACCTCCTCGCAGAAATAGAAACCGATAAAGCCACCATGGAGCTGGAAAGCTACCAAGATGGTATTCTTTTGCATATCGGAACACCGAAAGGTGGTAAACTACAGGTGAATGACCTGTTAGCCATTTTTGGGAAAGCAGGGGAAGATATTTCCGCTTTACTTGCACAACATGCAGGCGGTAATGCTGCACCGGCAGCAGCTGCTCCAGCTACAGCTCCTGAAGCGGCGCCGGCACCAGTAGCAGCAACATCTTCGATAGATGTATCAAACATGGAAGAAGTGGTATTGATGCCTCGTTTAAGTGATACTATGACCGAAGGCGTGATTGCCGGATGGCATAAAAAAGTGGGAGATACGGTAAAGAAAGGTGAAGTGCTGGCTGATATCGAAACCGATAAAGCTACCATGGAATTGGAAAGCTATAAAGATGGCATATTGCTATACCAAGGTGCACAGCCTGGTGAGAAAATTCAGGTAAATGACCTGCTTTGTATCATCGGTAAAGAAGGATTGGATGTGAACGCTATTGTGAATGCTGTTAAAGCAAATAGTGGCGCTGCTCCAATAGCTGCTCCTGCTACTGCAACACCTGCTGCTACAACTGCTCCGGTTACCACGGCATCGGTGCAAAGTGAAGCCGTTGTGAATGAAGGAAGAATTTTAGCATCTCCCCTCGCTAAAAAAATTGCCGGTGAAAAAGGGATTGATCTTCGATATGTAAAAGGAACAGGTGATAATGGTAGAATTACCAAGAATGATGTGGATGCTTATGTACCTGCTGCTACACCAACAACGACTCCGCAAGCGGCTAAATCCGCAACACCTATAGCAACTGCTCCTGCCGGACAAGTTAGTTTTGAAGATGTTCCTGTTTCTCAGATGCGTAAGACCATTGCGCGTCGTTTGAGTGAGAGTTTGTTTACTGCTCCGCATTTTTATCTAACCATGAGTATTGATATGGACGCTGCTGTGGCAGCTCGTGCCAAGATCAATGAAGTGGCTCCGGTGAAGATCAGTTTCAATGATATGGTATTGAAAGCAACTGCATTGGCATTGAAACAGCATCCAAAAGTTAATAGCAGTTGGTTGGGTGATACCATTCGTTATAACCATCATATCAATATTGGTGTTGCTGTTGCGGTAGAAGATGGCTTATTGGTTCCTGTTGTTCGTTTTGCTGATACCAAATCACTGAGTCAGATCGGTGCTGAAGTAAAAGAATACGCACAAAAAGCAAAAGATAAAAAATTACAACCTGCAGATTGGGAAGGAAGTACTTTCACCATTTCTAATTTAGGTATGTATGGAATTGATCAGTTCACTGCGATCATTAACCCACCAGACTCTTGTATTCTTGCAGTAGGTGGTATTTCACAAGTGCCTGTGGTTAAAAACGGACAAGTAGTTCCCGGCAATATCATGAAAGTGACATTGAGCTGTGATCACCGCTCCGTAGATGGTGCAACAGGTGCTGCTTTCTTACAAACATTAAAGTCCTTATTAGAAGAACCATTAAGAATGCTCGTGTAATAAGCGAGGTCATAATATTATCAGGTGAAAGCTTTTCCCGTAAGGGAAAAGCTTTTTTCTTGCATTTATGAGGTTTAAAAGGTATTTTGTTCTATTGCTTTCTAATTCATTAAAGCAACTAAACCTTTCAACATGAGAAAACTCTTAACTGTTGCTTTAATGGCAACCATCATCTTTAGCTGTAAAAATGCGGAAGAAACAAAAGAAGTAACAGCCGATGTTACATATCCCTATTCATTAGAAAAACCCGATAATTGGGATATTGGCAGTAAAGAAAATACCTTACTTGTAATGAATGCATTAAAGGCATTCGAAGAAAACAAAGTGGAGGATTGTCTTTCTTACTTTGCTGACACAGTCAAATGGCGTGCTGATTACATGGATCAAACATTACCCAAAGACAGTTTGAGAGTTGCTATGACCAACTTAAGAAATTCTCTTCAGGCTATACAAGTTAAAATGGGAGACTTTGAATCCGTTATCTCTAAAGATAAAAAAGACGAATGGGTAACATTATGGTATACAGAAATTGTTACCGATAAAACCGGTAAAACAGATTCATTAGCAATGGTTAATGATATCAAAGTTTCAAAAGGAAAAATTGTTGAGTTGAATGAATCCATCCGTCACTTCCCAACAAAAAAATTATAAGTCAACACAAACTTATTTTACAAAAGAGAGCCGCTGAACAAATCAGCGGCTCTCTCTTTATACTCACTACTCACTATTGACTACTCACCACTCATCACACCCAATCGGAGCCCCCGGTGCAATTTCTGCGTGCTGTGGTATTTCTATGTCTTTGGGCTTTTCAATTCTTTCGATCGCATATAAATAATGTGGTCTCCATGCAATAGGATTCAGATCGGCTTGTCTTTTTGCATAAGCTTTTAGATTGTTTAATCTATCCAGACAAATAGACTTTACTAGATAGTTTGCATTGTTATGCTGACTTAACACCAGTAACCAAGTTAATACGATCTGCTGTGTTTGAGCCTGTACCTGACCTTTTAATCCTTCTTGCTTAGGAGCCATCCATGTTTTTTGGATGATGGCATCCAATACTTCCCCCCAACCTAAGGTTCCCTTTTGTGCCTTGAATTGTTCCAATCGATTAGCTCTTTCTGCATTGAATAAAAATCCTAATTCAAAATGTGCCAATGCTTCTGCAGCTGCCATCGGATCAAAACTCATCCCTGTTCTTTTAGCAAACGTTTCTCCTACACCATAATACATGGGTGGACGAGGAGGAATCATCAGACTAATACGATCAGGTAGGGTGAGTACGTCAGGAGATAAACAATCCAATGCTGCTTTCAGTGCTTTTTGCTGAATGGCATTGTCGAGTATTTGTGGTTGTTGTTGTACATCGCCACGAACACTGTAGCTGTAATTCATGCCGCCAATCAGTTTCACTACTGCTTCGATCTGATAACGATGATAATTGTATACCGGTACCAACACATCTTCCAGTCTAGACATAGGCATCGCTTCCTGAATGGCTTTTTCAGAGAATTGATCTAATGCTTTTTGTCGAACCTGCAATACGTTTTTCAATTCATCTGTTACATCTTTTCCGTTATCCCATAAATGTGCATAAGGGTGTAATCCACCTGCCGCTCTTGCATCTGCGTCAGCAATGAACAACAATCCTTTTTTTGTATTCTCCTCCAGTAAATTCTTTAATGCTTTGTCCTCATTGGTCCCATCAGGGAAATCTTGGTAGCCATAAGTGATCGCTCTCTTATCCCATTCACCGATCTCATTGGTATAGACTTTTGAAAAATCGATCTCTCCTTTGCTGTTTACAAAGATGTTGGGATGGGGATAGTCCATCACAGAACCACGGTCATTGAAACTGGATGCATAGTTATGCTGTAATCCAAGTGTATGACCAATTTCATGTGCTGACAACTGACGCAAGCGTTGCAGTGCCGCCTCACGCATGGTAGCAGGAACCGGTTTGCCTGTTTCATAAGGCGATAAAAGACCGGTGAAGATGAGATGGTCCTGACGTACGCGCAGTGAACCGAGTGTTACTTGTCCTTTTATGATTTCTCCGGTACGAGGATCGGTTACAGAAGCTCCATAACTCCAACCTCTCGTAGAACGATGAACCCAGTTGATCATATTGTAACGAATATCCATCGGGTCAGCGTCATCGGGTAAAATTTTCACAATGAAAGCATTTCTGTAACCTGCTGCTTCAAAAGCTTGATTCCACCAGCGACCACCTTCCAATAAAGCTGATCGAATGGGTTCCGGGGTTCCATTGTCTAAATAATAAACAATCGGCTCAACCGGGTCACTGATGGCAGCTGTTGGATCTTTTTTCTCCAAACGATGACGTGAGATGAACATCTGTTCTATGGGTTCTGTAAACGGACTGCTAAAGTCAAAATAATTAATACCAAAATAGCCACTGCGGATATCATATTTACGAGGCTTGTATTGGTTATCGGGTAATTGCACAAAAGAGTGGTGCATACGAACTGTAATAGCTTCTGATGATGGCGTAACGGCGTTTACATACCGACCGGCATCACTGCCACCGGTAAAAGTCATGATGGCTTCAAACTCACTGTTCAAAGGGAAATTGCGTGTGTTAGGAAGATAGATGGCAGAGCGCGATTCATTGAATGTATAAGAACCCTGACGCATACTACGTATACGATCAGCAACACCATGTGCATCTCTTACAAAGAAAGCAGTGGCGTCTACCAATACTTTATCACCTTCGTCCTCATCGATGGTAAAACCTGCAATAGCTGATTGAGCAAAGGATTCCTGAACTGCTTTTTTCTCTTTTTCATCTGATGAGTTAGCTCGGTAACGATAGTTGGGTTGGATCATCAATAATTTTTTGCCGATCTTATGAAAGAAAACAATTCGGGTACTACCCAATTGTCCGCGATCAAGACCTATATCATTGGAGCCTAATCCTGCAGGTAATGAATTGACATACAAAAATTCTTGATTCAGTTTATCTACTTGTAACCATATTTTACCGGTATTGGCATCCCACCAATAAGTGAAATAACCATCATACCGCTTCATGTTCTTTGTTTTTTCGGCGATCTTGGAAGAAGTGGTTTGTGATTGTGCTTGTAAAAACAACAAGCAACAACAAACCCATAGCAGTGTACGCATGAAAAGAAGTTTTGGTGATGAAAATGAATGCTTATAAAGATATTTTAAAAAACGGGAGAGGGTTCAGGAAATACAAATAAAAATCCTGTTACCGAAAACAGTAACAGGATCATTATAAAGTTGGTTTCAATCGCTGATTAAGCGTTGAATGGGATTTCCGGATTGCTTGGTGCTGCCGGTGTTTCAACAGGAGCAGGGGCTGGTGCCGGAGCAGGAGCCGCAACTGGTGCCGGTTTGCTTACTTTTTTAGGAGCAGTTTTTTTCTTAGCAGCCGGTTTTTTTGCAGCAGCTTTTTTAGGTGCAGCCTTTTTAGCTGGAGCTTTCTTTTTAGGAGCAGCTTTTTTAGCAGGTGCTTTTTTGGCTACTTTCTTTTTAGAGGCTACTTTTTTCTTAGCAGCCGGTTTTTTTGCAGCGGCTTTCTTCACTGCTTTTTTAACAGCAGCTTTCTTTTTAGGAGCAGCTTTTTTAGCAGGTGCTTTTTTCTTAGCAGCTTTCTTTACGGCTTTTTTAGCGGCCTTCTTTACAGCCTTTTTTGCAGGAGCTTTCTTCGCTGCAGGTTTTTTAGCGGCTTTCTTTTTAGCTTTTGCCATGATGGTTAGTTTGTTGTTGTAAATGATGAGATAGGAAAGTTAGAAAATAATTTGCGAATTCAAAGTATTAGTTCTTTCAAAAAATGTTAACGGGCTATACACATTGCTATTCCTTTACTTCCAGCAGGGTTACTTTGCCATCCATGGTGGCTGCAATGATCTGCTTACCATTGATCATATTCACGGTATTCACCATTGAATTATCAATCTTATACACCCATTTTTTCTCTTGTTTGATCGGATCAATTGCATATACCCTTCCACTTTTCGTTCCAAAAACAACGGTTTGGTCTTTTTCGATCAACATGGATGGTATATGCTCATAACCAAAGCCACAGTTGACTTTCCAGGCAACAGACTGTTTCTCCCTTGATGTTGGGAATGCCACGATGATATCATTCATGGTTTTACCATACACATATTTCCCGTCTGCTGATATGCCTATCGATTCTCGTACTGTAGCTTCATTATTTCTCCATAAAGTAGTACCTGTATTGAAATCGATAGCGCTGATATAGCGATCCGGCGCTACCACATACACCACATCATCCTTGACCACAGGGATACAGGCGGCAGGGGAGAAATTCAGAACGCTTGACCCATTATTCCATTTCCAGATGAGTTGTCCGTCGTTTTTATTCAGCGCATAGAGATTTCTATCCCATACACCAAACAAGATCTTATCACCTTCGATAACAGGCTTACTCATGACCGGGCCATTCAATCCTCCAAAACGCCAACGTTCTTTTCCCGTTGACAGATCCAATGCCCTAAAATGATGATCGCTTGAGCCAATAAACACCAGCCCATTTTCTATCAGCGGTGATCCCAATACGGCAGCATCGGTTTTGTGTTTCCAGATCAGTTTCCCGTTCCGGGTTTGTAAACAGTACACCCAACCATCGCCAGACCCCACGATCACTTGTTTTCCGGCAATAGCAGGAGAGGAAAATACAGAGCCCTGTGTTTGAAATTTCCATTCTTCTTTACCGGATAAAAGATCTACCGCTGTAATTGTACCCATACTATTTCCAAAGAATACCAGCTTACCATCGGTTGCAGGAGTAGAGATAACATTGGCAGGAGAGCTATACGCCCATCTTGCCTGTACATTCGGAAAACTATCATTCACTGCATACGAAGGACGCATGCTTGCAGGACTTGTCTGATAGTCGTGCTTTGTGATCCGAATGCCCGTCCAGGAAGCACGGGTTTCCAATCCGGGTCTGCGTTCTGAAAAGATCATAGAGTCAGCACGAACATCTACCAAATTATACCCTCCGATCTCAGCTTTAGCTCTCAGATTAGACCGACCCATCACCGCAGGGATACCTTCAAAATTCATGGCTTTATTGGCATGACCATGACCACATAATGCAGCGATGGTATTTTTTTTCTTCAGTCTGTCGATGGCTTCGTACCAATTATCCAATCCATTATCCAATGGATAGTGGTTGAGGAATACAATGGGTTGATCTTTCTTCAATTTATTCAATTCTTTATCTAACCAGTTTACAGCATCGCGGGGAATATGTCCATCACTCATACGTACATAGGGGCCGGACGCACAACCGATGAAAGTAATACCATTGTGTTCAAAAATGAATTTGTCATATCCGAATACCCGCACAAACGCAACACCACCGGTCTCACTCCATCCGGTATCATGATTGCCGGGGATGATATAGTAAGGCACTTTCAACTCACTTAAAATGGCTTTTGCCATTTTGATCTCTTCCGTAGTACCCAATTCAGTGATATCACCTGTTAGAACCACAAAAGCGATATCAGTCATTTGGTTGATATCCGCCACAGTTCTTCTCAAATCTTCTTCAGCATTGCCATTAGGGGAACCGATATGGGTATCCGAAATAAAAGCAAAACGAAAAGGTTTGATCTGAGCTTCGGCTGTAGATAGGATCAGTATCAGTAAAAAGACAACAATTTTCTTCATGCGGGAAAGTTACGTACTGTTAATGGATCATGAATACTTCATAGCTCGCAGTCTATAAAATATAGTATGCTCTAACGATATCGTATCTTTAATAATAGAAATAGTCATAGTCATGCAAGGATCGATTTTACAAAAGGCGGATATGTACGGGCAAGCAGTGGTATGGATCATGTCTTGGGTACCCTTTGTTTATTTTTTTAAAGATGCATTCAAAAGAAATGATTTCTATATGCTGATGCTGGTCCACGGACTTGGATTGATGATTATCGGCATATGGCAATTGGTAAGTTGTTTGCTAAATCTGTTGCAGGCCAATGATGCTGATAGTCGTTTTTTCAGAACCAATCTGTTGATCGGTATTATTTTAGGCGTTGGTTTCTTTATCATGGCATCATTCGGTATGTTGAAAGTGCCCTTGGATAACAAGAAAGCATATATGGTGTATGTATTGGCCATTTATTTTCTCACGATCGATGTATTGGCAATAAGGTATTGGAGAAAGATTTATCGTTACTACCAAAAAGAGCAAATATGAGTAAGAAAACAGTGGTATTAGGTGCTTCGGAGAATCCATCACGTTATAGTTATTTAGCTGTGAACAAGCTTCGTGCGTATGGACATCCCGTGGTAGCTATCGGAAATAAAAAAGGAACGATCGGAGATATAACCATCACTACTGAAAGACCGGATGAAAAAGATACTGATACGGTAACCCTCTATCTTAATCCGCAACTGCAGCAACAGTATTACGACTATATTCTTTCTCTGAAACCGAAACGCATCATTTTTAATCCGGGTACAGAAAATGATGAATTGGAAGAACTAGCAAAATCCAATGGTATTCAAGCGATGGAAGCTTGTACCTTGGTATTGTTGGGGACAGGGCAGTATTGATGTTGTTGGTCGCCTGACCGAAAACGGCTGTAGATGCTCAAATTTTATTAGCTTACAACATCACGGCTACTTAAAAAAAGGATATCGTGTTGTGTATATGAAAATTGTATTTCTTTTATTAGGATTATATTTTGCCAACTCCATATTTGCACAGACTTCCGATAAAAGAGTGTATATCAATCCGTCTGCTGGTATTTACCGGCTGACGACTGATCCGAATAATATCAATAACATCCCTTTTATGTTTGATGGGAAGATTGGAACGGATATTGGTAAGCATGGTATTATAGGGCTTCAGTTTACAAGGATTCATCAAAGCGGCAAGGTATCGGGGAGTTATTCGGAGCAACCAGTTTCGGGTCCTTTCTCATTAACTCGGTATGGGGAACTTACTCATCAAATAACTGCATTGGGTGTTTTTTATGAACGACTTTTTTCAATCGGGAAATATATTGACATATTCCCCAGTGCATATATTCAGTATCTAGACTTCAAAGAGGTAGAAAGTGGAGATTTAATGTTTGGGCCCTATCCATATGGCACTTATAAGCGACAAGCTTTGAATAAGTATTCTGCCAGAGCAGGTTTAAACCTGAATATGCAATACAATCTTGGAAAATCATGGTCTATCACATTGCGATTCGCACAATTTGATTGTAGAATTTGGGATTCATCCAGGAAAAATATATCAGGCGAATTACCTTTTTTAGTAGGTATTAAATTTGCTTATTAAGTTATCCTGCCCAACCTTCACGATCCAAGCTTCGATAATGAATGGCTTCTGCCAAATGCTCCGGCTGTATATCAGCGCTATTGGCTAAATCAGCAATGGTTCTACTTACTTTTAATATGCGATCATAAGCTCGTGCACTCAGGTTTAATTTTTCCATCGCACGTTTGAGTAGGTTTTCACCCACATTACTGATCCTGCAAATTTCTCTAAGCTGTTTACTACTCATTTGTGCATTCGCATATACGCCATTCTCACCATTGTATCGCAACGATTGTATTTCTCTGGCTTTTATGACTCTTTCACGAATAGCAGCAGAATCTTCTCCTTGTTGCTGATTGCTGAGTTCACTGAAAGCAACCGGTGTTACTTCTACATGCAAATCAATTCTATCCAAAAGTGGACCGGATACTTTATTTAAATATTTCTGAACAATGCCGGGTCCGCAGGTACATTCTTTTTCGGGGTGATTGTAGTACCCGCAAGGACAAGGATTCATCGATGCGATCAACATGAAATTGGCAGGAAAATCAAGCGCAATTTTTGCTCGTGAAATCGTTACCCTTCTTTCTTCCATCGGTTGACGCATTACTTCTAAAACCGTTCGTTTAAATTCAGGTAACTCATCCAAGAACAATACACCATTATGTGCCAGTGAGATCTCTCCGGGTTGAGGAACACCGCCACCACCCACCAATGCCACATCACTGATGGTATGATGCGGAGACCTGAAAGGACGTTTACTGATCAATGAACTGTTCTCCGGTAATTTTCCTGCTACACTGTGTATCTTGGTCGTTTCCAGTGCCTCTTGTAAACTTAGTGGTGGTAGAATAGTAGGTAAACGTTTTGCCAACATGGTTTTTCCGGCACCGGGCGGACCAATCAAAATGGCGTTGTGTCCGCCGGCAGCTGCAATTTCTAAGGCACGCTTGATATTTTCTTGTCCTTTTACATCCGTGAAATCAAATTCGAATTGGTATTGGTCACTAAAAAATTCTTCACGTGTATTGACGATTACTGGTTGTAAACTGTTTTCATCTTTAAAGAAAGCAACTACTTCATCTAAATGTTCTACGCCATATACATTCAACTGATTGACCATCCCCGCTTCTCTGGCATTGGCTTTGGGGACGATCAATCCTTTGAAACCTTCTTTACGGGCCTGTATGGCCATAGGTAGTGCACCTTTAATGGGTTGTATACTTCCATCCAGACTCAATTCTCCCATGATCACATACTCATTGAGTGCTTCCGGATTTTCCAACTGTTCACTGGCACCCAAAATACCTAATGCAATAGGCAGATCAAAAGAAGAACCCGATTTTCTGATATCTGCCGGTGCAAGATTCACAACGATCTTAGTACGTGGCATGTGAAAATCATTGGTTTTGATTGCACTCTCTGTTCGTTGTAAACTTTCACGCACAGCATTATCAGGTAATCCAACGATTTGATATCCCTGGCCTGCACTCACATTAACTTCAATTGTTATTGTAATAGCTTCTACGCCATAAACAGCGCTGCCAAATGTTTTTACAAGCATGATAAAGAAGTAAAAAGTAAAAATTAAAAGTCAAAAGAAGGGAAAGATAAAGGAGCAGAAAATAAGAATGAATAAAACAGGTAATAATACACGTAGAAACTCCTGATTTTATGGCAGATGTCAGATTTGATATTTGTGATATGTTCGTATAATTTGAAACATATTGGCTAGATGGATAGACAAGAACTCGAAAATAGAACTAAACGTTTTCATATTGAGACCATTCAATTATGCTTGTTATTGCCAAAAAATAATGTTGGTTTTGAGATTGGAAAACAGCTAATAAGGTCTGCGGGGTCGGTTGCTGCAAATTATAGAGCTTCTAAAAGAGCAAAATCTATTGCTGATTTTATTTATAAAATTGAAATTGTATTGGAAGAGTCTGATGAATCTTTATACTGGTTGCAAATCATACAAGAAACGGGGATAGTTTACGATAATCGAATTTATAAGCTTATACAGGAGGCTCATGAGTTAACTGCTATTTTCTCAGCTACAACAAAAACTGCAAAATTAAAACTCAAAAAACAAATCTGATATCTGCCATCTGCCATATCACAATTTTTCCAGTAGCTCCACCACTCCTTCTCTTCTCAGAATCAAATACCCGAGTCTGTCGTTGCTGATGCCTTCTTTTAATTGGTAGCTGAATACCAGTTGTTCGTTTTGTACGCTGGTTTCGAAATAGCGGAACTGAATATTACTGTATTGTTGAAGCGGTTCTCCAATTTCATATAAGTGAGTGGATAGGATAAACAATACATTCTTCATTTTACGTAAACCCTCGATTACCGTAGTGCTGCATTTCATGGCGTCTTGTACATTGGTACCTTTGAAAAGCTCATCAATTAGGATCAGCCAGTTTCTTCCATCACTGATCTTTTCGATCGTATTACGGATTCGCTGTACTTCATTGAAGAAATAGCTTTCTCCTTTTATAATATTGTCCACTACATTGATATTGCTTAATAAGCCATCAAACAAACTCAATTGCATTTTAGCAGCAGGTACGCCCATGCCAAGATGTGCCAGATAAACACTTACACCTACAGCTTTGATAAAAGTGCTCTTGCCTGCCATATTAGCTCCTGTAAGGAATAGGAAATTTTTGTCGCGACTCATATCAACACCATAGGATGTCGGTATTTGTAAAAGCGGATGATAAAGTTCGGTTGCTTCAATAAACGGTTGTGTAGATTGATGAATCTCAGGAAAACAAAAATTATATTTTTCACAGGCGATACTCAATGAAAGAAATGCATCAATTCTACTATAGATATCAATGAGTTCAAAGATCTGATTCTTGTAATGAAAACGAATGAAATCTGCATAACTCAGAATGCGCCAATTGACAAGGTCTTCTTTTGATTGTGTTCCTATTTCCGGGATCAATCCCTTGTTCAATAGCATATCGATTCTTTCTGCCCATATTTTCAATTGAGTACTGTTACTACTTTCTTTAAGTAAAGCACTTACTTGCGTCATGCCCTTAATAAAATCAATACAGTGAGTAATGGTATACCTTGTTAGAGAAAAATCGGGGGCATTAAAAAGTTTATAGGTAAAACTGTTGATAGCATTAGGTTGCGTGGGATACTTATTGATCTGTGATTCATAAAAACGAACGATCACCATAATCGTCCCATTGGTAATGGAGGCCGGCCATCGACCACTTACTTTCATCAATTCTTGAATGATCTGTTGATTACTACGAATAGCTTCTACAGTAGCTAAAGGTTTTGCAACCATATCATACAAATAGTCTCTACCACCACCGGTTTGTGTATGATCCAAGAAATGTACAACCGATAATTCTTCCTCACTATGGAAAATGGAAAGGTCAGCTAGTGTGGTTTTGTCTATTTGCATGGTAAATACTTATAGTGTTAGAATTTGAGAAGAATCTTGGCGAATAGCTTATGGTTCATAGCATATAGTAATTCCATTAACCATATGCTATGAACCATAAGCTAAAATACTATCTCTCAAAGCTCAGTCTCATCCCCCTCTTAGACTCATCAAATACCCCTTTTCCATAAACTGGATGTCCATTGACGAAAGTGTAGTTGATGGTTGCGGGGAGTGTCATGCCTTCAAGGGGGCTCCAGCCACATTTATAAAGAATATTGTCTTTTTGAATGGTATTGGATTGATTCATATCTACTAATACCAGATCGGCATAGTATCCTTCACGAATAAATCCTCTTTCTTTGATCTGAAAGCATTGCGCCACTGCATGACTCATTTTCTCCACCACTTTCTCAATGCTGATCTTTCCTTCTTTGACATAATGTAACATGAGTCCTAAAGAATGTTGAATCAATGGGAGTCCGGCATGTGCATGTTCATAATCTTCTTGTTTCTCAGCCCATGTATGCGGAGCATGATCTGTTGCAATGACATCTAAACGATCATCCAGTAAGGCTTCCCATAAAGCTTTTCTGTTATCCGGTGCTTTGATCGCCGGATTACATTTGATTTGATTACCCAAACGTGCATAATCATCACTGGTAAAATGAAGATGGTGTACACATACTTCTGAAGTAATACGCTTATCTTTTAACGGAAGCATATTTCCAAACAGCTGTAATTCTTTTGCGGTTGTAATATGGAGTATATGTAATCGCGTATTGTATTTCTTTGCGTATTGAATGGCTTTGAAGGATGATTCAAAACAGGCATCTACATTACGGATGATCGGATGATCGGATGGTTCAAGCTTGCCTTTTTTCGCTTTCAGAGCGGCAAGATTTTCCTTGATAATACTTTCTTCCTCACAATGTGTAGCAATTAATACTTCCGATCCGGCAAAAACTTTTTCAAGTATCAAGGGATTATCTACCAATAAATTTCCTGTGGAGGAACCCATGAATATTTTGATACCACAGATTTCATTTTTCTTTTCATTCGTTCTTAAGATCTCATCAAGGTTATCATTCGAAGTGCCCATGAAAAATGAGTAATTAGCCAATGAAGTATTCTTCCCGGTCTCATATTTCTGTTCCAACAACTCTTGGGTAAATGCTGGTGGACTGGTATTGGGCATTTCCATGTAACTTGTAACACCACCCGCCACGGCGGCTTTTGCTTCGGTATAGATGGTGGCTTTATGTGTGAGACCTGGTTCACGAAAATGTACTTGGTCATCAATGACACCTGGCAAAAGATGTTGGCCGCTACCATCAATTTCAATAGCATTCACTGCGGGGTTTAGTGAACCGCCTATTTTTTCAATTCTGGAATTTCTGATCCAAACGTCGCCATGGGTAATCGTTCCTTCATTTACGATGGCGGTATTTTTAATGATATAATCTTTCATAAGCATCGCTTTGGCAATGCTGCAATTTACATCATACGCAGTAAACCTTAATCTTCTAAATGAATCGAGAAAATGATCATGCGGGACTGAATCTTATCCAACACATTGGAATATTTCAGGTTGGGATCATATTGATGGATGTTCGATAACCCATAGCTGAATTTAATTTCGGGGGAAACCGTTACAAAGGGTAAATAGAAATTAAATCCGATGCCCGTTTCAAAACCAAAATCATTTCTTTTCAGTTTTAAAAGATCTTCCGATAAACGGGCAGCTGAATTACTGGATAGATCGGTATCCAATTTAATACCCCCTAATAAATAGGTTCTGAAATTACCGATACGATCGGAGTTGAATTTAAAATGTAGGGGTAGACTAATTAGTGTAGCGGGTAGGGTTTGTTTTTGAAATGAGCCTTCTCCGGGTTTAGTAGGTCCCAACTTATACGCCATGAATTTTGAGCCGCCAATGATCAACTGTGGATTTGCACGAAATTCAAATCGATTGGTCATTTTAACTGTAGCCAAGAGTCCCATGACAATTCCTCCACTGGCTCCAGGTTCAACGGATAAAACTGAATCAGACTGTAGAAAAAGTGGTGATTTGTTTTGATGTAGGTAAGAACTATTATAACCCAATGTTAGGCCAAAATAGTAAGGCAGGTCATCATGATTAGGACGATAACGTTGCTTCTGGGCCAATACAGACACAGAAAAAAATAAAGTGATCGCAAACAGGATTACTTGCTTCCGCAATAAATAGTGCATATGCCGAAACTGAGTTTTTTCAAATAAGTTTGAGTAAATCCTGCTTCATGCATAATATTTAAAAAGTTTTCTCCTTCCGGGAAGGCTTGAACACTATCGTTCAGATATTGATAGGCATCTTTGTTATTCGCAAATAATTTTCCAACACCGGGTGTTATCACATTGGTATAAAAATCACACATTTTTCTGAAAAGTGGTTGTTTTGGTCTGGAGAATTCCAAGACCACCAATTTTCCACCCGGCCGAAGTACCCGATACATTTCAGACATTCCTTTATCCAGATGTGCAAAATTCCGAACACCAAAAGAAACCGTAATGGCATCAAAGTGGTTGTCTGGAAAATGGATCGTTTCACTGTCTCCGGTCTGAAGGGTGATATGATCGGTCAGATTTAATTTTTTTAATTTCTCTCTTCCCAGATCCAACATGCCTTCAGAAATATCTATGCCAATGATCTTTTTGGTTTTCAGCATGCGATGTGTCATGATGGCCACATCCGCTGTACCTGTCGCTACATCCAATACCAATTGCGGATGAATATCTTTTAGTTGTTTGATCGCCTTTTTCCGCCATTGAATATCCACACCCGCAGTCAGAAAACGATTTAAGAAATCGTATCGGAAAGCGATACTGTTGAACATCTCTGCCACCTGCTCCTTTTTTCCTTTTTCACTTTGCTGGTAAGGAACCACCTCATCGTGCGCAAACTTTGCCATAGGGCAACAAAGATATTGATTTCCCACCTGAAGGTCAGTCATTGTTACGTGATAGCCCTTAAAACAGGGGTTAATGTTTCGCAAATATTGATTTTGGACTGATTTTATCAATAGTTGGAAAGCCGCAAAGGCTTATTATCTTCGTTTGAATGAGGGCCAGAATTTACAAATCAACCGGTAGTTGGTATATCGCAAAAGGGGAGGACGGACGTTTGTACAATGCCCGTATCAAAGGGGTGATGAAGATTGAAGGGATCACTTCCACCAATCCCATTGCAGTTGGCGACGAAGTAGAAATGGAAATTGAAGAAGTGGAAGAAGAGTCCGCCATTATCAATACCATTCATGATCGAAAGAATTATGTAGCTCGTATCTCGCCGCATAATAAACACCTGCACCATATCATTGCATCCAATCTGGATCAGAGTTTATTATTTGTAACCTTGAAAGATCCCAAAACTTCTCAGGGTTTTATGGATAGGTTCTTGATCTCCTGTGAAGCATATCATGTTCCTGCTGTGATCGTTTTCAACAAATCAGATCTCTATCGTAAAAAGGAGATGGAAAAATTCGAACAGTTACAAGATATCTATACCAAGATCGGTTATGAAGTATTGTTATGTAGTGTTGAAAAGCGTGAGGGATTAGATGCCATTAAAAACATACTTCATAACAAAACATCCTTACTCAGTGGACATAGTGGTGTTGGAAAATCAACCTGTGTGAATGCGTTATTTCCGGAATTTAATCTTCGTACACAAGAAGTAAGCGGTTGGAGTGGAAAAGGGATGCATACCACCACATTTGCGGAAATGTTTGACTTACCCGGAGGTGGTCATATCATTGATACCCCCGGTGTTCGTGAATTTGGTCTTGTAGATATAGAGAAAGAAGAACTCGCACACTACTTTCCCGAGATGAGGAGGCGAATGAATGATTGTCAGTTCAACAACTGCATGCATATCGAAGAGCCTAACTGTGCCGTAAAAAAAGCGGTCATGCAGGGAGAAATCTCTGAAGAAAGATACATTAGTTATAGAACGATCTTGGATACGATGGGGGAGGAGTATTAGCGTATGGCATATAGGTCATAGCAAATAGTAGAGCCATTAGCTATGACCTATATGCCATACGCTACCAACAACTAACTTTTCTTCTCTTCCTGAAACCACGAAGCATACATCACATAATTATTAGAGATCCGATTGATCTCTCCATTGATGAGTTCTTGTGAGATATCTTTTACTTTTTTAGCGGGAACACCGGCATAGATACAGCCTGCTTCAACAACAGTTCCTTCTAAGAGCACAGCACCTGCTGCAATGATGGAATTACTGTGTACCACGCAACGATCCATTACAATAGCTCCCATACCGATCAACACATTATCATGAATGGTGCACCCATGTACCAATGCATTGTGCCCGATGGAAACATTGTTGCCGATCTCAGTTGGGTTTTTCTGATAAGTGCAATGGATAACGGCACCATCCTGAATATTCACTTTATTACCCATTTTTATATAATGTACATCACCTCTGACCACCGCGTTGAACCAAATACTACAATCAGTACCCATAACAACATCACCTACGATGGTAGCATTGGGCGCAATAAAACAATTTTTACCAAATTGAGGGTGTTTACCGAGGACGGGGAGAATAACTGCCATAAAATATCGAATTTCGAATGTTGAATGTCGAACTTTAAACGAAAGTTAGCAAAATGAGTGGGATTTCAAATAAGGAACTTTTTCTTCAGCATGTTGCACAAACATCCTCTGCTCCGATTGGATTAGAGATCACAAAAGCAAAAGGCATACATCTTTGGGATACCTCTGGAAAAAAATATACAGATCTGATTTCCGGTTTTAGTGTTTGTAATATCGGACATGGTCATCCTGCGGTTGTTAAAGCGGTTCAGGAACAGGCTGCTGAATACATGCACCTGATTGTGTATGGAGAATTTATTGAGAGTCCGCAAGTACAGTATGCTAAATTGCTGACGGAGCACTTACCCGCTTCTTTGAATTGTGTATACTTCACCAACAGTGGTGCAGAAGCGACAGAAGGGGCGATGAAATTAGCGAAGCGTATCACAGGTAGATCGAAGATCATTGCATTCAATAACGCTTATCATGGCAGTACACAAGGTGCTTTAAGTATCATGGGAGGTGAATATTGGCGTAATGCATTTAGACCTTTATTGCCGGATATCTTTCATTTTGATTATGGTGATGATGCCGTGTTGCCATTCATTGATTCCTCTGTTGCCTGTGTGATCTTGGAAACAGTACAAGCAGAAAGTGGTATTACTGTACCACGAAAAGAGTGGCTACAAGCGATCCGAAAAAAATGTGATGAACATTGTGTATTACTTGTCTTTGATGAAATACAAGCCGGCTTTGGAAGAACCGGTTCACTTTGGGCATTTGAACAATTTGACGTGATACCGGATATCTTATTACTCGGAAAAGCGCTGGGCGGCGGTATGCCTTTAGGTGCATTTATCGCGGATAAAAAATTAATGTCAACATTGACGTATAATCCTGTGCTCGGACATATCACCACATTTGGAGGCCATCCTGTTAGCTGTGCTGCAGGAAAAGTCGCTTTTGAAATTCTATTGACAGGAGATATGATTGCACCTGCGAAAAATAAAGCAAGCATTTTACAAGAAACATTAAAACACCCTGCGATCGTTTCAAAGAATGTACATGGTTTATGGATGTCGCTCAGGTTTAAAGATGAAATGACGAATCAAGCCATTGTACATCAATGTGTGAAAAACGGATTAGTGACTGATTGGTTTCTATTTGCACCTGATCGCTTAAGAATAGCACCCCCATTGATCATTTCAGAAGATGAACTGATTGAAGTATGTGCAATGATTATGAAGAGTATTGATGAAGTAGTTGATAAATCATAGTTGAAAGATGTTAGTTGACAGTTGATAGGAGGAAAGAAAATCTACTGTCAACTGTCAACTAACAACTAACAACTATATACTAGCAAGGTCCCATTCTACAATATCTGCTGTATAACTTCTCGTATATCGGAATGATATTCTTGATATCAAATCTACAGGCCTGTTCATAGGCTGCCTCTTTCATGGTTTCCAGTTGCTGTTCGTCTTTTAGTAGATTAATAGCAAATCTGCTCATCGTTTCTACGTCACCTACATTGGCCATAAATCCTGTTTCCCCTTGAATATTGATCTCACTCAATCCACCGGCATTCGAACTGATCACCACTGTTCTTGCTGCCATGGCTTCTAGAGCGGCCAAACCAAAACTTTCATATTCAGAAGGGAGTACGAAAACATCACTTACCGCGAGAATATCCTCCATTTGCTCTTGCTTACCCAAAAAACGCACATCATCCTCAATTCCTAATTCTCTGGTTAGTTCTTCTGTACTAGGTCTTTCAGGCCCATCGCCTACCATCAGAAGTTTAGCAGGCATTTCTTTTCTTACTGCAGCAAATATATTCACCACATCCACCACTCTTTTTACCTTACGAAAGTTGGATGCATGAATGAGTATCTTTTCACCATTGGGAGCGATCACTTTTCTGAATGCATCTATGGGCTTTTTATCAAATCGTCCAACATCTACGAAATTGTGGATCACTTCTATTTCTTTCTGGATATGAAATGACTTATATGTTTCTTCACGAAGATTATTGGATACTGCTGTTATGGCATCACTTTCATTGATGGAAAATGTTACTACGGGTTCATAGGTTTTGTCTTTTCCTACTAATGTAATATCAGTACCATGTAGCGTAGTAATGACAGGCACATTTCTATTAGCCTTTTGTTTTACTATTTGTTTGGCCATGTAAGCCGCGGAAGCATGTGGTATGGCATAATGTACATGCAAAAGATCCAGATCATGATTCATGATCACATCTACCATCGTACTTGCTAAGGCGACTTCATAAGGTGGATAATCAAAAAGCGGATAGGTTGGAACACGTACCTCATGATAAAATATATTCGCATTGAATACATTTAATCTTACGGGCTGCTGGTAAGTGATAAAATGCACCTGATGTCCTTCATCTGCCAATGCCTTCCCCAGTTCCGTAGCCAGTACGCCACTACCACCAAATGTCGGATAACAAACAATTCCTATACGCATAGCTAATCTTTGATTTTTTGATCTTTGATTTGACGATTCAATTCTATCAATATTGTATTTCCCAAAACGCGGAGTAGCTCTGTGCCCTCTGTGATTGATCATTCAATCTACATCAAGAGAACCTATAGCATACTGCGCGGTATACCCAATCAGGAATCAATCCTTCAAAGATACCTTGCAATTAACAATAATTATCCCAATACTGTTCTCCACTCATCAAAGGCGCAAGAAACATGACAAATCATTAACTTTAGCGGTATGAAAAAAATATACTTTCTTCTTCTATTACTGCCCTTTGGGGGCTTTGCGCAGCAGGAAGATGCTGCTGTTATCAAAAAAATATCTGATGAGATATTGAGAAATGGGAAGGCTTACGACCTTTTGTACCAATTAACAAAACAGGTGGGCGGACGAATCGCCGGCTCCCCGCAAATGTACAAGGCCGAAGCCTGGGGCGAAAAAGCACTGAAAGAAATGGGTGCAGATAAAGTCTGGTTACAAGAGTGTATGGTACCTCGCTGGGTAAGAGGAACAAAGGAAGATGCAAGAGTGGTAGCCATTGACGGTAAAAAAGCAAACCGTGTTTTGGATGTTCTCGCATTGGGGAATTCTTTGGGTAGTGGCAAGCCGGTTACAGCTCAGGTTATTGCCTTCAATAGTTTTGAAGAGATGGAGAAAAGAAAAGATGAAGTGAAGGGTAAGATCGTTTACTTCAATCATTCTTTTGATCCCACGAATATCAAGCCATTTGTTTCTTATGGACAAACAGGGGTATCCAGAAGAGCAGGTCCTAGCGCAGCTGCTAAGTATGGCGCTGTTGGCGTTATGATTCGTTCTTTAACTGAATCAACCGCGAATGATCCTCATACGGGCAGTACAGCCTATAATGATTCTTTTCCTAAAATTCCGGCTATTGCCATGGGTCCCAGAGATGCTGATTATATCTGGGAACTTAGTAAGAGATCTTCTTTCACGGTTACAATGAAAACCAGTGCGAAATTCTTACCTGATACTATTGGACATAATGTGATCGGAGAATTAAGAGGCACAACTTTCCCGGATGAAATCATAACAGTTGGAGGTCACCTGGATAGCTGGGATGTTAATGAAGGTGCTCATGATGACGGCGCGGGAGTGGTGCATACTATTGAAGTGATGCGAGCATTGAAAGCCATCGGTTATCAACCAAAAAGAACCATTCGTTTTGTACTTTTTGCCAATGAAGAAAATGGGATGCGTGGCGGTAATAAATATGCTGCCGAAGCAAAAGAAAAAGGGGAGAAACACATTTTCGCACTGGAGAGTGATGCAGGAGGGTTTACTCCTAGAGGATTTGGATTCACAGCACCTAAGGATAAACACGAAAAGATGCAAACATGGCTTCCATTATTGAAACCCTATGGAACAGAAGATATGTCTGGAAGTGGCGGTGGAGCAGATATAGGTCCGCTAAATCGCACATTTGGTACACCTATCGCAGGATTTATTCCTGATCCACAGCGCTATTTCGATCTGCATCACGCACGTACAGATGTATTCGAAAATGTGAACAAACGCGAACTGTTATTGGGTGCTGTAAATATGGCTGCACTGATCTATCTTGTAGATAAATACGGTCTATAATGACAACCAAGCAAAAAATCATCTGGAGCATCATTATCATTGTTTTTGTTGCACTTTCTGCATTTATCTATTGGCGCTATTATTTTGTATATGCAGAGGGAACTAAAGCAGGACTGCTGAATACTTTTCAGAAAAAAGGGATCCTCTTTAAAACATGGGAAGGCAAGATCATACAAAGTGGTTTCCGTGCGAATGTGCAGAGTAATGAGTTTGATTTTAGTGTTACCAGTGAAACGGTGGCGGAACAATTAATGCGCTGCTCGGGTAAAGAGGTTGAATTACACTATAAGAGATATATTGGCACCCTACCCTGGCGTGGTCTTGAAAGAAATATTGTAGATAGTGTTTATGAAGTACGTGGTGCTGCAACAGAAAGTATTATTGCTCCAAAACAACCTTGAATAAAAGAGGTGTTGAATCCTCTATGCGTAATCTCTTTATCTCTCGTTCTCTGCGGTATAGAACTGCAGAGAACGAGAGATAAAGATATTTTTGCAATGATTAGGCTTGTAGTAAAAAGATCGCCAGCTTTTTATGGATATCAGGCTGATCCTGCTTCCATTGACGGATCGTTTTTGTTTTGATGGATTCTGTTGCACTTGTAATATCTACTGCTATGCAAAGTCTTGTTTCCGGTTTACAACTTTGAAGAATATCATTGATCAGTGCATTATTACGATAAGGTGTTTCAATGAATAGTTGCGTACAATTTCTTTTTAGTGAATCAGCTTCTAATTCTCTTATTTTTTTCTTTCTTTCAGCAGCATCAATAGGTAAATAACCATTGAACTGAAAACATTGACCATTCATACCACTCGCCATCAATGCAAGTAGGATAGAACTTGGGCCTACCAAGGGTTTTACCGTAACGCCTATGCTCTGTGCGGCTTCTACTAAAATTTGACCCGGATCAGCAATACCCGGACAACCTGCTTCGCTGATGATACCAATATTTTTCCCTTCTTTCAATAATTGCAGAAATGAATCCCTTACTTCTGATTCTGCTTTATGAATAGCAAACCATTGATAGTCATCAATGACCATTTCTCTCCATATTTTTTTTAGGAAACGGCGAGCAGTTTTTTCCTGTTCTACAAAAAAAACAGCACAATCTTTAACAGCATCCAGAATGTAAGGTGGAATTGTTTCAATAGCATCGTCATACAAAACGGTAGGGATCAGATATAACTTTCCGAACTGCATATTATTTCTTTGAACTATTGGGATAGGTGCTGAGTGTTGCAGCAACTACTGCATACGATGGGGCCAGTATCCAACCGATGATCGGAAGCATATGCATCAAATAAAATATAAAACCATTACCAATAGCAAGCCCTTTGTGATTACCGATATAAAAAATACTTTCTGCCGGTGTTTTCTTTTGTCGCTCCATACCGTAATCCAGCATAGAGAAACCATAATAATAACACTCGACAAGAACAGCTAAAATGGGTGTTAACCAACCTATGAGTGGTATCAAACTGAGTAATAGAATGGATAATACATAAACAGTTTGCCACACACTGTTTCTCAATGCGAGTTTAATACCACGTAAAATATCTTTTCCTAATTGGGTAAAGCTGAAGGGAAAATCTTTTCCTTCAATGATCGAAGCGGTTTTCTCACTTAAGAAAGCAAATACCGGAGATCCTATGATCAGAAATAAAAATTTAAATAGAGAAAAATAGAGCAACATCATGATCAGCCATAATAGGGCTGTTCCAAAAACGAATAGAAAGCCAATAAAACTATTGGAGAACTGATCGATCCATCCTCTTAACCCGGTTTTCATAGCCATCCATTCAATAAAATCTCCGGCTGTTTGACCGAAATAATACATGCCTGTTAAAAAAAGAAGGGTGTACAATAGCCCCGGAATAAGGATCCATTTCCAGAGTTTATGTTTGATGATAAACTGGTGAGCTTGTGAATAGGATTGTATGGCAATGATAAGTTCCTTGAGCACCCTTATGATTTTGATGCACTAAGTTAATGTATTCAGTATGTTTATTCTGTGAAACCTTTGGCTGATTATTACAAGAACAAATTATCAATTGATTTTTACAGACAAACTGATGTATGTCATGTGGCTAAACAACTTCTGGGTAAGGTATTGGTGACTTGTTTTGACAATACTTTGACAGCCGGACGGATTGTAGAAACAGAAGCATATAATGGTGTTGTTGATAAGGCCTCGCATGCCTATGGAGGGAGGCTAACGAGCAGAACCCAAGTAATGTATGAGCCCGGTGGAATTGCTTATGTGTATCTCTGTTATGGTATTCATCATTTATTCAATGTGGTTACCAATGAAGCATCAACCCCACATGCTGTTTTGATAAGAGGTATTGAGCCGGTATATGGTATGGAACACATGCTGCAACGGTCCAAAAAAATAAAATTCGACTATAGTATCGGCAGGGGACCGGGTAATGTGACAAAAGCACTGGATATCAAAGTCGCTCATACAGGAACGGCACTCTCAGAGCAATTTTTATTTATTGCAGATGATGGTTGGAAAACTCCAAAGGCAATCATGATCGCTACACCTCGAATTGGGGTTGATTATGCAGCAGAAGATGCTTTATTACCCTATCGATTTATCTTGAAAGGTAATCCACATGTAACCAAGTCCTCGCTTAATAAAGGAGTGTCTAAAACTTAGGGCAGTTGATGATTTTATCTGAAGAAGGTCTTCTGATATAGATCAATGAAATTTCTATACCACCCCTGTTTTGTGAAGCTGTTCTTAATTGAGAAGAATTGTAATCGTAGCTGGCTCCGATTCTAAAATCATCAAATTCAATACCTACATAAGGGATAATGGCATCTTTCAATCTCATCCAAGTACCCACATATAAACTCGTGGCTTTGATATCATCAGGATTGGCATTGAATTGTAAAGCTGCACCCAACATAGTGGAAGAAGTGCCGCCCTGAAACATTTGCATACCGCTCATATGCAGGGTGGTAGTATTTCCCACAGGAAAATAAGTACCGGCATGAATGGTCGTTCTGGTAGGTAATAAGTATTCAGCTCCGGTGAATGACTGTTTGGGTTTATTGATGTGATACATACTCACACCCATATAAAAATTATTCCTGTCATTGGTGTTGCCATTGTATAAAATACCGGCATTGATATCTACATATTTTGAATTGAGTGTACCGGTATTGAATACTTCCGAAGTAACACCTGTAAAACCGGCATTGGTCAATTGGTCTTCAAATTTGAGTAAGTTGGTATTGATCAACATATTTGCGTAGGTCAGCTGAAAACCTGCGCTGAGTTGATGGTATCCTTCTTCATCCAATCCTTTGTGATAAGCTGTACCCACAGAAGCATAATTAAATTTCACTGCACCGTTAGCACTATTATCAGTCAACCCCATGAACCCTACTCCCCATATATCATTTGATGCGATCCTGTCTTGCATGATTTGAAAATCAATGGAAGCTGTAGCGGTGGTATATGCTTTTTCAATACTGGGCCATTGGTTACGATAATTGCCTGCAACACGATAACTGCCATAAAACTTTCCGGTAAAAGCAGGGTTTAGTGTTAAAGGCGAAGAGAAGAATTGTGAAAAATTAGGGTCCTGCGCCGATGTGGTTTTAGTCAACATCAACATCAATCCTAAGCAGCTTATTTGGATCAGTTTTTTCACAAGGGAACTAATTTAGGATAATCTTCCTGAAACAGATACGTTCGTTTAGAAGATTAGGTTGTCCTTAACGTCAACTGATTGACCATGAAAAATGCATGATCGCTGCATTCATTATGACTGATTCTTGGTCCCAAAGGCCAGATCACCAGCATCTCCGAGACCCGGAACGATGTATCCTTTTGCCGTCAGTTCATCATCAATGTCTCCACACCAGATATGAATATCGTCCCCGCATTCTCTGTGTATCAGCTCAATACCTACTGTACAGGCTATCGCTACTACCACATGGAACTCTTTAGGAGTACCCTCATCCTTCATATACTGAATGGTCTTAACAATGGATGCACCGGTAGCAAGCATAGGGTCGCTGATGATAACAATACGATTGTCAAGTGACGGACAACTCATGTATTCCAAACTGATTTCAAAAGATCCGTCTCTATGATGTTTTCTATAAGCAGAAACAAAAGCGTTATCTGCACGATCAAAATAGTTGAGCATACCATTGTGCATGGGTAAACCTGCTCGTAAAATGGTAGCTAAAACAGGTTGCTGTTCTAATAACTTACTTTCATGTGTACCAAGAGGGGTAGGTACCTCAGTGACTTTAAAAGGCATGCGCTTACTGATCTCATAAGCTGCGATTTCGCCGATGCGTTCCAAATTTCTACGAAAACGCATACGATCTCCCTGAATATCTACATTTCTTAATTCTGATACCCAGTTGCTGACAAGACTATGTTGCTCACTAAGATTTACGATCATGGTATGATAAGATTGAAGGCTCCAAAACTAAAATCTATCTCTTGGAATCTGAAATTTAAGTTTTTCAAGCTTGACAAAGGGTTTCGGGCCTTGAAATGGTCAAAAAAGTCATACAAATTCAAACCGATCTCCATCGAATAAGCCTTTATCGCTTAGTTTCAAATGTGGTATTACCAATAGTGCCATGAAGCTTAAGGTCATAAATGGGGCTTGTAGTGTGGAGCCTAAATTTTTTGCCATGGTATCGATAGCGGTATAAGCTTCAGAAACCTTGTATCCATCTTCAGTGCTCATTAAACCTGCAACAGGGAGTCCGAGTACCTGATATTCCTGTTCATTAGCATAACAACTCACACCTCCTTTTTCAGCGATCACCAAATTGATAGCTGCTGCCAGTGATGCATCATCTGTACCAACGGCTACAATATTATGGCTATCATGTGCTACTGATGAAGCGATAGCTCCTTTTTTGAATCCAAAATTTCTGATAAAACATTTGGCAATAGGAGCCTGATGATAGCGGTTTACGACTACCATTTTCAAAATATCTTTTTCAGGATCACTTACCCATTCATCATTCATGATCTTACCCGGTAATTCAAGTCTATTGGTGATCAATTGTCCATCAAGTGCCTCTATTACAGGGATCAATCCATTTGCAGCGGGGTATTGATCTTGTGGTATACTGAGGTCTTTCACAGTTACAGACTTACAATCAAATTGATTGATCATGGTAGAAGAAACTGATGCAATCAAAGTCTTCCCATCTTTTGCTACAAGTATTCCATCAACATAAGTTTCGAGCACTTTAAAATGAGTGAGATCTTTTACTACAATAAAATCTGCAGGATCATTTTCATTCAATAAGCCGATCGGTAAACGGTAATGTAATACCGGGTTGATACAAGCTGCTTTTAAAACATTGAATACATCTAATCCTTTGGCAACAGCGCGGGCACAGAGATCATTGATATGCCCAGCTACTAAGCTGTCCGGGTGCTTATCATCACTGCAGAATAAGATATGATTGGGATGATCATCAACCAATTCGATCAATGCTTCAAAATTTCTGGCTGCACTTCCTTCACGAATGATGATCTTCATGCCATGTTGAAGTTTGTCAACTGCTTCTTCTAATGTAAAGCATTCATGATCTGTTGAGATACCGGCTTCGATATATGCTTTAGCAGCGTCGCCACGTAAGCCTGGGGCATGTCCATCTACAGGTTTACGCATACGATGTGCTGCAGCGATTTTTTTCATCACTTCCGGATCCTGGTGTAAAACACCGGGGAAATTCATCATCTCACTCAGGTATAAAATTTCAGGTCTTTCCAGAAGAGCAGTAACCGCAGTGCTATCGATCATTGCACCGGCTGTTTCAAAGGTAGTAGCAGGAACACAGCTGGGGGCACCAAAATTAAATTTGAAGGGAACTTTCTTTCCATTATCAATCATAAAGTCAACACCGGCTACTCCACAAACGTTAGCGATCTCATGCGGGTCGCTCACGGTTCCTACTGTACCATGTACCACAGCCAATCTTGCAAATTCAGAAGGGATCAGCATACTACTTTCAATGTGAACATGGCTATCTACAAATCCAGGAAGAATATATTGATCCGGAGTAGGATCATCTGTCTTTTCAATACGAATGATGGTCCCATTTTCAACCCACACATGAGCGGGGTATATACTTTTATCACGTATGTCAACCAGTTTGCCGGAAACCTGAAAAGAAGTTTTGGTACTCATATAACGAAGATAGAGAAAGTGGCTAGATTGTAGTTTTGAGTTGATTGTTTACATGTTTCTTCCTGTTAACTATCAACCCCATTCCCCCGCTCATCAAATCTTTTGCTAAATCATCGTACAAAAAATCCTTTAGCGGCAAAGTCTCAGTAAGTTTACGTTTCAGCGAAATGATAAATATGAAAAAGATATTTCTATCCGTAGTCTTAATGACCGTTACCTGCTTTGCCTACTCGCAAACAATAGAACAAGTAATGGCAAAATATGAAGAAGTAAATGGTGGTAAGAATAGACTGAAAGCCATCAAGACTTTACAAATGGAAAGTGTGATGAAAATGAATCTGATGAACCAAAGTTTTGATATCAGCCTAAATAGTATTCGTGAGAGAGGGAAATTATACCGGAGACAAATGGGTGGTATCATGGGTATGGGGAATTCATGGACGATGGTGACGGATACTGCAGGCTATGTACTCATTCCGGCCATGCCCAATTTCGGTGGACCTAGAGGTGGGGGCGATGGGCCAACGTCTTCGGGACCAACCATTTCTAAAATGACTGATGATGATCTCCGTAAGCAACAACATGAATTGGATTGTGCCGGTCCTTTTCCGATGCTGATTGATTATGTCAAGAAAGGATATACTGCCGAATTACAAGGTACCGGTAAAGTCAACAAAGAAGATTGTTACAAAGTAAAACTGACCATGAAAGATGGACTGAGTGCTGTATTCTTTATCAATACAAATAATTATCTCGTTCAACAAGTAGATGCTACCGATGAAATGGCTGCTGCATTGACCGGTTTTGGAAGTATGATGCGTATGATGGGTGGGGGTAGACGTAGCTTGAAAGCTTCTATTTTGTACAATAGTTACAAAGACATCGGTGGAATTCAATTCCCCATGAAACAGATCATCAATATTGGACCCGTAGAAACAGTGATTGAGCACCTTGATATCAAGATGAATGAACCTGTTGACGAAGTATGGTACAAGGTAAAATAGTCCATAGTCCATGGACCATGGACTATGGACCATTCTCCCTTTTCTTTCGTAAATTCCATCTCCAATTCAATACTGCATATGAAAAAAACAATGATGCTGCTTTGCGCAGTGACGATGCTTGTAACAAGTGTACAGGCACAAAAACAAGATGCTAAAAAGACAACAACACCTACTCCTGCTGTTGTAACAGATCCCACAAACACTCTTTTTTCAAAACTAAAATACCGCCTTGCAGGTCCATTTCGTGGTGGACGTAGTGCTGCGGTAGCCGGTAGTTTTAAAAATAAGACCACCTTCTATTTTGGTGCAACAGGCGGTGGTTTATGGAAAACAACGGATGGTGGTAGTAACTGGAAAAATATTGGAGATAAATATCTCGGTGGTAATATCGGTGCCATCGCAGTAGCTCCTACAGATGAAAATATTATTTATGTAGGTGAAGGCGAGAATACAGTACGAGGTAATGTAGCAGAAGGATTGAACGGCATGTGGAGAAGTGATGACGGTGGTCGTACCTGGAAAAATATCGGTCTCAAAGAAGGTAGACATATTATTCGCATTGTGATACACCCAAGAGACCCGAATACAGTTTGGGTAGCAGCACTCGGACATCTTTTTGGTCCGAATGAAGAGAGAGGTGTATTCAAAACAACAGATGGTGGTAAGACCTGGAAAAAAGTATTGTATGTGAACAATCTTACAGGTTCTTCTGATCTGATCATAGAACCGGGTAATCCCAATGTATTATATGCCGGTATGTGGAGATTGATCAGAACACCGCACAGTTTAGAAAGTGGTGGTGAAGGAAGTGGATTGTATAAGAGTGTTGATGGTGGCGAAACCTGGACCAATATCAGTACCGCCAAAGGGATGCCTAAAGGTACTTGGGGTATTGTTGGTGTAGCGGTGGCACCTTCTAATACCGATAAAGTATACGCGATCATTGAAAATGCAAATGGTGGATTGTATACCAGTAATGATGGAGGTGAAAGCTGGACATTGACCAGCAGTGATAATAATATCCGTCAGCGTGCATGGTATTATAGTAAAGTATTTGTGGATCCTAAGAATGAAAATTTGGTCTATGCTTTGAATGTTGGATTCATGCGTAGTCGCGATGGTGGAAGAACTTTTCAAAGTGTAAGAACACCACATAGTGATCATCATGATCTTTGGATCGATCCAGAGAATGGAAACAGAATGGTTATAGCCGATGATGGTGGTGGACAAGTAAGCTTTGACGGAGGAGAGAATTGGAGTACGATGGATAATCAGCCTACCGGGCAATTCTATCGTGTATCAACTGATAATGCGCATCCTTATAGAATCTTGGGTGCACAACAAGATAATTCTACCATCAGAATGAGAAGCAGAACTGCAGGTGCAGGTATCACGGATCGTGATTGGGAAGTAACGGCAGGCTCGGAAAGTGGTTATGTAGTTGCAGATCCTTTAAATCCGGATATTGTGTATGGTGGTAATTATGGCGGTTATTTAGCAAGATTGGATCACAGAACAGGAGAGAATCGTGCCATCAATGTTTGGCCTGATAACCCAATGGGATCTGGTGCAGATGTGTTGAAATATCGCTTCCAATGGAACTTCCCCATTTTCTTTTCTCCGCATAATCCCAAGCGATTGTATACTGCAGGTAATCATTTGTTTGTTTCAGAGAATGAAGGTCAGAGTTGGGAGATCATTAGTCCGGATTTGACTACCAATGATAAATCTCGTCAGGCTTCAAGTGGTGGTCCAATAACTAAAGACAATACATCGGTAGAATATTATTGTACCATTTTCACAGCTGCAGAATCAGTACTTGAGAAGGATCTGTTATGGGCTGGTAGTGATGATGGCTTGCTGCATGTAAGTAAAGATGGCGGAAAGAATTGGGAGAATGTTACTCCGGCAGAAGCAGGTAAGTGGATGATGTGGAATTGTATTGAAACCGATCCATTTAAAAAAGGAACGGCTTATGTAGTGGGAACAAAATATAAACTGGATGATTTTGCTCCTTATATTTTCAAAACAGAAGATTACGGTAAGACCTGGAAAAAAATCACCAACGGTATTGATAAGATGCATTTCACGCGTGCTATGCGTGCAGATAAAAAACGTCCGGGGTTATTATATGCAGGAACTGAATATGGCATGTACATCAGTTATGATGATGGTGCCAATTGGAAAAAGTTTCAGCTGAATTTACCTGAGACGCCTATCACGGATCTTACCATCAAAGAAAATGATCTGATCGTTGCTACACAAGGTCGCGCTTTCTGGGTGTTGGATGATTTGAGTATCGTTCAGCAAATGAACCCAGCTGTTTTGGATAAAAACATCCATGTATTTGATGTGAATCCTGTATATCGTACAGAAAGTGCAGGCAGAGGAAGAAGAAATTTTGGAGGTGTTGCCGCTAATATGGGTATGAATCCTGCATCCGGTGTGGTATTCAACTATTACCTAAAAGGTGCAACAGATAGCTCTAAAGTTTCGATCACTGTTTTTGATAAACAATCAAAACCTATTCGCACATTCAGTAAAAATGCCAGAGAAGCGGCAGATAAAATTGATTTTGAAAATGGAATGAATCAGTTTGAATGGGATATGCAATATCCTCCTGCAGAGCGTTTGGATGGATTGATCCTGTGGAATGGTGGTATTGGATCAGCCAAAGCATCACCGGGTAAGTACACCGCTCGTTTCCGTTTCGGTAAAGATTCTGTGGATGTTCCATTTGTGATCAAACCCAATCCAAATTTTGCAACTACAGAAGCTGAGTATGATGAGCAATTAACTTTCTTGTTGCAAGTGCGTGATAAGTTCAGCGAAATTCAAAAGGCGATCAAAAATATCCGTGCATTACGTTCACAGATGAATGATTTCACCGGAAGATTGGATGGTAATAGAGAGATCAAATCTTTTGCAGATAGCATCAATAAAAAGATCACCGCTGTTGAAGAAGCATTGTATCAAACAAAAGCCAAGAGCGGACAAGATGTGTTGAACTATCCTATCCGTTTAAATGACAAGATCGCAGGATTGTATGGTGTAGCATCCAGTGGACAAAATCCACCTAGTAAACAATCTCGTGAAGCTTTTGCTGAACTGGCCGGACAAGCAGATGTTCAATTGGCGCGGTTAAAAGCAGTGATGGAGAATGATGTGAAAGCGTTGAATAAACTCATCAATGAGAAACAGGTTCCTGTGATTGGTATTAAGTGAGGAGTGAAAAGTGAAAGGTAAAAAGTGAAAGGGCTGCAACATTTTTTTTATTGTTGCAGCCCTTTTTTTATAAAAATATTTGAGTGGATAAGCTCAGATTAAAATCCGACATCAGACATCCGACATCAAATCCGGTCTTCTGTCTTTCGTGCGTTGGAGTGCTTGTTCATAGCGCCATTCTTCCACTTTCTTTGGATCTCCTTGTAATAATATCTCCGGCACTTTCATGCCTCTGAAATCAGCAGGTCTTGTATATACCGGAGGTGCTAATAAATTATCCTGAAAAGAATCGGTTAGTGCAGAGGTTTCATCATTCAATACACCCGGTATCAAACGACCGATAGCGTCTACCACTACAGCAGCCGCTAACTCTCCACCACTTAATACATAGTCGCCGATTGAAATTTCCATGGTCACATATTGTTGGCGTATACGTTCATCAATCCCTTTATAGTGTCCGCAAATGATCAATAGATTTCCTTTTAAAGACAACTGATTGGCCATGCGCTGATCGAACCTTTGTCCATCAGGTGTCATATAGATGATGGCATCATAAGGCTGATCTTTTTGTAATTCATCAATGGCATTGGCCAAGGGTTCACACATCATTACCATACCGGCACCTCCACCATATTGATAATCATCCACCATACCATATTTGTTCACCGCCCATTTTCTGAGCTGATGAACACGCACTTCCAGCAGACCCTTTTCTTGTGCACGTTTCATGATACTATGTGCAAAGGGGCTTTCTAATAATTCCGGTAAGACTGTGAGAATGTCAATCCGTAGCATTTGACAAAGTTAGCTGGGAATGCCGATATTACTTACAACACCTTAGAAATGGTTGTATATGGGTACATCAAAAAATCATAAAGCTGATTTTCCTGTAGGTTCTGTATGCAATGGGCTGATTATTGAGTTTAGCCGGTGTCCACATTTTGCTGGTTTTACTTATGACCCTTTTTACTTCACTTACTGTTTCATATCCCGGATCATTATCAACTGCAATATCAGATATTGTTCCGTCGATATTCACTGTAAAACGAACAACTACAGTATAAACTCCTTGAGGAGCTCCTTTTCGCTTGGGCAAATCACGGTCAAGCATTCTTTCCATAAAACGCCCATAACCTTTTAAGCCGTCTTTGAATTCCGGTGGGCTATCCACCAGATAAGTAGAATCAGCAACTGTATTCTGTGCACTAACAACTACAGATAATAATAAAAAGAAACTCAGTGCCGGTAATATCTTTTTCATACTTTGTATTAGTTCATAAAATCTCCCAAATCTCTTCTTTGCTTTTTGGTAGGTCTACCAATTTTACTCAAACGTTTTCCGGTTTGGTAAGTAGCAGCTTCAAACTTAATTCGGTCAAGCTCTTCTGCCGGAGTAAGATCGATATAAAATTTGATCGCTTCACTGTATTGTACCCGATGATCTAATAACCCTGTGACTTTCACCACCCATCTACGACTTTCTGTTTTTACTTCGTACTCATCTCCAATGGCAACAATGCGTGAAGCTTTGATGGCGTTGCCATTCATCTTCACTTTACCTTTACTGCATGCATCACCTGCTTGGCTTCTTGTTTTGAATAAACGAATAGCCCAGAGGTATTTATCGATCCTTAATTTTTCTTTGACTTCGGTCATAATTAAAATAAAACAGGAGCAAATATAAATTGCTCCTGTTTCTTTATTTATTTTCCTTCTGCATAATATTGATGGAAGTAAGGAATGGTTTCAATGCCTTTATAAAAATTGAATACATCATATTTTTCATTCGGGCTATGAAGGTTATCACTATCCAATCCAAATCCCATAAACACGATCTTGAGTCCGAGTTCTTTTTCAAACAAAGCACAAATAGGAATACTTCCTCCGCCGCGAACAGGGATGGGTTCTTTACCAAAAGTCGTTTCGATAGCTTTTGCAGCAGCTCGGTATTCATGAGAATCAATTGGCGTCATATAAGGTTCACCACCATGATGTTCTGCAGCTTTTACGGTAACTCCTTCCGGAGCCATGCTGGTAAAATAATCCAATATCTTTTTAGTGATTTTTTCAGATGACATATTGGGAACGAGTCTGCAAGAGATCTTAGCAAACGCTTTCGATGGTAATACTGTTTTAGCGCCTTCGCCTGTATAACCACCCCAGATACCATTTAGTTCTAAAGTAGGTCTGATACCCGTTCTTTCATTAGTGGTATAACCTTCCTCTCCCCAAAGACTTTGAATGCCTAAGTCTTTCTTGTATTCGGCTTCACTGAAAGGTGCTTTGGCCATTTTGGTTCTTTCTTCAGGAGTAGCTTCTACTACATCATCATAAAATCCCGGAATGGTAATATGATTGTTTTCATCATGACATGCAGCGATCATTTTTGCCAACATGGTAATAGGATTAGCTACAGCGCCGCCATATACACCACTGTGAAGATCACGGTTAGGGCCGGTTACTTCTACTTCAATATAGCTGAGTCCGCGTACACCAATATCAATAGACGGTGTATCCATACTTAACATAGAAGTATCACTGATCAAAATGACATCGGCTTTCAATAATGCTTTATTGGCTTTTACAAAAGTGGCGAGGTTGGGACTTCCAACTTCTTCTTCGCCTTCAATGAGAAACTTCACATTGCAGGAGAGGCTATTGGTCTTTACCATGGTCTCCAATGCTTTCACATGCATATAAAATTGACCCTTATCATCGCAGGCTCCACGTGCATAGATTTTTCCGTCTTTGATCACAGGTTCAAATGGACCGCTATGCCACAGTTCCAAAGGATCAGCAGGTTGAACATCATAGTGACCATACACTAAGACGGTAGGTTTGGAAGGGTCAATGATTTTCTCTCCATATACAATGGGGTGACCGGCGGTAGGGTAGATAGCCGTAGTATCAGCTCCCGCTTCCTTCAAACTTTTCTCAACTGCTTCGGCGCATCGGATCATATCTTCTTTATGTTCTCCACGTGCACTTACACTCGGGATTCGTAATAGATCCAATAATTCGTTCAGAAAACGGTCTTTATGTTCTTGTTGATATTCTTTCCAGGCTTGCATAGCAATAGTATTTAAATGAGGCTGCAATTTAGGATTAAGTGCTTATTTATCATCTTGAGGAACAAATATTCATTCCAGCGTATGCTTTTTATCAGAAATAATATTGGTTAAGGTCCATTCTAACTTTTGCTCAAAAGAATGTTCCCGATGGTTACATTGTTTATTGCAAATTCGGCAACTGAACGGTAAACAGCCATCCGTATGCACAAATAATTCGATCGCATCACCGAATTCCTGTTTGATCAATGCAGAGAGATGATCAATTTCACGATGTGCTTCATGGATATTTAAATACCAGGGTACTGTCAGATGACAATCGATATGTAATAGACTTCCATATTTAATCACACGAAGATTGTGAAGATCGACCCAGTTTTCAGATCGATTTTTATTGAGTATCTCAATAAATTTTTTTAATAATTCCATATCAGCTTCATCCATGATGCCGGCTAATGATGAACGAATGATCTTATAACCATTGTAAATGATCAAAATACTCATCGCCAAAGCGATCAACTTATCCAGCCAATACAGTTGGGTAAATAAAATAAGGATCAGTCCAAGTATAATGGCAAGGGTAGAGTAAGTGTCTACTTGTAAATGTTTGCCACTAGCTTGTAGTGCCAGAGAGTTATTTTTTTTACCTAATCGAAGACAAATTGTACCTGCTACAAAATTAAGAACAGCTGTTGCTGCAATCAGCCATAGACCTGTGTCTAATTGATGTATCGGCTCATTACGAAGAATATTGGCAACAGTTTCATAAATGATCATAATACCTGCTGCAACTATTAACCCGCCTTCAACAGCAGCAGAAACAAATTCAGCTTTCCCATGACCATAAGGATGTTCAAGATCTTTGGGTTTTGCCGCGATATATAAACTATACAATCCAATAAAACCTGCGATCACATTCACAATGCTTTCCAATGCATCAGATAAGATGGCAAGAGAGTGTGTAAAATAGTAGGCAATGATCTTGGTAAGAAATAATACTACACTCAATAAAGTGATCCATAGCTGGACTCTGAAATTTTGTTGTGCAGTTGTCAAGGGAAGTGTTTTACTAAAGATAAAAAGACTTCTTAGTTACTAAAAAGAAGGTCTTGCATATTGCAAGACCTTCTTTTTAAATTAGTTCGATTGTATAATTGATGGGACAATGCTTTGCTAACATTGCGGAAATGCCACAATATTTTTCTTTAGAAAGACTAACTGCTCTGTTCAGTTTATCTAAATTATCAGGAGATACATCACAGCGATATATCATATCAATGAATTTGAACACTTTTGGATGGTCTTCTGTTTGTTCTGCAGATGCTTCAATTTCCAGTTTGGTAAATGGAACTTTCATTTTATGCAAAATTTCTACCACATCTATACCACTGCAACCACACAATGATCCCAGTAGCATCTTTTTTGGGTTCATTCCACTGCCGGAACCTCCACCTTCAATACTGGTATCTAAACGTGCTACATGACCTGTGTCAGCTTTTACATCAAAAGCGAGTGTTTCCACCCATGAAGTTGTAACTTTCATTTGAATCGTTTTATAGATAGTATATTTTATTTCATTCTTGCTGCCACTACATCCCAGTTCACCACATTCCACCATGCATTGATGTAATCAGGTCTTCTATTCTGGTATTTTAAATAATAGGCATGTTCCCAAACATCTAAGCCTAACAAAGGTTTGCCCCATGTTTCATTGACATCCATCAAAGGATTATCCTGGTTCGGTGTAGAAACGATGGATAATGAATGATCACTATTAACGATCAACCATGCCCAACCACTTCCAAATCTACTTTTGGCGGCATCGGCAAATTGTGTTTTAAAACTTTCAAATGAACCAAATGCCTGAATGATCGAAGATCCTAATTGTCCGGAAGGTGTTGAAGAACCACCCGGCTTCATCGTTTGCCAAAACATTTCATGATTATAATGTCCACCTGCATTATTACGCATTTTGGTAGAATACTTTGAGATATTTCTCAATAAGGACTCAAGCTTTGTATCATTGGTATTTACATTTTCAGCAGAACAAGCTTCCGATAATGCTTTAGCATATGCAGCGGCATGTTTGCTGTAATGAATATCCATGGTAGTTGTATCAATAGTCGGCTCTAATGCGCTGAATGCATACGGCAGCGGCTGTTGAATAAATTCGCTACTGCCCATATTAACAGATGCATTTACAAGAGAGGGTAGAATAGTCCCTGAAAGCCCTAATGCAATGCCTGCTTTACCCGTTTGCTGAATAAATGCTCTGCGAGATGATGATCGATTCATAAAAAAATATTTTCTCGGTAAAAAATCTATATAAGAAATACTAGGAAGTAATTCTTTCCTGTTCCTTGTTTCTCGTTCCCTCTTTCTTCCTAAAGTTATTCCAAATCCCACGTAAGCGTGTAAAAGTTCTGTAATAAAACTCTTGATTGAATAATTGTGAATCATGCATGGCTTTGTACGTAAGAAAAGCCCCGATAGGAATCAACACCAATGTAGATAACCACATTCCTTCCAATGGAGAGGCTGTTCCTGATTTCACAAACTTTTCTCCAAAATTGTTGAACAGGTGAAATAGTACAAAGAAGATGATTGCAAAAACCAAAGGAGTTCCTAACCCCCCTTTTCGAATGATAGATCCGAGCGGGGCACCAATTAAAAACAATACGATACAAGCCACTGATAAAGTAAACTTACGATGCCATTCTATTTCATGGAAGCGTAAGGACTTAGATTTATCTATATAATCGGTGGCCAATAAACCAACATTGCTTCTAATACTACTGATTTGTCCCACGCTTGCATCAATGATATTGTCCCTTAATGAATCGGGGAGTAGTGCATCAAATGATTTAGCAGTTTGTAATTTCAAGGTGTCTGTTTTGATCCATCCGGTATCTGCTGCATACCTTGCAAATCTTACATAGGGTGTAATGTCTGCCCTTGATCTTTTGAGATAAAAAGTATCAATATTTTCAAGAGAATCGATGGCGTGATTTAATTGTCTCAGACTAAGCATTTTTGGATCATAGAATGCACTGTCTCCTGTTTTATTCATTTGAAAGCTGGAAAGATCGAATACCTTTTTATACTCTTTAAAACCTAGTCGTATAAATTCAGTATTCGTAGTACCTCTGGTTCCTCTTTCTTCAAAGCGCCAACCATTCTTGAGAATGAATTCGAGGAATTTTTTATCGGGTGTCACACGCATGATACCACTTTCAGCTATCAGCATATTGTCTTGTAAGCCGTAATTCTTTTCAAACAAAACGATATCATGAATGACACTGTCATTTTTCTCTTTTTTCCCGAGCTTGATTACATACCCATCCAGCTTGTCATAGAATACTCCTTCTTTGATATCAATGGCAGGCTTCGAAACGATAATATCATATTTTAAAGCGGCGAGCTTCAATTGCGTAACGGGAATAATGTTGTTGGAAAAGAGAAATGCTAGTCCGCTTAGAAAAATTGTGATCACGAAAAGCGGACGCATAAAACGCAATAGAGGAATGCCTGAGGCTTTGATGGCCACTAATTCAAATGATTCCCCCAAATTTCCAAAAGTCATGATCGATGAAAACAATAGAGCCAGTGGTAATGCCATTGGTACCCAAAAAAGCAATACCAATCCAACCAATTTCATTACCGTAAAAAAATCCAACCCTTTGCCTACCAGATCATCGATGTACAACCAGAAAAATTGCATGGTGAGTACAAACAAGGAAATAGCAAACGCCGCCAGAAATGGCCCGATGAATGAGCGGATAATGAGTATGTCAAGTTTTTTGAACATGGGAAGCGAATGAAGTGAGTAGTGAGTCGTCAATGGTGAATAGTGAATTGTGAGTATTTTCACTCACTACTGATTACTCACTATTCACCATTGACCATTCACAATTCACTTACCTTCATACAATGTTAAACGCAAATCTAAGACTTTCATCAGAGGAAAGGCAGTTACTGCTGGATGAGGGTTTTATTTTAACAAAGCGAAGTATACTGGCGAAAACAGAAAAACTGTTTGGGGATCTGAGTCAAGTATTCAGACAACAAGTTCTTGAAAAGAAGCTGAATGATGAAGATTACATGCGCTTGACGCCTAAGCTAGCTCGTGGTGAAAATTACAATGGTTTGCCATGGGTGATGATGGACTATCCCCGATTATTTACTAAAAAAGATATCTGTGCCATTCGTTGCTTTTTTTGGTGGGGGCATTATTGTAGTATCACACTACATCTATCCGGTCATTATCAGGAGAGATATCAAGCTCGGGTATTTGATTTCTTGAAGGATGATAAAGAGCAGGATTGGATGTTTTCTGTGGCAAAGGATCCTTGGCAACACATGATTAGTCAGGAGAATTATCATCCTGGTAATCAGGTGGATCAATTTTTACAAGAATGGCAATCAAGCACCTATCTCAAGGTCGCAAAAAAAATCCCACTGACGCAGTGGGATCAATTAGATGAATTTTTTACAGAAAACTATACGCTTTTACTCACTTTGTTGAGAGGTTAAGCACCTAGTCTGTGGAATAACTCCTTTACCTGGTAACCCCATAACTGGCTCTGGTCTTTGATCTCGTTTTTCTCTGCGAAATCTTTGATGATCAGAATGGTTTGGTTAGATATCTCTGTTTTTTCAATTCTAAATTCAAAATATTCATTCTTTTCAGAATGCAGCCAATGGAAGCGGATAAACTTATCTTGCTCTTGGTCAAGAAGAGCAGCTTTATCAGGAGTGCCACCATTCCATGAAAAACTATACACGCCTTCCCATTCGTCTACTTTATCTGCAAACCATTCCTGTAAACCTGCCGGAGTGGCTAAAAATTCAAAAAGAATTGCTGGGGAACATCTCACCGGAAACTCTAAAGTAAATAACTGCTTTTTGCTCATTACATTCTCTTTAATCAACCTTCATTCGTAAGGCTGCAATAATATTAAATAATCCATACCGTCCAAATGTTTTTTTAATGAAGTCGATGGTTTCTAACCAGGTAGAAAAGAGACATTTCTCGACTCGCTCATAAGTCTCTGTTTTTCAGCAGGTTGTACGGAATATTTTTTTTGAAAAAATTTCAAAATTGCTTAAATTGCTGGTAACTGTAGAAACGACGCCCGATAGAGGAACCAAGAAACAACTGCTGAAACTAGTTTCACAACCCAAACACACAACCAAAACTGCTTCCCATGAGTATGCGTCAGCTCAAAATCACGAAGTCTATTACCAATCGTGAATCACAGAGTCTTGAAAAGTATCTTCAGGAAATCGGAAAAGTAGATCTGATCAGTCCCGAAGAAGAAGTTCAACTGGCTATGCGAATTCGACAAGGTGATCAACGAGCTTTGGATCGTTTGGTGAAATCCAATCTTCGTTTTGTGGTATCAGTTGCCAAACAATATCAAAACCAGGGGCTGACCTTACCTGATCTTATAAATGAAGGCAATCTGGGATTGATCAAAGCCGCACTGCGTTTCGATGAAACACGTGGTTTTAAGTTCATCTCTTATGCTGTATGGTGGATTCGCCAAAGTATTTTACAAGCTTTGGCTGAACAGAGTCGTATCGTGCGACTGCCTTTGAATAAAGTAGGATTGACCAATCGTATCAGTAAAGCCTATCAGTTATTGGAACAGGAATTTGAACGGGAACCAACGGTGCAGGAACTGGCTGAACTGCTAGAACTTAGTATTGAGGAAGTAGCAGCTACGATGAGTGTTGGATTCAGACATGTTAGTATGGATACCCCATTGTCTGATGGTGAAGACGGAACATTAATGGATGTAATGGAAAACCCCAATGCCGATAAAACAGATGAAAAATTAGTACATGATGAGTCATTACGCATGGAAATTGAGCGGAGTTTGAAAACACTAACCGAAAGACAAAAAGAAGTGCTTTGCTTTTTCTTTGGAATTGGGGTAGATAATCCGCTAAGTCTGGAAGATATAGGTGAACGGTTTAACCTGACACGTGAAAGGGTGCGTCAGATCAAGGATAAAGCCATTACCAAACTCAGAAGTACCAGCAGATGTAAACACCTGAAGGTATATCTCGGATAAATAAATCCACACTATATTTGCAACGCTTAAAGTGAACCTCAAATTGGTTCACTTTTTTATTGGTGTAAGACCGAAATCGTGAATTATGTTTCAGAATCTCTCCGAAAAATTAGAATCTGCGTTTAAGAACCTCAAAGGGGAAGCGCGTATCAATGACCTCAATGTTGCCAATACGGTAAAAGACATTCGTCGAGCTTTGATCGATGCGGACGTGAATTTCAAAATAGCCAAGGAGTTCACAGATAAAGTAAAAGATAAAGCTGTTGGTGAGAAAGTGATCAATGCCATTAGTCCAGGTCAATTGATGGTCAAGATCGTTCAGGATGAATTAACTGAATTGATGGGTGGTTCGGAAGCAGTTTTCAATGTCACCGGAAATCCTGCGATCATTTTGATTGCCGGTTTGCAAGGTAGCGGTAAAACGACTTTTACCGGAAAGCTGGCCAACTATCTGAAAAATAAAAAAGGCAAGTCACCTCTATTGGTAGCTGCTGATATTTACCGTCCGGCAGCGATCGATCAATTGACCGTGTTGGCTGAACAAGTAGGGGTAGATATCTACAGTGAAAGAGAAAATAAAAATGCTGTAGAGATCGCTTTGAATGCGATCAAAGAAGCAAAGGCAAAAAATAAAAATGTAGTCATCATAGATACGGCCGGACGTTTGGCTGTAGATGAAGTGATGATGAAGGAAGTAGCTGATATCAAAGCTGCAGTGAATCCAACAGAGATCTTGTTTGTGGTGGATTCAATGACCGGACAAGATGCAGTAAATACTGCAAAAGCTTTCAATGATCGATTGGATTTCTCGGGTGTTGTATTGACCAAGTTGGATGGTGATACCAGAGGTGGTGCCGCACTTTCTATCAAGTATACCGTCCAAAAACCTATCAAATTCGTAAGTAGTGGAGAGAAGCTGGATACACTGGATGTTTTCTATCCTGATCGTATGGCACAGCGTATTCTGGGGATGGGTGATATCACTACTTTGGTGGAAAAAGCTCAGGCTCAGTATGATGAAGTGCAGGCGAAGAAACTGGAGAAAAAGATCCGCAAGAATCAGTTTGACTTTCAGGATTTTCTGGATCAATTACAGCAGATCAAGAAAATGGGAAATATCAAGGATTTGATGGGAATGATCCCGGGTGTAGGAAAAGCGATTAAAGAAGTGGATATTAATGATGATGCATTCAAAGGCATTGAAGCGATCATCAGTTCTATGACACCTTTTGAACGTTCCAATCCGGATAGCTTAACGCCCAGTCGTAAACAGCGTATTGCCAAAGGAAGTGGAAAAGATATTACTGAGGTCAATGCTTTCATGAAACAGTTCGAACAAATGAAGCAGATGATGAAGATGATGAATAATATGCCGATGGGGGGAAGACTACCGGGAATGCGCCGGTAATTTGCCCGGTTGATACAACAATATTCATATCTGTAGTGTCATAGACCGAATACAATGATGCGCTGTCTATACATTATATGCATTTTTTGGGTAGCCTCCTTTACTGCTACACGTGCCCTCGCGCAAAAAGCAATTCTTGTTTCTAGTACAGGAAGATTCTATGAATTCGAATACGTCAATGGTACTTGTCAAACAAAAGAACTCACCAATTTTTGTAGTCTAAATGTACCCGGTTTTTCAGCGGCGCAATACAAGAATAAAGTCTATTACAACAGCGGTACACAATTGTATGAAGCAGATCTCGTAAACCCTGCTCTTTGCAGACAACTGTCTGTATTCTGTACCGGTAATTCTATGACAGCCGATAAGAATGGTACACTGTATTGGGTGGATGGAGTTACATTATATCGATTACTCTCCGGCTCAACGCAGCCCGAAAACCTGGGAGCAATGCCTTATGTAGCTGCCGGTGATTTAATGTTTTATGGTGATAAGTTATTGATGGCGGCGTCTCCTTCAGGAGGTCTCCAAAATTATAGTTTGATAGAAGTCAATATCAGCTCTCCGCCTAATAGTAAACTTTTCATGGAAACACCGGGCTATAATTTTTTTGGTTTGATGAATGTTTCAATAGACTGTAATACCAATAAAGTGTATGGGATTGCAGGAAATGGAACGGGCGGAAGTGATTTTGTGGAGCTTGATATGGAAGCCAGAGTGGTTCTTGGCAAGTTGTGTTCTATCAATATCAGTGTATTTGATGCTGCAAGTCCAACTGAATCCGGAGAAGTAAGAGGAGTTAATGTTAACTCAATTTCGGTGCAACCCCAGTGTGCAGGTGCTGGACTTGGAGAAATTGCAGTAGCCGCCACTAGTGCCAGTGCTTCCGCTAAACTTTCTTTTTCCAATAATGGAGGTGCGGCGAATGAAACAGGTAAATTTTCCGACTTGACAGCAGGTACTTATCCAATTAAGATCACCAGCACAGATGGGTGTACGAAAGATACTTTTGCCACAGTAAAATTTATTGAACGCTTAGTAGTCAGTACATCAACTATTCCAGATACTTGTGGGTCATTGACAGGAGTTGCTACCATTTCACCAACAAGTAATCACGCAGGTTTTCGATATTCATTGGAAAATGGAGATTACGTTGCCGGAAATACTTTTACCAAACTGAGTTCCGGAAGAAAGTCTCTGAAAGTGATTGAATCGAACGGATGTATTTTAGATACCAGTTTTATCATTCCAACATATAGACCACCATTACCTGTATCCAATGTTTCGATCACGGGAGCTAATTGTACTACTTCTAACGGTTCTATTGTATTAACGTTCGTAAACGGAGCTAATATACAAGGTGTGAGAGTAGATGGCGGGGCCATTCAATCATCCGGTAATTTCACCAATCTCTCTGCCGGTGATCATCAAGTGCAGATCATTACTGCGACTTGTAATTTTGATACTACCATCAATATTCCACAACTGTCAACACCAACACCTCAAGTATCATTTGTAGCAACCTCCCCTGATTGTGCTGATAAAAACAATGGGTCGGTGCAGATCAATCTTAATGGTACTGTACCTCCATATACTTATAGTTTTAATAACGCAACTTTTAGTAATAACACTTTGTACAACAATCTTGCATCCGGAACTTATTCGATAGCCGTAAAGGATGGACAAGGTTGCATTTTTAATGGATCTGTTACGGTACAGCCTCATCGCACTCTTCCTGTAACTGTACAGTCGGCTGTTAGTCCAACCGACTGCTGGAGTGAAGAAATGGGTAAACTTACCATCAATGTACTGGGTAGTGAGTCACCCTATTTTTTCAGGATCGATAACCGTAATTTTTTAGCAGGGCAAGAGGCAAAAAAACTACAGGCTGGTATATATACCGTTCAAATTCGAAATGGAAATAATTGTCTGGTAGATTCCGTTTCTATCACTATCACAGAGCAAAACATACCCGGCATTAATTGTGATACCGTATATGTACCCAGTGCTTTTACACCCAATGCAGATGGCAAAAATGACATTTTAAGACCTGTAACGGGTAATAGAAATGCAGCTTTTGTGTTCAGAATATTCAATCGGTCCGGACAAATTATTTTTGAAACAACAGAGCCACAAAAAGGCTGGGATGGTCGATTTAAAGGGGTTCAACAGCCGACCGGCGTATACGTATGGAGTTTTATCTATATGAGTACGGGTGGTCGTACACGAACTTTTAAGGGTACAACCTTATTGCTCAGGTAACATATTATTAACTTTTTAGGTGCTACTTACTTTGGAATTATAGGTTCAAACACCTATTTTTGCCGCCTGATTCACCCTATTTATTAACGCCTATAAATTTCTATTTAACATGGCAGTAAAAATGAGATTACAGAGACACGGTAGCAAGAAGCGTCCGTTCTACTTTATCGTAGTGGCCGATGCCCGTGCCCCAAGGGATGGTAAGTTCATCCAAAAAATTGGAACTTACAATCCGCTGACTGTTCCAGCAACTATTCAATTAGATCGTCAAAAAGCGCTTGAGTGGTTGAATAAAGGTGCTCAACCTACTGACACAGTTCGCAGAATCCTCTCTTTCAAGGGAGTGTTGTACCTAAAGCACCTGTTAAGAGGTGTGAAATTGGGTCTATTTGATGATGCTACAGCTATGACCAAATTCCAGGCATGGCATAATGAGCATGAAGCAAATGTTACCCGTCGTAATGAAGAGCACAGAAAAAATCAGCGTGCAAAAAGAGCTTATACTCCGGTTGTAAAAAAAGTGGAAGCTAAGCAAGAAGAAGCTGCACCTGCTGAAGGAAACACAGAAGCTTAATCAACGAAACGTTCAACATATTCCTGAAAGTCCCGATAATGTCGGGACTTTTTTTTAGTCCATAGTCGATAGTCCATAGCTAATAGTTCATAGCCAATAGTCTATAGTGAATATGCCATGGACTATGGACTATTGGCTATTAGCCATCACCTATATTTGCACCATGGAATCCTACATACACATCGGCCGATTTGTGGCAAGTTTTGGATTAAAAGGAGAAGTGATCTTGCAACATGCGTTGGGAAAAAAAACCGCATTGAAAGATGTGAAAGTGGTGTTTGTAGAAGAACAAAAAGGAGCTTATCTGCCTTATTTCCTTGAGAGTTCTAAAGCCAAGGATCACGATGAAATATATGTGAAATTGGAGGGTGTAGATACTAAAGAGTCTGCTTCAAGATTAAGTACCCGTAATGTTTGGTTAAAGGATGCAGATTTCAGAAAGCTGGCAGGTAAATCATCTCCGATCTCATTGCTCGGATATACCGTCATTACAGATGAAGATGAAAACCTGGGTCCTGTTCAAGAAGTGATCGAACAACCACATCAGGTCTTACTGCGAGTAGATCTCAATGGCAAAGAAGCTCTTATTCCTCTTCATGCCGAATCACTTGACGGCATTGATCACGACCAAAAAGAAATCCATGTAGTATTACCGGATGGGTTGTTGGATGTTTATAGGTAGCTTGTAGCTTATGGTCCATAGTCCATAGAAACAAAAATACATCAACTACTATGGACTATAAACCATGGACTATGGACCATAAGCTATAAGCCATGAACTAACTTGCTATTTTCCCCGGATTAAAACTCAATACTTCTGCTTTGGTTTCCAATCCTGCTTCTTTTAATGCTCTTTCGGCTTGAAGAATATGTCTGTATTGGTGCGCAATGAAAAATAAGAATGTATCTCCCAATTTCAATTTAATGAATTTGGCGATTGATATGGGACAACTTGCCTTATTCAAGTCAATACTTCTAGCATCTTCTAATAGTTTCAATAACTTCTCTTGTTGTTCAATAAATTCTCCAATAACCTGATGACTATTAAAATTGGAAACAGGATAATGATCTTTTGGAGAAGACATTTTTTTAGCCAAAGTACCATCTTGCTTTGGGGTCATTAGTTGTGTGAAATAATTTCCTAACCAACCTGATTTAAAATGGACGGCAGATTTCCAATTTTTCTTTCGAGCTTCTAGTATCGCTTTCTCCATAACTGGCAGATAATAACGACCATAGCTATTTAAATGTTCTAAACATTGCGTAGCGCTCCATTTTTCAGGTGATTCTTTTAATGCAAACTGACTATGTCTTATCATTTGCCACTCGCTGATGGCTTTGTTTAAAAATGATTCTGTTTGCTCCTGTAATTCGTTGATCAGTGTGTTTGATAAATAAACTGGCATTTTTTCTGTTTTTGTTACTGCAAAGCTGCCGGTATCAAAGAATTTAAATCTTGGTCTACGCTAAGATTTTTGATGATTCATGTGATAATAGTTGCTACTTGACTGAAAGAAGATGATAGTCTTATTCTTAAAACTACAATAATTCAACAGCCCTTCTGTCAACGGTCATCTACCCCCACACTCAACCTTCAATCCTCACATTCCCCAATAACTTACTAAAAGTGGTTGCATCAATTCCTAAATAAGATGCTAGGTATTTATGAGGGATAAGTCTAAGTACATGTGGACTTCTCTTTAGTAAGGTCTTGAACTTTTGTTCTGCTGAGAAGCATTGAAGCTCTATCTGTCGCTCTAAAACTCCTGCAAGAGAAAAACTGGTAGCTTTTCTGATCAATGTTTCAAAATTGTGATGCCGTTTCATCAATTCATCAATCTGCTGATAACTGGTACGAATAAACTCACTTTTAGTAAGGGTTTCAAAGAAGTATTTTGAAGGTGTTTGTGTGAGAAAGGAATCTGCTACTCCCGAGAAAGAAAATGGATAAGTAAATACAATTGTTGCTTCTTTCCCATCATCGCCTGCATAAAATGCTCGTTGAACGCCTTCTGTAACAAAATATAAATACCTCTCAGTTTCGTTGACATTCGTGAGTAGCGTTTTTCGCTTGGCAGAAAATGGTTGCCAAATAGCAGCAAAGTCAATCCATTCATGTTCATTCAGCGAATGGATTCTATCGCAAAACTTTTTTAATTCTTGTATGGGATCTATATCTGCAGACAATGCATATCATTTATTCAATATCCAATTTACTGCAGATTCTAATACGGGATCCTTTTTTTGTTTTTTATCGGATGCTGTTGGAATGATGATTTTCTGTGGTGTTACCGGACCAAGATCTTTTTCATCTTTATTGGCCCTTGTAAACATCTTAGAAGCAGCCCTTGCAATAATGTGTGAGTTAGGTAACATGAAGTTGAACATCTCTCCAAAATCATTCGGTGATTCCCCGGTAGGCTCTCCGAATGTGGCGGCCAGTTGATAACTTACTACACCATCTGCCAGCATATTAGCACTTGAGAACGTACCCGTTCCGATCAGAAAGGCTACTTTACCCTCAAAAAAAGGATCTTTGAGAGTCGGTTGTTTCAGCTCCCGATTCACATAAGTGTAAGTGTTGCCATCCGGTTGGCTCATATAAAACTTATTATCAGCCTCGTTGTAATTTTTCGCTGTTTTTAAAAAAGCCTTATAGTGACTACTGATCTTCCATTTCATACCGCCTGCAAGAATGTATGGCTTCTTATTGAAATGTGCCAGCAATTGTTCTCCTAATTGAGAATCACCGCCTCCATTTTCGCGTAGATCAATAATCAAACCTCGTGAACTACTATCCTTCAATGATTGGAAAACATTCTTTAAAAATTGATCAAATGGCTGTGTTGGATCATTACGCATATTCCTGTAATTGAGGTAGCCAATACCATTCCTCAGCCATGAAAACTCATAGGGCTTATTACTTTGTTGATTCATTTTAGCAGTAAGCATTTTGGTAATGCTGTCTGTCTGTGATCGATGGAATCCTTCAACGGTAAACCGCACTTTACTTCCATTCTCTTTGATGGCATCAATTTGAAAAGGGCTGGAGATACCTGCAAGGAACAGCAGTTTTTTACTGTAATAAGCAACCTGTTCCCTTCTCCAACTTTCAAGCCCTCCGAATAAGGCTTTGAATCTTTTATTTAAATCACTTACCGGAATATTATTGATGGCAGTGATCTTATCATTCATGTCAAGTTTTTGAGCACTGCTGATATCGTAACTAATGATCCAGGCATCTTCATTTACTTTTTGCAATTGAAAAGGAAATCGTAAGGATTGGTTATACAAACTATCTGTGATCCGGCTGCTTACCAAACCTACATGACCCTCATTCAATGCAGCTCCCAATCGACTGAAAATGAATATTGCATCAGTATGGGTGATACTATCTGTAAAATTATTCAATAGACTATCAGCAAGTTCCTGCATGGATCGTCTAGATATAGAGTGATACATGTTCACATGAGATTCCTCCATCGTGGTTAGCCAAAACTGGATATCTTCTTTTACAACTGCTTTAGAAAGTTTCTTATCATAGAAATCGACGGGATGTTTTTTCTCATAAGCAATTTGTTGCCCCTTGCTAACCAATCCGATAAAAACTGTGCATAGAAAAAGGATGAACCTCATACTTTTATTTTATGACCCCAAACGTACATACTATGGATTTAGTTACAATCACATAAAAGGGGGATAACTTATTTATCTTAGCAGTCTTATGGCTTTTCCCCAACGATATATTGCTCATTTGGATCTCGATTCCTTTTTCGTAAGTGTTGAGATGTTGAATGATCCTTCTTTAAAGGGGAAGGCAGTTATTGTAGGAGGCTCACGAGATAGAGGTGTAGTAACCACTTGTAGTTATGAAGCGCGAAAATTTGGTGTCAGAAGTGCGATGCCCATGAAAACGGCTATGAAGTTATGTCCACACGCCATTTTAGTTCGAGGTACTCGAGGTGAATATAGCCGTTATTCAAGATGGGTTACAGAAATCATAGCTGCAAAAGCACCATTATTTGAGAAGGCTTCCATTGATGAATTTTATATTGATCTTACAGGTATGGATAAATTCTTTGACCCATTTCAATGGACCATTGAATTGCGAAAAGAAATCATGGAGCAAACACAATTGCCGATATCCTTTGGACTGGCCTCTAATAAAATGGTAGCAAAAATTGCTACAGATGAAGCCAAACCCAATGGTTATCTATTTGTACAACCAGGTAGAGAAAAAGATTTTTTAGCACCATTACCGGTGAATAAATTCTCAGGAGTAGGAGAGCAAACACTCAAGATTTTACAGTCGATGGGAATTTATTTCATCAAAGACATCATAACAACGCCCATTGAGGTATTAGAAAAAAAGTTGGGGAAATGGGGCACTGATCTCTGGCATAAGGCACATGGTATTCATCATAGTGAAGTACATGCCTACCATGAAGCAAAATCTATTTCTACGGAGAATACTTTTGAAGAGAATAAAACAGACATTGATTTTCTTTTGAGTGAATTGGTACGGATGACAGAAAAAGTAGCGTATGAATTAAGACAGGATGAAAAATTAGCAGGTTGTATAGCCGTTAAGATTCGATATCCTGATTTTGAAACAACATCACGTCAAACAACCATTGATTATACTTTTAGAGATGATGAATTGATTCCTGTCGCGATCGATCTTTTTCATAAATTATACCGTAAAGGACAGCCTGTTCGCCTTTTGGGAGTCAAATTGAGTGAATTAACGAATCATGCCATTCAGGGAAGTCTCTTTGATGATGCCGAGAAAAAAAATGAATTGTATAAAGCGATTGATGATGTAAAAAACAAATTTGGCAAATCATTATTACAGAAAGCAAGAACCATAAAAAAAGACAAATGAATCGTTCATGTTACACAGTAATTAAGTGCCGTATAATATGAATACAAAGCCCCTTATTTAAATCCCATCCATCAGAATACTTTTTTTCTTGTATCTTAATAGCCATAACCATATAATATTATCATGAGAAAGCTTCTATTGTTCTTTTTTTGTGTAGCTACACTAACCAATATTCTCGCACAAAAAACTGTTATACACTGCGGACAGATAGTAGATGTGAAAAACCTTCAGCTCTTAAAAGAGATGACGATTGTAACTGAAGGAAATAAAATTGTAGAAGTTGTAAAAGGGTATAAAGCTGCTACTGCAGGCGAAAAAATAATTGATCTCAAGTCAAAAACTGTCATGCCCGGACTCATCGATATGCATGTTCATTTGGAAAGTGAAACCAATCCCGGTAGGTATATGGAAACATTCACTTTTAATCCGGCAGATTATGCGTACCAATCGGTTGTTTTTGCTGAAAGAACTTTGATGACAGGCTTCACTGCTGTTCGAGATCTTGGAGGCAGTGGGGTTAATATTTCACTCAGAAATGCGATCAATAAAGGATTGATCAAAGGTCCGCGTGTATACACAGCAGGAAAATCGATTGCTACAACAGGAGGACATGCTGACCCTACCAATGGTTACAGAAGAGATCTGATGGGAGATCCGGGTCCTGATGCCGGTGTAGTGAACGGAGCTGATGAAGCAGCGAAGGCTGTTAGACAACGATATAAAGAGGGGAGCGATGTGATCAAGATCACTGCTTCAGGAGGTGTTCTGAGTGTAGCAAAAAGTGGAGAAAATCCTCAATTTACAGAAGCTGAAATCAAAGCGATTGTAGAAACTGCCAAAGACTATGGTTTTAAAGTAGCTGCACATTGTCATGGAAAAGAAGCCATGAAGCGTGCAGTAGTAGCAGGAGTAAATTCTATTGAACATGGAACTTATATGGATGAGGAAGTGATGGGTTTGATGAAGAAAATGGGAACTTATTACGTACCTACTATTACTGCCGGAAAAGCGGTAGGTGATTCAGCAAAAAAGCCGGGTTATTATCCGGAGCTGGTAACTCCTAAAGCCATTGCGATAGGGCCTAAAATTCAAAATACTTTTTCAAACGCGTATAAAGCCGGAGTAAAAATCGCCTTTGGTACCGACGCAGGTGTATATGCACATGGAAAGAATTGGTTAGAGTTTGTCTACATGAATGAAGCAGGTATGCCTGCATTGGAAACCATACGTTCTGCTACCTTATATGCTGCTGACTTATTAGGTGATGATAGAATCGGGGTGATTGAAAAAGATAAACTGGCAGATATCATTGCTGTTGATGGTGATCCTGTGAAGGATATCAATTCAATGGGTAAAGTGAAGTTTGTGATGAAGAATGGAGTAGTGTATAAGAATGAGTAAACAGAGGAATATTTAATATTGAATTTCCAATTCCGAAATTGGATATTCGATTTTTCTCTGTTTATTATTTAACCCAGCTTTCTCAACTGTGATAACATGGCTCTCAAATCTTTAGGTAGTTCTGCTTCTAAATCAAACCGTTCCCCATTCAGTGTGAAAGAGAGTTTATGAGAGTGTAAAGCCAGCCTCGACATCAAAGGTCGCTCTGCTTCATCGTGCTTGGAGAGTTTAAATTTCTTTTTAAGATTGGATAAAAGAATCGGTGCAGGGTCGCCATATATTTCATCACATACGATGGGATGACCAATATGCTGCATATGAACACGAATCTGATGTGTTCTCCCTGTATGAATCTGAAATTGCAGCCAGCTATACAGACGAAAACTTTCGAGTACTTGATAATCTGTTAATGAAGGCTTACCTTTTACATGCGTCACCATTTTTCCCGTTTTACCCGGGTGTTCTGTAATGGCCGCATCGATACTACCTGTTTCATGGATCAGCTTACCATGAACCAATCCAACATAAAATTTTTCTACCTCTCTTCCTTCAAACAACTGTGACAATTGTTTATGCGTCTCTTCATCTTTTGCAAAAACGATAATGCCACTTGTATCTTTATCTAATCGATGGACGGTATAAATTTCTCCATAACTATTTTTCAGTATCTCTTTCAATGAAAGCTCCTGTCCAAGTCTATCCGGGATACTCAGTAATCCGGATGGTTTGTTAACTGCTATAAAATGATAATTCTCGAAAATAATAGTTGGGCGCATGGTGGTGGCTTATAGGTAATAGCGAATGGGTAATGGTTGATAGCAAATTTATAAATGGGTTGAATAATGTTTAGAACTAGCTATTGGCTATGATCAATAGGCCATTGGCTATGGACCATGGACTATGGTCTACTTAGCTTTTCTCACAAACGACTTATTCATGAACTTCAATAAGCGAACTTCTTTTTCATTCAGGAAACGCCATTTGCCGCGATCTACATTTTTCTTGGTGAGATTGGCAAACATAACGCGATCAAGACCTTTGACATCATAACCCAAGTGTTCAAAAATTCTACGAACAATACGGTTTCTGCCACTGTGAATTTCAATACCTACAATATTCTTATTCTTATCATCAGCATAACCTACAGCATCAGCCTGTACAAAACCGTCTTCCAATGTAATACCGGTCATGATGGATTCCAGATCTTTTTTGATCACTGGTTTATCCAATGTTACTTCATAGATTTTCTTTATTTCAAAAGATGGGTGTGTTAATTTCTGAGCAAGCTCTCCATCATTTGTTAAAACTAAAACACCTGTTGTGTTTCTATCCAATCTACCAACAGGATATACTCGTTCGGGAGTAGCTCCTTTAATCAGGTCTAACACTGTTTTACGCCCTTGTGGATCATTGGCTGTGGTGATGTAGTCTTTTGGCTTATTCAGTAAGATGTAGACAGCATTTCTTTGCAGAAAGACCTGTTTGCCCTTAACGATCACTTTGTCTTTAGCAGAAACCTTATAACCCGGCTCAAATATTTTATCTCCATTCACGGTCACTTTACCCTCTTTCACTAAATCAGCAGCTTCCCTTCTTCCACAAACACCTGCATGTGCAATGAATTTATTCAAAGGCATTTGCTCATTGCTTCCTTCTTTTTTTAAAGGGATATCGGCAGGTTGTACTTCCTGCTTACTTTCTTTTTTGGAATATGGATTACTTGATTTCTTACTTGCAGCTTGATGCTTGTTGCCTGTGGCTTTACCAGATGCCTGAGGCCTGAAGCTTGTAGCTTTATCCTCCACACCCCTCATTTTTTCAATTTTCTTTTTCCGCATTTCTTCACCTGCGGCACGGGCTTCTGCTTTTATCTTTTTCTTTTCCTGGCGGAAAGCTTCTTTAATAGCACTACCTTTTTTTTGGTTTGCAAACTTGTCGAAGTTGTCTGTTCTTTTTTTCATGTGTTTGTTTTTGCTGTTTTACAACAGGAGTTTAGCTTTTGGCTTTGAGCTTCGAGTAAATTATTGGAAATACAAGTTACAGTTTTAATATCTGTGAACATTTTCGGAAATAAGCTCAAGGCTAGAAGCTAATGACTAATAGCTTCTCTACCCTTTATTCGCCAACTGTCCACAAGCAGCATCAATATCTTTTCCTCGGCTTCTTCTAAGTCGAGCATTGACACGATTGGATTCAAGGAATTTCATAAAATTCATGATACCTTCTTCGTCTGGCTTGGTGAATTTAAATGCATCAATGGGATTGTACTCGATGATGTTCACTAAATCCGCAGGAACTTGTCTATATATTTTTACCAGTTCTTCCGCATCTTTCTGAGAGTCATTGAAGTCTTTGAACAATATATATTCAAATGTGATCTCGTTACCTGTTTGTTTATAGAAATAATTTAGTGCCTCGATCAACACTTTGATATTGTTGGTCTCATTGATCGGCATGATTTCATTTCGTTTTGCATCATTGGCAGCATGTAATGAGAGCGCCAGTTTAAAACGAACCTGATCATCACCCAGTTTACGAATGGCTTTTGCCACGCCGGCTGTAGAAACGGTGATTCTTCTTGGGCTCATGAATAAGCCGTCTTCTGCAGAAATGCGTTCAATAGCTTTCATCACATTACCATAATTCAACAATGGCTCACCCATTCCCATGAATACGATATTGGAGAGCTTTTTATTGAACTTTTCTTCGCTCTCTTTATTGATCAATACAACCTGATCATAGATCTCATCATAAGTCAGGTTTCTTTTTCGATCCATATAACCGGTTGCACAAAACTTACAGCTTAAACTACAACCGATCTGAGAAGAAACACAGGCTGTTTTTCTTTCATCAGTAGGAATAAGAACCCCCTCAACTAGATGGTTATCATGCGTGCGAAAACGGCTCTTAATGGTTCCATCTTCACTATATTGAACCGCATCTACCTTTAATGCCGGTAATGAAAAAGTTTGAGCAAGTTTAGCGCGCAGGTCTTTACTCAAATTGGTCATATCATCAAAATGATGCGCATGTTTCTGCCATAACCATTCATGAACCTGCTTTACACGGAATTTTTTCTCTCCAATGTTTTGAAAGTATTCTTCCAACTCATTGATATTCAAGTGTCTGATATTTGGTAATTCCGTATTCATCCTGCAAAGATACCGGAGAAAGGGGGAAATAAGAATTAGAAGTAGGAAACAAGGGATAAGAGACAAGACACACGGAAGATTCAAGAATGAAGATATAAGATACAAGGAAGGATCAAAGGCTGAGTCTCATGAGACAAGGAGGGTTCAAGATTTAAGCCGTTAGTTATAGATCCATTGCTTGACTGTCAGATGAAGTCTTGACTATTACGCTTGATATTTGTCTCTTGTATCTTCCTTGTATCTTCCTTGTACCCTGTACCTTGTTTCTTGTTTCTTGTTTCTTCTCTCTTATCTTGCGCATCAATTATTGTCGTATGAATGCATGTTATGTAATTGACGCTGTGCGTACACCCATCGGAAGATATGGTGGTAAATTGAGCTCATTTCGTCCGGATGATCTGTTGGCTCATGTGATCACTTCACTCCTTGAAAGAAATAATACCATTGATCCGTCTGCTATTGAAGATGTGATCGCTGGTGCAGCCAATCAGGCGGGAGAAGATAATCGTGATGTGGCAAGGATGGCCGCTTTACTTGCCGGACTACCGGTTACGGTTGGGGGTAATACCGTGAATCGTTTATGTGCCAGTGGTTTACAGGCAGTAATGGATGCCTCGCGTGCCATCATGTGTGGAGAAGGGATGTTGTATATCGCAGGAGGTGTAGAGAGTATGACACGAGCTCCTTTTGTAACCGCCAAAAGCGATGGCGCTTGGGGCAGAAAAATAGAAACTTTTGATACCACCATCGGATGGCGTTTCATCAATAAGAAGTTGGCGAGCATGTATCACCCATATAGCATGGGAGAGACGGCAGAAAATGTTGCCAATGATTGGAAGATCACCAGAGAAGAACAAGATGCTTTTGCACTCTCTTCTCAACAAAAATATTTTGCTGCATTGGAAGCGGGTAAGTGGGATGACGAGATCGTAGCTGTTGAAATGATCAATGATAGATTGATCTCTTGGTTTAATCAAGATGAACATCCTAGACAAACATCTTTAGAGAAACTGGCATCTTTAAAACCTGCATTTGCAAAAGATGGAACAGTTACAGCAGGTAATTCATCCGGCATCAATGATGGAGCAGCAGCAATGTTATTGGCTAGTGAAGAAGCAGTCAAACTATTTAATCTACAACCCATAGCTCGTATCGCTGGTATGGGTGTTGCAGGTGTTGATCCTGCTATCATGGGAATCGGTCCGGTACCTGCTTCTCAAAAAGCGATGATCAGAGCGGGTATTCAAGTAAAAGATCTTGATTTGATTGAACTGAATGAGGCATTTGCTTCTCAGAGTCTGGCTTGTATTCGCGATCTTGAATTGGATACGGCAAAAGTCAATGTAAATGGAGGCTCTATTGCAATCGGACATCCATTAGGCTGTAGCGGCGTAAGAATATCTGCTACCTTATTACATGAGATGAACAGAAGGAAATCAAAGTATGGGTTGGCTACCATGTGTGTGGGGGTTGGACAAGGTGCAGCGGTGATCTATGAAGGATTGTCTTCTTAAGATTGTTTTGATAACAAAAAGCTATTTTTTACAGACATCTATTTTCTGTAACTTTTCGTTTTGAGAAACGTATCATAAAAACTAAAACCTGAATACACATGAAAAAACTTATGATGATCTGCCTAATGCTAGGCGCTGTTGCATTCGTACATGCACAAGATAAAGACAGCACTTTACAAGATTTTGTAGGCAAGTACAAATTTCCTGAAGGGAGTATTGTTGCAGAAGTAACAGTTTCTGTAGAGGGATCAGGCTTGGTGATGGGATCAAGTATTGGTAATTCTGCTTTGGTAAAAATAGGGGATGACCTTTTTTCCATTACTGCTTATGATGGTAGTGCACAGTTTAAAAGAGATGCGAATAAAAAAGTAATCGGCGTGAGTATCAATGCCGGAGGATATGCTTTAGAAGGAACAAGATCTGATGGCATTGCAATTGATAGATATCATGCTATGTTTATCAATCGAACCAACAGATGGATATCTAAATAAATAACCACATACAATGATGAAAAGGGGCTTGGCCCCTTTTTTAGTTATAATAGGTTTCATCAAGATAGAACAACCCATCCTCCTTCTGCCAATACCAGAATTTTTTACGATATACAACATATTTTCCCCTCGCAGTAGTTTTAATGTAGTTCTCCGGTACAAACAAAATGCGTGGAGGAACAATTTTATAACGATAAATAAGATTGGTTCTTTGATTGGGTGTAAATGCCCTGCTTAACACACGGTAATCCGCTTTTGCCGCAATTTCTTCCGGAAGTTTTTCTTTGGGTGTGATCACATTACCCATACCATCAATAACGATCATAGGGAGTAATGCTTCCTTTTTTTCGATCTTGGTCTCAGTTACTTCCTCTTTTTCGACTTTCGATTTCTTGATCAAAGCAGGCTCAGTTATTGATTTATCATTCTCTGTGGGCTTAACGCTAGGACCAGAATGTACTTTGACGTTATTTGTTTTTTGTGGAACAGATTTTCTACCACAGCTGATAAGAAGTGAAGCAAAAAATAATATCAAGAAAAACTGTTTCATAACGGCTATTTCCGCTAAGAACTGCGAATATTATGCCAGAATGGGGGGTAGCTTATGGTCCATAGTCGATGGTCCATGGTCTATAATGAATATTTAACCACAATAGTTGTCCATGTTTTCACCATGGACTATGGACTATGGGCCATGGACTATCGACTAACTGTAAAGTAGCTGACCAACTCTGCCTGCGCCATCTCTTCCTGTGTTCCCTTCTCCAAATCTTTCACCACACAGGTGCCATTCTCCATTTCTTTTGAACCGATGATGATAGCGAAAGGGATATTTTTTTTCTCTGCGTATTTGAATTGCTTGTCAAATTTGCTTTGTTCATGAAACAGCTCTCCGGAGATACCTGCAGATCTTAATTTTTGTAATAATGTAAACGCATTTTTACTTTCTGCTTCTCCTAGATTGAAGAATAAAATTTTTGAACCTGCTTGAACAGTATCGGGAAATAATTGTAACTCTTCCATCACATCATAAATACGATCTACACCAAAGCTGATACCTACTCCCGGTACATTTGGAACACCGAATAATCCTGTCAGATCATCATATCTACCACCGCCTCCAATACTTCCCATTTGAACATTTAATGCTTTTACTTCAAAGATGATACCTGTGTAGTAGTTGAGTCCGCGGGCAAGTGTGAAGTCGGGGATAAGTTGCACTTTGTTAGTTGACAATTGACAGTTCGCAAGAACATGTTTGATCTCTGAGATTCCTTTTTGTCCGATTTCATTGTTGCCGATCAATGACTCAAGTTGTGTGATTTTTTCATCACTCGTACCAGTGATGGAAAGATATTTTTCAATAATACTGATCTGATCATTGTTGAGTCCACGCTGTGTCAATTCTTCCTTTACTTTTTCTATACCGATCTTATCCAGCTTATCAATTGCCACAGTGATATCGAGCATTTTATCTGCTCCGCCACATACTTCAGCCAGTGCTGCTAATATTTTACGGCTGTTGATCCTGATTTCAACAGGAATGCCTAGTTGTTCAAAAACAGTAGCGTAAATATTAGCAAGCTCTACTTCATTTAATAAACTGTTACTGCCTACCACATCTGCATCGCACTGATAAAATTCACGGTAACGTCCTTTTTGTGGTCTATCTGCACGCCATACAGGCTGTATTTGGTAGCGTTTAAAAGGCATGGTGAGTTGTCCATAATTCATGGCCACATAGCGTGCAAAAGGAATGGTAAGATCATATCTTAATGCACGTTCAGTAATTCCTTTTGTGTTTTTACCTGCTAATACTTTTTGGAAATCAGCAATCACCTGTTCCTGCTTTGCAGGATTATCGAGACCATTATTCAAAATTTTAAAGATCAGTTTATCACCTTCTTCACCATATTTTCCCATGAGTGTTTCAAGGTTCTCCATGGCAGGTGTTTCCAATGGCTGAAAACCATAGAGTTCAAAAATGTTCTTAATGGTTTGAAAGATATAGTTCCGCTTACGTACAACTGCTGCGCTAAAATCTCTGGTTCCTTGCGGTAATCCCGGTTTGCTCATCTTTAATTATTTGTTAGACTGATTGTATTTCTGAATAATATTTTCGCATGCTGTTGCTAACAATGCAAATACATGATGATAGTCTTTCTCAGTACCATACCATGGGTCTGGAACTGAGTCATTGCTATTATTGATCTCGTTAAGTATTAATCTGGTTTTCGATTCATTCCATTTCTCGCCACTCATTCTTTTGACATCCTGATAATTGTCGTGATCCATAACATAGATCAAATCAAATTGATCCATATCATTCGGATGAAACTGTCGACAACGTTGATGACCTATGTCAATACCATTTAAACGAGCTACTTTCTGCGAAAGATGATGTGGCGGCTCACCAATATGATAGTTCCCGGTTCCGGCACTATCTATTTTCCATGCCAATCCTGCTTCCCTGGCTTTTTGTTGAAGAATGCCTTCTGCCAATGGGCTACGGCAAATATTCCCCAGGCAGACCATCAATACTTTCATGCTCGCAAAGATAGCAGATGGATGGCGAAAAGGGTATAGCAAATAGGAGATGGCAAATGGCCATATGGTGAATAGTTGACAGGTGACGGAAAGAAAATATCCATAAGCCATTACCTATAAGCCATTGGCTTACTGTCAACTGTCAACTTTCCACTATCAACTCACTTATTAGCTCTTTAACATATGACCGTATGGAAAGAAATCAATCAGGCATCTAAATATTAATTCGGTACTATTTTACTAGAAAATGACACCTTGATTTCGACAAACAAATAAAATTATTAACTAAATTGCCCACCCTCGGGTATAAAACGAACAGTATGGCAACGGATTTCAGAGAAAGGCAACAGAAAAGTTACAAGATCATGAGAATGATCTATGACCTTTCTATGGCGGTGATTATACTCGGAACAGCGGTTCTTTTATTATTGGCGGAGAAGTTGAAGATCGAACAATTATTGATGATCGATCCGACGTTCCGTTATTTAATGGGGACTGTATTTGTATTATATGGTGGATTCAGATTGTATAGAGGGATCAAGAGGGATTATTAATATGACCAGAAACATCTTTAAAACCATCGCGTTATTTGTTTTGATTCTGTTCATAGGTTGTGCCGACAAGCAAGATGCCGCTGTTGCAACAGATACACCTACGAAAGGATCGATAAGAATCAGTGTGGATGAGAGTTTTAAACCGGTCATTGAGGAGCAGTTGAGGGTACATAAATCCTCTTTCCCCGAAACAAACATCATCGTTTCCTATAAACCGGAATCCGATTGTTTCAGGGATCTGCAAAATGATAGTACGCGAATGGTCATTGTAGCGCGTGGATTAACAAAAACGGAGGCATCGTTCTTTGAGAATCAGTTGTCTTATTCACCACTATATGGTGTACTGGCTTACGATGCTGTTGCAGTAATCGTTAATAATCAATCACCTGATAGTGTTTTTACCCTAAGCAAATTAAAAAACATCCTCAGCGGTAAGGATAAGATAACAGCCGTCATGGATGGAAATAAAGCTACCAGTACTGTTCGCTATTTAAAAGATTCTGTACTGAAAGGTGCAAGTTTTGGAGCGAATGTAGTGGCAGCAAATAATAGCAGACATGTATTGGATATTGTGGCAGGAAGGAAAGATGTGGTAGGCTTTGTGGGGATCAGTTGGATTGCAGATAGTTATGATCCGGTACAATTAGCGTATTTGAAGAAAATTCGCTTGGGATTGGTAGAATGTGTTAAATGTGAGGAAAAAGATATATTCGCAAAGCCCTCACAGGCAACCATTTCATACGGACAATATCCTTTGGCACGGCCATTGTATTATATATTGAAAGAAAACGCAACAGGACTCGGAACAGGCTTTATGAATTTCATGAGTATGGAAAGAGGACAGTTGATATTCCGAAGAGCTTTTCTCGTTCCCGCTAAAATGGGTTTCGGTAAACGCTCCGGAAGCATAAAAGACGCAGATTAACATACAACTATAAAAACCGACAAATGAAGAAGACCGTTTCTTTGATCGTGACAGCGTTGCTTGCTGTACAGTGCTTGATGGCGCAGGTGGCTGACGGAATCAAATTCCTCAACTACGAGAAATTCAAAAGCGCCCGTGAAACCTTGAAAAAGGCATATGATGCCAATCCGAAAGATCCTCAAACGATCTACTGGTACGGTCAGTCCCTGATCGCAGGTGAGGCCGGTGCATTGACCAAGGATATGATCAGTGCTGCCAAAGCTGTGTATCAGCAAGGTTTACAGGATGTTGGCAGCGATGCCTGGTTATTGGTGGGTATGGGTCACCTTGAAATCCTCGAAGGTGGCGATATCAATTCAGCAAAGCAAAAGTTTGAACAGGCTGTTACTGCTACCACTGAAACACGCGGTAGAAATAAGGGTAAGGCCAATCCGGGCATTTTAAATGCTATTGGTAGAGCTAATGCAGATGGTGGAAGTAAAGTAGGAGATCCTGCTTATGGTATCGAAAAACTGAAGCAGGCTGCTGCTTTGGACTTAACCAATCCTGATATCTACATCAACATGGGTATCAGTTACCTGAAATTGGGTGGTGAGAATGGCGGTGAAGCTGTAAAAGCTTATCAGGAGGCCATTGTACGCGATCCTAAGAGTGTAAAAGCAAAATTCCGTATCGGTAAAATCTATCAGAGTCAGAATAATAAAGAACTGTTTGAACAATTCTATAATGATGCGATTGCTACTGATCCTACTTATCCTCCTGTATACTATACACTGTATAACTATTATGCAGATAAAGATGTACCAAGAGCAAAAGAGTATCTGGACAAATATGTAGCGAATGCAGATAAAGATCCTAAAACAGATTTGTTCGTAGCCGACTACTTGTTCCGTGCAGGTAAGTATAATGAGAGTTTGGAAAAAGCAAAGCAGATCGAAGCGGAAGTAGGCGGAATCGCTAATCTGCCTGAGTTGAATGTGGTATACGCATATAACTACGATCGTACCAATGATTCGGTAAGAGCTAAGGAATCTATCGAGAAATTCTTTGCAACCGCAGATCCTGCTGCCATCACCACTTCTCAGTGTGAATTAGCCACTAAGATCTATTCACGTTTCAAAGGAAGCGAAGCGCAAGCAGTAGCTTATATTGAAAAAGCGATGACACTGGATACATTGAAAAACAGCAAGATTGCTTACATGGGTAAAGCTGCTGAAATCTATGGTAAAGCAGGTATGTATCGTGAGCAATTAGGTTGGTTACAAAAACAGTTGGAATTGAAAGGTGGCAGCATGGGTGAATATGAGTACTACCAGTTCACAAATACAGCTTTAAATGGGAAAGATTATCCTCTTACCATTGAATTGGGTAAAAAATACTTGGCTGCTTTTCCTGATAAACCACAGCCTTATTCTTTCTTGAAAAGAGCGGCTCTGGCTTCAGACCCAGATACAACAACCGGTGCAGCTATAGAGGTGTTGGATTATATCGATTCTTTTTACATGCGAGATAAGGAAAAGAACAAAAAAGTAGTGTTTCTGAACTTGTATTACAGGTTAAAGTTTTACGTTGATAAAGCAAAAGAATTAGATAAAGGATTGGCTGTAACTGAAAAAATGTTGGCATTATATCCTGAAGCAGGTGAGGAAAATAAATTCGCAAGCGAAACAAAAGCAGCTATTGCGGATGGAATAAAAGCTCGCGAAAAACAGGGTTCTGGCAATAAATCCTCTTCCGGAACATCCTCGGGTGGGTCAGGAAGTTAAGTTTCTAAATATTTCGGTAAAAACTCCTCCAATTACGGGGGAGTTTTTCTTTTTATATGCCTTCACAGGCTTATTTTTGCCGGACATTAATGTTTTAACATGAACTGGCTTATCCAACTGTTAGATGCATCAGCAACCAGCAACGCGTCTGGTTATTTACCGATAGGAATTCAATTGATTTTTGCGGCAGGTTTTGTGGCTACGATGATCGCTGTATCACAATGGGTGGGTCCAAAGCGTAAAACAGCCGATAAACTCGAAACCTTTGCCAGCGGTATTGAAAGTCATGGAGATGCTCGTCAACCCATGGCCATCAAGTACTTTCTGGTGGCGATCCTTTTCGTATTATTTGATGTGGAAGTGATATTCTTCTATCCCTATGCCGTTAATTTCAGAGAATTGGGCTGGGATGGATTTTTGGCTGTTCTGATGTTTGTATCCTTCTTCTTGATTGGATTTATCTATATCGTGAAGAAAGGAGCCCTGAAATGGGAAGATTAAACCGACTGTGATAAGATTCACGGCTTTTTGACAACAAGACAAAGCTTTAATGGTTATATAAACAACCATTATAAATAACCGAAAGACTATGGCACGCCCCGTTAGATTTAATATCAACCCCATACCTGCCAATACCGCTGATGCTATTGCTACTGTTGAAGCGCCGCAGGGTTATTCTGGGGAAGGTTTCTTTACCACAAAATTGAGTGATGTTGTTGGACTAGCCCGAAAAAACTCAATCTGGCCGCTACCTTTTGCTACTTCTTGTTGCGGCATTGAATTCATGGCAACCATGGGCTCTCACTACGATCTGGCCCGTTTTGGTTCTGAGCGTGTAGGGTTCTCTCCGCGTCAGTGTGATCTATTGATGGTCATGGGTACGATCGCTAAAAAAATGGGTCCCGTTCTGCGTCAGGTATACTTGCAAATGGCCGAGCCGCGCTGGGTAATTGCGGTAGGAGCCTGTGCGTCCAGCGGTGGTATTTTTGATACGTACAGTGTTTTGCAGGGAATCGATCAGGTAATACCGGTAGATGTATATGTTCCGGGTTGCCCCCCTCGTCCGGAAGCTATTCTGGATGGATTTATGAAGATCCAAGACTTGGTTGGACAAGAAAGCATCAGAAGAAGAAACAGCGAGCATTATAAAGCACTGCTGAACAGTTATGGAATTCAATAATTAACTATCGACCATGGACCTTGGACCATGGACTATGTACAAAAACATAAAAATGGCCTTAACGAATTCATACATACAGGAAAAACTAAAAGAGAAGTTTGGTGATCAGGTGTACAATTTTGAGGAAACCTATGGTATGCTGAGTTTTGAAGCACCAAAAGATCACAACCTGAAAGTGATGCAGTTTCTATTTGATGACGAGACGCTTCAATTTCGCTTCCTGACAGATTTATGTGCAGTGAATTATCCGGATGATGCAGGAAGAGAATTAGCAGTCGTGTATCATTTGCACAATCTGGTTGAAAATGTACGCATTCGATTTAAGGTATTCACTTCAATTGAAACACCGGATGTTTTCACTGCTTCACAACTCTTCTCCAGTGCGAACTGGATGGAACGTGAAACCTATGATTTCTATGGTGTGAATTTTGTCGGTCACCCCAATCTTAAACGCATTTTGAATGTGGATGAGATGGATTATTTCCCATTAAGGAAAGAGTATCCACTGGAAGACCAGACCAGGATCGATAAGGATGATGAAATGTTTGGAAGAGGATAATAAGTGAATAGTGAATAGTCAGTAGTGAATGTTGTTTTTTTATTCACTACTGACTATTCACTACTCACTCATCATAACGAATTATTTAGCCGAAAGGTTAATCAACATAGTAACCATGTTAGCGCAACAACAACAGAATATCAAATTACCGGAAGGCTCCATTGAAAAGGAAACCACCACGTTAAACGTAGGACCTACACACCCTGCTACGCATGGCGTATTCCAAAATATTATGGAACTGGATGGTGAGAGAGTCGTATCAACTGAACAAACAGTTGGATATATTCATCGTGCATTTGAAAAACTGGCTGAACGCAGACCATTATATCAGATCACTCCTATCACTGATCGACTCAACTATTGTAGTAGTCCGATCAATAACATGGGATGGCACCTGACTTGTGAAAAATTACTGGGTGTTCAAACGCCTAAACGTGTTGATTACCTGCGTGTGATCATCATGGAATTGGCTCGCATCTCTGATCACCTGATTTGTAATTCTATTGTGGGTGTAGATACAGGAGCTTATACCGGCTTCTTGTATGTGATGCAATACCGTGAATTAATCTATGAAATATATGAAGAAGTATGTGGGTCCCGCCTTACTACTAATATTGGGCGTATTGGCGGTTTTGAAAGGAATTTCTCAAATACAGCGTTTACGAAACTCGAGAAATTCTTAAATGAATATCCGAAAGTGCTAAAAGAGTTTGAAAATCTCTTTGCACGTAATCGCATCTTCATGGATCGTACGCAAGGTACAGGTGGTATCAGTGCTGAAAGAGCATTGAACTATGGCTTTACAGGACCTAACCTGCGTGCTGCCGGAGTGGATTATGATGTTCGTGTACATAGTCCATACAGCAGTTATGAAGATTTTGATTTCACAGTTCCTGTTGGAAAAACAGGCGACAATTACGATAGATTCCTAGTTCGTAATGCGGAAATGTGGCAGAGCTTAAGCATCATTGAACAAGCCTATCGTAAGATACAGGAATTCAAAGGTGCAGATGCAGAAGTATATCATGCCAATGTTCCTGAATATTATCTACCTAAGAAAGAAGATGTATACACCAAAATGGAAGCACTGATCTGGCATTTCAAGATCATCATGGGTGAGGTGGATATGCCAAAGGGTGAAGTATACCATGCAGTAGAAGGTGGTAATGGTGAGTTAGGATTTTATTTGATCAGTGATGGCGGAAGAACACCATTCCGTCTGCATTTTAGAAGACCTTGTTTTATTTATTATCAAGCATATCCTGAATTGATTCAAGGTGGTATGTTAAGTGATGCTATTGTAACCATGAGTAGTTTGAACCTGATCGCAGGAGAACTCGACGCATAATAATTTGAATTGTATGGTGAAATTTTCAGAAGAACAAATGACCGAATTCAAGCGCTTGGTAGCGCGTTATCCGGATGGCAAGCAGAAAAGTGCATTGCTACCGGTTTTGCATTTGGCACAAGATAGTTTTGGGGGATGGTTGAGTACTGAAACAATGGATTATGTAGCAGAACTGTTACAGATCACTCCCATAGAAGTATATGAGGTTGCCACTTTTTATAGTATGTATAACCTCAAGCCTGTTGGTAAATATATGTTTGAAGTATGTCAGACAGGTCCTTGCATGTTGAGAGGCAGTGATGATATCATTGCTTATATCGGCGAGAAGCTTGGTATCAAGTCGGGAGAAACAACAGCCGATGGTATGTTCACACTAAAAACAGTGGAATGCTTAGGTGCTTGCGGATATGCTCCAATGATGCAACTGGGTAAACACTATCGTGAGCATTTGACCAAAGAGAAAGTAGATGCCATCATTGAAGAATGTAGAAAAACAGCAGCGAGTTTGAATTAATAGGTATGAAAGGTCTAGGCTACATATTACTTGTATCATTATTCTTCACCGCTTGTGAGGAAAAGCCAACCACTACACAGGTAGTGGTTAGTGATACAACTTATGAGGTAGATTCTTCAGAAATGATGCAAGTTGTTGATGGCGCCACAGCACAAAATTCGCTTGATGTTGCAGGAATCTATAAAGGTGTATTGCCGTGTGCAGATTGTGAAGGAATGGAAACAATGATTGAATTAAAAACTGATTCTACTTACTCTAGAGTGATCAAATACCTGGGTAAGAAAGAAAATAGTTTTACTGCATCGGGTAAGTGGACTTGGGTCAATGGCTTCACCATCAATCTGGGAAGTATCAAAGAAGGACCTAATCAATATTTTGTTGCAGAAGGGAAATTGATTCAGCTGGATATGAGTGGCAATAGAATTACAGGAGATCTAGCTGCTAAATATGAATTGAAAAAACAGTAGTTGAATATCATTTAAAATTCCCGAAAGGGATGTGAGGATATGAGTAAAAAATTATTACTGGAAAAGGCACATGTAGAAGGTATCCGCTACTTCGATGTATATCGAAGAGAAGGTGGGTATAGAAGTGTTGAGAAAGCACTCAAAGAAATGAGCCCCGAAGCTATCGTAGAAGAGGTAAAGAAAAGCGGTCTGCGTGGTCGCGGTGGTGCGGGTTTCCCTGCCGGAATGAAATGGAGCTTTATTGCAAAACCTGAAGGTGTACCAAGACACTTGGTGTGTAATGCAGATGAAAGTGAGCCGGGGACTTTCAAAGACAGATATTTGATGGAGTTCATTCCTCACTTATTAATTGAAGGTCTGATCGTTTCATCTTTTGCATTGGGAAGCAATGATACGTACATCTATATCCGTGGTGAATATGCATGGATCGTTGATATTCTTGAACAAGCCATTACGGAAGCAAAGAACAATGGGTTTCTCGGTAAAAATATTTTAGGTAGTGGATTTGATTGTAATATACATGTACAAAGAGGAGCAGGTGCCTATATCTGCGGAGAAGAAACTGCATTGATCGAATCATTGGAAGGTAAACGCGGTAATCCAAGAATCAAACCTCCATTCCCCGCTGTTAAAGGAGTATGGGATAGACCTACCGTGGTGAACAATGTAGAGACATTAGCTGCCGTTGTTCCAATCATTAATATGGGTGGTGATGAGTATGCAAAGATCGGAGTAGGTAGATCAACAGGAACCAAGCTGATCAGCGCTTGCGGTAATATCAATAAGCCCGGTGTATATGAAATTGATATGACCATCTCTGTAGAAGAATTTATTTACAGCGATGAATATTGTGGTGGTATCGCCAACGGAAAAAGGTTAAAAGCTTGTATTCCCGGTGGTTCATCTGTACCTATTCTTCCTGCTAATCTATTATTGAAAACAGCCAAGGGCGAAACACGTTACATGAACTATGAAAGTTTGGCTGACGGTGGTTTTGCCAGCGGTTCTATGATGGGCTCTGGCGGATTCATCGTTTTGGATGAAGACCAGTGTGTAGTTCGTCATACATTATCATTAGCACGTTTCTACAGACATGAAAGTTGTGGTCAATGTTCACCTTGTAGAGAAGGAACAGGATGGATGGAAAAGATTTTGAAGAACATTGAATACGGAAATGGAAAGATGAGTGATATAGATCTGTTGTGGGATATCCAACGTAAGATCGAAGGAAATACGATTTGTCCTTTAGGTGATGCAGCAGCATGGCCTGTAGCAGCAGCTATCAGACATTTCAGAGATGAATTTGAATGGCATGTACTGAATCCTGAAGAATCACAAAAAAGAAATTATGGTCTTGCACATTATGCTGATCCCATACATGTGCCGGCTGGAGTATAGATGAATTAACAGTTGTAGCTGCTTCGGTAGCCGAAAATGAATCATATGTCTGAACAACAATTGTTTAAAGTAACGATCGACAACATCACTATTGAAGTTCCAGCAGGAACTACGATTTTGAATGCTGCGCGTAAGATCGGCGGTGATGTAGCACCTCCGGCTATGTGTTATTACAGCAAGCTCGAAGGTAGTGGTGGTAAATGTCGTACCTGTTTGGTGGAAGTGAGTAAAGGGTCTGAAAAAGATCCAAGACCGATGCCGAAGTTGGTGGCTTCTTGTCGTACCACAGTCATGGATGGTATGGAAGTAAAAAATATCACCAGTGAAAAAGTATTAGACGCAAGAGCCGGTGTGGTTGAGTTCCTTTTGTTGAATCATCCTTTGGATTGTCCTATTTGTGATCAGGCAGGCGAATGTCATTTGCAAGATCTCAGCTATGAGCATGGTAAAGAAGGTACACGTTACGAATTTCAAAGAAGAACCTTTAAGAAACACGATATTGGTCCATACATACAGTTGCACATGACACGTTGCATTCTCTGCTACCGTTGTGTATTCACAGCTGATCAACTTACTAAAAAACGTGAGCACGGTGTATTGGATCGTGGAGACCATGCAGAGATCGCTACATTCATTGAAAAGAGTCTAGAAAATGATTTCATTGGGAATGTCATCGATGTTTGTCCGGTGGGTGCACTGACAGATAAAACATTCCGTTTTAAAAATCGCGTATGGTTCCTGAAACCAATGGATGCTCATCGCGATTGTCCTACTTGTAGCGGTCGAGTGACACTTTGGAATAGAGGTGATGAAGTGTTCCGTGTTACAGCACGAAAAGATGAATGGGGTGAAGTAGAAGATACTCCTGATGGTAAACCGGGATGGATCTGTAATACTTGTCGCTTCGAGAAGAAAAAAACAAGTGATTGGGTGATCGAAGGTCCACGTTTGATCAATAGACATTCTGTGATCTCTCAAGGACATTATGCCGGTAAAGTGGGCACGCATAAGCCTAATGAAACCTTTGAGGCAGTCAATGATGGACGTAAGCCAAAATTGCTGATGGATATTCATTCAGTAAGCGAAGTGAATAAACCCGAAGTACAATTGAGTCTGATCGATGGACCGGCTCATTCCAAAGTATTTAATCAGAACAAAGACTAATTGAATTGTATACCATGACACTACTTGCTTTTGATTGGGCATTATTGATAGAAAAACTAGTACTGATCGCAGTCATTGTGTTTGGTAGTTTAGGCATTGCCTTGTATACCACTTTTGCTGAAAGAAAAGTAGCAGCTGTATTGCAAGACAGACCCGGTCCGAACCGCGCAGGTCCATTTGGTTTGTTTCAACCATTTGCGGATGGATTGAAACTGATCATGAAAGAAGAGATCATTCCAAATACTTCTAATAAAGTACTATTTATTTTAGGTCCGGGTTTAGCTATGACCGCGGCACTGATGACCTGTGCTGTTATTCCTTGGAGTAGTCATGTTGAACTGTTTGACAGAAAAATTGAATTACAGATCGCTGATATCAATATCGGAATCTTGTACGTGTTCGGTGTAGTAAGCATGGGTGTTTACGGAATCATGATCGGAGGCTGGGCATCGAATAATAAATTTTCTTTGATGGCAGCTCTACGTGGAGCTTCTCAGGCCATCAGTTACGAATTGGCGATGGGACTCTCATTGATCGCAGTGTTGATGTTATCCGGCTCATTGAGTTTGAAAAGTATTGTAGGAGAACAGATGGCGGATGGTAGTCTGTGGAATATTGCATACCAACCACTAGGCTTTTTTATTTTCTTTATCTGTGCATTGGCAGAGTGTAATCGTACACCTTTCGATTTACCCGAAGCAGAAAATGAGTTGAACTTTGGATATCATCAGGAATATTCGTCCATGAAGCTGGGCTTTTATCTGTTCGCAGAATATGTGAACATGATCATGAGCAGTGCAGTTATGGCTTGTTTGTATTTTGGTGGTTATGATATTCCATTCTTGGATGAATCAACATTGGCTCCAAACATCGCAGCATTATTGGGTGTAGGAGCATTGCTGACCAAGATCGTGATTTTCATTTTCATATTCATGTGGATTCGCTGGACGATCCCGCGTTTCCGTTATGATCAGCTGATGAACCTTGGATGGAAAACAATGATCCCATTGGCATTAGCAAATATGTTGATCACCGGCGCGTTGATCTTGTGGAAAGCAGGGGCTTGATGTGAATTGTCAATGGTGAATTGTGAATAAAGAGCATCAAATCATTGACCATTCACAATTGACAATTGACATGATAAACTTGGCATCAATAGGTTAGAAAAATATTTTTGCAAACATTAAACATCCCTCAGGGATAGAACATATGCAGGCATTAACAAACAGAGGACAAGAAGTGAGTCGGAAGCCAATGAGCTTCATGGAGCGACTGTATATACCGGCAATTCTGAAGGGTATGGCGATCACATTCAGTCATATCTTCAAGAAGCAACCCACCATTCGTTACCCGGAGCAGAAGCGTCCATTTAGTCCTGTCTTTAGGGGATTGCATGTATTGAATAGAGATGAAGAAGGACGTGAACGTTGCACTGCATGTGGATTATGTGCTGTTGCTTGTCCGGCAGAAGCGATCACTATGGAAGCTGCAGAGAGATTGCCTAATGAAGAACATCTATATCGTGAAGAAAAATATGCAGCCAAATATGAGATCAATATGTTGCGTTGCATCTTCTGTGGGTTATGTGAGGAAGCTTGTCCAAAAGATGCGATTTACCTGAGCGAAACATTTGCTCCGGCGAATTATACCAGAAAAGGATTTATTTACGGAAAAGAAGAGTTGTTGATACCCAATCCAAAAACAGAAGCTGAAGCATATGCTAAGGCAAAAGGATTGTAATAAAGGATAATCTGTTGCTTAGTTGCAACTTATTATAAATGCCTAATTAAAACACCAATGAGTATAACACAGATAATGTTTTTCTTTTTGTCGGCACTGGCTGTTTTCTCAGCTATTATGGTACTGGTAAGCAGAAACCCGGTACACAGTGTATTATGGCTGATCGCGGTGTTTTTTGCAATCTCAGGTCATTATGTTTTACTAAATGCACAATTCTTGGCTATCGTTAATCTGATCGTGTATGCCGGTGCAATCATGGTACTCTTTCTCTTTGTAATCATGTTGATGAACCTCAATAAGGAGTCTGAACCCAATAAACATATTTGGATGAAACTCGCAGGAGCCATCTCTGGCGGATGTTTTCTAATGGTAATGGTATCACTCGTGCGCCAGGCTGCAGATTTCCAAGGTAAAGAGGCATTGGTAGGAACCGGAGATATCGGGTTGATCAAAAATCTAGGTAAAGCCCTGTTCAGCAATTATGTAGTACCATTCGAAATAAGCAGTGTATTATTTCTAAGTGCGATGGTAGGTGCTGTGGTGATAGGGAAGAAAGAGTAGAGAATTTTAGTCCATGGTCCATAGTCCATGGTATGAATAAAGAACATTTCCATGGACTATGGACCATGGACCATAAGCTAAAAGCTATGCCAATACAATACTATATCTATCTAAGTCTCGCATTATTCAGCATTGGGATTATTGGGGTCTTGACACGCCGTAATGCGATCATCGTTTTTATGTGTATTGAATTAATGCTGAATGCAGTGAACTTATTGCTGGTTGCTTTTTCTAAAATGCATCATGGTACAGCATTGGCAACTGATGCTGCAACAACAGCCGGCATTGACGGACAACTATTCGTATTTTTTATCATGGTAGTGGCAGCAGCAGAAGTAAGTGTGGGGTTGGCCATTATTGTAATGATGTATCGTAACATACACTCTGTAGATATTAATTTCCTCAATCGTTTGAAGAATTAATACTTACTGAGTAAGACAGAACCGATTCATGATCATACTTCATTGTGAAGTGTAAAAGTCCCGAAAGGGAGCAAGGCTATGAGTAAACTTGTTTATTTGGTACCATTATTTCCACTGATCGGATTTCTGATCAATGGGTTGGGAAGGAAGTCATTGTCGAAATCAATGATCAGTATCATTGGCTGTGGCGTGATGCTCGCTTCTTTTGTTGTGAGTCTGATGGTGTTTTTTGATGTTAAAGCAAATGGCGCAACAACCGTTGAACTGTTTTCTTTTATTCGAGCAGCTGATTTCCAAATTCCATTTGCCTTTCAGGTAGATCAATTATCTTCTTTGTTCCTATTGATCATTACAGGTATTGGTTTCTTGATCCATCTCTATTCAGCAGCCTACATGCACGAAGAAGAGGAGCAACATTTCGGAAGATATTTTGCTTATCTCAACCTGTTTGTTTTCTCAATGTTGTTGCTGGTACTCGGTGCTAACTATGTGATCATGTTCATAGGTTGGGAAGGTGTTGGTCTTTGTTCTTATTTACTGATTGGATATTGGTTTAAGAATGATCAATACAATTATGCAGCTAAGAAAGCTTTTGTCATGAACCGTATTGGTGATCTTGGCTTCTTATTGGCTGTATTCTGGTTACTATTCAAATTGGGTACGGTTACTTATGGAGATGTATTCTCTCGTGTATCTGAACTTTCTTCTTTTGATATTACTGCTATAACGATCTTATTGTTTGTAGGTGCTATGGGTAAGAGTGCTCAGATACCTTTGTATACATGGCTTCCTGATGCGATGGCAGGTCCAACACCGGTATCCGCATTGATCCATGCTGCTACAATGGTGACTGCCGGTATTTACATGATTGCTCGTAGTAACATTCTTTATACGATGGCACCGGTATCTCAATCATTGGTAGCTATTGTAGGGTTGGCTACTGCGATTTTTGCAGCTACCATTGCATTGAAACAAAATGATATTAAAAAAGTGTTGGCTTATTCAACAGTAAGCCAATTAGGATATATGTTTTTAGGCTTAGGTGTGGGTGCTTACACCGGTGCTGTATTTCATGTGATGACACACGCTTTTTTCAAAGCATTGTTATTCTTAGGTGCGGGATCTGTAATTCACGCCATGCATCATGAGCAAGATATCAGAAGAATGGGTGGATTGAAGAAGCATATGCCCATCACTCATATCACATTTTTATTGGCTTGTTTAGCCATTGCCGGTATTCCTCCATTCTCAGGTTTCTTTTCTAAGGATGAGATTTTGATGGCTGCATATAGCGCAAATCCTCTTTACTACTATATCGGATTGAGTGGTGCTTTGATGACCGCTTTTTATATGTTCCGTTTATATAGCCTCACTTTCCTTGGGTCATTTAGAGGTACACATGAACAAGAGCATCACTTGCATGAGAGTCCTTCACCAATGACCACTCCTTTGATCGTATTGGCTGTATTGTCGGTGATCGGAGGTTTTGTAGGAATCCCTGAAGTGTTTGCATCAGATGCACATAGCCTCGAACATTTCCTTGCTCCGATATTCGCTGAATCAAATAAATTGGCGCATGCTCATCATCTTACCCATTCACAAGAGTATATCATGATGGGTGTTTCAACTGCTTTGATCATTGGGGTGATTTTGTTTGCCGTGACTAAGTTCAAAAAGGCAGCCGATGTAAATGAAGAGAATACAGGTGTAGCAAAAGTGCTGGAAAATAAATGGTATGTGGATGAGTTATATGATACTATTATCGTGAAGCCATTACACCTGTTATCTGTGTTCTTTAAAAATATTCTTGAGAAGAATGTCATTGATGGAGTGGTAAATGGTGTTGGTAAACTGGTGGGTTATGGATCAAGACAATTGAGGTTATTACAAAGTGGACAGGTTGGCAACTATATTCTCGTGATGGTGATGGTGATGGTGATTTTCGTACTGATCTGGTTCAATGATCTTACCATCATGAATTTTTTGAAAAAACTGTTTTAACCGCGTTTAGCGATAAAGAAAATATATGATCCCAGTTCTATTGATATTACTTCCCTTGCTTACCGGCATCATTTCATTCTTCATCAAAGAAGAGAATGCTGCAAAAGGTTGGGGATTGTTGTCTGCGGTTCTTACTCTGACCGTAGCGGTGGCAGGAGTTTATTTTTATCCGGCAGCCCAATTATCATTCGACAGTGCATGGTTACCTTCTTTAGGTAGTCGATTCACTATGTCTATGGATGGTATGTCCAAAATGTTGGTATTATTAACGGCCATTTCTTTCCCCTTGATTTTTCTGGCTACTTATAAAAATCAATATAAGAATACAGGCTCTTTTTATGCATTGATGTTATTGACACAAGCCGGATTGATGGGTGTATTTGTTGCCAATGACGCATTATTGTTTTACTTCTTCTGGGAGCTGGCATTGATACCGGTATACTTCCTATGCTCATTGTGGGGAGGCGAAAAAAGAATCGCAGTTACGTTTAAATTCTTCATTTATACATTCATTGGATCATTGATGATGTTGGCAGGGATACTATATATGTATTTCCAAACAGCAGATCATTCTTTTGCATGGCAGTCTTTTTACACTGTACAACTGGCTCCTGAAAAACAGTCATTTGTTTTCTGGCTTTTTTTCATTGCATTCGCCATTAAAATGCCAATCTTCCCATTCCATACTTGGCAGCCTGATGCATATGAACAATCGCCTACTGCTACAACCATGGTATTGAGTGGGATCATGGTGAAGATGGGGATATTTGCGGTGATCAAATGGTTATTGCCATTCTTCCCTTCAGCATCTGAGCAATTTGCACAATGGATCATAGTACTTTCAGTCATCGGGATGCTCTATGCTTCTTTGATTGCTATCAGACAAGATGATATTAAGCGATTGATTGCCTACTCATCTATTGCTCACATCGGGTTGATGAGTGCAACACTTTTCACAGGTAGCAGAGTAGGTCTGGAAGGGGTGATGATACAAATGTTCAATCACGGTATCAACGTAATCGGACTTTGGATCGTTGCAGATGCCATTGAACAACAATTAGGGACAAGAAAATTCAGTGAGTTGGGTGGATTAGCACAAAAAGCTCCATCACTTGCTATATTGTTAGTGGTGATGGCATTCGCCAATATTGCTTTGCCATTGACCAATGCATTCATTGGGGAGTTTTTGATGTTCAATGGATTGTTTCATTACAATATTTGGATTACTGCGGTGGCAGGTATCAGTATTATTTTGGCAGCAGTGTATACTCTAAATATGGTGCAGAAAGTATTTTATGGGAATACGACAGCTGTTACTTCCAATGCAACAGATATTTCCGGTAATATCAAAATCACATTGGTGATATTGGTAATACTTGTGATCGTATTGGGGGTATATCCTCAGCCTATGATTGATCTTACAAAAGATACGGTAGGAGCAACCATGGCAGGGAAATAATGGGTCATTGATTTTTATAATTATTTGATTAATCACAATAAAGTAAAGATGTGAAAACATCTTTACCCAAAATTCCCGCAGGGGATTTGGAACTATGAACGCAATAATATTATCAGCATTACTGGGAGTTGTCATGATGTTTAGTGGCATCCTGACAAATAACAAATCTGTATTGAAATACATCGCAGCAATTGGATTATTGTTGTTGATCGCTTTTAATGTGATGGATACTTATGCGATCTTCAAATTTGAGATCAATACCCGTGGGTTATTGAGTTTTGAGAAATTCGGCTTGTATTTCAATACCCTCGCATTTGCAGCCACTTTTATTTATGTATTACTCAGTGGTTCTGATATTGAGAAAGCAGGCATCAACGTAGCTGAATATTTTGCACTGATTTTCTTTGTATTATGCGGGTTGAGTATCCTTTCAGGATTCAATGGCATGCTGATGCTGTTTCTGGGTATTGAAATTCTTTCTATTCCTCTTTATATCCTTACCGGTTCAGATAAACGAAACTTAAAAAGTAATGAAGCTGCCTTGAAATATTTCCTGATGGGCTCATTTACTACCGGCATCATGTTGATGGGAATCGCTTTCTTCTATGGAGCAACAGGATCTTTTACTTTGAATGCATTACCCATTGTTCCTAGTACGGGAATGATCAATCCGTCTTTCCTGCATGTGGGAGGCCTGATACTTTTGTTTGTTGCAATGTCATTTAAAGTTTCAGCAGCTCCTTTTCACTTCTGGACACCGGATGTGTATGATGGTGCACCAAGTGTATTCACATCTTTTATGGCTACCATTGTAAAGGCTGCCGGATTTGTTGCATTCATTCGATTATTCCAAAATCAAGCGGATGCATTAGGGCCAACGTGGAAGATCATACTTTCGATCGTTATCATACTTACTTTATTGGTTGGAAATATCACCGCTGTATTTCAGCAAAGTGTTAAAAGAATGCTGGCTTATTCAAGCATTGCGCAAGCAGGTTTCATGTTGTTTGCATTGTTCAGTAGTAATGATCTGGCCAAAGAAGGTATCCTTTTATACAGTGTTGCTTACAGCCTGGCTACCATCGGCATTTTTGCAGTTCTCATCAAAATGAATGATTACACTTTTGATGGGTTTAATGGTCTGGCGAAAAGGAATCCTGTACTAGCATTTACAACCACTGTATTTCTTTTATCTCTGGCAGGTATACCACTAACAGCAGGTTTCTTTGCTAAGTACTATATGCTGGCTTCTGTGATCAAAGAAGGTGGCTCGCTTTGGTTGGTAATAGTAGCACTTTTCTTCGCAGCGGTGAGTGTATACTATTATTTCAGAGTCATTCAGGCAATGTATTTCAAAGAAGGGGAAGCTGCTACAGCTCCTATATCTGGTGGGTTCAAGATAGCCGTAGTATTACTGGCTGCGCTTGTGATACTGTTAGGTATTTTCCCATCCATCATTCTGAATGGTTTCTATTTCTAACCGTTCTTCACTTTTTTTACAGGTAAAACCCTGCATAGTCATTTCTCAACTATCTTTATAGGAAGATAGTTACAGTATGAAGGGTATGACCATTTTCGATTCCTTATCATTGGCTTGGCGAACAGTTCGCAGCAATAAGTTGCGCACGGGTATTACTGTAGCAATTATTGCTTTTGGTATCATGGCACTTATTGGTATCATCACCGCTATTGAAGCTATGAATCAAAGTTTGAAGGAAAGCTTTTCCTCCATGGGGGCTAATGCATTCAATATTCGCTTTAAAGATTCACGAGTAAGATTTGGTGGAAATAATTCTGACGTCAAAAAGACTACCAGAGGACGCAAAGAGAAAAAGTCAAATCTTGATAAACCTATCCAAAAAGAAGAAGCGGAATACTTCAAACAAAATTTCAATTTCCCTTCAGCAAAAGTAAGTATCTACCGAAGAGGTCCGGGTGGACAAGAAGTCAATTACAAAGACAAAAAAACCAATCCACAAATTGTCGTATGGGGCGGGGATGAAAATTATTTACAGGTTACCGGTTATGTGATTGAAATGGGTCGTAATCTGAATGATCTTGATCAGCAGAGCGGACGAAACGTTTGTTTGATCGGTAGTAATGTAGCGAAGACCTTATTTGGTGACAGACCTGATAAATCTATTGATAAGATCATTAGAATAGGAGGTCTGCCTTATCGAGTCATCGGTTTATTGAAAAGTAAGGGGTCTAGTGCTATGTTGAGACAAGATGATGTAGTAGTGACAACTTATAATAATGTGCGCAATTTTCAGAATGCCAGCAGGTCTTATTTGGTGGGAGTGATGGTCAGCAATGTGAATGAATTAGAACCATCAACCGGAGTGGCCACTTCTGTTTTCAGATCTGTAAGAAGATTGAAACCCTTGGATGAAGATAATTTCGTGATCGAGAAGAGCGATAAGTTTGCTGAAATGTTCATTAGTTTCTTAAGTAGCATTACAGGTTCAGCCGGGGCTATTGGTCTGATCACTTTGATCGGTGCTGCTATTGGGTTGATGAATATCATGTTGGTAGCAGTGAATGAACGAACCAAAGAAGTGGGATTGATCAAAGCGATAGGAGGCAAAAGCAAAAATGTACGTCAACAGTTTTTGTTTGAAAGTATGATCATCAGTTTATTAGGAGCAATCTTTGGGATCATCCTGGGAGTGCTGGTTGGTAATATTTTTGGTCTGATACTAAAAACAGGTTTTGTTGTGCCTTGGGCATGGGTGATCGTAGGTGTGGTCATCTGCTCAGTCGTAGGACTTATCGCAGGTATCTATCCTGCGATGAAAGCTGCAAGATTGAACCCGATCGTAGCGTTACGCTATGAGTAGAGAATTACTTCCCATTATTTTTTGAAAAGATCTTCAATTGCTCGTTGATATAATAGCGAATATCTTCTTCACTGGTATGTTTTCTTAACCAATCATAGGTTGGCCGATGCTGTTGCATGAAGAGCCTTAGCTTCTCATCTTTGAAGCGGGTCAGAGACACTACCAAAGGTGTATTAAATCGGTAATTGATATAGGCTTCCTTTTCATTGGTTTCATAAAATTGAAGCGCCTTTCTTTTGTTTTTCTCATGACGAGAAAATCGGTCAAGATTCAATGCGATACCTGCACCTGAATTGGCTTGTGATACCGTTGGGATCGTATAGTTCACGATGTCTTGTAAAAAATCTTTTCTTCTTTCAATACTATCCAACTGATATTGACTCAAACCTCTACTCGTAACAGTAACATTACCCAGATCTCTCACCAATGGCACCAAAACAGGAAAAAGAGTGTCTTGTAAAAGATAGCTATTGGCATACTGAAGTGTATCAAAAAAATATCCCACAGCAGCAAATGAAAGAATGTGATTTTCTGCTGCCTGAATTGAAAATCGACCATCATTGCCAGTCATGGTAGTTGTATTAGTACTAATGTTTCTGACACTGGCCAACACAATGGGAGCATTGGTAACGCTGTCTTTTAGATATCCGTAGATCATTTTTCTTTTTTGTCCAATGCCACTGGATGAAAGCAGTACCAATATCACAACAAAAAAATAGCGCATAACCTTTTTTTATAAAGGTACTGCTAAACAAGGTAGAGGATACGAATCGCAATAAAAAAGCCGGTAAACTTACCGGCTTTTTTATTGCGATTGAATAAGGTCATTTAACAATGATCACTTTTTGCAGATAGGTCTTCTTGTTGTGGAAGATCTTCAGGATATATTGCCCATCATTGATATTTCCAACATTCATTTGTCTGGAGAAAGCACCATTGAAACCGGGATATGATTGGTTAAAGATCCTTTGTCCACTTGAATTCAGTAACTCAATGGAAACATCACCTTTCTCTTTGACTTCAAAACTCAGATTGAATATACCTTTATTAGGGTTAGGTGATAAACTGAGTTTGATCTCACGTGCAACCACTTCCGGAGGCAATGATGTAACAGTGAATTGTATGGGTTCTGATGTTTTCTGACAACCTAATGCATCAATCGTAACAACTCTATAGTTGCCGGAAGCAATAGGCTTATAACTGGCTGCGGTTGCGCCTGTGATACTCTCATTGTCCTTAAACCATTGTCTAGATGATCCTGGATTATTGATCACCAGTGAATCGCCTTGTCTGCTTACTACCGGAACAGGTGCCGGTGATACTACTATTTCTTGTCTCAGGCTCGGACAAGATGTACCTGTTCTAATCTTCATATCGTAGAAGAAATAATAGAATGGATTAGGATCTCCTGTTCCACTTATGTTCACACTGTTACCAGTAATGGACATCACTCCCGGAATACTGATTGGATAAGTATTACCGGAGATATTATTATTCCTAAAGATGGTAGCGCCATTTTCATTACATAATACCAATAAGATATGATCACCGGGATCATTTACAGGTAAGTTTAAATGATAAACTGCACCAGTATCAGCGGCCGGATTTCCATTTACCAACCCAGGAGTTGGATTTGGATTGGTAGCGGTAACGGTTAATGTTGTTCTTGATAATGGTACATAAGAGAAACTACCATCTGAATTCACTGTTCCAAGATTGGCAACAATGATTTCAACAGTACCCGGATTGCCTATATACAATCTCGCACTCTCAATAGTAATAGGAACCGTGTTATTGAAGCGAACAAAATTTCCTCTGAAGTTATTATAGCCGCCATCCGTATAAGCCATCTTAGTTACAGGCCCTATAGATGTTTTCATTTCACTGGCTACATAATAAGTACGATTTGCAGGAATATTGGTAGTACTTACATTACTACCGGTTGCGAAAGGAGCTGTTGCTGTTGCACTATTGAACCAGAAGTAGTTTGTATTGGAAGTAGGAGAAGGAACACGTAACAATGCATTGTTATCACAAATAGTTCCGATCGGATTGGGATTGTCTCCTTTTCTTCCAATAGTAAGACTGGTTGTAAGGGTATTGTTACCGGTATTTTGATCTCCTGCAACATTTGCAGTTGCAAGAATTGTGTAGGTCGTATTCTCGGTTGTAACAAAAGGTGTTTGTAAAGTAAAGCTTGTATTGCTCAATGGTAATACAGTACCGGGATAAGTACCATTGATCGTTGCAACTGTTGTTGTTCCGTTCTTAACTTCTACAGAAATCGGAATATTACTTTTAGGAACACTTCCATTATTGCGAATATTCAAAGTGAGGTATTGTTTATTATCAGCGCAATCTGCAACTGTAGGGTTTAAAACGTCGCTAATTGTAAAGTCTGTTGATGGGTTCACTACTACCAATCTGAAATCATCAGTCTCTCCTCTCACATAACTTCCACAAGAAGTAACATCATTGGCCGTAGATGTTTCCATCATAACAATTCTTGTTCTGTAAGATGCACCTATCGACAAAGTGCCGGGTGTAGTAAAACTGCCAACAAAAACCTCATTGTTTTTTAATATACCGCTGGTTGCTACTAATTCATTAGCATCGGTAAAATCACCATCATTGTTATAATCAATGAATATCTTAACGATCTTATCAGCATTGGTAGCGTCAGAGCTATTGACTCTAATACGGAATGGAACAGATTGGGTAGGTTCAATATTCGCAGCAATAGTAGTATTATTTACATAAGTAGTACCACCGGTTGGGTTTGCATATCGAATTGTTTGTAAGCTTACACTATCAATACGTCCACCTGCATTTCCTGTTGGAGCTGAGCTACAATGAGCAGTACCACCAACTCCACTTACTAATAATGAATATGCTTGTTGTCCACGAACCAATGAACCGGCACCGCCTTTATGTGTAACTGTAATCGTATAACTTTCTCCTGATACGGTACTGTCAATATCTATTCTCTCTACATTGTCTGTATTGTTATCACCTTTCACAGCAGCATTAGCGGGATTGTTTCTATCAAGTGTCCATGGTCTGAAGGTTCTGCTACCACTGGTGATTCTGATATCAAGATCATTGATCAATTTTTTAGCCGGGTTGTTCAACACATCTACTTGTTCAACATTTCCTTTTACGTCTGTCCAACAAATGGTAGCTCTCAGTGCTTGTTTACCACTGGCGATCACGGTTGTCGAAAAACTGGTAGTAGTGGCATTCAATACATTCTCAAACATCAGGTGTTCACTAGTGGAACCGTTGTTGCTTGCTACAGATGCAGAGATCACCGCCGCTGCTTTTTGTACATTAAGTAATCCCCAGCCATTTTGGTAATCCGGTCCCGGGTTGGATCCTGCTTCTTCAGCAGTATGAATGGCCAAACCTTTGATGGTTGCAGAACGAAGGAAGGCTCCATTCTTAAGTTTAGAATAATGTTCTTGTAAAAGAAACAGTGACCCTGATGTATTGGGTGCAGACATTGAAGTTCCGCTTAAAGTAGAATAACTATTAGTGCCTGTAGCATAGGTAGATAAAACATTCACACCATCTGCAACAACATCAGGTTTGATACGTCCGTCATCCGTAGGCCCCCAACTGCTAAAAGTACTCATGACAACATCCTCGGGTCTGTTATAACCACCGGGGATACCTCTGACAGCACCTACAGTTAAAATATTTTTTGCATTTCCATCCCATGTGATACTACCGTAACTATCATTACTGCTGATGGTAGAAGGTCTGTTACCGGCGGCGGTCATTTGGTTTTGAGCATTGAATCGAAAATAAGGTTCACCTACCGCCGGACCTGTTTCTCCTCGGTTATTACCGGATGATTTTACGATCAAATAAAACGGAGCATTGTATGCTATGGAGTCTAACTCTTGTGCATCAGTGCTATAGTATCCGAATTTGTAATCTTCATCTTCATTAGGTCTACCATAAAACTCCCAGCGGTTTTGAGCAGAGTTGAAATTCCAACCCGAGATAATAGAGTATGAATGGTTCGATACCAATAGCCCTGAGGCTTCTGATGCTATCTCAGAATTATCATTATTAAAATCATAAGCGATCATATTCTGAATACCAAATGCCATTCCTTTAGCACTCGGATTCAATCCTGTAGCGATCATTGTTCCGGCTACGTGTGTAGCATGGTTATCGGTATTCGATGGATTATCTTTTTGAGTGATTCTGCCGGTGAGTTCCACATGACTGGAAAGAATATTACCACCATCCCAAATGGCTAGTTTATTTCTCATGTTTGCCGAGCTACCTGAAAGGTTCAATCCCGTTGCACCACCGGGCCATAATTGATTGGTTCTGGTAGTAGCAGCTGCAATACTATTGTTATGTGTGATATAATACTTAGGAAAATTAAAAGCATCAACACCCACTAATGTACCACGAGCTCCGTTTCGTCCATTGATGATCAATGGCCAGTTTCTTTGCTTTGCCAATGACAATGCTTTTGTATACTCACTTCTCTCTCTTAGTCTGATACCCTGGGCGGCAATATCCAAAGCCTGAGCGTTGGTAGAAAGTTGCGCATCGGCAACATTTACCAAGGCCATTGCAGTGACAAAAAGGGGTAAAATTCTTCTCAGCATAATATAGTTTAGTTTAACTTCATTGTAATTCAGGGCTTGTCCCGGGGATTATTACTAAATTAGATACTTTCACCATTCAAAGTGAAGCATGAGGCATAATCTTTTTATAGTCATTTTGGCCATTTTAACATTTTTTGCCTGCAAGACAGGCAAGAAGGCGCAAACCAGTCAGATAACCCAAGGTATTTCGGGTATTATTACTGAACTGAAAGGCAACCAAATGCCTATGAAAGGCGCACCGGAAAACAAACCCAGACCTGTATCTGTGACCCTTTTGGTGTATGAACCTACTCATATTTCACAGGTTCAAAGGGTTGAAACTTCTGCTTTATATACGGCAATTAACACACGAAAGGTTGCTTCTGTTCTATCAGACAGCACCGGGGTCTTTAGTGTTGCTTTGCCTCCCGGTACTTATTCGTTGTTTGTGCAACAAGGGAAGTTCTTTTTTGCCAATTCCTTCGACAGCAAGAATAATATCCAATTGGTGACAGTAGAAGCCAATAAAGTGACTCCCTTCAATATCACGATCAATTCAGGGGCTACGTATTGATTTCTAAAGCTATCTTTGCCTCCCGCATTACGCTTATCAGGTAATCGGATTGACGGCGTTATGAATTTGAATGTGTTGCTGGAGCAGTATCAGAATAACCCCCGCCTTTTTCAGTTGGCGGACAAGCTCTCTTTTGCCCAACCCCAGAAAATCTTTTTAAAAAACTTACAGGGAAGCAGTGCTGAATTTGTAGTGAGTTCGGTTTTCAGTCATGCCAATACAGCTGATCTAAATCACATAGTAGTATTGAATGATGCGGAAGAAGCCGCTTACTTTCATAACACGTTAGAAAATCTTACCCAGGCACTTGATCTTTTTTACTTTCCTTCTTCTTTTAAAAACAGAAAGAACTTCCGCATACTCAACAGCTCTCATGTTATGCTTCGTACAGAAGCACTTACAAAATTGGCGGCAGGTGGAAATAAAAAAATATTGGTCACTTATCCGGAAGCCATTTTTGAAAAAGTGGTACTTCCAAAAACATTAAGTAGCAATATCATTACCATTAAAACCAATGATACCATTCAGCCTGAAAGTCTGATGGAGCTCTTTGTGATGTATGGTTTTGAAAGAACGGATTTTGTATACGAGCCCGGACAATTTGCTGTACGTGGTGGTATTCTGGATATTTATTCTTTTGGCAATGAAAAGCCATATCGTGTTGAATTATTCGGGAATGAAGTTGATAGTATTCGAATCTTCGATCCAGAGACACAGTTGAGTGAAAGGAAATTGTTACAGGTTAATATTATTCCCAATGTGGAAACACAATTCCGCACAGAAGAAAAAGTATCTCTCTTTGATTTTTTAAGTGAGAATACCATAGTGTGGCTGAAAGATTGGGATGTGATCGCAGAAAAAGTTCAGCAGCAGTATGAAGAAATGGAAGGCTTCATGCAATTATTGAAAGAAGGCTATCAAATGAAGGCCAACGAAGAGGAGGAAGATATACGTGTATTGAAGGAAGTATCCGCTGAAGACTTTGTTTCATTAACTGTTATCAGTGGGCAATTGGAAAAAAGACATATTGTTGAATTTGGCTACAAACCTCAATTGGCAACTACTGAAATTGAATTTGCAACAAGACCACAACCTGCATTCAACAGGCAGTTCGATCTTTTGATCAAAGACCTTACAGCCCATGAATCAGCAAAATATAGTATTTACATTTTCGCAGAACAGGTAAAGCAGCTGGAAAGATTGAATAGCATTTTTGCAGATCTGAAAACTGAAATTCAGTTCGTACCTGTACCATGCAGTATTCACGAAGGTTTTATTGATGAAGACCTGAAAGTTGTTTGTTATACCGATCATCAGATCTTTCAGCGTTATCATAAATACAAGGTCAAACAAGCATACAATAAAAATAAAGCCCTTACACTTAAAACACTGCGTGATCTTCAACCCGGCGATTATGTAACACATATTGATCATGGAGTTGGCACTTATAGTGGCCTCCAAAAACTAGAAGTGAATGGGAAATTGCAGGAGGCGGTAAGGATTATATACAAGGACAGTGATATTTTGTATGTCAACATCAACTCACTGCATAAAATTTCTAAGTATACAGGTAAGGAAGGAACTGTGCCTAAGATCAATAAGCTGGGAAGTGACGTATGGACAAGATTAAAAGAGAAGACCAAGACCAAGGTTAAAGAAATTGCATTTGATCTTATTAAGTTATACGCGCAGAGAAAAGCACAGGAAGGATTTGCACATACGCCGGATAATTATCTCCAAACTGAATTAGAAGCCTCATTTATTTATGAGGATACACCAGATCAAAGTAAAGCAACGGCAGATGTAAAAAAAGATATGGAAAGTCCATCCCCTATGGACCGATTGGTATGCGGTGATGTGGGCTTTGGTAAAACAGAGATAGCCGTTCGAGCTGCATTCAAATCTGTAGTAGATGGGAAACAAGCTGCAGTACTTGTTCCCACAACCATTCTGGCATTTCAGCATTATAAAACTTTCAAAGAGCGATTGAAAGATTTTCCTGTGACGGTAGACTATATCAACCGATTTAAATCTGCAAAAGAGAAAAAAGAAACACTGAAGAAAGTAGAGGAAGGGAAAATTGATATCATTGTCGGCACCCATGGACTCTTAGGTAAAGAAGTGAAGTTTAAAGATCTGGGGATTATGATCATTGACGAAGAACAAAAATTTGGAGTAGCGCATAAGGAAAAATTAAAGACCCTGAAGACCAACGTAGATTGTCTGACACTTACTGCTACGCCTATTCCTAGAACCTTGCAATTCAGTTTGATGGGAGCTCGAGATTTGAGTATCATCAATACACCGCCGCCTAATCGTCAGCCGATACAAACAGAAGTGCATGTGTTCAATGATGATTTCATTCGCGAAGCGATTTATTATGAAACAGAACGTGGCGGACAAGTTTTCTTTATTCATAATCGTGTCGTAGGATTATCGGAAATGAGTGCCATGTTGCAAGGTCTTTGTCCGGATTTGAGTATTGGATATGCACATGGACAATTGGAAGGACATGAACTGGAAGAAAGGATCATGGATTTTATTGACAAGAAATATGATGTATTGGTTTGTACGAATATTGTAGAGAGTGGTGTTGATATTCCGAATGTAAATACCATCATCGTTAATAATGCTCATCAATTTGGATTGAGCGATCTGCATCAGTTAAGAGGAAGGGTAGGGCGTAGTAATAAAAAAGCGTTCTGTTATCTATTGGCGCCACCTATGAGCACATTGCCTACTGATTCCAGAAAAAGATTACAAACGTTGGAACAGTTCAGTGATTTAGGAAGTGGTTTCCAAATTGCCATGCGTGATCTGGATATTCGTGGTGCAGGAAATTTATTGGGTGGGGAGCAAAGTGGATTCATGGCCGAGATCGGATTTGAGATGTACCAGAAAATTCTGGAAGAAGCGATTAGAGAATTGAAACGAACTTCTTTCAAAGAGTTATTCAAAGAAGAGATCAGTAAACAGGATGACTACGTGAGTGATTGTACGATTGATACGGATCTGGAAATATTAATACCGGACAGTTATGTGGAGAGTATTGCGGAAAGACTTTCGCTGTATTCCCGATTGGATAATTGTGAAAAAGAAGATGAGCTGCAAGATTTCCATAAAGAAATGATCGACCGTTTTGGTCCGATGCCGTCACAGGTAGAAGATTTGTTTACCACTGTACGTTGCCGCTGGCGTGCTGTTGAGATCGGTTTTGAAAAAATGACATTAAAGCAGGATACTTTACGCTGTTATTTTATCAATCGTCCGGATTCTCCTTATTTCGAATCTGAATTGTTCAAACGAGTCCTTGCCTATCTGCAAACAGGAACTAACAAAGCAAGATTGAAACAAGCAGGTAAAAACTTTTTACTGGTAGTAGATGATATCAAAGACATGGAAGCCATGTTGCGCTTTTTGGATGGCATGCATAAAGGTGTTGTTCAACTATAAAACAAAAAGGGGCAAAATTATTTGCCCCTTTTTGTTTGTCCATCTGTTCTTTATAAACCGAGCCCTACCGCAAAAGCACGGAATCTAACAGGAATAGTTCCGGTTGATGTAAATGCTCCTGTTGTAAGGTTGACTGAATACATATTTGTGGTACTACCCACTGTACCTACGGCATATGCCATTCCTGATCTGCCTCCAATATCAAAACCATTCATTGTATTTAAAGTGATACCAATATTACCTACTTGCACAAGTGTACCATTGTTTGGTGGATCCTGTTTGAATAAAGTAGTACCACTCATGACATATAGCAAAGTAGAAGTAGCGCCATTAAAATTATTGGTGTAAGCGGCACCTGATATCATTGGTGTTCCCGGATTGATATTACCATCCGTAGCAGCGATGGCTCCATCATTGGGATTTAAACGAAGATTTAATCCGGCATTGCTAACAAGTCTAATGCGATCAACGGTTGGATTAAAATCAAAAGCCCAGGCAGTAGCAGCTGTCCCAACTGTAAAACCATTTCCGACAGAAGCTGCAGCACCTGATGAGGTATTCAGTTTGTATAATCTAGCCATACCGTTGGTATTCACTGCAAATGCAAAGAGTTCTCCATTGGCCGGACGAAAATCAATTCCTTCAATCGTTTCACCGGCACCTAGTCCTGTGATAGGTTTGCTGATCATCATCTGTGGTCTGGTAGGATCGAATATCTGTAGCATATTCATTTCATCTACACCATAAGCTACAGCAGGGGTTGGTATAGCAATATCTATCAAGTTCGCAGCCATTTCATTGATATAGGTAGCTGCACCATTCGTTAAGTTAATAGTATACAGTCTGGTTTTTCCTGCTTGTGTAAAAGTGGCTAACGAAACAGTATTGTCAGGGCTGATATCAAAACCTCCTTTTCCAACAAAATCAATTCCTAGACTGCCAACCTCAGCAAGAGTACCATCGTTGGGTGGATTTTGTTTGTATAATTTTTTCTGTGACACATCGATATTGTACAACTCTGTAGTGGTTACACCCGCTCTGCTATTGGTATAAGCTATAGAAGTAATAGCAGGATTCATTCCACCATTGATGTTCCCATCGGTTGCAACTGATGCTCCTGTTTCAGGATGTAAGCGAAGATTTTGTCCGTTATGTGTAACCAATCTGATTCGATCAACGGTTGGATTAAAATCTATGTTCGCAATCTGCGAAGACAATACCGGTGTAAAACCTGTACCAATGGGTCTTGCTATGCCATCTGTTAAACCAATAACATACAATCTACTATTGGAGGCTAAAGCATACAACTGTGCAGTGGCGGGTCGAAAATCAATGCTTAATACTTTTTCTCCGGAAGGAATCCCTGATATGGTCAAAGAATTTTCAACTGTACCGGGTGCTTTTGCATTGTATCGATTTAATTTACCATCGTCGGTAAGTCCATAAAATACGATATCGGGTCCGGTTGTAGACGTAAACACTGGCGGTTCAGGGATATTGCCCGAATCTCCTATGTCTTTGGTACAACTTGATACTAATACAACAAGTGTACACACCCATACTAATGGACGGAAGGTTAGATGTTTAAAGCATATTCTGTTCATAGTGTTCAATGTTTCGGTGAACTCCTATAAACGAGAATTTTTTTTACTCGGTTTTTATGCAACCAATAAAAAAGCCGGCCACTGGCCGGCTTTCAAAAAAAATTGATACGGATCAAAAGCCTTTTTTCGCAACACCGTCAGCAATAGCCGCTAATGCCTTTGCTTCACTCAGGATAGCAGCCATTTTGTTACCTTTTCCATCATGCCCGGCAGCCATATAACCGCCACGAGCTGTTTTGGTGATCACTGCATCCTGCATAGGAACATTCTTTTCCTTTGTCTTCAAACAGTATGCTTTGATCATTTTTGAAGTGTCCATTTTCTTAGAATTTAATGTGGTTAGTAAATAAACAACGGGTTATGTTACCACAACTTACTGTTTTTTACCGAAAATCAAAAGGGATGGGGAAAATAGTAATCCACAGAAATTTAGTGAGTAGTGAATAGTCAGTAGTGAGTGTTTTAAGTTTTTACTCACTACTGACTATTCACTGCTCACTTTTCAGATATACTTTTCTTAACCATGGACTATGGACCACAAGCTATTAGCTATACGCCATACTACACATCAATCTTCGCGTACTTCGCGTGACTTTCAATGAATTCGCGGCGTGGGGCAACGTCGTCGCCCATGAGCATGCTGAATATTCTATCTGCTTCCGCAGCACTTTCAATGGTTACTTGTTTAAGGGTTCTGCGGGCCGGGTCCATGGTGGTTTCCCACAATTGATCTGCATTCATTTCACCTAAACCTTTGTAACGTTGGATAGTAACACTATCATCTTTTCCACCACCGAGTTTCTCGATCCACATTTTTCTTTGCTCTTCATTGTAAGCATATTGCTGCTCCTTTCCTTTCTTCACCAGATAAAGAGGTGGCTGAGCAATGTATACATATCCTTGCTCCACCATTTCTTTCATATAACGGAAAATAAAAGTCAGGATCAGTGTAGCGATGTGAGAACCATCCACATCAGCATCCGTCATGATAATGAGTTTATGATAACGGAGTTTTGTAATGTTCAAAGCTTTCGGATCTTCCGGTGTTCCAACCGTTACTCCTAATGCGGTGTACATATTTCTGATCTCTTCATTCTCATAAATCTTATGTTCCATGGCTTTCTCTACGTTCAGGATCTTACCTCGTAAAGGAAGGATAGCCTGATAGCTCCTATCGCGCCCCTGCTTAGCTGTTCCACCTGCCGAGTCTCCCTCTACCAGGTACAACTCACATTTCTGGGGATCACGTTCGCTACAATCTGCGAGTTTACCGGGAAGTCCGCCACCACTTAATACAGTCTTACGCTGTACCATATCTCTAGCTTTCTTCGCGGCAACACGTGCTTGTGCTGCAAGGATGATCTTAGAGATCACATTCTTTGCTTCTTTCGGATTTTCTTCCAGATAGGCTTCCAGTACACGTGCCACAGTTGTTTGCACCACACCACTTACTTCACTGTTCCCCAATTTGGTTTTGGTTTGCCCTTCAAATTGTGGTTCAGGAACTTTTACTGAAATGATGGCGCTTAAGCCTTCACGAAAATCATCACCTTCTACTTGTACTTTGGCTTTTTCAAATAAACCTTCTTTATCGCCATAGCTTTTGAATACACGCGTCAGTGCCTGACGGAAACCGGTTACGTGTGTACCGCCTTCAATGGTGTTGATATTATTAACGTAAGAGAAAATATGCTCTTTGAAGTCATCATTATAAGTGAGGGCAACTTCTACTGCAACATTGGTTCCTTCATCATGTCCTTCAACGTAAAGCGGATTACTGATGAGTGGATTACGATGTCCGTTTTTATCCAGCATCTGTACAAACTCAACAATACCACCCTCACTGTAGAAATTTTTAGAGTAAACATTTCCTTCCTCATCTTTTTCACGAAGATCGGTCAGTGTAATGCTGATGCGTTTGTTCAAATAACTCAGTTCGCGTAAGCGACCTTCCAAAATATCTTTTTTATAAACTGTTTCTTGGAAGATAGTAGCATCAGGCCAGAAGCGTACATGTGTTCCTGTAATATCACTCGTGCCGATTTCCCTCACCGGATATTGTGGCACTCCGATTTTATATTCCTGTTCAAATATTTTCCCTTCACGATGTACGGTAACATGTAGCGTGGTACTGAGGGCATTCACACAACTCACACCCACACCATGCAAACCACCTGATACTTTATAGGTATTCTTATCAAACTTACCACCGGCATGTAGTACGGTCATAACCACTTCCAGTGCACTCCTTTTTTCTTTGGTATGCATGGCGGTAGGAATACCTCGCCCATCATCTTTTACACTGATAGAGTTGTCTTCATGAATGGTTACATGGATGTTTTTACAGTATCCTGCTAAAGCTTCATCGATGGAGTTATCAACTACTTCATATACGAGGTGATGGAGACCTTTTACACCTACATCACCAATGTACATGGCAGGCCTTTTTCTTACTGCCTCTAAACCTTCTAAAACCTGTATACTATCGGCACCATAATTCTTATTTTGGGCCTCATTGCTGTTCATTTGTTCCTGAGTCATAAATGCTTGTAAATCCTGAGTTTAAGTGAATTTTCACAGGTGGACAAAGCTAATGAAAATAGGGGGTTTATGGTGATAAATCAAACTACTGTTTTCCACATTTCAGGAGGGGGTTTCAGCGGGTAAAATGGGCTGTTTTTGACAGTGTTATGACAACCTTATGAAACCCATTTCCGTTAATTTGATGTTTATACATTAATTTTGTATCCTGATGATAGAAGTAATGGATATACTGAGAGTAGCGCATAAGAGTGGAGTGGAACCTTCTTTGGATGTTTTATACCATAAGGAGCAGCATATTCCCGGTTCTATTCATTACAATATCAGGCGTTTATATGCCCAACATCCTTGGGTAGCGGAAGACACGGGTATGATGGTATATCATTACAACGATCGCAAACCTGAAGATAATTATCTCGAACTTCGTTATTGTACCACCGGAAATCGCTATTGTGCTGAGAAAAGCTGTGCTCAATGTGTTGAACTTCCTACCAATCAATGTAGCGGGAAACATCAAACAGTGGATGTATTTACCTTTCATTTTACTTCTACTTTTTTGCATCAGTTCGTACATAATGTAAAGTTGAGTAACCGTAAAGATGAGGTGTTGGCTTTTCGTCATCCCCATGCATTTACCAAAGTATTTCCGCTTTGTAACAGAAAAAGAAATGCACTGGATTCTTTATTGAATCATAGCTATACAGGAGCGCTTGAAAATATTTTCGTGAATGCCAAAGTACATGAACTGTTATTGTACAGTTTGGATTGCTTGGTCGACGAAAAAGAAGAAGGCTTTACCTGTAAGTTTTTGGCAGATGAAAGTGGTCGCGATCGTATTTATCAGGCCAGAGAAATTCTCCTTCAACATATTGGCGATCCGATCACGATCAAAGAATTAAGCCGTAAGGTGGCCATGAATGAATGCTATCTTAAAAAAGGCTTCAAAGAGATCTTTGGTACAACGATATTCGATTTTTATCAGCAACAAAGAATGGAACATGCGAAATACTTGCTGTATGAAAAAGGATTGAGTGTAACGGATGTTTCTGCATTGTTAGGTTATTCTTCCATCTCTCACTTCTCAGCCGCATTTAAAAAGCATACCGGGTTGAAACCTTGTGATCTTCTTCGCTAAAAAGAAAAGTTTACCTGTTCTCTTACCAAGATTACCGTTTTTGTTGGCCGGTGTATCATTTGCTTGGTGAGTTTTGTTACCTTCATGGATAATGAAATCCTAAAGCATGCTTATGAGATATCTTTCTATCTTGTTGCTGTTCTTTGTAACAGCCTGTTCTAACAACAAAGCAGACCTCATCATCCACAACGCTGTCATCTACACCGTTGACTCTTCTTTCAGTACAGCAGAAGCCATGGCCATTAAAGATGGAGTGATCCTTGAAGTGGGTAGCAATGATGATATTCTAAAAAAATATTCCAGTGATGAAAAAGTAGATGCTGCCGGACAAGCAGTATATCCGGGACTTATCGATGCGCATGCGCATTTTGTAGGGTATGGTCGCTCATTATTTCAGGTAGATCTGTTTGGTACCAATACTTGGGAAGAAACAGTGGCACGTGTAAAAGCTTTTGCAGATGAACATCCTGATCTGTATTGGATACAAGGTAGAGGATGGGATCAAAACCGCTGGCCGGGAAAAAATTTTCCCACTAATGAAGAACTCAATAAACTATTTCCGGATAAACCCGTGGTGTTGACACGTGTGGATGGACATGCTTCCATTGCTAATCAGAAAGCATTGGATCTGGCAGGGATCAAAGCTGGACAAACGATCACAGGTGGTTCTATAGAAGTGAAAAATGGGGTATTGACGGGCGTATTGATCGATAATGCCGATAACAAAGTGTACGCTCAAATTCCTGATCCTACCAAAGAAACCTATGTGCAATGGTTACAAGCAGCAGAGAAAAACTGTTTTGCACAAGGCTTGACAACGATCACTGATTGTGGTCTGCATTATACAGATGTGGAGGCCATTGATACTTTACAAAAAGAAGGAAAACTCAATATGCGTTTGTACGTCATGTTGAGTGATGATGCATCGAACTACGAAAAGTTTTTACCGAAAGGTCCATATAAAACTGATAAGCTGTTTGTAAAAGGTATCAAAGTATATGCGGATGGTGCATTGGGAAGTCGTGGTGCTTGTTTGTTGAAACATTATAGTGATAGAAAAGATTGGAGCGGCTTCTTGCTAAGAAATAAAAATCATTACGATTCATTGGCAGGTGTTTTATCTAAAACAGATTTCCAAATGTGTACTCATGCTATAGGCGACAGTGCCAATCGTGAGATCTTGAATATCTACAACAAATACCTAGGTGGTAAAAATGATAAGCGCTGGCGCATTGAACATGCACAAGTCATTCATCCCGATGATTTTAAATTATTTGCATCTGCAAGTGTGATTCCATCTGTTCAGCCAACACATGGAACGAGTGATATGTACTGGGCAGAAGATCGTTTAGGTCCGGATCGTGTGAAGGGAGCATATGCATTTAAACAACTGTTGCAACAAAATGGATGGATACCCTTAGGAACTGATTTTCCTGTGGAAGATATTTCTCCGTTCAAAACATTTCTTGCTTCAGTTGTGAGAAAAGATGCGAAAGGATTTCCTGAAAACGGATTTCAAATGGAGAATGCATTAACCCGTGAAGAGACCATTCGCGGAATGACCATCTGGGCAGCGAAAGCCAGCTTTATGGAAAATGAGATCGGTAGTTTGGAGAAAGGAAAGAAAGCTGATTTTATTTTCCTCGATAATGATTTGATGAAAGTAGCGCCGGAGAAAATATTGGATGTTAAGGTGACGGCTACTTATTCAGGGGGTAAAAAAGTTTACGGAAAGTAATACAATAAAAGCCGCAGATTCGCAGATTATATTTTCTAATCTGCGAATCTGCGGCTTATTTATTTCTATAACAGGAGCTTATTTAATCTCTCCCACCATATCCCCCGGAATTACCCACTGATCAAACTCTTCCGGTGTGAGATAACCTAACTTCACTGCCATTTCCTTTAAGGTTGTTCCTTCCTTGTGTGCTTTCTGTGCAATTTCCGCTGCTTTATAATATCCGATCTTGGTATTCAACGCAGTTACCAGCATCAGACTATTATCCACATGCTTTTTGATATTGGCTTCCAAAGGTTCAATACCTACTGCACACTTATCATTGAAGCTCACGCAACCATCACCGATCAGTCTTGCACTGTGTAAGAAATTATAGATCATCACCGGTTTGAATACATTCAACTCAAAATGTCCGGTGGCACCACCAATATTGATGGCTACATCATTCCCCATCACCTGTGCGGCGATCATGGTCAATGCTTCACATTGTGTTGGGTTTACTTTGCCTGGCATGATCGAAGATCCCGGTTCATTATCCGGAATAAAGATTTCACCGATACCGCTTCTAGGTCCTGAACTCAGCATGCGAATATCATTCGCGATCTTCATCAAACTAACTGCAACTGTTTTTAATGCGCCATGTGCTTCCACAATGGCATCATGTGCAGCCAGTGCTTCAAATTTATTTTCTGCAGTTACAAAAGGTAATCCGGTTAGCTGCGCAATGTGTTTTGCAACATTTACATCATATCCTTTTGGGGTATTGATACCGGTACCTACCGCTGTACCACCTAAAGCCAGTTCACTCAAGTGCGCCAATGTATTATTGATGGCTTTTAACCCATGATCCAACTGACTTACATAACCGCTGATCTCTTGTCCGAGTGTCAATGGAGTGGCATCCATAAAATGGGTACGACCGATTTTCACTACATGCATAAACGCTTTGCTTTTTGCAGCCAGCGTATCTCTTAGTTTTTTGATGCCGGGAATAGTTACTTCCAATAAAATTTTATAAGCAGCAATATGCATCGCTGTTGGGAAAGTGTCATTGGATGATTGTGATTTATTGACATCATCATTCGGGTGTAGAAATTTCTCTTTATCGGCAAGATTACCACCTTTGATCACATGACCGCGATACGCCACTACTTCATTCACGTTCATATTGCTCTGCGTACCTGAACCCGTTTGCCAAACTACCAATGGAAATTGATCATCTAATTTTCCTTCTAGTATCTCATCACATACCTGTCCGATTAAAGCCGCTTTTTCTTCAGCCAACACACCTGCGTCACGATTGGTGAGTGCTGCTGCTTTTTTCAAATAAGCAAATGCCTGTATGATCTCTTTCGGCATTTTATTGATATCCTGCGCAATACGGAAATTATCGATACTGCGTTGTGTCTGGGCTCCCCAATAAACATGTGCGGGTACTTTTACCTCACCCATGGTGTCTTTTTCAATACGGAATTCCATCGTTATGATTTTTTGTTGATCAGGTAGATTAAAATTTGCTGCAAAGGTAGGGAAGATGAGCAGGGAATGGGCATAGAAATGCAGGAACTTTAAGGTTTTGAATAAATATTTGGGGTATAGACGAGGTCGTGATTTCAACAGCTTTCCATTCATCATTTACAAATGGGGGATTAACATTTTAACAGATCTTTTCAACCCCCTTTTTTTTATCTTCCAATTTCTAAAACTGCATTATGAAAGGAGTAAAACTATGGTTATTGCTGTTGTTGGTTGGCTTCGCAGCAACAGCACAAAAAAAGTATGAGTGGAAGCAAGCCACTTCCAATGGCTACACGTATCGTTATGTGACCAATGACCCGATGGCAGCGAGGTATTATACCTTATCTAATGGTCTGACGGTCGTATTATCGCCGAATAAAAAAGAACCACGTATCTCAGTACGTATACCCGTAAGGGCGGGTAGTAATACAGATCCGAGAGAGCATACCGGATTGGCTCACTACCTGGAGCATATGCTGTTTAAAGGAACCGATAAATTCGGAACCCTTGATTGGGCAAAAGAAAAACCCTTGTTGGATAAGATCGATCAGCTTTATGAGCAATACAATTCAACAAAGGATACAGAAAAGAGAAAAGAGATCTATAAAGAGATCGATAAGGTTTCAGGTGAAGCTGCCAAGTTTGCGATCGCTAATGAGTATGACAAAATGATGGCGGCAATGGGAGCACAAGGTACCAATGCACATACATGGGTTGAAGAGACAGTTTATGAAGAAGACATACCTGCTAACGCATTGGATAAATTTCTGGATGTACAAGCAGAACGTTTCCGTAATCCGATCCTCCGAATTTTTCATACTGAATTAGAAGCAGTATACGAAGAGAAGAACAGAACCTTGGATGAAGATGGTTGGAAATTGCAGGAAGCTTCTCATTACTATTTATTCCCCACACACAACTATGGACAACAAACCACCATCGGTACGATTGAGCATTTAAAAAATCCTTCTTTGAATGCGATCAGGGATTATTACAGAAAATATTATGTGCCCAATAATATGGCCATCGTTTTAGCAGGTGATTTTGATCCTGATAAAGTGATCGCTATGATCGATGCCAAATTCAAGTACATGAAAGCAAACCCTGTACCTGAATATAAGCCGGCGCCTGAGAAACCCATCACACAAGCAATCGTAAAAGATATTTACGGTCCTAGTGCTGAGAGTCTTCAGTTTAGTTTCAGAACAAGTGCTGCAGATTCTAAAGAAGCTTTGTTGGCAGTACTCGCATCTTCTATTTTATCTAATGGTAAAGCAGGTTTATTGGATCTGAATTTGAATAAACAACAAAAAGTACTTCGTTCAGGTGCGGGTGTTCGTCAATATAAAGATTATGGCGTATTCAATATTTCTGCAGCTCCAAAACAAGGACAAACACTGGAAGAAGTGAAAGACCTGATCATGGGACAGCTGGATATCCTTAAAAAAGGGAACTTCGATGAAAGCCTTATCAAAGCCATCGTTGCCAATTTCAAATTGGCTCAATTACAAGGATTGGAAAACAATGGTAATCGTGTAGAAGAGATCACAGATGGTTTCATCAAACATAAAGGAACCAAATGGAACCAGGATGTTGCGGTATTGGATGATATGAGTAAGATCTCTAAACAGGAATTGGTGGCTTTTGCGAATAATTTCTTCAAGGATAACTATGTATTGCTCTACAAAAGAAAAGGAGAAAGTGGTAATGTCGTTAAAGTGGAGAAACCACCGATCACTGCTGTAGAAACCAATGCGGATAAACAATCTCCGTTCCTGAAAGCTATCAATGATAAGCCATTGGGTACTGTTCAGCCTGTATGGTTGGATTATAGTAAGGATATGCAGAAAGGTAAGTTAGGTAATGCTGATGTCCTCTATGTTCAGAATAAAGAGAACAGCCTTTTCCGTATGTACTATTACTATGATATGGGTACATGGAATAACAAACTGCTTCCTCTTGCATTACAATATTTACAGTTCATAGGTACAGATAAATATTCTGCTGAAGATATCAGCAAAGAGTTTTATAATCTGGCATGTAGTTTTAATGCAAATGCAGGTAATGATGTTACCACCATTTCATTGAATGGATTAGAAGAGAACTTCGATAAAGCAGTTGCTTTACTGGAACAATTGGTACGTAACTGTAAGGCGGATGATGCTGCACTGGCTAGTTTGATCAATCGTTTGGATAGAACCAGAGCCAATAACAAGCTCAATAAAAATGTGATCATGAATGCGTTGCGCAATTATGGCGCTTATGGAGAAAAGAACCCTTTCAATTATACGCTATCAGATGCTGAATTAAAAAGTGTAAAGGCTGCTGACTTGATCAACATCTTACACAATCTCTTTAACTATTCGCATCGCATTCTTTATTACGGATCTAAACCATTGAATGAGTTTTCAGCAGGTTTGGCCAAAGTACATACACTGCCAAGTAGTTGGACTCCAACACCTGCACCTGTTGTTTTTGAAAGAACTAAACTTACAAAGAATCAGGTGTTGTTTGCTGATTATGAAATGAAACAAGCGGAGATCACCTGGATCGGCAACCTTGATCAGTATGATGCATCAAAAGAGGCGGCAGTGAATGTATTCAATAACTATTTTGGCGGCGGAGGTATGGGTGCTATTGTATTCCAAACTATTCGCGAATCAAAAGCATTGGCTTATTCAACATTTGCAGTTTTACAAACGCCTAATAAGAAAGATGATGCGTTTTCTTTTGTAGCATATGTAGGAAGTCAGGCAGATAAGTTTCATGATGCCATAGCCGGCATGAATGAATTGTTGAATAATTTACCTGAAGCAACGCAGACTTTTGAGAATGCAAAAAAGAGTCTTTTGAAAGACTATGAAACTGAGCGTATCACAAAAGATGGTATTCTTTTCTCTTATCTGAACAATGAAAAGAAAGGAGTGAATGTAGATTTGAGAAAACAGATTTATACCAAAGCTGCAAGTATTGGTTTTGCTGATCTTAAACAACTGCATCAATCAACCATTGCCAATAAAGCGTATGCTTATTGTGTGGTAGCATCTGAAAAATCTGTTAAGCAGGAAGATCTGGAGAAATATGGTGAAGTGAAAAAGCTTTCACTGACCCAGTTATTTGGCTACTAGACAGATATCAAATTCATAGTAAAAGGCTGCATCATTTCGATGCAGCCTTTTTGTTTAGTGATTATATAACCACGATAAAAGATATTCTCATATCAACGAAGCTTTTCATTTAGTTTTGATAAAAGTGCGCGATAGCTTACTTTAAAAGTCAAATCATCCGATCCATGAAACTTATTTTTTCTGTTATTGCGTTTATTATTGGCTATAGTAGTTACGCACAACAAACCGAGAACATTATTATTATTACCACCGACGGATTGCGCTGGCAGGAATTATTTACAGGTATGGATCCTATATTGGCTTCTGATAAAAGGTACAATCAGGAAGATAGTTTATTGATCTATAAAAACTATTGGGCTGAGAATGCTGTGCAGCGAAGAGAAAAACTAATGCCCTTTTTCTGGAAAACAATTGTTCAACAAGGGCAAATTCATGGTAACCGTAAACTGGGAAGTAAAGTTAATGTCACCAATCCCTATTGGTTTTCTTATCCCGGCTATAATGAAATATTTTCCGGTTATGCAGATGAAAGGGTCAATACAAATGACTATCCCGCTAATCCCAATATAACTGTACTCGAATTTTTGAATCAGCAATCCGGATTCAAGGGAAAAGTTGCGGCATTTGGTGCTTGGGAGGCATTCAATAGAATTTTGAATGAAAAAAGAAGTGGTATTCCTGTGATAGCTGCTTATGATACTACAGGTGGGGCAAAACCTAATGCTGCAGAATCGCTCATCAATAAAATGTTATTGGGTAGTCATAGAATGTGGGCGGAAGAGTGTTTTGACGTATTTACACACTATGCTGCCATGGAATATTTAAAAAAAGAAAAACCAAGAGTGCTGTATATCGCCTATGGAGAAACAGATGAGTGGGCACATGGATGGAAATACCGTTCTTATTTACAAGCAGCCACCCAAGTAGATAAATGGATCGAAGAGATATGGAACTATGTTCAGTCTACTCCACAATACCGAAATAAAACCACATTATTGATCACTACTGATCATGGAAGAGGTGATAAGGATAAACGTAAATGGACCAGTCATGGTTCTGATATTGAAGGAGCTGATGAAATATGGTTTGCAGTGATGGGACCTAATACGCCTGCTTTGGGTGAAATAAAGCAGCCTTCTCAATTGTATCAAAAACAGTTTGCGCAAACCATTGCGAAGTTGCTCGGATTTACATTCACTGCTAATCAACCCATTGCTGAAGCAATTACAGAAGTGATCAAAAAATAGTCAGACTCAACGCTACTTCATTTTCTCTTGTTCTCTGCGGTTTTAAAAAAGAAGTTTTACCACAGAGAACAAGAGAAAATGAGGTTACGCAGAGGGTTATTTGCCTTTGAAAATGGCTTTTCTCTTTTCAAGGAATGCTGAGGTTCCTTCTTTCATATCTTCTGTTGCGAAACAATCGCCGAATGCATTGACTTCTACTTCAAATCCATTTTTACTTTCATCCAATACTGCATTGGCTGCTTCAATACATTTAGCCACAGCTATAGGAGCCTTACTATTGATCACCTGAAGAATAGTAGTGGCTTTATGGATCAATTCTTCTTGTGGTACAACATAATTCACTAAGCCATATTGTAAAGCAGTAGCCGCATCGATCATACCTGCACCCATCAATAATTCCATTGCTCTTCCCTTACCAATGAGTTGCACCAGTCTTTGTGTTCCACCGTAACCCGGGATCAAACCGAGATTCACTTCCGGCTGCCCAAACTTTGCATTGTCTGATGCGATTCTAAAATGACAACTCATTGCCAACTCACAACCACCACCCAATGCAAATCCATTCACGCAAGCAACGACAGGCTTTGGACAGTTTTCAATTTTAAAGAAAATGTCTTGTCCTCTTTTAGCCAATGCTTTTCCCTCTGCAACAGAAGCACCACTAAATTCACTGATATCAGCACCGGCTACAAAAGCTTTGGGTCCTGAGCCTGTAATGATCACTGATTGAATATCACTGTTTTGATACACTTCATCCATCACATCATTCAAATCAGACATGACTTGCTGATTGAGGGCATTTAATTTATCGGGGCGATTAATGGTAATCGTGAAAATACCATTTGAAAGATCGGTAACTAAGGTTTGATACATGGCAATCGTATTTGTACAAAAATAGGGCAGCAATACTGTTCTTTTGTATTTTGTAGTATGAATCTGATAGAGGTCATCATATACACGGGTATTTTTGTCTTTGCCTTAACGGGTGCATTAAAGGCAAGAACACATCAGATGGATATTTTTGGCGCTGCTGTAGTGGCGTTTGTTACGGCTTACGGTGGTGGTACCATCCGCGATCTGTTGATCGGTGTTAGACCGGTGAATTGGGTGAATGATTATCTCGCTTTAGGATTGGTGGTATCAGCTGTATTGATCGTTTCTTTATTGAATACCAATTTTACTCGCTTTCGAAGGGCTATTTTCTTTACCGATGCAATTGGTTTAGGGATGTTTACAGTCGGTGGTATTGAAAGAAGTTTGGTATATGGAATCAATGAAGGTTATTCCGTAATCATGGGTGTGATGTCTGCAACATTTGGTGGATTACTGGCAGACATGATCTGTGGTGAAGTACCTAATCTTTTGAAACGGGGAGAATTATATGCGACTGCATGTGCTTTAGGAGGTGTGATCTATCTCGGATTGAAATACTATGGTATTGAATACAATCTGGGTCTTTTTATTTGCGTAGCCATCATTGTGGGTATACGTATCCTTTCCAAAAGAAAAAGATTAAGACTTCCAGAGATATAAACTTTGGTATCGAAATAAGAATGATGGAACGCAGATTTTTATGATTAATGATGATCATAACCAATCATAAAAGTCTGCGTTCTATCCTCCTTAAAAAAATTAAAAGTTTCTATTCGCAGCTGTCCATTCAGCAATATAACCTGCAATATCACCGGTAGGTGTGCCGGGAGCAAATAGTTTACCAACACCCATATCATTGAGTGTTTTCATATCATCTTCGGGAATGATGCCTCCACCGGTGAGTAGTACATCATTCATGCCTTTTTCTTTGAGTAGCTGTATGACTTTTGGGAATACTGTCATATGAGCTCCGCTGAGGATACTGATACCGATGGCATCCACATCTTCCTGTAAGGCAGCGTTCACCACCATTTCAGGTGTTTGTCGAAGACCGGTGTAGATCACTTCCATTCCTGCATCACGTAAAGCAGTGGCGATGACTTTTGCGCCACGGTCATGTCCGTCTAATCCTACCTTGGCAACCAGTACACGAATGGGACGTTTGAGCTTACTCATGCAATCGATTTAAGACACAAAAGTAAGCAATGGAATGCAAATCTCATTTTCGGCTGAACCTTGCTTTTAAAGCTGCTACTCCTCGTTCTGTAATAGGTTTTAATGAGTCGTTTCCGTTTTCAAATAAGAAGATTTTGGTTTTTGTTTCCCTAAATAATGGGTAGTCAATAGAATCACGAAGGGATACTTTCTCAAATTGTTGGAATACGATATCATCTGTATCAGGCATTCTTTTTCCAACCAGTATCAAATGCTTGAAATCATATTGTTCCGGCATCCAGAATAAAAAAGAAGCATCGTCACTATATACAACCGGTAAGCCTACTTGTTTTGCATAATAATTCAAGGCGCCGGCTGTATAATAGCCGCGACAATAGATCATCGTTTTCTTTTGGTCTGCTTCCGGTAAACTTTTATAAACTACAGCCGTTTTTTCTGCTAATTCTTTCCAGCCGATCATATCTCCAAAATCCTGTGGTAATGGATGATATTCAAGGTCTTCCCATTTGAATGAACCAGTAGTATGAATGTTTTTAGATCGATACCAATCGGCTAATGCTTGTGGGGCATAAACAGGTAATAATAAAGGCATGATCAGTATACCCAAAGTAACAGGTAACAACACCATTGCATAGCGGAGTATGTGAAGTTTTCCTACAGTAAGTTTTTCAAGCCAATAGGCCCCGAATGCAAATAAAACAGGATATACACCTGCCGCATAATAACTCTTACCATTCATGTAGGTTAGTAAAGCGATCACTGCGAAATAACTGATACCGATCATTCGATATTTCTTTCCTTCCGAAGAAAAGAAAACATACACCAAACCGCTGATCCAAATAAAAACACAAGGCAGGAACATCATTATCTGATCGATCAGAAAATCTTTGGGATCAATGAACTGTAATTGAGTTTCTTTCAGCTCTTCCATGTGAATGAAAATCGGGAACCCATGTTGGTACTGCCAGATCATATTGGGCAACATTATGAATAATGAAAGCGCAGCTGAGAAGTACAAGTGTTTATTGAAGAAGATGGATCTATTCTTTGTTAGTAAAAGTCCGATTAATAAACTAGTGGTATAAAATGCAACTGAGTATTTACTCAACATACCTAATCCAATGCTGATACCAAAGATGTATAACCATCCATTTTTCTTCGTATCAATAAAACGTATGAATGTATAAGCATTGAGTGTCCAAAAAAATACATCTAGGAAATTAGGATGGAAGAAATAGAACATTCTGATATAACCCGTAAATAGAAAAGGTAGAGAAGCTAATAAGATTGCAAAGCTTCTTCCTCCTAAACGGAGGATGATCTTACCCATCATCAGCAAAATCAAAGAGCCAAATAAGGCAGGCCAGAACTTCACCCAAAACTCAGTAGCACCTAAAGCATTGCTGATGTATGCCATGAATGAGAGCATGGGCGGGACTTCTAAAAATCCCCAGGCAAGATGATGGCCTTCAGCTAAATAAAGATATTCATCACGATGTAACTGATAGGAAGGATGAACCAATAAGAATGGAAGTACAAAACGTACAATCGCTAAGAGATACAATAGTCTGGTAGCGTTCTTCATGTGGTTTGTTTCCGGTAAGATACAACTGAAAATCAAATTGCCACTGTCCAAAGGACTCTGGCGGAGAAGGCACAGAGAAACACAGAATCATTCAGTGTACATCAGTAGCTTCAGTGGCAATTCATATATCTTAACCAACCAATCCAAGCGTATGCTTGATCCGTGCAACAGTTTCTGTTTTTCCAATCAGTGCAGCAATATCAAATACACCCGGACCAAACTTGCCCCCCACTAACATGATGCGAAATGGTAGCATCAGCTCACCCGGCTTTAATTGATTCGCTGCTGCGAGTTCTTTAAATTCTTTTTCTAAATCAGAAGCTTCCCAAAGTGTACTGAGTTCATAGGCACGTATCAACTCTGTAAAGAAGAGATTTTTTTTCTCATCCCATTTAGGTTTGATCGCATCAATATCAACTTGCGTTGGTGACTGAAAGAAAAAATGACTTTGAGCTGTGAAGTCTGATAATAATGTACAGCGCTCTTTTACGAGATCAATGACTTTATGCAGTAAGTGGGTATCTGTAACTTGGATATTATTGCTGGCCAAAGTCTGTTGCACAAAAGGAGTAAGTTTTACGGCATTCGATTGCTTGATCCATTCATGGTTATACCACTTCGCTTTTTCATAATCGAACTTAGCACCACCTTTATGAACGCGATCCATAGAGAATTTTTCGATCAGCTCAGAGATGGTGAATATTTCCTGATCGGTACCATCATTCCATCCCAGCACGGCCAATAGATTCACAAATGCTTCCGGAAGAAATCCTCTTTCTCTAAATCCGATAGTGGTTTCGTTGGTTTTAGGATCTGTCCAGTCCATCGCAAATACGGGGAAGCCTAATCTGTCACCATCTCTTTTACTGAGTTTACCATTGCCATCGGGTTTTAAGATCAGTGGAAGATGTGCCCATTCCGGCATATCCTTTTCCCATCCTAAATATTTCCATAACAGAATATGAACGGGAGCAGAGGGCAACCATTCTTCTCCGCGAAATGCATGTGATATCTTCATCAGATAATCATCTACCACTACGGCAAGATGATAAGTTGGCATACCATCGGCCTTGAGTAATACTTTATCATCTACCTGATCGGTTTGAAAAGATACTTCTCCTCGGATCATATCAGTGAAACTAACTGTTTCACCGGCGGGCATTTTTATACGTATCACATAAGGCATACCCTCACTGATCAAGCGGGTTACTTCATCTTCACCCAGTGTAAGTGAGTTACGCATCTTTTCACGAATGAATTGATTGTATTGTGGAGAAGGGTTTTCTGCAGTTTTAAAATCATTCCGCATGGCTTCTAACTCCTCAGGTGTATCAAAAGCATAATATGCATAACCGGCCTGTACCAATTGCTCAGCATATTGCTTATACATTGCTTTGCGCTCACTTTGTCTATAAGGTGCATGTGGGCCGCCATGCTTCGGACTTTCATCAGGGATCAATCCGCACCATTCCAATGTTTGAAAAATATATTCTTCAGCACCGGGAACAAAACGGGTTTGGTCGGTATCCTCGATTCTCAGAATAAAATCACCCCCATGCTTCTTAGCAAACAGGTAGTTGAATAATACAGTTCTCACACCCCCTAAATGCAGTCCTCCGGTAGGAGAAGGGGCAAAACGTACACGTACTTTTTTGTTCATGAAGCAAAGATAAGTGTTAGTCCATAGTCGATGGTCCATAGTCCATGGTTGATCCCGAATGTTTTGCCATGGACTATGGACTATCGACTATAAGCTATATTTACACTATGTACCTTACAAAAACTCCCTTTTGGCTGCGCAGTTTGTATCCTTCTTTGGTATGGAGAATGCCGGTAGAGGGGGAGAAGAAGATCTATCTCACATTTGATGATGGTCCGCATCCCCAGGCAACGCCATTTGTATTGGAGCAGTTGGCTGCTTATGGGGCAAAAGCTACTTTTTTTTGTATTGGAAAAAATGTGGTTGCAGAGCCGGAAATCTATCAGCGTATCATTGCTGAGGGACATTCAATTGGTAATCACACACAACATCATCTGAACGGGTGGAAAACGGATGATGTTACTTACTTGAATGATATTGCAATGGCTGAGCGATCTATCGCTTCCAATCTTTTCAGACCGCCTTACGGACGTATCAAACGTTCGCAAATAAAAAGTTTACAACAGCAACAAAAAAAGATCATCATGTGGGATGTGTTGAGTGCTGATTTTGATACACGTCTTACAGGAGAAGCTTGTCTGGCTTATGTGCTCTATCATACCCAACCCGGCTCCATTATTTTATTCCATGACAGTGAAAAAGCCTGGGATCGGATGTCAGTGGCATTACCTAAAGTGCTGAAACATTTTTCGGAGAGAGGGTTTCGGTTTGAGGGAATTAATTAGTTGACAGTTGATAGTTGACAGATGATAGGAAGATCAATAGTGCAATGACGAAATTCTAAAGAGTGAATTACCTGGTGTGGTAAAGAAAAGTTAAGTATGCAGAGAGGAAGGGATTCGAACCCTCGATACGGTTTCCCGTATACACACTTTCCAGGCGTGCTCCTTCAACCACTCGGACACCTCTCTGTATTTATGTTATTTTAACTGAAAGAACTTTTTTGAGGACTGCAAAAATAACGCTTCGCCACTCAGTTTCCGAATATTTTTTGAGCATTGGCAGTGGTAATCGTAGCAATATCTTCTAAAGACACTTTCTTGACCTCTGCCAGTTTGATCGCTATTTCTAGGAGATAGCTGCTTTCATTTCTCTTGCCTCGGTATGGAACCGGACTTAAATAAGGGGCATCAGTTTCTAATACCATATGCTCTAAACCAATATTCTCCAATGCAGCGGGTAATCCTGCATTTTTATAAGTCAGAACGCCGCCAATACCTAAAAGAAAGTCCATATCAATGATTTGTTTAGCAGATTCATAGCTACCGCTAAAACAATGAAATATTCCCTTCAATCCCTTCTTTGCATAAGGTTTAACCATATCAATGGTTTCTTGCATGGCATTTCGGGTATGAATCACGATGGGTTTGTTCATCGATAGAGCCCAACTCATTTGTACATCAAATGCTTTTTTCTGTTCCGCCACGAAGGTCTTATCCCAATAAAAATCAAGGCCTATCTCACCGACTGCCACAAAATCCCTTTTGTCAAGCCATTCCTTTACAATCGACAGTTCTTCCTCCACATTTTCTTTCACAGAACAAGGATGAAGTCCCATCATTGCAAAACATGTGTTGGGGTATGTAGCTTCGAGATCAAGCATGGCTTGGATCACTTCACTATCAATAGCAGGTAAGTAAAACTTCTCGACGCCAGCTTTTTGGGCTTTTTCAATAATATCGGGTATTTCTTCTCCGAATTCGGTTGAATATAAATGACAGTGGGTATCAATCAATATCATCCTGCAAAATTCACAATAAATAACGATTAAGCGCAGTATTTAAATTTTTTTCTATCCGTATAAAATAAAAAGACAATGACCTGCGTTATAAGTGTCGTATCCCGTGAGGAAAAAATCAACAGGCGATTTAAATGATTCATCCCGATTTGATCGGGAAAAGATTGTTTTCATAGGGTACGGATTAAAAGCAGAGCCGAAGTTTCTACTTCGGCTATTTTTTTTAATCTACCTTACTTCTAGGATTTTACATTAATATCCCCTTAAATACCGTCAGGTAATATTCCCTTAACATTGGGGTAACATAGCGGTAACATTGCGGTAATACTTTTGCGGCAAAATAAACACTGTGAAATCTACGTTCTTAACCCTTTTATCTTTCCTGTTGCTCTCTGTGTTATCTGCTCAAACAGGAACACTTTCCGGAAAAGTAACTTCTGCTTCTAATAATGAAGTACTGACCGGGGTAACTATTTATAATGCGGCTAAAAAGATCAACGTTACTACAGATGTGGAAGGCCGCTTTAGCATCAGACTAGCTCCGGGTTCTTATGAGCTTACTTTTTCTCTGACAGGATATAAAACCAAAACGATCAATGAGATTACTGTTACTAACGGACAGTTGAATGAACTCAATATCGTACTGGTAGAACAAAAGAAGGAATTGGATGAAGTAGTAGTAACTGCTACACCTGCTCGTCGTGAGTCTGCTAATGCAGTATTAAGTATGCAGAAAAATAATACCAGTGTATCTGATGGAATTTCTTCTGAGTCTATCAAAAAATCTCCTGATCGTAATGTGGGTGAGGTATTAAAGCGTGTTACAGGTACCAGTGTTCAGGATGATAAATATGTAATCGTACGTGGACTGAATGACCGTTATAATATTGCAACCATTAATGGTGCAGTAATGCCTAGCACTGAGCCTGATAGAAGAACATTCTCTTTTGATGTGGTGCCTTCAGATATGATCGATAACGTACTGATCAACAAAACCGCTACTCCTGATATGCCCGGTGAATTTTCCGGTGGTATTGTTCAGGTGACTACTAAAGATATTCCATACAAGAACGCTTTTGGATTGGCATTCTCTACTTCATACAACACCATTTCTACCGGTAAAGATTTTAATATCGGTCATAGAGGTAGTTTAGATTATTTGGGTTTTGATGATGGTACAAGAACCTTCCCTTCTCGTTTTCCTTCTACCAACAGATGGCGAGCTTTGTCTACAGATCAAAAGATCGAAGTTTCCAGAAGAATGTATAACACTTATGGAGATGATATTTCTAAGGCACTACCCGGCTTAAACGGTCAGATCAACTTCGCTAAGAAGTTCAATGGTAAAAAAGGTGGTACTTATGGTGTATTGGGTGCAGTGACTTATAGAAACTCACAAACCATTCAAGTTACTGATAGACAACAATACGGTGATGCAACAGGAACTAATAACCTGCTTTTTGATTATGCAGATACTTCTTATTCTTTCAGTACCAGCTTAGGTGCTTTATTGAATGTGGGTTATAAAAAGGGTAAGAACAAATTTGTATTGAAAAACCTGTTCAATAGGGTTTTTGATAATACCAATACGATCAGAGAAGGTGCTAACTTCAACGATCTTCAATACATCAATAAGAATAGAATTGCCATTGCTATGGTAAAAACCATTTTCAGTACACAGCTGGAAGGTGAGCATGCAGTTGGTCAAAAGAATGATAAGATTAAATGGAATTTGAACTATGCTTTTACGCAGAAAGATCAACCTGACTATCGTTCTCAGCCTTATCAGAAGAGCTTATCTCAACAGGATGATAAATCAATTCCTTATGGTATCGCATTAAGAAATACCTATCGTTTCTGGAGCGAATTATTGGAGAATACATTGGGTGGTAAAGCCGATTATAGTAAGCAACTTAATTGGGGTAATACTACATCTACATTCAAAGCAGGATTCCTTGCTCAATATAAAATTCGTGAATTTGATGCCCGCGCATTCCGTTATGAAGCAGCGAGCCCTAATAATTTCAATACTGCATTGTTGACTCTACCTGCCGGACAAGTATTCAACGACGGTAATATGTATGCTGAAGGTTTTTATCTGAATGATATCACTAACAATACAGATCGTTACGATGCGAATTCTTTATTGACAGGTTCTTACCTGATGTTGGATAATAAGTTCAATGAAAAGTGGAGATTGATCTGGGGTGTACGTGTGGAAACTTTTAACTATGAAGTAGAAACAGGTAACGTTTCAGGAACCAATACCATCATCAAGAAAAACTATCTGGACATCCTTCCATCTGCGAATTTGATCTATAGCTTTAGCAATAAATCAAATCTTCGTTTCTCAGCATCAAGAACGGTATCAAGACCTGATTTCCGTGAAGTGGCTAACTTCTCTTATTTTGATTTCGTAAGAGCTGCGATCATTCGTGGTAACGGTGCTTTGGAAAGAAGTCAGAATACCAATATCGATCTTCGTTTTGAAACCTATCCTCAGAGTGGAGAGATCATTTCAGCTTCATTGTTCTTCAAGCATTTTAACAGGCCTATTGAACAGCGTATGTCTGGCGAGTCATCACTCGAATATCAGGTGATCACTTACTTCAATCCGGATAATGCTTATGCTTATGGTATTGAATTAGATCTGCGCAAAAAACTCTCTTTCTTTGGTGATGGTAAATTTTGGAACAACACCACTTTTAGTGCCAATACATCATTGATCAAGTCTACAGTTGATCTGGATAACTCTTCAAATCCTTATGATACGAAGAGGCCTATGCAAGGACAATCACCTTATCTCGTAAACTTAAGTCTGACGTACGCTGATGCGGAAGCAGATTGGAGTAGCACAGTGCTCTTTAACAGAATTGGTCAGCGTATTGAAACTGTAGGTGCATTTGGTATTCCTGATGTGTATGAGAATGGCAGAAGTATTTTGGATTTTCAATTGTCTAAAAAAGTCATGAAGAAAAAAGGGGAGATCAAGATCAATATGGCCAACCTGCTGAATACCAGACAGATCTTCTACAATAACGTAGAGTCTAAGAAAGAGAATAGAGCATACAAGAGCAGTGAAGACAGAATTCAGTGGAGTAACTTGTTTGGTTCCAGCTTTGGTATCGGTTTTTCTTATAATTTCTAATTCGGCTTAAATATTTGATAGATGTGAGGCTGTATCAAGTTTGGTACAGCCTCTTTTTATTTCGTCCATAGTTCATGGCTTATGGTTCATAGCTTATGGCAGTAATATGTTCTACTGTTAACCCATCAAACAAATCTAAAGGGCATTATCTTACTTCTAAGACTCTTTCTCTCTTTACCATGGACCATGGACTATGGACCATAAGCCATCAACGTACTACCAGGTAACAATTAGTTAACGCTGGCGTAACATACCCATTACATTAAAGCGATTCTTTTGCAGCATAAAAACATTGAAAATGATACGTTCACTTATGATTTCCCGTCTTGCTTTAGTAGCGTTGGCTGTAGCTGCTATGACATCTTGCTCAAAAAATGATGATGAAGATGATGTTATTGCACCTCCTGTTAATCCTAATGAGACCATTTTATCCGGTACGTTAACAGCTAATAAGACGCTGACAGCTGATAAAACATGGACTTTAAAAGGTTATGTATATGTTCCTAATGGAATTACATTGACCATTGAAGCGGGTACTACTATTAAAAGTGATAACACAGAAAAAGGAGCTCTTTGTATTGAGCGTGGTGGAAAGATTCAAGCGAATGGTACTGCAGATAAACCTATCATTATGACCTCTGGTCAGGCTGCAGGTGCACGTAATCCTGGTGATTGGGGTGGATTGATCATCTTAGGTAATGCTCCAACAAACCGTACTTCAACTCCGGTGATCGAAGGTGGTTTGGATCGTCCTTATGGTGGTAGCAATGCTACTGATAATTCAGGTACATTGAAATATGTTCGTATTGAGTATGCAGGTATTGCAGCTTTCCCTGGTTCTGAGATCAATGGTCTGACTTTGGGTGGTGTAGGTAGCGGAACTACTATTGAAAATATCCAGATCGTATACGGCAATGATGATGCGTATGAGTTCTTTGGTGGTAATGTAAATGCTAAATACCTGGTTGCTTTTGCTACAGCTGACGATGATTTTGATTTTGATTTCGGTTATACAGGTAAAATTCAATTTGCTGTTGCATTGCGTGACCCTGCATTCGTTGATAATGGTGATGCCGGTAATGGTATCGAAGCTGATAACGATGGTTCAGGTACAACTGCTACTCCATATACTCGCCCGGTATTGAGCAACTTTACTTTTGTAGGTCCTAATAATGCTGCAGGTACTGCTGCTAACCACAACTTTGGTAACAGATGGAGAAGAGCGGTACGTTTTGTTTTACGCAACTCTATCCTGATGGGCTGGCAGAAAGGTGGCTTCTCAATGGAGTCTGATGGTACAGCAAACGACTACAGCGCTGCTGGAGGTACTTCTGAGTTCAAAAACAACTTAGTACATGCAGTTGCTGATCCGTATAGAGTATCAGGTTTAACATCCGCAACATTGACTGCTGCTGCAATTAGAACCAAGGCTGAGGCAGAAGGATGTAAGACTTATGCAAATGCTGCTGATATCAAATTGACATCTCCATTCACAATTACAAACCCCAATCTGTTACCTGCTACAGGTTCAGATGCATTGGCAGGTGCTAGCTTTACAGGCTTAGATGCTTTCTTTAGTGCGACAACTTATGTAGGTGCTTTCGGTACCACTAACTGGATGGCTAGTTGGACAAGATTCCCCGCAAAAGGACAATAATATTGAATACTATATTGAAAAACCGCTCTACTCAAGAGCGGTTTTTTTATTTCTTTGTGATTAAATGATCTTGATATGCGCTACTTAATACTCTTATCTATTTCTATTTATTTTTTATATGCGTGTCAATCGAATGAAGAAAGCTTATCTCCTGGAAGTGTAGCATCTGATTCGTTGATTGTGGATCTTCATCCATTACCTGAGATCAAAAGTGTTGATAGTATTGATATGCATTTCTTCCCGAATATCAATGATCAAAAAGTATTTACAAGATTGGGCGTGAATGATACTGCATTCATTCAAAAGATCACACGCGTAGAAATGAAAAATTCATTTGCAGTGAATCCTGCTTGCGAGTATGATGTCAAATTCTTTTGTTTTGCAGATGGACAAATTGTGAAGACGCTTTATGTTGCTGCACAAAAAGACAGCTGTCATTACATTGGATACATCAAAAGTGGTGGTATAGCTGTCAAGATCAATATGTCTGATTCAACGGCATCTTTGATCAATACATTTCGAAAGAAAAGTCAATAATTGATTACCAGTTATTCATTTGTTCGGGTACAATTCTTTCCGGCTCTTCGATGGGATGATCTTTCCAATCAGGATCATACTTTACAAACCAGCTTAACCAAAGTGATCTTGATAAACGCATGATCAAGGGTTGGATGATGAACAATAGTACAAAAGCGGTCCCCATCCAATAGAAGATACGGTTATCATCGATGGAGAATGTCATGCCGATCAATACTTTCCATGCAACAAATGTTGAAACCAGGAAAGCAACAGATAATGCATAACTCACATATCCGGTTCCATAATAAAATCCGACTTCGATCTCAGTGGGTTGATTACAAACCGGACATCTTTCATGCATATCTACATTGGTCTTGAATTTATAAGGCTCTTGACTTTTAAATATCCTGCCCTCTCTGCACCTCGGGCAACGATTGGTTAGTACACTGTAGAGATACCAAGGTTTTTTTGTTGCATTAGGCATGATAGGAAAATTTATGGCGTAAAGGTAACGCTTTAATCATGCGGTAAAGTTCCATAAGATTTTTCAGACATAGCGTGACATTTGTCATGTTGAAGTAATTCATTTTTGAGAAGGATGGAATGCGGATTTTTATGATGGTTATGATATTCTATTCATCATAATCATCATAAAAATCTGTGGTCTATTTTTTTAGTACGTCAAACTTTATGCAGTACGCCAGATCCTTCGTCGCGATTTCCGACTGACGTCGGAACGCTCCTCAGGATGACGGAGATTGTACTTAAAAGCCGGGGAGGAAACAGTCATCCTGAGGAGCAGTAATCACCCATGGTGATTACATGCGACGAAGGATTATTGAGGAACGTGAGGAAGAAGTAAGACAATACAATAATCAAACGAAATCATAACCCATCATAAAAATCTGCGTCCTATCCTTCGCTCAAAAAAAGGCGAAAGAATACACAAAACAATCGATCATGCACTATTGCAGAATCTTCTCCATCTGCATACTCCTGGAACCTTTAATCAGAACGTAGGTATTTTTGAGTGCTTGTTCTTGAAACCATCTTGTAGCATCAGCCGAAGTGGGGAAATAGAGGTGGTTGTGTTGGGTATGTATGAAATCGCCCCCTACCAAGACTACCTTTTTCCAACTGTATTGATTAATGAGATCTACTATTTGTTGGTGTTCTATTATGCTATCTTCTCCCAATTCCATCATGCCGCCCAGCATCAACACTTTTTCTTGAGATGGAAATTTTGCAAAATTCTCAATGGCTGCACGCATGCTGGTGGGGTTAGCATTATAGGCATCTAACACAATATGATTGCCATCTTTTTCTAACATCTGTGATCTACTGTTGGATGGTGCATATGCTTCAATGGTTGTAATGATCTTATCCTCCGGTACCGCAAAATATTTCCCGATAGCTATAGCACATAATACATTCGGAAGGTTATAGTCACCCACCAATTGAGTACTGATGTGTTTTTTTTCTAAGCCTTTTGTGATCAAGACTTCTAAAAATGGTTCACTGGTTTTTACTTCTCCAACAATGCTTCCGTTTTTAGTTCCATATATCTGCTTTTGCTGTATCCCGGCGCTCATGTTATGTAGATAATCATAATCATCATACATAAAAATGGTGCCGTTATGTGCTCTGATATAGTCGTACAGTTCACCTTTCCCTTTTCTTACGCCTTCTATACCTCCAAAACCTTCCAAATGAGCTTTGCCACAATTGGTAATGAGTCCATAGGTAGGTTTTGTATACACGCAATAACTAGCAATCTCTTTCTGATGATTGGCCCCCATTTCAATGACTGCCATCTCCGCATCTTTACGAATACTTAAAATGGTTAATGGAACACCGATGTGATTATTTAAATTGCCCTGTGTCGTATAAGTTTTATAATGTGACGCTAGAACAGACGATACTAGTTCCTTAGTAGTTGTTTTTCCATTACTTCCGGTAATGGCTATAAAAGGTATCTTGAATTGATCTCTATGATAAGATGCCAGATCTTGTAATGCTTGCAAAACATCCGGAACCAAAATCATTCTTTCATCTTTTGCTTGCTGTATTTCATCAATGACAGCATAAGCCGCACCTGCTTCTAGTGCTTTAGCAGCAAAAGTGTTACCATTAAAGTTGGGACCTTTCAAGGCAAAGAAAATATCACCTTGTTTGAGTTTTCTGGTGTCGGTTTGAATGGAGGGATTTTGCAGGTAGATATTATATAGTTCTTCGATTGTCATATGAGTTGCAATTTAGGGAAATCGGGGGGATCGGGTGATCAGGTTATCAGGTAATCGGGTAGAACTATCTTGTAGACCAATGCAAACCTAACAACCCAATCCCCCGATATCCCGATTACCTGATAACCTGATCCCCCGATTACCAAATTCCCCACCCCGATTTCTAAAAAAATACGGGAAATACCTAATAACAATGATACTGAAGTACTATAGCTTGGATTTTAAAATGTAGAAATGAAAGATTTTAAAACTTTAGACATATGGAGATTGTCTGTAACCTTAGCTAAAGACATTAATGAGATAACAAAATTCTTTCCTGCCCATGAAAAATTCGCTTTGTCGATGCAAATGAAAAGATCTGTAGTATCCATTCCATCAAATATTGCGGAAGGATGTGGACGAAGAACGGTGGCAGATATGCGTCAATTCATCCATATAGCTATTGGCTCTTCTTTTGAACTCGAAACCCAAATAGAAATTGCTTATTTAAGTCACTACATAAATCAGGATGCCTATAATGAACTATTGTCTAGAGTGAATATCCTTCAGAAAAAAATGATTCGTTTTTTAGGTGGGTTAGGGGTTAGGTATTAGGGTTATTGGGAGATGGGGTAATTAGGAAATCAGGAAATCAGGTAATCGGGTAATCAGGAAATCGGGTAATCAGGTAAGAGTTATGTTATAAACCTAATACCCTGATTACCCGATATCCCGATACCCCGATACCCCAATCCCAAATAAAAGAGCCATCCCCTTATCAGAGACGGCTCTTTCTATTTTTACCTTTTCCTTCTTAACGTTTGTTTCGGCGTGTGGGGAAGAATTGTCCGGTCTTTGCTTTTTTGGAAATTCCTTCAGCTGCACCGTAATGACTCATCGCACAACGGAAACCAATGGTGTTGGTGCTTAAATCCTCTTCTAGGAAGCGACGTGCACCCGGACTTAACCAAAATGCTCTATCATTCCAACTACCACCTTTGTAAACACGTGATTTATCAGAAACCAGCGATGTAGTACCATAACCATAATATACTGCACTAGATGAATCACCATCTAAATAGTTAGTAGCATAAGAGCGCTGATAGTTTCTTCTGTTACGTAGTGTTGAATCTTCTTCCAATACTGTTTTGATACGTCCCTTATCATCACGCAGATTACCTTGTCCGCCACTCATATCAATCTTGCGGAATTCATTACCACGGAACATATTAAAGTCATCACCATCCAGTGAGTTCAATGGACGATACACATCAGCAACCCACTCACTTACGTTACCACTCATGTTGTACAAGCCGTAACCATTAGGGATGAAAGAAGTTACTTCTGCAGGAATAGCAGCGTTATCGTTCAAGCCACCGGCCACACCCATGTTATCACCTGCACCTCTTTTGAAGTTGGCCAAGAATGCCCCTTGATAAGCACTTTTCTGTGTGTAACGAACATTATCATAACCATTGTTCTTCCAAGAGTAGATCTGCTTATTAGCGATCAATTCTTCACCTCTCTTAGAGCCTTTGGATTTTTTCTGCGGATTCTCAGCGATATAACCATAAGCTGCATATTCCCATTCAGCTTCTGTTGGTAATCGATAATCGCCAAATAGAATACCATCTTCAAAAGTAACCTTGGTTCTAGGACGACCGTTGGCATCTTTTAATGGATTTTTCTTTGATGTAGCAGTTCTACCCGGAGTAGCCTGATACTCATCCATCAAATATGCTTTGGTATTGAAGTTGTCTTGTCCGGAACCATTCAATTCTCTTTTGATCTGATTTCTGGCATCCAAATATCCCTTACCCATCAAGGTTAATTCATTCACACGATCCGTACGCCAGATACAGAAATCCGTAGCCTGCTTCCAGCTCACGCCCACAACAGGGTAATAGTTGTAGGATGGATGGCGGAAATAATATTCAACATATGGCTCATTGTATGCCAATTCACTACGCCATACAAGGGTATCAGGTTTGGCTTCTTCCACAATGGAATCCATACCTGCACCGCCAAATACATTGGTGAGCCAATAGAGGTACTCACGATAATGGACGTTGGCTACTTCTGTTTTATCAATAAAAAATGAGTTGACAGTGATTCTACGGGGGATATTATTCCAATCGCCCATTACATCTTCCTGTGTTGCACCCATAGTGAAAGTACCACCCTGTACAAATACTAGACCCGGAGCCGCCTTAATATCCTTAGGCTTGGCCACATTGAAGTTACCTTGGTCTTTGTCATTATAATTCCATCCGGTAACCGTTGATTTCTGCGGTTTCTTTTTGAAAATTTTACAGGATGACATAGCGCCTGTTAACGTCAACAACAAGAGCAAATTCCGTGTTGTTTTCAATACTTGCATGTGATTCTCGTGTTTGTGGAGTATAGATGTTTCGCTAATGTCTCAATTTACGTATATGCGAATATAGAAGTTTTATGTTTATGGTGATGAAGGACCCGGAAATTCTATTGTTAGTAAAAGGCTAATTTTAAAGGGGTTAGGGGGAGGTTATGGGTACTGGGTGCTAGGTACTGAGGGAATAGGAATAAGGGATTAGGTGTTAGGAATTAGGTTGTTGGGTGATCTGGTTATCGGGTAATCAGGTATTGGAGCGTATTTCCTCTTGTCTAAGACCTAGCTCCTAACACCTAACCCCTCACTCCCGATTTGGCTCGTGTAGGGGAATTTCTACGGGAAATTGTTGAATTGTTGGACACAAGACAAGCGGGGTAGTAGACCATAGGGAATATCCTTGAATGGGTACGGTCAAAGAACATGATACATTACATCAAAGAATAAAATAGATTGCAGTAATGAAGCAGGGTTTACTTGGGTTGGTTGGGGTGCTTTTGATGTTGGCACAGGTGCAAGGTCAGCGGCAATATGCTTCGTCTTCCGTATTGGCTTCCGGTAACTGGTTAAAGATAGCCGTAAAAGAACCCGGTGTTTACAAAGTAGAAGGGAATCTGTTAAACCCTTTAGGGGCAGCAGTGATACCTTCCTCTGCTATTCGTCTTTACGGCAATGGTGGCGCCATGCAGGGTGAACAAGGTAATGCAGAATATATAGATGACCTTGTTGAAAATCCCATACAAGTTGTTGATGGCGGTGATGGTATCTTCAATACCAACGATTACTTTTTATTTTATTTCAACGGAAGTGGCAGCTGGCTCAAAGACAGCACGCAACAAAGTTTTCGTTTTGTTAAAAACTTGTATAGCGACTCTGCTTATTACTATATCTCCATAGGAGGTGTCGGAAAAAGAATACAGGAACAAAATAACCCATTACTTTCAACGGTTACTGTCAACTCATTCAATGAGCGTGCTGTAGTAGAAAATGACCTTGTAAATTTGATCAGTTCCGGTAAAGAGTGGTATGGGGAGAAATTCTCATCAGGAACTTTATCAAGAACATTTTCTTTCAACTGGCCCAACAGTATCTCACAAGTACCGCTCCGACTCAGGGCTTCTCTTGCTTCGCGAAATGTAGGAGCCACAGCCTCTATGATTACAACAGTCAATGGTGTTCCATCTACCCCATTGATTTTTCCCGCTGTTACAGGAACTTTTCTAGATCGTTATGCCATTCATCTGGAACAAGATCAATTATATAATTCAGCACAGTCATCCATCAGTGTTCGTTTTGATTATCAATCTACCGCAACCGGTGCCGAATGTTGGTTGAATCAATTTGAAATTTTTGGAAGAAGATCATTGATCAAACAAGCAGATCAAATGTTATTGTTTCGCGATTGGCAATCAGTAGGTACGGGCGCTGTAGCACGTTTTGAGCTATCGGGAGCTACCGCTGTTGTAAAAGTATGGGATGTGACATCTCCTGTATCTCCGGTGGCCATGCGTAACTTGTCTACCGGTAACTTCGTTTTTCATCAGGATGCTAGTCGATTAAGAGAGTACATTGCTTTTACGGATGTCCAAACATTGATACCCACCAGTATCGGTCGAATCAATAACCAAAACCTGCACGGACTTTCTACTCCGGAATATCTTATCATCACTCATCCTACTTTTCTTAACGCAGCGCAGAAATTAGCAGCCTTTCATCGTCAACAATATGCACGCTCTGTGGAAGTGGTATCAACAGAACAAGTGTATGAGGAGTTTGGAAGTGGTATAGCTGATCCTTCAGCCATACGCAACTTCATAAAAATGCTGTACGATCGAAATAGTAACAGGCTCAGATATCTTTTGTTACTGGGCAGTGGTTCTTATGATCCCCGTAATCGTGTGGCCAATAATTATCGATTTATTCCTACACATCAAAGTGATCAATCATTAGATCCGATATCTAGTTATACATCTGATGATTTCTTCGGAATGTTGAATGATACCGTTGATATCAATCGTGGCAATGCCTTGCAAGCGCTGGATATTGCGGTAGGTAGAATACCTGCACGAAATGTAACAGAAGCCAATGCGATGGTAGATAAGATCATTCGATATCATGATCCATCACGTTTTGGTGAATGGAGGAATCGTTTATTGTTCATTGCTGATGATCGTGATCAAAATCTTCATTTGAATGATGCGGAAGGGGTGTCAGCTAAGGCGAAAAACACATTCTTTCAAACACAGAAAATTTATTTGGATGCGTATCCTTTGGTGAGTGGAAGTGGTGGTGCCAGATATCCTGCAGTGAATGAAGACATTGTCAATCGTATGAACCAAGGCGCGTTGATCGTCAACTATAGCGGACATGGTAATCATATTCGTTTGGCAGATGAAGCAGTCTTTACCACTGAAGAAGCCGGTCGTTTACAAAATGCATCCAGATTACCATTGATGGTGACTGCGAGTTGTGATTTTTATCCGTTTGATGATCCTGCAAAAACCGCATTGGGTGCACAAATGCTAACGGGTGATTCTACAGGTGCTATTGCATTGTTAAGCACAGCTCGGTTGGTGTTGGCTGCTAGTAATCGTATTATCAATGAATATTTTATTCAAGAGGCGCTTCAACCTGATCCAATAACTCAGCAATATCTATCGTTGGGTGAATCGGTAAGAAGGGCTAAAAACCTTGCTGTTATTCAATCAGGGGAAATTCTGAATACAAGAAAATTCATGTTGTTGGGTGATCCTGCTATGCAATTGGCATTTCCATCGAATCGTATCCGGTTAACAACCGTGAATGGAAAATCATTGACTAGTGCAGACACACTCAAAGCTTCAGGTCGTTATGTTTTGGAAGGAGAGATCATTGATGTAAATGGAAGCAGATTGCGCGATTTTACCGGGACCATTGAAACGATCATTCAAGATAAACCACGGAGCATCGCAACACTTGCCAATGAGTCGGGTAGTTTTATCACTCGTTTTGAACAGCAGTCTGCAGTATTATTTAAAGGGGTTTTCTCGGTTGATACCGGTAAGTTTCGTACAGAAGTCATCTTGCCTAAAGATGTAAGTTTTCAACCCGGAAAAGGTAAGATCGGTCTCTATGCCTATGATGCGAAACGCGATGCTACAGGTACTGATACCAGTTTGGTGGTGATGGGCAGTGATCAACCATTAACAGATCGTACAGGTCCGTCGATACAGTTGTATCTGAATGATACCCGATTTAAAAATGGCGGATTAACAAACGAAACCCCTTTGCTGATTGCGCAGCTATCAGATAGTTCGGGTATCAATACATCGGGTAATGGTGTTGGACATGATATCACATTGATCATCGATAATGAAGTCAGAAATCAGCGGGTATTGAATGATCTATTTGTGGCAGATAGAAACAGTTGGTCATCCGGAAGTATACGTTTTCGTTTACCTCTACAGGAGGTTGGCTCGCATCAACTGCGACTCAAAGCTTGGGATGGTGCCAATAATTCCACAGAAACGGTATTGGATTATATGGTTGTAAAACAAGACCAACTCAAAGTCAGCAAGGTCATGAACTTTCCTAACCCATTTTTTGAGCGTACCCGATTTTCATTTGAACATAACCAACCGGAGCAAGATCTTAAAGTAGATGTCTACATTTATCAATCTACCGGTCGACTCATTAAAAGGATCTCAAAACTACTGAACACCCCGGGCACGAGAAATGTGGAAATTGAGTGGGATGGAAGAGACGAATCAGGGCGGAAAATCCAAAAAGCTGTTTATATTTACAATATCGTTGTTCAATCCGGCACCCAAAAATCTTTTCATGCCGGACAACTTATTCTTCTTTAATTGACTCTATGGGTTGAATTTTACTTGAGTGATTTATTGGCAGTTGGCTATTAGCGGTTGGCCATTGGCTATCGCTACAAAAGCCAATGGCCAACCGCTAATGGCCAAAAGCTAAGCGCCAATTACCTCTAAGATTCCCAACTTTTTAAATATATTGCTTCATGCTTTTTACTTCAAAGAAAACCCTGACAGCCATTGTTGGATTCATGTTGTCTTATGCATCTATTGCGCAGGACTCTGTTAATATTGTTTCTACTGCTGTTCCCTTTTTACGTATTTCACCGGATGCACGTGCAGGTGGTATGGGTGATGTAGCTATTGCAACTACTCCAGAGGCTAATGCTCCTTTCTGGAATTTATCAAAAGTGATGTTTGCACCCCGACGTTCAGCGATAGCCGTAAACTACACACCCTGGTTAAAAGATCTCGGATTGAATGATGTGTATCTTGCGAGCATGGCGGGTTATCACCGATTGGATGATGAGCAGGCTATTTCTTCTTCACTTCGTTTTTTCAGTTTAGGTAATATTCAGCTGACAGATTTTTCGGGTAATGTATTGAATTCGGTTAGACCCAGTGAGTTTGCGTTCGACTTAGGTTATTCCAGAAAACTAAATGAGAAACTGAGCATTGGTGTGGCATTACGTTATATCAATTCAAGATTGGTGGTGGGAGATGTTGGTACAGGTGTAGTGTACAAGGCAGGTAATGCCGTGGCAGGTGATGTATCGCTGTATCATAATGGGTTGAATGAAGATGGAGAAGGATTGAACTGGGGTGTAGTACTGTCTAATTTAGGTAGTAAGATCGGCTATACCAATGATGCCAGAAATAAGGATTTTATTCCGGCCAATTTAGGTATCGGTGTTTCATATACCAAAGTGTTGGATGAGAACAACAAGATCAATTTTGCACTGGATATGAATAAGCTCTTGGTACCTGCTCCCCCGGTGGCTACGGGTGATTTCACGACCGATTCTACCAATCTTTCGAATTATAGAACAACAGGTGTAGTGAGTAGCTGGATGAAATCTTTCAGCGATGGAACGGGTGTTGGAAAATCTTTACAAGTATCGATAGGAGCTGAATACAGTTACAATAATCAGTTCTTTTTCCGCAGTGGTTATTTCTATGAAAATAAAAATCGCGGTAACAGAAAATATTTCAGCGTTGGAGCCGGTTTCCATCTCGACTTTATGGATATCAACTTCTCGTACTTAGTGCCCTCCGGTAGCGGTGTAACTAGAAATCCGTTATCGAATACGTTGAGAGTGGGAGTGGTATTTAGTTTGGAGCCGAAGGAGTGAGGAGGTGATTGGGTAATCAGGAGATCAGGTAATCGGGTGATCAGGTAGAATTATCTTGTAGACCAATGCAAACCTAACAACCCAATCACCCGATATCCCGATAGCCCGATCTCCTGATAACCTGATTACTTGATTCCCCGATTACCTAACCCCCAACAAACAAACCGCATGCGCCACTAATCCTTCTTTTCTTCCTACGAAACCCATTTTCTCTGTGGTAGTAGCTTTAATGGAAATGTCTTTGATGGTGATGCCTAGGATGGAGGCGATCGTTTCTTGCATTTGGGCTACATAAGGCTTTATTTTTGGGGCCTCCAGACAAAGTGTTGAATCTATATTGATCACTTTATAGCCCTCTGCTTCAATCAGGGTCTTTGTTTTGGCTAGTAATATCTTACTATCAATGTTTTTAAACTCTTGGGAAGTGTCCGGAAAATGAACACCGATATCGCCCAATGCAGCAGCACCTAATAGGGCGTCACAAATGGCATGCAGGAGTACATCCGCATCACTATGCCCTAATGCACCTTTGTCGTGGGGTATTTTAACGCCACCAATAAACAGATCTCTTCCTTCTACGAGTTGATGATAATCGATGCCGTAACCTATTCTTATGTTCATGATGCGAAGATAGAGAGAGGATTTTTGATTTTTTGATCTTTGATTGGGGGGGGCGGGTAATCGGGTAATCGGGGAATCAGGTGATGGGGGGTGATGTCATTCCGACGAAGGAGGAATCTCACACCACAAACAGCTCCCATCAAAATATCTTAACTCAAAAACTAAATCATACCCTCAAGAGGTGGGGTTCCTCCTTCGTCGGAATGACAATGGGACTTGCATTTTAGGTTGTTTTGTTTTGCGTATAATTATTAGCGGTGGGGGGGATTCCTCCTTTGTCGGAATGACAAGGGGGCTTGTATTTTAGGATGTTTTGTTTTGTGTATAGTTGTTAGTGGTGGGAGATTCCTCCTTCGTCGGAATGACGGGGGGCTTGCATTTTAGTTTTTTTGTTTTGTGCATAGTTGTTGGTGGTGTGTGATTCCTCCTTCGTCGGAATGACGAGGGGGAATGAAAGTAACCGCCCCTGATTATTCAGGGGCGGTGTGGATCAATCTTCTTGATCTTGCTGCCAGTCTAGTGGCTCTTCATATAATGTTAGCTGACTGATGGCGGTTGCAGTGGCACCGGCCGCGGCTGCATAACCTGAGATGGTTATGATCAGTGTCGGCAGGGATATCGGGAGCGTAACGAGTGCTGTAGCAACGGTTGTCAGGATCAGACCTACATTTCTGATTTTTCTGAAAAAGGGTGGGGGTTGTGATCTCGCCCTTTGAATGATTTTTTTCATACTTAATTTTTAATGATCTGCTTTTGATCGTATCACCGTCAGCAGAATGGTTTCCTTACTTTGAAGTGCACTTAATAAAGCATTCATCAATCTTTGAAATGCCCTTTGGCTTTGCTTTCCTGCTCCGGGGGCAGTCAGCAATAGTACCGGTGCAATACAACCTTTTAATTCACGCGTGGCATGGTTGGCCGGATGTATGAGTATGTAACTCCTTCCGGGTACATCTGCTACTTGCAGGTGCCATCGAAATTTTTGGCTGTATCTTTTTTTCAGTACATAAGTGCCTTCGGGTATGCATGATCGATTGAGCTCATTGTTGCGCCAGGGTAGTTCTATGGTATAACACAAGGGTTCACTATGACTCCCGATCGTAAGCAATCCATTCGTGCCTTCATCGTGATACGTGCGATGAATGGTTAGGTGCATGGGGTTTGGGGTTAGGTGTTAGGAGTGAGGTATGAGGTGTTAGGAGTTTGAGGTTAAGTGGGGTATTGGGGTAAGCTATTTTAATTTAGCAACTCTTAAAATTTAGTGCGTAGGACCTTAGCTTCTAAAGCCTAACACCTAACACCTAACCCCTAACCCCTAACTCCTCACACCTATTACCTCACCCCTCATTATCCTACAACTGATCCACTCCTATCACTGTGCTGTTGATCGAGCTGTTACTCATTACAGGATAGGTACTTCCGTTCAGTTCGGTAAAGTATTCAAGTTTGAGTGCTATGAATACAGTATCTGTGCTGTTAGGAGGTAATGGTGCGTTGAGCGTGGTAGCAGGTACCAGATCTTGGTTGATCAATATTTTTTCGGTTGATACCATTGCTTTACTGATACTTTCCGATTCAAAATTGATCGCTGCTGCTGCTAACGAAACCATGTAATGAGTAGCGCTAGATGGTGCTGCAAGACGCTGACCCGCAATCATAGCATCTATCACTACCTGTACTTCTCCGGTAATACGGTCGAAAGAGGCAGTGTATCCTCCATTTAATGCGGTTTCAATACTGCCGTTACCTGTAAAGTCAAAACCCATTAATAAACTCAGATCTCCTTTACTTGCTCGTCTTTGTCCGCGAAGACTAACCGTATCGGTTTTACGAATCTGGTTCATTAGTTTCATGGTTTGTTGAACAAGCCCTTTGTTCTTGACATTCCAGTTCAAATCAGTAAATGCAGATCGAAATATTTTTGCTTCTTTGATCATGACCCCAATTTCGGCGGTATGATCTCGCCAAGATTGAAAATTCTGGGCTGTCATTCTTTCTGCCAGATTCACTTTCGTTCGTTCTCTAGCCGTGAACCCTTTTTTGGTTTGCGCATAAGTAACATCGCCTACTGTACCGCTTAACCGATGAGTGCCAAATTGTTTTGCTGCCATTGTTTTGTTTTTGTGTTTACAATCAATTTTGTTTTGTCATTCCCGCTGCAGACGGGTTCACCGGTGATTTGTTAACGAGGTCAAAACTAGGATGGGTAGTGTCAGATTGTTTCTTACAAGCCTTGTACAAGGGTGCTCAACTATTTGATAATGAGTTTATTATTGCTTAAATGATATGCTCAGATTCCGTCATTCTAAATCATTGGGAGGTTGTATTGCTACATAGTTGAACTATTTGAAATGATTTTTCAATCAAATTAACCTGAGGGTTACGATTGGGTCACGATGAGGTCACGATAGGGTCGAGACAAGTACACTACAGTGTCGAGATAGGGTCACGATTGGGTTACGAGGAAGTCGAGTAAGGGTTAAGGGGTGGTCGGGGGAGGGTTAGGGAGGGGTTAGGAGTGAGGGGTGAGGTGTTAGGTTTTAGTGGATTCTTCTTTTGTAGGGGTTGCGATTGTAGAAAGTTTTTGAAGCATGTTTAGAAGATGTGTTCGAAGAATAGAGAGTGAAGCTGTATCAGGGGAGAAGAATTTGGCGTAAAGATGATGTTCAGAGATTTGACCTGTTGTTCTTTTGGATTGAAAAGTTTGTGCAACCAGTCTTATCAATTCTTTTTTGTTTGTTGTTACCAATATCCCGGATTCTACTAATAATCGAAACAATACTGCCAATTGTTGAATAGATAATGTTGTTTGAAAACGAGTATTCGTTAATGATTTGTCTGCGAGGGGGGCTTCCTGCTGACAATGTATCAACTCTATTTGTATCGCTTCCTTTAATTGACATTTAACAGAAGGTTGTGTTGGCTCGGCACCCATTTGATCTATTAATGGAATTCTATCTACCCAATGAAGATACCTTGCCCAATGTTGAACGGGATCGTTTGATTCAGAGAGATGTAGTGTGCATCGTTCCATTATAAAATGTACAAAGAGTGCATGGTTGCAGTTACGTCTGATAAGCGTGAATAACATAGCAGTGGTGGAATCTTCGTACAAGCCGGGTTGTTCAGAAGGTAATACTGAAAGTAGTTCTGTCCAGTATTCTGCATGATAGTAACTGTGAGTTCCGGTTTTTTGTAGCTGCGTAAGGTAGATGCTACGTAGTATGGGGATGAGATTGTTTTCAGTTTCGGTTGAGAGTGTATCCCAATATTGATCCTGTGTTGCCTTTACTTCTTCCCACAAACAATGCGGCATGGGTTCATGTGGATTGAAATATTCTGAAAAATGCCGGCGAATAAAAGCCAAGGTGTCTGTACACCAGATCTCTAATTGTTCATTGGTACGATTGCGTTTATGTTCTTCGGGACGATGACGGTACAATTTCTCCAACCATATGTGTAAGGTTTTTACTAAGATGTTCACCAAGCTTCGCACTGCTTTTTTGCCCTGTACCATTAGAAAGGAACCCGTTAAGCTTTTTTCCAGTTCCCTTGCTTTTTGTGTTGCTTCTTTTCTTTTTTGTTCTTTGAGGGTTGCTGTGAAATCCGGCTGTGTACTATCGTGGATAAGAATATCTAACTCCCGTAATGTTTCGTTCATACTTGTTTTTTTGTAATTGATTTATACATTTCTCACATCTGTGAAAATGATGTAATCCTCTTTCAGTGAACAAGGGGGTAGATTCGCTACAATGATAGTATTTTCAGGTGTTACAAGGGGAAATAAAATTTTCTATTTGATCAAATCTTTGTGTCATGCGTCATCAATATCCGGATAAGGGGTGGAGTAAGTTGCAGTGGGTCGTATTTTATTTATCTGTACTCTTTTTATTGGAATGGGGTTGTGGTAGATTTTGAATGTCATTCATGAATCATTATATACTATGTCATACTCAAAATTTTTTCATTTCTTTTTTAAATATTTGATTCAGCTCTTCGCACTGCTTTTTTTGAACTGGTGTTTGCATTCTTTTATGCCGACAATAGTTCATGCACTCATGAAAGGGATGTCCACATGGAACGCTGCAAGTGTATTGTATTGTTGGTATATGCAGATCGCTTTTTTGGTGGTTTCTTTTTCGTTAAGAGAACAACTGAGTGATAAAGCCATTCATTGGTTGTTGCATATTCCTTTGACTTTTCAACAAGTCTTATTGGCTATTGCAACACTATGTATGCTCGGAGTATTATTCAATGCTTTACAATTGTTTTTAGAAGCTTTTGATAATGTAACCTTTTTGGGTGTTGGTGAGTTATCGCTATTAATTGTACAGTTTGGTTGTTTATTAAGTATTGCCGTGCCGATGGTACATCGAGATTTTCTTATCCGCTTATTCTGTGCAAATTCTTTTTCTACCCTGACACTATCGGGAAGGAAGAGAGTGGGCTCGTAATCATATGGTACCCAATTAATGTGAATGTTCACAGAGTCTTATACGAGAGACATCTCTTGAGAAATATTTCAAAAGTAGATAAGTTATTGGCGAATGGAGTGTTTCTTCTTATGGTAGAACTCCCCTGCGTTCTGTTTACTATCAATATATAGCCAAAACCAATTATTTTGCATCCATATTCCATCAGTATGAAAAAAGCCCTTATTACAGGTGTTACCGGACAAGACGGTGCTTATTTGGCAGAATTCCTTTTGAAAAAGGGCTATGAAGTGCATGGTATCAAAAGAAGAAGTTCTTTGTTCAATACCGCTCGTATTGATCATATTTATGAAGACCCGCATATCCCCAATCGTCACTTCATTTTGCACTACGGAGATTTGACAGATGGGTCTAATCTTACTCGCATTATCCAGGACGTGCAGCCCGATGAGATCTATAATCTCGCTGCCATGAGTCATGTGAAAGTGAGTTTTGAAATGCCTGAATACACAGGAAATGCTGATGGACTTGGAACCCTGCGCATATTAGAAGCGGTGAAATTGTTGGGATTAGGTCAGAAGACAAAAGTGTATCAGGCTTCTACTTCAGAATTGTATGGATTGGTGCAGGCTGTGCCACAAAATGAGACCACACCTTTTTATCCAAGATCTCCTTATGGTGTAGCAAAGCTTTATGCTTATTGGATCACGGTGAACTATCGTGAAGCATATAATATGTTTGCTTGTAATGGTATTCTCTTCAATCATGAATCACCGGTACGCGGTGAAACCTTTGTGACTCGCAAGATCACCCGTGCTGTGGCACGTATCGCACTGGGATTACAAGATTGTTTATACCTCGGTAACCTTGATGCACAAAGAGATTGGGGACATGCAAAGGATTATGTGGAAGCCATGTGGCTCATGTTGCAACAAGAAAGACCCGAAGATTTTGTCATCGCAACAGGTATCACTACCAAGATCAGAGATTTTGTAAGAATGGCTTTTGCTGAAGTGGGAATTGAGTTGAGTTTTGAAGGAAGTGGTGCGGAAGAAGTGGGAAAAGTAAAGACTTGTGTTGGTTCATATCAATTACCCATCGGTACAACAGTGGTGAAAGTAGATCCAACCTATTATCGTCCAACGGAGGTAGATCTTTTGATTGGTGATGCAACAAAAGCGAAAGAGAAATTAGGTTGGCGCCCTAAGTACACTTTAAGTGAAATGGTGAAAGAAATGGTAGAGAGTGATGTTCGTTTGTTTGAGAAGCAGCAGTTCTTGAAGGATAATGGGTTTGATGTGAGGAATGAGTTTGAGTAGAGGTGTGGGGTGTGAGGTGTGAGGGGTTAGGTGTTAGGAAGAAAGATATACTAACCTCTACTAATTCCTCACACCTAACCCCTCACCCCTCATCCCCCATGGTGTTTCACGAAGCCGGTCATCATTTTCTGTAATGCTTGTATTTCCTGAATAAGTTTGTTATAGGTTAGGATGTCAAGATATTGATTCAAGTAGCAAACTTCAATTTGAGTTTCGAGTTCGAAGGAGGAACCTATCGCAATGTGTATAAAATGAATAAGATCCGGTTTTGTTCTGCGGCCGCAGCCTTCTGCAATATTGGATGGAATGGAAACTGCGGCTCTATTCATTTGTACTGCTAGTGCGAATCTCTCCTTCAAAGGAAATGTAGCTGTAAGTTCATACACTTTTCTTGTAAACAGGATAGATCTCTTCCATATTTCTAGCGATCGGAAATCTCTCATCTTTTTTGATTCTAAAGTAAATGGTTGTAAGATTGGAGTGGTTAAGTATTTTCCGTATTTTTTTGAGGGATGAGGGGTTGGGAGTTAGGTGTGAGGTGTGAGGAGGGGGTGTGATTTTATGAGAAACTATTACAGATATTTGCACACCTGAACTAATTCCCCCAATCCCTAACACCTAACACCTAACTCCTCACACCTAACTCCTAACCCCTCACCCCCTCAAATGCATAAAGAATCAAAAATATACATAGCAGGCCATCGTGGAATGGTTGGTAGTGCTATTGCACGTAAGCTGCAGGCAGAAGGTTACAAGAACCTAGTGATGAGGAGTTCCACTGAGTTAGATCTGCGGAATCAGGCTGCCGTGCAGGATTTTTTTGCTAATGAAAAACCCGAATATGTTTTCCTGGCTGCTGCAAAAGTAGGGGGCATACAGGCAAATAATATTTACCGAGCAGATTTCGTCTATGAGAACCTGATGATTGAAGCCAATGTGATCCATGCGGCTTACCGGTATGGGGTGAAGAAGTTGTTGTTTTTGGGGTCTTCCTGTATTTACCCCAAGATGGCAGATCAGCCCATTAGAGAAGATTCGCTGCTTTCCGGATATCTGGAACCTACCAATCAACCCTACGCCATTGCCAAGATCGCCGGGATTGAACTTTGTGACGCTTACAGAGCCCAGTATGGAGTTGATTTTATTTCAGCCATGCCTACGAATTTGTATGGCCCGAATGACAATTATGATCTGGAAAAGTCCCATGTACTGCCGGCTTTGGTTAGAAAAGTGGCTACAGCCAAAGAAAAAAACAGCCCTACGGTAGAGATCTGGGGTTCCGGATCACCATTAAGAGAATTTTTGCATGTCAATGACTTGGCAGATGCTTGCCTTTTTCTCATGAAGCATTTCAGTGATAAGGGCCCTGTCAATGTGGGTTCCGGTGAGGAAATCAGTATTCGCGAATTAGCTGAACTGATCACTGATATCATGGAATATCGGGGATCTTTGGTATTCGATACTACAAAACCGGATGGCACCCCTAGGAAACTTCTCGATAGTTCCCGACTGCTGCGGATGGGCTGGAAGCCTCTCATTGGTTTACGTGAAGGTGTATCCCAAGTTTGTGCTGAAATGAATACCGAAAAGTGGGTATAAAATCACATTGAATACTTTGATGTAAGCCCTTCATTTATTGCGTGTTGGGTTGTTTTATGGGCTATTATTTATTTTTTTACTTACAGCCCCCAACCCCCTATATTTGCAATCGATTTAAATCTAGGTGTTTTGTCCCCCCCGTTTGGCACTGAAGGATTTGAAAAAGACTGATTTCTAGATCATTACAGGCGCTTTTTTGTAACCAAGCTAATTGGTTCTACCTGTATGATTCAGCCCATTTTTAATATGTGTCCATATTTTTAGTGGGTATTTGGGAGTCAGATAGGCGAAGCCATGTTTGTTCAGTAGTTTTGATACTTCTTCATAAACGCAATCGAAGATATTATGTTCAATAAACGCCCCAACTTGTTAAAAGTTTTTATTACCCTTTTTAGCTTTTTTATTCTTTTTTCGATACAGGTAATGGCTCAATTACCCGGGGGTAATCTAGCGAATTTTAAAGTCGAAAATTTGTCGGGTGCTCAATGGCAATCTGTTGTAAATGATTTTCGTAGTTCAGGTTTATCGGAAAGTCAATATGCAGGCAGATTTTCCGCGCGTGGGTTGAGCGAGGGTGAAATTTCAAAACTGATCGCGAGGCTAAGACAATCTGCAAGTACTGGTTCGCAAAGATCCATCAATGATTTGCGCGAGGAGGTGAGTATGGGTACTGATAAAGGGCTTGATAATAATTTGCAGGCACAGGACAAAAACACTGAACTTGAAAGAAAGATATTTGGTTTCCAACTTTTCAAAAATTCAGAAACCAATTTTACTCCGAATCTTAATATGGCCACACCAAAAGGATATGTGATCGGTCCGGGTGATGATTTGCAGTTACAGGTGTATGGAGTAGCGCAAAGTACTTATGCGTTAAAAGTAAGTAATGAGGGTCAGGTATCGATCCAAAATATTGGGGTAGCAAATATTGGCGGTTTGACCATAGAAGCGGCAACCGCATTATTGAAGGAAAAATTATCGATTCGTTATGCAGGCATGAGAGGCCCTCAACCTAATACCTTCACACAGCTTACACTCACAAATATTCGGAGTATCAAGGTTAATATGGTGGGTGAAGTAACACGCCCGGGTACTTATACGCTTCCATCTTATGTAAATGTATTCAATGCATTGTTTGCTGCGGGCGGACCTACGATCAAAGGCTCCTTTAGATCTGTTCAGGTTATTCGTAATGGTCGAGTAGCAGGCGATATCGATATCTATGACTATATATCAACAGGTAAGCTCAGTCAGAACATTCGTTTGGAAGATAATGATGTAGTATTGATAAAGCCGGCTCAGATCAAAGTAGAAGTGTTGGGGCCTATGCGTATTGAAGGTATTTTCGAAATGAAATCTCAGGAATCTTTCAATGATCTATTGCGTTTTACAGGTGGCTTTTCAGACGATGCGTACAAGGGAATGGTAACTGTTACAAGACGCGGACTAACAGAAAATCAAGTATTGGATCTCTCTGAGAGTATGTATGCATCTGCTAAAATGCAGGATGGTGATCTCATTGAGGTACGTCAATTATTGGATCGTTTCACTAATCGTGTTCAGATTTCCGGTTCAGTAAACCGTCCCGGTCCGTATGCACTCATTCCGGGTATGAAACTTTTTGATTTGATCCAGAAAGCAGGTGGACTAAAAGGAGATGCTTTTCTGAAACGGGCTATCTTATACAGAACAAAATCAGATTTCACACAAGAAGCCATCCCTATTGATCTGTCTTCTTTAGAGAATTCATCAAGTACCAATAACATTCCTCTGAAAAGAGAAGATGTATTAAGTATCTCTAGTATTTATGATCTGCGTGAAGAATATTATGTACAAGTAAGCGGAGAGGTCAACAATACCGGTCTATTCCCTTATTCTGATAGTATGACTGTTGCAGATGTATTATTAAGAGCGGGTGGACTTCGCTATTCTGCTTCAGGATCCTTTATTGAAATAGCCAGAAGGCAAGGAAATGAACAGGGTAAAATCGCAGAAGTGTTTTCTATCACAGTCAATAAAGATCTTTCACTTGACCCCGCCGGACAGAAGTTTGTTGTTAAGCCCTTCGATCATGTTTTTGTAAGAGCATTACCCGGTATACAGGAACCAAAGAAAGTAACGATCAAAGGTGAAGTGAAATATCCCGGCGACTATGTGATCGACAAAAAGGAAATGCGCATTTCTGATTTGCTTTCCAGATCCGGAGGATTGTCTCCTTTTGCTTATACAAAAGGAGCTACATTGATCAGACAGTTGAAAAAGAAAGAAGAAAAAACTACACTTGAACTTGAGTTGGAAAGACTAGAGCAGATCAAATTGAGCCTGGATAAAGATGCGGTACTTTCTACGAGTGAAACAAATACTGAAGTTTATAGAAGGATATCTCAGAGAATAGAAATCGTAAAAGAAGCTATCGAAAAAGAGAAAAAGGAACAAGAAGAGAAGAAAAAAGCAGAAGCAGACAAACAACAACTCATTCGTGAAACAAGTGCGTTGACAGCGGGTAATAATGTGGCTCAAATAGAAGAAAAAAGTCAGGATTTGGTGGCGGTTGATTTTGATAAGATCGTTGCAACTCCGGGATCTGATGCAGATCTGATCCTTAAAGATGGAGACATCATTGAAATACCTGAGAAATTGGAGACAGTGAGTGTAAAAGGAGGGGTATTATATCCGGTATCGGTTCGCTATGAAGAAGGAATCAGTTTCCGTGAGTACATTGACAGAGCAGGAGGATTTTCACCACAAGCCATTAGAAAACGCTCTTACGTGATTCAGGCAAATGGTAAAGTGGAAAGAGTAAGAAGCTTCTTGTTATTCAGGAGCTATCCAACTGTTGAACCCGGTGCTGAAGTTGTTGTCCCTATTTCCACAGCAACAAAGGCACCATTCTCTTATGAGCGTATATTGGGAACTGTGACCAGTACACTGACGCTTGTTTTCTTATTAAGAACACTCTAACCATTCATTTAAAGAAAAGATGAAAGATCAATTCAAACGTTTGGTGTCTGGAGAAGATATTTCTCTGAAAGAGCTTTTACAACCCTTGCAAATAGTAAAACCTCATCTTAAAAAGATGGGTATTATTACAGTTGCTCTATTAGTTTTATTTGGAGTAATTGGTAAGCTTGCACAAAAAACAACACCAAAAGAGTATGTAGCAAAATGTATACTCATGACCGACCAAGCTCCACCTGCTGCAGGTGCAGCTTCTAGTTCTCTTGCTGCTATTGCTGCTTTGGCCGGAGGTGGAAATAATGCTGCAGGAAATTCTGAAGGCAGTGATTTCTATCAGCTGATCCTAAGTAATAAACCTTTTCTTGTTGAATTGGCTGTGAAGCCTCTTGTGTTCAATCATGAAGGTTCTAGAACGACTTTGTATGAATATTTTTGGAAGGAACCTAAAAAGGATGCCATCACAGAGTTTTGGGCTAGATTAACAAGCCTTATGAGTCGTGGTTCAAAAGAAGAACGACCCGTTGATAAAAAAGAATTACAATCACTACAAAAAAGAATCCAAACGGACAGTGCAACCAAGAGTTTTATCAACTCTGTATATATCACTGAACTTCCGGCTGAACAAAAGAAAATCATAGGCATACTCCAATCCCGTATCAAATTCGAACAAACAGGTAAGCTGATCACATTATCTGTCCGTATGCCTGAGGCAAGACTAAGTGCGGAAGCTACTAAGTTAGTTCTCAATCTGCTGATTGAATATGCTACCCGTTTCAAAGTAGGAAAGCAACTGGAAAATGTTCGTTTTTTAGAAGCCCGTACAGCTGAAGCCGAGCAGAAATACCGCCAGAGTCAGTTAAGAGTCGCATCATTCAAAGACAATAATTACAATGTTGTTTTTGAGAGTGTACAATCCAAAGAAAAGCAACTCGAAAACGAATTTGTATTGTATTCGGGTATTTATAATCAACTCGTCGGTCAATTAGAGCAGGCAAGAATACAGTTAAAGAAAGATACTCCTTTGTTTAGTGTTGTTGAGCCTGTATATATACCTGAAGAAACCGCACCTGATGGAAGTATTTTTACCGGATATCTTATTAAAGGATTTCTTTTCTCTATTCTCATCAACCTATTCGTTGTGGTCTGGGTATTCAGAAAGCATAAAAAAACAAAACAAGTTATCACTACAACAGCTTAATATTTCATTGATTCATTATTAATTTCTAAACATACATGGAAAGTCAGCTCTCAGGAAAAAAAATAGCCATCATTGGACTTGGCTATGTTGGATTACCTCTCGCTATTGAATTCGGAAAAAAATATACAGTGCTGGGTTTTGATATTAACAAAGCTCGTATTGAAGAATTATCTGCCGGAAAAGATCGTACCAAAGAAGCAGATTTGGACGGCATGCAAGAGGCGATGAATTATTATAAAGAGGGAAAAGGAAAAGGTCTTCGGTTTTCTTATGATACATCCGATCTGAGCAGCTGTAATGTGTTCATCGTAACAGTACCTACTCCTATAGATCAGTTTAAAGCACCGGATCTTACGCCATTGATCAAAGCATCTGAAATGCTGGGTAAAGTGTTGAAGAAAGGGGATATCGTTATTTATGAGTCAACTGTATACCCCGGTTGTACGGAAGAAGATTGTGTACCGGTACTGGAAAAATTCTCCGGACTGAAATTCAATATTGACTTCTTCTGTGGTTATTCTCCTGAAAGAATTAATCCGGGTGATAAAGTGAATACACTCACCAAGATCAAAAAAGTAACTTCCGGTTCTACACCTGAGATAGCAGATGTTGTAGATGGATTGTATGCAAGCATCATTACAGCAGGTACACACAAAGCTCCTAGTTTGAAAGTAGCGGAGGCATCCAAAGCTATTGAAAATGCACAGCGTGATGTGAACATCTCTTTTGTGAATGAGCTCGCTTTGATCTTTGAACGTATGGGTATTGATACCACAGACGTTATCGAAGCTGCAGGTACTAAATGGAATTTCTTGAAGTATCGTCCGGGATTAGTGGGCGGTCATTGTATTGGTGTTGACCCCTATTACCTGGCACATAAAGCAGAGAGTTTAGGTTATCATCCTCAGGTGATCCTGAGTGGTCGTCGTGTGAATGATATGATGGGTATGTTCGTTGCGAATAAAGTGGTGAAACTGATGATCAAAAAGGGACATAAGATCAATTTATCTCGTGCCCTGATCTTAGGAATTACTTTCAAGGAAGATTGTCCGGATATCAGAAATTCTAAAGTGATCGATATCTATCGTGAACTCATTCAGTTTGGCATGCAAGTAGATGTATATGATCCTCATGCAGACAAACATGAAGTAGAAGAGGAATATGGTATACATCTGGTCGATAAAATTTCTTCAAAATATGAAGCCATTGTTTTGGCTGTTTCTCACAAAGAGTTTCTCGCACTCGACTTTAAAGCTTTGTGTGCAGATGGTAACTCTGTTATTTTCGATACCAAATCATTCTTAGATCGTTCTCTGGTGGATGCCAGACTTTAATTATTCTTGATTATGAAAATTGAAATGGTTGACCTGAAAGGTCAATATGCCAAAATACAAGCTGAAATTGATGCAGCTGTGTTAAAGACTATTCGCGATGCAAGTTTTATCAATGGTCCGGAAGTAGTCACATTTACGAAAAATCTTTCTACTTACCTCGGTGGTGCACATGTGATTCCTTGTGCCAACGGTACCGACGCCCTGCAGGTTGCTATGATGGCACTTGGATTAGAGCCGGGTGATGAAGTGATCGTACCGTCTTTCACTTATGTAGCCACTGCTGAAGTAATAGGTTTACTACAACTGAAACCCGTAATGGTGGATGTAGATCCGATTCATTTCAATATTACCAAAGCCAATATTGAACAAGCTATTGGACCAAAAACAAAAGCGATTGTTCCGGTTCATTTGTTTGGTCAATGTGCTGATATGGAGCCGATACTTGCACTTGCTAAAGAGAAAGGGTTATATGTGATTGAAGATACTGCACAAGCTATTGGAGCCGTATATACATTTAGCGATGGTACCCAAAAGCAAGCTGGTACGATGGGACATATCGGGTGTACTTCTTTCTTCCCTTCCAAAAATTTGGGTTGCTATGGAGATGGAGGTGCGATCTATACGCATGATCCTGTATTAGCAGAAAGGATCAAGATGGTGGCCAATCATGGACAAGTAAAAAAATATGTGCACAAGTATATCGGAGTGAATTCAAGACTGGATACCATTCAAGCTGCTATTTTGGATATCAAATTAAAATACCTCGATCAATATAGTGCTGCACGCAGAGCTGCTGCAGATCGTTATGATCGTTTATTATCAGGCATTGATGGATTGCAAACACCTGTTAGAGCTAAAAACTCAACCCATGTGTTTCATCAATATACGATGGTGATTGCCAATGGTAAAAGAGATGCGTTGAAGCAACACCTGGAAGCTGCCGGTATTCCTGCGATGGTCTATTATCCTGTTCCGCTGAATGAGCAGGAAGCATTCCGTACCATTGGAGCAGTTGTAGGTTCCTTAAACGAAACAGAGCGTTTGTGTGCTTCTGTACTTTCTTTGCCTATGCATACTGAGTTAACGGAAGAGCAGCAGGTATTTATCACGGATACAGTCAAGTCTTTTTTCAAATCATAATTATGGATTATTTCGTACATCCTACCGCGGTGGTAGATGAGGGCTGTGAGATCGGTGCCGGAACCAAGATCTGGCATTTTTCGCATATCATGCCCGGCTGTAAACTAGGAGATAATTGCAATATTGGTCAGAATGTGGTGATCTCTCCCGAAGTAGTGCTGGGTAAAAATGTAAAAGTGCAGAACAATGTATCCTTATATACAGGTGTAACCTGTGGGGATGATGTGTTTCTCGGTCCCTCTTGCGTTTTTACCAATGTGACCAACCCAAGAAGTGCAGTGAATAGAAGAGGCCAGTATTCTAAAACACATGTAGGCCGTGGTGCAAGTATTGGTGCCAATGCTACGATCGTTTGTGGTCATGATATTGGTGAGTTTGCATTCATTGGTGCGGGTGCTGTTGTTACCAAAGATGTTCCTGCCTATGCTTTGCTGGTGGGAAATCCGGCTCGTCAATTGGGTTGGATGAGTGAATATGGACATCGTTTAACATTTGATGAAAAAGGAATAGCTATCTGTCCTGAATCGGGCGATAAATATCAATTACAAAACAATAAAGTAACCAAGATCTGATATGAAAAGATTTGCATTGATCGGTGCTGCGGGCTATATCGCACCGCGACACATGAAAGCCATCAAAGACACCGGTAATACCATTGTAGCTGCGATGGATAAGTTTGATAGCGTAGGTATTCTTGATAGCTATTTTCCCGGCGCTGATTTCTTTACTGAATTCGAACGTTTTGATCGTCATGCTGAAAAATTAAGACTACAAGGTACTCCGTTGGAGTATGTGAGTATTTGTTCTCCCAATTACCTGCATGATTCTCATATTCGTTTTGGTTTGCGAAACCATGCTGATGTGATCTGTGAAAAACCATTGGTGTTGAATCCATGGAATATTGATTCACTGGCGAATATGGAAAAAGAATTCGGAAAGAAAGTGTACAATATTTTGCAGTTGCGTTTACACCCTGCTATTATCGCTTTACGTGAAAAGATCCAGAATGGTCCGAAAGATAAGATCTATGATGTTGATTTAACTTACATAACATCACGCGGCAGTTGGTATTATACTAGTTGGAAAGGAGATGTACAAAAATCAGGTGGCGTAGCAACCAATATTGGTGTTCATTTCTATGATATGCTGTCTTGGGTATTTGGTGGTTTGAAAAAGAATGTTGTACATGTGCATGAGCATGACCGAGCTGCAGGATATTTGGAATTTGAACGTGCTCGTGTAAGATGGTTCTTGAGTATTAGTTATGATACTATTCCTGAAGATGTAAGAAATGCGGGTAAGCGTACTTATAGGTTGTTGTCATTGGATGGCGATGCTTTTGAATTCAGTGAAGGGTTTACTGAATTACATACAGAAAGCTATAAGCATATTTTATCCGGACAAGGTTTCCCTCTGATGGAAGCAAAAACGGCTATTGAGATCGTACACGATATCCGTTCACAGAAACCGATTGGAGCACAAGGTGATTATCATCCTTTTGTGAAACTGCCCTTGAGTAAGCATCCTTTTCAAATTGAAAAATAAAAAAATGTCTATTAATAGATCAGGTGAAGAAGAATGGGATATTGTTATAAGCGGGAAAACCCCATTCTTTAAAATTGACCTTAAAGAGATATGGAAATATATCGATTTGCTTTTTTTGCTTGTGAGAAGGGACTTTGTTGCGTTTTATAAGCAAACTGTTTTAGGACCGGTTTGGTTTTTTCTCCAGCCTCTTTTTACCATCGCAGTTTACACTTTTGTTTTCGGAAAACTTGCAAAACTCTCAACAGAGTCTCTTCCCGGGCCTTTATTCTATCTCACGGGTATCGCATGCTGGACATATTTTTCGGAAACAGTAATGCGTGTTTCGAGTGTTTTCAGAGACAATACCTCGATTTTTAGTAAAGTTTATTTTCCGAGATTAATAGTTCCATTAAGTATCATGATCTCTAGTTTGGTAAGACTGGTGATTCAACTGTTTTTACTCATGTTACTAACCTTGGTTTATTATTTAAAAGGGGAAAATGTTCAGCTTTCTGGGAATATCTTTCTTTTACCAATTATAATTATTGTCATTTCTTTTTGGGCGCTAAGTATAGGTCTTCTTGTATCTTCAATGACAGTTAAGTTTAGAGATCTAGCTCTAATGCTCTCTTTCGCAATGACATTACTGATGTATGCTTCTCCGGTGATCTATCCAATTTCTCAAGTCTCTGGAACTGCTAAATTCATTTTGTATTTAAATCCAATGACCTCTTTAATAGAGACATTTCGATTTTTTATTTTTGGAGTTGGTGAATTTTCACCACCTTTTTTTCTGTATACCCTTATTCTGGTTTTTCTTTCTTTAAGTACTTCAATTTTGTTGTTTAATAAAATTGAAAGAAAGTTTGTAGATACAATCTAATAAATGAAAAGAGTAATTCAAATTGAAAATGTTTCAAAACATTATAGGTTAGGAGAGTTTTCTTCTGCTTCTTTATCTAAAAGTTTGATCAAATCAGTGAAAAGTATTTTGAGAAAATCTGATTCAGACAAAAATGATCCATATTCTCAAGATAACAATGACGTATGGAGTTTGCGTGATGTAAGTTTTGATGTACAACAAGGTGATACTTTGGGATTAATTGGTAAAAATGGAGCTGGTAAAAGCACACTTCTAAAAATTTTATCTCGAATCACAACTCCAACGTCAGGAGAGGTGAAGATAAGAGGCCGTGTTGCAAGTTTGTTAGAAGTTGGAACGGGATTCCATCAGGATTTAACAGGCAGAGATAATATTTTTTTAAATGGCGCTATTTTAGGCATGCGTAAGAAGGAAATTCAAAGAAAATTTGACGAAATAGTAGAATTTTCTGGTGTTGAAAAATATATTGATACACCAGTTAAAAGGTACTCTTCTGGGATGTATGTCAGGTTAGCTTTTTCGGTAGCCGCACATTTAGAAACAGATATCTTAATTGTGGACGAAGTATTGGCAGTTGGTGATGCGGAGTTTCAAAAGAAATGTATCGGTAAAATGAATGAAGTTTCTGTATCTAGCGGTAAAACTATTTTATTTGTTAGTCATAATATTCAGGCTATTAAGCAGCTTTGCAAATCGGCTGTATTACTGGAACAAGGAAAGCTTATAGCGCATGGCAACACAAGTACTATTATAGACAAATATTTAAATGTTGAAAAAAGTACTAATTTTTCTGTTGATTTTGAAGAAAGAGAGCGTGGCAATACTTTTTTTTATATTAAAAAAATATCTATTCTTGACAATCAACAAAATGTAGCCGGCTCATATGAAATTTCTAAAAAATATTTTATCGAATTAAAGTATGTCTTATTAAAGCCAATGAAGGTTAAGCTTTCTTTGATCCTTTCTTCAAGGGATGGGGCTACATTGTTTGGCTCATTAAATAATCACGAACAGTTTTATTATGATAAAATACAAGATCCTGGTAATTACAAATCAATTATAGAGATTCCAGAAAATTTTTTTAATGACGGTATTTTCACCATTTCACTAGCTACTATTTTCGATTATCAAGAAAATATTCTTTTAGAAAATTTAATGAGTTTTGAAACTATTGATGATGGCTGGTTAAAGAAAGACTATTTTGGTAATTATGGTGGATATTTCCGCCCATTTCTCAAATGGGAAACACTTCAAGCGTAATAATATGTATATCTATACTAGAAATCCGATTAAGACTATTGAGTCTATTCCAATTTTTTCAGAGAATGATGAATATGTAGATAACTATGATCTCATATCTAATGAACATTTAGATTATCTAGTCAAGTTTGGAGAAAATCCCTTTATGTCTGAAGAATATTGGCGATCATTAGAGGATGGGACGCTATCTCAGATTAATAAACATATTAAAAAGGGGGATAAGATTCTTGATATTGGAGTAGGATTAGGAAGGCTATTGTCTGATGTTAGTGTTGAGTGTACTAAATACGGAGTTGATATTAGTTTACCTTATTTATTGGAAGCTAAAAGCAAAGGAATTAATGTTTGTCTTTCTAAAATTGAGGAGCTTCCATATCAAGATGATTTTTTTGATATAGTTATATCTACAGATGTTTTAGAGCATGTTTTTGATTTATATGCTTGTATCAAACAAATATATCGGGTAGTTAAGCCCGGAGGAGTTATTATAGTGCGTGTTCCTTATAAAGAAGATTTATCCTCGTATGTTTCATATGAAAAATATAAGTTTGTTCATGTCAGAAGTATTGATAAGGCTCTATTAGATTTATACTTCACAAAATTTGTTAATGGCCAATATCTGGAACATTGCTTACTTGGTCAAGTTAAAGATCCTAATCGTTGTTTTTATAAACTCCGAGAAGGGACTGATAAATTGAATTTTTACGAAAATTTGATAACAATATTTCGACATTGCAAATATGAAAAAAGGACTTTGAATGAGTTTAGAGCAATTGTTTTAAATGAGTATAAAAAATATGATTTCAAGTTTAAAAAAGATACTTACATCTACAAGCTATTAAGATTAGTATATTGGTTCTTGGATAAAGTTTCAAAAGATAAAATCTATACTGATAGTGATTTCTTTGAAAAGGTTGAGATATCAATTGTTTATAAAAAAATTAGCAATTAGTTGCTGAAAATTTTCTATATAATATTCTTATTTCCGATTCCTAGTATCTTTTTTGTTTGAACAAAGCTCTCAATATATTTCTGTGGTAAATAGTTCTCTAAAAGATCATTTTGACGTGGTAGTAGTTCTCTCTCAGTCAAATTGGTATAGGGAAATGCGAAGCAATAGATACCATTATGCTACTCGTTTTTCTCATTTGTTACCGGTTTATTTTGTGCAGAACTATGACCCTAACCAGAAAAATCTTATAGCTGGGGAAGAAGGTAACATCACTATCGTAAATCCGATTTTTGGTTATGGTATCGAGAGTATTGAGACCATATTAGAACATTTGAGAAAGAAAAAAAAGAGAAGGATATTATTCTGGATATATTGTCCTTCTTATGTACAGGCTTTAAAAAATATCACATTACCGCATACTTGTATTTATCATGCAACCGAGGCTTATATTGGTAGTGATATGATTAATTCTCATATCAATTTAGACTATGAGCATTATATTGGTGACCTTAAGGATACTATAAATTCTTGTTCTGTTACAATTGCTGTTTCTCAAGGTGTTGCTAATGGAATACAAGATTCTACTGATATTATTGCATCAGTTCATACTGTTACAAATGGTTGTGATTTTCCTTTTTGGAATGGATTTGAAATAAATAAAGAAAAAAGAGAGAATAGTGTTATTTACCAAGGAGGTATCCATTCTAAACTAGACTTTGATCTGTTGACCTATCTTATTGAACAAAATCCGAATGTGACTTTCTGGTTTTGTGGGAGTACTTCATTTTCAAGTCAAGCAGATCAGAATAAGTGGGATCGAATAACAAAGTATCAAAATGTTACGTATTTTGGAAATCTTCACGTTGATAGGGTTCGTGAGTTATGTCACAAAGCTAAAGTTGGAATAATTCCATTTCGAAAAAATGATTGGCTTACTAAGAGAGCATTTCCTTTAAAAGCATTTGAATATTTATCGTCGGGATTAGAAGTGGTTTCCACCCCTATTGAGTCTATTGAATCGCATAACGAGTATTTTTATTTTGGAGAGGATTATGAAAAATTCAATTTGTTACTACAGAAGGGTTTAGCAAGTGAGTTTTGTCATAGTCTCGGAAAAATTAATTTATGCAAGGAACAAGATTATGATGCGAAATTCTCACAGGTATTAGGGATTATTGAGCAGTGTACTAAAGTTAAAGAGAATCTACCGTCGCAATCATATAAGAAAAAAGTTTTGTTTCTCTATGATAAATCTTCTTGTCATGTTAATACTATTCGCGAACACGTAAATGCCTTTGGCCTTTTTTCTAAAAATGAGATTACATTCTATAACGCTACCTCAAACAATAAGATCAGTGAGATTTTTCTAAATAGCTTTGAAGTAGTTGTTATTCATTATTCAGTAAGGGTATCAGTTACTGACCATCTTTCTCCTGAAATAGCAACAAAACTGGCCAAATGCACCTGTTTAAAAATACTTTTTATACAAGATGAGTATGATAATCTCCCATCCACATACAAATACATTAAAGAATTAGGCATTGATATTATTTTTACATGCGATCCAGAAAGATATCATGAATATGTATACCCCAAAAGTTTGTTTCCTTCAATTAGGTTAGTTAATAATTTAACTGGGTATGTTTCATATACATTACAGAATTTTCCTGTAAAAAAAATTAAGGATAGAAAAGTTGATGTCTTTTATAGGGGGAGAGAGCTGCCTTATTATTATGGAACCCTAGGTAGAGAAAAGTTTGAAATTAGTAAAAAGTTTGAGTATAAAGTAGCTGAAGATAATATTGATCTCTTTTTAGATCTAAATTCCGATAACTCAAGCAGGATATATGGTAGTGCATGGTATAGAGCTATTTCATCAAGCAAAACAATGTTAGGAACTGAGTCTGGCTCAAATCTGTTTGACTTTAATGGTAATTTGAGGGAGTTAATGCAGTCGGAAATTGATGCCGGGCATGACTATGATTATATTTTCCAAAAGTATATTGCAGAGCCAGAACGCCATATCAGAATGAATCAAATTTCGCCAAAACTATTTGAGGCGATCTCTTTAAAAACTGTTTTGATCCTTTACGAAGGTGAATATTCGGGACTTTTACAACCTTATGAGCATTTCATACCCTTGAAAAAAGATTTTTCTAATTTCCAAGAAGTTTGCTCCTTAATTAAGGATGATGTCTATTTGCAAAGAATTGCTGATAAGGCGTACACTGATATAGTTTGTAACCATGCATATTCATATGAACATTATATAAGAACTGTTTTTGATAAGGTAATTGATGAAGAAGCCCCTATTATTAAGTATAAAAAGATTTCAAGCATTGGAGATTTTAGTATGAATGAAACAGTTATCCATCGCTTAATGACAAATAGGGAAAGATGGAAACTTAAAAATGGTTATGGGTTACCTTCAGCAACATCTAATGAGCAAGAAGAATTTACATCGGACTCTTATTTATATTGGACTCCTATTTCTGAAGTTAAAAGCGTCGTTAAAGATGCAATACTCTCTTTTTTGTTATCACTGCCTTCTAAGTATTCAAAATATATATTCAAAATGTTGAAAGGTAAATTTTAGCTGATATTCTTGAAATTTAAATTGACATCAAGTGCGTTCTTAATACGTCAGTTGTTTGATAATATTTAATTAGAGTTTTGATTTAATTTTTCTAAGACTCGCTTATATCAATCCGGTTTTATATTTTTTTTAATTCTGATTTGTGATCAAAATATTAATTACAGGTGGTGCAGGCTTTATTGGTGTTAATCTTTCAAAGCAGCTTTTAGAAGAAGGTAATGATGTATTAATCATTGATAATTTTCTGACTAGCTCTAAAGAGAATCTTAAGAGTATTCCGAGTGTAAAAGTTGTGGAGGGCTCCATTTGCAATTCAGATTTATTAGAAAACATTTTTTCATCTTATAAACCTGATATAGTAGTGCACGCAGCAGCGTCCTATCATGATCCATCTAATTGGGTAAGAGATATTGAAGTAAATGCAGTTGGAACAGTTAACATTATTAGAGCTAGTGAAAAATATAAGATTAAAAGGCTTATTTATTTACAAACCTCTTTGAGCTATGGACTTCATCCACTTCATACACCTACGCAATTGGATGATCCTCTTTTTGGCGGAACACGTTTCCCCGGAAGTAGTTATGCGGCTTCCAAAACAATGGGCGAACTATACCTAGAACTTAGTGATATTGATACGATCATTTTTCGTCTTGCGAATGTGTATGGACCTCTGAATAGAACAGGGCCCATTCCTTCTTTTTTTAAGAAATTAAGAAATGGTCAATCTTGTACGATTGTAGATACAAGACGTGACTTTATTTATGTGGATGATATTGTTAGTTGTGTTGTAAAAGCTATTGGAGGAGAAGGCAGAAAAGGGGCTTATCATTTATCTACCGGAAGAGATTATTCAATTTTAGATGTCTATAAAATGATGGTGTCAATTCTAAAAAATCAAGTTGATTTTATCCCTGAACCTGCCATTAAGAAAATGGGGCAGGATGATACGGCTACTATTTTATTAGATCCGTCTAAAACAAAGGAAGTATTTGATTGGGAAGCAAAAGAAAATATTTTAGATGGGCTATCTAAAACCATAGCTTGGTATAATGAGAATTTGCCTGACATGACTTTTACTCATTTAAAGAATATTGATTAAAGATATTAAAGCAATAAAATAATTAGTATGTGCGGTATAGCTGGTATCATTGACTTAAAAAAAATTTCTCACCCTAACCTGAAACAGCATCTTGACGTAATGGGTTCATTGATTGAGCATCGTGGCCCAGATGGAAAGGGGGTATGGGTTCATGATAGACAATTTGTAGGTTTTGCTCACCAACGTTTAAGTATTATAGATCTAGCGATATCAGCTAATCAACCAATGACGGATCGGAACGGGAATTGGGTTGCTTTTAATGGTGAGATTTATAATTATATTGAGCTTCGGAAACAATTAGGGGAAGAAAATTTTGTTACTCAGTCTGATACTGAAGTCATTTTATTTGCATATAGAAAATGGGGGCAAGATTGTGTCAAACATTTCAGAGGGATGTTTGCTTTTGCTCTTTGGGATGAGGCTAACCAGTTGTTATTTTGTGCACGTGATCATTTCGGTATCAAACCTTTTTATTTTACAACTAATAACGGTAATTTCTATTTTGCTTCGGAAGTAAAAGCATTGATACCTTTTTTGGATGATATACAAACTGATATAGGCGGGTTAAAGGATTACTTAACATTTCAGTTATGTTTGGATGGGAAAACTTTATTCAATGGTGTTAAGGAGCTTCTTCCGGCGCATGTAGCTGTAATACAAAATGGCGAGGTTGCCATTCGTCGTTATTGGGAGGTGTTTTATGAACCCGACTTTAATCATACAGCTACTTATTTTAAAAATGAATTGAACGATAGGTTAAACGATTCGATCAAATATCATTTACGTAGCGATGTTCCTGTAGGATCTTATGTAAGTGGTGGATTGGATTCAAGTACCATTGCTTCTATTGCCAGCGATATGCAACAACAAGGCGATATGATCGGTTTCACAGGAAAATTTGCTTCTTATGGAACTGCTTTTGATGAGAGTCAATATGCTCAGGATGTTGCGGATATGAAGGGATTTCAATTACAGACTATTGATATTACTGCATCGGATTTTATTGAGAATATCAAGAAAGTTATTTACCACCTTGATTATCCTGTTGCCGGTCCGGGTTCCTTTCCGCAATACATGGTTTCTAGTTTGGCAGCAAAATCTAGAAAAGTAGTTTTGGGTGGACAAGGTGGCGACGAGATTTTTGGCGGGTATACACGTTATTTGATCGCATATTTTGAGCAATGTATCAAAGGAGCAATAGAGGGCACAAGAACCAGTGGTAATTTTGTGGTTACGTATGAATCTATTATTCCTAATCTTGTAGCACTTCGTAACTACAAACCAATGCTTCAAGAGTTCTGGCGTCAAGGTATTTTTGAACCAATGGACAGGCGGTATTTTCAATTGGTAAATCGAGCACCTTCGTTGGATAAAGAAATCAATTGGGAAATGCTAGAGCCGTATTCTGCACGCGAGTCTTTTAGTAAAATTTTTAATGGGGATAATGTTAAGAAAGAATCTTATTTCGATCTGATGACCCATTTTGATTTCAAAACATTATTGCCCGGTCTGTTGCAGGTAGAGGACAGAATGAGCATGGCACATGGCTTAGAGTCAAGGGTTCCTTTATTAGATCGTTCTATTGTAGAATTGGCTGCAACCATGCCGGCAGATATAAAGTTTAAAGACGGGGATATGAAACATATTTTCAAACAGATCGTTCCTCAATACTTGCCAGATTCAATTGTAAATCGTAAGGATAAAATGGGCTTCCCAACACCCATGAACCAGTGGATCAATAATGAGGCGAATGATTTTGTGAAGGATATTTTTTCTACTTCTAAGGCATTGAGTAGAGATATCATTAATAATAAAATGGTAGTTGAAGGGTTACAAAATGAAAGTACTTATGGTCGTAAAATATGGGGGCTTCTTTGTTTGGAGATATGGCAACAGCAGTTCCACGATCAGGCATATAAGTTTAAAAAACTAATTCAAAACTGATGTGCGGAATCTGTGGTATCATTAATACCAAATTTAACGACCGTTTCCCTGAACAGGTTAATAGAATGGTAACAAGCCTCCAACATCGTGGGCCAGATTCAAATGGCTCCTGGATGTCAGAGAATAAACAAGTTCTTTTTGGGCATACGAGATTATCTATCATTGATCTTGATCAAAGATCTGCTCAGCCATTTCTCTCTCATGACAAAAGATTTAGTATTACCTATAATGGAGAGATATATAACTACCTTGAATTAAAAGAGGAATGTATTAAAAAGGGGAGCCGGTTTATCACAGAAAGTGATACGGAGGTAGTGATTGAATGTTATAGACATTGGGGGGTCGATTGCTTTCCTAAATTTAAAGGGATGTGGGCTGTGGTTATCTATGACACACATAACCATCAAATTTGTATATCAAGAGACTTTTTTGGGATCAAGCCTCTATTTTATGCTATTCAAAATGGAGCTATTTATTTTGCTTCAGAACTAAAGGCTTTTCGTTCGCTAGGGGGCTTATTTGCGGAAGAGGATGCAGTTACCACAAAATTATTTTTAGATCATGGGATTTTGGATAGAGGTAACTGGACTTTTTATAAACACGTAAAAAGATTTCCCCATGTTTCTTATGCAATCATTGATCTCTCAAAGACAATTACCGAATTAAAGTTTAATATTTATTGGAATCCGTTTGAGAAATCTTTTAGAGAGTCTCTTCGAACTGAAAAAGAGGCGATAGCCAAATTCCGAGACCTTTTTATTAATAGTGTCAAATTACATTGTCGTAGTGATGTTGAAGTGGGATCCTGTTTAAGTGGGGGGCTTGATTCATCATCTATTGTTGCAATAGCAACCCGTTTCAATAGTAAGTTTTCTACATTTACTACGCGTTTTCCGGAATTTCCGGACATAGATGAAAGCCAGCCTGCCAAACTTATTTCCGACAAGTATAATACTACACAGTTTTATACTGAGCCTACTTATAAAGATTTTGAAAATGAGTTCGACCACATATTAGCATGCCAAGATGAACCTTATGGCAGTACTAGTATTTTTTCACAGTATATGGTTTTTAAAAAAATTAGTGAAGAAGGTGTAAAAGTAATTTTAGATGGACAAGGTTCAGATGAGGCTTTGGGTGGATATATTTCTTTGTCAGGAATTGCGATGGATACACATTTTGAGAGAGGGAGTTATTTTCAATGGCTAACGGAATCTATACAGTTCTCACGAAATCACAACATCAATTATTTCAAAGGGTTTACTCATCGCATTCTTAAGAAGTTATTGAGAAGAGGTACTTCAAGTCCATCTCTTTCTTATGATCGTTTGGTTGGATTTAAAGATTACGAATCTTATGAGGAAAGACTGTACCAGCTTGTTAGTCCTTCGGATAAAAATATTGATGATTACTTGCTATACCTAGTTTTTGATGGGAACCTACAGCAGTTGTTGCGTTATGAAGATAGGAATTCGATGAATTTTTCTATTGAATCTAGAGTCCCATTTCTTGAACCTGATCTGGTTTCTTTTGTTTGCCAGATGCCATTCCATTATAAGTTTAAAAATGGGTTTACTAAAAGTATTCTTAGAAAAGCTTTTAAAGATGAATTGCCATCGGAAATTTTATGGCAAAAAAATAAACTAGGATTTGCATCTCCAGAACAGAGTATACTTAAGAAAGTTTTTAATATTGATGTTCAAACTAATGGTTCATCTCAGTGGAGAGAATTAATTGTGAATAGCTGGAGACAAAAAAATATCCACTAAACATTTATCTGGTAAGATTAATACTGGCTTAATTATTAATCGTAACAATAAGATGAGATTGTCAACTCTTCTGCATCAGAGAATCAACAATTTAAGTGAATGATTTTGTAAAATATATTTTTTCGATTTCTAAAGCATTGAATGGAGATGTCATTCATAATAGTATACTTGTTGAAGGCTTACAAAACGAACGTACATATAGTCGTAAAATAATGGCCCTTTTTTGCTTATAAATATGGCAACAAGAGCTTTATGATAAGGCGAATAAGTTTAAGAAGATTGTATCTACAAGTTAGATAATTATATGCGTGTTTTAATTATTTACCAACTTCCGGATCCTACAGATCGAAATACAATACTTGAACATTTATATAGTTTTGAAAAATATTCAATAGGAATAGATTTTCATTATTTGAATGTTTTTCATCGAATACCCAGATATATGCTTCTGGTTAGTTATGACGCGGTAATACTGCATTATACCTATTTGGCAGGTGAACGCTTTCTAAGAGATGAAAAGCCTTGGTTAAGGAAAACAAAACTTCTACACAAGCTTTCTGGCTATAAAGTTGCGATGCCACAAGATGAGTATGACCATACTGATCGAAACTGTGAGCTTTTTAAAAGAGTAAATGTTCAGGCGCTATATACGTGCTTCATGTTGCAAAAAGATATTGAACTAGCTTATCCATTTAGTAAAACTGGGGTCAGTAAATTTTTTTCTGTTTTTACGGGGTATGTAGATGAACATGTTTTGCCATTATTACAAAATAAGATTAAACCTTTAAAAGAAAGGCCGATCGATATAGGATATCGAGCGCGTAAACTGCCTGCATATTTTGGTAGACATGGACAACTCAAATATCAATTAGTTGAGTTTTTTGAAGAGGTGCTGAAAGAGTATGACTTAGTATACGACATATCGAATACTAATTCAAATATTCACTCAGAGGATAGGAACTTAGTTAAATTAGGTAATGAGTGGTATGAATTCTTACTCAATTGTAAGGTATTTATAGGTTGTGAAGGAGGGGCTAGTTTATTAGATAATACTGGAGAAATTAAAGAGTTAGTAAATCAGTATCAATCAGAACATCCTAATGCTAGTTTTGATGAGATTGAAATGAAATGCTTTCCCGGGAAAGATTACAATATTTCATGTTTCGCAGTATCCCCGAGGCATTTTGAGGCAGCCATGTGTAAAACACTACAGATACTAGTCGAAGGAGAATATGGTGGCGCTTTTATACCATGGAGACATTACATCCCTTTAAAAAAAGATTTTAGTAACTATAGGGAAGTTCTTGATGTGCTTAAAGATGAAAAACGTTGCCAAGATATTGTAGATAACACTTACAATGAAGTGGTATTAAGTGGAAAATACACTTATCGGCGTTTTGTTGAGAGTGTGATAAATGATATAGAGACTAGCATTAAAAGAAATAGGACTGGCGGAATTATTTATAAAATTTTTGGACTCTTTTTAAAATATCGAAATAATAATTACTGGAAAGTGCAAAAACAAATTCGACGTTTTGAAAAAGCTTATTCTTGGCGATTTGATAAATATATAAAGCCTTTACTACAGAAAAAATAAACAAAATAATGCCAGACTACTCAATGTAATAAAGAAGATTTCAATAATTATTACTGTCCTTCATGGTAATCTGGTATTGATGATATTGCTATTTTTTTAATGGAAACGAGCACTAGTTTTATTGATAATATAATTGAAGAGGGAAAGGAATTTCCATTTAATGCAGTTGTCATTTTGTCTGATTCATTATGGGAAGATTCCAACGGACAGAAAGAACAGCTTTACGCAAAAATGTTCAGTCAGAAAGCATCAGTATTCTTTGTTCAAAAATACATTCAAGGAAAAGATAATTGGGTTGAAAAAACTAGTGATGACCATAAGATTATTGTTTTCAATCCTGTTCTTGGTTATAGCATTGATAGTTTGCTCAATATTATACGGCAAATAAAAAAGATGTATGGGGTACAAAAAATTCTTTTTTGGTTATATAGTTGTCGCTATACTGATTATATAAAAAGTATAACTTTTAGAACTAGTGTTATTTTTCATGCTTTGCATGTAAAAAAAGCAGAATTAGGTTCAATGAGAAATGCATTTAATAGTGCAATATTTATAATAGCAAATTCTACAGAAATCGCCTCATGTATTAATAACGATCATTCAATATCTACCAAGAGCTATGTAATTATAGCTGAACCTGAAAGTTCTGTAACTAGTTTGGATAAAATTGACAAGTTCTTTTCTAACTTGGTGTCACTCATATGGCGAAATAAAACTTATAATAATAACCATTTGCGGGATTATAAAAAAAAGGTACTCCTTTTATATAGTGTAGCTTCTTGTAGGGTTAATACGATTCGTGAACATGTAAATGCTTTTGGACTCTTCTCTCGACATCAGATTACTTACTATGATGCTTCAAATGATAATTGTATTCATGAGTCTTTCTTGAATAGTTTTGACGCAGTTGTTATACATTTTTCAGTTCGAATATCTGTAAAAGGGCATCTTTCGGAAGAGATTTATACGAAATTGAAAAGTTATCCAGGAGCTAAGATTTTGTTTATTCAGGACGAATATGATAATCTGGCTATGACTTATTCTTATATGGAAGGAATAGGATTTGATTCAGTATTTACTTGTGTACCAGATCAATATGTTGATTATGTATATCCATCCACCAAATTTAAAGGTACAAGGTTCATTAATAATTTTACAGGATACATACCTTATACATTACTGAACTATAATTTTCCTAAGATCGCTGACAGGTCAACCCATGTTTTCTATCGAGGGAGAGCATTACCTTATTTTTATGGCACATTAGGTAAGGAAAAATATGAAATTGGAATAAAATTCAAAGCAGCTTTACAGCAATTAGGTATAACACTAAATGTCAATCTTGAATCAGCAGAAGACAAAAGAATATATGGTGAAGATTGGTATTATGCACTCTCTAGAAGTAAAGCGACTCTTGCAACAGAATCAGGCTCTAATGTTTTTGATTTTGATGGAGACCTTGAGCAGTTGATAGAATCAGATGTTCAAAAAGGGAAAAACTATGATTATATATATGAAAAGTATATAAAAGAGAGGGAACAACATATACAAATGAATCAGGTATCGCCCAAAATTTTTGAAGCGATTTGTCTGGGTACTGTTCTAGTTCTGTATGAAGGAAATTATTCTGGAATTTTAACTCCATGGGTTCACTATATACCTCTGAAAAAAGATTTTTCGAATTTTGCAGATGTCATAAGGATACTTCAAGATGATATAGAATTACAGAAACTGGCTGATAAAGCTTATGAAGATATTATACAAAACGGCAGGTATACTTATCAGACTTTTATTAGAGAATCCTTTGATAAAGAAATTGATGATCAGGTGGTTATTATGCGGGATTGTATTAACTCATCTATTAAGCCTTCAAGTTTTATAGGACGATTGAATGAATATTTTTATAATAGAGCTGAATTGAGTAAGATCATGATGCGGAGCGCTTCACCATCAATATTGTCTGAGACCTATGAATTTTTTTACATTCAGCCTATACACACAGTTAGTTGGAGGCTAAAAGATTTATTATATAAGGGTCTTTACTATTTCCCTCTTTCTGTTAAGTATATGTCCAAAACAATAGGGCATTACACGATTTTAATATTTCGTAGTTTTACGACCAGAATTTTAAGGGTTACAAGAAAATTAATATCAAAATAACTAAATAACAAAACAGACAAACTATGAAAGTTTTTATTACAGGTGGCTGCGGCCAAATTGGTTCTCATATTGCAGAAATGTTACTTGAGCGTGGAGATCAGGTGATGGCAATTGATAATTTAGCTACCGGCAGAAGAGAGCACTTGACCGATCACCCCAATCTTACAGTAGTCATTGATACAATTGCGAACAAGGAACTTATAGATCGTTTGTTTTCAGAGTTTAAGCCTGATGCTGTTGTACATACTGCAGCTTCTTATAAAGATCCCAATGATTGGTACAGTGATACCTTAACGAATTGTGTTGGGGGTAGCAATGTGATTAAAGCTTCTGTAGATCATGGAGTAAAGCGTTTTGTGTATTTCCAAACAGCATTGTGCTATGGTGTTAAGCCATTACAGCAGCCCATTAAGTTGGATCACCCTAAATTCCCTGCTAATAGCAGTTATGCAATTACTAAGACAGCCAATGAAGATTTTTTAGAGATATCAGGTCTTGATTTTGTTACATTCCGTTTGGCCAATGTAGTAGGACCTCGTAATGTGAGTGGTCCTTTGCCGATCTTCTTCCAGCGTTTGAAAGATGGAAAAAAATGTTTTGTGACCAATGCGCGTCGTGACTTTGTTTTTGTAAAAGATTTGGCACGTAACGTCGTAAAAGCTTGTGATGGTGTTGGACACGGAGCATATCATTTCTCATCTGGAACCGATATTGCTATTAAGGATCTGTATGATGCAGTCGTAAAAGCCATGGGCTTCAAAGAATATCCTGAAGCAGAAATGCGCATGATCGGAGATGATGATGCACCATCTATTCTTTTAGATCCTAGCAGAACTTTTGCTGATTTCGGGCAAATTGAATTTACGCCACTTCAGGAAACGGTTACAGCTGCTATTGAATATTTCCAGCAGCATGGTACACTGGGAGAATATACACACCTTAAACACGATAAGAAATAGTTATGCGTATACTAATAACAGGTGGTGCAGGTTGTTTAGGGTCTAGCCTTATTGAACGATACCTCCCACAAGGACATGAAATATTGGTTATAGACAATTTCGCTACCGGGAAAAAAGAGGTAGTACCTGCCACTAAGGGATTGACAGTTATTGAAGGTTCTATTGCTAATGAAGCGTTGGTTCAAAAGACCATGGCTGATTTTAAGCCGCAGTTGGTGATCAATAGTGCCGCCGCTTACAAAGATCCGTCTAATTGGGCTGAAGATACCCAAACCAATGTTTTAGGTGCTATATATGTCGCAAAAGCAGCTTTGGAAAATGAAGTGCCAAGACTTATTAATTTCCAAACCGCACTTTGTTATGGCCGGCCTAAACAATTGCCAATACCCGTTGATCATGCTACCGGTCCTTTCACAAGCTATGGTATTTCAAAGACTGCAGGAGAAGCTTTTCTACTGCAATCGGGTTTGTCAGTTGTCTCATTTCGCTTAGCTAACATTTGTGGCCCCAGATTGGCGATCGGACCCATTCCTACTTTTTATACCCGATTAAAAGATGGAAAAAATTGTTTCTGTAGTGATACGGTTCGCGACTTTTTGGATATGGAAGACTTTCTTCTATTAATGGACAAAGCTATTGATGCAAATGGTCCCGTTGGCGTATACAATGTGTCGACAGGTAAAGGAAGCTCTATCAAAGAAGTATTTGATGAAGTAGCTATTTATCTCGGAATAACGCCTCCGGATGTTCCCATCCTGCCTGCCGGTGCAGATGATGTACATGCTGTCGTGTTGGATCCTTCACAAACCGAAAAAGTGTTTGGATGGAAAGCTAAGTATGACTTTAAAGAGATCATTCGCAGACAATTACAGTGGTACGATCAATATGGTGTAACTGACATCTTCAGCCACCTAGCTGCCCCAAAATCATAATTTTAATTTTATAAAGTATATACAATGAGAGTATTAGTTGTTGGCGGTGCCGGATTTGTTGGAAGTAATCTGGTAAAGCTTTTATTGAAAACCTATGATGATATTCAGGTTACAGTAGTGGATAACCTTTTATCTGCAGAGATCACCAATGTACCTGCTGATAACAGGGTGCAAGTATTGGTGGGTTCGATAGCTGATGATAATATACTACGTCATGTTAATGATGACTTGGATTATATTTTCCACCTCGCTACTTTTCATGGTAATCAAAGTTCTATTCATGATCCTTTAATGGATCACGCTAATAATACGTTGACTACTTTGAAGTTATTAGATCGAGTAAAAGCATTCAAGAACCTGAAAAAACTTGTGTATTCTTCAGCGGGATGTTCAGTAGCTGAAAAAACATTTGATGAACCTACCGCTACTGTAGAAAAAGAAATTACCTCTATCAAACATGATAGCCCTTATTCTATATCTAAGATAGTAGGGGAGTTTTACAGTGTATTTTATTTTAATCAGCACAAAGTACCTGTAGTAAGAGCTCGTTTCCAGAATGTGTATGGCCCTGGTGAAATTCTTGGAGCCGGTTCTTGGAGAGGTACTACTGCTACGGTTTGGCGTAATGTAACTCCTACTTTTATTTATAGAGCCATTAAAGGATTGCCGATTAAATTGGATAATGGTGGTGATGCCAGTCGTGATTTTATCTTTGTGGAAGATATTTGTAAAGGACTTCTTGCTTGTGCATTAAAAGGTGATGCAGGGGATGTGTATAATATTGCCAGCGGAAGAGATACCAAGATTCTGGAACTATCGCAGAAGATCATTGCTATGACAAACTCTACTTCTCAACTAGAGCTAATGCCGAAGCGCCCTTGGGATACATCGGGTAAACGATTCGGCAGTATAGAAAAATCAAAAGAAAAATTAGGGTTTGAAGCAACCATGAGTATTGATGAAGGATTGAAAGCAACTATTGAGTGGACCATTGCTAATTTACCTATGATAGAAAAGACCATGCAAAAGCATGCCTTCTTTATGGATTCATATAACTAATCTTTATCCTTCATATTACTGTATGTTTTCTACATTTTACTTTGTATAAAACATTTATAAATACTGTATTCCTGACGAAACTCAGGAATACAGTATTTATAGGCATATGCTTTCTCATAAATCATATGTGGTTAACCTCACTTTTCGATATTTACTCTATAATCTTTGAAACATTTGTAACATCATGAAAAAAATTGCCTGTGTTGTAGGAGCTCGTCCACAGTTCATCAAACATTTCCCCCTTGAAATAAAATTGAAGGAACAATTCCAAGTGATTTCTATTCATACCGGGCAACATTATGATGATAAAATGAGCCGCGTATTTTTTGACGAATTAAAGATCGATAAACCTGCTTACCAGTTGAGTCTTACAAAAAGTAGTCACGGCGGACAAACAGGTGAAATGTTGTTCATGATTGAAGAGATCTTACTGAAAGAACAACCTGATGCTATGTTAGTGTATGGAGATACCAATTCTACTATCGCCGGTGCACTAGCTGCAGCAAAACTTAATATCCCTGTGATTCATGTTGAAGCAGGTTTACGTAGTTATAATCGTTCTATGCCGGAGGAAGTGAATCGTGTAATGACAGATCATATTTCGTCTCTTCTTTTCTGTTCTTCTGAGGTAGGTGTTTTGAATCTGGAAAAGGAAGGTGTACGATCTGGTGTACATATTTGCGGTGATCTGATGAGAGATGCATTACAGATACTTCATGATTCTTTACAGCAAATAGAACCAGCCCCTTATTTCTTTGCTACTTTTCATAGACCTTACAACACGGATGATTTCAGTAGAATGAATAGGATCATTCATGAATTGAATGCATTAGGTAAGGCAGTGATTTTCCCGGTACACCCTAGAACCAGAAAGATTCTTTTAAGTAATGGCATGGATTTTTCTGCATTCAGTAATATCCGTTTTATTGAACCAGTTGGTTATATTGATAGCTTACAGTATCAGCGTTTCTCTGACTGTGTTATTACAGATTCAGGTGGTATACAAAAGGAAGCGTATTGGTTAAAGCGTAAATGTATTACTGTTAGAAGTGAAACTGAATGGGTTGAGACTTTGACCGGTGGATGGAATACATTGGTATTTCATGAATTGTCGGATTTCAAATCACTCTTATCGGCAACACCCGATATTAACCAATTTGATGAAACACTCTATGGAGATGGATATGCGGCATCCTCGATCACCGATCATATAAACACTTATTTTCACGATCAATTGCAATAAATAGACTATTCTTATGTGCGGTATAGCAGGTATAGTTGGTAAAAAATCAATCCAGAATGCACAGATCAAAACCATGACCGATGCGATCAATCATCGTGGGCCAGACGGTGAAGGGCAATGGATAAATAGTGATGGAACGGTTGGATTAGGTCACAGACGGCTGTCTATTATTGATTTAAGTAATCTTGCTGCACAGCCGATGCAGTATCTTAATCGTTACACTCTTGTTTTTAATGGTGAGATATACAATTATATAGAGCTACGTAACGAGTTACGTACAAAAGGGTATTCTTTTATTTCCGAATCAGATACAGAAGTGCTACTTGCATTATACGACTATAAAAAAGAAAACTGTTTGTTGGATCTAGATGGGATGTTTGCTTTCGCTATCTGGGATAATCAAGAACAAACTTTATTCTGTGCAAGAGATCGCTTTGGGGAAAAGCCCTTTTTTTACACGCTATGGAATGAGCAGTTTTATTTTGCAAGTGAAATTAAAGCTTTATGGGCAGCAGGTATTCCTAAGGAGATAGATCGAGAAACTATGTTTTATTACATGCAAATGGGTAGGGTGCACCATCCTTTTGATAGAAATAGAACTTTCTTTAGAACAATAAATCGATTACAGCCAGCTCATTATATATTACTTAAGCCATCAGATGGTCAACAGGTACAGGAAAAAAAATACTGGTCTCTGCCTGATGTAATGCCGAAAGAAAACGAGTCTTTATCTGAAAAACAGGTAGCAGAAAAATTCCTGACACTCCTCAAAGAATCGGTTCAACGAAGACTCAGAAGTGATGTGCCGGTTGGTAGTAGCTTAAGTGGGGGGCTCGATTCCTCTGCAGTAGTTTGTATTATTAATGAGCTCAATGCAAATTCATTGTTTTCACAAAATACATTCAGTGCTCGCTTTCCCGGATTTGCAAAAGATGAGGGTAGATACATGGAAATGGTATTGTCAAGTGTTAAAGCTACTCCTCACTTTACGTATCCCGAACAGACGGGTTTTATCGAACATTTTGAAAAGCTATGCTACCATCAGGATGAGCCATTTGGAAGTGCCAGTATCTATGCACAATATGAAGTGATGCGACTTGCAAAAGAGAAAGGAGTAACAGTACTACTTGATGGTCAAGGAGCAGATGAAATGTTAGCTGGGTATGAATTTTACAAAACAACACTCGAAAGGGAGCAACAGTTTCAACATCAGAAGCGCTCATTGAAAGAAAATATAAAGCATTTGATTCCGTTTGTATATAATGTTTATAGTAAAAACAAACTTGAAAAGTACCTAAAAAATATTTATGTCCAAAAAGGATATCATCCTGACTTTATACAAGAGGTTATAAAATATCCTTACCCAAATGAAATACATACATCATTGTATACTCATTTAAGACATGATCTAACCATGGGTAATCTGGAAGATCTCTTACGCTATGCAGATAGAAATAGTATGGCACATAGCAGAGAAGTACGTCTTCCTTTTCTCAGCCATGAATTGGTAGAGTTTGTACTTGCTTTACCAAATAATTATAAAATAAGGAACGGGTGGAGTAAGTGGGTTCAGCGTATTGCGATGGAGCCCTTGATGCCCTCTGAAATTACTTGGCGTATGGATAAAATCGGATACGAGCCACCTCAAAAGGATTGGATGTCTGATCCGGTATTCGCGGATCTTATACATGAGGGTAAAAAAACACTTTATAAGCAACACATATTAACAAAAGAGGCTGCTGAAGCTCTACCCAAAGCCTCCAATGCTAGTGAATTGGGTGATAATAGCTGGTATTTTTTAATGAGTGCACAACTTTTTAATTAAGTAATGAAGAGAAAAGCGATTCATATTTATCTATCTACTTTCGAAAATGAAAGTAGGATACTCAAGGAAACAAAGAGTCTTATTACGAATGGTATTGTAGACGAAATTATTGTATTGGCGAAAGGAAAAGAGGGCTTAAAAGAGTTTGAAGAGTTTGATACGAATAGATATGTATATAGAGTGCGACCTCGTTTCATGCGGGATAGAAAATTGATACCGGGTTTGAAGACGATCACTCTATTTATAAAATTGATGGATGTGATTTTTAAATATGCATCTATCATTAGAAAAGAAAAGCCGGTATATGTAAATATTCATCAGGTACTCTTACTGCCACTCATTCCCTTGGTAAAGCTAGTTGCTCCTAAAGCTATATTGATTTATGACGCTCATGAACTAGAGACTGAATCGAATGGCTTAAAAGGTAAGAGACAAAAGTTGTTCAAGATTTTTGAAAAATGGTTTATAAAAAGTTTCAGATTAATCATCGTTGTTGGCCCTGCAATAGAACAATGGTATCGGAACGAGTATAAGATCGAAAATGTAGTAACGGTAATGAATTGTCCGGTCTATCAAAAGGTAGAAAAAAAGAATCATTTCCGTGATGAGTTTGGCATTTCAGATCAAGCTAAGATTTTTTTATACCAGGGTGCTCTTTTTTATGGAAGAGGGGTTGAGGTAATGATTGATGCTTTTGCAAAGATCAATAATCCCACTTACACTTTAATTCTTATGGGATATGGAGAAATGGTTGATGAAATAAAAGAAGCAGCCAATAAGTATCAAAATATTTATTTTAAACCAGCTGTACATCCTTCAGTAGTATTAGAATATACTTCTTCTGCTGATGTAGGAATTTCTTTGATTGAAAATGTATGTTTGAGTTATTACTATTGTTTACCAAATAAGTTATTTGAATATCTGATGGCTGAAATTCCTTGTATCGTATCTAATATGAAGGAGATGAGCGACTACGTAACAAGAAATAAAACAGGTATTGTTTGTGAAGACACAACAGCGGAGGCATTGATACGTTCAGTAAAATCTATTGAGCATTTTGATTATACAGCATTTAATGCCAGTATTGAAAAGGTTAAAAAAGAATATTGTTGGGCCAATCAGGAAGCTATTATGATCGATGCGTATAAAAAACTCGAAAATTCAAAATGAGCTATAGTCAGGAAAAAAAATATCAGCAATGTGTTCGATGTATCATGGATACCACTGATCCACTGATCAGCTTTGATGAACAAGGTATATGTAATCATTGCCACTCTTATATGGATTATGAGCAAAATCAAATGCTTAAAGGAGTAGCGGCAGACAACCGTACAAAGCAAATGGTTTCCTTGATAAAATCTGCAGGTAAAGGGAAGGACTATGATTGTATTATGGGAATCAGTGGTGGGGTTGATAGTTCCTATCTTGCCTATTATGCTACAAAGGTTCTTGGACTTCGTTTATTATTGGTGCATGTTGATACGGGGTGGAATTCTGAATTAGCAGTTAAGAATATTGAGAATATCGTAAAGAATTTGAACCTTGATCTGCATACTTTGGTGGTAGATTGGGAAGAGATGCGAGATCTCCAAAGAGCGTTTTTCAAATCCAGTGTTCCTAATTGTGACATTCCGCAAGATCATGCTTTTATTGCCGCTTTGTATAGTGAAGCAAAAAAGTATGGGTTGAAACATATTCTAAATGGAGGGAATATGTCTACAGAATCAATCCTTCCTTCCTCGTGGGGATATGATGCTTCTGATTGGGTACATATAAAAGACATTCACAGGAAGTATGGTGAGATCAAGCTGAAAAGCTATCCACGTATTAGTTTTTTTAAGCGAAGGATATTTTATCCATATGTACAGGCAATGAAAGTACATAGGCCATTAGAATATATACGTTATAATAAATCAAAAGTAAAAACATTTTTAAAAGAAGAGTTCGGTTGGAAGGATTATGGCGGAAAGCATTTTGAATCAAAATTCACACAGTTCTTTCAAGCACATTATCTTCCTGTAAAATATGGATTTGATAAGCGCTTGGCCCATCTTTCCAGTTTGATCGTTTCCGGACAGATGAGCAGGGAAGAAGCCCTTCGACAAATGCAGGAGCCTTTGTATGATGCTACACAGCTACAGGAAGACCGCTCTTATTTTATCAAGAAACTGGGTTTTAGTGAGACAGAATGGGATCAGATCATGAAAATGCCCCCAAAAACCGAACATGATTATGCTAACCAATTAAAAATGCTTGAGTTGTTCCATCGATTCATTAAGATGGCGCAACCTTTGTTTAAATTAGCTGGTCGCATTAGAAGTCTCAGGAATAAGTAAATTTGTGTCATATAAATTTTAAAAGTGATAACAATCATTGATTATAAGGTCGGCAATCTTGGTTCTATCAAGAACATGCTAAAAAAGATTGGCCATGCTTCTGAGATTTCCTCAGATGCTGCTGCTATTTTAAATGCGGATAAATTAATACTTCCCGGAGTAGGCGCATTTGACAATGGTATCAGAAGCATCAAGGAATTAGGACTTTGGGATGCTATTGAGCAAAAAGTTAGTAGTGGTACTCCGATCCTTGGAATTTGTCTTGGAGCTCAATTAATGACGCAAGGAAGTGAGGAAGGAGTAGAAAAGGGTTTTGGCTGGGTGAATGCGGAGACAGTAAAGTTTAAAATTGATACCAGTTCGAAACTGAAAGTGCCTAATATGGGATGGATGAATATTAAAGTACAGAAAAACAATTCATTGATGGTGAATGATCCTTCTGTTGAAGAGCGCTTCTACTTTGTACATTCTTACCATTTTCAGTTTAACGATGCTACACAGGTATTGGCTACGGCTGAATACGGGTATGAGTTTCCGGCAGCTTTTGAACACGACAATGTAATGGGTGTACAGTTTCATCCTGAAAAGAGTCACCGGTATGGAATGGAGTTATTCAGGAATTTTGTAAAAGTTTAATCATGGCGAATGTCAGAGTCATTCCTGTTCTCTTACTCAGGAATATGGGTTTATACAAATCTGTTAAGTTCAAGGATCATAAATATGTTGGTGATCCGATCAATGCGATCAAGATCTTCAATGAAAAAGAAGTGGATGAATTGGTCTTTTTGGACATCACTGCGTCCATAAATCAGCAAGAGCCTAATTATGCTATTCTTGCTGATATTGCTTCTGAATGTTTCATGCCTTTATGTTATGGTGGGGGAGTTCGTTCTATTGAGCAAATAGAAAAAATATTGTATGCAGGAGTCGAGAAGGTTTCATTGAATACTGCTGCCGCTGAAATCCCGGATCTGGTGAATCAGGCAGCTAAAAAGTTTGGTAGTTCAACCATCGTGGTATCTATTGATGTTAAGAAAAGTCTTTTTGGCGGATATTCTGTATACACCAAATCAGGATCAAAAAATAATAAGATTTCTCCGATCGAATTTGCTAAAAAGATGGAAGCCGAAGGAGCAGGAGAAATATTGTTGAATTCTATTGATCAGGATGGTACCATGAATGGGTATGATCTTGATCTTGTCAAAAATATTAGTAGTCAAGTAGGGATACCGGTGATTGCCTGTGGAGGTGCCGGTTCATTGGATCATATGCGTGCAGCTGTTAAGCAGGGGGCTTCTGCAGTAGCAGCAGGTAGCTTCTTTGTATTTCAGGGAAAACACAGAGCCGTTCTTATTACCTACCCCGATAGAAACGAAATTAAAAGCATCTAAACAACTCGCATGAGCAGCTCTCAATCGTCACAGACTATATGTTCAGTATGTGTAATGGATCATACCGCTAAGGATTTTGTTTCTTATGGAGCGGAAGGTTGTAATTATTGTATTGGATTTCGTAAAAGGATGCAACGCGACAGGTTGTGGAACAAAAGTAACCGTCAAGAGCAACTTGAAAAATATTTACGTGAAGTAAAGGAAAGAGGGAAGGGCAAAAAATATGATGCTATCATTGGACTTTCCGGTGGTGTAGATAGTTCTTATGTGTTATATCTCGCTGTGAAAAACGGATTGAGACCATTAGCCGTGCATATGGATAATGGCTGGAACTCTGAGCTGTCGCAAGAAAATATTGAGAACTTGGTCCGAAAGCTCAATGTTGATCTTTATACTCATGTGATCGATTGGAATGAATATAAGCAACTGCAACAAGCTTTTTTTGATGCAGATGTCATTGACATTGAATTATTATATGATAATGCTTTATATAAAGTAAATCATGCTTTGGCAGCGAAATACAATATTCGTGATATCTTATCCGGTAGTAATACGGCTACAGAGGGTATGCAAATGCCTTTGAATTGGGCTTATCGAAATAAGTTGGATAAGAAGAATATATTCTCGATCTGGAAAAAGAAAGGTCCGGGAACCAAATTACATACGTATCCCACTTATGGCTTCTTAGATTTTATGTACTATAGCTACGTGCGTAAAATTCGTTGGATACGTTTCTTGGATTACTTTAATTATAATAAGGCTGAAGCTATAGAAACGCTTCAAAGAGAAGTGGGTTATCGTCCTTATCAGTATAAGCATTATGAATCTATTTTTACAAGATTCTATCAAGGATTCATACTTCCGCAAAAGTTCAATGCGGATAAAAGGAAAGTTCATTTATCTACTTTAGTGATTACCGATCAAATGTCCCGAGATGAGGCATTGGCTGAGTTGAAACATATTCCTTATCCATCTGAAAAGGATCTGTTGGATGATAAAGAATATTTTTTAAAGAAGTTGGGATGGACAGAAGCACAACTTAACGAGTATCTTTCAAGACCGGAGGTTCCACATGAATTCTATGGTTCTGAAAATTGGTTATGGGATGGGCTAGAAGATCTTAAATCTTTTGTGAAGAAATTGATTCGATATAAAAGCCCTCAATAAATGAGGGTCTATTTTTTATTGATCTTTTGTAATTAGTGATATAAAACATTGACATGCAGTCATACCAGATTTGTAAAAAATGTGTAATGGATACTTCTGATCCTGATATTCAGTTTGATCAGGAGGGTATCTGTAATCATTGTAGGCAAGCGGAAGAATACTTATCAAAATATCAATTTACCGAAGAACAGGAGGCTGCCAATTTAGCTGCCATCAAGGAACAGATCCGACTTGCAAAAAAGGGCCCATATGATTGTTTGGTAGGTGTAAGCGGTGGTGTAGATAGTTCCTATGTAGTGTATTTAGCATGGAAAATGGGTTTGAATCCATTATGTGTTCACTTCGATAACGGATGGAACTCGAATATTGCAGTGAGCAATATTCATAAGATGATTGCACAATGTGGATTTGATCTTCAGACATATGTTATTGATTGGAATGAATTCAGAGATTTACAACGTGCCTTCTTCAAGGCTGGTGTTGTTGACATTGAAATGTTAACAGATCATGCGATTACAGCAATTATGTTTGGATTAGCGAAGAAAAACAAACTCAAATATATTTTATCAGGTACGAATTATTCCACTGAACATGGGCTACCTGCTAGCTGGGTTTGGAGAAAACAAGATCTGACCAATATCAAACATATTCATCAACAATTTGGATCCATTCGCAGACTGAAGCATTATCCTACATTAAGCTCATGGAAGTTTATGTTGTTGAGAAATTTTAAGCTAGGGTTTCGTTATATAGAAATATTGAATCAGGTCAATTATTCTAAGAACAAAGCGATCTCAACACTTTCAGAGCAGTTTGGGTGGCAGAACTACGGGGGTAAACATTATGAGTCTGTGTTTACCAAATTTTATCAGGCCTATTATCTGCCTGAAAAATTCGGTTTTGATAAAAGAAAGGTTCACTTGTCTGCGCAAATCAGAAATGGAGAAATAGCAAGAGAGGAGGCCATCAATGTATTATCACAACCTCCTGTATCAGGGCCCGAGTTTGAAGAGGAAAAAGCCTATGTATTGAAGAAACTAGGATTTTCAGAGAAAGAATTCGATGATATTATGAGCTCTCCGGTGAGAGAACATACCTACTATCCTTCAGATGAGAAATGGAGGCAGCTTTGGTTGTCCTTTAAGAAGCGTGTAAAAAAATCAGTCTGAACCACATGCGATTTCTTTATCTTATTGAATGGAATTTTACTGGCTTCTCCGGTGTTGAAAGAAAAATCGGTTCACAGATATCTGTTTGGAAAAAAGCAGGACATCAAGTACGAACTATCATCATCGGTAAACATACTGCTATTGATCAACAACTTCTTGCCAATCCTGATGTTGACTTTTGGTATGTTCCAAGTCAATCTTGGTTACGACCTTTTTACTTGGATCAATTGATCAAGCAACTTTATTTTCTATTAGCTTATCTAAAATATTTTTTCGCTTCTTACGATTTTGTTTATTACCGACAATCTACGCTAAGCCTAGCCCCTTTATTTTCATTTGGAAGAAGTCTTGTGATCGATGTGAATTCTATTGACATGGAAGCCAAACATGGAGTTAAGGCTTTTATAGAACCTATCTCAAAGCTATATCGATCTATTCTTCTGAAAAGAGCAAAGATTATTTGCTTCATTACTCATGAACTAAAAAACTATTATAAAGAAAAATATGGTCTGTTGCCCCATCGCTCCTTGGTCTTAGGTAATGGATATGCTAACAGTCAATTCGATGAGGCTATCATGCAAACATATTTTATCCAAAAAAATAACAAACAAAGAAATCGTCCATGTCTGCTTTTTGTTGGAAGTGGGGATACAGAACATTACTGGCATGGGTATGACAAGTTTATACGTATTGTATCATATTTCCCTGAATATGATTTTTTGCTGGTAGGAGAGGTGGGAGATCAGTTTAATCAGTATCCAAACCTACAAGTGATTCATAAGATGGAAACAGTAGATATGCCGAATATTTTTTTTAAGGCTGATATAGGTGTTGGAACACTTGCTTTACATCGAAAGAAGATGAATGAGGCATCGCCTTTAAAAGTAGCTGAATACGTATTTTGGGGTTTGCCGGTGATCACGGCATACGCTGATGTCAATTTACAAGGAACAGACTTTAATCTTGAGCTACCCAATGTAGAAGATAATATAACGAATGCTACACTTGAAATGATCAGGGCTTTTGTTACGCAGAATGCAAATAGAGTATTATTAGCTGAAGAAAGGAACGTGGTTTCATTAGCTTCTATAGAGGCTTCAAGAATTGATCATATTAAAGTGTATTTGACTTCAGGGAAGTATGCATAAATTAATGACGATATTGTCTTTGCCTGTCAACTCTTTCTTGAGGGGAGTGATATTTTTATTGTTGGCAGTGTTGTTATTATTTGGTGTCAGTTTTACTAAATTTTCCTTAGGCGGTGCTTTATATATTAATGACCTGGTATTGGCGGTTGTCACGGGGCTAGCATTTTTCGTTAATCCCCACGCAAAAATACCATTAGGTTTTTTTGTATTTGCTCTTATTAGTTTGCTTTATTTCATACTATCTTTTGCTATTGCCGATAAAGTGCCAGTAGTATACATCTTTCGTCAATTCATGATCTGTGGCTATTTTATCGAAGCACTGATCATTTTTACTTCTCTTTTTCACAACAAAGAACGCTTCGATCAACTTCTCTTATTTATCAAGCGATTCAGTATAGCTGCAGTTATTTTTGACACACTTTTTGCTATCTATTTATATCTGACAGGTGTTTCTATTTACGGAGATCATGTATATGTGTATATCAGTCCATTGGCTGTACTAGGTGTTATGGTATATTATGCGCTTGTTTTGAACAGTAAGGAACGATTTAGGTTACTGAAACTGATCTGGGCATTGATATTGCTTGTATTGACTGGACATGCATCAGCAGTGTTGGGTGTAGTGGTGATGACGTTATTATATGTTGGTATTTATATGCGACCGACTTTGAAAATAGTAGCTAGTTCTTTAGGATTGGTTGCTATACCGATTGCTATTTTGGTTTTCCGTAGTTTATCTGATGCCAATGCTATCTGGCGATTGGTATATTGGGGTGTTACAGTTAAAAGAATATTTCTGGAGAAAGTAGGAATACTCGGTCATGGTTTTGGTGTTCGTTATGCAGATGAAGAGCTATCGCGTATCTTACAAGAAGTATATAAGTTCTCTGCTACACTCAAAAGAGATGAAGACGCTTTTGTAACACCCCTGCATAATGCTTTTCTGACCTTCGCTTTCCATGTTGGTTTCATATTAACATTGGTTATTCTTATACCTATCATATTGGCATTCATGCGTGGTCAATCCTATCGTGGCAATAAAATTATTATTACAAATGATGAGCGATTCTTAGCTCATGCATTAGCCGGATTGAGTATATGGGTCGGTTTTAATGTAATCCTTGAACTTCCTCACAGCTCTCTGTTCTTCTGGCTTATTTTCTTTCTGTTTTATATGTACAGACGCTTTTATCCACCCGCTTCTAAAGCTGTATAAAATTCCTTGTGAGAAAAATTCCTTCGATACTTTTTGTGGTTCAGTTACCACCTCCTTTTCATGGGGTGTCGGTGATGAATGAACATGTGGTGAACAATCCATTATTAGAGGGTCGTTATGAAAAGCGATTGCTACATATGGATTTTGGGCAAACACTGTCAGACCTAGGCACTTTGAACTTGAAAAAGGCTTGGTTTTTTCTGGTGTTTTTAGCCAAACTGAAATGGAACCTACTCTTCAAAAGACCTGATCTTGTCTACTTCACTTTTATGCCCCGTGGACTGAATCTATATAGAGATACGGGTTTATGTTTATTGATCAAACTATTCGGCTATCGTCCTTTGATCCATTTACATGGCAGAGGGATCAAAGAAACAGCTGCTGAGAGTAGGGTCAAACGTTGGCTTTATCGAATGGCTTTTCGTGGTACGCAGTTGATCTGTTTATCAGAATCTCTTAAGGCAGATGTAGTAACTGTATACAAAGAAACCCCGTTGGTACTGGCCAATGGTATTGATGCTCCCGTATATGATCGGTCCCGACGCACGGTAAATACCGTTCCTGTTATTTTGTTTTTCAGCAATCTGTTTATTGCAAAAGGCATTTACGACTTTTTAGAGATGCTGCGCCAACTTCATATAGATGGCGTTCCCTTCAGGGCGATAATTGCCGGCGGTGAAGGAGATGTGAGTATACAAGCTGTAACAACTGTTTGTGAAAAAGAAGGATTTGCTGACCATGTTGAAATTTTAGGCTCTATAACAGGATCCACAAAGTGGGATGTGTTTCATCGGTCTGATATATTTGTCTTGCCTTCGCATAACGAGTGTTTTCCACTAACCATACTTGAGGCCATGAGTGCCGGTTTACCTGTTATTGCCACAAGGATTGGCGGGATACCTGATATGATTCTGCAAGAACAGGATGGTTTCATTGTTGAAATAAAAGATACAAATTCATTGTATGAATGTGTTAAGAAGTTGTGTACCGACGATCGTACTCTACTTGAAATGATGGCTCAAAATGCTTACAAAAAATATACAAGTTTGTATACCATACGGCATTTTAGAGAAAATTTTTTGAAAATGCTTGATGCTTATTACATATATAGAAAATAAAAATCATCATCAGATTTCACTTCAAAAGAATAATTAGCTTCCAACCAATCAATTAGATTGATTGGTGATCTTTATGATTCATTAATGATCCTTACTCATACATCTTCCACACCACTCTCTTCACATAATCCGTATAAGACAAAATAATACGGACTACCTTTTCAGATACATTGGGCATACTATAATCTGCTACTTGTCTGAGGTATCTCGCCCCATTGGGCTGATCTTCCAGCAATACCAATCCCTGCATGATTCTTTCAGGAGCTAATCCCGTCATCATTACGGTTCCTTCTTCCATGGCCTCGGGTCTTTCGTGTGATTCGCGTATGTTCAATGCGGGAAAATCAAGAATGGAAGACTCTTCTGAAATGGTACCACTATCGCTCAATACAGCTTTGGCATGTATTTGTAATTGATTGTAGTCATGAAAACCTAAAGGTTTCAACAGCTGCACCAATGGAGATAACTGTACGCCTGTTTCTGCGATTCGATTTCTGGTACGTGGGTGTGTTGAAACAATGATCGGGTACTTGTATTTTTCTGCGATCTGATTCAAGCTGTTGACCAAGTGCTGAAAAGTGCGATCGTTATTGATATTTTCTTCTCTGTGTGCACTTACTACAAAATATTGCCGGGGAGTCAATGACATGCGTTTCAATACATCAGATGCTTGAATTTGTTTTTTATAGTGTTCCAGCACTTCAAACATCGGGCTACCTGTTTTGATAACACGATCAGGAGAGATACCTTCTCTTAGCAGGTAATCTCTGGCAATATCACTGTAAGGCAAATTGATATCACTGATATGGTCAACGATACGTCGATTGGTTTCCTCAGGCACCCTGAAGTCAAAAGATCGATTACCTGCTTCCATATGGAACACCGGTATCTTTCTTTTTCTGGCAGCGATGGCGCAAAGGCAACTGTTGGTATCTCCTAATACCAGAAAAGCATCAGGTTGTACCGCTTCCAGTACGCTATCTATTTTCGCAATGATGTTTCCAATGGTTTGTGTAGCATTACCACCCGCTGCTTCCAGAAAATAGTCGGGTTTGCGCATACCCAGATCATCAAAAAAGATCTGGTTCAGTTCATAATCATAATTCTGTCCGGTATGTACCAATGTGTGGTCTACAGCAGCGGTAGTGTCCAAACGGGCAATGACTCTGGAAAGACGAATAATCTCAGGGCGGGTACCTACTACTGTAATAACTTTTAAAGGTTTCATAGCATAAACTTACACCTCCCTTGAATAGGTATCAGGAAGGGCTGGATTAAATATTTCATTGGCCCAGAAAAGTGTGATCATCACATCCATTCCGGTATTGGTAATGTTATGCGTATAGCCTGTCGGTATATCTACGATCTCCGGTTTGAGCCCTGATACAGGGTATTCAATCACATCCTGACTATCGAGTTTTCGGAAACGTATGATGCCTTGTCCCTGGATCACGATGAATTTTTCCGTTTTTGTGTGATGGAAATGATTACCTCTAGTGATGCCGGGTAGGGTAGTGGAAACGAATATTTGTCCGCTTTGATCAGATTTAAGGATCTCAAACAATGAACCTCTATTGTCTATTTTCAGATCTGCAGGGTGAGAGAAATCATTTTCCGGCAGATAAGATAAATAAGTTGAATATAGTTTCTTAATAAATGGGTTGCCGATCTCAGGGATCGCCAATATTTTTCTTCTTAACCTGAAATCATGTATCAGATCAGATAGTTGTCCGAGTGTAATGTTTTCAATCGGACCCACTTCCGGACGAGCACTGATACCCGGTTCAATGATACCTTCTAAATGATTGGTAAATGCTTTGATCACATCATCTATGTAAACGATATGTAATAAATGATGTTCATCACGAATATGGATAGGGATCTCTCTTGCAATGTTATAACAGTATGTAGCTACTACAGAATTATAATTGGGTTTACACCACTTTCCAAATACACCCGGTAAACGATAAATAAAGAGGTCACCTTTCTTTACTGTTTTTTCAAGAACAGCTTCCCCCTCTCTTTTACTTTGTCCATAAGGATTATCGAGTGCAGCCTGTGTAGAGGAAGAAAATATGAAGCGATAAGGCTTATCACCCGATTCTGCTATCTCAACTAACTGTTGAGTAAAGTCGCGGTTGATCAGACCAAATTCATGATCATTTTGGGGTCTGTTGGTTCCGGCTAAATGAAAGATGATATCGGCATCTTTCATTTTTGTTTTGATATGGTCAATGGTATCTTCTCTAAGAATGGTTTCAACGGTATACATTCCTGATGCCTGCAAATAGGTGTACAGGTTTTTTCCTATAAAACCATTAGCTCCTGTTATGATGATTTTTTTCATCAGAGTTCACTTTGTATATAATCCAGAGAGAGCAACATTTCTTTCAGCTCTTGGTTGGTCAATTGATGCGTATTGCTACTGTTATAATCGTCTTTTTGGCTGATGGTGCTATCACCTTCTGAAAAATATTTGCTGTAGTTAAGGTCACGGATATCCGGCACAATGCGGTAATAATTACCCATGTCTTCCGCCTTACTGTTTTCTTCTCTGGTCAATAAGGTTTCGTATAGTTTCTCTCCGTGTCTGGTTCCGATGATGACTTCTCCGGTTTTCTTTCCAAAGATCTCCTGAAGAACAATCGCTAACTGTTGCAGTGTGCAACCGGGTGCTTTTTGTACAAAAGTATCTCCGGTATCACCATTGTTGAAGGCAAACAATACTAGGTCAACAGCATGTTCCAGACTCATCATAAAACGGGTCATTTGAGGATCCGTAATAGTTACCGGTTTGCCGGCTTTGATCTGGTTCACAAATAAGGGTATTACTGATCCACGACTGGCCATTACATTACCGTAACGTGTCACCATAATAGTGGTATCATCTGCTACCCTGGATTTTGCGATGGCAATTTTTTCCATCATGGCTTTTGATATACCCATTGCATTGATGGGGTATACTGCCTTATCCGTGCTAAGAACGATTACTTTTTTTACTTTGGCCTGAATAGCCGCGTTTAGTACATTTTCTGTACCCAGCGAGTTGGTCTTTAAAGCTTCTAAAGGATAAAATTCACAAGAAGGAACTTGCTTTAATGCAGCAGCATGGAATACATAGTCTACATGATCCATGGCGTTGGCGATACTTTGAGGGTCTCTCACATCACCAATAAAAAATTTCACTTTATCACTGCGGAGTTCATTCCGCATATCGTCTTGTTTTTTTTCGTCTCTGCTGAAAATGCGTATTTGTTGAATGTCACTGTTTAGAAAGCGTTTCAATACTGCATTGCCAAAGGAACCAGTACCTCCTGTGATCAAAAGTGTCTTTCCGGCAAAACTCATGGTCTTTTTTCTTGATATTTAATAAAGTCTGTATTCGGCAAAAATTATATATTTTTGGGAATCCCCCGCAATATACAGGTTATTTTATATTGGTAGTGATTGTCCTAGGATAGCGCTTTTGTTGTTATTTTGCAAAAATACTGTTTGTAAGTAGAAGATTATGAGTAGCATGCGTATCAATTTGTTCGATTGCCCTATAGATGCACTTACACTGGATCAAACGATCCAGAAAATAGATGATGCTATCCGACAAAAGAAGCATATTCACCACGTTTTTGTCAATGTTGCTACGATCGTTCATTTGCAAGATGATCCTGTTTTGAAGAGGGGGGTGGTGAACTGTGACATCATTAATGCGGATGGGTTGGGGGTAGTTTGGGCCGCCAATGCATTGGGGCTTCATATACCTGAAAGAGTGAGTGGGCCGGATCTGATGGAGAAGATCGTTGAATTGTCACACCATAAAGGATATAAGATCTATTTTCTGGGTGCAGAGGAATGGGTGGTAAAGAAAGTAACCGAAGTGTACGCTGAAAAATACTCTCGTGATATTATAGCTGGTTATCATCATGGTTATTTTACAGCTGAGGATGAACCAGCTTTGGCGCAAATGATTGCAGCCACAAAACCCAATATTTTATTCGTGGCAATGACTTCTCCAAAAAAAGAAGACTTTTTATATCGGAATAAATCTATTTTTTCGGAAATTAACATGATTACTGGAGTAGGCGGATGTTTTGATCTTGTGGCAGGTAAAACTAAACGTGCCCCTAAATGGATGCAAAAAGTTGGGTTGGAATGGTTTTATCGAATGATTCAAGAGCCTAGAAGACTGTTTGGTAGGTATATTACCACCAATGCGGCTATGGCCAAGATGATCTTATTCCGAAAACTTAAACTAAACAGGAAGTAATGCAGCACAAATACGCCGCTTTCATACGATTTATCAACGTTTGTTTTGATTTTTCGGTATTGAATCTGGCTTTACTTCTCGTCATTTTATCACAGGGAACATATAATCGCTTAGACATCCATCTAATTAATGATCAGAAGGTGTTGATTTTATGGATCAATCTGCAATGGATCATTGCCAGCTTTGCGGGTAGGGTGTATGAATACCGTAACCTGGTATATTTTAAAGATGGTATTCGTCGTTCAGCTTCCGGCTTTTTATTCTTCATTTTTTTCGAGGTTTCATTAGACATGATCTTCTTTGGAAACACATTCTTTGATCGTAATGAGTTACTCCGGTTCTTGGTTTTATTTGGTGTGTTTTATTGGTCTGCCAGACTTATATTTTATGCGCTGAAAAAGATATATGCATTGGAATTGTTTTCCGGTAAGCGTGTACTATTGGTTGGAAATGACCAGCATACTCAAATTATTCGTCAGGTTTTCAAAGCAAAAAAAGAGTTAGGATTCATCTTCTCCGATTGGATGCCTGAAGAAGAGTTCTTAAACAATTATGATGGTGCAAGAAATGATCTATTTGAACGGATTGAAAAACTGAATGTTGATGAAGTTTTCTTCATCAAATCCTCCATACCCAGTAACAGATTATATGAATTGGTACATGATCTGGATAAGGAAACCTTACGTGTTAGAATTGTTCCGGATTTCTTTAATTTCTATACCAAGCCGCAAAATCTTTCTTTTATTGGAGACATTCCCATTCTCTCGCTTCGACAGGAACCTTTGGAAAGCTTATTCAACCGTATGTTGAAACGAGGTTTTGATATTATTTTCTCCATTTTTGTGATCATTTGTGTATTTAGTTGGGTATTTCCCATACTGGCTATTCTGATCAAATTAACATCTAAGGGTCCGGTATTTTTCCGTCAACAGCGATCCGGGAGAGATAATAAACCTTTCTGGTGTTATAAGTTCAGGTCTATGAGAAGAAATAGTCAGTCTGATTCATTGCCTGCTTCTAAATCTGATGATCGTATTACTTGGATCGGTGCTATCATGCGTAAGACCAGTTTGGATGAAATGCCACAGTTCTTTAATGTTTTGTTTGGTAACATGTCTATTGTAGGTCCTCGTCCTCATATGTTGATCCAGACAAAGGATTATTCCAATATCGTTGACAAATACATGATCCGACATTTCGTAAAACCGGGTATCACAGGTTGGGCGCAGGTGAATGGTTATCGTGGTGAAATCACGAAATTAGAAGACTTAGAAAAACGAGTTGAATATGATATTTGGTACCTAGAGAACTGGTCACTCCTTCTTGATATTCAAGTGATCCTTTTAACGGTTTATTACGTTATTAAAGGACAGGAAAAAGCATATTGATCCTGATCAAATTGATCTATAAAAAGAAATTATGAGTCGCATGATTGTTCGTGGTATGAAATTCTTATTCGTGTTGCTGTTGATTCTTCAGTCTAACAGAAAGTCTATACTTGCCCAAACGGTTACACTGGGTTCCGGTTATGCAGATGAACTTTATAGAATTGCACAGGTTGCAGGATGGGATAAAAGCAATGCCTCTTTTGCATTACGCCCCTTGGTATTGAATGATACTAGTTTTTTTGCAAAGAAAGATTCTGCACGTGTTCCTGCATTCATTCAAAAAATGCGTAGCTGGTATACAGGCAAAACGATATGGAAGAAGCAAGGTAAGAACCCATATTTTAGTCCCACTGTGAAATTGTTGCCGATCGATTGGGTACAACAATACAATACCAGACACCCCTATGGATGGAACGATGGTGCGATGGTTCCCGGAAGAGGTTACCAGACTTTAGTGAGAGGAGGTGTTTATGCTGAGTATGGTCCATTGACCATTCAACTAAGACCGGAAGTGGTGATCGCCCAAAACAGACCATTTGAAACTTTTCCAACGGAGCATGCGCAAGTTACCTGGCAGCAATATTATTATTTCCTGAATCGTATTGACAACCCTGAAAGATTTGGCACCGGTGTTTATAGCAAAGTATTACCCGGACAAAGCAGTATCAAACTCAACTATAAGTCATTATCATTAGGAGTGTCCACTGAAAATCTTTGGTGGGGGCCTGGGGTGAGAAATTCATTGGTGATGAGCAATAATGCTTCGGGATTTCTACATGCTTCATTTAATAGTAACCGACCTGTAAAAACACCTGTGGGTTCTTTTGAGTGGCAGTTGATAGGTGGTAAGTTGGAGAATTCGGGTATACTTCCTCCGGAAACCAACCGCGGTTTTTATTCTGCTAAACTTGAGGATACCAGATACATCAATGCATTATTGGTAACGGTTCAACCTAAATGGACACCGGGTTTGTACCTTGGTCTTTCCAGGGTATTTACCAAATATTCAAGTAAAGTATCCAATTCTTTCTTTTATGGATACATGCCGGTGCTATCTGGTATTTTTAAGAATAACAAATATTTCAATGCTAATGCTGCAGGGGAAAATGATCAGATGGGAACTTTTTTTATCAGACAGGTTTTGCCTAAAGAAAAGGCTGAAATATATTTTGAATTTGGAAGGAATGATTTTGCTGTCAATCTCCGCGATTTCCTCATGGAGCCTGAGCATGCAAGGGCTTATATTTTAGGTGCCAGAAAATTATTCGAACTCAAAAAAAATCGATTCCTTGAAATTCATATAGAATCTACCCAATTGGGAAATTCAAAAACAGCCCAACTCAGACAATTAGAAGGTTGGTACCATCATTACCAAGTACGTCATGGATATACCCATCGAGGTCAGATCTTGGGTGCAGGAATTGGACCAGGTGCTGAAAGCCAATCGTTGGACATTAGTTTATTGAACAAGAAAGGTCGTTTCGGTATTTTGTTTGAAAGATATGTCCGTCAAAATGATTTCTATTATCTGGCTTTTGTAGCTACACGTGATTTTCGCAGACATTGGGTTGATTTGTCTACCACGTTTCATGCAGATGTTAACTACAAGAAATTCATGTTATCAGCCAAACTGGGAATTATACGCTCACTCAATTATCAGTGGTGGTATGTTGATGTACTTCCTTTAACGAGTCCTCAGAATTATTTCCGAAATGGATACGATGTACTGAATTATCACCTTAGGATCAGTGCTTCTTATCGACTATAACAAACTCAGAGAATTATTATGATAGCTCATCCCTTCTACGGAAGAAGAGTAATAAAGTTGCTGCCATAATTAAGCCGCCGATACCGCCAAATACCAAAGCTTTGTACCAACGCAATTCATTTATCTTGAGAGGTATTTCCGGTTGATCGATTACTTGGAAAGTTGGTGTTTCCTGTAATAATAACATTTTGTTGGTCTCTAGATTCTTCAGCAATTCTGCATATAAAGTTGATTGAACAAATTTATCTCTGGCAGATATCTCTGCTGAAACTTCTGGAGTAGCATATATCGGATTGGCATCCAGTAATAAACGTGTTGCTTCTGCTGCAGAAAAGGTTTTTCGGTTCAATATAAATGCAATGCTATCGACCCTTTGTTGTAAACGTTCTACATTTCCTCTGATCCTTTTTGTTTTGGTATCAATATAAAAAGTAGCCGTCTCTTGTAAGAGCCTTTGTGTAATCAATGCACTTAGCATTTCATTTCTTGTGGTGATCTGTAATGCAAATACAGTGAGCTTTTTGTCGGGCTTTGCAATGGATAACTCTTTATCTGTAATTCTTTTGATGATCACATTCAACAGACTATCCTCAGTTCGGTCACGTTTGGCTGTTACTGAGGGTTTAAATGAAATGTCTCTGCCAACTTTACGACTGTTTTTCCATTTGGTTTTGTACTTGTAAGAGATGGCGTATACGTCTGCAAGTGATAAGCTGGTATCAGCAGGCCAATGACTTAACAGTGCCTTTTTAAGTAAGGATTGACTTTTTAAAAGTTGTAACACATTATCACCTGCCAACATACCATTACCTCCCGCAACATTACCTAGATCAAATCCGAATTGTCCGGCCAAGGCTGAAACGATGGAGCCACCGCCACCCTTTGATTCTTCAACTACGAAAGTAGATTTGGCGGTATAGGTGTCGTTTTTTATCCACCAAACACCCAATCCTACCAATATACCTGCAACAGCACCCATGAATAATTTACGCCACTGTGTTAATGAATAGCGTAAAGAATCGATCCAGTCAGCCAATAAGGTTCCTGCGGTATATGGTTTTTCTTCGTGATTGGGGTTTGACATGGTATAATCGTCTTTAACTTTATTTGAGTACACTGATCAAACTGATCAATGCTGACAATGATCCGGTGATCGCAGAAAGTTCAATAATATTCAATCCCTTTCTTTCATTACCTGTTTTTTCAGGTACAATGATCTTACTTCCGGGTAATACTTTCGGATAGCTTCTAAAGAAAAGGAATCGATTGATTTTTTTACTGATACCGTTGCTGTATTGAATGTAAGCCTTCTTCAGGTTTCCATTGTCAGTAACACCACCGGCACTGGAGATATAAGACATAAAACTGCCATTCTGATAACTCAATATCTGCGGATTGAAAACGGCTCCCATGATCTCTACAAACGGTTCATTGCGCGGTATATGTACACTATCTCCCGGTTGTAATAAAAATTTTCGTTGGTCTTTATTGTCTGACAACAAAGTAGTAGCAACTCTGAGTCCTTTTCTAAATACCTGTACATCGGCGAGTGAGGCGTAAGGGCTGATGCCGCCTGCTCTTTCTATCACTTCCTGAACTGTTTCATTTCTTCTTTCCAATGCATAATCACCTGCATACAGTACTTCACCTCTGACTTTGATACTTCCCAAGTTGCGGTAATTCAATAGACGAGGAACGAATATATAGTCCAATGGTTTCAGTGTTGTTTTGGCTCCCGCCTCATACAATGCAGAATCTACAGATACGGTCATAACGTCCAATAACTGATTAGCGAGTGTATCTGCTTTGTTTTTTTCCAGTCTGGATATTTCTACTTTATGATTCGCCGCATCATTGGTAAAACCACCCGCCATCAAAATGATATCCTCCAGTAACATTCCTTCACGGTACACAAAAGTTCCGCTTTTGCGAACAGCTCCTGCTATGGTAACAGTAGGAAATTCTCTAAGGTCTTTTATATGACTGATACGGATTGAATCGTTACGCATCAGCATGATATCTTTTTGTTTCCCACTTAAAATATCATTCACATTGAAAGCGATCATGGTGGGTTCACCGTCCGGAAGTTGGCGCATCAATACAGCTCTGTTCAAAAAGGCTTCCGGTGTTGGGCCATCCGCTTTTTTCAATAAGCCGGAGAGGGTCATTTCAGTTGTTAACTCATAGTTGCCGGGTCTGTATACAGCGCCTGTAAGTACAATCTTATTTTGGAATCCTGAGGTGAGTTTGTCAAAATGAACAGAGTCTCCATTTTTAGGGATAAAGTAGCTGAAATCTTTGGCCGGCAGATCACGCATGCTGTAATCTCTCTCATTGGGTTGTACGATCTTGGCTACATCTTTAATGGCATATTCCGTAAAACCTCCTCCAAACAGTAACAAGTCACTGAAAGTTTCTTTTTCTTTCATCTCAAAAATGAAAGGTCTTTTCACTTCTCCGCTTAATACCACTCTTTTTTCATACAAAGGATAACGAATGATATCTCCATCTTCCAATCTGACATTCTGATCGAAAGTGCCGTTTAAAAGGAATTGGTAAAAATCAAGTTTAGCAAATACTTTGTTGTTTCTGATCAGTTCAATATTACGTAATGAACCGTTTTCAGAAGGGCCTCCGGAGAGATATAATACGTTGGTGATACTGGCAAGTCCGGATATCACGAAATCGCCAACGATCTCTGCTTCTCCTACTACAGTTACACGTATGGAGCGAATACGTCCCAGGGTCACATACATTTGTGTACCGCCTGATTTGATCGCAGGATAAATAGCAGATAATTTGTTTTTTATTTTCTGTGTAGCCTGGTCAATGGTAAGACCACTCACCGTTGTTAGTCCTACATAATCCAGTTGAATACTACCTTCTGCTGTTACAATGGTGGCAATTTCCTTGATATTGATCCCTGTTAGTGTGATGGACAGTTCATCACCCGGTCCCAATACATAATTCTTAGGGGTTGCTATGCGCAGATTGGGTTGTAGCAGGGGTTGTAGGTTATTAAAGAATTGGTAGCCAAAATTTCTATTTTTTCTCACCAATGCAGGGATCTCTTTTACCCAAGTGCTATCGCTGAGGAAATTGGTGGTATCCCTTACAATCGAAGGCTTTCCCGATTTACTATTGGCTTGGTTCAATTGTAATAATCGCTGCTTAAAATTATTTACCTCAGAAGGATCCATTCCTCTACGTACCAACATGCTGATACCATCTGCCTCTGACATCCCTGATCTTTGAGATTGCTGCCAGAACTGTAGCAATTGCTGGTCTGTCATATTGCCCACTCTTAACCCATTACTACCGGTATTATTCAATTGGGCATTCGCTTGTAAGTGTAGCAAGCATAAACCTGTTAAATAAACAAAAAATAATATACGTCTCATTTGAATATATAAGGTATTGCAAATATGCAGAATATTTTGGGGAATTTGTTTTACAAAACCCTTGTCAGCTTTGATTTTTTACCCGATCGTACAACAAAATTATAAGCCGAAATGAACGCCTAGGGTAATTAGGTTTTCCTTTACACGGGTATTGTTGATGGTGTATCTGGTATGACGTCTGTTAAAAGTACCCGATAAGGTAAGATTATTGATCCATTCGTATGAAACAGATCCAAACCATTCCTTCTGATTAAATTGTTGATCGAATAAAAAGCCGGGTTGTGGTTGTTGAAAATATTGTTGTGCCAAACTTCCCGGGGCACCTTTTCGAATAATCTGATAGCGTAAGTAAGTCTTTAATTTCGGAATGGGTGTATATCTCAAAGCCATCAAGAAGCGATCTGCATTATTACCCATCCAATCGCCCATATTATAGCTGTGATGTGTATAGTTCTGTGCAGGAATCAAGTTCGCGTATGTAAATGGTGTGATCCTGCTGTACTCTAAGGTTGCTGTTAAGTAGGAGATAGCCAAATCGGTCGTACTAGCTCCAATGGTATAGCCGGATTGATTTCTTCTTTTAACAGGATCAAAAAGAGTTCCGATCCTTATTTCATCAATAAAAAAGTTACCGTACAAATGTGTTTTCGGGATGTGGTTCCTTGAACTGATTTGGAAAAATAATTGTCCATTAGAACCGGCCATGATATCACTGTTATTGACGATGTTATCATATACCTTAAAAAAATTAAGCGGCATTAAGTAGCCTATGTCCATACGATCTGAATAAACGATCGATTCCCCCACAGAAATATCCAACCCTTTTAGCGGTCTGACAGTAACACTGTGTGTGGCAAAATATTTGGGAATAAATACCCTTCTTTGTCCGCCAAATACCGGATTACCTGTACTCAGGAGTCTGTTGGAATCTACTATTTTCGAATTCAGCCATGCATGTGTATAATTGAAGCTGAGCCAGGAAAAAGGACGATAATCCAATCGTAGGAAAGGAAAAGCAGGAGCTTTATCTGAAAGTACAACTCTTCCATTTTCACCGTAGCCCCATAACAAGTGATCATTGCCAAAGCTAACTGCGCCATTATTCCAGCTATAAGAAATAACACCTCTGAGTTCCGTATAATTAAGGCTTCTTGTGAGTGTTGTATCTTTTTGAATAATACCTGTTTCCGGCGTAAAGTTTCTTTTCACATCAATACCGGTTCCATTTTCGTTTACATCATTGAAGAAAAAATGATAGCCCCAACGTTTTCCTGCCTGTCCCCAGAATTTCAAACCTGTACTGGTTTGTCTGATGCTTTTACCGGTGCCGTTGATGGTAGTGGCGGTGATCACAGGATCTATTTGTAGCAATTGGTCTTTGTTTCGCACAGAAAAAGCTCGCCAGCGTCCATACCTATCTTTCTTTAAAATGCGTTGGTCTGTGGTGGTGCCGTCAAAAGTTTTTAAATCTGAATATTCCTGCTGGTAGAATTTGAGTTCTTGTTTTTCAATATTACTCAGTTTGGCTTCTAAAAGGGACAATGAGTCTAAACAAGCTGCGATATAGGCTCTGGGAATCGGTCTGATCTGGTCATCAAATCTAATGACCCCTTTTTGTGCCATTCGATACAAGTAGTTGTACACCTCGCTGCGATGGTTTTCAAAAATGGTTTGTGCCGTTGCAGTTTGTACTGCCAGGATCATCAGGTACAGAAATAAACTCTTTTTCATACGATAACACGAAGATAGGTAACGGTTGCGAAGCTGTTCATCTCTTTATGAATACCTTATATATTGGAATTGGTCTGCATTGGAAAATACCAAATCTTTGCGATTCACAATGTTTTCAACTCACCGTAAAATACGGTTTTGATCATGACAGTATCAATTATTGGATCGAGAGGATACCCATATGTTTACAGTGGTTATGAAACCTTTGTAAAAGAGCTGGCTGAACGATTGGTAAGCCAAGGGGTTCGTGTACGTGTGTATTGCCATCGTCCATTATTTAAAGAAAGACCTGCTCTCGTGAATGGGATTGAATTAGTCTATGTTCCTTCCGTTCAAAGTAAAGTACTGAGTCAATTGGTGAACTCCTTTTTATCAATGGTACATGCCTGTTTTAGTGATACTGATGTTATCCTGGTAGTGAATGCCGCTAATGGACCTTGGGGATTGATTTCACGTTTGTTCAGGAAACCTACACTCATCAATGTAGACGGTATGGAATGGTTACGCCCCAAATGGAAGGGATTGGGTGCCCGCTATTTTAGAATGGCTGCGTGGCTCTCAACACGTTTGTATGATCGTATCATTACAGATGCAGAAGCCATGAGGCAAGTGTATCTCAAAGAATTCAAGAAAGACTCTACTGTTATTGCATATGGGGCTAATATTCGTTATAGTAGTCGCCCTGAATTGTTATCAACACTTGGTTTGATCCCGGGAGAATATTATCTCATTGTTGGCCGGTTGATACCTGATAATAATTCCGATTTGTTATTGGATGGATTTCTAAGATCGGGGTCTTCGAAAAAACTGGTAATTGTAGGAGATGTGCCTTATGCAGATAAGTTTGCCAGTCAGATGAAGCAGAAAGCCTCTTCTTCTGTGTGTTTTTTGGGATATATTACAAATAGTGAGATATTAGCTGAGTTGTATCATCATTGTTTTGTCTATCTGCATGGGCATGAATTTGGTGGCACCAATCCAACTATGCTCAAAGCGATGGCTTATGGATGTGCCATTCTCGCATTGGATACGGTGTTCAACCGTGAGATGTTGCAAGAGGGGAAATATGGATTGTTTTTTCAAAAAGATCCTGAATCGATGGGACTTCAGATACAGCAAATTGAAAAAAATCCGGCTCTTTTAAATACATTGAGAGAATTATCCAGAAGCGGGTTGACAGATAAGTACAATTGGGATGTAGTGACAAAGCAGTATTTGGAGGTGATATCTGCATTGAAGCAAGGAAAAAAATAACAGAATCGAACCTTGTATTTGGATAAATGGTCTTGAACAAATAAAGAGTAATGCCAAAACCGTATAACAGATATACGCTTATTCGATACATAATTGATGCTCCCGTGGTAGGGCTTTCTTATTTGATGGCCTTACATTTTTCCAATCTGCAATCAACCAACGCAGCCAATCTGAATGATTATCTTTTCACATTCATTTTACTCTTTATTTGGTATTTAGCCACCGGCGTATCTAGACTCTATAAAGATAGAAGGTCCAACAAGTTTTCTGAAGAAATTATCTTCATCATATATACGTTGATTATATTCACGATCTTATTGAGTTCTGTTTCTTTTTTCCTCAGACACTATTTCAGGTTTAATGCTTATTTCTTCGGATATCTGATCGGGATACTTTTTGTTTTTCTGACTTTTACGAAGTACATCATTCGTAAGTATCTACATTCAGCCATTTACCAAGGAAAGTTATTGGATAACATTGTTATCATTGGTGCTACTCCTTCTGCTTTGGATTTTTATGAGACGATCAATAAGTATTATTACTACGGGTATAAATGTTTGGGGTTTCTGGATGATCATAACAATAAACTGAATGGTTGTACCTATTTTGGAACCATTGATCAGTTGTCTTCTGTTTTGGTATCACAACCTATTGACGAAGTTGTAATTGCTTTACCCAATACAGATGGGCGCCAAATACAGCGGTGTATTGAAGTATGCGATTTTCATTCTGTAAAAACCCGTATCGTTCCTGATCTTCAACAATATACCTCAGCGCAAATTCAGGTAAATAATATTGGCCTACTCCCTGTTATCAGTGTTCGCGCCCTTCCTTTGGATAAATGGGAAAATCAATTGCTTAAAAGACTTTTTGATATTGCTTTTGCTATCTTTTTCTTCGTGGTGATTGGTTGGTGGTTATTGCCCTTGATCGCTATTGCCATTAAAATGACTTCACAAGGAGGCGTGATCTTTAAACAAGAACGTTGGGGTCTTAATAACAAAAAAATTGTTTGTTATAAATTCCGAACAATGATCGTTGGAAGTGAAGATATTGATGAGTCCGGTAATTATCAGCAGGCTTATAAGAATGATCCACGCATCACTTGGTTGGGTAGCTATCTGCGTCGTACCAATCTCGATGAGTTGCCGCAATTTTGGAATGTTTTGTTGGGTAATATGTCTGTTGTTGGTCCAAGACCTCACCCAACTCCATTGAATTTAGAATCCATGCATACTGTGGAGAATTATATGTTACGCCATTTGGTAAAGCCGGGTATTACAGGATGGGCGCAAGTCAATGGTTGTAGGGGAGAAACAAAAACGCCGGGCTCTATGCAGCGAAGAATCAATTTTGATCTTTATTATATCCACAGATGGACATTTTGGCTTGACTGCCAGATCATTCTTCAAACGATCATTAATATTTTTCGCGGAGATCAGAATGCATATTAAGAAGTCATTTCTTTAATTACTGAGCCTAATCTTTGACTGTAGGTTTCAAATGAAAAGGTATGAATGACACGCTCTCTTGCAGACTCACCCATTTGTTGTAGAAGTGCTTCGTTAGAAAGTATTTCTTGTATCTGAGCAGCTGCTGAAGCGGCATCATCATAAGGGATCAATAATCCATCTTGATGCGGGCGAATCATTTCTACTGCACCGCCATGTGAAGTGGCGGCCACTGCAGTTGATGAAGCCATCGCTTCTAGTAATACGGTCGGGAACGGGTCCGGTGCAGTAGAGGGCAATATGAAAAGATCGAAACATTTCAATAATGCAGCAATATCTGTCCTGTAACCAAGATCAGTCACATCTTTTTCGAGCTGGTATGTTTGCTTTAATTCGTTGATCTTGTCATATAGGTACTCATTCCCCGGAAATGCATCACCTACCATTACAAAATGGATGTCTTGTCTGTAATCTTTCAGGTGCTTCGCAATTTCCAAGAAATAATCTTGGCCTTTCCAATGATGTACCCGACCGATCATGCCGATCAAAATCTTTTTATGTGTGGGTAACAATTCTTTTCGTAAAGCGATCGAATCGGTATCTGTTTGTAGATAAGCAGAATAGTCTATACCATTATAAATACGGATGATTTTTTCAGCGGTTACTTTTTTTTGCCAATGCAAGGCTACCGCATCTGAGACTACAATCATCCGGTCGCAGTAATGATTTAAACAATAAGCAATGATGTTAAATAACCATTTAGGTTTTTCAATGATTTCATGAACATGCCAGATATGTTTTTTAGCGGTTTTATTGGCTACTCTGGCACCAACCAATACAGCGGTGGTATTTGAATAAATCAATTGAATATTTTCAATCGTCACTAAGGATGTGAGTTTCTTAACAGCTTTTCTAAAAGTTATGATTCTATTGATGATACCCGGAATAGAATAGTATTTTCTTCTGAGGATGCCCAGTGGTATGAATCTTACTTCAATGCCTTTGTCTTGTAGTGCGTCTGCTAATGGTCCGGGCGAAGAAAGAACAACGATCGGGGTATAACCATTCTTTTTGAGTGTGTGGACGGATACGAGTAATATTTTTCCGGCACCGTATAAATCGGAAGAACTGTGTAAGAACAATATCTTCATGCGTTGTTCTTTCTTTTTTTAATGATTTTAGCGGGAACTCCTGCTACGATGCTGTAAGGAGGAACATCATGTGTGACAACGCTGCCCGCTGCAACAACGGATCCTTTACCAATTGTAACGCCTGCCAGAATGATACTATTGGAAGCTATCCAACAATCGTCTTCTATGACTACTTTTTTTCGGATAACACCTTGGTCTTTCATCAGTATTTCCGGATCTTCAAAAACATGGTTTTCCGCATAGATACTTACCCTAGGTGAGATCATTACATTATTGCCAATGCTGATCAACCCGGAGCAACCTATGTATGAATAAGGGCCGATATTGGAATGGTCACCTACTCTAAGACCTTCTCCGATTTCTCCGCCGTATATATTAGAAGGTCTGATGATCGCATATTTTCCAATGGTTACTCTGTTCCCTAAATGTATTCCTTCGTGAGATAGACAATTGATTTCTGCACCATCTTCAATAATAAGATCAGATCCGGCATGCAAATATTTGGCATATCTTACAGAGACCCTACTGCCTGTTAAAACAAGCCCTTTTGAAGTTCCAAAGAATAAGCGTTGATAGCAACCCCTGATGAAAAACATTCCCAAACGAATCAATGTGATCCATTTATCAGCGTTTTTCCAACTACCTTTAAAACGGTCTTGTATGTGATGCTTGATTCCGATGGCTTTGATTTTTAGTTGGTTGAACACTAAAATAACTGAATAACTTAGCTTGTTTCTACTAATATTTGCAAATATTCCAATTTGAGCGAAGATTGCATGAAAAATTTCATAAAAAAACCGGTTTTCAGAATAGTTGATCTTCTTGTTGTGCCATTTACTTATCTCATCATGCCTGTTTTTCGTAAGATGAAGTATTATGGTGTGGAAGAATTTCCTTTGAACAGGTCTGCTTTTAAACGTACCGGTGTATACCCTATACGTGATCATTATTATGATCCGCAGTTTGTGTATTCTCCCGATTTTGATTTTAATAAAGTTCGTTCCCTGCCATTTGATTTTCGACTCAATGAACAATTAAGCAAGATCAGTGAATTGAAATATGCTCAGGAGCTCAAGAATTTCCCTGAAAAAGGTGTGTATGGTTCGGGTTCTTATTATTTACAGAATCCCTCTTTTAGCTATGGCGATGCTGATCTTTATTACTTAATGATCAGGAATCTTAAACCTAAACGTATTATTGAGATAGGATCAGGCTATTCTACTCTAGTTGCTATTGAGGCAATACGCAAGAATAAGGAAGAAGGACATACAACTTCCTTGACATGTGTAGAACCATACGAAATGCCTTGGTTATCTGAGCTTAAAGAAGTTGAGCTCATCAGACAAAAAGTGGAACTACTGGATCTTGATTTTTTTCAATGTCTTGAAGAAGGAGATTTTTTATTTATTGATTCTTCACATGTGATCCGACCGGAGAATGATGTGTTGTTTGAATATCTTCAGTTATTACCTTCTCTTAAAAAGGGAGTATATATTCATATTCATGATATTTTTTCTCCTCGACATTATTTAAAACTTTGGCTCAATGATTTCATGAGGCTGTGGAATGAGCAGTATTTACTGGAAGCATTCCTTGCTTATAATGATTCTTTCGAAGTGTATTTCTCTCTCAACTATTTAGCGAAAGATCATTATGATATCACCAGTAAAGTATTACTGAATCTTAATGCAGAAGCAACACCGGCGTCTTTCTGGCTTAAAAAGAAGTAGCTACACAACGTAAGCGGTATTGTACGTGTTCATTATGAACACTATCTGATGAGTGTCTCAGATCTTGTGCTGCAAAAAAATCTCTTTGATGGTATCAGCGGTTTTTTTCCATGAAAACAGCGTAAGACGTTTATTCCCTTTTTCTATAAGTTCTGAACGAAGACTTTCATTGTTCAATAACTTATCTAAAGCATCTGCTAACTCGCCATCTTTCAAAGGTGAAAAACTCAGGGCTGCATCACCGGCCACTTCGGGCAAACAAGTATTGTTGGCAATCACAACCGGTACTTTATAGAGAAACGATTCCAGTATTGGTATACCAAATCCTTCATTGAGAGATGGAAATGCATAGACAGTTGCGTGTTGATAAAAGAACCCCAGGCTTTCATCTGCAATATATCCTGTGCAATGGATGTGAGGTGATAAGGTTTCTTTTTCCATTAGTTGTTGTAATTCATCCATCCCATCCAGTGTTTTTTTAGGACTCATTTGTCCTACCAATACAAGTGCTACATCTTTATTCTGGGGGAGCGCTCGAAGCTGTTCAAAAGCTTTTAATAGTGTAGTGAGATTCTTTCTCTTTTCAAATGTGCCAACATGCAGAATGTATCTTTTTTGAGATAAAAACTGCCATTTCTCAGGGGGTATGGGGTTGAATGTGAAACTTTTTGGGGCTTCATATACCGGTATGATCTTTTCTTCTTTGATCCCTGAAAAATGGGCTATTCTTTTTTGAGTGTAGATGGTGGGTGTTATAATACAAGCAGAACGTTTTGCTGCTGTCACCCCTAATTTTATAAAAAGCCATCTCCAATATCTATTGTAATGCTCTGGGTATTCCCAAAAAAAAGCGTCATGAAAAACCGGAACGGTTGTATAGCCTAATTGAATACGTGGTACAAAAAAATCAGTACAGAAAACAATATCTGCTTGATGAAAAAAAGCTTTTATGGGAAGTTCAATTTGTTTCCAGAAGAAAAAACGTCCTTGTTCTATGAGTTTTAAAAATGGATTTTTCCCTGTATAGATGTAAGGGAAAAAGCTATCCAAAAAGATAAATTTGAATCTTGGATCGTTATCTGATCGAAATACATCAGAGATTTCAGCGAGGTAGGTGCGTGCGCCTGTCTTTGCAATTCTTAGATCCCGAATATCAACACATATGGTTAGCCGTTTTGCCATGTACGTAGCTGCCGAAATTTATGGGTTCAAAAGTAGGGTATTAAAGGTTCGCGTTCATTTTTTCGAATGACCCTTATTCGGGTTATTTGAGGTATGTACAAGGCCCTTAGGTGTGATTTCGATAACAAAAGATCTCCCTGATCAGATTTTGATGATCGTATACGACTTAGGTAATCCAAAAAGTCTCTCAACATATAGTTCGCCCTCCGGAAATAGTTTTCTGAACCTTTTTTTAGTAAACATTAAGGTCGATCTTGAAACATTCAAAGCTTCCCGGTAGGTTTTTGCTTTTGGAAAATAATTAATGTTGAAGAGCATGATCAAAACAGCTCTTATGCTATGTGGTATGAACTGAAATAATGGGATCAAGCTATGCGGTTCGAGTGGAAACCAAAATGAGGGAGTTTGTATGATGTATTTGTCAGATACTCTCCGAATTTCATCTGCAAATATTTGCTGATTTTTATAGCTGCCGACATGTTCTATTACAGAATTGGAGAATAGCAAGTCGAAATCACCTTTTTGATACGGCAGTGCCAAAGCATTACCCTTCACAGCTATAAATTTTGACTGATCTTCTTCACCCACTTTCACCTGCTCAAGATTCAGCAATGTGATATGCGCATTAGGTTTGTTCCATCCGACATGCTTCCAGTAACCAATATCTCCCCCTACATCCAATATCCTAAAGTTGGAGTTGTTCAAGGCTAGATTATTCAAGCTTTGCTCAATCGCCTGAAACCGCTTTTTTCTTAATTGGTTTACATAGGAGTTGGGCTTATCGTGATTGATCCAGATTTTTAGAAAAGACATGTAGGAAAATTAATTAATTATTTGATCTTAAGTATGAGTTTATCTCTTATGCATTTACTTACGTTAATCGGGAATGATATTATACATCGCTGCTTTTTTCCTGCTGCTTCAACTGCATTCTTAAGTTGATAAGATGACCTGATAAAAACCAAGTAAGATATGTTATATAAATATAGGAGTCAATATTGGCAGTAAATGCAGGTATAAATAATCCTACTTTTAGCAATACGATCAATAAAGCCATTTTCCAGATTTTGCCTTCTGTTTGTTTCATCGTTTGCAAAGCAGTTCTGATTAAATCTATATAGATGAACAGGTATAATAGCATACCGATAACGCCTATCTGTACTCCAATAATAATGAATTGATTTTCCCCTCCCGTATTAAAGCCTCCACCCATAGAAACCCTACCTGACTCACCCAGCCCCATTCCTAACGGATTGGTGATCATGGCATCGATACCTGCTATCCACTCAATCACGTGCCCCAAACTCGATGCGTTTTCAAAGGTGATGGTATTGATAACAAAGTCATATAGGTCTCCTTCCAATAGAAAGAGTATGTAACAAAATATAGTGATAAAGAAAAAATGAAAACCATTGATGATAGATCTATTGCCAACAGTCCATCCATAGATATAAATGAGCATGAAGTAGCTGAGGAACGATGCCCTGCTCGCTGCAAGTATGATACAGATCAAAGAAGCACCCAGTACTATCCATTCAAATCGGTCAGGTTGCAGACTTACTCTTTTTCCTTTTTTGTATGTTACAGCAGTTAGAAACACAGCGAGCATTACTACTATTGCAGCTGCATGCTCGAGAGGGTTGGCAAAAATAGTTGCAAACCTTTTCATCTGACTTTCCGTTTCAAAGGTCCAGGCCAATCCATAATTTCCGGAAGGCTCTGTATCAAAAAAGTAAAAAAGGAAGTCACTATATCCTGTTAGGCTTTGTAGATGTGTATCGATCAGCTTTTCCAATAAAACGATCAATACTGCAATAATGCCTATAACACCAATGTATGTACTGGTTTTCTTTAGATGAAAGTCGATAGGATTACAGAAGCGACCAATTCCATATAAAATCGGGAAAAAACACAGATTCTTAAAAGCAATGAGTTTGGCTCCTATTCCATATGAACCTAAAGGGATAAAAACATAAACCAATGCCAGTAGGAAAAAAACAATGATCAACTTATCGATACGGTGAAGCTGTGGTTTCTTTTTGATCTGCTTTAGTACAATGACACATGCGATTAGGGTTACCACTTCTTTAAAGGACTGCATTAATGGTACCAATCCTCCAAAGCCATACATGAATGTTACTGATAACGCGTTGATATAAATAGGAAGACCTATTACCGTGAAAATGAGAAAGCCTTCTATTTTTCTTGATAATAACTGAATGACACTCCAGATAAATGATAGAATATATATAATTGGAAACAGGAGTATCATCATGAATTTGGTTTGTCAACCCATTGATCAGTTGGCAAACGAAATTCAGTAAATTTTATTGGATTAGCAAAGGGTTGGTCTTATTCCATCCATTTCAATAGATCAACGAAGGATGGATTATAATGGCTGTTGCTGGATTTTCTCTAAAAGATCTTTGGCTGCCGATACACAAGTAGTGAGTTTGCCACTAAACAAGCTGTACACATGATCGCCATGGACAATGGTTAAAGTGGGTCTGGCATCATCTATTTCTTGTTTCGGTAATACAATCCTTGTTGTGGTCCATGAGTCATAGATAGACATGCTATCCAGAATTGGAAAATACTGTTTTGATTTTTCGATGATATTCAGATCCGGAAAGTCTGTAATAGGTGACCAAGGGACATTTTCTGTTCCTACATGGGTCTCTAATACCGAGTATTTAACATGATATAGAATGAATTGATCGCTGGACAGTCCTTTAGGCATTAAAGAGCAAAAAGGGCCATCCATGATGGTAACGCCAAAAGCTTCCAGCGGTTTCTTTGTTTGCAGTATAGGTAACAGACAAAGCTGGTATTTTGCCTGAATAGGTGATAATCCAAGCATTTGAGCTGTTTCTGAAATACTTGCGTAAGTGGCATTTACCACTGCGTTACACATGAGCAGCGAGCCATCGGATAGCTTTACTTCTTTTTCCGATCCTTTCTGAAGCATACCGGTTGGCTGTATGTTTCTTAAGATCTTAATATTTTTATTCTTGGCTATCCTGTAAATGATCAATTGCTTTAGGATATTATAATCGAATATAGGTTCATCTGTCAGCCAACAGTTTTCAACTAAGTCTTTATTCATAATACCCGCAGGCGGATAGGCTTCTTCAAGACTTAAGCCGAGATCTTTGCAAAATGTATAAAATTGATCTGCATTCAGATGCGAACCTTCTTTAGCAATTGCATAATACTTCTTAAAACCACTATGTATGGCATCTTGATAGAAGTTTTTAAATGTTTGCAATCCTTCCAATGATTCAAGACAGGTTTCTTTACTTCTTGGGTAGTGGTATCCAAAGTGAATTCTATTCTGGTTAACCTTTGAGGCTCCCAGCATAATATCTTCAGCTTTTTCTGTTACGGTGACTTTTATCCCTGATTCAGCCAATACAATAGCCGCTGTTAATCCGAAAACACCTCCGCCTATGATTAAAACATGTTGTTTAGTTTCCAAAATACTGTCCTCCGTTTATATGCAGTACTTGTCCTGTTATCTGCTTCTGGGTATAAAGAAAATAAATTGCTTCGGCACAGTCTTTTGTTGTGCAAAACTCTTTCGTTAGAATGTCTCTTAAATGGCGCTCCTTAAAATCGGGAGTCATTTTTTTATGTACAGGTGTGCCGCTAACAAGTCCGGGTGCAATGGCATTGACTCTGATAGATGCAGCCGATAATTCACGAGCAAGTGTTTTGGTCATTCCGCTAACTGCAGCTTTAGCAATAGAATATGATGGATCATAGCTTCCTTTGTATGCTGCTACTGACGATATGAAAATGATCGAACTTCCTTTTTTCATTTTCTTCAGCAGACATTGTATGGTAAACAAAGGTCCGTTCACGTGAATGCTCATCATTTTTGCATGATGAGCAACTGTAGTATCTTTTAATGAGTGATGAGGGGCTAAACCGGCACAAAAAACAATTCCATTAAGCATGGGTAAATGTTTTTGTGCAGCGAGGATCGAATCATGATCTTCCAGATCTAGATAGATCATGTTCGTTGTATCTTGCTTGGGATGTCGAGAGGAAGTGCCAATACACCGCATACCATTCTTTGAAAAAACGGTATTGACCGCTTTCCCAATTGCTCCGTTCATTCCAACTATTAAGATTGTATCCATGTGTGTTGTTTAGCTAGGTATTGACTTAAACAAATAAAGCATTTACCAACCTAAGCAACGAAATTCAGTAAAAATCACCGTATTATCAAAGGGCATCTGAAATATGCATGTTGTGGTACCTGCTTATGAACTGATTCGTCCTCGAAGCCCATCTCTAAGCCCTTTCAAAACGGCTTTTATTTTTTGAGGTCTATTTCTTATAACTAAATATGCTAACAAGGCAAAAGTATATGCTATGTTGTATAGAACTGTTGATGGTACAAATTGCGCCTTAGTATATTTTTTTAGGAACCATATTCTGTTCCTGGTATTGAGATAATGGACAAACGGACTCACTATTCCTTCCTTACCTTTTTTCTTTTGTCGATAAGCCATACCGGCAATATGGTAAACAATTGAATCGGGATGATAGATAAGCTCGTATCCTGCGTTTTTTATTCTGAAGGAAAGATCTGTGTCTTCATAGTAAATGAAAAATGGTTCTGCCAATAAACCTACTTGCTTTAGGATAGAAGTTCTGGTAAAGAAAGCACATCCTGTTACCCAATCTACTTTTTTTAGTGTCTCTGTTACGGTTGAATTGGGTTGATTGTACCCTTTGGTGTATGCATATCCCCAAAAAGGATTAAAATAAGAACCACCATTCCATATCAAGGAGCGATCGTGATTGAAAAAAATTCGCGATTGTATAATCCCTGCTTCAGGATGTTGATCCATATAATGGATCAGTGGTTCCAGGAAATTGGGTTCTACAAATGTGTCATTATTTAAAAGCATTTGGTAAGTATACCCTTTATCAATCGCATATCGCATACCGATATTGTTGCCACCTGTAAATCCTGAATTCACAGGAGAGCATAATAAAATAATAGTATCTCCGAAAGCATTTCTCAGTTGCACAACTGAATCATCCGATGATCCATTATCCACAACAATGATGTCGAATATATCAATGGGTGCTTTTTGTAATGATAATATACAATCAGATGTAATCGATGCGCTATTCCAGTTAACAAGTATTACAGCAACTTTCTTCATTGATAACCTATTTGACTAGTAACCTGTTTGTGCAGCAGGTATCCTGTTTTTTTTAAGATAAAGGACGTATAACATCAAACAAAACGCTTCTACTACAACCGGATAGAGTCCTGCGAATAGATCTTTGCCGGTATACACGAAAATGAGTCCGGTAAGGATACTTATGAAAAGAATAATGAGCGATATATAAAATACCGATCGATACATGTCTCTGATCAATAGCTCTAGCAAATTCATGGCATTCAAAGCAATCAATAAAGGAGCTATTGACATAATTCTTAGCAGATACACACTTAATTCATTCTTTTCACCCGTGAATAGTAAAATGATCCATGAAGGCATTAATAAAAAACATAACCCACAGATCGTAAAGACGATGAATAAAGCTTTATTGATCGCCTTCTTTCTATTTTGCCATTGCATAGGGGCGTTGTTGTGCTGGATCGCTGCCCCCGGATAAATTGCGCTGGAAAAGGAAATGATGAGTAATCTGCAAGCCCAGATCAGTTTGTCGCATAATGCATAGGCGCCAAGTAATATTGCATTACCTGTATAAGATAGAATAAATAAGAAAGACGATTGTTGTAAGTGTACAGAAACGCTATTGCAGGCTAAAAAAAAGTTGTCAATCAGTTTGTCTTTTAAGGTCTTTATTTCAGGTCTGATGAATGTTAGTCTGTATCTATAAAAAGTAAAAAGAGTAAGGATCGTATACACTATCAATGATGGAAGACCTATATAAAAGTTGATCAAATAACCATCTTTGCGCTCTTTGATCAAAAAGAATATGAGTGATAATGAAATGATCTTCGCGATAAGATTACTGATGTTATATAGAAAAAGACGTTCTATGCCGACAAAAAAGAAAAGCGGGTTTAGTATTTCAGAAAATGCTATGACCATTGCAAATACGAAATAAATACTCCCGTTTGGGTTCATCAGCGATAAGACTGTCAGGATCAATAATGATGCTACAAATAAAAGTACACGGATGCAAAGAATTAAAGAGACACCTTCTGATAGCGTTTGTTGATCGTTTTTGATGATCGCTACATCTTTGATACCTGACTGATTGGTGCCATAGTTGATCATGATCCCCATTAATGCGGCAAAAGCATTAGCAACCATTACTTTTCCGAACTCCTCAAGCCCAACCAAGCGAATCATAACCGGAAATATCAATATCTGCAGCGCTGCATTGGATACTTGAATAAAACTAAGGTGAAAGAAATTGAAAACCGTCGTGATAGGTATTTTGAGTGGTCTCATGAAAACAGGCTTTTCTAATATTTGATGGCCGTTACTTTCATATTATCAATAGACCAACTTTTAAAACATACATCATTGAACGGTTTTAATGCATCACTACATTCGAAGTTGAAAGTAGATGCTGAGTGTACAAATGTCTTTGTATACCGATACTTTGAAGTTCCATTACTGGAACCTTGAAATCCACAGATGCCAGGTAGCGCAGGGTTGATGGCATTTGTTCTGGCAGGAAATGCCTGTGTCTGATAATATTCAGGCCAAAATTGTACCGAGCCTGTATTGGAGAAGCTGGTAATAAAAGCAACTTCACCATCTACCTTATTTACCCAGATGTCATCAGCACTTGAATTACTGTTTCCCCATTGATCATGAATGTATAGATCAAACTGAACTTCTATTGCATTGTGTTTAGGGATAAAAAGACGTATGATTCTAAGTGTATTATTATTGAATCTGCCTAAGACCCTGGAGCCGTCAAACTCAAAAAATTTGTTAGTTATCGGCCCTGTCAGGTCATACATTTCCAGCCCCTTCAAATTATCCTTTTCAAAGTCATTTTCATAAAGGACATATTTCATCGTAAGGTTCTTAAAACAACTTGGAGATGACAAAATCATCAATGCGATACAGATTGTCATTAATACCTTTTTTTTATGCATGGTTGTTTTTATCATACTTATTTTGGTCATTCTGAACTTTGACGGTCATTCAAAATTAGGTAACATGTATCACTTTATGGAAAGGATTTAACACATCCATTGTTTTATTGGCCTCCCTTTTTAGCCACAATCCCTACCTTTGCGGGCATGTCAGATTTCCCCGTTCAAGTTAAAATAATTAACCAGTCCAATAACCCGGAACCTGAATATGCTACCCAAGGGTCGTCGGGTATGGACATTAGAGCAAATCTTGAGCAGCCCTTGCAAATACAGCCAATGGAGCGTTTGTTGGTACCTACCGGACTTTTTGTAGAGATACCTCAGGGCTATGAAATACAAATCAGACCTAGGAGTGGAATGGCGATTAAGCAAGGGATCACTTGTTTGAATACGCCGGGGACCATTGATGCTGATTATCGCGGAGAGATCAAAGTGATTTTGATCAATCTTTCAAATGAGACACAAATCATACAATCGGGAGATAGGGTAGCTCAAATGGTTTTGCAAAAAGTTGAAAAGATAGAATGGAAAAAAACAGACCAGTTGAATGAAACCGATAGAGGAATTGGCGGCTTTGGTAGTACGGGGAAGGTATGAGGTGCTAGGTGCTAGGTGTTTGGGATTAGGGGGTTGTTTATTTTATCAATAAAATGGATCCATTGAGAAACATATATTTTAATCATTCGATCAATCTAAAAAAGCTCGTAGCTCGAAGCTCGCAGCTCATGGCTCACAGCAAAATACTTGCAGCTTGTAGCTTGCAGCTTGCAGCCGTCATCTTTCTCTTCTCCTGCAAAACAGTAAAAAAGGTAGAAGCCATTCAAGAGGCGATCACCAAAAAAGATACTGCACAAATTGTAGTGATCAAAGAAACGCCTGTGGTAGACTCTGCGGCTATTGTTGCTGATATCATGGGTAAAGTGATCCAGAATAAAATCGATTTCCAAACTTTCAATGCCAAGATCAAAGTAGATTATGAGGGAGCCGAGAATAAGGATAACTATACTGTGTATCTCAGCATGCGTAAAGACAGCGTGATCATTATTCGTGTGAAAGGGTCATTTTTAGGGATATCTGCAGAAGGGCTTCAGGTGAAGATCAATAAAGATAGCGTTACCCTGGTTCGTAAAGTGGGTGAGAAATACGTCATGAATCGTTCCATCAGTTATTTGCAGGAAGTAACGGAAATACCTTTTGACTTTGCGACGGTTCAGGATTTGCTTATCGGTAACCCGATCTTCATGAGTAAGAATTTAGTATCCTATAAAAATAGCAATGCGCAATTATTGGTGGTGATGGTTGGTGAGCTGTTCAAACACCTGATCAACCTCGATAAGAACGATAATCGTGTATTGTACAGTAAACTGGATGATATCGATATGCAGCGTAATCGTACCTGCGATATCACATTCGGAGGATACCAGCCTCTAGGAGGATATATGTTTGCCACCAACCGCAAAATATCCATGGCAGAAAAGGCTAAACTCGATATTTATCTTGATTTCAAAGAATTTACGTTAAATGATCCGTTAAAATACAACTTCGAGTTGCCAAAAAATTATAAGCGTAAGTAATTTACCCTTCGTTTTTTCGTTATCCAACAAACTTTCCGTGTAAGCGGATAAAACTCATCGATCATGCTGAAATCCCTTTTCACTCTTTTCCTGATTTGTTTCATCGGACTGGCAGTGCATGCCCAAACCCGTGAGGAACTGCAAAAACAGGAACAAGACCTGAAAAAGGAACTGGCAGAACTCAATAATCTGCTTTCTCAAACCCAAAAAAATAAAAAGCTCTCATTGAGCCAGTTGGCCATCATTAAGCGGAAGGTTGCCATGCGTGAACAGCTTGTGAATTCCATCAACCGCCAAATCCGTGAACTGGACAATACCATCTTTCTGAATGAACGCGATATCTATCGATTGAGAAAGGAGTTGGATACCTTACGTGTGAAATATGCCAAAAGCATTGTTTTTGCGTATAAAAACAGAAGCAGTTACGAGTACCTGAACTTTATTTTCTCTTCCAGAAGTTTCAATGATGCCATTAAGAGGATCACTTACCTTAAAAGCTATCGCAGAAACCGTGAAACACAGGCTGAAGCCATTATGCAGTCTGAACAATTACTGAAAGAAAAAATCGATTTACTGAGTAATAATAAAAAAGAGCGACTTACTACACTTACGAAACAAAGTGAGCAGTTAAAGGTTTTGCAAGAAGATAAAAAAGCGCAGGATCAGGTCGTGGCTCAGTTAAAAGGAAAAGAGAAGGAATTATCTACGCAGATACAGAATAAGGAAAGACAACGTCAGAAAATGCAGCAGGCTGTAACTGCCTTGATCAGAAGAGAAGCAGAAGAAGCTGCCAGACGTGCCAAACAAAAAGCTGCAGAAGATGCCAAAAGAGCAGCGGCTAGCAATACCAAACCAGCCGATGCCAATAACAAAAGCAATCCTTCATCCAATAGTAATGTTGTGAAGAGTCCGGCTATCAATGAGCCGCTGGAAAACAAGCCGGTGACAGACAGACCCTATTCTGTTTTTGAGTCGACTCCGGAAGGCAGAGAAACTTCTATTCAGTTTGAACAAAATAGAGGTCGATTACCATGGCCGGTGGATCGTGGAAATGTATATGTACCCTATGGTGTTTCAACAGTTCCTGGTACCAAACTTACTCAAAAGAGCGATGGTATCCAGATCGCCTTACCTGAAGGATCTCCTGTTAAAAGTATAGCTGATGGAGAAGTGATGTATGCTAGCGAAGTAGGAGGGGAATTAGTTGTCATGGTCAGACATGGCAAATATTTTACTTCTATTAGTCAGCTATCTAGTATTTCTGTATCAGTTGGACAACAAGTAAAAGCCGGCTCTGTTTTGGGAAGATCAGGAAGAAGTATTGATGGTGAAGGCGCCATTATTTTCGTGATCAACAATGAAAAAGGCTCAACCATGAATCCCGAACTTTGGTTGAAACCGAGACGATAAATAAAACCAGAAGAATAAGAAATATCCAACAGAGAAATTTCGAATATACAATTTGATCATTCATTATTTCTCTGTTCCTCTGTTGGATATTTTCTATCTTAGGTTATGCAACAATACATCCTCTCCTTCGACCAAGGAACTACCAGTAGTAGGGCTATTGTATTCGATCCATCAGGAGCTATTATTTCGGTAGCACAGAAAGAATTCAAACAACTATTTCCTCAGCCCGGTTGGGTAGAACATGATGCCAATGAAATATGGAGTACGCAGTTGGGTGTTGCTGCTGAAGCCGTAACAAAAGCGGGTCTCACCATACAACAGATTGCTGCGATCGGTATTACTAATCAGCGTGAAACGACAGTAGTATGGGATAAGCAAACAGGAATGCCCATCTTTAATGCGATCGTATGGCAAGACAGAAGAACTGCTGCTTATTGTGATGAATTGAAAGCTGCAGGGCATGCTGCTATGATTCAATCTAAAACAGGATTGATCATTGATGCTTACTTCTCAGCGACCAAATTAAAATGGATACTTGATCATGTGGAAGGAGCAAGAGCAAAAGCAGAAAAAGGGGAACTCTGTTTTGGTACTATCGATAGCTGGCTGGTATGGAAACTGACCAATGGAAAAGTACATGTGACTGATGTGTCTAACGCATCGAGAACAATGCTCTTCAATATTCATTCCTTAACATGGGATGAAGAATTATTACAACTGTTTAATATCCCTCACTCTGTTTTACCGGAAGTAAAAAGTAGTAGTGAAGTATATGGACATACACAGAATATTCTCACTGCACATAATATTCCGATCGCAGGTATTGCAGGAGATCAGCAGGCGGCTTTGTTTGGACAACTATGTACACAACCCGGCATGGTAAAGAATACTTATGGCACCGGTTGCTTTATGCTGATGAATACCGGTGAGAAAGCAGTCGCATCAAAAAATCATTTATTAACGACCATCGCCTGGAAGATCAATGGTGTTACACAGTATGCATTGGAGGGAAGCGTATTCATAGCCGGAGCGGTAGTGCAATGGTTACGTGATGGATTAAAGATCATTCGTTCATCCAAAGAAGTAGAAATATTGGCTGCTGCCGTAACAGATAGTGAGGGGGTGTATGTAGTACCGGCTTTTGCAGGTTTAGGTGCTCCTTATTGGAACCAACATGCAAGAGGAACGATCACAGGTATTACCAGAGGTACCACTGCTGCACATATTGCACGTGCATCATTGGATAGCATTGCCTATCAAACCATGGATGTATTAAAAGCTATGGAAGCGGATGCAGGTATTACCATCAAAGAGTTACGAGTAGATGGCGGTGCTACTGCTAATAATTTATTGATGCAATTTCAAAGTGACCTGTTGAATGCTAAAGTCGTTCGTCCCATTGTAACGGAAACAACAGCCCTTGGAGCAGCCTATTTGGCCGGATTGGCTGTTGGTTATTGGAAGAGCGTGGAAGATATCCAACAACAATGGCAAATGGATCGAATATTTACTCCGAATATTTCCGATGAGGTAAGACAACAATTATCCAAAGGCTGGAAGCGAGCAGTGGGAGCTGCGGAGTTTGATACTTAGATGAGGAGGTGTTAGGGATGAGGTGTGAGGTGTTAGGAATTGCTAATGCTTACTCAAAATTAAAAGTTAGTAGTTCGAAAAATATTCAAGCAATAAGATCGTATATCCAGCAAAATTGTACCCGTTAATTCAAACCCACACCTTATCCCTAACACCTAACGCCCTACACCTACCACCCCAACCATGAATCGATCAACACAAATACATCAACTAAGAGAAGATATCACCTGGGATATGGTGATCATCGGTGGTGGGGCTACGGGATTGGGTACAGCTGTGGATGCGGCTTCTAGAGGGTATAAGACTTTATTGATAGAGCAATATGATTTTGGCAAAGGCACTTCGAGTAGATCTACTAAACTCGTACATGGTGGTGTTCGTTATCTGGAACATGGCAATATCAAACTTGTTAAAGAAGCTTTACGTGAAAGAGGATGGCTGTTGAAAAATGCACCTCACCTTACTTCTGTACAACCCTTTGTGATCCCGGTAAGAAGATGGTGGCAGAAATGGTACTATGGTATCGGACTCCGTTTGTATGATCTCTTGTCGGGAAAATTATCGCTTGGACAAACCAAGTTATTGTCAGCCAAAGAAACACTTGAGTTATTACCGGCACTAGCCCCTGAAAAAGTAAAAGGTGGGATATTGTATTATGACGGTCAGTTTGATGACAGCAGGTTGTGCATTGATCTTGCTTCAACTGCAGTATTACATGGTGCAACGGTTGTGAATTATTGTAAGGTGATCGGATTGATCAAAGAGAAGAAAAAAATAACCGGTATTTCTGTTCAGTTGAATCATTCGGATGAGGTTCTAACGATTCGATCAAAAGCCATTGTAAATGCAACCGGTGTTTTTACAGATGCTATTTTAAAAATGGATGATCCTCAGGCGGAGAATATGGTGGATCCTTCACAAGGTGTTCACTTGGTCGTAGATGCTACACACTTTCCCGGAACACATGCGCTTATGATCCCCAAGACAGATGATAAACGTGTGCTCTTTGCTGTGCCCTGGCACAATAAAGTGGTCATAGGTACCACTGATACACCAGTTGATGAAGTAGCGGCAGAACCTATGGTGCTCGAAGAAGAAGTGGATTATATTCTTGAACATATCAATCGGTATGTTCGGCCAGCCATTGATAGAAATGATATCAAAAGTGTATTTGCCGGATTAAGACCACTGGTTCGTGCAAAGGAAGGAACCAGCACTGCTTTGTTATCACGGGATCATACTATTGTGGTATCGCCGAGTGGCTTGGTAACGATTACCGGAGGCAAATGGACCACCTATCGGAAAATGGCACAGGATGCAGTGGATAATGCAGTGTTCACATCCAAATTAGACAAGCGATTGTGCATTACTAAAAATTTACCGATTGGTGATCCGTTGTCTGTGCAACAGAAAAAGGAAAAAATGATACAGGAAGATCCGGCATTGGCAACACAGCTACACCCTTCTTTTCCGGATCGTTGGGTCGACCTTGCTTATGCAGTAAGATATGAAATGGCCATCACTGTAGAAGATGTATTGGCGAGAAGAACGAGGTTGTTATTTTTAGATGCAAAAGCAGCATTGGAATGTTTGGAAGCAGTAGTTCATTTTATGAAGCATGAGTTGAATGAAACAGATGCATGGGTGCAGATGCAAAAAAAAGATTTTATTGAACTTGCAGAGGGATATCTTTAGAAACAGAGGAATGAGCAATATTGAATAATCAATTTTGAATAAGATTTTTATGACGAACTTTTTATCTGAATTTTTAGGAATGGCATTGCTGATCGTTTTAGGCGATGGGGTAGTGGCCAATGTGATTCTTCCCAAAACAAAAGGTAATGGGGGCGGACTTATCTCTATCTGTTTCGGATGGGGACTTGCCGTTTTTGTGGCAGTCTACGCAACAGCACCTTACAGTGGTGGACATTTGAATCCAGCAGTTACCATTGCCTTGGCATGGTTAGGTAAATTTCCTTGGCAGGATGTTCCTACTTATTTGCTAGCGCAATTATTAGGTGCCATGACGGGGGCTCTCCTAGTGTGGGTCATTTACAGACAACACTTGGATGAAGCAAATGATAAAGCCACTCAATTAGCTGTATTCAGTACCGGGCCCTCTATCCGTAGCCCATTTCAGAATTTACTTACTGAGACATTGGCAACATTTGTATTTATACTCGGTGTTTTGTTCATAGTAAAACCTGCTACTTCATTGGGGGCATTAGACGCATTACCGGTGGCTCTGTTGGTATTATGTGTTGGATTAGGATTGGGTGGTCCAACAGGCTGGGCGATCAATCCGGCAAGAGATCTGGGTCCACGTATCATGCATGCACTTCTTCCCATCAAAAATAAAGGCGGTAGTGATTGGTCTTATAGCTGGATACCTGTTGCAGGACCGATCATTGGGGGAGTTTTGGCTGCAATGGTTTGGGAAGCGATATTTTGATGTCAGATCGCAGATGTCAGATTTTTTGGGAGTCTTAGTTCATGGATTTTTCTTAGGATTAATGATATGTAATTACAGATATCTTTTACTTGTGAACAAATCAGAAATCCTACATCTGACATCTGACATCCCACATTACTTTCTCTTTCCAAGAAACGGTAAATTAAAACGTTGTGTGGTGGTTGTCTTTCTGGGTTTTCTTTGTGGCTGATATTCCTGATAATAAATACGTAAGAGAATGATAAAATACGAGATGAGCAGAGGACCGAAAATGAGTCCGGTGATGCCGAAATAATGTAATCCAATAATCACACCCAATACAGTAACGATAGGATGTACATCCGCCATTTTCTTGGCCAATAAAAATCGCACCACATTATCCATACTACTTAATACCACTCCTCCCCATATCAATATAAAAATACCCTGCCAGGTTTGTCCGATCACCAACATATAAATGCCAGCGGGTACCCAAACCAATCCGGTGCCAACAATAGGAATAACAGAAGCGAATCCGGTGACAACGGCCCAGAATCCGGGTTCATTCATGCCTGTGATCATAAAAGCGATATAGGCAACAATACCTTGTACCACTGCGATCATTGGAACCCCTACGGCATTACTCATCGTCTGAGCTCTTAACTCACTTCCAAACATAGCGATCTGACTACGTTTAAAAGGAAGGTAAAAAACAATGGCGGCTTCCATTCTTCCGGTATTGGTGATCATAAAATAGAGGAAGAAGTACATCATAACAATGGCACTGAAAAGATTCAGTCCTTGATTCAATGCAGAAGAAAGAAAGTCGGTAACCAGAGTTTGTAACTGGGCAATATTTTTATCTGACAATAAAGTGAAATGAAATTTTTCCTGCAGTAATGCATCCATATGCGATAATGGCTCAGTAACAGCATTAAAGTTCACAGCTACCAGTGATATTTTTTGGTACATTATGGCGCCAAGTAAGGAGATCGGCAGCAGGATGATAAAAAATGAAGTGATGATCACCAATAACGCCGCCCAGGATCTTCGCCAATTGCAGCGGCTCACCAGCCATTCAACAGGGGATTTACTCAATACATAGAACATGATCGCCCCCAAAAAAGCAGTAAAAAAGGCCATCAGACTATAAATAAGAAATAGGGCAAAAACCAAAATGGCGCCCAAAAAGATATATCTGTTGACTTTATGATCTTGGAGGTGTTCCATAGGATAAATTTAGGGGATTAGGGGTTAGGTTTTAGGTGTTGGGTGACGGGTGCTGGGTATCAGGTACAAGGTTTTAGGGTTAGGCAAGATGATTTGGGTAAGTAGGTACGTCAATCCAAGGTTTAAAGTACTTGTATTTTACAAGTTCACAACTCATTACCTAGTACCCAGTACCTAATACCCAGCACCCAACATCCACGTGGGTAAAATTTACTTGCGGGAATTGCCATTTTTTAGCCTCCATCCCCTTACCTTTGCCGCCAAATCGGAAAGGCTGTTTTCCGAACCCTGAAAAGGGCATTTTTAAACCTAATTATATCTCCTGATATGGCTACAAAAGGTAAGATCAAACAGATCATCGGTGCGGTGGTTGACGTTCATTTTCCTGATAAAACATTGCCTGAAATCTACAACGCGCTTGAGATTTCTAAAGAAAGCGGTGAAAAACTGGTTCTCGAAGTGCAACAGCACTTGGGTGAAGACAGTGTACGTACCATTGCGATGGATGGTACTGAAGGTCTGGTACGTGGTATGGATGTAGTGGATACCGGTAAAGCGATCGCTATGCCAACGGGCGATGCGATCAATGGTCGCTTGTTCAATGTAACCGGTGATGCCATTGATGGTCTGCCTCAGCCTAGCAAAGCAAATGGTCGTCCTATTCACAATAAACCACCCTTGTTTGAAAACCTGAGTACGGCTACTGAAGTACTGTTCACAGGTATCAAAGTAATTGACCTGATCGAGCCTTATGCAAAAGGTGGTAAGATCGGTCTGTTTGGTGGTGCGGGTGTAGGTAAAACCGTATTGATCCAAGAATTGATCAATAATATCGCTAAAGGATATGGTGGTTTGTCTGTATTCGCCGGTGTGGGTGAGCGTACTCGTGAGGGAAATGATCTGCTGCGTGAAATGATCGAAGCAGGTATCATGAAATATGGTGATGCTTTTAAACACAGCATGGAAGAAGGTGGTTGGGATCTGAGTAAAGTAGATATGGAAGGATTAAAAGATTCAAAAGCTACTTTCGTATTCGGACAAATGAACGAACCACCGGGAGCACGTGCACGTGTGGCTTTGTCTGGTCTGACCATCGCTGAATATTTCCGTGATGGAGATGGTACCGGTAAAGGAAAAGACATTCTGTTCTTCGTAGATAATATCTTCCGTTTCACTCAGGCAGGTTCTGAGGTATCAGCGTTGTTAGGTCGTATGCCTTCAGCGGTAGGTTACCAGCCTACATTGGCTACTGAAATGGGATTGATGCAAGAGCGTATCACTTCAACCAAAAACGGTTCTATTACCTCTGTACAAGCGGTATATGTACCTGCGGATGACTTGACTGACCCAGCTCCTGCAACTACCTTCGCCCACTTGGATGCTACGACGGTATTAAGCCGTAAGATCGCTGACTTGGGTATCTACCCTGCGGTGGATCCATTGGATTCTACTTCACGTATCTTGACACCGGCTATCGTAGGTGAAGCGCATTATGAAACTGCTAACCGTGTGAAGTTGATCCTTCAGCGTTACAAGGAACTGCAGGACATCATCGCGATCCTCGGTATGGATGAATTGAGTGAAGAAGATAAAATGACTGTACAGCGTGCTCGTAAAGTACAGCGTTTCTTGAGTCAGCCTTTCCACGTAGCTGAACAGTTCACCGGTTTGAAAGGTGTATTCGTAAGCATTGAAGATACTATCCGCGGTTTTAATGCGATCATGGATGGTGAAGTAGACGAATACCCTGAAGCAGCATTCAACCTGGTAGGTACACTGGAAGATGCGATTGAAAAAGGTAAGAAACTGTTGGAAGCAGCGAAAGGATAATCAACCAATTAGAATTTTCTATGACACTCGAGATATTAACACCGGAAAAAAAATTGTACAGCGGAGAGGTTTACGGTATTCAATTACCCGGTATTACCGGATTGTTTGAAGTACTGGATCAACACGCTCCATTGGTAAGTGCATTAGGTAAAGGAAATGTAAAGATCCTGAAAGATAAGAGTACCAATGAAATGTACAGTATTCAGAGTGGCTTTGTAGAAGTATTGAATAACAAAGTAACCGTTCTGGTGGAAGGTGCACAAGCCATTTAATTATTAGCTTTTGCATAGTTGAAAAAATTAAGCTCCGGTAAAAACCGGAGCTTTTTTATGGCCAGCCATGAGGCCGTAGCCATAAGGGTATGGGGGGTAAGCATTGTACATCAAGCATCTACTGCCTTGGTTTTTTCAATAATATCTTTAATGATCTGATCTAATTCATCAGAAGATTGCTTTAGGTATTGAAAAACATGCTCTTGCATTGCAGCAGTTTTCTGACTATCGATCAGTGCTAAAAGCCCCAGGATATTAGCCAGAGGTTTTCTGACTTCATGCGACTGCATCCATGCAATTTTCCGGAGTTTTTCATTCTGCTCTTTTAGTTTTTGTTCGGCTATTTTTTTCTGTGTGATATCATTCATAGATGCCAAATGCATACCCGGAGTAAATTCAGAAGTGGCCTGATATTCCACAATGATCTTGGTACCATCTTTTTTAAATAACTCAATAGTACCGGTCTGATATTTGGTACTGATAAAATCACTCCAAAGCATTAAAGTTTCTTTGTGTTTATCAGGTCTTGTCAACTGCCACACATGCATATCCAATAACTCCTTTTTGGTATATCCTAAGAGCTGGCAAGCGGCATCGTTGACATCTTTATATCGTAAGTAAGAATCACAGATCAACATAGGTGTTACAGAATTTTCAAAAATGTCTTTATACATTTTTTTCATGGCCTGGGATTGTTTTTCGGCCATTACCTTCTCTGTTATATCTGTACCCGTGGCAAGTACGCCTGTTATTTGCTCTTGCTCATTTTTTAATAAGGTATTTCTCCAGGCAATACACTTATTATGACCTGATTTAGAAATGATCTCTCTTTCATAGTACTCCATGTAGATCGCATTCCCATCAATGATTTGTTGATAATTCTCTTCAAGGTCTTCTTGTAGATGTTCCGGAGCAAATAGTTTATACCAATTCTTGCCTTTTACTTCGGTTTCTGAATATTCAGTGATCTTATAGCCTGCATTGTTCATAAATCTGATCGTTGCATCTGTATTGAGCACAACGATCATGGCTTCAACTGAGTTGAGGTATAATGTGGCTTTGTCTCTTTCCTTTTTAAGCTGCTTTTCTGTAAGCTTTTGGGTAGTGATATCAATACATACACCTGTTAGACCTATCGGTTCTTTCTTTTTATTGTATACCAATTGTGCATTTCCGCGAAAGTATCGGATAGGTTGGTGGGGTAAGCATAGTCGAAAGGTGTAACGCATGTCCCTGACCGAATCATGAATAGCTCTTTGAATCAATATTTCCATTTTCAGACGATCATCAGGATGCATCATTTCCTTAAAAGTAGAGAGTGTATGATCAAAGTTCTTTCGGTCAACACCAAACAAATCATACAAAGGTTGATTCCAGTTGATATATCCGGATAAAAGATCGTATTCCCAAGTACCAAAAGGAACCATTTCAGCAGCTAAGTCAAGTTGTTTTTTTTCTGAAAAAACCAACGGATTGCTTTTGCTCCACAGGTGAGAAATATTCTTTTGTATTTTTTTGATAGCTGTAATCATGAAGGGCGCTCGTTCTTTTTCCACCCTAGCATTTGAGTGATCGTTGTGATAATTTTTTTGTCTGTGCTCTTCACATCAAGATAACAGATAGTATCTGTTGCTACAGGGAAGAATTTTCCGGCTGCAATGGTGTCATCTGTCAAAATCAATAACATGCTATTAGGTGCAGATAGACAATATTCGGCAAGCTGTAGATAGGGGCTTTCTTTTTGATTAGAAAAATCAAGATGCAGTACGACCAACTCAAAAGCGTTTTGATCAAGTATGCGTTTGAATGCATGGATATCATTGGCGCATTTTGTACTGATATGGGATAACCCTTCTTTTATCAGTCTGTCAATGCCTTTTAAGTAAAGCATTATTTCACTGTAAATGAGTAATTTTTCCATGAGGTAAAACTACTCAGCACTCGTTTGAATCAAGGTAGCACAGCATCAATTTGCCTTGTAATACCTTGTAAACTTAGTTTGTAGTACAAACAACGACGTTCTTAAATGAGTTGATGGTCTAATGCGTATCTGATAAGGTCCGCATTGTTTTTGAGGTTCATTTTATTCAATAAGCGAGTTCTGTAAGTACTGATTGTCGTCACACCTAAGTGCAGTTGTTCTGCAATATCAGATACCTGTTTGCCTTGTGCCAGCAGAATAAATATTTCATACTCTCTATTCGATAATAATTCATGAGGTGTAATATGTTGGTCGATTCCAACACCATTGGCGAGTTTATCAGCGATCTCTGTAGAAATATATTTTTTCCCGTCCAGTAATCTTTTGACAGCACCCACCAGTTCCTCGGTAGCAGCATCTTTGCTGATATACCCTGATGCACCACTTTTTAAAGCTCTGATCGCATATTGTTCTTCAGGATGAATGCTTAATATAAGCACAGGTATCTTCGGAAAATTTTGTTTGATATCTTGAGCAACATCCAATCCGCTTCTTCCCGGCATAGAAAGATCAGTGATCACAATATCCCATTTCTCCGCAATGGTTTTTGCTGTTACCTCTTCTGCGTCAACTGCTTCACCGATATAGGCATCAGGAAACGATTCGATGAGGATCTGTTTAAGTCCTTTGCGAATTACAGCGTGATCATCAGCAATCAATATCCGAAGGGCCATATTATATTAGAGGGATAAGAATGGTTAATGATGTTCCTTTCCCTGCCTCTGATTGGATGGAAAAAGTTCCGCCCAATATATATGTTCTTTCTTTAATACCCAACAATCCATACCCTTTTTCCTGTTTTTTGGAGTCAGAAATCCCCTTTCCGTCATCAGTTATTGACATGGTTAGCTGATCAGTGGCTACCTGAATGTTTGCTTTGATGTTTTTTGCGTTCGCATGTTTAATAGCATTATTAATGGCTTCCTGGTAGATTCGGAATAATCCGGATGCAGCATCAGGTGATAGAGGGATTTCTTGCGTATTGACTTGAAAATGAATCTGTATCGGATATCTTTTACTCGTTTCCTGATTGAGCCATTCCATTGCAGCCAACATACCCAGATCATCAAGAATAGCAGGTCGGAGATCTGATAAAATTCTTCGAATCGACCGAATGGTATGATCTACCATCTCATTCATCTCATTGATTTTATTCACCAATAAGGGATCAGCTTGGTGGAGCTTTTTTTGCATCCAATGAATATCCATCTGTAAACCGGTGAGTTGTTGTCCGAGATCATCATGTAAATCACGGGCTATGGTTTTTCGTTCTTCTTCTCTGATTTCTTGCAGATGTTTGGATAATCGTCTAAGATCTTCGGTAATGACTTCCGTTTCTTTTTCTCTTCTTTTCTCTTCATTGATGTTTCTGGTATATATGGTAACGAGATGTTCAGAAGGATAGATGTAGTGATGCAGCCAGTTACCGGTATCTGTATCCAATACCTCACCTTGTACCTTGTGATTAGATTCGATGCCATTTTCAATCAGTTGGTACAATACGTGATTTTTTTCCTGCGGTAATATTTTCTTCAAACTTTTACCAATGAGTGTTTCAGGATCTTGTTGAAAAAAAGTAGCAGATGTTTTATTGATATAAATAATGGTAAGATTTTTATCAAAAGCAATAAATGAATCAGAAATACTATCAAGAATAGATCGGATCTGTAATGTTTGTTCTCTGACTTTATTTTCTAACTGGTTTTTGGTTTTGATGGCATCAGAACGAAATTTGTAACTAAGCATAATCACTAATACTAACGATGATCCTACGATCAGGTATTGTATTAATGTCAATCGTTGAAATGAATCATTGCTTTTTGATTTTGCTTCATTCAACAATTGATTTTGTTGATATGTAAGGATGCTGGTGAAAAAACGCACTTTTTCCATGAAAATCCTTCCGTCATCTGCATTATATAATTTGATTGATTGTTCCAGATTATTGTTTCGTCGGATATTGATCATTTTCTCTGAGAATGAAAATCTTTTTTCCGCATACAAAATAATCGAGTCAATGATATATCGTTGTCTGATGTCTTTTATGCTCTTTAATGAATCAAGTGCAACGGACAGATTCAATTTCGCATTTTCAAATGGAGCTAAAAATTTATCATCACCGGTCAATAAAAAACCTCTTGCACCGGTTTCATTATCGATGGAGAGTGTCAGTACTCGATCGGCAATTTCTGTGATCTCAAATGATGAAGTGATCTCATTGTTGATCGTTCTTAGGTCGTCAGTTTGTTTAATGGATACGATAATGACTGTTACAATGATGATCAGTAACAATACAATGCTGGTAAAATAGGAGGTTGCTTTCTTGAGTACCATATGTTCTTCCCCTTTGCCGAGGAATGAACAATATACAAAATCAATAATAGATTTTTGGTCTAGTCGGTAGCTTTTGTACGTTCAATAATGTCTTTGATAAGATGATCGAGTTCTTGTGCAGAGACTTTTAGATAAGCAAGCAACTCATGTTGTTGAATATCCATTTTGGCCATATCGCAAAGATTCAGAAGACCGATAATATTGGCAACGGGTTTTCGTATTTCGTGTGATTGCATCCAGGCAATTTTTCGTAAACGATCGTTTTGATCCTGAATCTTATTTTGAATTTTCTGTTGATCTGTGATATCATGATTGATACCAATGAGTCTGATCGGCTGTTTCATAGCATCTCGAATACAGGTTACATTGCCTTGAATCATTCTGATATCACCATTGGGTCGTATGATTCTGAATTGCGCAAATTTTGGCTGTGTCGCATGGATAATTTCTTGCATTGCTTCATCAGCACCCGGCAAGTCTTCAGGATGCACCCTTTTCCGAAAATCTTCAATCGTATGGCAAAAATCTTCTTTGGCAACACCATAGATCTCATACATCTTATTGTCCCATATCAATCGGGAGTTGCTGAATTCAAACTCCCAAACACCAAAGTTTAGTAGGTGAGAGGCTAATAAAAGTCTTTCAGCTTCTGTAAAGAAGAAATGATGGATATCCGGCTTCTGAGGGTTCAATTGGGGGTATTGAACTATTAAATTAGCGAATTAAAATAAAGATTAGTAAAAAATTAGTGGTTTTTTTATAGTTAATTCAATTGAGGATCAATAGGATAATTCACCATTTGACGGTATTCACCACCTAGATCCGTCAATGATTCTTTCCAGATACCTTCTATATCATCATTAAAAATGAGCTCATTTTTAGCAACCCTGGTGATCCAGCTTTTGTCATCAATTTCCTGTTGTAATTGCGATTCTCCCCAGCCACTGTATCCAATAAAGAATCGGATATCAGAAGCAGGCAGTTCCCCACTCTGTAAAAGAGAAAGGGTTTGCGCAAAATCACCGCTCCAATATATATGGTCTATTACTTCTACTCCTCCCTCAATTAGGTCGGGACGACGATGTAAAAAGTGAAGTGTATCTTTTTGTACAGGTCCACCTTCTGAAAGGGGAATCAACAAGCCTTCTGCTTCTGTCACCACATCTTGCAAAGTGAGTCCGAGGGATTTATTCACAACAAAACCAAAGCTTCCCTCAGTCTGATGCTCACACAAAAAGACTACTGTTCTTAAAAAGTTTGGGTCTTTCAGAAAAGGATCTGAAATAAGCAATATGCCTGATTCTAATTGCACCATACTGAAAAGTTAAGGGAATCCGGTTGATCTTACAAGTAGTGACTTTCTGGCGTTAAAATGAATATAAATCCTTGCTTAGGGATCATTATAAGCACTTACAGACCATTATATTTGTGAGAATGAAGAGAACTTTCCCCGTTATTGTCATACTGATCACTTTATCGCTCCTTGGACTTTTTATCATACAAAGTTCATGGTTGAATAATTTATTTGAGATACGTAATGCGGAATTGCTGAACAAAGCTTACGAAGCAGCATCGAATGTTACTGCTAAACTTACAAACAATGCACCTGCATCTCAAAGGTTGAGATTGCCGAAACGTGGTGGACTCACTTTCAATCCGGATTTTCATTTACACATTCTGAAACCTCCAACCATTGATCAGCGATTTACTTTTCAGGATGTGTATAGTATGGTTAGACAGGAATTTGACGGGGTTGGGTTACGAGAGATCAAGTTTGAATTTGCAGTGATTGGTCCAACAGAGGAAATTGAAATGTCTACCAAGAAATTTTCTTCTGAATATTGGGATACGATTTTGAATAAGAGAATCTATTTACCCATTGTTCCGGCCAGCGCATCAGATTTTGAAGGGCTCAGCGCAACAGAATATCTGGTTGTGGTGGTACCTGATTTTCAAAAACAAGCATGGGCATCACTTAAATGGGTATTTATTGGGGCTATTGTATTCATGGTCATCATCATCGCAGCATTCTATGTCACGATACGATCATTATTGAATCAGAAAAAGCTGAGTGAGATCAAGAGTGATTTTATTAATAATATGACCCATGAATTCAAAACGCCATTAGCCACCATATCATTAGCAGTTGATGCCATACGAAATGAAAAAGTGCAATCAGATCCGGAGAAGATGAAGTATTTCAGTGGTATCATCAAAGAAGAAAATATTCGCATGAACAAACATGTGGAAACTATTCTTCAGGCGGCGCTGATGGAGAAGCAAGAATTGAAACTCAATTTAGCTCAGCTGCATGTGCATGATGTGGTACAACACGCATTGGATAATCATCAATTGCAACTTCAGGATAAACAAGGTATTGTTGAATTACATCTCAATGCAGCCAATGATTTGATTGAAGCTGATGAGGTCCATTTTACCAATATGATATCCAATCTGGTTGATAATGCGATCAAATATTCGAAAGACAAACCTGTTATTCGCATTACTACCCACAGCACAACAAAACATATTTTGATCAGGGTAGAAGACAATGGTATTGGAATGAGTAAAGAATCTATCAAACGTATTTTTGAAAAATTCTATCGTGCACATACCGGTAATCTCCACAATGTAAAAGGATTTGGATTGGGAATGAGTTATGTGAAAACAGTGATCGATGCGCACAAAGGAAAGATCAAAGTTGACAGTACACTTGGTAAGGGAAGTACGTTCACAGTAGAGATGCCATTGATGAAAAATAATGGTTAGTACTAACTACGATTCCACAATAAAGACCCATCTCCATAACTAAGGAATCGAAAATCGTGATCCAGTGCATACTGATAGATCTTCTTCCAATCATCTCCGGTAATAGCCGCCACCAACAATAATAAAGTTGATTGTGGTTGATGAAAATTAGTGATCAAACCTTTTATGATCTTGAAAGAATAACCCGGTGCTATGATGATCCTGGTTTTGGTGACCAGTCTGTATAGTTTTCTGTCAATAAGATAATGTTCAAGTGCTGCTAATGCTTTGTCAGCTGAAGGAAAATCACTGTTATGTTCATATGGGTCCCACTGGTCTACCGAGAGGTCTTTAGTCTCAATATCAGGTTGATCGATCACTTTTTTTCCTAACCAGTATAAACTCTCCACTGTTCTTAGAGAAGTAGTTCCTACTGTGATGATAGGATGTGACAATGATTGTTTGATCTTCTGAATGGATTCCAGACTTACATCAATATATTCCGCATGCATTTCGTGATCTTGCATCACAGCAGCTTTCACCGGTTTGAAAGTTCCTGCACCCACATGTAGTGTGACGAAAGCCGTATGAATATTTTTTGCGGATAATTTTTCTAATAAAGATTCAGTGAAGTGTAATCCGGCTGTTGGTGCAGCTACTGAGCCGTCGTGTTTGGCATAAACGGTTTGGTATCTTTCTTTATCAGCATCTTCTACGTCACGGTCCATGTATGGTGGAAGGGGAAGATTACCTGCATGATGTAAAATATCAGCGAAAGAAAGATCTGCTTCATTCCACTGAAATACAATAATAAAAGCATCTTGTATCGATCCGGATCTTTCAGCATGTACTTCTACTTTTTTTCCGTTCCAATCAAAGGATAAGTTCAACAGACCTTCTTTCCATTTTTTTGCGCCTCCGATCAGACATTTCCAATATACTTTTTGCTTTTGCATCATAGCGCTCGTTACATCTGTATAACGATCGTCCGGCTCCAAACAAAAAATTTCTATGACACCACCTGTTGGTTTATGAAAATATAAGCGTGCTTCAACAACTTTGGTATTATTAAAGATCAATAATGTATCAGCAGGAAGGATAGTCGGTAAAGAACGATAGACATCTGTAGTGATAGTAGCATCTTGATAGATCAGTAATTTGCTAAGGTCTCTTTCTTCAACAGGATAACGAGCAATACGTTCATCCGGTAGATCGTAACTGAAATCTTGTATCGATAAGTCTTTAGGATGCATATCAAAAAGTCAAGTGAGCCGCAAAGTTAATGATGAAGTTTGCTGTTGGCAGTTCATTTCTTTCTTTTCATGATCTTCAATCCACTCCATTGCTCACTGACAGCGCAAACTTTCACATCAACCCAACCTTTTGGCAGTACGATGTTTCTAATCAAATCTTCTGTGACATCTGTAGGCATACCGGATGATTTTTTATACCAAGAGATCCAGATACAACCTCCTTGGGCGGTTTGTTGGGTCAAATTCATAAGTACGGCTTCCAATTCTTTGAGCTTGGTCACAAAGCAATGGGTCAGATCAGCATCCCCACTTTTTACCACCTGTTTGTTGACAGATAATCCGATCATTTGGTCATAGTCCGGAGGTGCGGAGACAAGTCTGATACGGGTTTCGGGCGAAATGCCCAGTTTCTGCCAGATCGGTTTTCCTGAATAGCCGATAGATTTCAAGGATCGTATTATTTAACTATTGATTTTCAATGAAATATAGACCTATTAGGGCTTTTGATTGGTTTTCCACTCTCTATTCACACGAATCCACATTTCATTCACATGCACTTTGGCCTCAATCTGCTTTAAGTCAATGCTGTAGCGTATTACAGCGATTTTTTATTTGTGGATAAATAGAGTCTTCCCAAATTCGGTTTAAAAGTGGGAAAAAGTGTTATTTTGTGTCAACAAGTGGTAATCTTAAAAATATTTATTCACCAATGACCGGATTTCACGGAGAATACGAAGCTACAGTTGACGCGAAAGGGCGTTTCCTGCTTCCGGGCGGACTGAAAAAGCAGTTGCCTGAAGGGGAGGGCCGTTTCATACTCAGCCGTGGATTCGAAAAATGTCTCACGTTGTATCCGTTGAAAAGTTGGGAAATAATCATTGCTAAGATCAGCCAGTTGAATGATTTCGACCCCAAAGTACGTCAATTCCGCCGTCAGTTTTTGGGTGGTGCTACAGAAATAGAACTGGATAATGCCGGTCGTATGCTGTTGCCCGCTTCACTGAAGGAGTTTGCCGGATTAGGTAAGGATATTATCCTCGCCGCCGCATTGGATCGTTTCGAAATCTGGGATGCCGGTAAGTACAAACAGCTCTTTGAGGATTTCTCACCAGAAGCTTTCAGTAGCCTGGCGCAGGAAGTGATGACTGATAAAATGTAAAAATGATGCCATTTGAAAATTTGAAAATGAAAAACATTACGAGGTTCATTTTCGACTTCTCAACCGTAGGCTCATTTTTCGCATGGGTCGATTTAGAAAAAAACATTTTAATCCCGACGAAGAAGGGACAAATTTTCAAATTTTCAAATTGAACAACGGTTATCATATCCCCGTCCTCTATCATGAAACCCTGGAAGGTTTATCTATCAAACCCGATGGTGTATATGTGGATTGCACTTTCGGTGGTGGTGGACATAGCAGAGGGATATTAACACAGTTAAATGAAAAAGGTAAACTCTTTGCCTTTGATCAGGATGCAGATGCTCAGCAAAATATTCCGGATGATAGTCGCGTGGTCTTTGTGCCTCAAAACTTTCGTCACCTGCAACGCTTTCTAAGGTTACATGAAGTACAGGCAGTTGATGGTATTCTCGCAGATCTGGGTGTTAGCAGTCATCAATTTGATGAAGGCGATCGCGGCTTCTCGATTCGTTTCTCCGGTCCATTGGATATGAGAATGGATAGACGCCAATCACTCAATGCTGCAAATATTATAAAAGGATATACAGAACAACAATTGCACAAATTGTTTGAACAGTATGGCGAAGTCAGTAATTCAAAAACACTGGCCAAGCAAATTGTTCAGCAACGCAATCATATCCAGGTTCAAACCATCGAACAGTTCAAGGCGCTGATAAGTCCAGTGGTGAAAGGAAATCCGAACAAGTACTTGGCTCAGGTATTCCAGGCGCTTCGTATGGAAGTGAACGACGAAATGGGGGCATTGAAAGAAATGCTGCAGCAGGTTCCTGCTGTACTTAAAACAGGTGGCCGTGTCGCCATCATCACTTTCCATTCTATAGAAGACAGGCTGGTAAAGAATTTTTTCCGGCAGGGGAGTTTCGACGAAACACCTGATAATCCTCTGTTGCCTGTAGTGAAAGAGCAAATATTGAAAGTGATCACAAAGAAACCAATAACAGCATCAGCAGAAGAGCTGAAACAAAATAGCAGAAGCAGAAGTGCAAAGCTAAGAGTGGCGGAAAAGATATAAGTGAGTAGTGAGTAATCAATAGTGAGAGGTGAGAAGTGAAATGTGAAAAGTGAAAGGATTTGCTGTCAACTGTCAACTATCATCTATCAACTAAAAAATGTCCGAGTCAGAAAAAATACAAATGCAAAAGAATCCGCTGAAAGGCTTATTCAACTATCAGTGGATACTAAAAAACATTCCGTTTTTTCTTTTTCTGTCTTTTCTGGCGGTATTGTATATCGCAAATGGACATATGGCTGACAAGACGATCAGGAATATTAACAATACAGCAAAGCAGTTAAAAGAACTGCAGTATGAATATAAGACGCTGAAGAGTGAAGTGATGTTTAAGAGTGAAGAACAGCAAGTGATCAAAGCGACAGAGCCGTTGGGTTTGAAAGTGATCAAAGAGACGCCTGTGAGACTCAAGAGTGAAAAGTGAAAGGTGAAAAGTGAAATGTGAAAAGTGAAATGTGAATTGAGCTTTTTTGGATTGACTGATTTATAAAAAAAACGTACCCTACCTTGGAAGTAAAACGCGACATACTATGGCGTGTATACCTCAGTTATATACTGGTGGTGGCTGTTTGTATCGCCATTTTTGGTAAGGCAGTATACATTCAGCAAGTAGAAGGTGGCTATTGGAGAAGTATGAGTGATAGTCTTCATCAGCGTATCGATGAAATAGAAGCTGAACGTGGGACTATTTACAGTGAAGATGGACAAATGCTCAGTACCAGCATTCCTCAGTTCGATATCTACATGGATTTTAGAGTAGAATCTCTCCGTGCAAAAAATGGATTATTGTTTCGTGAGAACGTAGATTCTCTCAGCTATTATTTAGCAGATCTTTTTAAAGATCAATCAAAAGAGGATTATAAAGCTTTGTTGAAACAAGGCTATAAGAACAATGATGCTTATTTCTTACTGAAAAAGAAGATCTCTTTCCGCGAATACGAGCAACTGAGAAAGTTTCCACTGTTCCGTTTGGGCAGATATAAAAGTGGGATGATCGCTAATGAAAAAACCATTCGTCTGAACCCTTATAAAATGCTGGCCTTTAGAACCATTGGTTTGGCAAGAGATGAGAATAAAGTGGGATTGGAGAAGACCTATGATAGCATCTTAAAAGGAAGAAACGGAAAACAACTGGTTCGATCTATTGCAGGTGGTGTACATGTTCCCGTTGATGCCGATACCTATGAAATAGAGCCCGAGACAGGTAAAGACATTGTAAGTACCATCGATGTATTCATTCAGGAAGTAACTGAAAATGCATTGATGAAAATGATGATCAAGAACGATGCTGAATATGGAACAGCCATCGTTATGGAAACAAAAACAGGTAAGATCAAAGCCATTGCCAATTTAGGTAAAAGAGGAGAAGGTAATTACTGGGAAGATTTTAACTATGCGATCAGTCCTTCTGAACCCGGCTCTACTTTCAAACTGGCTACGATGATGGCTCTGCTGGAAGATAAAAAGGTAACCCTGAATCAAGGTGTTGATCTCGAAGGTGGCACCTGGAAAACTGCCGGTCAGGTTGTGTATGACAGTGAAAAGCATGGTAGAAACGTAGTTTCAATAAAGCAAGCTTTTGAACTCAGTTCTAATGTCGGAATGGCGAAATTGGCTTCTGTACACTATGCATCCAATCCTTCACGCTTTATCGCACATCTAAAGAAGATGCGAATGGATACATTGACGGGTATTGATCTTACCGGTGAACGCAATCCGACCATTTTCAAACCCGGACATAAACTCTGGGGGCCTACTACTTTACCATGGATGGCTTTTGGTTACAACTTGGCGATAAGTCCGTTACAAACCTTAACACTGTATAATGCTGTTGCCAATAATGGTAAGATGATGAAACCCTATTTGGTGTCTGCGATCAAAGAAGAAGGTGTTCTTCAGAAATCATTTGCACCCATTATTATCGACGAAAAGATATGCAGTGAAGAAACATTGCGACAATTGAAAGAATGTTTGGAAGGCGTTTGTGTATCGGGTACTGCTGCATTACTCTTTAAAGGTTCACCTTATCCGGTTGCAGGAAAAACAGGTACTGCGCTTGTTGCTGATGGTAATAGAGGTTATGCTGATAAAATTTATCAGTCCTCTTTCGCCGGTTATTTTCCGGCTAATGATCCGCAATACACATGCATTGTAGTGATCAAGAACAAACCTCATGCAGCTGTATACTATGGTGGTTCTGTAGCCGGTCCTGTATTCAAAGAGATCGCCGATAGATTATTCAGCACATATGTACGAGTAGGAAATATTGCTAAGCAACAGGCAAAATTGGATAGCAGTTATTTCATGTATAGTGGTTTTAAACCTGATGTGACAACCGTTACACAAAAACTCAGTATTCCATTTACAGATTCATCACGCAGAGCAGATGAATGGGTTGCTATGACAGGAAAAAACAGCGCTGTAATAATGCAGGCCAAACAAGTTTCTGATAAAGCGATGCCTCAACTCAAAGGAATGGGATTAAAAGATGTGGTTTATCTGTGTGAAAATTTAGGATTGAAAGTGCAGGTACAAGGAAAAGGAAAAGTCGTGGCTCAATCAATATTACCCGGACAACAAATTGCAAAAGGACAATTGGTAAATATCGCGCTCAACTAAATAAGATGACAAAACTGCAAGACATATTATACAAAGTACATCTGAAGCAAGTGCATGGTACTACTGATATAAGTGTGACCGGTATTCAGATCGATTCCAGAAAGCTGGAAAATGGAAATGTATTTGTAGCGATCAGAGGAACAGTTTCTGATGGACATCAGTTTATCGATAAAGCGATTAGTGCGGGTGCTACAGTGATTGTATGTGATACGATGCCGGCGACTTTTCAAGAAGGGGTTACTTATTTGGAAGTGAATGATACACAGGAAGCAGTGGCTTTTATGGCACATCAGTTTTATGATGAGCCTTCTAAGAAAGTAAAATTAGTAGGTGTAACAGGAACCAATGGGAAAACAACAATTGCAACAGTACTCTTTAAATTATTCAACAGATTAGGATACAAATGCGGATTGATCAGTACAGTACAAAATCAGATCGGAAATGAGATCATCCCCGCGACCCATACTACGCCGGATGCAGTAAATCTGAATGCACTATTGAAATTGATGGTTGACTCAGGATGTAGCCATGTTTTTATGGAATGCAGTAGCCATGCTATTCACCAACATCGTATCACCGGATTGGAGTTTACCGGTGCGCTATTTAGCAATATCACGCATGACCATTTGGATTATCATAAAACATTTGAAGAGTACATCCGTGTAAAGAAATCATTCTTTGATCATTTGCCTGCCAGTGCTTTTGCAATATCAAATGCAGATGATAAGAGAGGAGAAGTGATGCTGCAGAATACACAAGCAACCAAACATTATTACAGCCTGAAAACAGTGGCATCTTTCAAAGGAAAGATCCTTGAAAATGCATTGACCGGTCTTGTGATGACCGTTAATGATAAAGAAGTTCATTTCCGTTTGATAGGTGAATTCAATGCCTATAATCTGTTAGCTGTATATGGTGCTGCTATTTGTTTGGGAGAAGAGAGCGATGAAGTGCTGACACAACTGAGTATGTTGAGTGGTGCGGAAGGTCGATTTGATTATGTGATCAGTAGCGGACTCATCATTGGAATAGTGGATTATGCTCACACTCCGGATGCATTGGAAAATGTTTTGATGACCATCAAGAAGCTGAGAAAAGGACACGAGCAGGTGATTACAGTAGTAGGATGTGGTGGTGATAGAGATAAAACGAAACGTCCGATCATGGCACAAGCAGCTTGTGACCTGAGTGATAGAGTAATACTTACCAGTGATAATCCAAGAACAGAAGATCCTGAGATGATCTTAAAAGATATGGAAGCAGGACTGAGCAGTTCGGCAAGAAGAAAATATATCAGTATCGTAGACAGAAGGGAGGCGATCAAAACAGCAGTGAGTTATGCAGGTGCTGATGATATTATTCTGGTGGCAGGAAAGGGGCATGAAAAGTATCAGGATATCAAAGGAGTGAAGTATGCTTTTGATGATAAAGAAGTATTACAAGAAATGTTTAAAGAACTGAACAAATAATCAACCACTACAAACCAAACATATGCTCTACCAATTATTCACATGGCTAAAACAGGAATTCAATATGCCCGGAGCAGGTATGTTTCAATTCCTGACTTTCAGGATTGCGATGGCAGTTTTATTGTCTCTGGTAATTGCCACTGTGTATGGTAAAAGGTTGATCTTATTCCTTCAGAAAAAGCAGATTGGTGAAACAGTACGTGATCTGGGATTGCAGGGCGAGCATCTGAAGAAAGGAACTCCCACAATGGGCGGTATCATCATTCTTTTAAGCATACTCATCCCAACATTGCTTTTTGCCAATTTGGATAAAGTGTATATCCGTTTGATGATCCTGTGTACGGTTTGGTTGGGGATCATTGGATTTCTGGATGACTACTTTAAGATTCGTGCCAGAAAATCAGCACAACAAAAAGGAGAATCTTACAAAAAGAAAGATAGTGATGGTCTTGCGGGTATCTCAAAGATCATCGGACAAGTAGGTTTAGGTATCATCATTGGAACTACTTTGTACTTCAGCAATGCAGTAACAGTTGAAAGAGAGATCGTTTCAACACCTTATGCAACACTGCAACAAGGGGAACGCTTAGCAAAAGACACCAATGTTGTTACAAGAACCATCAATGGCGAAGAACGTAGGTATGTAAAAGTTAAGACTCCGATCACTACTATCCCTTTTGTAAAAAATCATGAATTCAATTACAGCAAATTGATCAGCTGGATGGGTGAAGGAGCTGAGAAATATACTTGGATCATTTATATCCTGATTGTCACCTTCATTATTACTGCTGTTTCTAACGGCGCCAATATCACAGATGGATTGGATGGTTTGGCAGCTGGTGTGAGTGCCATTATTGGCGTAGCGTTGGGAGTATTCATTTATGTGAGTGGTAACTATGTATTGGCTGACTATCTGAATGTGATGTATATACCTAACCTGGGTGAGCTATCTATTTTTGTCGGAGCATTTGTAGGTGCGTGTATCGGATTCTTATGGTACAATGTATATCCTGCACAGGTTTTCATGGGTGATACCGGAAGTCTTGCATTGGGAGGTATCATTGCTTCACTTGCGATTATCGTTCGTAAAGAATTATTGATCCCTATTTTCTGCGGTGTTTTTCTTATTGAATTATTAAGTGTGATGATTCAAGTAAGTTATTTCAAATACACTAAGAAAAAATTTGGTGAGGGCAGAAGAATATTTCTGATGAGCCCTCTTCATCATCATTATCAGAAGAAAGGCTTTCATGAAAATAAAATTGCAATCAGGTTCTGGATCGTTACTGTATTGTGTGTGGTAATGTCGATCCTAACCCTGAAAATGAGATAATCAAAAATGAAGAAACATCGATTGGTCATATTAGGTGGCGGAGAAAGCGGTGTAGGTGCTGCGCTACTGGGAAAACAAAAAGGATATGAAGTATTCCTGAGCGATGGCGGACAGATAAAACCTGTATATGAAAAAGAGCTCATTGACAATCAGATTGATTTTGAATCAGCTAAACACAGTTTAGAGCTGATATTGAATGCAGATGAAGTGATGAAGAGTCCGGGTATACCTGAAAAAAACGAAGTAGTGAAAGCGATTCGCGCAAAAGGTATTCCGGTGATCAGTGAAGTGGAGCTGGCCTATCGCTTTAAGGGAGATAGTAAGATTGTTGCTATCACCGGTAGCAATGGTAAGAGCACCACAACTTCTTTGATCTATCATATCTGCAAAACTGCGGGGCTGGATTGTGCATTGGTTGGAAATATTGGCTACTCATTCGCTAAGCAAATAGCAGAAGATCCAAAACCACTGTATGTAGCAGAGATCAGTTCTTTTCAGCTGGATGATATCAAAGATTTCCGTGCGGATGTAAGTGTGTTGTTGAATATCACGGAAGATCATCTCGATAGATATGAATACAAATTCGAGAACTATATCAATAGCAAATTCAAGATCATTCAAAATCAAACCAAGGAAGATTATTTCATCTACTGCGAAGATGATGAAGTGATCATGAACAAATTGAGATTACTAACCATCCATACTAACCCATTACCATTCTCTATGAAACACGAAGTAAAAAAAGGCGGCTACATCAAAGGAGACCAGATGATGCTGAGAATCCAAGAAGAAAGAGTAAGCATGAGTATTTATGATTTTGCCCTCAAGGGTAAACACAACAACTACAACACTATGGCTGCAGGTATTGCCGCAACGACTTTGGGAATCAGGAAAGAAAAGATCAGAGAGGCTGTAAAGAATTTCCATAGCCTGGAACATCGTATGGAATTCGTTGCGATGGTACGAGGTGTTGAGTTCATCAACGACAGTAAAGCTACCAATGTGAACAGTACATGGTATGCACTGGAAAGCATGACCAAACCAACTGTCTTGGTCTTGGGTGGTACAGACAAAGGAAATGACTATACATTGATTGAGGAACTTGTTAAAGAGAAAGTGAAAGCGATCGTTTGTATGGGTCTTGATAATAGTAAGATCATAGAAGCATTTAAAGATATCGTTCCGGTGATTGTAGAAACAGATAGTGCCAAAAAAGCCGTGAATACATCTTTTAAGTTAGCTGCAAAAGGAGATGTGGTTTTGTTAAGTCCTGCATGTGCCAGTTTTGATCTCTTCAAAAACTATGAAGATCGTGGCACGCAGTTCAAAGAAGCAGTGAAAGAATTATAATCATCCGTTTTGTTGATCCAAACCGGAAACCATTATTGAATATGTCAGAAGTAACCGATAAATTATTTTCTCAGATACCAAGTGTGGAAGGTGTCAGAACCCAGCTCGTTGATAGGGCTAGGGGCGATAAGTATATCTGGGGAATTGTTTTACTCTTATCACTTATATCTATCCTCGTAGTATACAGTGCTACCGGTTCATTGGCATATAAGATGTACAAGGGTAATACCAATGTTTATCTCTTCAAACAGGTTTCATTTACAGTAGTAGGATTGTTACTGATCTATTTCCTGCATCGGATCAATTATTCCTTATTCTCACGTATTGCAACCATTCTCTTTTTGATCTCTATTCCATTATTGATCTATACACTTTTTTTTGGAGCCAGGATCAATGAAGGAAGTAGATGGATCAAACTGCCTATTATTCAACTTACTGTACAAACCAGTGATCTGGCTAAGTTGGCCCTCTTTATGTACATCTCAAGATTGTTGAGTAAAAAACAGGAGATCATTAAAGATTTTAAAAAGGGATTTCTCCCTGTCGTAGCACCGGTGCTGATCATTTGCGCTTTGATCATGCCTGCCAATCTTTCCAATGCATTGCTTACAGGGGCTACCTCTTTGTTATTGATGTTCATCGGACGTGTCAGTCTCAAACATATTCTCTTAACTATCGGAATAGCAATGATACCGGTATTATTCATTGTTTCAGTAGCGGTTATGACACATCAAAGCAAATCAAAAGCTGATGGACCTGTTGTAGCAGAGAAAGCGAAATCTATTGGACGATTCGGTACCTGGGTAAAGCGTGTACAAGATTTTATTTATGCCGAACAAGCGGAAGTTCCTTATCAAGTTCAACAGGCTAAAATAGCGATTGCGAATGGTGGTGTGTTAATGGGTTTGGGTCCGGGGAATAGCCAGCAACGAAATTTTCTGCCGCAAGCATACAATGACTTTATTTATTCTATCATTATTGAGGAGTATGGTTTATTAGGCGGTGCATTCATGATATTTATTTATCTGGTATTTCTATTCCGCTGTATCCGAATTTTCAGAAAATGCCCTTATGCATTTGGTGCTTTTCTTGCCTTGGGATTAAGTTTTACGTTGGTGATACAAGCCGTAGCCAATATGGCTGTGAATGTAAACCTTGTACCTGTAACAGGTGTAACACTGCCACTGGTAAGTATGGGTGGTAGTTCTTTTCTGTTCACCTGTTGTTCAATAGGTATCATATTAAGTGTAGCAAGAAACGTAGAGCAGATGGAAGGGAAACCTGAGCCTGCACCATTACAAACAACAACAGTTACTGCATAATCATGGCAAAAAAGATCATCATAGCGGGAGGAGGTACCGGTGGACATATTTTTCCGGCCATAGCCATAGCGAATGCCATTAAGCAGATTGCTCCTGATACTGAAATTCTATTTATCGGGGCAAAGGGAAAGATGGAAATGGAGAAAGTACCACAGGCTGGATACAGAATCGAAGGATTAGATATTGCAGGATTCAATAGAACACATCTTTTTAAAAATATTTCGCTTCCTATCAAACTGATCAAAAGCTTTTGGCAAGTACGTCAAGTGATGAGTAAGTTCAATCCTGATGCAGTGATAGGTGTAGGTGGATATTCAACTTTTCCGGTTCTTCGTTACGCACAACAAAAGAACATTCTCACTTTTATTCATGAAGCCAATTCTTTTGCAGGTAAGAGTAATATACTATTAGGAAAAAGGGCAGTAGGCATTTTTGTAGCTACAGCCGGTATGGAAAAGTTCTTTCCGGCAGAAAGAATTAAAATCACAGGTAACCCGGTACGCTCTATCATCACTTCAATGCATGTTTCTCGTTCTCAGGCATTGAATTTCTTTGGATTGAATGATTCAAAGAAAACAGTTCTGGTAATCGGCGGAAGTTTGGGTGCAAGAAGTATCAATGAAATTATAGCAGCACATGTACATGAGTTTTCTTCCTTGGGCTTGCAACTGATCTGGCAAACAGGAAAAAATAATGCAGACGGTTATCTGCAAAGAGCAAAACCATTTTCAAATATTTATGTCAACAGCTTTATCACTGATATGGATAAAGCATATGCGGCAGCAGATATCGTGATATCAAGAGCAGGTGCAATGTCGGTAGCAGAGTTATGTGTGGCAAAGAAGCCTGTGATCTTTGTCCCATATCCATTTGCAGCAGAAGATCATCAAACTGCCAATGCCATGCATCTGGTAGATCATCAGGCAGCATTGATCGTAAAAGATGCTGATGTGTCTGTAAAGCTATTTTCAACCATGATCTCATTGGCAAAAAATGAGGAACAACAAAAAGTATTAAGTCAAAACATTGCTTCATTAGCGATCACAAATGCAGATAGTGTTATTGCGAATGAAGTTTTAAGTTATATCCGTGCATAAACTAAACGACATACAGAAAATTTACTTTATCGGTATCGGTGGTATCGGTATGAGTGCGCTTGCTCGTTATTTTAAATCAAGAGGAGCTGCAGTGAGTGGTTATGATAAAACCGTAACACCATTGACAAAAGAACTAGAAGCCCAAGGAATTGATATTCATTATGAAGAACGCGTCGATCTTATCCCTAAGAATGTAGATGCAGTTGTATATACTCCTGCTATTCCTGCACATCATGCTGAGTTGATCTATTACAGAGAACACCAATACACGGTCGTTAAGAGAAGTGATGTCTTGCAATGGATCACTGAAGGCTCCTTTAATATTTGTGTTGGTGGTACCCATGGTAAAACCACGGTTACTTCCATGATCGCACATCTATTGCGGCATTCAGGTTATGGATGTAATGCTTTTTTGGGAGGTATCGCTGCAAACTATAACACCAACTTCTGGAGTAGTGAACGTAATGTCGTTGTAGTAGAAGCCGATGAATATGATAGAAGTTTTTTGAAGCTAGTTCCGGATATCGCAGTTGTTACAGCTATTGATCCTGATCATTTGGATATCTATGGAACACCGGAAGAAGTAGAGAATGCCTTTGTACAGTTTGCAGGGAAAGTAAAACCGGGTGGCTGTTTGGTGACCAAAAAAGGATTAAGTAGAGAATCGGAACTCAACGCCAGTCATAATTATCGATATGCTTACCAGCAAGCAGATGCAGATGTCACCACTACAGATCTTAAAGTAGAGAATGGAAGTTACACTTTTAATGTGCAAGGACCGGGGTGGATGATTCAGGATGTTACACTGCATATGGGTGGACTTCACAATATTGAAAATGCAGTAGCAGCCATTACGGTAGCGAAACATTTGGGTATTGAAGATGAGAAGATATGTGCTGCTGTTGCAGATTTTAAAGGGGTACGCAGAAGATTTGAATATGCATTAAAAAATGCACAGCATGTAGTGATCGATGATTATGCGCATCATCCCGAAGAATTAAGAGCGTTGATCAGTGGTGTGAGAAGCATTTTTAAAGACCAGAAACTTACCCTTGTTTTTCAACCGCATTTGTTTAGCAGAACCAATGACTTGGCTGATGGATTTGCAGAGAGTTTAGATATGGCAGATGAGATCATCTTACTGCCTATTTATCCGGCACGTGAATTACCAATGCCCGGCGTTACCAGCGATATGTTATTACAAAGAATGAAGACAAAGCAAAAAATGATATTGGAGAAGCAGGAACTATTGAGTTGGATGAAAGAAAACAAACCATCATTGGTCGTAATGGCAGGTGCAGGAGATATTGATGCTTTGGTACAACCGGTGAAAGCAATATTGGAGCAATAGTATATGAATAAGTTCGAGTGGAAAAAGAGGCTGATACAAGCCTTCTGGATACTGGCGGGTATCGGTACGATTGTACTGATGGGCGCAGCTATGCAGCACAAGAACAAAAAGAAATGTGCTGATATACGCATCGAGATCACAGGGATCGAAGATCATATGTTCATTGATGAGAAAGATGTACTGGACTTAATTCAGTCGAAGGGAAAAGTAACCGGTACAGCCGTCGCATCTTTGAATCTACGAATGATGGAAGCATCTCTCGAAACCAATCCATGGGTGAGAAATGCTGAAATGTATATCGATAACCAACAGGTATTACAGGTTCTTATTGAGGAAAGACAACCGATCGCACGTGTATTTACTATTCAGGGGGGATCATTTTACCTCGATAGTTCAGGTATGAGGTTGCCATTGAGTGAAAAACTATCTGCACGAGTACCCATGTTCACGGGCTTTCCTTCCGATAACATCAAGTTATCAAAACCGGATAGCGTTCTGTTAAAAGATATTGTAACGATCGGCGAATATATATTGGCTGATTCTTTTTGGATGGCACAAGTTGCTCAAATTGATATTGAACCGGGTAGACAGTTTGAAGTGATCCCGGTAGTGGGTGATCATGTTGTAGCGATTGGTAATGCCGAAGATCTGGATGCAAAGTTCAACCGCCTCTATACCTTTTATAAACAAGCTTGGTTACAGAAGGGAATACATTATTATGAACGTCTTAACGTTCAGTTTAACAAGCAGGTAGTGGCTGTTAAAAGAGGCACGGCGGCTATGCAACAGGATTCAACTGCTGCATTGGAATTGATACGACAAATGACAGCACCTGTTGATCTGCTGACATCTGAAGTTTCAATACCTGTAAAACCCTTGAAAGACAGCATTGCAAAACCGGTATCGGCTCCTATTGTGGAAAAACCTGTGAAGGAAAATCCACCGGTTAAAACTATTACTAACAATAACAATAAAATAAATACGAATCCGTTATCGAAGAAGGTAACTGCTAAACCGGCTGATCAAAAGAAGGAAGCAGTGAAACCGAAAGCGGTGATGAAGAAGAATGAGTAGTCAATGGTCAATTGTGAATGGTCAATATTCACAATTGACCATTCACAATTCACGAAAAAAATTGGAAACAACTAAAACACATACCTTATGAATCACAATGAATCACCCATCATTGTTGGTCTGGACATTGGAACTACTAAAATTGCGGCTATCGCAGGTCGTAAGAATGAGTATGGCAAACTTGAGATATTAGGTTTTGGCCGTGCCAACAGCAGTGGTGTACAACACGGACAAGTGTTGAACATCGATCAAACCATTAAAGCCATCCAACAGGCATTACAAAACTGTTACGAAAGCAATCCTGATCTGGAGATCAATGAAGTCTATGTGGGTATTGCCGGTCATCATATCAAGAGCCTACAAACTCGTGGTGATATGGTACGCCAAGAACATGAGACTGAAATTCAGCGTTGGGAGATCGATCAGTTACTGAACAACCAGCGTAAGACTTTTATCCCGGCCGGTGATCAGATCATTGATGTGATTCCACAGGATTTCCATGTTGACAATATTCAAAATATCAAAGATCCGGTAGGTTATAATGGGGTGAAAGTGGGAGCGAATTTCCACATCATTACCGGTGACCGCAATGCGATCAGAAATATTCATCGTGCAGTGGACAGAAGTGGACTGAGTACCAAAGACCTTGTGTTACAGCCATTGGCTTCAGCCAGTGCGGTCATGAGTGATATTGATATGGAAGCAGGTGTAGCCATTCTTGATATCGGTGGTGGTACCAGTGACCTCGCTGTTTTCTATGAGGGTATTTTAAAACATACTGCAGTGATTCCATTTGGTGGAGAGAATATCACCAATGATATCCGGATGGGCTTGGGTGTATTGAAGAGTCAGGCAGAAGCCATGAAAGTACAGTTCGGTAGTGCTTTGGCAGATGAAGCAAAAGCAAATGCATTCATCACCATTCCCGGATTGAAAGGAATGCCGGCAAAAGAGATCAGTGTTAAAAATCTGGCAGCAATTATTCAGGCAAGAATGAGTGAGATACTGGATTTTGTGACCTACCATATCAAAACTGTAGGACTTGATAGTCGTGCATTGAATGGTGGTATCATCCTTACCGGTGGTGGATCTCAATTAAAACATCTGATCCAGTTGACTGAATACACAACCGGACTGAATGCAAGAATTGGATTGCCGAATGAGCACTTGGCACCTAATCATATCGAGGAGTTGAAGAAGCCTATGTATGCAACCTGTTTGGGATTGATACTAAAAGGATACAGCGACTATGATCACAAATACAAAGAGTTCAATGAGCAATTCAAGAAAGTGGAAGTGCCAAAGAATTTGAAAGTGGAAGCAACCGAGATCAGTACGCCTGAAGTACCGGTAGCACCACAGCCAATTGATGGTAATACCAGAAAAACAAAGTTCTGGGATAAGTTCAAGAACAACCTGATCGATCTCTTTAAAGAAGAGGAAGATCAAATGATAAAATAAAACACGGATAATCAACGTTTCTTATTTATTCGTCCCATTGAAAACACAGACAATCTACTAACCCAACAAAAACGTTCTCTATGATTCACTTTGATCTTCCCAAACAGAAATCCTCCATCATCAAGGTACTTGGTGTGGGTGGTGGCGGGAGCAACGCCGTTAACTTCATGTTTGATCAGAATATCGAAGGTGTTGATTTTATTATTTGTAATACGGATGCAAAGGCAATCGAACAAAGTAAGATCCCCAATAAGATACAGTTAGGCCCACATCTCACACAGGGATTGGGTGCAGGTGCCAACCCTGAAGTTGGAAAAAAAGCAACGGAAGAATCTCTGGATGAGATCAGACGTATACTCGAAGTGAATACCAAAATGGCATTCATTACAGTAGGTATGGGTGGCGGAACCGGAACCGGTGGTGCACCTATCATCGCTCAGATCTGTAAAGAGCTGGGTATACTCACCGTTGGTATCGTTACGACACCATTTGGTTTTGAAGGTCCACGCAGACAAATACAGGCTGATGAAGGTATTCGTCAACTGAAACCTTATGTAGATACTTTACTCGTGATCAGCAATGATAAACTGCGTATCCAGTATGGTAATCTGAAAATGAAAGAAGCTTTCTCTAAAGCAGATAATGTATTGGCAACTGCGGCGAAATGTATTACGGATGTGATCAACAGCCGTGGACATATCATTGTAGATTTTGCAGATGTATGTACAGTGATGAAGAATGGTGGTGTAGCCATCTTGGGAAAAGCAGAAGTAGAAGGAGAGAACCGCGCACAAATGGCGATTGAAGAAGCATTGTCATCTCCTTTGTTGAATGATAACGATATCAGAGGTGCTAAGTGGATATTGATCAATATCAATAGTGCCGAGGGCGATCATGAGTGTACAATGGATGAATTGGAGACCATCAATAACTATCTGCGCATGCAGGCAGGTGAGGATACCGATGTGATTGTGGGAATGGGTTATGATAATACACTGGATAAAAAGATCGGTATCACTTTGATCGCAACCGGATTTGAGCATAAAGATCCTTTTGCTAAACCTGCTGAGCCTAAAAAGGCAGAACCCAAGCAGGAAAAGATCGTCATGACTTTGGATCTTGAAACTCCAAAGCAAGAAGAAAAAGTAGAAACTTCACAGCCCGTTCAGCAAACACTTCCTTTGGAAGATAAGGATCCTTTTGCTCCAAGAATGGAAGAAGTAACAGAAGTTGCTCCAGTATTGAATCTCTTTTCTGCACCCACTATTATTGAAGAAGAAACTCCGGCTATAGAAGAACCCGTTGAGAATTTTACGCTTCAGTTCGAGTTAAGCACTGAGATCACAGCAGAAGTAGTAGTTCCCGAACCTCCGGCTGAAGAAGTACATGTCAATAAAACCATCGTACAAGATGAGTTATTGCAGTTCAAAGTAAATGAGCAGCCTCAGCAACCGGTTAGCAGCAATACCATGTTCAGCAAGCCGATGAATATTTATGCTGAGTCTGAAATGCCTGCACAACCTGCACCGCAACCGGTTCAGGAAGTACAACCTGCGATTGTTGAGATCAAAGAAACACCTGTACAAGAAGAAGAGCCTTCTATGCAATTGATCGAGAAAGAAGAAGCACCTGCCCCTAAAGCAGTGATTTCTCCATCTTCTTTCATTGATGATTCAGTATTAGATGATGCGGAAGAGCAAAAAAGAAGAGCAGCAGAACGTATCCAACGGTTGAGAAATCTTTCTTTCAATACCAATGGTGGTGATGCCAATGAGTTTGACAATGTTCCGGCTTATGTGCGTAGAAATATGGAATTGTTTGGTAATACGCTTACTTCAGTAGAAGACTTTTATAGTAAGTATACTGTAGGAAAGGATGAGAACAACCAGACGCAGATCTCAACCATCAATACTTTCCTTGATGGAAAGAAACCCGATTAAGATCGATTGCTTATCATAGATGTTTTAGCCTGGTGATTTTAGTTGTTGACCCCGACGGAAACGTCGGGGTTCTTTTTTGTATCATTATAAGGTTGCTTTCCAAATATTGATGGTTCCATCAAGTGAAGCTGACGCGAGGTATTTTCTATCAGGTGAATAAGATAGGGCAATGATTGCTTTTGTATGACCTCTTTTTTCCGCAATAACCTTTTGCGTTTTAATATTCCAAATGGATATAATCGGAATATATCCAGCAATGGTAAGGTGTTGTCCATCTGGAGAGAATTTAATCGATGTATTCGGATAATATTCGTTTGTGGTAATCAGTTTATCAGAAATACGGTCTCTTTTTACAAGTGGTCTTCCGATCTGAATCGGTATGATGACAGGGTTGCTGATATCGTTGACCAAATAAGACATCCCATCATGATTCGTTGTAGCAATCATTTCAGTATTTCCTTCAAATCGATCAATAGAGCCAAGTCCACTGATACCATTGATTCGTGCTTTCCTTGAAAAATTATCACTATTTAATATAGTAAATGGTCCACTGAAATACAAACTCTTATATTTTGAGGAGTATGCGATACTATGAACTGTTGCACCATTCGTATCAAATACTTTTTTGATCATTCCATTCCGTATGTTTATCGATAATACATGTCCAGTTGAACTACCGCTTACGAGTAAGGTATCATTAACGAATTGTAGATCATAGCCCCACCCATTATCAGGTATATGTAGTGTTTTCAAGAGCCTTCCTGATGCTACATCCCATAATTTAATAGTTCTATCGTAGCTACAAGAAGCAATGATTTTATTATCCGGACTAAATGAAACAGCATTGACCTCAAAGAGATGACCCGTTAGTTTCTTTTTTATCTTCCAGTCTTGCGTGTCCCAAATATGGATGGAGTGATCCATATTACCTGCCGCCAATAGTTTACTATCCTTGGAAAAGCAAACGCTGATAGATCCGGATGTTGTTGTTGCAAGTGTTTTTAATGGAAATGAATCAACTAATATTTCCTGGCTATAAATAAGAGAAACAGGCTGTAATCCTAAGATCATTAAAATAAAACACATCTTTTTCATGAAAACTATTTTAAGGGTTGGGGCGTGAGCAATATTTGTTTTGTAGTAGTATCGGCAGGCATCATTTTGAGATATGGACCTTTGATGCCGGTACCCATGTAGATCTGATTACCATATTTATCCCTGATCCATTCAGTAACACCACCTGCTGCACCGGTTGATAGATTATAAACCATTTTCGAAACATTATCCATTGTTAAAGCAATGGCGCTCGATTCATCATGCATTGCAAAGCTGCCTCTTTCATGTCCTTGCTCATCCAGTAAAATAATACCATGCGCTTTAGTACCTCTGTTGTGTCTTCTTCCCATTACAATCGGCGCTTCAACAGGTGCGCCAATCCAAACCCTTTCTACGCCATTATCATCAACGATCGTTACTCCCCTCAATCTTAAAACCGTATTTTCAGGGATGACTTGTTTGTTTTTATGATCGGTAAAAGAAAATAGCAGTACCAAGGAGATACAAAAAAGACAGGTCAAATAGAAGTAGTTCCATTTTTTTAGTTGTTGGTAGTTTTCAGTTAAACTGATCAATCTTTCTTCAATGTTAATGGCAGGGTTCATTTTTTTGAATTTAATTTTGTAATGGTGAACAAATGGTTGGTTATGGGTATTATTGATATAATATGATCGTTTTATGAAGCAAACAATTCTCATTTCAGGTGGAACCGGCATGGTTGGAAAACAGCTTTCTATTCATTTATTGAATAAAGGATATGATGTAATATTACTAAGCAGAAAAAGGGGAACAATTAAAATATCTGAACAGTCAATAACTATCTACAAATGGGACATAGCGAAGGGTGAGATAGATGAAGAAGCTATAAAAAGGTCAGATCACATCATTCATTTGGCGGGTGCAGGCGTAGCTGATAAAAGATGGACTGCAAAGCGAAAACAAGAAATATTAGATAGTAGAACACAAAGCAGTGCATTATTGGTAAAAGCATTGAAAATGATTCCTAATAAAGTACAATCTGTCATCAGCGCTTCAGCGATAGGTTGGTATGGACCGGATGAAAACAATACAACATCCAATTCATTCACGGAAGATATGCCTGCAAATCCTGATTATTTAGGAAGCACCTGTAAGGCTTGGGAAGAAAGTATTACACCTGTAACGGAACTAGGAAAGCGTTTGGTCAAACTTCGTATTGGAATTGTATTAAGTAAAACTGGCGGTGCATTGACTGAATTCAAAAAACCTTTAAAAGGAGGAATAGCAGCGATACTTGGTACGGGAAAACAAATGATCAGTTGGATACATGTACAGGATCTGTGTAACATGTTCTTATATGCGATCGAAACCCCATCCATGCAAGGCACATTTAACGCAGTAGCTCCTCATCCGGTTTCAAACAAAGAGTTGACATTAACACTTGCAAAGCAAAAAAATGGATTCTGGTATATTCCCTTTTATGTGCCTGCATTTCTTCTAAAAATTGTACTGGGAGAGATGAGTATTGAGGTATTAAAAAGCGCAACAGTAAGTAGCCATAAAATCGAACAGCAAGGATTTAAGTTTGCATACCCTACTGTTCAACTAGCTTTGAAGGATCTATGATTTCTTGATCTTTGATTTTTTGATTTGTGTTTAAAGAATCAAAAAATCAAAGATCAAAAATTCAAACTTCTATAAGTCTCTTTTCTTGTGTACTCTGTAACAAATGATCCAGATCGCAGCTGTTAAAATAATGGTTAGAATCACATGTTCAGGAACAGCTGCTACAGCCTTCTCATAACCGGCTTTTGCATCTTTCCCGAAATTGCCAATAAAAGCAGGTGGTGGAACGATTCTGTCCGAAATTTCAAAAGGGAAAAAACGTCCCAGATCATTACCTACTTTGTACTTGAACCAGGATACGCCAATGTTTTCAATGATCAGGTACTGAAAGAAATAAATACCCAATGCGATAAAAGCCTTTTTAATGAGGTATCCCAATAAAAACGCTAAAGTCAACTGAGCAAAAGTTTGTAAGAAGAACAAAGGAATATATTCCAACTGCTCTGCCCATCTATAAAATGACTTACTATCGGTATAAAATCCGTAACCTGCTGCTACTACGGTATAAACAATAGTGATGATCGTACTAATGATCAATACATCACATAATTTACTGGTGATGAAATTCTGTCTGCTCCAACCATCAATGATATTTTGTCTGTGTGTTCTGTAGTTATACTCATTCGTGATCAACATGATCACCAGAATAGCAGGTAATACAATAAAGAAAGAAGAGAAGAAGGCCACAGAATGCCAGGTTTCAGGAAATGCATATGGATTACCTAAGAGCATCTTAGCTATGGCTCCCATTTCTTTTCCTTTAGAGATCTCTTCATATACATTCAGGAACATTAAGTTGATGCTCGGATAGGTCAATGCAACAATCACCAGCATCCACCAAAAGGCAGGATACTTTTTGATCTTTAACCATTCTATTTTTATAAGCGATAACATGATTTCTTGTTTTAAGGATGAATTAGTCGTTGGTAAGTTCGAAGAATTTGGTTTCAAGACTCTTTTTCTTCAAGAGCAATTGATTCAGTGTAATACCCTGATTGAAACAATAGCGATTGATCTCTTCCATATTGGCGGTGCCAATCGGGAAAAACAATTGAATCGATTTACCTTCTTCTTTCATGTGGGTATGTCCGGAAATATTGGCCAATATCTCTTTTAACTTACCGGTATCCTGTGCGGATACTTCCACTATATCTTCATTCGTCAATACTTCATCAACAGGTCCTGCCGTCAATAGATTTCCTTTTTTGAGGATGGCAACATGGGTACATACTTTTTCAACTTCATCCAATAAGTGACTCGCCATGATGATGGTCTTGCCATCACGCGCCAGTTGTTTGATCAATTCTCTTATTTCTGCAATACCAACAGGATCCAATCCATTGGTGGGTTCATCAAAGACCAATACATCCGGATTGCCCAATAAAGCAGCGCCAATGGCAAGTCTTTGCTTCATCCCCAGACTATAAGTTTTGAATTTGCTTTTCTTTCTGGCGGAGAGTTTTACGATCTCCAATACTCGATCAATATCTGCAGCATCACCACGACCACTAATGGCGTGTGTAATATTTAAGTTATCTACTGCAGAGAGGTAGTGGTAAAAATTGGGAGTTTCTAACAGGGAACCGATCTGTTTTCTGGTTTCTGCAGAACCCGGTTTACCAAACCAACTGTAAGTACCCGATCTGGCTTGCAAAATATCGAGTATGATACTTAACATAGTGGTTTTACCACTACCATTCGGACCTAAAATGCCGAAAACACATCCCTGTGGAACATCAAAGGATACATTATTCAGGGCTTGAATAGATCCATAATTTTTAGAGATTCCCTGAATAGAGAGAATTGGTTGCATAAGCGGTTGTTAACGATGAAAAATATTAAATCCAAGGGTTGAAGCATACCGAAGATAACCAGAATGTTGACTTTTTGATAGAATTGGGATGATCTGTTTTTTACATGTATCAACGGTCAGTGGCCGGTTTAAAGTCCGGAAAGACTGAATTTTAATCTTACAAGACTTTAAATAGCAATAAATTACAGGAACAAAACACACTTGCCGGTATGCAGCCGCAAAAAGGAAATGTTTTGGTGAAAACCGATATCTGTTACCTGATAGAAGAAGTCTCTGTTAGGTATACTTCCATGATCGAGGAAAAAAAGATCATTCTTTCGCTGTCATGTCCCTTGAATACCTATTGGATCGTTGCTTCTGAAACTGTGTTAGCGGAAGTGATAGAAATATTGTTAAAGAATATACTAGGCTTCAGTGATCAAGAATCTGTTATAGAAATATCCATCACTCCGGGTGATCTGTTTCTTACAGTCGAATTTTTAAATCGCTCAAAAGTTACAGGCGCAAATCAACTACCTGCTTTTTTCGCAGACTCAGAAGATATTTATCATACCTCTTTATATAAAGCTGCGGAACTTACCATGAACGAATTGGGTGGTGATATTATATATAGCACATCTCAGGATACAGGTACTTTCTTACGCCTCAAAATAAAAGAGAGCTAATAATAGTATTAGCTCTCTTTTATTAAAAATATGAAACTGTAATGGATGTATTAGTTTCTTATCGGTCTACCACTTTTTAGTACGCTTTGAATACGCTCCAATGTTTTTCTTTCACCGCAGAGACTTAAGAAAGCTTCTCTTTCCAGGTCTAATAAATATTGTTCTGTAACGTTGGTTGGTTCACTTAGATCACCACCGCACATCACATACGCTAGTTTTTTCGCTACGACTACATCATGATCTGTTGCATAACCACCACGCCACATACCATTGATACCTGCATACAGTGCTCCCAACGCAGAGCGACCCAATACTTTGATATCATTGCGTTGAATAGGTGTTGTATAACCACTGTCGTATAATTCAATGACAGATTTTTTTGCTTCGGCAATGCGTCTTCCGATATTCAACACGATCTCATCAGCCCCTTTTCTAAGAATACCCATTTCCATGGCTTCCTGTGCTGAGGTAGCTACTTTTGCAGTAGCGATCGCTAAGAATCTGTTTTTTAATGTGATGGTTTCAGGCTCATCTTCATGCATTTCATCAGCGGCACGTAATACAAATTCTTTGGTTCCACCACCACCGGGTATTAACCCCACACCTAATTCAACGAGTCCGATATAAGTTTCTGCAGCAGCACAAATTTTATCTGCATGTAAATTCATTTCACATCCACCACCTAATGTGAGTCCATGTGGTGCAATTGCAACAGGTACCGAAGAATAGCGAACACGCATCATCGTGTTTTGGAACATACGAATAGCCATATCCAATTCATCATATTCCTGTTCAATGGCTAACATGAAAATCATTCCAACATTCGCACCTGCGCTGAAATTGGGTCCGTCATTTCCAATCACCAATCCTTTGAACTTTTCTTCAGCAATGGCGATCGATTTATTCAATCCTTCCAGTACTTCACCACCGATGCTATTCATTTTGGTACTCCATTCAAGACCTGCAACACCGTCACCTAAATCATACAAACGACAAGCACTGTTTTTCCAAACAGTTTTGTCTTTATGATGACTCATAACTATAAATGAATCACCCCCCGGAATGGCTTTATATGCTTTAGTAGTTTGATCGTAGAACATTCTACGTCCGTTCTCTACTTTGTAAAATGAGTTAGCACCGCTATTTAGCATTTCATCGATCCATGGTGCAACGGCATGACCTGCTGCCTTCATCGCATTCACTGTTTCTTTTACTCCCACAGTATCCCATGATTCAAATGCGCCGATTTCCCAACCAAAGCCGGCCATCATCGCATCATCAACGCGATAGATCTCATCACTGATTTCAGGAATACGGTGTGAGATATAAGAAAACAAAGAGAAATGAAATGCACGATAAAATTCACCGGCTTTATCTCCTGCGGCAGATAACATTTTTATTCTCTGCTTCAGGTCTTCAATAGGTTTAGCAGCTTCTAAACTTTGAAACTTGGGTTTATTACGAGGACCATACTCCATGGTCTTCAGATTCAGGGTTTGAATTTCTTTTCCTTCTGCTGATTTGATCTTTTTGAAGAATCCTTGTCCGGTTTTATCTCCCAACCAATTATTGCTTACTAATGTGTCTAACCATGCAGGGATCGTGAAAATATTTTTTGCTTCGTCGGTCGGACAATTATCTGCCACTCCTTTTGCTACTTTCACTAGGGTATCGATACCTACTACATCTGCTGTTCTGAAAGTAGCAGATTTCGGTCTTCCAATCATAGGTCCTGTGAGTGCATCGATCTCATCAATACTGAGTCCCAACTTATCCATGATATGGAAGATGCTCATGATGCTGAATACGCCAATTCTATTCGCGATGAATGCAGGTGTGTCTTTACAGAGAACGGTTGTTTTACCCAGATAAAGATCTCCGTAGTGCATCAAGAAATCAACGATCTCAGGATCTGTATGTGGCGTAGGGATGATTTCCAGTAAACGCAGGTAGCGAGGTGGATTAAAAAAATGAGAACCACAGAAGTGTTTTTTGAAATCTTCACTTCTTCCCTCCGCCATCATGTGAATAGGAATACCTGATGTATTCGAAGTAACCAGTGTACCGGGTCTTCTGAATTGTTCTACACGTGTATAGATCAGTTGTTTGATATCCAAACGCTCCACTACCACTTCAATGATCCAGTCGCAGTGAGCAATATCTTTCATGTTATCATCAAAGTTGCCCGTGGTGATTCTTTTAATGACTGATTTGCTGTATACGGGTGAGGGGTTGCTTTTGATGGCAGCTTGTAATGCATCATTTACCAGTTTATTTCTCTCCGCAGGTTTAGTACTTTCTTCTGCACCCTTGGTTACCATGTCTAATAACAACACTTGAACACCAATGCCCGCGAAATGACAAGCAATACGAGAACCCATAACACCACTACCTAAAACTGCAACTTTTTTGATGGAACGTTTCATGCGTCTATTTTTTTGATGTTAGCCATTAAGAATTCATCCAAGTAAGGGTTCGGTTGGTACGAACTTATCTGGGTTCATTCCTAAAAAGAGCTGTATCGTAAAATTAGTTAGTTATGCAACTAATTGTATCGAAGGTAAGGGAATTTATTTTTTAAACGAGGGAGTGGTAGGGGCAAAAAAAATCCAACTTCATTACCCTGATGAATGAAGTTGGATCATGTTGGCTCTTCAGTAGGATGATGTTGGAACATGTTACTCTTCCGAAGGAGCCGCACCTTTGTATGCCATATACAGGCAACCTAGGTAAACGATTAAAAGAACGTACACTAACATAATCGGGGGGATTTTGTTTGTTTACAATTTATGACTAAAAAAGAACATGGCGACCAGCTTTAACAGTGCTTTTATACACTTATGTGGATAGGTAGAGGGAAATTGCTGATTCAGAGAGTCTTATGCCTAAATTATAATTCTTAAATAATATGCGACAGGTTGGTTATGTCCTCTATCCAATATTATATAACAGCGTTGAGCAGATTTTGTTTCAGGATCTCGCATCTTTTTTTACGGGATACCACTTAACAAGAAAGCATTGAATTTGTGTGTGTTTCAGCTATTTTTGTTAGCATGAAGGTTACTCCAGCACTTACAGATCATCTGGCTCATTTATCAAGACTTCATTTCAGTGATATTGAAAAAGAAGAGATCAGAAAAGACCTTGAGAAAATGGTGGGCTTTGTAGAAACTTTATCGAAGCTGAATACAGAGGGCATTGAGCCTGCCATGCATATGGGACAGTCTTTCAATGTTTTGAGGGAAGATGAAGTTCAGGGTTCAATCAATAGGGAAGAGGCATTAAAGAATGCAAGGGGTACCAACAGTTCTTTTTTTCAGGTTCCCAAAGTGATTCGTAAATAAGGTTATCAGAGATTTACTTAAATTGTCACCATGTCAAATCAGGCGATCATCCGATTAGAAAATATCCAGAAAAGTTATTTCATGGGCAGTCAGGCCATTCCTGTATTGAAAGGAATTACGCTGGATATTCGTAAAAACGAATACGTAGCCCTCATGGGTCCTTCGGGAAGTGGAAAAAGTACCCTGATGAATATCTTGGGTTGTTTGGATTCTCCTACCGGGGGGAAATATATCCTTAACGATAAGGATGTCAGTAAGATGGCGGATGATGATCTGGCGGAAGTGCGTAATTCAGAAATAGGATTTGTATTCCAGCAATTTAACCTGTTACCCCGCTTATCTGCAGCTGAAAATGTAGCCCTGCCATTGATCTATGCAGGTGTCGGCAAAAAGGAGCGTATGGAAAGAGCGCTGGAAGCCTTGAATAAAGTGGGTTTGGCGGAAAGAAGTCACCATAAATCCAATGAACTGAGTGGCGGACAAATTCAAAGGGTGGCGATCGCTAGGGCATTGGTCAATAATCCATCTATTTTATTGGCGGATGAACCTACGGGAAACCTTGATTCAAAAACTTCTGTGGAAGTGATGGAATTGTTTGCGAAGATTCATCAATCGGGCAATACAGTCGTATTGGTAACCCATGAAGAAGATATTGCTGCTTATGCTCATCGGGTAGTTCGTCTGCGTGACGGATTGGTGGAAACCGATAAAGTAAGAAGCACTGCTATGGCCCATCTTTAAAACAGGCTATAGGAAGTGTACATTTTGTGGAGAGCTTACCAAGGCTCTCTTTTTGTAACTGAACCATTCAAATCTAATTTTGTTTGTAACACACAACTTATTGCAATGGCCCTTAAGATATATACAAAAACAGGTGATCTGGGTAAAACTTCTCTCATTGGAGGAACAAAAGTGCCCAAAAGCCATATCAGAATTGAAACCTATGGAACAGTAGATGAACTGAACTCTCATATTGGTTTGGTAGGAGATTATTTTGATGAACCCCACAGTCGCTCTATTTTAAAAGAAATACAGGATCGATTATTTACCATTGGTTCTTCATTGGCTTGTGATCCGGAAAAAGAACCCTTGATGAAGATCCCTGATCTGAAGGAGGCCGATATCACCGTATTAGAAAGAGAGATCGATAAGATGAATGAAGTATTACCGCCGATGAAATTTTTTATTCTTCCCGGTGGACATATCGCTGTTTCTTCCACGCATATTGCCCGTTGTGTTTGCAGAAGAGCAGAACGTTGCTGTGTGAATATGCAAGAACATGAATTGTTTGTTGATCCCTTAGTGATTAAATACCTGAACAGATTAAGTGATTATCTCTTCGTCCTAAGCCGCTTTATAGGCCATCATCTCGGAGTATCTGAGATTGCGTGGAAGCCGAGAGTGTAGCAAATGGCATATAGCTGATGGGTCATCGCATATGGCAGTATGTTAGTATGCCATTAACCATATGCTATGATCTATTAGCCATCACCCCATCCCTCATATGCAAAGTCCGATCACTGAGTGCTGCGAGTTCTTCGTTGTGGGTGACGATCAGAAAAGTTTGATTGAACTGATCTCTTAAGGTTCCGAAAAGTTGATGTAATTCCTTTGCATTGGTGCTATCCAAATTACCGGTTGGTTCATCGGCAAAAATGATATCCGGTTGGTTAATCAATGCTCGGGCAACCGCTACTCTTTGTTGTTCGCCACCTGATAACTGATTGGGTTTATGCTCAGCACGATCTGCCAATCCTAAAAGGGATAATAATTCAAGGGCTCTTTTGGCTACTTCTTTTTTGGGCTTGTTTGCGATCCAACCGGGAATGCAAATATTTTCAAGAGCAGAAAATTCCGGTAATAAATGATGAAATTGAAATACAAAACCAATATGCCGGTTGCGAAAAGCTGCTAATTTCTCTCCCTTTAAATGATCTATCGACTGGTCGTTTAGCCAAATGGAGCCGGAATCAGGTCTGTCGAGCGTACCTAAAATATGAAGGAGTGTACTTTTTCCCGCACCAGAAGAACCCACTATACTCACCATTTCGCCCTGTTTCACCTCAATATCTACACCTTTTAGTACTTCGAGCTGACCATATTTCCGGGTGATGTTGACTGCTTTTAGCATGAATTCTGCGCTGTTTTACTTACAAACCTACGACACAGGGCTTCATATCGGCCTATTTTTAAACATTTCTTTACACAGTGTGGACTGTCATATTTGGTGGTTTCATATATACGGTTACATTTGCAAAAAATTAAAAGGTAAGTTATGTTCTGGACATTAGAATTGGCAAGTTACCTGGAAGAAGCCCCTTGGCCTGCTACCAAAGATGAACTGATCGATTATTCTATTCGAAGTGGTGCACCTATTGAAGTGGTTGAAAATCTCCAGGAATTGGAAGATGAGGGAGAAGTGTACGAGAGCATAGAAGACATCTGGCCTGATTATCCAAGTCAGGAAGACTTCATGTTCAATGAAGATGAATACTAATATTCCGCTCTCCGTGATACGAAAAAGCCACCTTGTGTAGAGGTGGCTTTTTTTGCTAATGGCTTATAGTTCATAGCTTATAGTAAAACATCTATACGCTATGAACTATAAGCCATTAACTTTTCTCTTTCTTAAAAGTAAGCTTAAAATAAAGCAGCAACAACGTAAGTGATAATACGACGAAGTTGGCTACGATCACAGGACCGCTTTCAATGGCGAATCCATATACCAACCATACAATGGTACTGGTAACTACAATCAGGATCATCCAAATACTCAGGTCTCCTACACTTTTCGATTGCCAAGATTTGTACACCTGGGGTATGAAAGTAATAGAGGTAAGAAACGAGCCGAGATAGCCTACGATTTCGATCCAGTTCATAGTCAGATTTTTGATATCAGATGTCAGATCGCAGATATGACAAAATCCTACATCTGCGATCTGACATCAAAAAATTTTATTCAACACCCAATTTCGTCATCACTTCCATACTTACTCCTGTTGTAGAGTAACCACCATCATGGAAGAGATTTTGCATGGTCACCATACGGGTGAGGTCTGAGAATAAAGTGATACAATAGTTGGCGCAATCTTCAGCGCTGGCATTTCCTAAGGGTGCTACGGCATTTGCGAAATCGAAGAAATCACCAAAGCCTTTGATACCGGTACCTGCCGTGGTTTTGGTAGGAGACTGTGAAACGGTGTTGATCCTGATCTTCTTCTCCAAACCATAATGATAACCAAAGCTACGCGCGATCGATTCCAACATCGCTTTGATATCTGCCATATCCGTATAAAAAGGGAATGTTCTTTGTGCAGCCATATAGGTCAATGCAACCACACTTCCCCATTCATTGATAGCATCTAATTTTCTGGCAACAGATAACATCTTATGGAGAGACATCGCCGAAACATCGATTCCCTTCATGAAATAATCGTAATTAGATTCTGTGTAAGGAATTTTCTTACGAATGTTCACGCTCATACCGATGGAGTGCAATACGAAATCGATTTTGCCACCCAATACTTCCTGTGATTGTGTAAACAGGGTAGTCAGTTCCTCTACGCTTGTAGCATCTGCAGGAATGATCTGTGAATTGGTTTTTTCAGCCAGTTTATTGATCTCACCCATGCGCATGGCAATAGGTGCATTTGTTAGAACGAAAGTGGCGCCTTCTTCATGAGCTTTCTCAGCTACTTTCCAGGCGATAGAATTTTCATCAAGAGCACCGGTAATGATACCGCGTTTTCCTTTGAGCAGGTTATAAGCCATAATCTATGTTTTAGTCAATGTTTGAGGGGTAAATGTATAGAATATCAGCTAAATCTCTAATTCATGATCATTTCTCTGGCATTTTCCAGTGCGGCAGCCGTTGGTTTTTCTCCACTCAACATTCTGGCAATGGCAGTGATACGCTCATCCTGATTCAGCATTCTGATATTTGTTTTCACAGCATCGTTCACGATCTCTTTATAAACAAAGAAATGTGCGTCTGCTTTTCCGGCGATCTGTGGCTGATGGGTAATGCAGATGATCTGTCTGCCCGATGCCATTTCTTTCATGATCACTCCAACTTGCTTGGCAGCTTCACCTGAAATACCGGTATCGATCTCATCAAAGATCATGGTAGGCAGATTGATAGATTTCGCAACGAGTGATTTGATGCACAACATCAGTCTGCTCAATTCACCACCACTCGCTACTTTGCGAATCGGCTCAAAACGGTTGGTTTGACCGGCTTGTCCGGCAGGCACATTCGCATCGAAGAGAAACTCAATATTGTCCTTCCCAAACAGTTGTAATGCAATGGGGGATATAGATACTTTTATTTGTGCATTGGGCATCCCCACTTGTCGTAACAACTTGTTGACATTGGTTTCCAGGGGTTGGATCTGTTTATTTCTGGCTGTCGATAACTGCGTAGCGAGTGCATCAGCTTTTTTCTCTAATTGCAATACTTCCTTTTCGAGTTGCTGAATGGTATCATCAATATTCAATACAGCCTCCAGCTTTTTGGCAAGTGATGCTTGTAACTCCAGTAAGTCTGATGTAGACTGTAAGCCATGTTTCTTCAAGAGTTTATAACCTTCTGTCAATCTTTGATTGATCCATTCAATTCGTTGTTGATCAAATACAACAGCATCATTGATATGATCGGTTTCTGATGCAATGTCCTGTAGTTCTACCTGCGCGCTTTGTAATCTCTCAATCAAAGCTTGGAGGTCTTTATGCATGCTTGCAAATGGCTGCAACTGTTGAATCATTTGCTTCAACAAGGTAATTACCGGTTGATCGCTTTCGCGTAAGTCAAAATATACTTTTGTGAGTGCAGCTTTAATGCCTTCTGAACTGTTGAGTACTTTCAGTTCCTGATCCAGTTCTTCGAGTTCATTTTCTTTGAGTGACAGTTCATTCAGTTCGTCGAAAAGAAATTGATGATAATCTGCTTCTTTGGTGAATGCAGATTTCTCATCTTTTAATGTGGCTAATTTTTTTACAACCAACTGCCATTCGCGATATACTTGTTGGTACTCATGCAGCAGCGATTGATTACCTGCCAGCGCATCCATGACTTCACGTTGAAAATCGCTATCTCCTAACTCGAGCGTGTCAAATTGCTGATGAAGATCGACCAATAAAGAAGCGAGTTGTCTAAGTTGCTGCAAGGAAGCGGGTGTATCATTGATGAAGGCTCTGGATTTACCATTACTACCGATCTCTCTTCTCAATACCAATTCACTCTCAACATCCAATTCATGGGATTCCAAGAACTGAATGACTTCAGGTTTATCATCAATGGAAAAAATACCTTCAATAAAACACTTTTTATTCGTGTTCACAAGTACCGAACTATCAGCACGCTCACCCAAAATCAAACTCAATGCTCCCATCAAAATACTTTTACCCGCACCTGTTTCACCGGTAATAATATTCAACTGTCGAGAAAAATCGATCTCGATCTCCTCAATAATTGCATAGTTCTGTATCGTGAGTTTGTTCAACATAAAATTTAATTTCAGATCTCAGATGTCAGATCGCAGATTTGATAAACGTCATCATTCAACCCAACACCCAGCACCCGATCACCCGATCACCCGATCACCCGATCACCCGATCACCCGATCACCCGATCACCCGATCACCCAACCCTCCGCAATTTATACAATCCCTCATTCCCCTTTACATCTCATTATCCCCGATTTTGCACGTTGGTCTAATGAATTTTTGTATTCATGATCACCCATATCCAAACAACGCTGGTAGTATACGATGGCTTGGGCTTTTTGTCCACGGGCTTCATATAATTGTCCCAGTTGAACCGCCGCACGTGCAGCATAGTATTCTTTTCTGAATTCACCCAGTCTGATGGTTGCCAGGTATGCATTGATAGCGTCTTCTTCTCTTCCCAGATCATCAAAGATTCTGGCAGCGCGGTATACATATTCCAATCGGTCCTCTTCTTTGGCAAAATCATTTTCTGTCTTACCATGCAACTGTGCCAGCGCTTCTTTATGATAGCCACCATCATTTAGCAGCCTTGCTTTGAGTAGTAATGTATTGGGCCAGTAATTGGCTTTGGCATCTTTGAGCGCTTTTTTATCTGCATCAGAATCGGTAGCACCTTTCGTCAATACCATCTGTCTTGCTTTCTCGGCAGCAGCAGTGTGTCCCATCATGTAATGACAGAGTCTGATTTTGTCATACACATCTTTGACATAAAAATTGCCTTTGAATTTCTGTAAGAAACGCTCGAAGTAGGGGATGGCTTCTTCAGGTTTTAACTGATACATTTTCACAAAACCCATTTCAAAATCCCAGATAGGTATGTCCAGATACTCTGTAGATTGATTTCTGTTTTGAACGATCTGCTGTGTGTATTGTGCTTGTTTATTATTCAAAGTAAGATTCGCAGCCATCCAACCATGTAAATGATTGTTGACGAGATCTAATTTCTTTTGCTGAATGAATGTAATGGCTTGATCCTTTTTATTGTCCATATAGAACAACAGATACGGATAAATGAACTGAGCTTCCGGTGCATAAATTTTTGCGTATGCATCAGTACTGTTCACAAAGGCATTGACTGTTTTCAAACCTTCGGTAACAGAGCCACGCATCCCCAAAATACCCGCCAGCCATTTATATCCTTTTGGAATCGTTCCGATCATGGTTTGTAAAGTACCATAGAGCAGATCATCGGCAGTAAAAGTGGGGAACGATTTTTTATTGTCTTTCAGCAGTGACCATGCTCTGCGAATATCCCATCCTGCTTCCCAGGTTTTTCCAAATTTGATGGCTGATGCGGCTTTATGAACTCTTACCGTACTGATCGCAAATCGATGAAAAGGAGATGAACTCGGTCCTTGTTCCAATACATTCAATCGTTCAGCAAAGCGTGGGTACAAGATTTTATATTGATCCGGATTTTCATTCAAAAAAAGCGTGAGGAAATCAACATAACTTTCCAATACGACCGGAATAAGATTATCGGGGTTTTGCTGTTTTGCTTTTTCGATCAAGGATTCTCCTTTCGCCAATTTCAATTTAGTGATCTCTTGATAGGCTTGTTGACAAGTAGCATTGAAGTCATACACTTTCTGCGCATGTACAGAAGTCATAATGAGCAAAGAAAGAAGAAAAGACAGACGGATTTTCATGCAGCCCGAAAATAAGAAAGGACAGCCAAATAGCTGTCCTTTCAAAGTATTTAAAGTATTCTTTTCTTACTTTACTTCTACGCTGTCATTCAAATCAGCATCTACCAGAATACGACCACAGTTTTCGCAAACGATGATCTTCTTGTGTAAACGGATCTCACTCTGACGCTGAGGAGGAATAGAGTTAAAGCAACCACCACAAGCATCACGCTCTACAGGCACAACAGACAAGCCATTGCGATAGCTCTTACGGATACGATCGTAGCTGTACAATAAACGCTCGTCGATATGACTGCGCGCCTCAGCACTTTGCTTATTGAAATGTGTTTCTTCTTTCTCAGTATCAGCGATGATCTTTTCCAGTTCACCTTTCTTATGGTTCAATACACCATCTTTCACAGCGATCTGCTTTTTAGCAGCTTCTAAAGCTTTTACTTTATCAGCCAGTTCTTCGTTCGCATCACGAATATGCTTTTCACACAATTTGATCTCGAGCTGTTGCATTTCGATCTCTTTGTTGATCGCTTCGAATTCGCGGTTGTTCTTAACATTCTCACTTTGCTTCTCATACTTAGCGATCAAAGCTTCACTTTCTTTCATCGCAGCTTTCTTGCTTTCAATGAATTCAGTGATACCATTCAGTTCTTCTTCAATACGAGTCTGACGGCTCTGTAAACCCTGGATCTCATCTTCGAGGTCACTCACTTCCATCGGAAGTTCACCCTTCAGAATCTGGATCTCATCCAGTTTGCTATCGATCTTCTGCAACTTCAGCAGATTCACCAGTTTTTCTTCAACCGAAAAGTCTTTAACGGAAGCCATATTGTATGTGTGATTTATTGTGTGATTGTTATTCCCCTGTGAAGTAGTTCACCGGATTGGTTTTTACTTCAGATTTGAGGACGGCAAAGGTAGGGAATTTAGCCTGTAAAACATCAATCAGGAGGTCGGTAGTGAACTGCTCACTCTCCCAATGACCAATATCGGCAATCACCATACGATCATTGGCATCAAAGAACTCATGGTACTTGAAATCAGCCGAAATATAGATATCGGCTCCTTTAGACAGTGCTTTCCCCGTCAAAAAGCTCCCGGAACCGCCACAAATCGCCACTTTTTGGATGTTTTTGCCCAAAAATGGGGTGTGTTTCACCATTGAAAGCCCAAAACTGGTCATCAACATTCGTAAAAACTGGGTTTCTTCCATGGGTTCGGGTAATGTTCCGATCAAACCACTTCCAATATCCTGATAATCATTGCCTAAGCTCACCAGATCATAAGCCACTTCCTCATAGGGATGGGCTTGAAACAATGCCGACAGAATTTCCTGCTGTTTCCAGACCGGGAAAATGACCTCTAGACGAATTTCTTTTTCTGAATGTGTAGTACCGATCTCACCCACAAAAGGATCTGTTCCTTCTCCCGCTCGAAAAGTGCCGGTGCCCTCCATATTAAAACTGCAATGACTGTATTTGCCGATCTCTCCCGCGCCGGCAGCAAAAAGGGCTGTTCTCAGATCTTCGGCATGTGCCACTGGTACAAATGTGTGCAGTTTCATCAATTGTCCGGGCTTGGGTGATAATATCTTTCGATTGATCAATCCTAGCTTATCAGCAATTTTATTATTAACGCCCCATGAAACATTATCAAGATTGGTATGGATGGCATAAATGGCGATATCATGTTTGATAGCGGCGATCACAGCTTTCTCTACATAATTCTTCCCATTCAATTTTTTCAATCCGCTGAAAATGATCGGGTGATGAGCCACCACTAGGTTACAACCTTTTTGTTTCGCTTCGAGTATCACAGCTTCGGTAGCATCCAAAGTGCAGAGAACTCCGGTACATTCCCAAGAGGCAGATCCGGTGATCAGACCGGCATTATCATAACTCTCCTGTAATGATGGTGGGGCCAATTGCTCCAGCACCTGTATCATGGCATTGATCTTCATATTTGTTGATTCGAATCAGCAAGTTACCTTCATTCTATAATTGATGGTATGCGTGAAGGCGATTTTCTTTTTTATGACGGACAAATACTCCGTTCAGACAAACTGCTGATCTCTCCCAATAACAGATCTTATCGGTATGGTGATGGTTGTTTTGAGACCATCAAAGTACTCAATGGAAAGATCATGCTCGCTGATTATCATTTTGAACGATTGTTCAGCTCTTTAGAAACACTACACTTTAAAAAGCTAGGTTACCACAGCGCCGGTTGGTTAGAGAAACAGATATTATCCGTTGTAGAAAAAAACGGACATGCCAAAAGAGCAAGAGTACGAGTTACCGTGACAAGAGGTGATGGCGGTATTTATGATGAGCAAAATCATTACCCATTTTTTTTGATCCAAAGTTGGCCACTACAACCAGCCACACAGGAGTTAAATGAAAATGGATTGGTATTGGATATTTATAAAGACGCACGAAAAACGGCCGATCTTTTTTCATCCATCAAAAGCAATAATTATTTGCCTTATTTGATGGGTGCACTCTGGGCAAAAGAACATCACTTGAATGATGCGATACTGCTGAATCCTGATAACCGAGTGGCAGATGCCACCATCGCCAATGTATTCATCGTGAAAGATGGGAGTATCAAAACGCCTGCGTTAACAGAAGGTCCGGTAAACGGTGTTATGCGCAGACATTTGTTACACCTGCTTCGAAAAGAAAATATACCGGTAGAAGAAGGCATGATCACCGTAGATGAATTACTAGAAGCCTCGGAACTATTCCTCACCAACGCCATCCACGGCATCAAATGGGTGAAACAGCTAGGCAATAGTCATTACACCAACGCAACATCAATTCGTTTCTATAAAATGTTGAAATCAGAACATAATTTTTAGAGGGTATAATGCAGTAAAACCATATAGCATAAACCTCTAACCAGTCCCTACGGACGGGCCTCATTGGGGTCGGTATCAAGCGAAGCGATGATAGATCAAATCATGCGCAGCAGATTTGATCAGAGGCCAATGCAGCCCGGAAGTAGGGACGAGGCCCAGCGGCCCGAGCAAAAAAATGAAAAGTTCAGCGTGTTCGTTTCAAGAAACGAACACGCTGAACTTTTCGAATCCCCAACTGTTACAAAACAAAAAATTCATGAAACCTCGCATACAGGTCATGTGGTTCCGCAGGGACCTTCGCTTAACAGACAATGCAGCATTGTACCATGTACTGAGAACTGGTGTTCCCGTACTTCCTATATTCATTTTTGATCGTAATATTCTGGATCAACTCGAAGACAAAGCAGATCGTCGTGTGGAATTTATTCATGCTGCACTTACGGAAATGCAAGCGCAATTGGCCTCTATGGGAAGTAGTCTGGAAGTGTATTATGGTTTTCCGATGGACGTATACAAACAGCTGACAGAAGTCTACGATATCGAAACTGTTTTCACCAACCACGATTATGAACCTTATGCCAAAGAAAGAGATGATGCGATCGCAGCTTTCTTACAATCCAAAGGAATTGGTTTCCAAACTTTTAAAGACCAGGTGATCTTTGAAAAATCGGAAGTGGTAAAAGATGACGGAAAACCTTACACGGTGTTTTCACCTTATGGAAGAAAATGGAGAGCGGCCTTGAAACCTTTTCATGTAAAATCGTATCCGGTAGAAAAATACAATGCGCATTTTTATCAGCAGACTCTGAAAGAAATTCCTTCCTTGCATTCGATGGGTTTTACAGCTGTAGATCTTCCTTTTCCAAGTAAACAATTACAAGAAAGTATCATCAAACAATACAGTGCCAACCGAGATTTTCCTGCATTGGAAAATGGTACTTCCAAAATGGGTGTACATCTGCGTTTTGGAACGGTGAGTATTCGTCAACTGGCAGCGCGTGCATTGTCGTTGAATGATACTTATGTGAATGAATTGATCTGGAGAGATTTTTATCATGCCATTCTTTGGCATTTCCCGCATGTAGGAAAGGGGGAGTCGTTCAAAAAAGAATATGATCGCATTGAATGGAGAAACAATGAAACGGAATTTGCACATTGGTGTAATGGCACAACTGGATACCCCATCGTAGATGCCGGTATGCGCGAATTGAATACCACCGGTTATATGCATAATCGTGTTCGTATGATCGTGGCATCTTTTCTCACGAAACATTTATTGATCGACTGGCGTTGGGGAGAAGCTTATTTCGCGCAGAAATTATTAGACTTTGATCTCGCTGCCAATAACGGCGGATGGCAATGGGCCAGCAGCAGTGGTTGTGATGCTGCTCCCTATTTCAGGGTCTTCAATCCGGCCTTACAAACTGAAAAATTTGACAAGGATCTCAAATACATCCGCAAGTGGGTCCCCGAACTCAATGAATTCAGCTACCCCAAACCGATTGTTCCGCATGATGTTGCGAGGAAGCGAGTGTTGGAGGTATATGCGAAGGCGCTGAAGCAGTGATAAGTTACAGGCTACACGCTGCAAGCTGCCGGCCACAAGTATGTATTCTTACTTGCAGCTTGCGGCTTGAAGCTTGCAGCTCAAACCTCCTATTCCAAGTACATCATATACCACTAGCTCCATACCGGTTCAACAGCTAAAGACCCTGTATAAACACTGAAATCAGTATACCCTCACTTTATAAGACCACTCTAAAAGGATGGGCTTATAATGGGGTTAAATAGGGCTTATATAGGGCTTATATCGCGTTTACAGGTTAAGTATCTGTGAAAGAGGGGTAAAGGACGCTACAAGCTGCAAGCCACAAGTATGTATTCTTACTTGCAGCTTGCGGCTTGAAGCTTGTAGCTATAAACCTATCTAAAACTGATTAATTCTACATCAAACACCAACGTACAATTCGGTCCGATCTGAGCGCTTACCTGACGATCACCGTAGGCGAGGTGGGGTGGGATGAAGAAACGCCATTTACTTCCTGTTGGCATGAGTTGTAATCCTTCTGTCCAGCCTTTGATGACCATGTTGAGTGGGAAGGCGGCGGGTCTGCCTCTTTGCACAGAACTATCGAATACCGTTCCATCGATCAAAGTACCATGATAATGACAAGTCACTTCATTGTGCGCTTGTGGTTTGGCACCTGTGCCTTCTGTGAGCACTTCGTATTGTAATCCGCTGGGTAACTCGGTTACTTCAGCTCTTTGTTTGTTGGTGGCCAGAAAATCTTGTCCGGCTTTTAAATTGGCAGCAGATTTTTCTGCTTTTAATTGTGCTAATTGATCAGCTACTCCCATATACAATTTTTTGCGAAAATAACAAATAGGTGCGTTGGGTTCTAATGTTATCTTATTGTAAACTTAGTATTAAGTCTTGCAAGAGTGTAGGAAGGAACTGCGTGAAAAGTCTACATTGGCGTCCCTAATTAACTGCAGCCATGACACCTATACTTGATCAACACGGTATGACCGTTGCGTATTTGCACCTCAATATTATTTTGAATACAGAACAAGATCGTGTGTTGGGATTGGTATTGGGTAATTGTGTGTTTGGTACCACCGATTCTCCGGTAGGAAAATTTTTCAAAGATACTTTTCGCAATATGCGTGGTGAGATCGTTGCTGAGTTGGCAACCACCACCAGTTCTCTCAGACCTTCCAATGAGCCCCTTATTCTACAACAAGCCTGGCAAAAACTAACCGGCGTTAAAAATCATCTCTGCACCTGGATCGAAGAAAAAAGTCATTGGTCCGGGGATGAGTTTGCTTCTTTTCTGCATTATCATGAGGATGCAGCGGTGGCGGTGTAGAATTTTTGATTTACAAAGCTTTTATAAGTGTTGCTGTTTTAGTCAGCTAATTAATATTCAATCAGTTGACTAAAATTACGTCACAGAGTGCATGTTAAAAAGTTCGTATATTTATAAGTTGGTAGTAATTTTAATAGACTACAAAAACTATAAAAAAACATTATGACAGTAGACACTCATCCAATATTTAAAGAGCTATTCGCAGAAGATATAGCATTAGAGAATATTTTCTTAGACCCAAACAATCCAAGGTTCGTTTCAATGACTTGGGACAATATACCCGATGAAAGAATCACTGAAGAAGCTGTTCAAAAAATAGTCATAGAAAAACTTTTTCAAGATTTTTCAGTTGACAGACTTGTAATGAATATGGAAATTAATGGCTATTTGCCTATTGACAGGGTAGTATTAAGAAAAATTGATGATTCCAATTATGTTGTATTGGAAGGTAATAGGAGAATATGTGCAGCGAAAATTTTAAAGCAAAAATTTACAGATAACCCTTCATCTGTTGCCCAAGAAATAATCGATTCAATAGAAAAAATACCTTGCTTAGTTTACACTGGAACTAACACAGAGGCTTCGTGGATTTTTCAAGGGTTAAGACATATTATGGGTATACAAGAATGGTCTGCGTTTAATAAAGCAAGACTCATAGTAACCCTGATGGAAGAAGAAGCGCTTACATTAACCGAAGTCGGAAAAAGATTCGGACTAACACCGTTTGGTGCTGGGCAGTGGGTAAGGGGATATTTTGCTTTTAAACAAGCTAAAGAAAACTCTGACTACACTAAAGAAGTTGATGAAAGAGCATATCCATATTTACAAGAATTATTTAGTAGAAGTAATTCGCCGATTCGAGAATGGATGAAGTGGAATGAATCAACTAGGACTTTTGAAAATGAATTGAATTTTAATGAACTATTAAGTTGGTTATACCCAAGAAATATAGAAGAAGCTGATGAGAGCATAGACCCATCATCTTTGGTTGGAGACTGGAAAAATAGAAAAATTTACAGAAGTGATGACTTACGTAGTGTTTCATTCTTAATTTCAAAATCACCAAAAGAATTTGAGTTTTTCAGAACGGAAGGTAACTTAGAAAGAGCTTATACTATTGCAGTTCAGAAACAATACGAAGAAGAAGCAAAAAAACTTTCAGACCCAACAAACGAACTATTTGAATCATTAGATATTGTAATTAAAAATTTGGAAAACATACCATTCCGGATTCTTAAAGACGGCACTCAGAAGACAAATCTCTTTGAAAGATTGAATAAAATATCTGCAATAATTAAAGAACTGAGTGAATAACTGTGAGCGAATCCAAGAAAATATTCAAACAGATTATGTTGTCAAATATTGCCTCTGGCACACTCTCTTTTGACGATCTTTTGTCTTCTGCTATAGAAAAAGCATTGAATAAAACAGGTTCCGTAAGGGATAGTTATTTGACTGCAAATGCTAAAAGACTTTGGAATCACATTATTAAGGAACAGAATGAAAATCACAAGAGTAGAAACTTACAACCTATCTTTAAGGTTGTAAATAACAATTCAAGAACTGTTGAGTGTTTTCTCCTTGACAAATTCAATTTGACAGCCGACAACAAATTCAAGCTTCTTAAATCTCGATCATTTATCCTTAATGAAATTGATTTAATAAATCCAAGACAATATGAAGCATTGGCAATAAAAGTTGCAAGGCTATTAAATGCAAATAACGTGTTACTTACTCCTCCTGGAAATGAAGCGGGTATTGATTTTATAGCAACAATTAAATTTAGTGACGAAGCTAATTATTTGTTTGGTGTAAATGGACCAGTAAGAATAATTGGTCAATGCAAAAAATATAGTAGCACAGTTCAAGTTGATAAAATAAAAGAGTTCAATTCAACAATAGGTGATGTGCATCATATGACCCACAAAATGAGAACTGTAATACCAAGTTGGTTCTCACAAGCCAAAGGAGTAATTATTGGTTGGATAATAAGTCATTCAGGCTTTCAACAAGGAGCAAAGGATAGGGCAAAAGACTATGGAATCATTCTATCTGACAGTTTTGACATTTCTGAAATTATTTCTGCTTCGGAAAACTATCATCAAACACTAAATTATGACCAAAGGCATATTCACTTTAGACAAGAACTAATAGACATATTAAATGAGTTCTAAAAGAATAACTATTGCTTCTTCGCAGAGTATCCAAAATAAAAAAAGTTCTCCGCAGATGTCTCTCGTAGAGAACTCTGCGTGTTACACAGCTAGCAAGTTGTAATATTACAAAAGATGTATCAATCAAAACATAATAAGGAGTGTATGACACGAAGAGTCCCTCGTATCTCGGAGACTCTTCGAAGAACTAAAGAAATAAGATGCTGTGGTGGCGGTGTAGTTTTTTTGAAAGTTTGATGTACGAGATTTTTAAAGCAGTGCGTAATTTTTTTGACTAATTGATTAGTGATTCGGTGATAAATATTCGTTTTGGGGTGCATGTTAAAAAATTTGTATATTCATTAATTAGCTGAAAGACAGAACGACCAAAATGAAACATACAATATTATTCGGCAATGGTATAAATAGGCTCTTGCCGACAAACATTTCTTGGAACCAACTTTTAAACAAAATCAAAGGCTCAAATAAATTTAAAGACAGCACATTGCCTAACACAATGATTTATGAACGAATTATCTTACAAAGACTTTCGATACATAAAGATATTCTAAAAGATGAATTTGAAGTTAAAACTGACATTGCTAGACTGCTTAGTGAAATAAGTGCAAGCGAAATTTATATTGAGCTTTTCAATTTAGCTGCCCAGCATTACATAACCACTAACTACGATTATGGGCTTGTCACAAGTATTTCATCTTTGCCTGAAATAGTATTGCCCATTGAAGAGTATAGTACGGAAGATGTCTATAGCATACGTAGATTAAAACGAATTAAAAATTCGAAGGAAAGAGAAAAAAATCTTTGGCAAATTCATGGAGAAATCCGAAAACCTGCGACAATTATGCTCGGACTAGACCACTATTGCGGCTCAATTGGTAAAATAGACGGCTACATAAAAGGTTTTTACAGATATACTTTGGACGGTAAAGAAATACTCGAAGACTCAATTGAGAAGAAGTTTGAAGGTAATTCATTTAACAATTCATCTTGGATTGAATTATTCTTCACTTCAAACATTTATATAATCGGGTTTACGTTTGATTATTCAGAAATTGATTTATGGTGGATATTGAATAAAAGAGCGAGAATGATGAAAGGTTTTTTAAGTGAAAAAATAAAAAATAAAATTCATTTTTATTGCAATGAAATTGATGACCAAAAGAAAGCACTTTTTGAGAGTATGAATGTTATTGTTCATGTAATAAAGCTTCCAACTGGTGATAATATTTATGTTCGACACTACCGACATTTAATAAATCTTATTCGAGATAAATTACCTAGCCGTTAAGAGTATATCGACTATATGGCAAGGCTAATCAATAAAATCAGTATCATATCGTTAAGCAGTTGTAGCTTTCATTCTCCGCAGAGTGTTCAAAACAAGTAAAATTCCTCACAGATGTCTCTTGTAGAGGACCATACGAGAGACGTCTGCGGGAAACGTTCGAAGATGGTGAGCGATTAAAGCCGTAAATGCTGAACTATTAAACCTTAATTGGCATAGTTTAGAATGCAGTAGTTTTGTAGAAGGAAAATTCTTTTCAAAAAATCTCACTAGTTGTGAGAGAAATTATCTAAACAACCCATGCAAACCCTACTCTTCAACTTCCTTTCCAAATACGTCACTCTAACCGAAGAAGAAAAGAACGCCATCGTTTCTTTGGATATTTTTCACTCTGTCAAGAAAGGAACTATCTTACTCAAAGAAGGACAAAAATCAAAAGAAAGCTACTTTGTACTCAAAGGTTGTATTCGTACATACTATGAAATAGATGCCGAGGAAAAAACCACTGCTTTCTTCACCGAAATGGAAGCTTTGACACCTCCTTGCGTCATCAGCCAAACACCTTCTGAATATTATGTGAGTTGTACAGAAGACTGCATACTGCTCATTTCCAACTCAGATATGGAAGCCGAGGTCAATGCCAAATTCCCTAAGTTTGAGTCCCTGTGTAAGAAATTATCCGAGGAACTCTTGGCGAAAGAGCGAATGGATTTTGATGAGTTCAAAACCTCTTCTCCTGAACAACGCTATTTGAATTTACTCGAAAAAAGACCCGATCTCATTCAACGTGTTCCTCAACACCAATTAGCGAGTTATTTGGGTATACAGCCACAATCTTTAAGCCGACTAAGGGCCAGAATTTCAGAAAAAAAATAAAAGGCACATTCATTACTTAACTTAAGTGAACGAGTGCAAGCTTCCCGCTTCTCTTTCTTTGTCATATCATTTAACCGCAATTAAAAGGATATGCAAAAGAGAGTTTTATGGCTGGCATTTGCCATCGTATGGGTAAGCAGTCTACAAGTAAGTGCTCAAGACAGCACGTTTAAAAGATGGTATATCGGTAGCTCATTACTGATGTTGGGTAATTTCTCTAAAGTCAACAACCCCGAGTACATACAATTGAATGTAGGCTATCGGATCACACCAAAGGATGTGGTTTCCTTTGAATTTAAAAGATCCATTTATGCCTGGCCCATCGGTATTCCATTCGGTCCCAATTTTGATAAGCCTGGAGAAAACTATCCGGGTCATGCACGCATATTGGCACCAACGGTTGGCTACCAACGTTTTTGGTGGAAGGGCGTGTACACTTCTGTTCATGCATTGAATGCTTTTGAAAAATACATGGATACGAATAAAAAGAAAATTGGGAATGGATATACACTATACCTGAATTTTCATTTGGGTTACCAATTCAAATTCTTCAAAAATCGTTTCTTCTTTGAACCCGCGCTGGGATGTAGTTACTGGCCCATCAGAACCAATGTTCCTGCGTCTTTCAAAGCGGTAGAAAGCAAATGGAACAACTATTTCATCCAACCCGGACTTCATTTCGGATTCAATTTGTAAAACTTGTCTAAAAAAAGAGCCCAAACGTATTAATTAACTTAAGTGAACGAGTGGTTGTTGATCATGCATCGACTTTTGCAGTATCGTTTAACAAAAAAAGCAAGGAAATGCAAAAGAAAGTTTTAGTCATGGGTTTTCTCTTCATGATGCTAAGTACCCTCCAACTCAAAGCACAGTATGATGTCAAAGACACCGCGCACAAGCGGTGGTTTGTTGGAAGTTCTATGTTTGTGCTGTTTGGTAATCTGGCGACTATCAACAGTCCGGAGTTCGTTCAACTCAATGTCGGTTATCGTATCACGGGAAGAGATGTCATTACGATTGAACCCAAAACCTGGAAATATGCCTGGCCCAATGGTATCCATCCATTTCTGAACAAAGCATATGGAAAGAAGGAAGAAGAATTTCCCGGTTATGTTCGTGAGTATGGGGTATCTCTATCTTACCAGCGATTCTTTACCAACAACTGGTATGCTGAATTGAATGTGATGCCTACCTGGCAAAGTTTTAAGGATCGTCAAGACAGAAAGATCGACAATGGTTTTCAGATCTTCAATACCTATCGTGTAGGGTATCATGTGAAACTATTTAAAGATCGATTTTTTATTCAACCGTCATTGGCCATTACCCATCGAGCGTATCACACCACATTACCCAATGGATTCAAACAGTTGGATGATAAATGGTCAAAGTTTGTGTTCGGTGAACCTGGATTACATGTAGGCTTTAATTTTTAATAGAAATGCTATGCATACACAACAAAGCGAACTAAAGGAAATAAAAGTGAGTACACAGCTAAAGCTGGCATCCTTATGGACGAGTTTGATGTTTCTCTATATCTATGTCGATTATTTTCATTTATATATGCCGGGTAAGATTGGAGATATTCAAAATGGAAGGGTATATGTATTTGATATCACACAGGGATTTCTTTCGATAGCACTCATATCATTGACGATTTCAGCACTGATGATTTTTTTTTCAGTTGTTTTACCCGCTAAGGTCAATCGCAAGTTGAATATGATCATTGCGGCAATATATATTCCCTATACACTGTATAATCTGGCAGGGGAAGCTTGGATACACATGATATTGGGTGCTGTAGTGGAAGTTATTTTGCTTGGACTGATTATTTGGTATGCATGGAAATGGCCTCGTGTTGAAAATGAATCAGTAAGACAAAGCGAATAGTCAATAAAAAGGCGCTTGGTAAAAAAGTAGTTTGAATACTTTTCACCAAGCGCCCAATGGCTATTATCTATTATTTTATGGATGCCAGATCGATCACAAATCTGTATCGTACATCTGCTTTCAACATTCTTTCATACGCTTCATTGATCTGCTGCATGGGAATGACTTCCACATCAGAAACGATATTGTGTTCAGCACAATAGTCTAACATTTCCTGTGTTTCTTTGATACCACCGATCAGTGATCCGATGATACTTCTTCTTTTCATGATCAGGTTGAATGCAGGAACTTCTGACGGACTAGGAGGTACACCCACAACAATCATGGTACCATTGGTACGTAACAAATTCAGATAAGTACTGTAATCATGTGGAGCAGAAACAGTATTGAGGATAAAGTCAAAATGATTCTGCAGTTTCTTCATGGTATTTGCATCTGATGTCAATGCGAAGTGATGCGCACCTAACTTTTTAGCATCTGCTTCTTTGGAAGGAGATGAACTCAGCATCGTTACTTCTGCTCCAAAGGATGCTGCAAACTTTACTGCCATGTGGCCTAATCCTCCCAATCCCAATACGGCAACTCGATGTCCTTTGGTAACACCTACATGTCTCAGTGGAGAATAGGTAGTGATACCTGCACATAACAAAGGTGCTACACCTTCCAGTGGAAGTTTTTCGGAAATACGTAATGTATAATCTTCATCTACAACGATCTGTGTTGAATAGCCACCATAGGTAGGAGCATTGGTGCCTCTTTCACGACCGTTATAAGTGCCGACCATACCTTCTTCACAGTATTGCTCGATGCCTGATTTACAATTCTCACAAGTGCGACAAGAATCTACAAAACATCCAACGCCTGCTAGGTCGCCTACTTTGAATTTGGTGACATCATTACCTACCTGTGTTACACGTCCTACGATCTCATGTCCGGGTACCATCGGGAAAATTGAACCACCCCATTCATCGCGAACCTGGTGGATATCTGAGTGACAAACGCCACAGTACAAGATTTCTATTTGAACATCTTTTGGACCGGGATTTCTTCTTTCCAGTGAAAACGGACCTAAAGGTGATTTTGGATCCGGAGCTGCATATGCTTTGGTTGCTATCATTCGTTTATGTTTAGTACAATTAACAATACAAACCCGATGAGGGTTGTGCGTAGAGAAAATAAATTTATTTCATGTTAGCCGCCCAAAAGTCGAGTGTTCTTTTCCAGGCTAGTTTCGCGGCTGCTTCATTGTATCGTGCTCCTGATGTGTCATTGTGAAAAGCATGGTTGACACCTTCATAGAGATAGAGTTCATATTTGATATTGTTTTTCTTCAGGGCTTCTTCATAAGCAGGTATACCGGCATTGATGCGTTCATCCAGTCCGGCATAATGTAATTGTAAAGCTGCTTTGATCTTGGGTACATCTGCCACATCCGCTTGTCTGCCATAAAAAGCAACGGCTGCTTTCAGGTCAGGAACATTCACTGCTAATTGATTGACCAAAGCGCCACCCCAACAAAAGCCAACACAACCTGTAAAGCCATTACAATCTTTTCTGCTTTTCAAGTAATCAAATCCTTTCGTAAAATTGATCAGGTTCTGTTTGGTATCGATCTGGCTGAACAATTGTCTGGCCTGATCCTGATCTGTGGGCGTTCCACCGGCTGCCGATAATGCATCAGGTGCTATAGCAATGAAGCCAGCTTTTGCAGCACGACGTGCCACATCACGGATATGATCATTCAAACCACGATTTTCATGGATGATGATCACAGCTCCATACTTGCCTTCTCTTTTTGGTTTGGCGAGATAAGCTTTCATTGTTACCTCTCCTGCAGGATAGGTAATGTCTTCTGTATGTAACTCAATGTCTTGCTCAGGTACCGTAGCAGCTACAGCATAATTGTTTTCCAACATCGGAAGAATGGCCATGGCAGCAGCAGTACTACCTGCTAATACTGCCAATCGTTTCAAAAAAACCTCGCGTGGAAGTGGTTTATGTGTATACTCGTCGTAGAGATGGATGATTTGCTGGTCCATGTTGGTTATATTTTAGTCTATAAATATAACACATAACAGTAGGTGCCGCAAATGGTTTGACCGATAGCGTCAAGGTTTTTACCGTTTCAAGAAGTTGAATCCGTTATTTGACCAGTACAGCTATTTTCTCCAGCGGCAAAGTATTTCCCCAAGCCAGTATTTCTGATTCTGTCGTTTTTGAAACAGTCAGCGTGAGTAATGCATTGGACATTGGTACTTCAAGTTTATAATGATCTTCTTCTGATTCTTTGGTAAGACGGGCTTTGTATTGTCCGATCTTCACAATACGCGTATTCGGATCTCCGGTAAGAAGGGGAGAAGTGATATAGGCATTCAGGCTATTCAATAAGGGAGAATTGATCACCACAGCAAGTGTGGCTTTCTTTTGTGTGATACCGTAATTTTTTTCAATGGTTACACCGGTGAATTGACTGTTACCATATACTTCCTGTTGTTTAGGAAGAGCTGTGAGTGTATCCAGCATTGTTGGGAATAACTTCAGTACTTCTCTACCGGTGGTGATATCGAGGTCTTGCATCATTTGTTGTAATGCAAAATGTGCGTCCTGTAATTTTCCGGCAGTATAATGACTTTTTGCCTGTGTCATGTTATTTTTAAAATCCTGTGCAGATATGCCGGTGACAGTAACTGATAAAAGGATATAGCAAATGATCTTTTTCATTTTTTTTCTTTTTTGGGATTAGTTTTCGCCCATTGTTTTTTTGATGTGGTCGATATCGAATTGCTGAATAGCATCCATCACTTCTTTTTCTGTTTGAAAGTTGATGGCTTTCCAAGTGATCATACCTGATTGTCCAAGTTGCATTAAGACCGTATAACCTTCTCTTTCTTCAAATTGAATGATCGCTTTATTTCCTTTGATACGAATTTGCTTGGTGTTTTGTGTGTCACCATTGGATTGTGTAGCAGCAAATCCGAAATACATATCTAACATGCCGCTGTACATAGCGTTGTTGCCGATCAACATATTGAGTTGTTGATCTTCTTTTTGGTAGATGCGTTGAATGGAAAGATTTGCCCAGCCGTAACGTGTACTCATCACGCGATCTTCGGTAGAGTCTTTAGGTAAGCCATTTATTTCATTGGGTAAAGATTCCAGCAGTGATTTACCGATTTGCAGTTCAACGCCTAATAATGCTTGTTGAACAGAAAATCTTGCTTCGCCAAACTGTTGTTGATCATAGGCGGCATCGGCTTCTTGAATTTGTTGAAGTACATCCGGTACCGATGAATTTTTTAATCCTTCTCCGGTCTTGTTAACCGGTCTTCCATTTTTTGAAGTTCCGGTAGAAGGGCCATTACCTGTTTGAGGATTGCCGGTAGATGGTACAGTGTTACCTGCCTTATCGGTTGCTTTTTTATCTAAAATATCTTCTGCTTTTTTCTCAACCTTATCTTTTAATTTTTTGAGAAATCCTTGTGCTTGTAATTCTTGTTGCAGTGTGAAGCCACTGATCAACAGAATAGATAACCAAATTTTATGTTTCATGTTGTTGTTTTCGGATTGCAAAGCTATAGTGCTGCTAATCCGAATACAAGCCATTCATGATGCCATAAGACCGATTGTATTTTCAATGAGTGCTGATATACAAGTACTTACTGTATTACTCACATAAATATGTGATAGAGATTGGATCTGATCAGAAGATATGTCTTTCCTTTTCTTTCAATACTTCCTTAGCTATCTTTTGCTGAACATGTATCAGATGGGAAGCCTCTATCAATTTTTGTAGTTGCTCATACACAAATAATATGGAAGCTCTCTCTGATGATGTTGTAGTTTCTGCATGATACGAACTGCTCACCGTCATCTTTAACCAATCCCAAAGAATTTGTCGCCACTCAGGAAGATGCGCAAAATCAAATAGTTCTTCTAAAACGAGGTTAGGATTTGCATGTTCCTGATTCGTTAATGATCTGGAGTACATTTCCCATTCAGGATAATCTGTTTTTTTCATACCGATGAAATTGAAATATCAAATCAATACTTCTATCGCGAAGAGTTGCGGCAGGTGCTTACTGACGAAATGGGAGTGGTTGCATATTTACCTTGTAAAGGTTTTTCCTGCGGAATGATTCAAGGTAAATCAGGTATAAATACCTATTGTGGTATTTATGTTTTATCGGTTTCTTCGTTCAGCTTCAATAGAACACAAAGCTATCGAAGCCTTTCTATGATTTCTATGGAAGTATCGTTTTCTTTCTAAACAATTATACACAATGACAGTACCTGAAAGATTCTATGAATTCATGCATTTCAAGCAACTAAAAGCCAGAACGGTTGAAATGGAATGTGGCTTATCCAATGGCTATTTAGGAAAACAGCGAAAGAATAAGGGTTCTTTCGGCGGAAATATTCTCCGCAAGATTGAACAACGTTTTCCTGAACTCAATATGACTTGGCTACTTTCCGGTGATGGACAAATGCTCAATACAAAGTATCGCGAAGTAGGAGCACAAGTATTTGATACAGTTGAGGAGGAGTCCATGTTTTATGGGTCTCCACAGCAGGAAATTATTCATTTGTTGAGAAAACAAGTGGAACATATGGAAGCTGCTTTGTCTGATAAACAAAAGCTCATCCTCATTTTAGAGAAACAGTTAGTAGCCATGGAAGCATAAAAAAAGCTACGGTTTGAACCGTAGCTTTTATGCCAAAATATCTTGCGCATTTTATTCAGACATGTAAGAAGAAACCGGCTCACATGTACAGATCAGATTTCGATCACCATGTGTATTGTTCACCCTTGCCACACTTGGCCAGAATTTATTCTGTGTTACATAATACAATGGGAATGCTGCTTCTTGACGACTATAAGCATGATTCCATTCGTCTGCACAAATCACCGCTTGCGTGTGTGGTGCATTCTTTAATGGATTGTCTGTCTTATCGGCCTTACCATCTTCGATGGCTTTGATTTCTTTGTAGATAGAGATCAACGCATCACAGAAACGATCCAGTTCTCCCTTGTCTTCACTTTCTGTCGGCTCGATCATGATCGTACCCGGTACCGGGAAACTCATGGTTGGTGCGTGGAATCCATAATCAATCAAACGCTTCGCCACATCTTCAGCTTCGATCCCTACACTTTGCTTGAATGGACGTAAGTCTACAATAAATTCATGTGCACAGGTTCCGTTCTTACCGGTATACAATATTTTATAGTACTGCTCTAGTCTTGCCTTCATATAGTTGGCATTCAAAATCGCATACTCGGTAGATTGACGGATACCTTCTTCACCCAACATTTTGATATATGCATAACTGATCAACAAAATACTTGCTGAACCATATTGTGCTGCACTCACTGCCAGATTCGGGTTGCCTAAAACAGTATGTCCCGGTAAATAGGGGGCCAGCTTATCATTTACACAGATAGGTCCCATGCCCGGTCCGCCACCACCATGTGGAATAGAGAATGTTTTGTGCAGGTTCAAGTGACAAACATCTGCGCCGATCATACCCGGACTCGTCAGTCCAACCTGCGCGTTCATGTTTGCACCATCCATATATACCAATCCACCATTATCATGAATGGTTTGACAGATATCTCTGATGGTTTCTTCAAACACTCCATGTGTTGAAGGATATGTCACCATCAAAGCACCCAGTGCATCTTTGTATTGTTCTGCTTTTGCTTTCAGATCTGCTACATCAATATTACCTGCATCATCACATTTCACTACCACTACTTTAAAACCGGCCATCACCGCACTGGCAGGATTGGTTCCGTGTGCACTGATCGGAATTAACACAATATTTCTATGTGATTCATTTCTGGCTGCATGATATGCACGAATGGTCAACAAACCTGCATATTCACCTTGTGCACCGCTATTGGGTTGTAAGCTGCAAGCTGTAAATCCGGTTACTTTACAGAGATAATCATTCAATTCACTGATGATCTGCTGGTAACCCACAGTTTGTGAAGCAGGAACAAAAGGATGTAATCCTCCGAACTCAGGCCAGCTCACCGGAATCATTTCACTTGCCGCATTCAGCTTCATGGTACAACTACCCAAACTGATCATGCTGGTATTCAATGAAAGATCTTTGTTCTCCAGTTGTTTGATATAACGCATCATCTGACTCTCACTTCTGTGTGTGTTGAAGACAGGGTGGGTGAGGTAGGCGGATGTGCGCTGAAGAGAAGTGGGTAGTTGGTAGTTGACAGTTGACAGATTTGCAGTTGTTACTGTCTCTGCTTTTTTACCGGTTGTTTGTGCGAAGATGTCCAATACATGATTCACATCATCTACCGATGTTGTTTCATCTAAACTGATCACAACTGCATCCTGTGTATAGAAGAAATTGGTGGCTGCTGCTTCCGCATTTTTCTTCAGGGTATTGATGTCGATACCTGACACATGCAGGGTATCAAAATAATGTTCATTATGCAAGGTTACTCCTTGTGACTTCAGACCACCCGCCAGTGCTTGTGTTAACTGGTGTACACGTGTCGCGATATTTTTCAATCCACTTGCACCATGGTACACTGCATACATCGCAGCCATGTTGGCCAACAATGCCTGCGCTGTACAAATATTGGATGTGGCTTTTTCTCTTTTGATGTGCTGCTCTCTTGTTTGTAATGCCATACGTAATGCACGGTTACCTTGTGCATCAATGCTCACACCGATCAATCGACCGGGAATTCCTCTTTTGAAATCATCTTTAGTGGCAAAGAAAGCAGCATGCGGTCCGCCAAAACCCATCGGAACACCAAAGCGTTGTGCGCTACCTACAGCAACATCTGCTCCCAGCTCACCCGGTGTTGTTAATACAGTGAGTGCCAGCAGATCAGTTGCCATGATCACCAATCCTTCCGCAGCATGTACTTTATCAATGAAAGTTTTATAATCATGCACAGAACCTTTACTGTTCGGATATTGAATCAATGCACCAAAATAGGTATCATCGATCGTCGCAGTTTGATAATCACCCACCACAATCTCAATGCCGATCGGCTCAGCACGTGTGATCAATACATCAATGGTTTGTTGGAAAGTGTGTTGATCCACAAACAACTTAGGTCTGCTGATCACATCTGTTTTATTGATGTGATGGAAGATCATGGCCATTGCTTCAGCTGCTGCTGTTGCTTCATCCAACAAAGAAGCATTAGAGATCGGTAATCCTGTAAGGTCTGCTACCATGGTTTGGTAGTTCAATAAACTTTCCAAACGACCCTGAGATATTTCTGCCTGATACGGCGTGTATTGGGTATACCATCCCGGATTTTCAAAAATATTACGCAGGATCACACTGGGTGTAATGGTACCATAGTAACCCTGACCGATATAATTCTTATAGAGTTTATTTTTCGAAGCGATTTTTTTCAACTCTGTCAAATAAGTGAACTCACTTACGGCAGCAGGAATTCCCAATGGTTTCTTGATACGGATACTATCAGGAATGGTTTTGCTGATCAATTCTTCCATCGAAGAAAGACCGATGGTTTTGAGCATGGACTCAGTATCGGCTTGGTTGGGTCCGATATGTCTTGTTTGAAATTCGGCTGACTGCTGTTCGAAAAGATTCATAATATTGGTAGACTTAAGTGATTAGACAGAAATAACCGCCCCAAAGGCAGAATTTTAAACGCGGCAAAGGTAAGTCTACCAAACGTGAAAATTCATCTTTTGTTTACCCGGTTGATAAGCTGTGAATCCAATAAATTAGATATTTTTAATTCTATAATATAACACATGAGTGCCCTGAAATGTTCCAACTGTGGGTCGCAACTAGATCCTTCTTTTAAACATTGTCCTCAATGCGGTCAATCCACTGCTATACATCGGTTCAATGTACAACACTTGGTACATGAATTTTTTCATGCATTTACACATACAGATAAGGGGGCATTGGTCTTATTGAGAGATTTGGTCGTACGACCTGCTACCGTACTCAGAGAATATATTGTAGAAGGAAAGCGCAAAAAATATTTCAATCCTTTTACACTCTTGCTTTTGGTATTGGGTATCACGGTTTTCATGAGCTCAATTTTTCATCCAATGCAGGGAGCCGAGTCTATCTATAAAGAACAAATCGCTTCTGCTAATACACAAAAGAAAAAGGCCATCATGATCTCTCTAGCGGAAAAACAGGCCAAACTCAATGAGTTTACAGAAAGAAAGATGAATGTGGTAGTTTTTATTACAGCACCATTGATGGCGTTAGGTTTTTGGTTGGTCTTCAAAGGAAAGCGATACAACTATGCCGAACACCTCGTAGCCTATCTCATGTTAACTTGTTTTTTGTCCTTATTCAGTAGTATCGTTTTTTTACCACTGATGTCCATTCTCCCCTCAGAGAAAATGATGATCATCGCATTGGGGAATATCTTAGTTCAGTTTATCTATACTTGTTATGCCTATAAAGGCTTTTTGAATCTCAAAGGTTGGGGAGATCTCTTCATGGTCATAGTAGCGAATGTGTTGGGAATGATTTTCTGGTTTGTTGTTTTAATGATTGCTATGTTGTGTTACTTGTTGTTAGCATAAACGTGTTTGTGAAGAACTGTTTAACTTTATTGTAAAATTGACATGGAGCCCTGGGAAAAATTAAGTGCCGATCATCAAAAACAATACAAACAATTTCTGCAACGCGCAGATAAGAATAAAGTATTGAAAGTGCTCCCCGACTTACACGAAGAAGCCTTTGAAAAAATTGATTGTCTGACTTGCGCCAACTGTTGTAAAAACTACTCACCCAGATTTAAAACGCCGGATATCAAACGTATCAGTAAAGCACTTCGATTAAAAGAAAGTGTATTCATTGATACCTATCTTGATCTTGATACAGATGGTGACTATGTTACCAAAACAAAACCCTGTCCGTTCTTAGGTACTGATAATTATTGCAGCATCTATGAGGACAGACCTTCTGATTGCAAAAGATTTCCTTATACCGATGAAGATGTACTGATCAAACGTCCTGCTATTACTATTAAGAACTCCACTTTTTGTCCGGCCGTACATCATGTACTCGAACGTTTACTCAATTCATAAACGATTCCCGATTTTTTTGTATATTCTCGCCATTCGATAGTAGCAAGATTGTATAACAAAAAGAACGGATTATGGCGCATTTACCTGTTTTGATCAAAGACCTGGCACTGATTTTGGGTGCAGCAGGAATTATTACGATCTTCTTCAAGAAGTTAAAACAACCCGTTGTACTGGGATATATCATTGCGGGACTACTTGTTGGTCCTAATTTCAAATTGTTTCCCACGATTGGTGATGTGGAAGGTATTAAGATATGGGCTGAGATAGGTGTGGTGTTTTTGTTGTTCGCATTGGGATTGGAATTCAGTTTCAAAAAGTTGGTGAAAGTGGGTGGTTCAGCAGCCATTACCGGTATTACTGAATTATCATTCATGATGATGTTGGGATATGGGATGGGTCAGGTATTGGGCTGGTCAAACATGGATAGCATGTTTTTAGGTGGCATCATAGCGATATCTTCTACTACGATCATCTTTCGTGCATTTGATGAACTGGGTTTGAAAACAAAACAATTTAGCAGTCTCGTTATTGGAGTACTTGTTATCGAAGATCTGGTAGCGATTCTCTTGATGGTTTTATTATCAACCGTAGCAGTCAGTCAGCAATTTGAAGGCACACAAATGTTCCTATCGATCGGGAAGCTTCTTTTCTTCTTATGTCTATGGTTTTTGATGGGTATTTTTTTACTACCTACTTTCTTTAAAAAAGTAAGTCGCTTTTTAAATAGTGAAACCTTATTGGTGCTTTCACTGGCGCTATGTTTAGGAATGGTAGTACTAGCCGATCAGGTCGGTTTCTCTGCGGCACTTGGGGCTTTTATTATGGGATCTATTCTGGCAGAAACAACACAGGCGCATAAAATTGAACACCTGATTACTTCAGTGAAAGATCTTTTTGGAGCGATATTCTTTGTATCAGTTGGAATGTTGATCGATCCGCAGATATTGGTGGATTATGCTATTCCCGTTTTGATCCTTACCCTTTCAGTAATATTCGGGAAAACCATTTTTGTTGCCGGTGGTGCATTATTAGCAGGTAGACCATTGAAGCAAGCTGTACAGGCAGGAACCAGTATGTCGCAAATCGGGGAGTTCTCTTTTATCATTGCAACTTTAGGAGTGTCTTTAGAAGTTACCAGTTCATATTTATATCCTATCGCTGTTGGGGTTTCAGTGATCACTACATTTACTACTCCATACATGATCAAGCTGGCAGAACCATTGTATCAGTTTCTATTAAAAGTCTTACCTGAAAAATGGATCACAGGTCTGGAGAAATATAGCAGTAGTTCTCAGATCATCGAAAGTGAAAGCAATTGGAAACGATTACTGCATTTTTATATCCAGATCATTATTCTCAATGGCGTGATCATGATCGCATTGAGTTTGTTGGTAGCGTATTTCTTGGAGCCTTTCTTGCAAAAGTCAATCACAGATCCATTAACTGCTAAGATCATTGCTGCATTTATTGGTTTAATTGTGATGGCACCATTTATTTGGGCATTGACCGTAAAGAAAATGAGTAAAAGTGCTTATGCAGCTTTATGGTTAGACAGAAAGTACAGTCACGGTCCATTGGTGATGCTGGAGATCGCCCGAAATGCCATTGCGGTGTTATTGGTAGGTTTTATGCTTCGCCAACTCTTTAGTTTTTGGATAGCGGTGGGGGGTACTTTGGTGGCTATGTTGGTCATCGGTGTTGTATTTCGTCAACGCTTGCAGAAATTTTATCAGCGACTGGAAGATCGTTTTTTACAAAACCTCCACGAACGTGAATTATTGGAGCAAAACAAAACACAAAGTCATCTTTCTCCTTGGGATGCACACTTGACACATTATAAGATCAGTCCACATGCTAATTTCATCGGAAAAACACTGGAAGAATTACAATGGAGAGAAACCTATGGTATTAATATAGCCTTTATTGAGAGAGGTAATCATGTAATGTTCGCCCCTGCCCGAACGGAAAAAATATTTCCTTTTGATAATATTGGCGTCATCGGAACTGATCAGCAAATGCTGGAATTTGGAAAGATCATGGTACCGTATGTAGAAGACGTGGATAGTGAAAAAGAGTTGGTGGAATTGGAAAAGATCGTTGTAGATGAACATACGCGTTTGAAAGGATTGACCATTCGAGAATCAGGCATCCGTGAAAAAACCAATGGATTGGTAGTAGGTATAGAAAGAAAAGGAGAACGTATTCTCAATCCTTCATCATTCACACAATTGGAATGGGATGATATTGTTTGGATCGTGGGAAATAGGAAGAAGATACAGCAGTTGTATCATCCATAACTACAGCTTGAAGGCTTTAATCAACTCAGTTAAGAAGTTGAATTTTATCGGTCCGGTATCTTTTAGGGTAGCCGCAAGCTTTGCTTTTAATTCATGATAGTTGACATGATAAAATTCAGATATTGAACAGAAACGCTCATTGTCTTTTATTAAAAATAAGTACTCGTAATTGCCGGTTTTTGAAGGCATAATAACTGTATAAAAGCCATCAAATTCTGAAATTGTAAGTCTTTTTGTTTTAAGACAGCCTAATACTCTTGAAACCTGTATAGTATCATCTGATATAGCTATGCTGATAGCTTTATGATATAGCTCAACTATCAGTAGCCATAAAAACAAAATAAAGACACAGGTAAATCCAAACGCTTCATTACTGAATGTATTTGTCAAAAGCCTCATTATGGTAATGTAAAGCATAAACAGGATGCTAATGCTAAGTATGGGTAATAAACCCAAAGCCCACGCACTTAATTTTGATTGAATCATCCTATTGTTTTTGTACATGGAGGATATACTTCTCATCAAAGTATTCCTCAGGGAAAATTTTATCTACCGGCATCATCTTAGGTCTTAAACCGCTTTCAAAGATTTCTTGTGCCAGATCTCCACCTTTTAAGCAGATCAATCCATTGGCCATTTCTTGTTTGTGACCTTTTCTTAATAAAGGTCCGGCCCACTGCCAGAGATCTTTCAATGGAGCAACAGCCCGTGAAACAGCGAAATCAAATTTTCTGTTTTTGATGTCTTCTGCACGTGTATGTTGGGTAGTAATATTTTTGATGCCTGCTCCTTCAGCAACGGCTTCAACTACTTTCAGTTTTTTAGCGATACTATCTACTAAATGAAACTTTACTTCAGGAAAAAAGATAGCTAATGGCACACCGGGAAATCCGCCACCGCAGCCAATATCCACTACGTCAGTACCCGGCTGGAAATCAGCAATGGCTGCTATGCTTAAAGAGTGAAGTACATGATGCAGATAGATACTGTCAATATCTTTGCGTGAGATCACATTGATCTTGGCATTCCATTCTTTGTACAAGTCATCCAGTGCTTCAAACTGTTTGATTTGATGCGGGGTGAAATCATCAAAGTATTTCAGGATCAATCCCAGTTTTTGCGGGGTGCTTTCCATATAGCGGGAACGGTAAAGATGAAATAAAAGAACATCCAAATATCAAAGAATAAAAACCAGGGCCACAGGTCTTTTTCATTCAATTTCTTCATCGACTTATACAATACTACAGCCTGTATCAGAAAACGAACACCAAATACAGCCAATGCCATCCACCAATTATAAAAAATGATCGATACAGCTAATAATGGATAAAGCCAGAATAAAGAAAATGAATATAAGGCCAGTAAAAACTTATGACTTGATTTATAATAATTACTCGTGGTGTAATGACGGTATTTCTGTGTCATCCAATCACTCCATCGCGTTTTTGGTTCGCTAAGGGTATGTGCTTCCTGATCAATACAAATGGTGGTATTATCTTTTCTGGCAACTTGATTGATGAACAGATCATCATCACCACTAGGTATCTGGTTGATAGATGAAAACCCTTTGTTTCTTAAAAAGACATCTTTCTTATAACTCAAATTTCTCCCAACACCCATATACGGGATACCTGCAAGTGCATAAGAGAGGTATTGAATAGCAGTGTGGAAAGTTTCAAAGCGAATGAGTTTGTTCAGGATACCCGGTTTTTTATGATAAGCCCCATATCCTAAAACGATCTCGGTTTCTTCATTGTAACATTCTTGCATACGCTGGATCCAATGTTCTGATGCGGGAACACAATCGGCGTCTGTCAGCAAAAGAATTTCATGTTTAGCACTTTTGATACCCATCGATAATGGAAACTTTTTACCACTGATCATTTTCGCTTCCTGTGTCAGCTCAATGTAATTGATGTTTTTAAACATCTTCTTGAATTCATCGACCAGGTATTTGGTGTCATCGGTAGAATTATCATTCACTAAAACAACTTCATGTGTCGTGCGGTATTGTTGTACCAAAACACCCGGTAATGTTTTTACCAGATTATGGGCTTCATCTCTCGCACAGATCACCACCGATACCGGATGCTCCATATTGGTAGTTCTGTCCGGCGCTTTGAAAAAAGCCAATCGCTGAAAAAAATAGAGATAATAAAACAACTGAATGGCAATGATGCCACAGAATGCGTAGAAACAAATGTCCCAGAGCAGAGTTGGTATCGTCATCCCGCAAAAATAGTGCTTCAACAGTCTATGTTTGAGTGGCTTGTGAAGATGTGGAAAACAATGTTCAGGATGTCCGTTCTCAGATGGCAGATATCAGATTTGTATGATTGTTTTTGCATCTGACATCAAACATTGTTTCTGTATTTTTGCCGGATGGCGGCATTGACATTTGATCTACAGGTAACAGCAGAGAATAGCAGGGCTAGAGCAGGTAAAATCACCACTGATCATGGAGAGATCATGACACCCATTTTCATGCCGGTAGGCACCGTGGGTACGGTAAAAGCGGTGACCCAGCAACAACTCAAACAAGATGTTTCGGCTCAGATCATTCTGGGGAATACCTATCATCTCTATTTACGACCGGGTACAGAAGTATTGGAAGCTGCGGGTGGATTACATCGTTTCAATGGCTGGGATCGCCCCATTCTCACTGATAGCGGTGGTTATCAGGTATTCTCTTTGGCTGCCAACCGCAAGATCAAAGAAGAAGGTGTCATGTTTCAATCTCATATTGATGGGAGTCGGCATTTGTTCACACCCGAGTCTGTGATGGATATTCAACGTAGTATCGGAGCCGATATCATCATGGCTTTTGATGAATGTCCGCCTTATCCAAGTGAGTATGGTTATGCATTAAAAAGCATGGAACTGACGCATCGTTGGTTGGATCGCTGTTTTGCCAGATTGGCTGAAACACCTGATAAATATGGATATACACAGAACCTGTTTCCTATTGTACAAGGGAGTACTTATAAAGATCTAAGAAAAGCCTCTTGCGAATATGTCGCTTCAAAAAATGCGGTAGGCAATGCCATCGGAGGCTTGAGTGTAGGCGAGCCGGAAGAAATGATGTACGAGTTTACAGAACTTTGTACTGAATATCTCCCCATCGATAAGCCACGTTATTTGATGGGAGTGGGAACACCATGGAATATTCTGGAAGGGATCGACCGTGGTATTGATATGTTTGATTGTGTGATGCCTACTCGTAATGGTAGAAATGGAATGATCTTTACAACAGAAGGTGTGATCAATATCAGAAATAAAAAATGGGCAGGTGATTTTTCTCCTATTGATCCCGGACTTCCTAATGAAATGAGTCAGTTTTACAGTAAGGCTTACCTCCGTCATCTGTTTGTTGCGGAAGAGATTCTGGGAATGCAATTAGCCAGTATTCAGAATTTGTCTTTTTATCTCTGGCTGGTGGGTGAAGCCAGACAGCATATTCTGGCAGGTGATTTCAGTTCATGGAAAAGGGAAATGGTGGAAAAAGTTAAAAAAAGACTGTAATCAGGTGTAAATGATCACATAAGTCTGTGTAACGATTGCTGCTTCTATCGAGTCGTTATCTTTGTTGTACTGATATGAAGAAACTCGACTGGTACATATTGCGGAAGTTTTTGACCACATTCTTTTTTTCCATCTTCCTGTTTGCGGTCATTGCTGTTGTAGTAGATGTAAGTGAAAAGACAGATGACTTTGTACGTTCGGGGTTGAGTTTTCAAGAGATCGTCACAAAATATTACTACGGATTCATTCCACATATCATCGCGCTATTATTACCCCTCTTCGTTTTCATAGCGGTGATTTTTTTCACTTCAAAAATGGCCAATAGGAGTGAGATCATTGCGATCCTAGCCAGTGGTACCAGTTATAGCAGATGGCTGAGGCCTTATTGGATCGGTGGACTTTTGCTTGCCGGTATTCTGTGGTTGGCCAATCAATATGTAGTGCCTAAAGCGAATCAAATACGAGGCAGTTTTGAAGCTAATTATATTGATAAGAACAACACCTATAATGCATTGCTGAATACCAGCAGTCATATTTATTTACGTCTGGATTCTTTTACCTATGCGGGTATTTACTCTTATGACACACTCACAAAACGAGGAGGCCCTTTCTTTTCTTTTCGGGTGAAGAATAAGAAAGTAACGGAGAATACACGTGCAGATCAAATACTGTGGGATACGGCTACCAGAAAATGGAAATTGGAATCGATCGTTTTTAGAAAAGTCCATGATTTAAAAGAAGATATTACCATGACCAATGAAAAGATCATGGACTTCAACTTCAAACCATTGGATTTAAGCAGGGATAAGTATACAAAAGATAAACTCACGACACCGGAGCTCGACCGATTTATTGAACTGGAAGAACTAAGGGGTTCCGAAGGTTTGAATGGTTTAAAAGTGGAGCGTTACAGAAGAGATGCAACCTGTATCACTGTTTTATTATTGACCCTAATCGGCGCTATTGTGGCAGGTAGAAAAGTGCGTGGCGGCAGTGGGGTTCACTTGGCTGTAGGGTTTGTGACCGCAGCACTTTTTATTCTTACAGACAGGTTCTCAACGATTTTTTCAACCAAAGGAGATCTGCCTCCGCTTTTGGCAGCATGGATACCCAATCTGATCTTCATTTTTGTAGTGATTTTCCTGTACAGAAGGGCTCCCAAATGATTTTAACGGAGTTTACACAACCTTCATGGCATAAGTTTTGTTGAGCATAGCAACTTGTTTTACCTTTAGCGCTCCCAGACGCAATCTAACAAGACTTTTTATTCATTTTTATAACGTTTGCCATAGCTAAAATTTTACGACATGGGAATTATTAAAGATCGTTTCAAGGCAAAAGCAGATGCTGCAAATGCTGAGATAAAAGACATCCTCAAAACACACGGAAATAAAAAGATCGGTGAAGTAACCCTTGCACAGGCTTATCAGGGAATGAGAGGCATCACCGGTTTAGTAACAGAAACAAGTTTACTGGATGCTCAGGAAGGTATTCGCTTCAGAGGGTATTCTATTCCTGAATTACAGGAAAAACTTCCAAAAGCACCGGGAGGCGGAGAGCCTTTACCGGAAGGTTTATTTTATTTGATGTTGGTAGGTGAATTGCCAACAGAAGAAGATGCCAATCATATCACCAGTGTATGGCAGCGTCGCAGTCATGTTCCTAATCACGTATTCCAAACGATTGATGCATTGCCCATCAATACACACCCTATGACCATGTTTGTAACGGGTGTGATGGCGCTTCAAACAGAAAGTAATTTTGCAAAAGAATACGCGAAGGGAATCAATAAAAAAGAATATTGGAATCCGGTGTATGATGATGCAATGGATCTGATTGCTCGTTTGCCAAGAATTGCAGCTTATATCTATCGTCGTAAATACAAGAACAACGAACACATTCATCCGAATGGTTTGTTAGACTGGGCAGGTAACCTGGCACACATGATGGGTTATGATGATGAAAGTTTCAAAGAATTGATGCGTTTGTATATGACCATTCATGCTGATCATGAAGGCGGTAACGTATCTGCACATACAACACACTTAGTAGGCTCTGCATTAAGTGATCCTTATTTGAGCTATGCTGCGGGTATGAATGGATTAGCAGGTCCATTACATGGATTGGCCAATCAGGAAGTGATCAAATGGATCTTCGAAATGCAGGAGCAACTGGGAACAGATGATCCCAGCAAAGAACAGATCGCTGATTATGTTCAGAAAACATTGGCAGGTGGTAAAGTAGTACCGGGTTATGGTCACGCAGTATTGCGTAAAACAGATCCTCGCTTCACTGCACAAATGGAATTCGGTAAAAAACATATGCCGGATGATAAGTTGGTGAATACCGTTTGGAAAGTGTATGAAACGGTGCCTCCAATTTTGGAATCACTGGGAAAAGTAAAAAATCCATGGCCGAATGTAGATGCACATAGTGGTGCATTATTGGTTCATTATGGATTGGTGGAATATGAGTTCTATACTGTATTATTCGCTGTCAGCAGAGCCTTGGGTGTATTGGCCAGCTTATGTTGGGACAGAGCACTCGGACTACCGATTGAAAGACCTAAATCTGTGACTACAGAGGCGGTGAAAGAGTGGTTGGAAGGGAAAGGTGAGATTTGGGAGTAGATTTAAGTCAAAAGTGAAAAGTCAAAAAGTTCGGAGACAGGTTCTCCGGACTTTTTTTATGGGGGTGTTGCAAATGCAAGTAGAGGGAGTTAATTTGTATCTATAACTATGAATTATGGCAAAAGCAGTAGCAAAAAAGGCGGTGAAAAAAGCAACCAAAAAAGCAACGCCTGTAAAAAAAGCAAAGAAAGAGCCTACGATCAAATACTCAGATAAATCTGCCGGACAACCGGAAATGGTGCTCATTTTTGAAGCGATCAAGAAGATGATGTTGCCATATGAAAAAAAGAAGTTGAAAATGATCGGTGGAAATGGTGGCATGTTATGTCTGATCAGTCAGAAAACAGTAGAGATACAGGGCAGAAAAAAAGACGAAGTATGGTTTGCCGGAATATTGGTTCAAAAAGGATATGTAGGATTTTATTTTATGCCCGTTTATGCTGCTCCCGATATGAAAAAAGTTTTCCAACCGGAGTTGTTGAAATGTTTGAAAGGGAAAAGTTGTTTTCATATCAAAAAACAAGATCCGGTGATCATGGGACAGATCAAAGAGTCTTTGAAAATTGGGTATGATATGTTTAAGGAGAGAGGATGGATATAAAAAACCACCCGAAGGTGGTTTAAAGCTTTTGGAGAATACCGGATTCGAACCGGTGGCCTTCCCGATGTCATCAGGACGCTTTTGTCCAAAAGTTGGTTGCACAAAAAAAGGCTGCAAAAGCAACCTTCTTTATGTGGAGAATACCGGATTCGAACCGGTGGCCTCTTGCATGCCATGCAAGCGCTCTAGCCAACTGAGCTAATTCCCCAAAAAATTTTTCTACCATTCGCCTTCCCGATTGTCATCGGGACGCTCTAGCCAACTGAGCTAAGTTCCCAAGCAGGATTGCAAATGTAACCGCTACTTGAATTATTCCCAAAAAAACCTGGTTACAATAACTTGATGGATCATATGAATGAACAATCGAGTTTTGAGCTACATTCATAGAATGAAAAAATGGCTTCTGTTTTTTGCAATCAGTTATGTATGCTGCCTTTCAATCAATGCGCAATCCATTGTTATAGCAACCTTTAACATACGCTACGATAATCCACGTGATTCCGGCAACTTATGGGCTGATAGAAAAGCATATGTAGCGTCTCTTATCCGCTTTCATGATTTTGATGTTTTTGGAACACAAGAAGGGTTGAAACATCAATTAGATGATATACAGCAGCAGCTGCCTCAGTATGAACGATATGGTATCGGAAGAGATGATGGACAAACAAAAGGCGAGCACTCAGCGATCTTTTATAAAAAAGAAAAGTTTACGCTTTTGAAAAGCGGTGATTTTTGGCTGTCTGAAACACCTGATAAACCGGGCTTTGGATGGGATGCTCGTATCAACCGAATTTGCTCATGGGTTCAGTTAAAAGATAAAGTAACAGGCAAAACCTTTTACTGTTTTAATGTGCATTATGATCATCAGGGTATGGTTGCGAGAAGAGAGAGTAGTAAGTTGCTTTTATCAAAGATCAGATCCATCAGTGGAAAAGATCCTGTCATCTTAACGGGTGATTTCAATGGAGATCATCGTTCTGAATGGTATGAATCCATTGCCCATTCAGGAGTACTGAAAGATAGTTTTCGTGAAGTCAAGCATCCTTATGTCAACAATGGGACTTTTCAAAATTTTGGAAGAAACTTCAATACAGCGGATATCATCGATCATGTTTTTATATCTACTCATTTTACCGTGAAAAGATGGGGTGTATTGACAGATTCTTATTCCGGTAAATTTCCATCCGATCATTTTCCTGTCTTGACCGAAATACACTGGCAAAAATAAATCCGGCATTTCCATGTAAGAAAGCATTCAGACCCACTACTAATTGATTACATTAGTTGTGAAATCAAAACTGCTGAATCATGGAATTTCTTACCAATTTCGGATGGATCATTGTTCTGATCCTTCTTGCTTTTTTATCACTGGTAACTGTTAATCAGGGTACCATTGCTGTGCTTACCATGTTTGGTAAATACAGAAGAATACTCAGACCCGGATTGAATATTAAAATACCTATTCTTGAACAAGTTTTCAAAACAGTAAGTATTCAAAATCGTTCTGTAGAGTTAGAGTTTCAGGCGGTAACCATCGATCAGGCAAATGTGAACTTCAAAAGCATGTTGCTCTATTCCGTATTGAATCAAGATGAAGAAACGATCAAAAATGTCGCCTTCAAATTCATTAGTGATAAAGATCTGATGCAGGCTTTGATCAGAACCGTTGAAGGGAGTATTCGTTCTTACGTAGCTACCAAACGTCAGGCTGAGATATTATTACTTCGTAGAGAGATCGTTGAATTCGTAAAAGAACAGATTGATATTTCATTGGAAGATTGGGGCTATCATTTACAGGATCTTCAAATCAATGATATCACTTTCGACGCCCGTATCATGGAGAGTATGAGTAAAGTGGTAGCAAGTAATAACCTTAAAGCTGCTGCTGAAAATGAAGGTCAGGCTTTATTGATCACCAAAACAAAAGCTGCCGAGGCAGAAGGTAATGCTATCAAAATCGCAGCAGAAGCTGAAAGAGAAGCAGCTCGTCTGCGTGGTCAGGGTGTGGCGTTGTTCAGACAAGAAGTAGCGAGAGGTATGAGTCAGGCTGCGGAACAAATGAAGCAAGCCAATTTAGATACCAATGTGATCCTCTTCAGTATGTGGACAGAAGCCGTGAAAAACTTTGCGGAATACGGTAAAGGCAACGTGATTTTCCTCGATGGCAGCGCCAATGGAATGGACAGAACCATGCAACAGATCATGGCAATGATGAAGATGAAAGAGACTAACGCATAGTCCATAGACAATAGACCATGGTCCATGGACCATGGTCTATTGTTAACGCCTCGTGAAATCAAGTGGTTCTCCATCACTTATGTGCAAAAGCTTTCCTAAAAAGCAGTGTAGGATTAATTTTATTCACATGCACACCTTTCTTTTGTGTTAGGGTCTAATTTTAGCCTAACCCAAATCATCAGGTATGTTCTATTTTCTGCAGATTGATAGTGTTCAACAAGCAGCCGGTACTGTAGCCGCGGCGGCGGAAAAAATTTCTATGTGGAGTTTGCTTCAGAAAGGTGGCTGGATCATGTATCCTTTGTATGGCTTGTTGATAGCAGCCATTTTTGTATTTGTAGAGCGACTGATGGCCATCCGTAAAGCTTCACGTATTGAACCTAATTTCATGAATATTATTCGTGATAATATCATGTCGGGGAATGTGCAGGCTGCCAGAAACCTTGCAAAGAATACCAATAATCCGGTTGCAAGAATGATCGATAAAGGTATTCAGCGTATTGGTAAACCTTTGGATGCAATTGAAAAGAGCATGGAGAATGTCGGTAAACTGGAGATGTACAGCATGGAGCGTAATCTCAATATTCTTTCTTTGATCGCAGGTATTGCACCTATGTTTGGATTTCTAGGAACGATCGTCGGTATGGTCCAGTTATTTTATGGCATTGCATCTACGGGCGAGTATACACTGAATACTATTGCAGGAGGTATCTACACTAAAATGATCACTTCAGCTACAGGTTTGATCATTGGATTGATCGCTTATGTAGGTCATAATTTTTTGAGTACACAAATTGATAAGACAGCGAATAAAATGGAAGCAGCAAGTGCTGAATTCATTGATATTCTCCAAGAACCTACTCGTTAATTCATACATCGGTAAAGAAAGTATATGAACATCAGAAAAAGATTAAGAACACATCCGGAAATGCATACAGGAGCATTGAATGATATCCTGTTCATTCTTTTATTGTTCTTTCTGATCGTTTCAACACTTGCTAATCCCAATGTGATCAAGGTCTCGAATCCTAAAGCCAAGAGTGACACCAAATCGAAACAAACGGTTGTGATCACTGTCGATAAAGATCAAAACCTCTACATCGGTTCACAAAGAACCACATTAGAACAACTGGAGCCTGAGCTTAAAGCTTTTCTTTCCAAGGAAACAGAGAAGCCTTCTGTTGTGATCAATGGAGACAGTACTTCTCACTTGGGAACTGCGATCAAAGTAATGCAGGTGATCAAGAAATTGGGCGCAACACCTGTAATGGCAGTTGATAACTCCGGTCAATAATTTATTTGATTGGAGTTGCCATGATCATGCGATCATTTCCATGTAAGTCTTTTCTCAGTATAGTATCATAACCCATTTGTTGGAGAAGTCCTGATACCTGTTCTCCCAATAATTGATTGATCTCAAAAAAGAGCTTCCCATTCTTTTTTAAATGGGTGTGTCCAAAAGTTGCAATTTTTCTGTAAAAGATCAATGCATCCTCATCCGGAACAAATAATGCAATATGTGGTTCATGATCTACTACATGAGTCGACATGCTATCTTTTTCTGATTGTTTGATATAAGGAGGATTACTAACGATAATATGGTATTCAGAGAGATCAGACCATGTTGTTTCATTCAGAAAATCAGTGCAAATAAAATCAATGGATGTATTCAGTAAGGTTGCATTTTTTTTTGCAACTTGAAGTGTATTATCGCTTATATCAATTGCAGAGAGTTGCCAAAGAGGAAGTTCTTTTTTGAGCATAATAGGGATACAGCCACTCCCTGTTCCAATATCTAAGACCCTTTGAGGCTCTGGGTCGGCAGTAGCTTTGATCCATTCTATTAATTCCTCTGTTTCGGGTCTGGGTATCAATGTATGTTCATTCACTAAAAATTTCATTCCCCCAAACCACGCTTCTCCTAAAACATATTGAATGGGTCTGTTATTCAGCAATGCGGATCTAATCTCGGCCAATCGCTCTTTCTGAGTAGCTGATAATTCTTGATGCTTATGAATCATTCTGTCGGTTCTATTCATACCGGTAAGATGCTCCAATACCATATTGGTAATACCCGCTGCTTCTCTTGGGTCGTATAAAGAAGACAGTTGCTGAATGAGTTGATCTTTGGCCGATTCAATGGTCATGCTGCAATGTTAAGCACCATTTGGCTATTTTTGTCTATTCCTTATGTCCGATCTTCATCACCAGTATATGTTTCGTTGCCTCGAGCTGGCCCGTCATGGAGCCGGTATGGTAGCACCCAATCCGATGGTGGGAGCTGTATTGGTATATACAGATAGGATCATAGGGGAAGGGTGGCATCAAGTATACGGTGGCCCACATGCAGAAGTCAACTGTATTCGATCTGTTCATGAATCTGATGAGCATTTGATTCCACTTTCAACTTTGTATGTATCATTAGAACCCTGTGCTCATTTTGGGAAAACGCCACCATGTAGTCAATTGATCATTGATAAAAAGATTCCTAAAGTTGTCATAGGCTGCCGAGATCCTTTTGAAGCGGTGAATGGAAAAGGGATTGAACAGTTACAAAAAGCGGGTGTTGAAGTTATCACAGGTATCCTAGAACAAGAAGCGATAGCATTGAATGCGCGATTCTTTTGTTTTCATCAACAAAAGCGACCTTATATTATTTTGAAATGGGCGCAAACGAGAGATGGTTTTATAGCAGGTATATCTGATGAGCGATTACTGATCACGCAGGAACAAACCAATCGCATTGTTCATCGTTGGAGAAGCGAAGAAGCCGCTATTTTAATTGGTACTGAAACTGCATTAAAGGATAATCCATCACTCAATAATAGATATTGGACGGGTAAATCACCTCTACGATTGGTGATCGATAAAAAACTGCGTTTACCCAATCATCTCGTCATATTCAATGATGGAGAACCTTTGGTTGTTTTCAATGAACTAAAAAATGAAAAAAGTGGATCGATCACTTATGTAAAACTTGAGGAAGGTAGATCGCTGATCAATGCATTATTTGATTATTGTTACACCAATAATATTCAAAGTATTTTAGTTGAGGGAGGTGCTCGATTATTACAATACTTTATTGATCAACATCAATGGGATGAAGCAAGAATTATTACGAATCAAAATTTACAGATTCAAACAGGATTAGCAGCCCCTGTATTGTCTAATCATATTGCAACAAGTTCTTCTACCTCATTGCATGATCAAATCAATTTCTACATGAATCTAAAATATACGCCGGTATTATGATCTATCTGATTGGAAGTATCATCTTGACAAGTTATCTCACACTTTCTTTTAAAGCATGTGAAAGATATGGTGTCAATGTTTTTCAGGCGATAGTATTTAACTATATCACTTGTGTCATTACCGGAACCATTGTGAATGGTGCTTTTCCTATTCATGCCGAAAATATCAAAACACCTTGGTTTGGCTGGGCAATGATCATGGGCGCTATGTTTGTAAGCATTTTTAACGTTGTAGCTATTACGGCACAAAAAAATGGAGTGGCAGTAGCTTCTGTGGCTAACAAATTATCTCTCATTATTCCGGTTATTTTATCTGTGTATTTGTATGAAGAGACCGTAGCCGGATGGAAAGCGATAGGAGTCGTATTAGCATTATTAGCAGTGATACTGACCTGTTACACACCCAATGTAAATGGAAATAAAGTAAAAGCCAGTAAATGGGTATATGTTTTACCATTGATATTATTCATCAGCAGTGGGTTATTAGATGCATTGATCAATCATGTTCAAATTACTTATGTAAATGAGCATAACAATAATGATTATCTCGTTAGTTCTTTCTTTTCAGCAGCAACGATTGGATCTGTGATATTAGGTGTACAGTTCATCAGAAAGAAGCAAATTTTTGCATGGAAAAATCTTTTAGCAGGAATGTTGATCGGTATTCCTAATTACTTTTCCATCTGGTGTCTCGTTCATTTCTTGAAGGAAAGTCCATGGCAAACCAGTGCCAGTATCCCTGTAAACAATATGGGCATTGTTTTATTTAGTGCTGTCGTTGCATGGTTATTGTTCAAAGAACGGTTGACCAAGATCAATTGGCTAGGTATTCTATTGTCGCTGGCGGCTATTTATTTAATTGCATTTGGGGATCAACTATAACAATGGAAAACGAATATTATCAGACAATTGACAAACAAGGCTATGCCGAATTTAAAGATCGCGGAAGTCGGTTTTTGGCGTATGCATTTCCCATGAATACCCCGGATGCATTCAAACAACAATTGCAGCAATTGAAAAAAGAACATCCAAAAGCTGTTCATCATTGCTTTGCCTATCGTATAGGATTGGATGGTAATCTTTTTAGGGTCAGTGATGATGGAGAACCTTCCGGGTCAGCAGGAAAACCCATTTTAGGACAAATCGATAGTAAAGGATTGACTGATATAGGTGTAATTGTAGTGAGATATTTTGGTGGCACTTTATTAGGGGTGCCCGGGTTGATCAATGCTTATAAATCATCGGCAGCGATGGCTTTACAAATGATTCCGGTGGTACAAAAACCCATTGAGGTCAATTATGATGTTAGTTTTGATTATACTATTATGAATGAAGTGATGATGATTGTGAAACAGTTCAATTGTACTGTCCTTCATCAGGAAATGCAATTGTTTTGTTTACTTAAAATAGGAGTGCCGAAAAGTAGATTGGAGGAGGTGACTTACAAATTCAAGGATCTGCATACTGTTACCTTGCAGAGATCCAAATAAAATCACTTCGATTGAAATTATACTCCGTCCAATAGTATTAGAAGAAAGCGACGAAGATCAGAGAAATATTATTAAAGTAAAAGACCGATTGAAGCATTTCAATCGGTCTTTTACTTTTATTTTTTAAAACGATCACTAACGATCAATTCTTTACTTCCGGGTGTGTATTTGTAAAACCCTTCTCCGGATTTTACACCTAACTTACCTGCAGTTACCATATTGACTAGGAGTGGACAAGGTGCATATTTTGGATTTCCGAATCCTTCATGCAGCACCTGAAGAATGCTTAAACATACATCCAATCCAATGAAATCAGCTAATTGTAAAGGACCCATCGGATGAGCCATTCCCAGTTTCATGATGGTATCGATTGCTTCCACATCAGCAATTCCTTCATACAAACTACAGATGGCTTCGTTGATCATGGGCATTAAGATCTTGTTTGCGATGAATCCGGGATAATCATTTACGACACAAGGAACCTTGCCCAATGTTTTACTCAACTCTACAATAGTATTTGTTATATCTGCAGTGGTTGCATACCCATTAATGATCTCTACCAACTTCATAACCGGTACAGGATTCATAAAATGCATTCCAATTACCTTTTCGGGACGCTTGGTTACAGAAGCAATTTTAGTAATGGAGATCGAAGAAGTATTTGATGCAAGAATAGCATTTGCGGGAGCAGCTTCATCGATCATCTTGAAAATATTCAGTTTTAATTCCACATTCTCGGTAGCAGCTTCTACTACCAGATTAGCTTGTGCAACTCCTTTTTTCAGATCTGTTGCTGTTTGCAGATTTGATAGCGTAGCAGTCTTTTGTTCCTCGGTCAACGTCCCTTTTGCGATTTGACGATCGAGATTTTTAGAGATGGTTTGTAAAGCTTTTTCCAGTTGAGCAGCATTCACATCTATGAGCTGAACAGAAAATCCATTTTGAGCAAATACGTGTGCAATTCCATTACCCATGGTTCCGGCACCGATCACACTAACATTTGTAACTGGCATAATCAATCGTTTTTAAGTATGCGCAAAAGTAAAGCCGCAGCCCTTAACGAAAGAAAAACTGTTGAAAAAACAATGAATAAAGCTGAAATATCAGTCCTTACGTTTAAAATCTCCTCTTTTCCAAGCTTTGATGAAGTCTGCCCAAGCAGCAGGATTGAGAATATTCATCGGAGGTAATTGACCTGAGTAGTAATACTTATTGGCTTGTTGTCTTAACTGATAATTAATGGCTTCTCTTCCGTCTGCGGGTAAACTATTGATCAGAATACGTCGTTGAGCTTCATCGGTATTTTTTCGCGCGATCTCATAGGCATCGTCCGCAATCTTTAGATTGACAAAATCACGCTCAAATTGCTCTCTGGTAGGTCTTGGTTTTAGGATGGTTGCCGGGAGATAGGCAGTATCACTCACCAATAACTGTATGACGCTGTATTGATTATCAGCGAGATCACGTGGGATCTCGATACTCCGGTTCTTGAATCCAACACAAGAAAATGTAATACGATCTCCTTTTAGTACAGCAATAGAGAAAACCCCATCAGGATTGGTGATAGTTCCTCTCCCTTTTCCTTCTACAATAATACTGGCCGATGGAATGGCCATTAAACTATCGGCTGTCATTACCACACCATATAGCTGTACCACCGAATCGCGGTACTCATTTCGCTGAGACAAGGCTTTCACAGAGCCCAGACAAATGATGGTAATAACTATAAAAAATCGTAGAAATATTTTCATCACGGTAAAAATACAAATGGTTTTCCCAAAATCGACAACAACCCGCCTTACAGATTGTTGAAAACAACCCTGAATTCTAACAAAGTAAGGTTGCGAGCGGTTAACTTTGCAGCCAAATTGATTTTTTAACAAAAACTTGCGTGATGACAGAAGCTGCAATATTGAGTGCATTGAGTAATGTTCAGGAACCCGATCTGGGAAAAGATCTGGTGACATTGAACATGATAAAAGATATCAAGATCAAAGACAAAGAGGTGAGTTTTACCATTGTACTTACCACCCCTGCTTGTCCGATGAAGGATATGATGAGAACAGCGAGTGAAAATGCAATCAAATTGTTGGTAGATAAAGAAGCTAAAATATCAGTCAATTTTACTTCCAATACCTCATCTACTCGAAAAGATAATCAACAAGTATTATCAGGAGTTAAAAATATCATTGCAGTGGTCAGTGGTAAAGGTGGTGTTGGTAAAAGTACGGTGTCGGCGAATCTTGCGCTTGCATTGGCTGAAGGCGGAGCTTCTGTTGGATTGATGGATGCAGATATCTATGGTCCTAGTGTTCCTATCATGTTCGGTGTTCGCGGTGAACGTCCGATGATGAAAGATGTGAATGGTAAGGGAATGATTATTCCTTTAGAGAAATATGGCATCAAGTTAATGAGTATTGGATTATTGGTTGATGAAAAAAATGCTGTTGTATGGCGCGGCCCAATGGCTAGTAGCGCTATCCGTCAGTTTGTTACGGATGTTGATTGGGGCGAGCTTGATTACTTGGTGATAGATATGCCTCCGGGAACAGGTGATATCCATCTGACATTGATGCAAACAGTGCCGGTAACTGGTGTCATCATTGTAACTACACCTCAGAATGTTGCATTAGCAGATGCTAAAAAGGGCATTGCCATGTTTGGACAAGCACAAATCAATGTGCCGATCATCGGACTCGTGGAGAATATGGCTTATTTTACTCCTGCAGAATTACCTCAAAACAAATACTATCTATTTGGAAAGGACGGAGGTAAAAATCTTGCTGAAGAATATGACCTTCCGTTTCTTGGACAAATTCCTTTGGTGCAAGAAATCAGAGAAGGGGGTGATACAGGAATACCTGCTATGGCCGGTAAAGAAGAAATCAGTAAACATGCACTTCGTCAGTTTGCAGGCAATGCGGTAAGAAATATTGCCATCAGGAATGCAAAAGCTCCCAAAACACAAACTGTACAAGTCACTTCTTAGTTACGACATTCTCACATTGGTATGAATGGTACATGCTGAAAGTGCTGATTGAGTAGCTTTGTAAGATATCTAAATCAGACCCTCAACATGTACCATCTTCCAGTTTTTCAAGAAAAAAATAAAGAAGAGATCATTGCTTTTATTAAAGCACATCCTTTTGCCATTTTAATTGGTGTGTCAGCAGATCATTCACCCGTTGCTACACAAATCCCTGTCTTGTTAAAAGAAAGAGAAGGGCATGTGTATCTGCAGGGACATTTCATGAAGCAGACAGATCATCATAAAGCTTTTTTAGAAAATGATCAGGTGCTTGTTTTATTCAATGGACCTCATGCCTATGTCAGTGCCAGCTGGTATGAAAATAAAAAGCAAGCCTCTACATGGAACTATATGACAGTTCATGCAAAAGGTACCTTACGTTTACTCCATGATGATGCGTTGCCTGAAATGCTTGAAGAGTTAACTTCGCATTTTGAACAGAATCCATCATCACCCTCGCAATACAAGGAGCTTCCTGAAGACTATATTCATCGTTTATCGAAGGCAATTGTGGCTTTTGAGATTAAATTATTGCAAACTGATGCTGTTTTTAAGTTAAGTCAGAACAGGGATGAAAAAAGTTTTGATAATATTGTATCCCAACTCAGTTCAGGCAATTGGGAAGAAAAGGCTGTTGCAGAAGAAATGAGTAAACGCAAACGACAATTCTTTACACATGAGTAAAGTTACAGTCTTGATATGGAGTATTATTTTTCTTTCCTGTTCTACTATTAAAAAGAATCAAACAATACCATCATCTTTCGATAAACAAGGTCATCGCGGTTGTAGGGGACTCATGCCGGAAAATACCATTCCTGCGATGCTCAAAGCCATTGAGCTAGGTGTTACCACCTTGGAAACAGATGTGGTGATCACTGCAGACAATAAAGTAATATTAAGTCATGAACCATTTTTTAGTCATGATATTACTACGAAACCCGATGGCAGTTCTGTTACCGCAGAGGAAGAAAAGAAATTGAATATTTATCAGATGGATTATGCTACTGTTCGTAGCTATGATGTTGGACTCAAACCTTTTTCACGCTTTCCTAAACAACAGAAAATAGCCGCATACAAACCATTATTATCTGAGATGATCGATGCTGTTGCAGCTTACTGTACACAAAATAATAAGCCATTACCGGCGTTCAATATTGAAACAAAGTCGCAGGCGGGAACTGATGGTATTTACCACCCGGCACCTTCAGTATTCGTTGATCTGATCATGGAAGTGATCAATCAAAAACAAATACAAGAAAGAGTCACCATTCAGTCTTTTGATATTCGAACACTTCAATACCTACATCAGAAATATCCGACCATCAAAACTGCGCTTTTGATTGAAGGGGATCATCCTCAAAGTTTTGCATTGCAATTAAAAGAGCTGGGTTTTGTACCCACCATATACAGCCCTTATTTTTCTTTGGTGACACCACTCTTGGTTAAACAATGTAGGGATATGGGTATCAAATTGATTCCCTGGACGGTCAATGATCGGGCTAAGATTCAGCAGTTACGGGCATTAGGGGTTGATGGCATCATCACAGATTATCCTGATCTTTTTTAAAAGTATATATCGTCTTCAATCTCTTTGATTCAATAATAGATGTAAAAACTTATTGTTTTCGTCAATCCTTTTTTATACTGATCACGTATATCATTCGTCAACCAATCAATGAAAAAATAAAAATCAGTATGAAAAAGTTTCTTCTTATTTTCTGTGCAGTATTGAGTGCACAAATGACAATTGCTCAGGAAAAAACCGTAGAAGTGGGAGGTGCTCCAATGTATCCTTCTAAAAACATTGTAGAAAATGCGGTGAATTCTAAAGAACATACCACACTTGTTGCTGCTGTAAAAGCTGCAGGTTTAGTAGAAACCTTACAAAGTGCAGGTCCATTTACCGTATTTGCCCCTACCAATGCAGCTTTTGAAAAATTACCGGCAGGAACAGTAGAAACCCTGGTTAAACCGGAGAACAAAGCTACCCTGACCAAGATCCTTACTTATCATGTCATCGCAGGAAAGTATGATGCAGCAGCCATTGCAGCATTGATCAAGGAAGGAAAGGGCACTGCAGTTTTAAAAACAGTTTCCGGCGGTACGCTGAAAGCTTCCATGAAAGGCAAAAAACTCGTACTGACTGATGAAAAAGGAGCTAGTTCTGTAGTAACCATCAGTAATGTTTATCAAAGTAATGGCGTGATCCATGTTATTGATAGCGTGGTATTACCGGGATAAATTTGAAGATGTATATAAAAGAGCCGGCCTTGGGTCGGCTTTTTTTGTTCTTGTAAATCGATGTTTTTTACTGCAACTTTGCCACAGACAAGTTTGCATGAAGAAGATCATTATCACATTAGACGGTTACTCATCCTGTGGCAAGAGTACCTTGGCAAGACAACTGGCTCAGGAACTCAATTATGTATTCATAGACAGTGGTGCGATGTATCGTGCGATCACGTTGTATTTTCTTAGACAGCATATTGATTATGCAGATACCCAAAAAGTAAAAAAAGCATTGTCAGAAATCTCATTGTCATTTGAGTATAATCCGGTAACAGGACAAAGTGATATGTATTTGAATGATGAAAATGTGGAATCGTTGATCAGGGAAATGGTGGTCAGTGAACATGTAAGTGAGGTAGCTGCTCTGAAAGAAGTTCGTGAGTTTGGTGTTGCACAACAACAACTGATGGGTAAGAAAAAAGGAATTGTCATGGATGGCAGAGATATCGGAACAACCGTTTTCCCGGATGCAGAACTTAAAATATTTGTAACGGCAGACCCTGCCGTAAGAGTAGAAAGAAGGTTTAAAGAATTGTTTGAGAAAAATCCTTCCATCACCATTGAAGAAGTAAAACGTAATCTTGAAATGAGAGATTATATTGATAGTAACAGAGAGTTTAGTCCGCTTCGACAAGCATCTGATGCTGTCATATTGGATAACAGTGATCTTACCCGAGAAGAACAATTAAAAGTGGCGTTGAATTGGGCAAAAGAGCGTATCGGGGCTTAGTGTATTTGATTTGATTGTAGTATATTGCAAAAAAAGGGTCCCTCCGTGGAAACGGAACGACCTCTACGATTGCTTGCCATACGAAAATTCTTTTGGGACTATCCCGATATCTTGAACGCGACTGCGTTAATTACGATTGTTTGTTACTCTTCGATTGTCTTGCTGTATGAAGAATATCTTCTGTTTCGAAGGTACAACACTGTTATAGAGATAGGAAGACAAGTTTATCCTCTCTTTTTTATCTTTAAAAAGAGGCAGACTGTCTGAAGTGCTTGATTTTATTGGTTTTCTGGTTAAAAATGATATGATGCCCAACCGTTCGCAAGACCCTTTATTTCAGTTGATTAAATCGCTTCAAAAAGCGGAAAAGAGACATTTCAAGCTCTATATCAAAAGGAATTCTGCCAAAGATGATCTTAAGGTCATACAGTTGTTTGATGCGCTAGAGAAAATGACTGATTTTGATGAAAAGAATCTGCTAAAAAAGATACCCGGTATCGAGAAACCACAGCTGGCCAATCTAAAAAATCATTTGTATCGGCAACTTCTTTCCAGTTTAAGACTATTGAAAAGTAATGATAGTGTTGACATGCAATTGCATGAACAGATCGATTATGCACGTATTCTTTACAATAAAGGATTATACCATCAAAGTCTTAAAATATTAGATCGTGCAAAGGAGTTGGCACATCAATATCATCAGGATAGTTTTTTGATACAGATCATTTCGTTAGAAAAAAAGATAGAGACTTTGCATATTACCAGAAGTATGCAAGACAGGGCAGAGCAGTTAACTGCAGAAGCCAATATCGTCAATGAGAAAAGAAGGGTCATCACGCAATTATCCAATCTGGCGTTACAATTATATAGCTGGTATGTGAAAAACGGGCATGCGAGAAATGAAGCTGATGAAAAAGGGATCAAAGATTTCTTTAAGAGTCAATTGCCTAAAGATGCTGATTTGCTGACAGGGTTCTATGAAAGATTATATCTCTATCAAAGTTATTGTTGGTATGCTTTTATCAGACAGGATTTTCTGATGTATTATCGTTATAGTCGTAGATGGTTAGATCTTTTTGAAAAAGAACCATTTATGGTTGAAGTAGAGACAGGGCACTATATCAAAGGGCTGCACAATTTGCTCAATGCTCATTTTGATCTAAGAAATTTTAAAGAGTTCAAGTTGATACTCAAAAAATTCGAGCAATTTTCAGAAGGTGATATTGTTAATAAGCATGACATTTTCAGGGTACATAGTTTTGTGTATATCCATAGCGCCAAATTGAACCAACATTTGATGCAGGGAACCTTTCAGGAGGGGTTAGCATTGGTTCCTGATCTGGAGAAACAGTTGTCAGATAATGCATTGTATATCGATCAACATCGGATACTGGTATTCAATTATAAAATCGCGTCTCTTTATTTTGGTAGTGGTGATTATAATACATGTATTGATTACTTAAGAAGAATCATCAATGATCATGTAGATCTGAGGAGTGACTTGCAGTGTTATGCTCGCTTATTGCACTTGATTGCGCATTATGAATTAGGTAATGCAGAGTTGATCGAAACTTCTTTGATCAAATCTGTCTATAGATTCATGGCTAAAATGGATAACCTTACCATTGTAGAAGAAGAAATGTTCCGATTTCTAAGGCACTCTTTCCAAATTTCTGGCAAGCAAGTAAAAACAGAACTTCGTTCCTTCCTGGATAAGATCAAAAAATATGAAAAGAGCCGTTTTGAAACCAGGTCTTTTGCTTATCTGGATGTGATTTCATGGGTGGAAAGTAAAGTGCACGGAAAGACAATGAGTACCGTCATACACGATAAATATTTACTTAGTAAACACAAATAAATTTATTGCTCAAAATAGGCTAAACTGCCACCTACCCATTCTTTGTCTTTGTTATAACGAACACCAATCATTTTCCCTTTGCTTAAACGGGCAAGATTGTTGGTGGCGATCGGTCTGCTTTCGCCTTCTTTCCAAAAATAAAAAATTCGGATCTCTACTTTAGCAGGAATATCAGGTGTTTTAATGACATCGGCGTATTGAACTTTTTTCTGTAGTATCCAGTTTTCAGGGTCTGTGATTTTATCAATATCAGCTTCAGTGATATCAATGACAACTCCTTGTCCGGCAAAAGAGAATAAAGGTTTCAGTACATATTGATCAAGGTCTTTCGGAGTTTCATTCAGTTCGCTAAGGAATACTGTTTTAGGTACATAAGGATGATCAATAAACGGCAGTGTATACTTACTAATCCGATAAAACCAATTGGGATGAGGAACCCATTCTACATCCAACTCTTCCAATATTATTTTCCCCTTTTCACGTATTTCTTCGGATTGCTGTTGCAGGTCGTCAAAAATGATACGATTGTAGATTCTGTGAACCTTGATTTTTTTTCCGGATGCATCTAAATAAAAAAGTTGATTATCTTCTTTCAATAATTCAGTAAGACAAACGATAGGAATGCCTGTATATTCACTGGTGCAATAAAAATCAATTTTTGTTTTTTGTTGATGCGGTAATAATTCCAACAATATCACATTTTCAGGCTGGTGTTGGCCGAGAATGATCTCTTTCAGGAGCGATAAATAGCTGTCGCGATCAAATCCATTCAAGTAAGTGCTGTAACCTTGGGGAACATCAAAATGTTTTCTGGTTACATCATCTTGCCAAACCTGATACCCGAACAGAGTAGGGAATCCCTGCATCTCAATGAGCTGCGGTTCATACTCTCCCGATTCATTGATACAAACACCAAAATCAAATGCAATAAAATGAGTATGTTCATTTTCTCCGGGTACTCGTACATCGGCAGGAATAGCATGTGAGCTGAGTGTTTTAAAATTGAATTGTGTGATCACATCCACGATATGTTCACAAGCGGAGAGTATTTTTTCTTTAAAATCACGATCAATGAATACAGGCGTTTCTGCAACTCTAAATTCAATAGCTCCCGGAAATTTATGATTGAGCTCATCTAAATAAGCCTGGTATTTTGCTTGGGTAAACTGTTGATTGAATGCCTGTCTGATTGAATTGACCATAACATAAGTATTAGGTCTTTGAAAGTAAAAAAACCTTTTGATACCTGAAAATGTATCAAGTTTGTAAACCTTAATTTAACCTTGTTGTGAAAAACTAGCTTCTTGAACAGAAGCATTCAGGAAGTTGGGGAGAATGGTCTGGTAAGTGAATAATATTTTTTCCGGGTCTTGTAACTGCTCCACCATGCTTTGCCACTTTGCTTCTCCATGGTTCTCAATGACCGTTTTCTTTTTATCGTCCCTCATCAAGTACATATGCATACCTGTGGCATCAGCTTCAGGGTGAAATTGTGTACCAATAAAATGATCATTGAATCGAATGGCCATCACAGCACGTTCGTAGGGCACATGCGGCCTGTTTTTTTCAATCGCCAATATCGATGCACCCATTGCCGTGAGTTTGCTGATATCAGGTTCTATGACTTGATAATCGCGGCTATCCACACAATAAAAAGGGTCTCGTAATCCATCAAAAACGGGTTCAGTGCTGCCTTGGTCCAACATATGAACCGGAAACACACCAAAGGCTGTGGACTTTCTCTTACAAACATTTCCAATACCGTAATGTCTGCAAATCAATTGAAAGCTATGGCAGATAAAAAAAACGTTTTTCTTGTAGGCATCAGCGGCATTTTTATTGAAAAGTTCAATACTTTCCAACCAGCCAAAATAAGCCGCCCCCCATGCAGAGCCTTCCGTTTCCAATGGTGAACCCGGGCCACCACTTGAAATGTAAATATCGAAAGAGGTATCGGGTACAGAGAGGTGTTGTCTGACATCAAATTCCTGATAGAGAAGGTCAAATCCTTTTTCTGCTGCCCAATGATGTATGATCTCTTTGATACAACGCATACCTTGATTGGCCTGACCTTCATACAGATCCAGTACAGCAATTCTTATTTGTTTTTGTTCAGACCACATAAGGGGGATGTTTGATTCGTTGATCTTTGATTTTTTGATTTGTTTTTCGAATCAAAAAATCAAAGATCAAGAAATCACAGATCAAAGATAACTAAGGTTTGTTTTTGGTGTTAATGTCAATAATGTATGATACATTAGTTTGATCGTTTCTTCAATATCATTTCTGTGTAGCATCTCTACTGTAGTGTGCATATATCTTAATGGAATAGAGATCAGTACAGACGGACATCCGTCATTGGCATAAGCGAAACTATCTGTATCAGTTCCGGTACTTCTGCTGAGTGTTCTTAACTGAACAGGGATCTTATTCTTTTCCGCTACATCTTCTACGATCTTCAAGAGTTTGTTATGAATAGCAGGTGCATATGCCAATGAAGGACCTTTTCCACATTGAATATCGCCTTCAATGATCTTACTGATCATAGGAGTGCTGGTATCATGGGTAACATCCGTAACGATGGCAATATCAGGTTTGATTCTTCTTGCGATCATTTCAGCGCCTCTTAATCCGATCTCCTCCTGAACTGCATTCACCACATATAAACCAAAAGGTAGTTTCTTCTTGTTTTCATGAAGTAGTCGTGCAACTTCAGCGATCATAAAGCCACCGATACGATTATCAAAAGCGCGTCCGATATAAAAATCATTCGCCAGTTCATCAAATCCTTCCTGATAGGTGACAACAGCTCCGATGTGTATACCTAATGCTTCCACTTCTTTTTTACTGCGAGCGCCGCAATCAAGACAGAGGTTGTCTACTTTAGGTTGAGGCTCTTTTGCATCCGGATTGCTTAAGCGAGTGTGAATCGCAGGCCATCCAAAGACTGCTTTTACCGGTCCTTTTTTTCCATGAATGAACACACGCATAGCAGGAGCGATCTGATGGTCAACACCACCATTTCTTTTCAGATAGATCAATCCTTGGTCATTGATATAATTGACAAACCAACTGATCTCATCAGCATGTGCTTCGATGACCACTTTAAAAGGAGCCGTAGGGTTGATCACGCCCACTGCTGTTCCATAAGGGTCTGTAAAAAAGCTGTCTGTATATGGTTTTACATAATCTAACCATACCTTTTGCCCGCTGCTTTCAAAACCAACAGGAGAGGGTGTATTGATGTATTTTTTTAGAAAATCGAGTGATTTATCTGTCAGAATAGATTTAGACTTTGTCTTTGCGACTGTTTTTGCTTTTGCCATAACATGTTCAATTAAAATAATAAGTTCTGTTCAGGAGTGGTGTATGAAACTTCCGGTAATACCACAAAGAGCTTTCACCAACATTAATCCGTCAATGATTGCAAGATAATAGAGAATGCTTTTACGACGGTGCATGTGATAGGTCACAATTATCAACAAAATAAAGGGGATAGTGTTGATGACCATGCGAATCAGCGGAAAGTCATGTAAAAAGCCATAGACCAGAAAAGTACCTAATCCGATGATGGTCAGAGGTATAATAATATAAAATAGAGTTTTACGAAGACCAAATCTCACAACAAAGGTCTTGAGTTCTTGATTGTGGTCAGTAGCATAATCTTTTATATCAAAAAGGATACATAGCATGGAGATGAACATGCCATTTTTAAGGAACAGTAGGAAGTGAAAGAGCGTAGGCTCATAACTGCGATCGTTTTCAAGTGCTGAAAGAATGGCCGGATATATATTGACTGCCCCCGCCCATATAAAACCAATCACAAAAGGTTTGATCCATCCTCTGGAGCGGAGACTTGACCATTGAAGTCCCGGAATGACATCACTGTAATACCATAAGGCCAATAATGGAAAGATCAAGATCAACACCACTTGCCAGCCTTTGATATACTGTAAAGCTGACCAATAGGAGCCAATCAGATATACGCCACAAATTATGGCTATCGTTATCAGTCCTAGTTGAGATCTTTTAATCCAACCCTGATGTTCTTTATACCAAATGGTGCGTGGATTGATACTTGGATGGCTTTTTTCATGTAGATAGGCAATGGTGTAATACACAATCGTTCCGGTAAACAGTAAAAGATACCAGGATACATGATTTGATTGAAAACCTTGTTGAAGTGAGGCTTCCAATGACAATGCAACGGCACAGATACCATAAAAGTAGTTGCCAAAGAAAAAAGTATGGAATAATCTATCAAGTGCTTTCACCATAGCTTACAAAAGCTGGGAAGTCAGGAAACGATCCTTATCTTCTAAGGATGATGTTGGGAGATACCACAGTATCACTTTTATTTTTTGCTATATCACTTGCCCAGAAACGGAAGAAACAAGTATCTGTTCTGCTGCAGGTAGGGATCACTGTATAATTGCTACCGGGTATATTGCCTGTACTATAGCCAATTTCAAAAGTACCTTTCAGATTACTGGTGGGTGTAAATGACGGGATCTTTACACGATCACTAAAATTATTGCAGCCGTTTACTCGGGTTACTTTTTGCACCCAGATACTGTCTTGAATATCTCCTTCTCTGTCAGTAAATTCAATCGAAAAGATGATCGCCGAATTTGGACCAAAACTTGTTCCATTCACACTTTTGAAGGTTAACTGAGGTTTGGTGGTATAGGTATCTTTCTTGCAGGCGACTAATGCCAGCGTAATTGCACTTATTATCAATAATTTTGCCTTCATTCGTACTGCTTTCATATCAAATTTAGTTAAAACATCACAATAGATGACCGGATTACCCTTTGATGTTAACAATATTTTCTCTCTTTCTGTTGACCATTTCGATGAAGTGTGCATGGATGTATTCCGGTTTCAGTATCAGCACAATCCTGTTTATCGTCAATGGTGTGAGTTAATTGGTAAAAATCCACTCGATATTAAGACACGAGAACAAATTCCATCGTTGCCTGTGTCGTTCTTTAAACAACAAAAGGTATTATCGGGACCTGAGGCAGTACATTTTTTTGAAAGTAGCGGAACCACGCAAAGCCAAAACAGCCGCCACTGGGTGCGAGATATGGATATTTACAGACGCAGTTTCATCCAAGCTTTTGAAATGTTTTATGGCAAGATCAATGAGTGGTGCATTCTTGCTCTTTTACCCGCTTATCTGGAAAGACAACATTCCTCCTTGGTGATGATGGCAGATGAGTTGATCAAAATGACGGGGCACCCTAACAGCGGGTTCTACCTGTATAACCATGATGAATTGGATCAGACATTAAAAGCATTAGAACAATCCGGACAAAAGACACTCTTGCTAGGAGTTACTTTCGGGTTACTGGATTTTGCGACTGCTTATCCTCAGAATTTGAAGCATACCATTGTCATGGAGACCGGAGGGATGAAGGGCAGAAGAAAAGAGATCACAAGGATAGAAGTGCATTCATTTCTATCAAAACAGTTAGGAGTTCGAACCATACATTCTGAATACGGTATGACAGAGTTGTTAAGTCAGGCCTATTCCAAAGGGGACGGCATCTTTGAATGTCCGCCATGGTTGAAAGTAAGGGTTCGAGATGAAGAGGATCCGCTAGGGGAGGGACAAATAGGAAAAGGGGTGATACAGCTTATTGATTTGGCTAATGTATACAGTTGCTCCTTTATTTCAACGGAAGATGTAGGTAGGGTTTATGAAGATGGCAAATTTGAAGTATGGGGGAGATTGGATCATAGTGATATCAGAGGTTGTAGCCTGATGGTACTTTGAGTGGATTTAAATGAACCGTTTTAAAATTTACTTTGGCAGAAAGGGCGCTTTGCTATTATATTTGCAGCCCTGAAACATCAGCCCATCAGCTGAAAACACCTGCCCAGGTGGCGAAATTGGTAGACGCACTGTGTTCAGGTCGCAGCGCCTTCACGGGTGTGCTGGTTCGAATCCAGTCCTGGGCACTTCTTAAAGAGACAATTAACGTTGTCTCTTTTTTATTGATCGGATACCTGTATATACCTATAAACACACTATTTTTCTGTTCAAGATTGAGCCGAACCGAAAAAAAAGTATATTGAGATAGTAATTTGATGAAAGTGTTTGAAGGCCGCCCCATCTTGCTTAAATCCTGGATATTTGGTTTGCTGACTTTGATCTGTTCTGTACAGCTATTAGCAGCGGATGATTCTTTACGTGTTCAACTAAAGTGGTGGCATCAATTTCAGTTTGCAGGATATTACGCTGCTGAAATAAAAGGCTTTTACAAAGAACAAGGATTAAAAGTAAAATTAATTCCAGGAGATCCTTCCCATGCACCTTTACCACAGGTATTGAAAGATGAGGCCGATTTTGGCATTACTGGTTCTGATCTGGTAGTTGAGTATGCAAATGGCCAACCTCTTGTGGCATTGGGGGCTATTTTCCAACACTCGCCGTATACGATCTTATCACTCAAACAAAAAAATATCAACGTTCCTTCTGATCTCATTGGAAAGCGTTTGATGGCATCTCCCGATCAGGGTTGGACAGAATTAAAAGCTGTGTTTCTTCGTGAGGGCATCGCACCGGATTCTTTGAAATTATTATCACACAGCTGGAAGAATACGGATTTGATCGAGGATAAAGCGGATGCTATTTCAGCTTATATCTCTGTAGAAGTAAATCAACTCAGAAAATTAGGTGTAGAACCTTCTTTTATTCTTCCCATTAATTATGGGATCGATTTTTATGGAGACGTTTTATTTACCAAAAAAAATCTCGCAGAAACAGAACCATTACTCATTCGAAAATTTACGGAGGCAAGTTTCAAAGGCTGGGCTTATGCCATGAGTCATACAAGTGAGATCGCTGATTACATTCTAACCTTACCGGGTGTAAAAGAGAGGGGTGTTACCAAAGATGATCTATTGGTAGAGGCAGAAGCGATGCGTAATCTGATATTGCCTGATCTGGTTGAGATTGGACACATGAATGAGGGAAGATGGCGTCATATTGTAGACGTACATCGTCAATTAGGGCTTATCAAAAATACACCTGATTTGACGGGCTTTTTGTATGATGGAACACAGAAAGTAACGTCTAAATTTTTCAGAAATGCCGTATACATTTCCATCATTGTTCTTTCATTGTTATTGATCTCTGTATTGTATGGTTTCTCTCTTAGACGAGCTGTAAAAAAGAGGACCGAACAACTGGAAGCAGAAATTATTGAAAGAGCCAATGCGCAACATTTGTTAAGTATCAGTGAACAAAGATTGGAAATGGCTACCGTGGCTGCAGGTCTAGGTATATGGGATTGGGATATCAAGAACAACGAAGTGTATTTTAATGATCAGTGGAAATTGATGTTGGGTTATGAGCCACAGGAATTGTCTAATAGTTTCTCCACTTTTGAACAATTGTTGCACCCCAATGAAAAGTCGGGCCTGTTACAGCTACTCAACGATCATTTGGATGGGAAAAGTGATGTTTATCAGGCAATGATTCGTATGCGAACAAAAGATCGCAGGTGGAAATGGATACTGACAATGAGTAAAGCCAGCATGCGTGATGAAACCGGTAAGGCTATCCGTTTGTCGGGTATTCATTTGGACGTGGATAATATCAAACAAAAAGAAATAGAGCTAAGGCAATTATCGCAAGAGTTAATGCACAGTAACCGCGAGCTACAGCAGTTTGCATATATCACATCGCATAATTTAAGAGCGCCTGTCGCCAATCTGATCAGTTTGTTGAGTTTATTTGATAAGGAACACTTGTCTGAGCGTAATCTGGTTTTTCTTGAAAAAATGGAGATGAGTGTCGAAAGACTGCATGCGACCTTGAATGATCTGAATGAAATATTATCATCAAGGGCAAACATGGCAGAAAAAGATGAAGTGCTGTATTTCGATCAGGAATTGAATAAGGTATTGGAATTGATTTCAGAAGAGATAAGACTGAAAGAAGCAACCATTCACACTGATTTTTCGAAAGCGCCATCGATGCTGTTTTCAAGAAAAGTATTGCATAGTATTTTATTGAATTTATTGACCAATGCCATCAAATATCGTAAACCTGATGTGCCACCTGAAATCACTGTCAGCACTGAGGAAGATGGGGAATATATTATACTCTATGTGAAAGATAATGGGACGGGTATCGATATGGAAAAATACGGCAACAAAATATTTGGTCTATATCAGCGTTTTCATGACAACAAAGACGGAAAGGGACTGGGATTATATATTATCAAAAACCAGATCGAGGCTTTGGAAGGTAAGATCGCCGTTGAAAGTATTGTGAATAAAGGAAGCATGTTTCATGTATTCCTAAAGAAAAAAAAGCTATCCTATGAGTGAACCGGGTCACCATATATTGCTGGTTGATGATGATGATGTAACCAATTTCCTAAGCAGGGAAATGCTTCGCATCTATATGCCTTCTCCACAAATTGATACCGTTTTAAACGGACATGAAGCCATAGAATACTTACAGTCCCGCGCCGATAACCTCGATCAACTACCTGATATTATTTTGTTAGATATCAATATGCCTGTTATGGATGGTTGGGAGTTCTTGGCAGAGTTTGACAAATTAAAAAGACCCGGATTTGAGAAGATCCATATCATCATGTTTACCTCTTCTGTTTACTACGAGGATATCGATAAAGCCAGAACCTATGCTACAGTGAAGGATATCTTCTCTAAACCACTAGATGAAAGAAAAATCAAGGATATTATTGCGCTTTGCAGCTCAGCTCAATAGGAATCAAAATAACATTTTTATTGAATATCATTGTTTGTGATATTGTAAATAATTGATAATTAATGTTTTACTTTCTTTTTTTACATAATCCGCGAATTTCATTTGCATAAAATTCAGTGTTTTAAACGGAGTAAATCAGTGAAATAAACACAATACTTCGCCTCAGACGAATGTATCTTGCACCTAGTAAATGATTCGAAAGAATTATTTCGCCGATATCCAAAAAACCAAAAAAATGTAATAATCTCTTATTACATTTTTCTTTCGATCCAATCTCCTTTAGCATATTAATCCTATACCGTATTGTAAAGACCAGAGAGTGGGGCAACCAGTTGCCCCACTCTCTTTTTTGTACCCTATATTGTAAATTTCTTTTCTTCTTAAAAAAGAAGTATTTTTCTATTGGCATGAGTTTATGAATGATTCTTTGGTACTTGGATCATTGCTTTTGATAAGATATAATTGGATGTATGTCAAAATATTTTTACTGATCAAAACAATAATCCTACACAATAATCCGTGTATAGAGAGAATAGATATGTATTTTTGAATATACCCCATTAACCATTACTTACTGAAAAGGAGATATCAATGAGAATTTTGATTGCAGATGATCATAGTCTAATCAGAGAAGGATTGCGAAAGATATTATTGGAAGCTATGCCTTTGGCTGAGGTACAAGATGTGGCTGACTCTGCAGATCTTTTCAAAAAAGCGATCAGCGAGAAATGGGACATCATTATTTCTGATATCAGTATGCCCGGCTATTCCGGTATTGAAATACTCAAACAAATCAAAGAACACGCTCCTAATACTCCGGTTCTCATGCTTAGCATGCATACTCCTGAACAATATGCGGTGAGGGCCATCAAGGCCGGAGCATCCGGTTATCTTACCAAAGAAAGTGCTCCTTATGAATTGGTAAAGGCTGTACAGCAAATCCTGAGTGGACGAAAGTACATTACCAGTGAGGTTGCCGAGGTACTGGCAGGATCTCTCGAACAAAAAGATCAACGGGCCCCACATGAACAACTATCCGATAGAGAGTTCGAGGTATTTAAAATGATTGTAATGGGAAAAAGTATTTCCGAAATTGGAGAAATACTTTCTTTAAATGTCAATACTATCAGCACTTATAGGGCCAGAATCATGGATAAAATGAAGTTGCATAATAATGCTGAATTGGTGAAGTACGCCATACAAAACAATATCGTGTAACCGTGAAAAAACGATTTATGTGTAGTGCTATCACTACATTTATTTCACGTATCATAGTATAGGGTAATCAGATTGTTTCATTGTCCTTTGTATGGTCGAGCTTTCCCCCACCAGTAGCCGATAATCCTTTTTAAAATTCCTCTATCCTTATTAAAGTCCAAAACGTGTCAACTGTTTCGGTTGACTAAAACTTATTGTCCTAGAAAAACCTTATAGCCTCCGGCTATATGGGCTTTGCAGGTATTTTCCTGCAAAGCCTTTTTAAAAATTTTGGAATGATATCCATATCTGTTATGATAGATAATATGCTGAAAATATTACTGGTGGATGACTCAGAATTTATTCTGCAGCGTGTTCAGCATTTAGTATCAGGCATGGGGCAGGTTCAGGAAGTAAGAACAGCCACTAGTGCTGAAGAAGCTGATCAGTGGATAGAAGACTATAGTCCTTCATTGATTTTTCTTGATATCAATTTGCCGGGTAAAAATGGTTTACAGATGCTGAAAGATATTCGCAGTAATAAATCTATTGACCCCATTGTGGTGATCCTCACGAACAATACTTTATCCGGTTATAGAACTGAATGTATGCAAGCCGGTGCTGACTATTTTCTGGATAAGGCCAAGGATTTTGCTTCTATTCCGGATATTATTGTTGAAACTGCCGAAAAATTTTCTTTCGGTCATAGATCCAAGAACTAGTTACTTACTCAAATACCCAGAGCGCTTTTTAGTTTCAAATACCCCGTTTTACTAACAGGTAGTCTGATACCAATATTAAGAATGGCGAGGTGCCCATCTTTCTCATAAGGCTCAATTCTGCTGATAAGGTGTACGTTCACCAGGTAAGAACGATGAATTCTCACAAAACTTCCTGCATCCATTTTTTCTTCAAAGAATTGCATGGTCTTATTTTTTAGAAACACTCCTTCAGCAGTATGAATTTTTACATAATCATCAGCCGCCTCAAAATATTGCACTTGTTGTGTTGGAATGATCTTAATCTTTCCATTATCCTTTAATACGATTCTATTCTGTTGTTGGGGTGAAATTGTAGCGGCATCAATCAACTCATTGGTTCGCCCTTGTTGTGTTGCTATTTCAGTCTGTCTCCATTTTTCAATCGCTTTCTGAAATCTTTCTTTGCTAAATGGCTTTAGTAAATAATCTACTGCATGTGTTTCAAAAGCTTTGATTGCAAATTCTTCAAATGCAGTTGCAAATATGATCGCAGGAGGATTTTCAATTAGTTCCAACATTTCAAAGCCATTGATTTTGGGCATTTGAATATCCAGTATCACCAGGTCAGGTTGATATTGTTGTATGGCTTTCACACCTTCAAATCCATCCCCACATTCCTGAACCAGTTCCAGATCAGGGTATAATTGTAAATACTCTTTTACAATGCCTCTGGCAAGAGGCTCGTCATCAATGATGATTACTTTCATGGTTAAACTGTGGTATAGCGATATGTGTTGAAAATAGCTGTTCTTTTTTCTCAGTTCGAATCAAATCCTGTCGGGCAAATAGCAAATACAATCTTCGTGAAATAGATGCCAGCCCAAAACCGGTCCCATGTGTATGATCCGTTGTCAATGGATCAAAAGGATTTTGGATGGTTATTTCCAATAAGTGATCATTATTTGCGAAGGCACTGATACTGATCAATACTTCTTCGGTAGTATCATACAAACCAAATTTGATCGCATTCTCTACTACAGGTTGTAACAATAAGGTAGGTATCATCATATCTGCAGCCTGATCATCAATCTTCATGACAGTTTGTAACCGATGACCAAAACGTACTTTCTCTATTTCAAGGTATAATTCAAGATGATGTAGTTCTTCCCTCAGACTTACCCATTGATGCTCCTCTTTCTTCAAAGTGCCCCGCAAGAAGTCAGATAATTGTTGAATCATATGCCTTGCTTTCTCCGGTTGAGTTCCTGCAAGAGCGCTGATGGAATTCAAGCTATTGAATAAAAAATGAGGTTGTAATTGTTGTCTGAGTTTTAGCAACTCTGCATCTTTGGCAATTTTTTCCGCTTCTTCTTTTCTTTGCTCATTTTCTTGTTGTTCTTTTAACGTATACCATAATAAACTGATCATAGACATACAGCCGATCATTAAAAATCCGGTGATATACCTGATATAAAATGATTGTTTCAGCAGATTCAGATAGCCCTCATTTTCCTTGAAAAGAAAGCGAAGTATCAACCTTCCTAAGAATAAATAGATACTGCTTAACACCAAACTCACGATGAGTATATACCAATATCTTTCTTTTCTTGGCAAATAGTATTGCATATTATTCACTACAAGCAAACAAAAGGAAGCCAACAAAATATTGGAGATCGCAGCATCTATGAACGCTGATAAAGGCGCAATTTCATATTCACCTAACACCCATACATGTATCACTGTCCATACCATCCACCAAGAGGTAAAAGCAAGATAAAAACTTCGTCCTTTTGTAATGGATGTTACCATGTATTATCGTGATTGAAGAAATTGATCAGTACAGTCTGATAACAAATATGCAGCTTTTAACCTGATTTTTTTTTGGTATCCCTCCGGGTCTAAAGTTTTATAAGGTTGTGATAAGACTTCTGCGCCATCCATCTGTTGGTGTAATCTTAGTATTTGTATGACATCTATAAAATGCCAGTGAATTCCATCATTATCATCCTTTAAATGACATTCTTCTTGACTGCCAATCAGCTGTGCTTTGTGAAATGCATGTAATTCATCTTCAGCCTCTAATAATCTGATCTGCTCCTCAAAATGAACTGCGCCTTTTTCTGTTACAGGTTGAAAGCGGTAGACAAGTTTTGCGAGGTACCATTCCATGGTTGAAGAAGATTAGATTGATTAAAAACTTTTGATCTCTATACCACCGAAAACAGAAGTGCCCTTAATGATTAATACCTTGTTTGGATCGAAGCGACTTCCCGGTAAAAGATTTCTTTTGTCCTCAATACCTGCAAAGACTGCTACAGATTCCGATCTGATTTCCCAATTGGGTGGCACCACCAATTTGGTTCCTCCAAAAACGATCGTTACTTCCAAAAAAACAGGTCCTTGTATATCTGCTTGTGAAAGATTGATCTGTGAGCCTCCCATAAAGCAGACCACTTCACCACCTTTAAAGCTTTTGGATGTCACCAATTTTTTCACTTCACCAAATACAGAAGTACATTCAATGTAATCATCCATCGCAACATTTACTTCTGTATCATAAGGTTTTATTTCTGTTACTGCAGCCGGTATACTTTCTTCAGCGTCTTGCACATTAATGGTTTTTCTTTTGGGTCGTAATAATAAAATAAGACCAATGCCAATAATTAATGCCGGCCAAATGAACGGACGAATATTCATGTCTTTTACCAACTCGTCCAGCATAAAGAATACACCCACGACAGTAAAAATGATCCAGGAAACTCCTTTGAATTTTACTTTGATACCGGAGAGTAAACCGATCAGAATTACAATAGCTGACCAGTCGTATAGCCAACTTGGAAAGTATACTCCTAATCGTTTTAATAAGATGGCACCACCCACTAGGATGAGGACGATTCCTGTAAACAATCTATCATTATAATTTCTGATATCGTAGCTGTTATTTTTCATGTTTAAACGATTTAGCACAAAACTATAGTGGCAGCTAATCCTTCAGAAGTGGAATTAGGTAATAACAGGAGAGAAGGCGGTAAGTGGCGGAAAAACGTCGGTAAAAAAAGAATCCAATCGATTAACTGGGTTCAGAGGCAATTTTAGACTGCCATCCGATCAATAGTACACCAATAATAACAAGTGCAGTACCTATTATTTGCTCCGGAATGATGGTTTCACCCAGAAAAAAATGTGCCTGTAAAATGGTGGATACAGGACCAATGCTTGTTATGATCGCCACATTATTACTACCTATCTTTTTCATGCCCACACTCATCATGAATGAGGGTAATACAGTAGCAATAATAGCCAATGCAATACCATAGCCTGCAAGCGGTGCAGTTAGAGCTATATTGCCAGCTGGCTGTGTGATAAGGAAATGAATAAAGATCCCGGCAGTTGCGGCCAGCATTGCGTAGGCAGTATACCTGGTTGCACCAACAGCATTAACCAATCTGCCTGTACCTACAAGATAAAAGGAGTAGGTAACGGCGCATAAAAAGATCATAAATGATCCATAAAAAAATTGAGGTCCATAATGTGCGGATCTGATCTCACCCCAATAAGCAGTTCCAATACCGATGTATGTCAATATCAAAGCCAATAACTGTATACGGCTTAGTTGGGTCTTGAAATAAAAAGTATTGATCAGTACAGCGAAAGTGGGATATAGGAAAAGGATCAAACGTTCCAATCCTGCAGAGACATATTGTAATCCAATAAAATCAAATAAGCTGCTTAAATAATATCCAAACAACCCCATGATCAATACCCATAACCACTGTCTTTTGGTAAGTTTTACAACACCCTCTTTACGGTGAGCGATCCATACTGCACCTATATAAAATGGAAGTGAAAACAACATTCGTAAACTCAACAGTGTCACTGCATCTACTTTTGTATCCTGAAAAGCCAACTTTACAAAAATGGCCTTGGTTGAAAAGAAGATAGCACCACTGATGGTGATGAGAAAACCGAGGGTGTTAATTTTTGATGATGATAGGTTCACTTTATTTTTTTGCAAATGGGTCATAGCATATAGTGTATAGCAAAACTATACTTCAATGTGCTATGATCCATTTGCTATATGCTTTTGACTAAACACTCACATTAAAATCTCTCAAAGCATCATTCAGACTTGTTTTCAGATCTGTGCTGGCTTTGCGTTGTCCGATGATGAGTGCACAACTCACTTGGTATTCACCGGCATTGAATTTCTTGGTATAGCTTCCGGGGATCACTACACTTCTGGCAGGAACCCGACCCTTGTATTCAATTGGTTCATCGCCACTCACATCAATGATCTTGGTAGATTGTGTAAGTACAACATTGGCCCCCAGTACGGCTTCTTTCTCAACGATCACCCCTTCTACCACAATACATCTGCTACCAATAAAACAGCCATCTTCAATGATCACCGGACTCGCCTGCAAGGGTTCCAGTACACCACCAATACCAACACCTCCACTTAAGTGAACTCCTTTACCTATTTGAGCACAACTACCAACAGTAGCCCATGTATCTACCATGCTACCTTCATCTACATAAGCTCCAATATTTACGTAGCTTGGCATTAACACCACATTACGCGCTACATAGGCACCATAACGAGCAACAGCATGTGGCACGGCTCGCACGCCCAATTCTTTGTAGTTACTTTTCAGTAACATCTTATCGTAAAACTCGAAAGGGGGCAGTGTCCAAGTCTGCATTTGTTGAATACCGAAATACATCAGAATCGCTTGCTTGACCCATTCATTCACTACCCATTTATCCTGCTCAGGAGAGGCCACTCTTAATCTTCCTTTGTCTACCTCTTCAATAACAGCTCTTACTGCATCACTATAGGTATTGTTTTGTAACAGCTCCCTATTTGACCATGCTTCTTCGATTAGTTTTTTCAGTTCCATTGCCTAAAATTTTTGCAAACATACAGGTTCATGGGAAAGTATAAATGCTGAAAGTCATATTGGGCACAATTTGTACATTGCAATGACAATGCTTCCCTTTCAAAGTGATATCGATGCTTGTTTGGAAATACTGGATAAAGGCGGACTGATCCTCTATCCAACAGATACCATTTGGGGTATTGGATGTGATGCTACCAATGAATCCGCAGTGGAGAAAATCTATCAATTAAAACAACGCCCCGATCATAAGCCCATGGTTGTACTGATGGCTGATGAAAGAGAAATTCTTCAATATGTTACCCAGCCCGAGCTCCAGGTCTTTGACTATATCAAAGGGGTGAGTAAGCCAATAACGGTTGTTTATGAAGGCGGTATTGGTTTGGCCGATCAATTATTGGCAGAAGACAGATCTGTGGCGATTCGTATTACAACCGATTCTTTTTGTAAACATTTGATCAAACGTTTCCGCAAGCCCATTGTAAGCACTTCTGCGAATCTTTCAGGTTATCCGGCTCCAAGATCCTTTCAAGATATCGATCCTTTGATCAAAGAAGGGGTTGATTATGTGGTACGTTACAGACAATCAGATGAGAACTACTATAAACCCTCTTCGGTGGTCAAATGGGATAAAAATGGTGAATTGATCATCATTCGCTCCTAATTGTGCATAAGCCTGTGTGAAACTCACAAAATTTGTTAATTAGCTGTCATTGAGTGCTTTAGCGGGTTTTCATGTGTTTTTGGCAAAAATTTTGTTGAACTTTTAATTGTATTTGTTGTAATAAAGTGCAAACTTAAAGTAAGCAATACACTATGGCACGCGTAATACTAGACGTTCCGAATGAGAAAATGCAGCCCTTTCTGCAAGCCATCCTCAATCTGGGGCTGGAGCGCCATGCCATTAGTTCCTCGAAGTTTCAACAACATACAGTCACACAGCGTAAGAAAAGAAGAGGATTCAGACATCTCATTTCAACGTATGTTTTATTTGACTGGGAATTCTTTAGCAATGAACTGGAGTATGAGTAAGTACTGATCAAGTTCGTTTGTATTAGTTTTGTGGCATGCAGCGTATTTTGATCATTCAAACTGCTTTTATTGGTGATGTGGTATTGGCCACAGGTTTGTTGGAAAAACTTCACCAACATTTCCCCGATGCTGAACTTGATATTGCCGTTCGAAAAGGCAATGAATCCTTGTTCGATAATCATCCATTTTTACATCAAGTATTGATATGGAATAAAAAATCTGCTAAGTACAAACATCTCTTTCAATTATTAGGCACTATTCGTCGAAGAAAATATGATGTAGTGATCAATGTGCAGCGCTATTTCGCTACAGGCTTTCTTACCGCTTTCTCAGGTGCCGATAGAAAGATTGGATTTGATAAAAACCCATTTCGTTTTTTCTTCACTGATATCATCCCCCATCATTTTTCCGGTGTAGGTGATGCCACTCATGAAATACAACGTAATCATGCATTGATCCGTTCTTTTACGGATGAAAGTGCCGGTAGACCTGCATTGTATCCGACCGCTAAAGCTTTTGAAAAGATCACAGTTCACCGGCAACAGCCGTATATCTGTATTGCACCCGCATCGGTGTGGTTCACAAAGCAATACCCTGCCGATCAATGGGTGGATTTGATCCATCAGTTGCCTGTTCACTATTCGATTTATTTATTGGGAGCCCCCGGCGACAAACATCTTTGTGATACGATACGTAAACAGACTAACGATAGAGTGGTCGATCTTAGTGGACAATTATCCTTTCTAGAATCTGCCGCATTGATGAAAACTGCGGTGATGAATTATGTGAATGATTCTGCACCCATGCATTTTGCTTCTGCCATGAATGCGCCTGTAACAGCAGTGTATTGTTCCACCATCCCCGGATTTGGTTATGGTCCACTTTCAGATCAAAGTACTGTTGTAGAAAGTCAGGAAAACCTTTCTTGCAGGCCATGTGGGCTACACGGACATGCAGCTTGTCCGGAAAAACATTTCAATTGTGCCCGCACCATTCAAACAGAACAGTTATTGAACAGCCTGAGTTCCTGATAAATAAGGAAACAAGTTACCTTTGCTCTGCATGGATATTGTTTGTACCGATAAAGAAGCACTTATTTTTCAAAAGATAGGAAAGGCAGCAGCAGCATTGAATATGCCCTGTTACCTCATTGGAGGTTTTGTGCGTGATAAAATCATTGGCAGGGCTACCAAGGATATTGATATTGTTTGTATTGGAGATGGTATCACACTGGCACATAAAGTAGCGGAAGCTTTTCAGCCCAAACCCTATGTATCTTTTTTCAAAAATTTTGGAACAGCACAGATCAAGATTGAAGACCTCGAAATTGAGTTTGTAGGTGCACGTAAAGAAAGCTATGCGCAAAACAGCCGTAAGCCGGAAGTGGCTCCCGGTACTATCGAGGATGATCAAAACAGACGCGATTTTACGATCAATGCATTGGCCATTAGTCTGAATAAGGATGATTATGGAAAACTTATTGATCCATTCAATGGAATTCAAGCTATTCATGAGAAGAAGATAGTGACGCCATTGGAACCCTCTCAAACATTCAGTGATGATCCATTACGAATGATGAGAGCTATTCGTTTTGCTGCGCAACTCAAGTATACCATAGTGCCGGAAACATTGGCAGCTATTTCATCCAATGTACATCGTATCGGTATCGTTTCTCAGGAGCGTATCACGGATGAGTTGAATAAGATCATGCTTTGTGATCAGCCATCTGTTGGCTGGGATCTTTTATTCAAAACAGGTCTCTTGCAAAAGATATTTCCTCAGATGGTAGATCTTCATGGTGCAGAGTACATTGACGGACTTGGTCATAAAGACAACTTTTATCATACCCTTCAGGTACTGGATAATATGGCCGCATCTACCGATGATCTATGGTTAAGATGGGCTGCGTTGTTACACGATATTGGTAAACCCGCAACAAAAAAATTTGAAGAAGGACATGGTTTCACATTTCATGGGCACGAAGTAGTAGGTGCCAGAATGGTCCCTAAAATATTTACAAAGCTGAAGCTGCCTTTAAATGAAAAGATGAAGCAAGTTCAAAAATTGGTACTGCTTCACTTGAGACCCATAAGTCTTACCAAAGAGAATATCACTGATAGTGCAGTACGAAGATTACTTTTTGATGCAGGTGAAGATATTGATGCTCTGATGATGTTATGTTCTGCTGATATTACGAGTAAGAATAAGCATAAAGTAAAACGGTATCTCCAAAATTTTGAGCTGGTAAAAGAGCGACTGTTGGAAGTCGAAGATGCAGATCGTATCCGAAATTGGCAGCCGCCGATCACAGGGGAAATGATCATGGAAACGTTCAGATTAACTCCCGGCAGACAAGTAGGAGTGATCAAAGATGCTATCAGAGAAGCCATATTGGATGGTGTGATCCCCAATGAATACGAAGCGGCGCGGAAATTTATGTTGGAAAAGGGTAAGGAACTGAACTTGGAGGCCGTTGAATAAATTGTATTTTAGCATTTCGTGCAACACAGGTGATGTTGACATTCATTATATAATAGATTTAAGCATAAAGAATGGCTGTTCTGAAATTCAGGGTTTATTTGGAGGAAGATGATGCGGTGTATCGCGATATTGTGATCAAGCATACACAATATTTTATTGATCTGCATTTTGCGATCTTGAAAGCTTATGAGTTTGATCATAAACATCAAGCTACTTTTTTCAGGAGCAATGACAACTGGCAAAGAGGTCGTGAGATCAGCTTTGAGCGATATGATAAATCATATGTGGCTGAGCCTTTATTGATGAATGAAACTATCATCGGTAGTGAGATCAGAGACACCAATCAAAAGTTCATTTATATCTACGATTTTGCCAAGAACTGGACTTTCCTTGTGGAGTTGATCAATGTGAGTAAAGAGGAAAGTAACAAATTAAGCTATCCTGCTGTTTCACGAGTAGAGGGCATCGGACCACAACAATACGGAACAAAGAGTTTGTTGGGGGATAAATTTGCTGATATCGAAGAAAAATATGATCTCACAGAAGCTTCGGATGGATTTGGTGAAGAAGGAGAGGAGGGGGAATCCGATGGCGATGATTTTGGGTCAGAAGAAAGCAGTGAAGAAGAATTTTAGTAACACTTCAGATATATTCTATTATTAGTGTCTTCGAATACAGCCATATTGATCGTAGGTCCAACGGCTGTAGGTAAAACTGCTGTTGCAATTGAATTGGCAAAAGCATTTCAAACAGAGATCATTTCCGCTGATTCAAGACAATGTTACCGTGAAATGAAAATTGGTGTGGCAAGTCCCACCCCTGCTGAACTTGCATCAATACCCCATCATTTTATAGCATCTCATTCTATTCACGATGATGTGAATGCAGGTATGTATGAAACCTATGCTTTGCAGAAGGCGGATACCATTTTCAAACAACATGATGTGGTACTGGTATGTGGAGGAACGGGATTATACATCAAAGCTTTTTGTGAAGGGATAGATGACATGCCGCAAATAGATCCTGCTATCAGGCTGCAACTCAATGAATCGTACGCTGAAAAAGGTTTACAATGGTTACAAAATGAAATCGCTTCACGTGACCCACTTTTCTGGCAAACGGCCGAGCAACAAAATCCTCACAGACTATTGCGTGCATTAGAAATATTGGAAGGCACGGGTAGATCAATCACTGATTTCAGAATTGGGAAAAAAGCAGAGCGTCCTTTCAAAATATTGAAAATTGGGTTAGAGATGGAGAGGGCTGTATTGAATGAGAGGATCAATCTTCGTGTAGAAAAAATGATAGAAGACGGCTTATTGCGTGAAGTAGAATCATTGTATCCTTATAAACATCTCAATGCATTGCAAACAGTAGGGTATCAAGAAATTATTGATCACTTGGATGGAAAGATATCTTTAGAGAATGCAGTGACAATGATCAAGCAACACACACGACAGTATGCAAAGAGACAAATGACCTGGTTTAAAAAAGACAGCAGCATCCATTGGGTGAATGCTGCTGTTGAACCTGTTTCGCAGATCAAGAAAATACTGCTTGAGCAGGGTTTATATCAATAGTATCAAAATTTAAAGCCAAAAGTCATCATCACGGTACTTCTGGAACCTGTTTGTTCTGCAAAAGTGTTGGGTTTGTCATTCAAGCGATATGCAAACTGAACATCTTTATTGAGTATATGCGCATAGCTCAAATCAATAAAAATTCCTTTGTTTCTGTAGCCGATACCACTTGTTGCGAGAATGCGGTTGGCATTTAACTCATCTTCAGCATAAGGACTTCCATAGAATGCAGTACCTAAGCGGAACATAACGGTATTAAACTTTAACTCGCCACCCAGTCTCACATTGAAATTACCTTTGTAAGTATCTTTCACTACTTCATTCAATTGTTTGTAATAATTCACCAGTGGTTGATCATTTTCATCTGCTGCATAGAATCTTGAACCGCGGTAATTGACATACTCGATATCCGCACTGATGAAAGCTCTTTGTCTGCGTGTATCTTTTATTTCACGAAAAACATAGCTGGCACTTACAATGGCTCTCCATGGAGTAATGAGATTATAATTACTCTCACCGGGATTTCCACTATTGAGGTTATCACTTTTTTCTGAGCGAATTCCGGCATAACTCTCAGTATTGGCTGTCATAGAAGCACGTACACGATCTTTGAAAGAAATAAATTGTGGTGTATGAATGGCAAACCCAACACGCCAAAATTCTTTGGGCTTGTAAATCGTACCGATCTTAGCACCAATACCTATTCCTCTTGAGGTAAAATTCTCACGAAACTCAAAACTGTTGAACTGGTTATTGGGATCATTGGTAGCGTCTGTTTCTCTGTAAACCAGATCGCGTGAATAACTGATAACAGGTATCGTTAAACTTCCGCCGATATACATTTTGTCTTCCATATTACCGGCTACACCCAATGCGATCTCATGATAGCCGCCTCTTGTTGTAGCATCATATAATTGATTAACACCGGTTGAAATCGGAACAAGACTTTGATATCCGATAAAATTTCCATTGCCATCATTGGCTGTATCTACTAAAAATGTTCTGAACGCAAGGGATGATCCGTATACATAATTGCTTAATGCAGCATTGGTATCAGCAAGATCTTTTGTGAGCTCTTCCAGATATTGTTCTGAGAAGGAACTCATATTGTTAAATCCTTTGAATTGGATACGGTTATTATAATTGGCAAGCTGGTTTACAGAAAATGCAACGGCGCTACTGGTCCATTTACTTCTTCTTTTATTTCCGGTACTTAAGATGACACCGGAAGCTCCATATCCAAAATTGGTTTTATCACTTACCGTATCAGTACCACGATATTTGAATTTATTATTGTTCAATAAGAACCCGGGAGATAGCACGAATTCATTGGTCTTGAACAATCCGATACCTGCCGGATTCACGTGGTTAGCGGTGATCTCACCACCTAATGAGCCCATTACGCCACCTGTGGCAATGTTTCTGGCAGAACCATTTTGTGTGAACCAAGCAGTCCTTAAAGAGTAATCAGGGTTCTGCGCAGTAGCTGCGATGGATAGTATGATTGTCAGGGATAGTAAATATGATTTCATCTTACAATGTGTTTGGATATAGGTTTAGTGTGAGGTGTTCTACACCTGATGTCTGTTCAACCTGAATTGATGAATTAATTGCCTTTGCCGCCGCGGCCTGAACTGGCACTGCTGCCGGTACTTTTTACACCACCGCTGTTACCACCTGCATTACTACTTGGTGTAGCAGTTGATCCATTATTATTGGAGAAACTTCTGACAGGGCGGTCAAAACTGGAACCCAAATTTGAGTTCGCAGAACTACCACTGAAAACACGCTTCAATAAACTTCCAAAATTACTGGACGATTCAGATCCCGTATTGCTGTATGTGCCTGTTTTAGCATTGTAAAAACCTCTGTTTGTATTACTGAAGCCTTTGGTATTGCGGTAAGCTGAAAGATTACTTCCTGATGTACGTCCACCGCTATAAAACTTAGGGGAAGCATAAGCGATCACAGTGTACATCGGATTATTCCAACCCCATCCAAAACCTAAACCGGGTTGCATTCTCCATAAACCATAATTAAAGGAAGGATTCCAAGGATTGTTCCAAGGGTTATTCCATGCATACATGCTATTCCAATTACCAAAACCCTGGTAACGACCAAAATCATATCTGCTATCATACCAATAATTAAAGTCATCAATAGCAGACCAACGATTTCTGTTGGCAACTTTCATTCGTAAATAACGATCATCCTGACTGCTAATGTATTCCTCATAGCGCTCTTGTTGCTCTTTCATCCGATCTTCTTCACGCTTATTAACGCCCTCTTTCCCGGGTGAATAATAAACATCATCGGGGGTCTGCCCAGACTGGTAGGCTGTTGAACAACCAGAAAGAAGTCCGATCGTGAGTAATGACCCTAGTAGCATTCTTTTCATAACATCAGGATTGAGAAGGTTATATAATGTGAAGTTACATACATTTGCGCTGTTGCAGACTTCATGTTAATAGCGGCAATTAGTTTGCCAACTAACAACTGTAAGCAATCTATTTTGTTAAGAGAACTATAATATTTTATGAGTAAGGAGATCACATCACGGGCGCAAGATTATTCACAATGGTATAATGACTTGATCATTAAAGGTGGATTGGCGGATTATAGCGCAGTGAGAGGTTGTATGGTCATTAAACCGTATGGTTTTGCACTTTGGGAAAACATGCGTGATGTGCTGGATCGTATGTTTAAAGAAACCGGTCATCAAAATGCGTATTTCCCCCTCTTTATTCCCAAAAGTTTATTTGAAGCAGAAGAAAAAAATGCTGAAGGCTTTGCCAAAGAATGTGCGGTTGTTACGCACTATCGTTTGAAAACCGATCCGGCCAATAAAGGAAAATTGATTGTAGATCCTGAAGCGAAACTGGAGGAAGAACTGGTGGTTCGTCCAACCAGTGAAGCCATTATCTGGAATACGTATAAAACATGGATCCAATCTTATCGCGATCTTCCCATTCTGGTTAATCAGTGGGCCAATGTGGTGAGATGGGAAATGAGAACCCGATTATTTCTTCGTACAGCAGAGTTTCTTTGGCAGGAAGGTCATACCGCGCATGCTACTAAAGATGAAGCTGTAGAAGAAACAGTAAAGATGTTGAATGTATATGCTGATTTTGTGGAGAACTGGATGGCTGTTCCGGTCATCAAAGGTGTAAAAACTCCAAATGAACGTTTTGCAGGGGCAGAAGATACTTATTGTATTGAAGCCATGATGCAGGATGGAAAAGCTTTACAAGCAGGTACTTCTCATTTTCTGGGTCAAAATTTTGCGAAAGCTTTTGATGTAAAATTCAGCGACAAGAATAATAAACTGGAATATGTGTGGGCTACCAGTTGGGGAGTAAGTACTCGTCTTATCGGAGCTCTGGTAATGGCACATAGTGATGATAGTGGATTGGTATTACCTCCACGTATTGCACCACTTCAGGTAGTGATCGTTCCGATTTTTAAAGGCGAAGAACAAAAAGCACAGATCGATGAACGTGTGCATGGTTTAATGAAAGAATTAAAAGCCTTGGGTATTTCTGTTAAATATGATGACAGCGATAATGCAAGACCGGGATGGAAATTTGCTGAGTATGAATTAAAAGGCGTTCCCGTTCGTATTGCTTTAGGTGCACGTGATCTTGAAAACAATGTAGCCGAGATAGCGAGAAGAGATACCAAAGAAAAAACAACTGTATCATTAGAGGGTATTTCAGGTTATATTCAAAACCTGTTGGAAGAAATCCAGCAAAACATCTTCAATAGAGCGAAACAATATCGCGATGAACATATTACACCGGCTAATAGTTGGGATGAATTCGTTCAGTTATTGGATACCAAAGGAGGATTTATTGCTGCTCATTGGGATGGTACCGCTGAGACAGAAGATAAGATCAAAGAACTTACAAAAGCTACCATTCGTTGCATACCATTGGAGAATCAGCAAGAAGAAGGGAAGTGTATACTTTCCGGCAAACCTTCTACCCAAAGGGTTCTGTTTGCAAGAGCTTATTAATACAAAAGTGTCATTGCAAATACAAGAGTCTTCCAATGCGACAGAAAGAAATACATCCAGCGTTACAGCCTTATCTTGATGGCAAGGTCATTCTCTTAGATAAGCCATTGGAATGGACGTCCTTCGATGCAGTTAAAAAAGTACGTATCCTTACTCGTATTTCTAAAGTTGGACATGCAGGTACATTAGATCCTTTGGCAACGGGGTTGCTGATTATTTGCACAGGTAAGTTCACCAAGAAGATCAATGAGTACATGGGTATGGAGAAGGAGTATACAGGTACTTTTACGCTTGGCGCTACTACGCCAACATATGATCTCGAATCAGCTCCTGAAAATCAAAAAGATATCAGTCATCTTACAGAAGAGCAAATACATAACGCAACCGGTTCATTCATTGGACCCATCATGCAGGTACCGCCTGCACACTCAGCGATCAAGCGAGACGGTAAGCCGGTTTATCTGGCAGCTCGAAAAGGTGAGAATGTTGTATTGGAACCGCGTCCGGTAACGATTCATCAATTTGTGATTGAAAAAATTGAATTGCCGATAGTGCACTTTCGGGTAGTCTGCTCAACAGGTACTTATATCAGAAGTTTGGCCAATGATTTTGGAGCAGCATTAGGAGTGGGAGGCTTTATGAGTAGCTTGCGCAGAACAAGGATCGGTAATTTTTCTGTGGATGATGCATATTCGCTGGACTCTTTTGAACAAGCAATAACAGCACTCAAGCAAAACTCAGAAGGGTAAACCAATACCGAACTGTAGCGCCATATTATTGATCTTTAATCCGGAAGATCTGGTTTCAGACCATACAAAGTTTCTGATACTCATCCACCCTCCATTGGTATTTCTGGCTGGATCTTTTACACGGTATGCAAAATCAAATCGAATCAGGAAATACGAAAAATCGAATCGGAGTCCTGTACCTACACCTATAGCTAGATCTCTTCCTAAATTACTAAAGGAAAATTTGGATTCAGGGTCTTGATTGTTTCGTTTAATATTCCAGATGTTACCGATATCCGCAAAAAAAGCACTGCCCACTTTGAATGATCCCAGTGATAGCAAAGTGAATCGATATTCAATATTGCTTTCTAGTTGAATATCTCCAAAACGATCGCGATAAGAACTGTTTACTGTATCACTAAAGATAGAGCTACCTAAACCCAGTTGTCTGAGTCCCCAAGCGCGCATGCTATAAGGGCCACCGGCAATAAATTGTTTAAAGAAGGGCAGTGTTCTTCCGATACGAGGATCATTGCCATAATTATAACCAACACCTGCAAATGCACGGTATGCTAATTCAGATTTATCATAGCGCGTCAGTTGACGATATTCTGTTTCGGTTTTGATATAGCGATAGATATTATTTTTCAAACCCGGTAATAATCCAAACAATCCACCTGCTTCTTCGATACCCACTCTGAAATAATGACTTCTGTTCCTGTTCATTCTACTTGTACCGGTACTGATGAACGATAAACTTTGGCTTACAATATTGCCTTCATTAAATGAAGCTTGTAAGAATGGGTTTTTTTGAATCAAGGTATCAAGACCTGCTAATCTGGTGATGCCATACAATTCAAGATTCAAAGGTTTGAACAACCATAAGTGATCTCCATTTCTTTTTCTGCTTCTCCATTCGTAACCGATACTTGCTGTAAAAGAATTTACTTTATAGAAGTTTCTTCTGTCTATATAAGATCCATTGAGTGTCAGTAAAGTTTTTTTGTTCTCTACTTTCTTAGAGCTACCCCAACTGCGAAAAGGTGTGAGTATTCTTGGAAATGCATATGTGTGGCTTGCACTCACCAAAAAAGTTTGTAAGAGAGGGTTATTGGCTTGATTCAATAAATTCAATTCAACACCCGTTCTTAAAACAGTTTGTTGCTGTATGGCCTGCTTCCATCTGTTTTTGTTGTTGTAGCTGAGGTTCATGGAAATACCCAACGTATTACCTGTGATAACATCACCGGAGTTTCTACTTCCTTCTAATTCTGCTGAAACAGATTGTTTGGTGGCCGGCACCATAAATAAGTGGACATCCAAAGAGTCTTTATCTCTTGACTCGAGAATGGCATCCACTTGTTGCCAAGCGCCTAATTGTCCAAGGGTATTTAAAGTTTTAAAGTAGTCAGCCTCATTGTATTTGTCGCCTCTCTTAAAGTAAGTATGTTCCCGCATAGGCCTAAAGCGAAATATTCCCTGATTGTACTTCATGATTCCGCTTCTAAAAGTATCTACTATAAAATCAGTTCGCTTTTTAACACTATCAGGAATGTCATACAGATTTGTTTCAGGATAGTAATAAATATTACCAAAGCTAACTTGTTTCAATCCCGTCGAATCTGTTAGAACCCTAGTGGTAGTGATCATAATATCCCAAGTAGGATTTTCATTTCTTTTTTTAGCAGCATCAGCAATCAGTTGCGCTTGTTTAAAAGGGTCCAATGTCAATTGTAAAAGTTCACTTCCCAATGTGTCAACAACAGCTCTTAGATCATCTCTACTGAAATTATAGTACCCATTTTGACGGAATAAATTAGTAAGCCTGTCGAGCTCATCGCCGATAACTTGCTTGGTATAACGCCCCCCTTTTTTTAATAAACTTTTTGAAATCTCAGATTGCACCAGTGCGTTCAATGCCGAGTCTTGAAAATTGTAGGATACCGAATCAATGGTGATATTTTTCCCCGTTGATATGTCCATGATCACATTGGTACGCAGCTGATCTTTGACGGTATCAATAAAAATTGAGTCTTTGAAATTGGGATAGAAATACCCTTGGCTATTTAGGTAAGCCTTCATGAAATTGACAGAGCGATCAATATTGACACTGTCGAATACCGGAGGTTTACTCAATCGATACCATACCAGATATCTCTGAGCAAGTCTAACACGTAAACTATCATCCCAATAATTCTCTAGTTCATAAGTTAGCCGTTTTTCCTCATCTTTGGGAAGTTCGTTGACGATATTGATCTTGGTGCTGTAAATAAAGGGCTTGTTCTTGGGGTATTCTTTGACTTTGATGCGTTGTTGTACGGAACAAGAGCTGAGTAGGATCATGAACAATAAAGTCAGGATGCCATATTCCGAACCAACTCTTTTTCCGATCAAAAGCATAATCAATGTTAAGCAAGAATGAGATCAAATATATTCAATCTTTGTGCCACAAAAAACAAAGAACGGCTGAGCGGTTATTTATCGTGGAGGGCGTGAAATTGGTCCATGAACTCATTATTGCCGGTTATCCTGTTAAAAATATCTATGCAACAGATCCATGGGTAGCACCGGAGGGAAATCATCCTGTTACGCGGATCACAGAACAGGAATTGAGTAAGATCAGCTCTCTGCAAACCCCGAATCAGGTTCTAGCAGTCGTTCATCAACAAGAAATAACCGAAGAGCCTCAATGGGACCACTCACTCACACTCGTATTGGATGGCATACAAGACCCCGGCAATATGGGTACCATCATTCGTATTGCAGACTGGTTTGGAATTGATCAGATCATCGCCAGCGAGGATACGGTTGAATTATACAATCCCAAAGTGATCCAATCTACCATGGGAAGTTTCATACGTGTGAAGGTTTGGTATCGTGATATTGCTTCCTTACTAAAAGAAAAAAAAGTTCCTGTATATGGTGCGGTATTGGATGGTGATTCCATGTATACCATACAACCACCGAAAGCCGGAATATTAGTGATCGGTAATGAGTCGAAGGGAATCAGACAAGATCTACAATCTTTGATCGATCATCGCATCACCATCCCTAAAATGGGGCATGCAGAATCTTTGAATGCCGCTGTAGCAATGGGTATATTGGTGTCTCAATTCAAAAAACCTGTTTGATCTAGCGGAATTGAATGGCTTTAACCGGGTTTACTTTTCGTATCAATAAGGATGGGATCACCAAAGATGAATAACATACAATTGCAGTTCCCGCGCAAACAGCTATCACTTGCCACCATATGATGATCATCGGTGCTTCTCGAACATAGTAGGAGCTTTCATCTAATCTTATAAAACCTGTCAGTTGTTGTAAAACACAAATCCCAACACCTAATACCATTCCTAATACTACACCCATTACTGTGATCACAGAAGCGTGGTATAAGAATATTTTTTGAATGATCCAGTTCCCGGCGCCAAGAGCCTTCAGAATACCCACCATTCTTGTTCTTTCCAGAATGAGGATCAGTAAACAAGTGATAAGGTTGATGATGGCAACAGCCGACATCACGATAAATATCACATCTCTATTTACATCCTGAATGTTCAACCAGTCAAAAATATTAGGATATACTTCACGGATGGTTCTACTCATCCACTCAACAGGTAACTCATCAGCCAATAGTTGGCTTACAGAATCCATTTTTGTATAGTCATTGACAAATACTTCATAACCACCAATCTGATCATTGCTCCATTCATTGATTCGTCTGATAAGTCTGATGTCTCCGAGAATGAATAGTTTATCGTATTCTTCAATTCCTGTTTTATAAATTCCTTTCACTTGAAGCTTGCGGTAGGTTCTACTGTCATCAATAGAGGAAACAAAATGCACTTTAAGTGTATCATTCAATCCAATATTCAATTGATCTGCTAAAGCTTTTGAAACAATGATCTGTTTGCTGTAGTTGGTATCTTCAAATTGAAGCCATTGTCCGTCAACGAAAGAAGATTTTAAAACAGTGCTGTCATATCTGTGATCAATACCTTTTAATAAAACACCTTCAATTTCTCCTTTTGATTCGATCACAGCTGATTTGGTTGCAAAAGCCTGAACCTGTAAAACACTTTTTTGTGACTGTATGATATGAGTGATAGAACTGTCATATGCAAAAGGGGTTTCTTCTGCAATGACTGATTTTCCTACTTCGTAGTGTTGCACCCGGATATGTCCCCAAAAGCTAAAGATCTTGGATGCAACTGTTTGCTGAAATCCATTTACAAAAGCCAGTGTAATGATCATGGCAGCAACACTTAAGGTGGTAGCTGCTACTGATAAACGTATGATGAACCTGGAGAAGGATCTTTGACGGTTGAATGCGATACGTTTGGCTATATCAAATGAAAATCCCAAATGGTATGATTTTGGTAAAAATACGAATGGCCGGGCATTCCATCATCGTTTCGTTTTACTAATAAAAGTCTTTGTATTATTACATTGTTATCGACAGATATGAAACAACGGTTTATCATAGTTTATCTTCTACTGGTCACCTATTACACTTCAGCACAACGTGAACCCGATCGTATTTATATGGAAGGGATTCATACAGTGAAACTATTTCAGCAAAATGATCAGCAATCAGTTCCTTTGATTCGTTTAGGTAGTGCAGACCAGCTCGAGTTACACTTTGATGATTTGAGTGGAATGGCGAGAAATTTCTTTTATACCTATGAATTATGTAATGCAGATTGGAAACCTGCTTTATTGAATCCGTTTGATTACCTCAAGGGGTTTACCCAAAATCGTATCTCGCAATACCGTATGTCATCTATAGCGATGACGAAGTATATGCACTATCAGGTATTACTTCCTGAAAGAAGTTGTATGCCGTCAAAAAGCGGGAACTACTTGTTAAAGGTTTTCTTGAATGGTGATACATCAAAACTGGCTTTTACTAAAAGAGTGATGATTGTGGATGACAGAGTGAATATTGGAGCCAGAATATCTCAGCCATTCAATAGTTCGCAAATCAGAACACATCAGAAGGTACAGGTTACTGTGGGTACCAAAGATCTCAATATCATGAGTCCACAGCAGCAAACAAAACTGGTGATCATACAAAACAATCGTTGGAGTGATGCAGCCTATAATCTGCAGCCCAGTTTTATTCGGGGTAATGCGTTGGAATATAATGGAGAGCAGGATGCCGTTTTTCCGGCGGGTAAAGAATTTCGTTGGGCAGATCTTAGAAGTTTTCGTTTTGAAAGCAATAGGGTAGAACGAGTCGATCGCTCAGCATTCCCGAATCATATTTTTATCCGACCTGATCTTCAGAGAAATGATCTGCGATATGCTTTTTTCAATGATCGCAATGGATGGAATGAAATATCAACCACTGAATCTATTAACCCATGGTGGCAGGGAGATTATGCCAAAGTAGAGTTTACATTGGCACCCTCAAATGGACAACCCTACGCAGGCAAGGATGTTTATATTGTGGGTGAGATGACAGGTAACCAAGCAAGTGATAGTTCAAAGATGCTATTTGATACAGACAAAGGGGTCTATAAAAAATTACTTTTTTTAAAACAGGGTTATTACAGTTATCAATATCTGATCAAAGACATAAAAGATCGTACAGCAAAGGCAGATCCTTCACTCACAGAAGGGAACTATTGGGAAACAGAGAATGAATACCTTATTTTATTTTATTTCCGTCCATTCAGTGGTCGCCATGATGAATTGATGGGCGTCACCCGTCTTAATTCCAGAAATTTTGGAAATGGCTTCTGAGTATCCTTGTATTGATTCAAAAAATTAGGGAAAATAGGTCTCAACCCTTACTTTTGCACCGGCAGGTCTTACACGACCAGCTCCTGCTGAACCTCCCCAGGGCAGGAATGCAGCAAGGATAGGCGGTTGTAGCGGTGCGATGTGAGTAGCCTGCCATTTTTTTCTTTCTCCCCCGAAGTCATCACTACGGGGCTTAATTCAATCAATATGAAATTTTTCATTGACACCGGAAATCTTGCGCAAATCAAAGAAGCAAATGACTTAGGAATTTTGGATGGTGTTACCACCAATCCATCTTTAATGGCCAAAGAGGGTGTGAAAGGTGAGGAAGCGATCGCAAATCATTATAAAGCTATTTGTGAATTAGTGGATGGTGATGTAAGTGCTGAAGTTTTATCTACTGATTTTGCTACAATGGTAGAAGAAGGAAAAAAATTGGCGGCCATCCATCCAAATATTGTGGTGAAAGTTCCCATGATCAAAGATGGGGTGAAAGCGATCAAATGGTTTACAGATAATGGTATCCGTACAAACTGCACTTTGGTATTCTCTGCAGGACAAGCGATCCTTGCTGCAAAAGCAGGTGCTACTTATGTTTCGCCATTCATTGGTCGTATTGATGACAGTGGTTGGGACGGAATGGATTTGATCGGACAGATCCGTCATATCTATGATATTCAAGGATTCAAAACAGAGATCCTGGCTGCATCTATTCGTAATGCATTACATATTACTAAAGCTGCTGAACTGGGCGCTGATGTGTGTACTTGTCCGCTGGATTCTATCCTCGGTCTGTTAAAACACCCATTGACGGATATCGGACTAGCGAAGTTTTTAGAAGATGCTAAGAAAATGTAATTCATTCATTATACATCATTCAAAAGCCATTCACCATCGTGAATGGCTTTTTTGTTTTTGTGCGAAACTTTATAAAGATATTACGGCTTGCTGTTCATGACTTTTTTGAGCAGCTTCCAGTAATTGCATCACACGAATGCCATCATCTGCGCTTACAGGGGGAGTGGTATTGTTTAAAATTGATTCATATATTTTCTCATAATACACACCATAATTTCCCGATAAAGTTTTGACTGTTTGTCTGATGTCTTTTCCCTCAATCAGCGTATGTAATAATCCATCCATGGTTTCCGGCTCAACACCCCAGCCAGTGCTATTGGGTTTTTCTCCTGCCAGCAGGGCTGCTTCCTGAACATCTCCTCTAACTTTAAGGAATGATCCGTTGCTTCCATGTACAACAAAAGCGGGTAATGGTTCCTTCACCAATAAACTTGATTTTAGGCGTACCCTCATCGTGGGGTAATATAGTAACAGATCGAAATAATCATCCACCAAAGAGTCAGGTCTAAGAATTCGGATATCTGCAAAAATTTGTTGTGGCATTCCAAACAAAACCAATGCCTGATCGATCAAATGTGGACCAAGATCATTTAAAAGTCCGGCACCGGGGCCGGGCTGTTCTTTGTGTGCTTTATTGCCAACGGTATTTTTATACCTATCGAATGAGAATGATACTTCTTTTAATGCTCCTAAAATACCTTCTTGAATGATCTTTTGTACAGTTTGGAAATCACTATCCCAACGCCTGTTCTGATAAACAGATAAGAGTAAGTTTTTTTCTTTCGCCAATGAAGCAAGTGATTGAGCTTCTGCAACTGTTGTGGTAAAAGCTTTTTCAACGATCACTGATTTTCCGGCTTCTAAAGCTTTTTTAGCATATTCATAGTGTGTGTTGGTGGGTGTATTGACAATGATCAGTTCGATACTATCATCCTCTAATAGAGCTTCCAGTGATCTCACGATATTGATACTCGGATATATTTTCGAAGATTCCGATTTGGAGCGTTCCCAAACTGCATAGAGTTCAAATCCGGGATGTTGGTCAATAAAAGGGGCATGAAATACTCTTCCTGACATCCCGAAAGATGATAATCCAACTCTTATTTTTCTCATACTATATTCTTTAAATCCAAGTTGTGAATGGTTTTCAATGAATTCAGGTGTTAAAAATCAACAATATTCGAACACTTATCAATATAAACTGTTTCAGTGTTCTTTTAAAATTCTTATTTTGTTGGTGTGCAATAAGCATACAGAGACAAATGAAGATATTATTGATTGAAGATGAAGCTGCCGTTATTTCATTGATTGAGAGGGGCTTGAAAGAGATCGGGTTTGAGGTGAGTGTAGCAATGGATGGCAATACCGGATTGCAGATGGTCAGTGATCATAATTTTGATATGGTCATATTGGACATTATGCTTCCGGGAGTCAATGGTATCCAAGTGTGTAAACAAATGCGTTCTCAGGGTATTTCCATACCCGTATTGATGTTAACAGCACTCGGCAGTACAGAAAATATCGTTACCGGACTAGATAGCGGTGCAGATGACTATATGGTGAAACCTTTTAAAATAACTGAGCTGGTAGCAAGAGTCAATGCTTTGGGTAGACGTATGACCCGAAATAATCCCGCACCTGATTCTCATATTTTAAAGATCTCGGATTTACGTTTGGATACAGATGCCAAGACCGCATTCAGAGGTGATGAAGCGATCTCTCTGACATCAACAGAATATAAGTTACTGGAATTCTTCATGAAAAATCAAGCACGTGTATTGTCCAGAATGGAGATACTGGAAAATGTATGGGATATTGATTTTAATCTCGGTACGAACGTTGTAGATGTGTATGTCAATTACCTTCGTAAGAAGATTGACAAAAACAAACAAGACAAACTCATACATACCATGATTGGTATGGGTTATATGATGAAAGAGACCGCTTAATGAATATCCGTAATAAGATTACTACATTATTTACGCTATTGACAGGTGTCATTATTTTGATGCTGAGCGTGTTCATTTATCATTTCTCAAAGCGATCTACTGACCGGGAATTTTTTCATCGACTTACTGTTCGAGGAGGCATTGCTGCACAGGCTCATTATGAAGAAGGTATTCTTGGTCCGAATGTTTACAATGAGATCCGACAAAAGCATTTGCAACGCTTACCTGATGAAAAGGAATATTTTTTTGACAAAATCCCTGATTCAACATTCCTCAACGCACACGATATAAAGCTTCCACCTGATGTAGAAGAACAATTGAATACAGGTAAAACTGTTCAGTTTATCAATGGGCTTACCTATTATTCTATTATCCCTTATAAATATGGTGGCAAAAGATATATTGTCATGATGTCGGCCCAAAATGATTACGGTGAAGAAGCATTGCGGGATATGCGTCAAAATCTCATATTAGGTATCATACTGGCTGTTATCATTGTGTTTGTAGTGGGGATGCTTTTCTCAGCTGAAATTGTTAATCCGATATCGAATATCATTCAACGCGTAAAAAAAATTAGTGTTACCAATCTGGATATGCGTTTGCCTGAGCAACCTATCAAAGGGGAGATCAGTGATCTTACACAGACATTCAACGATATGTTAGATCGTCTGGAAACATCTTTTGAAACTCAAAGAAATTTTGTCAATAAGCTATCACATGAATTAAGAACACCACTGACAGCCATCTTAGGGGAAGCAGAGTTGGCGTTAAGTAAGGAGCGTGATCCACATGAATATAAGGCAGCATTATCTGTTATTGCTCGCGAAGCTGATCAGTTACATCATCTGACTACCAGCTTATTGGAGCTTGCGCAGGCAGGTAATAGTGTCAAAGAAGAATTCATGGGTTCGATTCGTTTAGATGAGTTGATCTTATCGGTAAAAAAAATAGTAGATTTTACAGATCCGGGGAATCATATACAGATCAATTTTGAAAGCCTACCGGAAGACACAGAATACATTACGATTTTTGGTAACCAGAATCTTTTAAAACTGGCCATCACCAATGTGGTACAAAACGCTTGTAAGTATTCCAATAATGATAAGGTTACCATTTCTTTGCATGCTACAGAATCACAATGTATAGTGGTTGTTGAAGACCGCGGAATCGGAATTCCCGAAAAAGAGTTGCGATACATTTTCGATCCTTTCTTTAGGGCTTCTAATACATCGGCTTATAAAGGGTATGGTGTAGGTCTTCCCTTAGCCCAAAAAATCATTCGGATACATAGGGGAGAGATACGATTTACCTCAATGGAAGGTGCCGGAACTAGGGCTGAAATGCGCTTTCCGATTCGTTCTTAACGAAAGAAGATCCTTATTTAAAAAGGTTGTTAGAACGGCATTAGAATTTTCGACACTTTCTAATTCCGCTCTTAAAAACTTCTAACTATCTCTTAATACCCCTCTTAAACCATACCAATACCTGTAAAATAAGTTTGCATTTGATACAGAATCTTCTGGATCATGACTTTAAAATTACAGGTATGAAAAAGATCATTATTCCAACCAGATGTACAGAGCATGCAGTAAATCTGTTCCGATTGGCTACGAGACTGTACAGAACGGAAAGTTTTCATTGTACTTTTCTTCAGGTGGTACCTATACCTAATAATGAAAGTGATTTGATGACATTGAGCAGACACGCACATGGATATAAGTTCTCAGCTTCTTCACTTGAATCTATTCGTAAGATAGAAGAAGAAAATAAAGAAGTGGTGAAAGGGTATAGTATCGATATCATTTTTGGCGATTCTCCTTCTGTTTTCAAGCAGTATGTTGAAGAGTTCGGTTGTGATATTGCTTTTTACTCTCGAGAAGAGTGGTATGAAACCGGAAAATCTACCGGCTTGGATGTATTTAGAATGTTATGTCGTTCACGTTGTACTGTGATGTATATCGCAAAATCAGATCTGGCAAATATTTCAGAAGAATTATTGCAACCCGAAACAAGAGCATTTCATACTGCAAGAGAAATGTCTGAGGCTGTTTCATTATTGGATGCACCCAACGTCAGTCAACAAAATGTACCCTCTTCTTTGGTATATCAGTTTAATGCAGTAGAGAAAAAGTTGACGAACTTTTCAGAGATGATGCAATCCCAGAATATTCCTACAGTTAAAATGGGTACCTTATCAAGTTACTTCATGCGTGAACAAAGACTGGAAAGAATTCTGATGCAGTCGAATATGTCTTTGTTGTTGTTGACGATCTAGAGTTGGTTTATAGTCTATAGCTTATAGATCATAGCATTATAGTATCAGACTGCTATGATCTATAAGCTATTAGCTACTCCCTAAAACAACTTCAACCCATAATAGCCAATCGCTGTAAACAATGCACAGCGTGTTACGACACCGATACAGCACCACACCAATAATTTTTGTAGAGGCACATTAAATCCTACACCTACACCAATACTTACCGGTGCGCCAACGGTCATGGTGCCAAAGAACCCCAATCCAATGATGCCATATTTTTCCCAAAGGGTATAGATCAATCCCGTCTTAGGTTTTTCAGGTTTGGGTTTACGATACTTGGCCAAAAATGTTTTGATCTTATCGCCCAAAAAAGTAGCCACAAAAACGCCTATTAATCCGCCCGACATACTCGAGAGAAAGATGGTCCAGGCCGGAAGTCCAAATGCAAAACCTGCAGGTATGGCAGCATAGACTTCAAACGTGGCCAAACCTGCAACGGTCAAAATTTCCCAAATCATAGTTTATAAATAGTAGATTTTCAATCGAATGGGTGAAAATAAGCACTGTTGTTGTTGGAACATTCTTTTATATGATAATTGTTTGTGAAGGATGGTTAAATGGGTTTATCCCCTGTTTATGAACAGTTTTGTTCCGTGTACGTGACGGGTACTTGCATTTGCCGGAACGGATGTCTATTTTGTTTAAAATTTTTTCCCCTTAAAACGATTGCTTATGAACACCACAAAAATGTTGATCTCCGGCATAGCCGGAGGAATTGTATCCTTCTTTGCCGGATGGCTGATCTATGGCATGTTATTGATGAATTTTATGGCTGAAAACAGCGGTACTGCTACCGGTGTTATGCGTCCCGAGGACGAAATGGTATGGTGGTCTCTGATACTTGGAAATATTTGTACAGGCCTTCTGTACTCATATATTTTCAATCGCTGGGCCAATATCAGTACACTATCTGCCGGACTATCTGCAGGAGCTGTCATTGGGTTGATCATGGGTGCCTCATTTGATCTGACCATGTATGGAACCAGCAATATTCTGGGCATGAATGCAGTTTGGGTTGATATTGCTGCTTCTGCTGTTTTAGGTGGTATTGTTGGCGGTGTTGTAGGATGGGTGAATGGTATGGGCAAGAAAGCTTGATCCTTCACCTGCTCGCATAAAAAAAGCTCCGAATCATTTCGGAGCTTTTTTTATGTAAACAGTTATCCGCTTTATCCTGCAACTTGTTTACGAATGATATTCAAAGCACCACCTGCTTTGAACCATTCGATCTGTTGCTGATTATAAGTATGGTTAACAGTGATCTTATCTACAGTTCCATCAGCATGATGTAATACAACAGTAAGCGGTTGACCGGGAGCAAAACTGGTCAGACCTTCAATATCGATCGTATCATCTTCCTGAATTTTATCATAATCATTTTTATCAGAGAATGTCAATGCAAGCATACCCTGCTTCTTCAGATTGGTTTCATGAATTCGGGCAAATGATTTTACCAGAATGGCACGAACACCTAAATGACGAGGCTCCATGGCTGCATGCTCTCTTGATGATCCTTCACCATAGTTCTCATCACCAACAACAATAGATCCAATACCTTTTGCTTTATAAGCTCGCTGTGTAGCAGGTACCGGTCCATATTCACCGGTAAGTTGATTCTTTACCGAATCTGTTTTTTCATTGAAGAAATTCAAAGCTCCAATGAGCATGTTGTTACTGATGTTATCTAAGTGCCCGCGGAATTTTAACCATGGACCGGCCATTGAAATATGGTCAGTAGTACATTTTCCTTTGGCTTTGATCAACAGTTTCAATCCCTTCAGATCCGTTCCTTCCCAAGCAGCAAAAGGATCTAACAGCTGCAAACGTTTTGAAGCCGGATCAACAGCTACTTGTACACCGCTTCCATCAGCAGCAGGTGCTTGATAGCCTGCATCTTCTACTGCAAAACCACGCTGTGGTAATTCTTGTCCGGTAGGCTCATCCAATTTTACTTGCTCACCTTTTTCATTGGTCAATGTGTCAGTGATCGGATTAAAAGTAAGATCACCTGCAATAGCCAGTGCAGTTACCAATTCAGGTGAAGCAACAAACGCTAAAGTATTCGGATTGCCATCTGCACGCTTAGCGAAATTTCTATTGAAGGAATGTACGATGGTATTTCTCTCAGCTTTTTCCGCACCTACACGATCCCACATACCGATACAAGGTCCACATGCATTGGCAAAAACAGTAGCACCAATTTCTGAGAAGATATCTAAGAATCCATCACGCTCAATGGTGTAACGAACTTGTTCACTACCCGGAGTAATGGTGTATTGAGCTTTTGTCTTCAGGCCCTTTTCTTTTACCTGACGAGCCAGACTTACTGCACGGCTGATATCTTCATAAGAACTGTTGGTACAGCTACCGATCAGACCCACTTCTACTTTTGTAGGCCATCCATTGGCCGCAGCCATTTCTTTCATCTTAGAGATAGGTGTAGCAAGATCCGGAGTAAAAGGTCCATTCAAATGCGGTTCCAGTTCACTAAGGTTGATCTCAATTACCTGATCGAAATATTTTTCAGGAGAAGCGTATACTTCAGCATCTGCATTCAAGTATGCTTTGATACCATCTGCCATAGATGCCACTTCTTCTCGACCTGTAGCTTTCAGATAACGGCTCATACTATCATCATAACCAAATGTAGATGTGGTGGCTCCAATTTCAGCACCCATGTTACAAATGGTTCCTTTACCGGTACAGCTCATAGCGGTTGCACCTTCACCAAAATATTCTACGATAGCACCGGTTCCACCTTTTACGGTAAGAATACCTGCAACTTTCAAAATAACATCTTTCGGAGCTGTCCAACCACTCAGTTTACCTGTTAGCTTAACACCAATCAGTTTAGGCCATTTGAGTTCCCAAGGTAATCCTGCCATCACATCACAAGCGTCAGCACCACCCACACCAATGGCGATCATTCCCAATCCACCGGCATTAACGGTATGAGAATCGGTTCCGATCATCATACCACCCGGAAATGCATAGTTTTCAAGAACTACCTGGTGAATGATACCGGCACCGGGTTTCCAGAATCCAATACCATATTTATTGGAAACAGAAGCAAGGAAATCGTAAACCTCTTTGCTTTCTGCATTAGCAACTTCTAAATCTTTTTTAGCCTCCTGTTTGGCAGTGATCAAGTGATCGCAGTGTACGGTTGAAGGAACGGCTACCTTCGGACGACCGGCCTGCATGAATTGTAGGAGTGCCATTTGTGCTGTAGCGTCCTGCATGGCAACACGGTCTGGTGCAAAATCAACATAGGATTTACCTCTTTCAAAATTAGTCAGCTGTTGGTCCTGATGCAAGTGTGCAAAAAGGATCTTTTCAGACAGTGTCAAAGGGCGACCGAGCGCCTTACGTGCAGCATCTACCTTGGCAGGCATTTCAGCATACACTTTCTTGATCATTTCAATGTCAAATGCCATGGGTCTTAAATTTAAAGATGTATGATTTCTGATATCTGATTTGAGAACTTAGCTATGGAAAGTTTCCAGAGAATAGTCTATTCAAACAGACGTATTATTGACTAAAATCTGCGCGAATTTACGGAAAAATAGGGTGGAGGCAAAGACGGAAATTAGGAGGACAACACCTTTATCCAAAGTCTTCATGAGCTAAGGTCAGTTTCTTCAACTTTTTTCGCAGAAATTTGTCTAATTTGCTTTATAAAGCCCCCTTTCAATCAATCGTTATATGCAAAAAATCAGAGAATTTCTTGAAGTAAGGGCGTTTGGTGTCTGTACCGCTATTGGTGAAAAACTAGGTATTGCCAGCTCCCGTATCAGGATGTGGTTTATTTATATCTCTTTTTTGACCATGGGATCTCCTGTCATCATCTACATGATCCTCGCTTTCTGGATCAATATCAAAAATTATATCCTCGCAGGAAGAAGAAACCCTTTGCGCAACTGGTAATAAGGAAAGAAACAAGAATAAAGAAACAGGGTACAAGGAAGTTGTAAGTTCCAATTGTCAAGTAGAAAATCACTTGATGGTGTTTTGTTTTCACTTGCTATCTATTTGTTTCTTGATTCTTCTTTATTTAATCACACTACACTTACTTGTGTCTTGATCCTTCCTTCTTGACTCTTCTTACTACATTGCTTTTTTTAAGCGAACGAGTTCTTGTAACAAAGGTTCTAAGAGATCAAGCTTCAACATATTGGCTCCATCACTTTTTGCAACTGCGGGATTGGGATGTGTTTCAATAAAGAGTCCGTCGGCACCGGCAGCAATTGCGGCTTTTGCAATGGTTCCGATCAATTGAGGATTGCCACCGGTTACGCCTGTTGTTTGGTTAGGTTGTTGTAGTGAATGGGTGCAATCCATGATCACAGGACAGCCATGCTCTTGCATCCAAGGTATATTTCTATAATCAACTACGAGGTCCTGATACCCAAACGTAGTACCGCGTTCGGTGAGCATGATTTTATCATTACCGGCGAGCTTGATTTTATCCACTGCAAATTTCATAGAAGGTCCACTCAAAAATTGTCCTTTTTTGACATTCACCACTTTGCCTGTTTCAGCCGCAGCGATTAAAAGATCTGTTTGACGACATAGAAAAGCGGGTATCTGCAAAATATCAATGAATGGCGCAGCCATTGCCGCTTCATCATGCGCATGAATATCAGAAGTGGTTGGTAAATGAAAAGTATCACCCACTTTTTTGATCAATGATAAACCATTGTCATCTCCAATACCGGTGAATGAACTCGCACTGGTACGATTTGCCTTCCGATAACTGGCTTTAAAAACATAGGGTATACCGAGGTTCTTACAAATGCGAGAAACCTTTTCACCTACTTCCATCACCAATTCCTCACTTTCCACTACACAAGGACCAGCAATTAGAAAAAAGTTATTACTATCGTATTGCTGGTGCTTAAAAAGTTCAGTGAGATAGGCTGGAATCATGACTTTAGAATTTGAATGGCGAAATTAGGCATTTATGGTTCATGGTCAATAGTCCATGGTCCTTGGAAATTGTTTATGGCAAATGGTTCATGGCTAATAGCTCATCGTGCGAAGTGGTATAATAATCGGTGATCTATTATGGAATAGATATTAATCATCAGCTATGAACTATTCGCCATGAACCATCAACTATTAGCTATTGACCATGGTCTATGGACTATTGCCCATTTTTCTCTTTCTTTGTTCCACTAAAAACGATTGCATGACGCAGCAAAAGGAAAAAATTCTGGTTATCGGAGCTTCAGGGCAAATTGGAGTAGAATTGACATTGGCTTTGAGAAAGCTTTATGGCAATAACAATGTCATTGCTTCAGATCTAAGAGAACAAAATCCTCTGTTAGAGGGAACCGGTCCATATGTGAGTATGGATGTGATGAATAAAGAAATGCTGCATGTGCAAGTGATTCGTCAGAATATTACCCAGATCTATCTTTTGGCTGCCATACTTTCCGCAACCGGAGAGAAAAATCCAAATCTAGCATGGCATTTGAATATGCAAGGCTTGCTGAATGTCTTGGATATTGCCCGTGAGGAAAAACTCACCAAAGTGTATTGGCCAAGTAGTATTGCAGTTTTTGGTCCAACCTCTCCCAAGCAAAACTGTCCGCAGCAAACTATTATAGAACCGACCACAGTGTATGGTATTAGTAAATACGCAGGCGAATTTTGGTGCAATTATTATTTTCAACGTTATGGAGTAGATGTCCGCAGTTTACGTTATCCGGGTTTGATCAGTTATAAGTCTGCACCGGGTGGTGGTACTACAGACTATGCAGTTGAAATTTATCATGAAGCATTGGAGCATAAAAAATATCAGTGCTTTTTAAAAGAAGACACCTATTTGCCGATGATGTATATGCCTGATGCTATCAGAGCAACCTTGGAATTGATGGAAGCTCCAGCCGAAAAAATATCAGTAAGAACTTCTTATAATTTATCAGGTATGAGTTTTTCACCCAAAGAGATCGGTGCAGAAATTGTGAAGCATATACCTGAGTTTAAACTCAGTTATGCACCTGATTACAGACAACAAATTGCAGATAGCTGGCCACAAAGTATTGATGATAGTGTTGCTACTAAAGACTGGGGATGGAAACCTGAATTTGATCTGGCTAAGATGACGGAGGATATGTTGAAAAATTTAAAAAAATAAATAGCCTATCAGGCAACGATCTGGTATCGGGTTGTATCATATTTGTGAGATTAGCGATGATCGCTATGCATCACTTTACCGGGGGGTAAATAAAAAAGAGCCGCAATTAAACAATTGCGGCTTCTTTTTATATAAATAGTGTTGTTTGTCTTAGAATCGGAAACCCAAATTAATACCCAATCCACGGAAACCTGCCCAAGGACCATCAGACTGAATACTTGCACCTGTAGATGTTACAGTAGCATTCTTGAATTTGAAAGGGCTGGCATCGATACCATCTAATTCTGCTTTTAGTGCATTTCTTTCTTCAGCAGTTGGGAACGACTTGGTCACAGAAAGATTTCCTTTACTGCTACCATAGTGACCACCAATAATCCAGATGTCTAAAGTCAATACCTTAAACAAAGTATGTTGAGTACCAAACATGATACCACCACTGGTAGATGTGATTTTACCTGAAAGTGGAGCTTCTGTTGTTGTAGTTGTACCACCTGAAGTATAAGAATATTTAAGTGGTGCAGTTAGATCAAAAGAAGCAAAACGCATATAAGGAGCAACATAAAATCCTTTCAGATTTCCTTTACCTAAGTATATACGTACTTCAGGGGTAAAAGCAGTATTACCCATTTTGAAAGTATTAAAATTGAAATCGGTTCCCTCCAGCAGGTTTTCAACAGTGCCCTGGAAAGGTATTGTTGATTTACCCATGGTTCTGAAACCAAGTGATGCAGATACACGACCGGTTAGTTTTCTTTCATAAGTGATATGAAAATTTTTAGCGACCAATGAACTTACATTGAGTTTGAAAATGTTTTTACCACTAAGTCCGGGAATAGGAACTTGTGCTTCTGCGAGAAATGGAACACACAGGAAGATGAAGAGTAGCTTTTTCATTACAGTTTTAGTTTTGGGTGAATGGTTAATATATTGCCAAATCGGCAACAGTTTTGGTTTCTAATACTTTAAGGGTGTTGTCTCTTACTTCAATCATGACCTTATTCAGACCGCATTTTTTTTCATTGCAGTCGTGGCATTTTTCATAGAAATTGAGACTTACGCAAGGTAATAAAGCGATCGGACCTTCGATCAGTCGCATTACAGTTGCGAGAGGGATTTTATTGGGCTCTACATTAAAAAAATATCCGCCACCTTTTCCTTTCTTGCTATCCAACAATCCTGCTTTTTTTAATTCAAGGAGGATATTTTCTAAAAACTTCAGAGGTATTTTCTTTTTTGCTGCAATCTCAGCAATCAAAATCGGATCATTTTTTTTGCGTTCTGCCATAAAGGTAAGGGCTTTAAACGCATATTGTGTTTTTTTTGATAACATATTAATGTCCTTTTTCAGGCACTGCTTGCTTCATGATTATACCTTCCGTCGAATCGATCTTTATGTTGTGCTTTTATTATCCGTAGCCAAAATATAAAAAAAAAGGAAAAGAATGCATCTTTTATGATTCAATGTGACGAATTGACGAAATTATAATCCCAATACATCTTTCATACTCCAAATACCGTTATGTTTTGAAGCAAACTCGGCAGCCAAAACAGCCCCCCCCGCAAATCCTTGGCGATTATGTGCGGTATGAATGATTTCTATGTCATCAATGGCTGAATTGTATTTTACTTTATGTGTACCGGGAGCAGGGTCGATACGTTCGGATACAATGGACAATACATTTGGATCTGAAGAATATTCGTTGATCCAATTTTTCTTTTGCGGCATAGATGCTAAAATCTGTTCTGCCAGTGTAATAGCAGTTCCACTGGGTGCATCTTTTTTCTGTGTATGATGTATCTCTTCCATGAAGACATTGTAATCAGGATGTTGACTCATCAGTTTAGCCAAGTATTTATTGACTTCAAAAAATAAATTCACCCCGATACTATAATTACTTGCGTATACAAGTGTACCATTTCTTTTTTCGCAGTACTGCTTAGCTTCCTCATATCTGTCAAGCCAGCCGGTAGAGCCGCAAACCACAGGTATATCTAATTCGAGACATTTCATAACATTATCAAATGCACTGTGTGGTCCGGTGAATTCAATAGCAACATCAGCCTTTGATGCATTTGCAGTATTTAGTTCATCAGCATTATGAATGTCCACTTTTAAAGAAATGGTATGACCTTTCTTCACGGCAATTTCTTCAATTGCTTTACCCATTTTGCCATACCCTATCAGAATAATATTCATGATCTGCGCTTTTGGAGCAAACTTATCTGTAAATCGGCAAGAAACAAATTTTTATGGGATGGATAGTTAACGAACCTGTCTCGGCTTTTTATCAGGATTTTTGATGCTCATAACCAATCCAAAGCCCGGTGTTCTTGTTTGTGGATTAAAGGTTGGACTGATCTGCATGGTAAGGTCATCGCTTACATCGAATTGCTTCAAATGTGCAAATACGGTGGCATCTGCGACTTGAAGTCCCCATGCCAACACAAACCATAGAATGGAATAATCTCTGTCGCGTCGGAATGCATTCCGATAACTCTGTACAGAAGAAATGCTTAAGCCCCTCAATTGAGGATCGATATTTCTTAAATCGGAGCTGTCAAGTGTTGGCTGTTGGGCTTTGAATAAAGCTTCATAAGCAAACTTGGTTTTCTTGTACATACTATTATTGTATGAATAGGCTACTGCAGGTATGGCCAATACTCCGTACACAATAGGGATCTTCCAATATTGCTTATTGTAAGCTTGACCCCATCCGGGTATCAAAGCAGAGCGTCTGGTAGCAATTCGGGGAATATGCTTTTTTGGATCGGTGGCTTTTTTTGTATTGTCTTTTGATATGCTATTTGTATCTCTATTTAATAGATTAGCAGAAGCTAATTGCTCTTTATCAGATTGTGCTGAAAGAGTAGTTGTAAATGAAATCAGTAAGAATGATATGAATAAACGAAATACAAGCATGTACTTATCAGCTCACCGTTACATTCATGGCTTCGAGAATTTTATTCAGTTCTTCTAATGAAAAATACTCGATGGTGATACTGCCATAACCTTTTTTATTGTGAACCATTTTCACTTTTGTAGCGAAATGTGATGCTAAGTTATCTTCAATCTTTTTGTAAGCAGGAGGTAGATCTGTTTTTGCAGAACTTTTAACAGTACCTGATTTTTCAGCTTGGTACATTTTTCTCACCAATTCCTCTGTTTGTCTGACGCTAAGGCCTTTTTGTTGGATCTCTTTATAAACAAACAGTTGCTTATCAATGGTGTCAATATTAATCAATGCTCTGGCATGCCCCATGCTCAATTGCCCGCTCCTTACCGCCAACTGGATATCCGGTGGCAGCTTTAATAAACGGATATAGTTGGTTACCGTACTTCTTTCCTTACCCATTCTTTCAGCTACTTGTTCCTGGGTGTAGCTTAACTCGTCCATCATACGCTTATAACTCAGGGCAATTTCTACAGCATTGAGATTCTCACGTTGTAAGTTTTCAAGTAAAGCTAATTCTAATAACTGTTGATCGTTTGCCTGACGGATGTAGACAGGTACATCCTTTAGTCCTGCGATTTTTGCAGCACGAAATCGGCGTTCACCGGCAATCAATTGGTACTTGTTGCCGGAGAGTTTTGAAACAGTTAATGGTTGAATGATATCATGTAGCTTCAAAGATTCAGCAAGTTCATTCAATGCCTGCTCATCAAAGTCACGTCTTGGTTGTTTTGGATTGATCTGAATATCACTTAACTGAATTCTGGTGGTAGTAGTCACTTGTTCAACCACATCACTTTTCAATGCACCACTGGTGGTCTTCAGATCTGCATCAATATTTTGCAGCAAAGAGCGAAGCCCTTTTCCGATCAGTTCTTTATTTTGTTTTGGGTTGGTCATAGTATTGAGTTTTAGAACATAGTCCATGGACCATGGTCTATGGACTATTCAATTATTCTTTCTTCATTCGACATCTTGGTCAAACCATTGTTCTGCAAGATCTCTTTTGCAAGATTCAGGTAGTTGATGGCTCCTTTACTTTCTGCATCATAAAGGATAACAGGTTTGCCTACGCTTGGCGACTCACTTAATCTTGTGTTTCTGTGTATAATGGTAGAAAAAACCATTTCATCAAAATGTCTTCTTACTTCACTTACTACCTGATTGCACAAACGCAAACGACCATCATACATGGTCATCAGAATTCCTTCTATCTGTAACTCCGGATTCAGACGACTTTGAACTATTTTGATCGTATTCAATAATTTACCTAATCCTTCAAGTGCAAAGAACTCGCATTGAACAGGTACGATCACACTATCAGAAGCCACTAAAGAATTTACTGTGATGAGACCTAAAGAAGGAGAGCAGTCAATGATCACAAAATCGTATCGGTCTTTCACTGCATCCAGAATGCCTTTCATCACATTCTCGCGGTTGGGGTAATTGATCATTTCGATCTCTGCACCTACCAGGTCAATATGGGAAGGAATAATATCCAAATTGGGGATCTCACTTTTCAGGATCACGTCAGTAGCCATGGCATTATTCACCATACAGTCATACAAGCTATTTGTGATATTGTGCAGGTCAAATCCAACACCTGTTGTGCTGTTGGCCTGTGGATCAGCATCCACTAATAATGTTTTAAATTCAAGCACAGCCAAGCTGGCGGCAACATTAATAGCAGTAGTAGTTTTACCTACGCCTCCTTTCTGATTGGCAACTCCAATGATTCTCGCCATAATGATTCTTACATTCCGTTGAACGGAAGTTTTTTATTTTAAAGGTCAATAGTTGTTCCGATACCCGGTAATAACAATTGTTTACCGGCAGCTTCAAATGTTTGTACAGCCGCTTCAGTATCAATCTTAATAAATCCGAATGTATTGTAATGTACACCAACTACTCGATTGCATTGTACAAAATCAGCACAACGTACAGCATCACTCACGTCCATAGTGAAATTATCACCCAGAGGTAACACTGCAAAATCAAGCTGGGTCCATGACGGAATCAATTGCATGTCAAGTGTTAGGGCAGTATCACCACTATAGTAGAAATTACCCTCACTTGTCATGAAAAGGAAGCCCATTGGGTTACCCCCATAACTTCCATCCGGTAAACCACTGCTATGTTGTGCAACAACACATTTAACCGTTCCAAAATCAAAATTCCATTTGCCACCTGTATTCATGGGATGTGATTTCTCGATCCCCTGTTTGGTGATCCACTCATGAACTTCCCATGCACTTACAACAGTACAACCTGTTCTCTTTGCGATCCCAACAGCATCCGCAATATGATCGGCATGACCATGGGATAAGAAAATATAATCGGCTTCAATACTGTTCACATCAATATCCTTGGCCAGTTCATTATAGGTAATAAAAGGATCAAAAAGGATCTTTTTTCCTTTGATCTCTACTTGAAAACAGGAATGTCCGTAATAAGTCAATTTCATAGCCACAATTCTTTGAAGGACGCCAAAAATACGGTTTCAGTAACATCTTTTGAAAGAATATTATCCATAGGATTAGTCGGTGGTCCATGGCTTATCGTTGATGGTTTGATCATGTCTTTTTTGGGGTTAGAAAGAATATTTAAACAGTATGGGTAACCAATGTGTTAACTCTGAGTACTTACCTATTGATGTATGACATCTTCGATGAAAATGCAATATTTTTATCGATAATTCGTCTACATATATACATTAAAATTTTTCCATGCGTAATGCCGGTACTCTGTGGGTGATAGCCCTCATCATGCTTCTACTTGATTTTTATGTATTTCAGGCTGTCAGAACCGTAACACAGACCCTTTCCGATAAAACCAGAATGATCATCCATATTGGCTATTGGGTTCTGTCAGTGGTTACACTGGTTGCGTTGATATCTTTCCCTTACATCCAACTCTTACAGAACTCTAAATTTTACAGGAATTACATTTTTGCCATCCTGGTAGGGCTATTTTTTGCCAAACTTATTGCTGCACTTTTCTTTTTGACCGATGACCTAAGACGTATGGCCCTTTGGTTAATGGGTAAAATATTTCCAGGGACAGGTGCACAATACGTGAATACCGGTGGGGGAATTCCTCGTTCCACTTTCTTGAGTTGGCTGGGATTGGGTATTGGTGGGTCATTGTTTGGAACTTTATTATATGGGTTCAGTAATAAATACAATTATCAGATCAAAAGACTAAAACTTTCATTTCCCAATCTACCCGAAGCTTTTCGCGGAATGAAAATGGTTCATATCAGCGATATTCACAGCGGTAGCTTTCAGAACAAAAAAGCAGTTGATCATGGGATTGATATGATCCTTCAGGAAAAACCTGATCTGATCGTATTTACCGGAGATCTCGTCAACGATCGTGCATCTGAGATGGAGGAGTATAAATCTGTGTTTGCCCGTTTAAAAGCTCCGATGGGAGTGTTCAGTACTTTAGGAAATCATGATTATGGTGATTATGTTTCTTGGCCTACTCGTGAAGAAAAAGCGGCCAATCTGGAGGCTTTGAAAAAAACGCATGCAGAAATGGGGTGGCGCTTGTTGATGAATGAACATGTAACATTTGAAAGAACTGGTCAGCAAATTGCATTATTAGGTATTGAGAATTGGGGTGCTAAGGGTCGTTTTCCGAAATATGGTAAAATGGATTTGGCTTATCCCGGCACTGAAAAAATCCCTTTCAAAGTATTGTTAAGTCATGATCCCAGTCATTGGGATGCACAAATCAGAACCGAGTATCCGGATATTGATCTCATGTTATCAGGTCATACACACGGGATGCAGTTTGGACTTGAAAATCCTTATTTCAAATGGAGCCCTGTTCAATGGATGTATAAACAGTGGGCCGGATTGTATGAGGAAGGAAAACAAAAGTTGTACGTGAACAGAGGATTTGGTTTTATCGGCTATCCGGGTCGTGTAGGAATACTACCCGAGATCACGGTTTTAGAATTTGTGTAAGAAGGATCTGTTTGTTATTTGTGGATGTTGTTACGTAGTTCATGATTTATTCAAAAGACATTTTTTTTGATGTCGTATCTTTCTTATAAATCATGACTCTATGCGTAGATTCAGTATACTATGTCTTTTCTTATCCATCCTTTTTCAAATAAATGCTCAGTCAATCAATGGGAGTGTTAGTTCTGCACACCCTTTGGCAACGAGAGCCGGATATGATATCCTCAAAAAAGGTGGGAATGCTTTTGATGCAGCCGTAGCCATTGCTGCATCACTGAACGTAGTAGAACCTATGATGTCAGGTATTGGAGGTTATGGCACGATCTTGATCTATGACGTAAAGACAAAACAGATTCGCTTTTTGAATGCCAGCGGTAGATTTCCGGAAGCCACAAATACAGATCTGATGCGCGCTCCAACCCCGGATTATCAAAAAAACAGAATTGGCCCCAAGTCTATTTCTACACCGGGTAACCTGAATGCATGGGCTTTAATGCACCAATCTTATGGCACCATTCAATGGGCTGATCTTTTTATTCCAGCGATTGACTATGCAGAAAAAGGATTTATTATTTCAAAAAATACAGCCGAATTTATTCAGGAAGCCTATCCTCACTTTTCATCTTATGCACAACAAATATTCGGTCAGCAATCAACATCATTACAAGCAGGTGATCGTTTGATACAAAAAGATCTTGCAGCAACTTTTAAAAGAATCGCTTCTGAAGGTGTTGATGTTTTTTATCGGGGGGCTATCGGAATACAGATCGATCAGCAAATGAAAACTGCAGAAAGTTTCCTGCGATTGAAAGACCTACAACAACATCAGGCAGAATGGTGGGATCCTTTACAGATCAACTATAAAGGGTATTCGGTTTATACAGCATCCTTACCTGCTAATTCTTTTGCTGCGTTTGTAAACCTTGGATTGATGCAAGCGGCGGGGAATCAAAAACTATCACATAACAGTGGTGAATACCTTCATTTGTTCGCTGAAATGACCAAAGAATCTTACAAAGCAAGACTTGCTTATTCTTTTGATCCGGACATTCGTCGAGCGCCTATTGATAGTATTTTATCCACTCAAGTGTTGAGAAATACGCTTAGCAAAATCAGTAAGGATACCGCTTCATTGTTCAAGCCACCATTTAATGTAGAAAGTAAGAATACCACTCATTTTGTTGTTATTGATCAGTGGGGTAATATGGTGAGTGCTACCCAGACACTTGGTAATTCTTTTGGAAGCAGGGTATTTATTGAAGGAACCGGTATTTGTATGAATAATTCAATGGCCTATTCCACATTTGAACCCAAGGGTAATCCAATGGATGCATTTCCGGCCAGACATAAACTTTCAGGTGATTGTCCGGTGATCATCTTAAAAGATGGTTTGCCATGGGCTGCTTTGGGTACACCGGGGGGACATACCATCACTCAAAACGTACCGCAGATCATTTTTAATTTGATCGATCATCAGATGAATATGCAAGCTGCTATTGATGCACCTAAGATCGCATTTGTAGAACCTAATTTTATTCGCGTTGATCCTGATATGCCTGAAGATGTGATTAAAGTATTAAGACAAAAGGGTCATCAGATAAGAAAAGGCAGTATCGGTAACGCACATGGTATCAAGATACTACGGGATGTCAATGGAAAGATCATTGGTTATGACATCGGTACCGATAAAAGGGGAGATGGGAAATCTCCTGTTATCGATCGATAATTTTATCCAAGTTTAACCGGAAGCTGTACACGTACATATTCCCATTCGATGGCTATTGCAGCATCCTTAGCGACGGGTATTACCTCATAAGTAAGTCTTTGTGTGATACTTTGTTTTTTCAGGGGCTTAACTTTTACGCGTACCACATCTTCCGCAGCATTGTAGTCATCGGCTAGGTGTTGCTGGTGTTTTGTATTGATGATGATCGTCCACTCTGTTTTTCCCGGAATAGTGAACAGTGCATATTTCCCTTTTTGAATCTTCTTTCCGCCAATGGTAACATCTGTAGAAAAATCAACAGATGTAGCATTATGCGCACCGGTAGCCCATACCTGATCATACGCCACTAATCCACCCCATATCATTCTTCCCTTTACACCCGGTGATCCATATTCGATGTGAATATGTGTATCACCGATCGTTTTCATGGTTACTCTTTTTGGGCTTCCCTTCATAGTGTCTCTAGCGATTAAACCTTTGTTGATACTATCCGCATAACCATCACCTGAAACATGTTTGTGCTGTGCGCTAAGTCCCAGGCAACCGAATAAGAGCAAAAGCGAAAAGAGGAAACGCATGGTGTAAAATTTGATGCAAAGTAAGCGGTTAATGGGTCACCTTTTACTGATTTTATTCAAGCTAATGGCTCTTTGACGTGAACATTTGAACCTACTCACATCTTCACCTCTCAGTTTTGCGTGTTTGGTAAATCTACCGGCCATTCTTTTACGCCACATTTTAAAACTGCTCTTTTTGCTGTTGGCACGCATGAGTTCAATCACTTCCTTCTCTTTTAGACCAAATTGGAACAAAATGGCCTCAAATGGGGTACGATCCTCCCAGGCCATTTCTATGATACGGTCGATGTCTTTTTCTGTTAAAATTTCCATAGAATGATCAACAATCCACAATAATAAATGGTTGTGCAGCGTTACGGCCTTGATTTGCATCTTGTATATGATTTTTGGCACGGTGCTTGAAAAGAAAGTAGAATAAAATAAACCTTATGAAGAAATTATTATTAGCAGTCGTCGTTTTTATGGGTACTGTTACCCTTGTAAATGCTCAGGGAGCAAGAGTTGGTGTAAAACTCGGAACCAATCTGAATAAAATATCCGGCCAGTCATTTAAAGATGGTTTTGACCTTTCTTACCATTTTGGGGGCTTTCTGGAAGTGGATCTGAACAGAAAATGGGGTATCCAGCCGGAGTTATTGTGGAGTCAGACCAGTACTAAGAGAAGCAGCTTCAATACATTGTATTCAAGTCAGATCAATCCATTGAATAATAGTGAGAAGATCAAACTGGATTATTTGGCGATCCCCGTTTTGTTACGCTATTCTGTAGCGGGTATTCTTACTTTAAATGTAGGACCTCAGTTTGGGATATTATTGAATCAGGACAAAACCCTCTTACAAAATGGAGAAAGCGCGTTTAAATCAGGAGATTTCTCCATGGTAGCCGGCGGGCAACTCAACTTTAAGTTTGTACGTATCTATGGAAGATATAATATCGGATTGCAAAACATCAACGATATTGATAATAAAGATAAGTGGACCAACCAGCAGATTCAGCTGGGCTTAGGTTTGCGGTTTTAAAATCCAATATCCATCAGGATTTTAAAACGGGGTAACCAATCTTTCTCTGAAAGATGGTTACCCTTTTTTTATGCTTTTATCTTGAAAGATTTTTTAAGTGTTTGAATCTTCTTTTTAAAAGCTTCTAACTCTTGCATTTGTTGGTTGATGAAGCTATTTTCTTCCAGTTTACCCAGAACGGTATTCATTTCTGAAAAGCTTTCATAGACCATTTTTCTAAAAGGATTTTGATAGTCTTTAGCCCTTGACTCATGAATACCCTTTGTCATCCATTCTTTGACAGATATCGCATGGTCGAGTAGTTGCTTTAGTTGCGCAGTAGATATCTTCCTCAACTTGGTTTCTTCAATCTCTTCAAGAGCAGCTAAAGCATGAGCTGTTTTTTGTTGATAGTATTTATTCCCAAGTTGTGTATAGTATTTGTGTACATCATCCCAAGAAACGAGCTTTCCTTTTTTGATCTTTTCCTTTAACTGTTGTAATTCAGTTTCAGGGATCAACTGACCACCCAAATTGGTCCATTCATTTCTGCTATTTTTAGCCGGTAAGGCACTCTGTAATGCTTCAATATTGCCGGATTTTAATTCTTCCAATATGGCAATCAGATGGATAGCTCCATAATACCGGATCAAATCTCTGAACAAATGATACGCCGTTCTAACCTTAAGTAATACTACTTTTCGTTTACTGTTTTCAAAGCCATCCACCAACACTTCTAATTGATCTACAACTTTGTCTGTACTTGACAACAACTGTTTTCCTGTTAATATTGCCTCTTCCTTTGTTAATGGTTTGCGACTATTGTTTTGTGCTTTATGATACGCATGTCCGGTTACCTCTTCAATAATGCTTAATGATGTAAACATTTCATTGATCGTATCTGGTGCGAGATAGTCATATTCGATCAATTGAATACGTTCAGATCTCTTGTCTCTGTCTACATATTTCCAGGCATTTCTGGCTAACGCATACATGTTGTATAAGAACCAATAGCCGGGCATGACCAATAACTGATCATTACTTACGTCATTACTTACCAGTGAGAAAGGTATCTTGATGTTTAGTTCTGAAGGATAGTCGCCTTTCGTGAGAATGGTAAATCCGGCAAATACGGAATTGTGTTTAAGGCTTACACATAAACCCGGCCAGAACCCGCGCCCCATAATGATCTCACCATCAGCACCCCGACTGTTATGATTGGATCCAATCGTAGCACCTGCAGCAATATTACTTTGTCCCATCACCAGTGCGGCACAAAGAAAAGAGTTATTGTGATGTTGCTCATGAGCAGGGAAGATCAATGAGTTCAAAACCTCACAACAAGAAATGGTTGCATTATGTCCTAAATAAGAGTTGATAAGTCTGGCCCCATACTTTAATTGTGAATGAGATGCCATAATAAAGCGAACCGCTTTAACACCATAAAACATTTTACAACCAAAACCAATAATACCATTCACAGCTTCACAACCTTCACCAATTTGTGTTTTACCTTCCTCACCGGAATTAATGGTGAGGTTCTTTAATTTATTGGCGCCTTTAATGTAGGCATCGGTTCCAATCCAAACATCTTTGATGATGCTACAGTTTTTGATCACTGTTCTATCGCCGATCTTGCCATAATATCCTCTTTTATTATCAAAACGTGCTTCAGTAAATTGTCTGTACTTGTCCTGTAATATTTTATCGTCTTTATCTCTACTCCACAATAAAGCATCTCCTGCAAGCATGCCATTAAAAGGTAAAACCCTTCTTCCTGTATTTTCATTACAGATCTCCATCCATATCCTTACATCTTCAGACTCTCCTTCTTTTATAATACCATTACCAAATTTTGCATGATTGGTGGCCACCAATTCATTCACGTTAGAGATAATCACTTCGCTACCTATGATATAATGTGATAAATAGTTTACGTTGTCGATACACACATTGTCTCCAAAGTCGCAGCTGATGATGGTAGAATTGTAAAGCCCAACAGGCACTTTCAAATCACTGAAACCCAAACAGAATGGTTCAAGTTTACCGATACGAACAAGACCAAAGAATTTACAGTTTTTGACGAGTTCAGGGTTGAAAGCATCTGATACGAGAATTTTATTCCAATCGTCACTTGTATTTCTGTTTCTTACCAGAACCTCAATTTCATAGGCATTCAATGTGCGATAAGCAATACCATTTCGGTTTTGCATATTGCGCAGATAATATTCATCCTTCCCTTTCGGTAAAAAGGGAGTGGAGATGAACTGATAGCCCAATGATGATAATGGCGTTTTCAATATGTTGTTCTGTGGCATGTTGCAGGTGATTTGTGATTTTGCTGTATCGATTAATGATATCGATACAGCACTAATGATCCATTATTCCACTGTAACGCTCTTCGCAAGGTTTCTTGGTTTATCAACATCCAATCCTTTTGCCACACCTACATAATAGCTTAGTAGTTGTAATGGAATACAACTCAATAATGGTGCGATGACTTCATCAGTATCCGGAACAAACATTACATCATCTGCCATACCCGGAATAATTTCATCATTTTGTGTAGCAACGGCTATGACCATACCCTTTCTGGCTTTAATTTCTTGCACGTTAGACACGATCTTCTCGTAATAAGAATCTTTTGTTGCAACAAATACCACAGGTAATTTATCATCTACCAATGCAATTGGGCCATGCTTCATTTCCGCAGCGGGATAACCCTCAGCGTGGATGTAAGAGATCTCTTTCAATTTCAGAGCTCCTTCCAATGCTACAGGGAAGTTATAACCTCTTCCGAGGAAAAGAAAATCACTCGCATCTTTGTATTTCTCAGCAATACGTTGAATGTTGGAAGTATCAGCCAGTATTTCTTTTACTTTTTCAGGAATAGCTTCTAATTCTTTCATCAGGCTTAGGTAGCGTTTTTCGTCGATAGTACCTTTCGCATAACCGATCTTCAAAGCCATCATTGTAAGAACAGCCAACTGTCCGGTAAATGCTTTGGTACTAGCTACGCCAATCTCAGGACCGGCATGTGTATACGCGCCTGCATGACTTAATCTGGCGATACTGCTTCCTACAGCATTTACAACACCGAATATGAACGCACCTTTTTCTTTAGCACTCTCCAATGCAACCAAAGTGTCTGCTGTTTCACCACTTTGCGAAATCGCAATGATCACATCTCCTTTGTTCACTACCGGATTCCTATACCTGAATTCAGATGCATATTCAACTTCAACGGGGATACGACACAATTCTTCAATTTGGTATTCAGCGATCAAACCCGCATGCCAGCTGGTTCCGCAGGCAACAATAAGAATGCGCTGTGCATTTTTCAATGCTTCAATATGATTGTCAACACCACTCATGATGATCTGGCCTGTTTGTGGAAGTAATCTTCCGCGCAAACAATCAAAGATCGTATCAGGCTGTTCATGAATTTCTTTGATCATGAAATGATCATAACCGCCTTTTTCAATGGCAGCTAATTCCATATCAAGCTTGGTGATGAAAGGTGTTTGTTTTTCGTTACCCAGATTTTTTAAGATCAGTTCATCCGGACGAACAATGGCGATCTCATAGTCATTTACATATACTACCTCTTTGGTGTATTCAATGATAGGAGAAGCGTCGCTTGCAAGGAAATGTTCTCCTTTTCCGATGCCTATTACTAACGGACTTCCTTTTCTTGCAGCTAATATGGTTTCAGGATCATCTTTTGCAATGAGTAGGATACAGTAAGCACCTACGATACGTTTCAACGCAATACGTAATGCTTCTTCAAGCGTACAGTTATTATTGATCTTGATATCTTCAATAAAATTCAAGAGTACTTCCGTATCTGTATCACTTTTGAATGTATATCCTTTGGTAATGAGTTCCTGTTTGATGTGAGCATAGTTTTCAATGATACCATTATGAATCATTGCGAGCTCTCCGCTTTGTGATACATGGGGGTGTGCATTACGGTCACTCGGTTCTCCATGCGTAGCCCAACGAGTATGACCAATACCAATATGGGAATGTACATCTTTGCCCATGGTGTCTTCTTCCATTTCCGCCACTTTGCCTTTTTTCTTATAGACATTCAACTTGCCATTGTTTAATAAGGCAACTCCGGAACTGTCATACCCACGATATTCCAATCTTTTGAGTCCTTTTAATACGATCGGATAGGCTTCTCTATGGCCTACATATCCAACAATACCGCACATAAATTTTTACTTTATTAGGTCAATAATCGACGGTAACTTACTACCGTATTTCTTTAAAAAGTTACAAATATTCAATATAAACTTAAATAAATTCAATGCATTACATATTTGATCTTTCAAAGGACTATGTTTTAGAAAACAGCTGCGTGTTATTGCGCCCTTTACAACCCGATGATTGCGATAATTTGCGGTATTTTTCCTTGAATGAGCCGGAAATTTGGACTTATTCCTTGCAAAAAGCAGCAGGTGAAGAGAATCTTAAAAAGTACATAGAATTTGCAATTTCGGCCAGACAAAATGGTGTTGAATATCCTTTTATCGTGTACGATAAAAGACAAAACAAATACGCAGGCAGTACCCGCTTTTATGATATTCAGTTGCAGCATCAAACTTTACAATTGGGTTATACCTGGTATGGAAAAGAATTTCAGGGGACAGGATTGAATAAACATTGTAAATATTTATTGCTTCAGTTTGCTTTTGAACAAATAGGAATGGAGCGAGTAGAGTTTAGAGCAGATAACAATAATCTACGCAGTATCGCTGCCATGAAAAGTATTGGATGTGTTGTTGAGGGTGTATTAAGAAGTCACGCCAATAAAGTTGAAGGTGGGAGAAGAGATTCAATTGTGTTGAGTATACTTAAAGACGAATGGTTCGATACCGTCAAAGCAAATTTGTTGCAGAAGCTATCTTGATTTGTCATTCAATCGTCAGTTTCCTGATTGCGTAAAACGAATTCCGCTTATCTACTTGCTATCCTTTTATGTACGCTGAGTTTTGCTTCTCAAAATAAAAGCGTTCATGAAAAGATTTGGAAATACAACAGCTCGTTACATTTTATTGATGATCATCTTACTGATTTCTTTTTCAGGTACATCTGCTATTGCATCTGACAATGAGCCGGGATCAGGAGTTATTAAGGGGAAAGTAGTCACCAATAATGGTACCCCTGTTATTTATGCAACCATCACTATCAAAGAACATAATCGATCGATACTGACTGATGAAGAAGGATTTTTTACTTTCAGAAACATCAATGCAGGTCATTATTCTTTGATCGCTAGTTCTACAGGCTTTGGTACAGCTACTAAAGAGGTAGATATTCAAGACAAAGAAAATGTAACCATCACCATCACTATTGAAACAGGAATCACAGAATTAGCAGAAGTGACTGTAAACAGTGGGCGAAGAAAATTTTATCGCACATCCAGTGAGACAGTGGCTCGTATGCCATTGAAGAATCTGGAAAATCCACAAGTATATAATACTATTACAAGCTCTTTGCTGCAAGAACAAGTGATTACACAGTTTGACGATGCTTTGAAAAATGCTCCTGGCATCGATAAATTATGGACTTCAACCGGAAGAGGAGGTGATGGGGCTGCTTATTTTTCATTAAGAGGATTCAGTGTACAACCTTCGATGATCAACGGCATCGCCGGTTTGAGCAATGGGGGACTTGATCCTGCTAATATTGAAAGAATTGAAGTCATCAAGGGGCCTTCGGGAACTTTATTTGGAAGTAGCCTGGTATCTTTTGGCGGACTTATCAATCTTCAAACAAAACGTCCATATGATACGATTGGTGGTGAGATCAGTTATACAGGTGGAGGTTTTGGATTGAATAGATTAACTGCTGATATCAACTCACCGCTGAATAAATCAAAGACCGCATTATTCAGAGTAAATACTGCCTATCATTCAGAAGGTAGTTTTCAAGACGCAGGGTTTAGAAAGTCTTTATTCATTGCGCCCTCTTTTACTTTCAAAGCCAATGAAAAATTATCATTCTTATTGAACACGGAGTTTTATCAGTCAGAAGCTACCAATGCTTTGATGTTATTTCTGAACAGAACCAGAAAACTAAATGCCACAAATGTGAACGAGTTGAAAGTGGACTTCAATCGATCTTTCACGAGTAATGATATCACCATCAAAACACCAACGGTGAACTTGTTCGGACAGATGACATATAAATTATCAGGTGCATGGACCTCACAAACCAATATTTCCAGAAGCACACGTAAGTCGGATGGTTACTACTCTTATGTGATGTATATACTTCCGGGAGATTCTTTGTTGAATCGTTATGTGAGTAATCAAAATGCTACAGGTCATTCTACCGGTTTGCAGCAAAATTTTATAGGTGATTTTTATATCGGTAAAATGAGGAATAGAATGGTTGCAGGTATTGATGTATTACATCTGTCGGCACAAAACAATAGCTCCGCTTATATATTATTTGATACGGTAAATGCTATCAGGTTTGATAATAAGTACACACAATTGACCAAAGCCGCATTGGATGCTAGGTTTGCACAAAATAATAACCCAACAAGAAACACAACAAATAGTTATACCTATAGTGCTTATGTTTCAAATGTGCTGAATATTACTGATCAGTTAATGGCCATGCTTAGTGTACGAGTAGATCGTTTTGATAATAAGGGTACATTAACACATAGAACCAATACCACAGCAGGTGCATTTGCCCAAACAGCGGTATCTCCGAAATTAGGAATGGTATACCAGCTCATCAAGGATAAGGTATCTCTATTTAGTAATTATATGAATGGGTTTAGAAATGTAAATGCTGTTACACAGCCTGATGGCAGTGTTAGTAATTTCAAGCCACAACAGGCTAATCAGTGGGAAGGAGGTGTAAAAGCAGAATTGCTGAATAGAAAGATCACAGCTTCTTTATCATACTATAATATTTACGTAACCAATATCACACGCCCCGATCCATCTAGAGCTGGATTTACCGTTCAAGATGGCAATATGTCGAGTAAAGGATTTGAAGCGGATATTTCTGCTAACCCGTTACCCGGGTTGAACCTGATCGCCGGTTATAGTTTCAACAAAAGTTTGAATGATAAAACAGATGCTGCAAGTAATGGCCGACGTCCTGTAACAGCAGGTCCTGAGCAACTCATGAATTTGTGGGCAAGCTATCAGTTTGTTCATGGCAAATTAAAAGGGTGGGGAATCGGACTTGGAGGCAACTATGCAAGCGAAAATATGATTACCAACAACAGCGTGAATGGATTATTTACTATTCCTGCTTATACGGTTGCTAATTCAACTTTGTTTTACAATGCTGCCTCATTCAGAATTGCATTAAAAGTAGATAATGTATTCAATGAACAATATTTCAAAGGGTGGACAACCGTAGAACCTCAATTACCCCGGAGAGTATCTGCGAATATTAGTTTTCGTTTTTAATCCATCATTGCATAAATACTTGCCGTGTTTCTCAAACTACCGCCTGCGATTCGTAAGATCATCTTAAAAATACACCTCTGGCTCGGACTCACTACCGGGCTAGTGGTGTTTATTGTTTCTATTACAGGAGCTATTTATTGTTTCGCACCTGAATTGCAACAACTGACACAAGCATATAGATCGGTAGAGGCAAAAAAGGATCGTTTTTTACCTGCTTCTACATTAATTGAGATTGCAGAAAAACAAATACCTGATAAAAAAGCCAAACGACTGTATTATGGCCAGCCGGATAAAGCAGCATATGCATTATTTTTTGAGAAGGGCGGATATTATCATGCAGTATTTATGAATCCTTATGATGGTACGGTACTGAAGACAAAAAATATGCGGAAAGATTTTTATAATATCATTCTGTATTTGCATTTCACTTTATTGATTCCATATGGACAGGAGATCATAGGTTGGAGTACGCTGATCTTTTTTGTGATGATAGTAAGTGGGATCATTTTATGGTGGCCAAGAAATAAAGCAGCCAAAAAAGCACGATTTCAGATCAAGTGGGGTACTTCTACAAAGAGGTTGAATTATGATCTTCACAATGTTTTGGGTTTTTATGCCAGTTGGATCTTGATATTTACCGTTTTTACAGGATTGATATGGGCTTTTGATGGCTTTGCAAAAACGGTGTACCATATCACGGGTGAAAAAAAATCTATCATCAAAAAGCAATTACCTGTTTCTGATACCAGTCATCGAAAAGAATTGTTGACAGAAAAAGCGATTGATAAAGTGTGGTATAGGATTGAAAAGGAGATGAGTGACACTTATAAAGCGGCTGAATTCATTTTACCTCAAAACGATAGTGCTGCTCTATTGGTAAGAGCCAATCCGTCAGAAAAAACTTTTTATAAAACAGACTATCGCTACTTCGATCAATACTCGGGTAAAGAATTTGAAGGTTCTTATGGTTGGGGAAAATACAGTGATGTCAGTACTTTATCAGATCGTATTCGAAGAATGAATTACGATATTCATATAGGTGCGGTGTTAGGATTACCCGGCAGGATAGCTGCTTTTCTTGCAGCATTGATTGCTGCGAGTTTACCGGTTACAGGTTTTCTGATCTGGAGAGGAAGAAAAAAAGTTAAGAAGAATATTCGCTCATAAAGATTCAACTTGGTTCAATAAGCGATATCTATTACCCAATATGCATATTCATCAACCTGAATAGGGATCACAATAAAAGCCCCTGTAAAAAGAAATAAGCGAAACTAAAATAAATGATAAGACCGGTAACGTCTACCAATGTCGCAACGAATGGAGCTGAAGATACAGCCGGGTCAGCACCTAGTTTCTTTAGGAAGATGGGCAACATCGATCCGGATAGCGTTCCCCATAACACCACGCCTATAAGAGAGAATCCAACAGTAAAAGCAATCATCATCCAATGTGCTCCATAGATATCCGGGAAGAAAGAATGCCAAACGGCTACGCGAATAAAACCGATGATGCCTAATACAGTTCCAAGTAATAGGCCGCTTAAAATTTCTCTACGTAAAACACGCCACCAATCTCCAAGACCAATTTCTCCAACAGCCATGGCCTGAATGATCAATGTAGACGCTTGTGAGCCACTATTGCCACCACTTGAGATGATCAATGGTACAAATAATGCCAATACCACAGCTTTGGCGATTTCATCTTCAAAATATCCCATTGCAGTGGCTGTCAGCATTTCTCCTAAAAATAATACGATCAACCAACCAACTCTTTTCCGAAACAGCTTCAACAAAGGGATATCTAGATAAGGTTCATTCAATGCTTCCGTACCACCGATCTTTTGCATGTCCTCACTGAACTCTTCATTGGCTACCCATAACATATCATCAATGGTTACTATTCCCAGCAGAATATTATGATCATCTACTACCGGAAGAGCAACGCGGTTATTCATTTTAAAGATCTGATTGGCATGTTCCTGGTCATCATGAACGTTCAATGAAACCACGCGGCCATCAATCACTTCATCCATGCGTTTATCAGGAGCTGCTAAGATCACATCTCTGATCCTGATGTCATCTATCAATGCACCATGTTCATCAATGACATAGATTACATCAATGGTTTCACTGTTCTTTCCAAATTTTCTGATGGTTGTAAAAACTTCTGCAACAGTGTTATGCGCATAGACATATACATAATCAGGGGTCATCAATCGACCAACACTATCTTCAGGATATCCTAACATTGATAATGTGATCTTTCTTTCTTCAGGATCCAATAACTTGATCAGATCACGAATGGCAGCCTTAGGAAGTTCTTCCAAAAAATCAGTACGGTCATCGGCAGGTAACTCATTTAATAACTCTGCTGTTTTAGAAGAAGGTAATTCTTTTACAATATCTTTTTGTTGGGCAATATCTAGGATCTTGAAAACACTGGCTGCTCTATGAATGGCCATATTTGCAATGATCTGTGCCTCGTATTCGGGGAAATCGTTGATCAGTCCGGCCACGTCACTGATATTCTGGTGATCAAGAAATTCCCTGATCTCCAGTTTATCTTCTTTTTCGATCAGTTCTTCAAACTGCTCTTTCAAACCGGGTTGTTCCAATTCCAGTGACATGAGTGCAATTTAATAAGTAATCTTGAAAGCTCCGTTGAGCTGTTATGATGATCCGTTGGACTTTTGCGATTCAACGGTATCTTTATGGGATTCGTAAATAGGATAACATATGATTCTTCCTTTCCTAACAATTGCTCCTTCTGAAAATAGGGGTAGGGGTGTTTTTACAACAGAAGATATTGCAGTGGATACGGTTATTGAAATATCTCCGGTTTTGGTGTTGAATCCCGATGAGAGAAGATCAGTGGAACAAACCATCTTGTTCGATTATATTTTTGAGTGGGGAGAGGAAATGAAAGGAGCTTGTGTTGCATTGGGATATGTTTCAGTATATAATCACTCCTATACTGCCAATTGCATTTATGAAATGGATTTTGAACATGAAGTGATACAGATCAGAACTGTCAAACCCGTGAAAGCCGGTGATGAGTTGTTTATAAACTACAATGCAGATCCTGATGATACCAAGCCGATCTGGTTTGAAGCTACTTAATGTTACATATGCTCATAATGATACAATCCATTTTTGATTGCATACACTGTCATGCCCGCCAAGCTATTAACATTCATTTTTCTTAAAATGGTTGATCTGTAATTTTCAACAGTTCTAATACTTAAAGAGAGTATTTCAGCTACTTCTTTACTGCTTTTATCTTCACATATTAATGAGATCATTCTTTTTTCTGTCTCTGAGAAGATATGTTTTTGTTTTTTGGAGAAAGGATTAAAAGTTCCTTTTTTCACCATAAGGGCAAGTCTGTAAGAAGTATTTTTACAATAAAAGGTCAGGTTTTTATTTACGGTATCAATCGCTTCAAAAAGGTCTTCTTTTTTAACACCTTTTGTTATGTAACCGATGACGCCTGCGTCTAATGCAGATGCGATCATGTATTCATCATCAAAATGAGACAGTGCGAGGCAGCGAATTTGCGGTTGAGTTGAAAGTATGCTTCTAATCGCTTCGATCCCATTGATAACGGGCATTTTGAGATCTGTAATAATGAGATCCGGATGATGTTTTTTGGAAGCTTCTATCAATTCTTTTCCATTCTTACAACCGGCAACCACATGATAGTGTGGAACTGTGTGAAGGATGTCAATTAAACCATGTCGAAATATATCATGGTCATCTGCTACAATAATTTTAATCCTGATCTGTTTATTCACAACAGACTTTGAAAGTTGTTTCATGCTCAAGTGTGTTATTCAATCAATCAACTTTCTCCGTGTAATCAACAACAATTCAAATACTGTTGTTTGTGCATTGCAGATATAAAGAAGTATCTATAATAGCCGGGAAGCTTTTATAGTATTATTTCAATCCGAGTGATAAAACAAAGATAAATGGTAGCACTAATTGAAATGTCACTGTTACGACACTAACTTATTTTCGTATGTAATTAATAGAGTAGATGAATAGAGCCGTTTACTTGTATATTCTTTTTTGTGTTTTGGACAAACATTTTTGTTTTATATAATCTTAGCGATAAAAATCTATGAGTTTGTACAGAGAAAAACTACTTTAGTAGTAGGATTCTATTGATTCATCAATAACATTCTATTCATCTCCACCTTTAATTCAATTGATCATGAAAAAAAGTATCCTAATTTTTCTTTTTCTTTTCTTCAGTCTCGCTGGTTTCAGTCAACGCACCACAGTAGTTCAGTGGATGATCGGTACCTGGAAAATCAGTACCCCTCAAGGTACTATTGTTGAGATCTGGCAGTCTAAAGATGATAGCACTTTACAAGGACGCAGTTTATTTGTAAAAACTACTGGAGATAGTATTCCTCAGGAGACGATTGAAATGGCGTATCGAAATGGGGATTGGGTGTATTCACCAACAGTCATGAATCAAAATGGGGGGAATGCAGTACCGTTTAAAGTCATATTCATGCGCGGTACCGAGTTCATAGCTGAAAACCCTGCACATGATTTCCCTCAACGAATTGCTTATAGAAGAATCAAACAAAGTCTATATGCAAGTGTAGAGGGAAAGCGTAATGGGAAATACAGCAAACAAAATTTTGACTTTATAAGCGAGTAAATAAAGTATTACGCTAAAATATCCTGAACATTCTTGCCGATATTCTCTGCAATCTTTTGCATAGGTAAGTCATTATCATCTTTGCCAAAAGGATCTTCGATTTCTTCTGCGATCAGTTCTAAACTGGCTAGAACATAAAAAATAAAGATCACAACCGGAATGGTAATGAATCCTAAGCTTAAAGCAAACCCTAGTGGTAAAGTGATCACATAAAAGAAGATGAATTTTTTGATGAATGCACTATAAGAATAAGGAATGGGTGTATTCTTGATGCGTTCGCAAGCCCCACAAATGTCTAGAAAGGATTGTAGCTCATTATTTAAAAACAATAACTGATAATCTGATATCTGATGATCTCTATGCAATAAGTGAACTTTATTCATCATCACGGCTACTACCTGATTGGGAATATGCTTACTGCTATCAAAACCTGCAATCTCCGGATGCGGGTCTGCATCCAATGCCATTCTGGTTTTTTCATTTTGTAAATGAACACAAAGTTCACTTGCGAACAGGGGGATGATCTTTTTAAAAAAGCTTCGGTTCTTTTCATCATCTCTGGGAAGTATGCTATTAAGTTTCACTGCTAAATTCCTACTATTATTTACCAAGGAACCCCAAAGTTTTCTTCCCTCCCACCATCTGTCATAAGCAGTATTGGTGCGGAAAACCAATAGCATAGAAATGGCAAATCCCAATAAGCTATGCATAACAGTTATATTCTTAGCGTAGCTATTCTCAGCTAATTTCAAATAATTCGCTTCCAGATAGACAATTCCCCACGAGTAGAGACCAATAAAAACAATCAATGGGAAAAGTTTACGAATGGTATCGGTTCGATGAAAAGTAAATAAAAACCGAAGCCAGTCTTTAGGGTTGTAGCTGATCATATGATAAATGTACAAATACCCTTGAATTAATCAGCAGAAACAGGCAAGCAGCCATTGAGGGCATTTCAGGAGCGTAACAAATCCTTAATATGGAATCCTTGTATCAATCAATGAATTTCGTGTAAAATCTTTCTCTTGCATCAACAACATGCCCTACTCAGACAATCATTCGGTAAAGATTTCCTCTGGGGTGTAGCCATCTCAGCAGCACAAAATGAAGGAGCATGGAATATAGATGGCAGAGGGCCATCGATTTGGGATCAATTTTCAAGAAGACAAGGTAAGATCAAGGAGAACGCTAAACCCTATACTTCCTGTGATTTCTATTACCGATATAAAGATGATCTGATGTTGGTGAAAGCGATGGGCTTTAATTGCTTTCGATTCTCCATTTCGTGGAGCAGAATTCTTCCGGAAGGAACAGGTAAGATCAATAAAGAAGGGATTGCTTTTTATCATCGTGTTATTGATGAGTGCTTACAACTCGGATTGATTCCATTCATTACATTGTATCATTGGGATCTTCCTGCTGCGCTACAAAAAGAAGGTGGGTGGGCAAGTCATCAAATGTTGAAGTGGTTTACCAGATTTATACAGGTATGTACGGATGCTTTTGGCGATAAGGTCAAAAATTGGATCGTTTTGAATGAACCGATGGGCTTCACTTCTTTGGGTTATATGCTGGGTAAACATGCTCCCGGAAAAACAGGTCTCAGTAATTTTTTACCTGCTGTGCACAACGCAGTTTTATGTCAGGCTGAAGGTGGTAGGATCATTAGAGCCAATATTCCTCGCGCAAATATTGGTACCAGTTTTTCCTGTAGTGAAGTGATCCCTTATACACAGAAAGATGAAGATGTAAAAGCTGCTAGAAGAGCAGATATTTTATTGAATCGATTATTCATTGAACCCTTACTGGGAAGAGGGTATCCTCAGGAACCCGGATTTACACTCTTAGATAAATTACATCTTCATAACAAAGCTTGGAAGTATACCGAAAGAATGCAGTTTAATTTTGATTTCATAGGGATACAGAATTATTTCAGCACTACCGTTAAGTACAATCCGCTGATTCCATATGTACAAGCTTCAGAAGTAAAAGCTGTTTCTCGTAAAGTGCCTCATACTGCTATGGGCTGGGAGATCAATCCGGATAGTTTTTACAGGATGATCAAAAGATTCTGGTTATATGGAGGCGTAAAACAAATCATGATTTCGGAGAGTGGTGCAGCATTTAAAGATGTGTTGATCAATGGAGTTGTAAATGATACTGATCGAATAGAATACTTTCAGCAATACCTTACAGCAACTCTTCGTGCTAAAAAGGAAGGTGTCAATATTGGTGGTTATCTGGCCTGGACGCTCACAGATAATTTTGAATGGGCGGAAGGTTACAAAGCTCGCTTCGGTCTGGTACATGTTGATTTTGAGACACAGTTACGCACCATCAAGCAATCCGGATATTGGTTCAGGGATTTTCTGCATCATAAAATTTAAGTATTCAGTGCGCAAGTAGAGTGCTATTGCCGCAGAATATACAGAGAGCCACTGAGTTTTCTATGGTTTTCAGTGTCCTCAGTGGCAATCACCACCATCTCATCATGTTTCAGTAAGTTTGGTAATCACAAACAACCGCCATGCGTAAAATTCCCTTCTTGTTTTTAGTTTTGGTCGTAACCATTTCATTTCTTCAAGCTCAATCAAAACACAGTATTCCGGTTCATTCGGCTTATTTATTGCCGACCTCCGATAAAGATGAAGTGAGCAATAAAAAAAATACATCAACTTATCAATGGACAGATACAGCTAAGAAAATTCATTTCTATTTCCATCATTCGACCCCGGGTGTTTTAACGCTGTCATTACAAAGTTCCGCATTCAAAGTTCCGCAACAAATCAAAGTATCAGCAGGAGGTAAACAGTTCAGCGTACAAATACCTGTTGGAAACAAAACAAAGGAGATTAGAATAGGAACGATACCTGTTGTTGACAGTGGTTTTATGGAAGTAATACTATCCGCAAAAAAATTACTACGTGATGGCGTTCAGATCGAGTCACTGATCATTTCAGGAAATGCAACAGAAGGTATTCGTTATAATGCAAAACCAAGGAAAAATGCAGCTTCAGTACATCTGCGATATCCTTTGGCGGATAGTATTCGAGCGATCGGCTTTTATAATGAAGTGACGGTTCCTAAAGGTTATGACCATTTACATAGTTTTTATATGGCTAATGGTTTTTCCAGGGGCTATTTTGGTATACAAGTGAATGATGAAAAGGAGCGAAGGGTGATATTCTCTGTTTGGGATGCAGGTACTGAAGCAATAGATCGAAATAAAGTAGCAGAGGCAGACAAGGTTAAATTATTGGCCAAAGGAGATGGTGTTATTGCCAATGATTTTGGAAATGAAGGAACCGGTGGACATAGCCACTGGGTGTATAATTGGAAAGCAGGCGAGACCTATCGTTTTATGCTGACGGCTTTACCCGATAGTGCTTCACAGACTACTATTTATACCGGTTACTTTTTTGTACCTGAATTGCAAAAATGGAAACTGATAGCAGCATTTCGCGCACCAAAAGATGGAAAACGATTGAATAACCTCTATTCCTTTAATGAAAATTTTGTAGGGAGTAATGGACATCTTCAAAGAAGGGCTTTGTTTGGCAATCAGTGGGTACAACAGCAGAATGGTAGATGGGTAGCATTGACAGATGCTATGTTTAGTACTGATGCAACCGGTAAGGCAGGCGATCGTTTTGATATAGGTGCGGGTGTCAGCAATGAATCTTTCTATTTATGGAATGGTGGCTTTATGTCTCAGGAAGCGAGACCCGGCGATGTATTCAAAAGAAATCATACTTCGAAAGCACCTATCATCGATTATACTAAAGACGCAGATACACTGGCTCAAGCTAAAAAAGATCTGGAAGAAATTGCAACAGCTGTCAAGACAGGAAAGATTGATACAACTGGGAGTATTGAATCGGTATATTATCATATTCTTCAGCAAGGTACCGGCGATGATGTGGCTGTGACAGATACAGTTACTGTTCATTACAAAGGATCATTGCTTACAGATGGTACTATTTTTGATCAAACCCGGGACAATCCTGCTACTTTTCCCTTAAGGAGACTGATTCGTGGCTGGCAACTCGCACTTCCTAAATGTAAAGTAGGTGGAAAAGTAAGGGTGATCATTCCATCAGCACAAGCTTATGGTATTAGAACCCGTAGTAAGGATATCCCGCCTAATAGTGTTTTAGTTTTCGACATTGAAGTGGTTAGTACCAAAAAGCAGCAGTAAGACAACAATAAGTATCTGATTGATATAGACAGCCATAAAACCCCATGAAATTGACATTTTATGCAGGTTTTTGGAGGGATGCTTGCAAGAGGCTCTTTTTCTGTCTAACTTAAAGTCATCTACTTTTCGTCACGCTAAACTCTGCCTATGAAAGCGGCTCGTCAATTGACCATCGCTATGCTCGTATTGGCTGCAAGCGCAGCTTTGTTTGTTGGGTATCATTTAATTACTGATCCAACAGGAAGCTCGCTTGGAATACCTGTGTATTTCCTCAATGGATCTATGTTCAATGATTTCTCTACTCCGGGATGGGTGATTCTATTATCGATCGGCATATTGGGTATTATCACCATTATCACTGTAGTAAAAAGAATCAGACATTTTCATACAGTTGTTGTGATTCAAGGAGCCATCATTTGTATACTTGTCATTGCACAAATGATCATTATCGGCGAAGAGTACATGATGCAATATCTTTTCCTGATGCTTGGAATGGCTATCGCCATTGTCGGTGGATTGTTAAGTCAGGTAGATAAGAAAATAGAAAATAGAAAATAGAAAATAAGAAATCAGGAATAAGAATCGGATATAAAACATTCTTGCTTCTTGTTTCTTACTTCTTGCTTCTTTATTTATTATTTCCCTGTTTCTTGAGGGCAAGATAAACGCCATTTGTCCAGCCGAATCCATCTTGATTGGGATATTCACCTCCTCCTGCTTTTAGATGCATATTGGCCACATTGTATTTCTCCATCATCTTACCTGTTTCATGGTATGTTTTCTCATTCAGCTTCAACCATCTTTGTCGAATTTCTTCAGCAAGCATATCCTGCTGATAGTTGACCAAGCCTTTATAAGTTACCCATTGTAATGGAGCCCAGCCATTGGGGGCATCCCATTGTTGACCGGTCTCTACATAGGTTGTTTGTACACCTCCATCACCCAGTAAATGACTTTTTATTTTGTTGGCTACCGCAATTGCTTGTTGTTCATTGGCAATACTTATGAACAAAGGAAAACAGGCGGCCAATGTAATTCTTTGGGTATTTTTCTGTTGTATGTAATGATAGTCGAAGTAAAATTCATCTTTAGCATTCCAACAATATTGCTGGATGGAATCGATCCTTTGATTCATTGCTTTGGAAAGTCTTTGAGCAGCTGAATGTTCACCTCGTAATTGAAAACCTATCTGTAAAACAGATTCCAGATGTAGTAATAAGCAGTTCAAATCAACCGGAATAATATCGGTTGTTTGAATCGTATGCATTTGGTCAGGGATTTCAAACCATCGACTACTAAAATCCCATCCTGACTCAGCCGCAGCTCTGATATGTCTGTAAACAATCAAAGGATCATGCTGTGATTGCGCAGCAATATGAATGTCTTCAATATAAGCTTCTGGTCTTGGAGAAGGGTTGTCATCCCAATATCGATTTAACAGAGATCCATTAGGCATTCTTACTACACGATATGTAGATGGATTATTTTCAGAAACTTGTTCACTTCCTTTCATCCAAAATGCATACTCCTTTTCTAATGCTGAGAAATACTCCAGATATACTTGCTCTCCTTTTATAGATGCTAATAAAGATACCATCAAAGCAAAAAAAGGTGGCTGTGATCTGCTGATATAATATGTTCGGTTGCCATTTGGAATATGACCTATGGTATCGATCAAGTATGCAAAATTCTTGATCATATTTTCAATCAAATCCATTCTTCCGGAAACTTGTAGACCCAGCATGGTGAAATAGCTATCCCAATAATAGATTTCCCTAAATCTGCCTCCCGGAACAATGTATGGGTAAGGTAAAGGGATCAATGTACCTGCTCTTGTATCCGGTTTTCTTTGTAAGACATCCCAAAGTTCATTCAGATGTTGATCAATGGATTTGTCAGCTGATGAATATGTTTCTTGATGAGATTCCGGTAAAATGAAATGAGCTTGAACAAAATCCAATAAGCTGAAAGCGTCTTCTTTTTTTTGCCCTGAATAGTTTTCGAGTATTGTGGAAGCACTATACTTTGGTAAAGCGTCTACAAAATATTTAGAATCTGAAAAGATACCTGCGCTTTGTACATCTTCATACAAAGGAGATAAGGATTCAATATGAAAATATGTCTCACTCATAATATGGTCATCTAAATACTTTTCTTTTCTTTTTGTTGTAATCTGCTGAACAGAAATAAACATACGATCAGTATGGCCATTGGTATCAATGAAAAATAAAAAGCCTGTTTGCCATCATAATGTTCAAAAATATTTCCTGTGATGATAGATCCTGTTGTACCTCCTAATGCAGAAAAAATTATGATCAGGCCAGACATTAGTCCGTGTTGTTTTACGGGTAAAGTACTCAGAATAACAGAGTTCACTGCAGGATAAATAGGAGCGAGCAGTAATCCGATCATCGGAAATACAAATGCTGCGATGGGTGCTGTACTCCATCCTGTGATAGGTTGACCGGTTGATTTTTCAGCCAATGGAATAGCTACGAGAACCAATGTTGCTGCCAATATTACACAGGAGATCAATACAATCAGCCAATTCAATCTTTTCAATACCAGTCCTGCTAAGAAACGACCCAACGCAGTTGATCCGGCAAGAATACTTGCCATTTGAATGCTTAATGCAGCAGGTAGTAATAATACCTTGTTGTTGAAAGTGGGCAACCAACTCATGATACTTTGCTCTATCAACACATAAAAGAAAGCACAAAGTACAAACACTAACACAATAGGTTTCACCATCAGTTTGAACATTTCTTTGAACTCGCTGAACATGGACTTTTGTTCCGTTGTTTGAATTGATGATTCATCCAATGGAGCAGATAGCAGCAGAAGAAAGGCCATCAATGAAATTCCACCCAGTAGATAGTACACGTTTAACCATGCAGTAGATTGAGGATTGGCATCATCTACAAAATAACTGAAGATGAAATAACCGGTAAGGATACCGATCATAAAAAAAGATTCGATGAAATTCATCAAGCTAATATGCTCTTTCTCGTTTTTAGTGACCAATCCTATCGTACTGTAAACAGACATTTTGATCAGCGCAAATGAAGATCCGACAGCAGCGAATAATAATTTTGTTGTGAGAAAGCTAGCGGTAAAAGGCATGATGAAACATACGATACTAATGAAGCCTAAGGCGATCAGCATAGCGTTTTTGTAACCAATTCTTACGATATAAGATGAGATGAGGAATGATACCGCTGCAATACTTAAATCTTTAAAAGCTTCCAAGGTAGAAGCCGCACTTTCTGAAACACCAAAATTCTGTTGTACCTGAAGTATAACGGTACCCACACTATTCAAGAGTATGGCAAACACAAAATAGTTGAGAAATAAAGAGAGTTTTATTTTCCAGTTTTGCATAAAGGAGGATTGAAATTATAGTTGAATCGGGATGAGTTTTAAACAGACAGGAGCAGGTACTTCTGTTTGTCGAATTAACTGTTGCAGTAAGCCGGTTTGTTTATTGATACGGTATGTAACAATATTATTGGTTCGTTGATTAGCTACTAATAAAAAATTACCACTCGGATCAATGATAAAATTTCTGGGTCCTGCTCCGGGTACAGGTTGGTAACCGATACCGGTCAGCTTCCCGGTATTTTGATCGATTGAAAAAATGGCAATATTATTTTCTTCACCTCGATTGGAAGCATATAAAAATTTTCCATCCGGAGAAACATGGATATCTGCGCTACCCGGTTGTCCTGAAAAATCTTTCGGATGTGTTGCTATTTGTTGAATACCTGTTAAATGACCGTTACTATAACGATAGGTTTTAATGGTACCCGTTAACTCTTCCAATAGATACACATATTTTTGATTGGGATGAAAATCAAGATGACGAGGGCCACTACCGGGTGAAGAAGCTGCAAATGGCATGGCAGCAGGTTTTAGTGGCTGTTTGGCAGATGGATTAAAAAGATACATCATCAATTTATCAGTGCCTAGATCAGGCACTAAAAGATACTTCTGATCAGGCGAAAAAAAAGTACCATGTACGTGCGCTTTCTCTTGTCTGCTTTTATTCGCACTGCTTCCAGTGTGTTGAATTCTTTGAACATAATGTTTCAATCCGCCATCATTAGCAACAGGGAAGACGCTGATATTACCTCCCGTATAGTTGCCTGTGATCACCCATTTACCTGTTTTATCAACAGTCACATAACATGGATGGTCGCCACCGGTGGGTTGACTATTGATGTAGTATAACTGTCCGGTAGCAGCGTCAAATTCATAAGCACTCACATAACCGGGCTGATCACCCCCTGTTTCATTGACGGTATATATTTTTTGTTTGTCAGGTGATACTGCTAAAAAGGAAGGATTGGTGGCACTATCTGTACTGCTCACCCATTGAATTTCTCCATTTTGTGAGTTGAATCTAAATACATACACACCTTTACTTTTACCTGTAGTATAAGTACCAACAAGTAAATAATGATCCTGTGCAGACAGGAGCAAACAATAAAATGACATGAAGAACAAGCATACAGCTCTCATGATGGTTTGGATTTTCCGTAAGATAAACATTGAAAACCATTCTTTTTAATAGGAGAAAAATTATATTCATGCATACATCACTGTTTACGAAATTGGAAACCTGTTGTTATTAACATAGTGTTCTAGTAGACTATTTGTATTTTTGCCCCGCAAATCAGAACTATGAAATATATATATTGGGTCTTAATGCTTTTTGTAATGAGTTGTAGTACTAAACAAGAGAATGGGTTACAAGCGGGTGAGTGGCAAGCAAAATTGCTTCGCGAAGATGGCAATCATATCGTTTTCAGTTTTGAAGTGATACATGCAGGAGATAGTATTGCTTGGATCATCAAAAATGGAGAAGAGAAAATCAAGGTTGATGATATTACTATTAAGGGAGATTCCGTATCGATAGCCATGCCTGTATTCGAATCTTATTTTAAGTTGGTGAGGAAGGGAACTGATAAACTTACAGGTATCTGGACAAAAGCAGCCACTGAAGGTTTTATTGATATGCCCTTTGAAGCAACGGTTAGTAATGCCAAAAGATTTGAAACAAATGCAAAGCCGATAGCAAATATCTCAGGAAAATGGGAAGTAACATTTTTTAGAGCTGACGGATCCCCAAGACCTGCTATCGCTGAATTTGTACAACAAGATGAAACATTATCAGGAACTTTTATTACGCCTACCGGTGATTACAGATATTTAGTAGGTGTGGTAGATGGTGACCAGATCAAGTTGTCAACGTTTGATGGTAGTCATGCTTATTATTTTAACGCTACTATCCATAGCGATACTTCTATCAGCAATGGTAATTACTATTCAGGTGCCACTAGTATTGAGCCATGGAAAGCAGTCAAAAATGAAAATGCAACACTGCCCGATGTAGCTGCAATGTTTTTAAAGGAAGGAGAAGAACGATTGAATTTCAGTTTCCCCGATTTAGATGGAAAGCAGGTTTCAATCAATGACGAACGCTTTAAAAATAAAGTGGTCATCGTTCAGATCATGGGGTCATGGTGTCCAAATTGTATGGATGAGACGGCGTTTCTGAGTGAGTATTATCGGAATAACAAAGACAGAGGTGTTGAAGTAGTAGCACTTGCTTATGAGTATTATGAAGACCGTGCTCTAGCCGCCAATAGCGTCAAAAAATTTCAAAAACGATTCAATGTCCAATATCCGATGTTGCTCACCGGCGTTACAGTAGCAGATACTCTAAGAACAGAAAAAACATTACCACAGCTTACCAAGATCAAATCATTTCCCTCCACTATTTTTATTGATAAGCAAGGTAAAGTAGCCAAGATACATGCAGGTTTTGAAGGACCGGGAACCGGCTCTAGGCATGAGGTATTAAAGAAAGAATTTGAAGCAACAATTGATGAATTACTTAAAAAATAAATAGTACTGAAAAGTTATTTGCGACATTCGGATATTTATAATTTAGGTCAGATAGGATTAATTATTCTAAATCAGTCCCTGTGGACGGGCCTCATTGGGGTCGGTGTCAAGCGTAGCGATGACAGATGAAATCATCCGCCTTGGCGGAGATTTCATCAGAGGCCAATGCAGCCCGGAAGCAGGGACGGGGCCATTCGGCCCTGGAGTCATAGTTGCTTTAAAGTATTTGAGTAATAAATTTTATAGCAAGATATCTATGGTTAAAAAAAGAGCCATCCTCGAAACTGAGGATGGCTCTTTAAAATTATAGTGAAACTTATTTAGCTCCTTTCACATATTTATCTAACCATTGTTGTTGCTCCCATAAAGTATGCAACACATTCTCTTTTCCGCGATAGCCATGCGCTTCGTATGGAAGGAATACAAAACGTACAGTGCCACCATGTCCCTTGATAGCAGCATATAAACGCTCGCTGTTGATAGGGTAGGTTCCGGTATTGTCATCACTATCGCCATGAATTAATAAGATCGGTGTTTTGATCTTATCGGCATAGCTGAATGGACTCATCTCATAATACAGTTGAGGAGCTTGCCAGTATGTGCGATCCTCATTCTGGAAACCAAAAGGGGTCAGGGTTCTGTTATAGGCACCACTTCTGGCAACACCGGCTTTGAACAAATTGGTATGCGCCAATAAATTAGCGGTCATAAAAGCACCATAGCTATGTCCGCCCACACCTACACGATTTTTATCAGCTACACCTAATCCAGACAAATGATTGATCGCAGCTTCGGCATTCATCTTCAGCTGAGCAACAAAATTATCATTAGGTTTTTTGTCAGCAGAAGTAGCTACGATCGGCATTTCTGCATTATCAAGCACGGCATAACCTTGTGTTACATAGTAAATAGGTGATCCCCAGCTTAAAGTAGTAAATCGATATTGACTACCTCTGATCTGTGCAGCATCGGCAGCACTGTTGAATTCACGAGGATATGCCCAAATGATCAATGGCAATGGACCATCTTTATCTTTGTTATACCCTTTTGGCAAATAGAGTTCTCCTGTAAGGTCAACACCATCCGCTCTTTTGTATTTTACTTTTTCTTTTGTTACACCTTCCAGTTGAGGATATGGATTGCTAAACTTCGTAATAGCTCTGTCAGCAATACGAAGAACCAGATTTTTAATGTAGTAGTTAGGAACTTCTGTTTGTGATTCACGACGGGTTAATAAAACCAATTTATCTGCATCGATCACATCATTCACTGTTTCATAAACGCCTTCAGCACAACGCCAAATGATCTCATTCTTTTTAGTCGCCAAATCGAATTTAGCGAGGAAGGGAAGATCACCTTTTGGAGAAGATCCTGTAGTGTTGTTCATCAAAATCTTAGAACCATTATCAGTTGTTTGAATCACTGATCTGCCAAACTTATTTCTTGTTAATACAGGTGATCCCGGATTGTTATAAGCATCGGTCTGATTTCTTTCAATTAACAATTCAAGGGAACCGGTTGTACTGTTATATCTGCTAACACGAACAGTTTGTTTTGATCTCAATACTTCCTGAACCAATGCTAATGTAGCATCACCCCAGGTTGTGCCCGCATAACGCGTTTTGGTTTTGAACAATTCTTTAGCCTCGCCTGTAAATGGAGCACTCAATGCATATACAGCATCGTGGTATTCTACTTGCTTTTTGATCAAGCCGCTATCCAAAGGCATGGCCCATGTGATGGTAGCTGCTTCATCATCTCTCCAATCAAAACCACGAGGTACATTTTGTGTGTTATCATAACCTGATGGCGTTCCTTCACTAGAGGGTAATTCGGCCAACACTTTTACAACTTTACCAGTGAGGTCTTGAATCGAAATAGTAGAAGGGAATCCATTCGCCGTAACCAGATAAGAGAAGGGCTTACGAATGGTTCTTACCATCATGTATTTTTTATCAGGTGATAAACTGAATGTAGAGACAATACCTGATCTACCAAGATTGGTTTCTACTCCATTTTTATTTTGCACCAGTTGTCCGGTAGCATAAAACTCAAACAGTTGCTCATCAAAAGGAGATTTGATCAGATCCTGATAAGTAGGGCTGGGGGCGGCTTTACCCAGATTCTGTTGAATCGTTGGTCCTTTCGGAGTGATCGGGCGTTTGGGAGCATTCGAAGCGGATTGTGTGGCAGCTTTATAAATAATGGTATTATCATCCACCCAAGTATAAGAAGTACCCAATACGGTATTCAATGCTTGCTTATTGATTTTAGTAGCTTTTTTGGTAGCCACATCAATCACATACAAATCAACTCTGGATCCTGTAGTATGCGTAAATGCAATTTTAGTTTCTGAGGGACTCCAAGTTACATTACCCGCTAACAAGTTTGCAGGTAACCCTGTTACCTGTGTACTCACGCCTGTTTTAATATTCTGTAGTGAAAAATTATTGATGAAGTTTTGTCTACTAGGCGCAAAGTTATTGGGGTTGATTCTCAAACCGGCAACTCGAAGTTCAGGTTGACCGAGTTCTTCTACAGTCGGATAACTATTTCTTTCACTTAATAACATCCATTCTGCTTTGCCGTCAATACTTACAGAAGGAGTTGGTTTTGCCAATAACAATTCCATGACTTCTTTGGCAGGTGTACGATAGCTGTTATCATCCTGTGCATACAATGCTGTAAGGGATGCTCCAGCGATCAAGAAACTAAAGAACCACTTTTTCATAATAGTTGGTTTTATCGATGTTGATTTAGGAAATTGATGATTATTGATAAACGCGCACATAGTCGATCCACATTTTTTGTGGAAACACTTTTTCGTCTACACCTTTTTGTCCACCCCATGATCCACCCACTGCAATATTCAAGAGTAAATGAAAAGGTTTGTCAAAAGGCCAGGCATCATTGCCGGTATGTTCATTTTTAAAAGTAAAGTAAGGTTTATCATCTACCAGTACTGTGATGGTTTCTTCATTCCATTCTAATGCATATACATGAAATTTTTCACTGCAATCAGGAACACTTACTGTGGCTGTTTTTTGTGTGCCGATACTGTGAAAATATTTTTTGGTATGTGTAGAAGCATGAACTGTTCCTTGGTTATAGCCTACATGTTCCATGATATCGATCTCGCCATCATCAGGCCAGGTAATTTTTGGTGTAGTACCTAACATCCATATCGCAGGCCAGGTGCCGACACCTTTGGGTAATTTGGCTCGAACTTCAATGCGCACATATTTCCAATCGCCTTTGCCTTTGGTCACTAATCGGGCAGAAGTATATTCATTTTCACCCATTTTTTCTTTGTGGGCTTCGATCACCAGCATCCCTTTTTCAACCCTTGCATTTTTTAGCTGTTTGGATGTATAGTACTGAAGCTCATTATTACCCCACCCATGTCCACCAACATCATAGTTCCATTTGGTGGAATCAGGTAGTCCGTTTTTGTTGAACTCGTCACTCCAGATCAATTTTCTTTTTTGGGAACTGGCTGTCAAACAGGTCAATGACAGCATGGCAAATACCATCGTTTTTAACATAGGTTGCAATTTGGGACACGTAAGTTAGGTATTATGGGGCAGGAATAAAGGCGTTCTGGATGGTCGGGTGAAAAAAATTTGCGTGGGAATACAGATGCCTGTACTTTTGCAACTCATGAAACAATTTGCACATATCCACCACCATCATTACTTACCCATCGGGTAGGCTGTTGGTGTTTTGTGCCAAACATAAAACATTGAAGGGCTTACCAAGAGGTAAGCCCTTTTTATTTTAATTGAATACTATGAAACTAAAGCTCGCAATTCAAAAAAGTGGTCGTTTACATGATGATTCCATTCGTTTGTTGAAGGAATGTGGCATTGATATCAGCAATGGAGTAAACAAATTGAAGGCAGAAGCCACCAATTTTCCCTTGGAAGTCTATTTCTTACGAGATGATGATATCCCGCAATATGTAGAAGATGCAGTTGCAGATATCGGGTTTGTCGGTGAAAATGTAGTGTATGAAAAGAAAAAGAAAGTGACCGTCGTTGAAAAATTGGGTTTCGGCAAATGTCGATTGAGCATGGCGGTTCGTCGCGGAGAAGACTATACCGATGCTTCTTTCTTAAATGGTAAAAAGATCGCTACCAGTTATCCGGTCATCGTTGAAAATTTCCTCAAGGAAAAAAACGTAACAGCAGAGATTCACGAGATCAGTGGTAGCGTGGAGATTGCACCGGGCATCGGATTGGCAGATGCCATCTGTGACCTGGTCAGTAGCGGGTCTACTCTTTTTATGAATGGACTGAAAGAAGCGGAAACCATTTTGCAGTCACAGGCCGTATTGATCCGTAATAATGGATTGGAAGAATCTAAAACACAATTACTGAATCGTTTGTTGTTTCGTATTCAGTCGGTAAAAAAAGCAAAAAACAATAAATATATTCTGCTGAATGCACCTAATGATAAACTCAATGAAATCATTGCTTTGTTACCCGGTATGAAAAGCCCCACCGTATTGCCTTTGGCTGATCCGGGATGGAGCAGTGTTCACAGCGTACTCAATGAAAATGAATTCTGGGATATCATTGAACAATTGAAAGGAGCAGGTGCTCAAGGGATATTAGTAGTGCCGATTGAAAAAATGATCGTATAGATAAAAGAGAAGTATGAAAAAGATCGAATTACCCGAAAAAAGTACATGGACTAGTATTCTTCAGCGCCCTGTGATTGATACCGTCACCTTGGAGCAACAAGTGAAGGGCGTTTTGAATGTCGTGAAACAAGATAGAGATAAAGCAGTTCTTCAATTTACTCGTCAATTTGATGGGGTTCAATTATCATCATTGATAGTAACGGAAGAGGAAATTGAATCGGCAATACAACAAGTGCCCGATGATTTGAAAAGAGCTATTAAACAAGCAGCTAACAATATTCGGGTCTTTCATGAAAAGCAAAAAGGCAGTATTGAAGTGGTGGAAACAATGAAAGGTGTTAGATGTTGGAGAAAGTCGGTAGGCATTGATAAAGTTGGACTATATATCCCCGGAGGTACCGCACCTTTATTCTCTACAATATTGATGCTGGCTATTCCGGCACAAATCGCAGGATGTAAAGAAGTGATTCTTTGTTCTCCGCCGGATAAAGAAGGAAAACTAAATCCTGCTATTCTCTATGCAGCTAGTTTAACAGGTGTTCATAAGATCTTTAAAATAGGCGGTGTACAAGCTATTGCAGCGATGGCTTATGGTACGGAAACTGTTCCGAAAGTGTATAAAATATTTGGTCCGGGTAATCAATATGTGACCTGTGCAAAACAATTGGTACAACAGGAGGGAACAGCCATTGATATGCCCGCGGGACCTAGTGAGGTTTGTGTATTGGCAGATCGTACAGCCAATGCCTCTTACGTAGCTGCTGATCTCTTAAGTCAGGCAGAACATGGAGCAGATAGCCAAGTATTATTGGTGTCAACAGATGCTCAGTTGATAGATGATGTAATGCAGGAACTGAATATTCAATTAGAACAATTGCCTCGGAAAGATTTGGCTGCAAAAGCTTTGGAAAATAGCAAAGCAGTGTTGGTAAAAAATATGGATGAAGCCATTGAGTTGGTGAATGAATATGCTGCAGAGCATTTGATTCTTTCCTGTGAGAACGATGAGTCAGTGGCAGAAAAAATAACGAATGCAGGTTCAGTTTTCTTGGGAAATTATTCTCCGGAAAGTGTGGGTGACTATGCAAGTGGAACCAATCATACTTTACCCACCAATGGTTTTGCAAGAGCGTATAGTGGTGTGAGTTTAGATTCGTTTGTTAAAAAGATCACTTATCAACGGCTTACGAAAGAAGGACTGTCAGCTATAGCGTCTACTGTAACAGCTATGGCATCCGCAGAAGGACTAGAAGCACATAGAAGAGCTGTAACCATACGTTTATAAATATTGCATCATTTATAATTTATCGATATGTTCAACCTGGATTCACTCACCAGAGAAAATATAAAAAAATTGACTCCTTATTCATCTGCACGTGATGAGTTTAGTGGGGAGGCAAAAGTTTTTTTAGACGCTAATGAAAATAGTCTGGGATCTCCATTACTGAAATGGTATAACAGATATCCGGATCCACATCAACAACTCATTAAACAGAAACTCAGTACGATCAAAGGAATTCTTCCCGAACATATTTTCTTGGGTAATGGTAGCGATGAATGTATAGATATTTTATTTCGATGCTTTTGTGAGCCCGGAAAAGATAATGTGATCATTTGTCCACCCACCTATGGAATGTATGAGGTAAGTGCAAATATCAATGATGTTGTCATCCGTAAAGCACCGTTGTTACCGGATTTTCAATTAGACCTGGTTCACCTTGAAAATCTGATTGATACAAATACCAAGATCATTTGGTTATGCTCGCCCAATAATCCAACGGGTAATTCTTTGAATCGTAATGATATTGAAATGGTGCTGAATAATTTCCATGGTATTGTGGTGATCGATGAAGCGTATATCAATTTTGCCAAGCAAAAATCATTTGTACAAGAATTAAAAGAGTATCCGAATCTGGTGGTTTTGCAAACACTTAGTAAAGCTTGGGGACTAGCAGGATTAAGGTTAGGGATGGCTTTTGCCTCTCAAGCAATCATAGAAGTCATGAACAAAGTGAAACCACCTTATAATATCAATCAGGCAACACAAGAATTGGTATTGAAAGCTTTGGAGGAAGTAGGACAGGTAAATGATATGATCAAATTACTGGTAGATATGCGTCAGGCATTGGCAGAGGTTTTTGAATCGATGCCAACGGTAGAAACTGTATATCCGTCGGATGCTAATTTTATTTTGGTAAAAATTGCGGATGCGAGAAAAGTGTATGAGTTTTTATTAACAAAAGGTATTGTATTGCGTGATAGAAGTAATGTTCAGTTATGTGAGAATTGTTTACGCATCACTGTTGGTACTGAGCAGGAAAATACCCAACTGGTCGATGCTATGCAGGAATGGTATGCTTCTCAAACAAACTAATCAACTCTGTATTTTCATTTGTATTTTCATCTCAAATTCTGATTCATATGAAAAAATTGTTGCTTGTTTTCTTAACTACTTCACTATCGTTAGCGGTTACTGCTAATGATTCCACAAAAGTTTCTACCGGTAATCAAGTAGTAGCTGATGCAGATAATGCGGGACTGACTTTGCCATCAGGATTTGGTGCTTTGATCGCTGCTGATAATCTGGGAAGGGCCAGACATATTGTGGCTACCAAGCAAGGAGGCATTTATGCTAAGCTCGAACGATTGGTTGGAGGTAAAGGCATTGTGTATCTGACGGATGCCAATAAAGATGGTAAAATGGAAATCGAGACCAGTTTTGCGAATTACATAGGAACCGGTATTGCCATTAAAGGCAACTATTTGTACGCATCATCTAATGAAGATGTTTATCGTTATCAGTTAGATGAAAATGGGAAAGTAACGAATCCCGATAATCCTCAGCGGATTGTAAAAGGATTATGGGATAAACGCCAACATGCTTCGAAGTCACTGGCTTTAGATAATGAGGGAAATATTTATGTGAATATTGGAGCGCCTTCTAATTCTTGTCAAGAAGTAGACCGTACAAAAGGCTCAAAAGGGATGTATCCATGTCCGATTTTGGATTCAGCAGGAGGTATATGGCAGTTTAAAGTAGATCAAATAGATCAAGGATATCACAATGGAATACGTTACGCAACAGGATTGAGAAATGTAGTAGGTCTTGATTGGAATGATCAGCAAAACAAATTATATGTGACCATGCATGGAAGGGATATGTTGTACAATTTATATCCGGATATGTTTGATACAACCGTAAGTGCTGAACTACCTTCAGAAACCATGTATGTGATCAATAAAGGAGATGATGCCGGATGGCCTTATGTTTATTATGATCATTTTCAAAAGAAGAAAGTATTGTCGCCCGAGTATGGTGGAGATGGAAAAAAAGCCGGTGGCGAAAAAGCGATCGATCCAATCGTAGCTTTTCCGGCGCATATGGCTCCTAATGCTTTATTATTTTATACAGGAGATCAATTCCCTGCAAAATATAAGAATGGCGCTTTCATCGCATTTCATGGTTCATGGAACCGTTCACCTTTGCCTCAGGAAGGATATTATGTAGTGTTTGTTCCTTTCGAAAATGGCAAACCTTCAGGTAAATGGGAAGTATTTGCTAACGGATTTTCAGGTGCAGAAGTAGTCAAAAATCCACGCGATGCTAAGCACAGACCATGTGGATTGACACAGGGGCCCGACGGATCTTTGTATGTGTCTGATGATGTGAAAGGAACTATTTACAGAATCATGTATAACGCCAAATAATCCATTCTATGAAATATGTTTATTTCTTGAGTTTGATCTTGGTTTTGAGTTCCGCATTTGTTAGTAAACCTATGGCTAATAGTCAACAACCTTCTATCAAAGCCTCTATGGATCGTGGTAAGACCATTTATCTTCAACGTTGCATGGCCTGTCATCAAGTAGATGGAAGCGGTGTGCCGAGACTCAATCCACCATTGGATGGTGCATCCACTGTAAAAGGAAATGATAAACTAAAATTGGTTCGTATCATCATTAAAGGGATGACAGATAGGGTGGAGATCGATGGAGAGTATTATGATAACAATATGTCTGCTAATCCTGATCTTACTGATACACAAATTGCAGATGTATTAACTTATATTAGAAACAATTGGAGTAATAAAGCTTCTGTTGTTACAGCAGCAGAGGTAAAAGCAGCCAGAGCAAAAATTAAGTAAACAATGAGACCGGTATTATTCATCGATCGAGATGGGGTGGTACTCCAAGAACCACCTAGTGATTTTCAGGTTGATAGTATTGATAAAACTTCTTTCGTGAGAGGCAGCATCAGTACATTAGCCCAGATCGCAGCATCATTTGATTATTATACAGTGATGGTCACCAATCAGGATGGATTAGGCACAGCCAGCTATCCTGAAGAAACCTTTTTCCCCTATCACAATCTGATGTTGCGTACACTGGAAGGAGAAGGATTTGTTTTTGATGAAATGATCATAGACAGAACCTTTGCTTCTGATAACCAGCCTACACGTAAGCCTGGAACGGCTTTGTTGCAGCATTTTTTTGATACAGAAAAGTTTGACCTCACACGATCTTATGTGATCGGAGATCGATGGAGTGATATTCAGCTGGCCAAAAATTTGGGTTGTAAAGCCATTTATCTGAAGTCACCTTTACATTCTTTAACCTCAGAGCAAGAGGCGGAACTAAGACCTGTGATTGCATTGGAAACGGATAACTGGCAAGACATCTATAGTTTTCTGAAACTAGGAATGCGCGTTGTGGAGCATGAACGTAATACCAATGAAACAAAGATCAATATCAAATTGAATCTGGATGGATCGGGACGTTCTGATATTCATACGGGACTTGGTTTTTTTGATCATATGTTGGATCAGATCGCGAGACATGGAAAAATAGATCTCACCATTCATACAGATGGGGATCTGCATATTGATGAGCACCATACCATTGAGGATACCGGTATTGCACTGGGAGAGGCATTTGCAAAAGCGTTGATGGATAAACGTGGAATGGAACGCTATGGATTCGCTATTCCTATGGATGAAGCAGAAGCAAAAGTGTTGATCGATTTTGGTGGAAGGAACTGGATCGTTTGGGATGCAGCGTTTACAAGAGAAAAGATCGGTGAAATGCCCACTGAGATGTTTTTTCATTTCTTCAAATCGTTCAGTGATGCTGCAAAGTGCAATCTGAATATCTCATGCAAAGGAGATAATGAACATCACAAGATCGAAGCTATTTTTAAAGCATTTGCAAAAGCTATTCGAATGGCTGTGAAGAGAGATCCATTCTCGAATCATTTACCATCTACGAAAGGGGTTTTATAATTGTATTGCCATTGAGGGCACAGAAATACACAGAACGATTCAGTGCTTCTCTGTGCCCTCAGTGGTAATTTATTTCCCTTTACCTGAAAGTATAATCCTTAACGTATGTATCATGATCTTAAAATCAAGCAAGAGAGAAGCATTCTCAATATAAATAAGATCATATTTCATTCGCTCAATCATTTCATCAACAGAAGATGCATAACCAAACTGCACCATGCCCCAGGAAGTGAGGCCCGGCTTCATTTGTAAGAGGTATCGATAGTACGGGGTTTTCAAATTGATCTGGTCAATGTACACTTTTCGTTCAGGTCTGGGACCGATCAGACTCATATCACCTTTTAGGATGTTCCACAGTTGGGGTAATTCATCGAGTCTCCATTTCCGCATGAACTTCCCCCATTTGGTAATGCGAGGGTCTTCATCACTGGAAAGCATTGGTCCATCTTTCTCAGCATCCGCAACCATGCTACGGAATTTATAAATAAGGAATGGCTTTCCCTTATATCCTATTCGTTGTTGTACATAAAAAATTCCTCCGTCAGAAGATAATGCTGTGCGGATAGCGATAAATACATAGAGTGGGAATAGTAGGATCAGTACAAAAAGTGAAACGAGGATATCTGTTAATCGCTTTATATTTTGTTGCCAAGCACTTAGTGGGTTCGATCGGATATCAATGAGCGAAGCAGTGAAAACATTATTGGTTTTAACCGAACCGGAAAGAATGTCTAAAGTATCTGCTACCAATTTAATATCCGTTTCACTATCTGATAAGCGGTAGAGTATTTCATCGATCGAAGCGTGTTCATTTTTATCAAGTGCCAGAATGACTTTATCGATTTGTTTTTCTCTGATTAATTCTTGTAGGTTGGCGATCGAGCCAAAATTAGGCACCCATTTGCTGAGTCCATTTCCTTTATCACCGCCGGTCGTAATATATCCGGTAACACGAATTCCCAGGTACTTGAAATTTTTCTGAATCTCCTGATAGGCTTGAACAGCGTATTGGTTATTACCAATGATGAGGGCGTTGAAAATTAATTTGCCATTTAAAATAGCTCTTTTAACAAAATGTAGAATAATGAGTCTGCCTGTAAATAATAAAAAGAAACTAATAGCAAAATAAGAAAGAAAGTAAGCGAAAAAAACGGATGCATCGATAGAAGCGATGATACAAAAAGTGAAAGATCCAAGTAACACATGAATGAAAGTAGCCGTCATTTCATTCAATCTTGATTTCTCATATAATGATTGCTGATAACTTCCTACAAAGGCAAAAAATAACAGCCATGAAAATGGAATGATTGCTACTGTATATAAAATAGTAGTATCCTTTTCGAAAGAGGGGAAAAGGATACCTTTTGTAACATAAGTAAAGAATATGTAAGTACTGCAGGCAGCAAACAAGTAGTCGGACAGAATATACCACCAGGCTATTTTCTTGTTAGTGCTGTACATGGTATTAGACCAGTATACTGGTATTATTGATTTTATCCAGTATCTGGTGCGCTACTTCCATTGCAAGGAAGCCATCAATTTCACTTACAACTGTAGGCTTATTATTCAATATAGCATCGGTAAACGATTCCAACTCAAGTTTGATAGCGTTGGCTTGAGGTATAATTGGATTGGCGATCGCGATGGTTTTTTTGCCGTGCTGTGTATCGATATCAAAGGAGAAAACATGTTGATCATCGGGTTGTTTCAGCTTAATGATCTCAGTTTTCTTTTCCAAAAAATCGATACCGATATAGGCGTCTTTCTGGAATAGTCTCATCTTACGCATTTTTTTCATGCTGATGCGACTGCTGGTCAGATTGGCTACACAGCCATTATGAAACTCAATACGCACATTCGCAATATCAGGTGTTTCTGTCATAACGGCAACACCACTGGCTGAGATATGTTTGACATCACTTTTTACCAGACTAAGAATGATATCAATATCATGTATCATCAAATCCAATATAACACTCACTTCAGTACCACGCGGATTGAACTGAGCCAAGCGATGAACTTCAATGAACATTGGATTCAATGGCTGCTGTTGAATCGCGAGATAGGCGGGGTTAAATCTTTCTACATGCCCAACTTGTAATTTGACATTGGCCTCACGAACCATATTCACAATATCTCGTCCCTCTTGTATGGTATGCGCCAAAGGTTTTTCAACAAAAACATGTTTTCCTTTTCTGATCGCCATCATGCAAATGGCAAAATGATGATCGGTAGGAGTTACGATATCAATGGCGTCACAGGCATCGATCAACTTTTCTTCATCGGAAAACCGCTTCAACCCATATTCTTCCACTGCAATTTTTGCATTGTCATTATTCGGGTCAAAAAAACCAATGAGTTTTACATCTTTGATTTCTTTCCAGTTATTCAGGTGAAACTTACCCAGATGGCCAACGCCAAACACGCCTACTTTAAGCATAGCAAAAGTTAAGTTTAGTGGGTAAAGATAAATAAAGACAGCCCCCGAAGTAGTGGCTCGTACTTTATGTGGATATTCTTCAATCAGCCTTGCTTTTGCCCTTTAAACTCTTGAAATCTTACTTAATATTGTTGATGCTTAAAAATGGGCATATGAAGACCTTGCTATTCAAAGCCGGCCAAAGGATATTTGGAAGGGAGAAATGGCTTTTTCTATTGGCTCGGTTCAATTTAGTAAGAATGCTGGGTCTTGGTTACGAAAGCGGATTTCGTCATTTTGCAGATCTTCTACCGCATCATGGATTGGTTCTGGATATAGGAGCCAATTTAGGAGTGATGTCAGCCTATTTGGCTCAGAAAAATAGCTCCCGGAAAATCTTAGCTGTTGAGCCTATTCCAATGCATATAAAGGTGATGACTCGCCTTTTCAAAAAATTGCAATTGAAGAATATAATAGCAGTTGAAAAAGCACTCAGCAATCAGAGTGGATTAGTAGAGATGAAAATTCCTTTACAAAATGGTGTTTTACAGCATGGATTGGCTTCGCTGGAAATACAAGCAGATAAGACAGGAGAGAGGCATCAAGTACAGGTGATAACGCTTGATCAGTTGATGGACAATTATCGAGATGAAGTATTGGTAGGTATCAAAATCGATGTTGAAAACCATGAGTGGGAAGTTCTTAGTGGCGGGATGCAAACCATCCGAAAACATTATCCTATTATCATGGCTGAACTATGGAATGATTCCAAAAAAGAACTGTGTTTGGATGTTTTGATATCATTGGGTTATCGAGTGATGTATGTAGATCCGAAAGGAGAACTTGTATCTTATCAGGGTGAAGATGTATTGGATTATATCTTTATTCCTCCATCAGCATAATTATGACCCTACTCTTTTACATATCATTATTTATCATCGCATATACTTATTTGGGTTATCCAATCTTGATCGTTTTTATTGGACAGTTGGTAAAGCTTTTTAGGATAAGCAATCAAAATAAGATGGTTGTTTCACATGATCTACCGCATATTACCGTTGTCATCGCAGCGTACAATGAACTGGATTATTTGGAGGAAAAGATCACGAATACATTATCCTTGGTTTATCCCAAAGAAAAAATATCCATATTCATCGTAACAGATGGATCAACTGATGGATCAGACAAGTTGGTTTCTCGTTATTCTCAGGTACAATTATTTCATCAACAGGAGCGAAATGGAAAGGTTGCGGCAATCAATAGGATACTTCCTTTTGTGAAATCGGACATTGTATTGTTTACAGATGCCAATATCATATTGCATGAAGATGCTTTGCATCAAATAGTGCAACACTTTAATGATCCTTTGATTGGTGCAGTGGCCGGTGAGAAAAAGGTTTCTGATGGAAGAGACAGAGGAGCCGTAGCTGCGGAAGGATTGTACTGGAAATATGAATCCATGATACGTAAAGCAGATGCGAATGTACATTCGGTCACGGGAGCCGCAGGAGAAGTATTTGCGCTTAGAACGGAATTAGTAAGACCGATACCGGAAGGCATAATTTGTGATGATCTGTATATGAGTTTACAAGTGATGGATCAAGGATATCGTATCGCTTATGAAGAAAAGGCATACGGTATTGAATTGTATTCGTTTTCCATTGCTAAAGAATGGAAAAGAAAGATCCGTATTGCTGCAGGTAGTATACAAATTTTCAAGAAGATGGATTGGTGGAGTCTTCTTTATAAGAGACCTATTCCGGTATTACAGATCATCAACCGAAAACTATTGCGTTGGATAGTTGTACCTTATTTAGTAGTACTAATGCCTATTCTAGTGGCAATGATGGATGTAGATGGTATTAATATCCGATCACTGGAATTGCTTTTTTTATGTTCATTTTTTTATGCTTGGGCATTGTTGGGAGGAATATTCATCAAATTCAAATTCATTCCCCGCTTTTTTTATTTGCCTTTTTATTTTGTGTGGGCGAATATCGCTATGATCGCAGGCACTTGGCAATATCTAAGCGGTAGATCCTTTACAGTGTGGGAAAAAGTGAGATAAATTTTTGGAATCTCTAAAAAAAGAAACCCCTTTCAATTTGAAAGGGGTTTCTTCTTATGATCAAGGTATTAAAATTAATAACCAGGATTCTGAGCGATGTTCGGGTTAGCGTTACGAACTCCATCAGGAATAGGCAATGCCCACTCTCTTGCTGTTGGAGCTAATGAACAGTTACCTGCTGCAGAAATTGCAGTACCACAAACAGAACTACGAGTGATCTGACGAGTCGTACGCTTCAGATCAAAGAAGCGGTGACCTTCACCAAACATTTCTCTTCTTCTTTCATCAGCAATTGCGTTGATCAATGCAGTACCGGTTAATACTACAGGAGTATATCCACTGATACGAGCAGCACGCAAAGTATTCAGATCAGCCAAAGCAGAAACTTCATTCGCACCACCTAAACGTGCGTTTGCTTCAGCACGAATCAGGATCATTTCACCACTACGGAATACAGGGTAGTTAGCGTTACCATCTACCAAGGTTCCTTTACCTCTATACTTAGTTAAGGTTAAGTTAGGTGTGGTTGTACCGGCAGCTGGAACATTTGTGAAATATGCTTGATAACGAAGATCATTGCTTTGGATCAAACCGGTAGTACCGGCAGCAGTAGCAATTTCAGGTACTGGTCTGAAGTAACTACGATTTGAAGTAGCAAAAAATACTAAGAATGAAGGACCGAATTGACCTGCTTCGAACTGTACGTTCCAGATCAATTCACCTCTGTCTGTTTGCTTGTACATACCTGTAAATGCAGACTGAGTAGTAGCCAGTGGGCGACCAGACAATGCATTAGTAGCGGCAGTAGCAGCATCAGCCCAGTTACCGGCATACAAGTTTACACGAGCTTGTAATGCATAAGCTGCATTACGATCCATGTAAGGTCTGGTTAATCCGGTTGCAGGGTTCGGTTGACGGTCAACATTACCCAACAAAGTGATTGCCTGATTGATATCAGCAAAAAGATTATCGTAAAACTCTTTGTTGTTTGTACGAGATGGTTTTACTGAAGTAGAAACAGTGAAGTCTTTGATGTAAGGCATTGCCAGCAAAGTGGTACTGTTTCTGTCATAGTTCGTAGCAAAAAAGCGGAACAGATCAAAATGAGCCAAAGCACGGAGTGCATAAGCCTGACCTTTGATTCTGTTGGATTCTCCTTGATTATTTGCGTTGGTGAACTTATCAATATCTCTCAAAATGATATTTGCATGAGCGATAGTGCTGTATGGAGAAGAATACAAGGTTGTAATTTGACCGGTTGATTGGTTATAGTTCCAGTCAGCCATTGCTCTTGAATTCGCCAGTGTTTCAGCAGTCACTTCATACAGGTTATCACTCATGATATCTCCCATTAAAGACCAGCCGGCACCTGTACCGCTACCTGATCCATAATAGTTATCAGCTCTTAAAGTTCCATAAGCACCTACCAACACTTCCTCCACTTGTCTCATGCTGGAAGGATTGTTCAAGGCGTCGAGTGAGAATTCGGGAGTCAATTCAATGACTTCCTTTTTTGAACACCCCTGCACCAATGTAAATGCTGCAAAGGCGACGATTGTATTTTTTATGATTTTACTATACATAGTTAGCATTTTGAAGGGTGATTAGAATCCAACGTTTAAACCGATGGTTGTTTGTACCAATGCAGGGTATTGTGCACCCACCAATGATGTACCTGTTGCTTCAGGATCGAAACTCTGGTATTTTGTACCAGTCCACCAGTTCTGACCTTGTACAAATACTCTCGCAGAGCGAATACCGGTTTTAGCCAGCATTTTAGCAGGGAAAGTATATCCTAAAGTCACGTTACGTAATCTCCAGAAACTTGCATCTTCTAAGAAGAAAGTAGTCAAGGTCTGGTAAGGGTTTGCAGGAGCTGTACCACCCAAAGTACCTTGAGAAGGTCTAGGGATATTGGTAATATCACCCGGATTTCTCCATTCTTTCAGCAACTCAACCCACATATTATCAAAGTAGTAAGTTGGGTTTACAACGTTGTTTTTATCGTTGTTGTACTGAACACGATTCAAGAAGAAGTTCAGTTGTGCACTCAGATCAAAACCTTTGTAAGACCAAGATGAAGTGATACCACCAAACCATGGAGCATCAGATGTTCCTTGATAAACTCTATCAGCCGGGCTGAATACCATGGTAACAGACTTATCTCTCTTCTGGTATTGAGCATTACCATTAGCAGGGTTTACACCAGCATATGGAACTAGGAATAAAGTATTCAAAGGTCTACCTTCTTTCAAGATAGTTAAACCGCTAACCACAGAGTCTTGTGGAAGATCCAGAATTCTGTTTTGGTTGTAAGTGATGTTTGCAGCGATTGTCCAGTTGAAGTCTTTTGCTTTGATCACATCACCCTTCAATGAAATTTCAATACCACGGTTTCTCAAGCTACCGAAGTTACTTGGAATACTAGAGAAACCACTGATAGAAGGATCGATCGGTAATGCATAGAACAGATCCAATGTTTTTCTGTCATACAATTCGATAGTACCACTCAGTCTTCTTTTCAGGATAGCGAAGTCGATACCAAAGTTGATGGTACGGTTGGTTTCCCAACGGTAGTCAAGGTTACCCGGAGATCCTGGAGACCAACCACTGATACCTGCATATGTAGCACGACCGAAGATGGGAATTGGGAAGTCACCTGCTTGTGTCTGATTGTTACCGGTTGTACCGATACTTGCGCGAACACGTAAGTCATCAAACAGTTTGCTGTTCTCCATGAATTTCTCAGAAGAAACTGCCCATGTTAAACCCACAGATCCAAAGTTTGCAAAACGGTTGTTGACACCGAAACGAGATGAACCATCACGACGACCAACTAATGTTACATAGTATTTGCTGTCGTAACCATAGTTGAAAATACCGAAGAATGACTGGATACCGTTTCTGGTACCACCACCACCGATGGTAGGGATGAAGTTTGCGTTTGCAGTACTACCTTGTGTCAAACCCGCTTCGTTATTGAAACCATTGGTAAAACCATAACCTGTGAAACCAAAGTTTCTGAAGTCAGTTCTTACAACTTCTGTAAAGATTCCTCCATCTACTTCATGCTTACCAAAGTTTTGCTTGTAGTTCAATGAGGTAGTTCCGGTATAACGGAAGTTCCAGTTAGAGTTTCTTGACAATGCACCTTGACGCGCTTGTGCACCAGCTGTGCGTGGGTCATTAAAGGCTGTTGTTTCATTATTGGTGTAATCAATACCCCAGTTGGTTCTAGCAGTCAAACCTTTCAAGAATGGGAAGTGAAATTCAAGATAGGTAGTAGCAACAGTTTTCAATTGAATGGCATTGTTATAATCCAAGAACAATTCCATTGCACCGTTAGGCTGACCAGATGTTAAATAACCAGGTCCACCAAACTGTTGGAATTCACCTGTTCTAGGATCTCTGTCACGCTCATAAGGATTAGACCAACGAACCGCATTCAGAGGAGTAGCAAGACCTGTATTACCTTCACCTGTTTGTTTCAATTTAGAAAAACCTGCTTGAAGGTTTACACCGAAACGCCAGTTTTTAACAGTGTTGTCTACATTGATACGAGCAGTGTAACGCTTCAAACCAGTGGTTTTAACGATACCTTCCTGATCCATATAAGAAAGTGAAGCAAAGAATTTGCTGTTTGCATTACCACCACTAGCACTGATCTGATGTTGATGTGTCATACCTGTTTGGAACAAAGCATCTTTCCAGCTAAAGTTTACTTTACGTAAGCTATCTGCTTCTGCAGTAGTCCATCCGTAAGGGTTACCACGCTGTAATTCATAAGTGATTTTCTGATCGCTGTTCATCATAACCAGTCTGTCTTCCGGTAATGTACTCCAACCACCTGAGCATCATAGTTCAGTTGCAGGGTACCGGCACGACCACGACGAGTAGTGATAACGATTACGCCATTTGCACCACGAGAACCATACATGGCTGTAGCAACCGCATCTTTCAGCAATTCTACACGTTCAAAGTCACCTTGGTTCACACTGGCAAAATCAGCAGCAGAAATTTCGATACCATCCATGATATACAGAGGAACGTTACCACCACTGATAGAACCATTACCACGGATACGAACTTGTGCAAATGCACCCGGCTGACCGGAGTTAGCTACAACTGATACACCCGCAGCCTGTCCTTGTAAAGCCTGATCGAAAGAACCAAACGGCTGCTTTCTTACTTCTTCAGGAGGAGCAGTAGCGATCGCACCAGAGAATTTCTTACGCTGGATGCTGGTATATCCTGTTACAACTACTTCAGATACGCTATTAGCGTCAGCTGTAGTTAGTGCAATGGTTAATGCGCCACCTGTTAACGCAACTGTACGATCGTTAAATCCAATAGATGATACAACGATAGATGTTGTGGCGTTTGGAACGCTGATGGTAAAGTCACCGGTTGCGTTAGTAGCACCAACAGCTCTACCATTGGCCTTAATGGTAGCACCTGAGACAGGGTTCCCATTGGCTTCAGTTACCTTACCGGTAACAGTTTTGTTTTGAGCGGAAGCCGTCGCTATAAATAGCATTAGGACTCCCAAAAGTGATACGAGTTTTCTCATTTGTTCTGGTTTTTAAAAGTTTTAGGCATGTTCATGTAGAATGTAGTGGTTACATTGTTTGTTTTAGATGAAGAAAAATTTTGGGTATGATGTTTTAAAATCAGTTGTACCATTCATTGTTGTTTGCTCATTTCTCAAGAATCTTTTTCTTGATACTGTCAAGGGCCAACATTTATTCTCATTCCCATATCAGATCGATACGGTGAATAATGTACCGGCAATGACATTTTCTTGATTTCTTTTAGCATTGATCGAAGGTCAGCATATAAATAAAGACCATAAACGGTCAAAAATGCTGCATAAACGGTTGTAAATGTTAAAAAAACTTAAATGCTGACAAAAAAATGATTATATATTATTTTACTTAACTTATATATTATATAATTATCAATTTATTAGAAATTATTTTTTTATTAATTAAAGACCTTTGTTCACCGAATTTGTAGATTTTTCCCTTTAAACGAGACATTCCTACTTTTTGTTGGTCGATCAAAAGATCGCTATCCTGGAAGACTGTAAATCAATTCTTTCTCCGTTAAAACCCCGCGACTTTCCACAGAAAAAACCGTTTTTTCCCCATTGGATAAAAATTTAATATGCAATTGATTGATAGTGCGTTGCACGAACTAACCCCAAATAGAAAACGTATGAGAAAAATTGTACTCGGATTTACAGGATTATTATCGTTTTTGATAATAACCTCTTTTGCTTCCGCACAAAACCATTTTTATGTTGCTTCCACAGGTAGTAATGCTAATGATGGATTATCACTGGCTAGTCCAAAAGCTACCATCAACGCAGCGTTGACCGCTGCGGTTGCGGGTGATATTATTCATGTTACACCAGGCACCTACACCGAAAAGATCAGTATCAATAAACAAGGCATCAAGCTGATATCTACTGATGGAGCAGCCGTAACATTCATCAATCCTTCTACCGCTGCCGGCGTTGGCACCGTCTCTGTTGTTAGTGGTATCAATAATGTTACCATTGGTGAATCGGGTAAAGGATTTACGATCACCGGATTTGATGGAAGTGGCTCTGTAGAAACCGGTGCAATTTATTTGATCGGTGCCCATCAAAATATTCGTATTGAAGGGAATAATATTGTTGCAAATGGAGAACATGGCTTAGGATCTAACTTCAATACTGCCATTGATAATATCATCATCAATGACAACACTTTTTCTGGTAAAACATTTATTGGAAACGAACCGGGGGGTTGTGGTTCTTCCACTCAATTTGCTCCGGGAAATAATGTTCCTCGTCAATTGGTTGTTCTGGGTGGAGGTCCAACAGTTACCAATTCCAAGAATGTAACTTTTACTAATAACAAAGTGATAGGAACTACCGGAGGATATAACAGTGCTTCCGGATGTTTTCAGGGAAACACTCAAGTTACAATTGATGTAATCGGTGCTGTTATTTCCGGAAATATTTTTGATGGTATTACAACATCCGGTTCTAGTCTTCGTACCAGAGGAAATGCTACGAGTATCAGTTGTAATACTTTTTACAATCGTAATCTTGGCCAAGGAGCTACTCATATTTTTCTTTTTGATCAAGATCCTTTAACAGGTGCAAATCCATCTTCGATTACAGGTATCTTACAAGCTAACTCATTCCCTAATGGAGGTTCTGCTTTTACTTCCGGTTATATCACAGGAAATTCCGGTACCTATTTTGTCTATCGTGATGCCGCACAAGCTGCAAACGCTAATCAATTACTGGGTACTTCTTTTAGTATTGCTAATGGACCTGCTGCATTGGCTAACCTGCCTAAACTTTTTCCTTTCAGTGTAGTTTCAGATATCAATAGTTGTGGCGCAGTAGTGGATCTTCCTACTCCAACACCGGCAGCATTTTGTACAAACAATATTGTTTCAATAACAAATGATGCAAACGGTAATAACTTTTTTGAAGTAGGAAAAACCAAAGTCATTTGGACTGTTACTGATATTCATGGCAATACTGATACTGCATGGCAATTTGTAACTGTCATCGATAATCAAAATCCAACCATCCAACCTGTTACACCTATTGTTAGTTGTGCCAATGCAACGGGATCTTATGCATTACCGGCTTTGAGTGTATCAGATAATTGTGGTATTGCTAGTGTTACATATGTGGTTTCAGGTGCCACCAATAGAACAGGTGTAGGAATGGAAGCAAGTGGTTCTTTCAATACGGGAGTGTCTACAGTTACGTACACCGTTACAGACATTCACGGAAATACAAGATCATATGCTTACGATGTAACAATCAATGCAGCTACCCCGGCAACATTCACTGTAAGCAATGCTGATGCATTTTGTAACCAGCTTTCATTAACGGCAAATGGATCTTCCGGTTCATCATATCAGTGGAGTTTTGCGGGTAATACCGTTGGTACACAATCTATATTGAATTTAGGACTGACAAATCCGGATGGTGTTTATCAACTTCATATAACAGATGCCAATGGCTGTGTGTCTACTCCGGCTACTTATCAATATGAAAAACAATCGATCGCCGGTAACTACACATTACTTGCCTCTAACAAACTTTCATTAGGTGTAGGTAATAAGGTTAACAGTGGAAGTGTGGGTGTTTCAGGAGTTTTTGGCAAAGCCATTTTTGAGCGAAATAGCAGTGTGGCATCTAGCGGATCTTTTGTAAAGGCACCGATCATAGTTCGCAATGGTTCCGGTATCAATCTTGCATCTGTTGTTTACGGAAGGGCATTGGTAACATTACCTTCTATGCAAAACAATACTTCATCAACACGTAATCTTTCCAACTTTACTGTTAACAGAAATACCGCTGTGACATTATCTTCTAACTATAACAATCTCACAGTACGCAAAGGAGCGGATGTAGTATTGACTGGAAATACTTTCGGACAAATCAATATTGAAGAAGGAGCAAGGGTAAGATTTACTCAGACGGTACTGAATATTGGAGAGCTGCATGTTCAGGAAGGTTCTCAAAGCAATCTTACAACCGTTCGCTTTGCAAGCGGAACAAGCGTACGTATCAGCAATAAAGTTCAGATCAATGCGGATGCTCGTATCAATCCTGATCAAAACAAAGTGACTTTCTATTTAGGTGATCTCAATAAAGATGACGAACGTTTTGCCGTAAAAGGAACCAACATTCAATTTACAGGTAACGTTTTTGTTCCAAATGGAGCCATTCGTTTATCCGGAGATCAAAAAAGAGGGAATGATAATGTGTCGAATGTTAGTATGACGGGTTTCTTTATCGCTGAAGAAATCGAAAGCAACATGCCTAATGTTATATGGAATAGCTATACCTGTGGTGCTCAGCCTACTTATGTTTCCAATGGTTGGACAACATCTCAGTTTGCTACAGAAGAAGATAAAAAGAAAGATGAACCTTTCACTGTACAAGTGATCGGTAATCCGTCTACTTCTTTCTTTACATTAAAATTACAAAGCCAGCGCACACAAGCCATTCAGTTGCGTGTCACAGATGCAACAGGAAGAATGGTGGATAGCAGAGCGAATAATCAACCTAACAGCACCATTCAGATCGGCCATAACTATGCACCGGGAACTTACTTTATTGAGTTGATGCAAGGAGCAGATAGAAAAGTAGTTCAACTGATGAAAATTCGTTAATTCCCCTTAAACCATACCAATTGCTTAATGTCGAGGGCCCGCTTTCTAGCGGGCTCTTTTTGATTCTATACCCCTTTTGTTAAACTTATGTTAACGCAGAAGATGGTACCCAACCCTTTTTTCTTCTACTCAGGTACTATGATTGAAAAGCAATTATTCAATCGTAAAAAGAGCAAAAATGACAAAGATCCTTATTACAATTTTAAAAGTCTTGATTCTGGTGTTAGCGATGACTGCCTGTAACAAGCGAGATGTATTTACGCCGACCAAACCTGTACCCGGCCCCGGCCAACCTACTCAACAACCCGGCAACGGTGGGGATGGTAACCAAGAAGACAGTTTGATCACTATTCAGGTGAGAGCTGTGATTCGTATTGGTGAAATTACTTACGACAGCGTACCTGCACGTCTCAATATCATTTCTTGGGATAATGGTAAAGCACGAGTTCAACAAATTTCATTGAAGCCCGGCGCGAACGAAGTAAAGATCCATAAGCAATCTTCTCACCATGAACTGGAACTGGTTAAGTGGAATATGAGTGATAAGATGGTTTTAGATAAAGCGAATGTTCAAGAAAATATGTTGTACCTGATCGGTGGTGGTAAAGCAGCCAGAAAATTGAAAAGAGAAATGGAATACGTACTCATCAATGGTCAATATGTAGCCAAGGGAAGTACTGAATACATATATGATGGGCAAGGAAAGTTAGAAAGAGTGATGTACTACAAAAAAAATAAGCAAGGTGTGATTTATACGGCTTTGTCTGAGTGGTTGAGCTACTCGGGTCATCAAGTGACTAAGATCAATAAATTCGATTCGGCAGGAACGATGGTGGAAGAACTTTCCTTCAATTATGATCAACAAGGAAAGATCATATCGATGCGAAAAGATGATATCTCGGGTGTGATCACTAGATCTACTGTTACAAGAATGGCAACAGAAAATGGTATTGAAACCTTGATCTCTTACAAATACTCTCACACCAGTATTGTCATGGAGTATGCGATGTTGTTCAATAGAGGAAATCTTTGGCAAGGCGTAGCTACCACCAATCATCATAACAGTGAGATCGGCAGGTATAACTATGATACACAGATCAATCCTTATGCTCACATGAACTGGCCGGATATGTTTCTTTCCAGACAATCAAAAAACAATGTTGTGTGGTCAGGTAAAGAGTACTATGGTAACTATCCGATTTCCAATCCGGTTAACTATCGATACAAATATGATGGAGATGGCTATCCAATTGAATTGTTAAAAGATCATCAAGCCTACAATTCAACCAATATCTTATACACTACAAAAACCACTTATCACTATTAATCACCCATGAACAGGGAACTTGTTCCCTGTTCATTTTCCCACAAGTACCTTTGCAAACTCAAAAAAATGAATAAACTAATTATCATACTCATCAGTGCCTTTTCATTGGCTTCCTGTACCGCTGTGAAAGTTGCTGTGCCGGAACAATTCAGTTCGCAAGCCACTAAAATGAAAGTATATGGATTGAACGGCTGGAAGTTCAATGAACAATTAAACTTTGGCACTTACGTAACATCAACCGTTCAAAGAGGATGGGACTTTTCATCCGGTAATCGTTTCAGTAGATTCAGCATTCAACCGGAAGATATTATTCTTAGTGCATTTGATATTCACTCAGATAAGGCTCGCTTTAATGAAAAGAATCGTTTTCAATATACGATTCAGGATGCCAAACTGATTACCGAAGTATTTGCCCAGGAAAAGTTTTCAGAAAAGCAGATCATCTATAAATCCAACATAGATTGGTTGAATAATATTTCAAGAACCAATAGTTATGATTATGCTTTTTCTGCAACCATTGTTCCACTCAATTTTAATCAAGGAGAAGCATGGTCGTTGGTGATGGTGAATCAGTTTGATGCAAAAAAAGACAAACAGAAATTATTGGAACGTCCACAAACTCGTGATCTCGGGTATGCTACGAATGGTAAAGATCGAATCGAGATTCGACCATTGTACTTGAGCAAAAGAGAAACCCATTCGGGTAAAGAAGGAAAAGTTTTGGGTGGTCCTATACACACCGGTTATGAATTGAAATGGGATGATGGGGTAGTAGGTGTGATTGATATTATGGATAACCAAATCTGGATCGTAAACGATCTCGATGCTTCCGATAAAATGATCATTTCTTCACTGGCATCAGCCATTTTATTAAAACGAAAACAGGATGTTTTCCTGGAACGCGATTCGGGTATAGTTCAGTAATGGTAACAGCAATAGATGATATCGGATTATTGATCAAAGACTGTGTTGCCAATAAAAGAAAAGCACAGGAAAGTTTATACCGTGAGTTTTATTCATTCGCCATGAATATTGCACTGCGTTATGCACGTGATGAAGCAGATGCAGAAGATATCATGAGTCATGCTTTTGTGAAGATTTTTAAATACCTCCACACATTTGATGCCGGTAAAGGTTCTTTACATGGATGGATCAAAAAAATTGTCGTGCATGAAGGATTGGACCATATTAAGTCCAGAGAAAGATTCAGTGAAAATGTAGAATTGGAAACTGTTGAAGAACCGGCCATTGATAATCGTGCATTGGAAAAAATGGGAGTGGAAGAGACCATGGAGTTGATACAAAAACTACCACCTGCTACACACGCAGTCTTTGTATTGTATGCAGTTGAAGGATACAATCACAGAGAGATCGCAGAACAACTGCAGATCAGTGAAGGAACATCCAAATGGCACTTAAGTGAAGCCAGAAAGAAATTACAACAAGCGATCACAGTTATTAAATAAAATGAATCAACCTACCACATACGAACAGCTGATAGCAGCCAAACTGCAAGAACTGTCCGCGCCCACTAAGATCGATGCGATCTGGGCTCGAATAGAGCAGCAGTTAGATGTGGAAATGCCAACCGATGAATCCGGTTCTACAGATGCCGGGGCTTCATCCAATCCCGGGTTCTTTTTCCCCGGGAATCAATTCTTATATATTTTTCTTGCTGCTGTAGCAGGTATTTATTTCCTGACACGTCCGTATGCTATTCAAAACGAAGTATCTGAAACCAATCATCAGCAGCCCTATGAGATCAAAGATTCGGTGAACAATGTGTCTGATCTCATAAAAAAATCAGATAGTGAAGTGATATTTACAGATAAAGCGGATAGAGTTGTTTTAGATAAAACACTACCCAATGATTCTGTAACTGTAATCAGTGAAGAGCCATTGCCTAGTACGGTCGAAAAAAAGGAGTCTGATCCTATTGTGCAGTCGCCTGCGCCAGTTTCCATTCCTGTCAATGAAACAAAAAAGTTACCCATGCCCATCATAACTGATACGACAACTAAAAAAGGCAGGGGTGTAAAGGGAATCAATAGCAGTGATTACAAAATTGCTCCTGTTAAAAAAGACAATCAGCCTTAAGTATAGTAACTTGCATGTAATTCATAAGGGGGCATGCGAAACACCACTAAGCTAAAAGCGATTCTAAAGGAGTATCATATTGATCTTTCCATGAAAGAGGATGAGATCATGGTGATGAATCTCATTCACAGAGAAACAGCAGATATCACTAGTTTCGAAGAAGTATCTTACACAAAGCTGATTGCAAAAGCCTATTCATTCATGCAGAAACAACTCAACCTTCGTCGCAATTTCTGATTGTAGATCAGAATGCTTCTCAGGTTGACGCATGATTTTAAAAAGAAATGCTGAAAGGATTTTCCTTTCAGCATTTCTTCAAATATTTTTAATTGTCAACCTGAGGAGCATTCCGACGATAGTCGGAAACTGCGACGAAGGTTATCTTCTTCTTGCAGGTCTAATATTTTTTCCATGATATACATCTGTAGGAATATGATGCCCCCAATACACTTCTTCCAATAATGCATACAAATCCGGATCATAGGCTTTGAGGTCATCAGGAGATTGTATGCGTTTATCGCCATCATAAAACTCATAATTAGACCAGAACCAACACTGTGTACCTTCAGCCCAATATTCAGCTACAGTATTAATGGCATACTGCCCTTTGTACATGTCTTTTTCTTTGGCATTATTGTATGCGATATTTATTCTGCGGAGCATGGCAGTATCAGCTACGCGCATGGCACTCATGATATTATGACTGAATTCATGTACCAAGATATTCTCTCCATAATAACGTGTGCCGGGATAGCCTAAAATATTTTCTTCAGCACAAGATGTGATAGTACCACCCATGCCTCTGGCTCTTTTATTCCAATATTCTTTATCGCTCATACTGGCGATGCCACTGGGTTTATAATAATTGTCTCTTTCACCCGGCGTTAAACGACGATCATCAAAAGCAGGTTTTTTCCAATTGCTTCTTTCTGGCAAATCAGTTTCCATTTCTGTTTCTGCCATGATGAGTAAGCGCGCTTTTTGTTTGACCAAAGCTGCCCTGATATCCGTTCTTTTCAATAGCATATAGTTGATGATATCTCTTGCTACCAGCAATGCATCATCAGGAACTTTATGCGAGGAAACAACGGGAATGCCAAAAGCATCTGTATATTTTTTATAAAAAGTATCAAGGTTTAGCTCAGCAGGAGGGGTGCTGATCACTGCTTTGGCAAAGCTTTCAACAATTTTGCCCGGAGCTTTATCTACTCCATTTTGTGAAATACATTCAGCCGATACCAAGAATAGTGTTACAAATAAAAAAAATCTCTGCATACCGATGATTTTAATGCAACAAATTACGGGATGCTAATTATAGGCGACTATTGGTATTTAACCGGATCTTATTAATTCTTGACAAGGAATTTTATGAGTCACAGATTTTCATGATTATCATGATGGATGCTGATCGTTTAGTATTGTCATAGCCTATCTTAAAAATCTGCGTTTCATCACTGTATATTTGAATTCGATCTATCTTATAGGATCAAGATGGCAAACAAACCCTCAATATTTTCCCTGCTCCCACATGTTTATTCGTTTTAATTAGTTGATCTGTGATTGGAGTGCCGAAAGTGATGCCAATAGCTACAGCAAGTGTATCTGGAATATTTGTAGATTCTTCTTTTGCCTTCTTCTTTTTGTCAACGGTTATACTTGTTGTATGGGGTAATTCAATAGTACATTGTTGAGCTGCCACATTTATTGTTCCGAATTGCCACTCGCTGTACCAGGTTTTTTCTACTTGTTTGTATAAGTCCCCGTTAGAAGTAGAACTGTATTTGCCATCCAATACATACAAGTCGGGAAGAGACCCTAAGGTTACTACGATTCTCCAAGCTGCATAATTGCCAACGGGATGAAAATTAATACCATGAATGATCTCAGGTATTTGCACCACAGCACTGCGCTGTATAGGATTAAACTGAATATCAATACTGCCGCGTAATACAGATTCAAAACTGTTTCTCTTGTTTAATTGAAATCCTTCGAGGATGGAACCAAATCTGCTGAAAAGAATGGCACGTTCCCCTCTCAGATGAATAGGATCACGTGTTTGCATGTTTTTAGCAAGTGCAGTTAATGGACCGGATAAGTTATAATCAGCCACAGGAGCAATATGAACCATCAGATCACGTAAGCTACCGGCAGCTTTGGCACAACCACCCCATTCCGCATTCAGTTCTCGTGTACGTACAAATGATTTAGCTGTTTTGATCTTTTTCTTGGTAGCACCGCCTTTCATACGCAAGATCACTTTATCACTGTCTTTACGGCGATAGGCACTGATATTACCTAAGCTGCCATTGAATTCTGTAAGTGTTTTAAGTATAGCCATACAAACGTTCTAAGCTGCTGAATAGATGCCTCCTTCATACCATACAGGAGGATGATTCGTACCTAAAGTACACATGAAGAAGGTGGTTTATCGATAAATTCAACCAATAACCACTATCTAAGTCCACTCAATAAGAAAGAGTTTATAATGGGGTTATATAGGGCTTATATTGGGTTTACAGGTTAAGTATCTGCGAATGAGGTACGAAGTATCTGTAAAGCTATTTTAGGACGAGACAGACAGGCAGATACCCCATGTATACCGAGTGGAGTATGCGATTTATGGCAGGCTATCCATACTTTTCTGATCTGCGGGGCATATAGATGAAAAGAACTTGTGTAGAACACAACTATGGCATACCCTTTATTGTATTGCCTATTCGATATTGAATAGGCATGAGTATTAACTAATGAATTTACATGGAGTAACTTTTGCTATTCTATTTTGATTGAATCTTATGCTATCAATTTTATTGCAGTTGGGAATAAGTGATTATTTTCTAAATGCACATGTTTATGAAGATTTGATTCAAAGTCTTTTAGGATTGTAAGTGTAAGTTGAAAAGTTGTACAAGCATTTTCTGGTACTGAATAATCTAAAGTGAGTATTCTGATCTGTTCCATGAGCTCCCCGGCATCATCATGTTCAGTAAGCATTCGGTCTATGACTTGCTTTAGTGGGATCGATATTTTATTGCCTTTTTGAAGTGATTCAAGAGTCGGAAAAAGAATTTGTTCTTCTTTTTCTAAATGGGATAATAATTCTATAGATAATTCACGAAATAATTTTTGTACCCTTATCATATTAGGAAAATGATCTCCGTGCTTATGAACAATTTTTTCCAGAAATGAAGTTATTTGAGGGATGCTTTGTTTTACATAAAAGTGATGATGGAAAAGAATGTATTGTATAAGCTGGTCTACTCCCATTTCTCCAAAATGGACGATTTGTTTTTTCTGATGTACGATTAATGTATTTAATTCCTTTTCAATATCTTCTACATTCAGTCCTTTCTGTTCACAGGCAAATGCGAGTGTTTGATTCCCTTTGCAGCAAAAATCGAGGTGCCATTTTTCAAATACAGGAGCAGTTTGATAATGTTCACTTACAATAGATGCGAGCGTTTTAGTAGCATAATTCATAAAAATAATTTTATGCAAAAATCTCGAAGCCTTTGTTGTTACTTTATGCGTGTACGCATAGTGTGCTTTCGAAAGCCGAAAAAGATCACTGTTGAACCTATGAATAGTGTACAAGCTACAAGCAGTAATAACTGATTGATGTAAGGAACTCCCATGTATGTCATAGCAAATAGACCCTGGAGCATGAGTAGTATTTCATTTAATAGGATTCCTACTGTGAATAATATGAATCCTTTTAGTAGCAGTGATCTAGAATTCATATCGAGGTCTTTCAAAAGATAAGTCAGTAGAAATAAACTAATGATGCCTAATAGTACTAAATGTAAATAGCCTATCACTATAGGTCGGAAACCATAAGCTAAATCACTTAGAGAGGGTATGGTTGAAAAAAGCTGCAGAAGTAGTTTGATACTCAGTGCTAATAATACAAGCACACCTGTTCTTTGTGATAATCGCGACCATCTTAAGCTGAAATGTTCATATCTGATCACTATTATTTTCCATAAATATATTCCCCCTATAACTTGAGAAATAGCCGCAGCTATTACGATGAGAAATAGCCAAAATGGTAAATCTGCCCATAGGACCGATAAAAAATATGCAGGTATGCATGATATGGAAAACAACCTGAAAACTTTGCTATGGTATTTAAGGGTAAGTTCCGTGTTTCCTAGTTCGTTGAATAAAAGCCCCATGCAAGCAAAAAAGAACCACCCATTATACTGAAAGTGTAAAAAGAAATATACAGAAGCTAGATACCACTGCTGCGTTATTATTTTATTGGCCATAAGAAATGACAATGAAAACGCACCTAAAGATGAAATAACCAAAAAAATCAAAGCTGTGCGAAACCATTTAAAAGTTACAGATGATTTTCGTCTTGTATCTTTCCAGAATTGTAGTGTATAAGCGTATGATACTAAAACCGATAAGGTTGAAAAAGTGATGGATATGAGACCATAGCCCTGAAATGGAAAACTGAATAGCATTCCATAAGCTGTTACCAAATTAGCTAGCAGTAGACGATGATACTTGAGAAATGTTTGTTCGTCATCGCTAAGTTTAGATACCATAAAGATCATCAATAGCTGAGTGATCCAACCTGAAAATGCAAAATGTGAGTGAGCATGTAAAACATGCTTTTGATTAAGCCAAGGCATTGCGAAGACAATTTTATATCTCATTAGCAATCCTAGCAGTGCAATTAGTATTAAATTAAAAAGGACTACCTGTATCCATCGCCGATAATTTTCTGACATGCGCCGGTAATTTGAGAGCAAATTACGCGGGTCTGAAAAAGCTGCTTATGATTATAATCATATTAGCAGTAAACTTTTCCCTTATCAATCATTAGCTGTCCTTTGCGGTGTAGGCTTCTGATACTTCTAATCACAGTCTCTACCCTCATACCCGTCATATCGGCAATTTGTTGTCTGGTTAATTTTATCCGATTACAGTCGGGACAAATATTTTTTTTGCGTTGCTTTAGATATGCCAGCAATCTTGATATGCAATTTTCAGGATCGTGTTGTGCTAATTCTTTGATTACATAAAATTTAAACCTGATTCTGTCGATCATAAGTTTTGTAAACTCAAAATGAATATCGGGATGTTGCTTCAGCATAGAGAGAAATACATCTTTTTGTAATCTAATAACCACACTACTCTCATTAGAAATAGCGCTAGCGGCATACGGTTGACCATCAAAAAGGGGAAGTTCTCCAAACGATTCTCCGGGTTCAATCATTACTTGTAAAAATTCTCTTCCTTCATCATTGATATTTACCCAACGTACGCTGCCGCTCACTAGTTGATAATAAAAACTAGCAGATCCTCCTTCTTGGAAAATAAAATCTCCGGTATTTACTTTTTTATATACCGCCCCCCATGCCAATAATGTATTGATATCTATGATCATAATCGTTCTTTGACATAAAGCTATACAGTATAGTTCGCTATCTATATGACTTTGCGCAGCACTAAACATGATATATATCATGTTCCTATTTCGAACTAATTGTAAATGAGAGTATTACTTATTCTGCTTTTTAGTAGATCTGGTTCTTATGATCCTACGCATAAATCTAAGAAAAATTGTAGACTAATCTTGTATTCAATTATTGAATCAACAAAAACAACTACTATGAAAAAACTGATGTTTATCCTGATTGCAGGTTCTGTAATTGCCGCTTGTGGCGGTGGTAATTCTCACACTAAAATTGACGCTTCACCTGCAGAAAGCAACAATACAACTACAGCCAATGGGAATCCTTCCTATGATCCAAACAGGGGAGAAGGGAAATTTAAGGATGTACAGATAAATGCCAAGCTTGATGCAGTAATGGCAAAAGAAGGAGAGAAGGTTTACAACGTAAAGTGTGGTAGTTGTCATAAACTTTCAGATGAAAGACTTGTGGGTCCCGGATGGAAAGATGTTACTAAAAGAAATGAGGCAGCATGGATCCTTAATTTCATTACCAATACGGATGCTATGCTCAATGTAGATCCCAAAGCACAAGCACAACTAGAAATATGTTTGGTGCGAATGCCCAATCAAAGCTTGACTGATCAAGAAGCTTTTTCTCTCTATGAGTTTATGAGGAAAAATGATGGTATTAAATAAGTATTTACAAACTAAACTGATATATAATGACACATTATTCTTTTAAAAACTTAGCAATATTGATCGTCTTCATGACTTTCAGTATGTTTTCCTGTAAACCCAAAAATACAGGCAGTGCTGTAGGAGCCGATGCTGCAGCAAAAGCATATGTTGCTCCGGGTAAATATGATGAGTTCTACAATTTTGTTTCCGGAGGATTTAGCGGGCAGATGAGTGTATATGGACTGCCATCGGGGCGCTTGCTTCGTGTAATCCCTGTTTTTTCGGTTGATCCGGAAAAAGGGTGGGGATATAGCGAAGAAACCAAGCCCATGCTAAATACATCACATGGTATGGTTCCTTGGGATGATCTACATCATACAGAATTATCGCAAACCAATGGAGAGATCGACGGAAGATGGATTTTTGGTAATGCCAATAATACACCCCGTGTGGCTCGCATAGATCTTTCTACTTTTAGAACCTCAGAAATCATTGAATTACCTAACAGTGCCGGTAATCACAGCTCTCCATTTATTACTGAAAATACAGAGTATGTTGTAGCAGGAACACGTTTCAGTGTACCTACAGATGATGCTAATGGTGATGTGGCTATTGATACTTATAAAGACAATTTTAAAGGTACTATAAGCTTTATAAGTGTTGATAAAACTGATGGTAAAATGGATATCGCCTTTCAACTGGTTTGTCCGGGTGTAAATTTCGATCTGAGCCATGCAGGTAAAGGAAAGTCTAATGGATGGTTCTTTTTCTCCTGCTATAATACAGAGAAGGCAAGTACACTGCTTGAAGTAAATGCATCACAGCGAGATAAAGATTTTATTATGGCGGTGAATTGGAAAAAAGCAGAGGAGTATATCAAAGCAGGAAAAGGCAGAAAACAATCTGTCAAATATGCAAGTAATCGTTATGATGAGAAAACACATACTGCTACTTCACAAATAAAAACAGAAGTACTTGTTTTGGATGTGAAAGATTTTAAAGATATCTGCTATTTCATTCCCTGTCCTAAATCACCTCACGGGTGTGATGTAGATCCAACCGGAGAATATATTGTAGGTAGTGGTAAATTGGCAGCTGTTGTACCCGTATTTAGTTTTGATAAGATTCAAAAAGCCATTGCAGCAAAAGATTTTATTGGTGAATTTGATGGTATTTCGGTGATCAAATACGAGTCTGCACTGCATGGGGAATTACAAAAGCCGGGTCTTGGACCTTTACATACTGAGTTTGATGGTAAAGGCAATGCATATACTTCATTCTTTGTTTCATCTGAAGTAGTAAAATGGAATATCAAAGATCTAAAGGTGCTCGATAGAGCTTCAACTTATTATTCTATTGGACACCTTACTATCCCGGGTGGTGATACTAAGAAACCGGATCCTAAGTATTTAATAGCCTATAATAAGATCACTAAAGATAGATACTTGCCAACAGGCCCTGAATTATCGCAAAGTGCACAGCTGTTTGATATTAGTGGGGATAAGATGCAGTTAATACTCGATTTTCCGACAATTGGAGAGCCTCACTATGCACAAGCTGTAAGAGCGGATGTTATAAAGGACAAGTCGTTGAAAATTTTTAAAATCGATGATAATCAGCATCCCTTTGTTGCCAAAGGGGAAGGTGCAACCAAAGTAATACGTGAGGGTAATAAAGTTCATGTATATATGACTACGATTCGCTCTCACCTATCTCCGGATAATATTGAAGGAATTCAACAGGGGGATGAAGTGTATTTCCATATTACCAACTTAGAGCAAGATTGGGATGTGCCACATGGATTTGCTATTAAAGGTGCTAATAATGCAGAATTACTCATTATGCCCGGGGAAACCCAAACCTTAAAATGGATAGCAGACAGAGTTGGTATCTATCCATTTTATTGTACTGATTTCTGTAGTGCCTTACACCAAGAAATGTCAGGATACCTGCGTGTTTCACCTAAAGGATCTGGTGTACCGCTAAAATTCAGTACAGGTAAAACTTCGCCAGCAGCCAAATAGAGTTGTATGAGTTGTTTTGATAGTTTGAGGGAGCAGGTGACGATCCTGCTCCTTTTTTGTTCCGATAAATGTGTTTCTTATGAACAATCAAAAATTGTTACGCATATCTAGAATACTTCTAGGAATTAGTGGGTTTGCACTGATCGCAGTTCTTTTCTTGCCATTATGGCGAATAGATTTAATCGCACCACAATATCCGGAAGGATTACGATTATTGATTTTTACCAATAAACTTGCAGGTAATGTCGATATCATTAATGGTCTAAACCATTATATAGGTATGAAAACACTTCATACAGACGATTTCATTGAGTTCAAAATACTCCCTTATCTGGTTGGATTTTTCTCACTGAGCTTTCTCACTGTAGCTTTTTTAGGAAAAAGGAAGCTTTTTTATTTACTCTTTATTCTCTTTATATGCTTTGGTATATTATCTATGTATGATTTCTGGAGATGGGAGTACAATTACGGACACGATCTAATGCCGAACGCAGCTATTGTAGTTCCTGGTATGGCTTATCAACCCCCGTTGATCGGTTTCAAGCAATTATTGAATTTTGGAGCATACTCTTTTCCTGATTCTGGCGGATGGATTTTTATTATAGTTGGCATACTCTCTTGTTTAGTATGGGTATTAGAGTGGAGAAAGAATCAAAAAACAAACCATGTAGTTGTAATAATGATTCTTGTCATTGTTATGAACAGCTCATGTAGTACTAATCCTGAGAAGATTATGATTGGATCTGATCATTGTAGCTCCTGTAAAATGAGAATAACTGATGCCAAATTTGGAGCTGAGGTTATTACTGCGAAAAGCAAGGTTTACAAGTTTGATGATGTTGTATGCTTAAAAGCCTTTTTGAAAGACGCAAATTCGTCTGCTAATTTAAAAATATACTTTGTTTCATATACTAGACCTGATGAGTTGATAGAACAAAGCAAAGCAGTGATTATTCAAAGTGATCTCCTAAGAGGGCCTATGGGAGGGAATATAGCCGTTTTTCAAAATAGAGATAGTATTTCATCAGAGCTCCGTTCAAATGGAAGGGTTATTGAATGGAATGAATTTCTACAACCATGAAAAAGTTTTTTTTCACTTTAATATTTCTATTTGCAATTATTCTGGTGTATGGGAAAAACATCAGGGTAGGGCCCTCCCGAAATCTGCGAGTTATTAAAACTGCGTTAGAATTAGCAGTAGATGGTGATACCATTTCGATTGAGGCCGGAATATATAAAGAAGGAAATATTGTAGTTTCAAAAAGGGTAACAATCATTGGAAATAATTATCCTGTTATTGATGGCGAGTATCGTTTTGAAGTGATTACTATAAAGTCTAGTGGTGTTGTAATTGATGGGTTGAAAGTTATCAATTCTGGTATTTCAAGTATAGATGATTTTGCAGGAATTAGAATTAGCGAGAGTAAAAATGTATTCATCAGGAATAATATTCTGCTAAACACATTTTTTGGTATCTATACTCAATTCGGGTCTAATTGTATCATTGAGAATAATCAAATCATAGGGAAGTCTAAAAATGAACAACAAAGTGGTAATGGTATACACTGTTGGAAGAGTGATGGCATGCAGATCAGACAAAATACTATTCGAGGGCATAGAGATGGGATCTATTTTGAATTCGTTACAAATTCTGAGATTATCTCAAATACATCTAAGGAAAATCTTAGATATGGTCTTCACTTTATGTTTTCCAATCAAGATAGTTATATCGGTAATCATTTTGTCAATAATGGTGCCGGAGTAGCAGTTATGTTTTCGCATCATGTATCAATGATAAATAACTACTTCTATAAAAATTGGGGTGATGCAGCATACGGTATTCTATTGAAAGAAATTAGTGACAGTAAAATTGAACGTAATCATTTTAAGGAAAATACTGTCGCAGTTTTTCTGGAAGGAGCTAATCGAATCAACATTCAAAAAAATATTTTTTCAAATAATGGATGGGCTTTGAGGATTCAAGCTAGTTGTATGGACATAGAGGTTGTTTCAAATAATTTTCTATCAAACACTTTTGATGTTGGAACAAATGGTAGTCTTGTTTTGAATAAGTTCAATGAAAATTATTGGGATAAATATGAAGGGTATGATTTGAATAAAAACAATAGAGGTGATATCCCTTATCGGCCGATTAGTTTGTTTGCAGTCATTGTAGAGAGAAATCCAACATCTATGATTTTATTTAGAAGCTTTATCACTGCATTATTTGATAAGACAGAAAAGCTCATCCCCTCCCTTACACCGGAGAATCTCAAAGATAATAATCCACTAATGAAACCTTTAAAGCTATGATCATTGCAACCAATGTATCTAAACAGTTTGGTAAATTAAAAGTGCTTGATGACTTATCAGTTACTTGTAATAAAGGGGAGTGTATTGCATTAATAGGCCCTAATGGAAGTGGTAAAACAACATTCATTAAAGCTATATTGGGAATGGTCATCTGTGATAGTGGGTTTATAACTTTCAACGGACAAAATATTAAGAATAGCAGTGAGTATCGACGGCAGATAGGATATATGCCACAAATAGGCAGGTATCCTGATAATATGACCATCCGGCAGGTACTTGATATGATGAAGGATATACGAAAAGATACTGTAAGTGAAATTGATGAGGAGTTGATGTATGCTTTTAATTTGCATGGGTTGCTACACAAAAGAATGAGAACATTATCCGGGGGAACAAGACAAAAAGTTAGTGCTGTATTGGCTTTTCTTTTTAATCCTCAAGTAGTCATTTTAGATGAACCAACAGCAGGGCTGGATCCGGTTTCTGCTGAAATACTAAAAAATAAGATCATTCGCGAAAAAGAAAATGGTAAGCTCATACTTATTACCTCACATATATTAAGTGAATTGGATGATATGGTAACGCAAATCATCTATCTACAAGATGGTAAGTTGTGCTTTCAAAAAACCATACACGAAATACAAAAAGCTACCGGACAAGTGAAGCTTACTAATGCCATCACTTCTATTTTGAAGCAAAAAAATGGTTGTATATGAAGAAGATCATTAAATATGTAATTATAGATATTCTTAGAAGTAAAGTTGTAGTAGTGTATTCTTTTTGTCTGTTTATAATATCGTTAATGTTATTTGGGCTTGAAGAAAATACGACGAAAGGATTATTAGGATTGTTGAATATTCTATTGATTATTATTCCAATGGTAAGTATTGTATTTGCTACCATGTATATGTACAACAGTGCTGAATTCATTGAATTATTGGTTAGTCAACCCTTGAAACGAACTAGTATTTGGTTGAGTTTGTTCTTTGGCATAAGTTTTTCTCTGGCGCTGGCGTATATACTTGGCTGTGGGATTCCTTTACTATTCTTTGTTCCAAATTCTACCGGAGTCATTATGTTCATCATAGGAGTTATTCTTACGATTGTATTTATTGCCATTGCAATATTAGCGGCGGTAATGACAAGAGATAAAGCCAGAGGAATTGGAGTAGCTATTCTATTATGGGTATATTTTTCTTTATTATTTGATGGTATAGTATTGTTTTTGGTTTTTCAATTTGCCGATTACCCTATGGAGAAACCTATGATATTCATAAGTACTCTCAATCCTATTGATCTTGGCAGGATACTTATCTTACTTAAAATGGACGTTTCAGCATTGATGGGATATACTGGTGCAGTATTTCAGCAGTTCTTTGGAACGTTATGGGGGCAAATGATTTCTTTTTTAGCCATGTTTTTATGGATTGTAATACCTGTTTGGATGTCTGTGAGAAAATTCAATCATAAAGATTTGTAATCATGAGAAGACATTTGGCACTTCAGCCCTTATCGCGAGAGCATCATAAAGGCTTATTGTTAGCACAATTACTGCGAAATGATGCGCCTGACTATAAGGGGTTACCCATTGATAGAAAGGGGAAAATAATATATGCTATAAGTAGTTACAAAGATGAATTGCATAATCACTTTCAAAAGGAAGAAGCCATTTTAGCCATTGCTCGATCTATTAAAATAGAATTAGACCAATTAATAGATGAAATACTAAACGAACATGTGCTACTTCGTAATCAATTTGCCAGCTTAGATACTGATAGCACAACTGAAGAAGCTCTTCATGAATTAGGAATATGCTTAAATAATCATATTCGAAAAGAAGAGAGAATACTTTTCCCTTTATTAGAGAGTTGTTGTAGTGAAAGTTTATTGGATCACTTTCGAAAAATGCTTTAAAAATTCATGTAATGAAACGCGACATCAGTACACGAACTGATATTGAACAGATGATAGATCTTTTTTACAAAAAGATTAAGGACGATTCTTTGCTGGGGCCCGTATTTTTTGAATCCGCAGGAATCAATTGGGAAAAGCATATTTCATTGATGTGCGATTTTTGGGAAAACATCCTTTTTTTTTCAGGGGGCTATAAAGGGAATCCTATTAACTTACATATGCACTTACATAAAGTGCAACCACTCAAGCCGATTCATTTTCAACAATGGAATGCTATTTTTATAAGTACAGTGGATGAACTATTTGCAGGTAAAAATGCTCTTTTGATAAAACAAAGAGCTTTGAATATATCTGCAATTATTCAAAAAAATATATTTCACGTTTAACACTATGAATAAAGGCTTTTTTATTCTACTCTGAGTTGTATCGTTACTCTTTAGTTGATATTGTTAAACATAAATGGGTTATCTTTCCTTTACAAAAATTATATCATAGTTTTGGTCATCTTTATTTTAATATGTACGAATTATTCTTCCAGAACTTCAATAAAAAGCTTGCCCTCACAGAGGAGGAAGAGACGCTTATAAAAAAATACCTCATTCCAAAGAAGCTTAGAAAAAAACAATACCTATTGCAAGAAGATGAGGTTTGTAAAAGTTATGCTTTTATTGAAAAGGGTGCATTGAGAGCATATACTGTTGATAATAGTGGTAATGAACACATCATTCAATTTGGAATAGAGGGATGGATTGTTTCAGATCTCTATAGCTTTCTTACCGGTGAGCCTGCTACTTACAATATTGATGCATTAGAAGATGCCGAATTAGTGCTAATAAGCAAGACAGCACACGAAGAGTTATTACAAAAGCTCCCCAAATATGAAACTTTTACAAGACTGAATATTACGGGGGCATACATTGCTATGCAAAAAAGGCTAACCTCAATCATTAGTTCTCCTCTGGAGGAACGATATACAAATTTTACCAAAGCCTATCCTGAAATTGTGCAACGAGTGCCTCAGCATATGATTGCTTCTTACATGGGTCTTACCCCGGAAACATTGAGCCGCATCAGGAAAAGAATTTCATCCAAATAATTCAAAAGTATTCCATGGAAAAGCATTGATCAAAATCAATGCTTTTTCTTGCTTACTCTCAATGGCCCCAGGGTATGCACTGGCGTAGCTTTGCTCTATCAAAAAACAAGGAATATGAAGACAAAGCAAACTATAGCGATCATTGGTGCAACCGGTAATATGGGTTCGGCTATTTCAAAAAGTCTATCCAAGGGTAATTACAGGTTACTATTAAAAGCCAATGAACAGGAGGAGCTGGATATCCTGGTAAAGGAAATTGCATCCAATAATCCAAATACTGAAATAGAAGCTGCCGTTTGTCCTACGGAAGCTAGCTGGGAAGCGGATATAATTATTCTAGCTGTTCCTTTTGGAGCAGAAAAAGAAGTGGCAGAAAAAATTAAAGAAGTATCTAACCAAAAAATTGTGATTTCGATTTCAAATCCTTTAAATGAAACATTTGACGGATTAGTAACTGCGTCAGATACAAGTGCAGCAGAAGAGTTACAAAAATTATTGCCTAATTCAAAAGTGATCAAAGCCTTCAATACCACATTCGCCGCAGATTTTTCAACACCTGTGATTGATGATAAACAAGTGGATGCCTTCATTGCAGGTAATGATGAAGAAGCCTTACAGACAGTTTCGGAATTAGTAACTATTGCAGGTTTTAATCCGATAGTAGCCGGTAATTTATCAATAAGCAGAACGTTAGAGGGTATGCAGCTTTTATTGATTCAGTTAGGCTTCAAATACAATTATAACTGGCTGGCAGGTTGGAAAATATTACACAACTAATTATTTATATAACAATAAAACAATTAAAATGAAAAAAATAACATTCATTCTCGCCGCATTTTTTACGTTAACCTCTTTTTCTGTAGCCTTATCTACATGGCAAAATGATGATGCTCATTCACAGCTTGGCTTTACTGTAACGCATTTAGGTATTGCTGATGTATCTGGTACATTCAATGATTTTGATGTTACTATTAACTCGTCACAACCAGACTTTGGTGATGCCTCAGTAGAGCTTATTGCTAAAACAAGTTCTATTGATACAAGGGTTGAAGCAAGAGATAACCATCTGAAAAGTGCAGACTTCTTTGATGCAGCAAAGTATCCTGTGATGACTTTTAAAAGTACTTCTATCAAAAAAGTTGGTAAGGCTTCATATAAACTTATTGGAGATCTGAACCTACATGGTATTACAAAACAGATAACAATGGACTTGCTTTTTAAAGGCACTGTTGAAAATCTAATGAGCAAAAAACTGACAGCCGGTTTTCAGGTTACGGGTGTGATTAATCGTGCAGACTTTAACCTCGGCAATGGATTTCCACCTCCAATGATTAGTAATGAAGTTCGTATAAAAGCAGATGGGGAGTTTGTACAATAATGACATAATAGTGGCTTAATTAGTAACAATTAAAAATTAAAGTATGAAACAGTTAGAAAAATAAAATAGCGCTTATTACCGGAGCAGGTTCGGGCATTGGCAGGTCAACGGCATTACTTTTTGCGCAAGAAGGTGCAAAAGTAGTGGTATCGGATATCAGTGAGATCAATGGAAACAATGTGGTTGAAGAAATCCAAAAATCAGGTGGTGAGGCTTTCTTTGTGAAAGCAGATTCGTCTAAAGCTGCCGATAATGAAGCGTTGGTGAATCAGACCATTGAAAAATATGGTTCTCTGGATATTGCAGTTAATAATGCCGGTATTGGCGGTCCGTTGGGGATCACTGGTGAATATCCATTGGATGGATGGCAAAAGGTAATTGACATTAATTTATCCGGTGTTTTTTATGGTTTACGTTATCAAATTCCAGCGATGTTACCAAAAGGCGGAAGCATCATCAACATAGCTTCTATTCTGGGGCAAGCAGGTACTAGGTTTTCACCGGCTTATGTAGCAGCCAAGCATGGCGTGGTTGGTTTAACCAAAGCTGCTGCACTGGAATATGCAGATAAAAAAAATCGCATCAATTCTGTTGGTCCGGGATACATCAATACGCCGCTTTTAACTTCTTTAGATGAACCAACAATGAAAGCGTTGGTTGGTTTACATCCTATTGGACGCCTGGGTGAATCAGAAGAAATTGGGGAGCTGATTCTTTGGTTAGCATCTTCCAAATCTTCTTTCATAACCGGTACTTACCATGCTGCAGATGGTGGTTACTTAGCACAATAATAAAAAGTTGACACAGACTTCCTCAGCAGAAAATAACTGTGAGAGGAATCCTATTAAAAAATCAGAAAATGAAAAAGATAATACATATAAGTAAGGCGGCTACATTAACAGATATCGGATTACTCGTAGCAAGATTAGGAATAGCAGCATTAATGTTAACACATGGTATCCCCAAAATGCTGATGTTATTTTCAGGGGCACCGGTACAATTTCCTCCGGTAATGGGATTGAGTGTTGAATTATCTCTGGCACTTGCTGTTTTTGCAGAAGTATTTTGTTCTGTATTAATCATGGCAGGTTTAGCGACCAGATTAGCAGTAGTTCCTCTGATTATCACGATGCTTGTAGCGGCGTTCGTCATTCATGCAGCTGATCCATTGGCAAAACAAGAACCAGCCTTACAATATTTGTTGGTATATATCGTACTGTTGTTTGCAGGTAGTGGTAAGTATTCTATTGATTATCTGCTAAAGGGCCAAAGATCAACTCATTTTTCTACTCGTATACCTATAGCGAAAAACTAGCATTATGCAACTTGAAAATAAAGATTTCATGAATTGTGATATGGAAACGGGTATTTGTGAAATACCCCAAACTCACAAAGAAAGCGCAGATACAATAGTTAATAAACCAGTAAAGCTTTTATACTTTACCGATCCTATTTGTTCTTCTTGTTGGGGCATAGAACCACAAATGCGCAAATTGAAACAGGAGTATGGAGCCTATTTTGACATAGAATACAGAATGGGTGGTTTGTTGAAAAGCTGGAGTGAATATGGAGGAAGCGATGTAAACGGACCACAAAGTGTTGGGAAACATTGGGAAGAAGCTAGTGCTTTTTACAATATGCCTATTGATGGAGATGTTTGGAATGAAGACCCATTGCATTCTTCATATCCACCTTCCATTGCTATTAAGGCGGCCCAACTGCAGGGCAATCATCAAGGAGATCAATTTCTGAGACGTACCAAAGAAATGGTATTCACAGAGAAAAAAAATATTACCAAAGAAATACACCTGCTACAGGCAGCGAAAGATGTAGGTTTAGATCATATCCAATTTAAACATGATTATCACCATAACGCGAAACAGCTATTTGAGGATGATCTTTTAATGGCAAAAGAATGGGGTGTGAGAGGGTTCCCTACCATCTATTTTATTGATGAAGAGGATAATCGTTTTAAAGTATATGGAAGTAAACCTTACCAAGTCTATGAGCAAGCTTTACTGAAATTGATTCCTGGCAATGTTGTAAAAGAGGTTGCAAAAACTTATGAGAGTATTTTCAAAGGATATTATACTGTTACTCTGAAAGAGTTTGCTGTATTCTATGATAAAAATTTAGAAGAAGCAGAAAGTATCCTAAATGAACTTGAAGCACGTAAGAAAATATATCGAGTAGTTTCAAAAGCAGGAAGTATTTGGAAAGTAGCAAAGAGTGTATAAATGAAAAGAGAACAATTTATTCAAACAATTATAACAGGAGGAGTTGCCATGACAACATTATCAGCTTTTAATCAATTTACTAGTGGTTTAGATAATCAAGAGCAACTAATGCCAGTTGTCTTCGTTGGTCATGGTTCACCTATGAATGGAATTGAAGACACTGAATTTAGTCGTAGGTGGACACAGATGGCAAAGGAGATTCCTACACCCAAAGCAGTATTGGTAGTTTCCGCACACTGGTTCACAAAAGGCACACAAATAACAGCAATGGATTTTCCTAAAACCATTCATGATTTTGGCGGCTTTCCCCAAGAACTTTTTGATGTACAATATCCTGCACCTGGTAATCCGGAATTAGCAAAGGAAGCTGCTTCCTTGATACATTCTACCAACGTGGAATTAGATCATGATTGGGGATTGGATCATGGAACCTGGACAATCGTAAGGCATATGTATCCAGATGCAAAAATTCCGGTGTTGCAGTTGAGCATTGATTATACTAAGGAACCTCAGTACCATTATGATCTTGCCAAAGAATTATATGAATTAAGAAGGAAAGGAGTCTTGATCATTGGAAGTGGTAATATGGTGCATAACCTCCGTATGGTGGCATGGGACAAAATGAAAGTACCCGGTTACGGATATGATTGGGCATTGGATATGAATGACAGGTTTAAAAACCTGATATCAATCGGCGACCATAAGCCATTGATCAATTATAAAAGTTTGGGTAAAGAAGCTATGTTGGCCATTCCAACACCGGAACACTACTTGCCTTTGTTGTACACACTAGGGTTAAAAGGTAGTAAGGATCCTATTTCCTTTTTTAATGATAAAGCAGTGGCAGGTTCATTAACGATGACTTCAGTTAAAATAGGCTAGATATAGAGTAAGCTGCAATACATGTATAGTTGGGTAAAAAATATTTTGTGGCAATTCAAGACGTTCTACTTTTTTCTCTTTTTAGAGTTCTATTTTCAAAAAACCTGAAGTAGCATTTGTCAAATGGACTTTTGAATAGTGCCTTGCAAAGTAGTTACCTTGATTGAAGCAAAGTTTTTGTATGAAGGAATGATTGATCATGTATCTTAAAAACAATGAACAATGTTTAACATCATTATAAGCTTTAATCTGTTTCAGATAAATGATGTGTAAGTAAATTGCTGAGAACTAGTTGTAATAGCATCAAATTATCAGAATGTGAACAGACGCAAATTCATCAAAAGAACTTTATGGGGAGTAGCAGGTGCAGGACTACTCAGTGGATTGTATACCTGGCAAATAGAACCCTTTTGGCTCGAGTTTGTAAAACTAAAAATGCCGGTAAAAAATTTACCGGATCATCTGGTAGGAAAGACACTCATGCAGATCAGTGATATACACGTAGGTAAACGATTTGATCATCAGTTTGTCATTGATTCATTTAATAAGGCCAAAGAATTTCATCCTGATTTTGTGGTGTATACGGGTGATTATGTGAGCACGCATCAAGGTAAAGTACAACATCGTGAATTAGATGAAGTATTCGGACATCTGGTTAAAGGAAAAATTGCCACCATTGGTATTTTAGGCAATCACGATTATGGTATTAACTGGGCAGAGGCCGGCGTGGCTGATACTATTGCCTCCAAGTTGAATCATCAAGGTGTTCAAGTCTTGAGAAATGAGGCTACAGAGATAGAAGGTTTACGATTTATTGGTTTTGATGATTATTGGGGATTGAATTTCAATCCGCAACAAGCCATGCAACACTTCGATGCATCACAAGCAAATATTGTATTGTGTCATAACCCCGATGTATGTGATGAAGATGTTTGGGGGCAATACAACAGTTGGATATTATCTGGTCATACGCATGGCGGACAAGTAAAGCCTCCTTTTCTTCCGCCATTGATACTGCCGGTGAAAAATAGAAAATATTCAGCCGGACTATTTTCATTAAGCAATGACAGAACCTTATACATCAATAGAGCATTAGGACATTTATGGCAAGTACGATTCAATGTGAGGCCTGAGATCACTTTATTTGTGTTGCAGAAAGGGTAGATGTGTCAGAGATATGCTGATGGAACGCAGATTTTTATGATGGGTTATGATTGTATATCAGCGCTCATCATAATGATCATAAAAAATCTGCGGTCCGTCAACATACATTATCGATGACCAATAAAAAAGCCGCCAAAAGTGAGTAACTGCGGCGGCTTTATATCTTATGATTGAAAACTTACTTGCCCAAATACTTTTTCACTGCATCATACAATCCACTACTCAATGGAACCACCGGTAGTCGTACTTCATTTTGAATCAATCCTTGTTCAAACATAAATGCTTTCACTCCTGATGGATTGTTTTCAGCAAACATCAGGTCATAAGCTTTCAGTAAAGGGTCATTGATTTTTTTCGCAGTGGCCATATCACTATTCAATGCAGCACGAACCATATCAGAGAACTGTTTCGGGAATGCGTTCGCGGCTACACTGATCACACCATCCATACCGCATGCGATTTGTGCCATGGCTAATGCATCATCTCCACTTACCACCAAAAAATCTTCCGGTTTATCTCGAAGAATTTCCATGCATTGTACCATATCTCCACTGGCTTCTTTCATACCGGCCACATTTGCCACTTCATGCGCTAAACGAATGGTGGTTGCAGCACTCATATTACGTCCTGTTCTTCCGGGGACATTATATAGAATGATAGGTTTAGGGGATGCTTCTGCTACCGCTTTATAATGCTGAAAAATACCTTCCTGTGATGGTTTATTATAATAAGGGGCCGCACTTAATACCGCAGTTGCTTTATCCAATGGAAAATAACTCAGATCCTTCACAACCTCAGCTGTATTATTACCCCCAACACCCACAATAACGGGCACACGTCCTGCTACTTTTTCAAAAGTATACGTAACGATATCTTTCTTCTCCTGTTTCTCAAGGGTAGGGGTTTCACCGGTTGTACCTAATGTGATGAGGTATTCAACCCCACCCGCAATCATGGCATCAATGACTTTTCCCAATGCATCAAAATCAACACTAAGATCCTTCTTAAAAGGTGTCACCAACGCTACGCCTGTTCCTCTTAATTGAGTTTTTAGAGACATTTTTTTTTGTTTTATTGCTGATAGCTAATAGGTCATAGCTTATAGCAATTGTTATTTTGGTTGATTGTTAACCAATCAAATTTGATAATATAGTGATTAGCAATAGGCTATTATCTATTCGCCATACGCTAAACCGCTTCTTCCCAGAATCCCATCTTACCATATTTCTCAATACGGTCGTTGATGCGTTGTTCGGGGTCTTTATCTTTTATTTCTTTCAGTGCTTTGAGGATGTATGATTTGAGAATATCCGCAGCTTCTGTATAATCCCAGTGTGCGCCACCTAAGGGTTCATGAACGATCTCATCTACTAATCCAAAACCTTTCATGTCGGTAGCAGTAAGACGTAATTGTTCAGCTGCTACTTCTTTTTTCTCCCAGCTTCTCCAGAGAATGGAACTACAACTTTCAGGAGAGATCACTGTGTACCAGGTATTCTCCATCATCAATACTTTATCACCCACGCCAATACCTAAAGCACCCCCTGAAGCACCTTCACCAATGATCACAACGATCACGGGTACTTTCAAACGGATCATCTCATAGATATTTCTGGCAATGGCTTCACCTTGTCCACGCTCTTCCGCTTCCAGACCCGGATAAGCACCCGGTGTATCTACTAAGCAAACGATGGGCTTACGGAATTTTTCAGCAAGTCGCATCAAGCGTAAAGCTTTGCGGTAACCTTCCGGATTGGCCATACCAAAATTTCTTAGCTGACGTAATTTGGTATTGGTTCCTTTTTGCTGACCGATGAACATTACGGTTTCGCCATCTAATTGGGCGAATCCACCCACCATGGCTTTATCATCTTTGAAATTGCGATCGCCATGCAGCTCTACAAAATCGGTACACATTTTATCGATGTACTTCAATGTATAGGGGCGATCAGGATGGCGACTTAACTGAACACGCTGCCAAGGGGTCAAGTGCTGGGTGATCTCCTTTCTTTTCTCAAGAATGGATTCTTCCAATTGACGAATGGTAGCGGTATAATCAATTTTAGGGTTCTTTTCAGCCAGTTTCTTGGTGTCCTCAATTTGTTCGTACAATTCCTTGATAGGCTTTTCAAAATCAAGGAATTGTCTGTTAGGGTATTGGGGCATAATATTGTTTTGATGCGGTAAAATTAGGGGTTCAGATTTTTTCAGGAAAAGATTTGTTTATGAAAATGCTTTACCCTTATCTTTGCCGTCCCGAAAACGATCTATATAGGTTGTATTTGGGTACAAATCAGGCAGCTTTTGCTGTTTGAAGCGTAAAATGGATCGGTAGTTCAGTTGGTTAGAATGCCGCCCTGTCACGGCGGAGGTCGCGGGTTCGAGTCCCGTCCGGTCCGCAGAAAGTCTCAGCTATAAAGCTGGGACTTTTTTGTTTATGGCATACTATGTTTATATCATACAGAGCATGGAGGACAATAGTTTTTATAAGGGATTTACAGAATCTCCTTTACAAAGACTTGCGCAGCATAATAATAAAGAATCTCATTATACGTCAAGCAAGACACCTTGGAAGCTAGTTTATGTTGAGGAAGTCGTATCTAAAAGAGATGCATTGATACGAGAGAAAAATCTTAAAAAAGCTACGCATGCAAGAATAGAGGCATTAATTGTACATCCTAAAAATATTGTAGATCAGTTTCGATAGGAGAATGCCGCCCTGTCATCCCCACAGTATTGTGGGGACGGGTTCGAGTCCCGTCCGGTCCGCAAAAAGTCACAGATTTAATCTGTGACTTTTGTTTTTCAGACAATATGAATAACCCAAGCACTAGCTATTTTACTAAGGCTAATCAGGTGTTTCAATGATTTTGAATCTGCACTGGGGAATATGTTCTCCTTTTTGATGTTATTATCCCTAAATTCTAGCATATCTTAAACTTGTTTAAATATTGTTTTCAGTTTTATTTGTAATCCCCCTTCTACAATTCTTTCATTTGTTTCAAAAAGCAAGGTTCTATAGTCTGGAAGTGATGAAATGTTTTTGATGATTTCAATGAAATGATCTATTGATAATAAAGCACTTGTTAAGACAGTTTCCATTTTATTTAATACGTCTTTTTTTTGAAGCTCCCCATAAAAGTCATTTATATGAGTCATTTGAGAGAAAATTTTATACACATGCCAGATCTCTCTTAAATTATTTGATTCTTTACTTTTTGTCATGAAAATTTCGTCTATACTAAGCTTCTGTTCTTTCAAGGCTTTCCCAGGAAACTTATTTTCGAAATCAACCGAAAGATCATTCTCATAACTTTGTAAATCTTTAGACCATTGTTCTAATTCCTGAAAATCAAATTTTTGAGCAAATTTTCGCATCAATTTCGATTCATATTTTAATACGTTATTTATAAAATTATAAGCTGAAAAAAAATCATCACCATTATTAATACCCTCAGAAATTTTTTCGCTTAAATGACTTGAATAGGCCGCGTCCATTAAAATTGGACGTATTAAGTTGGAAAATGAATAAAATAATGGCCGAAAATCATTTGCTTTTATTAATTGACTTACTCCAATAAAAGCATCATGGAGTCTTATTAACATAAAGTAGTTAAATCTAAATAATAGCTCATTAGTGTTTTCTCCCTCTAGCTTTTTAAAAATACTTTCAGATTCTATAATTAGAAACTCACAAATATTATTTAGTTGATCTTTGTATGGTTTATTCATCACAGTAGCAATATACAAAAATGCTCCGGCAAGAATCTTAGGGGGTAAAATCATTCCACTTATAAAATATTTCAGAAATATAATTCGTAACTTATTCCCAAATCCCTGCTATGCATTCCACCCTAACTGCAACCAAATGGAGAATATCTTCTATTGATATCCTTCGTGGACTCGTCATGATCATTATGGCACTGGATCATGTGAGAGACTTCTTTCACATCTCTGCCATGACAGAAGATCCTACCAATCCGGCAACAACAACACCCATCTTGTTTTTTACCCGTTGGATCACGCATTATTGCGCGCCGGTGTTTGTGTTTTTATCCGGTACTTCTGCATTTCTATCCGGACAAAAGAAAACCAAAAAAGAATTGTCCTCTTTTCTATTGAAGCGTGGATTGTTTTTGATCGTATTAGAAATTGTAGTGATCAATTTTTTAGTGGTGTTTGATCCATTGTATCGTTTTATTGGCTTGCAAGTGATTTGGGTGATCGGGGTATCAATGGTCTTACTGTCTTTTCTGATCCATTTGCCATTACGTGCGTTGTTCATCATAGGAATTGCATTGGTCGTTGGACATAATATGCTGGATGGCTTCAACTATCGTAATATGGAAGAAACTCCTTTATGGTATGCATTGCTTCATCAGCAAATGTTCACTACTTATGGAGAGGGGCGATTCTTTGCTGTTTTATACCCTTTGATCCCATGGCCGGGTATCATGTTGTTGGGCTATTGTATGGGAACCTGGTTTGTACAAGAGTTTGATGCAGCCAAACGAAAGAGATTATTACTAGGGTGGGGTAGTGCAGCAGTGATCGCTTTCTTTTTTATGCGTTGGTTGAATGTGTATGGTGATCTGGTTCCATGGACAACACAAAAGGATACAACGGCTACCGTCATTTCTTTTTTTAATATAACCAAATATCCACCCTCACTACTGTATTGCTGTATGACAATCGGACCTGCATTATTAGCATTGATCTGGCTTGAGAAAGTCAAAGGCAAATGGTCTGAAATAGTGATGGTCTATGGTCGTGTCCCCATGTTTTATTACATCCTTCATTTCTTTCTGATTCATATGCTTTGCGTGGTGGCATTCTTTGCAACAGGCAGACCCTTGAGCGATGCGGCCAGTGGCAATTTTGCGTTTCGTCCGAATGACTTTGGATTTTCATTACCGGTAGTATATGTGGTCTGGATAGGAGTGATCGCTATTTTATACCCCATATGCAAATGGTATAACCGCTATAAGAGTACGCATGATCAATGGTGGTTGGCGTATTTGTGAATCGTGAATTGTGAATCGTGAATTGTGAATCGTGAATTGTGAATTGTGAATTGTCAATTTCTATTCACAATTCACAATTCACTACTTCAGTAGCCCCTTGATCTCATTCAACTTCATCAAAGCTTCCACAGGAGTGAGGCGATTGATATCGATATCATTTAACATCTTGCGGATATCATCAAAGGTTTGAGAGTGTGCATCAAAAATGGAGAGTTGCATTTTGGGGCCGCTGATTTCTTTGATATTTTTTTCTAGGCGCTCTTTCTTTGATATTTCTCCATGTGCCGGTTCATCCACATGCTTTTCTTCCAGCTGAGCTAAAATTTCATTGGCCCTTTGGATCAATTCCGGGGGCATTCCCGCCATCTTAGCAACATGAATACCAAAACTATGTGTGCTGCCACCTGCAGCGAGTTTACGCAGGAAGATGATCTTATTACCTACTTCTTTATTGGTGACATGAAAATTCTTGACGCGTGGCAATTTTTCCTCAAGCTCATTTAATTCATGGTAATGTGTTGCAAACAATGTTTTGGGTGCGTGTTTGGATGCATGTAAATACTCAACAATACTCCATGCAATAGAAATACCATCATAAGTCGAAGTGCCACTTCCGATCTCATCCAATAATACCAAACTTCTTGTCGAAATATTGTTGATGATACTCGCTGTTTCATTCATTTCCACCATGAATGTGGATTCACCGCCGCTCAGGTTATCGCTGGCTCCAACACGCGTAAATATTTTATCCGTTAATGGGATCTTAGCAGATAATGCAGGCACAAAGCTACCCATATGCGCCATTAAAGTAATGAGCGCTGTTTGTCTGAGTATCGCACTCTTACCACTCATATTCGGGCCCGTAAGAATGATGATTTGCTGCGATTGTGGATCTAATAAAATATCGTTGGCAATATAATTTTCACCGGCAGGCAGGTTTCTTTCAATTACAGGGTGACGGCTATCTTTGAGATCCAATGTATGTCCGTCATGAACCTCCGGTTTTTTATATTGGTATTGCAAAGCATTCTCTGCAAAACATGTTAAACAATCGATCTGCGCAAGTAACTGTGCATTGATCTGAATGGCAGCGATATAAGGTTGAAGCGACTGTAACAATTGATCATACAGTTCCAATTCAATAGCTAATATCTTATCCTCAGCACCCGTGATCTTCTCTTCATACTCTTTTAATTCCGGTGTGATATATCGTTCAGCATTCGCCAGTGTCTGCTTACGGATCCAATCAGCGGGTACTTTGTTTTTATGTGAATTGGTTACTTCTAAATAGTAACCAAATACATTATTGAAACTGATCTTTAAAGAGCTGATGCCTGTTTTCTCCGCTTCTCTTTGTTGAATATTGATCAGGTATTCTTTTCCACCACTCGCAATATTTCTTAAGGAATCCAATTCTGAGTGAATGCCTGCTCGAAATACTTCGCCTTTATTCGCAGCAACGGGTGGATTGTCTGTCAGCGATTGCGTGATTTTTTCAACCAATGTTGTACAGGGATTCATCGCCATACCTGCATCTTTCAATAACGGATCGGCAGATGCTATGCAAAGGTCTTTGATAGCATTCACTTGCTCTAATCCACGCGCGAGCTGTAATACTTCTCTGGGATTGATTTTTTTAGCCGGTATTTTGCTGACCAGTCTTTCCAGATCACCGCAAGATTTGATCGCTTGTATCAATTGTTTCCTCGCTTCTGCATGTAGGATTACATATTCAACAGTATTCAATCGCTCATGGATCTTTTGTTGATCTTTTAAAGGGAAGATCAACCAACGACGTAACAATCGCGCGCCCATCGGACTTACTGTGTTGTCCATTACTTTCAACAAGTGATTACCTTGTTCAGTTCCGGTACCAATGAGTTCGAGATTACGAATCGTGAAACGATCCATCCACAAAAAATCATCTTTTTCAATTCTTTGAATCGAACTGATGTGTTGGATATTGGGATGCTCTGTTTCTTTCAGATAATAGAGAATAGCACCTGCTGCTACGAGTCCTTTGGATAGATGTTCTACACCAAATCCTTTCAGTGTATGTGTCTGAAAATGTTTGAGTAAACTCTCAGTAGCAAAAGCTTCATCAAAGATCCAGCTCTCCATGGTATAAGTGTAGAAGCGATTACCATGACTTTCTTTGAATGTTTTTTGATATTGTCTTTGAAAGATTACTTCTGCCGGTTTCAAACCTTGTAAAAGGTTATCAATGTATTCAGTATTTCCTTCTGCTATCAGGAATTCGCCGGTAGAGATATCTAAGAAAGCAATACCGCTTTCTGTTTCGGTAAAGTGAACAGCTGCCAGAAAATTATTACTGCCTTGTTCTAATAGTTTATCATTGGTAGCAACACCCGGCGTCACCATTTCGGTTACGCCTCTTTTGACGATCCCTTTAACTGTCTTAGGGTCTTCGAGTTGATCACAAACTGCTACACGATGTCCGGCTTTAACCAGTTTATGTAGATACGTATCCAAAGCATGATGTGGGAATCCTGCAAGTTCACTAGATGCCGCAGCACCATTGTTTCTCTTGGTCAAAGTGATGCCTAAAACCCGTGAAGCGATGATGGCATCTTCGCCGAAAGTTTCATAAAAATCACCTACGCGAAAAAGCAAAACTGCATCAGGGTATTTTTGCTTGATTGCCCGATGCTGCTGCATTAAAGGAGTATCCGCAGATGATTTAGCCATAGGGGCAAATATAGAATTTGAAAATGAGTTAATTGATCTGTAGAACCTTATGTGGAAAATATTAAAGGCCTTTTTGCTCAGCAAAAAGGCCTTTAATATGGAGATGTTTTTTCTTGCGATTAATTTCTCGGTCTAGGCATCGGCTTACGTGGCAGCTTAGCATCGCGCTGAGCGGTATTGTAAGTAAATGCAGCTACGATGGTAGCAATTTGTTTGAGATCATCTGCGATCAGGTGATCGTATACATCCATATTGCTATGGTGTGTGCGTGTATCATATTCAATAGGATCTTGTATGAACTGGAAGCCGGGTAATCCAACTGCATCAAATGCCTGGTGGTCTGTACCGCCTGTATTGCTGATGGTTACAGTGGTGGCACCGAGGTCTTTGAATGGCTCCAGCCATGCGCTAAATATATTTTTACAATCAGCATTACCTTGAAGATAGATACCACGAATTTTTCCGGTTCCATTATCAATGTTATAATAAGCAGAGAATTTTTCGTGTTGAGGAAGTGGTTGCATATTGGCAGGGTCAGCAAAAGTTTTCTTTACATAACCTCTTGATCCCAATAAACCTTGCTCTTCACCACTCCATAGTCCGATACGAATGGTTCTGCGTGGCTGAACACCTAATGCTTTTAAAATACGCATGGCTTCCATCATCACAGCAGAGCCGGATGCATTATCGGTAGCGCCCGTACCTGCCTGCCATGAATCTAAGTGGGCACCGATCATGACGATCTCATCCTTTAATTGAGGGTCAGTACCCGGAATCTCAGCGATCACATTATAGCCTTGTAGATCTTTGGTTTGAAACTTTGTTTTGACATCCACATCCATTTTTACAGGTGTACCTGATTTTGCCAAACGCAGAATGGTATTATAGTCTTCAATACCTAATGCCATGTCTAAAAAGTTTTCAGGATCTGTTCCTTTATAGGCTCCGCCACCTTGGGCAAAGATGGTACCATCATGATTACGTGCACCGGTTGTGATCATGGCAATGGCTCCTTCACTTTTCGCCATCGCTTTCAATAAATTCAAAGCGCGCTGACTATTTTGACGTGCAGCCATCTGCTCACGGAAGATGCGCATCTGCGCAGTATCTCCACCCTGAGGGGCACCACCACGACCTGCAGCAGCAGTAGGAGTAGCAGCGGCCATTTTGGCGAGCTCTTCATCGGTATAACGCACAGCATCTGCTTTAAAGCTATGTTTATAATCCACCAACTGATCCGCAATAATGATCTTGTTTTTTAATTGTCCACGATATGCTTCCAGTGATGCGGAATCTTTTAATTGAATGACAAATACTTCACCATTTTTTAAACCACGTGTTCCGGCAGTCCATGTTTTTGGCCAAGCCATAATAGGTTTATAATAGGGAGCGGTCATGGCTACATAGGATTTCTCTAATTCCCATCCTTTACCAAACTCTCCCCAAGCATCAAGTTGTGCATTGGAAATACCCCAGCCGGTTAAAGCTTCTTTTGCATAGTTGGCAGCACGCATATAGCCTGCCGAGTTGGTAAGACGGTTCCCACTTTTATCAGTGAGATTGAATGCGATATCCATGACTTGTGAGCGCTTCAATCCTTCTTCACGGATCTTCTGCATCATAGACATATCCACTTTCTCCTGTGCAAGTGCAGCCACAGGTAAACTTAAGGCCAAGAGCCAGGCATAACGGTTTGTTTTTCTCATAATGGTTGTTTTTGGTTGGTCCATAGTCCATTGACCATGGTCCATGGACTATGGACTATGGACTATGGACTATGGACTATGGACTAAAATAACCAATCCCCTCAAATCTTCCCCCCACATTATTTAAATGGTTGAGTTTACCTTTGCGGCATGCGAAAACTGAGCATGGATGAACTAGGGCGTAAATCAGTGTCTGATTTCAAGGAAGCGGAAAAGCATCAACTGATGCTGGTCCTGGATAATATCCGTAGTATGCATAATGTGGGTAGTGTGTTTAGGTCAGCCGATGCGTTTTTAGTGGAAGGGATCTGTCTGTGTGGCTATACTCCACAGCCTCCCCATCGTGATATCCATAAAACGGCTTTAGGGGCAACTGAAACTGTAGATTGGATGTATTTTCCATCAACGCTCGAAGCTGTTCAACAATTGAAACAAAAAGGTTACAAAATATTCGCGCTGGAACAGGCGGAAGGCAGTATTTCTCTGGAACAATTCCAAGCAGAGCAACATTTACCTGCTGCGATTGTTTTAGGAAATGAAGTGGAAGGGGTAGATGCTGAAGTGATCAAACATTGTGATGGATGCATAGAGATCCCGCAATTTGGTATGAAACATTCACTCAATGTATCCGTAGCAACAGGCATTGTTTTGTGGGAAGCGGTGAGAGGAACGATATAAGATGACAGATGTCAAATGGCAGATGTTAGATTTCTAATTTCTGATATTTGATATATGATATGTTTTTTTCCTGTTCCTTGTATCTTATGTCTTGAGTTTTCCTTGTGTCTTGTGCCTTCAATCTTGATACTTTAAATTATTTATATGGTTCGCATAAAAAACTACTTGAGTCTTGTCAAATTTTCACATACCATTTTCGCGATGCCTTTTGCGATGATCGGGTTGTTTTTGGGTGGGACCTATGGGGAACCTGTTTATGATAGCTACTTACAAAATCAGTTATACGGTTATCTGCATCCATTTGTGGTGACAGCTCTTTTGGTGATCATTTGCATGGTCACAGCCAGAAGTGCTGCCATGGCATTTAATCGATACTTGGATCGTGCTTTTGATGCGAAAAATCCGCGTACGGCCATTCGTGAAATACCCAAAGGAATCATATCTCCGGAAAGTGCTGTACGTTTTGTGATACTGAATTGTATTTTGTTTGTGGTAGCTACCTGGTTCATCAATCCACTTTGTTTTTATTTATCACCGGTTGCTTTGTTTGTGATCCTTTTCTACAGTTATACCAAACGCTTTACGATGTTATGTCATTTGGTATTAGGATTGGGTTTATCACTGGCACCCATTGGAGCATACCTCGCCGTGACGGGTGTTTTTGATCTTTTACCGATCTTATTTTCTCTCTCGGTTATTTTTTGGGTCAGTGGGTTCGATATTATCTATGCCATGCAAGATGTAGATTTTGATCAATCAGAAAAATTACATTCGATACCTGCATCTTTAGGAAGAGAAAAAGCATTGAAGTTATCTACATTATTACATGTATTGAGTGCCGCATGTATCATCATTGCCGGAGTCTATGGCGATTTTCATTGGTTATATTGGATTGGAACAATTATTTTTTGTGGGATGCTGATCTATCAACACTCCATCGTAAAACCGAATGACCTCAGTCGTGTCAACATAGCTTTTATGACCGCCAATGGTATTGCGAGTGTAGTGTTTGGGGTGGTAGTGATAGTAGCGATGTTTTTGTAGCCTATAGCATATGGTTCATAGCTGATAGTAAGAAAATATGGCTATTTGCCATAAGCTATGAACCATATGCCATCGGCTAATTCCTTAATTTCACACCTAAACTCCGGTTAACATCATCCGGAACCATCATCTTCATGGCAAGAATTCTTTGTATTGATTACGGGGGTAAGAGAACAGGGTTGGCTGTGACTGATCCTTTACAAATTATTGCGACCGCCTTGACTACCATTGATACCAAAGAGTTGTTTTCATTCTTAAAGAAATACTTTCAGCATGAAACAGTTGAACTGATACTCATTGGTGAGCCACTTGGACTGGATGATAAACCTACACATGCTACTCCATTAGTGAAAGCCGCCATACAGCGACTAAAAAAAGAATTTCCGCAAATACCTGTGGAAACAGTGGATGAAAGATATACCTCCAAAATGGCATCCCGAGCTATGATTGATATGGGTATGAAGAAGAAAGACAGGCAAATCAAAGGTAATGTAGACCAGATAGCTGCTACGATTATGTTGCAGGAGTATTTGGAGAGAAGAGGGTGAAAAGTGAAAGGTGAAAGGTGAAAAATATCCTGGATACTATCTTTTCACCTTTCACCTTTCACTTTTTGTTATCTCTCATCATTTGCTGGTTGCCCAAATTCGGGGTATTTTCGCCGATTATTAATACTTAGCATTCAATGATACTTCCAATTGTAGCCTATGGGGCACAGGTTTTAAGGAAAAAAGGAACGGATATCACAGCTGATTATCCAGGATTAGAGAAACTGATCGCAGATATGTGGGAGACCATGTATGCCAGTAATGGGGTTGGATTGGCAGCACCTCAGATCAATAAGGATATCCGTTTGTTTGTGGTAGATAGTACACAAATATTCGAGCACATGGAAGATCAAGACAAAGGGAAGTATCCTGATGAGCCCGGTATCAAAAAAGTATTCATCAATGCACAGATTCGTTCATTGGCAGGAGAAGAGTGGCCTTATAATGAAGGATGTTTAAGTATTCCCAATATCAGAGAAGATGTGATGCGCAAAGAAGAAGTGGAACTGGAATACATGGACGAAAATTTTCAAACACATATTGAAACATTCAAAGGGATCACTGCCAGAGTGATTTTGCATGAATATGATCATATAGAGGGTAAGCTGTTTATTGACTACTTAAAACCCCTGCGCCGTAAAATGTTGCAAGGGAAGTTAAATGATATCAGTAAAGGGAAGTCGCGAGTAGATTATAAAATGATCGTGCTAAAATGAGGTTCATCCTGTCATTCCTCTCTTTTTTATTCATTGTAGCCAATACACTGGCACAGGATACCACTATACGTTTAGATAATCAGTCTTTTACATTGTCAGAAGTAGTAGTGCGCAACAATTTTGATTATAAACGATTGTTGAATCAGATCAAGGAGGATACTACTTTTTATAAAGCGTTTCGCAATCTTCGCATCTTGGGTTTTACTTCTTATAATGATATTAAAATGCTCAACAGAAAGGGTAAAGTTGAAGCATCGCTTTACAGTAAAACCCGACAAAACAGAGCGAATGGTTGCAGAACCATGGATGTATTGGAAGAGAATATAACCGGTGATTTCTATGATCGAAAGGGTAACTACAACTATGAAACACCGGAGTTGTATGCTGGATTATTTTTTACAAAAGGAACGGTTTGCGGAGAAGATAATGTGGTGAAAGGCAGGGCCAGAAATGTGAGTAATAAAAAAGGAATGGAGAAGCATAAAGAACAATTAAAAATGTTGTTCTTTAATCCCGGTAAAAAAATACCCGGTATTCCATTGATCGGTAACAAATTAGATCTTTATGATGATGATGCTCATAAGCTCTATGACTATCGTCTGGATCTGGAAGAATACAAAGGACAGCTCTGTTATGTATTCTCTATAACTCCAAAAGAAAATCTGGGGTTTCTTAAAAATGATCGAATCGTTGTTGATCAAATGACCACATGGTTTGATCAGAAGACATTAGAAGTAATGGGTAGAAATTATTCACTCAGTTATAAAGCCCTGGTATACGATTTTGACGTTCAGATGGAAGTAGAAATGGGTAAGTTTGAAGGACTTACTGTTCCCAAAATACTTCGTTATAAAGGCAATTGGGATGTTGCTTTCAAGAAAAGAGAAAGAGCCGTATTCACGGCCACACTTTTTGATTTCAAAAAATAAGGGCTGTCTGTGTGAGACAACCCTTCAAGCAGAATAGTGATTATAGACTTTCGATATACTTAAGAATATCTTGTAAACTTTTTTTCTGTGGCTCTATTTTGTAGGTATTCATGGTTCCCACATCGTTCACTTCTCGAATACCCATATATAGATCTGTTCCTAATACAGAGAAAGACAAGATCTTTATTTTAGCTCCTCGTGGTATTTGAGGCGCTGTGAATGCTTTTGAACGAAAATCAGAGCTTAGATTCACTACTGTTTTATGATCAGAAAACACAGCATATATTACTGTATTCTTATTGGTAAAATTTTGAGGCAAGTAGGCAAAAATATTGGTGTGTGATACAGTACTGTCGATATATCTGTTTGCACCTACCCATCTTAGTTGGTTAGTAGTAAGTTCATAACCCTTTAATAAAGCATTGGTAGAGGGATCAGTCTTTTGCCAAGTTTTGATCCAACTGGTATCTGTATGTCTTATCCAGGTATGTGCTGTATCAATTCCATTTGAAATAAAAGGAATGGTCTCTTTTGCATGAAAAACTTGCATATTATGTTTTGCATCTTCTGTATCGCGGAAACGAATAGTGATGGATGCATTTGGTGCAAGTTTTAGCTCTTGTCCATTACTGCTAAGACGAATAAAAAAGCCTCCTGCAGATTCCAATAAATATTTTCCGGCTGTTGTTGGCTTGAAAAATTTGATGAAATCCCCTTTATGTTTTAATCTAAAAAATTCAAGTTTTACTTTTCCGGAAACGATGGTACCATTATTATCGGTACAAACAGCGCCGGGAATTCTGATCTCGATATCATCTTTTAATGTGAGTGTATCTCCGGTTGTGCAATCAAAAGAATCAATGATCAAATCGGGAAAAAATCTTCTGGCGAGTTGATGTATAGGAGCAGAGCTTGGCGTAGTAGCGGTCCATACGGTATCATTTCTCGGATCACCGGAATAGACCGTAAAATTATCTGACAACTCTTTCTGACAGGAGGTCAAAAAGAAGAGCAAGATGGTTCCAAGGATGATAATATTTTTTTTCATACTAATAATGTGATACAATAGTTAGATACTGTTTTATTTCTTTTTGTTGCCTGATCATCTCCTGTTTAGATTATAACGTAATCCAATGGACAATCCACCCAAACTAAATCTTTGTTTGAATGATGCTTGCTCATTGGTGATACCTGATAAATTATACCTGAAATAAGGCTCAAAGAATAACTGCGTATCTTCTCCAACTCTTTTTAAAATACTAAAGCCTCCATACAATCCCAATCCTATGTTATTCTTATAAATACTATTACCTCCTTTTACAATTGGAACAGCTGCCATGCTGCTATCTAATATCACTCCTTGATACCAAGAAGAGATATTGAAAACGACACCTGCATTGACCCCAAATTGAAGATTATCATTTCCAAACTGATAACCCAGTGTTACAGGAATATCAAAACTGCGGTATCGGTTTTTGATGGTATTGTTTTTAAAACCTGTTTGCTGAACAGTACTCGTGTCTGCTATTCTGAGTGTGTCACCAGGTCCACGAATAATTGTTCTTACAGAGATGACAGTGGTTGTTCTTACTTCATTTTCAGTTCTGTAAGTAAATTTCTCATTGATCTGTGTGTATTGTAGACCCGCTTTCACCAAGAAATTATCTGTGATGGGTTTTACCAAACGAACTCCCGCTGAATAGCCTAACCGCATACTTTCACTACTATCCTTTTTTTGGAGATACTGCGGTGTAGCTGAAATGTTTTCAATGGATTTGAACGCTAGCTCCGGTGTTGCATATACTTCAACAAACCAATCCGTATTGCCTCCTTTGAAAGGTGGACAAACGATCACATTTTTAAATTTCTTCGAGTAAGCGGAACTGATCTGATCTCCTTGCCAACCAGTCAGACCATACTGTAATCGGTTCATGGCAACAATATTACCGCCATCAAGTTTGCTGCTAAATGTCATTGGATAATCCAATGAAAGTTCATCTGCGGTAATATTATTTTCTTGTATGGTTGACTGTTGTGATGCTTCTACAGATTTCAGAGTCGGTTGTCCACTACTTTTGGTAAACGCAGGCATGGCTTCAATATAAGCGGGACCGAATTTTCTAGGGTTGTTTTTTACCAGCACCTGATTACCTATGTTATTGGATGTTTCAGATGAGTTGTTTCCGGTAAGTTCCTGCGATTTTTTATTTTTTTTCGTAATCCAATCACTATTGTTTTTTGCCGGGTTGATGTCTGATCTTTTTGTAACGCTTTCACTTGTTGTTTCGATAGCGTGATTGTCTTGTTGGATATCTGCTTCTTGAGTTGCTATGTTAGATCCAATAGTATTATTGTTTTGTTCGTTCTTACCGGATGAAGGTTCAGTAGGAGTAATAGAAGTTGTTGCATCGGTATTTCTTTGTGCCGAAGAAATCGATGATTCCTGTGAATCAAAAGGATTGCTGAAGATCAGGTAGCCTGTAACGGAACCGATCAATAACAACAGTGCCAATCCCCAACGATATTTTTTGGGAAGAAGGATACCGCCTTTGCGGTCATCATCATCTTTAGCGGGGTTCACTTTATCCCATAATCCGGCCGGCACAGGGGCACTATGATCATGGAGTTTAGCCCTGATGAAATTATCAAATTGGTTATCTGTCATTTTATACAGCAATTTTTTGCAATTGTAAGATTTGTTGTTGTAGCATTTTCCTTGCTTTCACCAATTGGCTACGGCTTGTTCCTGCTTGTATGTTGAGCATTTCTGCAATTTCTTCATGGCTATAGCCTTCAATCACATTCAGATTGAAAACAACCCTGTAACCATCCGGTAATTGATTGATGAGTTTCATCAGGTCTTCTTCTCCCAAATGCGCATACGCACCCGGCTCAATCTGTGGAGCATGCTGGCTATGGTCATCAATATCCTTGAACTTCATCTTCTTTCTTTCCAGATGTCTGATAGCGGTATTCACTACGATACGTCTGATCCAACCTTCGAAGGAACCTTCAAATTTGAATTGTCCGATATATTGAAAAACTTTAATAAAAGCATCTTGGATCATATCCTCAGCTTCCATGGCGTCATTGGCGTATCTCAGACATACGCTCATCATCTTACCGGCATACTTATCAAAAAGCATGCGCTGGCAACTGTTATCCTGCCTGATACAGCCTCTAATCAGATCATGTTCTGTCACCTGCGGGGTAGTTTAGTGGGTTGACGTCACTACATAGATACCATTTTATGTTCAATTGTTGCCTGTCTGGTGGTTTCTAAGGTAAAATAGACAAAAGCCCCGGGAAATGGGGGTGGAGAGGGGAAAATTAACAGAACGATTGGGGGTTTGGGCTGACTAGTTGTTAGTTGACAGAAAAACCGACATTTTGTTCCTATCAACTAACAACTGTCAACAATTTCACACTCTCAAAAACTGATCCTGTATGTAATCCACTACTTCCACGAGGTTCTGGTTTTTTTGGAACACAGCTAGTTGCCTGTCGGCACCGGTTCCTTGCTGAAAAATGGTGTGGACATAGTTGAGAATATGCCTGCTACCCAGATCATCTACCACATCGTCTACAAAATCCAATAATTCAAGGATCAAGGCTTTGGTTTCTACTTCGGTTTCTTTTCCAAAATCAATCAAAGTACCATCGATTCCATACCTGCTCGCCCTCCATTTGTTTTCATTGATCACGGAGCGTTGGTACATCATGAAGCTGAGATTCTGAGCTCTCAGTTTATAGATCTTAGCGCATATCGCCTGAAACAATGCTGCGATGGTGATGGTTTCGTTAATGGTCATCGGTACATCACAGATCCTGAATTCTACAGTATTGAAAAAAGGATGCACACGAAGATCCCACCAGATCTTTTTAGCATTGTCGATACAGTTTGTTTTGATCAACAGGTTCACATAACTTTCATAGGCTTCAATATTTTCAAAGTAATCGGGGATACCCGTTCTCGGAAACTTATCAAAGACCTTTGTCCGAAAGGATTTGTAGCCGGTTTGTCTTCCTTCCCAAAAAGGGGAATTGGTACTCAAGGCGTAAACATGGGGCAGAAAATAACGCGCCGTATTGGCAATGTGAATCGCCATTTTTCTGTCTTCCATGCCCACATGTACATGCAGACCAAAAATGAGGTTACTTCTTGCAGCCTCTTGCAACTCGTTTACGATCTGGTTATAACGTACATGATCAGTGATCAACTGATTTTCCCAGTGACTAAAAGGATGGGTGCCTGATGCACCAACCCACAATCCCAGTTCTCCGGCGATGGCGGCGATCGTACCTCTCAGAGCAGCAACATCTTTGAAAGCTTCATCAATATCAGCACAGATATCTGTACCCACTTCCACCACAGCCTGGTGCATTTCTGCTTTTACTTTGTCTTTCAGAATTTTTTGTCCTTCCAGAACTATTTTTTGCTCATGGCTTTTTAATTCCCGACTTACTGGATCCAATACCATGTATTCTTCTTCAACGCCTAAAGTAAATTGCGCGTATTTCCTGTTTCCCATCAGATCAATTTTTGTTTGGCACTACTACGTTTAATATACTCTCCCCAGGTAAGATTATCTGCACCATCTACTTGTGCTTGTGCTTTTTCAATGGCATAATTCGCAGCGGTTTCTACTACCCAGTCAAAATTTTCTTGTCCTACGCTTTTGATATCAGCATCCGGTGCAGGATTACAGAAGTCGATAGCATAAGGAACACCATCACGCAATGCCAGTTCTACAGTGTTGAAATCATATCCTAAATATCGATTGATGCGTAATACAATATCTTCCATTTGTGCCAATCGCTCAGCAGATGGTTTGAAATCGGCCACATATCTTAAATGATGTGGATTGCGAGGCTCATAAGGCATGATGCGCACATGTTTGCCGCCAATACAATAACAGCGATAGTATTCATCAAAGATGATCTCTTCTTGCAACAGCATCACCAGTTCTCCTGTTTCGCTGTGTTTTTCAAAAAAGTCTTCCATACTGGTGAGCTTGTATACGTTCTTCCAACCACCACCGGCAAAGGGTTTCATGTAAGCAGGGAAACCTACATAGTTGAAGATGCCTTCCCAATCCAGTGGATAAGCCAGGTTACTGAAAGATTGATCAGATGTATCCGCAGGAAGATCTCTTGATGGAAGTATCACTGTTTTTGGAACGGGAACATTGATCTTAGTGGCTAGACAATTATTGAAAAATTTTTCATCAGCACTCCACCAAAATGGGTTGTTGATCACAGCGGTACCGCAGAGGGCTGCATTTTTCAGGAAGGCACGATAGAAGGGTACGTCCTGACTGATTCGGTCAATGATCACCGCGTAGCCACTGGACTCACCTTGCATGACCTTATCGATCTTAACAGGCTCGGCCATGATGCCGGGAATATTTTTACTGTTGATTCTTTCCACAAAGGCCATTGGAAAACTTCGTTCCTGCCCGAACAAAATGCCGATCTTTTTCATATTGCAGTAGTTTAGAATTGAGGTCTGTTTGGTTTGTCCCTTCAATTTAATCAGAATTTTTGGAATTTAAATTCTTCTCTTTAGGATTTTCATGTGTGGGTCTGAATTACTTTCTGTCTTTGTTTTCATTCATTCCTTTATTTTTGAAATATGGCTGAAACCCCCTCTGAAATATCCTTAACATCCATACAGGTAACAAGACATACGGTTCACTCCGAGTTTTTGGAAAGAGAAGTGTTGATAGATGTCTATTTACCTGTGGCATCTTATCTGAAAGAACCACTGAGTTTGTTGTTGATCAATGATGGACAAGATCTTCCAAAAATGCCTTTTGATGAGCTTTTGGATCAGTTGATCACGGATGGAGAGATTCAACCATTAATAGCTGTGGGCATTCATTGTGGAGAGGATCGGAAAATGGAATATGGCACTGCTTATGCAGCTGATTTTAAAGGTAGGGGAGCAAAAGCAGGACTCTATACCAAATTTATTTTCGATGAGTTATTGCCATTTATAAGAAAGACCTCGCAGATGCAATCTTTCAAAGACAAATCATTTGCAGGATTTTCATTAGGTGCGTTAAGTGCTATGGATATTGTATGGAACCATCCCAGTGAATTCAATAGAATCGGTGTATTCAGCGGTTCATTGTGGTGGAGAAGAAAAGGATATGAAGATGGATATGAAGATGAAAAAGATCGCTTAATGCATTTACAGATTCGCAAAGGAGGTTTTTATCCTTGGATAAGAACTTTTATTCAATGCGGACAATTAGACGAAGCAGAAGATAGAAATAAGAACGGTATCATCGACAGTATTGATGATGCACTAGACCTCATCATTGAAATGAAAGCCAAAGGTTATACCGATGAACACATCCATTATCTAGAAATGGAAGACGGTAAACATGATGTTCCCACCTGGGCCAAGGCTTTTCCGGTATTCTTGAACTGGGGTTGGGGGAGTAGGCCATAGTTCATAGTCCATGGTCCATGGTTTATAGCTTATAGATCATAGCACATAGTATGAGTTATGGGGTACTTCATTATAAGCATTTAGTTATAATCATATAATCAATTTCATTCTACATTTACTATAGGCTATGAACTATAGGCTATCAACTATTTGCAATGGACCATGGACTATGGACCAAAAAAAGAGCCGCTACTCAAAGTAGCGGCTCTCTATTTTCAAGATACTGTTACCAGTATTAGAAGTTAAATCTCAGACCTAACTGACTGATCCATCTTGCAGCGTAAGCAGCATTTGTAGTGGTGCTCACGTTCCAAGGACTACGACCAATAAGTGTCGGGTTGAATCTGTATTGAGGAGTCAGGTTGGTTGCAGCGTTTACATAACCGGCAAATTGAATCAACTGGAAGTTGTCATTTGACTGGAAGTAAGTACGGCCCCAGTTTCTATTCAACATATTACCGAAGTTGAATACATCGTAAGTTAACTGGAACTGGTAACGTCTGCTACCCACTTTGATATTGAAATCCTGAGCAATTTTCAAGTCGAAGATATTGGTGAAAGGTAAACGGCTACCGTTTCTTTCAGCAAATTTACCACGATTGTTTCTCAGGTATCTGTCACTCTCAATATATCTCTCTAAAGCAGCTCTTTGCTGATCAGGAGTATAGGTAACACCACTTACAGTATTGTTCAAGAAGATCATTGTAGTCAGATCATCTTTAGTTGGAATGTAGATCAGGTCATTTGTACCGTTCGTACCATCGTCACGTACCATAGAACCTACACCGTATACATAACTCAGAGGGTTACCTGATTGTCCAGTGTACACCAATGTTACTGTTGTAGCGAGTTTCTTATTAGCATATTCAAACTTCTTGCTCAGGTAAGCAAAGATTCTGTGACCTGCACTGAAGTCTGAGTTCGATCTGGTGATGAAGTTTCTACCATTTACTGTTTCCATGAATCTCCACTGGCTCAGGTTTACAGAGCTGGTACCATCGTTAACAGTAGTTGAGTTACCAAAAGTATAGCTCAGATCAAATGCGAAACCATCACGAGTTCTTTTGCTTACTGAAGCAGTTAAGTTATAAGAATAACCTGTCGGGCCTTGGTTATTGCTCAATAAGATCGCATTATCATAAGGGTTAGATCCATCTGCATTCAAAGGAATACGACCGTTGTTTGCAGTAGGATATACGTTACGACTTCCTGCCCCCAGTGATTTACCAACTGGAGGTAAGAGGTTGATATTAGTATAATAGATCTCATTGATATTCTTACTGAAGATACCTTCTAATGAACCAGACCATCCGTTGCCAAACTTCTTGTCAAAAGCGATAGAAGTTCTGAACAATTTAGGTACGCTGAACTCAGCAGCAGTGAGGTTCAAAGGTCCTTTTGTAATACCGGCACCTACTTCAGCAGCTGACCACTGATTGTTAGGATCAGGTCTGAAACGGATGGTATTCAATTGAGTTGCATTTGCTGAATAACCACCGATGAAGATACCGTTGTTGTTGAAGATTGCACCCGGCCATACCAATGGGATACGTCCCGTGAAAATTCCCATACCACCACGTACCACTAAATTTTCTTCAGGGATCTTATAAGTGAATCCAACTCTTGGAGATAATGCTAAAGGAATCTTAGGAGTAACTCCGGAACGAGCACCCTGTAAATCATAATACTCAGAGAATTTAGGGATGGCTACGTTATTGGTATACGCATCTTCTCTTGGGGTGCTCAGGATGTCATAATAGTCTGCTCTTACACCTAAGCTAAGGCTGAAGTTATCAGAAGTTCTGATTTCATCATTGATAAACAAAGATCCTTTTGCCATTTTGAATTTAGCAGCAGCATCAGTTTTATCACCTTTATCATCGTCAATGTTAGAGAAGCCATAAGTGTAAGCCTGAGGTCTTGCATTGGTTAAGAAGTCATTCAAATTGGAATAAGTATAGTTTCCAAAGTTATTTTGAATGAAAGCATTATACACATCATTGTATTCGTAATCAACACCCACTTTCAGCGCATGTTTGCCTAAAGTGAATTTGAACTCATCATACAAAGACCAGTTTTTCTGAGTCAAAAGGTTTACAGTAGAACTGTTGTCCGGACCAAAAACAATGGCACCGGAACCATCATTAATTCTTACACGAGGAAATCTTTGACCAATAGGATCTCTATCATCAAGTACATCAGTGAAAGTGATCAATAATTTGTTACTAGAACTTTTACCCACCAAGCTCTTTAATTCAGCTGAAGTTGAATTGGTTCTTGTTGGGAAACGGAAACCGTTATTGTAGAAGTTGATGGTACCTGAAGAGCTAGAGCTTGTATTCAGACGCTCACCTTTGGTATAACGGTTACTTACAGAAAGCTTATGTCGGTCGTTAATATTCCAGTCAAGACGAGCAGTAATACGATCAGCATTTACTTCTTCTGTATTATCCAAGAAACCACCCGGCTCATAGCCATAGTTGGTTCTGAGTGTATTTGCTAAACCTGTGATCGCAGCCAAGTTGCTGTTACCGGTATACTGACTGAAATCAAATGGCTGAGGACGAACATCACGCTGAAGATCAACGTTGATGAAGTAGAACAATTTGTTCTTGGTGATAGCACCACCTACTCTGAAACCATAGGTTTTCTTTGAAAAGTCATTGAGGCGTGTTGCATTTTGCTTTAATCCTGTTGGCGTTTTACCAGCCAACTGCTCATTTTGTAAGAAATAATAAATAGAACCTTCAGTCTTGTTAGTACCTGAACGTGTAATGGCGTTGATACCACCACCTACGAAGTTACCAAGAGAAGCATCAAATGGAGAGATCACTACCTGGAACTGGTCAACCGCATCAATAGAAATTGGAGCGATCGCAGCCTGTCCACCATTGGTACCTGAAGCCGACAATCCAAACACGTCGTTATTTACAGCTCCATCTACATAGAAAGAATTGTAACGATTGTTTTGACCGGCAATGGTCACAGCACCTTCACTTGCTCCCAACTTAGCTTGAGGAACAGCACGGAGGTAATCATAAATGTTACGACCTACTGTAGGCAGGTTTGCCATTTTATCACGACCGATCAAAGTCTCAGCACCACCTTTACCGGAAGCTTCTGTAGTTCTGCGTGTAGCAGATACAGTTACTTCACCAAGATTGCCGGCTTTGTTGGCCATAGCAAAATCTAACTTGAAGGATTCACCCAAACTCAGGTAAATCTCAGTTTTTTTCTCATTCGCAAAATTCACGAACGATACTTCAACAGTGTATGGACCACCAGGGTTCATATTGTTGATGTCAAAACGTCCACCCGTACGGCTTTGAACACGATAAACAGTACCGGTAGGCTCATGGGTTGCTGTTACGGTTGCACCAACCAGTATTTCGCCGGTTGTTGTCTTCACTGTACCACTCATACTGCTGGTGGTATTTTGTGCCAGTGTTAATGTTGGCACCAGTAAAACCGCAATCACAAATTGCAAGAGTCTTTTACTTAGCATAATGTTAATTTTTCAGCTGCAAAGAAAGCAAATAATTACCTATGAATTTCAACAGAATGTTAACAAAATATTGCTTCCGCAGGCTTTTTGGTCGGATAAACGATTCTTGTTCAGTTTTTGCCCTTCTTTCAGCCATTTTTGTTGAATTGTTCTCATTTTTCAACGAAAAATAACCCTGATTCCCAAATGAGTAAACCCTTTTGAGAGATGAAATGTAATTTTGCCCAACAATGGAAAATATTAGACTGAATACAATTGAGGAAGCCATTCAAGATATACGTGAAGGCAAAATGATCATAGTGGTAGACGATGAAGACCGAGAAAATGAGGGTGATTTTATCATTGCTGCCCGTCATGCTACCCCTGAAGTCATCAATTTTATGAGTAAAGAAGGTCGGGGATTGATCTGTGCCGCCCTTACCGAGGAACGTTGTAAAGAATTGGAACTCAGTCCAATGGTGACATCCAATACCTCTCTACACGAAACCGCTTTCACTGTTTCGGTTGATTTAATCGGACAAGGTACCACCACGGGTATCTCTGCTCAAGACCGTTCTAAAACTATTTTAGCATTGATTCATCCGGATACCCAACCCTCAGATTTGGGTAGACCCGGACATATTTTCCCGCTGAAAGCCAAAGACGGGGGTGTTTTAAGAAGAACAGGACATACCGAAGCTACTGTTGATCTTGCTCGATTGGCCGGATTAGAGCCTGCTGGCGTATTGGTTGAGGTCATGAACGAGGATGGTACGATGGCACGTTTGCCGCAACTCATGGTTATTGCTCAGAAATTTGGGTTGAAGATTATCTCTATCAAAGATCTGATTGACTATCGTTTGAAAAGTGATTCTTTGATCGAAGAACTGGTTCGAGTAGATATGCCTACTAAATACGGACAGTTTAAGCTGGTGGCATTCAAGGAAAAAATGTCCGGCGCCGAACACTTGGCATTGATCAAAGGTGAGTGGAAATCAGATGAGGCAGTACTTACACGCGTACACAGCAGTTGTTTCACAGGAGATATACTAGGTAGTTTCCGCTGTGATTGCGGCGAACAATTGCAAAAAGCCATGAAAATGGTGGAAGCAGAAGGTAAGGGTGTTATCCTTTATATGAATCAAGAGGGTAGAGGCATTGGTTTAATCAATAAACTCAAAGCATACAAACTACAAGAGGAAGGAATGGATACCGTAGAGGCTAATCTACACTTAGGTTTTGGGATGGATGAGAGAGATTATGGTGTAGGTGCCCAGATACTTCGTTCATTGGGTATCACTAAACTCAAACTGATGAGCAATAACCCAAGAAAAAGAGCCGGATTAAAAGGCTATGGTCTCGAAATCGTAGATATCGTTCCTATTGAAATAGCTCCCAATCCACACAACGAAAAATATCTCAAAACCAAGAGAGATAAATTGGGGCATGAAATTTTAGAAGACATTTAGATCTATGATTTTTGATCTTTGATTTCTTGATTTAATTGAACATGTATTCCAAATCAAGAAATCAAAGATCAAAAAATCAAAAATCCTATCTTCTTCCCTGTTGGTAATCCTGTTCTTCTTTCTCGTGCTCCTTATCGTATGCCTTGATGATGGCTTTCACCAGTCTGTGACGTACCACATCTTCTTCATTCAATTCAATATGAGCGATTCCATCGATCTGTTTTAAGATACGGGTTGCTTTGTCTAAGCCGCTTCTCATATTTCTTGGAAGATCAACCTGGGTTGGGTCACCGGTGATGATCGCTTTTGCATTTGCACCTATACGTGTCAGGAACATTTTTAATTGAAGGTCATTTGTATTCTGTGCTTCATCCAAAATGATGAAAGCATTGTCCAGCGTACGTCCACGCATATATGCCAAAGGAGCGATCTCAATCGTTCGGGTACTCATGTAGTAACCCAGCTTATCTGCAGGAATCATATCATCCAATGCATCGTACAATGGACGTAAATATGGATCGATCTTTTCTTTTAAGTCACCGGGTAAGAATCCTAAACTTTCACCTGCTTCTACAGCCGGGCGAGTAAGAATGATCTTCTTCACCAACTTATTCTTCAAAGCACGTACAGCTAAGGCTACAGCAGTATACGTTTTACCGGTACCTGCAGGACCGATCGCAAACACGATATCGTTCTTGTCGGCTGCTTGTACCATCTTCTTTTGATTCTGCGTTCTGGCTCTTACCGTTTTACCGTTCGGACCAAACACGAGTATATCATTCGGATTCCTATCTACAAAGTTGTCTACCGTTTCTGCATCATCACCACCAAGGATCTGTTCAAAATAATTTTCGCTGAGATGACCGTTTCTTTCGAGATACTGAATAATGAGATCAATTTTTTCTTTTGCTGATTCGATCTGTTCCGGAGCCCCGCTCAGTTTAATTTGTGTCCCGCGGGAGAGGATCTTTAGTAATGGGAATTTCTTTTTCAGCAAATCTAACTTACCGTTGTTGACACCAAAGAACTCAATGGGGTTTACGGTTTCGAGGTTAATGATTGTTTCTGTCAATCTTTTACTGTTTTAGGTTCACGGATCTTTTTGTACTTAACCAAACCATCCTTCTCAAATTTAATTTTTTAAGCAGGACAATTCCTAATACATATTATACACAGATGTGGATAGGTTGGTTGACTAAAGTTCGTGAATTGCCTTATGTGGGCGTGTGAAGATTGGGTTAAGGATTGGATGAGTGAGAGGTGAGGGGTGAAAAGTGAAAAGTGAAAAGTCAAAGGTGAAAGGTGAAAGGTGAAAGGTGAAAAGGGTTAGTCTTTAGTTGACCTTTCACTTTTCACCTTTGACCTCTCACTTCTCTATAACGCTTTCAACGCCGCAATCGTAGCAATCGGGTCTTCAGCGCGAAAGACGGTATTGCCTGCTACGAGTACATCGGCGCCGGCATCTAAAATGGATTTTGCATTTTGAAGTGTTACGCCGCCATCTATCTCAATATGTGTATGCAGATTTTTTTCTTGTATCATCTGTTTTAACTGACGAATCTTCACCAGTGTTTGAGGAATAAATTGTTGTCCACCAAAACCCGGATTCACGCTCATTAAACAAACCAGATCAATATCATGTAAAATATCCGCTAACAAATGAACCGGTGTATGTGGATTCAGTGCTACCCCTGCTCTCATGCCCAGTGATTTGATCTGTTGCAAATTTCTATGCAAATGTGTACAAGCTTCATAATGCACCGTCAATACATCAGCTCCCGCCTTTTTAAATGCTTCCGCATATTTTTCAGGCTCTACAATCATTAAGTGTACATCACAGATTTTGCTTGTCGCTTTTCTGATATGCTCAATAACCGGTAATCCAAAACTTAGATTCGGAACAAAAGAGCCATCCATCACATCCAAATGAAACCAGTCTGCCTGACTTTCATTCAACATCTCACAATCTTTCTGTAGGTTCAAAAAATTGGCACTTAACAATGATGGGGCAACAATAGGCATACAATTGATTTATGGCGCGAAATTGCGATTTTATGTTGTAAGTAGAAGTATTTTAATACACATATTTGTTAACCGGCCCCCAATCGCTGCAAAGCATCTTTGGCTTCCTTAATAAAAGGGTCCAGTACCAATGACCGCTGGTACTCTTTGATCGCATTCTCCTGATCACCATTTCGTTCATATATTTTGCCTAACCAATAAAAAGCATCAGCATATGTTGGACGAATTTCTATTGCTTGCTTGAAAACAGCGATCGCTTTATCAGATTGCTTGGTATCAAAATACACGAATCCTTTTTCCATATATGCTTCCATATACTGGTAATCATTGGCAATACAACGGTCGAAAGAGGTTAATGCTTTTACCAGTTCGCCGGTTCTGGCATAATAAACACCTTTGATAAAACTGCAATGTGCTAAGTATTCTCTGCCTAATCTGAGTTGCTCTACTTGATCACACAAAATGATCGCTTTATCATCTTTTTTTTCTGCATAAAGATTCGCCATACTTAATAAAGCATCCGGAGAAGGGTAAATACGTGCGGCTTTATCATAAGCTTGTAATGCTCCAATTGTATCATTGGCTTTTTCGCTTAGCTGTGCTTTATGAAACCAAATGCCAAAGTTTAAACTATCTCTCACTATCAAAGAATCCATCTGAGCCAATGCAGGACTTAGCGCGCCTACGCTATCCAATGCGTTGACCAATTGAATACGTAAAGCGGTACTGTCTGGATATTTCGCTACTGCATCATACAATTTTTGGGCAAATGCCGGAATGGAGGCATCCGGCTGGTCGGTCTTTTTCTCCTTTTGTGTACAAGCGAAAAAAAACAGGAAAAAGACAGGGACGAGATATGACTTCATGAATCAAAATTACTGAAGCATCTGCTTTTCGAGGTTAAATAGATCATTTCTTCCATCAAAACTCCGTTAAAACCGATAATCCTTTGATTTAGGCAGGTGACAATTCTTTGACAATTGACCTTCTTTCTAACCGTTAATTTTGCAGCTTATTTAATCATATGCGAATCAAATCAATTCTTTGTTCTTTACTGACCCTGTCTGCTCTTTCAGCAATTGCACAGGGAAATTTCAATGATACTGTTCACTTCGAAGGTGAAAAGCATTTTAAAAATGTACAACAACTGACTTTTGGTGGTGACAACGCAGAAGCCTATTGGAGTTATGATGGTAAATACATCATTTTTCAAAAGACTTATGCCAAAGAAGGCATCAATTGTGATCAGATATTTATCGGTAAAGTTCCTACGCAACCGGGCGAGAAATTTCAACCCAAACTGGTAAGTACAGGAAAGGGAAGAACCACCTGTGCTTATTTCTTACCGGATGGTAAACACATTATTTATGCTTCAACGCATTTAGGTAGCAGTGATTGTCCACCAACACCTGATCGCGCCAAATATGGTAATCGTTATATCTGGCCATTATACAGTAGCTATGATATTTTCATGGCAGATACCAGTGGTAAAATTGTAAAACAAATCACTACTGCTAAAGGGTATGATGCTGAAGCAACTTTATCACCTGACGGAAAGAAAATGATTTATTGTAGTGATAAAGATGGTGATCTGGAATTATACGTAATGGACCTCGCCAGCGGAAGAGAAAAACGGATCACCAATATGTTAGGTTATGATGGCGGTGCATGGTTTAGTCCGGATGGAAAGAAAATTGTATGGAGAGCAAGTCGTCCGAAAACAGAAACAGAAATTAAAGAATACAAAGAATTGTTAGCAGAAGGTATGGTAGCACCTACCAATATGGAAGTTTGGGTAGCCAATGCAGATGGTAGTGATGCGAAACAAATCACAAGTCTTGGACAAGCCAATTGGGCGCCTAATTTCACTCCGGATAGTAAACGCATTATTTTCTGTAGTAACCATGAATACAAAAGAGGTTTTCCCTTCAATATGTATCTCACAGATATCAACGGGAAAGGCTTAGAGAAGATCAGCCGTGATAAAGGATTTGATGCATTCCCAATGTTTAGTCCAAATGGTAAGAAAGTGATCTTCGCTTCCAATAGAAATAATGGAGGTACACGTGATACCAATTTGTTTATTGCTGATTGGGTAGAGTAGGTAATAGCGTATAGTTCATAGCCAATAGATAATATTGGTCATGACCTATTAGTTTAACTATACCCCATGAACCATAAGCTATAGACCATGGACTATACACCATAAGCTATCCCATCTTTCCTTATCTTGCAGTAAACAAAACAACGCCATATGGATACTGGATTACTGCATTTACATAACCTGTTACGTTGGGTTATTCTGATTTTATTATTGGTTTCTATTGTAAAAGCTTGGAGTGGATGGCAAAACAAAAAAGTATTTGCTCCCGGTGACAAGAAAACTTGGCTTTTCACCATGATCGCCGGTCATACGACTTTGTTATTGGGTTTGTATCAGTGGGCTGCCGGTCGCTATGGTTTTTTTACCACCACTTTACCTGAAGGGGTGAGCATGATGAAAGATAAGTTCTATCGTTTTTATTGGGTAGAACATCCATTGACCATGATATTGGCGATTGTATTCCTCACGCTTGCTCATGGTATGGCAAAGAAATCTGTTAGTGATGAAGTGAAATACAGAAAAGCTTTTTTCTATTTCCTCATAGCATTATTACTCATCCTTGCCGGAGTTCCTTGGCCTTTTAGAGGTGAGCCGATTGCAAGAGGATTGGTACCCGGAATGTAAGTATTGTATTGAATACATGAAATGTGGTTGAATGATGATAGGATTTCCCTTCATCATTCAACCACATTTTTTTAATTGCTAAATGGTAACTTGATTTTATAACGATACCTCGTACCAAATTGCTGCTCTAATTTCAACACCTCTTTTGTTTTCTTACTGATCCAGAATACTTCTTTATTATTCGGTTCCGAATGTTCCAATAACCAGCAATCTGCCATTTGTCCATCCAAGCCCGAAAGTTTGGCGCTGCCTGTTACTGTATAGGGAACCCATTTGGGTTCTTGTGATCCGGGATCATAGTAATTGATCAAAAAAGTGATATTGTTTTTATATGGTAATAATGGAAACACTTCCAGGTCCAGATGCCAATTGAGCGTGTACTGACTCATGGCTTTATCAAAAGGCTCTCTAAAACGCTTGACTCTTAGTGCTGTGTCTTGCTTAGTCAATGGTCTGTTATTGATGGTAAACTCACCGGTACTAAAATCTAAAGTCGTACTGCCCCTTTGTTTCCACCAAGAAGTATGGTATAAGGTTCTGAAATCTTTAGCATCTGAAACAGAACGCGTGGTATGCATGATGCTGTCTTTATCTTCCCAAACCTGTGTTACCTCGATGGCATCTTTTCCATTGTGGCTGATTTTATGAATGGTCCTCGACCAGATATTGAACATGGTTCTCGGACTATCTGCTCCCATTTTAAAATATACCAACCAACGATGTGTGCCGGGTATTAATACTTTGGTATTCACCAATTCAGGTGTGATTCTGATGGTGTCTGCTTTTTGTCCAAAACTGAGTATGTTACTCAATAGGAGTGTGATAAAGATGACTGCTATTTTTACCATTTTATTTCTTTTTGTAAAAATCTCGGTTTCGATGGTAGATCTCTAGCTCCATTAAACGCATGCTGTTTTATTTTTAACGAACACTATGGGGGCCTATTTATTTTCAATCGTTGAAAGAAAAGGCCCAACTATTGAAAGTTTCTACAAAATATCCTTTTCATAGTAGCTTTATAACATGATCAATAGCATCAAAAAATTGAATCTCCGACAGATTCAATGGGTCATTTGGATATTACTGCTCGGTGTCAATATTTTGACCATGCTTCATTTTGATACATTAGGACAGTCTTTGGGCTATTCTTTTGTCATCATTACCTCATACATGATGATCATTTATGGAAATGCTTCTTATCTCATTCCTACTTTCTATCAAAAAGGACGGATTCTCATTTATGTTGTTTCATCGGTAGTGCTACTGTTTATCGCAGCTTGGTATAGAGCCGGAGCAACGATGTGGATCTATAATACTTTCTATGCGATCAAGCCCGAGACATTGACAACTGCGACTGTTGTCAGAACTGTGGCTTCCAGTTTATTGATTTATTTTACCAGTATCTTATTTTATATCTGTATCCATTATTTCAGATTGCGTGAACAGCAAGAAGCCATGCAACGCAGACAAGTAGAGTCTGAATTGAATCTGCTGAAATCGCAAGTACAGCCACATTTTTTATTCAATACGTTGAATAATATTTATTTCTATGCACAACGTGAGTCTCCTCAAACTGCAGCATTATTAGAGAAACTATCTTCCATCATTCGCTATTTTGTGGATGAAGCGCCAAAGGATAAAATTGCTTTATCAACAGAAATGCAGTTCATCCAAAATTATATTGATCTGGAAAAAGCCAGAATGCGTTACCCATTGCAAGTAAATATTGAAGTACCTCAGCAAATCGAAGCTGTTCAGCTTTCGCCTATGTTGATCATCCCTTTGGTTGAAAATGTTTTTAAACATGGGATTGATAAAAGACGTGAGGATAATTTTATTTTTATTCAGATCACTATCTCTGCCCAGCAATTGCAAGTGACGGTTCAAAATAGATTAGTGAAATCAGAAAATGAAAAGAAAAAAGGTACAGGTCTTGCTAATTTGCGTAATCGATTGCAATTATTATATGGAGAAAAATATAGCTTAGCTACCACCACTACAACAGAATTTTATACTTCCGTTTTAAGTTTGCCTTTATGAGTGCAGCCATTACCTGTTTGATCGTTGAAGATGAGCCGTTGGCCATGCAGCTAATGGAGGATTATATCCGCAAACTGCCCATGCTACATCTAAAAGGAAAATGTTATGATGCACTTGAAGCCATGGAGTGGTTAAAACATCAGAAAGCAGATGTGATTTTTTTGGATATCAATATGCCCGCTTTATCCGGACTAGAAATGGCGGCGCTCATACCGAAAGATCAACGTATCATATTTACCACAGCATACGCAGAACATGCGCTTGATAGTTTTTCATTTCATGTGATCGACTATCTCCTAAAACCTGTTTCGTTCAAACGTTTTCTGCAAGCCATACAAAAGCTACAGTTACAGATACAACCTGTTGAACTTATTGAGTCGACTGCAAAAGAGCCCGAGCTATTGTTTATCAAATCAGGAAGAACGGTTATCAATATTCGTTTTACAGATATCCTATATATCGAAGCACACAAAGAATATTTACAGATTCATACCAAAGATCAAAAGCATTTGGTATACAAGCGGATGAAGGATATGGCCACTTCTTTACCGGCTTCTTTTATCCGTATTCATAACTCTTATATTATCAACCTGCAACATCTTCAAAAAACCAATGTTCAGTCGGTCCAAATCAGTAACAAAGAATTACCCGTTAGTTCGTCTTATAAAGAGGCGTTGCAGATAAAGTTGAAGGAGTATCTATTGTAGGTGGGGTAATATGTACTGGGTGCTAGGTGCTGGGTTTTGATAATAATTGTTTAGTAGCATACTTGTCTGATAATAAATCATACAATACCTAGTACCCAGTACCTAGTACCGATCACCTAAACCCTAACTCCCTTCATCACTTCAATGAATGTTTTCATTTCATCCATCGTTCCAACGCTTGCTCTGGCCCATTTGCCGTGAACATAATTGGAAGAACGAAGGAAAATATTTTTCTTAAGCATATCGGCAGCGAAATCTCCGCTGTAGTTGGGGATAGGGAAGAAGAGGAAATTGGTATATGACTTGATCACATCAATATTCATTTTTTTCAATTCTTGATACGCATATTCTCTGGCAGCAGCATTTTTCTGTTTGCTCAGTTGGTGCCATTCCGGATCTTTCAAACTAGCTAAAGCTGCACTCATAGATAAAGCAGACATAGCAGCTTGGGTTCTGTTGAAATAATTATCTGATAAAGCTTTGATCAGTGTGGCATGACCGATCACCCAACCAATTCTCAATCCTGCCATTGCGTGAATCTTAGAGAAAGTGCCGATGATAAAAACCTTAGGATGTTTTTCGATCAGTTGCATCATCGATTCATTATCGGGGGCATCCAGAAAATCAATATAAGCTTCATCTACTCCAACATACGCTTTCTTAGAAGCCTCAATACAAAAGTTCTTAAGAGATGCAGGAGAAACAATGGTACTACTTGGATTGGCAGGATTGCACACATACACAAGTTCAGTTTCATTGTCTACCTCTTTCAACATAGCCGGCAGATCATGTTTTTGATCAGCTGTGAGTGGAACTTCCACAACTTTGTTGCCCAACATTTTTGCAGTAGCAGGTAATATCCCGAAAGTAGGATTGGCAGTTACTAATTTGCCACGAAAATGACGAGGTAATAATCCAAGTGCTTCACCCGACCCGGCTGTCACTAGAATTTGATCTGCGTTCACACCATAATAATTCGCTAATTCTTTTTTGAAGTCTTTCAGGTTAGCATGATTGTATTGGTATCTATGTGCCTCACCTAATGCACTCAATAATGCTTCTTTTGCTTTCGGTGAAATGCCATATGGATTTTCATTGGAGCTTAGGTTGATCAATCCATCTGCCATACCGTAATTACGTACAATACCTTCTTCATTTCCCAAACCAAAGGAAGGCAAACGAAGTCCCATACCCAATGCGGCCAAGGAACCAAATTTTAAAAGCTCACGACGATTGACAGAGGATGACATAAAGATTGATTTACTTTCCGAAAAATTACAACTTTCTGTTGACGAGATAAAATTTCATAAAAAAAGATAAGGCCTGCTTTGATGATGATTATTGAAAAACTTATTATTTATTGATTCTTGAAAAGATCTTACTTACGATCTTCCATTCCCCATTGATCTTGACCATATTCATATAGTCGTACATGATCACGGTGTCTGTTTCAATCTTGATCTTGGCATTGGCAGCAGTACCCTCTATATTCAAAGACAGGATACTGATACTTCTTTTAGGTGGGGTTGCATTGGCCTTTACACGGGCAATATAATCTGCAATGGGTACATCTTTAAATTCGCCGGTATTGACGTCAGTGTACTTCATGGTAGCACTGGGATGAAAGGCTTTTTCCACTCGGTCGCCTATACCACTCATATAGTTCTCCAAACAAGCTCTGGCAGCAGCCTCTTCAGTTGTTTGTGCAAAACCGGTGGTTTGTAAAAGACAGAAAAATAATGCTGTGAAAAGCACGCGGGTAATAGATCGGTTCATGTATATGATTTTAGAATGCCAATTTAGGGGTGAGTGAGATGTAGATGGTTGTTAAAATGTGATGAGTGGTGAGAGAGCAGTTTATAGATAAAATATCTAGATTGCGTTTTAGGTTTTTGAATGATATTCATCAGATATACATTCATTATTCAATATTCATTATTCAATATTCATTATTCAATATTTTTTTCATCTTCCTACTAACTCAATCACCCTACAATTCTTCATTTCACTTCCATCGATATCTAATCGTACCAGTGTTCTTACTTTATGCCATCCTTGTTTTCCGGCAGCACCCGGATTGATATGTAGACAATTCAATGCATCATCATACATCACTTTTAAGATATGAGAATGCCCGGAAATGAATAGCTGTGGTCTATATTGTTGTATCAGCGGTTTGGATCGACCATTGTATTTGGGGGGATAGCCTCCGATGTGTAACATCATCACGGCAACTTCTTCACAGGTCCATTGTAATAATTCCGGATAGTGGGAGCGAATATCTTGTCCGTCAATATTTCCATACACACCTCGCAATGGTTTAAAGGAGCGCAGTTGTTCAGCCAATGTATCATTCCCAAAATCACCGGCATGCCAGATCTCATCACAATCCTGAAAATGACGAAATACTGCCTCATCTAAAAAGCCATGTGTATCTGAGAGAATCCCTATTTTCTTCATAAACTTTACTAATTTCACCCAAGCAATTGCAACCTATGCCATTTAAACGAAATTTCACCTACTGGATCGATAAGCGCAGATGGAAATATTATTTCCTCATGCTCTCTTTGGCATTGGTCGAGAACAAATGATCTTTTCCGGAGATGATCTCTCTACTTGTATCTTATTTTTTCATTCTTGAATCTTAAACGAAGTTTCCATGCCACATTATCATACATTAGGTACCATTCCGCATAAACGTCATACGCAATTTAGGAAAAGCGATGGCTCACTATATTCTGAACAACTGTTTTCAACAGAAGGTTTTAGTAATGATTATTCATTACTCTATCATCATTATCCGCCGACACAGATCATTCATACGGATGAACCAGTAAATGTACAACCACGTATAGCTGAAGAAAAAATGTTGAAACATCGCAGCTTTGAAGGGTTTCATATCAAGCCTGAAGCAGATTATCTCAAAAGCAGAAAACCGGTATTGGTGAATAATGATTGTCATATTGTACTGGCTGCACCTAAAGAAAGTATGAAAGATTATTTCTACAAAAATGCTGATGCAGATGAAATGATTTTTGTGCATGAAGGGAGTGGGGTACTCATTACGCAGTATGGACAACTGACATTTGCTTATGGTGATTATCTGGTGATACCACGTGGTACCATTTATCAGATCAAATTTGATACAACTGATAATCGTTTATTCATTGTAGAAAGTTTCAGTCCGATCCGCTATCCCAAACGTTATGTCAGCAAATATGGACAACTGCTGGAACATGCACCGTTCTGTGAACGTGATATCAGAACACCGCAAAATCTGCTCACATTGGATGAAGCGGGAGATTTTCTGATTCAGACAAAGAAAAAAGGGATCATGTATGGACTCCATTATGCACATCATCCGTTTGATGTAGTAGGATGGGATGGGTATTGTTATCCTTTTGCCTTCAGTATTCATGACTTTGAACCTATTACCGGACGTGTTCATCAACCACCACCGGTACATCAAACCTTTGAAGCGAACAATTTTGTGGTGTGTAGTTTTTGTCCAAGGTTATATGATTATCATCCTGATGCCATACCTGCACCATACAATCACAGTAACATAGACAGTGATGAGGTTTTGTACTATGTAGATGGTGATTTTATGAGTCGTAAAAATGTAACCAGAGGAATGATTACACTACATCCAGCCGGCATACCACACGGTCCACACCCCGGTGCTGTAGAGAAAAGCATTGGCAAAAAAGAAACCCAGGAATTAGCGGTAATGGTTGATACTTTTCATCCGTTGCAACTAACAGTAGAAGCCCTAGAGATAGAGAACCCGGGATACACGATGAGTTGGGCGGAATGATTTTGTGAATGGTGAGTTGTGAATTGTGAATTGTGAATAGTGAGGGGTAGGGGTTAGAGGTTGGTTGCTTTTTTAGCTTTATTCACCATTCACAATTGACAATTCACAAAAAATATTTTAAACAACACTCACTACTCACTATTCACTACTGACTACTCACTTAAAAAAATACTGATGAAATCCTACCCCGACATCGACACTTACATCAAAGATTTTCCGGCAGATAAACAGAAGTTGTTGATGACCATGCGTACCACGATTCAAAAGGCTGCACCTAAAGCAGTGGAGAAGATCAGTTATGGAATGCCTTGTTTCTATCAGGATGGGAATCTGGTATATTTTGCTGCCATGAAGAATCATATCGGTTTTTATCCATCTTCTTCAGGGGTAGCCAATTTTCAGAAAGAATTAAAGCCTTATCATACTTCAAAAGGAGCAATTCAATTTCCATTGGATCAGCCATTGCCTTTGAAACTCATTTCTACGATCGTGAAATTCAGGGTACTTGAAAACCAACAAAAAGCCCTAGCAAAAAAGAAATCTTCTAAACAATAAATTTCAGTGTATTTCTATGTATTCAGTGGCAAAGAATAATTGCTGCTGAATACATAGATGCGCACAGAGTCTTTTTTTGAATTCAAAAATTCCTTAACTTATGGTCCTAAAACTAATTGCCATATGATTAAATTCAGCGACATCAAAATCGGCGACTATGTAATGGCGGAGTATGATGGGAAAATGTGGGAAGGAGAAGTAGTTCGCCTAAACGGAGACGAAAAACAGGTTTGTGTTCAAACCGATGTACAGGAATTCTGGTTCAGTCAGGATCATCTTCATCCAATACCCTTGAATGAAGATGCTTTGATGAAACTCAGTTTTGCAAAGCAACCCAATGATGATGGTTCTGTGAAGTATATGAAAGGTTCTTTCCGTATTGTAACACCTAAAGCAGGTGATTTTTCTCAAATGGAAATGTGGTATCGGGAAGATAGAAGACATAATCCCAATGTTCATTTTGTTCACCAGTTACAAAACCAGTATCTGGACATGACCAAAATTCATCTGACGAGTTCTCCCATGTAATATTTTTAACCACAGAAGATCTATAAATCTTCTGTGGTTCTACAACACATCTCAGAACAAATGGATTACGTATCTTGGTTATAAATCCATTTGCATGCGTTCGCTGGTTGTCTTATTTTTTCTTTTCTCGTTTATCGCTTCTTTCGCCCAACGTTTTGGAGGGAACCCTTCTTCTCAAAAATGGAAGCAAATCAATACCGATACAGTTCGGGTCATATTTCCGGCAGAACAAGAAGAGCAAGCTAAAACCATTGCCGGTATCATTCATGGCTTACAACAAAGAAATAGTAACAGTTTAGGAAATTCACTGCGCAAAGTGAGTATGGTTTTGCAACACCGTACATTGATTTCTAATGGTTATGTTGGACTAGCTCCTTTCAGAAGTGAGTTGTATACGACTGCACCGCAGAATGCATTCAACTTGGGTGCTGCAGATTGGCTCACCAATTTGGCGATCCATGAATTCAGGCATGTACAACAGTACAGCAACTTTAATAAGGGATTGTCAAAGTTGGCATCCTTGATATTAGGTGAAGAAGGTCAGGCAGTAGCAAATGCAACGAGTATTCCGGATTGGTTTTTTGAAGGGGATGCCGTGTATACAGAAACACAATTCACGAGACAGGGAAGAGGAAGTTTGCCAAAGTTTTTCAGTGCATATCAATCCCTTCATTTTGCCAATAAGCAATACAGTTATATGAAGCTTCGGAATGGATCCTTGCGTGATTTTGTTCCGGATCATTATGACCTGGGTTATTTGTTGGTGGCGTATGGAAGAAAAAAATATGGTAATGATCTCTGGCAAAAAGTTACAGATGATGCGGCACGATTTAAGCCGATGATTTATCCTTTTCAGGGAGCGGTGAAAAAACATACCGGTATTTCATTCTCAACATTTGTAAATGATGCATTGGATTTTTATCGTTCACAATGGACCCGCACTTCTTCATTTGAACCACAGTGGATTACCAAGGCCGAAAAGAAGAATGTAGTGAATGACCAATTTCCTTATTTAATGGAAGATGGATCGATCATCACTTTGCATAATAGTTATAATCAAATACCTGTATTCACAAAAGTAAATGCAGCAGGCACACGTGAAAAGATTGCTATTCGTGATATTGCCATTGACCCTTATTTTACTTATCGTGATCAACAAATATTATACACTGCCTATCAGCCGGATGTTCGTTGGGGGAATGTTGAAAATCATGCTTTAAAACTACTCGATTTGGGTACCGGTGAGTTGAAAACGATACAATCCAATACTCGTTTATTTTCTCCGGATATTTCAACCAATAAATCACAGGTATTAGCGGTAGCGATGGATGTGTCGGGTGGTAGTGCAATTATGAAAATGAATCTGGATGATCAAAAAATGGATACAGTGATTGCAAAAACTGATATCGTGTATTCTTATCCTCGATTTTCAAAAAATGATCAAGGGTTCTATGTGGTAGAAAGAAAGAAAAATGGCGACATGGGAATTTTTTGGAATGATATTTCCGGACAACAATCTCGTGAAATACTCCGGCACACCAATCGCATCATAGGATTTTTACAAATACAGGGAGATACTTTATTATTCAGTACAACACATGCAGGAAGAGATGAGATATGGGCGAAGATCGATCGACCTGATCATCCTTCTCCTTATCGTTTGGCTTCTTATCCAACCGGTATTTATCAGGGAGTTCTCAATCATGAAGGCAAATTGATCGCTTCTGTATTTACTGTGGATGGATATCGATTAGCAGCTTTTCAGCCTTTATGGGAGAAAGTTAAGTATGCAGATGCATTACAACCCTTGTATGTAGATGGCTCTATTCAGCAATCTACGACCGGCAGCGCATTACAAGTTGCAGGTAACTATCCGGTGACCAATTATAAAAAGTCATTTCGGCTATTAAATATTCATAGTTGGCGTCCTTATTATGATCGACCGGAGTATTCTTTCACATTGTATGGGCAAAATGTATTGAATACCTTTTCTTCTGAGTTGGCATATACCTATAATGAAAATGAGCGAAGTCATCGTTTGGGATATGATGGAACTTATGGGGGGGCTTATTTGCAACCGGTCTTTGGTACATCACAAACCTGGCAGCGATCTATTCGATTGAATCGAGACACTTTGTTGCAATGGAATGAATGGCAAGCTTATGCCGGTTTACGATTACCATTCAATTTTACGGAAGGAAAACAATTCCGCAATCTAACCCTACAGGCAACTTTGAATAGGAATACTGTTAGTTGGACAGGTATCGCTAAGAGTTTATTGCGAGATGCGACATTCAATTATGTCGATCTTAGAATGGTATATGCCGGACAAATACAAAGAGCGGTTCAGCATATTTTCCCGAGATGGGGACAGGTTTTTCAAACCCGTTATCGCCAAACATTAGGAGATACTAAGGCCTGGCAGATGTTGGTGAGTGGTACTTTGTATTTACCCGGCTTACATCGAAATCATAATCTGGTGCTCACAGGAGCCATTCAAAGCCGGGATACCTTAAACCGGTATAATTTTTCGGACAACTTCCCTTTTTCGAGAGGATATACAGCCATCAATCTGCCTAGGATGTACAAATTGGGGGTGAATTATCATTTCCCTATTGCTTATCCGGATTGGGGCTTTGGTCAGCTGGTCTATTTCCAACGGATGAGGGTAAATGCTTTTTATGATCTGTCCGTGGGAAAAAGTCTGCGTACAGGTCGCAGGTTTAATTTTGGTACGCTGGGAGGGGAACTCTTTTTTGATACCCGTTGGTGGAATCAGGAGCCGGTAACTTTTGGCTTTAGGTATAGTAGGTTGTTGGATCAGCAGTTGGTGGGGGGTGCCAGGGTCAATTATTGGGAAATTATTCTGCCTGTTGCCCTGTTCAGATAGCTTATATTTGCCTTTCTAAGGGGTTAAGGGTCATTATTTTAGGCTATTTTCCACAAAAATGGGAATTTTTTCCCCGAAATTTTCATATTTCCATTGCAATCTAATATCTTTGCAGCCCCAAAAATAGTATGTCGAAACAACCGCTGATTAAACAAGATGGAGTCATTCTGGAAGCACTGAGCAATGCTATGTTCCGTGTTAAGTTAGAAAATGGTCATGAAATTCTGGCCACCATCTCAGGTAAAATGAGGATGCACTACATCAGAATTCTGCCTGGTGATAAAGTGGGAGTTGAGATGAGTCCATACGATTTGAGTAGGGGAAGGATCATTTTCAGGTATAAGTAAATCATTTGCAGAAAGCTGACGGCACTTGCTGAAAGCCGGAAGCAGTAAAGCGATAAATAATAAAGCAATGAAAGTCAGAGCTTCGATCAAAAAGCGTAGTGCAGATTGCAAGATCGTGAAGAGGAAAGGCAAATTGTACGTGATCAACAAGAAAAATCCCCGTTATAAACAACGTCAGGGATAATTGAGGTTTGTTGACTGTTCACAGTTGACGAATCAGTAACTAAGTTTAAAATTAAAATCAGAATATGGCTCGTATTGCCGGTATTGACTTACCAAAGAACAAAAGAGGCGAAATTGGTCTGACCTATATATTCGGTATTGGTCGTTCAACCGCTCAGTATATCTTAGCCAAAGCAGGTATTGACTTTGACAAGAAAGTGCATGAATGGAATGATGATGAGCAAACTGCTATCCGTAACATCATTAACAATGAGTTCAAGGTTGAAGGTGCACTGCGTAGTGAAGTGTCTATGAATATCAAGCGTTTATTGGATATCGCTTGTTACCGTGGATTACGTCACCGTAAAGGATTACCTGTTCGTGGTCAGCGTACCAAAACAAACAGCCGTACCAGAAAAGGTAAGCGTAAGACAGTTGCCGGTAAGAAGAAGGCACCTAAGAAATAATAAATGAGTCTGCCGGATGGATTTCCTTCGGCAGACTTTATTATAAAAATCCGTTACAGCTTGGATAGTTTCGATACCATCGGAAAAGGAGAGTGTAGCGGTTTCCGCCTCAGGCGGAATTTTCATTAAATAACAATCCCGATAAATCGGGACGATTACCTCAAAAAAAGAACATGGCAAAACCACAAAAAGCGCAGAACAGTGCAAAAGCTGCTGCCAAGAAAAGAGTCGTAAAAGTTGATGCTGCTGGTGAAGTTCGTATCTCAGCTACATTCAACAACATCATTATCAGCTTTACCAACAAAACCGGACAGGTGATCAGTTGGAGTAGTGCCGGTAAAATGGGTTTCAAAGGTTCAAAAAAGAACACTCCATATGCAGCTCAAATGGCTGCTGCTGATGCTGCTAAAGTAGCATTGGAAGCTGGTCTGAAGCGTGTAGATGTATTCGTTAAAGGTCCGGGTGCCGGTCGTGAAGGAGCTATCCGCTCTATTTCTCAGTCTGGTATCGAAGTTATTTCTATCAAAGACGTAACTCCATTGCCACACAATGGTTGCAGACCTCCTAAGCAGAGAAGAGTTTAATCTTTGAATTCTTGATCTTTGATTTTTTGATTTGATTCCATTCAATCAAAAAATCAAAGATCATCAAATCAAACTTACATAGGGTTCGGTATTGATTTTAGATTTTTAGGATACCGGATCGTCATTAAAAAATCGAAAAATAAAACACAATGGCACGTTACACAGGTCCAAAGACCAAAATTTCAAGAATCTTCGGTGAGCCGATCCTCGGTAATGCGAAGTGGTTAGGTAAGAACAGCAACCCTCCGGGTCAACATGGCGCAGCACGTAAGCGCAAAAGCTTAGGTGAATACGCTTTACAGCTGAGAGAAAAACAAAAAGCTAAGTACACTTACGGTGTATTAGAGCGTCAGTTCCGCAAAACTTTTGAAGAAGCAGCTCGTCTGAAAGGTGTTACCGGTGAAAACCTGATCAAACTCCTGGAAGCTCGTCTGGATAATACAGTTTTCCGTCTGGGCTTAACTGCCAGCCGTCCTGAAGCACGTCAGTTGGTAAACCATAAGCATATCACTGTGAATGGTGAAACAATGAACGTTCCTTCTTATCAGTGTAAGCCGGGAGATATCATTGCTTACAAACCAAAGAGCGCTGATAATTCATCAATCGTTAGCAAAACTCGCGGTAAGAACCCTAAGTTTAGCTGGTTAGACTGGAATGAAGCAGAGAAGAAAGGTACTTTTATTACCTACCCTGAGCGTGAGAATGTTCCAGAGAATATCAAGGAGCAACTGATCGTAGAATTGTATTCTAAATAGTGAGTAGGCAGTAGTGAGCAGTGAGTAAGATACTCACTACTCACTATTCACTACTGACTTATCAATATTCGGAAACCAATAATGGGTTCCGCCACCATCAAGTAAAAAATCAAGTTTTAATATGGCCATATTAAGCTTCCAGAAACCAGACAAAATCGTTTTACAAAAAGCAACTGATTTTGAAGGTCAATTTGAATTCCGTCCATTAGAGCCAGGCTACGGTCTGACCATTGGTAATGCACTTCGCCGTGTATTATTAAGTTCTTTGGAAGGATATGCGATCGTAGGTATCAAGATCGAAGGTGTAGACCACGAATTTGCTACCATGAAAGGTGTAACAGAAGATGTTACCGAAATCATCCTGAATCTGAAGCAGGTACGTTTCAAAAAGCATGTTGAGCATGATGTAGCCAATGAAAAAATCAGCCTCTCTATCAAGAACCGTACAGAATTTACTGCCGGTATGTTGGGTGAGGTTTCTCAACATTTCCAGGTGATGAATCCTGAATTAGTGATTTGCACCATGGATTCTTCTGCTAAAATGGATATCGAACTGACGATCTCTCGTGGTCGCGGTTATATTCCTGCTGAAGAGAACAAAGTAAAAGATGCTCCTTTCGGATATATTGCAATCGACTCTATTCACACTCCGATCAAGAACGTTAAATACGGTATTGAGAACTATCGTGTAGAACAGCGTACCGATTACGAAAAACTGATCTTGGAAGTAGCTACCGATGGTACCATTCATCCTGAAGATGCTGTTAAACAGGCTTCTCGTATCCTGATTCAGCACTTGATGATCATTACCGATGAAAACATCACTTTCGATAACAAGGAAGATAAGAAAGAAGATGTGGTAGATGAGCATGTATTACAACTGCGCAAAGTATTGAAGACTCCACTTGAAGATCTGGATCTTTCTGTACGAGCTTTCAACTGTTTGAAAGCCGCTAAGATCAACAGCTTGAGCGAATTGGTTCAGTATGAGCAAGAAGACCTGATGAAGTTCAGAAACTTCGGTCAGAAATCCCTCTCTGAAATTGAGCAGGTATTAACTGAGCGTGGATTGAGCTTCGGAATGGATCTGAATAAATTAGGTTTGGATAACTTAGACAATTAAGCTGCAAGTTGCAAGCTTCAAGCCACAAGTAATTTTCTTGCAGCTTGAAGCTTGTAGCTGAAAGCTATTATTCACACTCTGCAATTCCTGACACGGTGCAGGGTATAAAAACAACAAGTCATGCGTCACGGAGACAAAATCAACAACCTGGGTCGTAAGAAAGCACACAGGGAAGCATTGCTGGCAAACCTTGCTAGTCAATTGATCACACACAAACGTATCGTTACTACTTTGGCTAAGGCTAAAGCACTGAGAACTTACGTTGAGCCGTTGATCACCAAAACAAAAAAATCTGATAACAAAGAAACCATCATGCATCAGCATAGAGTGGTGTTCAGCTATCTGCAAGACAAAAGTGCTGTGAAAGAATTGTTCACAGTAGTAGGTCCTAAAGTAGCTGGCCGTCCAGGTGGTTATACTCGTATTCTGAAGTTAGGTATTCGTCCGGGTGATAACGCTGAAAAAGCGATGATCGAACTGGTAGACTTCAATGAGATCTATGGTAAGGGCGCTGCTCAGGCTGCTGAACCTGCTAAGAAAACTCGTCGTAGCCGTGCACCTAAAAAAGCTGAAGCTGCTCCGGCTGCAGAAGCTGCGGTTGCTGAAACACCTGCTACTGAAGAATCAACTGAAAAAACAGCCGAGTAATTGGAAAGATGTTTTTCATATCAAAAAGCAAGACCTAACCGTCTTGCTTTTTTTATGTCTGGCCGAATTTTTAAGCGATCCAAACTGATGTGAGAAACTTCTTGCACGAGTTTTAATCAACAAACCTTTTTTTTGCATCGTTAAACAGCAAACAACCATGCCCCAAACCAAACAACCCGCAATTTTAGTACTGGCTGATGGCCATGTTTTTTATGGACATGCATTCGGTAAAATCGGTACTGCTACGGGAGAGATCTGTTTTAATACCGGTATGACCGGTTATCAGGAAGTATTCACTGATCCAAGTTATACCAGCCAGATCGTGATCATGAATAGTGTTCATATTGGAAACTATGGTGTGAAGGATTCAGATGTGGAAAGCGATAGCGTGAAGATCCATGGATTGATTTCACGTAACCTTGAAGAGCAATACAGCCGTATTCAGGCCAATGGCAATCTAAACGAGTATCTAAAAGAGAATCAGATTGTTGCGATCGATAATGTAGACACTCGTGCCCTAGTAACACATATCCGTGCGAAAGGAGCTATGAACTGTATTATTTCTTCGGAGATTTTGGATGTAGAAGCTTTGAAAAAAATGTTGGCAGAAGTGCCTAATATGGATGGGTTAGAATTAGCCAGTACCGTAAGTACCAAAGAAGAATATGAAATGGGGGATGCTACTTCACCATTGAAAGTAGCAGTACTGGATTTTGGTATCAAACGTCATATCCTTCAGTGTTTGGTAGATCGTGGTGCGCATGTTCGCGTGCACCCTGCTAAAACTCCGCTTAGCAGATTGAAGGAATTCAATCCCAACGGTTACTTCATTTCCAATGGTCCCGGTGATCCTGCTGCAATGGATTATGCAGTCGATACTGTCAAGAGTTTATTGCAGGAAGATAAACCGGTATTTGGTATCTGCTTAGGACATCAGTTACTGGCATTAGCCAATGGTATTCCTACTTTCAAAATGCATCATGGTCATCGTGGGTTAAATCATCCGGTGAAAAATGTGATCACGGGCCAGTGTGAGATCACCACTCAAAACCACGGCTTTGGTGTAGATCCTGAAGCTGTTAGAAATCACAATGATGTTGAGATCACCCACATTAATCTAAATGATCAGTCTATCGAAGGAATAAGACTGAAGAATAAACCTGCATTTAGTGTACAATATCATCCGGAAAGTACACCGGGTCCGCATGATAGTCGTTACCTTTTTGATGACTTTATTGCAATGATCAAAGAGCGAATGAATTAATCAATAGAAAGTTCTTTGAGAAATGGTCACTGTGTGTTACTTACATCTGTGACCATTTTTTATTAACTTCGGTACATGAAGATCGCCATCATCAATGGTCCTAATTTAAACCTGTTGGGTCAGCGTGAAACATCTGTTTACGGTACCCAAAGTTTTGAAGACTTTTTTAAGGAGTTAAAATCCATCTTCCCACAGGTTGAATTCCATTATGTTCAAACCAATATTGAAGGCGAACTTATTGATGCTATACAGCAATTCGGTTTTAACACCAATGGTATCGTATTGAACCCGGGAGGGTATACGCATACTTCTGTTGCTATTGGTGATGCCATTGCAGCAGTGAAAGCTCCCGTAGTTGAAGTTCATATCAGTAATGTACATGCACGTGAAGAGTTCAGGAAATTATCTCATGTTTCAGGTAAAGCTGCAGGCAGTATTATTGGATTGGGTTTGAAAGGATATGAATTAGCCATTCATTGGCTGTTGAGTAAATGACTGGTACGGTCTTTGTATTTTCAGCGACATCATGTATCAACAATATAGCAGAAAAGTTTTTTGGCTGATCATTATCAGTTCCATCATCAAACTGTTGGCAGCATCTTTTTTGGAGCTGGGTAATGATGAAGTGTATTATTGGACTTATGCAATCCAGTCTGACTGGAATCATTTTGATCATCCTCCAATGGTCGGATGGCTGATCCGATTAACAACTTTCAATCTTCTTTGGGTCAATGAGGTGACCATGCGTTTAGGAGCTATCATTTGCTCCGGTTTTGCAACTTGGATCATTTTCAAGTTGGGAAAATTATTGGATAGTGAGCGAGTAGGATGGTTAGCTGCATGGATCTATACACTATCCATTTATACCGGTTTTATAGCCGGACTCTTTATTCTTCCCGATTCTCCTCAAATGCTTTTCTGGACAGCATCTTTATACATCATGGCTCATTTGCTTTTGAAGCGTGAAGAGGAGAACTTAAGTATATGGTTATTGCTTGGGTTGATGATTGGATTAGCTGCACTAAGTAAAGTGCATGGATTGTATCTGTGGGCTGGCTTTGGTGCATTTCTATTATTTAGCAGGATACAATGGCTGACCAATTGGAGATTATATATGGGAGTCATTGTTACGCTCATTTGTATCTTCCCCATTTTTTATTGGAATTATCAAAATGATTTTATCACGTATCGTTTTCATTCCGAAAGAGTAAGTAATACCTCACTGCGTTGGGATATGCTCGGACAAGAAATAGTGGGAGAAGCTCTGTATCAACATCCTTTTTTATTTATCGTGATTCTGATCGCACTCTTTGGGGCAATTACCAATCGTGTTCGTTTTGCAAGAAAGAGAATCAGACTTTGGTTGGGATGGATGAGCATTCCAATGATACTTCTTTTTTGGACCGTTGCTTTATTCAATCCAACCTTACCACATTGGGCCGGACCGGCATATATTCCTTTGTATTTTGTTGCCGCCATGTACTTGCAAAAAAGAACGAACAGAAATATTCCCATCATACTCCAGGCGTCATTAGGTTTAGTATTGATCGTATTGATCGCAGGAACTATTTTAATTCGTTTTTCTCCTATCAATTTTGGTAGTCAGCAAAAAGAGAATTACGGAGAGTATTGTCCAACACTAGATATGTCTGGTTGGAAAGAGTTTAGTTATTCTTTTGATACTTTACGTAAAGCAGATATTGCAGCAGGTATTATGAAAGAGGCGGATCCACTGGTAGTACATAAATGGTTTCCCGGAGGGCATCTTGAATTTTATACTGCTCGAACTACAGGTGTTCGTTTGATCGGTGTTGGGGCTTTACAGGATTTGCACAAATTTGTTTGGTTGAATCAAGAAAGAGATACTATACGCAAGGGGGAAGATGCTTATTATATTTTACCATCCAACCTGCCTGTTGAAGTACAAAAAATAATGGAACCGTATTTTGAGCGAATTGATGCACCAATAGTCATTAATCAGCAAAGAGGAGGTAAAGTGGTTCGATACTTTTATGTATATCGACTGAGGGGCGCCAAGCAAAATGTAGCTGCAGTACTACCCAAATGATCACTGACCACCTGAAGGATTATTCTGCGTGCTGTCGGTAGCGGGTTTGAAAACAATATCATCTTGTTTGGTAGCGAATAGTTTATCGAAATCTTTTCTGTACGAAATACTCGCACCAAATCTATTTCTTCGACCAATACCACCTGCGCCTGTATTGGAAATGTCAAGACTGTTCTTATTGAATAGGATGGCTCTCAGTTTTCGGTCATTGGAAAGTATGAACTCAATATTCAGATCAGGTAACCATTGAAAGTTTCCATTTTTTACTGCAGCAGAGTTACTTACATTGAAATCAAGATCGCCGCCAAATGTGACGATCATCTTATCCTGGAAGAAACTTTTACCCAGCTTGAAATTCACGCGCGAGCGATCAATGGAATTGTTATTAAGTGTACCACCTGCAACACTACTCGTGATCTCGTTATTGCTGTACCAGGAAGTTCCCAAATCAAAACGTAGACTTTTATCTCCTGTAAGTTTATAAAGAAAGTTGGAGAACATTTTATTGATCTCTTTGGTCAGAATCTGTGATAAGGTATTAGCGCCGATCGTTGTAAGAGAACTATTTGCAGCATTACCTCCACCATTACCAACACTAGGTGGCGCAAAAGTGTTGAACACAATAAGGAATGAAACCTGTTTTAATATTTCATTGTCATCGTTCTGCAGACGGTTCAAATATTGTGATAACTCATTGTCACTTTTGATCGGACTTCCTTGAGGGAAATCGAGCCTGAATCTTATTTTAGGTTCAGTGAGTTTGTCTCTTAATTCGGCAATTACATATACTTCGCCACGATATCCTTTCACTGCGCCACTTAAATTCAAATTGGAAACAAGGTCATATAAGGCAATTCTCTCAGCAGTATATTGTGCGTCAATTTTAATATCTGCTTTAAATGGATCGCCTGTCCATTCAATATAGTTTCCTGCATTAGGCATCAACTCAAATGGCTTTCTGATAAATGACTGGAAGTTGAAATCATAATTTCCTTTTTCAATATTGTAGCGACCTCTGATGGTCAGTGGTTCAGTAGTACCTGCACGGATCTTCAGGCGACCATTACCTGTGGCTTTGATGACGTCGCCGGTCAGATCATCCAGAATCACATCGATCTCGGTTTTATTAGTAGCTGTTAGATCCAGATCAACTGTTAGATTAAATCCTGATTTAGGCTTATTAGAGATCATTTCAGTACCATATTCCTTGAACACGATAAAATCAGCACTACCACTTTCTCTTGTAACTGAATTAGGAATGAAAATATGAGAACTGTCAGTTGATTCAGCCACTAATGTCATACGTGCATTAGACTCAGGCCCTTTCAAGCTAAAAGTACTTACCCTACCTATAGCTCTCCCATAAAATTGTTGATTATCCTCAGGCTTGGTATCGATCAATAATAACTTGTTAGTGGAAAGATCAAAATCAAAAGCCATATCCTTAAAGCCTCTTTCGAAAAGTTTTCCTTTTACTGTACCGGTATTTTTATATTGGTCTTTAATTGTGAATTGTCCAAAGTTGATTCCATCTTCTTCAAAATTGATATTGGCAGAGTCAATGGTATAATATACTTGTGTATAATCAACTTTTAATCCTGCATTCAGTAGCGTTACTTTTCCGATAAGTGTAGGGCTGTTAGGATCGCCACTGATCGATAGTTTTCCCTTGGCTTGTCCTTTCAAGTCGGAGAACAATCCTGTCAAAAACTGATTCAGCAAATGAATGCGTGTATCTCTAAGATCAATGTCCGTATATAGTGGCTGTTGAATCGAGTCTTTCAGGTTATAAGATCCCTTAGCGCTAAAATCAAAACCTTTATTGGCAGATTGAATATCAAAAGGAATAAGACCTGTTCTGCTGTTATAGCCGGCTTTGATATTTACTAATCCAATAGAGTCATCATTGAATCGAAATTGTTCTGCCTTTAAAACGGCATCTGCATTGAATTGTCCAAAGAAATCACGCATGGTAATTTCACCGCTGGTAATACCTTCTAAACGAGGATCTTTCAGGAAGGGGCTTGTTAAATCACCGAGCACAACATTTTTCAATCTCACTACTAGATTGTTGGTATTACCACCATCTTCTTCTTCAGTTTCTACTTCAATTTCCTGAAAGCCCTGTGTGAATTTCACATCTGTTGCTTTGATGAAATTTTTACGTAGTATCAATTCTCCCTCTTTTTCAAGGTTCCATTTTTTGGTATTCAATACAAAAGAGGAGGGGAGAAACTGTATTCTGGCACCATCTTCAAGTGTTACAACATCAGCATTCAAACTGGCTTCATTTAATGTATTGTCTGCACTCGTTTTAACCGAAATAACAGAATGATCATCTCTGGCAACTACTGAAATGTTTGTATTGGGAAAATTTAGACTGTCATTGATAGTGACTGTAGTGATATTTCCATTCAGTGATATGGTATCCAAGTTTCCTCTTCCTTCCAATTGAATACCATTGAAAGAATATTTATCAATCTTTCCATAAGGTACATTGGCTGATACTTTCAGATCACTATTTCTTGTATCAATACTCCCTGTTAATGAAGCGTCATTAAAGCCGCTTAAGTTTTTTGCAAAAATCTGAAGATAAGGTTCAATGAATCTTGTATTGAGCTGAATATCGAATCGCTGATTTTGAGGGATAACTTTTGGCTCGGGGATATAAACAGGATAATAATGATGTAAGAACGCTTGAATACTTGCAGGTAATTCAAGGATGCTGAATTGTCCTGAGATCGTTGCATTGAATTCATTACTACCCACGCTTAAAATACGGGTGCTATCAATTTGAACCGAGCTAAGATTTAATGAGTCAAAACTGATCTTATTGGTTTCATCCTTAACAGCTGCATTCAGAAATTTTGCTGTTCCTTTAAAGTTATCGATATTGGTTCCGGTAAAATTGGCATCAAGTAATCCTGTGATCTGAATATTTTCTTTGACAAAATTCAAAGCTTTCAAATTGGATTGAACAAGGTCACCTACTATATTAAAACTGGGGATCTCTTTTGAAAAATCTATTTCAACAGAGTTTGTAAAATTCAGATTGGGGTCATCTATTTCTAATTCCCCGGTAAATGCTTTTTTCTGAAAGGTTCCGTTAGTGACAATATTGGAATAGGTATAACCATTCAACTGTAAAGAGTCAATAGTTCCATTCAACGAAGTTTTCAGCTGATCAATATTGAAACTACTTCCTTCAATACCGCCCTTGAAATTCACCAATCCTAAAATATCTGCATTCAAGAACTTACCGATATTAAATCTTGTAGTTTCAATTTTGCCTTTATAAGTTGGTTCTCCCTTGTTTGGAAGTTTAAGACTGATATCTGTTGTGAGTCCACCCAAGGCAGTACTAAATACACCCGAAGTCACAAAGTTCTGAATGGTGCCATTGAAATTACCTCTGTAAATAATGTTCCCAAGTTCTGCCAGGTTCGGTTCTTTGATATCTTTTAATGCAGGGATATAACTTAAGAGATCATTATAGTTGGTAGAAACAACACCTTTATTCAACAAGATCTTTGTGGTATTAATATCGGGCAGCCCCTTCATGCTTAAGGTGCCCGATAGATTGGTACTATTGCCAACTCTACAATAAAGGTTGTTCACGACAAAATCTGCAACAGTGCCTAAATAATTTCCACTGATCTCTATATTTCTTTTAAAACTTTTGAGTTCGGGGGCAAAATACGCAATATCATCACTGCTGATTTTAGCATCTCTAAAACGAGCATCCATGACTACTTTATCAATGTATTCACCGAAGTCTTTATTAAAGTCGGTGTATTTCATCGCGTAATAATTACCAATCCTGCTTTTATTGGTACGTAGATCCAAAGAAGCCAACTCCATGATTTGCGGAGTGAAGCGAAAACGAGTCTTGAGTTTTTGGAGTTCAAATCCACTTCTGTCTTTTACAGAAAGGTCAATGTCAGCTTTGATAGTGTCTTTGATAAAAGATACATTATTGAAAGTACCATTGAGTTTACTCAATTGTATATGTGAGCCGTCAAAATTTTGAGATGGATTATTTGGATTGCCGTCAATAAAAAGCCTTCCATCAGTTATTTTTAGTTTTTTGGTTTGAACAAAAATATCACCTGCGTTAAAATACATTCCTGTATCAACAGAAGCGGTATTCTTTTTTTTCAATGACTCCGGTCGCAAAGCCGGTAAAGCCTGAATCGCAAATAATGGTTGATGTAACTTAATATCATCAATGATAAAGATGCTTTTATTTAAATCAACTCGGTTTGCATCAATAATGAGGTTGGCCAATTGAATGGTCATTCTTTCGCCTACCCATTGATCATTTTGTACAAAGCGTAGATTACGCAGATCGATCTTTTTCAGATCAAGTGCTAAGCCATCTTTCTTTTTAGGGTCTTTTGGCGAAGGTGAAACAAAGTGATCTACAATGTATTGATAATTCCAAACGCTATCTTTTCGATTGATTTTAATAACTGCATCTTCCAATCCTGCATATCGTAATACAGCTTTGTCTTTCAGAATAAACCAATCTGTGATTCGGACTTTCAAAGCACCGGCATAGATCAGTGTATCTTTAGAGCGGTCTCTGACCATTAAACCTTCCAGATTCAATCGGTTTAGGATACCAATGCTTACATGTTTGATGCTGACTTCAGTGCCCAACGATTTAGAGATACGACTAGTGGCCATGCCTACTAACTTATTCTGCACATAGTCGGTTTGAATAGCAATAAAGATGATAAGGATGAGGGCTATAATGACCAACAGGGTATATCGCAATATTTTCAGGAATCGCTTCAGAAACGGATCAGTTTAATACAAATTTAGGTAATAGCTTCCTCAGTGCAAATTCAATACCAAAAGGCGTTCCGGTCATCTAAATTAAAGAGAAAACCTGTTATAACAACCCGTGTATCTGTGCATATTGCAATAACATGATCGTTTTACCGTCTTTTATCTCTCCGGAGTCAATCATTTGAAGTGCTTTGGGAAAGGGGAGTTCCAATACTTCAATGTTTTCTTGTTCCTCCTCGACTCCTCCACCTTCCGTTATTTTCATGTCTTTGGTGTAAGCAGCCACAAAAAAATATAAGATTTCTGTAACAGATCCGGGAGACATATACGCTTCAAATACCTTTTTAACATCTTTGATATGGTAACCTGTTTCTTCTTCTGTTTCTCTCCTGATACAATTTTCAGGGTCATCCTTGTCCAATAGACCTGCACAGGTTTCAATCAACATACCATCAGGATTGCCATTGATAAAGGTGGGTAAACGAAACTGTCGTGTTAATATGACCGTTCCTTGATCTTTATTATATAACAAAATAGTGGCACCATTACCGCGGTCATAGGCTTCTCGTAATTGACGTTTTTTGTTGCCTTTATTATCTGTTATCTCGTATTCTATCCGTTTTAAGATGTACCAGTTATCGGATAAAATATCGGTACGGATGATCTCAATGGCTGGATGCATGGGCTTGTGTTAGGATTTTTGCTGTTGAGCTTGTTTTACCGAATCCAAATAGGATTTACTTTCTCCTTTTGCGATACTTAGAGAGTGCCATTCTTTTTCAAGGATCATTCTCCCGATGTAAACAATTTGACCAACATGATAAGGATAATGTGCAAGTTGTCTCAAAATGGCATCATACACAAGGAGAGGCTCGGTTCTGATCGTGACCGTTTTCATCAGATCATCCGGTTGCAAACTTTCAAGTGTATTCAACAGGCAATTCCAACCTTCATTCCAAAAAGACAAAAGGTCTTCACGCGTTATGTCTGTTGCTTCAAATTCGGCATCTCTTTTTCTCCATTCTTTCTCACCATCTTCAGTCAGGAAGTTGGTCCATCTGCTGAGCATATTTCCATACATATGTTGAATGATGATGGCAATGCTATTGCTCTCAGCATTGGGCTGGTATAAAAAGTCTTCGTCTTTTAGTTGTGTAAAAGTTTTATCGCCCAGCTCTTTGTAGTATTTGAATCTTTTGATGCTGTCTTTCAAAAATCCATCTTCGAATGTTTGCATATAATTTCTTTAAAATCCTGCTACTGAATCATCACCTCTTTTGTCGGCTACGGCTTCTCTGATACCATTTTGTAAAATTCTGATACCTTCAGTACGTCCAATGGGACTTCTCTCTCTGATTTTATACCCCATGTCCTCCAGTTTCTTTTTGGTGTCGGTAAGGAAGTCCCTTTCAATCATGACCTCATCCGGAAACCATTGGTGATGGAATTTTGGTTTATTGATCGCATCAACAAGATCCATTTTAAAATCTATGAGGTTTACCAACGCCTGAAAAACTGATGTAGGTATTGTAGTACCTCCGGGCGTACCAATGGTGAGATAAGGTTTATTATTTTTTAACATGAGTGTTGGAGTCATTGAGCTTAACATTCTCTTGCCGGGAACAATGGCATTTGCTTCGCCACCCAATGCACCATACATATTAGGAACACCGGGTTTCACACTGAAATCATCCATTTCATTGTTCAATAAAAAACCGGCACCTCCAACTACAGTTTTACATCCATAACCATCATTCAATGTTGTGGTGACAGCTACAAGATTTCCTGCTGCATCTATGACACTGAGATGTGTAGTTTCTTCACTTACTTTGATATGACCGGCTTTGATTTGAGTACTGATACCTGCTTTACTTTGATCATAATCTTTCATTCTTTCTGTTAGATAGGCATCACTGATCAAAGTATCTACAGGTACTTTCCAGAAATCAGGATCACCCATATGTTCTGCTCTGTCTGCATAAGCTCTTCTTTCAGCTTCAATCATCAGCTGCACACTGGCAGGTGTTTGAAATCCATAACTGCCTACCGGAAATTTTTCGATCATCTTCATCATTTGTGCAATAAGGATACCACCACTGCTGGGAGGAGCAAAACTGATGATCTGATGATCGCGATAATTGAATCGGAGAGGCTCTCTGAGTTTAGCAGTATAATTTTTGAGATCATCTAATGTAATGATGCCTTTTCCACGTTGCATTTCCTCGACGATCAATTTTGCTGTTTGTCCTTCATAAAATCCTGCTGCACCATCTTTTTGCATACGTTTAAGTGTAGCAGCTAATTCTTTTTGTACAAGTGTGTCACCTGCTTTCCATTTTCCTTCTTTAGTCAATGCGGTGGGCCGGGTGCTCTGCTTTAAGAACGATTCACGGTTATTATTTAACGAAGCTGCTTCTCTTTCAGTAATTACAAATCCAAACTCTGCCAGATCAATCGCAGGTTGTACCAGTTTTGCAAAAGGTAGTTTCGCATAAGGCATGGTGGCAAATAAACCTGCTACGGTTCCCGGAACACCGGAAGCCAGATGTCCTTTTTGTGATAATGAAATATTGGCATTACCCTGCGCATCCAGGTACATATCTCTGGAAGCAGCAGCAGGAGCAGCTTCGCGATAATCCAAACCTAGTAGTTCACCGTTACTTCTTCGGGCAAGTAAAAATCCGCCACCACCTAAATTACCCGCGCCTGGATATACAACTGCTAATGCCAACTGAGTAGCAATAGCTGCATCAAAGGCATTGCCTCCTTGTTTCATAATCACAGTACCTACCTGACTCGCCAACGGATGTGCACTTGATACGGCAGCACGGGAATAGTTGGCTTTTTTGGTGATGGTATATTTGTAAGGATTGATCGCCTTACCGGGTCCAACTACAGACACAATCTTTTGTGCTTGTGAACCAACTACTGTTAAAAGAAATACGAAGGATAAAACGCTTGTTTTCATAAGTGAAAATTAGGCGTTTTTGAACAAAACAGACCTTCATAAAATACCATCTGTATAAAAAAGTGAACCAATCATTTCCGAGAGCTCCATTTCTTCGCTACATTCACAACTCATTTATTTGAATATGAAATCATTATTGTCAATTTTAGCGCTACTGGTACTATCTGTATCAGTCACCGCTCAGAATGTTCCTAGTCCGGAATCTTATTTGGGATACAAAGTGGGTAGCCGTTATACGAGGCACCATAAGATCGTAGATTATTTCAATACGGTCGCTAAGGCAAGACCCGATATGGTGAAGATTGAGTCTTACGGTCAGACCAATGAAGGAAGAGAACTTATGCTGGCTTTTGTGAGTTCTCCTGAGAATATGCAACGACTCGAAGCTATTCGTTTGAACAATCTTCGTTTAGCAGGTACAACAAAAGACAAAGCTGCGCCGATAGTAGAAAATGCTCCTGCTATTGTTTGGCTGAGCTACAATGTGCATGGTAATGAACCGTCTTCTTCTGAAGCTGCATTGTTAATGATTCATGCATTGGTTGATCCATCCAATAGCACAACCAAAGAGTGGTTAAAAAATACGGTTGTCGTAATTGATCCTTGTATCAATCCGGATGGCAGAGATCGTTACGTGAATTGGTTTAACTCTGTAGTAGGAAAAGAAATGAATGCGGAGCCTTCCTCACGCGAACATTCCGAGCCATGGCCCGGTGGAAGAAGCAACCATTACAACTTTGACTTAAATCGTGATTGGGCCTGGCAAACACAAGTTGAAACCCAGCAGCGATTAAAAAAATACAATGCTTGGCTACCACAGGTGCATGTAGATTTTCATGAACAAGGGTATAATGAGCCTTATTATTTCGCTCCGGCTGCTGAACCTTTTCATGAAGTGATTACTCCATGGCAGAGAGATTTTCAAGTACTGATCGGTAGAAATAACGCTTCTTATTTTGATAAAAATGGATGGCTGTTCTTTACCAAAGAAAGATTCGATCTCTTATATCCTTCTTATGGTGATACCTATCCTGTTTACAATGGTGCCATTGGTATGACATATGAGCAGGGTGGACACAGCAGAGGTGGATTGGCTGTTGTAAATGAAGATGGAGATACATTGACATTGGTAGATCGTGCAACACATCATTTTACGACCGGATTGTCAACTGTAGAAACAGCCAGTAAGCATCAGCAAAAACTGATGAATGAGTTCAAAAAGTATTTTGATGATAGTAGAAGTGGTAAGATCGGAGAATATAAAACCTACGTGTTGACTTCAAAAGATCAGAACAAATTAAATGCTGTTATCAAATTATTAGATCAGAATGGGATTGAGTGGGGAACGGTTAATAATAAAAATTTCACCGGCTTCAATTATTTCACTGGAAAACAAGAAACATTTGTGGATGAAGGCTTACACATTGCTGTAAGTGCTGCTCAACCCAAAGCTGTTTTAGCTAAAGTATTACTTGAGCCAAGAACAGTGGTAACTGATTCTAATACCTATGACATTACTACCTGGTCTGTTCCTTATGCTTATGGAGTGAAAGGATATGCCATCAAAGAAAAACTGGATGTGTCAAATGATTGGAAATCCACGACCGTAACAGCTGTAAATGCATCTTATGGTTTGTTGATTCCATATACTTCTTTTAACAGTGCTAAAGTATTGGCAGATCTATTGAAACAAAATGTAAAAGTTCGTTTTGCAGAAAAGCCATTTAAGTATGGTACCAAGAATTATGAAAGGGGAACACTGATTGTTCTCAAGACGAGTAATTCTTCAGTGAACTGGGCAGCTATTACCAATGCAGCTTGTATCAAACACAATGTGCAAGCAGATGTAGTAGAGACCGGTTTTATGGATCAGGGATCAGATATGGGTTCACCGGATGTAAAAATGATTAGTAGTGCGCCTAAAGTAGCATTGCTGACCGGCGAAGGAACTTCATCATTGGGAGCAGGTGAAGTATGGCACTTTTTTGATAAGCAACTGGATTATCCATTGACATTGATCAATGCCAATGATCTTGGAAGAGCCAATCTTAAAAACTTCACAGTACTTATTGTACCGGATGGTTATATCCGTGCATTGTCTGAGAAAGCAACAGCTGATCGTTTGAAAGAGTTTGTTCGTTCAGGCGGAAAGATCATTGCTTTGGAAAATGCAGTAGGTCAAATGGCAGCTGAATGGGGATTGAAACAAAAGACTGATAAGGATGACGAAAAAGGAGAGTATTTGGATGTGAAAAAATATGGTGATCGTGAAAGAAGCTATCTGCCAAATTCTATCCCCGGTGCGATCTATAAAATGGATTTAGATAATACCCATCCATTGGGTTTTGGATATCCTGATTTTTATTATACCCTCAAGCAAGATGGTGTCTTATTTGAATTCATGAAAGGCGGTTGGAATGTCGGTGTGCTGAAAAAAGATGCATACGTAACCGGTTTTGCGGGATATAAAGTGAAGAGTAAGTTGAAAGACGGAATGCTCTTTGGTGTACAAGATATGGGAGGTGGATCTGTAGTGTATTTATCAGATAATCCTTTATTCCGTAATTTCTGGGAGAACGGTAAACTTTTATTCTCCAATGCTGTTTTCTTAGCAGGACAATAACATTCAAAAGGCCGGATTTGATCCGGCCTTTTTTATATTTATCATTTATGTCACAAAACAAATTCAAGCGAAGAATGCAGCGAACCGGTATGATCATGCTGGTTCTTCTTTGTTTGTGGACGATCATGGCTCAAAGCTGTATGAAGTTCAGGATCAGTGATGAACAGGCTATTGAAAAGTTCAAAAAAGCGGGAGTAGCATTACATATTGGAAGACTGAAAGTCAATAGCAGAACCCTGCATTATGCCAAAACTGGTCATGATACATTGCCCACGATTGTTTTTATACATGGTTCACCCGGCGCATGGGATGCTTTTGAATCTTTTATGCGTGATCCGGAATTGCTCGGAAAATATCGAATGATATCTATTGATCGTCCCGGTTTTGGTTATAGTGATTTTGGTGATGCCTTGAATTTGCAGGATCAGTCCATGATCATCCAACCTCTTTTTGAAAAGGAAAAAAACGGCAAGCCGGTGTATTTGGTAGGACATTCATTAGGTGGTCCCTTGATCATACAACTAGCGGTTGACAGACCCGGTTATTTTGATGCACTTGTAATTTTAGCAGGCTCTATTGATCCCAAACAGGAAAATCCGGAAAGGTGGCGCCCTTTGTTCATGAATAACCCACTAAAATTTCTGGTACCCGGAGCTATGCGCCCATCCAATGATGAGTTATGGTATTTAAAGAAAGATCTGAAGAAATTAGCACCTCAAATGGATCAGGTAAAAGCAAGGGTTTTTATTGTTCATGGCAATAAAGACATATTGGTACCCTATGCCAATCTTGATTTTGGTGTCAAAGCCTTAAAGAATGCCTCTATCATGGATACATTGACCATTCCCGGCGCCAATCATTTTATACCTTGGAGTCACTATAAAACGGTAAAAGCTGTTTTGTTAAAGCTATAGTCATTCACCGATTTTTGTGTAAACGGTGAGTTGTAATTTACACCAGCCATTATCTTCGCTAGCACCATTATTGTCATATGAAAAGAAAAACTACTTCCTTTCTTTTATCGCTTTGTTTATTGTTTCATTTTTCACACGCACAGATCGTACCCCCAACTGCCAGTTCTGCGGATATATATCAGCAGCTGAAAAAGCTGAATGTATTGGGAAGTGTATTGTATATCGCAGCACATCCGGATGATGAAAACAATGGGTTATTGCCTTATCTCGCAAAAGAAAAATTATATCGAACAGCTTATTTAAGTTTTACAAGAGGTGATGGCGGACAAAATTTGATTGGTCCGGAACAAGGTATTGAATTGGGAATGATACGCACGCATGAGTTGATGGCAGCACGTGCCATTGATGGATCTGAACAGTATTTTTCTACTGCATATGAATTTGGGTTTAGCAAAAGTGCCGAAGAAGCATTACGCATCTGGGATCGTGAACGTGTGCTTCAGGATGTGGTGTGGATGATCCGAAAATTTCAACCTGATATCATTGTAGCTCGCTTCCCGGGAGATGAGAGAGCAGGGCATGGACATCATGCTGCATCAGCCATCATTGCCAATGAAGCTTATGAAGCGGCCGCTGATCCCAAGAAATTTCCTGAACAATTCAAATATGGGTTGAAGCCATGGAAGGCTAAACGAATTTTGTGGAATACATTCAACTTCGGTAGAACCAATACAACAGGGGATAATCAATTGAAAGTGGAAGTGGGTGCATTCAATCCTTTGTTGGGTAAAAGCTATGGTGAATTAGGTGGAGAGGCAAGAAGTATGCACAAAAGTCAGGCGGAAGGCAGACCCAGAAGAAGAGGGGAAGTATTTGAATACTTTGTTACAACAGGAGGAGATTCTGCCAAGACAGATATCATGGAGGGAATTAATACTGATTGGTCGAGGTTGAAAGTAGATACATTGATACAAACTACCAATGCTCAGGGTAAGCAAGTATCTATACCTATCAATAACAAAGCTGAGGTTGACAGTATTCAATTTTTATTACAGCAACTGTTACAGCAATATAATTTTCGCAGTCCGGATAAATCAGTGCCTTCACTTGTGAAATTGTATCGTAAAATAGATAAACTGAAAACAAATGATCAGGTTTGGAAGATGCAAAAGCTAAAAGAGCTGAAAGAGATCATAGAATTTGCATCCGCTTTGTTTGTTGAAGCGTATACGCAACAGGAAACAGCTTTGAAAGGAGATAGTGTACGTGTTAACTACTTCATGAACAAGCGTTCAAGTGTAGCGATTAAAATACAATCTGTGAAGTTGGCCGATCAGCAGGATACTACTGTTATGATTGCTACTGAAAGAAATAAGAATTATCAGTTTGCAAAAGTATTGGTACCGACATCGGGGCCTGAAATGACTCAGCCTTATTGGCTTCGCAAACCGAGAGAAAATGATGGGATGTTTGTAGTAGAGGATCAGCTTGAGGTAGGTAAGTTCTGGAATGATCCATTATACCATGCTGTTTTTACCGTAGATATCGAAGGTGTGCTTTTCGAGTTCAAGAAACCCGTAATGTATAAGTATGTGGATGCGGAAAGAGGAGAATTGTATCAGCCTTTCATCATCGTTCCACATGTAGAATTGTATATGAATCCATCTGTAGTATTATTGAATGTGAAGGATGAGAAAGGGAAAAATCGTTCAGACTCGATGTTACATGTGGTATATAGATCCAACTTTACACATCCGGGTTTAGTAACTGATTTGAATATTCGGCAAGAGGCAGTGAAGTCGGTGATAGCCGGAGAGAAGAGAAGTTTCACAAAAGGGCAAAGGCAAATCATAGATATTCCCATATCCAAAGTGTATAATTCAAAAGCTCCTATAAAGTATTTGGAAGCAACGATGCGTATTCTCATGCCCGAAGGAAAAGCGTTGAATTTTTCTGACTATTTCAAATCTATTCGTTACGATCATATCCCCAATATACATTATGCTTTTAGGGATTATGTAAAAGTGATTGATACTGAAATTAAAGTAGAAGGAAAGAAGATCGGATTTATTCCCGGTTCAGGAGATGTTATGCCTGATGCATTAAAACAATTAGGTTATGAAGTGAAGATCTTAGATGACGCATCTGTAACAGATGAAGGATTAAAAGATCTTGATGCGATCATAACAGGTGTAAGAGCCTACAATATACATGAGTGGCTTACCGGAAAGTATGATGTAATGATGCGTTATGTACAAAATGGAGGAAATCTGATCGTTCAATACAACAGAAATCAAGGTGGTGTATCAAATCCTAAGATTGGGCCATATCCTTTTCAGATCAGCAGCACACGTGTAACAGAAGAAGATGCTGTTGTGAAATTTGTACAACCACAACATCCGGTACTGAATTATCCTAACAAAATTTCACAGGAAGATTTTAAAGATTGGATACAGGAAAGAAGCACGTATCAAGCAGATCAGTTCGCCGGAAAATATGAAGCACCTTTAGGAATGAATGATAAAGACGAAAAAGAAAGTACCGGCAGTTTGATCACAACGAAATATGGGAAAGGTAATTTCGCTTATGTAAGTCTTGTGATGTTTAGACAATTGCCTGCCGGAAATCCCGGGGCATTTAAAATTTTAGCGAATTTGATAGCCTTACCCAAGCAACCATAATATGAAGCAGAGAAGAAAGATCGGTATATTGACATTGGTATTGATCGGGATTGCCATTGGTTTTGTGATCAAAAATGTGCGTGTAGGTTTGTTGATTGGATTAGCATTAGGATTATTAAGTGGAAGTCTCATTCATAATCGAAATAAATAACTCATATGAGTACCAAAGAAAAAATACCCTTATTCAAATCCTGGCGAAGCTGGTATTGGTTTGTATTATTGGTATTATTGGGGTTGATCCTATTTTTTCAATGGCTCACTAAAACTTATGCATGAGTAAGGCAGATTGGATCGTATTGGTGATCACACTTGTGGGGATCATTACTTATGGACTGTATAAAAGCAGAACCAGTAAAGATCTGGAAGGATATTTTCTGAGTAACAGAAGTATGCCATGGTATCTTGTGTTGTTAAGTATCATGGGTACACAGGCAAGCGCCATTACATTTCTATCAGCACCCGGACAAGCATTTACGGATGGAATGCGTTTTGTGCAATATTACTTTGGTCTTCCCATTGCCATGGTGATCTTATGTGTGACGTTTGTGCCTTTATTCAATAAACTCAAGCTCTTTACTGCTTATGAGTTTTTGGAAAAAAGATTTGATCTGAAGACCAGAACTTTTACTTCCTTTTTATTCTTACTCTCAAGAGGGTTATCAACAGGTATCAGTATTTATGCGCCTTCGATCATTTTATCTTCTTTAATGGGATGGGATATCTTCTGGACGAATATTGTCATGGGAGGGATGCTGATCATTTATACGGTTAGTGGGGGTGCAAAAGCAGTAGCTTATACCCAACAGTTACAACTGATCATCATATTTGCCGGAATGTTTGTTGCGGGCTATTTGATCGTTGATTATTTACCGGAAGGTGTAGGTTTTAATGATGCATTGAAAGTGAGTGGAGCAACAGGGAAACTCAATGTCATTACAACGGGTATCACAGAGAATGGATTTGATTGGAAAGACCGGTATAATTTGATCAGTGGTGTTATTGGTGGGTTCTTTCTAGCACTTTCTTATTTCGGAACCGATCAATCGCAGGTAGGTCGTTATTTAACTGCAAAAGACAATACGGAAAGCAGATTAGGATTGCTCATGAATGGATTGGTAAAAGTACCTATGCAATTCTTGATCTTGTTATTGGGTGCTTTGTTGTTTACTTTCTATCAGTTTACTCCGTCACCTGTTTTTTTTAATAAAGCGGTAGAAGAAAAAGCGATGCAAACCTCCTACAAGCAAGAGCTAGCATCCATTCAATCGCAATTCAATACGTATCAGGTCAAACAACAAGAGTGGAGTAGACAGTATACTGTAGAAAAACAAGAACAGTATAAGGATAGTATTGCATTGGGGGCTCAGCAATTAGCCGGATTGCAAAAACAGTATAAAGCTGTATTGGCAAAGGCTGTGCCAGGCGCAGATACCAATGATACCAACTATATCTTTTTAAGATTTGTGGTTGATTTTCTTCCCAAGGGCTTGGTCGGTTTATTGATCGCAATTATCTTTTTGGCAGCATGGGGTTCTATTGCAGCAGCATTGAATTCATTGGCATCCTGTACCATGATCGATTTTCATCAACGATTACAAGGAATTAAAACAGATAGTACTGATCCTGATCAATGTGCAAAAGAATATAAACAGTCTAAATATTATACGTTGGGTTGGGGTATCTTTTGTGTGATCACGGCTCAGTTTGCATCAGGTATGGGTAGTTTGATTGAAGCCGTCAATGTTTTGGGTTCCCTTTTCTATGGTGTGATCCTGGGTATTTTCCTAGTAGCATTTTATATGAAAAAAGTACAAGCAAATGCCGTGTTTGCAGCAGCTGTCATCGGTGAATTAGTCGTGATAGGTTTCTTCTTATTGGATCGTTATAATATCATTGGATTAGGATTCCTTTGGTTGAATGTCGTGGGCGCTTTAGCGGTGGTTTTATTGAGTTTTATTTTCCAATTGTTTCAGAGAAGGGTTGTTGAGTAAGGATCTCATTTGTTGAATAGCTGTTTTATTCAACTCAGATAAGCGTTGTTGTTGGGTCAATCCATTTCTAATTAATAAGGCATTGATGCTTTCCAGATTACTGAGAATGATGAGTTGCTCTAAAGTAGCATGATCTCGTATGTTTCCTGAATGATGTTCTTTCCACTGTTTTGCTGTCTTCCCAAATACAGCCATATTGATGACCTCAGCTTCTGATGCATACACTACTCCAATTTGTCTTTTGGTGAGAGTAGGAGGTATCAACATATCTACAATAGCATCTGTGTGAATTTTGTGATTGATTTTAGCAACCGTTCTATGGATGTTCCATTCTAGTTGATGGGTGGATGATTCTTGTTCTTTTAATCTTTGAACTTCCTTGATCAGGTATAATTTAAACTCTGCACTGATCCATGAGGCAAATTCAAAAGCAATGTCTTTATGCGCAAAGGTGCCACCTGAATTGCCGGCTTTTACAATGATACCTTTTGCATTGACGAGGGTTATCCATTTTAATGGGGATAGAATGAAACTGTTACTGCCTGCTTCCTTTAATAAGGGGTCGAAATCGACCCCTTTGAAATCAGGATTATGTAATAATTCCCAAATACCTAAAAACTCAATGGTAGACTTAGTTCTCATCCAGTTTTTGATAATATCCTTCGGCTCAGACGGATTCTTATACCTAGCGATATCTGTTAGCGAAATAAAGTCGATAGATCCACTCTTCAGTAACTCGATTCGCTTGTCTTTGACTAGGATGATTTGCTTCTTAGATGTCATTGTGATGATTGATTTGAAGCGGTAAAACTAATTGTACGCTGATAGCCGGACAATACGTATAAATACCTGATTTATGGAAAAATCAGTAACATCGTAGTATGAGCAATCGATTTACCGTAACAGCTTGGGCGAAGCATGCTTCCGTTTACGAGGTGAATGTAAGACAATACACTCCAGAAGGTACTTTTCGCGCTTTCATGGAACATCTGCCACGATTAAAAAGCATGGGGATTGATATTCTATGGTTAATGCCCATTACACCTATCAGCGTTGAGAAGCGTCAGGGTACGCTGGGTAGTTATTATGCCTGTAGTAGTTATACGGATATTAACCCCGAGTTTGGAACCGCAGCAGATTTTAAAATGTTGGTTGATCAAGCTCATGCACTCGACATGAAATTGATCATTGACTGGGTGGCCAATCATACCGGGGCAGATCATCACTGGACGGTAACTAATCCTGATTGGTTTATCACAGATGCTGAAGGGAACTTTACTGAACGCAATGGTTGGAAAGATGTGATCGACTTGAATTTCGATAATCCGGAAATGCGTTCTGCTTTAGTTGATGCAATGAAGTATTGGATCAAAGAGTTTAATATCGATGGATTTCGTTGCGATATGGCTCATCTTGTTCCGCTTAATTTTTGGATCGATGCCAGAACACAATGTGATGCTATCAAACCCTGCTTCTGGCTTGCCGAATGTGAGGTGGTAGAATATCATAACGCTTTCGATGCTACCTATGCATGGTGGTGGATGCATGTATCAGAAAAATTTATGAAGGGCGAAACAGGATTACATGAGGTCAGAGAAGTTTTACATGCTTATTCTCAATATCCATCAGGCGCCATCAAACTTTTCTTTACCAGTAATCATGATGAGAATAGTTGGAATGGGACTGAGTATGAAAAATATGGTATCGCTGCAAAAGCATGGGCTGTATTTACCTGTACCTGGCAAGGGATGCCTTTGGTGTACAGCGGACAAGAAAATCCTAATCTTAAAAGATTGGCTTTTTTCGATAAGGATCAGATTGATTGGAAAGAGAGGCCATCATTAGATGGGTTTTATCAGCAACTGTTGCAATATCGAAAACAATCATCCGCAATCTTGGAAGGGGAGACATTTATTCTTCCTTCAGATCAGCAAGGTGTTATGGCTTATTTCAGAAAAAAAGATACAGAGATAGTATTGGTGTTATTGAATCTTTCTGACAAAGAAAGAGCAACCATTGAAGTGAATCATGAATGGTTGCAAGGACATTTTATCAATTTGTTTTCGTCGTTGACTTATACATTTTCACCAAAAGAACATTTTGAATTGATGCCGGGTGATCACCTTGTGTACATTAAAAAAGGCAACTGATTCAGTTGCCTTTTTTAATGTATTTTTTTTTGAATTATTCTTTCGATAATGTAAGCGGATAAGTATAGTTTCCTTCGAATCCGGGATAAATTCCCTCAAGACGAATGATACCACTTCCTTTCAATGAAGAAAGAATTTCTTGAAACTCTTCCAGATTTTTTACTTCACGTCCATTCACACCGGTGATCACAAATCCGTCTTGCATTCTGCTTTTGCTTAAAAGGCCACTTCCCACTTTTCTAACCCGAACACCGCCTTTGATATCATTGGCTGTAGCCAGACTTTTATCGATGTTTTCCAGTTCACCTCCAATTTGTTCCATGATAGAAGTGGTCTTAACGATATCTGTAGTACCTACTTTATTCTTTAGTGTGATACCTACTGTGTTTTCTTTCCCACCACGTTTGTAAGCCAACGTGATTTTATCGCCGGGCTTGTACAAAGCCACTTGCTCTTGTAATTCTGGTCCGCTGGTAACAGGGTTGCCATTTACTTTGGTTACGATATCACCTTTTTTTAATCCGGCAGCTGCAGCAGCACCTCCTTCAGGAACACCTGTGATATATACACCTTCGCCTTCTTTGATCGCAACACCAATTTCTTTTTCTAACTCGCGTTTTTGCTCGTCGGAAAGATTTTCATTTGGATAGTTAATACCGATATAAGCTCGCTGAACAGTTCCGAATTTCACAATATCCGTAACGATCTTCTTTACGATGTTCACAGGAATTGCGTAAGAATAACCTGCATAAGAGCCGGTAGGAGAAGCAATTGCAGAGTTGATACCGATCAATTCACCGGAGGTATTGATCAATGCACCACCACTATTACCAGAGTTTACCGCAGCATCTGTCTGTATAAATGACTCAACCGGACTTTGGCTTTGGCGGCTGTTAATACCGATGGATCTTGACTTAGCACTTACGATACCTGCAGTAACTGTTGCATCCAGATTCAAAGGATAACCAATGGCCAGCACCCACTGTCCCAGTTTCACCTCATCACTGTTGCCATAAACAAGGTATGGGAGTGACTTTCCTTCAATCTTGATCACTGCAATATCACTGCTAGGGTCAGTACCTATAACAGTACCCTTATAAGATTTTTTATTGGCCAAAGTAACATTGATCTCATCAGCACCATCTACTACGTGGTTATTGGTGATGATGTATCCATCTTCTGTGATCAATACACCGCTGCCACTGGCACGCTGTTCAGGAATAACACGTGGACCACCAAAGAAATCACCGAAGTCATCACCAAACATATCAGCAAAAGGATTGCGTTGGCGATTACTCACCTGACGGGCTTTTGTTTTTGTTTTAATGTGCACTACTGCGGGTGTCGCAGAAGTGGCAGCAGGTGTGAAATCAACTGCCGCACCGATATTATTGTTTTTATCAAAAAATCCGGCATAGTTCACAGGTAGTTTTCCTTCTTCCTGCATCCCTGCGCGCTGATAATTGTTGTACTTACTAAAGCCCCAAACACTAAGGACAGCAGTGGTGGCGCTGATGGCAACCACGGCTAAAATGTTCTTGAGATTCATATGCATGGTCTTTTATGATTTTAATCTGATCAAAAAATATGCCTTTCCGGTAACAAATAAAACAAAGCTGTTGTAATGACAGTTCACCACTGACAGTATTTAACAAATGTTTTACGGCAATCCTCGTAGATCGAAGGTCTGCCCAATAAAACAAGCTTAAAGTTACGATAATCGCCTTAGTCGAAAAACGATTGGGATAGACGGGAAACGGCTCTTTGATGTGTTTGAAAGCTAAGCTGTTATCTTACAAAGACTTTAAAAAAGCCATGGTATCTACGCCATCTGCATAATCCGTCAATCCCGGGTATTGAGCCTGTCCGAATGGAATATGTCCTTTACCCACAATGCATTGTATATCTTGATCACCATTGAGTTCTTCTGCTAGCTTCTGTTTATCCGTATAAAAACGATAATGTACCTGACTAACAGGAGAAAAAGGAGAACTATTTTCAGTGAGTATGATGGAATCATTGTTCATGTAATATTTGTTCCCCATGATCAACAATGCCAAGTGGTAATCATAATTGTGTTTGTATTTATGATAGTCGATCAGATAACCATATTTCTTCAATGAATCCAGCAAGGGAACGAAATCATATCCTTCCGGTACATGTAGTTGGGTGATATTTCTACAACCTAAACCAAAGTATAATTGGATATCATCGGTCAACAGATCCAATTCTTCTTCGGTTTCACTCCCATCCAGAATTGCAACAGAAGTTCTGTTTCTGCGAATGATATTCGGGTACTTACCAAAATAATAATCGAAATAACGACCTGAGTTATTTGAGCCGGTGGCGATATAGGCATCACATCCCTTGAGTTGTTCTGCAAAGGAAACTTGGTTCTGTATGGTATTCTCCCATTCATACAGCTTTTTGATCAAGTGTTTGATGAGAAACTCATCTTTTGACGAGGTTTTGATGGTCATGGAATGGCCTGAAATAAAAACAGACAAAAAATCATGGAAACCCACCAATGGGATATTGCCTGCCATCACAATACCCACATTTTTAACCTGAGAAGGTTGGTCCTGAATATCGTATTGTTGGGCCCAATTCAATAACAGTTCCGGTTGCAGGAATCGGGTAGCGATTTGAGTAACGGCCTTTTCAATGAATTCAGGAATGAACCAGGCATTTTCGCGGTAGGCGCGGTCTTGTACAGCCATCCATTCTTCTTCTTTGTTCAACATATATTCCCCTAATCGGGCCAGTAACTGAATTCGTTCTTGTAAAATCATTTGTCAACCGTATTTTTGGAACAGCAAATGTAAAATCACTAACCCAACAAACCATTTTTAATATGGCGATCAAAATAACTGAAGAGTGTATCAATTGCGGTGCCTGTGAGCCCGAATGTCCCAATAATGCCATCTATGAAGGCGGTGTAGAATGGGCGATCTCTGATGGAACAACCATTAAGGGTTCATTTACCCTTATGGATGGTAGCGTTGTAGACGCAGACCAGCGTTTCGAGCCCATCAGCGTTGATACTTACTACATTACACCTAATAAGTGTACTGAATGTCAGGGCTTCCATGAAGAACCACAGTGTGCAGCGGTTTGTCCGGTAGACTGTTGTGTGCCTGATGAAATGTATCAGGAAACAGTGGAAGAGCTGTTAGCGAAGAAAGAGAAAATGCACATCTAATACACAAAAGGATGTGCTAAACTTTTCCCTGAAATGCTTGCAAATACTGGGAAAAGTGAATAGCTTAGAGTTATCAATCATTGTTGTACTTAAACCTACAACAACTAGTAACGGCGGGTGATATTTCCCGTCAACGTGAGGTGAAGAGACGGGTAGTTTCTTCACCTTTTTTTATAGAAGATTTATTTTTCACATCTGACATCTGCGATCTGACATCTTACATTCACATCCTATCTTTGTCTCACAACCTTATCAATATGAAGAAAAAATTGGCATTAGTTACGGGTGGATTAAGTGGAGAGGCGCAGATCAGTTATAAAAGTGCTATTACCGTTGGGAACAATTTAGATCGATCACTTTTCGATGTCTATAAAATTGATATCAATCCAGAAGGATGGTGGTATGAAAATACGAAAGGTGAGAAGTCAAAAGTGAATCGAGATGACTTCTCAATCATTGATCAGGGACAGAGCATTCATTTTGATGTGGTATTGCTTTGCATTCATGGTACACCGGGTGAAGATGGAAAGCTTCAAGGGTATTTTGATATGTTGAAACTACCCTATACCAGTTGTGATGCAGCAACCTCTGCGCTTACTTTCAATAAAAGATATACAGTTGCGGTGGCTGCATTTGGGGGTGTTCATGTTGCTAAATCCATGCATCTCTTCAAGCATACACCGGTAGCCACTTCTCATATACTAGCTGAATTGAAATTACCCGTATTTGTAAAGCCAAACAATGGCGGTAGCAGTATCGGTATGAGCAAAGTGAATGCATCCGATGAGTTAGCAGGAGCTTTAGAGAAAGCATTCAAAGAAGACGATCAAGTATTGGTAGAAGAATTCATCAGAGGGAGAGAATTTACAATCGGTGTATTTAAGTCGAATGGAAATATTCAGGTATTGCCTATCACAGAGATCGAAACAAAAAATGAGTTCTTTGACTTTGAAGCAAAATACCAAGGAAAAAGTATTGAGACCACTCCCGCCAATATCGATGATGAAATGAAACTGCAATTAGAAACAGCCGCTAAGCGTGTGTATGAAGTGCTGAATTGCAGAGGTGTTGTGCGTATTGATTTTATTTACAACACTGAACTTCGTCAACCTTATATGTTGGAAGTGAATACGGTACCCGGACAAAGTGAAGCCAGTGTGATACCACAGCAAGTAAGGGCTATGGGGATGTCTTTAACTGATTTTTATTCAGCAGTAGTGGCAGAAGCACTTCGTTAAAATTTTAAAAATCAGTTCATATAAAGGATAGCGACTGTAGGGAATCTGTATCTTGTTTCCTAAAGTCAGTCATCAAGCGTAACAACACATGAAGGAATTCATTCAGAAAATAACAGCAAAGCCCTTGTGGGTGAATATCCTAGCCGGATTAGGCATTGTTTTGATATTGATCATTTTGTTTTTTTCATTGTTGGGATGGATCACCAATTATGGTAAGGTAACAACAGTGCCTTCAGTAACCGGACAAGAAGTAACTGCTGCTATTCAGGTGTTGGAGCAGGCCGGATTTGAAGTAGAGATTCAGGATTCCGTTTACGTGGATAGTCTACCGAAACTGGCAGTAGTTCGTCAAACCCCGGAAGCTGATGCAGCTGTTAAATCCGGTCGTACCATTTATTTGACCGTTAATCGTCAAGTATCTCCTCAAGTTGAAATGCCTAGTTTGATCGGTTATTCTGTGAAGAGTGCAGAGTTGTATTTGCAAAGTCTGCAATTGAAAATGGGTACCATCACTTATAAACCAGATATTGCCCGAAACTCGGTATTAGAACAATTATATAATGGAGTTCCCATCAAAGCCGGTGATAAAGTGCCCTTAGGTGCTACCATTAGTTTTGTTCTGGGAAGTGGATTAGGTGGCACCGAAATGGATGTGCCCAATCTTATAGGTATGACATTGGGAGAAGCAAGATCTTATTTGGCAACACTGAGTATTAATCCCGGTGCTATTGTAGGAGTGGGGGCAATCAAAGATTCAGCTACAGCATTTGTTGTTAGACAATCACCTGAATATTTATCTGAACTACTGGATCCTTCAGGAAATAGAGTGCCGAATAAAATTCGTCAGGGACAAGTGATGGATCTATATATCAGCAGTGTTGCACCTATTAGAGACACAGGAAGGATCATTCCTCCGGACCAATACTAATCAATTCATATTTCAATGATGCAAACAATTACCGTACAAGAACTGAAGTCAAAAATAGACAGTGGTGAATCATTACATCTTGTGGATGTACGTGAACCTCATGAACATGCTGAATTTAATATCGGTGGAATTTTGTTACCGCTTGGTAAAGTTCAAACCATGCAGGTAGATGAAATTGAAGAACTGAAAGATGAAACAGTATATGTTTATTGCAGAAGTGGTAACCGAAGCGGACAGGCATGTTTGATCCTGGGCACCATGGGCTTCACCAATGTGATCAATGTTACGGGTGGAATGTTGGCATGGCAAGAAGCAAATAAATAATGAATAGAAAAACAGAGGAATGTCCAATGATGAATGATTTTCTAACTTCATCATTGGACATTCCTCTGTTCATTATTCTTCTTTTGATCACAGTCTTATATTCAGCGCAATCATAAAGTTCCTTCCTGCCATTGGATAGAAACCATTGTCTGTATACTGAGCACCTCCGCTGATATAAGTATAACTATATCCATTGGGGGCATAGAGTGTATTGAAGACATTATTGATCTGTCCAATCACTTGTAAAGATTTAAATTTCTTGTTAGAGAAATTGTAGATGACGCGAAGGTCTTGTGTGTTGAATCCATCCAATAAACTTCTGTCCAATCCGCTATTATCCATGTACTGTTTGCCTACATATTTTCCAAGTAGGCCAATTTCCCATTGCTTGGTAGGGAAGAATAATAACTGCGTACCTCCTACAACGGAAGGAGAGAAGGCAATGTCTGTATTTTTTCTTTCAACAGAATTTTGTCCGTTGGTATCAAAATTGTCAAAGTATTCCGTGAATGCTTTGATCTTGTTACGGCTCAATGTCAGATTACCACCTGCAGTGAACCATGAAGCAGGTTTCCAACTTGTTTGTAATTCAATACCCAGTCTATAACTTCTTGGAACGTTGAAACGCGTATAGGCACCTACATCATTGATCTGGCCTGTTAAAACAAGTTGATTGATGTAGTTCATGTAATAGATATTGGCTCCAAACTGAAGATTACTTTTTTTGTAATCAAACCCTACCTCGAGGTCTTGTAATTTTTCTGAAGTTGGTTGATTGGCAGCACTTACTTCAAAATCATCTCTATTCGGTTCTTTTTGTCCAATTGCATAACTCACGTAAGCTTGCACATTATTCTTGCGGTAGGTTACTCCCAACTTCGGATTAAAGAAACCGAAGTTTCTATCTACCAATAAGGTTGGGTTGCCCTGAAATCCATTCATCGTATGTGATACATTTCTGTACTGCACATCAATAAACCCAAAGAAGTTGGTTGCGAATTGTTGTTGCCATTTGGCAAAAAAGTTGGCATTTTTTTTTGTTGCAGGGTGATTGTAGTATTTATATCCAGCAGGTGCCGATCCTCTTTGTAACCATGGCAAAGTACCATAGTGATCTCCTGTATACGTACTCCAACCGCCACCCAAAGTAAATTCATTGCCTCCTTTGCGATATTGTAGTGAAGCATTTTGCCCATAGAAATAATTGTTGAGCCAACGTTGACGAACAAGATCCGTGGTTGTATCAAGTGGACTTATGTTGGGTAAGCCATAATCTTTGAACTCTTCCTCGCTTTTGTATTCTTCATAGTAGCCATAGCCACGGGTCAGGAAAGCGGCGGTTTGTAAAGACCAGTAACTATTGAAGGCATGGTTAAAGAAAAGCTGATAATGAGTTTGTGTATAGTTATCTGTCTGATTATCGTAAGGAGTACCGGGCTTTTCAGTACCTGCCGGATTAAAAGTGCGGTTGCTTTCAAGGGTGGCTTTGTCAATACCATACCAAGCTTGGTAGGTTTTTTCTTTACCGGAGAATACATTGAAACGTAAAGATGATGTTTGGTTCAGCCATGCACCACTGATATAAAAGGAGCGAAGATCGCTGGAGGCACGGTCTACATAACCATCACTTTGAATGCTACTGACACGCGCATCCAGCGTAAAATGTTTGTTGATCAAGCCTGTTCCGGCACGTAGTGTATGTTTTCTTGTGTTGAAAGAGCCGAAGCTGTTATTCAGTTCAGTATAGGCTTTCTCATTGAATTCATTGGTAGACAGATTGATGGTTGCACCAAAAGCAGCAGCACCATTTGAAGATGTACCCACACCACGCTGGATTTGTACACTATTAACAGAGGAGCTAAAATCGGGTAGATTTACAAAAAATGCACCCATGCTTTCAGCATCATTGTAAGGGATACCATTTAAAGTAATATTGATACGGGTAGCATCCGTTCCACGAATACGAATACCGGTATAGCCTACACCATTACCTGCATCAGCACTTACCACAACAGAAGGTGTTTGGTTGAGTAGGAAAGGGATGTCTTGTCCCAAGTTGTTCTTAACGATCTCTTCTTTGGCCAAATTTGTTTTGGCAAAAGGTGCTTTGTCTGTTGCCCGGATCGATCTCACTTCCAGTGGCTGTAAAAAAAGAGAACCGGGTTCCAATTCAATGGACAACTCTTGAGAAAGGGAAAGCTTGTTTAGCGGAATGGATTGTTCACGATAACCCAGACTGATAATTTTTAAAGAAGCGCTTTCATTACCTGACCATTTTAAGATGAAAGTACCGTTGTCGTCGGTTACTACTTGTAGGTTGTTCAGGTTAACCAAGGCCCCACTGATGGGTTGTTTAGTTGTGCGGTCAGTAATTTTTCCGCGCAAGGAATTGTTGTTTTGCCCGAATGCGAGCAGGATTAGGAATGTCAGTGACATTGTTCCCAAAAACTTTTTCATTTGAAATGATTTAAAAAGTTAATAATGGGAACAGGGAAACAGCTAATGGAGAGGTACGACCAAAAATGTACGCCTTCCCTTCGCAGGAATTACCCTGTTCAGGTTCAACGGGTATTATCTCAGCCTCCCGATTATATTGGGAAGCACCCCGAGGAATGATCTGCCGCAAAGCTATGAAATAGCTAAATTGCCCCCAACTGTAACTTTATTTTCCATGATTCGTTACACTCAAAACACTCGTATGAAACGATTTATACTTTTTATCATCCTGGTATCAACTGCCATGGTAGGACTGGCTCAGGTAGAAAAGAACCTGGTCTATGATGGAAATGCAGAGGTAAGAAAGCATCAGGGATTTACTGCAATTGAGGTATCCAGTGCCATTGATCTATACATTTCTCAAGGTTCTGAAGAAGCGGTAGCTGTAAGTGCCAATGATGATGAAATATTGAAACGTATCCGTACGGAAATGCGTGGCAATGTTCTGCGTATTTATTTCGACGGAAAAGGACTGAACTGGCGTAAATGGAACAATAATAAGATGAAGGCTTATGTTACATTCAAGTCCATTACAGGAATTGAAGCCTCAGGTGCCTGCAATGTAAAAGTATCAGGTAAGATCAAAGGAGATCAATTACGTATTCAAATGTCGGGTGCCAGTGATTTTAAAGGTGAAGTTGAAAGCGAGAACCTTAAGTTAGAAGCTTCCGGAGCATCCAGGATTCAGGTAACAGGTACTGTCGCTAAACTGAATATTGATGCAAATGGCGCCAGCGATGTTCGTTGTTATGATTTGAATAGTGATTATTGTAAGATCGATGCCTCAGGTGCTTCAGTAGCAAGGATCAGTGTCAATAAAGAATTAAGTGCCCAAGCCAGTGGAGCCAGTGCTGTTTACTACAAAGGCGAAGGATTGATACGTGATATCAATACCAGTGGCGGTGCTACGATTAAGAGAAGAACAAACGATTAAATCAATTATTATTTGGAGGAGAAACTGCTAGCCCGTACCTTTGCAACCCAAACATCGCGAGGTAGAGCAGCGGTAGCTCGTCGGGCTCATAACCCGAAGGTCGGAGGTTCGATCCCTTCCCTCGCAACAGAAAGAAAGGCCTCAAAAGGAGGTCTTTTTAGTTATGTTTAAAGTCTATATTTTGTATTCTGAATCCTATAATAAGATATATATATAGGTTATACTGGAAACTTAGAAGAAAGGCTTAAATCACATAACGAGCTTGGTAAGAAAGGTTGGACACGTTTATATCGACCATGGAAATTGATTCATTTTGAAGATTTTGAGACCAAGCAAGAAGCTCTTTGTAGAGAGAAGGTACTTAAGTCGGGAAAAGGAAGAGAATGGATTAGGAACACATTTTCCCTTTAACTGCTCTTAGGGCTTATATCCGCCTTAGGCGGACGGAGGTTCGATCCCTTCCCTCGCAACAATCAAATTTGAAAGCCTCAATTTGAGGCTTTTGGTTTTTTAAGTCAGCATGACTTTTTTTTCGGCTGGAGGATACTCCGGATACTGAATGTTAGACAATCTAGTGACCTATCAAGACAGGTTACACTACTGTTTATCTCCATTTCTCTATCCCTCTCCTCAGAAAACTTTCGGAAATTAGTCGAACATCATTTGAAAACAACCTTATGAAATCAGGTTTCGTCAACATATTTGGTAAACCCAACGCAGGAAAAAGCACATTGCTGAATGCATTGGTGGGGGAGAAAATGGCCATTGTATCCCCAAGGGTACAAACCACCCGTCATCGTATCAAGGCTTTTTTGAATAAGCCGGGTGAATACCAAATCATTTTTTCAGATACGCCGGGTATTATTGATCCCAAGTACAAACTCCACCAGCGCATGATGGACTCCGTAAAAGGAGCTTTGGAGGATGCAGATCTGGCTTTATTGATGGTGGACGCCAATGATGATTTTCAAGAATGTGATGCGATCTTTTCTTCACTCCGGTTGAAAGTACCGGCTTTACTGGTCCTCAATAAGATCGATAAAGCTGCCAATGGAAAGATCGCTGAAGCCGAGGCTTTCTTTGCAACCAAGCCTTATTGCAAGCAACTGATCAAAATATCTGCCCTTCAGAAAGTTCATCTTCAGAAACTGTTAGATGCCATTCTGGCATTATTACCGGAGGGAGTTCCCTTCTATAGTGAAGATGATCTGAGTGATCTTCCTACCAAGTTTTTTGTGGGAGAAATGATCCGTGAGAAGATCTATGAACTCTTTGGGGATGAAATTCCCTACCATACCGCCGTCATGGTGAACGAGTTCAAGGAAAAGGAAACATTGGTTAAGATACAGGCGGATATCATTGTTCAAAGAGAAAGTCAAAAAGCCATCATCATCGGTGATAAAGGCAAGATGATCAGGGAAGTAGGAACATTAGCGAGGAAAGATATCGAGGCTTTTATTGGACAAAAAGTGTTTCTTGAACTTTTTATTAAAGTACGTCCTAAATGGCGTGATAATGAAATGCAATTGAATGAATATGGATATCAATAATATGATTATCAATTAATTAAGATATTTAAATCAATTTAAAATATGGGTTATACAGTAGCTATTGTAGGTAGACCAAACGTAGGGAAGAGTACTTTCTTTAATCGTTTGCTAGAGAAAAGAAAAGCCATTGTGGATGATATCAGTGGAGTAACGAGAGATCGTCAGTACGGTGTTGCTGATTGGAATGGAAAGGTATTTAACCTGATCGATACGGGTGGTTTTGTGCCGAATACGGAAGATATCTTTGAAAAAGAGATCCGCAAGCAGGTAAAAATCGCCATTGAGGAAGCTAACGCTATTGTTTTTATGGTAGATGTAGCTACCGGTATCACAGACCTGGATGAGTCAATGGCTGATATGCTGAGAAGAACTACCAAGCCTGTGTATGTAGTGGTCAATAAGGTCGATAATGGTACTCGTGAGTTGGAAGCTACTGAATTTTATAGTTTAGGCTTCGCTCATAACTTCTTCATTAGCAGTATTTCAGGTAGTGGAACAGGCGAGCTGATGGATGCTATTGCGGCCGGTATTTCGGATGCAGATTCTGCTGAAGTTTTAGAGGAAGATCAACTGCCTAAGTTTGCGATCATCGGACAACCCAACGTGGGAAAGTCCTCCTTATTGAATGCATTGATCGGAGAAGAAAGAACGATTGTGAGTGATATTGCCGGTACGACTCGTGATACCATCCATACGCACTATAAATTGTTCCAAAAGGAATTTATCCTGATCGACACGGCAGGTATTCGAAAGAAAAGTAAGGAAAAAGATGACCTGGAGTTTTATTCGATCATCAGGGCGATCAAAGCTATGGATGAGGCAGATGTGTGTTTATTGGTACTGGATGCCGATAAAGGAATTACAGCCCAAGATGTAACGATCTTTAGTTTGGCTACCCGGAAGGGAAAGGGAGTAGTTGTGTTAGTGAATAAATGGGATCTTATTGAAAAAGAAACAAATACAGCGCGTGATTATGAAAAAACTTTAAAGTCGAAGATCGCTCCTTTTACAGATGTACCTGTGTTATTTATTTCTGTGAAAGATAAAACCCGCATCTTCAAAGCCATTGAAATGGCCTTGGAAGTATATGATAATAAAAAACGCAAAATACCAACCTCTCAACTCAACGATGTCATGTTGAAAGCGGTTCAGGCATACCATGCACCGGTAGTAAGAGGTAATACTGTAAAAATTAAATATGTGACACAATTACCGACTGTCGTACCATCTTTTGCCTTTTTTACGAACTATCCGGATGATATTAAGATGCCTTATCGCAATTATTTAGAGAATCAACTGCGTTCTAACTTTAATTTTAAAGGGGTACCGGTCAGGATTTTCTTCAGAAAAAAGTAAAAAAAGCTGTTAAAAATTTGTAAAAGCAAAAACGACCGTTATCTTTGCGCCCAAACAAAAAACTCAAAAAAACAAGTACAATGAAAAAAGTATTCGCAATTTTAGCTGTTGCAGGTTTCATGACTGCATGTAACTCAGGTGAAAACAAAGAAGCTACAACTGATTCAGCTGCAACTGAAACTGTAGCTCCAGCAACAACTGATTCTACAGCTACAACTGATTCTTCTGCTGCTGCAACAACTGATTCTTCAGCTGCTGCTCCTGCTGCTCACTAGTAGTATTTGTTTTTTAGACAATATTACTTCTTGCAAGAAGCTTCCCGATCATATCGGGATCAAAAAGTCTCCCGCCTCAGGTGGGAGATTTTTTTTGCGACAGTTTGTACCAGTCACCCTCTTTTAACCTTCATGGCATCAATATTGACTTATTTTTGCCGACTTAGCTTGCGTGAACCGGTGTTGGTTTATGTGACATTATGACTTAAGATTGATTCATTATTTATGTTGAAAGAGAAACTTTTTTTTAGAGCGGAAGACGAGACCGATTTCATGCCCATCATCCCCATCAATGAAACAGATGGTGAATTTGATAAGGATACGGTGATCCCTGAAACCCTGCCCATTCTTCCATTACGTAATACCGTTTTATTCCCGGGTGTAGTTCTTCCAATAACAGTTGGTCGAGATAAGAGCATCAAAGCGGTGAATGAAGCTTATAAATCAGATAAATTGATTGGCGTTGTAGCTCAAAGAGATGCCAATATCGAAGATCCTGAACCCAAAGACCTTTGTGCTATTGGCACCATCGCAAAGATCATCAAGCTTATCAAAATGCCGGATGGAGGTACTACCATCATTATTCAAGGTAAAAAGCGATTTGAATTGCTCAAAATGGACTCTGAAGATCCTTATTTCAGAGCTTCTATTCGGATGCTGGCGGATGATGAACTGCCTTCCCATGAAGATTTTGATGCGATCGTCAGCAGTATCAAAGACTTGGCAACACAGATCATTCAGTTATCGCCCAATCTGCCTACAGAGGCTTCGATCATTCTGAAGAACATTGAAAACCCTTCTTTCCTCATCAATTTCGTTAGCAGTAATCTGAATAGCGAGTTGGCTGAAAAACAAGGCCTATTGGAAATCAACGATATTCATCAGCGTGCTGAAAAGCTGATCCAAATACTCCAACGTGAGCTTCAGTTTGCTGAGTTGAAAGACAAAGTGACCAACAAAACACGCACTGAGATCGATAAACAGCAAAGAGATTACTTTCTTCAACAGCAATTGAAAAGTATCAAAGAAGAGTTGGGGGGTGATACCAATGAACGTGAGATCGCTGAAATGAAGAAAAAAGCCGAAGGTAAAAAATGGCCGGATGCTGCTAAAAATCTATTCAAATCAGGTATCGAAAAACTGGAGCGGATGCATCCCAGTACGCCCGATTATTCTGTGGTGTACAATCACCTCGACCTCATGCTAGATCTTCCATGGAATGAGCATACCGATGATAACTACGATCTGAAAAATGCCCAAAAAGTATTGGATATTGATCATTATGGTATGACCAAGATCAAAAGTCGTATTCTGGAATACCTGGCTGTACTCAAGTTAAAGGGTGATATGAAAAGCCCGATCCTCTGCTTCCTTGGTCCTCCGGGTATTGGTAAAACCTCTTTGGGTCGATCTATCGCTCATGCTATCGGTAGAAAATATGTTCGTTTGAGTTTGGGTGGTATGCATGACGAGAGTGAGATCCGTGGTCACCGAAAAACTTATATCGGGGCTATGCCGGGTCGTATCCTGCAAAATATCCGGAAATGTAAATCATCCAATCCCGTCATGATCCTTGATGAAATTGATAAGATCGGTAATGATTTCCGTGGCGATCCTTCTTCTGCACTTCTGGAAGTATTGGATCCCGAGCAGAACAATACTTTTTATGATAACTATCTGGAACTGGAGTATGATCTGAGCAAAGTACTATTTATTGCCACAGCCAATAACCTTCAAAATATTCAACCTGCTCTCCGCGATCGTTTGGAGATCATTGATCTGAGTGGATATGCCGTGGAAGAAAAAGTAGAGATTGCAAAACGACACCTGCTCCCCAAGCAAAAAGAAGCACATGGATTGTCTAAAGTCAATATCAAGATCAATGATAAAGTACTAGAGAAAGTCATTGAAAACTATACACGTGAAAGTGGGGTGCGTGAATTGGACAGACAATTGGCCGCATTGATGCGTTTCCAGGCGAAAGAATTGGCTATCAAAAACAAAGTGAAATCGACCCTGACTTTACAGGATGTAGAAAAAATACTCGGTCAGGCAAGGTATAGCAATGAGATCTACAAAACAGCCAATATGCCCGGTGTAGCTGTTGGATTGGCCTGGACCTATGTTGGTGGCGACATTTTATTCATTGAAACCATTTTGGGAGAGGGAAAAGGAGAACTCAAACTCACCGGTAATTTGGGTAATGTAATGAAAGAAAGTGCCAGCACCGCACTTAGCTATCTTCAGGCGAATGCGCGTAAATATGGTATTGATCCGGAAGAATTTTCTAAAAAAGCGATTCATATTCACGTACCTGAAGGGGCGGTGCCGAAGGATGGTCCAAGTGCAGGTATCACGATGCTTACCTCATTGGCCTCGGCATTTACAGGTAGAAAAGTAAAACCTTATCTGGCCATGACAGGTGAGATCACGCTTCGTGGACAGGTATTACCGGTAGGGGGAATCAAAGAAAAAGTGCTTGCTGCAAAAAGATCGGGTTTAAAAGAGATCATTCTTTGCTGGCAGAATGAAAAAGATGTGAAAGAAATTGAGGGTGACTATATCAAAGGTGTGGAATTCCATTATGTGAAGACCATGCAGCAGGTGGTAGATATTGCACTTGTATGACATTAAAATTAGGGGCTATTTGAACCTTTCAATGGCCATCTTGTTATTTAAGCATCAACATTTTCTTCATGTTGGTTGTTTTAAGGGTTAAGATCCCCCATCTCCATGGGGGATTTCATTTTTTTAGGACCCGCATTAATTTCTACCTGAACCATACAAATTGTAGATTTGAAGACAGTGGTATACAGGATATTTCTTTTACTGACTTTAATAGTTTATTCAATCTCTGCAAGCGCTCAAACTTTGGGAGGGAATGCCGTATTCAGTTTCCTCAAACAAGCAAATACCGCTCAGCTTTCAGGCTTGGGGGGACTCAATATTACATCCGGCGGAAAAGATGTAGGAATGGCTTTTCATAACCCGGCCTTATTGAGAAAGGAAATGCACCAACAGCTCAATACCTCTTTTAATGCTTTTATTGCAGGCATCAGTAATTACAGCATCAGTGCCGGGTATCATTTAGATAATGCAAAAACCAATATCGGATTGGGTATCAACTACCTCAATTACGGTAGTATGGATCAAACTGATGCAGCAGGTAATATCATCGGGCGTTTTAACCCGCGTGATTATGTAGTACAGGTGATGGCTTCCAGAACTCACAAAGAAAAATGGTGGTATGGCGCTACATTAAAATTTATTCATTCAGGGTATGGTCAATTTCGATCATCAGGAATGGCAATGGATATTGGGTTGAATTATCATGATGAAGAGAATGGATTACAAGCAGGTGTTACAGTTAAAAATATAGGTACTCAATTCAACACTTATGACAGAAGTAGGAGAAAAGAAGAATTACCATTTGATCTGCAGGCAGGTATCACCAAGAAACTTAAGAATGCCCCTGTACAATTCTCATTAACGCTACATGAATTACACCGCTTCAATAATTTTTATAATGATACAACTTTCCGAAGCGGTGAAGGAGAAGATGATTTCAGCAGCAAGAATACACTACAAAAAATTTTCAATCATATTGTATTGGGAGCTCAGTTCTTTCCGGATGAAAAACTGGAGATCAGTACCGGCTATCATTTTCAACGCAGACAAGAATTGAATGGATTCAATATCACCAATGGGCTGAATGGATTCTCAGCCGGTGCAGGTATCATTCTGCCAAAACTACAAGTGCGTTATGCAACAGGATTTTATCAGCGACAATTGTTTCATCAATTCTCCATCAACTTCAATTTAAAAGGGGAGAACTTATAAGGGGCTTATCGTTCTGATAGTAGTTGTTGATAAAGATCGATATACTGTCCTACATGAAAGCCATCCATCAATGCATGGTGCACATGAATGGAAACAGGCATTTGTTTTCTTCCATTCACTTCAGTCATTTTTCCGAAAGATATCTTTGGACAAGAGTCTTTGAATGAAAAACTTCTGGCATGAGATAAACTTGTGAAATTGATCCAGGGTATCGATGAATAATGGATCACATTTTCTCCGGAAACAGCAGGGACCAAACCGTTGCTATTTCTCACTTCTTCCATGGTTGTCTTAGCAGCATCAGCAAAACTTTCAAAGTCAGGATGATAATCCATATATGAAAATCCGAAAGTGCCATCCGGTCTGTTGATAGTGGGAGAAGCATTTACCGTATCATATAAATACACATTCCCATCAGAGATCCTATATCGGAATGGTTCTATTTGATTGGCCGCTTTCAAAGAAAGATACAGGTAATACAAAAAGAATGAATAACCGCTCGCTTTAGCCTTTGTATAGGCTTCGGTACAATCTACTTGTACAGTAATACCAAAAAAAGGCTCTTCAAATTGATTAAAAAAACGAAACTGGTCCTTGCGATTCCAAGATTCAATATCGAGTAATGTTTTCATGACTAAAGGAAAGATAATACTTCTTTGATCGAATTCACCTGTCTGAAATTGGGATGTTTGATATCGCCATCTACTGTTTCATGAGCCCAGGTTGTATGATAAGGAATATGCACTGCATGTCCATTCAAAGCCAATACAGGGATCACATCAGACTTCAATGAATTACCCAGCATCATAAAAGAAGAGGGATCTATATCCAGGTGTTTGATCAACTTCTGATAGTCAGCTTCTTTTTTTTCAGACATGATCTCGATATGATGAAAATAATGCGATAACCCGGATTTGATCAATTTTCTTTCTTGATCCAACAGATCACCTTTTGTAGCAACTACCAATTTATATTTTCCTTTCAGTGCATCGAGTACTTCTTCTACACCTTCTAAAAGTACCATGGGTTTATCCAGTAATTCTTTTCCAAGCTGTATACATTTCTCAATGATCTCAACAGGAACGGTTTTATTGGAAACTTCCAAAGCAGTTTCGATCATACTCAGCATGAAACCTTTTACACCATAACCGTATAGACTTAAATTCTTGATCTCGGTATGCAATAATTCTCTGGCAACTGAGTGATGTGGTAAATAATCCTCTAATAATTCACAAAACTTATCTTCTGTTTCTCTGAAATAAGGTTCGTTCACCCATAATGTATCATCTGCATCAAATGCAATTACTTTCAATGAATTCATATTCGTTGCTTTCAACTATTTTCCGCCACCGGGTTTCTTAGGTAGAACAGCTTTGGGCTTTTCTGCAGGTGGCGGTGGTGTATTTCCTTTATTATCTTTTTTCTCAGGTGTTTTCGGTGTTGCAGGTTTAATGTCTGATTCTGCACCTATATCTTCCAGTTTGATATTCTGAGGGATTTCATAATCTTCAGAAGTACCTGTACCTACATCTTCACCTTCTCCACCCAATATCGGTGTAGAATCATTGAGATAATCAATAACGATATCGTTGCTCATGATATCCGGTTTCACAAATGTGGCACTCTTGTCGATACCACAGTTTGGATCAGCTGCTGCTTTGGCAAAGAAATAAGCCCATATCGGCATGGCAGCGCGACCACCTTGTCCGTTCGCACTTTCTTTATTGAAATGAATAAAACGATCATCCGCACCTACCCAAGCACCGCCCATGAGTTGAGGGGTATAACCCATGAACCAACCATCGCTGTTTTCATTGGTTGTACCCGTTTTACCTGCATTCTCAACACCCGGCATACCATAGCCCCAAATACCACGACCGGTACCTACTTGTACCGTTCCTTGCATCATCTTCACAACTGAGTAAGCAGTTACTTCACTAATGACTTCTTTTCTTTTAGGTGTAAATGTGGCCAATACATTTCCATTCCTGTCTTCAATTCTGGTGATGTACATGGGCTTTACGTTAAAGCCTCTGCCCGGGAACATACTAAAGCCCTGCATCATTTCAAACAAAGAGATCTCACAAGATCCCAATGCAATAGAAGGGTAGGGCTCTATCTTAGTTTTGAAATCACAACGCTCCAGAAAATCTACCAATCTCTTTGCACCATTGTTTCCTTCAGCATCCAACTGTTTCATGATATATGCCGAAGCACAGTTTCTGGAGAAAGCAAGTGCAGAAGCCATCGGCATAGCGCCACCCTGACAAGATCTGCTGGTTGCGGGCACTAATCCATATTGACCAAAACTTTGTTGTTCATCGTATACGGTGGTATTGGGTGTAAATCCGGCTTCTTCGATCGCTAAACTATACAACAGAGGTTTCATGGTAGAACCTACCTGACGTTTGGTATTGAAATTCACGTGGTCATACTTGAATGACTTGAATCCAATACCTCCCACCCAAGCTTTGATCTCTCCTGTTAAAGGATCCATCACCATAAAACCTGCTTGTAACATTTGTCTGTGGTAACGGATGGAATCATAAGGTGTCATCGTGGTATCTGTTTCACGACTGCTGTTATAAGCAAACACGCGCATAGTTGTTTTTTCAAAGAATGTTTTTCGGATATCCTCTTCACTTAAGCCTTCTCTATCCAAATTTTTCCAACGATCACTTTGTTTCATGGCTGTTTCCAATACATTCTCATACCCCTTCCAGATACTGCCATTTCTGATATTGGCTTGGGTATTGAACAGCTTCTGCATATAGTTCATATGCTTGGCAACAGCTTCTTCTGCATATTGCTGCATTCTGGGATTGATGGTGGTATATATTTTCAAACCATCGCGATAGAGATTATAGTTATCACCATTACTCTTTTTATTTTCCTTACACCATTTCTTCATTTCTTCACCCAAGATCATTCGGAAGTAGGGGCCAAGACCTGCTGTTTCATCCAGCTTCTTATAATTCAGTTCTATCGGCTTACGTTTTAATATGGCAGCTTCTGCTTCAGTGAGGTACTCATTACGCACCATCTGATTGATCACAGTATTTCTTCTATCCAATGCCAGCTTCGGGTTGCGTCTTGGATTATAGATCGTAGCACCTTTTAGCATACCAATGAGTACAGCTGACTCTTCAATGTTCAGTCTGTCAGGTTCTTTTTGAAAGAAGGTCTTAGCTGCATTGCGTATACCAAACACATTATCACCAAACGCAACGGTATTCAAATAGATCGTAATGATTTCTTCCTTGGTAAAATTGCGTTCAAGTTTTACTGCAATTACAGATTCTTTGATCTTCTGAATGATACGAAGAAAGATATTGCGGGTACTCCAGTTATCCGTGAACAAATTTTTTGCTGTTTGCATGGTGATGGTACTGGCGCCACCTTCTCGGCCTAAATAAATCAAAGCTCTTCCCAATGAGCGGGGGTCAATACCACTGTGGTCATAAAAACGCTCATCTTCTGTTGCCACCAATGCATTCACAACATGCTTACTGATGTCTTTGTACTGTACATTGATACGATCTTCGAGATAATATTTCCCCATCAACGTGCCATCCTGTGCATACACTTGGCTCGCCAGTGATGCGGTCGGGTTTTCAATATCATTGATAGAGGGCATTCTTCCTAACAGACCAAAATTGATCATTAACAGGAAAACAATACCTCCACCCAGCGTCCAGAAAAAAATGCGCCAGAAAATGCGAACAGACTTTGACATAATCAGCTATAAAAGGTTTCTAATAACAAGTCGTAAAGCTAAAGAAGAGTTGGTGAAGCTCCTCTTCAGGGTCGTTAAAATTTATCAGGTAATATTTTTTGCAGGAATGTACGATAGGCAGCTGCGTCTTTTTTAGTTTGCAGAAGGCGTAAGTTAGCCGGACTGATGATCAAGAATCCATATTTATCGGCACTTAGCCATGGTACAATACGGTTCGGTGCCAACGGCTTCACTACATCGGTATATCCTACCGCCTCATTCGCATCTTTGAATGGGCCGATCAATAAAAACTGAACCTCAGGAATAATAGTTTGGGTCGAGATGGATAATCTTCGGTTAAAAAATCTTTCCTGATTGAATCTGTTAAATGCATTCCTCGCCTCACCCGCAAACATGCCGTCTACTTTATTCAAAACCACTACAGCATATTGGGTATCTGTGGCAACAAATTCATAATCTAATTCTACCACTTGAACAGGAGACTGAACAGCATTGGTAATATTGATGCCCGGTTGTTTCAGGTCTTTGATAGCAGGTGTGACGGCGGCGGCACTATCTTTCCTTTGTGGAGTGCTAGCGATCACATTCGCCGGTCCGGTAAGATCTACAGAACGAGTAACGGTTTCTACAGGTCTTTCAACATTCAGACCGGATAGATACCCCTCAATTTCACTTCTTCTTTTCAAAACATCGATCATCGTAGTGGCTTTTTCTGCCAGTGGAGAAGTTGAAAAGTTAGCGATCAACTGTTCAAGACGATGGATAGCAATACTGTCTTTACGTTCTTTGATATAATAGATCGATTCAATGTACAAGAGTTGTGGCGTCCATTCAGAACTATTCAGGGTTTGTTCTACCTGTTTTTTAGCTTGAATGGCTGCTTCAAATTTTCCTTCTATGAACAGGTTATAAATGTTATTATATAATTTTTCTTTTGGGTCCTGCTGTTTGTTATTGACCGTATTGCCATATAAAAATTTGCTATCCGAATATTGACTGTTGAATACCTGAGATAATGAATCTGCTGCTTTCAGGTTATTGGTTTTACGGTAGCACTGCATTAACAAGAAACTAGTTTCTTCTGCTTCCGCTGATTGCGGAAATCTTCTCAAAAGCTCTTCATACACTTCAATGGCGGAAGGATAGTCATCCAGTTGTTGCTGAAAAATCTTTCCATTATCTAATAAAGCACGAATAATGATGGTATTGGAAAGTTCCTTTTGTTCCTGAGTGAGCGGAATAGCATTCAATAAAGATTCCATACTCAGTTCTTCCTTCTTAGGTTCAGTTTTCCCATCTTGTGGAAGACTGACTTGTGTTTGTTGTGTGGTAATGACTTTATCAATAGCAGATTGTCTTCTCCAATTGTCAACATTGGGTCTGTTGCCCCATCTGCGATTGAATTCACTAAAACCACGGCTTTTCAAATTACTGTTCAGAAAATAAAAATCAGTATTGCTATTTCCAAATAAGTCGCCACTTGTTTTATTGTCCACCGCAAGGTCAGCACCAAATGAAGGTTCATCGGATTCCTTTATGCCTCTTTCTTTTCTTATCTGGCGAAGTAGTTTTTTCAAAAACTCTGTTCTGGCGGTTTCTGATAAAGCAGCGATCTTTTGAACACTATCTTCTCTCGCAATATTTTCTTCATTGATACTGATCAGTTGTAATGCGGGTTTGCGTGTTTCAATTCTGAGCTGTTCATCGGCAGGCAAAAGTCGGGCTTCAACGCTATCGTAAAAACGAAACGACTGGCTATAAGCCTTACGGTCATAATTCAGATCCCCTAATAACAAAAAACTTTTCTGTTTTTGAATGGGATTGTCGCTGCTGAAGGCAACACTTTTTAAAAGCCACTGTTGAGCAGCGGGATATGCTTTTCTACTAAGTTCCAATTTGGCTGCAGCATAATAAATGATGTCGCGGTATATATCATATTTATCCTTTTTAGCCATTTTTAGCAACTCATTCAGGTTCTCTTGTACGGCATTGTCTTTTTCACCGGTAGCAAGCGCAGCGATATTCAATCTGGCATACACTTCCATGAATGGATCTTTCGCATAACGAATGGCTTCGGTAAAATTTTTAATGGCGTCATTGTTTTTATTGGCTTTCTCATAAAGTTGTGCAGCCAAATAATAGGTCCTGGCTTTATCCTGCAGGTCATTTCCTTTTTTCAAAGAGCGGGTCAGATAAAAAGCAGCACTGTCGTAGGCATTGAGTTTATAGAACAGATAAGCACTTGCTTCATCCAGTTCTGGTTGCAAACGGGAAGGAAAAAGAGCATCGCTTCTTAACAATGCAATAAGTCCCGAGGCTTCCGCCATTTTATCTTGTTCAATATAGGTGCGTGCCATCCAAAGAAAACTTTCATTTCTACTGGGAAGGGTGGTGGTCATTTTCTTCCAGAGATTTCTTTTTTCATTGGTAGAGATCGTAAATACGCCACCGGCATTGCCTATATTACTTCCTATGGGAATATCATAGCCGTCATCTTTAGGAGCAAAAGCATAGTTGATGTATTGGAATACATGTAATGCGGAATCGAAATCTTTTCTGAAGAGGTAGGCTTTACCCATCAATAAGTAGAGATTATCTACCCAATCGCTTCTCAGATCATGTAGTAATATACCTGCTGTACATTTATAGAGTATCGTATCTATTTGATCTTGTGCAGTGGTTTCAAGATCGTAATCATAAAAAGACAGTAATTGTGTATAATCATCTCGATGAGATTCTATAGCTCTGTCTACTATTTCATTCATGCGTTGATTGGCATTGAAATAATAGTTGAAATGAGTAACTGTATTGTTATAGATCCTTTTCGGAAGCGTGAATTTTTTATTGCCTGATTTTTCAGAGGGTAAGGTTCTGTTATCATAAGGTTTTTCCTTTTTTAGTTCAATGGTGGTATAAGGCTGCGCCACACTTTTGCCTGTCAAAAGGAGAAAAAAAACAGACAAGCATGGTAGTACAGAACGTAAAATCATCCCGGAAAATCTTATTCGCTGGTGTATCTGCATAAAATCACTTTAAAAATACAGTTATTTCCCTTTCGGCAGCTGCCAAAACCCATTTCATCATTACCTTTAACCTGATTTTAGTCTATGGCCAATTCTGATAATAATAATAATCTTAAGCGCATTAGAAATAACTACCGCCTGGTAGTGATGAATGATGATACTTATGAAGAAGTAGTGACGTTCAGATTATCACGTCTCAGTGTCTATATCGGATTGAGCACTGTATTTGTATTGCTGGTCGGACTCACCATTGCTTTGATCGCATTTTCCCCGCTGAAATATTATATACCCGGTTATGGAACCCGAGAAAGCAGGGCGGCGCTTCAAATGTTGAAAATGAGAACAGACTCACTGGAGCAAGCCATCCGATATAAAGAGCAATATATTGATGGTGTGAAAAAAGTATTGGCCGGAGATACGCCCTCTCAATTAGATACCATTTCTTTAGCCATTCCCAAGACAGATATATCGAGCGAATAATGCCGTCAGATCAACGTCCTGATAAAACCTTACTCACCTATGCCTCACTAGCCACGCAATTTATTGTGTTGTTGTGTATAACCATATATGGTGGAAAGTGGGCAGATCAATATTTTAGCTTTTCAAAACCTGTATTGATATGGTTGCTGCCTTTACTGGCATTGGCCGGGTCACTGGTCAAACTGATCAGGGATACTTCAGGTAAAACAAAGAAATGATTATGGGAAAAAAAATCCGACCACTTGTTCTGTTCTTTTTGATCATTAACGCACTCACGATTGTTGGCGATAAAAAAATTGCTGAATGGGGGATGAAACAAGATGTATTGATCGTTGCGAATATTTTATTATTTCTTTTTTCATTGATCGGTCTGTTATTACAATTGAGTGCTTCTAAGAATCCGAACCCCAATGCCATCGTACGAGCAGTTATGGCGGGTATGGGGTTAAAACTCATCGGCTTTGGAGCAGCGTTATTGATCTATTTATCTATGGTAGGGAAAGATAAAAGTGTGTATTCGGTCTATGCTTCACTCGGATTATATGTTATTTATACCTGGATCGAAGTTCGACTATTCTTAAGGCAGAATCCGAAGAAGAATGCCCGTATCTGAACATCCAATGCAGGCCTTGGCCGCTTTTCTTCCTGAAGGTAGTTTTGAGGAAGTAGTGGCATATATCAAACAGTACCGGATTCATTTGACCATCACAAGAAAAAGAAAATCGGTATTGGGTGATTATCGACATGCATTTGCAGGAAAGAATCATCGCATCACTGTCAACGGTGATCTGAATCCTTATGAATTTCTGATCACACTATTACATGAGTTGGCACATTTACTGACGTTTGAGCAATATCGTAACAGGGTAGAAGCACATGGACAAGAATGGAAGACCTGTTATGCAAAATTGTTACTGCATTTTATTCAATTAGGTGTTTTTCCGGAAGATGTCGAACAGGCATTGCATTCTTCTGTAATGAACCCTGCAGCAACTGCTAATGGTGAAACAGCTTTGTTATTGGTGCTTCGTAAGTATAATAAACAACAAAAACTTGGGTATGCACATGTGGCTGATATTGCTGAAGGACAATTATTTCAGATGGATAATGGACGGGTTTTCAGACGAGGTAAGCTGAGAAGAAAAAGATATGAGTGTGTGGAAGTGGCTACCGGACTGCGTTATTCTTTCAGTGCGGTGATGGAGGTGAAAGTCATCCATTCAAATCAATAAAAGCTATTGCTTCAAGCTGCAAGCTACAAGCTTCAAGTAACATCAAATACCTTGAAGCTTGTGGCTTGCAGCTTGTAGCAAAAAAAAGCCCCGGCTTTTCACCAGGGCTTTTCAATTTTTTAAAGGTTCAATTAAGCAACTGCTTTTTTCACCAATGCTGCTGCTTCGCTCAGTTCGATAGCAGACTGTACTTTCAATCCACTTTCATCGATCAGTTTCTTTGCTTCAACGGCATTGGTTCCTTGTAATCTTACGATGATAGGAATTTCAATATTGCCCAATTTATTGTATGCTTCGATCACACCTGCAGCAACACGATCGCAACGAACGATACCACCGAAGATATTGATCAAAATAGCTTTTACATTCGGATCTTTCATGATGATACGGAAACCAGCTTCTACGGTTTGTGCATTGGCAGTACCACCTACATCCAGGAAGTTAGCAGGCTCACCACCGCTTAATTTGATCATATCCATGGTCGCCATTGCCAAACCTGCACCGTTTACCATACAACCCACATTACCATCGAGTTTTACGAAGTTGAGGTTGTATTGACCGGCTTCTACTTCTGTCGGATCTTCTTCTGATACATCACGTAAAGCAGCTGTATCAGCATGACGCATCAAAGCATTATCATCAATGTTCATTTTACAGTCTACGGCAATGATCTTTTCATCACTGGTCTTAAACAGTGGGTTGATCTCTAACATACCGCAATCCAATCCAACATAAGCATTGTATAAGTTCGTTACGAATTTTACACAGTTCTTGAAAGCTTCACCACTCAGACCCAGGTTGAAGGCAATCTTACGCGCCTGGAAACCCTGTAAGCCACCACCCGGGTGCACCCACTCTTTAAAGATTTTATCAGGGGTATTGTGTGCTACTTCTTCAATATCCATACCACCTTCAGTGCTGTACATGATCACATTCATACCCTTTGCACGATCGAGTAGGATCGACAGATAGAATTCTTTTACAGGATTAGGGCCGGGATAGTAAACATCCTGAGCGATCAAGATCTTATTTACTTTTTTACCACTAGCACCGGTTTGAATGGTCACCAGCGTTCCACCCAATATATTTTTAGCGATTGTAGCCACATCTTCAACACTTTTAGCCACTGCCACACCACGTTGTTCCGTACCCTCAATTTTACCCTTACCACGGCCGCCGGCATGGATTTGAGCCTTAATAACGGCAAAATTATTACCGGTTTGGGTCTTGATCTGGCGATAAGCCTCTTCGGCTGCCATTACTGTGTCTACCGCAATGCCTTCCTGCACCGGTACATTGTATTTTTTCAGCAATTCCTTGGCTTGATATTCGTGAAGATTCATACGGGAAAAATTTTTGCGAAGATAAGAGAATCAGACATTCAGATTTAAGACGAAATTTTATTGTTGTAACATTAATTCCCCTAATTTTACGTAGCTTCAAAAACTGTAAAAACAAAAAAACATTATGAAAAAAGCATTTTTGACCTTCATGAGTGCCGCTTTATTGATCGGCCTTTCTTCTTTTACTGGTGAAAACAAAAAAGCACCTATCACATTGAATATTACTGAGAAAAGCCGTATTGATTGGATCGGTTCTAAAGCCGGGGACTTTCACACTGGTTTTTTCTCACTGAAAAGCGGACAAGTTCAAATTGACAATGGTAAATTGACCGGCGGTAGCTTTGTAATTGATCTTGCTAATCTGAAAGTAACAGATGGTGCAGGAGATAGACTGGCAGGTCACTTGAAGTCTCCAGACTTTTTTGATGTAGCCAAATTTGCTGAAGCTAGTTACACGATTAATACTGTAAACTACACAGGAGAGAACACTTGCGAGATCAACGGTACCCTAAGCCTGAAGGGCGCTAGTATTCCTGTTAAATTCAATGCCAGTATCCGTAGCGCTAGTGAAAAAGGATTTTTCGGTCAGGCTTATTTCAGCATTGACAGAACAGCATTCGGTATCATGTACAATGGTCCTGCTAAAGATGTACAATTAGCGATCCATTTGTTTGCTAAGTAATCATCACTGATTTTATAAAAGAAGAGGCTGTATCAAAAATTGATACAGCCTCTTCTTTTATAAACAAATCTGCGGATATCTATTTACTTTTCAGACCCCCTCTCTTACTATGGGCCATGGACCATAACCCAAACTATAAATACCTCTCTTCAATCACTGCCTTATGGTGCATCAGATGTCCAAACAGTATAAAAGCGATGGCATTGGCAGAAGTTTCAGTACCGCTTACGATACCTTTATTATTTAATTGATCCACTGTAAGTGACTCTATCAAAAGGTTACTGGCTTTTCTTACAGCAAGGAACTCTTGTTTGATCGCATCAAAACTTCTTCTATTGGCATCAGCATTTGCTACATAATCATTTTCTTCAAAAGAAGGGAGGGGAGTTGCATCTTTTCTCGCGATCCTTAATAAACGATAACTGAAGATTCTCTCTGTATCCGTTACATGTTGTAATACTTCTTTTAAGGTCCATTTACCCGGCGCATAAGCATAATCTGCTTTTGATTCGGGTAAATTGGTATAAAAACTTTCGAGAACTGGAGTTAACTCTTCTAGTAATGCATGTGCATTCTGCGCCTTTGTTTGGTTAATGTATCGCTCAAAAAAAGAGTTGTACTCACCGGGTTGCGGTCTACTCATAAACAATTAGTGTGATTTCTTCTTTACGTTGGTGATCTTGGTTTCTGTAACCGGCTTATTCGCTTGCTGTATCCATTGTTCCGCTGTCACTATTGCATTGTAAGCGTTTACGATACCTCCGGTTCTTGATAAATCTGTGAATGGCACAATATCTGCTTTTTCACCCGGACGGAAGCAATACGCAGATGATTCAGGTATCAGCACCGATTTTTCGATGATATGTTTTACTTGTACTGCAGATAATTGCGGGTAGTAAGAGCGTATCATGGCAGCAATACCACTTACAATAGGAGTGGCCATGCTGGTTCCTTGTTGATTACCATATTTGTTTCCTCCCGGCATGGTAGAATAGATCTTCACACCCGGCGCAAATAGGTCTACTTTCTGTTTACCGTAATTGCTGAATTCAGCAGTGATACTTCCTGTGATCTTTGGGTCACTGCTCGCACCAACAGTGATATAATTGCTCGCCAATGTATTCCATTCTTGCAACCATGGGTTTGGGTACACATCTTTTTCATCAATATTATCGCCATCATTACCTGATGAATGTAATACCAGTACATCTTTTTGTTCTGCATAACGAATTGCACTGTCTACCCAATTCTTTTCAGGTGAAAAAGACTTTCCAAAACTCATGTTGATGACTTTGGCGCCATGATCTACCGCATAGCGAATGGCTAGCGCCACATCTTTATCATATTCATCTCCATCAGGTACTACACGAAGCATCATGATGCGCACATTATCTGCCACACCATCAATGCCAACACCATTGTTACGCTGAGCAGCGATCAGTCCACTGACATGGGTACCGTGATCCGGGTTGGGGCCCATGACATCTCCATTACCATAAAAGCGATCATTCAGGTTATAATAGTTATCTCCGATGATCTCAGCACGATAATCTCTAGGAGCTTTCTCTTTAGATTCAAAAGCTGTTTTTTTGCCTTCTATATAATCTTCTAACTGCGATAACAATACCGTATTCTTCTCTTCAGCATCTAGTCCGATCATTTTCATACAGGTAAGAAAACCCAACTTAGCTTCTTTACCCATTTTACTTACGGGCTGAAATTTTTCCAGTTTTTCGCAAGTGTATTCTTCACATCCCATTTCCTGGCGTAAGATCTTATCATGCTTTTTCAGCGCTTTTGCTGTTACCTCCACAAACATCAACTCCATCTGCTCTTCATGACTGAAGTTCATCTGATTCACCGCTTTTTTCCAGATAAAGAATTGCTCACGTTGCTTCTCCGTCATCTCTTCCGGATTCAATTTTTTATTTGCAAACTGATCTTTCCATCTGTGAAAGACCCTAGCGCGCTCATCAGAAGCTTTCTTAATATTTCTTCCGTCTTTGTTTCCTAAAAAATTCCATCCATATACATCATCTACATAACCATTACCATCATCATCTTTATTGTTTCCCGGAATTTCTTTTGGGTTACGCCATAATACAGGCTTTAGATCTTCATGTGTTGTATCAATACCGGAATCTAGAACAGCAACAATAACCGGTTCGCTCTTTTTGTTTCGTTCCTTTAAAAAGTCGTAGGCCTTGTATAAACTGATACCGTAGAAGGAGTCTTTATTATAATCCATTTGAAACCAGGTCTTAGGAACCTGTTGCGCTTGTACAATAAGCGCAGAAAATGATATGGCAATGAAGCTGAGTATCCCGCGAAGCATCGAATGTATAGTTTAACGATCAGCACAAATTTCCGTAATGATAATGAAAAATTAACCGCTGTTGAGTGATTTAGGAAAATCTTGGCGTCGCTTAAGCGAGACTTAATGTGTACCTGCCCTTTTTTTAGTTTTCCTTAACAAATAGGCGGGCTATTCGGAGTGCTATTTTTTCATTAGCCGGGCAGCGCTATGAATACCTTTTTTGAGTTGCTCGGCAATATGTAAGGACCTTTCAATTCTTTTATCGGAAGATTTTACACGGGTGATCAAATACAGGATACTTCGTTGATTGCCTGGCGTAAGTTCAGAAAAGATTTTTTTTGCTTCAGGATCTGTTGCAAGTACTTCATTCCATTCCTCAGCTTCTTCAAATTGGAAAGTACTCTCATCTTCCCTTAACTCCATTTGTACCGTCAGCCCCTTTTTCAGGTTTAATTCTTTCATGACCCTTTTGCTGATATAAATAATATAACCCTCTTCCTTTCTGGATTGTAATGCAACATGTAAACTCGATTTGCCATTGAGTGTACAAATACATCTTTTGATTCCTTTTTTGATGAATTTTTCTGCCATTGATGCACTGATACTAATAAAGTGCATACCGCCTGATTGATCAATGACTGCTTTCATTTTTTCGTTTGATTGGGGTGATTGGCTTTCAAATTTTTTGCAGCAAGCATGACCGTTTCCTGAATTCTCTTCTCACGGGTCTCTGCTTTTTTGGCATTTAGAATCCACTCTAAAATTCCCCTTTTTGATGATCTCGAAAAAGCATTGAAGTTATTTTTTGCCAATGGATTCTTTTTGAGCGCAGCTTCAAGATCCGGCGGTATGATAATATTTTCTACCTCATTCAAAGCTTCCCAGGTGCCAAATTTCTTGGCAAGTTCAATCATGCTCAAACCGGAATGATGCATCTTTCCCGTTTTGATCAATCGCTCCACTTTTTCTTTGTTCACCTTACTCCACTTGCTTTTTGGATTTCTTTTAGCAAAGAATTGATAATAACTCTCTTCATCTCTTTTATTTGGCTTGCTATCGATCCACCCAAAGCAGAGAGCTTCATCTACTGCTTCTGGATAATAAATACTCGGGATTCCTGTTTCTTTTTTATAAATGATCAACCAAACAGCGGTTTCTTTGCTGTGATTTTTTTCCAGCCATTTACGCCAGGCAGCTTGATTTTTCGCGTAGAATGTTATGGTACCATTATAGCTTTCCATGCCACAGGTTATTACCGTATTACAATCAATTTAAATGAGGATTCAGTTTTATTATTGAATAATCCTAAGATAAGCTTTCCATGGACCTGTCTCATCTCGATATTGGTGGGCAATGGTTCTGGTGATCTGATAAATATGATTCTGATCATGTACCACCCAGGTAGCTAATAATTGTTGAAGCGTTACGGTTCCAAATGCTGGATGTATGGCTGTTCTGTTAAAATCTGCTTGGCTCAGTTGAAAATTACGGAGTGTCGTGATGTTCTCACCACGAAGTTTACGAAAGGTGTTCAGTAACTCATGGATACTTTTACCCTTACTGTCTTCAAATTGTGCAAAGCGATCAAAAGGGGTGAAGGTTTTATTGTTATCATCTGACAAACAGATCTTCATTCTGGGTATCCAATCTGTTTTTTCTCCGTGTATCAGATGCCCCACCACATCATATGGACTCCAGCTGTCACTGCCTTCATTTGCGTGAAGAAGCGAATCCGGAATACCCGATAACAAATCCTCTAATACCTGAGGTGTTCTGCTTAATAGGTTGATGGCATCTGATACGGAGATATTCATATCGATATCATTAAAGGTCAAATTGAATGCCTTGTGCTAAAGGTAATTGTGTACTCCAGTTGATGGTATTGGTTTGACGACGCATATAAGCTTTCCAAGCATCACTACCACTTTCTCTTCCTCCACCGGTTTCTTTTTCGCCCCCAAATGCACCACCGATCTCTGCACCACTTGTGCCAATATTGACATTCGCAATTCCACAATCACTTCCTCCATGAGAAAGGAATTGTTCAGCTTCACGCATATTCAATGTCATGATAGCAGAAGAAAGTCCCTGAGGCACACCATTCTGTAAAGCAATGGCTTCATCGAGCTGACTATACTTCATAATATATAAAATAGGCGCAAAGGTTTCATGCTGTACGACCGGAAAATGATTTTCTGCTTCAGCGATGCATGGTTTTACATAACACCCACTTTCATATCCTGCCCCTTCCAATACACCACCTTCCACAACAAATTTTCCACCTTGTTTTTTACAGTCTTCGATTGATTGTAAATACAATTGTACTGCATCCTGATCGATCAATGGACCTACATGGTTTTTTGTATCCAATGGATCACCGATTCTCAATTGTCCATACGCCTTCACCAATTTCGCTTTGAATGTTTCATAAACAGACTCATGGATGATCAATCTGCGGGTAGTGGTACATCTTTGTCCGGCAGTACCTACTGCGCCAAATACACAACCGATCAATGCCATATCCAGATCTGCTTCTTTGGAAATGATAATGGCATTATTGCCTCCTAATTCAAGAATCGTTTTACCCAATCTGCCTGCAACAGTTGCTGAAACGATCTTCCCCATTCTGGTAGAACCTGTTGCTGAGATCAGGGGAATGCGGGTGTCATTGCTCATCCATTCACCAACTTCACGAGCACCCTGTATCAAACAATTCACTCCTTCAGGCACTTGATTTTTTTTAAAGACCTCTGCTACAATATTTTGAACGGCTATGGAGCAGAGTGGTGTTTTTTCACTGGGTTTCCAAATGCTGGTATTGCCACAAACCCAAGCCAAGGCAGCATTCCAACTCCATACCGCCACGGGGAAATTAAAAGCTGAAATAATGCCGGTAATACCCAAAGGATGCCATTGTTCATACATACGGTGTTTGGGTCTTTCACTATGCATGGTTAAGCCATGTAATTGTCTGGATAATCCCACAGCAAAATCACAGATATCAATCATCTCCTGTACCTCACCATATCCTTCCTGTAGACTTTTTCCCATTTCATAACTCACCAGTTTACCCAATGGCTCCTTGTATTTTCGTAAAGCTTCACCCACTTGACGAACCACTTCGCCACGTTTGGGTGCCGGCCACTGACGCCAATCTTCAAATGCTTTGGCTGATTGTTGTACGATTGTTTGATACGTGGCTTCATCAGTTGATTGAACAGTACCGATCAATTTACCGTCAACGGGAGAAGATGAACTGATAATGCTTGCTTTACTATCTATCCATTGTGTTCCGGTAGAGGCACCGAGGTTTGCTGATTGAATGCCTAGTTGTGCTAAAAAATCCATGCAGGTTAAATTTGGCGTAAAGGTAATGGATTCAAAAAAGAGCGCCTGAAGAGAATGACGGACATAAAAAAAGTATCACTATGTTGAGAACAACTGTGTGATACTTTATTATCTAAAACCCTGCATGAAACGCCTTTCAGCATTTACAGCGTAAAACTATCTTTTTGTTGATTTTTTATGTCGATTGATAGGTGAGGGGCTAATCAAAATCGGGGAATGGCTATTTTGTTTTTGAAATTTCTAACAATTGGTCGTACACACTGCTATAGCTGCTTCCGATAGGTATTTCCTTGCCTGCGATCCATACTTTTGACTTGCTGAATTTTTCAATTTTTGCAATAGGAATGATGAAGGAACGATGTACCCTTACAAAATCACGTGGAGGTAATTTTTCCTGTATACTTTTCAATGTCATGAGTGTAAGTACAGGATTTGGTTTGATGTATATCTTGATATAATCATCCAATGCTTCGATCAGATCAATATCTTTCAGATTGATCTTCATGATCTCATAATTCACCTTGATGAACAATGAATTCAACTGTACCTCTTGCGAACTGAGGAATTCGATGTATTCTTTTGCTTTGTAGCAAGCTTTCAGAAAACGATCGTACTCAAAGGGCTTTAGCAGATAATCTACTGCATCAACATTAAAACCTTCAACCGCAAAATCTTTATAGGCAGTAGTGAAAATAACAGGTGGTTTTTCAGTTAAGCCTTTATAAAACTGTATACCTGTTATATCCGGCATTTGAATATCCAGAAATAAAAGATCAACGGTATTTGATTGCATGTAAGCAATGGCTTCATCTGTGTTGGTAAAGGTCTTTTCTAATTTTAGAAAAGAGATCTTTGCGCAATATTCTTGAACCAGTTGTAAGGCTAGCGGCTCATCATCTATGGCTATACAATGTATCATGTTGTGATTTCCAATTTTACAATGTAAATATTGTTTTCAATCGTTGTACTCAGTTTATGTCGCTCAGGATACATTAGTTCCAATCTTCTTTTGACATTGTTGATACCAATACCGGTATTTTCCATGAGATTATTATCTGCTGCAACAATATTATTTGTAGCTGAAAAATAAATGATATTATCCTTGGTGTCAATAGAGATATCAATTTTTGATACTTCTTTGGTGCTCACACCATACTTGAAAGCATTTTCTACAAATGGAATAAACATCAATGGCGCGATCAGCATCGTGTCAATATCACCCTTGGCAGAAAAATGTAAGGTGACCTTATCCGTTAGTCTTACTTGTTGTAATTCAATAAAATTATGGATGAAGTCTACTTCGTTATTCAAGGGTACCAGATCTCTTTCTGTTTCTGTAAGGATATACCGCATGATCGATGAAAGTTTCATTACAGCAGGCGCTGTTTTTTCACTTCTTACAACAGCTAAAGAATAAATATTATTAAGCGTATTAAAAAAGAAATGTGGGTTTACCTGTGATTTCAAAAAGGATAACTCAGTATTTAGTTTTTCATTCTCCGTTTCTTTTTTGGTTTGTTCTGTTCTTAACCAACGTTGCGTTACAGAGATACAGGTCCCAAAAGCAAATACCAATAAGAAGAGAACAGTGTTATATGGATCAGCGATCGGTCTGGCTCTTCTGGGCGCTCTGGTAAGTTTTGGAGTGCCTTTAAATTCGGGGTTTCTGATGAACTCATTATTTTGACGAATGAATTCAGGCTCTACAATAATATTGGCGATTTCTTTTGGTAAAAAAAGAAAAGCTGCTAAACAGACTGCTATCGAAAGAATATACCAGCCCCATCTTTTATTGATCAACAACTTCGGTACCAGTACCTGTGTGTTGAAATAGTAAAAGAGTACAATGAAAACATTATTACAAATGATGGTGGCGAGCATATTGTCGCTCATGCTGAACTCTCTCAAACGTGGGAAAAAGACCAGATAAGGCACAAAAAAGAAACAAGCCCATGCAACCATGTGCGTGAAGACCGTGATAATTTTTTTATCGTTTCGCAGGTCCTGTGGTTTGAAGTTGGTAACAGCCATTGATAGTGAATTCAATTCCGTAAAATACGAATTGGGTTTTATCAAATCTATTTTACGGCGTTCAAATCAAAAAAAGAAATAGGGTGAATCGAATGGTGTTATCGGTAAACCTCTAGTAGGATTCCTTTTCTGATGGGAAATCTCCGGATTTTACATCTTTAATATATTGTCCAACCGCACCCTGAATCTGCTCTTGTAAATTCAAATATTGCCTTAAAAAGCGAGGCTTAAAAGTATTATTGATTCCCAGCATATCATGCATCACCAAAACTTGTCCATCACATCCCGAACCGGCACCGATACCGATGGTTGGTATGGTCAATGATTTACTTACTTCCATGGCCAATGCAGCAGGTATTTTTTCCAGAACCATGGCATAACAACCGGCCTCTTGTAATAAGCGGGCATCATTCCTTAGTTTTTCAGCCTCTTCGGTTTCCTTTGCTCTGACATTGTAGGTTCCAAATTTATAGATCGATTGAGGTGTCAATCCCAAATGTCCCATCACCGGAATACCTGCAGAAACAATTCTCTGAATACTTTCCACCACTTCTGATCCACCTTCCAATTTAATAGAATGTGCACCACTTTCCTTCATGATACGAATCGCTGAAGCCAGCGCTATATCAGAATTAGACTGATAAGAACCAAAAGGAAGATCCACCACCACCAATGAACGATCAATACCACGAACCACACATTGTGCATGATAGATCATTTGCTCCAATGTAATGGGCACTGTTGTCTCATGTCCGGCCATTACATTACTCGCACTGTCACCCACCAATACCACATCAATTCCGGCCTCATCAAATAACCTTGCAAATGAATAGTCATATGCGGTGATCATAGAGATCTTTTCACCGGCTGCCTTCATTTTCAGCAAGGTATTGGTCGTGATTTTTTTTACTTCTTTATGAACAGACATGACAGTATTTTTTGATCATCTTTCCTTATTGGAAACAGTGCAAAGTAGGCAGATTTTAGGATTAGCCAAGTAGGAAATAAGTAATTACTGTTGTTGTAAGGTTAATTCCGAGTAGAGATGTTGAATGAGTCCGTCTGCAAGACCTATTTTGGGTACATAAATCTCATCCGCATCTGCCCATCGCATTACATTGATGTAAATTTGTAATGCCGGTACAATTACATCGGCGCGATCTTCTCTTAGTTTGTAAATATTGATCCTGTCTTCCAGTGAGAAACTCGATATCTCTTTGTAATAATCTTTCAGAAGATCAATGGGTAATGGTTTGCCATCTTTCTTTTTACTGAGCGAAAAAACTTTATTGATATTACCACCGGTACCGATGGCTACAATCTTTTTATAACCTTTTGTTTTCGTCTTGATGATATCCTTCATTTCATTCCAATGCTGATCTTCCACCATATCTTTCAATAAGCGAATAGTACCAATATTGAAAGATTGCTTGAATACCAATCTGTCTTCTGCGAAAAAGGTAAGTTCAGTACTGCCACCACCTACATCAATGTACATATAGCTATGATCGGTATCCATATTTTCAGCAACATGGTTCTCATAGATGATGGATGCTTCCAGATCTCCACTGATGATTTCTATTTCAAGTCCGGTTTCCAGTCTAATTTTTCTAATGAGATCGGCACTGTTTCTTGCATCGCGCATGGCACTGGTCGCACAAGCAATGATATGTTGAACACCATAGGCATTGATCAAATGTCCGTATGCTTTCATAGTCTGTAAAACCATGCCTCTCTTTTCTTTGGAAATCTCTCCATTCTCAAAAACATCAAAACCCAGACGTAGGGGAACACGCACAAGATTCAGTTTATTGAATCGCGGTTTACCTTCTGCATCATGACTTACTTCTGAGATCAGTAAACGTGCAGCATTACTTCCAATATCAATTGCGGCGAGCCTCAACAGTTGCTATGTTTTTCCGGTGTAAGTATTGATAGGTTTCGATCTGTGAACGAACCCTTTTTTTTCCGGTGGAAGGTACATAGTTGTTCTTTAATTCTTTATCAAGAATGCGGGCTTTTATATTGTCTCTTAATTGAATGTGGATAATCTGTTTCAATTCTTCACGTATATCAGGATCAGTAACTGGTACAGCAGCTTCAATACGGTGATCAAGATTTCTTACCATCCAATCTGCACTCGAGATATAAATTTTTTCTTGTCCGCCATTATGAAACATCAATACCCTCGCATGTTCCAAGTATTCATCCACAATACTGATGGCACGAATGGGTTGCTTGAATTTTTTATGCTCAATGACTGCGCAGAAGATGCCACGTACAATCAATCTTATTTCCACGCCGGCAGCAGCCGCGGCATATAATTTATCGATCAATAAGGCATCGCTCAATGAATTCACCTTGAGTGTAATCGAAGCTTCTTTACCGGCTTTTGCTGCTTTGACTTCACGGTTGATCAGTGAACTAAGTTCATTTCGCATATTGGTCGGACAAACCATTAAAGTCTTGCATTGCTTGAGTTGAACAGCAGCTGTCTTCCAGTTTTCAAGATAGTTGAAGATCCTGTTGATGTCTGCCATCACCATTCTGTTGGCAGTTAGTAAACAATGGTCTCCATACACTTTCGCTGTTTTTTCGTTCAAGTTACCGGTGCTTACAAATCCGTATTGGATGGTTTTGGTTCCCTTTCTTTTTTTGATGATGCAAAGTTTGGCGTGCACTTTCATTTTAGGTATTCCCAATAACACACGTACTCCTTCTTCTTCAAGAATTTTTTTCCATTCTAAGTTGGCTTCTTCATCAAATCTTGCTTTCAACTCAAGCATTACGATCACTTCTTTACCATTTCTTGCTGCATTGATGAGTGCATTGATAACTTTTGAGTTAGATGCCAGACGATAGGCTGTGATTTTGATCGATTTCACATCCGGATCCATCGCGGCTTCACGTAATAAATCAATGACTGTATGAAAAGAATGATAAGGGAAATGAAGCATCACGTCTTTTTTCAACACCACATCTGTTACCCGCATACTGCCTTGAATAGCAGGATGTGTGAATGAAGGCCTGCGTGTGTTCTTGCTATCAAATACATCCGGAAAGTCCATAAAGTGACGGAAGTTGTGAATCCTTCCACCCGGAATGATATTGCTCTTACGATTGAGATTCAAACGCCGGATCAGGTATTCTAATAAACCTGCATCCATTTCTTTGTCGTATACAAAACGAACGGGTTTCCCTTTACGTCTGTTCTTTAAGCCCTTTTCGATCTTCTCGACGAATGTTGTACTTACATCATTATCAATATCGATCTCTGCATCTTTGGTTACTTTGAAAACATGCGCATCAAAATAATCATAGTCGAAATAAGTAAAGATCTCCGGAAGGTTATGTCTGATCACATCTTCAAGTAAGATAATTTGCTTCTCACCTTGTTTGGATGGAAGCAACACAAACCTTCCCACGTCTTTAGCCGGAACTTCTATCAATGCATATTTCTGATCGTAAGCGGAGTTTTTCTTACGCATCACTACACCCAGATAAATACTTTTATCACGCAGGTAGGGGAGTTGTGGTAAACTTTCGATCATCAGTGGAATGATATTCGAACGCACCTGCTCATCAAAAAAATCACTGACATATTTCTTTTGTTCTTTGTTGAGTTGTTTTTCATTGATCAAAAAGATCTTTTCTTTTTTCAACTCTCTGAGAATGCCATCCCAAATTCGATTGAATTCGTTTTGTTGTTGCAGTACAATGGTTTGTATTTGGTCAATGATCGCCTGAGGATCATCTTCCATATGCATGTTGAGTTTGCGTCTTTTATCTGCATACTCTACCATGCGCTTCAAAGTAGCTACACGTACCCTGAAAAACTCGTCGGTATTATTGGAGAATATTCCGAGAAAACGGATTCTTTCTTTTAAAGGAACAGAAGGGTCATTGGCTTCCTGTAAAACCCTCGCATTAAAACTGAGCCAGCTGATATCGCGCTGTATAAGATGCTTTTTCACAAAAAATAGTATTAGTCCAAGCCTAGGGGCATAATCATTCTAACCATCCAAATATAAAAAAGAGAAGTAGAGTGGAATGTTAAGTTTATAGATGAGAAGCCATCTCTATATAAATCGTATCGATTACGAATACTAAGAATAAGACTGTTTGATATGCTGAATGATACCTGTTGTTGAAAATCCTTCTACAATTGGATTGATGACCACTCTTCCACCATTGGCAATAACTTCTTTTGATCCTACGATCTGCTCAACAGTATAGTCTCCGCCTTTCACCAGTACATCAGGTAGGATAGAGGTGATAAGGGTATGTGGGGTATCTTCATCGAATACAATGATAGCATCGGTTACAGCTAGACTAGCCAATAATAATGAACGGCTGTGTTCATTATTGACAGGTCTTTCCGGCCCCTTTAATTTTTTTACACTGTTGTCACTGTTCACTCCCACGATCAAATAATCAGCTTCACTGGCTGCGGCATTGAGTGAGAAAATGTGTCCTTCGTGTAAGATGTCAAAACAACCGTTGGTAAAAGCCACTTTTTTCCCCGTTATGCGCCATGCAGCCACTCGTGCCATCAACTGTGGTAATGTCATGATCTTTTGTTCTATCGCATTAACGGCTCTCATATTGTTTGTCTTTTTTTATTCGTAATGGGCAACAGTAATAGACTCAATCCGCCTGCCAACAGCACGATCATAAATTGAGCAAACCATTGTAGATTACCATTTGCAAAACCTATTTCAAAAGGTATATTGTATTCTTCCAGTACTTTGGCAATAAAGAAGGCATAAGCACCAATACCACCCGGAGTAACGATCATGCCAATACTTCCGAAAGCCAATACACTTAATCCTTCTCCCCATCCCAAATGAGCAGTTCCTGAAGTAGCTAAAAGTCCTACCCATGTGCCCGCAGAATACAAGAACCAAATACCAATACTGTATAAGATAAAAATACCTTTTCGTTTAAGGTGACGAATACTCATCAATCCCTCCCAAATTCCGGCTATGATCGTTTTGATCATGATCACGATCTTCAAATGCGCGAACTGTTTGAACCAAACACGAATTGCAATGATCATTACCAATACAATCCCTGCTGCCAATAACAATACAGACATGGGAATCGCCCCACCCTTATCCAATAATTGTCCCATCAACTCTTTTCCGTATACCGCTAGAATATCATACTGCGAAACAAGGGTCAATACAAAAATGATTCCCAGTGAAACCACATCTACTGCTCTTTCTGCAACGATGGTGCCTACTAGTTTTTCAGCAGGTACTTTTTCATAGCGAGCAAGTAGTGTACACTTTAATACTTCTCCAAGTCTTGGGAAAGCAAGATTCGCCAAGTAACCAATCATCACCGCAAAAAAAGTGTTCAACGTGGATGGACGATAGCCCATTGGTTCCATCAATATCTTCCAACGTAGTGCGCGGAGGAAATGGCTGGAACTGAGTATCACAAAAACAGGGATCAGTAACCAGTAGTTGGCATTGCGTAAACTATTTCTAAACTCATCCCATTTATCATCAGGGATCTGTCTCAGACTCCACCATATCAGAAATAACCCTAACCCTAGAAACAGGGCAAATTTTCCGATTGATAGGAGTTGTTTTTTCATATATGCATTAGTGACTTGTAAATTACAAAAATTCGCAAGGGATCAATGAGGCTATAACTTATTGCCTTCTTTCGGAAATACAACCCAGGGTTTGAAAGATTTGGCAGCCTCAAAATCCATGGTAGCATAAGAAATGATCACAACGAGATCCCCAACGGCACCTTTACGTGCAGCAGGACCATTCAAACAAACAATACCACTGCCTCTTTTACCTTTGATGATATAGGTTTCCAATCTCTCTCCATTATTGACATTCACTACCTGGATCTTTTCATTCTCAATAAAATTGGCAGCATCCATTAGGTCTTCATCCAATGTCAGGCTTCCTACATAATGAAGATTAGCTTCCGTGATTACGGCACGGTGTATTTTCGATTTAAGTACTTCTATTTGCATAATGGGCGCAAAAATAGTCTGTTCAAATGGATATGCAGACTTAGATTATGTGAGAGGTATATTATCAATTAAGCGGACACCCGATAAAAAAGTGGCAGCTAATGCTACCAATGGTGTTTTCCCATCCCATATCTCTATGGGTTCCAGGGTTTGTGCATTCGCAATGCTGATATAATCAACTTTTTCAAAGCCGGCTTCAAGAAGATCTTTGTGTACATCGTCACAGAACTGTTGCACGGCACCTGTTTTTAATTGCGTTTTGATAAGATTCAATCCTGCATAGATAGCTTTGGCTTTTTGTCTATCGGCTTCTGTGAGTCGTAAATTTCGGCTGCTCATGGCAAGACCGCTTTCTTCGCGTTTGGTTGGCACGATGAATAAACTGCTGGGGTATTGTTTGATTTGAATCAGCTTTTCGATCACCATACATTGCTGATAATCTTTCTGCCCTAAGAACAGCATCGTTGGTATTACTATTTCCAATAATCTATCTACCACCTGACAAACCCCCTGAAAATGCCCGGGTCTGTATTTACCTTCCAGAACCGTTTCTAAAGAACCCAGATCATAGGACTTGGGCAAATAGCTGTCTGGATAGATTTCCTGGACATCCGGCAGGAATAAAACGTCACAAGCAGATTTTTCTAAAGCAAGGATATCTTGGTCGATCGTTTTAGGATAATAAAGATAGTCCTGCTGGTCATTGAATTGGGTGGGGTTTACAAAAATGCTGCAAACAACAAGACCGGTCCTTTCCCTTGCTTCTTTGATCAGTGAGAGATGGCCCTCATGCAATGCTCCCATAGTGGGTACAAACCCAATCGACAAGCCTTCTTCGGTCTTTTTAATTAAATATTTTTTTAATTCGTCTGCCTTTTTAAAAAGAATCATAGGGGATGTGATTGAGGTCAATTCAGTGAACTCGTACTGTTCTGTTTATTTTATGTACCTTTGCCCACTCATTTTACGAGTCCCGCAAAAAAACGGTGCAAGGATGTCAACAAAGAAAAGAATTTTATTCATAGCCACAGAGATGTCTCCTTACCTCGAGCTCACTGAGTTTGCTGAGGTGATTAATAAGCTGGCTATCAAGAGTAATGATGGAGGTCTGGAAGTCAGATGTATCATGCCCCGCTTTGGTGTTATCAATGAAAGAAGACACCGCTTACATGAAGTGGTAAGGCTTTCCGGTATCAATGTATCGGTTGACAATGATGACTATCCGCTTCAGATCAAAGTAGCTTCTTTGCCCAATGCTCGTTTACAGGTTTATTTTCTGGAAAACGAAGATTTCTTCAAGCGTAAGCAGATCTTTCATGATGATGAAGAGAAGTGGTTTGATGATAATGCACTTCGTACCGTATTCTTCTGTAAAGGGGCATTAGAAACTGTAAAGAAATTCGGCTGGCCTCCAGATATCATTCATTGCAGCGGATGGATGACCGGATTGATCCCTGCTTATATCAAAACTGCTTATAAAAAAGAGCCGGTTTTTGGTAATAGCAAAGTGATCTTTACGATCGGGGAAAATACTTTTAAAGATAAGTTGGGTGGTGATTTCCTGAAGCAGGCAGTCATCAATGCCAATGTTAAGGATAAAGATCTGGAACCTTTTAAAGAAGCTAATAATACCGCATTGTTCAGAGGTGGGGCCAGCTATGCTGATGCGATCACTTTTGGTGCAGAAAAAATTGATAAAAAACTCACAGAAGAATTCGCTAAAGTGAAAGGAAAGAAGATCGTTCCTTTCAAAGGATGGGATTCTGATTTAACAGAGTATTTAGAATTGTACAACGACCTTGCGGGTAAGTAATCAACAACTCATGCGTTTATTTTCGACACTGCGTAATACATTCATTTTCTGTATTATTTCTGGCTTTTTACTCGAGGGTTGTACCCGGATTACTTCTACAGAATTAGGCGGAGGATTGATTCCCCCGATTGATGGTGTTTTGACAAAAGACACGACCCTCGAAGTACTTACAGATACATATGAAGAACTTGATTCAGTTCGCATTTATAGAGGCGATGTTCATGTTGTAGGTGCCATCACCAATGACCCGCTTTTTGGCCGTACTTCTGCTTCTATGTTTTTTGAAGTATCAGCTCCGGTTTATCCATTCACAGTTCCCGGTAACAAAGACAGTATCGTTGTTGATTCAGCGGTTTTGATTTTAAGCTACAATGGGTTTTATGGAGATTCAACACAGCCATTACGTTTAACTGTTTCCGAGATATCACAGACTACGCCACTGAAAAGAAATCGTAGTTATCCTGTTAATTATCCAAACGCAGATCCCATCAATACCGCAGGACCTCTAGCGGCACCTGTTACTATTGATATTCGTAGGTTAGGGGATTCCGTGAAGAATAGATATGAAAATGCGAGAAACCAGATCAGGATCCGTTTAAGAAATGATGTAGCTCAACGCTTTATCAAAACCTATGATTCTACCAATGCTTATAAGTCTGATTCTATTTTCAGAACATTCTTTGCCGGTTTTGCATTGACTGTAGACCAATCTGCTCCTGCCAATGCATTACTTAGAATCAACTTGGGAGATACGAATACCAAATTTGCACTTTACTATAACTCCAGTTCAACCGGGGCTACGAAAAGAGATACATCTGTTGCTTATTTCTCATTCAATACACTGAATAATGGGGATGCCAACTTTGTAACCCGCAATCGTACCGGAAGCCAGGTAAGCGGTTTCATTAACAACACCACTACACCTCGTTCTGATTCTATGGTGTATGTGCAGGCTTCTCCGGGAACTTTTGTAAGAGTACGTGTACCGGGACTGGCTTCTTTAAGCAATCGAATTATTCATCGTGCCGAATTGATTGCAGAACAAGTTCCTGATGACGCCAATCTGCTCACCATCGATCAACAAATGAGTCCGCCTCGTTATTTGTTATTGAGTGTTTATAAGCAAACGACAAACGCTAAGTACAATATACCGAATGACTATATCTTCTCTCAAGATGGACCTAATATTGGCGACTTTGGAGGAAGATTGTCTTATAAAACTACACAAGGGTATAATCGTGTTGCTTCCTATAATTTTAATCTAAGTCGATATGTTCAGGGGATTGTTTCCAGAGGAGATACTTCTCATTTATTGCAGTTATCGGCCCCTGTAAATGATTCATTATTTTATACGAATCCATATCCGCAGAACACAGCACCTGCGCTCTATTATCTCAATCCAAGTGTTGGGAATGACCCGGCGATGGGTAGAGTTAGATTAGGTGGTGGTACCCATTCGCGTTTCAGGATGCGTTTACGGATTGTATTTTCTCGCATTTAATCATTACTAGTTTTATATTTGCACCCATTAAAAATACTTTATGCCTTATTTATTTACTTCTGAAAGCGTATCTGAAGGACATCCTGATAAAGTAGCCGACCAGATATCTGATGCATTGATCGATAACTTTTTAGCTTTTGACCCACAGTCGAAAGTGGCTTGTGAGACATTGGTGACTACCGGACAAGTAGTGCTGGCCGGAGAAGTAAAATCAAAGGCTTATTTAGATGTACAAGAAATTGCTCGTGGTGTAATCCGTAAGATCGGTTATACCAAGAGTGAGTATATGTTTGAAGCTAATAGCTGTGGTATCCTATCTGCGATTCATGAGCAGAGTGCAGATATTAACCAAGGTGTTGATAGAAAGAAGAAAGAAGAACAAGGAGCCGGTGATCAGGGTATGATGTTTGGTTATGCAACCAATGAAACAGATGATTACATGCCACTGGCACTGGATCTCGCACATAAAATTCTGATTGAATTAGCAGCATTAAGAAGAGAGAACAAGCAAATCAAATACCTGCGTCCTGATGCAAAGAGCCAGGTTACATTGGAGTATGATGACAACAATCGTCCGGTAAGAATCGATGCGATCGTAGTATCTACTCAGCACGATGATTTTGATACCGAAGCTAAAATGTTAGCGAAGATCAAATCTGATATCATCAATATTCTGATTCCTCGTGTAAAAGCGAAGTATAAGAAGTATGCGAAGTTGTTCAATAATGATATCAAATACCATATCAACCCAACAGGTAAGTTTGTGATTGGTGGTCCTCACGGTGATACCGGATTAACAGGTCGTAAGATCATCGTTGATACCTACGGTGGTAAAGGTGCTCATGGTGGCGGTGCATTCAGTGGTAAAGATCCAAGTAAGGTAGACCGTTCAGCTGCATATGCTACGCGTCATATTGCGAAGAACTTAGTAGCTGCAGGTGTTGCTGACGAAGTGTTGGTACAAGTGTCTTATGCGATCGGTGTTGCGCAACCAACCAGTATCAATGTGAATACTTATGGCACTGCGAAAGTGAATTTAACAGACGGACAAATTGCGAAGATCGTAGAGGGCTTGTTTGATATGCGTCCATACTTCATCGAGCAGCGATTGAAATTGCGTAGTCCGATCTATAGTGAAACAGCTGCATACGGTCACATGGGACGTAAGAGTGAAGTGGTGACCAAAACCTTCCAATCACCCGGAGGAAAGGAAAAGAAAGTGAAAGTAGAACTGTTCACTTGGGAGAAACTGGATTATGTAACCAAAGTCAAAAAAGCTTTTGGTTTAAAATAACATATTAAGTGTTTTGTAAAAAACCTCCGCAACTGCGGAGGTTTTTTATATTTAGGATATCTAAAGCCATCCTATGAAAAAATCATCCCGTTATTTATTGTTGGCAGCTGTATTCTCCATCGTCATGATCATGGTTTTGCGCTGGCAAGGAAAAGGGTTGATGCAACCTTCAACACCATCCGGAATATTAGCATTGGAGTTTGCTGATACACCTGAAAAATTAACTACAGTTTTGACAGCATGGAATAAAGAAGTAGTCCGAAATAATATTCTACTCGATTTTCTTTTTATAGTTGCATATACATGGTTCTTTGTTCTAGGTGTTGCAAAGAGTACTACACAGTGGCGTAATCAATTCATGCAACGATTTGGTGCTACAGGGATTCGGATGGCTTTTTTGGCGGGAATACTGGATGTTACAGAAAATATATTGATGCTACAATCCATTAATGGACATTATTCTATCTCTTCTTTGCAACTGACATGGTACTGTGCAGCCATAAAGTTCCTGATCGTGTCCATCTTACTGGTATTCATGATTTTGACCACTGTTACTCGATTACTCAAACGAAACTAAACGAATGGAAAACAATCCTTGGACCATCTTGGGTGAAAAAAAGGTCTATGAAAATAAATGGATAGCACTGACGGAATATGCGGTGCTTAATCCATCAGGCGGAGAAGGTATTTATGGGAAGATCCATTTTAAAAATGTGGCGGTAGGAGTCGTAGCATTGGATCATCATGAGCAATTATGGCTGGTTGGACAATTTCGTTTCACTCTAGATCAATATAGTTGGGAAATCCCGGAAGGCGGTGCTCCGGCAGGTACCGATCCTTTGGAAAGTGCGCAAAGGGAGTTAAAAGAAGAAACAGGACTAGTAGCAGCAAATTGGAAGCATTTGCAAACCATGCATTTATCCAATTCGGTATCAGATGAGTTAGCTATCATTTACTTAGCTACTGATCTGCAAGAAGGAGAAGCTGAACCCGAAGAGACAGAAGCATTGCTGAGCAAGAAAGTATCCCTGGAAGAAGCCTGGCAAATGGTCGAAAATGGAGTCATAACGGATTCGATGACTGTTGCTGCCATTACAAAAATTAAGCTGATGAAAGTTTTAGGTCAGCTTTAATAATACCTTTGCAGATGCCTGTTAAAAAGAGTTCACTTATCATTGGTCGCCAGCCTTTGCTTGAAGCGCTGGAAACGGGAAGACCGGTCGATAAGATTTTGCTTCAAAAAAATATTACCGGAGAATCCATCGCTGAGATACGTCAGCATGCTCGGGAAAAGAATATTCCCATACAATTGGTGCCGCAAGAGAAGTTACATGGAATGACCCGCGCTAACCATCAAGGTGTGATCGCGTTTGCGGCATTGGTTCAATACATGGACTTGCAACAAGTGATCGATCATGTGGTATCAAAAGGCGAACTGCCTTTATTTGTGATGCTGGATGGGGTAACGGATGTACGAAACATCGGCGCTATCGCTAGAAGCGCACTTTGTTGCGGTGCACAGGCACTGATCATTCCTGATAAAGGAGTAGGTGCTTTGAATGAAGAGGCTATGAAAAGTAGTGCTGGAGCCTTGGAACATATTCATGTGTGCAGGGTCAATAGTTTACTGAAAGCGGTAGATACTTTGCACCTGAATGGCATTCAAGTATTCACCAGTGAAATGCGTGCAGATAAAAAAGTATTTGAATTGGAATTCAAAGATCCCTGCTGTGTGATCATGGGTGATGAAGGCAAGGGTGTACAACCTTATCTTGCAAAAGCTGCTGACGCATTCTTCACCATTCCAATGGCTACAAAATTTGATTCATTCAATGTCTCTGTGGCTACGGGTATCATTTTGTATGAGGCCATGAAACAAAGATTGCATTCATCTTAACTTATTTCTTGTATGTCCCTTGATCATCCAATACAGTTGATTGAATGTCCTCGTGATGCTATGCAAGGATGGAATCATCCCATTCCTACATCAGTGAAAGTTAAATATCTCAATGCATTGCTGAGAGTAGGTTTTCACACATTGGATTTCGGAAGTTTTGTTTCTCCCAAAGCCATACCACAAATGGCTGATACCAAAGAAGTGATCCCTCAACTAGCATTGAATGGTTCAACAAAATTATTGGCCATCATTGCCAATCAGCGTGGTGCTGAAGAAGCAGTAGTATATGATGAGATCAGTTATCTAGGCTTTCCCTTTTCTCTTTCTCCCACTTTTCAGCAACGAAATACCAACAGCAGTATGGAGGAAAGTATGGACAGGATCAAAGCCATTCAGGAACTCTGTTTAAAAAATAATAAAGAGTTGGTGGTATACTTGAGTATGGGATTTGGGAATCCATATGGAGATGTCTACAATGATGATATTTTACTTCATTGGACAGATGTGATGGTCAAGGAAGGTATTGGTATTATTTCTTTGGCAGATACAGTGGGGTTAGCTAGTCCGGAACAAATTCGTTTTGCTTTGACCACATTGATCCCGCAATATCCAGAAACAGTCATTGGAGTGCATTTACATTCAACAGCTTTGAATTGGGAGGCCAAACTCGCCGCAGCTTATGAAGCAGGCTGTAAGCGTTTTGACGGTGCCATGAAAGGAATCGGAGGCTGTCCGATGGCGCAAGATGATCTGGTGGGGAATATGGATACCGAAAAAATGATCCCTTTCTTTCAATCTAAAAACCTACTCCAACAGTTAGATCGGGGAGCGCTTCTTGAAAGCGGGCAACTCGCTGCACAGGTCTTTCAATAAAAGCATATGAAGTTTCACTACGAATTTGATATATCATCACCTGATCAACTGATCCATCATCAGCAAAGTTTGATGTTGATAGGTTCTTGTTTTACTGAAAATATAGGAGAGAAGTTATCGAAGTATAAGTTTACAGTATTGGAAAATCCCAATGGTATTTTATTCAATCCTGTAAGTGTCAACGAAGCGATCACACAGTATATAGAACAAAAAGTTTTTTCTATAGACGATCTTTTTACACTCAATGAAAGCTGGCATAGCTGGAAACATCATAGTCGTTACTCAGGCATTACGCCAGAAGATGCTTTACAAAAGATCAATCAATCAACAGAACAGGCACATCGGTTTTTAAAAAATGCAGATCAGATCATGATCACATTGGGTTCTGCATGGGTATATACTTTAACTGAAAAAGCAGCTAATGCAAAGAAAGGTACTGTTGCGGCCAATAATCATAAAGCTCCGGCCGACTGGTTCGCCAAAAAACTATTAACTACAGAAGAAGTGCTGAGCATGTTGGATCATATGATCCATCGGTTGTTTCATTTCAATCCAAAGCTTCAGATCATCTTCACCATTAGTCCGGTAAGACATTTGCGAGAAGGTGTCATAGAAAACAATAAAAGCAAAGCCGTATTGATTCAGGCAGTGCATCATTTGGTCGAGAAATTCGATCGCCTATATTATTTTCCTGCCTATGAATTAGTGATTGATGATCTGCGTGATTATCGTTTCTACGCTGAAGATCTTGTTCATCCGAACTATCATGCAACTCAATACGTTTGGGGAAAATTGGTAAACGCATGTATGTCTGAAGAAACAAAAGCACTCTTGAAAGAAATTGAACCGATCAGATTAGCAGCTCAACATAAACCATTCAATCCTTCTACACAACAGCATCAACAGTTTTTACAGACCTATCTGAGTAAAGCGATACAGATGGAGAAGCAATATCCATACATCAGTTGGAAGGAAGAGATCTCTTATTTCGAGTCTTGTTTAAATAGGTAAAGTGGCATGTATTAATGAATTCTATCGCCTCTAAGTTCCAGTTCCTGCATGATCTGTGACTCATAATCCAGCCATTCTTTCCAACGTTTGCGAACGACTGCTTTATCGATATACAATTCTGATAGTTCAATGAACAAAGTATAATGCCCTGCTTCACTTTCCATAAAACGTCGGTAGAAGTTGCGCAGGTATTCATCTTTCAATCCTTCACTTAATCTTTTGAAACGCTCACAGCTTCTGGCTTCTATCAACGCCATAGTGAGTAGCTGATCGAGAAAACGTCCCTCCTCACCACCACCTTTTTGCTGAAACTCGATCAACTTATTTACATACAGATCTTTTCGTTGGGTACCTAATTGTAAACCGCGTTTATGTAATTCATGTAATACCAATCTAAAATGTCCCCATTCTTCTGTAACAATGGGGGAGAGTTGTTTTACCAATTCAACACGTTGAGAATATCGTTGGATCAGAGAAATACAGGTTAGTGCAGCTTTCTGCTCACAATAAGCATGATCGGTAAGTATGTCTTCCAGACTCATACTAGCCAGATCTACCCAACGTGGGTCAGTAGGTAATTGCAGTCCAAGAATATTCTTTGTGTGCTCAGATAATTCCATTCACTATGATTTCAGCTGCAAAGTAAATACTTGCAGCGGTTAGATTTTCTTTTTGCCTTAGTTTTACTTTTATGTATCCTGATGATTTTCTCCGCCGGAAATTAGATGAGCGTTTGGCCAAGCAGTCACTCCGAAAGTTGCAGCAGCCTATTGGAAACATCGATTTTTGTTCTAACGATTATTTAGGCATCGCCACGCATCACTTGTTGAAAGAAGGAACGATACAATATGCTTCAGGCTCAACAGGTTCAAGATTATTGGCAGGTAATTATCCATTGATCAATGAAACGGAGAAAAAAATCGCTGCATTTCATGAAGCTGACGCAGCATTGATCTTTAATTCAGGATATGATGCTAACGTGGGATTACTGTCCTGTGTGCCACAAAAGGGGGATACGATTTTATATGATTATCTATCTCATGCATCTATACGAGACGGGATACGTCTTTCTTTTGCCCGTTCTTTTTCTTTTGCGCACAATGACCTGGATGATCTTGAATCAAAATTGAAACAGGCTACCGGTAACATTTTTATTGTTACCGAATCTGTTTTTAGTATGGATGGAGATACTTGTCCATTAGACGCGTTAATTACCCTTGCACAAAACTATCAAGCACATTTGATCATTGATGAAGCACATGCCACCGGTGTAGTAGGGCAGCATGGAGAAGGTCTGGTGCAACATTTGGGGTATGCCTCAAAGATCTTTGCACGTATCCATACATTTGGAAAAGCCTGCGGCTGCCATGGTGCTGTGGTATTAGGATCTGAACAATTAAGAACCTATCTCATCAATTTTTCGAGAAGCCTCATGTATTCAACATCATTGCCTGAGCATGCTATTGCGATGATCAGCAAGTCTTATGATGTATTTCCAACCATGAATCAGGAGCGACAGCATTTGGAAGATTTGATCCGATATTTTCAGTCTTCATCACTACGGTATGACAAATTGATATCACATACACCGATACAAGGTGTAGTTGTTCCGGGAAATGCAGCAGTGAAAGCATTGGCAGAACAATTACAAGCATATCAATTTGATATACGCCCGATATTATATCCTACTGTTCCGGAAGGGAAGGAGCGTTTACGAATAGTGTTACACTCCTTCAATACAACTGAGCAGGTACAAACTTTGATCAAACATTTAAGTTGATCACTTGAATGGGTTTGCCCATTTTTTATCGGTATACAAATTCGATCCTGTCAAGGTTCTTAAAAAAGCCATCACTGCATTCACTTCAGCTGCCGTTAGGTTCAATTGTTGGCCATTACCATTAGGTCTTAATCTAGGATCCAATCTATTGTTGCCGGGAGCAATATTGATATTACCATAATGTCCGATCACAGCCTGCAAACTATTGATAGCAGCGGTATGCATCATATTTCCATTCAGTGATCCTGATGGATTTACCAGATCTCTAAGTGACGGAGCCCTAGTATTATTCACGTCTATGCCGGTGGCATTCAATCTGCCGATAATACCATTATTGCCACTATTAGGATCAATATCAAACTCAGGAGCTCTATGGCAACCACCGCACCCTAATCCACCCGTTGTTCTGATACCATTTTGATCAAAAACAGGCGGTGTAAGGAATAAGTTCTTGCCCTGATTTTCTTGAGCCGTAAAATTGGGGAAGTTTTGATTATCGTTATTTACCTGTGCTCGTCCCACATCATACTTTGAATCGAATGATTGAATGCTACGGATGAATTGTGCTAAACATTCCTGTAATTTCTGTTCAGTGATGGTTGTATTTCCGTAAGCAAATTGAAAAAGATCCTGATAATAATTAATGCCCTGTAGTTTCGTAAGCAATGCCCCAATGGCAGGTCTACCATTCTGTCCGCTAAAGCCCATTTCAGTATGATCCTGTATCGGTTGGGTGGTCTGTAATTCTAGAGTGCCCGCTCTTTCATCCCAGAAAAATTTTGCTTCAGCAGAAAAGCGGGCATTGACCAAACGCATAGAATGTCTTCCTGTAAGTCCACCGCTAACACCTCTACTGGCAAGAGCCGTATCACTGAAAGCAAATTCTTGTTGATGACAAGATGCACAGGATATTGTATTATCAATACTTAGATTTTTATCATAGAACAACACACGCCCTAAAGTTGCTTTAGCATTGGTGATAGGATTTCCGGCAGTATTATCTTTCGTAACATAGACAGGTGCACCCTGATTGGAATAATTCTCGAGCTGACTTAAATTGATGTTGGAACCAAAGGTATTGGTTACAGATTCATAGACCGGAGCTGTGCTGTCTTTGCTTTTACAAAATTGCAGTAAGGTTATCGATACGATAAACATACCGGTAATCAGGGCTTTTTTCATGTCAGGGCTTTTGGGTAAGACCAAAATAGTTGAAGCAGGTTTAAAAAAGAAAATTGATTTAAAGCCTTTTTACAACCCTATCTATAGTTGTTGAAACAACTATACCCCAAAATCCCTTAAATTCATCATTCAAATTGATGCTATGCGAATTGTCCCCATGCTGGTTTCGGCTATCTGTACAGCCGGACTTGTAATAACTCTCAATACGCAACTGCCTGTAGGTGGCAGTAAAACGCCAAGGTTGGGTTATTTTCTTTCTCCTCAACAAGGTTTCTGGCAAAATGCAGAATCTTCAGATGCGTCTCATGATGGAGAGATCACACTGACAGGAATCAAGTCGAAAGTGGAAGTCTTCATGGATGAAAGATTAGTACCTCATATTTATGCAGAGAATGATGCGGATGCCTATTATGCGCAAGGCTATCTGCATGCAAAGTACCGTTTATGGCAAATGGAATTTCAAACCCATGTAGCAGCAGGAAGACTGAGTGAGATCGTTGGTCCGGATAGAATTGATACCGATAAGTATTTCAGAAGATTGGGAATGGTCTATGCAGCTGAAAAAACGCTGCGTGAAGCTTCAAAGAACAAGGACATCAAAGCGGCTATGGAAGCATATGCGAATGGTGTGAATGATTATATTCGATCACTAGAACCACATCAACTTCCATTCGAGTATAAATTGCTGGATTATAAACCTGAAGAGTGGACACCCTTCAAAACCTATCTCTTTCTGATGTTCATGTCATATGATCTTACAGGAAGAGGTATTTCCAGTGATCTGCAAATGACCAATGCAAAAAACTATTTTGGCTATGAAGATTTTGATCAATTATTTACGAATGTTCAAGATTCTTTAGATCCGATTATTCCTAAAGGCACAATGTATCCGGCTCCTGCGGTACCGGTAACGGCACCTGCTGATGTTGATTCAGTTTATTTGGGTAAAACAAATACTTTCAATACGGCTACCTCACCGGTTGTTCCGGATAAAAACAATGGAAGTAATAACTGGGCTGTTGCAGGTAGTAAAACCAAAAGTGGAAGACCGATCCTTGCAAATGATCCGCATCTTGGATTGAATCTTCCTTCACTTTGGTATGAAGTACAGATAACCACACCTACACATAGCACTTACGGTGCTAGCTTTCCGGGTTCTCCGGCTGTGATCATTGGATTCAATGACAGCATTGCTTGGGGTGTTACCAATGCAGGAAGAGATGTGATCGATTTTTATGACATGAAATTCAAAGACAGTACCCTTGAACAATATTGGTATAACGGACTTTGGAATCGTGCTGATATCAAAGAAGAAGTGATCAAGGTGAAAGGACAACCGGATGTCATAGATCGTGTTGCCTACACGGCATTGGGCCCGGTGATGTATGATGGTTCTTATAAAAATGATAATACTGCAGGTAAGTATTTAGCTGTAAAATGGACAGCACATGATGGAGGACAAGGATTACAAACATTTTATGAGTTGAATCGAGCTAAGAATTTTGATGACTACTTAGCAGCGATCAATAAATGGACCTGTCCCGGACAAAACTTTGCCTTTATTTCAAAGACAGGAGATATCGCCATCAAACAACAAGGTGCTTTTGTAGCCAGATGGAATAGACAAGGCGATTTTATTATGCCGGGTGAAGATACCAGATACATGTGGCAGGGCATTATTCCCAATGAAGAGAACCCCATGCAAAAAAATCCCGAACGTGGATTCATCAGTAGTGCCAATCAAAGATCCACCGATGATACTTATCCTTATTATTTAGGTGCATCAGCTGACTTTCCATTATATCGTGGTATCATCATTAACAAACGATTGGCTGCTATGAGTGATATCACTGCAGAAGACATGCAGCGCTTGCAAACAGACAACTATAATGTTTTTGCTGAGATGGCAAGACCTGCGTTGATGAAGTTTGTGAATGAAGCTGCTTTGGATGCAGATGGGAAAAAATACATTTCAATACTCAAATCATGGAATCTGCGCAATGATATGGGGGAAAAAGGCGCTACCGTTTTCAGAGCTATATGGGATAGTCTTGAAACAACTGTCTGGAAAGATGAATTCGAAAAATCGAAATTGGCATTGCCATGGCCCGATGAACCGGTACTATTAGAAGTAATGTTGCGTGATAGTGTCTACTATTTTGCCGATAATGCCAATACCCCTGATAAAACGGAAACATTGTACGATGCAGTGATGACGGCCATCCAAAAGGCAAGTGTAAAATGTAAAGAGTTGGAACAAAAGAATGAATTGGAATGGGGTAGATTTAAAGATACACGTGTGAGCCATTTGTTGAAGATCGATCCATTGAGCAGATTGCATCTACCGATTGGAGGAGGTGTTCATATTATCAATGCCACTACAAAAGTACATGGCCCAAGTTGGAGAATGATCGTGCATATGACAGATGAGATAGAAGCTTATGGGGTATATCCCGGCGGACAAAGTGGTAACCCGGGTAGCAAGTATTATGATAGTTTTGTCGATAGTTGGGCTGCAGGAAAATATTATCGCATTTTATTCCTGAAAAAAGCCGCTGCTGAAAAAAGTAGCCAGATCAAATGGAGAATCACTTTCAACAATTAAACCTGACGAAATGAAATTTTTATCTGCTGTGATATTAACTGCTGTATTGGCATTTGCCGCAGGGTTGTATGGTATCCTGCCATGGTGGAGCTTTGCCATCACTTCATTGATTGTAGCTGTTGCTATTCATCAAAAAGCGGGTAGGGCATTCTTATCCGGTTTCACAGGCTTGTTTTTACTGTGGGCAACATTGGCCTTTATAAAGGATAGTGCCAATGATCATTTACTGGCTACCAAAGTGGCGCAAATACTTCCTATGGGTGGTTCTTATATTGTTTTGATTCTCGTTACAGGTGTGATTGGTGGGTTGGTAGCTGGCCTTTCTGCGTTAACCGGTAGTTATCTTCGACAGCGATCGAAGTAAGAATGATGGTACGCAGATTTTTATGATCCATTATGATGATCAGTTTGTTTATAAACGATTCCCCAATCATAACCAATCATAAAAATCCGCGTCCCATATCACATTCAATCACGAATTCACTAATATTTAGTTAAAGCGTTCCTTCTTTAATCACTATTGTAATTAAAACAGGCTAAGAGCTACTTACTTTCGTTAGAACTTATCCTGTATGAGAATAATTTTATCCGCATTTTTTCTTGTTATAGCATTGGTTAGAGGTGAATCACAAACAGTGAGCGGCACCATCACCGATCTCAACAAAGAAGTGTTACCCTTTTCTTCCGTTTTAGTGAAAGGCACCACACAGGGTGTTTCCGCAAATAGCAAAGGCTATTATAATCTTCAATTGACTCCCGGGAGCTATACTTTGGTTTGTCAATATATTGGTTATAAAGCAGCAGAGAAAAAGATCGTGATAGAAAAAGGGATCAACCAGGTTGTTGATTTTCAATTAGAGCCGCAACAGTACAATTTGCAAGAGGTAATGGTGAGTTCAGGTGGTGAAGATCCGGCCTATGCGATTATCAGGAAAGCCATTGAGAAAAGAACCTATCATCTCAAAGAGATCAAAAAATTCACTGCGGATGTTTACCTCAAAGGACAATTACAACTCCGCGATTATCCCAAAAGATTTTTTGGTCAAAAAGTAGATTTTGAAGACGGGGATACCAGTAAACGCAAAATGCTCTTTCTTTCAGAAACCATTGCTAAATATTCCGTCGAAGAGCCAAAGAATGAAAAGATAGAAGTGATCTCTACCAAAGTAAGCGGTAGAAGTGATGCGTTTGGTTTTAGCAGTCCACAGATCATTTCATTTTACAACAATAACATACAAACTGGGGAGAACCTAAATCCTCGAGGTTTTATTTCTCCCATTGCAACCAATGCCATCAGTTTTTATCGATATAAATTCGAAGGTACTTTTTATGAAAATGGAGTTGAGATCAGTAGGATCAAGGTCATTCCCAGAAGAAAATATGAACCATTATTCCAAGGTTACATTAATATCATCGAAAATGAATGGCGAATACATAGTTTGCGATTGAATCTGGTGAGAGAGCAACAAATGCAGTTGCTGGATACACTTACCATAGAACAATTATACGTACCTGCAGGAAAGCAATGGGTCATTAAAAATCAAGTGATTTATCCATCCGGTAAATTGTTTGGCTTTGATTTCTTTGGAAGCTTTGTTCAGGTATATGATGGATTCAATTTGAATCCTGTATTCACAAAGAAATACTTTGATAACACGTTGATCAAAATCTATGACAGCGCCAACAAAAAATCAATAGCATACTGGGATAGTATCAGACCACTTCCTTTGCTGACCGAAGAAGCTTTAGACTATAAAAAGAAAGATAGTTTGGAACAGGTACGTAAAGATCCAAAGTATATGGACTCTGTGGATCGCAAAAGAAACAAGTTTTCACTGAGTGGGTTATTGCTGACGGGGCAGTCTATCAGCAAACAAAAGAAAAAAGTCTTTGTGAGCTTTGATCCGTTGATCAATACCCTTAATTATAATACAGTGGAAGGAGGAGTACTTCATTTCTCACCCACATGGAGCAAAGGTTATGAAGGAAGAAAGTCATTACAGATCACACCTTATTTCCGATATGGTTTTGCGAATAAACATTTTAATAGCCATCTGACTGCTCGATATAATTTCGGGAAAAAGTATTTTAATAATATCAGTTTTGCGGCAGGTAGAAGGGTATTTCAATACAACAATGCACAACCGATCACATCAAGGATCAATACTTACACGACATTGCTGTATGAGAACAACCATATGAAAATATATGAAGCGAATTTTTTTAGAATCGCTCATTCATCAGGGATTGGGAATGGGTTGACAGCAGGATGGAGTTTTCAGTTTCAAGACAGATTTGGATTGAATAATCTGCCTGATCCTGTGAGTTGGAAGAATATTGCTAACAGAACTTTTACACCCAATTATCCAATCGATATTACCAATGCAGTGATGCCAAGAAATCAGGCTGCCACTCTTACGGCTTCATTAAACTGGCGTCCGGGTGGAAAATACATTGAACTGCCTGATCGAAAAATTGGTATTGGATCTGATTATCCCAACTTTAATCTTTCTATCACGCAAGGCATCAAAGGGTTATTGGGTAGTGATGCAGATTTTACCAAATGGCGCTTGACTGTTACAGATGACCTCGATATGAAATTGGGGGGTGAATTTAGTTATCGTTTAGCGGTAGGTGGTTTCCTGAGTGCTAAACAGGTATTCATACCGGATTATCAGCATATCTTGGGTAACCAAACGGTATTAGCCAATGATCCCTTATCAGGCTTTCAACTGGCACCTTATTATCGATACAGCAATACTTCTAAGTTATTTGCCACAGCACATGTTGAATATCATTTGAATGGTTTATTGACCAACAAAATACCGGGGTTCAAAAGATTGAACTGGTTCCTTGTAACAGGTGCCAATCTCTTACACACACAGAAAGGGAAAAATTATTATGAAGCATTTGTAGGACTGGAGAACATCCTCAAGATCATGCGTGTTGATTTTGTGAAAGGATTTGAGACCAATGGGCCATCACCAACAGGTATCAGAATCACTGTTCCTTTCTTTCTCGAAAGCAGGAATGATGATTGATAAATAAGTGTTTGAAAGGATAAAAGGATGTTTTATCTTCCAAACTCATCCTTAACAAACAACAACATGAAAAAGGGGTACTATTTTTTACTGCCGGCACTGGTATGGGTACTTAGTTGTAAACAAGAAAAGAAAACCGATACGACTATTTTGTTTACACCCTTATCAGACAGTGCACAAGCCATCTCTTTAATGGGAGATACGCTGTATCCCAATTCGCCTTATGAAAATGTTTTGATCAAGTTCGATAGTGCCCGTATCGCTTATGAAGCATCTCCGAATGATGCTGATAAAATGATCTGGTATGGTAGATGGGCGGGATACAAAGGTGATTTCAGAAAAGCGATCACCATTTTTTCCGAGGGTATTGAAAAGTTTCCAGATGATGCAAGGATGTATCGTCATCGTGGACATCGATATATCTCTATCCGAGAATTCGATCGTGCTATAGCGGATCTTGAAAAAGCAGCAACATTGATTCAGGGCAAGAAAGATGAGGTAGAACCTGATGGACAACCCAATGCATTGAATATACCCATCAGTTCATTGCACTCTAATATTTGGTATCATTTAGGGTTGGCATATTATCTGAAAAATGATCTGTCAAAAGCATTGCCTGTATACGAGCGAGCTGTGAAAGAATCAGAGAATGATGATAAATTGGTTTCAACGACGCATTGGCTATACATGGTATATCGAATGATGGGTAATGACTCAGCTGCACAACGGATTCTAGCACCGATCAAAACGGAAATGAATATCATTGAAAATAATGCTTATCAAAAGTTGTGTTTATTATACAAAGGGCTGCTTTCTGTTGATTCAGTAATGATGGTAAACGGTAGTGTCACGAGTAGTGATGCAGTAGCATATGGCGTAGCCAACTGGTACAGATACAATGGTGAAACAGAAAAGGCAAAGACCTACTACGAACAAATACTGAAAGGAAAGGTCTGGGCTTCTTTTGGTTACATTGCTGCTGAAGCAGATTATGTCCGGTATTATAATAAGTAATACAATTTTATGGCAAATATCGGATGTCAGATGTCAGATATGTTTTAAATCTGAGATCTGCCATCTGACATCAGAAATATCATCTTATCTTTGTTCTGATTTTGACCACCCTGCAAGTGGTTCCATTATTCATGGATTCTGTTTTGCCTCAGGCGAGACAGGGCTGAAATTTGAAAATTATGCCTGTTTTACACAACCGTGTGTCCAACGAAGAGTTGAAGCAACGTTTGATGGAAGAGACTTTCCATCGTATCACCATTAGTTTTTACGAGTATTTTCCCATTAAGAATCCGCAAGAGTTTAGAGATTATTTGTACAAGCAATTGAATGCTTTACAGGTCTTCGGTCGAATTTATGTGGCTAAGGAAGGCATCAATGCACAGATCAGTGTACCCGAACATCATATGGATGCGTTTAGAAGTTTTTTATACAGTATTGAACCACTGGATGGACTTCGTCTGAATATCGCTGTGGATGATGATGGAAAAAGTTTCTGGGTGCTCAAGATCAAAGTACGCGATAAGATCGTAGCGGATGGTATTGAAGATCCTTCATTCAGCATGGAGAGAAAAGGACGTTATGTGAATGCAGAGCAAATGAATGAATTATTAAAACAGCCGGATACGATTGTGATTGATATGCGGAATCATTACGAATATGAAGTGGGTCACTTTGTGAATGCAAAAGAAGTGCCGTCAGATACTTTTCGTGATCAGTTACCCATGGCAGTTGATATGATGAAGGGGAATGAAGACAAGAATATCATTATGTATTGTACAGGAGGTATTCGATGTGAAAAAGCAAGTGCTTATATGTTGCATAAAGGATTTAAGAATGTATTTCATTTGGAAGGAGGTATTATCAATTATGCAAGACAGGCAAAGGAATCCGGATTGGAAAGTAAATTCATTGGAAAGAATTTTGTTTTTGATAATCGTTTAGGGGAACGTATCACCGAAGATGTGATTGCGAAATGTCATCAATGTGGTAAACCTGCAGATACACACACGAATTGTAAAAATAACGGCTGTCATCTTCTTTTTATACAATGCGAAGCCTGCGCTGAAACCTATGAAGGTTGTTGCAGTCAAGAGTGTAAAGACACCATTCACATGCCCGTAGAACGTCAAAAAGAATTACGAAAAGGCGTTGAGAACGGACAAAATATTTTTAACAAAAGTAGGGTAAGGTTGAGACCGAGGTTAGGGGAGGGTAGTAGTGAGTAGTGAATAGTCAGTAGTGAGAAAATTTTAAATATTTTTATTACTGACTATTCACTACTGACCACTCACTCATATCGCTCCAATTCTTTCCAACGCAGCAGTCACTAATTTTATGATCTCTTCATCCGAAGGTTGTTGTGGGATGAAATTTTTACCGGTCACTTTTTCGTACAGTTCAATATATCTTTTGCTGATCGTATCGATCCATTCATCAGACATTTCAGGAACAGATTGGCCTTCTTTACCCATGAAATTATTAGCGATCAGCCATTCTCTTACAAACTCTTTACTCAGTTGTTTTTGCTTTTCGCCACTGGCTTGTCTGGCTTCAAATCCATCAGCATAAAAATAGCGGGAGGAGTCGGGTGTATGTACCTCATCCATGAGGTAGATGGTATCATCAATTTTACCAAATTCATATTTAGTATCAGCCAATATCAATCCTTGTTTGGCTGCAATTTCTTTACCCCTTGCAAACAACTGTAATGCATAGGTTTCAAGAATCTGCCAATCTTTTTCACTCACTAATCCCTGACGAATGATCTCTTCTTTCGAAATATCTTCATCATGACCTTCAGCTGCTTTTGTAGAAGGAGTGATGATAGGCGATGGAAAAAAGTCATTCTCTTTTAATCCATCAGGCATCGTAACACCACAGAGGGTTCTTTGTCCGGAATGATAAGTTCGCCATGCATGTCCAACAACATTTCCTCTTACCACCATTTCAATTTTAAAAGGGATACATTTTTTCCCGATCGAAACATTGGGTGCAGGAGCATCTACCAGCCAATTCGGACAAATATCTTTTGTAGCCTCAAGCATAAATGCAGCGATCTGATTCAAAACTTGGCCTTTATAAGGAATGGGTCTGGGTAATATTACATCAAAAGCTGATATACGGTTACTGGCTACCATCACCAGCCAATTTTCGCCAATGGTGTAAACGTCCCTTACTTTTCCATGATAAATGTTTGTCAAATGAGGTAGCTGAAGATGATTCATACCACGAAAATAAATGGTGACCGGAATATTAGCTTGTAAAAGACATCGTTTTTCTTAACAATCGATTGATTTTGTGGACAAATTAAATTTTCTGAAGAAACTAACAATTGCTATTTTGCTATTCATAAATAACTAAATCTTGCCATCATGAGAAGATTCTACAGTCAATGTTTGTCTGTGGCGTTCGCTACTGCCATTACGATTCCTGTCGTGGCGCAACAGACAACTACCGTTTCAGGTAGTGTTAAAAATGCAAGTTCCAAAGAGGCTTTATCGGCTGTTTCAGTTACGATCAAAGGAGCTTCCACTGGTACTTTTACAGATGACAAAGGCAATTTCAGATTTACAACAGTGCAAAAACCCCCATTTACACTTATTATATCATCCGTAGGTTACGGTACTAAAGAAGTGACGGTAAAAGGGGACAATGAGGTTGTATCTGTTGACCTTAGCCCTAGTTTTACTTTAGGGGATGAAGTAGTGGTTTCAGCATCAAGAGTTGCTGAAAGAATTCTTGAGTCGCCGGTTTCTATTGAAAGAATCAATACTGCGGCTATCAGAAATACACCTGCGCCTAACTACTATGACATGTTAACCAATTTGAAGGGTGTAGACATCGTTACTGCGAGTCTTACCTTCAAGAGTGTAGGTACACGCGGATTCAACAGCAGTGGTAATACTCGCTTGAATCAGTTAGTAGACGGAATGGATAACCAAGCGCCGGGATTAAACTTTTCAGTAGGTAATGTGATCGGTCTAAGTGAACTCGATGTTGATAATATCGAATTACTACCGGGTGCATCTTCTGCGTTATATGGTCCGGGTGGTATGAATGGTACTGTACTGATCAACAGTAAGAACCCTTTCAAATACCAGGGATTGAGTTTCCAGATCAAACAAGGATTTAACCATGTCGATCGTAGTCAGCGTAACACTTCACCTTACTATGACTGGAGTTTACGTTGGGCTAAAAAAGTGACGGATAAATTTGCGTTCAAAATCAACGCTCAATTTATTCAGGCACAGGACTGGTTAGCCAATCAGACTGATAACTATGCTCGTATCGGAGGAACGCCTAATGGAATTAAAATTCCGGGATGGAGAGAAAGTGATCCCAACTATGATGGGGTGAATGTGTATGGTGATGAAACTACACAGAGTCTGCGCAATATTGCCTCTGCAGTTATTGCTGCAACCGGACTTCCTGCTGCTAACATCACAGCCTTCAATAACTTCCTTGCGGCTAATCCGGGAGCTAATCTTGCGACATTCAATGCATTTCTTACCGGTGCTGGTGCAGGTGCACTTGTAACTGCAGGTGTTTCTCCGATCATTTATGGAGCGGCTCCCAGCAGAAACCTTTTTGGTAATCAAGCAGTAAGTAGAACCGGTTATGATGAGAAAGATGTAGTAGACCCTACTACTGTGAATATGAAAATGACCGGTGGTTTATTTTACAAGCTGACAGATAAGATCGAAGCATCTTTCAATGCATATTTCGGTACAGGTAATACTGTATATACCGGAAGTGACCGTTACTCTTTGAAAGACTTGCGTATAGCACAATTTAAATGGGAATTGAAGCATAAGAACTGGTATGCACGTTACTACAGCACACATGAAAATGCCGGTAACTCTTTCAATGCTACCATCACAACTCGTTTATTCAATGAATCATGGAAGGCAAGTTCTAGTTGGTATCCACAGTATATGGCTGCATATGTAAATGCATTACAATTAGGAGCTCCTAATTTAGCTGCACACAATGCTGCTCGTACTTTTGCTGACCAGGGTCGTCCAACAGGATTTATCGGAAACACAGCTCGTTTCCAATCTATCGCGAGAACACCGATCTCAAAAGGTGGTGGTCTGTTTTTGGATCGTTCAAGATTAAAAGTTTTCGACGGACAGTATAATCTTACAGAAGATCTGGGTCTTGGCAGAACGAATACCGATTGGTTAATTGGCGTAAGTGCTAAGCAATATGTACTGAATTCAGAAGGTACTTTATTTGCAGATACTGCAGGTAATATTACCATCAATGAATTGGGCGCGTATACGCAGATTTCTCAGCGTTTACTGAATGATGTATTGAAGATCACTGTTTCAGGTAGATACGATAAGAATACCAACTTCAAAGGACGTTTTACTCCAAGAGCATCAGCAGTTGTGAAACTTGCTAAAGATCACAATCTGCGTTTCTCTTATCAAACAGCTTATCGTTTCCCAACCACTCAAAACCAGTGGATCAACTTAACAGTAGGCGGTGGTACTCGATTGATCGGAGGATTGCCTGCATTACGTCAATTCTATAACTTCAGTTCAAACCCTGTTTATACACTTCCAAGCGTTCAGGCATTTGGAGCGAGTGTGTTAGCAGGTGCGCCTAATCCGGGACTTCTGCAACAACAAACTTTTGGAGAGTTCAAACCTGAATCAATGACTTCATTTGAAGTTGGTTATAAAGGCTTGATCGCTCAAAAATTATTGATCGATGTTTATGGTTATTGGGGACAGTACAAAGATTTCTTAAGTGGTGTGATCGCTCTTCAATCAAGAAATGCACCCAATCCGATTAATCTGTTGAATGAAAATACACGTATTGCTTATAGCATCTCAGTAAATGCTCCGGGTCAAGTGAAGACATCTGGATGGGGTATTTCTGCAGACTATCTCTTACCAAAGAATTTCTCATTCAGCGGTAATTTATATCATGATCAGATCGGAGATGTACCTGCCGGATTTGTGTCTTACTTCAACACTCCAAAATACCGTATGAACCTTGCTCTGAATAACACAGGATTTGGTAAGGACAAGCGTTATGGTTTCAGTGTTGTTTACAGATGGCAAAACTCTTTCTTCTATGAAGGAACATTTGGATCTGGTATGGTAGATACTTACAAAACCGTAGATGCGATGATCAGCTATAAATTGCCTTCAACAAAATCACTGATCAAAGTAGGTGGTAGCAATATCTTTAACCAGTACTATCGTACCGGTTGGGGTAATCCTGCTATCGGAGCACTGTACTATGTTAGCTATGGCTGGAACGTATTCTAAGCCACAGGTAATTACGAATATTGAAATTTGAATCAAGAGTGAGAAAGTGAAAGCTTTCTCACTCTTTTTTTGGTAGATGTCCCTCATTGTATCCCCCTTATTTCTTGTCACTTAAGCCTTCTTTCTTCATTTTGGTTTATTTTTTCTGATTCCTTAGAATCTGCTATTTTTGCTCCTCATTTAACAAACAGACAATATGCGTTCAATTGCTTTCAGAGAGGCTTTAAGAGAGGCCATGAATGAGGAAATGAGAAGAGATGAAAGGGTGTTTCTGATGGGGGAAGAAGTAGCTGAATACAATGGAGCTTACAAGGTGAGTCAGGGTATGCTGGCCGAGTTTGGTCCTAAAAGAGTCATAGATACTCCTATCGCTGAGCTTGGTTTTGCTGCCGTAGCAGTTGGTGCCGCTCAAAACGGTCTCCGCCCTGTAGTTGAATTCATGACCTGGAACTTTGCCGTTCTGGCAATGGATCAGATCCTCAATACCGCATCAAAAATGTTGGCGATGAGTGGTGGACAAATCGGTTGTCCCATCGTATTCCGTGGACCTAACGGAAGTGCAGGTCAGCTGGGAGCGCAACACTCTACCGCTTTTGAAAGCTATTATGCCAATATCCCCGGTATAAAAGTAGTATCACCTTCTAATGGATATGATGCCAAAGGTTTGCTGAAACAAGCCATCCGTTATGAAGAAGATCCTGTGATGTTCATGGAAAGTGAAGTGATGTATGGCGATAAGAGCGATGTGCCTGATGAAGAGTACTATATCCCACTGGGTAAAGCCGATGTAAAAAGAGCCGGTCGCGATGTTACCATCGTTTCTTTCAATAAAATGATGAAAGTAGCATTAGGTGCTGCCGCTGAGCTTGAAAAAGAAGGTGTGAGTGCTGAAGTGATCGATCTGCGTACGATTCGTCCATTGGACTGGATGACCATTCTGGAAAGCGTGAAAAAAACCAACAGACTGGTGATCGTAGAAGAACAGTGGCCATTTGCATCTGTGTCTTCTGAGATTTCTTATAGAATCCAAAAGGAAGGTTTTGATTATTTGGATGCCCCTATTCGTCGTATCACGAGTGCGGATGCTCCGATGCACTATGCCCCTAATCTGACATCTCTTGCTATTCCTGATGTTGCGCGTACTGTGAAGTTGGTGAAAGAAGTGATGTACATGAAAAAATGAACCAACTAACCATTTAAATTGAATAGATAACCCGGAGAACTTACTCCGGGTTTTTTATTTTCTGTTTAACTTCATTCAAATCGAGTATCATGAGAAAATCTATTATCCTTTTTTTGATCTTGACAGCTTCTTTTAAAGCCAACGCACAATATCAGCCAACAGAAGCTAATCTTCAGAGTCGTCAATGGTTTGATAGTGCAAGGTTTGGTCTGTTCATCCATTGGGGGGCTTCCAGTGTATTGGGTGCGGGAGAGTGGATCATGAATGGCAGAAATATACGAGTAGCAGAATACAAACGGTTGATGCAGTTTTTCAATCCAACACAATTTGATGCACGCGCATGGGTGAAAATGGCCAAAGATGCCGGGATGAAGTACATTACTTTCGTCACACGTCACCATGATAGTTTTAGCAACTGGGATACGAAAGCGTCTGATTGGAAAATCACCAATACCCCGTATGGGAAAGATGTACTCAAAGAGCTATCCATAGCTTGTAAAGAAGAAGGGGTAAAGCTCTTTTTGTATTACTCATTGGTAGATTGGTTTAGATCTGATTATCCGTATGAAACAGGTCGAACCGGTAAGGGAACAGGTCGAACGATTAAGAGTAATTATGAAGCGTATCTCAGCTTTATGAAAACGCAACTTACCGAATTACTAACAGGCTATGGAGAAATTGCAGGTATATGGTTTGATGGACATTGGGATCAATTGGATAATGATGAGGATAAAACACAGCGATCTAAAATCAATTGGAAATATGAAGAAATATATGAATTGATTCATCGTCTTCAACCGCAAGCACTTGTTGGTAATAACCACCATTTATCACCATTACCCGGAGAAGATTTTCAAATGTTTGAGAAAGATTTACCGGGAGAAAATAAAGGAGGGCTTAGCGGACAAGCAGTTTCAAAGTTGCCATTAGAAACCTGTGAAACGATTAATAACTCATGGGGATTCAATATTACAGACAGAACCTATAAATCTACTCAAGACATTATTCATTTGCTGGTAAAAGCCGCAGGTTATGGAACCAATTTGTTATTGAATGTAGGGCCTATGCCTAATGGCGTGATACAACCTGAATTTGTAACCCGCTTGAAAGAGGTAGGAGATTGGTTGCAGAAAAACGGATCAACGATTTATGGAACAAAAGCGGGTGTAGTTAAACCACAGGCATGGGGTGCCATGACAGAAAAAGAGAATCAGGTGTATGTTCATATTTTGAAAAAAACAGACACGCGTATTTTTATTCAGTTACCCTATCAAATCGAATCTGCTTTTTTAGCAAGGAATAATACACCAATAGCATTCGATCGGTTAAAAGACGGCTATTGGTCAGTAGATATTTCAACAACCAATGATAACTTGCCCGACGATATTATTGTGCTAAATATTAAGAGATGAAGTATTGGGTAATTTGGGTAATCGCCTTTTTATGTAACATTATCCAACCATATTGTACAATAGCGCAAGAGGCAGATACAGACACAACCGCATTTAGTAATGTGGCCGTCACCGCTTTTTATGGAAGAGCCAAATGGCAGGCTGTTCCCGGTTCTATCGCATTGATAAGATCATCAGCCATACGAAATAGTCCAACAGCAACTTTTTTACCTGCTATGAATAGTCAGCCCGGAATACGCATGGAGGAAAGATCTCCGGGCAGTTATCGATTATCTATTCGTGGAAGTTTATTACGATCGCCATTTGGGGTAAGAAACATTAAAGTATATTTTGATGACCTACCATTAACGGATGGTGGAGGTAATACTTACCTTAATTTAATAGACCTTTCACAGATACATAGTGCGGAAGTATTGAAAGGTCCTGTTGCAGCTGCATATGGAGCAGGTACAGGAGGCGCAGTTTTACTGCAATCCGGATTACACTTTTCACAACAGAAAAAACATCGTTTGTATGGGGGGATTGCAGGTGGTTCTTATGGGTTGTTACAACAACAATCAGGATGGTCATATGAATCTTCAAATTTCATCAGCAGTTTACATCAAGTGCATCTGCAGTCTGATGGTTACCGCGAACAATCTGCCATGAGAAGAGATGGGTTCAAATGGCAGGGTGCTATTCGAAAAAATCGTCAGCAATGGCGCTTTCTCAGTTTTTATACCAACCTGTATTACCAAACACCCGGTGGTATTACGGAAGTACAATTCAATCAGAATCCGAAACAAGCACGACAGCCAACAGCAGTATTACCGGGTGCTGTACAACAAAAAACCGCTATTTACAATAAAACCTTTTATAATGGAGCGCATCATCAATGGGACTTGAATAAGAATAACAGCATACGATCTTTTGCTGTATTGAGTATCACCGACTTTAAAAATCCTTTTATTACGAATTATGAAGAGCGCGCAGAAGATAATATTGGTGCCGGTTCACAATGGCAATACAAGCAGCAGTCGGGTAATCATCAATGGCAGATCAATACGGGAGGTGAGTGGCAGTACCAACACTCATGGATAGAAAATCTTGGTAACAGGGGAGGAGTAAAAGATACCGTTCAGTATCGGGATAAAGTATATGCGGTACAATGGTTCTTGTTCACCCAATTTCAATACAAATATGGTGAAAAATTATTGCTTACCGCGGGCCTAAGTACCAATCAGCAATCTTATCGATACCGAAGACTTTCAGATGCAAATTCTGTGTATATCCGTAAACAAATTACAGGGGTACTCACACCCAGATTATCGATATCTTATGCAATACAACCACAGATAAATACCTATGCTGTTATATCGAAAGGATTTTCAGCCCCTACACTCGCTGAATTCAGGCCTTCGGATGGAAATTTCTATGGAGATCTGAATGCAGAATCGGGATGGAACATGGAAGCCGGTGTAAAAGGCAGTACCACCAATGATAGAATATTATTTGATATAGCCTATTATCGGTTCAGATTGAATAATGCTATTGTAAGAAGAAACAGTAATAGTGGGGCTGAATATTTTGTGAATGCGGGCGGAACCTTGCAACAAGGTGTAGAGTTGATGCTCAAAGTATTTCCCGTAAAGAAAGGCACAGGAATAATAAAAGAGCTATCCTTTTCAACAGCCTATACCTATCAACCCTATCGCTTTACCAATTATCAACAAGGAGCTGTTGATTATAATAATAAAACGATTACAGGTGTTCCTGCAACTACTTGGGTATTGGGTTGTGATCTGCAAATGAGAAATGGTATCTATCTGACCACTCTTCTAAATGCAGTATCATCTATTCCTTTGAATGATGCAAATGATGCGTATGCAAAACCTTATCAATTATTGCAAGGCAGATTAGGATACCGCATTAAAAAGACCGATATCTTTATGGCAGCGGATAATATATTAAATCAAACCTATAGCTTAGGTAATGATATAAATGCAGTTGGAAGAAGGTATTATAATGCAGCTGCTCCAAGAAATTTCACCTTCGGCATGAATTTTGGGTTACGCTGAAAATCGATTGATTAACTTAGCAAAAAATGTTTCTATGCCAACTATTCTGATCATAGATGATGAAAGAGCCATCCGCAATGTCTTAAAAGATATTCTTACCAATGAAGGGTTTAAAGTTGAAGAAGCGGCAGATGGAGAAGAAGGATGGAAGAAGTTTCAGGCAGGTTCTTTTGATGTGGTCTTGTGCGATATCAAGATGCCCAAACTGGATGGTATTGAATTTCTTCAGAAAGTCATAGAGTCCGGATCTGATACACCGGTGATCATCATCAGTGGACATGGAAATATTGAAACAGCCGTTGATGCTGTTAAAAAAGGAGCTTTTGATTATATCTCTAAACCACCAGATCTCAACCGTTTACTTATCACTATCCGCAATGCAATGGATAAGACCACTTTGGTACAAGAGACCAAAGTACTCAAGCGTAAAGTATCCAAAGTGCAAGAGATCATTGGTGAGAGTGAAGCCATTCTTCGTATCAAAGAAACCATTGATAAAGTAGCGCCAACAGATGCACGCGTTTTGGTAACAGGCGGTAATGGAAGTGGTAAAGAACTCGTGGCAAGGTGGTTGCATGAAAAAAGCAATCGAGCTTCGGGTCCATTGGTAGAAGTCAACTGTGCGGCTATTCCCGGAGAGTTGATAGAGAGTGAATTGTTCGGACATGAAAAAGGATCATTTACATCTGCCATTAAGCAACGTATCGGTAAGTTTGAACAAGCCAGTGGTGGTACCTTATTTCTGGATGAAATAGGTGACATGAGTTTAAGTGCACAAGCTAAAGTACTCAGAGCTTTGCAGGAGGGGAAGATCACAAGGGTAGGAGGCGATAAAGAAATTTCGGTAGATGTGCGTGTCGTAGCGGCCACCAATAAAGATCTTTTAAAAGAGGTAGAAGAAAAGAATTTCCGCTTAGATCTCTACCATCGTTTGGGTGTGATCCTGATTCACGTACCTTCTCTTAATGAGCGCAGAGATGATATCCCACTACTCGTAGATAAGTTTCTGGATGATATCGCAGTTGAATACGGACAAGCCAAAAAAGGCATCGATAAAAAAGCATTAGAAACCCTCAAAAGTCATGATTGGACAGGTAATATTCGCGAACTGAGAAATGTGGTGGAAAGACTCGTGATCTTATCAGGAAAAGAAATTACAGCAGCAGATGTGAGTGCGTATGTGTGAGTTGGGTTATTGGGTAATCAGGAAATCTGGATATCGGGATTTCAGGTTTGAAAAAATAGCTACGTAAACAATAAAGTATTCCGTCATTCAGTTTGTCTTATCACCCGATCACCCGATCACCCGATCACCCGATCACCCGATCACCCGATCACCCGATCACCCGATCACCCGATCACCCGATCACCCGATCACCCGATCACCCGATCACCTCTTCACCTCTTCACAAACTCCAACATTTCCGTCATAGACTTCAACAACATAACACCCGGGATACTCTTCGTTACTTCCTTAGTAAGCGGTCCGGACATGATGATCTCTTGTTCGCTGTATTTTTCTTTTAGATCTTTTAGTAAGTCATCGATCGTTTCTTCGTAGAGATTGGTGATGGCATGAAAGAACAGATATTTGGGCTTTTTGAGTGTTACATAAGTTTCCAGATCAACAAAGGGAACATCAACACCCATGTATACACATTTCTTACCACTTGCTTTCATCAGGTAATGACTGAGCAGTAAAGGAATTTCATGTTGTTCTCCTTCAGGCGTAAAAAGAACATATGTATCAGAACTGGGAGAAGGTTTTGTTTTCAAAGCATCTAAAGCCGATATCATTTTTCTTTTGATGATATTACTGGCAAAATGTTCTTGAGCAGGTATAATATGATCTGTTAACCACAATAATCCAATTCTTTCCAGAAAACCATACATCACATCAATGATCGTCACCTCTAACCCGAATTGTTTGAGTGATTGTTCAAACAATTCTTCAAAACGATCCTCATCAAAATCAATCGAAGCTTCAATGAGTCGATGAATATAAGCATCCGTATTTTGTTTCCCTAAAGGCTGCTCCATAGCCATAGATCGGATAGAAGAGGCAGGTAATTGAGCGATCTTCGAGATCTTTACACCATTATGGTACAATTGAGATATCCGAAGAATGTGCTTCAGATCTTCATTATCGTAATAACGATGTTTACTTTCCTTTCTCTTAGGGATGAATAACTGGTATCGTTGTTCCCAAATACGTAAGGTATGGGCTTTGATCCCGCTCAGATTCTCGATGTCTTTGATCGTAAAATGATTCATGGATAAGATTTGGAGGTCTGATATCGCTCAGGGCTGATAAAAATACATTATTCAACAAGAAATCACCTGTTTTAGCAAAAGTTTTAATCTGTTTGCTTCAGTATCTGTCTGAAAAGGATATTTTTGTTTCTATCAAAAAATAAAATATGGGTTTAGCTCTATTTATCGTCGGGATTATTGGCTGGCATGTTGGAATGTGGGGAATGTTCAAAAAGGCAGGTATTGAACCATGGAAAGCTTTGATTCCTTTTTATAATACCTGGCAGATCGTCGAGAAATGTCATATCCGTAAATACTGGTTCTGGTTACAATTGATTCCGATAGCGGGACAATTCATCACCATTTGGATTACCATCATCTTCGTGATGCATTTCAAACGTTTCAATCTTATTCATCATACCGCTACGGTCTTATTACCATTTATCTATTTCCCCTATCTCGGTTTTTCCAAAGATGAAAAATGGGTAGGAGCGGAAGCATTCAAATCTTACAAGAAACCAGGCTCTAGAGAGTGGGTGGATGCAGGTGTATTTGCAGTAGTAGCTGCCACCATCATTCGCACATTTGTATTTGAAGCGTATGTGATTCCTACAGAAAGTATGGAGAAGACTTTATTGGTGAATGATTTTCTGTTCGTGAATAAAATGAGCTATGGTGCAAGAATACCACAAACACCATTGTCGTTTCCTTTCGTACACAACACGATGCCTTTTTCAGAAACCACACCTTCTTACCTGAAATGGATACAGATTCCTTATAAAAGACTTCCGGCATTCACAGAAGTCAAAAGAAATGATGTGGTGGTATTCAATTTCCCTGCCGGTGATACCATCATCAACAGACCTGAATACGGTAGTAAAGTAACTTATTATGATGTGTTGCGATTTACCTTCAAAGGCAACAGACAAGAACTGTTTGCTAGCCCTGAATTTCCCATCATTGTTCATCCGATGGATAAAACGGACAACTATATCAAACGTTGTGTAGCAATAGGAGGAGATGTATTACATATCCGTAATGGACGGTTGTACGTGAATGGAGAACCGGCCATGGTACCCGGTGGTTCTCAAACAGAGCATGTAGTTGTTACGAATAAGAAATCGTATGACATTGATTTCTTGAAAGAGGAATTAGGAATTGATTTGGATGATACCAAAGGACAATTGGAAATGATGAGCGATAGTAGCTATAAATTTAACGTCACACCCGAAGAGCTATCGAAGTTGAGAAAGCTACCTAATTATGTCTCTGATTCTCCTTATACAGAGAATTATATCGGTATGACCTTCCCTGCAGATGAAGCCAATTACCCTTGGAGTGTAGATAATTTTGGTCCATTGCGTGTGCCTGCAAAAGGAGATACCTTGTTATTAAGCCAACAAAATATCTCTTTGTACAGAAGATTGATTGCTACTTATGAAGGCAATACACTCGAAGAGAAAGATGGACAATTCATCATCAACGGAAAAAAGACCAACACGTACGTAACAAAATATAATTATTACTGGATGATGGGTGATAATCGTCATCGCAGCCAGGATAGCCGCTACTGGGGTTTTGTACCCGAAACACATATCGTCGGAAAAGCATCCCTGATCTGGTTTAGCTGGGATAAAGGTCCGAGATGGAAAAGATTGATGAAGAGCATTAAATAATTTAAGCCGCAAGCTACAAGTCTCAAGCTGCAAGAAGTATTTATTTGAAGCTTGAGGCTTGTAGCTTGCAGCCCAAAACGTTTTAACGATTTTATAATTCACTTTTTTCGTAACTTACACTACCGAAAGGGTCCTCATAGCGCAAGCTTTGAGGACTTTTTTGTCTAAATGAGTTTTTATGAATCATCAACAGTACAAACTAGACTATGAAGTGTATGCTGATGCAAGTGCGTTGAAACATGGAGATGCATCATTGTTGAATCAGGCAAGAGAAGTAACAGGTCAGGCATATGCACCTTATTCGGCTTTTAAAGTAGGCGCCGTGGCAAGATTGGCAAATGGAGCAATAGTCATCGGTACCAATCAGGAGAATGCCAGTTTCCCTGTAGGAATTTGTGCAGAGAGGGTATTACTTTCAGCTGCCGCAACTTTACATCCCGGCATCGCCATTGAAACAATCGCAATCAGCTACGATAACACAAAAGGCAAGAGCAATCATCCCATTTCACCCTGTGGTGTATGCAGACAAAGTTTACATGAATACGAGATAAGAGTTAAGAGTCCCATCAGACTCATCCTCGCAGGCTTAGAAGGAAGTGTATATATCATACCCCAAGCAGGAAGTCTATTGCCATTGAGTTTTACAAGTGAGGATATGAAGTAGGGGATAGCTTATGGTCCATAGTCCATAGAAGGAAAGGTTGTGCTAGAATATTTTACGTCAACTATCATCTCAACCCCCGATTTCCTGATTACCCGATAACCTAGTACCTAGTACCCGATACCTAGCACCAGCACCCTCATCAAAACAAAGTCTGCACGCCATGCGTGATCTTAAACTCATGTTGCAGCAGCCATTTCTTGCGCCACATACCACCGGAATAGCCAATGAGGGAACGGTCGCTGCCGATGACGCGGTGACAAGGAACGATGATCGCAATATTGTTTCTGCCATTGGCACTAGCCGCAGCTCTGATCACTTTGGGATCACCTAAGCGTTTGGCCATATCCATATAGCTGATGGTTTTACCGTAGGGTATTTCTGTTAGCTCACTCCAAACTCTTTTTTGGAATTCAGTGCCTTCCTGGTGAATAGGAACCGTGAATTGTTTTCTACTGCCGTGAAAAAATTCAATGAGTTCTTCGGTACACTGGTGCATGATCTCACTGATTCCCGGTTCTCCATACGTTAACTGATCCGGATTATCTACAAAACTCAGCTCACCAATATATTGATCTGTTCCACCAATTTTGAGTAAGCCTACCGGACTTTCATAATAAGTATAATAGAGTTCACTCATGGAATGGTAGTTTAGTAAAACAGAATCAGTAATACAATATACAAATCCTTTTCTAATAGCAGCTTAACCGATCAATTGACCATTATCTACCTCACGTTCCGGTTGCAAAAGAACTACCTGATTGTGCTGATCATAAACCCCTAATACAAGACATTCACTGAAAAAATTAGCGATCTGCTTGGGTGGAAAGTTAACCACTGCAACAATCTGTTTGCCTATGAGCTCAGCTGCAGAATAATGATGTGTGATTTGCGCAGAAGACTGCTTAATACCCAACGGACCAAAGTCGATCTTCAGCTGATAAGCAGGTTTTTTGGCTTTGGGAAAATCAGTAACTTCAAGAATCGTTCCGCTGCGTATTTCTATCTTTTCAAAATCAGCCCAACTGATCATACAAAACTATTTTTTCAAATCTAAAAAATAATCACCATGAAACGACAAGCAACAGCCGTATGGAACGGTTCAGGAAAGGAAGGTAATGGCCATTTAACCACACAAAGCACCACCTTGAACAAGACACAATATTCATTCAACTCCAGATTTGCAGAAGGGGTAGGAACTAATCCTGAAGAACTCATGGCCGCCGCACATGCAGGCTGTTTCACGATGAAGTTGAGTTTTGTATTAGGTGCCGCAGGTTTCACGCCAGAGTCTCTCGAAACGCAATGCACTATTACGTTGGAAGATGGAGTCATTACTTCATCTCATTTACATCTTACTGCTAAAGTGCCGGGTATTTCATCAGAAAAATTTCAGGAATGCGCCGCAGACGCAAAAGCCAATTGTCCTGTCAGCAAAGCGTATAATATGGCGATTAGTTTGGAAGCGGTGCTGGGGTGAGGGAGTGGGGTGATCGGGTTATCAGGTAATCAGGTAATCGGGAGGAAAAAAAATATTTGTAAGTGCAATAAGCACATTGCTCTCTAGTTTTTCTGATAACCTGATAACCTGATAACCTGATAACCTGATAACCCGATAACCCGATCACTCCTCCAACAACCCCGCCAACTGCATCAGCTCTGCGTGCTTATAAGCATTCACAGGACTGTCAAAACATTTGGCTACTTCTTCGATGAGTTGCTGAATGAGTCGCTTGTGTGATTGTGGTTTGAAATAAGAGGCTACAGGAGGTACAGATATCCTTTTGAAGTAACTCTCAATATCCGCATGAGAGAAAGCTTGTCCGGAAGTAGCATCTACATAGAAATGAATTTTTTCTTGCGGATGTCCCGGATGCATGGCCGGATCAAAATCTGAATGAAAAAAAGCAATGATACACTGCTTGGGAATATTGATGATTCGCGCATTGATATCTAACTGATCACAAAGAATCTGATAGATCAATCCGTTTGAAAGTGTATTACCTTTTTTACTTTCTAAAACTTTATGCAGAAAGAATTCATCCGGCTTTTCATAATTGATCTCGGAGCCTTTCAGATTACAATAGTTGTATAAAATACTGGAAAGAACATTGGCTTGTTCAAGCGGAGTGAGAAAACTATTCAACTCCAGCCAGATATTTCTTCTGATCTTTTCGATCTCTTCTAAAACAGGGCTGGTTTGTAGATCGGGGTATTGAAATTTAGAGACCAGTAAAGCACCAAAAAGAAGATCGTGATAAGCACTGTTCTTCCACTCAGTAAAATCATTACACAGATCTGTGAAATGAAGTTTATGAATGATCATTTCAATTCTTTCCTGAACATCTTCACTGGGTGTTGTCTCCCATAAATGTTCCAAGTTGGGAATGATCCCCTTGCCGTATTCAACGATTTTCTCAGAGATGGTAGAGTAGACTTCCTCATCCGGGTCGTCTATTAAGGTAAATAATGCGTGTATTTCCTTTGTTTCCTGCATAGCTGTGGTACTAGTCCTATCCTTTATATATCAAACTAAATTAAAATCCTTGTATTTGTCAATAACAAGTTATTCAGTGCCTGTGGAAATATCGGGTGAATGTGGAATAATATTGAGCATATTTCATCGTTGAATGCCACAGTTTCGTAAAAAACGGATTTTAACAGGGAAGTGTAAAAGAATTAGTGTTATTTTGTTGATTATCATTTTTTAGTATTTACATGTCACAGGTTACCACTCCCAAATTTCCCTCGGTTAAACAATCGCTTCACACAGAATTAAAGAAAAGAGTTCAGCAATATTTTGATGAAAGAGGTATTCCGGCTACCGGCACACCGAAGCTTTTCACAAAAGCCATCATCATGGTGATCGCTTTTGTTCTGGTGTATTTACATCTTATTTTAATGACACCTGTTTGGTACCTCGCGGTACTCGAGTGTATCATATTGGGCGGACTCGTTGCCGCTATCGGATTCAATGTGATGCATGATGGTAGTCATGGTAGTTTTAGTACGAACAAATGGGTGAATCGTATTGCAGCTTCTTCTATCAGCATGTTAGGTGCAAATCATTTTATGTGGAATATGAAGCATAACATGATTCACCACAGCTTCACCAATGTAGATGGGGTAGATGATGATATCGAAGTAGGTATCCTTATGCGTATGGCGCCTACACAAAAACATTATAAAGTACACAAGTTTCAGCACGTGTATTTCTGGATACTGTACATGTTATTGTATGTATTCTGGATCTTCTTTGCTGATTACAAAAAATATTTCTCACGTAAGATCGGTTCTGTGCCTTTGAAAAAAATGAGCTGGAATGATCATGTTGAGTTCTGGAGTGTGAAAGTGTATCATGCTATCGTGTTCATCGTTCTTCCTATTGTAACTGTTGGCTGGTTATATTGGATGATCGGTTTCATCATCATGAGCTTTTTCGCAGGTTTTGTGTTGAGTATCGTATTCCAGTTAGCACATACAGTAGAACACACTGAATTCCCGATTGCAGATATTGATACCAATAAATTGCCGGATGAATTTGCAGCCCACCAAATCAAAACCACAGCGAATTTTGCTACCAAGAATAAACTGGTTAGCTGGTTGGTAGGTGGATTGAATTTCCAGATTGAACACCACTTGTTCCCTAAAATATCACACGTACACTATCCCGCCATCAGCGAGATCGTTCGTAATGTCTGTAGAGAATACCAACTCCAATACATCGAATACCCCACTATGCGTAAAGCAGTAGTAGCACACGTTAGGTTTCTGCGTCAGATGGGACGACCTTCGGTCGGGTAATCGGGTTATCCGGAGATCAGGTAATCGGGTAAAAAAATGGAGGGATACATCACGATGTATCCCTCCATTTTTTTGTATAAACCAAAGAAAGAAAGAAAACTTGTCTACACACCATTACACTAACTACCCGATATCCTGATCACCTGATCACCCGATTACCTAATCCCCAATCACTACTTCTTCTTCGCAGCTTTCTTCGGTGCAGTCTTCTTAACTGCTTTTTTCGCTGCTTTCTTTGCAAAGGCGTTTGGTACCTGAGCTTCGATCATTTGTTTGATGGGTTCTAGTTCAATGGTGGCCAGCTCTTCGGCAGTGTATTTTTCTCCGTTGGCTTTTCGGCCCATCTTCAGCATCTTTTTATTGAAGCGGATGAAGGGACCCCAACGACCATTTTCAATACTGATCTTTTCCGCAGGCCATTGTTGAATAAAGCGATTCGCTTCTTTCTCCATTTTCTTCTCGATCAGCTCATTGATATTGTCCTGAGTGAGATTGTCAAAGTCATATGCCCTTGGAATGTTGATGAACATATCATTCCATTTAATGAATGGACCAAAACGTCCTTTACCTTTGGTAACAGGCAGTTCATTATAGAATGCAACAGGGGCATCCGCTTGTTGTTTTTCTTTCAGCAATTCAATGGCACGGTCCAGTTCTATAGTATGCAGATCTTCACCTTTGGGAATCGAGATGAATTGATCACCCAATTTTATATACGGACCAAAACGTCCCACATTCACAGACAATTCCTGGTCTTCATACATACCCAATACACGTGGCAAAGAGAACAGTTCCATCGCCTCATCATAAGTGATGGTCTCAATGCTTTGATTGGCTTTGAGTTTAGCAAAGCGAGGTTTCTCTTCATCCTCCGCATTGCCGATCTGTACCATCGGACCATAACGTCCCATTCGGGCAATTACTTTCTTGCCTGTTTCTTCATCCACACCCAATTCTCTTTCACCTTTGGCTCTTTCTGCATTTTCGAGTGTATGTTCAATGTTTTCGTGGAAAGGCTTATAGAATTCATCGATCATGCTGCTCCAACGTGTTTTGCCGGCAGCGATCTCATCAAACTCTTGTTCAATACGGGCCGTGAAACCAAAGTCCATCACTTTTCCGAAATGTTGTTTCAGAAAATCTGTTACTACCATACCCAAATCGGTAGGGAAGAGTTTTCCTTTTTCAGCACCTGTATTCTCAGTCAGAATTTCTTTTTCTAATTCCTGTTGCTGTGTCAATCGCAATACATTCACTTCTCTTTTCACACCTTCCTTATCACGCTTCTCTACATAATTTCTTTTGATGATGGTAGAAATAGTAGGTGCATAAGTAGACGGACGACCAATACCCAATTCTTCTAATTTCTTCACCAACGAAGCTTCTGTATAACGTGGTGCAGGGCGGGTGAACTTCTCCGTGGCAGTCATTTCGCGGAAGTTGAGTACTTGTCCGGCAGCCAATGGAGGAAGGATACCTTCTGTATCATCTTCATCTTCATCATCTTTTCCTTCGAGATATACTTTCAGGAATCCATCAAATTTCATCACTTCACCGGTCGCACTTAAAGTATCACTATTGGTGGAGATGGAAATTTTAGCAACGGTTTTTTCAAACTCAGCATCACTCATTTGAGAAGCGATGGTTCTACGCCAGATGAGTTCATAGAGTCTGCGTGTGTCTTCATCAGCCACCGTTCTGTTATTCATATAAGTAGGGCGGATGGCTTCGTGGGCTTCCTGCGCACTCTCATTTTTATTTTTGTATTTACGAGGCTGATAGTAATCATTACCATAACTGCTCTCCACTTCTTTTCTGATATCAGCCATCGCAGTATCACTCAAATTGATACTGTCTGTACGCATATAAGTGATCTTACCACTTTCATACAGTTTCTGTGCCAGCAACATGGTCTTACTTACACCATAACCCAGTTTACGCGAAGCTTCCTGTTGTAGGGTAGATGTGGTGAACGGAGCTGCAGGTGTACGCTTTGCTGGCTTAACGGTCACATCGATGACTTTATAATCCGCATTCTTACAACTCTTCAAAAACTCAGAAGCTGTTTGTTGGGTGCTGATCTTGGATGGACCATCCGCTTTAAAAGTAACATCACGCTGGTTGATGTCTTTGGCTGCAAAAAGGGCTTCAATTTTATAACTACTCTCCGGAACAAAATGATTGATCTCTCTTTCACGCTCAACGATCAATCTCACCGCTACACTCTGCACGCGACCGGCACTAAGGCTACGTTGCATACCGATCTTGCGCCATAATACCGGACTCAATTCAAAACCTACCAATCTGTCCAGAATTCTGCGGGCCTGTTGTGCGTTCACCAGGTCCATATTGATGAGACGAGGCTGGGCTACTGCTTTTTTGATGGCAGGGGCCGTGATCTCATGGAAAACAATACGTTTGGTCGTTTTGGGGTCTAATCCGAGTACTTCAGCCAAATGCCAGCTGATACTTTCTCCTTCACGGTCCTCATCCGATGCCAGCCATACTTCATCTGCTTTTTTGGCCAGTTGACGTAATTCTTTTACCACACGTTCCTTATCCTCGGGTACAATATAGCGGGGTTGGTATTGATTGTTGACATCAATACCCATATCATCCTTTTCCAGATCCCGGATATGACCATAACAGCTTTTTACCTCAAAATCAGATCCGAGGATATTTTCAATGGTTTTGGCCTTTGCCGGAGACTCAACGATCAATAAATTCTTTGCCATGTACAGTTCCGTTTCTGCCCGCAAGCAGACTTTAATTTGTCATCATTCGTAGGTAATTCCACCTATTTCATACCTATATATATGGTATCAAATTGGGCTTTGCTACCCTGCAATATTAGGTGAAACCACGAAAACACAAAAAATGTGCACAAAATCAGGAGATTGTACGAAGTGTTTCTTCCTGATTTTCGGGAGGTAAGTATCTGTATTTACCTGCTGATAATGAATGATGAAGGGGGAGTATGGAACGCAGATTTTATAAGATGGGTTATGATAATAATAACCCATCAGCGTAAATCATAACAATCATAAAAAATCTGCGGCCCATCCATCATGTTACACAGATTACCCCGATTGCGATCTATTCCTCTGTTAAGAAACCAAGAACTTTTTTGATCACCTGCTGATCACGGTAAATCTTGTTGTGTCCTAGTCCTTCAGTGATGTAAAAACGAATATGAGGGAGTCCCGCTTTTTGAACTGATAAAGTATCCGTATACGGACAAATACGATCATGTTGATCATGGATCCATAAAACAGGGTACCGGATATTGTTCATCACTCTTGTAATGGAAAAATAATCCATTGTTTTTCCGGCCATACGTTCAATCATCTGTTCGAATTCTTGTTGAACCTCTTCTTTGATTTTGAACATTTTATAGAATCCATTCACCGCAGTTCTGGTTTCTGTAGCCGGAGCGATCAATACCAGTTTTCTCTTTCCCTGTAATTCTTCGGCCAAGAGGGAAGTGGCAAGTCCACCCAATGAATGGGCAATAAAAGCATCCATTTGTCCAAACTGTTGATCGATCGCTGCTAAAAATCTTTTATAGATCAGTGCATTGATGATCTTGCCTTCACTCAATCCATGTGCAGGTGCATCGAACAAGAAAACTTCAAATCCCGCAGATAAGAGAGGCTGCACATATTTTTCGAATTTGTAACCATAACTGCTGAAGCCATGCACTACCAATGCTTTTTGTCCATTCGGCTTTTCGGGTATCCAATGAAAACCTTTGATCTCATTTTCTTCAAACGACCAGCGCTTGGCTTGGGCTTTGTGAAAAATAGGAGGCTGTTTTTGATGAACGCCTTTGGTGTAGGGTGTACAAAATATTTTAAAAGCCTGCTCCGCGGCCATGCGCGGAGAGACCATGCCGATGGTTCGCAGTTTGGTTTTATAGTAGCCGATCACAACTCTTTGTGCTAATTTCATTTCCATAATATAAAGATATGGACGTCGTACTGATAGGGGCCGGTAATGTAGGAACGGTATTGGGAAGAACTCTCCAACAGGCTAACCATACCATTAAAGCCATTTGGAACAGGCATCCCGAAAAAGCCCGTTTGTTAGCAGCTGAATTGGGAACGGAGGCTGTGGAACATCTGGATGCTTTACCTCAAGAAGCAGACCTGTTTTTATTATCCGTCAGTGATCGATCGATTACGGAAGTAGCGCAACAACTCAACATTCAAAAGGGAGTACTGGTACATGCAGCGGGGGCGGTATCAAAAGATGTATTGAATGGTGCAGCGGAGAATCATGGGGTATTATGGCCGATGAAAATGATCCGCAGTAATATGCAAAGCCTAGGTGCATGTGCCATCATGATCGATGCCAACAATGAACCGTCCTTACAAGTGATTAGCGAACTGGCCAATAGCATATCCGATCAAGTGCATGAGGCGGATGATGACAAGCGATTAAAAATGCATCTGATCGCCGCCATCACATCCAATTTCACTAATCATTTATACCATCTGGCAGCAGATTATAGTCAGGAACAAGCGATCGATTTCTCCTGGTTCTATCCACTGATAGAGGGGGTGATTGCTCAGATCAAAACCCAGTCTCCTCAAAATGTGCAGGCCGGACCCGCTTTTAGGGGAGACCGCATTACGATAGAAAAACACCGGTCGCTTTTGACCAAAGAGCCGGATTTGTTGAAAATCTATGACGAAATGACCCAAAGTATCCTGCACAAATTCGGTCATACCTAGTAAATGGTTGCGAAAACCGATGATTTAGTGCTAAAAATCAGATTAGATGCCCATAAGAAACTGTTTTGAGATACTTTTGCACTCCAAACGGAACAGATATGTACACTATTAAGGTAAAATTTGAACAGAAAGGACTGGAGCCCGTTACTTTAACAGGTATTGAACCTGATCAAAGTTTATTGGAAGTTTGTCTGGATAATGGTATCGAATTACATCATAACTGTGGAGCAGTTTGTGCTTGCAGTACCTGCCACTTGTATGTTGAAAAAGGCATGGAGCATTTAGAAGAATTGAGTGACAAAGAAGAAGATTTCATCGATCGTGCCATCAACCCCCGACTGAATTCAAGATTGGGATGCCAGTGCGTATTACAAGATGGATCAGGCGAAGTTGAAGTGACGTTGCCTGATCAGACACAGTTTTTGGGTGAATAGTGAGTAGTGAATGGTGAATTGTCAATTGTGAATAGTGAGTGCTGAAGTGGGATAAAAATGATCATTCTTAATCAGTCCCTGTGGACGGGTCCCGACTTAGTCGGGAGGCCTGAGCGAAAAAAAATATTGAAACGAAACATGATTGATTATTGCAGTGTGACACACTCAAATAACACAATCACTTAAAAGTTAAAGTTACCATGAGCCATTTTGAACCTCCGATACATTGGGCAGATCATGAAGATATTGCCATGAAATTATATGAGCGTTTTGGGGATGATTTTACAGAAAGTAAGATCTATCGCATACGTTTCACAGACCTGCTGGAATGGATCTTGGAAATACCCAATTTCGAAGGCAAACGCGAAGAGAGTAACGAAGGACATCTTGAAATGATCCAGAGTGCATGGGTATACGAATGGAGAGACAATCAAAAATAATCGCCCTCTTTTCTAATATAGAATGCTAAACGCTTTCCAACATATCACCACATTCGTATTTGATGTAGACGGTGTATTAACAGATGGAACGCTGTTAGTATTACCCCATGGCGTGATGGCCCGAAAGATGAACATCAAAGATGGCTATGCCTTACAACTCGCCATAAAAAGAGGGTACCGCGTATTGATCATCTCCGGCGGTGACTCACCGGAAGTACAAGAACGACTGAATAAGTTGGGTGTTACAGAAGTGTGGATGAAAGCGCACAACAAAAAACAAATCCTTACTGATTATCTCGCACAACATCAAATCCCCAAACAAGAAGTGTTGTATATGGGCGATGATATTCCTGATCTGGAAGTTATTCAATTGGCAGGATTGCCTGCTTGTCCGGCAGATGCAGCTCAAGAGATCAAGGATAAATCAATCTATATATCACACTTGGCAGGCGGAATGGGGTGTGCTCGTGATGTCATTGAAAAAGTGTTGAAGTTGCGTAACGACTGGGGAGAAGATACCAGTGTAGCATCGAAATAATAGTTTGTTTATCTGCAATCATGCTTGCATTACTTATCTTGTAGTATAATTCTTTGTATTGAAATTACTCGCCGCTTTTTTACGACTGATCCGATGGCCCAATATGGTGTTCATCATACTCACACAATTGTTGTTTGAGTACTGCATTTATGAACGCATTTATGGAGCTGATGAGGGCGAAGCCAGATTACAATTCTGGTTTATTGTTGCTGCTTCTGTTTTTATTGCTGCTGCGGGAAATATCATCAACGATTATTTTGATCTGAATATTGATCAAGTGAACAAGCCTGATAAAGTAGTGGTGAATACCATCATCAGTAGACGATGGGTTATCTTCTGGCACATGCTGCTGAGTATGCTCGGATTGTTCTTTACCGTGTATGCATTGCCTGTTTCATTATACTGGCACTTGGTATTGGCTAATATGGGAAGTATATTGTTGCTATGGTTTTATTCAACCAATTTCAAGAAGCAATTATTAGTAGGTAATGTGGTGATATCATTACTCACAGCTTGGGTACTACTGATTCTATTCTTTTCTAAACAGCCATTACAGATCAAACATTTATTATCAGTTGGTCATTCAGAAGTGCGCTTCTTTCGTCTCACCATTTTATATGCTTCTTTTGCATTTGTGATTTCATTGATTCGTGAAGTGGTGAAAGACATGGAAGATATGGAGGGAGACAGAAGATATGGATGCAGAACCTTGCCGATCGTATGGGGCGTGAATGCAGCCAAATTGTTTGTAGCCGTATGGTTGGTAGTATTGATCGCAGCACTCGTCATCTTACAGTTCTACGTATTGCCGATGGGATGGTGGCACAGCGCTTTATATTGCTTCATCGCTATCATCGCACCCCTGATTTGGATACTCACCCGCTTATTCAAATCCCACACCCCCGCCGATTTTCATCGTCTCAGCACGATCATAAAATTCGTGATGCTGACGGGGATTTTGTCGATGGTGTTTTTTAGGTTGTACGACTGAGAAGGGCTGTTGGCTGTTGGCAATTAGCTGTTAGCCAAAAGCCAACCACCAAAAACCTAGCACCCAGCACCCAGCACCCGATAACCAGATTACCCGATGCCCCAATCTCCCCAACCCATCATCCTCGCTTCCCAATCCCCACGCAGAAAAATGTTGCTCGAGTGGGCTGAAATTCCTTTTGAAGTGATCGTGCAACCCACCGATGAATCTTTTCCTGCAACGATGCCGATAGAAGAAATACCGGTTCATATTGCACGTAATAAAGCTAAAGTGATTAGTGAAAAATTATCAGTAGATGATCAGCGTTGGATATTGGCGGCAGATACGATTGTAGTATTGAATAATGAAGTGATCGGGAAGCCGGTGGATCAACAGGATGCGATCAATATCTTGAAAAAGTTATCCGGACAAACACATCGTGTTATCACAGGAGTGGTTTTATTGCGAGGAGAGGAGGAACATGCTTTTGCAGATATTACGGAAGTGGTATTTCATTCCTTAACTGAAGAGCAGATCAGCTTCTATGTCGATAAATACAAACCTTACGATAAAGCCGGGGCTTACGCTATACAAGAATGGATAGGAGTCGTAGGTATTCATTCCATCAAAGGAGATTTTTATAATGTGATGGGATTACCCGTGAGCAGGGTAGTACAACAACTCGCTACATTGACTTCATAAAATCAGGTAGAAACCGCAATAGCGACACATTTATTTTTCAGGCAAAACCTGAAGCATGAATGAACGCTTATTGCAATACATCTGGCAGTTTCAATATTTCCATCAGCAACATTTATTGACCACTAACGGTGAGCCATTACAGATACTGCATCCCGGTACTTTGAATACACATCAAGGACCTGATTTTTCTGCAGCTAAAATTCGGATCGGACAAACACTCCTAGCCGGACATATCGAACTACACATTCTTTCTTCCGATTGGCATCGTCACAAACATTCTGATGATGCACATTACAACAATGTGATATTACATGTGGTATGGAGAGATGACGATGCTACACCACCACATATTCCGGTACTCGTTTTAGAAAACCGTATTTCCACTTTATTACTGGATCGTTACACCACTATGATGCAAACGATCAGTACCGTGGCTTGTCATCATCATTTGCCTGTATTGAATGAACTGACATGGTTTGCATGGAAAGAAAGATTGATGATCGAAAGACTGGAAAGAAAATCGCAACAGATTTTTCAGATGCTGCAACAAAATCAACAGCATTGGGATGAAGTGTTCTGGTGGCAACTCGCATCGGGTTTTGGTTCTAAATTGAATGCTGCTTTTTTTGAAAGAGTGGCAAGATCCATTCCTTATTCCGTCGTCAAAAGACACCGCCATCATCTTGATGAAATAGAAGCACTCTTATTTGGACAAGCCAAAATGTTACACGCTGATTTGAAAGACGGTTATGCCAAAGCATTGTTGCGCAATCATCGTCACCTTCAAAAGAAATATGCATTGGATATCGTAGATGGTGGACCGGCATTCATGCGTATGCGACCTGCCTCTTTTCCTACTATACGTTTAGCACAATTGTCGATGTTATTGTATCAACGCGAACATCTATTTGATCAGGTCAGACAAATGAATACTGCAGAAGAAGTGATGCGTTTATTTCAAGTGAAAGCCGGCCACTATTGGAACACTCATTTCATTTTTGATGAGCCTGTAGTCGCAGAGCCACGTTTTGTGGGACAACAGATGTTATTGCATCTCATGATCAATGTAGTAGTGCCTATCTTATTCGCATACGGACATGAAAAAGGCAACACCCAACAAAAAGAAAAATTGCTCCACTGGCTCTATCAATTAGCACCTGAACAAAACAAGGTCACCCGCTACTGGAAATCCGCCGGCATCCCCAACCACAGCGCTCTTGACACCCAATCCCTCCTCGAACTTCACACCCAATATTGTGTTAATAAAAGATGTTTAGATTGCAGCGTAGGCAACAGATTGTTGAGAGGATGAGTCATGAGAGAGATGTTAGCCTATTGGCTTTTGGCTATTAGCTGCTAGCTATTAATGAGCAAGTCTCAAAAAATATATATCAGCCAATAGCCAATAGCCAAAAGCTAGAAGCAAGCAGCTAGCACCCTAAAACCTATGTCCAAAAGAATTCCATATCCAACTCCATCTCCGGATGCAAACTCCGTTCCACGGGGCAAGTGCGGGCGGTGCGTTCTAGGAGTTCTTTGGTTTTGTCGTCGAGTTGGAGGGTGGATGGAAAATAAACATGGGCAATGATCTTACCGATTCTGCGGGGATCACTTAACATGACCTTGGTGGTATCAACACGGGTGCCATCGAGATCGATATTAAGTGTGCGAGCTTTGATGGCCATGGTGGTTACCATACATGCACTCAGGGCAGTGGCAACAAGATCTGTGGGTGAGAAGCGTTCACCTTTACCCTGGTTATCAGTAGGAGCATCGGTTTCAATACTGGTGCCACTCTGTAGATGGGTAGCGATGGTGCGTAATTCACCTTTATAAATAATTTGTGAAGTCATTGCGTCAATTTTGCCATAAATTTACAAGTAACAAATCAAATGGAAGTGAAGAAGCTATTCATCGTTGTGGGTCTCCTGAGTTCAATGGCTGTTGTTGCACAGCAACGTACACAATCGCCCGCTCAAATGGAGAAAGCCCGGAAAAAGGCAGAGAGAAAGGAGAAGATCAATCAAATGATCAAACAGGAAGAAGAAGGAGCCCTCGTATATAACAAACAAGGTGCATTCGGTTTTAAATTCAATACCGATGGATGGGGTATGTTCTATGAAAGAGGGAAATACAAAACCATCAATAAAACCAGTTTATGGTGGATCGAATTGGGTGAACACAAACATCCCAAAGAAGAAAAAGTACCCACCATCAGTGCCTCAGGTGGTTTCCTTATTGTTTCCAGTTATATCTACGGAAAGCGAAACAATTTCTACAATTTCAAACTCGGTTTTGGAGAACAACGTTTGATCGGTGGCAAAGGCAATAAAAACGGGGTGGCTGTTTCTGCCATTTACGGCGGGGGATTAACAGCCGGTATGCTGAAACCCTACTATATCGAGATCCAAAACCCCACCACCAACCAACAAGAGCAGATCAAATACGATAATAACGATAATCTCTTCCTAGACCCCACCATTATCTTAGGCAGGGGCGGACTCACCAAAGGCTTTGGCGAAATGCAATTTGTACCCGGCGCACATGTAAGAACCGCATTGCGTTTTGATTATGGCCGCTACAATGAGGTACTTTCAGCTCTGGAAGTAGGATTGAATGCGGAATATTACTCCAAGAAAATGCCCATTTTACTGCTGAACCCACAAAAACAATTCTTTTTCAACGCCTATGTAGCCCTCACTTTTGGTAAACGAAAGTGACCTATTTTTGTTGTTTCATAGTGAGAGGCAGTCCGGTGGTCGGAAACTGTCGTTAAAAAGAGGCGTACATGCAAGAGTTACCAGTAGTTGCGAAAGTAGATCCTACCAGTTCCAAGATACAAAAGCCTTCCTGGCTTCGTGTGAAATTACCCATTGGAGAAAGCTATAAACACGTTCGTGGTTTAGTGGATACCCATAAACTGCATACCATTTGTGAGAGTGGCAATTGTCCGAATATGGGCGAATGTTGGGGTGAAGGCACGGCCACATTCATGATCCTCGGGAATGTATGTACCCGCAGCTGTGGCTTCTGTGCCGTAGCTACCGGTAGACCCGCACCCGTGGATTGGGATGAACCCCAGCGTGTAGCAGAAGCCATTCACCTGATGAAAGTAAAACACGCCGTACTCACCAGTGTGGATCGTGATGAACTGAAAGATGGTGGCTCCATCATCTGGTACAATACCATCAAAGCCGTTAAAAACCTCAACCCTGATACTACCCTCGAAACATTAATTCCCGATTTTAAGGGCAATGCCGATCAGGTACAACGCATCATTGATGCAGCACCCGAGGTGGTGAGTCATAACATGGAAACAGTGGAACGTCTCACCCGACAGGTAAGGGTACAGGCGAAATACCATAGAAGTCTGGATGTATTACGCATGCTCAAAGAAGGCGGTATGCGCACCAAAACCGGTATGATGCTTGGCCTTGGTGAAACCAAAGAAGAAGTGGTACAAAGCATGAAAGACCTCGTGAATGTTGGTTGCGATGTACTCACTCTCGGACAATACCTGCAGCCCACCAAAAAACACTTACCCGTACAACGTTTCGTACACCCCGACGAATTCGCCGAGCTCCGCGAAATCGGCTACGACCTCGGTTTCGACTATGTAGAAAGCGGCCCATTGGTTCGTTCTTCTTATCATAGTGAGAAACATGTGATTAAGGGTTGGGGGAGAGGGAAGTGGATGGAGGAGAAGGGGAGGGTTTAGCCTATCAACTTTTGAAAAGTTTCGGAACTGCCAAAAGTTGACAAGTATTTTAAGAGATATATTTCTTTGGAACTAAGTGATTTTCCAAGAGTATTTTTTTAAAAGTAGTATTTCTTAATTATTATTTGAAATTGAAATAACCAATTAAGGGGTTATCTAATTCTCCAATTAGCATTGCTCTATCAAGTAGCATGTTTGATTCTTCACAACATGTTTCCGGTAACAAGGAACAATTATGACAAGCCGCAAGATTGCAAGAGTTCGGCCCTTGTCCGTGGCTGTCAATGCAGATAGGGTCGCTTGAACACCATCTTGCATTTTCAATTGCATTGTAAACTATCGTTTCAAGATTTCCTGGTTTGCCTTGCCTTACAAGACCGCCTAACGAACCTTCCGAATCTCCTGATGCAGTGTATATTAATACTCCCTTCATTGTTTCATTTGGAAAATCAAGATTGCAATAAATTCTTTCTCTCAAAGCAGAACTTCCGTAACCACATTCATAACTGAACTGGTTTATTACCAAATGAGCAAATGTGTGAATCAAAACAAATTCAGGGGTTATTTCTCTTCTCTTTTGTCCTTTCAATTCCCGTGGACGATTGTAGTTGTCAGATAATTTTTTTGCTCTCTTAATAACTTCATCTTTTGCAGCCCACTCTTTCAAGCGTTTCTCATTGAACTCAAAGAAAACACCTTCGCCTCTCACAACTACTGCGGGAAGCCATTCAATTCGCTGTCCAAGTTTTATGAAGTTCTTTTTTTCTGTCAATGATTTTCCATCATCTGGAAGCCACCTTGAAAACCCCACAAATGCTCTAGTCTCTCTCAACTTATGCAACAAACCAATGCTTGTAAAACCGTTACTGATTGCGCCGCCTGTTTCTGAATCACCATAAGTACTCGCCTGATTCTTTGTTACAAAGAAATCCTGATTTTCTCCTCCGGCTTCTGCAAGTATAGCATCGTATTCCATCTTACGGTATTTCTCCTCTGAATCATCAGTATTTGAACTGTCAGCACCTGTAATTCTTTTTGATGCGGCCTCTAATAATTTGTCTGTATAAAATTCTTTTTTCTCCTCGGCAAAATTTCTTTCTGCAACTAATTCAAATCGCATTCGCTGAAAATTTCCGTTCTCCATTCCAGTTGTAAGAAATCCCCAATTCTTTTCTAACACTTCTACCAATCGTCTGTCAACTGACTTTTCCCATTGAGGCAAATAGATTGAACTGCGAACTTGTGAGAAATAAACATTTGATGCACCTTTTTGAACTACTATTAAATGTTCTCCGCAATGATTTGTGTTGTTTCTTTCTGCTTCTTGGCCTAACCACGGTCTACCGCCCGAACAGGTTACTCCAATTTTTGTAAGTGATTGTTCGTTGAAGGCACCAGCCATTGTTTTATGGGCACCACAACTACAGGTAACTTCAATACCTGATAATGAACCTGAGCTTCTTCCTGCTCTTAATCTCAAATTGTGTTGTCCTTCAGGTTGTGTACCACCATGCACCCATTGCATAAAAGGGAAATCCTCAATGTGACCGTGAGGACATATTGCAATAAACCGAACTGGTATTAATTTTTGACGTTGTCTTGGTGGTAGTTCTGCACAAGACCTTCCTGAATTAAATGATACACCTGTACATGTTGGTTTCTGTGAATCATAAATGGAAACTTTCTCCATGTGGCCACATCTTGTACAATAGTGCCATCGAGGAAATCTTACAAATGGAATTTTTAATGATGGATTGGTAACACCTAGTCCCGGATCTCTGAAATCAGGTGGTAATCTGAATTCTTTTACGCCTAATCTTTTTGCTAAACGTTCTTCTGTTACTTTGAATTCATCTAATTCTTCTATCGTTCTGAGCTTCTCCTCCCACATATCAAGCCCTACAACCATTAATGATTCATCTTTTGGAAAGTTGATCATCTGACCTACACCCCATGGTGAAATTAACTGTGACCTTCTTATTGGTTTCTTGGCTGGCATAATTAATTATCAATGTTTATGTATTCTGCTGGAATAACATATGCTTCACAAGTAGAATCAACATTCCTCATGGAACTAGGAGTTGACCATGCTCTACTCTTGATTTCTTCAGGTGGATTAGTCCCTGCGGGATACATGAGCGGAATGTTTGTTTGTGGACCGAATCCACCATAATCTAATGGGAGTTCATTTCGCCAATAGTTGAGTTTTTCGTCAATTAAATGTAATGTTTTATTATATTCTTCTTCATCTATAAGATTAACTCTGTCAAAAATTAATTGAGTTACCCTTTCAATAATTTCTTTTTTAGGAAAAGGTCTTGGTGATTTTGAACTTTGGTCTTTTGAATATAATCTAATCAGACCTACTAATATTGCATGTAATCCTCTTTCTCTTGCAGGGGCTGAAAAAGGTGTAACACTTGTTGGTTCAACTTTGCTATAAATTTTTGAATGGTATTCTTGGAAATGCTCAAAATGTGACCGGTCTCGTGGTTTAGAGCAGTTGTAAATTGTAAAGACAAGACCGGGACCTTTCTTGGAACGACCAACACGGCTTGTTGCCTGAATATATTCCGATGTTGTTTTTGGTTGACCAATAACAGTCATCAAACCTAATCGTGGAATGTCAACGCCAACTGATATCATGTTTGTCGCAAGACAAACATCAACCGGATATTCAGTTTTATCTCCTGTCCATGATTTTGAAAGTTGTTCCAAATACTCAGGAATATCATTGCTGTTGACACGACTTGTCAATTCAATATCTCTATTGATGAATCTTCTTTCATCACCTTTGATTGCTTTCCGAATCCAAATAGAATTCATATATTCTCGTATGTCAGCACGAATGAGTGTAGCCGCATGTCCTAACTCTCGAATACTATTGAAGTAAGTTAATACAGTCCAATAAGGGTCTCGCAAAATTTCGTCTGTAACTGGAATAGATTTTATAGATTGAAGCAAGGCGGAAATAACTCTCACCTGTGCTGTTGCATGTGACGGTAATGCAGATGCGAATATGCCCGTGTAAATTCTGCCTGTGGTTGATATGTCCTCGTATGCAAAGAATGAATCACCTGCACTTAAACATTGTGCAGGGAAAATATGTACATTATTTATTCCTCTGCCATAAAGCGAGTTTATTTGTTCCTTGGCTCTGCTGATTGTTGCTGATGATGCAATGATTTTTGGTTTGATGTTATCTGAAGTACAGAGTTCTTCAATCATAGTTTCATACAAACCCACCATTGAACCCAATGGACCCGAAATCAAATGCAACTCATCTTGAATAATCAATTCAGGGGGTGAAACTATTCTCTCATTTCCTCTGAAACCAAAAATTGTTTTAGCTTCTGGTTTCCATGTGAGCATTGCAAACTTATCAACTGTTCCTATTAAGAGAGTAGGAGGGTTGTCATAAATATCTTCATCAATTACAATACAAGGAAGGGTAAATCTTTCGTCATGGAAATTACATTTCGAGTTATCACAACGATAAACTACTGTATTGGGAACACCTCTTCTTCTATAACCTTTAATCCACCTTCTGTTACCAGATTCTATTAAACCCATTTGGGCAGCACACCATGGACATTTTAAGAGAATAAAAGGGTTCTCTCTTTCCTGTCCGTTCTCCATTCTTTGAAACTTATTTCTAGCAGTTTGCCTATCATTAGGTGTCATTTCTCCAACCCAAAGTCCAATTGTTATTCTGGTAGTTCCTAGCTCATGCTCATTCTCTTTTCTGATCATATCACATGCACAAATCAATGCTGCTGCTCTTTGAAACTGTTGTGCTGTCAAAAGTCGCAATGTGTAGCGCATTAGAATAGTTGTGCCTGAGTCATTTTTGTCTTTTAATCTTTTAAGAAATATTGTAAATGCTGACAATCCCAAATACGCCTCTGTTTTCCCACCACCTGTCGGAAACCAAATCAAGTCAACCATTTTTCTGTCTTGATGCTCTGCATCCAACATTGCATTCAAATTCATTAAGACAAAAGCCAATTGAAAGGGTCTCCAAGAGCCAACTAATAAGTTGCCAGTTGAAGGATTACATGGGTAGCTTCTTTCATCTCTAATATCTGGAAATATTCCCTTTTCCCTTCCCTCAACTTGTGGTAAATCTAGTTCTGAAGGTTGTCCATTTACCATTTGCCAATTTCTTGTCTTTACACCATAGTTTAACTGTTGCAATAGCATGGCACGATTCATCAACTTGAAAGCACGATTAACTTTTTCATTACTTTTCAAAACTTCAACTCCTTCTTTCATTCTCTGTAAGCACAAACGACAACTGTCAATGTGTCGTAATGCTGTTTCCAACAGTTCGTCTTTCAATTCTGCATTTGCAGTTTCTTCCTGCTTGTCAATCCATGCTTCATATTCTGCATTCAGTTTTACAAGATTGGTTGTTATGTCTTTCTCCGACAAATCACTCAGATCAAACATTTTTAGTTCAACACTTTTCAATTCATTTGGAACGATAGGTTTTATTTCATAAACCGGAATCACTTCTGTTGTAATTGAATCGGTAAAATCAATATCGGCATCATTCCAAGAGGGTGAACAACCGTGTCCAACTGCAAAGGTTTTTTTCTTCCTGAACAAAAGAAGATTTGACTTTTCATCGTCCTTGTCCGTTTTGGATGCTGCTGCTTTGTATGGGGAAAAGCATTTTTCATTTGCAGCTACAGAAAATGAAACTTGGAAAAAGCAATCTTCATTCCTGATATTTTCTGCTCCTCCGGTGTTTAGGTTTATCAATGTGAATGTGAGAAGATGAATATTGTTTGCTGAATATTTTTCGTGAGTTCTGTTTCTGATATTCAATTTTAGATTAATCTCTTTTCCATTCTTATCTACCAATAATTTGTCAAACGATTTACCTGAATTAATGGGAATTTCACTTGCGCTTAAAGTGAATTCTTGGTCAAGTGAATTACGGTAATATGCATTCCTTGAAACAGAAGTTCCATCTTCTCTTTGATAGCTGTATTCTTTTATTTCATAAATACCTAGTGTTGCTTTTACTCTGAAACCATCTTTCGGAATTTTTGAAAAGCAACTGAATCCCATTGCAGATGGAAGAAAGGAGTTTGCAAGTCCGATTTCTTCTTCAAAATCTTCTGCCATGTCTACAGGTGCTTTGCTTTCTTCAGTTTTTACAGGGTCATCTGTTTCTTTTTTTTCTTCTTCAAATTCCTCTAAAATATTTTCTTCCTCTGATGTTGTTGTCTCTGTTTTTTCAAAAGTAGCTGCTCTCGGAAATAAAACACCCGCACCATATCTTAATCTTGGGGGTTCGTTAAGAAGTATTTCTTCACCGTTCTCTTGTATGTGAGGTTTGATTGGATCAGGACCCATCAATTCCTTTTTTATAAATTTTAAAATATCATCTCTCATGCTAATTGAGTTTTCGTTTAAGAATTTCCCTGTATTCGTTTCTTATTAGTTCGGAAATGAAAAGAATCAAGCCATATCGAGCTCTACTCATTCCAATATACAAAAGCGATTTGGCAAATTCACTTGACAAGTCTTCAATGTCTGTTATCAAAATATAATTGCTCTCCATACCTTTATATGACTGAATAGTTGCAAATCCATAGAAACTTTGTGTTGGTGAAATTTCATAATTATTTCTTATTTCTTTGATTGAAAAACCTAGAACTGAATCAGGACATGAGTTTTCAAATTTTCGTGGTGAGATAATCATCAACTCATTCAATGGAAGGTTATTTGATGAAAGCTTTTGTAGTTGTTGTGAAAGCAAGGTTTCCTGATTTGCTTCATCATTGTAGAAAATGTACTCAACTGGAATTCCTCCAAGATGCTCTAATAAAAAAGGGGGCTTCTCGAATCCTGAAATCAGAGAGGTTTCCTCTCCAATTTGCTTAGTGTTTCGGCAATTTATTTTTAGTAGAAAGTTTGAATATTGACCTGAACTTTTCAGCAAATCAAGCATTTCTGCTCTAGTCAGCTGTGCATAGATTGCTTGCCTTTCAAAATCGCCATATATTTCCCAATTGCCGTTTTGTAAACCACCTATTACTATTGAGTCAAATAGTTCAAGATATTCTTCTCTGATTAAATCTTGACCTTCATCAACAATCAGCTTATCAAACTTTTTGCTGATTCCTTTTTGATAAATGTCTTTCAGTAAAAGCGGCAAATACTTAGTGTAGAAATCCTGCTTGCTGCTCTGTGATTTATCGTAGTCAAAGCCTTTTGACTGCTCAAATAAAAAACTGTGCAAACTTGAAACTGTGACTTTGTCTTTCCATTCTTCAAGTTGTTTCTGCATCCACTCTCCAATTAAGCGGTTATAACAAGTGAGAAAAACAGTTTTGCCTTCTGCTGCTGCTCTTATTGCTGATTCAATAGCAATCATTGTCTTACCCGTTCCTGCACTTCCTTGTGTAATACATCTTTCATTCAACTGAATTGAATCAAGTATTCGGTATTGCTCCTCTGTGTATTTCTTTACTTCTTTATCAAACTCGTTCAATCGTTCTTTCACTGTCCGAACTCTTTCAAAATCTCCTCTTAGGAAATCACAAAGCGAATTCAAATCGTTTTGATCGGGCAAGGAATCTTTCGCTGAAAACCATCTTTGATTTTTGTGTTTGTTGGTGAACTGTTTTACAAGATTTTGGAAAAATAATTCCGTTCCGTTTTTGATAGAATCTTTATCAAGAATCTGCCAATATTCATATTCTATACTCTGCTTGTCAAAACTGATGTGTGGGAATGCACACAAAAATCCGTAAAGAATTTTAGTGAACTTATGTTCTTTGCCAAATTCTTTTTTAATAGCAGAACGCAATGAGAACATTGCATCTCTTGCCTGATTGAAGGGGCCAACATTACTCGTGTTTGTTACATTAAATTTGTTTGTGTAGTGCCAAACTCCGTCAATGCATTTTACATCGCCACCTTTTACTTCCATTACAAAAATTCCGCCGCCTGGAATCAGAATCAAGAAATCAATTTCGCCATACAGGCGAACCGTGTGTTGGGATAAGTTGAGTGAATGCAATACAATCCAATCTTTTGTGAAAGAGCTGTTCTTGAAAATCTCAAACAACATTTTCTCACCTGTGCTTTTACAACTCTTGTCAATATATGGTGGTAGCAGTTTTGCCATCAGATAATTTCTTTTTTAAGTAACCTGTTCACATAACGAACATCAATATTCTCCCACTCATTTGAAACCTCAATAACTTTCAAAACAATTACACTTCCTAGTCCTTCAATGGATATTTGTTTGTTTATTACAGAACTGTCAGCATACTGATGTATTTGTGCTTTGATTTTGCTTATAATAAAATCTGATGCATTGTGCCTCCATCCTTTCATTTTTGTTATCGAATCTCTAACTCTCTTGATATTGTCATTCAATAAATCTGACTTTGTAAGTAAAGCAATACTTATTAGGTCCGCATCATCATCGGGGCCAATTCTACTTTCGTCCTGCAACCATGTTCTGATTGTAACCTCATGTTTCTTGCAATCATTCTTCCGTAAGTCCTCTACTAATTTTTTAAAATCACTCCCGATTGAAGCGTAGTATTCTTTCAAAAGGTTTTTCCAAAGTTCTGTCCACTGTTTTACCGAAGCCATTTCTTTTTTGTTGGTGTTCTTCTCCACCAGCTCAACTAGAATATCTCTGTCGGTATTAATCAAAGTAATCACATCTCCGGTTTGTAATGATTCAACTTTTCTTCTGTGAAGATTTGCTTTCTCAACCTTTCTTTCAATCAATTCATTTATGACTAAAAATTTGTGCGATTCGGTTGTGTAAATAAAGAAGTTGTTTTCAAATACAATTCGTTTTGCCTTTATGCTGTCAATCAGATTTCCTTTTGCTGCATATCTTGAATACTGTGCATTGTCAAGTTTGAATTCAAAATCTAAAATATCAAAATAATTTTCAGAATTTTTTTCGCTTACTTCGTCACTAGAATACAAGTCGCCAAAACCTTTCCGCTTTGATGAATCATTTTCTAAACTGATGCCTTTGCTGTTTATAGTCGCCTTAATGTTCTCACTGTATTGTTTGTTTCGTCTTTGCAAAGAGTTGTAATACTTATTTTCAAACTGATAGAACAGTACAGTCAGTTCAGAGAAGAGAAATGATGACATAATTCTATTAATGTTGTTTGACTTTGTCCAACCTGTAAGAATTGCTTTCTGTGGTTTGCTTGAAAGTAATTTGTCGTTTACATCTGCAACGGATATTACTCTTGGTTTCTGAATGTTTGCCGGAAGCCAATCACCCAATGCTTTTGCTTCTTCTTCAGTAGAGCAAATGATGTAATCGTATTGCTTTGTACTCATGAGTGTTTTGAACCTTGTACACTTTTCAGAAGGTTGAGTTGCGAACTTTTCAATAATTGATTTTAAAAGTGAAATACTTTCTTCAATTGGTTTATGAGAATCACCTAACCACATTCTGCATCGGAGAAATAAAGTTTCAATGCTGTTTATTTTGGAATTTAGAACTAAAATATCTTCTTTCGTTGGTACGTGTGCAACCCTTGAAAATTGGTTCGTCAGTTGAATGAGATAAATTTTCAGTGAAGTCAAATCATTGTTTGATTCATCCTTTTTAATGGAATGAATTTTCTGTATGATTGCTTCAAGTTCTGCATCTTGGCAAATTTCTTTTACAACATTGAACGAAATATATTTTCTCAACTTCTTTTCAAAAGAATGAAAGGGAGAAAGGTTTGTCGAATGGTCAAGTTTTAAATTCTCTTTTGTAAAATTGAAAAACTCAAAGCCATAGTTACCTATGGTTTCAAAACTTTCAATCTCTGATAAGTCGGTAATAAGAATTGTTGGGATTTTCTTTACATCGATGTCTGAAAAGTCAGTTCCTCTTTCCTGTATCGTTGAAAATCCATCAATGATAATTTTTGAAACTGAACTTGAAGAAAGTGTAACATACAAAGCAAGAGTAGAAAGGTTGTTTGAAATAAGTAGTGGACTATTTATTTCTGCTGCGCCGTTTTCATCAATCTTTCCACCTTGAAAATATTCCGGCAATGAAGCAAGATTCATTGTAATATCTTCAATGGAATCATCATAAGATTTGAATTTACTTACAAGACAAATTTTATTTTTCATGAACTCCTTGTTTCCGTAAGTATTTATTTCCAACAATTCGTCAGTTGGAGTAATGATTTTTCCCGGAAGGGCTTGCTTAACTCTCTTTAGAGATGAGAGTTGTCTCGTTTGTTCTGTGCGTTGAAGTTTTATTGACTGGGTAATGTCAATAGTGAAAGTTGTAATGTTTGGCTCCTTGCCCGCTCTAAAAGATACAGAGTTGTTTCTGATGCCTGCCCATTCAACAATAGCATCCCCGTTGAGTTTTAATTTATCACCTAGATTATATTTTCTGTATGATGCAAAAATTTCTTCTTTGTATTGCGTGTAGTCATTTTCAATTAGAAATAAAACTGTTGGCACAGATAACCATTGAGCAGAATACTCTTTTGATGGAAAAACCAAGCAAAGCTTGTTGGTCGTATTACTTAAAAAAAAGTCAGAAATAAGTTGAAGTGAATCTTTCAGAGGCAATGGAAGCGAATTAGCTTCGTTTTGTCCCGCATAGGAGTATTGCAGTTTCTGAATTAATTCCTGATTCATGTTAGGTTAGTTCAATGTTGCTTTAGCCGTTTAACAAAAGATACTTTAATGATTCAGCAATTTTTTCTGCCATCAATGGTGGAACCGCATTACCAATTTGTTTAAACGCTGCTGTTCTGCCTCCTTCAAAAAAGTAATTATCAGGGAAAGATTGAATTCTTGCGGCTTCACGAACAGATATTGAACGTATCTGTTTTGAATCAGGATATATATAGTAATGTCCATCCTTAGCGATATGTGCAACAACGGTGTGAGAATGCCCAAGTGGATCAACGACTTTATACCTATCTAGAAATACTTCCGTATTATTATGGCTTTGCAATTGTTTAGGTAAATCGTTATATTTTAATCGCTCTTTTTTATTGATCCACTTATCAATCGCGATTGAATATATTTCCAAATCTCTCACATTGTGCTGCCTAGTTATATGTTGTGTTGTAAAGTCAATTCCATTCCTTGTTTGCATTGCCTGCTGGTAAGTATTAATTTTTTTAGTATAGTTAGCGATATTCATTTCTTGGCCAGGAATTAAGTTCGGTAAGTCTGCGAATAAATCTTTCTTTACTTGCCAGTTATTTTCAATTATTTCAAGTTCGGGAAACTTGAATTTAGCTTTCCCTTTACGGCCAATAATTATTACCCGTCTTCTTCTTTGTAATACGCCGTAGTCTTCAGCATTTAATACTTTATAATCTGTTGAATACCCAATTTCCTCAAATAAAGAAAGCATTTCATTGAAGTACTTTTTATTACCTGCAGTAAGCAATCCTAATACATTTTCAAAAACAAAGTATTTCGGGTTGTATCGTACAAGAAACTCTGCATAATATCTAAAGAGGTAATTTCTCTTGTCTCCATTCATTCTGTTAGGATCACGGCTTCTTCCAACTAATGAATAAGCCTGACAAGGTGGTCCTCCTATAATAACATCAACCCTTTTAGAGTAAAGCTGTTCATCAATGTTTTCAAAAATGTTTTTAATTGTCTTTTTTGTGATTTCACTATTAATAACTGATAAAATATGTTCCTGAGGTATGCTATTCCACAAGTTATCCCTTGTGATATCGCGTTTCAGATATGAATAGTATTTGCTAAGCTTGTTATTAACATTCAAATAATGAAAAGCTAGTCTTGTTTTCAATGTGTCCGCAGCTTCTTTATTCATTTCAACATGGGCAATAGGATTGAAGCCTTCCCGAATAAATCCTTCTGAAAGTCCACCTGCTCCGGCAAAAAGGTCTATGAAATTTAGGTTGCTCATTCTTAAGTGAGTAATGGTTTTTGATTGACTATGATTAATGTTTAATTGATGTCCTTTTTTATTACTTTTCCTGTCTTATTCAAAGATCATAAAATCTTTCTAACCCTTATTTTTCTTCTTTTAACATTATCAAGTCAAAATTTATTGCTGTTTTTGACATAAAGTATATAGTATCAGTTAACATGCCTGCAATAAGTAAAAACTAGCGCAACACAATATTGCTCTGTGGCAAGTTGTTTGCATAATTTCTGATTATACTCTCGCTATGACGCTAATTCAATCAACGATACAATTTTCTCTATGGGGAGGGAAAAAGGATGGGGAGTACTAATATAGTGTTTTTCCTATATATTACTATCTTTTCTTCGAAAAACTTTCGAACAGGCTTCGGACATCCTTCGTACCATCGCCGCACATCCTTCGGTCTTGCTTCGGGGTTTCTTCGAGGTTTCTTCGAGAGTTCTCGAAGGATTCCCGAAGCGGCTTCGAGCATTCTCGAAGAAACCTCGAAGAACTCTCGAAGGATATACGAAGGATGTACGAAGGAATCTCGAAACTTCCCCTGTCATGAACTGAAAAATTCTAGAAGTGCATTATTGACTTTCCATGCATGCTAATAAGCCCAAAGAGGTCAAAAGCATTTTAAGCCTCATACAGCCGCTGTATTTTCAAAAAGGTATCAAGTGTTCAAAAAAAAAGATCTTTGATTTTTCTTCGAGAAAACTACCCTTCGTCGCCGACACGATCTGCGATCGTGAGGCTCCTCAGGGTGACAATCGTTGGGGTAATAAAAAGGGGAGAGGATTGGCGACGCCAATCCTCTCCCCTTAATTTTTATCAATCCTGTTTGTCACCCTGAGGAGCATTCATAACCGCAGGTTATTATCTGCGACGAAGAGCTTAATTTCTAGCTATCCTTATGTCACCTCGACGTCAGGAGAGTGCTCCCACCTCCAGCAGGCAAGTAAAAAACAAAACGATTAGCCCCTTCGTCGCCGACACGATCTGCGATCGTGAGGCTCCTCAGGGTGACAATCGTTGGGGTAATAAAAAGGGGAGAGGATTGGCGTCGCCAATCCTCTCCCCTTAATTTCTTTTATGCATTGTCACCCTGAGGAGCATTCATCACGCAGTGATGATCTGCGACGAAGGGACGTGCAGCTTGCAGCCTGCCGCTTGCGGCTAACTCTTCTCCCACACCAACGCCGAAGCTCCCAAAATAGCAGCATCCGATTCTTTCAGATGACTTACCAATATTTTCACTTTATTCTGAAATACCTGTATCAGATTTTCTTCCATGCTTTCACGTGTCGGTTTTAAGATCAGGTCACCGGCTTTGGTGAGTCCGCCGAAGAGAACGATGGCTTCAGGACTAGAGAACATCACAAAATTGGCGAGTGCAAGACCTAATATTTTTCCCGTGTATTCAAAGATGGATTTAGCAAGTTCGTCACCTTCCATCGCAGCATCATATACTTTTTTGGAATCGATCTCATCTACCGGCACATTACGCAACCAACTCGGCTGATCACTTTTTTCAAGTAATTCCAAAGTGGTCAAACGAACACCGGTAGCAGAAGCATAACTTTCCAAAGAACCTTTTTTACCCGTGCCTTCGTGCATGCGTCCATCAGGAATGATGATGGTGTGTCCGAGTTCACCGGCGAAACCATCATGTCCGTAAACGAGTTTACCATTGGCAACAATACCACTACCTACGCCTGTTCCAAGCGTGATCATGATAAAATCATTCATGCCTTTGGCAGCACCATACATCATTTCACCAATGGCAGCAGCATTGGCATCGTTGGTGAGGGTCACGGGTAGTTTGAATTTATCTTCCATCATTTTAGCGAGAGGAATGATTCCTTTCCAGGGAAGATTGGGAGCATATTCAATCGTACCAGAGTAGTAGTTACCATTGGGAGCACCCACACCAATACCTTTCATACGACCGACTCCACCTGCTTTAGCAATCAAGTCGGAGAGATGATTGTAGAGTTCATCAATGAATATTTCTACTTCTGCATGTTTGCGGGTAGACATTTCACTGGAGAACAACACATTACCTACGCGGTCAACAATACCAAACTTGGTACCGGTTCCACCGATATCAATTCCTATTGCAAGAGGTTCCATTGCAGATGATGTAGTAGCCATACACAACAATTTTTATTCAAAAGAATTAATGTCCGCTTCCAGTTGATTTTTCGGTTTCATAATCGATGCCCTGTTTGCGTAGGATACCTTTTACAACCACTGCAAAGAAAACGAGGTAAGCAAAACAAAGTAAACAAACCCAATACGATTGATGGATACCATACCCTGCAGCATTTGCATTCGATGATTGCAGGTAGTCGGCCAACTTTCCCTGAATAGGAGGAATGATACCACCACCTAAGATCATCATGATCAAAAATGCAGAACCTTGTGTGGTATACTTGCCCAATCCTGCGATCGACAAAGAGAAAATACAAGGCCACATAATTGAACAACACAAACCACCACTTAAAAAAGCATAAGTAGCCACCGAGCCTTTGCTGAAAATTCCAATGGCCATGGCTGTTACACCCAGTACACTAAAAATAAGCAGGGTACGAGCAGGTTTATCTTTACTGATATAAAATGCACCGATCTGAATCAATACACAGATGATATACCAATATAGAGGTGTCATATCATATTGTGCAATACTATTAGCGCCGATCACAATGCCAAATGCAACCAATGGCACAATAAAAGTCATTACTTTATGCGTAGAGCTTTTCAATTCAAAAGCACTGATAGCACCGGCCCAGCGACCGATCATCAAGCTTCCCCAGTACATCGAAATAAATGGAGCGATCTGTGATGATTGATATCCACCGAAATCCGCTTGCTTCAACAATTCACCCAAATTACTTCCAATCGATACTTCCACACCTACATAGACAAAGATGCCGAGCATACCGAGTACCAATTGCGGATATTTCATCGCACCCCATCCATCGGATTTTTTCTGTGCGGTATAATTCGCAGCGATCAATCCGATCACTACTACTGCCAATGCACCAAACAACCATTTCATGCGATAGGTTTCCAACTCATGTTGTGCAGCTGCACTCAGATCAGGAGCCAGGTCTTTGTAACTATTAAAGATGGGCACAAACATCACCACCAATAATCCGGTCATGATGATGAGTGTGGTCAATGCCTTATTCGCGGGTTCTGTTTTTTCTTCCATGATACCTGCAGGCACTTTCTTCGAGAAATGAAAGAGTGCAGCGGCAGCAATAAACAATCCACCTACACAACTATAGAGAACAATTACTTTACTCAAACTCAACCCTTTGATCTGCTCATCAGTGATAGCAGCAGTGGTACCAAACAAAGCAAGCGCTACTACGATCGGACCAATAGTGGTACCAAAAGAATTCACACCACCACCGAGGTTCACACGGCTGGTACCGGTTGATGGATCACCCAATGTAATAGAGAAAGGTTGTGCAGCGGTTTGTTGCAAGGAGAAGCCTAATGCTACAATGAATAATCCCACGAGCATGCCCGCAAACGTGTTGGCATTCACAGCAATGATCATGGCAGCAGCACCGATGGCTGAGAACAACAAACCATATACAATACTTTTCTTATATCCCCATTTTCCCACTAAATCCTTCCCTCCGAAGGCACCATAGGCAAAAAGTCCGAGTGCGCCGAGGTAATAGGCGAGATAAAATGCAAAATCAATCAGCTGACTTTGAAATTGATCGAGACTAAAATAATTTTTACAAAATGGGATGAAGACACTGTTACCAGCAGCAATGAAACCCCAAAAGAAAAATACGACAACGAGGGTAGTCAATGCTCCGGTATTAGTTGGTTGCTTTGGCTGGGTCATAACAATCGGAGGTTTTAATGAAGGATGTAAAATAATGAGAAAATGAAGATGGAAAAATTTTAAAAGTAGAATTTGATGGTAGCATTTTAGTTCTTAAATTGAGAGCAAACAAGACAAACTGCAATTCATGGAGATTATTCATGTTAGCGCCGAGTGCTATCCGGTTGCCAAGGCCGGAGGATTGGGAGATGTAGTTGGCGCCCTTCCTAAATACCAGGTGAAAGCCGGACATGTGGCCAAAGTAGTGATGCCCATGTACCGTACTAAATTTTTATACGATAACGAATGGACCGTTGACTTCAAAGGACAAACCAATTTAGGTAACTGGTTTTTTGATTACACTGTGATCAAAGAGCCCACCAATAAACTGGGCTATGATCTTTACCTCATTGATATCAATGGTTTACTGGATCGTCAGAAGATATACGGCTATGATGATGATGCAGAACGTTTCACTGCTTTTCAAATTGCTTTTGTGAATTGGATGGCCAGTTGGGAACATCGTCCGGATATAGTGCATTGTCACGATTACCATACCGGTCTCATTCCATTCATGATGCAGTATTGTTATGATTACAATACATTAAAAAGTGTACCGACTGTCATCACCATACACAATGCACAATACCAGGGATGGATGGGCTGGGATAAAAGCAGATATGTTCCTCGTTGGGATCTTTGGAAGAGAGGAATGTTGGATTGGAATGAAACCATTAATCCACTTGCATCCGGAATCAAATGCGCAGCAAAAGTAACAACTGTTAGTTGGAGCTATATGGATGAGCTCAGAAGTAATTCCAACGGATTAGAGAAATTGTTTGAATATGAGCGTGGTAAATGTGTAGGTATCTTAAACGGAATTGATAATGAAGTTTGGAATCCGGCTACAGATAAATATCTTGAACACCACTTCACCGTAAAAACCGTGGAGGCTGGGAAAAAGAAAAATAAACAAGTACTCTGTGAGCGATTTGGATTAGATCCCGAAAAACCTTTATTCATTTTCATCGGCAGACTCGTGGGTGAAAAAGCTGCGGATATTTTACCTCATGCCATACGCATGGGAATAGAACAAACGCAGGGTGAAGCCAACTTTTTGGTATTGGGAAGCGGAGAGACAAGTGTTGAATGGGAATTCCAGCAAATGGCTGAACCTTATAAAGGAGTATTCAGTGTTGTGATCGGTTATGATGAAACATTGAGTCATATCATGTATGCAGGTGCAGACTTTTTATTGATGCCCAGCAGGGTAGAACCTTGTGGACTCAATCAGATGTATGCCATGCGCTATGGAACGGTGCCAATGGTAAGAAGCACAGGAGGCTTACAAGATACCGTAGTGGACATGGGTGATCCGGATGGATTTGGTATACGCTTCAATCATGCTACTGCAGAAGACGTTACCTATTCCATTGGAAGAGCTGTTGCCGTATACCAAAACAAAACACACTTCAACTGGATGCGCCAACACATGATGCAGATAGACCATAGTTGGGAAAGCACAGTGGATGAGTATACGAATGTGTATAAAAGCCTGAGAGGAATGTAGGATGTCAGATGGCAGATGTCAGATTTGAAAAAACACATCTGACATCTGCCATCTGACATCAACAAATAAAAAATCACAGATCAAAAAATCAAAGATTAACAAATGAATAGTATCTCAAAATCCGTATTAGCAGTGATCCTCGGTGGTGGGGCGGGTACAAGGTTGTATCCTTTGACAGCGAGTAGATCAAAACCTGCCGTTCCTATTGCAGGTAAATATCGTTTGGTAGATATTCCCATCAGTAACTGTATCAACAGCAATATCAATCGCATGTTTGTATTGACACAGTTCAACTCTGCATCTTTGAACAAGCATATCAAGAATACCTATCACTTCAGTGCATTCAGCACGGGGTTCGTAGATATTCTGGCGGCAGAACAAACACCGGATAATCCGGGTTGGTACCAGGGTACGGCAGATGCGGTGAGACAATCATTGCGTCATATCTCTAATATGGAGTTTGAATACATTCTGATCTTAAGTGGTGATCAGTTGTATCAAATGGATTTCAGTGAGATGTTGGAAAGCCATAAAGCAAAAGGCGCGGATATTTCTATTGCCACCATTCCGGTTGATGAAAGAGATGCACCGGAGTTTGGTATCCTGAAAGCCAATGATGAAAACTTTATCACTTCCTTTATCGAGAAACCCAAGAAAGAATTATTACCTGATTGGGTGAGTGATACGGGTGCAGATATGCAGAAAGCTGGAAGAAACTATCTGGCTTCGATGGGTATCTATATTTTCAGTAAACATGCATTGTATCATTTGCTGAACAATGTACATCCCAACGCTACTGACTTTGGTAAAGAGATCATACCGGATTCTATTGAGAATTATAAAGTGATCAGTTTCCAATATGATGGTTACTGGACTGATATCGGAAACATCTATTCTTTCTATGAAGCCAACTTGGCTCTCACACAAGAGATACCGCCCTTCAATTTATTCGACAACAATAAAACGGTATACAGTCGCGCACGCATGTTGCCTCCTGCAAAGATCAGTGGTACTACTTTGGAAAAGACCATCATTGCGGAAGGATCGATTATTCATGCGAGTAGAATAGAGCAGAGTGTAGTGGGTATCCGTTCACGTATCGGACATGGAACAACGGTAGTGAATAGTTACCTGATGGGTAATGATTATTATGAGACCATTGAAGAGATGGCATCCAATACAGCCAAGGGATTACCTAAGATCGGTATCGGGGAACGTTGTTATATCAAAGATGCGATCATCGATAAGAATTGCCGAATTGGTAATGATGTGCGTATCAATGGTGGTGCACATTTACCGAATACAGATCATGCTCTCTACACCGTGAAAGATGGAATTGTAGTGGTGAAGAAACTAGCTGTTCTTCCTGATGGTTTTGTGATTTGATTTTTTCTTTAGCCACAGATTCACAGATTAGTGATGTAATCTGTGAATCTGTGGCTAATAAATAAATACCTCTAATAATTTATTAAACGATTGCCATGGCCAGTTCATCCCCCGTATCCGGTAGCTCAGCGGGCCTCATGCCCAAACCGCGTTTGTCGCTGACGCAGATATTTTTCATGAGTTTTGGTTTCTTAGGTGTTCAATTCGGATTTGCATTGCAGAATGGAAATACCAGTCGCATCCTACGTTCATTTGGAGCAGATGTTGAGCATCTTCCTATGTTCTGGATCGTAGCGCCATTGATGGGGATGATCGTACAACCGTTGATCGGTCATTACAGTGATAGAACCTGGAATCGTTTAGGAAGAAGAAAGCCTTATTTTTTATTGGGAGCATTATTGTCTTCAGCAGCATTGGTATTCCTTCCAAATTCAGCATCGATGTCATCCATCATTCCTGCTTTATGGATCGGTGCGGGTATGGTGATGATCATGGATGCATCCTTCAATATTGCGATGGAACCTTTCCGAGCATTAGTGGCAGATAATTTACCAGACTCACAAAGGACTAGTGGGTTTGCAATACAAACTTTTCTGATCGGTATTGGAGCTGTGGTAGGATCGGAACTACCTTCTATTCTCGCAAAGAGCGGATTCTCACAAGAAGCAGGAGAATCGGGTGTAGCAGACAATATCAAATATGCATTCTATATCGGTGCAGCAGTATTCATTACAGCCATTTTGGTGACAGTATTTCTATCAAAAGAATATCCGCCGGAAGAATATGAAAAATATCACGGCAAGCAGGATGAGGCTTCTAAAAAAGAAGGTCTCGGTGCCATCTTCAAAGATTTTAAAAATATGCCCAAGACCATGAAGCAACTGGGCTTGGTACAATTCTTCTCTTGGTTTGCTTTATTCAGCATGTGGGTATTTACAACGGATGCTGTTGCTACACATGTTTATGGACTATCACCCGATGATGCAAGATCAGTAGCATACAATGATGCGGGTAATACGGTGAGTTCTGCATTCGGGACCTATAATTTAGTAGCAGCGATCTATGCATTGTTCATTCCGATTGTTGCAAAATTTTTGGGAAGAAAAGGAACACATGCCTTTTCATTGATAGCAGGTGGGGTTGGATTGATATCGATCTACTTTATCAAAGATCCGGCGATGCTAAAGTATTCGATGGTAGGCGTGGGATTAGCATGGGCCAGTATTCTGGCGATGCCTTATGTGATCTTATCCGGTTCGATACCTGCAGGTAAGCTGGGTATTTATATGGGGATATTCAATTTCTTCATCACCTTACCACAGATCATCAATGGTATTGGTGGTGGATGGATCGTAAAAAATATTTACGGTGGACAACCCATCTACGCCATTGTACTGGCAGGCTTCCTCATGTTATGTGGAGCGGTGAGTGTGTTGTTTGTGTATGATGCAGGCGCCATACGCATTAAGCAAGAAAAAGCATAAACTAAATAACCCTGAGCAGTTATTATATTTATAGCGAAGGCGGGTAAAGTGAAAAATCATTCAGTATATCCGCAAGCCAAGAAGGAATATTCTTCATCAGTCCGTGTGGACGGGCCTCATTGGGGTCGGTGTCAAGCGTAGCGAAGACAGCTGAAATCATCCGCCGCGGCGGAGATTTCAGCAGAGGCCAATGCAGCCCGGAAACAGGGACGGGGCCATACGGCCCAGGAGTAATAACGAATTATCAATAAGAGCGAGATTTTATTTTATATAAGAAGTCAATATCTAATCAGTTGATGTTATGAGAAATATTCTAAGTGTTATATTAATACTGTTCTTTTCTTCATCTATAGTAGCACAGGAAATGACCATGTATCCCACACATTGGTTTGCAGGCATGAATCGAGATCGTGTGCAGTTGATCTTAAAAAGTGACGACAGTAAGTTTTATCTTTCTACCGTTCGTGTGCAATATCCGGGAGTGAGTTTATTGCGTACCCATCGCTTTAGTAATGGTAAATATCTGGTACTTGATTTATTAATCAATAAATCAGCGCAACCCGGAAATGTATCCATTATTACAACTGCCAATAAAAAAACTAAAACATACACCTGGGCGATCAAAAAAAGAAGAGATGGAAGAGGAACCAAATTTGCACAAGGTGTTACCTCAAAAGATCTCATCTATCTTATCATGCCTGATCGTTTCAGTAATGGGGATCCTTCGAATGATCAGTTTGTCAATATGCATGACAATGTCAGCGATCGGAAAGATGTTTTAAAAAGACATGGTGGTGATTTGAAAGGGATTCAAAATCATATTGACTATATGAAAGAATTGGGTGTTACTTCTCTCTGGATGACACCTGTGATTGAAAACAATATGCCTCTCAATAAAGAAGCCGCAGGTATGATGAGTGGCTATCATGGTTACTGGTTCACGGATCACTACAAAGTGGATCCTCGTTTGGGTGGGAATAACAGTTACAAAGAACTTTCTGATGCATTGCATGCAAACGGAATGAAACTAATTCAAGATGCAGTGTATAATCATATCGGCTCACATCATTGGATGGCACAAGATCCGCCTTCACCTGATTGGGTGAATCGTTGGGATAAGTATACGGGTAGCAATCACCGTGATGAGGCTTTGTTTGGAAGATATGCCAGCGAAAAAGATAAAAAGCAAATGCTCGATGGTTGGTTTGTACCACACCTGCCGGATGTGAATCAGCGTAATCCGTTCGTTGCTAACTTTTTAATTCAACACGCGATCTGGAGTACAGAAGAATTTGGTGTAGATGGATGGAGAGTGGATACGTACAAATATTGTGATGAACCATTCCTGAATCGTATCAATGATGCTTTGTTGAGAGAGTATCCAAAACTTACCATTTTCGGAGAAGCCTGGACAAACACTGTTACCGGCAGCGCTTATTTCACCAGAAATAATATGGATGTTCCTTTCCGTCACAATGCAGAAGGAGTCACTGATTTCCCATTGAACAGTGCCATCATGGCTGCATTGAACCAGCCTTTTGGATGGACAGAAGGAGTGAACAAACTCTACATGACACTGGCACAAGATATTTTGTACCAAGAACCTAAGAACAACTGCATCTTCCTGGATAACCATGATATGGATCGTTTCTTATCTGTCGTGAATGAAGACATGAATCGTTACAAGCAAGGAATTGCACTGTTACTGACACTTAGAGGGATTCCACAATTGTATTATGGAACAGAAATACTGATGAAGAATTATAAAAATCCAAGTGATGCAATGGTGCGTTTGGATTTTCCCGGGGGCTTTCAGGGTGATACCGAGAATAAGTTTACGGCACAAGGAAGAACAGCTGCAGAACAGCAGGCATTTGATTATGTAAAAACTATTGCACAGTATCGCAAAAAATCATCTGCGATCACAATAGGGAAAAGTATGCATTATCTTCCTGTTGATGGACTGTATGTTTATTTCAGATATGATGAAAAGCAAACCATTATGTGTGTGATCAATACAGCATCTTCAGCAAAGAAAATTGCTTTAAACAATTATGATGAATGCACAAAAGGTTTCACCAAAGGCAATGACATCATTTCAGGAGCAACTGTCAGCGACAACTTTGAAGTACCCGCTAATGGAACCATGATCATTGAATTATCGAAATAATCCCATTGGCGCAAAAAATTGCACATATCAGTTTAGTCGTAAAAGATTACGATGAAGCCATTCGTTTTTATGTAGATGTCTTAGGGTTTTCATTGCTAGAAGACACGCCGCTCTCACCAACGAAACGATGGGTAAGGGTAGCACCTAAAGGATCTAATACATCATTACTACTGGCAAAAGCAGATGGTTCCATACAAGAGCAATACATCGGTAACCAAACCGGCGGAAGAGTATTTCTCTTTCTCTATACGGATGACTTCGAACGTGATTTTAAGTTGTACACCAACAGGGGAGTAGAATTCGTAAGACCTCCTCAAAAAGAATCCTATGGTACAGTAGCTGTATTCAAAGACTTATACGGCAATCTTTGGGATTTGATACAACCGGTATAACTCAATTAAACTTTCACTTACACTGATTCATTTGCATACCCCTAATCCTTCGTCGCAATTTCCGACTTTTAGTCGGAATGCTCCTCAGGATGACAATACGAGTTATCATGTGTACGATAGCGATTGGCAAAGCCAATCGCTATCGGTACTATACTAATTAAATTGTCACCCTGAGGAGCTTCGCGATCGCAGATCGCGTCGGCGACGAAGGAGATAATCGTTTTGTTTTTCGCTTACCTGTTGGCGGTGGGAAACCTTACCGATGCTTCGATCGGCATCGTTCGGACTCCTGATGTCGAGGTGACGGGGCGTCACCCTGAGGAGCCTCGCGATCGCAGATCGCGTCGGCGACGAAGGGGACCTTGAAAAACAATAGGTAAGTCTTATATTGCAAGTATGACCACATCTATCATTATTACACTATGCATTCTTATTCTATTGGCATACCTCTTTGATCTGAGTTCTGCTAAAACAAGAATACCTTCTGTAATTTTATTACTGCTCTTAGGCTGGGTTATTAAACAACTCACCGTCTTTTTTAATGTTGTCGTTCCCGATCTTTCTTCATTACTGCCCATCCTAGGTACGGTTGGATTGATCCTCATTGTATTGGAAGGTTCTCTGGAATTAGAATTGGACAAGTCGAAGTTGCCGATGGTGAAGAAAGCATTTTTTGTCTCATTCTTTCCTATTCTTGCTGTTGGATTACTACTCGCAGGTTTATTAAGTTATTATAGCGGTTTCAGTTTCAAGCAGAGTCTGGTCAATGTAATTCCATTGGCCGTAATCAGCAGTGCGATTGCGATACCTACTGCCAAAAACCTCAACAACTATAATCGTGAATTCGTGACCTATGAAAGCAGTTTATCTGATATTGTAGGTGTGATCTTTTTCAATTTTGTGGCATTGAATGCAGTGATTGATGGACATGCATTCTTTCAATTTGGATGGCAACTGGTACTGATATTGATCGTTTCTTTCTTTGCAACAGTTGGCTTGTCGTATCTATTAGGAAGGATCAATCATCATATTAAATTCATCCCTATTATGGTGATGTTGATATTGATCTATACCATTTCCAAGATCTATCATTTACCATCCTTATTGTTCATCCTCTTATTTGGCATTTTTCTGGGTAATTTGGATACACTCAAAAAATACAAATGGATCGCATTACTAAAACCGGATAGTCTGGATAAAGAAGTACACAAATTCAAAGAGATCGCTACTGAAGCAGCTTTTGTGATACGGACTTTCTTCTTCATCTTATTTGGATACTTGTTAGAAACAGCTGATCTCATCAATTTGCAAACACTTTTGTGGGCGGGTATTGTGGTTGCCGCAATATTCGTAGTCAGAGCCATTCAGTTGAAAATATCCGGATTACCTCTTTTCCCTTTATTGTTCATAGCTCCAAGAGGATTGATCACGATTCTTTTATTCCTCTCCATATTACCTGAAGATAAAATACCGATGGTGGATAATTCACTCATCATTCAGGTCATCGTATTAACAGCATTGATCATGATGGGTGGAATGATGGGAGTGAAGAAAGAAAAATCTGTTGTCCATAAACCAGCGCATGAAGATTCGCATTCATGAAATTGAAATGGGGTCTGATGACCTGCATGCCTCCGCCTCTTTTTTTAAGATGTTGGGGCTCCAGCCAACGATTGAACAAAGCGGATTGACAGTTTTCAATAGTGGACAAAAGGGAATGGATGTAAATGTTTCCCAACATTTATCGCGCGGCGTTACACAGATCAGTTTTATCACCGATGATCTTAAAGCCATGATGCAACATTTGCATGAACAGCAGATGGTATTTGAAGGTCCTTATGAATCTCACCTTGGGATGTTGTCTATCAAATTACAATCGCCGGATGGTATTTCGGTTGTTATCAATACTCCTACAGATAGTTCTCCATCTTGGCTCATGGTTTAGAGTCATTTTAATTAGGATAATCAATGAGCCTGTTCACCCAATCAGATAAAATCAGTCTTGGGTTTGTTGATATTGGATATATTTAGCCTTTCAGTAAAATGAGGGTATGTCAGATCAAGTAACGAAGCGGCAAGCGCAAGCTAAAATTTTAAGAGTATTCAGAAAAGTGCATAGAGTTACAGGTGCTTTACTATTTGTATTCTTTTTTGTAGTGGCTATTACAGGATTATTGTTGGGGTGGAAGAAGAATAGTAGTGGTCTGTTATTAGCCAAATCATATAAAGGTAGTTCTGCCTTATCCAAAGATTGGTTATCGGTAGATAGTTTGAGTCACCAAGCAGTTCATTATTTAAAACAGTCTGATAGTACTTTATCAACCACCATCGATCGTATTGATTTCAGACCTGAAAAAGGGATGGTGAAGTTTTTATTTACGGATCATTTCACAGCGGTACAAATAGATGCAGCTACAGGTGCCTTATTACATATTGAAAAACGTAGAGCAGATTATATTGAGAAGATCCATGATGGTTCTTTGGTAGATCATTATCTGCATATTCCTTCCGGTACTTTTAAGTTGATCTACACAACTATTATGGGATTGGCTTTATTGCTCTTTACCATTACAGGATTTTGGTTATGGTATGGGCCAAAGAGGATGCGAGCAAATCAATAGTTTTTATTGCTACTGCCCAAAGGACTCCGGAGGAGAAAGCACAGAGGAACACAGAAATAAACAGTTTAGTACGCTGCTGTGCTTTCAGTGGCAATAACATATACATTACAATAATACACTTCCTCAAATCCTTAGGTTTCCTCGGGTTTATTGGTTAAATTGAAGAAGAGCACCATATTGTTTCATCCTTAAATCATTAACTATGAATTGGGCTTATGCTATCGGACCGCGTATGAAAGTGGCAGGTTTACTGGGGATCGTTCTGGCAATGGTTTTTTGTAAGAATCTAATGGATCGTAAGAATGTTGCGATGTTGGGTGACTCATTTTCTTCAGTATATGAAGACCGCTTGCTTGTAGAAAGTTATATCTATAAAATTTCCGATCATTTGTATCAAAAACATCAGTTAACGGATCAGTATTTTGATGGAAAAAATGTAAGCTCTCATCAGTTGAATCATTCGCTTTATTTTCATGATGTGGCGATTGCGGATCTGATCAAATCCTACAAGAAAACAAAATTTACACAAGCAGAAACAGCAGCTTTTATAGATTTCACAAAACAGTATCAGATACTGCAAACAAAAGAAGCTTATGTATTGAGTACGACAGTGATAAATCCAACTTTATATGATGGATTAAAACAATCGTATCGACAATTGAATGCGCAATTGAGACAGCTATCAACCATTCAGATTGAAGAAGGCACCAAATTAAATCAGGAGTCTAAGTCCATCGTTGCGGGATCAGTGATCTTGACAACATTGGAGATGGCATTACTGATCGCTATTGCATTGATTATTCAGGCATTGATCTTAGCCACCAATAGTTTGATGACAAATGCTCCAAAGCCTTCATTGAATTGATGTTATAGTAAAGCATTCCAAAGAATTCTATCAGCCCCGCGACCCCAATCTTTCATGGCTTTGTTTAAGTCTGCAGATACTTGCTGCCAGGTAGCTTTCTTTCCTTTTTGCGTAGGAGTGAGCTGTGCCGGGGTGGGTTCAACCAGTTCCACTTTTGTTGCAAACCAAGTGGTGTGTAATCTGGGTACTGCTAGTCCAAGGATCATGCCCGGTAAACCACTAAAGCTTTCGGGTCCACTGTTCACTAGGATTTGATCAGTATAAAATGCCACTACATACACGGAATCACAAATACGTGTGACTGCTTTTTTGCATTCAAATCCGGCAATGGTTCTGGTTTCATCCGTGATACGCCATTCCAACTGACGAAGACTATCTTGTATGATATAGGTTTGTTCAAATACGTCACGTTGAATCGATAAAGTTCCTTTTGCGAGGTCTTTTACAGCCACATCTGATTCGTTGGGTTTCCCCATCCACAAATATTTATTGTCAGGGTTTTCTTTCATCAGTTTGTAAACAGACTTTTCCTGATTGAATTTCAACTCATAAAAATCAGTGACCATTTTAGGGTAGTTCTTTTTCATTTCAGCTACCCAAATGCCTTCTTCTTGTCCTTCAAACTGGCTATGTTGATTGTATTTTCTTTCAAATTCGATTCTACCTGCACTGATGAATCTAGCTTGTGAAAAGCTGTTCAAACAAGCAAGTACGAATAATAGGGTCATTAACTTTTTCATGGTTCAATCTTTTAGAATCCTTGTGTAGGTTTACCGTTTTTGCTGAAATTATAGGCAATCGTAAACAACCAAAAGCGTTGGATATTTTGCTGAATGGTTTCAGTAATAAAGTTGGTGCTGATATTTCTTCGGATATTTTGGTTGTTATTGAAAATATCATTGATGGACACTTTCATTTCCAATTTATCTGACTTGCCAAAGGTTTTCTTCAATGAACTATTGACTATATAAACATTAGAGTTATTGGCAAATTGAGCTGTTTTTTGATACATTGTAAGTCTTGCATCTACCTGTAAAAAGAGCTTTGCAGGTAGTTTGAGTGATAAATCAAGATAAGAGGTATAAGACCAAAATCTTGTAATAATACTAGGTCTGATCGAAGACTTGGAATTGTTAAGCGATGCGTTGAAGAAAGTATAAAAACTCAGCTTCTTCTCACTCCAGTGACCAAGGCCAATATCAAAACCATAATTATTGTTGTTGCTAACGTTTTCTATACCATTCACTCTATTCACAAACCTGCTTATAGTTGGCGAAAAGCCAAAGTTTAAATTATATGTAGGGAAGATGTCGAAACCATACCTGCTCCATAAGCTACCTGAATAGTTTCCATTTACATTGATAGCCTGATTTACCCTTCTGCCTAAACTATCGATAAAATTTGCATTGGTGATAGCATTGTTAGTTGTTGTAAAGTTGGCACTTAGGTAGATATTTTTACTTTTTAAAACCTTGTAATCACTAAAATTGAAATTAATGTTATGTCTAAACTCTTGTTTCAAATTGGGGTTACCAATGGTGATGTTTAGCGGGTCAATATTATCTATAAATGGTTGTATCTGTTGCAAGGTAGGGTTTCGAGTATTACCACTATAGTTCAGTCTTATCCTCATTTGCTTTTTGGGATTGAGTGTGAACATTACTGTAGGAAGGAAGTTGGTAAACTGAATACTACGTTTGGCGCCGGTATTCACATCATCTAAATTGAATCTAGCCGATCCTAAAGAACTACCAAAAGAGATACTGTATTTCTTTTCATTCAAACGGAATGTAAAGCCGCCGGTGTGGGTATTATTGTTGTAAATAAAGTGATTACTCAGAGTATCAACAATATTTTCATATTTACCGCCGGGAGTTGTTTTCTCTAGCGTGTTTCTTTCTGCATCGTTTCTGTTGAGTGCGAAGCGATAGTTGAGTTCCAGGAAAGTATTTTTCCAAATGGGTTCCGTGTAGGAGAGACGTCCATTCACACCTGAAAGTGCTTCCGTGTTTGTTTTAAATTGATCTAAGTTGTCTTGACGAACCAATACCCCATTCTTGTCATAGAAATCATTCTTCGCAAATAGAAAGCCATCATTCTTTTTATTCATGATGGAGAAGTCACCATTGAATGAAATGGTACGTCCTCTTTTTTTCATTCTTTTTTGCCACTGCAGTGATCCCAACAAGTTTCTGTCTTCACCATCATTGGTAGTGGTACGATCTGATTGGTTGATCAGCTGGCCTTCTTCACTGATGGCTTTTCCTAAAAAGCTATTCGCATTTCTATTGTTGATGATAGAACCCGTCAGTGTCATTTTCAAAGTACTGGTAGAGTCAAGTTTCACTTCATACTTGCTGTTAATGCGATTACGTCTTCTATCACTAACAAAATTCTGATCCTGAGTATTGAAGAAAGTAGTATCAGGTAGAATCGTTTGTGTACTGGTTCTATTTCTACCGCGTACATTCAGGTTATTGTATTGGTAGGAGTTGTTGATGTTGTGCTTGTCTTGGTTCCATTTATTGCTGAACAATAATCCACCCGTTGTAGAAGTCGGTAAACCTTGTCCATAACTGAAATCATCTCCACCGTCAAAAATGGCCATGCCACCATCTTCCATCATCACCATGTTATCAGAGCCACCGCTATAGTTATTTCTTTCATTCCAGTTCAATGATTCAAACTTGGTATTATCGTTGGTAATGAAAGCTGCGAATTTTCTTTTTCCTTTGAAAGCATTCAACATCCCCTTACCATAACGGTATTTATCAAAATCAGCACCTGCTTCCACCTTACCGAAATAGCCTTTCTTAGCATCTTCCTTCATTTGTAAGTTGATGGTTTTGGCAGTTTGTCCATCATCAATGCCTGTGAAAACGGCCTGATCACTTTTCTTATCAAAGACCTGCACTTTATCTATGGCATCAGCACGTAAGTTTTGAGTTACGACTGCTGGATCATCACTAAAGAATTCTTCTCCATCCACCAATACCTTTTCTACTTTTTGTCCCTGTGCGGTGATTTCCCCTTTACTATTCACCTGGATACCCGGCATACGTTTTAATAGATCTTGTACGTTGGCGTTAGGACCTACATAAAAACTGTCTGCACGATATTCTGTGGTATCGCCTTTCATACGTATCGCAGCAATGCGTTGTTTAACGATGACCTCTTCCAATAAATGGGCTTTGGTATTGATATAGACATTGCCCATCGTTTTTTGTGGAGTAGTGGTCAGATCAATATCATCTACATAATCTGCATAATCAGGATAAGAGATCATGACAATGAACTTTCCGGCAGGAAGGTTGGTCATTTCAAATGTGCCTTGTGGATTGGTTCTTACAAACTTTACCAAAACAGAATCCTTGGGTCTTAGTAAGGAAACCACAGCGTTGTGGAGATTTACTTTATTGGTAGAGTCAACAACCGTACCTTTAAGGGAACCTGTTTGGGCATAGCTAAAGGAGATGGTCGTGAAACCGATCGCCAGCAGAAGAGCAGTTAGTTTTTTCATTGTTTGGTGCTTGCGGGTTAGATGCTTCTTACAGCAAAATCCATAAAAAAAGTTTAATAACTAATTATATAGTTATAAATTAATGTTAATTATTTTTTTAATCTGATCTCTTTGAACCCATGAACGATAAAAGTAATAAGTCAAAATCCGCCCCAGTATCAAATCTGTCAGAAGGAGTCAAAGGCGGACAAAAGGTTGGGACGGCGGATAAAAAATATGAAGAGATTCATTTTGTAGACACTGAGCAGTCGGTTTGGAATTATTCACTTTTTTCCGATGAAGATGTTCGCAATTTTCAGCAGGGTACTCATTATCGCCTGTATGATTATTTCGGTAATAAACAGATTACGGTACTGGATCAGGCTGGAACTTATTTCGCCGTATGGGCGCCCAATGCCACATTTGTTAGCGTTACGGGATATTTTAATGACTGGAACAAGGAATCTCACCCTTTAAAAGTTCGCTTAGATAATTCAGGTATTTGGGAAGGCTTTATTCCGGGGCTCAAAGCCGGAGAAGCGTATAAATATCATATCCACGGTTTTAAGGGGATCAAACTCGATAAAGGCGATCCATTTGCACATTTTTGGGAGAAGCGTCCCTACACTGCATCTATCACCTGGCAAACGAATTATGAATGGAAGGATCAGGATTGGATGAAGAAGCGCTCCAAGCACAATGCTTTAGATGCCCCATGGTCTGTGTATGAAGTGCACTTGGCCAGTTGGATGCGTCCCGATAAAAACAATGAAGAAGTTTATAATACCTATCAGCAGATTACGGAGCGATTGGTACCCTATGTAAAAGAAATGGGTTTTACGCATGTGGAGTTCATGCCTGTGATGGAGCATCCTTTTGATGGAAGCTGGGGCTATCAGGGCACAGGTTATTTTGCACCCACTTCTCGATTTGGTTCACCACAGGAGTATGCTGCCATGGTAGATGCTTTTCATCAGGCAGGTATTGGGGTGATTTTGGATTGGGTACCTTCTCATTTCCCATATGATGCACACGGACTGTTTATGTTTGACGGAACGCATACCTACGAATATGCAGATATGCGTAAAGGCTATCATCCGGATTGGAACTCTTATATCTTCAATTACAAAAGGGGAGAGGTAAAATCATTTCTCATCAGCAGTGCCAGATTCTGGTGCGATCAGTTTCATACAGATGGATTGAGGGTGGATGCTGTAAGTTCGATGCTGCGTCTTGATTACAGCAGAAATGAAGGTCAGTGGGAGCCGAATGAATTTGGCGGGAATGGTAATCTCGAAGCCATTGCATTCATCAAAGACTTGAATGAAACTTTATACCGTGATTTTCCGGATGTTCAAACCATCGCTGAAGAAGCAACAGATTGGCCCAAGATCAGTAAACCCACTTTTGAAGGTGGATTGGGTTTTGGTATGAAATGGATGATGGGTTGGATGCATGATACTTTGGATTATTTCAAAATGGATCCGATCTATCGTCAGTTTCATCAGGATAAATTCTCTTTCAGCATGATGTATTTCAATGATGAAAACTTCATGTTGCCGTTGAGCCATGACGAAGTGGTGCATGGTAAAAGTCCGATGTTGTATAAAATGCCCGGCGACGAATGGCAAAAGTTTGCCAATCTTCGTATCCTCTACACCTATATGTTCACTCACCCCGGTGCCAAACTATTATTCATGGGCAATGAATTTGGAGCCACCAGTGAATGGAATTATAAAAGTGAACTACAATGGGAATTACTGCAGTTTGTGAGTCATGGTGGCATGAAATATTGTGTGCAAAAACTAAATGAATTATACCGCACAGAACCTGCCTTATATGAGAAACAGTTTGAGCCGGATGGTTTTGAATGGGTGGATCTGAATCATAGGAGTGAATCGGTCATGGTGTACAAACGCAAAGGGAAAAAAGAGAAAGATGATGTGCTGGTGATCCTGAATGTAACGCCTGTAGTGCGTCATGATTGGGAAATATTTGTTCATGGAAAAGGGAAATGGCAGGAAGTATTCAATAGCGATGCAAAAGAATTCTGGGGCACCGGAGATCTCTTCAACCCAGAAATCAACGCTGAACTGGTAGACAAGCCTTCCAAATGTTATCGCTTAAAAGTGCATTTGCCTGCGTTGGGGGCGGTGGTGTTGCGATAATCCAGCCGTTAGCTGTTAGCTACTGGCTTCTAGTTAAGAAATACAATTTCATCCCTAACCCATCAATTTGCTAGCAGCTAGAAGCTAATGGCTAATAGCTGCTAACCCAACTGTAACTTTTCCCTTTCCTCCCCGTTACACTCAAAAAACAAATCATTCATGAAAAAGATATTTAGTAGTTTATTAGCCCTTACTATGTTGTTTTCCATGGCTTTAGGTCAGGAAGTGGTATCAGGGGAGCATGTACAGAAAAGAAGCGTGAATTCCTTTCATGCAGTAAAAACTTCGGCAGGCATTCAAGTGATCCTGACCAAAGGAACCAAAGAAGAATTAGCCGTTACCACCAATGATGCAGAGTTGTTGGAAAAAGTGAAGACAACTGTGACCAATGGTGTATTAAGAATCGGCAGAGAAAATGATGATTGGAAATTCTGGGAGAGAAGAAGAAATTGGAAAGTGATCGTGTATGTTTCTTACAAGGAGTTAGATGGATTAGAAGCCAGCAGCGGAGGATCTATTCAGGCAAAAGCCGTAGATCTGGATAAATTATCAGCAGATGTTAGCAGTGGTGGAACTATTACCGTTGCCGGAAAAGCATCAGCATTGAATGTTGATGGTAGCAGCGGCGGTATTTTCCGTGGATATGATTTGAATGTAACTTATTGCAAAGCGGATGTAAGCAGTGGTGCCGGAGTTCAAGTATCAGTAAATAAAGAGATCTCTGCAGAAGCCAGTAGTGGTGGTTATGTAAGATTCAAAGGTGAAGGTCTGATCCGTAACATCAATGTTAGTAGTGGTGGTACAGTGAAGAGACAATCAGATAAGTAGGATAGCTAATAGTCGATAGCTTATAGCTTATAGTAGATGTAAGATATCAGATCTCAGATTTTTATTTTTGATTTTACTTTTCGCAAAAGAGCAGCAAACATCCTTAAAGTGTTTGCTGCTCTTTTTTATGTTTTAAAGTGTACAGATCATATCTAGATTATCATTCCCGTTATAGATGTATGATCCTATGGGTATAAAGTTATTTTTCTGATAGTATTTGACTGCAATAGTATTATTGGTTTGTACACCTCCCCATAGTATCACGCGTTTCCGTTTTAGTTGTTGTAGATACTCTTTTACAGTACTCCATAATAATTTCCCAATACCTTTTCCTTGCCAATCATCAGCCAAAGAAGGCGCATAAGTGGCGTCGGTATTGTGGTCCGGTTGAAAATTGTAACTCAGTAATCTTGGAAGGTCATGTTCAAGGTATCCCAATTTTACAATGGCATATCCAATAATAAAAGTGCTATTATTTTCTATTATGATAAAACCTCTGTAGTCAGGATGATGATATAGCTGTTCCAATGCTTCGAGCGTATAAGGATGGGGCCCGAAACGATTCCGTGTTATTTCACTTAAATGCAGCAGATAGGATAGCAGATTGGGTAGATCAGAAGCTTGCCAAGGTCTGCAGGTAATAGGGTAGGTCACAGATTCACAAATTATACACAAAAAAATCGGGTAACAATTCCTTTACAATTTAATCATTGTACGGTTATGTTACTGTTGTCACTTGCAATAAATTATTGACTATGAAAACACGATCATGTACGTTGCTGGTAAATGCTACAGGGCAGTTATTACAACAACACGCTTTTGATCATTTATCGGATGAAAAATTATCGCGGATGAACAGTTGTTTGCATCAACTGGGAAATCTTCAAAACAAGTCTGATCTCAGAAAAATTGAACATGAGTTACTGACTTATTGCAGGGAAGCCAATCTATATGTTGATACTACCACGCCCCAGTCATTACAACAATGGTATGCAGTGATGAGTAGTTATGGAGAATCGCTTATGTCTGTGATGGAGACGCATCTTCCGGAAGAGGCAGAATGATTCGAAAGCTGGTTCCTTTACCACTTTCACTCCAACGAACAAAGAGTTTACCACCATGGTATTCTTCCATGATACGTTTACTCAATGGAAGTCCAAGACCCCAGCCTCTTTTCTTCGTGGTAAAACCGGGTTTGAATACTTTGTTGATGTTGACGCCACTGATGCCTTTACCTGTATCGGTCACATCAATTTGCAGCCCTTCATGTGTCGGGTGGGCTTCAATCGTAATAATGCCTTTGCCTTCCATTGCATCCAATGCATTCTTGATCAGATTCTCGATCACCCAATCAAACAATGGAGCACTGAATTTGGGTTGAACAGATAAGGGTTGTTGGGTGAATTCAAATTGAACTTGTCCGCCCGATCGCTTCTTCATGTAAAGGATCATCTGCTCAATCTGTTCATATGGATCACCCGGTTCCAGTTTGGGTTGACTACCAATCTTACCAAAACGATCAGTGATGAGTTGTAGTCGTTTTACGTCTTTCGTTATTTCAGGAACAATGGATTCATTGGCCTGGTGTTGTTTCAGTATTTCCAACCAACCTTCCAAACTTGAAACAGGAGTTCCCAGTTGATGTGCCGTCTCTCTCGCCATAGCAGCCCATAACTGATTCTGTGCACTTCTGTAATGAGATTGTACCGCCATGATCGCAATGGCTATGAATAAGGCTACAATGATCAACTGGATCAACGGATACAGTTTTACTTCTTTTAAAAGCTTGCTTTGTCCGTAGTAATAATGATTGGCAGTATAAGGTGTATCTCGAATCACCAATACGATTGGTTTATTGTTGTAGCGACGAAACTCTTCAAGCTTACTTTTAAGATAAGTGCTGTCAGATGCTACAAGACTACTGTCTAGGTTGAGGTAATTGCCTGTGATGCTATCTCTTTCATTGGTTTCAATAATGGGTATTTCTTGATTCTCGGAAGAGATAAACGTGGCGAGATTGAGATTGGCAGTATCATAAGGATTCAAAATGGTTCTCTGTGCTTCTACCCAAACGGTTACATATTTCCTCTCTTCTGTAGCAATTTTACCGGCTACATACTGAGAATAAAAAATGGTTCCGCTAACCAGAATCACAGCAATCACCACCAATATGATCCGCCAATTGATGCGCATGGAATTGTTTGGGTGAAGATAGTGTATAGCAAATAGTTCATGGCATATAGATCATGGAGTATTTGAAATTTTTGATAACAAATAGCTAATAGACTATTGCCATTAGCCATGAACTATTTGCTATACACCAAAAAGGCACCCTTTCGGATGCCTTTGGTTGTTGCTTGCTAATATTACCCCCCGGAAATATTACATGCTCAGATTTTTCCTGTCCTTATTATTTGTTCCTTTCTGATATCTTGGCTTTTGTCTCTAGTGCCCTTTATTGTTTCTTGTCTTTTTGTTCTTGAAGCTTAGCTAAACAATCCGCCCTTTTTCAAAGTCTTCACACCTTCACCGATTTTGAAACCGTTGTTATAGATTTCAATTTTATAATTGCCGGTTTGGTATTTGGTGTTTTGCTTCCAGTCGAAGCTTACAGGCGTTACTTTACCCTGCTCATAGTTGACAGACACTTTGCTGGTATAAGTTTTTTCACCTTCTTCACGTGTAATGAATTTGGTTCCTTCGCTGATCACTTTACCATCAGGTCCGGTAACGCATACATAAATATCTTTTACACCACTTGGAGCAATACGGTTTGGATCAATTACGAAAGAAATACGCATCAGGTCAGCACGTTTTGCTGTTGTAGTTGTTTTTTCGCTACCACTGTTGCGGATATCGATGGCAGTGATACCAATATTTGATGCATGAAGGGTAGAAGCAACGTCTACTTTTTCATCCAGTTCTTTCTTAGTAGCACTTAAATTTTGCTGTAAGTTTTCTTTTTCAGAAGTCAGCTGAGTTTTTTCTGTGCTTAATTGCTCATTCGCTGCAGTCAGTTGTTTATTCTCTCCCTGCAATTTCTCGATCTCAGCAAATAAACCATCAATTTTGCCATTCAATTCGCTGATCATTTGTTTGGCTTGTGCCAGTTCTTCATCAGAAGCATTTTTACGCTTCAGAATGTTGCTGATATTTCCTTTGAGTTTTTGAATCTCAGAACCACGATCAGCCAAAGCACCTTGTAATTGGATATTACTTTGTGTCAATGAATCAGCTTTAGCTGACACCACCAAGAACTCCTGTTGAATAGCATTGCGCGCGCTGTCCACATTGGTAATGCGGGTTTCTAATTGACCGATGGTTTCGGTAGTGCGACTTTTATCATAGAAGATATAAGCCCATGTAGCCAAAAGTGCTACTATCAGAATACCGTATATTACTTTACGGTTGTCTTTCTGCTGAGGAGCAGGATTCTGATCGTTGGTGTTGAAGTTGTTCATACGTTGTGTTTTTTCAGTTAACGGAATTTTTAAACAGTGCTTATGCTCAAGGATCTGTTATTTATTGATATAGAAACAGTACCCGCCGTACCATCCTTTACAGAACTGGATCCTGTATGGCAGTCTCTATTTTGCGACAAAATATCTAAAACCGTGCCAGAAGATATGGAACCGGAGGAATCTTATCGAAAAAAAGCAGGAATTCTTGCTGAGTTTGGTAAAATCATCTGCATTTCAACGGCTTTCTTTTACCAAGATACAAACGGGGGATGGCACTTAAAAGTGAAGAGTATAGCAGGTGATGATGAGGTAGAAATACTGCGTATTTTCACTGATTTATGTGATAAACTCTACCGAAACATTCCCAATTTTCAGTTTGCCGGACATAATATTCGTGAGTTTGATATCCCCTATATCGGTAGAAGAATGTTGATCAATCATCTTCCATTATCCCCATATCTGAAAATTCAGGATAAAAAACCATGGGAACTGAAAATGGTGGATACCATGAACTGGTGGAAATTCGGCGATCATAAAAATTATGTATCGCTTCACTTATTAGCCACTGTTTTGGGTATCCCCACTTCCAAAACGGATATGGATGGAAGTAAGGTGCAAGATGTTTACTATCAGGAAAGGGACTTACAGCGCATCATCAACTATTGTCAACAAGACGTTGTTGTAACCGCCAATATCATCCTCCGCTTCCAAAACCTTCCACTCCTGAAGCCGGAACATATCCAAATTGTAACCTAATGATGGCAATAATGCCGCTGAGTCCAGCGTTTTTCCAATAGCCAATAGCCAACGGTTCTACTATTGACCATTAGCCATTAGCCATTAGCTATTAGCTATTAGCTATGTTCATAACTAAACCCTTACTCATTTTTTAAATCCTTCATCATCCTTCATCTTTGCACCCATGTCGGCGGAAAAGATCATAACAGATTGGAAAAAAGGAGTTTTCAAGCCTATTTATTGGCTGGAAGGAGAAGAGCCCTATTTTATTGATCAAGTGGTAGACTACGCGGAACATAAAATTTTGGGTGAAGAAGAAGTTGGGTTTAATCTCACGGTTTTTTATGGTAAGGATGCCGATTGGGCTGCTGTGGTGAATGCTTGTCGACGATACCCGATGTTTTCGGAGCGACAAGTCGTGATCTTAAAAGAAGCGCAGCAAATGCGCGATATCGATAAGCTGGAACCTTATATCGAAAATCCTTTGCCTTCCACCATTTTTGTGGTGAGTTACAAGGATAAAAAAGTGGATGGTCGCTCCAAACTGGCCAAGACCCTGAAAACAAAAGGGGAGATGCTGACCACTAAAAAAATGTACGATAACCAATTACCTGATTGGACACTCGACATTGTAAAGAAGCATCAACTGTCGATCAATCAGAAAGCATTGATGTTATTGGTGGATCATGTAGGAAATGACTTGAGCCGTATTGAAAATGAAATTGAGAAGTTGGCAGTGAATCTTGCCGGCAGAACCAATATCACGGAAGATGATATCGAAAAATACATTGGCATCAGTAAGGAATTCAATGTATTTGAATTACAGGAGGCGATCGGTAGAAAAGATCTTTCAAAATCTATTCGAATCATCCAATATTTTGAAGCCAATCCCAAAGCTGCGCCCATACAATTGGTCTTACCGGCACTCTATAATTATTTCAGCAAAGTATATATGTTATTCGGATTGCAGAATCCTGATGAGAGATCTGCTGCTAGTGCATTGGGTGTGAACCCTTATTTTATCAAAGACTACCTGAGCTCCGCTCGTAAATATGAATATACCGGTGTAGAGAAAGCCTTGCTCTTACTACATCAATACAATCTTAGAAGTGTAGGTGTATATGATGCCGGAACTTCAGATGCCGGGTTGATGAAAGAGATGGTAGTTAAGATGATGAATTGATTCCCTTCTTTCATGTTGTAAGTTTTTCTTTGAAGGTTCGTCTATATGGCAAACCTTAAGTATCATGAAAAAAATCCTCGGCTTATTATTGATCGCATTCATTGGTTCCACTGCAACCTTCGCTCAGCAATCAGAAATTTTTACAGTCAACGGAAAAGCCATTCGCGGATATGATGTTGTTGCTTTTTTTGCAGCATCAACACCCGTGAAAGGAGAAGAGCAATTTTCTCATACATGGAAAAATGCTGTATGGCTGTTTAGTTCGATTGAAAATAGAGAACTGTTTAAAAATAATCCTGAAAAATATGCACCTCAGTATGGAGGATATTGTGCGTATGGAATGTCCGGTGGTTATAAAGCGCCTACGGTTATTGAAACTTGGAAAATCATAGATCAAAAACTTTACTTCAATTATAGTTTGAAGGTTCAAGAACTGTGGAACAAGGATATTCCGGGGCACATTCAAAAAGCTGATAGTAATTGGCCGAAAGTGAGGAATCAATAACCAATATCCAATATCCAATAATCAATGATCAATGATGATTGATTATACTATTTCAAGGGCTTGTAGCTTATCGTTACCCAATTGTGTTTTTAAGGCTTCCAGTCCATCGAATTTGATCTCGTTGCGTAATTGTTTCAATACATGAATACGCAATTGTTGTCCGTAGATAGTTGCATTGAAATCAAAGATATTCACTTCAATCACTCTTTTCTTTCCATCAATGGTTGGACGAATACCAATATTCATCATACCTCCCAGTTTTTGAGAAGTGCTTGCATCATCTGATAGAAGCTCTACATGCACTGCATATACACCATTACCCGGTATTAGTTTTTCTTCGCTTCCGATATGCAGATTCGCGGTTGGATAACCAATGGTTCGTCCTAATTGATTGCCTTCAATCACCAATCCTTCAAAAAAATAGGGATAACCTAAAGCTGCATTAGCAGTATCAATATCATTTTCAGTAATGGCTTTACGAATACGTGTTGAACTGACTGCGATCTCATTCAGTAACTGTTCTGTGATCTCTTTAACTTCAAAACCCAATTGTTGACCATAGGTTTCCAACAGATGATAGTCGCCTGTTCTTCCTTTGCCAAAACGATGGTCATAGCCGATGATAATGGTATGGGGATTAAAATATTTATAAAGAAAATCCTTTACATATTCATCGGCTGATTGATTGGCAAAATGATGATCAAAAGGAACCACCACCAGATGATCAATACCCGCTTTTTCCAGTAGTAATCTTTTTTCAGACAAAGTATTCAGCAATTTCACATCACCGGGAACTGATGAAACGATTTTTCTGGGGTGTGGATGGAAAGTAATGATGATGGTCTCACCGTTGATGCGGTCGGCTTCCTCTTTCATCTGAGCCAAGATCTGTTGATGTCCCTTATGCACGCCATCAAAAGTGCCAATGGTCACAACAGCATTCCTAAATTCCGGTAAAGAGCCCGCCAGTTCACGATGTACTTTCATAGAAGTGCAAAAATACAGAGATAAAAGCATTGGTGATCGGGATATCGGGATATCGGGTAATATGGAAATTGGTTTAGAAAAAATTATACATGAATGTAATCAGACATTTCATCATTGAGTTCACCTAATAACCCGATAACCCGATAACCCAATAACCCCATCTCCCATCCATTACTTACCTTTGCCCCCGAATCATAAATCTCACTATACATGTCTCTCTACGCTCAACGTGGTGTTTCTGCTCAGAAAGAGGAAGTACATGCTGCCATACAAAAGTTGGATCAAGGATTGTATGCACATGCTTTCTGTAAAATTTATCCTGATTACCTGTGTGGAGATAATAATTGGGTAAATATCATGCACGCTGATGGGGCAGGTACCAAAAGCATTTTGGCTTACTTGTACTGGAAAGAGACGGGAGATTTATCTGTTTGGGAAGGTATCGCCAAAGATGCTGTTGCCATGAATATTGATGACTTGCTTTGTGTAGGTGTCACCGATAATATCTTATTCTCTTCTACCATCGATCGCAATAAACTGAGAATTCCGGGAGAAGTGTTGCAGGCTGTGATCAATGGAACCCAATCTTTTTTTGATCAACTAAAAGAATATGGTGTCCATATCCATTATCTGGGTGGAGAAACAGCGGATGTAGGTGATGTAGTTCGTACCATCGCAGTCAATGGAACCATGACCAGTCGTTGGCCTAAAAATAAGCTCATCACTAACGAAAAAATTACTGCAGGTGATGTGATCATAGGTTTTGGAAGTGCAGGTAAAGCAGTGTATGAAACAGAATACAATAGTGGATTGGGTAGTAATGGATTGACCAGTGCTCGTCATGATGTTTTAGAGAAATATTATGCCGAACATTATCCTGAAACTTTCGAGCCACAATTGTCTGATGCAGTGGTATACATCGGAAAGAATAAAATGACGGAGCAGCTAACTGTGCCGGGATTTGGAGAGTTGGAGATCGGGAAGTTGTTGTTGAGTCCAACCAGAACCTATGCGCCGCTGGTAAAGCAATTATTGGATCGTCATTTTGATGCTATACATGGGATGATCCACTGCAGTGGGGGTGGACAAACCAAATGCATGAAGTATTTGCCCGGTGCATTTAAGATCGTAAAAGATCAATTGTTTACGATTCCACCGATCTTCCATCTGATCAGAGAGAATTCGGGTGCAGATATGCGCGAAATGTACCAAGTATTCAATATGGGTCATCGATTGGAAGTGTTTACGTCATCGGCTTCAGCTCAATCGATGATCGATATTGCAACTGCGCTGGGTATAGAAGCCAAGATCGTAGGAAGAGTAGAAGCTGCAGCGGCTTCATCCCTTCATTTACATACCGTAGAAGGAGAAATTGTTTACCAATATTAACAGGTTAGCAATCACATGATCCTTATTTTTGAAGGAAGGTTCATTATCATTACAAGGAAAAGTAACTTAGCAACATGTCAGAAACAGTAGTCTCTATCCGCAACGCCAAGATCTATCAGGGAAATAGTCTGATCTTAGAAGACGTTAATTTTTCCGTCAATAAAGGAGAGTTCGTTTACCTGGTGGGTAAGACCGGTACCGGTAAAAGTAGTTTGCTTAAAACACTGTATGGTGAATTACCGCTGACTGAGGGTAGCGCTTCTGTGGTTGGATTTAACCTTCGTGATATGGATTGGAAAAAAGTTCCTTTCCTGAGACGCAATCTGGGTGTGGTGTTCCAGGACTTCCAGTTACTGACAGATCGTAATGTGCATGAAAACCTTCGCTTTGTTTTGAAGGCAACCGGTTGGCAAGATGAACGCCTCATAGAAGAGAAGATCAATGATGTGCTCGATAAAGTAGGATTGAAAAGTAAAGGCTTCAAAATGCCTTTTGAAATGAGCGGTGGTGAGCAACAACGTGTAGACATAGCTCGCGCCTTGCTTAACTCTCCCAAACTCATATTGGCCGATGAGCCTACAGGAAACCTTGATCCTGAAACCAGCGATGAGATCATGCAATTATTGATACAAATTGCCCGCGATTATGGGACAGCTGTGATCATGGCTACGCACGACTTTATTGTTATCAATCGATATCCTTCTCGTATTTTGAAAACAGAAAAAGGTAGGGTGTTGGATAGTGCGGCTGTGGAGAGTTAGGGATGGGGTGATCGGGAAATCTGGTGATCAGGTAATCGGGTGCTGGGTACTAGGTGCTAGGTTTTTGGTTTTCTAGTGAAATGGCTCATTCGAAATTGGATATTCGTTATTGAATATTCATCATTTCCCAGACTATCCCCAAATCCATCCAATTTGTTTCTTGGCGTTTCTTTCGTTGTTGAAGAGCGTATCCGTAAGTGATTTTCTGTGTGCTGTTTCAGCAGGTGTGAAAGGTGTGAAGAACAGCTCCTCTATTTTATGTCCAAACTCTTCCGGCGTTTCAGCAATATGACATGTAGATTCCAACCCGGAATTATTTGCAGTGGCTTGATTCACCAAACAATGTCTTCCATTAAAAATAGCATTCACCAATTTGATCTTGATACCTGTGTGTGTGTAAGAAGGTAGAATATTGATCTGCGCTTTGGCAATCATATCCTGCATTTCTCTTTCGGATGGATTCGCGACCAGACAGGTATGTCCCATGCTGTGCGCAAGCTCTTCGAGTTTTTTAGAGGGGTTTTGTCCGGCGATCACAAACGGTATCTCTACTTTGTTGAATACTTTTTCCAATAACCAGGTAGCGGCTTTTTCATTGGCATCGATACTCAGATCGCCATGATACAAACAGAAACTACCGTTGCCTTGTTTCTCTGTCACTTTCCAATGAGTAGGAACATACAATGAGAGGTGTTCGATGTTTTTACAACCGAATTCTTTTCGATACACATCGTCATCAGCTTCCGTCATGCCCCAGAAAGTAGCTCTTTGAGCGATCTTCCGCTCATAGCTTTTCAGCATAATGCTTTCTCTTTTGAAGTATAATTTCCGAAAAGCAGTAGAGGCACTTTTATACAGATCATTGTAGTATTGATATTCTACGTTGTGCAGTCGCACAAAGAGCTTTCGTTGCTTGAAACGATCGTCTACAATAGGATAGGTGCAATGAACGCCTTCCATAAAAATGGGATAATCATCCGATAGTAATCTTTGTACAAGGTCCTCATTTTTTCTGGAAGCAACTATATACGGCAGTGCCGTAGAAATACCCTTATGTCCGGTATGTCGCTGATAATAATGAACCGACTCGCAAAATTGATTCAACTCCGGTTGTTCGCCCCTTCCGTAATCAAAGCAATGTAGATGGATACGAACGCCTTGTTCCTGCAAAGCCTGCAGCTTGTAAAATACATCATATACCCCGCCCTGATTTACAGGGTAAGGCACCGTGTAGGAGATGATGTGCAGATGCTTGTCCATTTACAATTGATTATAGAATGCCCACAGTTTCAATTCCTCATGTTCCCAGTTCAGCACAGAACGTGCTTTTAATGCATTTTGTTGTAATTCTTTGTATAAAACACGGTCGCTCAGCATTTTGTTCAATTCCCGGGCAATAGAAATGCTGTCCGGTTCATCAATCATATGAGCAAAACCATGTTCAGCATTGATCTTTTGGTATTCAGGATAGTTGACGCAAAGCTGGGGGATACCCCCCATCATGTAGTCAAAAAATCGATTGCCCAGTGATTGGTATTGGTTCAATCCATGGAGACTAAAAAGGGTTAGTCCGATTGCTGCTTGTTGAGTGATGGATCGTAGTTTATCCGGAGCGATCATGCCCTTTAAGAATACTTTGTTTTCGAGTCCGTATTGTTGGATCAGTTGTTTGCTTTGCGCTATAAAACTTCCGGTACCGCAGATCCATAAAGGGGCGTTGACGGATTGCATGGCGGGTATCAAAGATTCAAAACATCGTCCTTCATTGACTGCGCCCTGATAAAGTATGTATCCTTGATTGGAATATCCTTCCAGCGGATAAGAGACCGGTATATTCCTGATAATGGCATATGATACTCCATACTTTGCTTTAAAATGATCGGCAATGAACTGATTCACGGTATAACCCAAAGGAAACCTGGGCACCGCAAAATCTTCGATCCATGACCAGATTTTTTGTACCCCGGGTCGATGAATGATTTCTGCTTGCTCTGTAAAAAGCTCATGTGCATCATAGACTCTTTTTTGCCTTTTTACAACAGAAGAAAAATAACATGGAAGGATAGTGTCTAGGTCGATGGCACAAACAATATCTGCTTTAGTAAACAACAAAAAAAGAAACAAACGCAGATTGTATTCCGCATAAAACAGAAAACCCTTTTCAAAAAAGCAGAATAGTCTTTTCTGTTGAAAGGGGCGAGAACTTAAAATGGTAGATGAAGCCCTCTTTCTGCCAACCAATAATACCCGGTATCCACGTGCAGATAAGCTGCCGGCAATTCGTTGCATTCGCTGATCATAATTCAGATCGTTGGTGACAGTAAAAATGATCCTTTTCAATAGACAGACTTATCAGACAAATATAGTCTTGCAGCGTGGAAGATAAAGCGCGATGATCGCATGATTTTTTAATCCATTTAAACTCTGCTAAAAAGCTGAATTTCAATTATTTAAACCGACTGTTTAAAGATGAATTTTTTTTATCATTCTTTTTCTCCACGTCTTATACACAGGGGTATAATCTTTCCATAAAATCTTCCCCTTTTCATGTATGTTCGCAGGTACTTAAACTGAGGAAACGTGAGATTAAAATCATTAGAAATCAAAGGGTTCAAAAGTTTTGCTGATAAAACTGTGGTTAGTTTCGATGAAGGTATTACCGGTATCATCGGACCCAACGGTTGCGGTAAAAGTAATATCATCGATAGTATTCGTTGGGTAATAGGTGAACAAAAGATATCGGCATTAAGAAGTGAGAACCTGGAAGCATTGGTTTTCAATGGAAGTAAGACCAGAAGTCCGAGTGGTCTGGCTGAGGTAAGTCTCACTTTCGAAAACACAAAAAATTTACTGCCCACAGAATTTAGTACGGTTACTGTTACACGTCGTTTTTATAAAAATGGTGAAAGTGAATATCGTCTCAATGACGTGACTTGTCGATTAAAAGATATCCATAATCTGTTTTTAGATACAGGTGTCAGCACAGATAGTTATGCCATCATTGAATTGGGAATGGTGGATGATATTATCAAAGACAAAGAGAATAGCCGTAGAAGAATGCTGGAGCAAGCTGCGGGTATTACTATCTACAAAACACGTAAAAAAGAAGCCAAAAATAAATTGGATGCCACCGAGCAGGATCTGGCTCGTATTGAAGACTTACTCTTCGAGATCAACAACCAGTTAAAGACACTCGAAAACCAAGCTAAAAAGGCAGAGAAGTACTACGAGATCAAAAAAGAGTACAAGGAAGTATCCGTAGAATTGGCAAAAGCAGCTTTGGAAGGGTTCAATATCACTTACAAAGAATTGAATGAACAACAAGAGCTGGAGATCAATAAAAAAGTACAACTTGATGCGGAGATTGCTATTGAAGAAGCGGCTATTGAGCAAGAGAAAGTAGGCTTTATTGAAAAGGAAAGAGCCTTGCAGAGCATGCAGCATGAGTTCAATGACTTGTTGCAAAATCTGCGTAGCAAAGAGAACGAAAGAAACCTGGCTACTCAGAAATTACATTACCTGAAAGAGAAAGAGACCAGCTTAAAAGATTTTCTGGAAAAAGCATCCGGACAATTAAAAACCATTGGCGACTCTATTGAATATACCCAAATGCAGGTGGGTGAGGAAGAAGCGAAGTTGAGTGAACTGCAAGACCGTGTTGAAACTGCTAAGCTGGATATTGAAGACAAACGTCGCTTATTTGATGAACGTAGAAGTGGGGTAGATGCACTGCGTAATCAGTACCAGCAAATTCAGCGCAACCAATTTGATGCAGAGAAAAAAGTAGCGGTAGCAGATACTTCTATTCAAAACCTTCAGCGAGCACAGGCTCAGTTATCGGAAGAAAAACAAAGCCGTGAAGCGCAGTTAGAGCAATTGCAAAAAGAATTGGTTGAGAAAGAAGAAAGTCTGGAGGCCCGCAGAATAGACCTGCAACAGTTACAAGAACAGCATGAGCGCACACGTGAAAATATCTTTGAAACACAGGCTCAGTTAGAAGTATTACGCAATGAATTGGCAGATGAAAATCGTAAGCTGGATGCCAAGCGTAATGAATATAATTTGTTGAAGAGCTTGATCGACTCTATGGAAGGTTATCCGGAGAGCATCAAATTCTTACATAAAAATCCAAATTGGAATCATTCAGCGCCTATTCTCTCTGATATCATTTATGTAAAAGAAGAATACAGAACAGCTGTTGAAAATGTATTGGAGCCTTACCTCAATTACTATGTGGTGAATAATCTGGAGGAAGGATTACAAGCTATTCATTTGTTAGACAGCAATAATAAAGGGAAGGCTAACTTCTTCATGCTGGATAAATTCAATGATCTGCGTGTAGAAACACATCAGCCGGCTCATACGATCCGCGCCATGGATGTGATTGAGGTGGATGACCAATACCGCAAGTTGGCGGAATACCTGTTGGGTAATGTTTATATCGCCGAAAACGATGAAGCGATCACCAATAGCAATGGAGCGGTGGTATTGGAGAAAACCGGTAAATACGTAAAAGGAAAATATACCCTTACCGGAGGAAGTGTTGGATTATTTGAAGGAAAGAAAATAGGTCGTGCTAAAAATCTGGAGAAACTGGCAGAAGAAATTCAAGACCAGGAATCAGTGGTGAGTTTATTGAAAGCTGATATTCAGGCTAAGCATAATGAAGTGATCGCTTTCAATGAACAGTTGAAAGAAAATGCGATCAAGCAAACAGAGAATGAAATCAATCAGTTGACGAATCAAGTGTTTGCTACTAAAAACAGAATTGAGAACCTGCAAGCTGCACAGCAAAATGCTGTTCAACGCTTGGCTGATCTGGATAGCCGTTTACAGGATGAACAAGATGCTATTGCAGCAACCCGCGAAGAACTTCATACCCTGAATGATCAATTGCTGCAAACAGGTGAACAAATGAAGATGGTGGAGCAGGATTATCAATTGGCAGAACAGGAATATAATTTTGCATCTGTTCAGTACAATGAGATCAACCTGCAACTGACACGTCAGCAGAGCAAGATCACTACTTTGAAGCAGGAGTTGGTATTCAAAGAAAACCAGCTGAGTGAATTGCATCAGCAGATTGAAAGCAATACTTCACAATTATCTGAAGCAAGCGGTAATATTGAGGAAGGTGAAAAAGCATTGATCGGTTCTGAAGAATTGTTGTTGGAGTTGATGCGTAAGAAAGAAGAAGAGGAGAAGAAACTGAATGAAGCTGATCAGGCATACTATAATTTAAGAAATGCTTTGCAAGAGAAGGAAAGCGAGCTGCGTCTGAAAGTGAAGAGCAAGGAAATGATCGATCATCTGGTGACAGAGATCAAGGATAAGCTCAATGAACTGAAATTACAGCTTGCAGGAATGAAGGAAAGATTAAGTGTTGAGTTTAAAGTAGAACTGGATGAGATCTTAGATCAAGCCAGAACAACGGATACTACACTGGAAGAGTTACAAGCTACCAGTGATAGAATGAAGAAGCGTTTGGAGAACATGGGTGAAGTAAATCCGACCGCTATTGAGGCATTCATGGAAATGAAAAAGCGTTATGAATTCATTCTGGAACAAAAGAATGACCTTGTATCTGCTAAAGAGAGTCTTCTTCAAACCATTCAGGAAGTAGAAGCCACAGCCAATCAGCAATTCCTCGATACTTTCAATCAGGTTCGTGAAAATTTCCAGAAAGTATTCAAGGCCTTATTTACAGAAGAAGATACGGCCGATATGGTACTGGTAGATCCTACCAATCTTGCTGAAACAGGTATTGAGATCATTGCTAAGCCGAAAGGCAAACGCCCATCTTCTATTACGCAATTGAGTGGGGGAGAGAAAACATTGACTGCAACAGCTTTATTGTTCTCTATCTATCTGATCAAGCCTGCTCCATTCTGTATCCTAGATGAGGTGGATGCTCCATTGGATGACGCCAACGTTGGTAAGTTCACACAAATGATCAAGAAGTTCAGTGATAATTCTCAGTTCATCATCGTGACCCACAATAAACAAACAATGGGTGCTGTAGATGTGATCTATGGCGTAACGATGCAGGAACCCGGCGTAAGTAAGTTGGTGCCGGTGGATTTCAGAAGCCTTTCGAATTAAGATATCTGATAGATAGTGAGTAGTGAATAGTCAGTGGTGAGTAGTCAATAAAATATTAACTCACCACTGACTACTCACTACTCACTTTTTTAACGCTTTAGATCGCTTCATGTATAAGTCAATATTTATACTTTACCTTATCTGCTTCGGTTGCTATTTGTTATTCACGCGGCAGCCGGATTATTTTGATGGAGTGAAAGTGCCTGCTATCATTACCCGGCAATTCGATAGTACAAATGGAAAATCGATTCTAAAAGCTGTCTTTAATACCGGAACGAAAGAGTTCTCCGTTGATCCGCATTATCTGTTTCGAAATATCAAAGAAGGACAACAGCTGACAGTCATCTATGAAACCGGGGTACCTGAAAAGGGGGCTGTGTATACCTTTTGGGGCTATTGGATCACCTGGGGGGAATTGGTAATGTCAGTTGTTCTATGTTTCTTATTGTTTCAGATAGCCGTTTCCGTCACCAATAACCCAAGTCCGGAATCCCTGATCGAGCAAATGGAATTCAAAGAGGAAAAAAAGAAAAAATACCTCGATTAGTCTTCCTGCAATTATAAGGAGGTATACTGGTATTCGATTCTTCCGATTTGTAGTTTGCTTTTATCGCTACAGACCTCTTCAATTTTAAGCCCTTTATCGTTGTACTTATATTTCCAGACGAAATAATTACTACTGCCTAATGAAAATTGAGTCATCTGGCTTAATTGATTGGAGGCATTGTATTCATAGATATAATCCGGGAGTAACTTTTTCGCTTTGTTATTGTATCGTACAATATCTGTGAGCTGTCGGTTATTGTTATAGTAGTAATAATATCTTTCAACTACTCGTCCATTTTTTCTCCATACTTCTTCGCCAATATTTTGCTGATCATCTTTTATAAACTGTACAACAGTTGTATCAATACCATTTTTAATTCTCAACATAGATGAAGGAGCGCCATATTCATCATATGACCATTCATGAACTTCAGCAATGGTACTATTCATAAAAGTGTCTACAGTAGACAAAAGAACCCTGCTGATACGCCCTTGCGCATCATAGTTGTAATCAGTTTTGTTACTGATATTTTTATTGTTCGACTGTGTTCTTTTTAAAATACCCAGATCATAGCTGTTAACAGTGGTGCCGGTTTGATTATTGTTGGTAGTGGTGATCGTTACTTTTTTCCCATCACGACTGATCTCCTGGGTTACAGAAAAACCTTCTGTAAGACTATTATCCGGTTCATAAGAAATGGCTTTGATGGTAGCGATCTTCTGGGCCCTCAATAACTTGTATTGATCATTCCCCTGTTTGATGGAGATGATATCATTAAAATAATATTGAGCGTGGGCGCTAAAAGCCAGTAGTAGGCAGATGGTTACCTGAAGTCCTTTTATCATGGCGGTAAAATTACTTAAATCCTACTGTTCATTTTTCAACATTCAGGCAACATCCTCTATTCATCACTTGCTGCAATGGATTAGTTCTGTATTTTTAGTCAAACGTTAACAAGTGTCGCATTTACCTGAAAGAAAAGAAAAGATTTGTCTGAATTGTGGGGCTGCTCTGCATGGCCGTTTTTGTCATTATTGCGGACAAGAGAATATTGAGCCTAAGGACAGTTTTTGGCATTTGGTAACCCATTTTGTGTATGATATCATCCATTTTGACGGTAAATTTTTTAGCACACTAAAATATTTGCTCTTCAGACCCGGTTTTCTTTCTCATGAATATTTAAGAGGCAGAAGGGCAGATTATCTACATCCCATTCGGATGTATGTATTTACATCGGCATTTTTCTTTTTGATCTTCTTTAGCTTTTACCAAAAAGAGGAAGCTATTGAGATTAAAGAAAAAAGAGATACAGCGTCAGAAGTGATGGAAGATCTTCATAAAGAGGAAAGTAAATTGGAAAAAAAGATCGCAAAAGACACGGCATCTTTCTCTACCAATATGTTGAAGGAAAAGCTAAGACGAGTGAAAGCTGATATTGCAATGATGCAAAAAGACAGTTCCTTAGTAGATAGTGTTAGGTCTTTATCAAATGGAGGGGGCTTTACATTGGTATCATTAGATAATGATAGATCATACAAAGAGTTGAAAACGGTAAAAGAGTACGATTCCATTCAAGCGTCTTTACCTGAACATAAGCGAGACGGATTCTTAAGGAAAGCAATTAAAAGACAGGATATTCACCTGAATGAAAAATATAAAGGAGATGGTTCTGCGATCTTAAAGGCAGTGTCCAATAGGTTCATTCATTTATTCCCACAAATGCTGTTTATTTCTTTGCCTTTGTTCGGACTTCTGTTACTGATGCTATACGCTAAGCATAAGCAGTTTTACTATGTCAATCATGTGATTTATTCGATACACTTATACTGTGCTTTATTCATCATTATTTTGGTAGGACTTTGGTTGAATAGTATACTTACAGCTATCACTCATTCAGAGCATGATTGGATTGGGGGTAGCTTTACGTTGGCAGGCTTTTTCTACTTGTATAAATCCATGCGAAACTTCTATGGACAAAGAAGAGCGATTACCATACTCAAGTACATATTCTTATTACTGTTATCTCTATTTGTAATGGTGTTATTGTTTGCTATATTTTTCTTATTCTCAGCATTTATCCTATAAACAGACAGCATGAAAGAATTGAGCGATAGTTTTTTGAAATTAGTAACCATCATGGATGAGTTACGGGAACAATGTCCATGGGATCGTAAACAAACCATTCATACGCTTCGTTCTATGACCATAGAGGAAACCTATGAATTAGCAGATGCCATTGATGTGAATGACTGGAAGGGTATTAAAGAGGAATTGGGTGATATGCTTTTGCACATCCTTTTTTATAGTAAGATCGGAACTGAGCAAAAACAGTTTGTTTTAAAAGAAGTGATCGATGGAATTGCGACTAAGTTGATCAATCGACATCCGCATATTTATGGAGATGTAAAAGTGGATAACGATGAAGATGTCAAAAGAAACTGGGAGCAGATCAAGATGAAAGAAGGTAAGAAGTCTGTTCTAAGTGGGGTTCCTCAATCTTTACCTGCCGTCGTGAAAGCGGCAAGAATTCAAGAGAAAGCAAAACAAGTAGGTTTTGAATGGGATAATAGAGAAGATGTATGGAAAAAAGTAGAGGAAGAAACCGGCGAACTGATGGAGGCCGTTCGCTCAGAGAAAAAAGAAGATATTGAAGAAGAATTTGGGGATCTTCTTTTCAGTCTGATCAATTATGCACGGTTTTTGCAGGTAGATGCTGAAGCAGCGCTAGAGCGTACGAATAAAAAGTTCATGTATCGTTTTCAAGAGATGGAAAAAATGGCTGCCGAGAAAGATCTTCAGCTCGGAAATATGTCATTGGAAGCGATGGATGAACTATGGAATGAGATCAAAAAGAAAAAAGTAGCACCTTGATCAGTACACTTAAAAAAGCAATCTATAAACATGGTTACCTGATCATTACAGCTGCATGGCTGTATACTTTTTCATTCATATTCATCAATTATTGGAGTTATAATGCTTCCCCTCAAAAAGTTCAGTCTAAACTCTCACAACGGATCATTCGTCTGGAAGATCAATTATCACGTCTTTTAGCGGATACACAACAGATCAAAGCGTTGATCGGACCACAAAACAACGCTCAAAAAGAAAAGATGGTCAAAGAAGATTATGGTCTGTTTATCTATGAATTGAATAAACGAACAGATCCTGACCTGCTTTACTGGAATACCAATCAATATTACACTGTTCCGGATGATCTGTACAGACAAGATAGTAGCTGGTTTTCTGTAAAAAGGAACGGTGAGTTTGAGATCATCAAAACCAAGATCGAGTTGGGAGAGAAGCAACTATTGGTTCTTGGGATGATACCTATAAGATGGTCTTACTTTATTGAAAATAAATATCTGCACAGTGATTTTGCCGATTACCAAGGGCTTGATCAACAGTATGAGTTAATGACTGTTCCGGGAGAGGAAGTGCTTCCTATTTATAATGGAAAAGGAAAAGAGCTTTTTGGTATTCGATTGAAACAAGGCAAATCCTTTCTATCATATGATGGAGTTACTATTTTATTGCGTGTATTCGCTATTGTATTTCTTCTGATCTTCTTACATTCTATCTGTATTGAGGTAATGCAAAGAAATGGCTTTCGAGTAGGCTATGCTTTATTGGTTGCACTGGTTATTTTTATTCGCTTGATTGCCTATCAGTTTAGTTTTCCATTTGATTATTCTAAGCTTCCTTTATATGATCCGTCGATCTATGCATCCAATATGCTACACCCTTCTTTAGGGGATCTTTTGGTAAATGCGATCTTACTGTTTTGGTTGATCGGTCTCTATAAGAATCATACAGACGGAAAAACCTGGTTCATCAAACCTTTACCGCTTCAGGTCAGAAATTATGGAGGTATTTTTCTGCTCACTTTTATGTGTTACCTCATTGCGGAAGTGATTAAAAGTCTGGTTCAGGATTCTAAAATATCAACAGATGTAACCAATTTTTTTAGCCTTGATTTTTACAGCGTCATATCATTTGTGATCTTGTGTTTTTTAGTGCTTAGTTTCTTTGAATTCTCGCAGATCATTCTCAGACCGATAACCGAGCGCAAATTTTCACTCTTTGAACAAGCGATCACCGTAGCGATCAGTGGGTTTCTTTGTTTGATCTTATTTTATTCAAGTAAAGAGATACCCTCCGGACTGGCGATACTCTTATGGTTGATATTATACCTCGTTATTCTGCATTTACGTAAATCGGATCTTCATCTCCCGTTGCTTCGATCACCCTTTTTTATTTTTTGGGTGATGTTCTTTACTTTTTCCATAGCAGCGGTAGTAATGTATGAAAACAGGGTTACCGAATTCGAACAACGTAAGCGGATTGCTCAAAAACTGGCATTGCAAGTAGATCCTTCAGGGGAGAATTTGCTGAACATCGCTGCCACCAATTTTGATGATGAATTTTTGAGACGAAACTTTTATCGTTTTCAAAGTGAATACACGAATAAGTTTATTAAGGATAGTCTCATCAATCAGAATTTCTCAGGTTATCTTAATAAGTATGATACGCGTATCTACACATTTGACAGTCTGTATCATCCTCTTTACAATGAAGATTCTACCGATTATGCAGCCATTAAAACCATTGTTTTAAATCAGGCCAGGCCCACTGTTATACCCGGCTTATATAGCTATGATAATACCGGTGAAGGATTCAGTTATCTGTATCAGAAGGAAGTTAAGGATCAAAAAAATACATTGGGTTATATTTTTGTCATCGCCAAATCCAAACGATACAAAAGTGAAGCACTGTATCCCGAGTTATTCAATCAGGCGCAGGATCTCTCTTCTGACTTGAACACGAACTATGCGTATGCTATTTACAACAAAGGAGTATTGATCAATTACTTTAACACCTATAGTTTTCCTTCCAGACTGAACAAAAAAGATGTACCTGAATTTGAATATACGTATAGGGTAGTAGGAGATTACAGTGAGTTGTGGTATAATAGTGGGGATGACAAACAGGTATTATTGGTTAAAAGAAATACATGGCTGGTAGAATCTTTAACCTTATTTGCTTACTTATTCTGTTCGTTTTTATTCATCGTTTTTATTTTTCATACTGGAGGGCAGCTACTTATCGCCAGATTCAAATGGCGTGAAATAAAAAAACTGTTTCGATTCAATATCAGAACCCAGATACAATCAACCATTATATTCCTCAGTGTTTTTTCATTTGTGGTGATCGGTATTGCCACCATTTCTTTTTTTATTATCCGATTTAATAGAAGTAATGAAGAGAGACTATCAAAGGCTATACAGGTTATGGGTAATGAGATCAATAGTAAACTCAATTCCCAATTCAGCTTTGATGATGTGTTGTCTGTTCAGAATAACATACTGACAAAAACATTGGAAAGAGATATCGCCGAAGTTTCGGATCTGCACAATGTGGATGTTAATTTTTATGATGTTAATGGTAATCTGCTGGTTTCAACACAGCCTTATATCTACAATAAGCATTTGTTGAGCACTCAAATGGAGCCTAGGGCTTATCAGCAACTTCACTTTGACAATAATATCCGATATATCCAATCAGAAAGTGTTGGAGATTTTGAGTACCTGAGTATTTATGTTCCGCTTGTAGATGATGCAGGACAGAATTATGCTTATCTGAATATTCCTTATCTCAATTCTCAGAATGAGTTGAATCAAGAGATATCAGGGTTCCTGGCCACACTGATTAATTTGAATGCATTTATTTTTTTAGTGGCGGGAGCCATAGCGTTCTTCTTGACCAGCAGAATTACTGCATCTTTTAGTCTTATTGGTGAGAAAATGAGACAGATGAATATTGGTAAGGATAATCAGGAAATTACTTGGACCAGAAATGATGAGATCGGATTGTTGGTTGCAGAGTACAATAAAATGGTGAAGAAGCTGGAACAAAGTGCGCAGGCATTGGCAAGGAGTGAAAGGGAAGGTGCATGGAGAGAAATGGCAAGACAAGTAGCCCATGAGATCAAGAACCCCCTGACTCCGATGAAACTGACTATTCAATATCTGCAAAAATCCATTCTTGATGGGGCGCCGGATGTAAAACAACTGACATCCAATATGGCTGTAACATTGATTGAACAGATCGATCAATTATCAAAGATCGCCGGGGATTTTTCGCAATTTGCCAATATTGGGAATGCTCAAATGGAACCCTTGGATTTGCAAGAAGTGATAGAATCTGTTGTGAGATTGTATCGCACACATCCGGGATTGATCATTCATTGGAACTCGATGGAGCAGCCGATCACTGTATTAGCCGATCGCGTACAAATGAGCCGATTATTGACAAATCTTCTGCAGAATGCATCAGAAGCCAGAGCGGCAGAAGAAACGGTAGAAGTCTCTATTCTCCTTGAATTAAAGAATGGGGTAGTATTGTTATCTGTAAAAGATAATGCCGGTGGCATTCCTTTAGCAATGCAATCGAAAATATTTACACCCAATTTCACTACGAAATCTTCGGGTACGGGTCTAGGGCTTGCGATGTGTAAAGGCATCGTAGAAAATGCCAATGGTCGTATCTGGTTTGAAACAGAAGAGGGCAATGGCACAACTTTCTTTATTGAGTTGCCTTTACACGTAGCATAGATCAGTGATTTTGCTAAGCCTATGGTCTTTTTGAGTGTTGCTGAACTAAAAAAGCTTCAAAATCTTCTAGTGAGAAACTGCTGAGATTCTGTTCTCTTGTTAATCCGGCTTTTTGAGCAGCGAGTACACCATATTTGCAATCCTTAAATCCATCGATAGCATGTGCATCAGGATTGATCGATATCAATACTCCTTTATCCAACGCTTTTCCGATCCATCGCCAATCGATATCCAATCTGCGTGGGTGTGCATTCAGCTCGATCACCACATCATTGGCAGCACAGGCATCAATGATTTTTTCATGGTCAACCGGGTACCCATTTCTGCTCAACAGGAGTCTGCCCGTCATATGACCGAGAATACTGGTGTAAGGGTTCTCAATGGCATTGATTAAACGCATCATTGCTTTTTCCTGTGGCATTTTCAGGTTAGAATGGATGGAAGCAATGATGACGTCAAATGTTGCGAGGATTTCATCCGGATAGTCTAGGCTTCCATCATTCAGGATATCACTTTCAATACTTTTATAAATGCGGAATGGAGCTAGTTGCTGATTCAATTCATCTATTTGTTGGTGTTGCGCCATTACTCTGTCTATATCCAATCCACTTGCATAAAAAGCAGATTTGGAATGGTCGCTGATGACGAGATATTCCAGTCCTTGTTCTTTGGCAGCTTTGGCCATTTCTTCGAGGCTATGACTACCATCACTCCATTTACTATGGCTATGAATGATGCCCTTGATATCTTCTGGTTCAATAACTCTTGGTAGGATATTATTTTTTGCTTTCTCAATGACCGATGCATCTTCACGTAAATAGGGTGGGATATAGGTGATGCCGGCTTTCTCAAAAATATCTTCTTCAGAAGCGTACGTATTATTCGCATCTAAGGGATAAGTTTGTTTCCAAGCCGATAAGAAACTGTCACTGCAACTTGTTTCAAATTGTTTTTGAAAGAGTGTATTTGAAGCTGCACAATAAAATCCGAGTGTTACATTTTCTATTGCTTTTACCGATACATAAGAAGACGTTTCTGTAACAATAGAGAATTGATGTTGGATAAAAAATGCTTTTAATTGTTCTATAGAAGCTGTAGTAACCCATTCGAGGATATCCACAATTTCGTGTTGTTTTCGATAGGCTCCTGTGGATAAAAATTGTTCGCCCGGGAAGCTTTGAAACAGCTTTTCGGAGGCTTTTGGTTCAAACTCTTCCATTTGTTGGTAGAGATAACTTCCCAAAGAGTTGAAATAAAATTCAATGGCTTCTCGAATATTGTTCTGCGTTTTTTCTCCGAAGCCTTTGTAAAGTGTCAAGCGATTTTCATTGCAGGCATACAATAACTCACCCAGCGTTTCTATCTCAAGCTCCTTCCAAATAGTGGCAATTTTTTTTGGACCGATACCTTTGATGCCCAACATTTCTATAATGCCTTCTGGAGTTTTAGAAAGATATTCATCCAGTACAGAGAGCCGTCCGGTTTCTAATTGTTCTATAATTTTTTTCCCGGTACTTTCTCCAATCCCTTTTTGAATAAAAATTTTATCATGTGAGAGTGTCGATAATTCTATGGGCAGTTTGTCTATGCTGAAAGCCGCGCTGGCATAGGATTTGGCTTTAAAAGCATTATCCCCATGGATGTCCATGAGTTTTGATAAAAGTGAAAAATTAGCGGCAATAGCTTCGTTGGTCATAGTGAAAATGTATAAGAAGGGAGTGAAGTTAGCACAAAAAAAGTCCCGCAATTTGCGGGACTTTTAAATCTATTTTAGCGTAAGCTAAACTAAGATTACTTCTTTTTAGCGGCTTTCTTAGCAGCTTTTTTAGCAGCCTTTTTAGGAGCAGCTTTTTTAGCAGCTTTCTTAGGAGCAGCTTTCTTTGCAGCTTTTTTAGGAGCAGCTTTTTTAGCAGCTTTTTTAGGAGCAGCTTTTTTAGCGGCTTTTTTTGCTGGAGCTTTCTTAGCAGCTTTTTTTGCAGTTGCCATGTTTTTTAGATTTAATGGTTAGTAAATAATACATTAAAAATAAAAACTTATTCGTAACTACAAAAAATTTTTTTTATGCAGTCTCTGCAACAGGACTAACTGAAACAGTAGTCTTGTCGTTTTTTCCTTTTTTAAATTCAACGATACCGTCTGATAAAGCGAACAAAGTATAGTCAGATCCAACACCAACATTTTTACCCGGATGGTAAACAGTACCTCTCTGACGAACAATGATATTACCAGCGATAGCAGGCTGACCACCATAAATCTTTACACCGAGACGTTTGCTCTGTGAATCGCGGCCGTTCTTTACACTACCTTCACCTTTTTTGTGTGCCATGGTTTATTGTTTTTAAATCTGTTTCACTCGGATGAAACAAGATTATGTTTTTTACTAAGCGATGCTTTCGATTTTAATACGAGTATAGTGGGTTCTGTGACCATGCTTCTTACGGAAGCCTTTCCTTCTTTTCATTTTAAAGGCGATCACTTTATCACCTTGTACCAGATCACTGATGATCTCAGCTTTCACGGTAGCTTTTACATTACTACCCGCTGCAACGGTACCTGCATTGTCAGTAAACAATACATCGGTGAACTCTACTTTATCTCCGGTTTTACCCTGCAGGTGAGGAACATACAGGCTTTGTCCTTCCTGTACCTTAAATTGCTGACCTGCGATTTTTACAACTGCTAACATAGCTATCCAAAATTAGGACGGCAAAGGTAGGGATTTGAAGGGAAATTTTGCAAAGATTTTTGAAATAATTCTATTCACGTCGGTGGAAAAACAAAAATACAGGTCTTTTGTCTTCGAAGATGGATCATTTCTATGATTCCATCCTATATGGTTTTTTATATCTGCTTGATTTTGAGGTAGTTAGAATATTACCATCCTTTATCCTTATAAACCCCAACTTCTGTCTATTTTTGTCCATACCGGTCTAATGACCGTCCATTCGATATGAACCTGAAATCCTTATTGGCAAAACCTTTTGCCCAATACATCCATAAACAGATTAGAAGAAATAGTGCCAATGCCCTTTCAGATCAGGAAAACATCCTCAAGCAATTGATCAAAGTGGGTAAAGGAACAATTTTTGGGAAAGATCATCATCTGGAAGCTGTGAATTCCTATGAGGAGTACCATCAGGCCATTCCTATTCGGGATTATGAGCTGCTGAAGCCCTATATCCAACAGGTGAAGGAAGGAAAAGAAAATATCCTTTGGAAGGGGAAACCGATCTATTTCGCCAAAACCAGCGGTACGACCAGTGGGGTTAAATATATTCCCATTACCAAAGATTCTATTCCCAATCATATCAATACTGCAAGGAATGCCCTGTTATGTTATATGGCTGAGACAGGTAACAGCGCTTTTGCAGGTGGTAAAATGATCTTTTTAAGTGGTTCTCCTGAATTGGAAAGAGTGGGTGGCATTCCTACCGGACGTCTTAGCGGGATCGTGAATCATCATATCCCCAGTTATTTACGTACCAATCAGTTGCCGAGTTATGAAACCAACTGTATAGAAGACTGGGAAACCAAACTGGACAAGATCGTTGAAGAGACCATTCAAAAAGATATGAGTCTGATCAGCGGTATTCCACCTTGGATGCAGATGTATTTTGATCGGCTGATTGAAAAAAGTGGGAAAAAAGTAGGAGAGTTGTTTCCTCATTTCAGTGTGATGGTGCAGGGAGGTGTCAATTTTGAACCTTATAGAGCCAAACTTTTTGAAAGCATTGGTCGTAAAGTAGATTGTATAGAACTCTTTCCTGCGAGTGAAGGTTTTTTTGCTTTTCAGGATAGTCAGAATGCAGAGGGGCTCTTACTGAATACCAACAGCGGTATCTTTTTTGAGTTCATTCCGGCAGGAGAGATCTTTTCAGAGAATCCGACACGTTTAAGTTTGAAGGATGTGAAAGTGGGAGAGAACTATGCCCTTATCATTAATAGTAATGCAGGGTTATGGGGCTATAATATTGGCGATACTGTTAAGTTTCTAAGTACTGATCCTTACCGACTGATCGTAACCGGTCGGATCAAACATTTTATATCTGCATTTGGCGAGCATGTGATCGGCGAAGAGGTGGAAGCTGCCTTATTAAAAGCAGGACAAGCCACAGGTGCAAGTATTGTTGAGTTTACAGTGGCGCCGATGATTACTCAGGGAGAAGGTAAAAGTTATCATGAATGGTTCATAGAATTTGAAAAAGAACCCGAAGATCTGGAAGCTTTTATTCAGCAGACGGACAATAACCTGCGAGAAAAAAATGTGTATTATGATGATTTGATTAGGGGCAACATTTTACAAAGACTACACATCACCAAGATCAGAAAGAATGGATTTATTGACTATATGAGGTCTATTGGAAAATTGGGTGGACAAAACAAAGTACCCAGACTCAGCAACGATCGTTTTTTGGCAGATGGATTATTGCCTTTTAAACAACAATAAGAGAAAACAAAAGCATGTTTTTGAGGAGCATTATTTGAATGATTGTTATAATGGTGTCAAAAAATATCATTCTTTATAAAGCTCATTTCTGTCTTATCGTGTCAACTCTGTTTTTTGGTATATATTGTGTAACTATGCCCGCAAATTGCGGAACACTCCTATGAATCAGAAAAGAATAGCCATATTCGGATCTACAGGATCTATCGGAACACAAGCACTGGATGTGATTGCAGCCAACCCGGATCTATTTTCCGCTGAAATACTCACAGCACAGAGTAATGATGAATTGCTCATCAAGCAAGCATTACAATTCAATCCCAATCTGGTAGTCATTGGTGATGAACGCAAATACCAGAAGGTTAAAGATGCATTGGCCTCAACAGATATTAAAGTCTTTGCAGGAGAAAAAGCATTGGTAGAAGCAGCTGCGATGGACTGTTACGACATGATGTTAGCAGCGATTGTTGGGTATGCCGGATTGAAGCCGACACTCATGGCGATTTCAAACGGTAAAGCGATTGGTTTAGCAAATAAAGAAACACTCGTTGTAGCAGGTGATATTGTGATGCGAATGGCATTGGAAAAGAATGTTCCGATCATTCCGGTGGATAGTGAGCACTCAGCAATTTTTCAATGTCTGGTAGGTGAGGGTAGAAATAAGATCGAGAAAATAGTTTTAACAGCCAGTGGCGGGCCATTCTTAGGAAAGAAACCCAACTTTTTGGTGAATGTAAAAAGAGATCATGCACTTCAGCACCCGAATTGGAGCATGGGCGCCAAGATCAGCATCGATTCGGCAACGTTGATGAATAAAGGGTTGGAAATGATTGAAGCCAAATGGTTATTCAATTTAAGACCTGATCAGATAGAAGTGGTGGTGCATCCGCAAAGTATCATTCATAGTTTGGTACAGTTTGAGGATGGTAGCTTGAAGGCACAAATGGGTTTGCCGGATATGAAATTACCTATTCAGTACGCAATGGCATTCCCACAAAGGATACCCAATGGATTTCCGAGATACGATTTCCGTAAGCCGAATGTGCTCACTTTTGAAGAGCCGGATACCAAAACCTTTAGAAACCTTGCTTTGGCAACAGAAGCATTGTACAAAGGAGGGAATATGCCCTGTATTCTCAATGCTGCTAATGAGATCGCCGTGTATGCATTTCTTCGGAATAGAATAGGATTTCTAGATATGACAGAGGTAGTGGAACAAACCATGCGCAAAACCCCTTTCATTGAACAACCAACATTGGAAGAGTACTTTGAAAGCGATGGTGAGGCGCGAAATTTCGCAGCATCATTGATTCACCTGTAATCTTTTTCCTATTTTCACCACCAATTCTTTATAACTGCACGGGAGAAAGACTTTTGAAATTTAAAACACAGCAGAAATCTGTATGACTTTATTAGCAATTGATTGGAGTAGTGTGGCGGTTAAGGCCGGACAATTCATTTTATCTTTTTCTATTCTGGTAGTTCTTCATGAACTCGGACATTTTTTACCGGCACGCTGGTTCAAATGTAGAGTAGAGAAGTTCTACTTATTCTTTAATCCTTGGTTTAGTCTTTGGAAAACTAAAAAAGGAGAAACCGAATATGGTTTAGGTTGGGTTCCCTTTGGTGGTTATGTAAAGATCGCCGGTATGATCGATGAAAGCATGGATAAAGAGCAAATGAAATTGCCACCACAACCTTGGGAGTTTCGCGCTAAGCCGGCTTGGCAAAGGTTGATCATAATGGTAGGTGGAGTAGTGGTGAATGTTTTGCTGGCTATTGTCATCTTTATTGGCATCACTTGGAAATGGGGAGAAGAATACCTGCCTGTAAAGAATCTCAAGTATGGTATACATGCCGATTCCCTGGCTAAATCTATCGGAATTCAGGATGGAGATAGAATTGTAGGAATCAATCAAAAACCATTAGAAAATTTTGGGACACTTGAATCGGAATTAATGCTGAATGATGCTCAGACGATTTTGGTTGAAAGAAACGGAGCAACGCAGACACTGAATATTCCTGAAGGTTTTATCAAACAACTCGTTAAGAATAGGAGAGCGGGTGGAATGATCGTACCTCAATATCCTGCGATCGTAGATTCTGTTTCAGCAAAGGATGCGGTATTCACACAAAATGAATTAAAAAAGGGAGATACTTTGATCGGATTGAACGGTACCTCTTTTCAATACTATCATCAATATCAACAATTGATCAAAGGGTATGAGGATTCAATTGTAACCATCTCTGTATTGCGCGGGGTTGATACCGTGAATGTAAGAGCCAGGGTCAATGACAAAGGGAAATTGGGCTTTTTTGCAGTATCACCTCTAACGATGTTCGGCACAGTTACAAAAGAATTTACCCTCATGGAGGCGATACCTGTAGGCTTCGATCGTTGTTGGGAAACCTTGGATCGTTATATCACAGGGATCAAACAAATCTTTACCGGTAAGGTAGATGCAAGCGATTCTTTGGGTAGTGTGATCAGTATTGGTAATACATTCCCGGGTGTATGGGATTGGGAGCGGTTCTGGACATTAACCGGCATTTTCTCTATTGTTCTTGCATTCATGAATATTTTACCGATCCCTGCATTGGATGGTGGACATGCTCTTTTTACACTTATTGAAATGATCACAGGTCGTAAACCGGGTGATAAATTCATGGAGTATGCCCAAATGGTTGGTATGATCCTGTTACTGGGATTAATGGCCTACGCATTGGGATTGGATTTCTGGCGATTGTTCAAATAAGCATCACTTCATTACGACAAATAATAAAAAAGCTCCGGATCAAATCCGGAGCTTTTTTTGTGGAGTCGAGGGGAGTCGAACCCCTGTCCAAACATCGCTACCATTAGCTTTCTACATGCTTATTTCATGATTAGTTGTCGGTGTACTGCCGGACATGAACAAACCAACAATACACTTAGCTGGATGGTCTTAAGCAACAGTCACAGCCTTCTGTTGCAGCAACCTGTGTTTATTTTGAGTCGGCGGCGGCACCTGGTAACAGATCAACCTGTGCGGCGGCCCAAATGACTAACTAATCACTGATTAGGCAGCCATGGCATACTGTGTATTGCCATTTGAAGTTTGAATATTCAGATTAAAGTGCTAATTATCCAACGCACTGCATGCTTACACCAACCGTACCATATGCTGTCAAAACCAGTACGACCCCGTGCAAATGCAAAGTTACGATTATTCAGCTTGCCTTCTTTTCAGTTTCTGTTAAAGCTCAGGCATAAAAAAGTCATCCGCTTCAGGCAGATGACTTTTTATGGATAAGGTTTAGTTCATTATTGTTGATCGGGCTCAATCACATTATTATCTTCCGTACTTCCTGATGAAGGCGGATTAGGAGCTACATAAATAGTTTGGTGATAGAACTTATTCGAAGGTTTCACCTGTGCCATTTTCTCTTGAAAAATATTCAGGTAATTATTGTCTTTATTGTTTTTACCAAATACTTCTTTCAGGTGTGAGTAAAGATCCATGGAACTCGACTCAAATGCACTTGTTTCTAAACTGATCAATTTGATATTAGCATCTACATACTGGTTCATTTCTGTATTGATGATGGTACAATGAATATTACCTTTCAAAACAGAATCTTTACACAGATTGACCCTTAAGCCAAATAAAGAGCCTTCAAACTCACCTTCTACTTTGATATCGTTACAGATGATGACACCCGTCATTACACCTGATGGAGTGATATGAACGGTCTTTTTACTGTATAAAACACCATTGAAATTACCGTCCAGTACGATATCATTTTCAGAATCCAATACACCTGAAACATTGGTAGATTTAGTAATCACCAGTTTTTCTTCCGAAAAGGACTGATTCCCAAAATTGGTGTTGGGGTCGTGCAGTAATTGCTCCCTGAACTTATTCATGGTTTGAGTTTTATAAACAGTCAATTAATAACACAAATCTACGTGTAGCTATGTGTTTGAGCATCAAGATACATAATTATTATTTATTTGTAAACATTCAAGATGAGAGCCTTTCAGCTAGGACTATCCGATTTTTTTGGTTATCTTGAATGTCCCATTCTACTAAAATTGGGTTTTATCCTATGTTTTCTCTCAAAAAAAGTAAAACCGAGCCGATGCTTCCGGCAGTTCAGGTAGTTTCCGGAGGTTTTTATTTTGGTATCATTCGTACGATATCTCCGATTCGTATTGAGGGTGATTTTAAAGGCATCATTTTTTGTAATAACAAGGTGATCATTGATAGTAAAGCCACTGTCAGCGGTGATATTCTTTGTCATGAGATCGTAATAGGAGGTCTTGTGGAAGGCAATGTGATCTGTAAGAATAAGTGTATGCTGAAGGAAAATGCTGTCGTAAGCGGGGTGGTACGTACAGTTCAATTTGAGAATGAAATGGATAGTTCTGTATCCGGTCCTGTGTATGTAAACAAAGAAAACAAACACATTGATATTGATGAATATTATGATCTCTTCAATAAAAAAGAGAACCTAGAGAAAATTAAAGCAGAATATTTTTCATTGCCACAAAAACTGATACTCATTACCTGATATTTGTACATGCATTCTACTGTCGCTACACTCATTGAACGGTTTGGTTTGATGCCTCATCCTGAAGGAGGTTTTTACAAGGAGACGTATAAGAGTAGTGAAACCTATTCACACCATCATTTGCCTGAACGTTTTTCAGGCGACAGACATTTCTCTTCAGCCATTTATTTTTTGTTGGAAAAAGGGAATTACTCAGCCTTTCATCGTATCAAGAGCGATGAGTGCTGGCATTTCTATGATGGGGATCCTTTATGGGTTCATGTAATTCATCCCAATGGGATACAAGAGACCATTAGTCTGGGAAATCGTGAAGGAACAGTCTACCAGTTTGTGGTACCCGCCGGTTGTTGGTTTGCATCTGAAACAGCTCCGGGAGGTTTGTTTTCATTGGTAGGCTGTACAGTTGCACCCGCATTTGATTTTGCCGATTTTGAATTGGCAGAAGCTCAACAACTGATACAAAATTTTCCTGAGCATAAAGCACTGATAGAAAGATTATGTAGACAATGATTATCGGCCTGCATAAAACATGCGAATGACCTGATAAGCCAGTATACAAAGCAGTAGAATGATTACAATACTGATCAACACCCAGTTTTGATCTTTGATGCCTTTCTTCAGTTTTCGTTTCTTTTCTTTTGCAGTCTGTTTTTTCAGTTGAAGATTTAACTGTGCTGCATATTGCTGAAGTTTCTGTTTATCCTGAAATTCTTGAAGACCTTCTACAGCATCATTTACAAAATCAGAATCAGCCATTTGTTTCTCAATAGCGAACCGTTCTTCAGGTGTAACTTTACCCTCAAGATAGCGAAGAAGTTCTTCTTGATTCATTTCTTCATCCTGACGCAATATGTCTTTTAGATCGGTCATTCAGTTTTATTTCATTTTCTTTTCAACAGCGATTTTCAAATTTCTTTTCCCGTTTTGAATATGACTTTTTACCTGTAGCAAGGTGTATCCTGTCTGATCTACGATTTCCTGATAACTCATTTTGCGGAGATAGAATAAAGTTACGCATGTTTTCTGCTCTTCGTTCAATTCTTGTAGCGCTTGCTCCAATAGCGTAAGACTATGCTCTTTTTCTAAGAATCCTTGCTTATCAGTTTCAGTAGCTCTGAGATCTTTTTGCGTATCTGCCGGTACAAATACATGCTTGTCACGCAACTTCATTAAACAGTGGTTCTTGGCTACCATGTAAAGCCAGCTTTTGATATAAGCGACCTTGTATTTTGCCAACTCGGTGATTGCTTTGAGGAAGATCTGTTGCACTGCATCTTTCGATTCTTCCTCATTTTTGAGGTATTTCATACAAACACCCAAGAGAAGATAGGTGTATCGTTCTAGTAATATTCCCAGCCATTCATTGTTCCCGTCTATATAAAAACGTTCTAGTAATTCTGTATCGCTGATATGGGAATACTTCTCAGAATGCACAATTCAAAATAGGTATTTATTATTAGATGCCCAACCTTCAAATTTCCATATCTTGACGTCAAAAAGCATCCCATGTCATATGTTGTTCCAATAGTTGCAGTTTGTCCAATGCGGCAACAGTCTTCTCATCGAAGTGAGATGGTTAGTCAGTTATTGATGGGAGAAGCTGCAGTTGTTTTAGAATCCACAACAGACTTTTTAAAAGTAAGATCACTGTATGATGAATATGAAGGCTGGTGTCAAAGAAGTCAGTTTGCCATGATCGATGAATTGCCGGCCAATCAAAACCCGTCATTACTAAGTCGGGATCATTCCAATATGATACTGATTGATGGAGCACCAATGTATGTAGGTGCCGGAACTCCCTTGGGGCTTCTCAAAGATCAATCATGGGGTGGATACACATTTCAATATGATGGGAATATATGGGATGCCCAAAATGCTGTTTTTGAAGAGAAGACAATTCATGAAATAACAAAATTATACCTCCATACACCTTATTTATGGGGAGGCAGATCCGTTTCAGGGATCGATTGTAGTGGGTTCTCACAGCAAGTGTATCGTTTCTTTGGGATAGCATTGCCCAGAGATGCATATCAGCAAGCAGCATTGGGGGAGTCAGTAGGTTTTCTTCAAGAAACACGTTGCGGGGATCTTGCTTTTTTTGATAATGAAGAAGGTAAGATCACCCACGTAGGGATTTTACTTTCGTCTAATCAGATCATTCATGCGTCCGGACAAGTGAGGATCGATAGCATTGATAATATGGGGATCGTACACAGTAAAACCGGTCAACGCACACATTCCTTAAGGATCATTAAACGGTACCAATAAAAAAAGCAACCTTAAAGGTTGCTTTTTTTAAACTATGTAGAATGGATTACATGATATCCATTGCTTTAGCGAAATAGGTAACAGTGCCGGGAAGTGCCAGCCAGAAAAATTCACGATATACAAACAACAAAGTGATCATTGCGGCTAACCAGAAAAAGCATAGAGCCCAATATTTAGCAGTGGATGGTTTTGCTTCCATTTGTTATAAATTTTGGCAAAGATAAGGGCTGGATCATTTCATTTCAGCCTTTATTATTCTTTTTTTCGACAACTGTTGGGGGATGATCTGATAAGCTGTTTTTCTTTTCAGGAACCTTATCAAAAAAGAGCATTTTAAGCGAGATCAGAAATAAGATGATAGCAAACACTTTCTTCATTTTTTCATCACTCAGTGATAAAGCCAGTTTACTACCCAAAAATCCACCTACAACAAAAGCAGAAGCCACAATAAGTACATAGTTAACATTCAAATAGCCCTGCTTATAGTATTGGATCACAGCCAAGATTCCAATGGGTAGGAGCATGATACCTAGAGAAGTGCCTTGCGCCTGTTTCTGTGTAAAACCTAACAAAAGGACAAGTGATGGCACAATGATGATTCCCCCGCCGATACCCACCAAACCGCTTAAGAAACCCGCAGCAAGTCCAATGATGATGAGCAGAATGATGGTGGTTGTGTTCATATTTGTTTATTTAGTGCCGAAATTCTTTTTGTAAAAATCAATGGCTTCTTCAACAATACTTAAAGCCTTTGCTTTGTCTCCAAAATCTTCTACCACAACCGACTTGTTCTCCAGCTTCTTGTATTCTTCAAAAAAGTGTCTGAGTTCATCAAAGAAGTGCTTCGGCAATTCTTCGATATTGTTATAATGATTTACACCCGGATCGGTAGCTGCTACCGCAATGATCTTATCATCAGGATCACCGCCATCGATCATTTGCATAACACCGATCACTTTAGCATCCATGAGTGTCAAAGGCTGAACGGATAATGAAGTGATCACCAGAATATCTAAGGGATCTTTATCGCCACCATATGATTGAGGAATAAATCCATAATTGATAGGGTAGTAGAAAGATGAAAAGATGACACGATCCAGTTTTAATAAACCGGTTGTTTTGTCGATCTCATATTTACAACGTGATCCTTGTGGGATCTCGATGACCGCATTAACGATTCTTGGGGCATTTTCACCATAGTGAACACCGTGCCAGGGATGGAGAACATTTTGTTGCATGATAGATTGCTTTATTTGCTGCTGAACTTACAGGTTTGGATTAAAAGTGTACTTAAAATCAACCAACCATACCTCTTTTTGTTTGATCACTTTGATCTTTAAAGGCTGTTGGTCAAAGGAATTGCTGTAATAAATGATGGTTTGTTCGGTATCAATATCACTTACCTCACTAATGTTGATAGATGCGGTCCTCAGTTGTTGTCTGCCTTCCTTATCCAGGTTCCTGAATTTGGTTTCGGCACGATTCAAATGGCCTATATTGGTACTATCATCCAGCATATAAAATTTAGCTTTCGAAAAGTCGCCTTTCAAGCAAGCATCAATGAACTCTCTGCCCGCATCAAGGGCATTTTCTGCCGGCGTATAGTTCTGTTCTTTTGTTGAACAAGCACTGATCCAAAACGCCGCTATCAATAAAATGTATTTCAAGCTTTTTTTGTGTAAAGGTAAGTGGGGGATATGAATTCAATACATAATTCATCAAATCTGTCTTTTTAAGCGATCGGATTGATTACTGAACAATTTATTGGTTTATAACGATTTAGGCCTATATTGGCTCATGACTGCTACCAAAACCAACTTTGTCTATTCACAGACACCGGAGCCCCATCGCGGCCGTACCAAAACCATTTTGAAGGAACATCCTCAGATCAGAAACCTCATCGGAAAAAATCCTTACACCATTCTTCCGATCATTGGATTGGTGCTGTTTCAACTCACAGGCGCTTTTGTTTTATCAGATCAACCTTGGTGGGCAGTTATCGCGGCGGCCTATTTGTTAGGGGCTTTTGCAGATCATGCTTTGTTTGTGATGATCCATGAATGTTCACACAGATTGATCTTTAAATCACCTGTTGCTAATAGATTATCCGGCATATTCGCCAATATTCCATTGATCTTCCCCAGTTCGGTATCTTTTGAACGTTATCATATCAAACATCATTCGTTTCAGGGCGTGCATGAGTTGGATGGAGATCTGCCTAATCATTGGGAAGCCAAACTCATCAATCATTATTTTATCGGAAAAGTGATCTGGTTATTGTTTTATCCTTTCTTCCAACTTTTCAGAATATCCAGATTAAAAGAGATCAAACCGTTTGATGGATGGATCGCATTGAATTGGATGGTACAGATCCTTTTTGTTGGAGGCATCACTTTCTTATGGGGGCCTAAAGCATTGGTATTTCTTGTACTGAGTTTTTTCTTTTCGGTAGGATTACATCCATTGGGGGCCAGATGGATTCAAGAACATTATCTGACCCATGGTGAACAAGAAACATATAGTTACTATGGTGTGTTGAATCATGTCGCTTTCAACGTAGGATATCATAATGAACATCATGATTTTCCTTCTATTCCCTGGAATCGTTTACCTGCTATTCGAGAGACTGCGCCGGGATTTTATAATTCATTGGCCTATCATACTTCATGGACCAAGCTGTTTTTTCGTTTTCTTTTTGATAAAGAGATCAGTTTGTATTCAAGGATTGTACGTAAAAACAGGGGGGCTGTACCCTTAACAGACCAATCAACACCTGATATCGCCACTCAGCACGTGTAAGAGCCGAATTAACAACTAATTGACAGTTTTATTTTTCTATGAAAATAAAACGCTGTACTTTTGCACCCTGAAAATGAGCAGGTAATAACATCTCGCGGGTTTGCTTTGATTACTGCACCAACGATTGACTACATTTCCCCCTGATTCTGCTCAACTGAATTTTATTGTAAAGAATAAAACGAAATATTATGAAGAGTAATGTCATGCCTTCTATTGTACAATTAGAAGCAGAAGAACTGAAAGAACTGGTAAGAGAGGTAAAAGAAACTGTAGCTGTTGATGTGATCAACACCAAAAAAGCAACTGTAAGTGCTCCCTTTGGAGCCATTGACCTCTGGAAAGTGCGCAGAAATGTAAGAACTGCAAGAGCTTCTTTCCACTGGGAGTATTAATCTCTTAACTAATTCATTCTATAAAGTCCTTACGCGTTAGCGTTAAGGACTTTTTTTGTTTTCAAAAACAAGGTATATTAATATTAGAAAATTGTATCTATGAAAATCCTTTGCAGTATTTTATTCATCTTGAGTACAGTACTACTCTCTGCTCAGATTCCAATGTCTAACATTAGATTGAATGCAAACTCTATTGTAAAAGATTCTTCAGGATTGGTTTATCCATATGCAATTTGGCAAAAGCTTATACAATCTGGTGAGTATAGTATTCGGATCATCGATCTCAATGCAAATCCTATTGAATTTTTGTTAGTGAGATTGAGTGAGGAAGATAAATATACCCTTTTTGAGAAAATGCCTAAACCCAATGAAAGTAGTTTTTTCAAAACGGGTAATACTATTTCGAATGTGAAGTTGGTGACTATGGATGGAAAGAAATATGTGTTGAAAGAAATGAAAGGGAAGGTAGTGGTACTTAATTTCTGGTTCATCAATTGTCCGCCTTGCCGAATGGAAATCCCTCATTTGAATAATATGGTGCAGAGTTTTAAAGAAAGAGAAGATGTTGTTTTTTTGGCAGTAGCATTGGATCAATCTTATGAGCTGAAAGACTTTTTAAAAGAAATGCCATTCCAATATGATATAGTGGATGCAGGTTCTTATGTAGCATCTCGGTACGGCATCAATTTATTTCCTACGCATGTTGTCATAGATAAAGAAGGTAAAGTGACATTTCATACCTCAGGATATGGTATGGGTACGGTACCCTGGTTGAAAAAAGCAATCAATGATGCTTTGCGGCCAAAGACTTTGTAACATTATTTACCATCGATCCAAATAAAATCATCGCTTTTCGGGATGGTGTTGAATATTTCTATGAAGGCATCGGGTGGAACAGCCAGTTTTCTTTTATGCGTATCCAACCAAGCACCATCAACTTGAATGATAGCACTAAGCGTATCCTTGTTTTTCCATACTTCATGTTTCATGGTCCATCGACTCATATCACGAGTAGACTTACATAAGTGCAATGAAAGTTCAACGTTGTCATTAAACCCGATCTCTCTTTTGAATACACATTCTTCTCTGAATATAATCGGACCGATATGGTATTGTTGCAATAGGGAAGGTGTAATACCATTCTCTGTCATGAAGGACATACGTACATAAGCACCCCAGTCATAATAAACAGAATGACGTAAATGAAAATTCGGATCTAAGTCGCTCCATCGTACTTCTACTTTTTTTGTATAAACGGCAGACATGGTGTATTGTATTTAAAAGAATTATTGGTAGGTTAGAATTATAAAACAAATGTATGCGTGAAACAGAAAGAATAGCTGATTTGCTGATAGCTTTTTATGAAGGAGACTGTTGGATTGGTTTGAATTTTAAACAAGCCCTTCAGGGTGTCGATTTTGTTACAGCTGCTCAAAAGAAGGAGCCTTTCAATAATACCATTTGGCAATTGGTTAATCACCTCATCTATTGGCGTAAGACGGTGATCATTCGTTTACAAGGGGTATTGGGGAATCCTCCAATGAATGATTTTTATCAGCCTAAGGAATTGTCTCAAAAATTATGGGAAGAAACGCTTCAACATTTTGAAGAAGTTAACGAAGCGTTGATACAAGCTATTAAAGTCTTCCATGATGATCACCTTGATCAACCCTCACCTATGAAGGGACAAACATTTCATGATCTACTGATTGGATGTATGCAACATGATGCCTATCATTTGGGGCAGATAGTTATGTTAAAGAAGTAGGGGAGTGAGAAGTCTTTGTTATTTCACTTAACAATGACTGTTCCTAATTGATCTGTGATGGCTTTTTCTGCGTCTTTTAATTCTTTATGGATCTCCAATAATTTTTTGAAGTCATCCATAGAGGCGTTTTCAATGTCTCTTTGATTTTCTTCGATCATTTTTTTGATCCTTCTTAGTTTGTAGAAATAAATACTCATGATCACGTCTTGTCTGCTTGTATCACGATTTACAATATTCATTCCTTCCAATACTTCATCCCATTTTTGACTCAACTCAAAAGGAGATACGGAGATACTGATGATCAGATTCCGGATATTTTCATCCTCATGATAGAGCATTGATTTGGTCGTAGGCTCCAAGCCTCTGTGATAGGCATCTTTATATTCCTCAAACGTTTTTTCAAGGATAGGTGTTTCAAAATGGAAATGTTCTAACTCTGAAAAAATATAATCAGCTACATTGTTTGTTTCATCCCATGAACGAAGACCATACTCAAGCAATACACGAAGGATATTACGCTCATGTGCTTCATCTTGAATGAGAAGGCGACTGGTGTCGTCGAGTACGTCTTCCGGTTGTTCAGCTTGTTTTAATTGTTGATTGAATTCTTCTTGTGCAAGTCCTTTCTTTTCTTCTTTTGAGATTTTATCTCGTTTGTATTTATTGACAAGATTGGTAAGTCCTGCTTCATCGATCTTTAGAAGTGAGGAACATTGACGGATATAATCCTGTTGTCGAGTAAAATCTTCTGCCTTATTGATCTTGCTCAATGTTTCTGCTACCTGATTTACAACAGCACTCTTCTTGCTGACATCAGCACCTACTTCCTTGAGCATTACCTCCAGCTGAAAAATGATGAAGTCCTTTTTAGATCTTGTAACAAAATCATTGAAAGCTGTGACACCTACTTTATTGACATAACTATCGGGGTCTTCATTGTCAGGGATCAATACCAATCTCACATTCAAACCTTCTTCCAACGCCATGTCCAGACCACGCAATGCCGCCTTTACACCGGCACTATCTCCATCATAAATAATGGTAAGGTTATCCGTGTATTTTTTGATGAGTCTGATCTGATCAGTAGTTAGGGAAGTACCTCCACTCGCAACAACATTTTCAATACCTGCTTGGTGAAGGCTTACGACATCTGTATATCCTTCTACGAGTAAACATTCTTTTGCTTTATCAATGGCCATTCTGGCTTGATAGAGGCCATATAAGATCCTGCTTTTGACATAGATCTCATTTTCAGGTGTGTTGATGTATTTAGGTCCACGATCACTCTTGCCGATCAAACGTGCACCAAAACCAATGATCTTACCGGTATTGCTATGAATAGGAAAGATGATACGATTTCGGTAGTTATCTACCAGTTCCTCGTTATTTCTGATCGCACTAAGTCCACTTTTCGGAAGTAATTCACGATTGAATTGATTCGCTAATAATTCTTTAGTCAGACCGTCTCGGTGATCCGGATTATAGCCGATCTGAAATTTATGGAGGATATCATCTCTAAAACCGCGCTCCTTCAAATAACTGAGAGCGATCATTTTTCCCTCTTCGGTATCGAATAATTGGTGCGTGAAAAATTTTTGAGCGAAATTATTGATGGCATAAAGACTTTCGGAAATGAGTTGCTGTTGTTTTATTTCAGGACTCGCTTCTGTTTCTTCGATCTCAATATTGTAACGCGCAGCCAACCATCGTAGAGCCTCAGGGTAACTGTATTTTTCATGCTCCATCACAAAATCAATCGCACGACCACTTTTGCCACAGCCAAAACACTTATAGATCTCTTTGGTAGGAGAAACCGTGAAGGAGGGAGTTTTTTCATTGTGAAACGGACAGTTTCCAATGTAGTTCGTACCTCTTTTTTTGAGTTTCACGAATTCCCCAACAATATCAATGATATCGACTCGATTGAAGATTTGTTGTATGGTGTTTTGGGAGATCATGTGGTGAAAAGTCAAAAGTGAAAAGTCAATGGACCATCGACCATGGACCATGGTCCATTGACTTTTCACTCTCTTCAGGGCGAAAATACAATTTTGCGACCATGCAATTTGGTAATTCAGACATTTCCTTATTTTTATCCATGCTTAAGAAAGAAAGACAAGCTTATATCATACAGCAAATCAATATCCATAATAAGGTATTGTCCTCTGATCTGAGTGTGCAACTAGATGTTTCTGAAGATACCGTGAGGCGTGATCTTCAGGAGTTGGCGGAAGAAGGAAAACTGATCAAAGTACATGGCGGTGCTTTATCCAAGTCATTCCATTTTACATTAGAGACCAGTAGTATCTACTCATTACCGGAAAAGAAGAGAATTGCTTATAAGGCAGTGGAATTGATCAAGGACGGTATGTTTATTCTTTTGTCCGGGGGTACCACAATCCGTGAGTTAGTGAAAGCATTACCCCCTGATTTAAGCGCCACTTTTATTACTGTTAGTGTACCTATTGCATTAGAGTTACTTGAACATCCCAATAGCGAAGTGATTTTTTTAGGGAATAAATTATCCAAGACTGCACAGATTTCAGTTGGTGCAGAAGTGATTCAGCGATTGGCAGGCATCAAGGCAGATTATTGTTTTCTTGGTACCAATAGTATGGATGCGACAGAAGGTATCACAGATTTGGAATGGGAGATCATTGAAGTAAAAAGAGCGATGATACGTGGTGCGCAAAAGACTGTTTCCTTAGCCATCTCAGAAAAGTTGAATACGACACAAAAATTGCAAGTCTGTAAACCGGAAGAGATTGACATCCTAATCACAGAGTTAGACCCCTCAGACCCCAAACTTGTCCCTTACGTTCAAAAGGGGATTATGGTATTATAAACGGAGTTATCCTCCTACTTCAAAAAAAACGCTTTAATACAGATTCGTTTTTTAGCAGTTTTATCTCCTTAAACCAAGGAATATTACCTGTTTATGCCAGTAATGCAGCTTTTTGCGGAAATTAACAGTTCCTGTGGAAAGTGTGAAAAAAATTATGATTAAATATATTCGAGAATATCACATAAGAACTTTAACATTGCTTTATTATTCCGCTTTTCGATAATTCGCTCGATTTTTTGCAGTTTTTTGCGGCATTAAAATCCGGGTCAGATGCATTGTTTTGCGGGAATCAATTGTCTTAATTGAGAAACCCGGGATTGCTATACGAAGGTTCCCGATTTTTCTGTTCACGAAACCAAAAAAACTGTTATGAGAAATTTTGTCTCAATCATGAAAGTAGCTGTAATGCTGCTTTTGCTGTTTTCACTACCGGCCATTGGACAGGGGCAGACGGTATCGGGGACCGTTACCGATGCTGCTTCTAAGTTGCCATTAGCAGGAGTAACCATTAAAGTAGTTGGAACAGCTTCCACTGCTCAAACCAATGAAAAAGGTGTTTTCACCATCCGTGCCAACACCGGACAGTCACTCCAAATCTCTTATGTAGGGTATGAAGGGAAACGTGTACCTGTCTCAGGTTCACAGTTGAACATTACGCTTTCTGCTGAAGTCTCTGAACTGGAGGAAGTGGTTGTTGCGATGGATATCAAACGTAAACCACGCGAATTAGGTTACTCCGTTCAAAAAGTAACTGGTAAAGAAATTGCAGAAGCACAGCGTGAAAACTTTGTAAACAGTTTGCAAGGAAGAGTTGCAGGTTTGGCCATTACGCCTACCGGCGGACAAGCGGGTTCTTCTTCTTCTATCGTATTGAGAGGATTTAACTCTATGGCACTAAGTAACCAACCACTATTCGTAGTAGATGGTGTGATCGTAGATAATGGATCTGTTAATGAAAGTGGTGGTGGTGCTACGATTGGTCTGGCATCTGATCAACCTAACCGTGGACAAGATTATACCAACCGTATTTCAGATATCAATCCTAATGATATTGAGTCTGTGACCGTCTTGAAAGGACCGGAAGCAACAGCGCTTTATGGTAGTCAGGCTAGCTCAGGTGCTATCGTAATCACTACCAAAAAAGCAAAAGCCATTGGTAAGATCAGTGTAAACTATGATAACAGTTTCCGTATTCAGCAACTGACTCGTCTGCCTGAGGTATCTCATAAATATAGCCAAGGTGATAATGGTATTGCTAATGATGCTGTTTTCAGATATTTTGGTCCTGCTTATGATGTAGATCAAAGGATTTATAGAAATCAAGTTGAGGATTTCTTCCAAACCGGTTTCGCACAAACACATAATGTAAGCGCAGACTATGGGACTAAAAATGCCTCATGGCGTTTTTCGGGTTCTGCATTTGATCAAAACGGTGTTGTACCAAATAATAAATTCTCAAGATATAATCTTCGTTTATCGAATAGTACCAAGATCAATAAATGGATTGATATTGCCCCATCTATCAGTTATATCAGGACTACTAACTATAAGCCTCAGCGTGGAGCGGGATCTTATCTGTTGAATTTGTTGACATGGCCTTCCAATAATGATGCAAGTCAATATCTAACGGATGATGCCAGAAAGATTCGCTTAGGTAATGATGAGTTTGATAATCCTTATTTCAATGCCAATTTTAACAGAGGATATGATGTAAATGATCGTTTCCTGATGACCATGGGTGTGAACCTGAATCCTTTCCCTTGGTTAAGTGTGGCAGGACGTTTTGGATATGATACTTATAACAATGATGGATATTCTGTAATGGACTCTGCATCTTCTTCAAGATTGCCTACAACTTTTGGAGGTGGTATTGTAAGCACAGCTAGAGGATTTCAGGATAATTTCTATCGTAAGTACAAAGGATACAACCATACCATCACAGCAACAGCACGTAAAAGTTTAGGAGACTTTAATGGTCGCTTGATGGTGGGTACCATGTGGCAAGATTATAGAACAGAAATGTATGCGGTTTCCGGATCTCAGTTGAAAGGCAATTATCTCAGTGGAATGGATAGTAACAATACCAATCCTGCTACCCGTATCCGATTGAACAATGCCATTCGTAATGGTGGACCAAACTATGTGTTAAGCCGTCAGGTTGCATTCTTTGGTGAGTTTGCGCTTAACTACAAAAACTTGGCTTTCCTTACTTATTCTCATCGTTTTGAAGAGTCTTCTATTTTCCCTAAACAGTTTAGAAGTTATAATTACCCTGCAGGAAGTATCAGTTTTATTATGTCTGACATCCTTCCATTCATTAAAAGTGGTAATGTGTTGAACTACTTTAAATTGAGAGGTTCATTAGCACAAACAGCAAGATCAAGTGCGCCTTATGCTAACCAGTCTGTATTCAATTTTGTACAGTCTAGCGGTGGTGGATTTGCTTACGGCTTCTCTAACAATAACTTCTTCTTGGAGCCTGAAATTCAAAAGACCTATGAAGTGGGTGCTGAATTTAAGTTCTTCAATAATAAGATCAACTTAGATGTGACTTACTATAACACACTGAATGAAAAACAGATCGCTGAAAATTTCAGAGCAAGTTATGGTACCGGATTCGTACTGAATACCTTGAACGTAGGTTCTACCAGAAATACAGGTATTGAAATTGCATTGGATGCGACACCGATTCAAAATAAAGACTTCAGTTGGAGTACACGTTTGAACTTTAATAGAATGCGCAATAAGGTATTGAGCTTGCCATCAAACGTTCCTGAATTTTATATTTCTGATACATGGGTATTTGCTAATGCTCGTGGTGGTTTGATCACAGGTGGACCAAGCACATCAATTACCGGATTTGGATATCGTAGAAATACTGCGGGACAAATCTTGATTGAGCCTTCTACAGGGTTGCCATTAATCGATCAGCGTTTCTTGGTTCGTGGAGACAGAAACCCTGACTTCACCATCGGGTTCAACAATAATTTCCGTTATAAGAATTTCAGTTTAAGCTTCCTTTGGGACGTAAAAGTGGGTGGTGATATTTTCAATGCGAATGAAATGTTCCTCACACAAAGAGGTAAAAGTTTGAGAACTGAAGATAGAAGAACATCAAGGGTGATAGAGGGTGTTCTCAGTGATGGATTAGAAAATTCAGCAAATCCAACCAAAAACACCATCGCGATCACTCCATACAATCTGCAGACCTATTACACTGCAAGAATGCCGGAAGAAGAATTCATTGAAAAAGATGTGAACTGGGTTCGTTTGAGAGATATTACGATCAGTTACATGTTCCCGGCAAAAGCGATTCGTAAAATTCAATTCCTGAAGGGCTTGAGTGTATTTGCAACAGGAAATGATTTGATCCTGATCACTAACTACACAGGTGCAGATCCTGCAACCAGTGCCAATACCTCTGCAACAAGAGGGGTAGGTGGTTTCGGATTTGATTATGGAAACATTGCAACTCCAATCAGTGTAAACTTTGGCTTAAGAGCCGCTTTTTAAGGAGCTAAATAATCGTATAACTACAAAGACAATATTATGAAACATACATTCTTTAAAAAACTGCTTGTCGGAATGACACTTACCAGTGTGATAGCCGTTTCATGTAGTAAAAAGATCGATGAAGCGTATCTGAATCCCAATGCAGATGTAAAAGTGCCACCTGAGCAATTATTGCCGGGACTTCTTGCTTCCATGGTGGGTAATGGTGCCGGACATGGTACCGCTAATGATGCCCGTTTTGCGGGACGTTATATTCAGAACTGGCATTCCATCAGTGCTGGTAGTGCTGCTGATGCTTATGATATGATGGGTGGTACAACAGGTGCGAGTGATAATGCTGCATCTGTGTGGAGAACACATTACTATGATCATGGTCAAAACTTGTTGCGCATGATCGATTGGGCAACAGAAGAAAAGAAATGGGACTATGTAGGTGTTGGACAAGCCATCTTCGCATGGAGTTGGTTAACCCTGGTTGACTATCATGGTGAAGTGATCTTAAAAGAAGCATTCAATACCAATCTCATCACATTTAAATATGATGAACCTCAGGAAGTATATACTTATGTAAGACAATTGTGCCACGCAGCTCTTGCCAATCTTAACAAAACCGGCGATGGCGTTAGTCCTGCCAACCTTGCAAAGGGGGATCAGTATTTCTATGGAGGTGATGTCAACAAATGGAAGAAGTTCGTGTATGGAGTATTGGCACGTAGCTTTAATCATTTGAGTAATAAAGCTTCTTACAATGCCGATTCTGTGATCGCTTATGCGAATTTGTCTATCACAAGTAATGCTGACAATGCTACCTTAAAATATGCCAATACAGGTATTTCTGCTAATGCAAATTTCTTTGGACCATTAAGAGGTAATGTGGGAACCTTGCGTCAAGGCGCATTCTCTGTGAACCTGTTGAATGGTACGAATCCTCATCCTTCATTTACAGGCGTAGTTGATCCACGCAGATGGTATTTGTTCAGAACCAATCCAAATGGAACATTTGTAGGTCTTGAACCCAATCGTGGTAATGCGGGTATCTCCAATGTGAATGATCGTCCCGAGAATTTCTGGGGTGGTGGAAGTGCCATCACAACCGGTACAGCAGCCAATGAAACTACCAATAGATTTATTTTCAGAAATGGGGTAGAATTCCCTGTAATGACTGCCAGTGAAATTCAATTCATGAAAGCAGAAGCAGCATTCAAAAAGAATGACAGAGCAACAGCGCTTGCAGCATTTCGCTTGGGTGTAAGCTTACATTTTGATATGTTGACTGAAAAGTATAATACAAATGTACCTGCAGCTAATCAGATCACACCTGCAATGAAAACTGCTTATATGGCTAGTACTGCAGTACCTGCTAACCCTTTGACATTGACATTGAGTCATATCATGTTACAGAAATACATTGCACTGTGGGGCTATAATACCCTTGAAAGCTGGGTAGATATGCGTCGTTATCATTACACAGATATTGATCCTGCGACTACTTTACAAGTATATACAGGATTTACACCGCCAAGTGGGGTAAACATGTGGGTTGATAATGCCGGCAAATTTGTATATCGTGTAAGACCTCGTTACAATTCTGAATATGTATGGAATTTTAATGAATTGATTCGTATTGGTGCTGATAAATTGGATTATCATACCAAAGAAACCTGGTTTTCACAGAAATAATTACACCCTCAAAATTTAACCGATGAAAAAAATAATTTCTTATACAGCAATGCTCGCAGCAGGTGTAATGGTGTTTGCTTCCTGCGAAAAACAGGCTGACCGTACCGCTAATTATACAACGGTAGAAGGAAAAGCTTTTGTACGAGTGATTCATGCATCACCCTCTTTCCGCCAAGTATTCAATGCGCCCGATTCAATCAATATTTATGTAAATAATGAAAAAGTGAACGGACCATTGATCACATATGGTGGCTTATTTCCTACAGCTGCTACAACAGGTTTTGGCTACATTGCTGTGCCAACAGGGTTACAAACAGTAAAAGTTACTGTAGCAGGAAGGGTAAATCCGGATTCCATTCAATTGGCTGTATTGACCAATCAAGCAACTGCAGGACAGCGTTATTCGATCATCCTGACAGACAATATCAAATCGACTAGAGATTCATCTAAGATGATCCTCCCTGATAATATTTCACAGCCTACAACAGGTAATTATCGCCTTCGATTTGTAAATGCGATTGCTGCAGATACAGCCGGTGCTACTGTTAGTATTTTCTCAACCAGAAGAAACGGAAATATCTTTAATGCTATAGCCCCGGGTCAGGTAGTTGATTTTCAGACCCTTCCTTTCAACAGCCAATTGAGCGATACCTTATATGTACGCAGACCTGGTAGCACTTTCAATTTGGCAACTTTGAATGGGGCTTCTTTTGGTAACCAGCGTTCATACACCATGATCTATCGTGGATATGGCGGAACTGTAACAACTGGTACAAAAGGAAGAACACTCGTGACTTATCTTGATGAATGATTTCAGAAAGAATATTTTAAAAAAGCGCATCTCATTAGGTGCGCTTTTTTTATGATAGATAGATTAGATAACATAATAATACCGCAATGATCAAAGCCACCACTATTTTGTATTTATTCCAATAATAGTTTCTTTGATAGCTAATGACAAACTCATCTATTTGTTTTCTCACAGTAGGGGTTAATCCATCCAAAGAGTAAAGCGTTTGGACCAATCTCAAACAATCTGATTGATCCACATTTTCTAGGCAAAACAAAACATCCTGAATCAACAATTCATTTTGTTTTTGATCCTTCCATCTTTCTAGTAACTGTATGTGATATACTGATAAAACCGCCTCCAGATCGATCACGAGCTTATCTCGATTGATTCTTTCCGGGTTCATGTTCTTGAGTCTATTGACGAGCTCTTCACTCATCCATCTCACTTCTTCCGGTGTAGTAGCTATACGGGTTGTTTGGGCAGATTCATGAAATCGAGTCGCGTCATATCTTTTCCTTTGTTTTGGATCACTCAGTATGGCATATGCTTCTTTGATCAAGGTAAATTGTTCGGCTGCCCGGATACTCGTATTTCTATCAGGGTGGAACTCCATGGCCAATTGACGGTAAGACTTTTTGATCTCAGCAGTATTAGCAGTAGGTAAGACTCTAAGTATTTGATAATAGTCTGTAGTGGGCATAGGGGATGGGAGATGTCAGATGTCAGATCTCAGATTTTAAAAAAATATCTGAGATCTGACATCTGATATCAATCATATTTTACTCTTGTTTATCAAATTCAAAATCATCTCCATCCATCAACTCTCTTTCAATCTCTTCCATCTGTACAATATCCCAAGCTTCACTTTCCGTGGGAGTAATGTTCATGAAATCCAATAATTCCTCCTGTTCAAAAATGGCTTCTACAGGTTCCTTAAGATTACACAAAACAAAGGAGGCACTGTTCTCATAGAAATTTTGTTGAAGCATGGCAAATGTTTTTGCAGCCTCAGGTTCAATTTCAGTAACAGGTTCAAGGTTCAAGACGATATTTTTTACCTGTTTCCCCAAAAATTGGGAGCAGGTTTCCACCAAATTTGCTGCTATATTGGCAGAAATTGCAGGGGTGACCGGTGTTACAACGGTGAATTTCTCTTTGGTATCAATTTTGACTTCCATTTTTACGTATGTTACGTTAACAGCTGTGTATAACTGTTACACAACTTCGCTCAAAAATATTCGTTATAATTGTATAAATCCAATTTAGGTTATGGATAATAATTTTTCAGCACAGGTAAAAGAGATCATCTCTTTCAGCAGGGAAGAGGCTTTGCGGCTCGGAAACGACTTCATTGGCACAGAACACCTGTTATTGGGTTTGATCAGAGATGGCGACAATACTGCCATCAAAGTATTGAAACAACTGAATGTAGATCTGTATGAATTGAGGAAGGAAGTAGAATTAGCGGTAAAAGATAAGACCGGTAAGAATATTGCCAATATCAATAGTTTACCCCTTACCAAACAGGCAGAGAAAGTGATTCGGGTAACAGTACTCGAAGCCAAGGCTTTAAAGAGTCCATTGGTGGAAACCGAACACCTCATGCTCAGTATCTTAAAGAACAAGGAAAATATTGCTACGCAGATCTTAAATCAATTTGATGTGGATTATGATCTGTTTAGAAATGAATTAGGTATGGTAGGTTCTACCAACCCCAATCCGCGTGCAGAATTCAGTGATGAAGGTGAAGATGAATTCGACGAAGAGAAAAGAGGATCGGGATATCAGCAACAAAAGTCAGGCGCGAAAGCGGGAGCAAATGCAAAAAGTAAAACACCTGTACTAGACAATTTTGGCAGAGATATCACCAAATTGGCAGAGTCAGGTTCCCTAGATCCGATCGTTGGTCGTGAAGAAGAAATCGAAAGAGTTAGTCAAATACTCAGTCGTCGTAAAAAGAACAATCCGATTTTGATCGGTGAGCCGGGTGTGGGTAAAACTGCAATCGTTGAAGGATTGGCGCTGCGCATTGTTCAACGTAAAGTAAGTCGTGTCCTTTTTGATAAGCGCGTTATTTCATTAGATCTCGCAGCACTGGTTGCAGGTACCAAATACCGCGGTCAGTTTGAAGAGCGTATGAAAGCAATCATGAATGAACTGGAAAAAAACAGAGATGTGATCCTGTTCATTGATGAAATACATACGATTGTAGGTGCCGGTGGTGCCAGCGGTTCATTGGATGCATCCAATATCTTTAAACCTGCTTTGGCTAGAGGAGAATTACAATGTATCGGTGCTTCTACTTTAGATGAGTATCGCATGTATATTGAAAAAGATGGCGCTTTAGACAGAAGATTCCAAAAAGTGATCGTTGAGCCGCCTAGTGTTGAAGATACCATCACCATTCTTAACAACATCAAATCCAAATACGAGGACTTCCACAATGTAACCTATGGTGATGAAGCCATTGATGCTTGTGTGAAATTGAGTGATCGTTATATGACCGACAGATTATTACCCGATAAAGCAATCGATGTATTGGATGAAGTAGGAGCAAGAGTTCACTTAAAAAATATCAATGTTCCTCAAGAGATCGTAGAACTAGAGAAGAAAATTGAAGACATTAAGAACGAGAAGAATAAAGTGGTAAAGAGCCAGCGTTTTGAAGAAGCAGCTGCACTGCGTGATACGGAAAAAAGATTAGGAGAGGAGCTGGAAAAAGCCAAAAATCTTTGGGAGGAAGAAAGTAAACACAAGCGTTATCCGATATCCGAAGAACATATTGCAGAGGTTGTCAGCATGATGACAGGCATCCCTGTTAAGCGTATGGTTCAAGCAGAAACCGAGAAGTTACGCAGAATGAGTGAGGATATGATGGGTATGGTGGTTGGACAAGATGAAGCCATCCAGAAAGTGGTAAAAGCTATTCAACGTAACCGAGTAGGATTGAAAGATCCTAAAAAACCCATTGGTACTTTCATCTTCTTAGGTCCAACAGGTGTAGGTAAAACAGAATTAGCTCGTGCACTAGCTCGTTATATGTTTGATTCTGAAGATTCACTGATCCGTATTGATATGAGTGAATACATGGAAAAATTCACTGTCAGCAGATTGATCGGTGCGCCTCCGGGTTATGTGGGATATGAAGAAGGTGGACAACTCACTGAAAAAGTGAGAAGAAAGCCTTATTGCGTAATTCTATTGGATGAAATTGAAAAAGCGCATCCTGATATCTACAATATTTTATTGCAGGTATTAGATGATGGTCAATTAACCGATGGATTAGGTAGAAAAGTTGATTTTAAAAATACCATGATCATTATGACTTCTAACATTGGTGTACGACAATTGAAGGAGTTTGGTGATGGAGTAGGATTTGCTACTGCTACCCGTGTTCAAAATGCGGAAGAAAATAACAAAGCAGTTATTGAAAAGGCATTGAAGAGAACTTTCTCACCTGAGTTTTTAAACCGTATTGATGATGTGGTCGTATTCAACTCATTGAGTCAGGAAAATATCTTTAACATCATTGATATTTTAATGAAAGGTGTTTCCAAGCGCTTGCAAAATCTTGGATTCTCTTTAGAATTAACGCCTGCTGCAAAAGAATTTATTTCAGAGAAAGGGTATGATTCACAGTTTGGAGCCCGTCCGTTACACCGGGCCATCCAAAAGTATTTGGAAGATCCTTTAGCGGAAGAGATCCTAAATATGAATATTAAACAAGGAGATGTACTGATTGCAGATGTAGATAAAGAATCAGGCAAACTCAAATTTGATTTTCAGAAAAGAGTAGAAGAAGGAGAGAACGCTCAAGTTTAAGAGAAGGTAAGTACTCGATATAAAGGCTCTGCTGAAAAGCGGAGCTTTTTTTGTGAATAGTCAATGGTGAGTAGTGAATAGTCAGTAGTGAGTAATCACTAGTTGTACTCACTATTCACTACTGACTACTCACTACGGCCCCATCTGAAAGAATGCTGCTCCAGTCCAGCCAGATCAAGAACACGGTCCACTACAGTGGCAGCCACTTCTTCAATGGTTTGGGGTTTGCTGTAGAAGGAAGGGGTGGCCGGACAAATAATTCCACCGGCTAACGTTACTGTTTCCATGTTTTTAATATGGATGAGGTTGTAAGGTGTTTCCCGCACCATTAAGATCAGCTTTCTTCTTTCTTTTAATACAACATCTGCAGCTCTTGTGACAAGATCATCACTCACGCCGGCTGCAATCCGACCAAGTGTGCCCATACTACAAGGTGCAACGATCATGATATTGTATTTAGCAGAGCCGGAAGCAAATGGAGCATTAAAATCGTATTTTTCAAAATAGCGGAAAGGGTATAGGTCATAATCTTCATTGCCCAGTTCTGTTTTCCAAACCTCTTTGGCATTTTTGCTCATCACGATACCTACTTCCTGATACTGTTCAGGCATTGCCTGTAACTTATCAAGCAATAATTTGGCATAAATGGAGCCACTGGCTCCTGTAATGGCGATGGCTATTTTGTTTTCCATAAACCCGTTTAATGGAATAACAAAAGTACTGGCTAAATGTTATAATCACTTTCAATTTGTTGCCTCTATGGCGCGCTGATCAGCTCTGGCTGTCTGTGATGTTTTTGTCCGGGTTCGTAGATCAGCCTTACAAAACTGCTAAATCTTTGGCTCTCTCTTTTGACGGGAACTCCGACAACAATTCCAATTAAGAGGTTATCGGCTATACCCACCCGCATTTGAGGTCTGATCACCATATCAAAATCTTTCTTTCTAAAGTCCTTATTGAACTCCATCCCTACAAAGTTTCGAGTACCCGGGATCATGTAATGAAAATTGGAATTGACCTGCCAGTTCTTTGTGGAGTGATTCGTAATGACGCTTCGTTCAATTTGTGGTCCGGTGTATAGTAGGGTGTGAAAATTATTACCCCATCTTTTTGCTGCAATAAAGAATGGATTGAATTGATGAGCACCAATAAATCGGCTGGATGTATAGTTTCTGAATTCAGGCATTATAAATTCATGTATATATCCAATAGCGAGTGAGGTTTTATGTTTTTCAGAGACAAAAAATGAATATTGTGTGGCGAGTTTTAAACTGTTTAATCTTGATCCCGGAATTGAATCTTTACTGATACCTCCTAAAGGGGAATAATAAGAAAAGGGAAGTTCAACTTCAAAGCCTAACCTATTAATCGGAGCAAATTCATATTCTATCAAAGTAGTGTAGAGATCATATTTATTATTGTCTGTTAGCCCTAGACCAATATTCCATTCTTTCTCTCCTTTTCTCGCTCCCAGATCACGGATAAGATCTATAAATAATGGCTCGGCGTGTAAAACCTTATCAGGCTTACGTTTATCCTGAACTTCTTTGATATAGATACTATCGAATCGTTGCTTTTCTTCTTTCAAACTATCAATCTGGGCAAATGATTTGAAAGAGCCTAACAAAGCAACCCATACTAATAAATATCTCATGCCGCGAAAATAGCGGCTACGTAAGAGTAGGGGTGTTAAGGAAAGTGAAAAAGTGGGAGGAGGAAAGTGTAAGGAGGAAAGTCAATGGACCATGGACTATAGTCCATTGACTTTCCTCCTTACATGATAAGGCTATTTATACATGATCTCATAGTACTCATGCGCCATCCTGTTACTATCAAACTGGAAGCGAACATCTCTCATACCGTTCTTGGTGATTTGTCTCCAAGTATCAAAGTTGTCATAATACATCGGAATGATCTGTTGTTCCAGAATTTCATATGCTTTGTTCAAGTCATATTCATCCTGATCATGCACGGTCATATTTTCATAGTCTGCTTTTGGTACCACAAATCCATTGTTACCATGGTTGATGAATTCGGGGATCCATCCATCATCTGTTGAGAAATTCACAGCACCATTCATTGCAGCAGTCATACCACTGGTTCCTGATGCTTCTCTTGGTACACGTGGATTGTTCAACCAAACATCTGCTGCTTGTTTCATTCGCTTACTCAATCCTAATTCATAGCCAATCAATACTGCTACATTCTTATAATTTTTACTCAAATGAACGAGGTTATTGAATTGTGAAATAGCAGGATAATCGACAGGATAAGGTTTGCCCGCCCAAATGATTTGTACCGGGCGTTTGGTATTGTTGAGCATTTTTTCAAAACGTTCCATATCATAGGTCAACATATCTGCACGTTTGTATCCGGCAAATCTTCTGGCCCATACGATAGTCAGTACATTCGGATCAAATACTTTTCCGGTCTGATCCGCAACTATTTCAAATGCTCTTTTCTTTAAGTATTTCTTTCTATCATCAAAACTAAAATCATTACCCTCTTCCATGGCGCGATACATCTGCTTATCAGCCCAATAGCGCCAGTTCTGTGCATTGGTGATTGAGGTGATCGGACAAATTCCTTCATGATTCTTCCACATTTCACGGCTAACATGACCATGTAATGCAGATACACCATTGGCTTTGCGCGCAAAGCGTAATGCAGCCAGTGAATGATTGAACTGGTCATCTTTGATACCGGTGAGTTTGCGTACTTCATCAATGGTCAATCCGCAGAAGTAACTCATTTTATGGCAGAGGTAAATATCATGTTTTTCATTACCTGCTTCTTCAGGAGTATGTGTTGTGAATACCAAATGCTCTTTTACTTTTTCTGCACTCTTAAACTTATTCAAAAGATAGAAGGCAGAAGAAATACCGTGTGCTTCATTCAAATGATAAACATCAGGGTTAAAGCCTAATTCATCAATCAGTTTCGCGCCGCCAACACCTAACAAAATAAATTGAGCAACTTTTGTTGCAACGTTTGCATCGTATAAGCGATGTGTGATGGTTTGAGAAACATAATCGTTTTCCGGTAAATCGGTGCTCAATAAGAATAGGGGAGCACTATTGAAAGTTTCCGGATTCAGGTAAAATGCTTTTACCCATACCGGATGTTCGTGGATTAAAATTTGAAACTTAATACCGGTATCTTCTAGGAAACTGTAAATCTTTTCCATGAAAGTAACCTGCAAAGTCTGATCCTGATTTCTGGCTTGATCATAATATCCGTATTTCCAGAGAATACCAATACCGATCATATTTTGTCTGAGTTCATAAGCACTTCTTAAATGTGAACCCGCCAGAAATCCTAAACCGCCACTATATATTTTTAAAGGTTGATGAATAGCAAATTCCATGGAAAAATAAGCAGCTTTCTTACTGTACTGCTCATTAATCTGATAAGGGACATGATAGTTTCTAAAATTCATAAATGCTCGTTTGGTGATCAATTAGCGCTTGCAATATAGGGGTATTTCAATAAAATGTACTTTATACACATTAGAACTGTGAGTAATCAGTGGGAAGATAATCAGCTTTGTACAAACAAGCGTTAGGATTCAATCCTGAAAAAGCTTTGCAAACGTTTTCGGGTAGTTGATCCCGATAAAATGAATGAATGGTATTAGGACGACTTTTTCTTTTTGGATTTCGCTTCTTTCTTTTTTCGATAAGCATCATCAAAAAAACATTTAATGCCTCTATGATTTCCACAACTACCTTGTTCTTTTACATTAACATAATTGCCGGAAAAATTAAAATCTATGATACAAGGATCCCCATTCTGTAAATAAATTGCTGTAGTAGCTGTTTTCATTTTGAATTCCCCTTTCAGTTCTCCCACACATGCACCTTTATCTTTTTCAAAGTGTATGAAGAAAAGATAGGTATTGTCATCTTTTCCATCTCGTATGGAGATATAATTCTTTTCATTCTTAATGTAGTCTCCACTCAACTTATTTTTTCTGGGTAGTGTATCAATGGGATTGATGACCGCTGTCTTTTCCGGATCTTCATTGCTATCGTTGATCACCAACATAAAAAACCCTTCACTGTTATAGATCCAACCGGCCCTTGTAAATTTTGTGCTATTATCCGGTAACTGCTTCTCACGATTGATCATGAAAGTGGGTTCCTTATTAATAGAAACAAAGCGATAATAATTATCTGATTTCTGGTCTGTTAATAATTCTTTTGACGATAAATAGGAGAGCTTCTTATCCGTTACAAATACAACGTTGGTAGTTTTTTTCTGTTTGGTAAAATTGACCAGAAGATAATTTTCCTTTTCTTTTTCAATGATACCTACCGGACGAATCACTGTTTTTTTATCCTTACCGACATAGGTCTTCAAAGCAGAATCCGGAATGAATTGAACCAATGCTTTATAACCAATTCTGGTGGTATCTGCCTTGCGTGAGAGGTTAGAATCGGCCATTAAAAATGAACCGGTAATCTTTGGGAACACTGTGATGAAATCTTCAGCTTTTAAGGGCACTTCACCTGAAAAATCAATTTTCTTGTCTTTACAGGAAAAACAAATGATGAGCAAACATATCGGCACCCAGCGTTTCATGAACCTAATTTGACTTAAAAATAGTGTTTTCAGTGGAAGTACTTGCAAATTCGGTGATAAAAATTTAGATTTGTCTAAAAATAAATTTAGAGTCATGAAGTTTACCATGGCAGAGGAAAATTATATTAAGGCTGTATATCATCTGCAACATGGGCAGGAGGTTGTTACTACCAATGCTCTTTCTGCAGAATTGCAGACAAAACCCGCATCGGTTACTGATATGCTTAAAAAGCTCAAAGCCAAAAGGATCATCAGTTACGAACCTTATCATGGAGTAAAGCTGAGCACTGAAGGAAGAAAAGTTGCTTTAGGTATTATCCGTAAGCATCGTTTATGGGAATATTTTTTGGTCGATAAATTACAGTTTGGGTGGGATGAAGTACATGAAGTTGCTGAAGAATTGGAACATATCAGTAGCAATAAATTAATTGATAAACTGGATGAGTTTTTGGGTCGTCCCAAATTCGATCCGCATGGAGATCCCATACCGGATAGCAAAGGAAAAATGATAGTGCAGCCTCAGGAACAATTATCGAGTACTGCACTCCATACGCCGGTAGAAATTACAGCAGTAGGTAGTCAGTCTACAGAATTATTAGAATTGCTGAAGCATAAAGGACTACAGATGGGTACTCGTTTAGAAGTTAAAAAAATATTTGATTTTGATGGATCATTGGAGCTGCGCATCAAAAATCAACAAGTTGTTACGGTAAGTCGCGAACTCGCATCAGTATTATTTGTAAAACCTGTGTGACATGAAACAAAACAAAGAATCAGTTTCTCTGAGTGAAGTACATGAAACTGTTGATACAACCTTACCACGAAAGGGATGGAGACGTATTCTGGCTTATTTGGGACCTGCATATTTGGTCAGTGTAGGTTATATGGATCCGGGTAACTGGGCAACTGACTTGCAAGGCGGTGCAAAGTTTGGATATCAGTTGATATGGGTTTTACTAATGAGTAATCTCATGGCATTGCTATTACAAAGTTTAAGTGCTCGATTGGGAATCGTGAGAAGAAGAGATCTTGCACAAGCCAATCGTGAAACCTATCCACCTGTTGTAAACTTTTGTTTATACATATTGGCCGAGCTGGCCATTGCTGCAACTGATCTTGCAGAAGTTGTTGGAATGGCAATAGGTTTACATTTATTGACGGGTTTACCTTTGATGTGGGGAGTAGCTATTACCGTATTGGATACGTTTTTATTTCTTTTGCTTCAACGATATGGTATCCGTAAGATGGAAGCATTTATTCTGGCATTGGTTGCTACCATTGGTGTTTCGTTTCTCATTGAAATTTTATTGGCTAAACCAGATCTGTCTGAAGTAGCTACCGGATTTATTCCTTCTATGTTAAGTAATGAATCTCTATACATAGCTGTGGGAATCATTGGAGCTACGGTAATGCCCCATAATCTTTATTTGCATTCTGCATTGGTTCAAACAAGAAAGATCGGATCTGATCCAAAAAGTATTAAGCGTGCATTGAAATACAATTTCATTGATAGTACCATCGCATTGAATGCAGCATTTTTTGTGAATGCAGCGATATTGGTACTGGCTGCCACAGTTTTCTTTAAAACAGGAAATACAGAAGTTGCCAGAATTGAAGATGCGCACAAATTATTACAACCACTTTTAGGAACCGAGTTAGCACCGATTTTATTTGCAGTAGCATTGATAGCTGCAGGACAAAGCTCAACAATTACCGGAACATTGGCCGGTCAGATCGTGATGGAAGGCTATCTGCGTTTACGTTTGAATCCATGGTTACGCAGACTGATCACACGTTTGATAGCAATTGTACCTGCTGTATTGGTGATCGGTATTTATGGTGATGGTAAAGTAGATGACCTATTAGTATTTAGTCAGGTGATCCTGAGTTTGCAATTAGGATTCGCTGTCATACCATTGATACATTTTGTGAGTGATAAAGAAACCATGGGAGATTTTGTGATCAAGCCGTGGGTGAAAGTGGCTGCATGGACAGTGGCTTGTATCCTTGTATTCTTAAATGTAAAATTGGTTGCAGAAGAGGCATTATCAGTGTATGATGCAGAAGGAGGTTGGGGGTTGAAGATATTGGTGAGTGTTTTGATACTATTATTTTTATGGTTATTCGTGACCATGACTTTTCTTCCTTTCTTTAAAAAACGAAAAGCAGAACAGAATGCAGCTATGCATGGAGAATGGGCTGAGTTGGGTAATCTGTCTGTGAAAGCCACGAAGAAGATTGCGATTGCATTGGATTTTACAAAGGCAGATCAAAAACTAATTGCTCATGCTCTTGCTCAGGGAAATAAAGAAGTTTCCTTTTTGTTATTGCATGTTGTGGAAAGTGTTTCTGCCAAGTACTTAGGTGATGCTAGTGATGATGATGAAACCCGATTGGATAAAAAAAGATTGGATCACTATTGTGAACAACTAAAAGCACAGGGATATCAGGCCGAAGCTGTATTGGGATATAAAAATCGAGTGACCGAGATTATCAGAATTGTAAAAGATTCAGGGGCAGATATGGTAGTAATGGGAGCGCATCGACACAGCGGCTGGAAAGATTACCTATTTGGTGAAACCATCGAGGATGTTCGTCATGCCCTGCAAATACCGGTATTGATCGTTAATATTTAATGAAATATATGCTGGATAAGTATGATGGCCCATTTATCCTGAAATAGCCTGAATTCGTTACATTTGTGCCCGTTTTATCATTAAAATAAACCGTAATGACGCAAAAAATCAAAGTAGCAAATCCGGTAGTAGAACTGGATGGTGATGAGATGACAAGGATCATCTGGAAATTTATCAAAGAGAAATTGATCCTTCCATATTTGGAACTGGATATCAAATATTATGACCTGGGAATGGAGTATCGTGATGAGACCAACGATCAGGTAACTATTGACGCAGCAAATGCTATTAAGCAATATGGTGTTGGTATCAAATGTGCTACCATTACTCCTGATGAAGAGCGTGTAAAAGAATTCAAGCTCAAGCAAATGTGGAAGAGTCCTAATGGTACTATCCGTAATATCCTTGATGGAACCGTTTTCCGTGAGCCGATCGTTTGTTCGAATGTACCAAGATTGGTTCCTAACTGGACAGCACCTATATGTATTGGTCGCCATGCATTTGGTGATCAGTATCGTGCTACAGATTTTGTAACCAAAGGAAAAGGTAAACTGACTGTTAAGTTTGAAGGAGAGGATGGAACCGTTCAGGAGTTTGAAGTGTTCAATTTCAAAGGTGATGGTGTTGCTTTAGCAATGTACAATACCGATGAGAGCATCAAAGGTTTTGCTCGTGCTTGTTTCAATCAGGCATTGAGTAAGAAATGGCCTTTGTACTTATCTACCAAGAATACCATTTTGAAAAAATATGATGGTCGCTTCAAAGATATTTTTGAAGAGATCTATCAGAATGAATTCAAAGCTGCATTCACTGAAGCAGGGATTACTTATGAGCACCGTTTGATCGATGACATGGTTGCAAGTGCATTGAAGTGGAATGGTAATTTTGTTTGGGCTTGTAAGAACTATGATGGTGATGTACAAAGTGATACGGTTGCACAAGGTTTTGGTTCTTTAGGTTTAATGACTTCAACCCTTGTTACTCCTGATGGAAAAGTGATGGAAGCAGAAGCTGCACACGGAACTGTAACACGTCACTACCGTGAACACCAGAAGGGTAAACCCACTTCTACCAATCCGATCGCATCAATCTTCGCATGGACCAGAGGGTTAGAATTCCGCGGAAAATTAGATGGTAATCAAGAGTTGATCAATTTCTGTCAGGCTTTAGAGCAGGTGTGTATTGAAACTGTTGAGAGTGGTAAAATGACCAAGGACCTGGCAGTATGTATCCATGGAAACAAAGTCAATCATGGAGAACATTATTTGTATACAGAAGAGTTTTTGGAAGCGTTGGATCAGAATTTGAAAGTGAAACTCGCTAAATAGATCTTTGATTTTTTGATCTTTGATTTCTTGATTTATTTTTCAAACCAAGAAATCAAAGATCAAAAAATCAAACTTTATTTTAAAAACCGCTTGATTTCTTTCTGAACATCCCTGTCTTTGATCGTTTCACGTTTGTCGTGAATTTTTTTACCTTTTCCTAGTCCTATTTCTACTTTTACCAGATTTTTATCGTTTAGGAAAACACGTAAGGGAATTACTGTGTAGCCTTTCTCTTTTAGTTTCGCTTGTATTTTTTTCAGTTCTCTTTTTTGCAAGAGTAATTTCCTGTCATGAACAGCGATATGGTTATTGGCTGTGCCATGAGAGTATTCGGCGATATACAATCCACGTACCCATAGTTCACCATCATCAAATAAACAGAAAGCATCATTAAAACTTACTTTCCCATCACGGATAGATTTCACTTCTGTTCCCAGCAATACAATACCTGCCACATATTTATCTTCAATGTGGTAATTGTAATAGGCCTGCCTGTTGTTCATTTCTTTTGCCATGGCAGTGTGTGAAATCCCGAATAGTTATTTTCTGAAATGCATGGCCAGTTGAGCCAGCTTTTGTTTCAGTTGTTTTCTCTCAACAATAAAGTCGAGGAATCCATGTTCCAATAAGAACTCACTTCTTTGGAAGCCTTCGGGAAGATCTCTTTTGATGGTTTCTTTGATCACGCGCGGACCGGCAAAACCAATGAGGGCGCCGGGTTCAGCGATGTTCAGATCACCTAGCATGCCAAAGCTGGCAGAGATACCGCCAAATGTAGGATCGGTGAGTAATGAAATATAGGGGAGACCTGCGTCACTCAACTGAGAGAGTTTTCCGCTGGTCTTGGCCAACTGCATCAAACTGAAAGCACTTTCCATCATACGTGCACCACCACTTTTACTGATGACGAGGTAAGGTAGTTTGTGCTCGATACAATAATCTACGGCGCGGCTAAATTTCTCGCCCATCACACTTCCTAAGGAACCGCCAATGAATTCAAAGTCCATACATGCGATCACGAAACCTTCTCCATCCACTTTACCGGTGGCTACGCGCATAGAATCTTTCAGGTCTGTCTTGGCATGAATTTCATCCAGACGTTTCTGATAAGGTTTCAGATCGGTAAATCCGAGAGCGTCTTTGCTTTTGATCTGATCAAAAAGTTCTGTGTATTCGCTATTATCAAACAAGAATTCGTAGTAATCAACACTACCAATTCTGTGGTGGTGATTACACTTCGGACATACATATAGATTTTCAGCCAGTTCTGTAGTGGTACAGATATAGTTACATTCCGGACATTTGTTCCAGAGACCTTCAGGTGTTTCCTTTTTATCTGCTGTAGAAGTCAGGATACCTTTTCGGATGCGCTTGAACCAACGAGGTTTAGCATCATCTCCCTGTGGGCCTTCTCCGGTTAAATTTGCTTCAAAATCTTCTTCACGTTCTTTTTTCATAACGGGGCAATAGATTGGGCGGCTAAGATAGGGAATTCGTAGCTAATAGCTAATGGCTTATAGCTTATAGTCCATAGCATATAGTAGACAATCAATAATTCCTGCTACTATATGCTATGAACCATTAGCTATTATGCATTCCTATTAATACAGTTCAGATCCTCAAACGCTACTTCCAGACGTTTAGCGAAGTTTTCTTCGCCTTTGCGGAGCCATACGCGGGGATCATAGAATTTCTTATTGGGTTTGTCAGCTCCTTCAGGATTGCCTAATTGTCCTTGCAGGTAGGCTTCATTCTTTTTATAGAAGTCTTTGATACCCTCCCAGAATGCCCACTGAAGGTCTGTATCGATATTCATTTTGATAGCTCCATAGCTGATCGCTTCACGGATCTGGTGCTGAGGGGAACCACTACCGCCATGGAATACGAAATACACAGGTTTGGGTCCTGTTTTTAACTCCTGCTCAATGAATACCTGGCTATTGTTCAGGATCTCAGGACGTAATTCTACGTTACCCGGGCTATATACACCGTGTACATTACCAAAAGCAGCTGCTACGGTAAACAGTTTACCTACTTTACTCAGTTCGGTATATGCATATGCAACGTGTTGTGGTTGTGTGTAGAGCTTATCATTCTCAATACCGCTGTTATCAACACCATCTTCTTCACCACCTGTAACACCTAATTCAATTTCAATACTCATTCCGAGTGGAGCCATTCTTTTGTAGAACTCAACTGAAGTATGAATATTCTCTTCGATAGGCTCTTCTGATAGGTCAAGCATATGTGAACTAAATAAAGGCTGACCCTTTTCTTTATAAAATTGTTCACCTGCATCGATCAATCCGCTTACCCATGGTAACCATTTTTTTGCAGCATGGTCTGTATGCAATACCACAGGAACACCATAATATTTGGCAACATTGTGAATGTGTAATGCACCGGAAACACCACCGGAAATATTTCCTTGTAACGCATCATTCGGCATACCTTTTCCGGCAACGAACTGAGCACCACCATTTGAAAATTGTATGATCACCGGAGAATTTACTTTAGCAGCTGTTTCTAATGTTGCGTTGATAGTATTGGTACCAATCGTATTTACAGCTGGTAATGCAAACTGATTGTCTTTTGCATCATTATACAATGCTTCTAATTCTTCACCGAATAATACCCCGGCTCTGTACTTTTTCATGGGTGACTTATTTTGTATTATAAAATTTAGTGAATGCTGGTTAGCAGTTGGCTGTTGGCTTTTAACTTTTTAGCCAAATGCCAATAGCTAATAGCCAACTATGTTAACAATTTCGCGAGCAAGATACTTTAGAATCCGCAAACGTTTGTTAGCTTTTTAAGGGTGTGGAAGAACTGTTGATTGTATTCCATAAACTGCAAAAATAGGCAGGTGAATGCTGTAATCTGCTACCATACCAGCTAAACATTTCGCCATCGGCAAGTAGTATGACTGTTTTAGGAAGATGTGTTTGTAATTCAGCGATATGTTTTTCTTTAAATGGGTAAGGTTCAGATGATAACAAGATAATTTCCGGAGCCAATGATATTATTCGTTCAATGCTGATGCTAGGATAGCGTGTTTCGTTGGCGACAACATTTTCAAATTTACAACGTAGCATCATGTCATGTATAAAGGTATCTCCGCCTACAGACATATAAGGGTCTTTCCAGATCAGGTATAAACAAGTTTTAGAGGGTTGTTGGTCTAACTTTTTTGAAAGGTGTATAAAGCCTGCTTTAATATTCGCAATGATCTCTTCAGCTTTTATTATTCTATCGGTGAGATGACCGATCTCTTGTATCATATTGCAAGCATCTTCCAATGTACTGATATCTGTTGTGTGAATCGATGCGATGGATGCTAATGCTTCCACTTGTTCTTTTACATTCTCTTCTTTGTTGGCAATGACAAGTGTGGGAGATAAGGCTTTTACCCGATCGAATTTTACATCTTTTGTACCACCGATCCTCGGTTTAGTCCTAAACCAGTGATCAGGGTGAATGCAAAATTTGGTGATGCCAACTACTTCATCATTAAGTCCCAAATCATGCAGGAGTTCTGTTTGAGAGGGGACGAGAGAGATGATGCGAAGCGGACTCATTAAGATTGTTTTTCGTACGGATGTATTTACTTTCTGATAATAGATACTTGTTGATTATAGATAAGCTTGTAACAGCTAACTAATTGTCTCGTTCATATAAAAGTAGTATGTAAATTTTAGTCAAATTTATTCGTTTCATGGAATGAGTTCATCTCATAGGTTGTCTTTTTATTCGTCTAAAAATACTGAATGCAAATGAATAGTATAATACTCATATTAGTTTGTTGTTTATTCAGCCTAACTGTCTATTGTCAGAATCATAAGGTTTCTGTTGGTGAAAAGTCTCCGGAATTAGTTTTTGAAAATCTTATCAATACAAGTCAACATGATATACGATTATCGGAGTTAAAGGGTAAGATCGTTATTATTGAATTTTGGGCATCCTGGTGTTCGCCTTGTTTACAGGCAATGTCACATCTCAATCAGTTGCAGAAAGCTTTTCCTTCACAAATAAGGATCATCGGGGTAAATAATTATGATCATATATCTATGATCCAGCGGCTATCTAAACAAAAGGGTTGGTCCATTTTATTAGCTAACGATACTGCTAAGAAAATCAATCAATTTTACCCACATCACATCATACCTCATACTATAGTCATTGATGGGAAAGGTGATGTTGCTGCTATAACATCAGCTGATCAAATATCCGATAGTGTTATTCAGCGTTTAATAGCTAGTAAATCCATTAGTTTAAAAAAGAAAGATGATCATATTGGCGAAACCAGCGTCGAGAAGCTCTTAGAGCGTTTTGAGCTTGCTGATATGTCAAAGCCAGTTTTCAACCTTCAAAATAATATTCCTGAGTTTGAGGGAAGTTATTCGCAAGTCGGGAATGGTGCGTTCAGTCAACGGAGGATCACTTTTATTAATGTGTATCCTTTTATATTTTTTAATTATGCTTATGATTGGCCTTATAGCCGAACGGATGATAAAACAGAGTATACAAAGTCTACATTTCCTATGGGTACTTATTGCTTAGACGTTATTTTACCGAATCCGGATGAAAATGCTTTAAAGAAATTTATGAGATCACAACTTGAAAACGTTTTGAATATTTCTGTAAAATTTGAAAAAAGAAAAAGACGTGTTGCTGTTATCAAAAGGAGTGATAGTGTTACTGTTCAATTAAGTGAGCATTCATTGGCAGATTCAATTTTTGTTAAAAAGCGAAATAGCTTTCGGGCAAGAGGAGTACAGATCGATCGGTTTATCAAAGAATTTCTTGATGAGTGGCTTATTCTTGGAGTTCCCTGTATCAATGAAACCGGACTACATGAGAAATATGATATTGAGTTCGACTATGCAATGGGTGTTAAAGGAGCGTTACAACAGGCATTAAAAAGAATTGGACTTCAATATACTATTGAGGAAAGAGAAATCTTAATGATGGTTTTAGAGAAAAATGAGTAGTAGCCCATTAAAGCAAAAAATAAACTACTACTGCTCAAAGAAGTTCTACTTTGTAGAATAGTAATCAGCAAAGTGATGTAGCAAAATGCTACTTCGCTATACTCTGTATCACATTATGCTTCGTAATGATATAGAAATCTCCTTTACATTTTTTTGAGCAATAATGGATTTATATTCCTAAGCCGGTATTCGGGGTAAATGTAAAATTTAGTGATAAGGCCAAGTTCGTCATCAAGTCCTAATCATACAGAAATTCTGTTTTAGAAGGGGAAAGGAGATGATATGTGGGCGTTGTTCACACAAACAGAGTCGTTCACTTTGTATACTAACAATGTCATTCCGTAAAGTACCGAAGTTTTTGTCAAAGCAGGTATTATCGCTCAATTTCAATTTGAACCAGCGGGATACTACTATCAACCAAAGAATAATTTTTTTCTGCCAGTTTTTTCCAACCGGAAAATAAAGCATTGTATTCAGGAACGGTAAAATGAACAACCAGAGATGATAAACTGATTAACGTCATCAAGGAAATGGGCTGAATGGTGTTGCTACTTGTAATCATGCTGCAAACTTACCGTTGGTTTTATAACTTTTACTATCAGTAATTGTTATGAGTCATAACTATAAGTTATATAGCTTTTCAGCGATTCTTGTGAAGATTGTATTTAACTCGCTTTTTTCTCCTTTTCTTTCGATGAAATAAAAGTTTCTTTCTATTTGTAATCCGGTAAAATGAATTTCAACTAGATCACCTTGTTCTAACTCTTTTAATACAGATCTACGAGGCAGGAAGCCGAGAAGGTCTGATTCTACCAGAAAATTTTTCAACGCTTCCGTACCACCCAGTCTGGCTTTGATTTGTAAAGTATTCAGTTTTATTTTTTTCTTTTCAAGAGCTGAGCGTAATGCAGCAAGGGTACCGCTTCCTGATTCTCTCAATGCAAGAGGTAAAGACCTAATATCTTCAATCTCATATTGTTTTTTCTTGGCGATAAAACTTTTTTTACTGCAAACGGCAACAACTTGATCAGTAATAAAAGGTCGGTGAGTGACTTGTGTTAATTTAGATCGTCCTTCTACGATACCCATATTGATTTCTTCATTTAATAAAGCCTGTAATACGATCTCTGTATTTCTATTCAGAAGGTTTATAATGATTTGTGGGTAACGATTATGGAATGCTGATAAAACCTTTGGGAGTATATATAATGCTACTGTTGTACTGGCGCCTAGTTTCAAAGTTCCTTTTACTTGTAATAGGTCTTTGATATTTGATAACTCAAATTCAGTTTCTTCCTGAATGGCTTTTACTTCTGTTATTTTTTCAAAAAGTAATTTGCCTGCATCCGTAAGTTCAATACCCATTCCTTTTCTTTCAAACAATCTCGTTGCGTATTGTTCTTCAAGGTTTTTGATGTGTTTACTTATGGCAGGTTGTGAGATGAATAACTGTTGACTTGCTTTCGAAAAACTCTTTTGTTTTGCTACTTCAAGGAATACTTCATGTTTGATCGAAAGCATTATGTTCTTATTTATTTCTTTATAAAGATATTCCTTTAGTTTTTTCGAATAAAAAAGCCCTGTCATCATTTTATGCAGGGCTTTTTCCATTGAAATAGTATTCTTACTTCGCTAAACTCTGTATCACATCATACTTTGTAATGATGTGAAAATCTCCTTTCTCATCTTTCGCTAACACGGCACCATTTTCTTTATTGATCAGTGTGCCGATCTTTTCAACCGGTGTGAGGAAATCTACAACAGGGTAGGGATGTTCGATCACGCTCGCCACAGAAGCATCTTTCAATTCCGGATTACTGAATATTTTTTGGAACAATCCTCCTTCACTCAAGGAACCTTTTAGTTCACCATCTTTTAATACCGGGATTTGTTCGATATCATATTTCTTCATCAACTCAACCGCATCTGCAACCGTATGTTCCGGTGATACCGTAATGAGTTTTTGTCCACCTCTTCCATTTACAATGTCTTTGAACGTTTTTACATCCAGGAAACCACGTTCCATCATCCACTGGTCGTTGTATACTTTACCAACATAGCGACTACCATGATCATGAAATACACAAACCACAACATCATCTTTGGTCAGACTGCCTTTTAATTGCATCAGACCCTGTAAACAACTACCTGCACTATATCCACAAAATAATCCTTCTTCTTTGGCGATGCGACGCGCCATCACAGCACCATCTTTATCTGTTACTTGCACAAACTCATCGATCACACTCATATCATAATTCTGAGGAACAAAATCTTCCCCAAAACCTTCTGAGATATAAGGATGAACCTCATTCATATCGATCTCACCCGTCTTAAAATATTTGGTCAGCAATGAACCGTACACATCTACAGCCCATACTTTGATGTTCGGATTTTTTTCCTTCAAGTACATTGCTGTTCCCGTAATGGTACCACCTGTTCCGGCAGTACAAACAAAATGTGTGATCTTACCTTCTGTCTGTTCCCAGATCTCAGGTCCGGTAGATTCATAATGCGCTTGACGATTTGCCAAATTATCGTACTGGTTCATGTACATGGAATTGGGAATTTCCTGTCCCAATCTTTTGGCAACACTATAATAACTGCGAGGATCTTCGGGGAGAACGTTGGTTGGACAAACAATCACCTCAGCACCAACAGCTTTGAGGATGTCTACTTTTTCTTTGGATTGTTTATCGGTGGTAACAAATATGCATTTGTAGCCTTTGACACAGGCAGCCAATGCCAGTCCCATACCTGTATTTCCACTGGTACCTTCAATGATGGTTCCGCCAGGTTTGAGTTTACCTTCTTTTTCAGCCACTTCCACCATTTTCAAAGCCATACGGTCTTTGATAGAGTTGCCCGGATTGAAATAGTCAACCTTGGCCAGCACTGTGGCAGGAATATCTTTAGCTACTTTATTGAGTTTGATCAGGGGGGTGTTGCCTATCGTTTCGAGGATATTATTCAGCCACATGCTAAAACTAACGTTTGTTTGTGCAAAGGTAAAGTTTTGCTACGGCTGTTGAACAGTTCAACTGTTTTTAATACAAATATGTGAATAAACGATAGCGAAAAGGGTAGTGATGTACTTAAGTGTACCATGTAACACCACTGCCCTTACTGATCTGCAGCGATGTACGTTGTTGAATCATATCTTTTGAATTAGAAGCTTTTCACTAAATGGATCATGCTTCCTGCATCTTGGATATTGATTCCTTTGCGTACGATTTCTGTTTTTTCTGTTTCTTCCTCAGTAGTCGCCTTATCTGTGTGCAAATAAGCCATTGTAATTGCAGGGATCAAAGCGATCATCGCGAAAATCTGGAGGTTGTTGACTAACTTTTTCATAACGGTTGTTTTTGTGTTTTTTTAATTTGATAGAACAAAGATAAGTCAACTTTTGGTACTATGCAACACATAGTACCATCTTAAGGAAAGTAATATCTGTTGCAAAATAGCTTAGTAAGCTTATTAGTTATTGATAGTCAATAAATTAGGCGTTTTTTGTCTTTATTTCTTTCTTTTATCAAAATGATGAACGGTAGAAGTAGCTGATGAATGCAATAAACGGTCGCTAATAGCGAGCTAGTCGTATGGTCTATACCATCATAAAGTGAGGGAGGAGTATCTATTATCTAATATCCCGAAGCATTTTGTCAATCATAGCGCTTCTGCTCTCTGATAAACTATTGAAAATCTGCTGATCGTTCCAACCAGCTAGTTTTCCCAAGATTAAGGAAGCGGGAAAGGCATGACCCGTATTCCTCCATAAAGCCATTTCTTTTAGAGAGGGTAATGACTTTTTTCGAAGTTGTTCTGATAATATTCGGTTGTTATTGTTATAAGCCGCTGATAGAAATAAGGAACTCTTGTTTTTATCGGTCCATTTATTTGAATTCAGCATGGTTACCATATTTGTTAAGTCATACTTGCTGAAATCAATTTTTAATTGACTACTATTAGCCATTGCGCTCAATGATCGTATGGCATTGTTTCTGACTTGTTCATTTGGATCCTTAGATGATTCAATCAAGATCGGAATGACGTTTTCTTTCTTCGGGTAATAAGCAATTACATATGCTGCGATCATTCTTTCTTTAGGATATTTTGAATGCAGAAGTATCGTTTTTAATACCGATAAATATCTTTTCGCCAAATCCATAAATCTCAACTGAATATTCTTAGCCGGATCATAATTCATAAGAGAATGTCCTTGTGAAAGATCTTCTTGCGCATTTCCTGATTGTACAGCAAATTGAATTTGTGATAGCAAGCTGTCGTATAACGTATGAAATAAAACGGGGAGTTTCTGTTTGGAAATATATTGAGTAGTGAATTTTTGAGGTGACGTTGTATCGATCCCTATATACATCATCCAATTACCGGTGCCTTCTTCACAACAGACCAAGGATATATCTACATATCGAATCAATGAATCGCATTTTATGCATTGGATGATTTTTTGTTTGAGTAATGTAACGGAATCCTGATCAATGAGAGTTTCAGTTCTATTTTTAAAAAAAGCCAAACAATGATTATCGATCATCAGACTTTTACCGCTACTAAAAACTTCAGGTGTAGATATTGTTATTTTAGATTGTGCATACGATGGAATATATAAAGCAATAAATATCAAAATGTATATGCATACCAATCTCATCATACATGCGTCGTTACATCAAAATTACAGATGTTCATGTATTTATTACTGACATGAATATGTGATAATCCAGTTCATAATGAAAGTTAATTTTGGGGTATTGCATATCCTTAAAAGCCGGTTATGAAAAGTGAATTAGATGTTATATGGGAAGATCTATATGAAGGGCTAGAAAATTTCATCAGAAGAAAAATCCAGGATGATGAGCTTGCGAAAGATATCCTGCATGATGTATTTATTAAAGTGCATCAGCATATTCATACGCTCAAAGATCCATTGAAGATTACATCTTGGGTGTACCAGATCACCAGAAACATAATGATCGATCACAAAAGACATCAGAAGAACTTCAATGAACTAACGGAGGATCTTGTTTTACCTTTGGAAAGTACAGAAGATCCCATCTATCATTCGCTGCATCATTGTTTGATGGCTAAGATAGCATTACTGCCACTCAAATACAGAGAGATCATTATTTTGAACTCTTTTAAAGATTATTCGCAGGTGCAAATATCTCTTCATTTAAACCTTCCTTATTCAAGTGTTAAAACAAGAATCCAAAGAGGGAGACATCAGCTTCGAAAAGCCATTTTAGCTTGTTCAAATGTTAGCAAAAATGAAAAAGGTGAATTTGTAACATTTAACCTTTAAATTTTTGAGTCCTTTTTCTGCTTTTCTCGTCTATGGTATGCATCAATACAGAAAAGTATGACAAAGACTAAGCATGTTTCGGTTAAAATTATTCAAGCGTTTATTGACAATGGAAAAGGGGGGAATACAGCGGGTGTTGTTTTAGACGCCGACCATTTGAGTACTTATGAGAAACAAAAAGTAGCGGCGGCTATGGGGCTCTCAGAAGTTGCATTTGTATCATCATCCACCATCGCTGATTTTAAACTGGATTTTTTCACTCCAATCAGGCAAATAGCACATTGTGGTCATGCTACTATCGCTGTTTTCTCTTATTTATCTCAAATAGGTAGAATCCAAAAGGGGGTCTCATCTAAAGAAACGATCGACGGCTGTAAACAAATTTTTCTTTCAGGCGAAGATGCGTTTATGGAGCAGTCAAAACCAGTTTATACGGATGTAGATCATGCTCGTATATTACATTCATTAGGGTTAAGTGATTCTGATTTGATAAAAGGACTTCCCATTCAAAAAGTTCATACAGGTAATGGATTCATTATTGTTCCGCTTAAAAGCATAGAGAAGTTACGTTCTCTTGAAGTCGATTTTGAAGCCGTTACGTCTCTTAGTAATGAATTTGATGTGATCGGTATTTATGCATTTTGTTTGCCCGAAAAAGAATCGCAAAGACAAGCCATCTCCAGAATGTTTGCACCTGCATATGGAATCAAAGAAGAATCTGCTACAGGAATGGCTGCAGGTCCATTAGCTTGTTATTTGTGGGATAAAGATGTGATCAGAACGCAAAAAATATTCATTGAACAAGGTAGCTTAATGTCAATACCATCCCCCAGTTTAATTACAGTAGATCTACTGATTCGTAATGGTGAGATTGATATGTTAATCGTAGGGGGGAAAGCGCATTTCAGCGAAGAAGTGATGATCGAAATCTGATCTGTGAATAGGAATGATGTAAATACTAATTGGTTTCAGTAGTACTAAAACTGTTCGTCATCTTTCCACATAGATCGGTCTCGATCATTTTTTCAGCCAAAGCGATCATGTTCATGAAAGCTTTATCATTACTGATACCATGACCAATGATCACAGGCTTGGCTACACCCAATACCGGTGTGCCGCCATAATTCTCATAATGGAAACGACTAAAATAGCTGTCTGAAGAGAGGTTGCGTTCTACAGCAATATCATACAGTGATTCAGCTAATTTGAGAATGATATTACCGGTAAAACCATCACATACCATTACATCGGCCTTATCCTGGAAGATATCGCGACCTTCGATATTTCCGATGAAATTGATCTGTGTATTTTCCTTTAAAAGAGGGTAGGTGGCTTGTGCCAGAATATTGCCTTTCCCTTCTTCTTCTCCCACATTCATTAATCCAACAGAAGGGTTATTGATATTGAGAATATGCTGCGCATACAAACTTCCCAGTAAGGCAAATTGATTCAGTTGTTCCGGTTTACAATCAGCATTCAATCCAACATCCACTAATAAACCGGTTCCGCCTTTTAGTTTGGGAATGATGGTGGAGATTGTAGGTCTTGCAACGCCTGCGATAGGCTTAATGCTGTACATCGCACCTACTAGCATGGCTCCGGTATTTCCGGCGCTGATGAAAGCATCTATTTTTCCGGTAGCGAGTAAGTGAAAACCAATAGCGATAGAAGAACGTTGCTTTTCTTTTAATGCCTTCGTAGGGTGTTCGTGATAACCGATCACTTCCGGGGCATGTATCAAATGCAAATTAGGTGATGAAACCTGATACTCCTCCAACAGAGGGTTGACCAGTGTTTCATCACCTATTAAATATAGTGAGGCAGCAGGTGTACCGGTAGACAGATAAAGTTTCAGTCCCTTCACCGCTTCCAGCGGTGCAAAATCTCCACCCATCATGTCTATGCCAATATTCATGCGCGGTAAGCTTGGTTAAACTGTACTAAAAGGATTAAGCTTTCAATGGAGCTTTCTCAGCTACCAATTTACCTTTATAGAACAATTTACCTTCGCTCACGTGTGCACGATGGCGTACGTGTGTTTCACCTGTGGTGCTGTCTTTGCTCAATGTAACTTCCTGTGCCACGTAGTGCGTTCTTCTCTTTGCGCTGCGCTGCTGTGAATGTCTGCGTTTAGGATTCGGCATATCTCGAATTTTAGAGTATCAATAATGTTTATTCTAAGTCTTTAAATTTCTCTAGTCCCTTCCAAACTGTTTTGTGTTGGTCTTTCTGTGCTTCTTCTTCCATCTTTCTCAATTTCTCCAACACTTCTTTATTACACTGTGGACCACCCATCTCACTTTCTTTACACATTTTCTGGAGCGGAATACTGAGGTTGATGAATTCATAGATCCAATCGCTCAGGTACAGATGGCTTTCACCGCGACTGATATAATATACATCAGGATCTTCTTCTTGCTCATTCATGATCTCCGGGTCATCCACCATTTTTACAATGATGTTAAATTCATCCCAGAGCTGTAATGGCAGTTGATTGCCGCATCTGTCGCAAGAAGTTTCCAATGAACCATCAATATCAAACTTGAGTTGCATGAAGTTGTTATTCTTCTCCAGACTCAATTTAATATTGGCGATACAGTTGTTGAAATCCTGCTCTCCATAGCTTGTAAAGAACTTGTCCTCAATACGGTATTCGTATACATGAGTCCCCGGCTTTAAACCCACAAAAGCTATCTCATATTCCCGCCGATGACTCATAACCGATTTTTAAGGGCTTGCAAAGGTAGTCCATAATAGCGGAAATGCCAAGAGAAAATTGCCTTTCAGGGCTTTTGACTTATCAACAGACCTGAATCAAGAGGAAATCTCATATTTGTAACCATGAATCAAGGCAAGAAAGTATCCTCACTGATCTGGATCAAGCCGGCATGGCTATTTTTTATAGCACTCACCCTCCATATTATCGGTTACTTCCCCTCCATTGTTGAGCATTGGTATAGCACCGGTATCTACAAAGGTATATCCAATATTTTAAGAGCCTTGACCAAATGGGTGCCTTTTAGTGTAGGGGATGTATTATATATCTTATTCATTATCAGTCTGTTCATTGGGTTGGTCCGCTTTATCATACAGTTGGCAAAAGGCCGGTTAAACCGCCATTCAGTGATTCCGGTTGGACTACGATTGTTTGGTAAATTATTATCTATCTATATCATTTTCAGACTGTTATGGGGATTGAACTATGATCGTTTGGGGATCGGTTATCAACTACAGCTGTCTCAGCCCAATTATAACACAGAAGAAGTCATTCAATTAACCCATCAATTAATTGATAGCCTGAATGCCTGTCGTCAAAGACTACCGGATACCGTCCTAGCAGAACCACCGATTGACAGTATCTTTCGAATAGCCGGAATCGGATATGCTCGTTTATCAGACCGTTACTTTTTTCTTAACTATACCCAGCGTTCCTTAAAAACGAGTCTTTTTACGCCGATCGCAGATTGGTTATCGTTCACCGGGTATTATAACCCATTTTCAGGTGAGGGTCAGGTGCGATCAGATATACCTCGATTAATGGTTCCATTTGTGTCCTGTCATGAAATCGGACACCAACTCGGGTATGCCAGTGAGAGTGAGGCCAATTTTGTAGGATTTCTGGCCGCTTTATCAACCAATGATCCTTATTTCCGTTATTCAGCCTTCAATGAGTTGTTTAGCTATGCACAAGGAGAGGAGTTAATGATGTTGGCTTCGGCTAATGATTCTACCAAGTTTCGTGAGGTCATTGTTGAGAATCGAATGAGATTAGATACATTGGTTAAAAAAGATCGTAGAGAGATACGCGAATTTTTTCTGCAACGCAGAAACAATATTGCTCCAGCGATCGATGATCTGTATGATCGGTATTTAAAAGTCAATAATCAAGATGCCGGTGTGCGTAGTTATAATGAAGTGATTGGTTTATTAATAGCTTATCTAAAAAAACATGGAAAAATCTAATAGTATCAAATTGATCATCTCAATCGTGTTATGTATATCGTTGGGATCTGTCGGTGGATTGGTCACAGTGAATGAAATTCCTACTTGGTATGCCTCTCTCAATAAACCATCATTCAATCCCCCCAATTGGCTATTTGGTCCGGTATGGACAACACTCTATTTGTTGATGGGTATCAGTGCTTATCTGGTTTGGAAGCAACCTGTTTCAAAGGAGAGAAACAAAGCACTGCAGTTATTCATCTTACAATTTGTGTTCAACTTTTGCTGGTCATTTATTTTCTTCGGATTACATACTACAGGGTGGGCATTCATTGAAATGATCGCACTTTGGATCTTGATACTAGTGACCATTTTGCATTTCGCTAAACACTCAAAGTTAGCAGCATGGTTATTGGTGCCCTACATCTCCTGGGTAAGCTTCGCACTGTTGCTCAATGCAGCGATTTGGAGGCTGAATTGAGTGAGTGGTGAATAGTGAATTGTGAATTGTCAATTGTGAATGATCGATCAATATGTTCTACATCTATAACATATACTCATATTCACCATTCACAATTGACCATTCACGAATTAAAACTTATTCTTCCACATCATACTCTCCACCGGCTTATTGGGTTGACCACTGTATTTGGCGTTGGATTTCTGGTTGTATTTTACTTCTATCTCTCCTTCAACAGGGAAATAGATCAATTGTCCGATGGGCATTCCGTGATACACACGAACCGGTTGTTTACAAGAGATCTCCAGTGTCCAGTTGCCACAGAAACCTACATCTCCTTTTCCTGCAGTGGCATGTATGTCAATGCCAAGACGACCCGTAGATGATTTTCCTTCCAAAAATGGAACATGTGCATGTGTTTCTGTGTATTCGAGTGTAACACCCAGATAAAATTTATGCGGCTCGAGGATATAGCCTTCATCAGGAATATCAAAGTATTCGATCTTATTATGCTTTTTGGCATCCAAAACATCATCTACATATACTGCCAAAGTTTTTCCCAGATGTACATCATAACTGTTACTGCCCAAATCGGCACGATTGTAAGGTTCAATTTTGATGGTGCCTTTATCCATTTCCTCAAGTATGCGCTTATCTGTCAGGATCATTATTCTTTAGTTTTTTGGGTTGGGATGCAAATAAATCTTAAATCTGCAATCTAAAACGCAATCATTCGCCGTGCCTTTGTTTTATCAACAAGATATCAACCAATATACCCGTTTAGCTGTATGGGAGATCACTGAAAATGAGTCTTTTTTTCTGGAAAAAGTTTCATTGAAAAGAGAGATAGCCCATCCTCATAAACGTTTACAGCATTTGGCCGGGCGATATTTGTTGGTGTATTTGTTCCCTGATTTTCCGGCTGAGTTGATCGAAATAGCTGATACACGAAAGCCTTTTCTTCCCGATGAGCAATATCATTTTTCGATTTCTCATTGCGGAGATTTTGCAGCAGCCATCGTTAGTAAAACAGAAAGAGTAGGTATCGATGTTGAATTGTTAACCCCTCGCGTTGAAAAGATCAAACATAAATTTCTACATCCCGATGAATTGCGAATGGTGGATCAAGCAACAACAGATAGGATTCAATTACTCACTTTATTGTGGAGTGCCAAAGAAGCCATGTTCAAATGGTGGGGAAGGGGAGATGTTGATTTTAGTGAGGTCTTAAGAATTTGGCAAATGCCTGATGAAATACAAGGGAAGATCATTGCATCTTTTCGAAAAGAAAAAGTCGATGTTGCATTGCAATTAGATTATCGTTTGATGAATGCGTTGACTTTATGTTGGGTACATCACACTTATTCTTAGTTTCTCAATAGAACGCAGATCATCATGATCGATCATGATAATCATGATAATCCGTGTTCTATTAATAGCCTCATTAATCCGCAAACCTGCTTTTCGTTTTTGGTATCAGCAATAAATTATTCTGTAAAGTCTGTTTCAATTGTCGTTTGACCAATTGCCCCATGGTGCGCGCTTTGGAAAATGAAGCACCTGCTTTGAAGTGAAAGGATAATTCTGTTTTTAGCTGTAGTAGTTTTTCCGGAGTCGATATCGTGTCTTTGCTCATGATGTCCAGTAATTCTTTGATACGATATCTGGAAGAAACCAATCGATAGGTCATCATCGTTCTTTCTTCTGCTTGGTATTGAGCGATGGAGTCTGTATTGAGATGTTTTAATACGATATCAACCAATGCACGATTTTCTTTGAAGAACTGTGGTAAGTATAAATTTTTTCTCCCTTCATACGATTGTTGGTCAAAATCAATGGCGCGAATACGGTATTGGAAATCTTCAATATCAGGAATGATATTCACTACGAAATTGTAAGAACGCATATCGCCAAGTAATTGTACAAAGCATCGTTCATTGAATTTTACAAACTCTTTGGCGAGACGAATCAGATTGGTATTGTTGCTATGTAAATGATCATTGATAAAAATATCCCCCGGTATCCCCGGAATATGTTCTTCTATTAATGTATCTCTGTCTGTGAAATAGGTCATGCGGTTAGGAGAGAGGAGGTGTTCCAATTCCAATCCATAAACCCTGCTTGCATCTGCTTGCTTAATATAGTAATGGTCGTAATTGTCGTTGAATTTATTGACGATACGAATTCTAAAAGGTTGGCTATTTCCGAAATAACAAAAATCAATTCTGGCAACATCCAGGTGATTGATATAACTCATGTCGCCTTCCGTTTTCAGAATGGCATAGATACGTACCAGATTTTCACGGAGATAATTCCATTCATGCATATCATAAGAAACTTTCTCCCATGACGTATCGTTGCCCAGTCTGTCTTTTAATGGAACCGAATAAGTATAGCGTTGTAAGTCCTTATAACTAACAGGCAGTTTTACTTCCCGACTGTATTGCGTCAGGTATTTTCTTAATTCATCATTGACAGGAAAGATGGGTTTCTTTTTGGAAGGCTTTTCTGCTTCCCCTGTCTTACTGATATGTCCAAATAAGTTATTCAAGGATCAGCGGTTCGTTATCTTCCAATAAGTTCAGATTCACTGCGTCAGCACCTGCGATTCCTTCAATAGAGCCTTTGATATGTGCAGCATTCAGTAATACTTTCTCCAATTGTTTTTCTCTGGCTTTCCAAAGTTTTTCCATGGCATCTCTTTCTTTTTGGATGCTTAGTTTCATGGTCATAAAACCTTCACGAATGGCTTTCCATTGTTCACTAAATTCAGAACCGATGAGGTAATCGTACAACATCACCATTTTGTCGCCTTTGTTTTCCTGGCTTTTTTTAGCATCAGCGATCTTGAGTAAAGCATTTCTCAATAACAGGGCTACACTTCTCACTTCATTGAATGTACAGATATACACACCGTCTTTTTCGCCAAAGCGATCCATGTCTTTGGGGAATGTTTGCGTAACGATCACAGCAACGTCTGCACCCAGATTACGCATGTCGGTTTTCAATTTTTCAATCCAGTCGTTAGCAAAATCTTTGGTACGTTTACTTTCATAAATGATCTTACCCGCTTCATTGCCAAATTGATTTCTAACGGTTTGAATACAATCGGCTCCACGAACACCTTTACCTACTTCTTCGATCTTATCAAAAGGGAAAGTGCTTTGCAATAATGACTCCAACATCAGTTCCTGAACCTCACCTTGTAGTTGCATGCTTCCTTGCTCAGATTTACGACGCATTTCTTCTACCAGTTTTTTCTGGTCTTCGATCTGCTTTTCCATTTCCTTCATGCGAAGCTGGTATTCTTGTTCTTTGACGCTTAATTTATCTGCCTCTTCTTTCGCAAGTTGTTCTTTGAGTTTTTCTCTTTCTTCAATGAGTTGTCTCTGTAATGAAAGTTCTAGCTCTTGTTCTTTGGTTTTAAGAGCCTGTTCTTTTTGCAGAAATTCTAATTCTTTTTTTCGAGCTTCTTTGAGTTTCTCTTCCTTTTCTTTGTCTGCTTCTTGAAGCATTTTTAATTGGTTCTCAAAATCGGCAACAATATTTTTTCGAAGCGATTCACGTAACTCTTCTTCAAGCTTCTTTTTTTCCGATGCCAGTTTTTTATTCGCCTCTTCTTCTTTTTGTTGAAGCTGTTGTTGGAAAGCCTGTTCTTTTTGTTTGAATTCTTCGTCCTTTTTCTTTTGCCAATCAACCATTTGTCCACGCAGTTCTTTTTGCACTTCTTCACGGATGGAATCTCCGGGCTCAAACTGGTGGTTGCAATTAGGACAGTGTATGATAAAGTCAGCCATTAGGATGCTATTTTCAAGTTTAAATGAAGCTACAAAATAAAAATTCCATTTAAGATGCTGGGAGGTTTAATTCCTGACAACTTAAATGGAATAGTGCGGAAGAGGAGATTCGAACTCCCATCCCCACGGTACCGTGGGTACTATCAGCTCAAAGTAAAGCGTATTACTATTCAGCTAAAAGACGCACAATAATCCCATACTCTTCCGAAAGAATAATGTAAGAACAATAAAAAACCCAGAATTTATATCTGGGTTTAGTGCGGAAGAGGAGATTCGAACTCCCACGCCCGGTAAAAGGCGCTACCACCTCAAGGTAGTGCGTCTACCAATTTCGCCACCTCCGCTCTTTGGGTCGGCAAATATACAGTGATTCAGGAAATGATGAGGATTAGTCCTCAAGATTTTTAAAGCCCTTACTACATACGCTCCGGTACCCTGATACCTAATACAGACATCCCATTTTTTAATGTTTGGGCCGTTAGTTGAGATAATCCCAAACGCAATTGTTTTTTCTCTTCTGATTCAGCATTAGCAATAGAATGTTCCGTATAAAATGAGTTAAACGTTTTTGCCAAATTGAACACATAGATCGCCACTTTCGAAGGATCATGTTCAGAGGCTGCTTCATTCAGTACGGTTGTGAACTGCTCTAGGGTGAGTAGGAGTTCCTTTTCCAGAGGCAACAGTGAAAGGTGAAAAGTGAAAGGTGAATTATTGACATTTGACAATTCACCATTCACGCCAGCTTTCCTCAGGATGCTCTTGATCCTTGCATGGGTATATTGAATGAACGGACCTGTAAATCCATGGAAATCGATGCTTTCTTCCGGATTAAAGATCATTTTCTTTTTAGGGTCTACACGCAGTAGGAAAAACTTAAGTGCGCCTAATCCAATGATATCATACAACTCTTTTAATTCTTCCGCTGTGAAGTCTTTTACTTTTCCCAATTCCTCCGTTTTCTGTCTCGCAATATTCACCATTTCCTCCACCAGATCATCTGCATCCACCACAGTTCCTTCGCGACTCTTCATTTTACCCGATGGTAATTCTACCATGCCATAGCTCAAATGATAAATACCATCAGCAGAAGGTAGCTGCAATTTCTGACAGATCAGTTTCAATACTTTGAAATGATAGTTCTGTTCGTCGCCCACTACATAAATACTTTGCTGCGCGTTGAACTCTTTTTGTTTTTGCTCTGCCAATCCGATATCCTGTGTGATATATACCGATGTGCCATCTTTTCTTCGAACCAGTTTTTCATCCAATCCGTCGGCTGTCAGATCGATCCAAACACTGCCATCTTCTTTTTGAAAAAAGACGCCTTTCGACAAGCCGGTTTCTACCAGATCTTTTCCCAGTAAGTACGTATTGCTTTCATAATAGGTCTTATCAAAATCACTTCCGATACGCTGATAGGTTTGGTTAAAACCTTCATATACCCAGCCATTCATGGTACGCCATAATTCCATCACTTCAGGTTTGCCGGCTTCCCAATCGATCAACATCTGTTGGGTATCTTTCATGATCGGCGCTTCTTTTTCGGCCTGTTCTTTACTCATGCCCGAAGCCACTAATGCATCAACTTCTTTTTTATATGCGTCATTGAATTTCACGTAATAATCACCCACAAAATGATCCCCCTTCATGCCTGTGCTGGCAGGAGTAGCTCCATTGGCAAAACGCTGCCAGGCAATCATACTCTTACAAATGTGCACACCGCGATCATTAACGATACAGGTTTTTGCTACCTCATGACCTGTCGCTTTTAAGATCTCTGCAATGCTCCAACCTAAAAAATTATTACGTAAATGACCCAGATGCAAAGGTTTATTGGTATTGGGAGAGGAGTACTCTACCATTACTTTTTCATGAGTAGTAGCAGTAAATCCAAATCTTGTATTGGAATGTTGATCAGATAAAAACTGAAACCAATGTGCATCCGTGACAGATAGATTTAAAAAACCTTTGATGATATTATAGTTATTGAATAATGCAGGAAACTTTTCGATCATGGCATTGCCGATCTCTTCGCCCAAAGCATCGGGTGATTTCTTGAGCTGTTTAACCAACGCAAAAAGCACTACTGTATAATCACCTTCAAATTCCGGTTTGGTAGCATTCACTAGTATATCGGCAGGTTGTATGGGTATTTGGTACAACGCTGAAATCGTACTTGCTGCTGCCTTTTTGATCTGTTCTACGACACTCATTTTCTTAACGGTTTCGGGCGCAAAAGTAATTAATTAACACCTACCTTAGCGGCTTCATGCGAAACTTGCACGAACATATCCGGGCGCTGATCCTTTCTTTAGTTGACTTTTTCTATCCAATTTTTCGAAAGTTCATGCCTTTACAGACCTACCGTTACGCTGCCTGTGGCGGGTTTAATACCCTGTTGGATATCACCCTTTTCTTTGTAGCCTACAACTATTTATTTGATAAACAGATCATTCATCTTTCTTTTGTATCTATCAGTGCCCATATTGCCGCTTTTTTAGCAGCTTTTATGATCACTTTTCCGGTAGGGTTTTATCTGAGTCGTTATGTTGTTTTTCAGGAGACTTCTGTGGCCAAAAGAAAACAGATCAGTAAATATTTTCTGGTAGTATTGGGGTGTTTATTGCTGAATTATGCTTTCCTGAAACTATTTGTAGAAGTGTTTGGATGGTATCCTACTTTATCCAAGATCATCACTACATTTTTTGTGGTAGCATTTAGTTATTTCTCTCAGAAGAACTTCACCTTCAAAGCTTCTGCGAATTAATTATTGCTGATCTTTTGCTGGAACATCATCTTTTCTTCCGATTTCTTTTGTGGATGAATATAAAACATCAATGTGGCAATACCTGCTCGCTCAGCATGAATGACTTTAAATTCATGAACACCTTTACTGAGTTCCAATAATCTTCTGTGATGGGTCAATTCATCCAAGGCTGTGTACTTTGAATCCCATGCATCCATGAATAGTTTTCCATCCACATAAACTTTTACGTAGTCATCGGCCGTAATACCAATATCATAAAAACCCGCTTCTGTTTCAATCTTGGTAGTAGCTACTGTTGCAAAAGAATCTGCAGGTAAATTTTTTCCGATGCTTCCCCACCAGGTAAAATCCAATTGATCATAACTGCTTTCATGAATAGGAGAGGACGTAAGTAATTGCATAAAAGCATCATGATGTGTCAAAGGATCAGTTGCTTCATTCCATGAAAACCATTGCACATTCCAATTTTGTTTAGGTTGGTATTGTTCATATCCAAAAAAGCTGCCACTGCTGCCTGTTTTCCCCCACTGATCTATAAATACCTCTCCCGTATATTCCAATCTGATCTCTTTAAAAGCCTCATCAGATAAGGGTTTTGCCACTAAATAAGAAGGGAAGCTGTCCGCTCCTTTGTCTGTAATTTGAAACCCAAGTGCACCATTGATTTTCCAATTACCTGATGGAGCAAGCACTTCAAAATGATATAACCCTGAACTGTCTATTTGTTTCAACCATAATAGTGGATACTTATAATTATACGGCCCCCATGGAGTGATACGGATATTATCTTTTCCTTTCGGGAACTCGCTACTGGGTCTTTTTGTTACCGGAATTTTTTTGAGTCTTTCATCCGGAACATAATCCATATCCAGTGGGTCATCTTCTCTTGAAGTATCAATATCGTTGGTTCTATCCCCTAACTTCAGACCGGTAGTATGGGCCATTTTCAGGTTGCCACTGAAAGCTACAGTATCAGTTCCCATAATGTCATACACGGTTTCAGTTGCGGTGAACTGATTTACTGCTATCCAGTAATTCATACTCCTTGTATCTCTTACCTGTGCATATTTCCAATCAGCAGGCTGTTTTTCTCTCGACCATAATTTGATCGCTGTTTTATCATACAAAAAGCGGTTGAGTGCGATATTATTATTTTGCCCGTGTTCAATGGCAATACCAATTCTGTTAAAGGCAAAATCATTGTCGGTAAAATCACTTTCATAACTATATCCACCCCAAATGCCATGATCACAATCGCGCATGATATTTTTCATGATCAAATTGCGACTGAAAGTCACTTCTACACCATTCGTTGGGGCGTAGGAAAAATCATTGCCATAAATAAAATTGTCATTGCAACCGCCTTCACCTGTGTCCATGGTATGTTGGCCAGCCCAAAGAAAAAATCCGTCTCCACTATGTGTAGCACTGTTAAAAGCAAAAATGTTATGATGGCATTGTTCAAAAACCAAGAAGCCGGCACTGTCTTGTCCGCGTTTGTATTTGCCATGGCTATATCCCCGCACATTCCAATCCACTCGATTGTGATAGATCAGGTTATAACTGCTTCTGTACAATCCAATACCAATGCCTGAATTGAAAGAAAAATTATTGTCTGATACGGTTACACTATCAGATAGTGTCATCATCAATCCACATTGTCCGTTGGTAACTGTATTGCCGATGATCTTAGCATTGTTACATTTTCTGAGATAGATACCCGCACCATAACGCATCCATTCATTCTGCTCATTTTTATGGTAACTCATCCAATCACTGATATCTTCTCTTTGCAGATTGCTTTTCAGATGCTGTCGGTAATTAAAACTGAGGTCGGATTGTTGAATCGATAAATTGGCAACACTATCCGCCAGTATGGCGATTTTATATCCACGGATATGCGCATTCCTGATACTGATATTTTTAGAACCCGGCATTATTTTAATAGCGATACCTTCAAATTCATCCGGTCGCTGATGCTCAGTATTCCCTTGTAGAATAACACCCGTAAAATCAAGTTGAATATTTTCACCGGATACTTCGATTAAGGCTTGGTCTGCCGTACAACTTAACTGATACATCCCCGGATGTAACCTCCCCGAACTTGTAATCACAAGCCCTTTTTTCGGGGTGATCAAAGGGAGTTCTTGAGCCGAGGCTGAAAAGAAGGATATTGCCGATAATAAAAAAGCCGTCCAATGGATTCGCATGCTTAAAACTAAGATTTTCTCTTATTAGAGATGCGAGGCGTTCATTTTTACATATGCTACTGCCAGAAACGCATTGATTTGTAATGTTTTCGGTAATGGCAGCAGGGTAAGAACCGGTATTCTGACATTTTTTCACTTATTGCTGTCATGGCATAATGATTGACAATAGAAAGCCGATTATTCACCAGAAATCAATAGTTATGGGCAAAATAATAGGCATTGACCTTGGAACAACGAATAGTTGTGTGGCCGTTATGGAAGGTAACGAGCCGGTAGTGATTGCAAACGACGAAGGTCGTAGAACAACCCCTTCCGTAGTGGCTTTCCTCAAAAACGGAGAGCGAAAAGTAGGTGATCCTGCAAAGCGTCAGGCCATTACCAATCCGCAGAACACTATTACCAGTGTGAAGCGTTTTATGGGCCGTCGTCACGACGAAGTGACCGAAGAAATCAGCCACTGGAGCTATCAAGTAGCGAAAGGTGACAATAATACCGTTCGTGTAGCGATCGATGATCGTTTGTACACCCCTCAGGAAATCTCTGCCATGGTTCTTCAGAAAATGAAGAAAACAGCGGAAGATTATCTCGGACAGGAAGTAACAGATGCAGTGATCACTGTACCTGCATATTTTAACGATGCACAGCGTCAGGCAACGAAAGAAGCCGGTGAAATCGCGGGATTGAATGTTCGTCGTATCGTGAACGAGCCTACTGCTGCGGCACTGGCTTATGGATTGGACAAGAAAAATGTGGATCAGAAGATCGCTGTATTCGACTTGGGTGGTGGTACTTTCGATATCTCAATTCTGGAATTGGGTGATGGCGTTTTTGAAGTAAAATCTACCAATGGTGATACCCACCTCGGTGGTGATGACTTTGATAAAGTGATCATGGATTGGTTAGCTGATGAATTTAAATCTCAGGAAGCGATCGATCTGCGTAAAGATCCAATGGCTTTACAGCGTTTGAAAGAAGCAGCTGAAAAAGCAAAAATTGAGTTGAGTTCTTCTGCAGAAACAGAGATCAATCTGCCTTATATCACGGCAGTAGATGGGGTACCTAAACACCTGGTATTAAAACTGTCACGTGCTAAATTTGAAGCTTTGGCGGATAATCTTTTTGCACGTTGTTTGAAACCTTGTGAGGCTGCATTGAAAGATGCCGGTTATTCTACTTCTCAAATAGATGAGGTGATCCTGGTAGGAGGTTCTACTCGTATTCCTAAAGTTCAAGAGATCGTTGAGAAATTCTTTGGTAAAAAACCTAACCGTGGTGTAAATCCGGATGAAGTAGTAGCAGTAGGTGCTGCAATTCAAGGTGCGGTATTGACCGGAGAAGTGAAAGATGTATTGTTGTTAGACGTAACTCCATTAGGATTGGGTATTGAAACCATGGGTAGTGTGATGACCACCATGATCCCATCCAATACAACGATCCCTACAAAGAAAACAGAAGTATTCTCTACTGCCAGCGATAACCAGCCCGGCGTACAGATCCATGTATTACAGGGTGAGCGTCCAATGGCGAATCAGAATAAGAGCTTGGGTATCTTTAATCTGGACGGTATTCCACCGGCACCAAGAGGTGTTCCTCAGATCGAAGTAACTTTTGATATTGATGCGAATGGTATCCTGCATGTAAGTGCAAAAGATAAGGGAACCGGTAAAGAGCAAAAGATCCGTATTGAAGCAGGTAGTGGCTTGAGCAAGGAAGAAATCGAAAAGATGAAAGCTGAAGCAAAAGCCAATGAAGCATCTGATAAAGAAGCGCGTGAAAAAGTAGAGAAGCTGAATCAGGCTGATAGTCTGATCTTCCAAACTGAGAAGCAATTCAAAGAGTTTGGAGATAAGATCCCTGCTGATAAAAAAGCACCGATCGAAGAAGCACTTACTAAATTGAAAGAAGCACATAAAAATCAGGACATTCCTGCAATTGATGCTGCGATGGCTGAAATGAATACTGCTTGGACAGCTGCCAGTGAAGAGATTTACAAGGCACAACAAGCTGCCGGTGCACAGCCGGGAGCAGACGCTGCTGATCAGTCTAACGGAAGTGCAAAGAATGATACAGTAGAAGATGCTCAGTTTGAGGAAGTAAAATAAGCTGAACTGAAAACGATACAAGCCCTGTTCCTATGATTGGAACAGGGCTTTTTTATATCTGTTGAATCATAGTATTGTTGCCGTGTATTTCGTTGACGACTGTAGACTGATCATTGGAATGGAGGATTTGATATTTCTCTGTCGGACTCAATCGCTTCCACCAATCTCTGGCTGTTTCTCCAAATAAGATCAAAGCTTTGATCTCCATAAATAACAATTCACTGGTCGAAAAGACCCTTACCTCACGATATGGCTTATATGAAGATGAGTGTCTGTAAGTATACATGTTGAATGTTTTCTCAAAACTATTTTCTTTGATGGTAATTCAATGTTTTGATAAGAAAAACAGGTATAAATACAGGTAGATATACTTGCTGGTTGATAGCACGCAGATTCTTTAAGATAGGTTATGATTGAGGTCCAATATCTGCGACAATCATAAAAAATCATAATAATCTGCGTCCTATAAAAATATATTCAATAATAAGCACTCTATTTAGTAATCCTGTAACACCATCTCTTCAATTTACCTTCAAAATCAAATGGAGTAGTAGCTTTGGTAATATCTTTGATCTCTGTGGCTTTGATCTCTTCTGTTGCCAACACAAACTTGGTAAAATTCGTACTAAAGAAAAGTGTTCCACCCTTGGTCATCGCAGCTAATACATCATTGATGAGTTCTACATGGTCTCTTTGAATATCCAGAAAATCCTTCATGCGCTTACTGTTACTGAAAGTAGGCGGGTCCATGATCACGAGATCAAAGCTCTCGGGTTTTAATGTTTTCAAATACTGCTTGACATCTGCATGTACAAAAAAATACTTATCCTTATCCTTGAAACGATTGATGACCATATGATCTTCAGCCCAATTCAAATAGGTTTTGGACAAATCAACAGAAGTAACGGTTGCTGCACCACCGGCCGCTGTGTACACAGAAAATGAACCGGTATAACAAAATAAATTCAAGACCCTTTTTCCGGAAGCCAATTCTCTTGCCATTTGCCGGGTCGTACGATGATCAAGGAATAATCCTGTATCCAGATAGTCCGTTAAATTGACCAAGAACTTTAATCCATTTTCTTCAACGGTGAAGAATTCTTTTTTACTGTCTATCTTCTCATATTGCTCATCTCTGTGCGACATTCTTTTTCGCTGTCTCACAAAAACATGTTCTTTCTTAATGCTGGTGATCTCACTGATCACGTCAATACAAGTATCCAACCATGCATCATGTTCTTCATCGGTCATACCATGTCTGCGTAAGTATTCCGCCAGATAGATCCTGTCTTCATAAAATTCTATTGCAAAGGGAAATTCCGGGAGGTCATGGTCGTACACACGGTAGCAGGAGATATTCATTCGCTTGGCTTGCTTATGTCTGTGTTTATAGACTTTCAGCAAACGGTTATAAAACATTTCCAGTTTTGGATTCTCTGACATGGCACAAAGATACTATTCGACATCCCTTCATCCATTCACGTAAAATGGGTTTTATAAGTCAGGGTTTACAGTATATTTAGTACCCAAAACTAAATTGCATGCGAAAACTATTGTTTACGGCACTGGTATGCTACACGGCAAGTTCTGCACTTGCGCAGGATTACAGCAATGCCGCCGAACAGGCTAACAGGCTGAATGCACTTGTAAAAGCCTATCCACAAACAGCTTCATTAAAATCTCTTACAAAAACCAATGGTGGAAAAGACATTTGGTTGCTCACTATCGGCACTGGTAAAACAGAGAATAAACCGGCTATCGCCGTAATCGGTGGGGTAGAGGGGAATCATCTTCTCGGTACTGAATTGGCTATTGGCTTCGCAGAACAACTGTTGAAAGCCTCGAATGCTGACAGTGTTAAAAATCTACTGTCTCGTACCACATACTATGTGTTTCCGAATATGAGTCCGGATGCCATGGAACAGTATTTCGCCAAATTACGCAATGGACGTAATGGTAATGCCACTGCTACCGATGATGATCGTGATGGTAAAACAGATGAAGATGGATGGGATGATCTGGATGGAGATGGTAAGATCACTTTCTTACGTGTTGAATCTGTTACCGGTGATTATAAACTGCATCCTGATGATGCACGTGTACTCATCAAAGCAGATATCAACAAAGGCGAAAAAGGAAAATATAAATTATTGACTGAAGGTATCGATAACGATAAAGACGGTCAATTCAATGAGGACGGTGAAGGTGGAATTGCGTTCAATAAAAACCTCACGTACAATCATAAAACTTTTGCTCCGGGAGCAGGTGACTATCCCGCATCAGAAAAAGAAACCAGAGCTATGCTTGATTTTCTGTATGATGCTTTCAATGTGTATGCTGTAGTAAGTTTCGGCAGCAATAACAATCTTTCCAATGCGATTCCCTACAATCCACAAGCGGCAGCACAAAGAATCGTAGCCGGATTATTAGAACCGGATGCTAAGGTCAATGGAATGGTGAGTGATCTTTATAACAAAGTAACCGGAACCAAAGATGCTCCAAGAAATAATACAACCGGTGGAGATGTTCTTTCCTGGGGTTATTTCCATTATGGTCGCTATAGTTTTAGTACACCGGGTTGGTGGGTGCCCAAGACCAGACCTGATACTGCTAAAAAAGAAAAAGCATTTACAGTGGAAGATGTAACTGCAAACTATTTACGCTGGGCTTCTCAACAAGGTATCAACAATACATTTACTGAGTGGAAAACCATTCAGCATCCAGATTTTCCGGGACAAAAAGTAGAAGTAGGAGGTATTGATCCTTATGTGATGATGAATCCCCCATATAAAATGGTAGAGCCTGTGGTAAAAAAACACACAGACTTTTTGGTGAAACTTGCTGCACATCAACCTGAAATCGATGTGATCAATTTGAAAACAGAAAAACTTGCTAATGGATTAACCCGTGTGAGTTTAGACGTGGTTAATAAAGGAGGATTATCAACGCACAGTAAACTAGGTGAAAGAAGTTATTTCATCAAAAAAGTGAAAGTGGCCGTTCAAACCTCCGGAAAACAAGAGGTAGTAGGAGGTAAGAAAATTCATTTACTCAACAGCATCGATGCCAACGGTTCAGAATCATTTAGCTGGGTCATCAAGGGAACCGGTAAACTGGTTATTGAAGCCGGTTGTCCAACAGCAGGAAGTAAATCTATCGAGGTAACTCTTTGATCATCACAAATCATTCAACTATGAAACGTATTAGTTTAAAAATATTTGCAAGTCTACTGGTACTCATTACCGGTATGACTGCCCATGCACAATTGCCGGATCAGGTATTCAAAGCAGCAGGCTCACCTGTGAATCCAAAAGTAACCGTTACCTGGAATCGGTATTATGATCATGCAGGCATCAGTGAGATCTGTAAAAAAATTGCAGCAGCTTATCCTGATCTTGCCAAACTACAATCTATTGGTAAATCATTTGAAGGCAGAGATCTATGGTGTTTGACCGTTACCGATTTCAAAAAAGGGAATGCTGATCGTAAACCCGGTATGTATATCGATGGAAATATTCACTCCAATGAAATTCAAGGAGCTGAGTTTGCTTTGTATACCGCATGGTACTTAACTGAATCATATGGCGATACAAAATTCATTCAAGAATTATTAGAAGATAAAGTATTCTATATCGTTCCAACCATCAATCCTGATGCAAGAGATAGTTATATGCATAAGCCTAATACCGGCAGCTCTCCACGTTCAGGTGTGATACCGGTAGACAATGACGGGGATGGACAAGTGAATGAAGACAGTTATGATGATATCAATAATGACGGACATATCACCATGATGCGCAGAAAGAATCCCAATGGTCGTTGGAAGTTGGATCCCAAAGATCCACGTAACATGATTCAAGTGGGACCTGATGAAAAAGGTGATTATGAATTATTGGGAATTGAAGGGATCGATAATGATGGTGACGGAAGAGTGAATGAAGATGGATACACATTTGAATATGATCCTAACCGTGATTGGGGTTGGGGATGGCAGCCGAACTATATTCAAAACGGCGCTTACAAATATCCTTTCTCCTTGCCTGAAAACAGAGCGGTAATGGAGTTTGTGATGAAACATCCCAATATCGCTGCAGCGCAATCATTTCACAATGCAGGGGGTATGATTCTTCGTGGTCCGGGTGGACAAGAAGACATTGGCACCTACAATGCACAGGATATTGCTGTGTATGATGCGATAGCTAAAAAAGGAGAGGAGTTGATTCCGGGATATAAATATCTCGTGGTGTATAAGGATCTCTATTCTGCTTATGGCGGTGAGTTGGATTGGTTTTATGCAGGTAGAGGTATTTACACTTACTCGAATGAGTTATGGACGCCTTATTTGATGTACATGCGTGATGCCACTCGTGATCCATTTGATAATGCTAGTTTTAGTTTCGATCGTTATTTATTGTTTCAAGATGCATTTGTGCCGTGGAAAGAATACGATCATCCACAGTACGGTAAAATTGAAGTGGGTGGAATGAAGAAAAATTTTGGTCGCGCACATCCCGGGTTCTTATTAGAGTCTGATGCACACCGTAATATGGCTTTCAGCATTTATCATTGCTTCCATACGCCTAAGCTTGAAGTATCTGAGATCACTGAAAAAGATTTAGGAGATGGATTGAAAGAGGTAACTGCGGTGATCTATAACGGCAGATTAATGCCTACACATAGCAGTCAGGATGCTAAGAATAAAATTGAACGTCCGGATTATATCACGCTCACTACAACCGGAAAAATACTCAGTGGTATGCAAGTGGAGAATAGAGATTTGAATCTGAGTAAAGAACAACAGAACAATCCTCAAACCATTGAAGTGCCTAATATTCCCGGTTTGGGAACGGTGACGGTAAAATGGATCGTGCAAGGAGGAGGGAAATACACTGTAAATGTAGACAGTAAAAAAGGCGGTACTGCTACCGCCTCAAAATAGTATCATCTGCGAATCTGCGGCAAAACATTAGCCGCAGATTCGCAGATTTTTTTTAGTTCAGTTTTGCCAGCGCTTCTTTAATTCTTCCCCAAGCTTTTTCGATATTCCCCATACTATTCGCAAATGAGAAACGAACACATTTTGGTTCGCCGAATGCATCTCCCATTACAGAAGACACATGTGCGTTGTTGAGTATGTACATACTTAGATCAGCAGCATTTTGAATGGTTTGTGTTCCATCTGATTTACCAAAATAAGCACTCACATCAGGAAACACATAAAATGCTCCTTCAGGTTCAAAGCATTTGAAACCCGGTATCTCATTTACCAGTTGTAATGTTCTTGCTCTTCTTCTTGTAAACTCTGCCGTCATCTCCATGGATGGACGAAGATCTCCTGTCAATGCAGCCACCGCAGCTTTTTGTGTGATAGAATTGGTACCGCTGGTAAATTGTCCTTGTAATTTTTCACAAGCTTTTGCGATCTGAGCGCTGGCGGCAATGTATCCCAAACGCCAACCGGTCATAGCAAAACCTTTACTCAATCCATTGATCAACACCACACGATCTTTTAAATCCTCAAATTGTGCAATACTTTCATGTTTCCCAACAAAGTTGATATACTCATAGATCTCATCAGAAATGATCGCAATATTCGGGTACTTACGAAATACTGCTGCTAATGCTTCCAATTCAGCTTTATTATATACGGCGCCGGATGGATTACACGGCGAGGAGAACATGAATACTTTGGTTTTTGGAGTGATTGCTGCTTCTACTTCAGCAGCAGTAGCTTTAAAATGATTCTCAACATGGGTTCTGATCTCTACTACTTTACCTCTGGCAATTTTCACCAATTCAGAATAAGTTACCCAGTAAGGGGTAGGGATGACCACTTCATCACCTTCATCTACCAATGCTAAAATGGCATTTGCTAAACTCTGTTTTGCACCGGTTGATGTAACGATATTTTCAGGAGCGTAATCAAGATGGTTATCACGTTTGAGTTTGGTGCAAACTGCTTCTCTTAGATCCAAAAAACCTGGAACAGGCGTATAGTGGCTCCAGTTATCGTTAATGGCTTTGATGGCAGCATCCTTGATATGTTGAGGTGTATCAAAATCCGGTTCTCCTAAACTAAGATCGATCACATCAATGCCTTTGGCTCTGAGTTCACGACCGAGTTTGGCCATTTTGAGGGTTTCAGGTTCATTAAAACGATTGAGAAGCGATGATAATTCCATGGTGCTTTACATTAACTAAAATCCGTACATGATTTTTTGCGAGCGAAAGTTCGTAAAAACTATGCAAACGGCTGTAAGTTTTAAACAGAATGACTTGTTTTGGTTAAAAAATGTGGAGTATTTGTCTTTCTGTGACAATTTTCAGCTCTTTAGTATGATTTCATCAATAGGTAATGGAAAACTTACTCAGATCCGGTAGTCGCTTTTTCTTTCTCTTGACTTCATGTTCATAGATCAATTGTCCAAGATCTCTTAAAAATGGATAACCGATACTATCATAATCATAACGGTCATCATTGAAAATACCGTCACTGTTGCAGTGGATGGTAGCACTGAGCATGAATTCGATCTTGTTTTCCAGATCTACGATATAAGCAACATCGGTAAGAAATCCATATGCACCACCAATTTTATTAAAAATGCGAATGTGTTTGGGGCGATCACCTTTTGCAGCACCATACAACAAAAACTTTACGGACGCATCCCAGACTTGATCTTTTGGATACAGTGGATATTTGCTTTCCGGTGGAAAGCAACTCATGGCTGTATAAAGAAAATCATAATCAGCTTTCTTCAATTTAAATCTTGACTTTTCAGGAAATGATTCCGGAAACAAAACAGATTGCAACATGCTATGAAGGTCATTCAAGTAAATGCGATTCTTTTCAGAGAAGTTGAATGGTTCTTGGATCAAGGTATTACCGGACATATATCCTTTGCCTAATCTACATTCGAATGAAGGGAAAATAGCATTACTTTTTAGAGAAGTCTGCTCATACAATACTTTACCATTTTGATCTACAAAATAAACAGGGTGGGTCGTTCTATTTTGCAACTCTGTTCGACTAACACTCAACCAATGTCTGATCACTGCATCCGGATATCCTTTTTCTGTTAATTTTTTTTGGATGTATTCCTGTCCAAGAAACTCATACAATCGATTATAAGCGTCGTTATCACTTACTAAAAATATCTTTCGAATGAATAACGCAATACAAGGTCTTTCTTGTTCATTACCTGTGATCGTTTTATCGATATATTTTGATGCATCAATACTATCAGTGACTATAGTTGTATATAAGTTTACCCCGGGAATATTCAATTCATTTATTTTTTCCAATGCCAAAAAAGCAAGCGGCATTTTCACAGTGCTGGCGGGATAAAAATATTGGTTGGGTTGAAGGTTGAAAGAATAGTCTGTGAATTTTGGTTGATTCTTTCGATCCCTATCAATTTGTGTGTACTTGATCTGCAGAATCCATTCTTTTTGATGTTTGAGTGCTTCACCGAACTGATCGAGTTTGGTTTGCATGAGTTGTTCCAGAAAAACCGTATTCATGTTCGATACTTTTTTTGACTGTCCAATGGCAGCAGATAGAATAAAAGAAAGACTGAATAATAGTAGTAGGCGCATAATCAAATGTAATAAATGACAAAGAAATAGGCATGATTGAGCTAGACTATTACTTCATGGGCTATCACTATATGTCTTACATTTGATTCACAATTTCTTTTGCATGCCACACGAAGCGATATCGGTATTTGATATGTTCAAAATTGGTGTAGGACCTTCCAGTTCTCATACCCTTGGTCCATGGAGGGCTGCCATGCGATGCGTAGAGACCATTCGCGCAAAAGGCGGATTGGATCAAGTACTTTCTGTAACGGTATTACTCTATGGTTCTTTAGCTAAAACAGGTAAAGGACACGGAACTGATATTGCTATGATGTTGGGTTTGTGTGGCGAAGATCCTGTAACGATCGATGTGAATAGTATCACACCTAAAATTCAGCAGATACAAAATACCCAACAATTATTATTAGGCGGGGAACATACCATTCCATTCATGCTGCCCGACAACCTACAGTTTTTATACAATGAAACTTTGCCTTTTCATCCGAATGGACTTTCCTTTCTTGTAGCATTAAAAAACGGGGAGCATTGGGGTGAGACGTATTATTCTATCGGAGGAGGATTTGTGGTGAAAGAGGGGGAAGATAAAAATGCACAACCACAAGTTGATCTTCCATTTCCTGTGAATACAGCCGATGATCTTTTGCATTGGTGTATGAAAACAGGAATGTCTGTGAATGAAGTGGTGATGGAAAATGAACAGGCTTGGCGTTCAGAAGAAGCTACGCGTTCAGGTGTGTTGAATATATGGCATACCATGCGTGATTGTATTTATCGTGGCTGTCATACCAAAGGTGAATTACCCGGTGGATTACAAGTAAGAAGAAGAGCATTTGATCTCAATAAAAAACTGATACAGCAAACTCCTTACACAGATTATTCATCTTGGATCGAAGCCATTCGTAAGGGTGGTCAGGATTTCAAATACATATTAGATTGGGTGAGTTGTTTTGCATTAGCTGTAAATGAAGAAAATGCGTCTTTCGGAAGAGTAGTAACAGCTCCGACGAATGGTGCAGCTGGTGTGATTCCGGCAGTATTACAATATTTTATTGCATTCTGTGACGGATTAGATGATGAAAAGATTATTCGATTTCTGCTCACAGCTTCTGAGATCGGAAGTATTTTCAAAAAAGGAGCAACCATCTCCGCAGCAATGGGTGGATGTCAGGCTGAAATTGGAGTTTCCTCAGCTATGGCTGCTGCAGCACTTACAGAATCGTTAGGCGGCACACAACGTCAAACCCTAATGGCGGCTGAAATTGCGATGGAGCATCATTTGGGATTAACCTGTGATCCGATCGGAGGATTGGTGCAAGTACCATGTATCGAAAGAAACACCATGGGAGCAATTAAAGCAATCACCGCTTCTCAATTGGCATTACAAAGCTCTCCGGACTATGCAAAAGTGAGTCTTGATAAAGTCATCAAAACCATGTGGGATACTGCACTGGATATGAGTAGTAAATACAAAGAAACTGCAGATGGGGGACTAGCCATTCATATCCCGATCAGTTTGCCGGAGTGCTAAGTTTGATTTCTTGATCTGTGATTTTTTGATTTGAAAAGATCAAGAAATCACAGATCAAAGAATCAAAGATTCAGAATAATCTTTAATCTCATTATACAAAGTTCCTCTCTCCACAGGTTGTCTGTTCACTTGTTTGATCAAACGAACCAGTTCTTCCGTAGACATAGTAGGGGTTTGCTCTTCACTGCCTGCCATTGCGTAGATCTTGGTAGAGTCATCAATGGTTCCATCAATATCATTCACACCAAAAGACAAAGTCAACTGTGCATTTTGTCTGCCCAGCATTGGCCAATAAGCTTTGATATGTGGGAAGTTATCCATGTACAAACGCGATACGGCATACATCCTCATATCTTCTACTACCGATGATTCAGGGATATGACTCATGTCATTGTCTTTGTTGCGGAACTTCAGTGGGATAAATGTGTTGAATCCTCCTGTTTCATCCTGCAACTGACGCAATCTTTCCATATGATCGATACGATGCCAGAATTGTTCGATATGTCCGTATAATAAGGTTGCATTACTATGCATGCCTAATTGATGGGCTGTTTTATGAATATGTAACCAACCATCGGCATCTACTTTGTCTTCACAGATCTGTTTGCGGATCTCAGGATGGAAGATCTCAGCACCACCACCAGGTAAAGAATCAAGTCCGGCCTCATGCGCTAAACGCATACCTTCCTCTACACTTACTTTGGCTTTGCGGAACATATAATCAAGTTCAACAGGAGTGAATGCCTTCACATGCAAATCAGGTCGATGTGCTTTGATAGTTTTTAATAATTCAAGGAAAAAATCAAGATTCATTTTAGGGTGAACACCCCCTACAATATGCACTTCAGTTACAGGCTTGCCATCATAACTCTTAACAATATGCATCATTTGTTCAATACTCAATTCCCAGCCTTCTTCGCGATGTGCATATAAACGTGAATAGGAGCAGAACTTACAAGAAAAGACACAAACATTGGTAGGTTCAATATGAAAATTTCGATTGAAGTAAGTTTTATGACCATGTTTCTCTTCTCTCACCCAATTGGCCAAAGCACCCAAATAGGATAATGAACCTTTTTCGAAAAGGGTAACGCCATCTTCAAAACTGATACGCTCTTTTCTGAGGATTTTTTCACCAATATTTTTTAACTGAGGATCTGATTGGGTAGCCACTAATATAAATGGGTCTGAATGTCTCGAAATCATCTTCACTAATTTGAATGCAAAAGTACGGGTTTTGAGGTGTTAGGTACTGGGTACTAGGTACTGGGTGCTAGGTATTAGGTATCAAAGTTTTCTCTTGAACAACCGTTCTCTTCAAAACCCAATACCCAGAACCTAGAACCTAGCACCCAGTACCTAGTACCTAATACCTAACAGTTTCCTCAAGTTCACGAATTTTCTATAGATTCGTTGGTCTTGCTGATTAAACAGTATAACAGATAGATGGTTCATCACTAATCGCATAATTTATGTCAATTAAACTAAGGCTGACTTTCTTAAGTTTTTTTCAGTTTTTCGTATGGGGAGCTTGGCTCACTACTTTGGGGTCTTATGGATTTGGGTTTAAAAACTGGACAGGAGCCCAATTTGGAGCTGTTTTTTCGACCCTCGGACTTGGCTCCTTGATCATGCCGGCTCTCATAGGTATTATTGCAGACCGCTGGATGAATGCCGAAAAACTGTATGCTTTATTGCATATTTTTTATGGACTTACACTTTTTGCTCTCCCGTATATTGATGAACCCAACACATTTTTCTGGGTACTATTGGTGAGTATGTGCTTTTATATGCCAACCATCTCTTTATCGAACTCTCTTTCTTATAGAATATTGATCGATAATAAAATGGATGTGGTGAGGGTCTTTCCACCCATTCGTGTTTGGGGAACTATAGGTTTTATTGCAGCTATGTGGACGACCAATCTACTCAGTGATCCACAATCACCTTGGGAAGCAGGTAAGGCATTGGGAGAACAAATTGCAACTTTGACAGGGCATGCCATTAATGCGAACCAGTTTTATATTGCCGGAGTATTTGCTATCGTGCTAGGTATCTATTCTTTCTTCTTGCCCAAATGTCCACCTGAAAACAAGGGGAGAGGGGCAGGTTCTTGGATGGACAATTTAGGTTTGAAAGCCTTCAAATTATTGGGCAATTATAAGATGGCCATTTTCTTTTTGTTCTCCATGTTCTTGGGTGCGGCTTTGCAATTGACCAATATGTATGGAGATACTTATCTGAAAGACTTTGAAAAAATTGAGCAATATGCAGATTCATTTGTGGTGAAATATTCAACCATCATCATCTCCATCTCTCAGATTTCAGAAACTCTCTTTATTCTGGCCATCCCATTCTTTATGAAAAGATTTGGCATCAAAAAAGTGATGCTGATCTCCATGTTTGCTTGGGTGCTAAGATTTGGACTGTTCTCCTTTGGTAATCCGGAGGGATTGTTCTGGATGATCATTCTGTCGAACATCGTATATGGAATGGCATTCGACTTCTTTAATATTTCCGGTTCTTTATTCGTAGAAACTTCTATCGATCCTGAGATACGCTCATCTGCGCAAGGATTATTTATGATGATGACCAATGGTTTTGGTGCCATCATGGGTAGCGTCCTCAGCGGCTGGATGATTGATGGATATTACTTATTACCCGATGGAAGTAAAGATTGGCCGGGTATCTGGATGGTATTTGCGATCTATGCACTATTCATCGCTGTCTTTTTCGGATTGTTATTCCGTCATAAACATAATCCTGCGGTGGTTCAGAATGTAGGACATTAGAAGCTACAAGCTGCACGCTGCACGCTTCAAGTTGTAACTTGTAATATAAAAAAATCCACTGATCAAAGAGATCAGTGGATTTTTTAGTCTAGTAAGCGTGTAGCATGCAGCGTGCAGCTTGAAGCCTGCACTTACTACTTAAATATGCGCCTGAATCTTCTTATCCAATACAGATTTAGGTACTGCACCAATTTGTTTGTCAACGATCTGTCCACCTTTGATGAAAAGGATCGCAGGGATAGAAGTGATACCGTAGTTCACACTCAGGTTCGGGTTATGGTCAACATTTACTTTGCCCACGTTCACTTTACCATCGTATTCCTTAGCCAGTTCCTCAATAACGGGTCCGATAGCACGGCAAGGTCCGCACCACTCAGCCCAGAAATCCACTACTGTCAGTTTATCACTATCCAGCACCGTTGTCTGGAAATTCGAGTCTGTTAATTCTAAAGCCATTGTTTTTTATTTTTAGATGTTTATTGTTTGAAACGCTTTGATGATAGCTTATAGTTCATGGCTAATAGTAAAGCCATATGCTATGAACCATAAGCTATAACCTGCTAGCCAAGAATCAAATTTAAGCCCAAACCCCCATCTCTGCCCCTTTGACTTTTCCACCGCTGTGATTAATGACGTTAGGGCAGGCGAAACCTGACAGGCGGGCATTTTGGATTGTTTTATATCCGGAATATCTTTAATTCGTTAATTTCAGGTAGATTTCTGAGATGCCTATTTACATGGACTTACATATCGTTCCAGGAGTTAATGCTAAAGATGTAGCTACAGCGCATAGCCAAGATGTTTATTTGGAAAAAGACCATAATTGTACGTGCCTCACTTATTGGGTTGATGAGCAGAAAGGACATGTATTTTGTCTAATTGATGCGCCATCCAAAGAAGTTGTCTATGAACTGCATAGAAAATCACACGGCTTAGTACCACATAAGATCATTGAAGTAGAGCCAAATCTTGTACAATCCTTTTTAGGGCGTATTACTGATCCAGAAACAGCTGAGAAAACTGAAGATGGTTTATTGCTGGTGAATGAAAGTTCTTATAGGGTAGTGATGCTGATTAGGCTTCCCGATCCATTTTTATATCATCATCAAAAGGGAAATGAAAATTTATTACAGCAAAAAATAACTTCTATCAAAGAAAAAATTATTGCGGGAAAGGGGCAGATTGCTTTACACCATCAGGAGGGAATTGTAGGGTCTTTTATTCAAGTGGAAGATGCTATAGAAGCCGCAATGGATATTATGACCCTAGCAGAAAAAGATTTCAGCGTAACAATTGGCTTACATGGAGGAGAGCCAGTAACTAGGCATGATCAGTTTTTTGGTGATACCTTAATACTTCTTCAATATTTATGTTTTTTCTCTCATGAAAGTCCTATACGAATCAGTAATACTGTAAGAGAGGTGATGATCAATGGACGATTTGCGAAACAGAATCAATCGATATTAACTTTATCTGCTTCTGATGATCAGACTATCAACAATGTTATGATGCTATTGGAGGAAAGATATCATGATCCGACACTTCAAATTGAAGACTTGTCAAAACAACTCGCAATGAGTCAGTCGCAACTCTACCGAAAAATATTAGCACTTACTGGTTATTCCCCTAATAATTTACTCCGATTATTCAGATTGGAGAAAGCCAGAAAATCTTTGCAAAAAGGAGGAAAAAATATCACAGAAATCGCTTTTCAAAACGGGTTTAATAGTCCATCCTACTTCACAAAATGTTTCCGAGAGAATTTTGGACTTACCCCTTTAGAGTATCTTGGATTACAATGATTGAATCATGCAAGAAATTTACCAACTTTTGAATGAATTGAGATAGGGAAGGTTTTATTCAAGAAATAGTTTTGGGGTATTCAATCATCCTAAATCTATTATTATGAAACGGACTACAATTCTTCTAAGATCATTGCTTCTTCTTTCTTTGTTTATTCTTCAGCAAGAAGCAACTGCACAACAAAAAACTTCAGCAAGCGCAGCTGCTGAGAATAGTCAGGGTAAAATGAAGCTATTCCTGATCGAAAGGGATATTCCTGGTGCTGGACAGTTGACCCAGGTTGAACTAAAAGGGATATCTCAAAAATCATGTACGGTTTTGACATCTATGGGGCCAAAAATTAAATGGATGCAGAGTTATATAGCAGGTAATAAAATATATTGTGTTTATCAAGCCGAAGATGAAAAGTTGATTAAGGAACATGGACAAAAAGGAGGATTCCCCATAACGAAGATCACGGAGATCAGTACTACTATTAGCCCTGCAACTGCTGAACAATAAGTTTATTTTTTGAAAAATTAAAAGCTTGGCACATATAGCCAAGCTTTTTTATTGATGATATTTTGCCTATAAAAATAATTATCTTGTATTCGTCTTAAATAATCCCATGACGGTTAATGAATGGTAACTTTTGGAAATTTCCGAAACTTTCCAAAAGTTTATTATCTATTCCTTCATTTTCAAAAACTTATAATCCGTAAATTCCAAAAACGGATGTACAGATAGCACTAAACTTTTAACCTCTCCATTCTCAATGGTAAACGGCCAAACTGTTTTACCAAACATTGGATGATTGTATTGACAGTAAAAACGATTATTACCAATGTAGGTCAATGCTGCATTGATCTTCGGATGATGCTGCATTGTCAGTAGCAAATTATTTCCTTTTACTTGTAGGAAAATCTTTCCATAGATCTCATTAAAATAAGTGCCCTTATATTTATTGAGTGAGATAGGTGTTTTGATATTTAATGCGATGCTATCATTCATTTGTTGCTCCTGTGACCTCATTTCTTGCTGTTGGTGCTTCACATAGTTCAATATTGCTTCGGAGTAATCAATAGAAGGAGTATTCATTATCAGGTCAATGATTTTCCATCTGAGTGCTTCGGTCAGTTCATGACTATCATTATTGGTAAGAATCACAAATCCGGCTTTTTGTTCCGGTATAAAACCCATCATGGAAAGAAAGCCGCTGTATGCGCCACCGTGACATACTACTTCTTGGTTGTTATAATTCGTCAATTCCCATCCGAGTCCATAATTCATGGTCAAGCGTTTTCCATTCGGTAAAAAATTCTTTCCAATGATCGTGTAAGGATTACGAACACCCCATACAGTGCTTTCTGAAAACATTTTACGTCCATTGACTACACCATCATTTGCATGCATGATCAACCATTTCGCAATGTCATTTACATTACTATACATCCCTCCGAAAGCCTGTAGAACACCTGTGCCATCGGGGATTTGTTTGATTGAATCTTTTTCAATTGTATAACCTATAGCTACATCCTTATATTTTTTTACATCATCCGTATATAAAAAGCTGTGCGACATGTGTAATGGTTTCAGCAATTCTTCTTGAATAAAAGTCTGCCAAGGTTTTTTTGTAACTGATCTAATGACTTCACCGGCAGCCATATAGCCAAAATTTGAGTATCCAAATCTGCTTCTTATAGCAAATGCCGGTTTGATCTTTGCCCACTTCGTCAATAAGGATTTTGTGTCTAAGTTTGATTCTGTCCATAATAGATCACCGGCAAATGTTTCCATTCCTGTTCTGTGACTTAGTATGTCGCTCAGCATCAGTTGATTTTTTAAAGAAACATCTTTGAAGTCAAGCCATGGAAGCCAGCGAGTTAGTTTATCATCCAATGAAAGTTGTTTCTTTTCTTCAAGTAATGCGATAGCAAAAGCTGTAAATGATTTTCCCATAGATCCGATCGGGAAAATGGTTTTTTCAGTCACCGGAATTTTTTTATTCAGATCAGCATATCCAAACGCTTGCGAAAAGATAATAGAGTCTCCTTTTGTAATGGCGACAGCTATTCCGGGTACATTCCATTTCTTGGAGGCTGATTCAATATATGCAGAAAGATGTTGTTTAGTCTCATCACTGAATATCTGAGATTGTAATGAAGAAGATAGGATTAATGATACAGCGAAAAGAATATTTTTTAGATACATGCACTTGATTTTAGTTTCCATTTATGGATCATCAAAACTATTTGTCGTGTAACTCTTTACAATCGCATGAATATGTTATTTCATGGCTTTTTTCTATATTGTTATTTGATTGATTTGCCTTGTGACTACACACGCATAAAATTTGAACAACTAATATTTGCTTCCTATGACGGTTAAAGAAATTCTTTCAGCATTACAATCTCTTGGTAATGAAAAAATGATGGCCATCAACACCAAAGCCGGTGCAGGAACTAATCAGTTTGGTGTGAAGATGGGAGATATCAGGAATCTTGCTAAGAAGCTGAAGATCAACCATGAGCTAGGTTTACAGCTATGGAATGCAGGAAATATTGAAGCACAATTTTTGGCCATACTGATCATGAAACCTGATCAACTCACAGCAGAGCAGTTGGATACGATGGTACAGCAGATTGATTTTACCCATGTGGCTGATTGGTTTAGTTCCTATATCCTCAAAGATCATCCGGCCAAAGAAGAGCTACGAATAAAATGGCTCAAGTCTAAAAACAAGTGGGCTTTACGCGCCGGTTGGAGTTTGATGGCAGGTAAAATTGCCAGAGATGCTGAGGGCTTAGACATAGATGCTTTATTAACACAATTACATAAAGAGATGCCCAAGGCAGAGCCCGAAGCACAATGGACCATGAACTTCGCATTAGCATATATCGGTATACACCATCCTGATTATCGGAAGCAAGCATTAAGTATAGGAGAAGAGTTGGGGATCTATCGTGATTATCCTGTTTCAAAAGGATGTACTTCTCCATTTGCGCCCATTTGGATCAATGAAATGGTTAAAAGACAATCCAAATAAAAATCAGTATCTATTTTGTGTTAAAACAAATAATATCGGGAAGACGTTGAAAAAATATTGATAGCCGTTGATTTTACTTGCATCTGTTCATGTAAATACCGAGTTTGCAACTAAATTGACCATGATGCTTACAAAGATTCATCCCAAATTACCTATGCGGGATCCAATGGCTACAAAATCTTATTACATTGAACAGCTGCAGTTTCGTGAATTGAGTGATTATGGTGATTACTTGATTCTTCAAAAAGATGATATCGAAATTCATTTCTTTAGCTTCCCAACATTGAATCCACTAGAAAATTATGGGCAGGTATATATCAGAACCCATGATATTGAAGAATTCTATCAGTCATTGCTCCAAAGAAAAGTAACCATTCATCCCAATGCTCCTTTGGCTGAAAAACCCTGGGGGCAAAAAGAGTTTTCTCTCTTGGATCCCGATCATAACCTACTCACTTTCGGGCAATCAATATAATCTCAGCGTAACCTCTGTTATCTCATTCTCTGCGGTGAACATTCGAGTAAGTTCACCGCAGAGAATAAGAGCGCATAGCGTTTTATGCAGAGGCGTGCTTTTTTCGGAAAGGTTGTATTTTGAAATAAGTGGCTGTTCTCCAGAGCCATTCTATCGGACCAAAATAGAATTTCTTAAACCACCATTTACATGCAATAGCTTGGAGTATAAAAAATGCGATCGCGATCAACCAGTTGAGCCAGGGGGCTGTTACACCTACCAAACCGAATCCAAATCCAAAAAACAAGACAAGACCAAGTGCAGTTTGCAGTAAGTAACTGGTCAAAGCCATTTTTCCGATAGGTGCTAATGGGTATAATAGGTTTTGCCAAAATTTTCGGTTCATTAATAAAGTGATCCCTGTAACATAGAAAACCACGAGGGCAGCATTATTGAGATTATACAATGTGCCAAAAATGAAGCCTACCAATGGACTGCTTTCCCAACCGAGTTTAAAACCTTCATTCAATCCATAGATGCCAACCCCACCAAGGAGTGTTACCAACACAACCCAACCGGACTTATTTTTTATTTTTTTAAAAATGGGTTTTAGTGCTTCCGAACTCATAGCAAACCATCCCTTTCTGCCACTATACATTCCCAATAAGAAAAATCCGAGTGTAACATAAATACGACCACTGCCAAATTGGAAATCAAATTTTTCTCCAATACTCATGATATTGTTCTTCATCATGCTCCAGATATCACTTTGATATACTGTTTTGAAAAATGCTTGTGAAGGATCAGGTCCCGGTGGTGGACCGGATGGGGGAGGTGGTGGCGGTGTAGTCGATGTCAGTTGCTCTATGAGCCCGGGTAACTGCATCAATAAGCCTGGTAAATTGATGGCCAATAAAATACCAATGATCAATACAGCTTTGTTACTCAGTTTACGCATAGGTAAAAGAATAAAACCGAGCGGTGCATAGATCGAAAGGATATCACCTCTCCAAAAAGCATGATGGATCAATCCAATGATTCCCATGATGGTGATACGCCATGCATAGCGCCAAACAAAAGGTCTGCCGCTTTCTTCCATACTATTCATTTGGAGAAAGAAACTCAATCCAAACAAAAAAGAAAAGAATGCGAAGAATTTTCCGGAGATCAATATCTCATTAACGATCCCAAGAATACCACTTGCAGTATCATTATGCTTTTCAAAAATACTTCCTGGTAAAGGGCCGGCATTGTACCAATAGATCATGTGTGCCAGTAGAATTCCAAGTAGGGCAAATCCGCGTAATGCATCAACTGTTATAATACGTTGCTTCAGGGTTTCAGATGACATGAGGTCTGTTTTGACAACAAGAAGCTAATTTTTCTTGGTAAAAAACAGACAAAAAGGGATAAGCAGCGTTTTTGAAAGATAAATGGCGATTAAGACTCACTAACTGATCAAACCCCTGTCATTATCCTACAACCCCCACAGTCACATCCAAATCAGGGTTCTCCAATAAGAAGCTGGCCATCTCTTCATTCATCATGAACCCTTTTTCCAATGAATACATACTCACTTTAAGTTGTTCACGAGGTTCATAAATGTTAAAACGCAAAGAAGATTTTCCGGGATGTTCTCTTACATTCTTATCAATAAAGGATACAAAATCCGGAGTCACAGATGCCGGATGCATATTGATCTCAATGCTTCGGGTCAGATTTTGTTTTACTGTTTCCAGCAAAGACATCACATTGACCTTAAATTCAAAATTATTCGGCTGATTGAATCTCGAACGGAAAAAACCGGTCAATAGAATGTTCTGGCCTTTCTCTAGATAATTCTGGAACTTGATATAGTCTTCACTCCATAAAATAAAATCAGTCTTACCACTAAAGTCTTCAATCACGAATGACCCAAAGTTCTTTCCTGTTTTGGTCACTCTATGTTGCACATCGATGACTAAACCTGCTACACGAATTTGTTTTCCCGGATTGGGTTGCAAATGCAAAGTCTGTTTGATCTCATTGAAGTCATTGATATTGGTGATACCATAATATTTCAATTCAAACTTGAAATGATCCAACGGATGTCCACTCATGAACATTCCTGTTACATCTTTTTCATGGTCCAGCAATTCGGTAAGTGTCCAAGGTTCTACATGGGCAATTTTGGGTATGGGCACCTGCATGGCGGATGACATATCCCCAAATAAAGTATTGGTACTCGCAGCAGTTGCAGATTGATTGGCTTGTCCATAATTGATGATCTTTTCCAATCCTGATATCTTCTCGCCATCAGCTACATGAAAATATTGTGCACGATGATATTCTTTGAAGCAATCAAATGCGCCGGAATAAGCAAGACTCTCCAATGATTTCTTGTTGACACTTTTTTGGATCACCCGTTTGATAAAATCAAAAATGTCTTGATACCAACCATTCTTATCTCTTTCAGCGATAATATTCTCGACTGCTGCTTCACCTACACCTTTCAATCCACCCAAACCAAAACGAATCTCTCCATTCTTATTCACCGCAAAACCTTTCAATGATTCATTGATATCCGGTCCCAATACTTTAATGCCCATTCTTTTACACTCTTCCATGAAGAAGGTGATCTTTTCAATACTTCCCGCATGGTTCAAAACTGCGGACATATACTCTCCGGGATAATGGGCTTTCAAATAAGCAGTCTGATACGCCACAAAAGCATAACAAGTAGAATGCGATTTATTGAATGCGTATTGTGCAAATGCTTCCCAGTCTGTCCATATCTTCTCTAGTTTATCAGCAGGATGTCCCTTCGCAGTAGCACCTTCAATAAACTGGGTCTTCATTTTATCCAGAACAGATTTTTGTTTTTTACCCATGGCTTTACGCAGTACGTCTGCATCACCTTTGGTAAATCCGCCCAGACTCTGACTCAACAACATTACTTGCTCCTGATATACGGTGATACCATACGTTTCAGCCAGGTATTCCTCCATCTCAGGAATATCATACGTAACAGGCTCTCGGCCATGTTTACGATCGATGAATTTGGGAATGTAGGCAATGGGGCCGGGACGATACAAGGCGTTCATCGCAATAAGATCATCAAATTTATCAGGCTTGAGATCACGCAGGTATTTTTGCATACCTACACTTTCAAACTGGAAAGTAGCATTGGTTTCGCCACGTTGGTATAAATGAAAAGTTTTTTCATCATCCAATGGAATATTATCCAGATCAATGGTTACGCCATGATTTTGTTGAATGAGTTCCAATGCGGTCTTCAAAATGGAAAGGGTTTTCAAACCCAAGAAGTCCATCTTGATAACACCTGCATCTTCAATGATACTTCCTTCTATCTGTGTAACCCAAAGATCAGAGTCTTTGGCTGTAGCTACAGGGATCAGTTCAGTAAGATCTTTGGGTGCAATGATGATACCTGCTGCGTGAATACCTGTATTTCGAACAGACCCTTCTAATCTTTCTGCTTCTTTTAATACTTGTGCTCGAATATCATTACCCTGATATATCTCTCTTAATTTTTTTACATTCTCTATATCTTCTTGTTGATAGGCTTCTTTTTCTTCCAGAGATTTTTCACCTTCTTTTATTGTCAGAGGGGCATGTAATACGCGACCCAATTCTGTTCCCGGTTTATCGGGAACCAGCTTTGCCAGCATATTACTTTCTGCCAATGGCAGATCCAATACACGTGCCACATCCTTGATACTCATTTTAGCAGCCATGGTACCATATGTGATGATCTGTGCAACCTGTTGCTTGCCATATTTATCTACCACATAATCGATCACTTTCTGACGGCCTTCATCATCGAAGTCCGTATCGATATCGGGCATGCTCTTACGATCCGGATTGAGGAAACGCTCAAACAGTAGATTGTATTTGATCGGATCAATATTCGTGATGCCAATACAATAAGCTACCACACTTCCTGCAGCAGAACCACGACCCGGACCTACGAATACGCCGAGTTCTCTTCCGGCTTTGATAAAATCGCTCACGATCAAAAAGTATCCGGCAAAACCCATCGTTTTGATTGTAAACAATTCAAAATCGATGCGTTCCTGTATCTCAGGTGTAAGATCTGAGTAGCGGATTTTCGCACCTTCCATGGTGATATGTCGAAGGTATTCCCACTGATTCAAATTGGCATCTGCATGAATTTGAAATTCCTTTGGGATAGGGAAGGCAGGAAGTAGAATATCTTTTTTAAGATTTAATACTTCTACTTTATCAACGATCTGATTGGTGTTGTCTAGTGATTCCGGTATATCACTGAACAGTTTTCCCATTTCCTCTGTGGTCTTAAAATAAAATTGATCATTGGGAAATTTAAATCGTCTGTTTTTGATCTGTGCATCATCATTCACAAAATCATCAAAGCCCGGTGTGCTTTGTTTCTCACCGGTATTGATGCAAAGAAGAATATCATGTGCATTGGCATCATCCTGATTAACATAATGACTATCATTGGTAGCAATGACCGGGACATTATATTTCTTGGCAAACTTCAGTAAAGTCTGATTGATGAGTTCCTGTTCTTTGATATTATGTCGCTGTATTTCGATATAATAATCTTCTCCAAACAGATCCAGCCACCATTTGAATTCTTGTTCAGCCTTTTCTTCACCGTCATGTAAGATAGTCTGCGGAACATAGGCGCCAATACAACAAGTAGTAGCGATCAAGCCTTCATGATATTGTTCGATCAGTTCTTTATCGATACGAGGATACTTACTATACATCCCTTCAATAAATCCAAGTGATGTCAGCTTAACAAGATTCTCGTATCCTTTTTTATTTTTTGCAAGAAGTACCTGATGATAGCGTTCATCTTTTACTTCTTTAGTAAAGTTTTTGATATGCCTGTCTTTCACCACATAAAATTCACAGCCCACAATAGGTTTTACCAATGGCGCAGTGATATCTTTCCCATTGGCATCTTTTCCAATGACTTTGGTATTCTTCCATGCCTGACTTACAAATTCAAATGCGCCAAACATATTGCCATGGTCAGTGATGGCCAGGGCGGGCATATTATCTTTAGCTGCTTTCTTATACAAACTATCGATCGCTGCAGCACCATCGAGCAGTGAATATTGTGTATGAACGTGGAGATGAGAGAATGCCATAGAAACAAATCGGATGTCTGATGTCGGAAGTCTGATTTGGGATGGCAGATATCAGATCGCAGATGTCAGATGTGTGATCTCTGATGTCTGATGTCAGATGTCTGATTGTATAGGGTCAGGCTTCCAAATTCCGAACTCCAAATATCCCATTTTGGGAGCTTTTTTGGTACAACCAATTATCCACATCAACTCTTTTTATATACTATCTGCCATTAGCCATTCGCTATTACAGATCTTTTCCACATCGCTTGGCATAAAAACCACAGCAGGGTATATTGCAGGTATGATGAATCGTTTTGTTTTGCTGATAGGAATGATGAGTTTATTGGTACTCACCAGTTGTAAATCATTGAGTAAACTGACTTCAAGAGACAATTCCACGGCTAAAACAGCGCCTGCCAAAACAACGACGTCACAACAACGAACTTTTCTGGATCAAATAGAGGTAACACCCGGATCTGTAGTTACTACCGGACATAAAGCCAGCACAACCAATGCCAATACGGCTTCTGTCGGCAATACGGGCAAACGAAATAATACCGGAACGACAGATATGAATGCATTCAATATTGAAAGAGCCGGTTATCTTCAATTGAAATATGCGGTTATCATAGATGCCACTGTTGAGAAGTTGACCAATATCCCCCTTCTGGAAACGATCGATAAATGGTGGGGAACGAAATATTGTCTAGGCGGAAGTACTGAAAATTGTATCGATTGTTCTGCATTCACCCAAGTGGTTATGCGAGATGTGTTCAACACAACTTTACCGAGAACCGCCCAGGAGCAATATGACAATGCTGAGAAGATCGAATTGGCAGATTTGCAAGAAGGGGATCTGGTTTTCTTTCACACAACAGGTCGTAACCGAGACATTACCCATGTAGGCGTTTATTTACTCAATAATAAGTTTGTTCATGCAGCTACCAGTGGTGGTGTGATGATCAGTGATCTGAATGAAAAATACTGGCAACCCAGGTTCAGAGGGGCAGGTAGAGTTGTAAAATAATTACTGATATTTCATGATAGGGATTGATCAGCGTATATCATGATCATCATGAAAATCCGTGTTCCATCTTATAACAGCCAATGAGCGTAAAAATTGGCATCTAAAAGAAATATTATCTAAATAAGGCCTGTACCGTTTCTTTCGTCTTTTGTAAAAGCACTACATCTTTTCCTTCCAGCATTTTATTGAGCAAAGATTCCTCATAGTGTCGGATCGTAAGCAACTGAAGGTTCTTTTCTACTTGTACATCAAATAAAATACCTGCCTGAGCAGCAAATTGATCTGTTTTATCTTGTTTATCATCCATACAGATCTGAACGCCAATAGCACCGGTCTGGATCAGGTTAGGTCTCACGCGGGTTTGTCCGAAGATGCCATATAATTGGCGCATGGGTTCTTCCCCCATGAATGAAAAATCACGACTCTTCAGGTGAATCAGTATCTGTTTTTCTTTGATGACAAAAATAGGAGGGAGTCCCTTGACATTTTTTTTATGAATGATGGTGCCGGGTAAAGATGGATCCAAGAAGCATTTTACATACATGGGAATACCCTTATTCTGTAAGGGTTTGATGGTCTTTGGATGGATGACCTGTGCGCCATAAAAAGCCATTTCGATCACTTCATTGAAATTCAATTCCTGAATCAGCTGGGCTTCGGAAAATTGTTTAGGGTCAGCATTCATGACACCTTCTACATCTTTCCAAATGGTTAAACTTTCGGCATTGAGCATATTGGCAAATAGTGCAGCCGTATAATCACTTCCTTCGCGTCCGAGTGTAGTGCTTTCATTTTCATCTGTCGATCCAATGAACCCTTGGGTAACAATTACCTGCATTCCACTATTGACTGTCAATCGCCAACTATCAACTATTTTCTTTTCCGTAAACTCAATATCCACTCCTGCATCTCGAAAGTTATCGTCGGTGCGAAGGATGTCACGTACATCTAACCATTCATTTGAAATATTTTCTTCATTCAGAAAATGACTGATGATCGAAGTGCTTAATAATTCTCCTATACACACCACTTGATCATAATAATAGTCAAACTCTCTTACAGGCTTATCATGCAAAAGCCATTCTACTTCTGTAAAAAAATCATTCAGCTTTGCCGAGCAACTATTGTATTGCTTGACCAATAAATATTTGGCGGTTGTCAGATGCTGGTTTTTAATGACTTCAAATAACTGAAGTGCTTCTTCTTTTTTTCCGCTATAAAAAGCTTCTACTACTTTTTCGAGTGCATTGGTGGTTTTCCCCATGGCTGAGATGATCACAACAAGGGGTTCATGTTTGTATTGTTGAACGATGGCAGCTAGATTTTTGATACGATCTACACTATTGACACTGGCGCCGCCGAATTTGAATACTTTCATTGAGGTAACGGTTCTATTCAGCAAAACTAAGGGGAAGGAGTGTGTAAACAACCGACAAAATTCCCGGGTGAATAATAAGTGTATAGTATCGGTAGAAGGCCGGAAAAGTTTTCACGATTCTTTTCCCGAACAACATTAATTTGGTATAGTTGTTGTTTTATAAGGACTAAAAAGTATTGTATGCGAATGATTCGTTTGCTTTTAACCAATGTTGGGGCTTTGTTATTGCCTTTGTTATTGTTTTCCTGCAATCGTAATTTATCGGCCATGGAGGGATCTAAGTCTGTCCCTGTTGTGTTCAATGCCTCTTCCATGACACGCGATATTTTATACCATGTGAATGAGTATCGGAAAAAGAAAGGATTGGGAGTACTCAAAATGATCGACGTAGCCGATGAACAGGCAGCATTACACAGTAAAAATATGGCGCTTAAAAAAACTGCTTTCGGACACAATGGTTTTGAAGAACGCATTCAATTGATCTCAAAGTCAACCGGTAATATTTCTGCAGCCGCTGAAAATGTAGCTTACGGGAAATTATCTGCGGAAGAAGTAGTTAAAGGATGGATCAATAGTCCGGGGCACAAGAAGAATATAGAAGGAAACTTTACGCTGACAGGAATAGGGGTGTATGAAGATGCAACAGGTGTCATCTTTTTTACACAGTTATTCATGCGTCAATGATCATGTAAGAATAAATACATAGTAATAGCAGGGTGTGTAACAATTACACATAAAATAGTGGATGTTTTCCAAGCGAATGAAATTAGATACCTTCGCGCAAACGACTGCCCTTAAGCCATGACTGTAAACAGACGAATCCTCACTCTGGATGAATTTACCCTTCAGCAATTAAGACAATTTCCTACCGCCACCGGTGAACTGAGTAGTTTATTGAGAGACATTGGTCTCGCTGCGAAGCGTGTCAATGTTGAAGTGAACAAAGCAGGACTGGTTGATATACTTGGAGATGCCGGCACTATTAATGTGCAAGGTGAAGATGTAAAGAAATTAGATATCTATGCCAACAATCAATTCATGGGGGTATTGCAACATGGTATCAGTTGTGCCGGTATAGGAAGTGAAGAATTGGATGATTTTGTGGTATTTGATGATGAAGTAAGCAATCAAAGTAAATATGTGGTGATGTTTGATCCACTCGATGGTAGTGGCAATATTGATGTGAATGTTTCTATCGGAACCATCTTTAGTGTTTATCGAAGGGTGAGTGAGAGAGGTAAGCCTTGTGTTAAGGAAGATTTTTTACAACCCGGTAACAGACAGGTGGCAGCCGGTTATGTTATTTATGGTTCTAGTACCATGTTTGTGTATGCCACCAGAAGAGGGGTCAATGGTTTTACATTGGATCCATCTATTGGAGAGTTTTGTTTGAGTCATCCGGATATCAAATGTCCACCCACCGGTAAGTTTTATTCAGTGAATCACGGGAATTTCTTTCAATATGATGAAGGTGTCAGGAAATACATTGACGCTTGTCAACGTAAAACAAAAGAAACCGGCGGACCGTACACGCAACGTTATATCGGAAGTATGGTGGCAGATGTACACCGTAACCTCATCAAAGGGGGCATCTTCATGTATCCGGGTACCACAGATAAGCCTAAGGGGAAACTAAGATTATTATATGAATCCAATCCCTTTGCGTTTATTCTTGAAGTCGCCGGGGGAAGAGCTACTGACGGCAAACAACGCATTCTTGATATACAGCCCACAGAATTACACCAACGAACACCTCTCTTTATAGGAAGTAGAGAGATGATGGATGAATTGGAAAGCTATTTGTAACAGAAGAGCGGAGAAATGTCCAATATTCAACTTTCAAGTTCGATATTGGACATTTCTCTGTTTCTCTTTTTCCTTATTTTGTGCAAAAAATGCTCCGCTTTCTTACGATCTGTTCTTTTGTTTTGATCAGTTCTTTTGCTCAGGCTCAACAACGTCTTGAGCCGGGACAGATGCAATACATCATCAACCCCAAGCCCAATAATATTTTGTATCGTGACACCTTGTATAAGGGAAGTAAAGAATTCATGCAATTGTTTTATCGTACACGCGATCAGCAGATCATAGATCTATATCTTAAACATCAGTCCAATAAAGTGGCAGGACAAATTTTAGGTCTCGCCGGTAGTTTTGCAATTATTTTCGGCGTCAGAAACCTGTCTCAGGAAAATAAGAAAGGAACAGGTTGGGCAATGATTGGCGGAGGTTTTGCATCACTGATGACAGGAGGGTATTTAACATTGCAAGGACAAAAAAATCTGGCTTTAGCCGTAACTTTATTCAATCAACGTCATAATAAAGCCGTTTTGGGTTTGGGTGTTGCTCAGCAACAAGCCGGTTTTGTATATAAATTTTAGCGATGAGTCAACCAATTATTAAGGTTACAGACCTGCATAAAAAGTATGGAGATTTTGAAGCCGTTAAAGGGTTGAGCTTTGAAGTACTACGCGGAGAAATTTTCGGATTACTTGGTCCTAATGGAGCAGGTAAATCAACGACATTGGAGATCATTGAAACCCTTCGTGAAAAAACAAGTGGTAAAGTATGGGTAGATGGGTTTGATCTTGATAAAGATCCGAATGAAATCAAAAAGATCATTGGGGTACAACTTCAAACATCAGGTTATTATCCTGGATTGAATCTGGTAGAATTATTACAATTATTTGCCGGACTTTATAACAGATCCATTGATCCATTTGCATTACTGGATACAGTGAATCTGCGTGACAAAGCAAAAGCTAAATTCAAGGACTTAAGTGGTGGACAAAAACAAAGATTTTCTATTGCCACAACTTTGATCAATGAACCTCATATTATTTTTCTGGATGAGCCGACTACAGGACTAGATCCGCAGGCAAGAAGAAATTTATGGGATCTAATCAGGCAAATCAGAGATAAAGGCACAACGGTTATCATCACGACACACTACATGGATGAAGCAGAAATTTTATGTGATCGTGTGGCCATTGTAGATAAAGGAAAGATCATTGCACTCAATTCTCCCGATAAACTTATTGATGAACTCGTTGCCAAAGGTTTTGAAAAACCCAAAGAAGTAAAACAAGCCAATCTTGAAGATGTGTTTATTCATTTGACAGGACATGCATTACGAGAAGGAGCTTGAAGAATGAGCAATAAAAAATATTGAATAAAGAAGGAAGAAAGAAGAAACAAGAGTCAAGAAACAAGAATATGTCATAAACAACCCGATAACCTGATCACCCAATAACCTAGTACCTTGCACCCAGCACCTAACACCTAACACCATGACCACAGACCCACGTTACCCTATCGGAAAATATGAGCCTAAACCCTTTAGTGATCAACAGAAAAAAGAATGGCTGGCTGATATTCAGTTTTTACCGGAAGAAGTTGAAAGAGCTATTCTGAATTTAGATGCGGCACAGTTACAAACGCCTTATCGCGATGGTGGTTGGACCGTACAGCAATTGGTGCATCATATTGCAGATAGCCATATGAATGCTTATATCCGTTTTAGATTAGGGCTTACAGAAGAGAATCCTGTGATCAAGCCATATGATGAAAATGCATGGGTGAAATTGGCCGATATTGAAACAGTTCCTATCAATGTTTCATTGACCATACTTCATGGTGTTCATCAGCGATTGTTAGCAACTATCAAAGATTTAACACCGGAACAGTGGGAGAGAAAAGTAACACATCCTGAACATGGCAGAGAAATGTCGATGTGGTTCTTATTAGGTCTCTATGCATGGCATGGCAGACACCATACATCTCATATTACTACATTGCGTGCAAATAAAGGTTGGTAATGAGAGATCTTCGATGGAAAAAACTCGCATCTGAGAAAGTATATAGTGATCGCTGGTTTCAGGCACGTGCAGATAAATGTGAATTTCCTGATGGAAGGATCATTGAACCCTACTATGTTGTTGAGCTTCCGGACTGGTCTATTATTTTCGTAGTTACAAAGGATCAAAAGATCGTATTGGTTCGACAGTATCGTTATCCGGTAGATCAGGTTACCTACGAATTACCCGGGGGTGTAATAGATAAAGGAGAAGACCCTAAAACTGCCGCTATTCGTGAAATGCAGGAAGAAACTGGGTATCATTCCGATGAAGTAGAGTTTGTTTGTCAATTGTCTCCCAACCCGGCGATCAATAATAATACCGCTTATTTTTTTCTGGCTAAAAATGCGATCCCCGGTGAGAAAAAGAATTTTGATGCATTTGAAGACATTGATATTTGCTTATTCACAAAAGAAGAATTCTTTCAATTACTTCGTGAAAATAAAATGCAACATGGTGTTCAACTAGGTCCGGTGTATGAGGCGTTGTTAAAGTTAAATTGGATGACGATTCTATAATTACAAGATATCGTCTTTTGATGGCTATACCGGTAAATTTACTTCACCTACTAAAAATACACTTCCACAAATCAGTATCAGATCTTTCGAATGGGTCTTATTCAGTGTGTCTTTCAAAGCTGTATTCACATCTGTATAACAAGTTCCTATCAACCCAAATTGAGAAGCTCGTTGTTGTAAACTCATTGCATCCAGGGCTCTTGGTATCTGTGCTTGTGTGAAATGGTAAGTTGCATTTTTAGGTAAGATATTCAATACCGTGTCAATGTCTTTATCCTTTACCATGCCTATGATGATATGCAGGTTTTGATAGTCAACATGTTTTAATTGTTGGTTGATGGCTTTGATTCCATCTTCATTATGTCCAACATCCAATATTACAGCAGGATTTTGATGGATGATCTCCCATCTGCCATGTAGTCCGGTTAGTTTTTTTACTTGTGGTAAAGCCAGTTGCATGATCTCAATGCCGGTATTCCATCCTTTATTTTTCAACTGTTGTGCAGCTTCTACCACAGTTAGAATATTCTTTAACTGATAGATGCCGGGCAGGTCTGTTCTATATGTATGTTTCTCTTTTGTTACCTGATGTTGGGTTGTTATTTGTAACTGATGATGCTCATAATTCCATTCGGAAACAGCTCTTTCTTTCGAGGCATAGATCAAAGGGGTAGAGACACGTGTTGCTGTACTTTCGAAAACTTGTTCAGTCACTGGAATAACTTCTCCAATGACACATGGGATACCTGTTTTCATGATACCCGCTTTCTCTCCTGCGATAGCTGAAAGCGTATCACCCAACATATTCATATGATCCATTCCTATGTTGGTAATGATACTGAGTTCCGGATGAATAATGTTGGTACTATCTAATCTTCCTCCCAATCCAACTTCAATCACAGCAATGTCTACTTGTTGTTCCGCAAACCAACTGAATGCCATCGCAACAGTGATCTCAAAGAAAGATGGCTCGATCTCTTCAATCAAGGGTTGGATTTTCTTAGTGAAACGTATTACGAATTCCTCTGAACACATTTCACCATTGATCTTGATGCGTTCTCTGAAATCTTTTAAATGCGGAGAAGTGTACAATCCGGTTTTATAACCACCGGTTTGTAAAATAGCAGCCATCATATGACTAACAGAGCCTTTACCATTGGTTCCGGCGATATGAATGGATTTGAATTGATGATGAGGATTCCCCAATGCCTCGCATAAACGGATGGTATTGGTTAGGTCTTTTTTATAAGCAGCAGCCCCAATACGGCTGAACATCGGAAGTCGGGTAAAGAGATAGTCGATCGTTTCTGAATAGGTCATTGCAAGCCTCAAAACTGTTGTTGACAAATGTATGAAACTATGTGATTGTGAAGATGAATGTGCAGTGTGTACTATAATCGATTAAGCCACAGATTCACAGATTACCCAATCTGTGAATCTGTGGCTTAAATTTTATGAAAAAGAACTTTTATCCTTTCAACTTAAAACTAAACACCAATGTACCTGTTTGCTCATCTGCACTGCCGGCATTCAACTTGAGAGATCTGGCTTTACGTAAAGCAATGTTTCTGATGTTCTGATTTGTAGTAGTAGTGCCTCTTGGATTTACAACGGCCATGGTAACATTGCCGGATTTATCAACTGTGATATCAACCGCTACTTTTGCATTTTCGTTAAAGTCGTCTTCAAATGATGGGATACTTCTGAAATTTCTACCGGTCAATCCGCTACGGATACTTACGCCACCTGATCCACCTGAACCGCCATTGCCACTCGCAGCATTGCCATTATAACTATCTGAATTCGGATTACCGTTTGGATTACCTTGATCTCCCTTTCCTCCGACGATCCCCTGATTTTTTACACCATTGTAACTATCAGCATTATTACCACTACTGGTAGTACTTGTCCCTCCTTGAAAAACAGCTTTGGGTTTTGGAGCAGGCGGGGTAGGATTACTGACTGTATTATTGTTGGGTTTTGTGACCGCAATTTTATTCTCGTTCAAAGGTTTGGTAACCGGCTTGTTGATGGTTTTATTGACCACAGGCGCATCATCCGCTTCATTTTCATCTCCGGTTATATTTGGCTGATCAGTACTTACAGCAGACTTAGAAGGTGTTGCAGCATCTTGTGTTTCAGAAGGGGCGCCCGGTATTTGAGGAGCAACATCACCCAAGCCTGTTTCACTATTACCGAGATTTACTTCAATGCCTTCACCAAAATCAGGTTGAGGGATTTGTGGTAAACTCCATTGCAGCAGAAAGAATATTAAAAACAAAACCCCACAGATCGCTGCCGTGATCAGAGATGCTTTAATATTTTTTTCTCTCTCAAAATCGAGTGTCATGCTTGCATGGTTGTTCATATAAAAATACAGCTATGCTTTCAGTCATTGAAGAATGTTGAAAATTACAGCCATAACCATGCAGTAATCCACTTTTGGGGTATAAAGAAAGGTTAATTATGGGGTAGTGGGGGGCTTATGGCTTATAGTTCATAGCGGATGGTTCATAGCGGATGGCAGTTGCAGCTTATTTTTCTGCTATTAGCCATTGGCCATGAACTATTAGCTATTTGCTATTAGCCTCGAAACACATCGTAGCCAAATCTCAGAAGCGTTACTATAACAATGATGAGAAAAAAGATCCTGATGAATTGATTTCCTTTCCTCACTGCAAGTGATGCTCCAATCATACCACCAACTGCATTACTGATGGCCATGGGTATGGCAACGGTCCAGAGAATACTGCCTTTTAATAGAAATAAAACAATGGAACCTAAGTTGGTAGAAAGGTTTACAATTTTTGCATTGGCACTGGCCTGAAGAAAATCAAAACCAAGAATTGCAATGAATGCCAATACCAGGAAGCTACCGGCACCCGGACCAATAAACCCGTCATAAAACCCAATCACAAGGCTGATCAGTAAGCTGAGCCAAAGAATATTTTTTGGACTATGCTTTTTGTGTACCTGTTGACCGAAATCTTTTTTAGTGTATGTGTAGATCGCTACAAGGATGAGTACAATGAAGATGACGGGTTTCATGTAACGATTACTTACAACAGTCAATAACTGTGAGCCTGCAAATGCAGCAACAAATGCAGTAAGGCACATTAAAAAAGTCAGTTTCCAATTCAATTGTACTCTCTTGAGGTATTGTCTGGCCGCAAAAAAAGTACCACTGAATGAAGGTATTTTAATGGAACCTATCACTGTTGATACAGGAAGATCGGGTAAGAGCACCAATGCTGCAGGGGTTTGTATCAATCCACCACCGCCAACGATCGCATCAACAAATCCTGCAGAGAAAGCAGCTACACACAATAGAATTAAAGTAATGGTATCCATGAAGGAGTGAAGATAAGTTGGAGGTTATATTTTTTTAAGTAAAGGCTTCATATTGATCAGACCAAAGACAGGTCCCAATGCTAATATCGGCAATAGCCAGTATTTGGGTAAGTCATCAGGTAAGAACCGATTCCATATCAGATTTAAAGTTTCAATACTCACGATCGTTATAGCAAATCCAATAGACGTTACCAATGTCAATGCGGTTCCTTTTGTTTCAGGAACAGCAGTCTGAGACACCAATGCAGAGAATTGTGGTGAGTCCGCGATCACAAAACATCCCCATATGATCAAGCTTGTCAGAAACATATTCGGAGAGGCATAGAAAAAAAGAGGGGATAGCAGACAACAAATGCCGGATACAATTAAAGAAATCCAGGCCACTTTAGCACTGCCGATTTTATTAGAAATAGATCCACCCATCATACAACTGATAGTGCCAATGCCAATGATCACAAAAGACCAAAAAGAAACAGGAATAGAGCTTGCATGAAGCTGATTGTACCACATGATCATCAATGGAACAAAAGCCCAAAAGGTGTAGAGTTCCCACATGTGTCCGAAATATCCGAACGCTGCAGCTTTAAAAGATCGGTGTTGAAATAGGCTAACGAACCTGACTCTCATAAGCCCTGTAGATTTGGTTCTGTTGGGTCCATTCTTCAACAAAACACCGATCAACAAACCACCTAATGCTGCAATAGCAGAAGTGATCATCATCACTTGTTGCCAATTAGACACTTGAATAGTGCTTTTGATCAGGTGAGGTAATGCTTTACCTGCCACCAATGCACCCACCAAAAATCCCAAGGCTTTGCCCAATCCTTTTGCATACCAATCTGCCGCGATCTTCATTCCAACAGGATATACACCTGCCAGAAAAAAACCGGTGAGTAAGCGACAGGCCAATAACACAGGAATATTATCGTCACTCCATATCACTATCACATTGAAGACCGCTGCCAATAAAGCACACCACATAAAAAGTTTGACAGGAGAAAATCTATCAGCGATACTCAATAAGGCAAATACCAATGTTCCGATTATAAAACCGGATTGTACGGCAGTAGTTATATTACCTACAATGCTTTCAGGTAATTGATATTGTATTTGCAATGCAGGTAATATCGCATTCCCCGCAAACCAAACAGAAGTACCTGCAAACTGAGAAAAAACGATCAGGGGAAGTACATACAGCGGAACAGTAGAAGATACAGGATGCTTCATGCCGTAATTTACTGTTTTATACGGTTGCGGTTTTGCATAGTGTTGGCGATAACGAGTCCGCCAATCACCAGTAATCCACTCATCAGATGAATAGAATTGATCTTTTCACCCAATAACCATACAGCTTCGAGTGTACTGAAGATCGGAATCAGGTTCCCAAAAAGTACGGTAGTGCCTGTGCCTAATTTTTGTAGCGCCGCATTCCAGCAGAGAAAAGAGATCACGGAAGTGCCTAGTCCTAAATAAATGATGGACCCCAATAGAGATCCGTTCCATTGAACAGCACCAGTAGTATTAAATTCTACCAAGTATGCAGGCAATAATAAGATCGTACCAAATAAAAAAATGACAAATAAAAAATTTATAGAAGAAATACCTGCAGGTTTTTTTCTGACAAGAATATTATAAATAGCGAAGGACAAGGCTCCTGCCAATACCCAAAGATCACCGACAGAAAAAGTAAAAGATGCAAGATTCTGCCAACTGCCTTTCGACAACAATAAAACAATTCCTACAACACATAAAAGAATACCTAAGATCCTGAATGTATTCAATCTTTCCTTCAAAAAAATAATCGCCATGATCGTTGCGAAAATGGGAGAGGATGTTGTTCCTATCAATGCCATGTTGATAGCGGATGTATAATGTCCGGCAATATACACGAACGTATTGAACAAAGTAATACCGGTTAGGGATACCCAAAAAAGGTATTTCCAGTTGTTACGGACTACTTCTTTTTCCTCTTTGAATTTTTTGAAAGCGAGTGGAGCAATGAGTAGGGTTGCAAGTGACCATCTGTAAAAGGCAAGACTAACGGGTGGGATTTGCTGACTTACGCCTCTGGAGATCACGAAATTACCTGACCATATCAGTGTGGCTACTACCGCAAGTGCAATACCGGTGTAATAATCTTTTTTTGCAACAATCATTCTCTTGTCTCTGTGTAATTCGATCGATACAATTCAGCACCTGCGAAATGCTGATCATAATTTCCTTTGATGCGTTCCATGGGGGGATTAAAGTATCCAAATTTCACTTTAGGGAACTCTTCTGCGATCAATGACATCAACTGTTTTACACCCAACATGTCGCCTGTTTCATGTACGCCGATTTTACCCATATACCAATCAGGATCAATATTGAAATTACGCCATTGTATCATAGAAAGATCGGTATCGATGATCAATTGACGCAATGCCTCATATTCTTCTACACTATCGGTCATTCCCGGGAATACAAAGTAATTAATGCTGGCCCATCCACCATAACTACGTACTACTTTCAGACTCTCAATGATATCTTCAAAACGATAGTTATTAGGTCTATAGTAGGGTTCATAAATATGTTTACGTGCAGAGTTGGTACTCACACGAATACTATTTAATCCTGCTTCACATAAAGCTTTTACAGCATCGGGTTTAGAGCCGTTGGTGTTGATATTGATATTGCCTCTATCCGTATGTTTTCTGATTTGTATAATCGCTTCACGAATAGTTTCCCACATCAGCAATGGCTCACCTTCACAACCTTGACCAAAGCTTACAATTGGAAATGGAGCATTCATTAAATGTGGAACTGTGAACTCAACGATCTCTTCTGCCATTGGTTTGAATGTGAGACGATCTTGAGTAGATACGATCGTTTCTTCTTCAGGTTGAAAAGAGATACAACCCACACAATTGGCATTACATGCAGGAGAAGTTGGTACAGGACATTCCCATCTGGAAAGAGAAAAATTTCTTGCGGCCGGACAATTATAGGTCATGCAGCAGTTTTCCATCAGGTGTTTTACCAAACGGTTATCGGGATAATTGTTCAGTAATTGTTGGGTGCCTGTTTCTATCTTTTGCGCATCATAACCCGCACATTCTTGTCTGATATCTTTCTCAATTCTTACGGCAGGCACATAGATCTTTTCATTGTGCCATCCAGCAGCTGTGTAACAAAATAGTGGCAGGGTGGGGGCGTCCGGTAAAGTTTCGTAGGCTGCAATGTATAAACCGGTATGAGCAGGTGGAATAAAAGCGGCCACAGCCCAACCCTTTTCACACAAACGCATTTCACCAGTGACTACATCAATGCCAATGCCCCGTCTTCCCGGTAGCTCATATAAATTTCCACCATCTGGCAATTCGATCCATTCATCTAATGGAATGGGGAATGCATCCCAACCTGCTCTTCCCGTAGCATAGAGGCTAGTATCTTCAAAGATATTGCCATTGCCATCAGAGTAAAGTATATAGGGAGATTGTGAAATTGTCATGGTATTTGATTTGTCACGATCTGCTATGAGTAGCAGCTATTCTGTTTCTCATAGAAAATGATGAAGTATAGAGAAGTAAATTAATCTATTTTATGGTATCTGCAGTGATCATTGATCTGCAGAATTCATTGAACTCTTTTTCTAACTGTGGGGTTGTCTGCGAATCAATTTCTTTTTGAAGTAGTTTATTGTTTTTGAAATCAAGTGTCAATAAACCATCTTTCAAAACAACATTACTCAATTCACTCCACTGATAATGTTTGCGCGGAAAAGTATTGAATACTACTTCTGTTTCATCAAATGCGATCTCTCTTGGGAACTTTACTTGTTTTTCCATGACTGCAGCAATAACATACACTGCGAATATCCATACATATGGAGATTTGAGTGTGATGAATAAACCCCATGCAGCAAACAAAAGTCCGATTCTGTAATACCCTACTTTACCATTGCTCTTTCTGGCATAAGTAAAAATAATCCAGCCAAGTATCAATGTCGCGATCGTGAATGGCATAACAGATGCTTCAGAAAAAGGAGTCAAAGCATCTTCTAAAAGAACGACCACTGCCAACAACAACATCATGATACTGATATTGTCTACCAATTTAAAACTGCGTTGTTTCAATACAACGATATAATCAAAGGTTTTTGCAGCCATCTTATTATTTGATCATCAGGTTACAGAGTCTCCATAATAAACGAGCTCCTACATTGCTATCCCAATCTGTTTGTCCCACCCCGATCTCTACCAGATCAAAGCCGATCAGTTGTCTGCCACTCTCTTTTACCTTTTTGAAAAGGTACAATACTTCTTCAGTCTCAAAACCACCCTGAACAGGGGTTCCCGTGTTCGGACAATACTTACGGTCTAATCCGTCGATGTCAAAACTGATGTACACTTTTTCAGGAAGATGATTGATGATCTCGTCAGCGATATGTTTCCAAGTATCGCCTTCGAATTTTCTTTCCTGTATATTCTTATCGAAGTACGTAATAACTCTGAAATTGCTATTGCAGATATAATCCCATTCTTCTTCACAGAAATCACGAATACCTGCTTGTACCAATTTAGTGATCTGAGGAATTTCATTCAATGCGTTGTACATTACAGATGCATGAGAGTAAACGAAATTCTCATATGCTTTTCTCAAATCACAGTGCGCATCTATTTGCAGAATACCGAAATCGCCATGTTTTTCAGCCAATGCTTTCATGAAACCCAATGGTGTACTGTGGTCGCCGCCCAATAGTCCAACCAGTTTGCCTTTATCCAACAATGCTTTTGTTTCATCATACACCCACTGGTTCATCATCACACTGCCTTCGTTGATTTCTTTCAGGCTTTTGCACATGAACTTATTCTTTTCTACTTCATCACCATGAGAAATATAGTCGATGTATAATTCAGCCTCTTTGCGCAGGTAATCACTTTTCAACAATATCTTCTTATTGGTCTCTTTCATGTAATAACCCTGCTTCCATCCACCGGGAACATCTGCATCAAAGAGGTCAACCTGAATACTTGCTTTTAATACATGCTCTGCTGCACGTGCAGTACCTGCACCATAACTCACTGTTACTTCCCAAGGAACAGGTAAGATCACAAGGCGAGCATCTTCTTCAGCAAATGGGAGTCCAAAAATGTTGTTGTTGGGATTACCAACCGTGTTGGGGTCAAACTGTGATAAATCGGTCATGATATTTCTTAGATTGCAAACAGGGCGCAAGTTAGGCGCATTTTTCGGAATTATAGCTGTTTGTGCCCACGGGAACTTATTATTTGACCATTTGATGGTTATTTCGGCTCATATTTCTCCATGAATGTCTTGAACAGGTATTCCCATGCAATAAAGGGGATCAAATACAGGGTATAACCCGGGATCGCTTTTACGGATAACGGGAGCCACCAAGCGTGTAACAGTAAACTGATCAATAAGAGCCATTTCAGCCCCAGCCAACTCTCTAAAAACCAGCGATCAGGCAGTGCAAAGGGAATCAATACCCATACAAATGCAGGGTTAAAAAGTGAACGACCTGTGTAGAGATAAGTATAAATGAAAAATCCCATGAGAAAAGCCAGTATTATGGCTGTGTAACGACCGGGGATAATCAAGAAAATGAGTAAAAAGGTGGATGTAAAGATCCATTTCCAGATATCTAGTTGAAAAACACTAGGATCAATAAATCCGGGGAAATCGATATGATCAAAAGGGAGGGCATCGAATATCCAAAGACATAAAAAGATGAGAAATAACCATCCGGCAATGACTCTGGCCATGAATTTTTTGTATTCCAGTAAAGTGTTTATTTCTGAAGGGTTCTCTTGCTCCATGTCCTAAAATTGTGGAAAGAAATCTGTTTTAACAAGAATGCCTGACAAACATCAGGCGTTGCTTGTTCATTTTGGGCTACTTTTGCAGCGTAAAAAGGACGACATGAAAAAAACACATATCATCATATTGGTTTTGATTGCTGCTGCTATTGTAGTCTTGATCAGTTATACAGGCGATTTGACCACTTATGAAACCATTGCATCTGCGAAACAGAAAGAAGGGAAGTTTGTGAATTTGATCGCTAAGTTGGATAAAACCCAGCCATTGGAGTATGATGCGGTAAAAAATCCGAATTATTTGACTTTCACAGCAGTTGATACATTGGGTAATAGTATTAAAGTGGTGTATCATAACAACAAGCCAACAGACATGGAAAAAAGTGAACGTCTTGTTTTGAAAGGAAAAATTCAAGGCGATCATTTTGAATGCAAGGATATTTTGTTGAAATGTCCATCTAAGTATAAGGATGATCCCAAAGCCATGCAACAACAGCCTGAGATGAACAAAGAAGTGAGCAACTAATTCATCACGGTTCAAGATTTTTATTCCCTGACAGAATTCAATTTATCATGCAATATTTAGGAGAACATTTACTACCCGGACAGGCAGGACATTTTTTTGCAGTTTTATCATTGGTAGCATCGCTGATCGCTACCATTGCTTATTTTAAGGCAAGTCGTATCAGTCTGGATAGTGAAAGAACCGGTTGGATCAGAATGGCACGAGTGGCATTTTTGGTAGAGACGATCAGTGTTCTGGCCATGTTTGGCATTCTGTATTACATTATTTCCAATCACCTTTTTGAATATAAATACGCATACAACCACAGCGACAGAAGTCTGCAGATGGAATACCTATTGAGTTGTTTCTGGGAAGGACAGGAGGGTAGTTTCATGTTGTGGAGTTTTTGGCATTGTGTATTGGGTTGGGTACTGATATGGCGTGCCAAAGCTTGGGAAGCAGGTGTGATGACGGTGATGAGCTTTGCTCAGTTTGCACTTGCCACCATGTTGTTGGGTGTTTACATTTTTGGAGTAAAGATCGGAAGCAGTCCATTTGTGTTGTTGAGAAATGAATTTGATTGGCCGATCCTCGAAAGACCTGATTATTTGAATTTGATCAAGGATGGTACCGGACTGAATACATTGTTACAGAACTATTGGATGGTCATTCACCCGCCGATTCTGTTCTTAGGTTTTGCCTCCACCATCGTTCCATTTGCTTATGCCATTGCAGGATTGATGAGTAAGAAACATGAATGGGTAAAGCCATCTTTACCATGGGCTTCTTTCTCTGCAGCTGTATTGGGAACAGGTATTATGATGGGAGCAGCATGGGCATATGAAAGTTTATCTTTTGGCGGTTATTGGGCATGGGATCCTGTGGAGAATGCATCATTGGTACCATGGTTAACATTGATAGCAGGTTTGCATACCAATCTCATTTATCGTCACAGTGGTTATTCCCTCAGGCCTACTTATTTCTTTTACATTATTACATTCTCACTCATTCTGTATTCAACTTTCTTGACCAGAAGTGGGGTATTAGGTGATACTTCTGTACATGCGTTTACAGATCTGGGTATGAATACACAATTACTCTTGTTTGTTCTTGTATTCTTTGTGCCTGCATTGTTGTTGTACTTCAAAAATTACAAATCCATTCCATCCATTCAAAAAGAGGAGAATACCTATAGTCGTGAGTTCTGGATGTTCATCGGGTCATTGGTGTTGTTCTTATCGGGGATGGTGATCATTGCCAAAACTTCTACGCCGGTATTCAATAAATTATTCGGTACCAATATTGCCCCGCCGGAAGATCCTGAATTCGCACATAATCAGATTCAAATCTTTGTAGCGATCATCATCGGTCTATTGACGGCTTTAACGCAATACTTAAAGTACAAAGACACACCCAAACGTTTCTTTGGTAAACATATTTGGGTGCCCACATTGATCACAGTGTTGATCAGCTTGAGTATTAGTTTCTTTGGCGAAATAGGCTATGACAAAAAAGGTCCCGGATTTCTGTTTGCTATCCATATCGCCATCTTTGCCGCTGTATATTCAGTGGTAGCTAATTTCTCTTATATCTTTTTAGGATTAAAAGGAAAACTGAAAGCTGCAGGTGCATCTGTTGCTCACGTGGGATTTGGATTGGTTTTAGTTGGGATATTGATTTCATCTGCTAAGAAAACGGTGTTAAGCTGGAATACTACAGGAGTAACACCGCTCAGACAAGAAGATGCAAAAGAACGTGGTAATCCGGCAGGTAATCCTGCGGAGAACATCACACTTTTTAAAGGGGTTGCTACCGATATGGGTCGATATATGGTGACCTATGTGAAAGACACTTTAAATGAAAGAGATCGCAAGCGTTATTATGAGATATCATTCAAGTCAAAAGAGGGGGATGATTCTTTCAATCTCTATCCGGATGTGATCAAGAATAACAAAGGGATGGAAGGGTTTGCAGCCAATCCGGCCGCCAAGCATTATTGGCACAAAGATATCTTTGCATACATCACTTCTTTTCAGGAAAACAGTACAGAAGATACGACCAGCTTTACCAATCGAGAGATCAGCGTGGGCGATACTTTGTTTTACAGTAATGGATTACTTGTTTTGAATAAAGTGTCTGTAAATCCTACTGAAAAAGCCGGTTTATATGGTCAGGGAGAAACAGCTTTGTTCTTGGATATCGCTGTACTTTCTAAAGATGGCCGCAGATATACTGCCACACCGGGTATTGCAGTAACTGGTAATGAATTCAGGGCTATTCCTGATACTGTGACTGCACAAAGTCTGATCCTCAAGTTCAATAAAGTAAAAGACGAGAAGAAAGGGTTGCTGGAGATCGGCATTAAAGAAAGTGGCGCCATTACGGATCTGATCACACTTAAAGTGTATGAGTTCCCCATGATCAATGTATTATGGTTGGGTATTGTGATCATGGTGATTGGTTTTGTGATGTCTATCATCCAAAGAAATCGTCAATCTAAGAATAGTTTAAAAGTAGCTTCTTAATAAATTCTATTCCTATGGTTGCTGTCTGCTGTTGATCTTGATCGATTGCCGACAGCAACCGTTTTGTTAAATCTGCTCATTCTCCCGGGTTACTTTTCTTCACAGGCAGCATTAATTAGAAAAACTAGTTCTATTTTTAAGTAATGCGCATCCCTGGCAAACATATCATATTGACTATGCTGGTTATTGTATTGACCGGTTTTGCCTTATCTGCCCAGGAGCGTGGACCTCTCGATACTGTTCGTGTATATGCGTATATCACGCCGGAAGGAGATACCATTCCGGAAAGTATTTTACCACCGGTAGAAGTCATTGGAAAATTAACAGGTAAATGGAAGCGCCATTGGGCTGAATGGACACGACTGCGTAATGCCGTATATGTAACTTATCCCTATGCCATGGCGGCCAGTAAAGTGATGAATGAGATCAATGCCCGATTGGTGAATGTATCCGATAAACAAAAGCGGAGAGCCATTATCAAATCGAGAGAAAAAGAGTTGAAGCGTGAGTTTGCAGATAAACTAACAAAGCTCTCTGTTTATCAAGGTAAAGTATTGATGAAGCTTATCTATCGTCAAACAGGCAATAACTGTTACGAGATCATACAAGAGTATAAAGGCGGGTTCAATGCCGCATTTTGGCAAACCATTGCTGTCGTATTTGGTAGCAATCTGAAACAGAATTATGATCCTTACAGCAAAGACCGAGATATGGAAACGATTGTAAGAGATGTAGAAGTGATGTATGGATATCGAGGCTAAAGATGCTTATTCAATAATGCGACAAAATCTTCTCGCGGAATCATTTTGGCTCCCAGGCTTTCCAGGTACGCTGTGTATACTTGACAATCGATCAGTATCACTCCTTCTTGTTGTAGTTGTCTGACCCAATGGATGAATGCAAATTTGCTGGCATTGCTGACTTTACTGAACATACTTTCACCAAAAAAGAAAGGTCCCATTTTAATACCATATAAACCACCCACCAACTCATCATTGACCCATGTTTCTGCAGAGTGTGCATGTCCGAGTTGATGTAATTCAATAAAAGCATCCTTTAATTCTTCTGTGATCCATGTTCCATCTTGACCTTTTCGGGGAAGTGATTGGCAATGCGTAATGACTTCCCTAAAAGCTGTATTGGTTTTGAAAGTAAATGTTTGCTTTTTGATGATCTGCTGCATGCTCTTGCTCACTTTTAACTCATCAGGTATCAATACAAATCTTGGATCGGGGCTCCACCACAAAGGGATGGCGTCATCATACCAAGGGAAAATACCATTGCGGTAAGCCAATAATAATCTTTCAACGGAAACATCCCCGCCCATGGCCAATAATCCATCTTCCAATGCATCTGAGACAGGAGGGAACCAGAGCGTGGAAGTGAGGGCGTGTAAAGGCATGGGGTAAATATCGAATAATGAATAATGAAATAGTCTCTACAAGTTAAAACCTAAGATTTGGACATTCGACATTCCCCTGTTCGTTATTGAACATTCTCGATGGTCGCTCCAATACCGCGGTCAGTGATGGCATCGCACATCGGTTTAAGGGTATCATAATCGCCTTTCTTGACGGCATATTTTCCCTGGAAATGAATGATGAGCGCACTTTGTTCTGCTTGTTCGTGAGAATGTCCGCAGACTTCCATCAATGTTTCGATGACCCATTCGAAAGTATTTACTTCATCATTCCATACGATCAACTGGTAAGGGGTGGTGGTTTCAACCATCACATCTTCATCCTGTGATTCCCATGGACGGGGAGAAGTGTTATTGAAGAATAAAGCCATATCGCAAAAATAGAGATCGTAGCAATATTGAAGATGTAAAATGGATGAATAAAAAAACATCCGCCAGAGGCGGATGTTTTTTCTGTGGGAGCACACGGGTTCGAACCGCGGACCCTCTGCTTGTAAGGCAGATGCTCTAAACCAACTGAGCTATGCTCCCGTTTTGTTGGGAGTGCAAAAATAGGGTCTGAAACATTACTGCCAAAAAAAGTTTTAAGATTTTTCAAAATTAGTTGAGTTGTAAGGCGGGTAGGCGATAGTGCTGGCTATCATACACAAACAACTCCTCGATCTCATAGGTCCAGTATTTATACAAAGGAGACTTTACCAATAATTTGTCTGCTTCCTCCTTACTCTCGGTATTCAATGTGATCCAGCAGGTTTGACTTTCCATGCTTACGGCATAGCTGTCGATGATGCCTTTGTTCAATAAGAAATTCACATAAGTACGATGGGGAGGAACCAGCGACATGAAATCATCATCCATCTGAAACTTAATGATCGCCTGAAACTTTTTCATACTTGCCTGTTTTAATAAATGAACCAGTACAATATCCATGCTGATTTTTCATGGCGTGGCATTCTGACAATCTTCCTATTGTTTTCCTGCTGATATTGCAGTTATTTACTGCCACATTCAAATCGAATCTATATGATCAAAACCATTCTGTTGCTGCTGGTTTCTAATGTCTTCATGACTTTTGCCTGGTATGGACATCTTAAACAACAAGGTATGCCTTTGTGGAAAGCGATCGCCATTAGTTGGGGAATCGCTTTTTTTGAATATTGTTTAATGGTTCCTGCCAATCGTGCCGGATATGCCAACGGTTTCTCGGGCTTTCAATTAAAGATTACTCAGGAAATCATAACGCTGCTTGTGTTCACCGTATTTGCAGTTTTTTATCTGAAAGAGCCTTTTCAAACCAAATACCTGATCAGTTTTTTATTCATTTTGGGAGCTGTGTATTTTGCTTTCAAAAAATAAGGAGTACTGATCCGCACAGTACTCCTTTTCCGTATTCAAAAAAACAACAATGAACGTTTTTGGGTATTCATTTATCCAATCCTGCGTCTTAACATTTTTCTTTGTCCTGGATTCAAACTATCAGCTCTATTCTTTGCTCTTTCCTTGATCTGTGCTTTTTGTTCAGGCGTCAATTCTTCATAACGTTTACGCATATTTTCACGCATGGCTTTTTTCTGTTCAGGTGAAAGACTATCATAACGTGCTCTCATTTCTTGTTTTCTTTCAGGCGAAAGCTCATGTCTGCCATGCTTTCTTCTTTCTTGTAATCTTTCTTTTTGTTCAGGAGTGAGGCTGTCTGCGCGTTGACGAATCTTTTCTTTGATCTCTTCTTTATTCTGTGCAACTGCTGTATTTGTTTGAATGGCAATACAAAACAAAGCTGCCATGCAAATGAGAAAGGTCTTTTTCATGTCTTAAAGTTTTTAATAAGACATGAACTATTGAGAGGGGTTTAACGCTGCTAAAATTATTTCAGGCTTTTAACTTTTTCTATAATGGCTGTACCAAAAATGCAGAGACCGCTATTGAAAACAATCAGTGAGGCTGTGCCATACCAGAACCAATTACCTCCATTGGCTTTTACAGATCCTGCATCAATGGCCATGGATAATCCGGCCCCTACCAATACTAGTCCTATTGGCGCTAAGAGTAACCATTTCTTTTGATGTGCATTCATGGTATTAAGGTAAGATCAATTGAGCAATTCTTCCATTACCTCCGGCAAGAAAAATGGCTTTGCCGTTTCTAGCTTTTTGTACAACATGGAAACTTTCTTTTGAGATCAACTTCCATGTATTCCCACCATCGTTTGACATATCAATACCGGATGTACCACAGGTGACCAATTCCTTTTCATTCAAATAGATCACACAAGAACGATAACCATGAGGAGGGATTGAAGGTTTCGAAAAAATGGGTTTCCCTTTTTTGAATGTTACAAGTACACAATTATCAGTAGCAATGGTATCTTTCGAAAAATCACCTCCAACAATGACGGCAGTTTTTGTTTTGCTCCAATAATCAATAGAGTTGGCACCAGTAGATGTGCCGCCTTGCATCATGGGCAAAGAGTCGTTGAATGAATAGTTATACAAATCTTTGATGCTGGCTTTACTTCCACCGGTCACTAAAAGCGTGGGCGTACCGAAATCTTTTTCAGGGATCAGTTTGATATTCGTACCACTAGATGCAAACATGGCTTCGGTGTCGGCTACTTTTCTAACATCTTGTTGATCACTTGAAGCGGGCATTACTTCCCAGGTATCACCTCCATTAAAAGACATGGCAGCGAAGAGCTTTCCTTGAATAGGGTCACCCACTACAATCATGGCATTGATATGATCAAAGATCTCAGGTTTTGCATTTTTTGAACTCCGATCGTATAATGGATATTTATAGAACAAATCCATCGCATCCAGAAACATGCCCTTGGTAGTATCTTCAAATACCTTTTTCCAATTTTTACCACCATCTGTTGTTTTAAGTATCACCGCGGGCTCAGCAATAGCCATGATAACAGCTGTATCTGCACTAAAAGCTTCGATATCACGGAAATCTCTTTTTTCATGACCCGGAACAGAAATCCATTGCAAGGTTTTACCCCCATCCGTTGATCTTACGACAGACCCATTACTTCCACTCGCCCAAAATACTTGGTCGCTCACTACACTCAGCCCACGAAAGCTCACTCTTTTACCCGATTCCAACACCTGAATTTGCTGTGTCTTACCGGAGTAAGAGAATAATAGGAATAAACTGCCAACAATTATTTTATAAAACCGCATGAGTACTTCATTTTTGCTGTTTGAAGATAGGGGAAATAAGAAACAAGAAATAAGAAACAAGAAATAAGAAACAAGGAACAAGAAAAGGAATCAAGAAATCAACCATTCAAAAAATCAAAGATCAACATGATACCTTACTGGATGAGTCGGACACAACTTTTACTGGGGGATGAGCCGATTGAAAAATTAATGACAAAAAATGTGCTGGTGGTTGGGCTAGGTGGTGTAGGCGGTATTTGTGCGGAAATGATCGCCCGTGCCGGGGTAGGTAAGATGACGATCGTTGATGCCGATACGGTGGATCTGAGTAACTGTAATCGTCAAATTCCTGCTTTACACTCCAATGCAGGAAAGCTTAAAGCAGAAGTGATGGCAGATAGATTGAAAGACATCAATCCTGATCTTGATCTAACTGTTTTAACCGAGTTCATACGTGATGAGCGTACCAATGAAATCTTAGACCAAGGCAAGTTTGATTACGCAGTGGATTGTATTGATACGCTTTCTCCAAAAGTATATTTCATCAAAGCTTGTATCGATCGTGGGATTCCGATAGTGACATCACTAGGAGCCGGAGGCAAAGTAGATCCTTCACAGGTGATGGTTACGGATATTTCCAAAACACATCAATGTAACCTCGCAAAATACGTTCGTAAAAAACTACATGGATTTGGCATCTACAAAGGATTGAAAGTTGTATTCAGTCCGGAAAGAGCTGACCAGAGTCGTATCATCGAAACGGAAAAAGCCTATCCCAAAAAATCCATCATCGGCACCATCAGTTATATGCCGGCTATTTTCGGCTGTGTTGCGGCTAGTGTTGTGATAAGAGACCTTTATGGGGATGGCAGATAGCAGATGTCAGATCGCAGATATCTGATGTCTGATTTGGGGAATAATTATCTATTTCTATTTATGCTATTGCAAAATCTAATACCACACATCTGACATCTGCGATCTGACATCTTACATCAATACAGGATCGCTTTCTGCACCATTTCCTTCCATGCTCTTGCATTCGTCTGTTTGGTGATGGCTGTGATAAAAGCAGGAAAGGGGAGATCAAATAGTTTTTCACTGTTGGATATGCCGGTTAACTTATCCAAATGATTTTTTCCGGATGGATTGACATTCGTTGGATAAACATCCCAATCAAATTGTTCCGGATGCAAGGTTTTGATCAGTTTGATACAGATCATTCCGGTTAAGACCGGCCGAAAACTGATCCTGTCATGTACTTCCAAACGAACACCCTTGCAAAGCTGACCTTTGAATTTGCTATGCTCGGGTGTAAATGTTATGGCATGTGCACTGAATTCGCCACCTGAAATATCATTCAACATGGCTGCAACTCTTTCAGCATATAACCACGGCGTCCCAATAGCAGTAAAACTATAAGCTGTGCCTCTTCCTTCTGAAAGATTAGTGGCTTCTAGCAAACATAATCCCGGATACAATAACATTGATTCAAATGATTGAATGGCCGGTGATGTGGGAACAAATGGAAGTCTCCAATCCGGTTGAAATTGTTCTCTATCCCATCCCTTACAACGGACCACATCTAAATTGACTCCTATCTTTTTTGCCTCATTGAAATACAATGCCAACTCACCCAATGTTAAACTATGTCTGATAGGCATTTCCCATCTTCCAATAAATGAGCTATTCACTTCATCTAAAAATGGTCCTTCAGCTAATTCCAAAATTCCGGATACAGGGTTGGGGCGATCTAATACGATCAATGGTTTTTGAAACTTAGCTGCAGCTTCCATCACATGGGTAAGTGTCCACAGATACGTGTAAAAGCGACTTCCAACATCCGGTACATCAAACAATAAAACATCGATGTCTTTTACATGCGATGCATCCGGAGCCAATCTTTCACCATATAAACTGATCACAGGTAAACCGGTAAGCATATCTGTTCCATCGTTCATGGCATGTCCATCAGCACCTTGTACATCTAATCCATGTTCCGGTGAAAACAGTGTAGTGATATTGAAGCCATTGTCCAGCAAAGCTTTTCTGGAAGCAAGTCCTTCGCTGGTTTGTGCAGCTTCATTGGTGATCATACCTATGCGTAACTGTTTCCAGGAAGGATGTTGTAGTAAGATTTGATCTATTCCGAATTGTAGCATAGAAGAATTCAAAAGTAAAAGGTCAGAATTCAAAATTAAAAAGGTGAAAGGTGAAAAGTGAAACGTGAAATATTTTGACTTTTCACCTTTCACTTTTCACTTCTCTCTCAAATCCCATTTCATCTTTCATTTCTTCCACAATATTAAAGATGATAGGGCAGCGTCCGTAGTGCATGAGGGTGGTGAATAATCTTTTGGAAAATCCGGGTAAGTGCATGGCAGGGAATTCTCTACATCCTTCAAAGCGATGTTCGTAGACATTGCAACGATTGGCTTCCAGAAAAGTACATGGAATCGCATTCATCAACATCATGCCATTGCTTCCTTTTTCGAGATAAGTATCATCAAAAGAAGCTCTGGATACCTGAAGATGCGAAGAAAGACTATCTGCTTCTGCTTCTGATACATTGATCATCAAACTGCGGCAACAATTGCCACAGAGGGTACAATCAATTTTTTGTTCAATATTCTTGTTGATTCTATGAACCACCGCATCCATTTGGTCAGCTGAATTGGCTTTTACCTGAAGGGCAAATCGGTCATTCTCCTCGAGTCGCTCAGCGGCAAGAATAGCGATCTGTTGCAGATCCTGGATGGGTTGTTTTTGAAGGGTGTTGATATGGTAAAGGTAGTTAGAAGGGGCTAAAAATGCTAAAATCAACATTTTTTAATGTTTTATCCACATCAAAATGGCATTTGTAGAAAAGAAAAATTGTGTCAGGTGTACAGGTGGTTAGATTTGCGGGTTGGAGGGGGGTTAATGTGTGGAACTCAGTGTATTAAAATGAAGAACTATGGCAGAACAGAAGAACATGAATGATTACAATGAAGAATCGATACGGTCCCTAGACTGGCGTGAACATATTCGTCTCAGACCGGGAATGTATATTGGTAAGCTGGGTGATGGCTCGGCAACTGATGATGGGATCTACGTATTGATCAAAGAAGTGATCGATAACTGTATCGATGAACATACCATGGGTTTTGGTAAGCAAGTAGAAATCACTATCGAAGGAAAACAGGTGAATATTCGCGATTATGGTCGTGGTATCCCTTTGGGTAAAGTGGTGGATGTAGTGAGTAAGATCAATACCGGTGCGAAGTATGATAGCAAAGCCTTCCAAAAAAGTGTGGGTTTGAATGGTGTGGGTACCAAGGCGGTTAATGCATTGAGTCAGTATTTCAAAGTGACTTCCCATCGTGATGGAAAAGAAAAAACAGCTGAATTTGAAAGAGGTGTACTTGTAAAAGATCATAAAGAACAAAAAACGAATGAGCCCAACGGAACATTGGTATCTTTTGTTCCCGATGAAACCGTCTTCCGCAACTTTCATTTCATACATGAGTACCTCGATAGTCAGCTTTGGAACTATTGCTACCTCAATGCCGGTTTATCCATTCATTTCAACGGGAAAAAATATGTCAGTAAGAATGGATTGTTGGATTTATTAGAACGCAAGACCAATGCTGATGAACTTCGTTATCCTATCATTCACTTAAAAGGGGATGATATTGAAGTAGCGATTTCTCATAACAATGATTATGGGGAAGATATTTTCTCCTTTGTGAATGGTCAGTACACCACGCAAGGTGGGACTCACCAGCAGGCTTTCAGAGAAGCTTATATCAAAGTCATCCGAGATTTTTATAAGAAAGATTATGATGCTGCGGATATTCGTGGCAGTATCGTAGCCGCCATTTCAGTACGTGTACAAGAGCCTGTATTTGAGAGTCAAACCAAAACCAAATTAGGCTCACAGAATGTATCAGAAGGTGGTCCATCCATGAAAAAATTTGTGGAGGAATTTTTGGCAAAAGAATTGGATAACTATTTACACAGAAATCCAACCGTTGCTGAGGCATTACGCAAAAGAATCGAGCAAAGCGAACGTGAGCGAAAAGAACTGGCAGGGATCAAAAAACTGGCCAATGAAAGAGCCAAGAAAGCCAATTTGCACAATAAGAAGTTGAGAGATTGTCGTGTACATCTGAATGATGATCTTCCCGCAAAGAATAAAGAGGAGTTTATTGCTTTGCAAAAGAACTCGACCATTTTTATTACTGAGGGGGATAGTGCCAGTGGAAGTATCACCAAATCCAGAAACGTAGATACACAGGCAGTATTCAGCTTGCGTGGTAAACCGTTGAATGCATTCGGACTTACTAAAAAAGTGGTCTATGAAAATGAAGAGTTCAACTTGTTACAGCATGCTCTGAATATTGAAGATGGTATGGAAGGATTGCGTTACAATAACATTGTCATTGCAACGGATGCCGATGTGGATGGTATGCATATTCGTTTGTTGATGATGACCTTTTTCCTGCAATTCTTTCCGGATCTGGTGAAACGTGGGCATGTGTATATTCTGGAAACACCTCTTTTCCGCGTTAGAAACAAACAGGAAACCATTTATTGTTATGACGAATCTGAAAAGCAGGCAGCCATACAAAAATTAGGAGGCAAACCTGAGATCACACGATTCAAAGGATTGGGAGAAATTTCTCCGGAAGAGTTCGGAAGATTCATTGGTGCAGAAATGCGCGTGCAACCGGTGATACTGGAACAAGGTGATCATATTCAGCAATTGCTTGAATATTATATGGGTAAGAACACCATGGAAAGACAGGATTTTATTATCAATAACCTTAAAGTAGAATTGGATCTGGAAGTAGTAGCCAATTGATCCAAACATTAAATAGTATACGATGATTCATATTGTTTTCGAAACTGCAAATGTAGCGGTATTGCAACAGGCCATAGAATTAGATGAAACCATTCAAGGCACGATCCTTGAAATCAAAGACGACTACGCAGTTGGTCCGCTGGGTAATATTTATGAAACCGACGGTTATCAGGAAAGAAGAGATTGGTGGAAGCTGTTGCTTGAATATTCTCCGTATACCGAACAGTTAGACCTGGTAGATGATAAATTGACTGTCCATCAATTATTAAAACAGTTGGATGAAGAACCTGAGGCAGAAATATGGATATGGATGGCACAAAACGCACATGATGTTTGTGGGTATTATTGGTTGATGAGTCAGTTGAAAGAATATCAAGGTAGAGTGCATGTGTTATACTTGAATAACTTGCCATTTATCAATGAGAAAGGACAAATATTCTATCCTTCGTATCTCCACGAGATTCAGCCAAAAGAATTTTTAAAAGCAAAGAGATTAGCACGACCCATTACGCTCAGTGAATTTGAAGTAGATCCCGATGAATGGAAAAAACATTGTCAGGAATCAGCAATGGTGCGTTTTCTGGAAGGAGGTAAAAAGATCATTGGTAAAGAAGTAAGCTTTTTCGATAAAGATATTTTAACGAACATCACTGCTGAACCACAAAAGTTGAGTAAAATATTGACCAATACCTTGAGTAAAATGAAGGTGAAAACAGGCGATGTATTTCTGGTATGGCGAATCAGAGAACTGATTGCGGAGGGCAAACTGGAGGCTATTGGCGATTGGAATAAATCATGGAAAGATATCAGCGTCAAGACGCAAGGAGCTAAGGTTCAAGAGACCAGTGCTGAGACGGTTGGATAAGATAAATCAAGTATTGCTGCACACTTATGGTTCAAAAAATAAGAGAAATGGTTGATATTATCACGATAGATAAAATTGGAGAAGATGAAAGAGGTGCTACCCTCTATTTCGATACGGATAGAACGGGCCAATTTATTGTTGCCTATCGAAAAACAGGTAGTATCAGTGGCAGACATTACCATAAAGGGAATGCACCAACAAAAAATCCGGAGCAATTGATATTGATGAAGGGAGAGGCAACAATCAATTGGTTTGATGTGAGAACCTCGATAGAGGGATCGGTTAAGGTAAAAGCACCGGCAAGAATACACATACAAGCATGGGCATGGCATGAAGTGATTGCTGATACAGATATTATTATACTAGAGCTGAATGGTCTGGAAGATGCGAAAGATGATACATTCAGAATTGAGAAATAGGGTGTTGATCGAACACCATTAACAAACGAAGAGAAGATGGCCAAGGAAAAACAACCAAACAGGGTTTTTGAGAATCAATCAGGTGTACAAGGACAATACCGGAACTGGTTTCTGGATTATGCTTCATATGTAATATTGGAAAGAGCGATTCCTGCGATTGAAGACGGATTAAAACCAGTACAACGTAGGATACTGCATGCCATGAAAGAAATGGACGATGGTCGCTTTAATAAAGTGGCGAATATCATTGGACAAAGCATGCAATATCACCCGCATGGAGACGCCAGTATTGGTGATGCTTTGGTGAATCTCGGACAAAAAGACCTGCTGATTGAAACACAAGGTAACTGGGGTGATGTAAGAACAGGCGATGAGGCAGCTGCTTCACGATACATTGAAGCACGTTTATCAAAATTCGCATTAGAAGTAGCATTCAACAGTAAGACCACCCATTGGCAGTTGAGTTATGATGGCAGAAAAAATGAGCCTATTACTTTACCGATGAAGTTCCCGTTGCTGTTGGCACAAGGTGCTGATGGTATTGCGGTTGGTTTATCTACCAAGATTCTTCCTCATAACTTCTGTGAACTGATCGATGCCTCTATCAAATACTTGAAAGGTAAAAAGTTTGAGATCTATCCGGATTTTCAAACAGGAGGGATGATCGATGTGGCAAACTACAATGAAGGAAAAAGAGGTGGTAAAGTAAGGGTCCGCGCACATATCGAAGAGTTGGATAAGAAAACATTGGTGATTCGTGATGTGCCTTTTGGTGTAACGACGACGCAATTGATGGAGAGTATTACCAAAGCCAATGACCAGGGGAAGATCAAGATCAAAAAGGTAACGGATGTCACTGCGCAAGAAGTAGAAATCCATATTGATCTTGCTGCCGGGATATCTACTGATATTACCATAGATGCATTGTACGCTTTTACAGACTGTGAAGTCAGTATCTCACCAAATGCTTGTGTGGTAGTAGAGCATAAACCTCAATTTCTAGGGGTACATGAATTATTAAAAGTATCTGCGGATAATACCAAGACTTTATTAGGAAGAGAATTAGAGATCCGATTAGCAGAGTTAGAAGACAAATGGCATTATACTTCATTAGAAAAAATATTCTTTGAAGAAAAGATATACAAAGAGCTGGAGCAAAAACATGCCACTTGGGATCTGGTGATTGAAGCCATCAGCAAAGCATTTGAGCCATTCAGGAAAAAATTGAAACGCGCAATTGAGAGAGAAGATATCTTAAAATTGACAGAGAAGCCTGTGCGTAGAATTTATCGTTTGGATATCAATGAACTGAATGAACAGATCAAAGGAATTGAAGCAGAGATCAAACAAGTGAAATTTGATCTGGAGCATTTGACAGAATTTGCTGTAGCTTATTTTGAGAACTTGCTCAAGAAGTTTGGTAAGGGAAGAGAAAGAAAAACCGAGATCAAAGAATTTGATACCATTCAGGTGAAGCAGGTGGCGATTGCCAACACTAAATTATACCTAAATCGTGCTGAAGGATTTATCGGAACATCTTTGAAAAAGGATGAGTTCCTATGTGATTGTTCTGATTATGATGATATTATCGCATTTACCAAATCCGGCACTATGAAAGTGGTAAAAGTGTCTGATAAGATCTTTGTAGGGAAAGATATCATTCACGCTGCCGTGTTTAGAAAGAATGATGAGCGTACCACTTATAATATGATCTATCTGGATGGGGCCAGTGGAACCAGTTATGCCAAGCGTTTCAATGTAACGGGTGTTACAAGAGATAAAGAATATGATCTGACCAAAGGGTCGGATAAGAGTAAAGTGCATTACTTCACTGCCAATCCAAACGGGGAAGCAGAAGTAGTGAAAGTGGTATTAAGTCCGAACTGTACTGCTCGCAATAAAGAGTTTGATTTTTATTTCGAAGAGTTAGAGATCAAGGGCAGAAGCAGTATGGGTAATCAGGTAACGAAGTATCCGATCAAAGCTGTTAAACTGAAAGAGGCAGGTAAGAGTACACTCGCAGGTGTGAAATTATGGTTTGATGATAAGTTTGGCAGATTGAATACTGAGGAAAAAGGTCAATACTTGGGAAGCTTTGAAGATGAAAAATTGCTGGTCATCTATAGTGATGGAAGTTATGAATTAACAGATACAGAAATGACCCAGCGTTTCGATCCTGAGAAGGTCACCCTGATTGAAAAATTTGATCCCAATAAGACCATCACTGCTGTGTACTTAGATAATGATAAGGGCCAATTCAATATCAAACGTTTCAAAATAGAAACAAGCACTTTGAAGACACAGTTCCTTTTCATTAAAGAAGGGGAGGGCAATCGACTAGAAGCGGTTACAACAGATGATGAACCGATACTGGTTGTTCAAACGGGAAGAGGGGCGCAAGTACGTAAAGCCAAATTCAAAGTTGCCAAAATGGTAGAAGTGATGGGGTGGAAGGCAGTAGGAGCAAAGCTTACAGACTACAATAAAAGCATTGAAATGGAATGGGAGCAAAGACCCAAAGATGATAATCCGATGCCGGAGTTGTTCTAGTGCTTATAGTTTATGGTTCATAGCAAATAGTAAAACAATGATCTGCCATTTGCTATGATCTATAAGCCATACCCCATAAGTCATTTCTTTCTCAATCTAATCGTAGCAGTTCTGTTAAGATCGCTGGTGAGGATCAGTTCGTGTCTGGTATCTCCATCATAGATGATCAACGCCGCAGTATTGGGAGGGATGTTCCCCAAATTGATCGCTACCATGCTTAACTCATACACAGACGTTGTACTATCTAATGTGATCGTTCTTCTGATGGCGCGATGTGTCAGCTGTGATGGAGGAATGATCAATCGGTCGTTGATGTAAACAGCCACAGAATCATTATCAACAGAACCATTATCATACAGATCGATTCGAATGCTGTTATTGTTGATCGTTACTTCTCTTACATAAATCTTTTCTCGGTCCGGTAACACAGTTTCCTTAGCTGTATTTTTAATAACTGTATCTAAAGAAGCAGTTGAGTTGGCTATTGTAATTGTTGTATCTATATCCTCTTCGGGAGTACGATCATATGATAGGCTGGCAGTATCAGTAGAATATTTAAACCTGAATTGTATATCAGGTGTGGTATAACGATGCGCATCATCACTTTCAAAAGCCCCGGTAAGAATAGATTCTGTTCGATTGACCAAAAGCGTAAAATTGCCTGATAACATACAATCAATACCTGTCTTTGTATTGGTTGACAGATAATAAATAAAGGGAACCGGATTCAGACTGAGCTTTCTGGTATTATTGTTATAACTGCCATTTACTTTTACTTTGAAAAGACTATCTCTGAAATAATACTGTAATTCACCTGTAACAACTGCTCCCTTTTGTTGGATGATCAGTTCAGACAAGTAAGAACTATGTTCACCCGGAACTGCCACTTTTCCAACACCATACCAATGACCGGTAACACTTTGAGCTATTGATTGTAAAGAGATGATACTGAATAAGAGTACCCCATACATACCTTTCATGCGATGAAAATATTAAAGCCTTGCTGAATCCGTCTTTTAAAGTTGCTAACAGTGGTGGATACCCTATCAGCAGGCCTTTCATTAACCTATCTTATGGCATTCGGACAAACTAACCTATTTTTGCCGATTAAGATTTTTATGGAAACAGTTCAGGTAGGGCAATACAATACCCTCAAAGTATCAAGAAAAGTAGATTTTGGTTTTTACCTCGAAGATGGGGGTGATGGCATTTTATTGCCTACTCGTTTTGCGCCGAAAGGACTTAGAATCGGAGATGAGATTACCGTATTCGTTTATCATGACTCAGATAACAGATTGATAGCAACCACTCAAAAAGCTAATGCTTGTGTAGGAGAGATCGCTAAAATGAAAGCAGTAGCTGTTACTAGACAGGGTGCGTTTTTAGATTGGGGGTTGATGAAGGACCTGTTTGTTCCGGCTTCCAAACAATTGGGAGGGATGAGAGTTGGTGGTGAATATCTGGTTAAACTCTACATCGATCAAATGACAGGAAGGGTTGCCGCAACAGAAAAGATCGAGCAATTGTTAAGCAATGAAGAATTGACCGTTAAGGAATTGGATCAGGTAGATTTATTGGTCTATCGTCAGTCAGAATTGGGTTATGTAGTAATCATCAATAATCTGCATACCGGTATCATTCACAAGAATGAAATTTTCACAGAACTAAAGATCGGTGATAAGCTGAAAGGCTTTATTAAAACGATTCTTGCAGGTAATAAAATTGATGTAGTTCTTGGAAAACCTGGGTTTCAGAAAGTTGAAGATGAAGCAGAAAAAATACTTCGACTGTTACAAGAAAATAATGGATACCTGCCGTATCATGATAAATCAGATCCTGAAGAGATCTATTCTTTCTTTGGCATGAGTAAGAAGACTTTCAAAATGACTACCGGTAATCTATATAAACAAAGAAAAATTGAATTTACCCAAACAGGATTCAAGCTCATCAATGAATAAGTAAAATTGTAGGTCACACTTCATTGACATAAGAAATCAGTTTTTCTTTTGTATCAACCAAGTTGTATCTGTAAATACACTGTTACCATTCGGCGCTTTCACAGTGGTTGTACCAACATAATAATCGTCAGCGATTTCTTTTATGTCAAAGTATAGGATGGTATTTTCGTAGAGTCTTTTTTCAGTTTCATTTTTTGGACCAGCCCCGGACAAATAGGATGCGGCAAATCTGCAATTACCCAGCCAATCAATTTTCCAGTAGGTAGTGTCCTTGGTACTCATATTCACATCCTGTTGTATCCCGTCAATTCTGGTGATTTGAATATGGTCTCCTTTTTTCGTATAACTATGAAATTGTCCGACTCTTAAAGTATTACAGTCCGGACCGGCCACATAAAATGCGCTAGCCACCAATAAGATGGCAATCAAACCACAAAAGATAAAGGCCCTCTGTTGCATAACTTTTTTGCTAATATACTATGGATTGCAGGTTGAAATTGTCCTTATAAGCTAACAATTGTTAGTATGATTGCCCTATATTTGCGCTTCAATTCTTTTATATGTCGAACAGAACCGTATATATCGTATCCGCTGTGAGAACTCCTATGGGATCTTTTGGTGGTAGTTTGAAAGATTTTTCAGCCCCACAGTTGGGTGCTATTGCCATCAAAGCAGCTGTTGAAAGAGCCGGAATTCAGCCGGATCAAGTGCAGGAAGTATTAATGGGTTGTGTGATTCAAGCCAATACCGGACAAGCACCGGCACGTCAGGCAGCTAAATTTGCGGGCTTACCTGATTCTGTGATTTGTACGACTGTCAATAAAGTTTGTGCCAGTGGTATGAAAGCCATTTCACAAGGGGCACAAGCCATTTTATTGGGTGATGCTGATGTAGTGGTAGCAGGTGGTATGGAAAGCATGAGCAATGTACCTTTTTATTCACCCAATCTGCGTTGGGGCAATAAATATGGCAATGTGCAGATGATCGATGGTTTGGCTAAAGATGGTCTCACTGATGTGTATCATAATTACGCCATGGGTAATGCAGCAGAGTTGTGTGCAAAAGAATGCAATATCTCTCGCGAAGAACAAGATGCATTTGCTATTGAAAGTTATAAAAGAAGTCAGGCTGCTTGGAACAACGGAAGTTTTGATGCAGAAGTGGTGCCTGTACCTATCCCTCAAAGAAAAGGAGATCCGATATTGTTTGCTAAAGATGAGGATGCATTCAATGTAAAATTTGATAAGATCCCTGAATTAAAACCAGCCTTCATAAAAGATGGTACTGTTACTGCAGCTAATGCTTCTACTATGAATGATGGTGCTGCAGCAGTTGTATTGATGAGTAAAGAAAAGGCAGATGCGCTTGGTATCAAACCGCTTGCGATCATTCGCAGTTATGCAGATGCTGAGCAGGCTCCTGAATGGTTCACAACAACACCCGCAATGGCTGTTCCAAAAGCAGTAGCAAAGGCAGGATTGGATATGAATCAGATCGATTATGTAGAATTGAATGAAGCATTCTCTGTGGTTGGTATTGCCAATATCCAGAAAATGAAGTTGGATCCTGCTAAAGTGAATGTACACGGTGGTGCGGTTTCTTTAGGACATCCATTAGGTTGTAGTGGTGCTAGGATCATTGTTACATTATTACATGTATTGAAACAGCATGGCGGAAAAATAGGTGCTGCCGGTATTTGTAATGGTGGCGGTGGTGCCAGTGCTATGGTGATTGAAAATATTCCTGCTTAATACATTGAAACGCTTACAGATTCAAACTGCCACGGCTGATGATGCATCATTGATCGCATCTATCAGCCGTGAAACTTTTTACGACAGCTTCGCTGAGCAGAATACGGTTGCTGATATGCAACTCTTTCTCGATACCCGGTTTACGACCGAAAAGCTAATGGCAGAAGTACTTGATACTTCGAATATTTTTTTCATTGCTTTTGTAGATGATCAACCTGCCGGATATTGTAAAATGAGACCGGGTGCTCATGTTCAAATGCAGACTAATGAACAAGCCATTGAGATTTCTCGTTTTTATGCACGTAAAAACAGTATTGGAAAAGGAATAGGGAAGGCCATGATGCAGCATGCATTAACGTATGCTAAAGATCAATTGTATAAGAAAATTTGGTTAGGTGTTTGGGAAAAGAACGAAAGGGCTATTGCATTTTATCAGTCTTTCGGATTTTCAAAATTTGGAGAGCATGATTTTTTGTTGGGGACTGATCTGCAAAGAGATTGGTTGATGATGAAAGATTTGACGCACTAATATTGTACGCTTCAAATACTACAACCTACTAATACCCACACGTTGTTTTGAATATTGTTGCTTTTCTATACAAGTTATCATACAATGCGCTAGATCCCCGGCTGCTATTTGATAATGATTGGGTTTAGGCGCATAATTCGCAGCAGTGATATATTGTCCATTCCCCGCTTTATTCAAAATATCCGGAGAACAAACAAATGTCCAATCAAGTGAAGAGGCAGCAAGTGATTGATAAGCTTTCAAATGCTCTTGTCCAACAGGTAAATATTCTTCAGGATAATCGGGTTGTTCTATCAATAAACCCTCATTAGGATCATCAGTATTCAAGATACCCATACCTCCCAACGCAACGATCCTTTGCACACCGGTATGTTCCATTTGTTCAATGATGTTTTTCATCCCCAAACTTCTCGTCTGATCGGTACCATCAAAACTGCCACCCAGTGCTGAAATAACTGCATCCGTTCCCTCAATGGCATTCCTTACATCCGAAGTATCAAAAACATAACCTTTGATAGCTGTTAAAGCATCATTATCCAAATCATGATCGATCAAGTCAGCTACATTCCTTCCAAAAGCGCGAACAGAATGCCCCTTTGCCAAAGCCTGTGACACAATATAGCGACCCACTTGTCCGGTAGCGCCAAAAACGGTGATGATCATATGATTTTTTACAGCAATTTACAAAAAGCAGGAATGCTTTCCTATGCTGTTTGTGCAGCTTGCTCTGCAATTTCATCCATGCTGATCCCATGATGACTCTCATCATAAATGCATTCCCCATTTTTAATGAGCAATACTTGTGGAGATTCATGGTAAACCGCAAAATCAGTGGCTATTTGATCTGAAATCGGACGATAGGCCAGTAGATCCAGATAATGAAATTGAACTTGTTCGGGGGCATTACTTCTTTCCAAACGATTCAATACCATGGAACTGATACTGCAGCGTGTGCTATGCTTGAATATAACCTGAGGAGTTTGAAAGGATTGTTGTTTGATCTGCTCTAACTGATCAATACTTGTGATAGGATTCCAGTTCATCTTTTTTTCTTACAAAACAATGCGAAAGGCAATAGGTTCAAAAGTCTTAAGGCTTAAAATAACGAGGATTGGTAGTAGGGCAGCCTCTGCTTTTAGATGAGGTACAGGAACTGATAAACACTGCGCTCAATACGAGTAAGAACAGAATAGCGGTTATCTTTTTCATGTGTTGCGATTTAAGTTAGCGTTTTGACTGTATTTTGCGCTATAACAAAGATACTGATTTGACTGAAATTGTTGCTTTCAGACAGTTAATTTGCATAAAACGGTTGAAATCAAAGAATTATTATGAAGGTTCACTTTATTTCTATAGGCGGAAGCGTCATGCATCAGTTGGCGATTGCGCTTCATAAAAAGGGTTATCAGGTTTCAGGAACGGATGATGAAATATTTGAACCTGCCGCCTCTAATCTTCAACAACACGGACTTTTGCCGGCTACTATCGGCTGGGATCCCCATAAAATCACACCTGATCTGGATGCAGTGATTCTGGGGATGCATGCCAAATCCGACAATCCTGAATTGCAGAAGGCGATCGAATTGAAATTAAAGATCTACTCGTTTCCCGAATACATGTACCATGAGAGTCAGCAAAAGAAAAGGGTAGTAGTGGGCGGTAGTCACGGTAAAACTACCACCACCAGCATGATCATGCATGTGCTGAAACAAACCCATCAACAATTTGACTATCTCGTTGGTGCAAAAGTGGAAGGCTTTGCCCAATCAGTTGATATTACCAATGCACCGGTGATCGTATGTGAAGGAGATGAATATCCTGCCAGCGCTATTGAACGAAAACCCAAATTTCACTTTTTATTCCCGCATATTGCGATTCTGACCGGAATCGCATGGGATCATATCAATGTGTTCCCCACATTTGAGTTTTATCTGGAGCAGTTCATCATTTTTATCAATAAGATTGAACCCAATGGATTGCTGATCTACAATGAGTCTGATCCGGTTTTAAATGAGTTGGTTGCTCAACATAAAAGAGCAGATATTCGTTATCAACCATATTCAATACCACAACATACCATTGAAGCAGGAAAAACAACAGTAGTATTGGAAGGTGTATCCGGAAGTCTCAAGGTTTTTGGTAATCACAACCTGCTCAACTTACATGCTGCATTTTATGCCTGTAAAGAATTAGGATTATCTGCGAATGATTTCATACAGGCTATCGGAACATTTACAGGTGCTTCCAAAAGACTAGAGTTGTTATCCGGTAATGAGGATACGGCCGTTTATCGCGATTTCGCACATGCCCCCAGTAAAGTAAAAGCCACGATCGAAGCAGTCAAAGAACAGTTTCCTGATCGAAAACTCATTGGTGTGTTGGAATTACATACTTACAGCAGTTTGAATGAAGCATTCATGAAAGAATATAATGGAGCATTGGAACCGGCAGATCAGGCAGTGGTTTTTTATTCTAAACATGCATTGCAGATCAAAAGATTACCTGATTTGCCGGAAGCGGCAGTACAACAAGGTTTCAATAAAGCAGGCTTGCTCATTTTTACGGATGCAGCTTTATTAAAAGAATGGTTATTATCTGTCAACTATCATAACAGCAATCTTTTATTGATGAGTAGTGGTAATTATGATGGACTGGATGTAGTAGCACTGGCGCAGGAGATCATTCAAAAGACAGATACCGATATTTAGAATTATTATATTTACTTCGTACCATGAAATTGCAACTCACACGTCCGCTTGCTTTTATTGATTTGGAGACAACCGGTGTTAACATCAGTTTGGATCGCATTGTTGAGATCGCTATTGTGAAGATCAATCCTGATGGAACTCAGCAAGTCAAGAGAAAACTCATTAATCCCATGATGCCCATTCCAAAAGGGGCAAGTGATGTGCATGGTATTACAGATGACATGGTGAAAGATGCACCTACTTTCAAACAAGTAGCAAATGAGGTCAAGCAATTCATAGATCATTGTGATATCGGCGGATATAACAGCAATCGCTTTGATATCCCTATGCTCATTGAAGAATTCTTGCGTGTAGGAATTGATTTTTCTACCGATGGAAGAAAACTGGTTGATGTGCAGAAGGTGTTTCACATGATGGAGCAAAGAACATTGAGTGCGGCGTATAAATTTTATTGTCAAAAAACTCTCGAAGGAGCTCATAGTGCAGAAGTAGATGCAACTGCTACTTGGGAGGTTTTAGAAGCTCAGGTAGAGCGTTATCCGCAAATCGGAAATACAGTGGAAAGCATCGTCAAATTCACCGGAGAAGATGATATTGTAGATTTCGCCCGTCGATTTATTCGTGAAAATGGGGTTGAAGTGTTCAATTTTGGCAAACACAAAGGTAAACCTGTGACCCAGGTACTGAAAGAAGAACCTCAATACTATGACTGGATGATGAAGGGTGATTTTCCGATGAATACCAAGCAAAAACTCACTGAGATCCTCAACCGGACCTTGTTAAAGAAAGGATAAGTTCACCTATTTCCTCTAGTATTTTCCGCAAATATGCTGTCGGCATAACGATTAATCGTTATGAGTTGTATTTTAGCGGTGCAACCGAACACCCCCCTTGATTGGAAAAATTAGTCATCATACCAACCTATAACGAGAAGGAAAATATTGCGTCGATCATTGATGCTGTATTTGACCTGCAATCCGGTTATCATATATTGGTCATTGATGACGGCTCTCCCGACGGTACAGCTTCTATTGTTAAAGATTTGATGCAACAGTATCCGGGACAATTATTCTTAGAAGAACGCAAAGGAAAACTCGGATTGGGTACCGCCTATATTCATGGATTTAAATGGGGCATCAATAGAGGGTATGAATACATTTTCGAAATGGATGCTGACTTCTCCCATAATCCCAAAGATCTAGATCGCTTGTATCATGCCTGCAAACAGGAAGGTGCAGATGTAGCCGTGGGTAGTCGATATGTACCCGGAGGTCGTACGGAGAACTGGCCTTGGGATCGTCAGCTCTATTCAAGAGGCGGTGCTTTGTACACCAAATTGCTCACATGGATGCCTGTGAATGATCCTACTGCAGGTTTTGTTTGTTATAAACGACAAGTACTCGAAGCCATCAATCTGGATGAGATTGAATTCGTCGGTTATGCATTCCAGATAGAAATGAAATTCGTTTCCTGGAAATTGGGTTTCCGCATTAAAGAAGTGCCCATCACATTCATTGATCGAAAGATTGGTGTGAGTAAAATGAGTAAGGGTATTATCAAAGAAGGTGTACTCGGTGTTTTAAAAATTCAATGGCATAGTCTTTTCAAAAGTTACAAGAAACGTGTTTCTAACGCATCTTGATTCTATCAACTTGATCCCATCTTCCAAATTCCCATTTCTTTGAATTAGCTTTAGTATCATGAAAGATGCACTCATCAAGCTACATATCTCTGTTTTTTTAGCGGGATTTACCGGTGTATTGGGAATCTTGATTGATATGAATGAGGGGTTGTTGGTTTGGTACCGCATTATGATCACGGTTGTTACATTGTTTGCGTTACTGAAATGGAAAAATCAGTTGCAACAGGTTTCATCCGCTATGGTTTGGAAGTTATTAGGGATCGGAACTTTGATCGCTTTACACTGGGTGTTTTTTTATGGCAGCATTAAAATGTCCAATGTTTCTATCGGGTTGGTTTGTTTTGCGTCCACCGGATTATTCACCGCATTATTAGAGCCGATATTCAATGACCGACCATTCAGTTGGCCGGATGTGGGGTTGGGACTGCTTAGTTTATTAGGTATCATTCTCATTTTTCAATTTGATACAAGATACCGGGATGGAATTATTGCGGGGATTGTTTCAGCGATATTGGCTGCGCTGTTCTCGGTGTTAAATAAGCGACAAGTACAAAAAGTAGAGCCTAGAACTATGATGATCTATGAGTTGAGTGGAGGATTACTCATACTTACCTTATTCATGCCGTTATACCTGCATTATTACCCTGTTGAAACGATCTTCCCGTCTATATCAGATTGGTTCTGGTTATTGATTTTGAGCTGGCTGTGTACCGTATTGGCAATGGATCTCATGTTACAAGCACTCAAAAAGGTTTCTGCATTTACACAAAACCTAAGTCTCAATCTGGAACCTGTTTATGGGATCTTATTGGCCTTTGTTTTATTTCAGGAAAATGAAAAATTGAATGGAAGTTTTTATGCGGGTGTAGCTTTGATCACCGTCTCCGTTTTACTACAAATGATCAGGGTAGTAAGAAAGCATCAGCAAAAGACTAGCAGTATTTGATTTATTCATGTCTGGTATTCGATACGATCTTCTGGATCACCGTATCTAATCTCGATGCGCTAATATTCAGTAATTCCAATACTTGTAAGATATCCGGATCATTTGTTTTTTCTGTATACAGCATCAAAACATTGATCAATCCAAGAATATTACTCAAAGGAGCTCTGGCTTCATGTGATTGCAGATAAGCGATCTCACGCATGCGATCGTATTGCTGCAATAATTTCATTTCCGCTTTTTTCCGGGCATCAATATTGGTGATATTCATAGCAACACCGAGCATATCACCGGCTTCGCTGTAAACAGGATAATATAAAAACTCAAACCAGATCACGTCTCCGGTCAAAAGTGAAACAGGTCGCTCAGTAGTTAATTTCTCACCGGAAAGCGCTCTTTCAAAATGTTCTTTGAAGTATTGATCCAATTCTATTGGAACATACTTGCTGAAGTGAGCGCCAATATGGAGTTGTGCATTGAAATATTCTTTGGAAAGTATATCGGCGGTGCGATTAAAATTCAATACTTCCAGATCCGGGCTGATTAGAATATTGATATCAGTTGTACTATCCAATATCGCTTTTAATTTGATCTCATTGGCCAGTAATTCCAGCTGTTGTTTTTTCTGTAAAGTGATATCAATGAAGTAACAAATGATACCTTCTTTGGATGGAGTAGCTGAAACAGCAAAATGATAATCCGGTGGCCAGGGCTGTTCAAATGTGATCGTCTCTTCAAGATCAAAAGCTTTGCGCATCGCTGCGGCATAGGGTTGATCATCTGTGTCCGGAAAAAAGTCCCAAAAACTTCTACCGATCATTTCCTGTCTGGATAATCCGGTAACTGATTCAAAAAAACGATTCACTTTAAGGAAGGTCCAGTTACGATCTAGTGCAAAAAAACCATCACTGACACCATCCAAATATTCATTGAATTGATAGGCATACCGTGTTGCAGAAAAATCATCTAATGGATCACCACTTAGTAATACACCCATTGCCTGTATAACAGGTTCGCCCTGCTGATCTTCTGTACAGCTGATCTCCCATTGAATGGTATGCTGGTGCTCATCTATCAGGTAACGAGCGGTAACAGATAACTTGGCTTCTTTCTTTTCCCATGCATGCTGAAACTGTTGTCTGAAGAACTCAACGTCCGCATAATGAATTTGCTCGTCATATTTTCTTCCCGCAATCAATGATCTTTCCCATCCGGTAACAGATGACATCTTTTCATTAATGTAGCGGTAATGTCCCTTTTGGTCAATAATCATGTACATGAACACATGCGAGTGTTCAAACATTACGATCATTTGTTCAATAGAAGACACCTTATTCATGCTAACTCTGAGATCTGCTTTTTATAAGCAAGGTAATATCAGTTTTTTCATCAATATAACACTTTGGTCCGGATTAAAATGCTATTAATTGTTCACCCGTTGAATTTTTTCGTGGGTTATATCTGATACCCTTATTCTGTTTAAACCTTTTTGCTAAAGTAGGGCAAACATTTGGATAGAAGCCTCATTCATCCACTGGTCATTTAATTAAATCGACACATGAGTAGGAGAGATTTGTTTGTTTAACTTAGAAGCCACTAAAATTATCGCTATGAGAAAATTAATACTCGCATTTCTATTATTGCCGGGTATATCAACCTTTGCTCAGAAAAAGCCTTTGGATCATTCTGTGTATGATAATTGGCAGTCTATCGGTGAAAGGGTGATCAGTAATGACGGGAAATTTGTGGCTTATGCCATCAACCCACAGGAAGGAGATGGAATGGTATATGTGCAAAGTGCATCGGGTGATTATACCATGAATATTCCGCGTGGCTATAGTGTTTCCATTACGGAAGACAGCCGCTTTCTGGTGTGCAGAATCCGCCCTTTTTATAAAGACACCCGCGAAGCAAGGATCAAGAAACGTCGTCCGGATGAAATGCCAAAAGATAGTTTGGCTTTTGTAGAATTGGGAACAACACGTATGACCAAAGTAGCAAGGATCAAAAGTTACAAAGTGCCCGATGATTCAGGGCTTTGGTTGGCTTATTTGTTAGACAAACCATTGGCGGAAACAGCCAGACCTCAGCAACCGGATTCTTTGACGAGACTCAATAACATGATCAGAATGGCGGATAGTCTCGTACGTGTTGCAGACAGTATCAGAAATAAAGCCAATGAAGCCAAAACAACGGGTATGTCTGTTCTACAAAATCGAAATGGAAGAACAGCTACACGACCAGCGACTGATCCTGTTGAAGAAGGAACCGTATTAGTATTACGCAATCTTCAAACAGGAGAGGAGCGCAGATTTGAACTGGTGAAAGATTATTTCTTCAACCGTAAAGGGAATGTATTGTTGATCGAAACAACTCGCAAAAACAGTGACGAGAAATCATTGGCAAGTGTTGTTAAAGTCGACCTGAATAATAATAGTGCACGCACCATCTTCGCCAAATTCAATGAAGCTAAAAGTTTCAGAATGGATGAAGAGGGAAAGCAAGTGGCTTTTGTAGCTGAAAGAGATAGCAGTAGTAAAGCATTACAGAAGTTTTTCAAACTCTATTACCATAAAGATGGAATGGATAGTGCACGTTTATTGGCGGATAATAAAACCAAAGGACTACCGGCCAATTGGACGATCAGTGATAATGCAGGAAGTATTGTATTCAGTAAATCAGGTAACCGTCTGATGCTGGGGACACTTCCCATATGGCCTGTACGTGATACTACCGTTCCTGAAATGGATAGAGTGAGTGTAGATATCTGGCATTATAACGATGATTATATTCAACCCGTTCAGTTACGTAATCTCAATACAGAATTAAGAAGAAGTTATCTCGCCTATTATGATCTCGAGAAAAATGAGATCGTGCAATTGGCAAATGAAAAATTACGCAATGTCGTTCCTACACAGGAAGGAGATGGGGCAGTATTTTATGGCGTTTCAGATTTCGGAAAACGTGTGGCTACACAATGGCAAGGATTCAGTTTTAATGATGTATTTCGCATCAATCCGTTGACCGGACAAACACAAGTGATCACTAAAGATCTGAAAGGGGGCAATTTACAACCTTCTTACACGGGTAAATATTTGGCCTTCTTTGATGAGCGTAAGCAAAAATATTTTGTCTACAACAGTGTTACCGGACAAGTATATCAAATCGCTAAGGATATTAAAACATCTTTAGGGGATGAAGAAAATGATGTGCCTGATGATCCAAATGCTTATGGAGTAGTAAAATGGATGGAAGGAGATAAATCTGTATTGATATATGATCGTTATGATATCTGGCAAGTTGATCCGGAAGGAGTGGCTGCTTCAGTTTGTCTCACGACAGGTAGAAAAGATAAGACCATCATCCGATATGTAAATACAAATCCTGATGAGCGTTTTATCACACCTTCACAAAAGCTGCTCTTGCGTTTGTTTGATGAAAAAGATAAAAGTGCCGGACTCGCAACATTGGATCTCGCATCAAAAAGTTTCAATGTTATTTTCAAAGAGAAAGTGGGATTAGGCATGGCCATTCAAAAAGCCAAAAATGCAGATGTATTAAGTTACACAAAGGAAACTTTCCAGCAGTCTCCCAATGTATTTATTCATACAATGGGTGCACAAGCAAAACAGTTATCTAATAGTAATCCTCAGCAAGCTGAATACAACTGGGGAACTGCAGAGTTATTCAAATGGAAAGCGTATACCGGACGAGAAGCAGAAGGTATTGTGTACAAGCCGGAAGATTTCGATCCGAAGAAGAAATATCCTATGATTGTTTATTTCTATGAAAGAAGTAGTCAGGGTCTGTATGGATATGTTCCGCCGGCACCTACACCTTCCAGATTAAATATTTCGTTCTTTGTGAGTCGTGGTTATGTGGTGTTTGTACCTGATATCTGGTATAAAAAAGGGTACCCCGGACAAGGTGCCTATGATTATATCCTGAGTGGAACCAGAGCGGTGGTGAAGCAAGGGTATGTTGATAGTACCAAATTGGGATTACAAGGACAAAGCTGGGGTGGATATCAAATCGCACATTTGATCACCAGAACCAATTTATATGCGGCAGCATGGGCAGGTGCTCCTGTTGTGAACATGACAAGTGCTTATGGTGGTATCAGATGGGGTACAGGTTTGAACAGACAGTTCCAATATGAACAATCTCAAAGTCGTATCGGTGCAACATTGTGGGAGAAGCCAAATTTATACATAGAGAATTCTCCATTATTCCAATTGCCAAAGGTAAAAACACCGTTGGTGATCATGGCCAATGATGCTGATGATGCAGTGCCTTGGTATCAGGGAATTGAATATTATACCGCTATGCGCAGATTGGGTAAAAAAGTATGGATGCTGAATTATAATAATGAAGCACACAATCTGGTAGAGCGCAAAAACAGAAAGGATATTCAAATCCGTGAACAGCAGTTCTTTGATCATTTCCTCAAAGGTGAAAAAGCCTCTAAGTGGATCGCTGAAGGAGTGCCTGCAACCATGAAAGGAAAAGATATGGGGCTGGGGTATTAGAGGATGTCAGATGGCAGATGTCAGATCTCTGATGTGTATGATGTCGGATTTCTGATTTGAAATAAAGAAAGCGGCGAGCACAATAAACAGTGTTCGCCGCTTCGTTTTTCTTATCTGCCATCTGCCATCTGCCATCTGCCATCTGCCATCTGCCATCTGCCATCTGCCATCTGCCATCTGCCATCTGCCATCTGCCATCTGCCATCTGCCATCTGCCATCTGCCATCTGCCATCTGCCATCTGCCATCTTAAACCATCTGCGTAGAAATATACCTGACCAAACTTCTCTTAGCAATAGGTAAAAGTGTTTCTTCCAAAGGCAGTGTGAGTTCAGTTTCTACGGAGTAAACGGCAGGGTTGGGAAGATCGGATCTGTTTCTGATCAACTCGGCTTTGATGTTTTGATAAGAATTCACAATACTTCGCTGCCATACATCTACAAATTCGGTTTTGATACTTCTGTATTTCTCATCATGTTTCTCAAAAATGCTGAGGCGATACTGGTATACCCATGTGTTTCTGCATGCCCCTTCGCATAAAAGAAAATATCCTTCATTATGATCCAAGGGAATTAGGCCGATCGGTTCTATGGTCAATTTGTTTTCTACAAATTCATAGATCTCGGTTCCACTTGTGATGGTTTTTTTCATATTGGAAGAAGCGTAGTTGATGATCTCTTCCAATTCCTGCATCAGTTCATCATCTTCTACCATCGATTCATATAAAAGCTGCAATTTTTCAATCTGCAAACCGGTCAATCTTTTAGGGAACTGTTCCTGCAGGTATTGTTTATTTTCTTTGAAGGCAATGAGATTGTTGTAATGGAAGATGATATCTGCCAACTGCGGATACAATTTGTTCTGACAGAAATAGCGATTGATTTCCTGTAAATAGGCGAGAAGGGTATATTTCTTTAATTCAAAATCAATATAACCATCCGCAAACCAGGTTTGTGATAAGGTCTTCATACTGATCCGTTTTATTTTCTGAATTTACTGATTCAAAAACGGATTTGTAGGAGTTGTTTATTAACAGGATGTGAAAATAGCTGATGGCATATGGCAAATAGTTAATAGCATATGATAAAACATTTACTATTCGCCATATGCTATTAACTATTTGCTATAAGCTACAAGTACTGGAACCACTGACGTTCAGGATCCCATTTCTCGAATTCTTTGGCTACTTCTGTGAGGAAGCTGGCGCCAATACTGCCGTCTACAATGCGATGATCGTAACTTAAAGAGAGGTACATCATGTGTCTGATACCAATGGTATCGCCTTCTTTTGTTTCAATCACCATCGGACGCTTTTTGATAGCGCCTACGGCTAATATGGCAACCTGAGGTTGAGAGATGATCGGTGTTCCCATCAGACTTCCGAAAGTACCCACATTGGTCAATGTGAAAGTGCCGCCGGTGGTGTCATCCGGTTTTAATCTGTTATTTCTAGCCGCATCAGCAAGACCATTAACGGCTTTGCTCAATCCAACGATATTCAATTGGTTCGCGCCTTTGATCACTGGAACGATCAAGTTGCCCGATGGTAAAGCGGTGGCCATACCAATATTGATATCTTTTCTAACAATGATCTTATCGCCATCCACTGAGCAATTGATCAATGGATATTTTTCAATCACACGTGCAATACACTCAATGAACATCGGAGTGAATGTCAACTTGGTGCCTTCTCTCTTCTCAAATTCATTCTTCACTTTTTCACGCCACTGCACCATATGGGTAACATCTGCTTCCGCAAAACTGGTCACATGCGGACTGGTATGCTTACTGTCTACCATGTGTTTGGCGATCAGTTTACGCATTCTGTCCATTTCAATGATCTCAGTATTGCCGTTGACAACAACAGCAGCAGGGTCACTCAATTTGCCGGAAGGATTGCTGATAGTGATTGTGCGAGCTTCAGCAGCAGGTGAAGAAACCGTCGCCGGTTTAGATGCCGCTTCAAATCTCGGAGCCGGTTGTACCTGAGCCGCTGGTGTATTGGTTACAGGAGGTGCCTGAACAATACCGGATTTTTTATCAGCAACATATTTGAGGATATCCTTTTTACTAACTCTACCATCTATACCAGTACCCGGAATTCTTTCCAACTCACTTAGACTAATACCTTCACTATTCGCGATATTAAGAACCAATGGAGAATAAAAACGATTTGCTGCAGGTTTGTCAAGCAGTTCTGTTGCAGTTGCAGGAACAAAAGGAACAGTCTCGGGCACAACGGGTTCTTCAGTAACCACTACAGGTGCCGGTTCTGGGGCAGCTACGACTTCAACTTTTGGAACAATGACTTCTTCTTGTGCTACGGGAGCAGGAGCCGGAGGTGCAACTGTTGCAGATCCGTTAGCAGATGTATTAATTCTTGCGATCACAGTACCAATCGGTACAACATCATTGACATTGAATAATATCTCGGTGATGACACCTTCTGCAGTGGAAGGCACTTCACTATCAACCTTATCTGTGGCGATATCCAATACCGTTTCATCTTGTTTCACATGATCGCCCACCTTTTTATTCCATTTCAGAATGGTAGCTTCCATGATACTCTCGCCCAATTTGGGCATCACCAGTTCAGCAATTGCCATACAGTTCGTAGTGTTTAAAATAATGATCGAAAAAATCAGAAAACCCTTAGCAACTTCTCATGATATCCCCCCGCAAAACTTACGCCTGTTTGTTTTCAGGGGGCAATATTAGTGAGAAAATAGACAATTTAGGGCTGAAAATCGAAAAATCTACTCGTAGTTTATACACAGAATTTTAAGAGTCAATATTAGCAGGCTTTTCAGCGAAAATTAAAGCTTTCCAAGGATCAATTGTCGCATCACATTCAATGCATTGATAGCCGTTAATTCAATATTTCTTGACCGGTCAAACCGAAACTGGAATACCTGTGTAACTGTTTTCTCCGCGGAAGCAGCAGCCACCCATACCATACCTACAGGTTTTTGTTCACTACCCCCTTTGGGTCCCATGATCCCGCTCACTGCCAAAGCATAATCCGTTTTCATTATTTTACGTGCAGTTTCTGCCATGATCTTCACCGTCTCTTCGCTTACCGCACCTTTGGTTGTTAAGATATCATTCGGCACCATCAGCAGATCTTCTTTCACTTCATTCGCATAACTAATGATGCTGCCTTGGTAATATGCAGAGGAGCCATTGTGTTTTGTAATGAGATGAGCAATATATCCACCTGTACAACTTTCAGCAGTTGTAATGGTTTGATTTCGTTCTTTTAATAATTTTCCAACCACCAATTCCATAGGAATATCGTCATCGGTAACTAAATATTTTTCAGTGCGTTGTAAGAGTTGTTGAAAATAAATGGCGATCTCTTTTTCTAATTGAGCCGGATCTGAACCGGTACCACTCAATCTTAATCTCACCATCCCATAGTTTGGTAAATATGCCAGTTTGATATGTTGGGGAAGTGATGCTTCAATGTCTTGAATCATCTCAGCCAGAAAGGATTCTCCAATACCTGCGGTTAGTAGTGTTCTATGTCTGATGAATCCGGTACTGAATCTTTTTTGGATCAAAGGAATCACATGTGCGGTCATGATCCATTTCATTTCATGTGGCACTCCCGGCATGGAAACAAAAATGACTCCCTCTTTTTCAAACAACATACCCGGAGCTGTGCCTCTTTCATTTTTCAGGACGGTACAAACATCAGGTACTTCTGCTTGTTTCCTGTTGCGCTCGATCATGGGTCTTTTGAGTATCCTTTCAAAAATATCAGTCACATGTGCCAGTGTGGCTTCATCCATGATCATTTTCCCGCCAAAGTATTCGCATAAGAGAGGTTTGGTGATATCGTCTGCAGTTGGTCCCAATCCACCGGTGATGAGTACGATAGATGCTTTTTTGTGTTCTGTATCTAATGCATTCCAGATATCTTCCCACACATCACCCACCGCCACTCTGTTTTTTATCTGAACACCCGCCTTATTAAGCTCCTGTGCAATCCATGCGCTATTTGTGTCAATGACTTGTCCGATCAACAATTCATCACCGATCGTTATGATAGAAGCAAAAACTTTTTCCATACTTTACAGACACTTAATTTTAATGCAAGGTAAAACGCATTTATGAGAAGACTTGTTTACGGGCTTATTTGTTTCTTTTCTTTTATCCTATCTGTTCCGGCTCAATCTGTTAAAGATCGATTGAATAAGGCCTTTCAGCAATTGTTGAATGATCCGCAAATGCGTTATGGAACAATCGGTATTTCAGTCTTGAACAGTGAATCCGGACAAACGATTTTTGAATACAATGGAAATGTTGGACTCGCTCCCGCCAGTTGCCAGAAGTTGGTGACCAGTGCTACCGCTTTTGAGTTATTGGGAGCTAATTATCGTTATAAGACAGAATTGGGGCATGATGGTGAGGTTCGTGATGGAAAACTCAAAGGGAATCTGCACATCACAGGTTATGGAGACCCTACTTTGGGTAGTTGGCGGTATATAGGTACTGCTGATACTGCCATCATCAAAGAATGGAAGAAAAGGATCCAAGATATGGGGATCAAAAGTATTGATGGAAAGATCATTGTACATAGCGATTCTTGGGAAACCGGTTCTGTACCCGGCGGATGGCCATGGGATGATATGGGGAATTATTATGGTGCAGGGTCCTATGGACTGAACTGGCGAGAAAACCAATATGATCTCGTACTAAAATCAGGACCCAATACCGGTGATAAAGTCATGATCGCTAAAATGATTCCCGTACTTCACAATATGATCTTTACGAATGAGCTTATGGCGGGTAAAAAGGGTAGTGGAGATAATGCTTATATCTATGCGGCACCTTATTGTGAAAGAGCTTTTATCCGTGGCACCATTCCACCCGCACAATCTGCTTTTACCATTTCAGGCTCAATGACGCAGCCTGCCATGCAATTGGGGTATACCATGGCAGAAGCTTTGGTAAATGCAGCGGGGAAGCAACCGGGTGTTATTGAACAACCAACTGCTAATAAGATCAAGTCTATTCATCTGCAATATTCACCCGTATTGGATAGTATCAACTATTGGTTCATGCGTAAAAGTGTAAATCTTTATGGTGAAACACTGGTGAAAACATTTGCTTTTGAACAATCACAAAAAGGAAAAACAGAAGAAGGCCTAGAGATCATGAAAGATTTCTGGAAGACAAAAGGTATAGACCCGGCCTCCTTGCGAATGATCGATGGGAGTGGACTATCACCACAAAATAGAGTTACAACACAAGCGTTGGTGAAAGTATTGCAATATGCCCGTTCAAGACCATGGTACACGCAGTATTTGGCTGCTTTCCCGGAATACAATAAAATGAAGTTAAAAAGTGGAACCATCGGAGGATCAAAAGGTTTTGCAGGATATCACACTTCCAAAGAAGGGGTGAGTTATACTGTTGCCGTCATCGTCAATAACTATGACGGATCTGCTAATGAGATCGTCAAAAAAATGTTTTTGGTTTTGGATGAACTGAAATAAACATCTTTAACAGGCGCCTTGTTGTAAGACCCTATTCGTAAAAGAAAATAAGCGATATGAAAGAACAAAATTTTAAACACCACACACGTTATGTACCCTTATGGCATTATGTTACTGCTCCTGCCATACTTTGTTTGCTGATCGGTTCATTCTATAACCTCAAAGATGCTACGGACAGTAATCTGTATTCAGCTTCTTTGATTTGTTTGATCGCTGTAATACTGGTCTTTGTTTTCTGGTATGTAAGAGCTTTTGCACTAAAAGCGCAGGATAGAGCGATACGAGCTGAAGAGCAGTTTCGTCATTTCATATTGACAGGTAAACCATTACCCAAAGAACTAAGATTACGGCAGATCATCGCACTGCGTTTTGCTTCCGATGAAGAATTTCCTGCACTGGCTGAGAAAGCAGCACGTGAGAAGATGGGGAATAAAGACATCAAAGCCGCCATTCAACACTGGCGAGCTGATTATAGCAGGGTTTAGCCTTCAAAATACGGTACTAATTTTTCTCTAAGGGTTTCCGGCATGGAAGCCCTTTTGCCTGTATGGCTATTGATGAAAAATAAAGTGACCTTACCTGTAGTGAGCAATTTGCCTTTCTCATTATACACTTCATTGAAAAAGCAAATACTATGATCTGTTGGCAACTCTTTTAATATGGTTTTGATGGTGATCAGGTCATCATAATGTGCAGGTCTTAGATAACGCACTTCCATTTCCACAACAGGCATCCGGATACCCATTTCTTCCATGCTTTTATAAGTGAAACCTAATTCACGAATACATTCCGTTCTTCCCACTTCAAAGTATTGTGCGTAATTACCATAGTACACGATATCCATCTGATCTGTTTCTGCATAACGTACTCTTAAGTTGGTCACATGTGTGTACATAGTTATCCTGATTTGTTGACAAACTTACACCCTCCATCTGTTTTTCCACAAATGCTTGTTAACTCTTTCCTTACAAAACGCTAATACTACCTTTAAACAGGTGTTTTCGCTTTTCATTAAGAAAGAAACAAAAATCTTTGTTACCAAGCAGACCGAATATTATGAACAGATTCTTTTCTATATGCTTGCTCAGTGCCGGTCTTATCACCGGTATTCATGCCAATGCACAGCTTAGTCAACAATTACAGGACCCTGACGCTGAATTTAAACAGGCCAAGGAAATGTTTCAGAATGATCAGTATGGATTGGCATATCCTGTGTTTAAGAAAATATACAGTCATGGTGCACCATCAACCAACTTATCCTTTTCTGTTCAGTTAGAAGCGAGGTATTATTATATTCTATGCGGACTAAAACTCAATGATTCCACAGCCGCACCTATGGCTGTAGATTTTATGGATATGGAGAACGATGTGCCACATGTTCAAATGATGCGGTTTCATTTGGGAGAGTATTATTACCGCAGAAAAATGTTGGCAGAAGCAGTGGCTTGTTATGAAAAAACGAATATCGCCAATCTCAGTAACCGTGAGATCGCTGATATGAAATTTCATCAGGCGTACGGTTATTTTACCATGGTTCAATTTGATAAGGCCAGACCCCTGTTCAATGCAATTCGTCAGATACCACAAGACCCTAACTATATTGATGCCAACTATTATTATGCTTTCATCGCTTTCAATGACAAAAAGTATGATGATGCTATTGCCAGCTTTCAAATTGCAGAACAATCACCCGATTATCAAAATGTAATTCCTTTTTACCTCACCGAAATTTATTACTTCAAAGGCGATAGAAACAAGGCATTGGAGTACGGCGAAGCGGCTCTAAATAAAGGCGGACAATACTACGACCTGCAACTAAGACAATTGGTGGGTCATTTGTATTTTGAAAAAAGACAGTATGCAAAGGCGCTTCCATACATTGAAAAATATGTAGCAGGAACTCCCAAAGTGAGAAGAGAAGACATGTATGAATTGGCATATTGTTATTATGAAGCCAAAAACTGGAATAAAGCGATCGAAGGATTAAAACAGTTGGGAGGAGGAGAAGATTCTTTAGCACAAAACAGTATGTATCTGTTAGCTGATGCGTATTTAAAAACCAATGACAAACAAAATGCACGAAATGCATTTCAATTCTGTGCCGATAATAATAGCAATGCATTACAAAAAGAAGTCTCTCTTTTCAATTATGCTAAACTCTCTTATGACCTCGGATATATGGATGCGGCATTAAAAGGTTTTCAGGCCTTCACAGCTGCATATCCATCTTCCAATATGTTGCAGGAAGCTAGAGAGTTATTGGTGAGTACATTGGCAAATACCAGTAATTATAAAGATGGGTTGGCGCTGTATGAAAGTTTGTCTGTACGAAGTGAAAATGCGATGAAGATCTATCCGAAATTATTATATGGAAGATCTGTAGAGTTGATCAATGACCAACAGATCAATCAGGCAGAGCCTTTACTGAATAGATTGTTGGAAGTGCCTTATAACAACAACCTGGTAGCACTTGCACGATTCTGGAAAGGAGAGATCGCTTACCGCAATGGAAATAATGAAGCCGCAATTGCACAGTTTTCGGAATACATCAGAAACCCTTTGACCAATGGAGAAGTCAATGTGGTGAATGCGCGTTACAGCTTAGGTTATGCATTGTTGAAAACAGAAAACTATCCGGCTGCCAAAGAGCAATTTGAAACGATCGCAAAGAGTATCACCATTAATTCTTCCAATATTGAAAAGGATGCCTATCTGCGTGCGGCTGATTGTTATTTCATGAACAAAGAGTTTAAGAAAGCATTGGGTATGTACGATTTGGTATTGAGTATGCAATTGAACATGGCTGATTATGCCTTGTTTCAAAAAGCAGTGATCGCAGGTGCCATGAATCAAAATGCAGAAAAGCTGAAACTGCTGCAAAGTCTCGAAACACGTTTCCCTTCTTCTGTGTACATCGCAGATGCTGCATTGGAACAAGCTAATACGTATTTGGCGGATGAAAACTATGAAGCAGCTTTAACGCCGTTAAATAAGATATTAAAATCTGAAAAAGCCGCTAGTCTTCATCCGGAAGCCTATCTTAAGTCGGGGATCGCATATTTCAATTTAGATAAGAATGAAGCATCCTTGAATCAGTTTAAAACCCTGGTGTCTAATTATCCGAATTCAACTGAAACAGATGCAGCAGTGGAATACATTCGGAATCTATTTATCGAACAACAGCAGCCGGGAGAGTTTGTTTCTTTTATGCGTTCAAATGGCAGACCTGTTACTTATAATGAAGAAGATTCACTCACGTTTAAATCTGCCATGTTACGCTACGACGTAAAAGACATGTCGGGTGCGAAAAATGGCTTTAAAGATTATATCTCAAAATTCCCTGATGGTCGTTACGCTATTGAAGCCAATTATTTCACGGCAGAAATTTTTGTAACAGAGAAATCACTAAAAGATGCTTTGCCATTTTATACGGCAGTAGCGGAGAAGGGAGTCAGCACTTTTGCTGAAAGAAGCGTATTGCAGGCAGCTCGTATTCATTACTTTGAGTTGAAGGATTATGCGAATGCAGAAAAATATTTCACTCAATTAAAATCCATAGCTACTCAACAGGAGAATAAGCTTGAAGCCATGCGCGGACTGCTTCGCTGCCAATTTAAAGCACAGAAATGGGCCGAAGCTGCACCCAATGCAGAAGAATTGTTGAAAGAAAGCGGTATTGCTACGGATGATCGTATGATGGCCAGTTTGGTCGTAGCTAAAAATCATCAGCTCAATAAACAGGCTGATCTGGCGATTGCTGCTTATAGACAAGTGATGCAAACAGGGAAGTCAGAGTATGGAGCAGAATCTCAATACAGAATTGCAGAAATTTTATTCCAACAAGATAAACTGGCAGAGGCTGAAACAGCTGCTTTTGATGTGATCAAGAAATCGGGCTCTTATGAGTTCTGGGTAACACGCAGTTATTTATTGTTGGGAGATATTTACTTCAAACAGAAAGACCTGTTCAATGCAGAAGCAACTTTTAAAAGCATTGTAGACAATGCCACGATCATTGAGTTAAAAGAAGAGGCGGAGCAAAAGCTGAAACTGGTACTTGAAGAGAAAAATAAAACCAATAAAGTAGAACAAGAATAAAACGGTATACATGACGCGTACAATATATATATCCTGCTTAACTTTCATGGCCTTACTCATAGTGAGTAATGTGGATGCACAACGCAGACGTACCACTAGAAAAAAAGTAACGGTCACCGGTAATCAAAATAAGTCTACAACATCTAATCAACCCAGTTTGGATGTAAAGGCTTTAGGCGATACTTCATCACCTCGCGTGGTGACCATCACATCTGCTTTTAAACCATCTTTAAAAAATGCTGCTAAGATCAATTTTACTGCAGCGTCTACATACGTTGATTCTTCACGTACAGCAGTGACATATGCTGTGCCGGCCCAGAATTTATTTTTCTCTTATCAGCCCGTACCAATCAAGCCATTGGCCTTGCCTGTAGATACCGGGTTTCATTGGAAAAATGATCATTCCATTCGTGCCGGACTCGGTAATTTCAATAGTTTTCTATTGGCCGGTACTTTTTCTTTTGGAGATGGGATCAAGAGTAATACCATCGTGAGTACTGATTATCTCTCTAACAAAGGAGATCTCTTTGCGCAACAGTATGCCAAATTCGGGTTGAGTGTGTTGTCCGTATTTAATACTAACAATAACAATGAGTGGACCACCAAAGCAACGTATAAAAATACGACTCGCTATTTTTATGGTTTTGATACAACGGGTCTTAGTTTTAAAAAGGATGACCTGTTACAGCGATTCAATGAGGCAGGAATAGAGATTGGGCTAAGAAATAAAAAAGCCAATGCTTTTAATATTACCTATGCTCCTAAACTGAGTTTAAAATATTTTGCAGACAACCGTCAGGGAAAAGAATACAATGCAATTTTAGAAGCTCCTTTGCGTAAGACTTTTGCCAAGAAATTTGCGATCGATCTGGGGATTGTTGCAGATATCGCCAGCACTTCTGTTACTTTTCCAAGCGCCGCAAAGATTACGAACAATTTATTCTACGTTAGTCCGTCTGTACAGTTTCAATCTGCATCATTCAAGCTCAATGCAGGTGTTCGTCCATCATGGGATAATGGTAAGTATGAGACATTGCCTAACATCACTGCAGAAGCAAAAGTAGGAGAGACAGGGCTACTAGTAGAAGCAGGTTGGGTAGGATATTTTCAGAAAAATGGATATCGTAGTCTGACAGATATCAATCCATGGATATTACAGCCTACTCGTCTTGTAAACACGAGAATAGGTGAACAATATGCAGGTATTCGCGGAGCAGCAGGTAACCACCTGACATATAGGGCCAGACTTTCATTTATGCGAATGAATAATGCGCCTTTATTTCCAAACTCAAGGGTTTCTATCGAAGGAAGATTTTTTGATGTTTTCGTAGAACCTGAAATGGATGTTTTACAGTTACATGGAGAGATTGGTTATACATTACAAGAAAAATTATCAGTATTGGGCGGTGTTACCTACCGTCAATTTACTTCCTTGGAAACAGCCGAAAAAGCATGGGGATTATTACCGTTAGAAATAACAGGCGCATTGCGCTGGAAAATGTTCAAAGACTTACAGTTAAAAGCTGATGTTTTCTTATGGGATGGTAGTCATTATCGAGATGTAAATCGAGCTACCTTCAAATTAGATCCCGCTGCAGACCTCAATATTGGCGCTGAGTTTTCTGTGATGCCTAAATTGAATCTATGGGTACAATTGAACAATGTTCTGAATAATCGATACCGCCGCTGGCATCAATATGAAGTTCTGGGCTTGAATGTTTTAGGCGGAGTTGTATATTCGTTCCGGTAAATGGGAACCATGATACAACAATTGCTGATCAAATACCTCATTCAAAATGGAAGACTGGGTATACCTGAAATAGGTATGTTCCATGTCAAACGCATGCCTGCTCAGATCATTGCCCACGGCACAGAGATCAAGGGGCCTGAATCGGTGATTGTGTATGCTCCGGAGGCGGTTACCGCAGATAAACACCTTTTTGAGTTTCTCTCCATCGAAACAGCATCCGATGAAGTTGCTGCCATCGGACAATTCAACGCATGGGCACATGAATTGAAACAGAAAATAACGGATCATCAATCTGTTGAGTTACCATTTATCGGGACACTTTCTTTGGATCAAGATGGAAGTATTATTCACACGAATGCTGTAAATGAAGTTGGGTTTACAACTGTATCATTACCTGAGGGCATTTCACTCCATCAATTTGCAACAACAGAAGAAGAGCATATGGAGTCTTCAGATGCTTCATGGTGGATCTATGCTATCATTTTATTTTTATTAGGTGCGGCTGCTATAGCCTATTATTATTTATAAAGTTTTGTCCGCATGAGCGCAGGCCTCGTTTATTATCAGGATTGTCCTTTTTGTCATAGTCAGGATATTCACCCATTGCTCGTAGCAAAAGACCATACGGTCAGCAAAGAGAATTTTGAAGTGTGGCATTGCGGACATTGCACCAATCGATTCACACAATCTGTTCCTGATCTTCATCATATCGGACCTTATTATCGGGCAGAGGCTTATGTATCACATACAGATACCAATAAGGGATTGATCAATCAATTGTATCATTGGGTGCGTTCTTATACACTTGGTAATAAAAGAAAACTGATCAAACGCATCAGTCAAATGCAGCAGGGAAGCTTGTTGGATATTGGTGCAGGTACCGGTGCCTTTGCACATACCATGGCGGAAGCGGGATGGCAAGTAACAGCTTTAGAACCCGATCCTGTTGCACGCGAAAATGCCGCTAATAAATATGGATTACAACTTCGATCTGCAGAAGAGATCTATACATTGCCGGAAGCTTCTTTTGATGTGATCACTCTATGGCATGTACTGGAACATGTACACGATTTACATGGATATTTTGATCGCTTCAAAGCTTTATTGAAACCCGGCGGGAAATTAGTGATAGCTGTTCCGAATTATACCGGTAAAGATGCAACTATCTACGGCCAACATTGGGCTGCATGGGATGTGCCCAGACATTTATACCATTTTTCACCTGCAGGATTGCAACACTTGGCTCATCTGAAAGGCTTTACCATCACAGAGATGCGGCCGATGTGGTTTGATGCTTTTTATGTGTCCATGCTGAGTGAGCAATACAAAACAGGTAGTACTAATTTGGTATCAGCTTTTTGGAATGGATTTCGTTCCAATATCAAAGCCTTGGGCGACGAACGAAAATGTAGTTCTGTGATTTATATCCTGAGCAGAAACTAATACCTGTATTTCATTAGTTCAACTTGATCTCGTACAACGCCGGCCATCTTTTTCCGGTAATATAAAAGCTGTTGTTGGTAGGGTTGAAAGCGATACCATTCAATACATCCGTATTCTCAGTTGTTGGTTGTCCTGTTTTCTGCAAAATAGAAGTCAGGTCAATTCTGCCTTCTACCAATCCCGTTTCAGGATTGATCTTGGCGATATAGTTTTTCAAATAAACATTGGCATAGATACTGCCATTCACAAGTTCTAATTCATTGAGGTCGGCTAAATAACCATTGTTATCATATACGCCTAAGGTTCTTTCAATTGCAAAAGTTTCCGGGTTAACGAAATAGATATTGCTATCGCCGGTACTGATCAACAACTGTTTACCATTATGTGTAATGCCCCAACCTTGCATGTTCCAATCAAACTCTTTGATCTTTTTGAATGTAGCCAGATCATACACAAATACTTTATGATCTTCCCAAGTCAATTGATAAATTTTATTATTGAGTATGGTAATCCCTTCTCCAAAATACTCACTCGGGATATCTATCTTTTGTGTTGCTTTTCCTGTTTCGATATCTATTTTCATTAAGCGACTTTCTCCCTCAAGTCCTGTTCCTTCATACAAGGTATTGTTGAACCAGATCAGCCCCTGTGTGTAAGAAGTGACATCATGCGGATAGATCTTCACAATATTATATCCAATATTCGCTGGAGTAGGAATAGCGGCTGTAGCGTTATCAGAAGATGATTCTTCTTTGGTGTCATTACAAGCCAGCATCATCAGCGGCAACAAGAACAGGGCAATTTTTTTCATATTGATAGGTTCACTTCAAAAATAAACCAACAAACTATAGCAAGCCGTTAAAAATCCTGCAAAATCGCATCAGCAGCTTTCTCTGCGATCATAGGAGTGAGTGCTACTCCCATGCCGTTACAGGCAAGCGCAACATAAACACCCTTATCAGTATAACCACAATAAGGTTGTTTATCTTTCGTAAATCCCATGATGCCACTCCAAGAATCAGCGATCTCAAATGAGATGGAAGGATGTAGATGTGTTCTCAGAAAATCAATCAACGCATTCTTGATGGTAGCAGAACCATCCATATCCAAAGTTTGTTCGCCATCAAAGTCTTTGTTTCTGGCACCACCCAATAATATCCTGTCTCCCAAATGACGCCAATAATAAAATCCTTCATCAAAATGAAAAGTACCTTTCATGGGGAGATGGGGGATAGGCGTTGTCAGAATGATTTGTCCTCTTCCGGGCTCAACCATCGGCTCGTTTAATAGACCATCCGTAAATGCATTGGTACAGAAGACAAGTTTTTTGGATTGTATCGAAATACCGTTTGTACTAGTGATCATGGCCTGGTCTTTATCAGCCTCCCAGCTGTGTACACAAAAACCGTCCAATATATGTACGCCTGCTGTGCGAACCGATTGCGTTAATGCCTGTACCAGTTTACCACTGTGTAACGCTGCTTCCGAACTATTCTCTACCAACAGATCAAACCCAATCAAACCCAATCCCGACATTTTCTGACCTGCATATTTGAAAATGGATCTTTGTCCGGTGATATCTTTCAATAATTTATTCAACTGACTCACCCGATCATCAAAAGCATACCAATACCCGGAGTCTTTGTTGATACATTCATATCCGCCACAATGTTCGTAACCAATGCTGCTTTCTTTAAAATGCGATTTGATCTTTTCGATTCCCTTGTAACGCATTTCAACGATGCGTAACATCTCTTCAGAACCCATGGTTTCCATATCACTCATCAATTCTGTTGGACTGCCAAAGCAAGCGAAACCGGCATTACGGGTGGATGCGCCTAATGGAGTAGTATTTCTTTCTACAATAGTGATATTGAGATGCGGACTTCTTTTCTTAAGCTCGTAGGCCGTCCAAAGACCCATCAAGCCTGCACCAACAATAACGATATCCTGCGGGGCATAAAACGATTCTTTCTCCCAGATAGACAAGCTGATCATGTTACTAAGTTAGTGGTCTATGATGAAAAAAGGCACGGACAATGATGCCGTGCCTTTTTTTGATGCGTGATCATTTTATACGTTGAATCGGAAATGCATTACATCTCCGTCTTTCACGATGTATTCTTTTCCTTCAATTCTTAATCGACCATTATCACGGCAAGCCGCTTCGCTACCATACTTAATAAAATCATCATAAGCAATCACTTCTGCTTTGATGAATCCTTTTTCAAAATCAGTGTGAATCACACTGGCGGCTTGTGGTGCTTTCCATCCTTTATGAATGGTCCAGGCTCTTACTTCTTGAACCCCTGCAGTGAAATAAGTATCGAGGTTCAATAATTTATAAGCGCTGCGGATCAATCTGTTCAATGCAGGTTCAGTCATTTTATATTCTTCCATGAACATCTGCTTGTCTTCTTCAGATTCCATTTCAGCGATCTGAGCTTCAATATTGTTGCACATTACGATCACTTCAGCTCCTTCATGCTTTACTGCTTCTTTCAGTTGTTCTGAAAATTTATTGCCTGTATGCATACTCGCTTCATCTACATTCGCTACATACAGTACAGGTTTATCTGTCAATAAGAATAAATCAGCAACAGCTACTTTTTCTTCTTTGGATAATCCCAGTGAATAAATACTCTTTCCTGTTTCCAGATGCGCTTTACAACGGGAGAGGATCTCAAACTCCGCTTTTGCTTTTACATCTGTTCCTACACGTGCCATTTTCTCAACACGTTGCATTTTCTTCTCAACACTTTCCAGATCTTTTAACTGTAATTCAGTATCAATGATCTCTTTATCGCTCACCGGATTGATCGCACCCTCTTCACGTAATACATTTTCATCTTCAAAACAACGGATCACATGAATGATGGCATCCACTTCACGGATATTGCCTAGGAATTTATTTCCCAAACCTTCTCCTTTACTGGCCCCTTTTACCAATCCTGCGATATCCACGATCTCCATTTGTGTAGGAACGATCCTATTGGGCACCACCAATTCAGCCAATTTTGCCAAACGCTCATCGGGTACATCTACCAGTCCAACATTGGGCTCAATGGTACAGAAGCGATAATTGCTTGCCTGCGCCTTAGCACTATTACTCACTGCATTAAAAAGGGTTGATTTTCCCACATTGGGCAATCCCACGATACCTGCTTGTAAAGCCATACATCTTTTTTTCGAGCCGCAAATATAGGCTTTTGTGGGATAGTGTGTGGGAGTAGCTGATGGCTAATGGGTCATGGCTAATAGTAGGAAAAGTTTGGTCATTTTACCGATGGGTAGACTTTACCATAACGCTCAAATGGATTTTATTCTATTAGTCATAAACTATACGCTATAAACTACATGCTATGAACTATCAGCTAACCTCTTTTCTCCCTATATTCACTCCATAATTCATTCCCATGGCACTCAACATTGTATGGATCGCGTTTTTTGTCATTGCATTTGTTATTGCGTTGTATAAGTTCATTTTTTTGAATGATACTGAGGTCTTTAAGACACTTGTGGATGGAATGTTTGATAGCGCCAAAAGTTCTGTGGTAGATGTGGCATTCCCTTTGACAGGCGCCATGGTATTCTTTTTGGGTTTGATGAGTATTGCCGAAAAAGCAGGTGCTATCAATTGGTTGGCACGAATACTCAATCCATTTATGAAAAGACTGTTCCCTGGTGTGCCGGATAAACATCCAGCAATGGGGCAAATGGTGATGAACTTCAGCGCCAATATGCTGGGATTAGACAATGCAGCAACACCTTTTGGATTAAAAGCAATGGAAAGTCTGCAGTCCATCAATCCTGAAAAAGAGAAAGCATCGAATGCGCAGATCATGTTCTTGGTGTTACATACAAGTGGACTCACACTCATTCCTTTAACGATCATTTCTTATCGATTGGCATCAGGGTCAAAAGAGTCTGCCAGTGTATTTATTCCACTGGTATTAGCAACCATATGCACCACATTGGCATCTATTTTCATCGTTGGATTTTGGCAGAAGCTAAAATGGGATAAAGTTTTGTTTGGATGGATCGGGGCTTTATTGGGATTGGTTGCATTGATGTTGTATTGGGTACAAGCCATGGGGCCTACTGAAAAAGAGATATTTAGTCGTATTACCGGGAACTTAATATTGTTGGTGATCGTAGTAGCGATCATTTTGGGTGGTGTCTGGAAAAAGGTGAACGTATTTGATGCCTTTATTGATGGCGCAAAAGGAGGCTTCGATGTGATCTTGAAAATATTGCCTTATCTGGTAGGGATGTTGGTAGCGATTCGAGTTTTTAGAGATAGTGGTGCATTGGGCTATATCGTAGAAGGACTTTCATGGGTACTGATGCAAACAGGTATGAATACCGAATTTACACCGGCATTACCGGTAGCCATCATGAAACCATTCAGTGGTAGTGGTGCTCGCGGATTGATGTTGGATGTGATGCAGGTATACGGACCGGATTCTTTTGCGGGTAAGCTTGCTTCCACATTTCAAGGCTCAGCCGATACCACTTTTTATATCATAGCGCTTTACTTCGGTAGTGTAGGCATCAAAAAAGTACGCTATGCCATCTGGGCAGGCATGCTGGCAGATCTGTTAGGGGTGATCATGGCGATTGTGATTGGATACATCTTTTTTAAATGATGAACAGCAGAATATCCAATGTCCAATGTCGATCTCCAAAACTTGATTTGTCAATTGGACATTGAATATTGATTATTTCTCTGTTGCTTATTTCTTATTCAAAATGCGTTGCAGTTCTTTCACCCCTTCTGATGCAGTTGTTTGTATAGGCGTGATAAAAGCAGTATCTACCGCCGGTATTTGTTTGTCGATGATATATTTTGGGATGGATCGATGTACATAGTCTAACAATCCTGCTGCCGGATATACAACAAGAGAAGTACCTATGACCACGAAAATATCTGCAGTTCTGGTGATATCGATAGCTTCCGCAATTTTAGGTACCGGCTCTTCAAACCAAACAATGAATGGACGTAATTGATGACCATCTTCTGCAGTATCACCCAATTGAATATCGTTGTGAATAGGGTAGATCAATGACTCATCATGTTCACTTCTCATTTTAAAGATCTCACCATGAAGATGGAGTACATTGCTGCTGCCGCCTCTTTCATGGAGGTCGTCAATGTTTTGGGTGATGATATGAACATCAAAATCATTCTCTAATGCAGCCAATCCTTTATGTGCTTCATTGGGAACTGCGTTGGCGATATCTCTTCTGCGCTGGTTATAAAATTCAAGTACCAATGCAGGATTCTTTTTCCATCCACGCGGGGAAGCTACTTCGTACACATCATGTCCTTCCCACAAGCCATCACTATCACGAAAGGTTTTAATACCACTTTCGGCGCTGATACCGGCACCGGTAAGTACCACCAACTTTTTTTTCGATGACATGCAGTCAATTATTTTGTTCCGGAAAGTTCCATGATGATCTTCCATTCTTCATCTGTCACAGGTTGTACAGACAATCTCCCCAAGCGAACCAGCGCCATATTTGCTAAGCGTTTATCGCTTTTGATTTGTGCCAATCCAACCGGCTTTTTTAATTTTTTGGAAGGAGCGAAGTCAACGGCCGACCAGGTTGCATCATCGATCGTAGGATCGGGGTATGCTTCTTTGATCACTTTGGCGATACCAACGATTTCAAGTCCTTCATTGCTATGGTACCAGAAAGCGAGGTCTCCTTTCTTCATCGCACGTAAATTATTACGAGCAGCATAGTTTCTGACGCCATCCCAAAAAGTACTTCCGTCTTTTTCAAATTGTTCCCAACTGTATTTGAAGGGTTCTGATTTAATAAGCCAGTATGCCATACTTCGGTGAAAATTTTATGATCAATCAAATGATGCTAATACATCTGCGAGGTGTAATACTTGCAATCCGGATCCTTTGTGTTTGATACATCCATCAATGTGCATCAAACAACTCATATCCGTACTAATGATATAGTCTGCTTCAGTAGCTGAAGCATGGGTTATTTTCTGATCACCCATGGCAATACTGATGGGCTCAAACTTGACGGCGAAGCTGCCCCCAAAACCACAACAGGTTTCATTATCAGCCATTTCAACCAATTCCAATCCCTTTACATGACGCAATAATTTTCGAGGCTCTTCTTTGAGCTTACATTCACGAAGGGCAGCACAACTATCGTGATAAGTTACTTTGCCATTGAATGTGGCTCCCAGGTCTTCTACTTTTAAAACGTTCACTAAAAAATCAGACAGCTCAAAAATTCTTTCTGTGAGTTTTTTTACCGTTTGTTGCTGAGCAGACGACTCGTATAATTTTTGGTAATAATTTCTTACAAATCCAACACAACTAGCGCTTGGCGCAACTATGTAATCTGACCCACTAAAGTCTTGAATGAATTTATTGCAAACATCTTTAGCCTCTCCCCAAAAACCGGCATTGAATGCAGGCTGACCACAACAGGTTTGATTGGCGTTATAAGTAACAGTACAACCCGCTTTCTCCAACACTTTTACCATATTAAAAGCTACGTTTGGATACAACTGATCTACAAAGCAGGGTACAAATAACTGAACTTGCATCTTTTACTTTTGGTTCTTCAATTTACGATTCAATGCGATCATTTTAATCGCAGTGATAGCGGCTTCTTCGCCTTTATGACCATGTTTGCCTCCAATCCTTTCTATGGCTTGTAATTCATTATCAACGGTCAATACGCCGAATACAACAGGTACATCCAGTGTAAGGTTCAATTGAACAACGCCATCGGTCACTGCTTTACAGACATAATCAAAATGTGGGGTATCACCACGAATAACGGTGCCAAGTGTGATATAGGCATCGGGTGGTGTTTCGCTATATGCATAATGATTCTTTACGGCAAATGGAATTTCAAAAGCACCCGGCACCACCAATGTTTTGAAACCAACACCTTGCGCTTTCAATATTTTTTTTACACCTACTTCCAGTTTATTGATGATATGCGCATTCCATTCCGTTTTCACGATAATAACAAAGGCATCCTTTGTAAGAGGGATGCCTTTGTTTAATGAAGTATTTCCTTTTGTTGCCATTAGTTAGCTCCCAGGTCGTTTTTTTCAATGCTTAAACGATAGATGTATCTGTCTGCCTGAAAACCTTTATCGGTCTTAGGATATTTTGTTTGGATATCTTTAAAGAGTTCCAAAGCTTCCGCAGTTTTACCTTTTGTTTCCAGTAAAAGCGCTGCACGGAAAAGATATTCAGCAGAGTTGCTATCGTCTTTTTCAAAAATAGTACCTGCTTTTTTATAATAGCTGACAGCATCATCTGTTTTGCCCAGTTCTGCATAAGCATCACCTAAAGCGCCGAAAGCCAACAACTGGATTTGTTTTGCATCCGTTGAGAAATCTTTCAGGTACTTAACAGCGTTATTAAAATCGCCCAATTTCAAGTAGCTGATACCTGCATAATAATGAGCAAGGTTAGCAGCTTTGGTACCACTGAAATTTTTGATAACATACAACGCACCACGACTCTGTCCATCGCCATTTAAAGCCAGATTAGAAGAATCGATTCTGAAATATTCTTCCGCTTTGAAAAGAGCTTCTGCAGCTTTTTCTTCTTTAGGTTTTACAATGAATTCACCGTATGCATACCAGCCACCGAAGCCAATTACAACGGCAGCGATACCACCGATGATGATCTTCTGGTACTGTTGCCAAAATCCTTGTGCTTTCGCGAGGGCCTGATTGTCTTGCATCACTTCTTGCTTATCACTCATGTTTGTTAGTTGTTCGTTTTTGAATGGGATATATTTCTAAAAAAAATTAGTCAACAATGAAAGGGTAGTTTTGATCGATATATACATCTTTCAATACCTCGCTATCATCCGGCCAAGGGCTTTCTTCTGCGAAGCGAACGCTTTCTTCAACAACAGCGTCGATGCGTTTATCGATATCGTTCAGGAACTCTTCAGTAGCAAATCCATTTTCAAGAATGGTATTACGCACTTTGGTGATAGGATCTTGTTCTTTGTACTCATCCACTTCTTCTTTGGAACGATATTTCTGCGGATCAGAGATCGAATGTCCTTTGTAACGATAGGTCTTCATTTCCAGCAGGGTAGGACCTTCACCTGCGCGAGCTCTTTTCACTGCTCTGGCAATACCTTCATGAACAGCTTCAGCGGTCATGCCATCTACTTTATCAGCAGGCATATCGTATGCATCAGCCAATTTATAGATATCGGTTACGTTACTGGTACGTTCGATAGAAGTACCCATTGCGTAGTTATTGTTCTCACAAATAAAGATCACCGGTAATTTCCAAGTCATGGCAAGGTTAAAAGTCTCATGCAACATACCTTGTCTGGCAGCACCATCTCCAAAATAGCAAAGCACTACATTTTGTGTGCCTTTATATTTTTCTGCGAATGCCAGTCCGGCACCTGTTCCGATTTGAGCACCTACGATACCATGTCCACCAAAAAATTTATGTTCCAAGCTAAAGAAGTGCATACTTCCACCTTTTCCTTTCGCACATCCGGTTGCTTTACCATACAGTTCAGCCATACATGCGTTAGCGCTGACACCTTTGGCCAAAGCCAGACCATGATCACGGTAGGCAGTAATGAATGGATCATCCGGTTGTGTAGCGGTCATACATCCTGCAGCGATGGCTTCCTGTCCAACATAGGCATGGAAAAAACCGCGGATCTTACCCGCCATTTTATACATTTCCTCGGCTTTCAATTCAAACTGGCGAATCAGCTGCATCAGCTCATACCAGTAGAGATAGGTTTCTTTTGAGAATTTAGTCGGCACTTGGTCAAATTTTGAGGAGCAAATATAGGGGTTAAAAGCCAAAAATGTCAGTGGCGTGGGTAACAAGCCGGGGCTGTTGAAAACAATGGAATCCATTGACAATCAGCTCCGCTTTTGCAAAATAAACCCGGTTACCTCTTTTGGGTAACCGGGTCCATCATTTTTAGGGCATTTTAGTACACCGGAACAGCCTGTGGTTCCTTGTTCATTTCAAAAGAAGGCAATGGTATCTGTTCGATCAATTGCTCTTCAAGCAGATCGGCATAGGTTCTGAAGTAAAGAATGACATCGGCTCTTTGATTTCGCTTCAGCCAACGGAATCCACCCGGTAATGCGTTCAGAACAGTCCTGTCTTCCAAATATTCAAGATTGTGAATGTCGGTTGGAGTAAGTCCGGTATCCTGTAATTTTTTTAGCAGTAAACTGATAGGGGCATCTGTAACACCACAATATTCTTCCGCCAGTTCTGTCCATTCACCAATGCCGGTATGCGCATAAGTGAGGATTTCTTCCTTAGACAGATCCGTGATCACTTGTAATAAATTACCACAATTACAGGAGCCATGATTGCCCCATGCATATTGGGCTCCTTCTTCTAAACGCTTAGCAGTTTCACGCAGCGCTCCGATCAATGCTAAAGTTGGATAGGCCATGTGTTGTCTTTTTTGGATATAACATATTTGAGAGGGGAAAGGTTGAGAGGGGTGCGAGGTGTTGGGTATTAGGTGTTGGGTGTTAGGTGCTAGGTAGTTAGTTTTTGGGAACTGTATTGGTTTGAATCCTATTTATTCAGTAACACTTATAAAACTTCTAACACCTAATACCTAGCACCCAACGCCTAACACCCAACACCCCTCGTTTAATCCATCACCTTAAAAAACTCAAAACCTTCAACACTCCTGTTAAAAAATAAAAAAAGAAAAATTTAATTGAACTGTTTCATGTGTATACCTGTAATCCTCTACACAAACTATAAAAAACTAAAAACATGAAAATGAAATTTTTCTCTTTTGCCATCGCTTTATTGATGGGTGCATTTGCAACTGTATCAGCACAAAAAACAGTTGTAGATATTGCTGTTGGTTCTAAAGCACACTCTACACTGGTTGCTGCTGTGAAAGCTGCAGGATTGGTAGAAACTTTACAAGGTGCAGGTCCATTCACAGTATTCGCTCCGGTAAATGATGCATTCGGTAAATTACCTGCAGGTACTGTAGAAACATTACTGAAGCCTGAGAACAAAGCTCAGTTAGCTAAAATCCTGACTTACCATGTTGTTGCAGGTAATTTAGATGCTGCTGCAGTAGTAAAAGCTATTCAGGATGGTAAAGGTAAAGTAGTAGTAAAAACAGTGAGTGGTGGTTCTTTGACTGCTTCTCTGAAAGATGGTAAAGTTATTCTTACTGATGAGAATGGTGGTGTATCAACTGTAACTGCAACAGATCTGAAAGCAGGTAACGGTGTGATCCACGTGATTGATACGGTTGTATTACCTAAGTAATAATTTAAGAGACAAGAAAGAAGAGACAGGGCTCAAGGAAGCATTAAGGAATCAAGTAGTAAGGATTTAAAAAAAAGGGAGATGTCACAATAAGTGTGACATCTCCCTTTTAATTTATTATTCAAAAGCCAAAAGCCAAAAGCCAAAATCTGACATCTGACATCCGACATCCGAAATTCCTCTACGCTTCATTCATAAACGGATACTTATAATCCACCGGCGGGTTATAGGTTTCCTTGATGGTTCTGGCACTTAACCAACGATAGAGGTTTAGCATACTTCCTGCTTTATCATTGGTGCCTGATGCACGAGCACCGCCAAATGGTTGTTGTCCTACCACAGCTCCGGTTGGTTTATCATTGATGTAGAAGTTACCTGCTGCATTGCGTAATTTATTGGTCGCTAATTCCACAGCTGCTCTGTCTTGTGATAAGACAGCACCTGTTAACGCATAAGCAGAAGTATTATTCACCAGATCCAATGTTTTTTCAAATTCATTGGCTTTATAAGTGTAGATGGTTAATACCGGTCCAAAGATCTCTTCACACATGGTTCTGTATTTCGGATCAGAAGTTTCAATAATGGTAGGTTCAATAAAGTATCCCTCTTTCTTACTGTAGTTGCCACCTGCAATGATCTTTGCTTTTTTATCTTTCTTGGCACCATCAATATATTTTGTGATACTGTTGAATGCTTTTTCATCGATCACCGCATTGATGAAATTGGTAAAGTCTTCAACTGTTCCCATTTTCATGGTCTTCAAAGTAGCTACCAGTTTCTGTTTTACTTCTGCTGCAATATTATCCGGCAGATAAGCACGTGAAGCAGCAGAACATTTTTGTCCTTGGTATTCAAATGCGCCACGAGCCAATGCAGTCACTACCGCATCAACATTCGCACTAGCATGTGCAATGACAAAATCCTTACCACCTGTTTCACCAACAATGCGTGGATAAGAACGATACTTGCTGATATTCTCACCAATCACTTTCCACATATTATTGAATACACCTGTTGAACCGGTAAAGTGTACACCTGCAAATTCACGATGATTGAAACATACTTTTCCGATGGTTGGACCATCCACATAGATCAAGTTGATCACACCATCAGGCAATCCGGCTTCTTTCAGGATACGCATGAACAGTTGTGCAGAATAGATCTGTGTATTCGCAGGCTTCCATACAACTACGTTGCCGCACATAGCAGCCGATGTAGGAAGGTTACCACCAATCGCTGTAAAATTGAAAGGAGTTACTGCCAATACAAATCCTTCCAATGCACGCCATTCCATACGGTTATGCATACCGGGTGCAGATACCGGTTGTTGTTTATAGATCTCACTCAGGAAGTGTACATTGAAGCGTAAGAAATCGATCAGCTCACAAGTACTATCGATCTCAGACTGATAAGCATTTTTGCTTTGTCCCAGCATGGTACTGGCATTCATCACATAGCGGTATTTGGTAGCCAGTAAGTCAGCCGCTTTTAAGAAGATATGTGCTCTATTCTCCCAACTCATAGAAGTCCAGGCATCTTTGGCTTTCAGAGCAGCATCAATCGCTTGGTTCACATGTTTTTCTTCACCTGCATGAAAATGACCTAATGTATGTGCGATTTCATGTGGCGGATGGATGGCCACTTTTTTACCTGTTTTCACCGCTTTACCACCGATATACATCGGGATATCTAATGTTTTCTTTTTAAGGTCTGCGATGGCTTTTTTCAAAGCTGCTTTTTCCGGTGTGCCGGGAGCATAACTATTAACAGGCTCATTGGCCGGACTTGGATAGGAGAAAGTACCAAAACTCATATTGATAGATTTTGAGGCTGCAAGGTAGGGAAAAGTCAAAAGTGAAATGTCAAAAGTCAAAAGTGAAAAGGAGCAATGCCGCTTAACACTTTTTGAGGTGGTTATTGTAAACAGATGGTAGATTAGACTTAAATATCATCCTTATGAAACGATTATTATGCTTGCTTTTTGCAGTATCTGTTTCGGTCATTTCATTTGCGAAATCTAATCCGGTTCCTGTTTTGGTAGATGCACAGTGGTTAAAAGCACATCAATCCGATAAAGACCTGGTCATTTTACAAGCTAATTTCATCAGACTCGATTTTGAGAAAGAACATATTCCGGGAGCTCGCTTTTTATGGCCTGACTGGTTAGCAGCTCATTCTCCGGAAGGAAACTTCAATGCCCCCACAATAGAAGTGGCCAATCGTGTTTTACAATCCTTAGGTATCAATAAAGAATCGCATGTTGTATTGGTCTTTACCAGATCTGATATTACTGTCACCGCCAGAATGTTCCTCACCCTGGAACATTTGGGATTGTATGGACAAGTGAGTTTATTGAACGGTGGACTTGAAGCGTGGAAATATGATGGTTTTGATGTGATCGCAGGTGCTTCTCCTGTTGTCAATAAAGGAAACTTTACGGCTGCATATCAACAGTTATTGGTAGATAAAAACTATGTTCAAAATGCATTGCTGAAAAATGATAAGTTGGTAGTAGATGCCAGGCTGAAAAGATTTTATGATGGAGACCCAACCGGAAATCCTCGTGACGGACATATCACCGGTGCGCTCAATCTGCCTTTTCCTGATTTGATCGATAGTTCCACCTGTATCAAACCGGTTGCAGACTTACAAGTGTATTTTGATAAAGTGAATAAGGATAAAAATAAAGAAATGATCGGGTATTGTTTCATCGGACAAACCGCCAGCGTGGTGTATTTGGCCGGACGTTTACTGGGCTATCCTATGCGTATCTATGACGGATCTTTACAAGAGTGGAGTAGGTTGCCGGAATTGCCGATGGAGAAGAGTAAGCAGTAGGACTTGCTATTTTATTGCCACTGAGGACACAGAATGCCACTGAAAAATTTCTGTGCTCTTCTGTGCCTTCAGTGGCCATTTTTTATTTAGCTAAATCTGATGCCAGTTGCAGGTATTTTTCTACTTCTTTTGATATGGTAGGATCTGGTTTAGATAGATAGGCGCCCATACGCATGACTGCAAATTCAGGGTAAGTATCTTTCATCGCTTCACCACAAAAGTTCACCATCGAGTACTTGAATAGTTTCATTTTATTTGGCATATCCATGTAGTTGGATAAATGATAGGGGATGTCAATAAAGTCTTTATTGAATTCTAACGAAATGGTATCACTTGAGTTGGAATGTTGATGATGTGTGAATACATAGGTTTTCTTAATGAATTCCGGTGTCACAGACAACTGAACTAATTTAGCGCTATCACGTAATAACTCGGCTAAGGGTTTTTGAATACCACTGGAAAAATGTTTTAAGACAGTATCAACGATGGTCATGTTATCGTTGAGTTTCCATTCTGAGAAACGCTCATTTTCCATCCAAAAACCACTCTTTTCACCTTGCTTGAAAAGAAAGTATCGATATTGAATGGTACTGTGCGTGATCTGTTCCCCGTCTTTAAAAAAACTATTTGAGTTGATGTATCCATGTCTCATCAGGACAGTATCATTTCGATAAAAGAAGCCAATGGTATCTGAAGTCTGGTCAATATCATTCGTGATCAGTGGAAATGGGAAAGTGGTAATCAAATACACAGCTTTCAATTGTTCATTGCTTTTTCCTTGTGCATGGGTTGCTGAACAGTAAATCAGTATGCAAGTAAACAGTGTAATAAGAGACTTGATCATATATCCAAATTATGGTATAAAAACAAAAGAGCCAACTGTGAATTTTCGCAGTTGGCTCTTCTTTTTGATCAGGTTTGTTTATTGCACTTCCGGTAACAAGATCAACTTCACCAGATTATTCTCATTGAATAATTTATTCGCTAATTCTTTTGTTTTATCAACTGTGATCAGTTTGATCCTGTCAGCAGTTTGTAAGATCTGTGTTGGATCTGTGCCACGGAAGAAATTCTGTTCCAATCTAAAGCGCCAGAAATTATTCTCCTTGATATCATTTTCCAGACTTCTGGTTTGTTCTGCCACTACTTTTTCAATATTCACAGCAGGAACACCATTGGCTTTGGTGTTTTTGATTTCTTCCATTACCAGTGCCACCAGTTTGTCTACATTCTCAGGTGCGCACCCGAACTGAATTGTGATGCCATAGCTGTTGATAGGTTCACGATTGAAACCGCCGCCTACACCTACACCATACACGCCACCGGCATCTTCACGCAAAACTTCTCTCAATTTAATGGCTAGCGCTTTGGTAAGTTGTCCTACCTGCACTTCATCCAGATCACTGATTTCATTCACTTCTCCCGTAAATGCCAAACGCACACTGGCTTTGGGTTCTTTTCCCTTTCTGATCACTTTTGTAACAACACCTTTTGGATAACGGATACCCACATCTTTCCACTGCTCTTTTTTATTGGTAGATGGGAGAGAAGCAATGTATTTCTCTACTAATGGTTTGATGTTCTCCAGATCAAAATTTCCTACAAATGTGAAAGTGAATTGTCCGGCATTGCTGAATCTTTCTTTATAAATTTCAAATGCTCGATCCAGTTCCAATTGTTGCATGGTTTCCATGGAGAATGGTTTTCTTCTCGGATGGTAGTTGCCCATGATGTAGTTGACAGAATCTGCAAAAACGGAAGCAGGATCTTTGTCTTTATTCGCCAACTGCACTTTCATTTGTTGTTTGATCACTTCAAACATATTGGCGTCTTTTCTTGGTGCTACAAAATAGCCATGTAACCATTGAAAAGCTGTTTCGAGATCTTTGGTGGTACTGTTACCATTCAATCCCTGCATATAGTTGGCAACTGACGGTGCTACAAAGCAATTTTTGCCTGCCAGTTCTTTTTGTAAAGCCTGAATGTCAAAATCTCCAATACCGCCGATAGAGGCAATAACAGAAGCATTCGCGGCATTCACATAATCTTTGTCGTTATACAGAGAAGAACCACCCCAACTGATGGCAGAGAATTGTACATCATCATTTTTAAATTGGGTAGGTTTTAATATCACTTTTGCGCCATTGGATAATGTCCATTCCGTGGTTTCAATAGACGGATATTTTTTCTCGTTCACCACTTTTCCTGCAGTAGGCTCAATAGGTAATAAAGCACCTTTCGTTACTTTATCAACGTAGGCATCTAATTTACCGATGGGTTTATTGAGTAAAGCGGTAACCTGATCAGCAGTCATCAGATCTGCTTTTTCTTTTTCAGGAGCTGTGATCACAACAGATCTGTTCTCTGTAGTGATCCAATCTTTGATCAATGTATTTACTTCTGACAACTGAATGGTTGGCAAATACTTTTGATGCATTTCAAATTCTTTTTCAATTCCCGGGATCGATTCATCTTTCAAATAGTTTCTAACATACTCTTGCAAGAGTTCCACTGATTTGGTCTTATCTCTTTCATTGTACATATTCTCCATGCGAGATAAAGTACTTTTCACTGCTCGATCCAATTCAGTTTGCGCAAAACCATATTGCTTCACTCTTTCATTCTCTGTCAATAATGTTTTGATAGACGCTTCAATATCTTTGGCTGTTTTTGCAACAGCGATCAAACTAAAAGCATCTTTATCACCAATAAAAGAACCATAGCTGCTGCTGCCAAACAAGAAGGGTGCTTCCGGTTTTTGTGCGATCTCTTCGAGGCGACTGCTGATCATTTGATTGAATAGATTTCTCACCAGACTAGCCCTATATTCTTTCTCAGTTTTAGAAGCTTTGATCTCAGGACGTAAATAATACACCTGTACAACATTGTATGGCTGTTCCGCATCTGTCAGGATAGAAGTTCTGGTTTCAGGAAAAGCAGGTACACCAAATTTGGTTCTGGGTTTAGGTGTTTTAGCAGCAGGGATTTTACTGAAATGATCTTTGATCATTTTTTCAGTTGCTGCAATGTCGATATCACCTACAACAATCACGGCTTGCAGATCCGGACGATACCAGTCTTTATAGAATTTCGTCAGTTCACTGTAAGGAGATTTCTCAATGCTCTCTTTGGTACCGATGGGTAATCTTTTTGCATATTGAGAACCTTTCAGAATCACCGGAAAGAATTTATCACGTAGTCTGGCATCTGCACCTCTGCCCAATCTCCATTCTTCAACGATCACACCACGCTCTTTATCAATTTCAACGGGTTCAAAACTTACTTGATGTGCCCAGTCTTCCAATATCTGCATGGCTTTTTTAAAGATCTGGATACTGTCTGTAGGTACTTGTAATTCATACACCGTTTCGTCAAAACTGGTGTAAGCATTCAGATCGGCACCGAAATTCACGCCACTTTTTTCCAGAAAATCTACCAGTTCTTGTTTCTTGAAATTCTTAGTGCCATTGAAAGCCATATGCTCTACAAAGTGAGCAAGACCCAGTTGTTGATCAGATTCCAGGATAGAACCTGCATTCACCACCAATCTTAACTCCGCACGATTTTTGGGTTCTACATTTTTACGGAGATAATAGGTGAGGCCATTACTCAGTTTGCCAATTTTAACCTTTGGATCGATACCCAGTTTGGCATCTAATCCGCTTTGGGCTTGTACCATCAGGGTTACAAGCAATAAAAGCAGTGTTTGTCTGATACGCAACATGACAAGGATTTAAAAGTGATCAATGAAACTCAGGAGCAATATCCTGAATTAATAGTGCATTATACAATCGTGTTCAACGATCGGGAGGGATGACTAAGATAGGAATTTATTGCCACTGAGGGTACAGAGGTCCACTGAAATTTTTCTGTGTATTTCTGTGTCCTCAGTGGCAACTATTTACAACTGAAAACCCAAATTACGGATCAACGCTTCCGGAAGCGCAGGTAGTTTTTTTCTTTCGATGAGATAGGTAGACAAGCCTGAAAGATCCCGATAAACATAATGTTTATTTAATGCGCCTTCGAGGTACCCGGCACCTGATGTGTTTCCGGTGCCTACACGCATACCGATCATGCGGCGAACCATGATGAGGTGTTTGTGACGCCAATTACTCATGAGGTGATCTATTTCGATCAAAGCATCCAATACTTGATAAGAAGTTTGAAACAAAGGAAAATCACGATACAGCATGATGAACAATGCAGAACGTAAAGCAGTGGGCGAGAAGCTCGTTTTTAATGCACCTAACTGTTCTTCTGAAAAACCTGCAGCATTATCTTCAAAGAAAACCCAATCAAATTCATGGATCTTATTTTTTTCACGCTCTGTTAATCCGGCAGCATACACTGAACGATAATCATTCCAGAAAGGGTGGTGTTTACCATTTGAAGTTTTAGAAACATACTCCTTCCAGAAATCATCTTTAAAAAATGGAATACGCTCTAACCAATTATTGACCAGTGTCAGCAAATGTGGCTTCTCTTCCGTGTCTGTGATATGCTGGTAATCGGTTTGTGTAAAACCACCTTCATTGGTACGTTTATAATAATCTTTATGATGACGATTATCCAATTCCAATCCCAATCTCGCTTCGATGAGTCTGAATTGTTTGCTTTGAAAACCGGAAGAGGGGGTCAATAAGTTTCGGAACTCCAGAAAATCAAGTGGTGTCATCGTGTCTAAGACTTCTACCTGTTTATTGAGTAACTGGAGAATATGAATGATACGGTGCAGTCTGTGACGTACCAGATTCATATCTTCTGAATTATCATTGATCTTTTCTTTATTAAAAACCCCTGTGATATAATCCAGTTCGAATAATATTTGTTTGAACCATAGTTCATATGCCTGATGAATAATAATGAACAGCATTTCATCATGCGCGGGCTCATTTCCGGGCTGAAAACTTACGGGGTGTTGGGCATCTAATACCTTATCCAATCCCAAATAAGTTCCGTAATACATCGGTTGTTTTTCCATTCTGAAGGGTTTGGCTGCAAGATAAGGAACAGACAAACAGAGGAACAGAGGAATTTCCAATATCCATGTTTGGAAATTCCTCTGTTCGATATTTTTCTGTTCTTCCGTTTTAGTACTTTTGTGCATGACCCGCCAAGAACTAGTAGCACAAATACGTTCCAAGAAATCTTATCTCTGTGTTGGACTGGATACTGATCCGCTGAAAATCCCCAAACATTTACAGCAACAGCCGGATGGTGTGTTGTTATTCAATAAGGCGATCATTGATGCTACCAAAGATCATTGTGTTTCTTATAAGATCAATACGGCATTTTATGAGTCGCAGGGCATCAAAGGCTGGGAGATCATGCAGGAAACATTGGCGTATATTCCATCCACTCATTTTACGATTGCAGACGCTAAACGTGGGGATATCGGCAATACTTCCTCTCAATATGCAAAAACCTTTTTTGAGATACTACCTTTTGATGCGGTTACGGTAGCACCTTATATGGGAGAAGATAGTGTTCGTCCGTTTTTGGAATACAAAGACAAGTGGACGATCGTTCTCGGACTCACATCCAATGCCGGTAGTTTTGATTTTCAGCGTTTGTCATTGGCAGAACAACAAGGCAAACAATTGTATGAGCAAGTGTTGGAAACAACTTGTAAATGGGGTACACCGGATAATCTCATGTTTGTAGTGGGTGCTACCAGAGCCAGTGATCTGGCGGATATCCGTAAAATGATCCCTGATCATTTTCTACTCGTGCCGGGTGTAGGTGCACAAGGAGGTAGTTTGGAAGAAGTATCCAAGTATGGATTGAATACAGATGCCGGATTATTGGTGAATGCCAGCAGAGCCATCATTTTTGCTGATGGTGGAGAAGATTTTGCTGAGGCTGCGACTAAAGTGGCTGCCGGTTATCAGCAGGAGATGGCCGGTTATTTGCAATAATTGAGAACCGTTACAGCAAAAATTATTGTGTAGATATTTAATTCAGCCCTTCGTCGCAATTTCCGATCTGCGATCGGAATGCTCCTCAGGGTGACAGTTTGAAGTAGGCTAACTGGGAATGCGATTGGCGAAGCCAATCGCATTCCCAATCTAATATTAATCCGGATTTGTCACCCTGAGGAGTATTCCGACTTTCAGTCGGAAATTGCGACGAAGGGTAAAACCCACAATATAGTTGGAGCTCGAACATCAGAGCTATTGACTTTTAATAGTGAAACACTTGAATTCATATTTTGATAAACCTTCAGTCCTTTGCTCATGAATTGATTTTGTAACTTTCCAATTCAATTCTTTTCATGAATAGAAGAAGTTTCCTCCAACAATCAGCGTTATCAGCAGCAGCAGTTTCCACTTTGCCTTTGACCGGGTTAGCTTCTACCAATGCCAAAGCTGCCATTCGTTTTGCTTTTATGACGGATGTTCATATCAAAACGGGTACTGTGCCTGAGCAGGGAATGCAACGTGCATTTAAACATGTGAATGCATTAAAACCGAAGGTAGATTTTATCCTCAATGGCGGAGATGCTATCATGGATGCCATGAAAGCTACTAAGGTGAAAGTGGAAGAGCAGTGGGCTTTGTGGAATAAAATATTAGCGGAAGAAAATAAGTTGCCCATGTATCATTGCATCGGTAATCACGATGCCTGGGGCTGGCAAATGACAGAGCCTGAGATCAAGGCAGATCCTTTGTACAATAAAGCTTGGGCCGTTCAACAACACAAAATGCCCGGACGTTATTACAGCTTTATCAAAGACAACTGGAAATTCATCATCCTCGATAGCGCTCATGAAAACAATGGCGGATATATTGCCAAAGTGGATGAAGAACAAATGAAATGGTTAAAGAATGAACTCGCAACAACAGATCCCAACACCCATATCTGTATTGCCTCGCATATTCCTATTGTATCATTTGTATCCGGATTCTTTTTTGATAAGACGGAAGATAATGGTGATCGAAAAATTTCAAAAGCATTATTACATACCGACTCTTTCGCATTAACAGAGCTATTCCGTAATCATAAAAATATTCGCTGCTGTTTAAGCGGACATATTCACTTACAAGATGTTGTTGAATACCGCGGCATTCATTACTACTGTAACGGCGCCATCAGCGGTAACTGGTGGGGTGGTGCCTTCAAAGGATTTGCACCCGCCTATGCCATCTTCGAATTTTTCAAAGACGGATCGGTGAAACGAGATATGATCGAGTACGATCTGTGATCTGTGATTTTTTGATCTTTGATTTTTTGATTGAAGAAGGGTAAGTCAAAAGTGAAAAGTCAAAAGTGAAAGGTGAAAAAATCAAGAAATCAAAGATCAAAAAATCAAAGATTTCTCTCTATCATGCTTGCTACTTTTTCCGCCCATACTGCGTGGGATTTGGCGGAGTAGTGGAGTTTGTCTGATGCCAGCAGACTCTCATCATCCTTCGCCAATCGGGTTTGTGTGGTGATATCGATGAAATGTCCGCCCAGCTTTTTTACGGTGTTTTCGCACACTTTGTTGAATGCGTCGATCTCTTTTGCGATGGTGGCGGCATCTCTCTCTGCTGCAAAAGGGGTAACACCCCAATCAGGTATGGAGAGTACGATGACTTTTTCCGGTTTATTGCCGGCGAAATAAATCGCTTTTTTGAGCAGGTATTCAAAATCGGTGGTAAAATCGCTTATAGATAAACCTCTGTATTGATTGTTGACGCCGATCAACAGACTTACAAAATCATAATGCTCATTGAGCTGCGTATGAAGGATATGATCGGCCAGTTCAAAGCTTGTCCAGCCGGTCTTTGCCACTACTTCAGGTGCATGGAAATGCAGCCCCTTCTTTCGAAGTCGTTGTACGACCTGATAGGGAAATCCTTCATGTAAAGGAACCGATTCACCAATGGTATAAGAATCTCCTAAAGCGAGGTAGCTGAAATAATGTTTTGTCATGGTTTAAAGATACAATCTGCTATTGTAAACTCAAATGGAACACGGATTATCATGATCATCATGATCATCTGCGTTCCATTTAGAACGTGATTGAATCATAGTCAATGATCAATGGAGTCTAATTGTTACACAGCATGAATATCAAAAATTAAAAGTTAGTCTTCAAAATCTCATAAAAACGATACACATCTTCAAAGCTGCAATACATAGGAGCGGGGGCAACGCGAATGACGCCGGGCTCTCTGTAGTCTACAATGATGCCGCTGCTGATCATCTTATCATGTATTTCCTTTCCTCTTTCTTTGAAATACAAACATAACTGTGCGCCTCTCTGTTCAGGATCGGATGGTGTGATGATCTCAAAATTCAACTGCGGTAATTGTTGCAATAAATATTCCAGATAAGCCGTCAAATGCAAACTTTTCTTTCTTAGATTTTCAATACCTGCTTTTTCAAACAATTCTAAAGAAGCTTTGAGTGCTGCTGTATTGAATACCTGAGAGGTACTGATATTCCATCCGCTTGCATCGGTCTTGGGAATAAAACCTTTTTCCATTTTGAAACGGGTCTTCTCATCATTACCCCACCAGCCTGCAAGTCGAGGAGTCTCTGCATTACCGGCATGCTTTTCATGGACAAACACACCGCCAATAGCACCCGGACCGGCATTCAAATATTTATAAGAGCACCAAACGGCAAAATCAACATTCCAGTCGTGTAAGTGCATGGGAACATTACCGGCAACATGTGCCAAATCAAATCCGGCAATGGCACCAACGGTATGTGTAGCTTTTGTGATGGCTGCCAGGTCAAAGAGTTGTCCCGTATAATAGTTGATGCCACCAAACAAAACCATCGCCAAAGCATCGCCGGTAGATTGAATGGTATTCAGAATATCTTCTGTACGCAATGTTTTCTCACGGTCTCTTGGAGCGATCTCGATGATGGCATCATTCGGATCCAATCCAAAATGTTTCACCAGTGTCTCCACTGCATATTGATCGGAGGGGAAAGCCCCGGCTTCCATGATCACTTGATAACGCGTAGAAGTTGGTCTATAAAAACTCAGCATCAACAAATGAAGATTCACCGTAAGCGCATTCATCACCGTGATCTCATTCTCTTGAGCACCCATCATTTTTGCTAGGGTAGGGATACAATATTGATGATAATACAACCACGGATTCGTACCATTGAAATATCCACCCACCGCCAACTCGCGCCAGGTAGTCAATTCTGTTTCAATAGCAGATTGAACCAAGCGAGGTTGTAATCCGAGTGAGTTGCCACAGAAGTAGATGACATCTTGATCATTTTTCTTGGGGAAATGAAATTCTTTTTTAAATCCTGCTAACATATCAGCAGCATCAGCCTGTTGTGCATAAGATCGATCTGTCGTAAAAGCAAACATCGTTGTGAATTTGGGCGTAAAATAATGTTTTTGGGATATCGGGGGGCAGGGTGATCGGGTTATCGGGTGATCGGGATATCGGGCAATCGGGATATCGGGTAATCGGGGTGGATGTTTTAGTGGGGCACTTACGCACCCTCCGTAACCACCCAATATCCCAATCACCCAATATCCCAATCACCTGATCACCCGATCACCCGATCACCCGATAACCCGATCACCCTATCCCCCGCACCCTTCACCGAATTTTCATCCATCCAATTGGGTCGTTTAGATCGTTTGCCCTAATTTTCAGCTCCTCAAAAACGTAATAACTGTATGAGAAAATTCCTGCTGTTGTCAGTATGGCTGCTGTTAGCCTTTGCTGTTACTGCACAACAAACACCTGTTACCAAGGCCAATTATTCATTAGCGGCCCGTTTTTCTCCTAAGAAATTGAGTAAGATGATCTTCAGCACAGCTGTTGATCCACACTGGCTCAAAAATTCTGATAAGTTCTGGTACATGTATGAGACCACGGAAGGAAAGAAGTGGTACATCGTGGATCCTGTAAAAGGAGAGAAAAAAGAGTTGTTCAACAATGCTGATCTGGCTGCCAAGATCACTCGTATCGTGAAAGATCCTTTTGATGCGCAAAACCTCGGACTAGACAGTATGCGTTTTGTACGCGATGAAAACTGGATTCAGTTTGAAGTAAAGAGCACACAGGATGAAGTAAAAAAAGATACTGCAACGAACGGTCGTCGTGGTGCGGCGGGAGCTGCTGCTACGCCTGCTAAGAAAGTATTCTATTTTGAATACAACCTGCAGACAGGTGAGTTGATCGAACTGCCTGATTTCAAAAAGCCAAAGCGTCGTCCAAACTGGGCTTTTATTTCTCCGGATGGTAATGTAGTCGTATTTGGTAAGAACTATAATATCTACTGGATGGACAAAGCCAACTATGAAAAGGCTTTGAAAAATGAAAACGATTCTACCATTGTTGAGTATGCGCTTACCAAAGATGGTATTGACGGATATGGTTACTACAATGATGGTAATTTATCCGGCAGCGGTATGACCGATGATGAGAAAGAAAAAGAAGCGAAAAGAAGAAGACCCGTATTTGCTTTGTGGTCTCCTGATTCAAAATATTTTGCATTGCGTCGTGTCGACAATCGCAAAGTGAAAAATCTCTGGGTGATCAATAGTGTGGCGAATCCTCGTCCAACATTGGAAACCTATAAATATTGGATGCCGGGTGAAAAAGAATCACCAACCGATCATCTGTATTTATTTGACGTAGCAAATAAGAGCAGCAAAGAATTAAATGTTTCTCAGTTCAAAGATCAGGCAGTTGCTGTATGGTCTGATCCCGGAAAAGTAAATACCCGTGATGACGACTGGAGACCTTCTGTATGGTTAGGTACCAAAGATAAATTCTACTTCACCCGCACCAGCCGTGATCAAAAGCGTATTGATGTGTGTGTGGCAGATGTGGCTACCGGTACGGTGAAACCTGTGGTGGAAGAGCGTTTCAATACCTATATCGAGATCAACCGTATCGGTTTGATCAATGGTGGTAAAGAATTCATTCACTGGAGTGAGCGTGATGGATGGGCTCATTTTTATCTGTATGATGAAAATGGTAAGCTGAAAAATCAGATCACATCAGGTGCTTTCCATTGTGAAGATATTTTGGGTATCGATGAAACCAAACGTGTATTGTATTTCTCTGCCAATGGTAAAGAAGCAGGTGAAGATCCTTACTACTTACACGCTTATCGCGTGAATTTTGATGGTACAGGATTGAAACTGTTGAATCCCGGCGATTTTGATCATGCCATGCGTATGAACGATGGTAATAGTTTCTTCATCGATAACTATTCTCGTGTGAATACCGTTCCTAAATCTGTATTGTACAATGCAGACGGTAAGAAGATCATGGATCTGGAAACGGCTGATTTCACCTCTCTGTTTGCATCAGGATACAAATTCCCTGAGATATTCAAAGCAAAAGCAGATGATGGCATCACCGATATCTATGGTGTGATGTACAAGCCTTTTGATTTTGACAGCACCAAAAAATATCCATTGATCGAGTACGTATATCCGGGTCCACAAACAGAAGCGGTGAACAAAGCTTTTGGTCGTGGTTTTGATAGAACCGATCGTTTGGCGCAAATGGGATTTGTGGTGATCACTTTGGGTAACCGTGGTGGACACCCTGCTCGCAGCAAGTGGTACCACAACTATGGTTATGGTAACCTGCGCGATTATGGTTTAGCCGATAAGAAAGCCGTAGCGGAACAACTCGCTGATCGTTACAAATACATCGATATCGATAGAGTAGGTATTCATGGTCACTCAGGTGGTGGCTTTATGAGTACGGCTGCCATGTTGGTATACCCTGACTTCTTCAAGGTAGCGGTATCCTCTGCCGGTAACCATGATAACTCAGTGTACAATCGTTGGTGGAGTGAACAACACCATGGTGTGAAAGAAGTGATCAGCGATAAAGGCGATACTTCTTTCTTATACAGCATTGAAAAGAATCCGGATCTGGCCAAGAACCTGAAAGGAAAACTGATGTTGTCACATGGTGATATCGATAATAACGTACACCCTGCCAACACCATTCGTATGGCAAATGCATTGATCCGCGCCAACAAACGTTTTGATCTGGTGATCTTACCCGGACAACGTCATGGTTATGGTGATATGACAGAATATTTCTTCTGGAGACAAGCCGATTATTTCGCAGAACACCTGTTAGGCGATAAGACCGGACGTTCTGAAACAGATATTGAAGAGATGAACAAAGAAGTAGAGCAGAATGGAAGAGCAGGAGGAAGGAGGAATTAGGAATATCCAATAATCAATAACGAATGATGAAGTAATTTGGATGATTGTGGTCCCTTCGTCGCAGATCATAACCTGTGGTTATGAATGCTCCTCAGGGTGACAATCGTACAGATAGAAATTAAAGAGAGAGGATTGGCGAAGCCAATCCTCTCTCTTTTTTATTCCTAAACGATTGTCACCCTGAGGAGCCTCGCAATCGCAGATTGCGTCGGCGACGAAGGGGGGGGCTTAATCGTTGAATATCACCTGTAACATTTCCTCTTCCAAAGGTTTGTGAAGTATGGAACTTATGTTGGGGTTTTCTTTGGCTCTTTTCTTGTCATTTTCATCAATGCTCGAAGTGAGAAGATGTATTTGTAGGTAAGAAAATAATTCCGGTTTTTCTTTTTCTATTGCTTGTACAACATCCCATCCGGAGATCAAAGGCATATTGATATCCAGTAGTACCAATACTTTTTGTTCAGGATGGTAGTCTTGATGGTATAAGATATGTGCGATTGATTTCTCCGGTTCTGAAAAGGATACCACAGATAAGGTGGCGTTGAAAAATGATATGATCTCTGTATTCAAAAAATTGGTGATGCTATCATCATCAATTAATATGACTTGGGAAAATTTCATGTAAGCAGCTTATGTATGAGGGAAAGTAATGGTGATATGCGTGCCTTCTCCTAATTGGCTTTTTAATGTGATCGTTCCATTCAATGTTTCTACTTGATTTTTTACCATAAACAAACCAACGCCTCTTCCTTCTGATTGCAGATTGAATCGTTTGTACAAACCAAAAAGCTGGTCTTGGTAACGAGTGGTATCAATGCCTTCTCCATTATCTAAAAAATGAATCATGATCGCATGCTCATTTTTTTCTGTCCAGATATGTATTTCGGGCCGAACATCAGATCTGCTGAATTTGATGCTGTTCCGGATGATCTGTGTGAATATATTCAATAGATAAGACCGTACACTATAGATGCTGTTCGCCTGACTGAAGTTAACGGAGAACTTGATGTTCTTCTCTTTGATGATCGGTTCTTTTACCTTCCAAATATCTTTCATGATATCATCCAAAACGATCCACTCAAATTTGTCTGTTACTTGTCTTCTAATTCTAAGGGTCTCATCAAGGTCAATGATAACAGCATCTAATTTTTTGGCAGCATCACTTAAGCCTTCAATCACTCTTGGCAAAGAAGCGGTATTGAATTGATCTGATTTTACCAGATAGGTTAATCCCAAAATATTCGTGACAGGCGCTCGTAGATTATGGGAGACGATATACGCAAACTGTTCCAGGTCTCTATTTCTTTGCATCAGATCACTGATCAGTTTATGACGCTCTAATTCATTCAATTTTTTATCCGTGATATTGATCGCTGCAATGATGAACCCGATGATTTCATCATTTTCTAAAACAGGGGAAATGGTTACGGTAAAGTATTCTTTATTACCCTGATAGTCATAATCTGATTCATAGATCACAGATTGTTTTTCTGTTTTGATGCGTTGGATCACATCTTCTAATCGAAGTCTTTTATTATAAATCAATAATTCACTCCAATTCACTCCTTTTTTCAGATCAAGTCCGGTGAGTCGTTTATATCCATTGGCAATGGCTTTGTTGAACTCGAGGATAAAAAGATCTTTATTCACCAAACAATAACCGATATCTGTATTGTTGAATACCGTCAACAAATTGGCTTGTGTCTTTTTTAGTGTATTCAGAATGTAGTTCTTGTTATAGTGAACTGTTAGCAGATCTGTAATGGTTTGGAGTAGTTGTATTTCCTCCTTTAAAAAAGGAATGGTAGGATCACCTGTATAGCATACTTCAATGCTTCCCTGCTTATCATTGATGGTAGTAAATACTTCCTGTATCTTATTTTCTGAATATTGATAATTCGGAGAGCGATATTCAGATCCGTCAAATTGAACTCGGGCATGACAAATATTTTCATATTGCCAGCCACCGGGCAGCAGAAGTGCCAATTGTTGAAGAACTTCCGGAATAGTAAGGGTATCATTTTTCAAGACCAACTCGAAGTGATGTAATGTTCGCATCTCCTTCACCCGTTCATTGAGTTCGTATAGGGCTTTGTCTTTTTCTAAGCGATGCTTGATACTGATAATTGATTTATTGATAGTCTTGGCAATTTGTTCGAGAATCTCTACTTCAGATTCATCAAATGCGTTGATATCCGGTGCATATACATTCAGACAGGCATTTCTCTCATTGATATTTAAATACAAAACCAAGGAGGCCTGAATGCCATATTTTGAAGCAGTAGCTAACCAAGGCTTAAAATAATCAGCTGCAGTAACATTATTCGTAATAACCGTTTTGCCGGTTCTCATGGAGGTGATGGAAGGCCCTTTTTGCTGCGCTTCATTGTTCATGGAGATACTGATCTCATTCAAGTAGTTGGTTTCACCATGTCCATAAAGAGGCTGAATGGTTTGATTAGGATTTTCTTTTTCCGGCTCCATAGCGATCCATGCCAATTTGTATTCACCATCTTCAACGATGGAAGTACAAACTTTTTCCAGCATACTTTCTATGGAGTTTTCACCATTGATAATCGTATTGATCTTATGAAGCAGTAATAACTTATGGTTGGCCTTTTTAAGATTGAGCTCTGTTTTCTTTTGGATATTGATGTCTTTTGCAGCTAACAGTACCCCAATGCATGAATGGTGTATATCATACACCGGGTTGACTTTATAACGGTACCAATTGGAGAAAGTTTCATTGGTCGTCTCATGCTCCACTTCAAGTGTTTCGCCATTCAATGCTTTGGTATAAGCGATCATGAACAGGTCCATACTTTGTGGTACAACAAAGGCTCTGTAATCATCACCTGTTTGAATATTTCTTCCAAAAAATGAGAACAGTGAGTTTCTCATCTCTTTATTGCAGTACAGTACTTTGAAGTCTTTATCGAGCAGCACCATATTCTCTTGGATGCTGTCCAAAATAGCAGGAAATATCTCAGGGTTGATCGTCATGCTTTGATTTCAATAGGAAGTTAAGGAATAAAAGGATACGGTGGGTGCTGGGTGCTAGGTACCGGGTGGGTCGGGGGATAGCATTCGTCATGCCGACGTTAGGAAGCATCTCCTTCGTCGCAGATCATAACCTGCGGTTATGAATGCTCCTCAGGATGACAATAGCACGGATACAATTAAGTGAGCGGATTGGCTTCGCCAGTCCGCTCACTTTTTTATTACTCAAACGATTGTCACCCTGAGGAGCCTCGCAATCGCAGATTGCGTTGGCGACGAAGGGGGGGGAGATGAACGATTTTTTTCCATGAAAGCCATGAGCCGATTACTCCTGGTATTTCAAACATCGATTCTTAGGGTAGTTTTCTCGAAGAGAAATCTAAGATCTTTTCTTTTTGGAGGGTTGATATGGTTTGAAAAGTGCAGGGGCTGTATGGGGCTTAAAATGCATTTTCTGATTTAAGTGGGATAAAAATGGATGACCGCAGATCTTTAACATGAGTTTTTATCAGCGCCAATCCTAATAATCATAAAAAATCTGCGGCCCATCCTACCCATCGTTAACTCAGGCGCAGGCCTTCGAGAATCCTCCGTACATCCTTCGTATTTCCCTCGCACATCCTTCGAGGTTTCTTCGAGAATCCTCGAAGCCGCTTCGGGAATCCTTCGAGAACTCTCGAAGCAGCCTCGAAGAAACCTCGAAGCAAACCCGAAGGATGTACGAAGATGGTACGAGGGATCTCCAAAGCCCATTCGAAACTTTCTCGAAGAAAACATACAGATATATCAAAAAAGTATTACATTAGAGTTCCCCCATCTTTTTTCCCTCCCCATAGAGAAAATCGTATCGTTTACTATCAATACTTGTTATGAAACTATTCAAACAACAGGAAGCGCAGTCTATTGTACTGCATGGCAAAGCCCTGGTATGTCCACATTGTGGACATGACCGTTTTTGGACCAAGAAAGTATTACTCAACAGCTCTATCTCTGCCTTCTTTGGTTTTGATTGGGCTGATCGCTCTGCCCATTGCTGCGCTTGTGAACAGTGTGGGAGATTGGAGTGGTTTGTTAGGAGGTAGGGGGATTTGCGAAACAGTGTAGTAGGGGCGTATATTTTATAAATTATTGATATTGTGAACTTTATTTCAAATTGCGTAAATCATAATTGTAATAAAGTTTCGCATATTTCTGAGTTATCTGCAACCCTAGCGAGCAGCTTCTCAAAATCTGCATTGGGCAAAAGCTTCGACCGAAACAATTTATCTTATAAGTCTTAATTGTTTAGAAAAAAATTATGAGTACAAAACAAATTGGTTCATTTTGGAGTAAATGGGATTTACACGTTCATACTCCAGCTTCAATTATTGAATATTATGGAAAAAACAAAGAGAATATTTGGGAAGATTATATTGCCGACTTAAATAACCTTCCAGATCATATAACAGTCTTGGGTATTAATGACTATTTGTTCTTAGACGGTTATGAAATAGTAAAAAAGTATTTTGATGAAGGTAGATTACCTAAAATTAAAAAAATATTTCCAGTCATTGAATTAAGATTGAAAATATTTGGTAATCAAAGTAAAAGTGACGCTTGGCATAGAATAAACTTTCATGTCATATTCTCTGATGACTTAGATGTTAAAACAATTCAAGCTCAATTTATTTCAGGCTTATCTTCTCATTATAATCTATTACCTGAAAATCAGTCCTATTGGAATGGTGTTTTAACAAAAGAGAGTTTAGAAGACTTTGGAAAAATGATTATTCAAAACTCAAAAGCTGAAATTAAAGCCCCTCCTATAGAAGTCGGCTTCAATTCATTGAACTTTACAGAAGAAGGTGTATTCAAACTTTTAGGAAATCATTATTTTAAAGAAAAATATTTAACTGCAATTGGAAAAACAGAATGGGAAAAACTAAGATGGGATGGTTCAATTGGTGAAAAATTAAACATCATTAATTCTGTAGATTTTATTTTTTCAGCTTGCGAAAGTATTGACGCTTATACAAACTCAGAAAATGCCCTAAAGTCCCAATTAAAAGAATTTAATCTTTTGGATTGCAGTGATGCACATTATTTCAGTACATCTTCTGAAAAAGATAGAATTGGTAATTGTAGTCAGTGGATAAAAGCTGAGCCCACATTTGAAGGCTTAAAACAATTAAAATATGAGCCTGTTTATAGAAAAAGCGTATCGTTAATCGAACCAAGAAAGCCATATAGAACCTTAGAGAGCATAAAATTCAATTTCCCCGAAAACACAAAACTAAAAAACAATCAGACAAATTCCGAACAACCTTTCTGCCTGAGTGAACTAAAAGAAGAAATATATTTTAGCCCATATTTTACTTGCATTATTGGAGGTAGAGGTTCTGGAAAAAGTACAATTATCAATATAATTGCTGAGAAACTAGGTGAGAAAACTGATTTCTTCCAAAGTAACAAAATCATTATAAATGAAACCTCTGATGTCTTAAAGAACTACGAAAATTCATGCATAACAATAGAGGGGACAAATGAAATAGAGTTTATAAGCCAAGGTAAAATTGAAAAACTATCAGATGGCAGTCATTTGACTGATTTAATTTTTAATGAAAGGATTAAGGCAATAGGAAACGAATATGAGGAAAAGGAAAAACTTCTTTTTGCTAAGTTTCAATCAATAAATGATAGTATAAAAATTGTTGCTGACCTTGAAAATCTTAATTCAACATTAATTACACAAAAAGCCTCGTTAGATAATGATAAGAAAATTATAGCGTCCATTGAAAACGAAAGGTATAAAGAACTTTCTAAAAAAGTAAATCAGACAACAATTGAAATTGAAAGTATTTCTAACAGCAAAACCCAATACGAGGAATTTTTAAGCAGATTGACTGATATCATGCTTAGTCCGGAAATTAAGGATGCAAAAGATGAATATGCAGGCAGAATAAAAGAAATTATAAGTGAACTAGAAAAAATTGAGGAATTCACAAAAATTGAAAACGGGTATCGTACTTCGCTAAAGATTTTCACTACAACAGATACCATTTTAGAAGAAAAGAAAAATGAACTTACTTCACTTAAACAACAGGTAATAGATTATTTTACATCAATTGGGAGTACGCCAGATAGCATAGCTGATGTTGATAGGGCAACTTCTAATATAGCGTTAGTATCAAATGAAATTGCTGAAACTGTGAAGAAAATTCATTTCAAGAATGAGCAATTAAAAGAGCTTCTAGACCAAACTTCCGATATAAAAGATTTGGCGACCCAATGTGAAGAAATAATTACCAAACGCTTAGAAAAAATAAACAAGGATTTGGATATTGAAAATGAAAATGTTGAAAAAATAAAATTTGAATTCCGTTTTGAGGATAACAAGTATCTAAATAGACTTAACAAGGAGTTTTATGAAACATTTAAAATATATCAAAAACCAAACCTTTCATGGGATTACATCTATTGGTGTCTCAAACTAGTTGAGCCGAAAGAACAATTTCTAAAATTAACCTTTGAAGAATTTCACGAACAACTTGCACAAAAATCGTTTGACAGGAATTCGTTATATGGTAGAGTGTTTTTAGAAATATTTGAAAAAAAATCAAATTTTGAAATCTATACCCTTCTTGTAAAAAAGAATTTATATAATGTATCTGAGAATATAGGGATAATAGGCTACTACGGCAAATCACCACTTACCTCCTGCTCATTTGGTCAAAGATGTACAGCTGTTGTTGTGACATTGTTGATGACAGGAATGAAACCACTTTTAATAGATGAACCAGAAGCACACTTAGATAACCGGCTAATTGCTGAATACTTAGTTGACTTAATAAAACAAAAGAAAAATGAAAGGCAAATTATTTTTGCGACACACAATGCCAATTTTGTTGTAAATGGCGACGCAGAATTAATTCATATTCTTGAAATTCCAAAGGAAAAGGTGTTTACTGAAATTACTTCAACAACTATTGAAAATCTTGACCATCGTAAGAGTTTACTTAAACTTGAAGGTGGTGAAGAAGCATTTAAAAAGAGAGATAGAAAACTGTTATCTGGTGTTTAATTGAAGGACAAAAAGTGTAGCAGATAACATTGGTATTACCAATAGTGGGGCTTGACATTGTAACAATCAGCAGCGGTAATTTCATTTTCCGCAGGGTCTATAACAAAAAGAAGTTCTCCGCAATGTTTCCCGAGGTAACGAGGGGACGTTGCGTGTTACACAGCCAGAATGATTATGTTTCGTTGTACTTTTAGATATGCTATATCAAAGTGCTAGAGAATAACCAATTGCTAAGTTCTCTCAGTTCGATTCTCTAGTCTTTTGCCTTCGGTAATAGAGGTAGACGATGCGGGAAAATAACATGAACAAGACAAGCCCGGTCAATCTCATTACATTTGATACAAATCCGCATGATGAAATATATTGCAATCGTATGCTGTTTAATCTTAACAAGCTTTAGATATCCGTTCCCAACAAATGTAACAACACCTGTTCTACAGCAAAGTACTGATACCATTCCCGCAATACTGCCGGCGAATTTTTCAGATGATTATGGCATCCAATACAGCATCAGCGATTCTTTGTGGTGGCAACATCCATCATCCCGCTATTCCATTCTTCGCTGGAACAAAGAGCAGCAATACATCATTGCTAAAAATGGTGCACAAAATAAATCAGATGCCGGGTTATACACCCGCATCGACTATATGAAGTTCACTGGAATGGAACCTTATACCTGGGGTTTCTGTCTGAGTGTGTACAATGCCGTATCAGATTCCATTGCAGAGTTTGGTCCCAATAAAACAGACAGAACAAATCCGAGAAAAGGGTGTAATGGTTTTCCTTTTTCAAGGATGAAAAAAGTGAAATAGGGGAAGGTTATATCCTCGTAATAAAGTGATTCAGATAGAACACTGGTCCTCATGATCTATCATGATTCATCCTGACAATCATGAAAATCCGTGTTCCATCCTTCGCTACGAATCAACTTTTGGAAAGTTCCGAAACTTTCCAAAAGTTTTTGCATTCCTTCTCCGCCGATGTGTCTCGAGATGTTGCGGGGAACTGAATAGTAGGATAGGACGCAGATTTTTATGATTGGTTATGATTTTTATGATCGATCATAATCAATCATAAAAATCTGCGTACCATCCTTTGCTGCGCCCATCCTTCGCGGTGCTCAGGATGACATGTTTAATCCAATCTGATATCTGACATCTGCCATCAATCCATCTCTCTTCTTACTCCCTCAAGCGTCATCTTCACACGACGAATGCTTCCGTCTTCATTGAAGTACAATCGATCGATACAAGTTACCCGATGATCTCTATCCAGATTGGGGATGGGTCTGCGATGATAGACGATGTACCATTCATCGGTACCGGGAATATTGAGTACGGAATGATGTCCGGCGCCGGTGGCAATAGTGCTATCGGCTTCCAGTATGGTAGCTTCTCTTTCAAACGGACCAAAGATGGAATTCGATCTTGCATATGCTACTTTATATGTGCCATTCGTCCAGCCGCCTTCTGACCACATGAGATAGTATGTTCCTTTTCGAATAAAGGCTGTGGGGCCTTCTACATATCCTTTGGGTGTGATCTCTTGCACTAATGATCCATTCGAGAAGGGGACCAATGCGGTGAAGTCTGCATTGAGTTTGGCGATGTTACAACGACCCCAGCCGCCATAGAGAATATAATATTGTCCGTCAGTGTCTTTGAAAACATATTGATCGATCGGCTGTGCATCATTGTAAAATTGATTGATCAGCGGTTTACCCAAATGATCTTTGTATGGGCCTTCGGGTTTGTCAGCTACTGCAATACCAATGCCTCCATTGTAATCATCTTTTGTTCCGTTTCTTTTTTTGCTTTGGATATCATTCGCAGAGAAGAATAAATAATAGCGATTGTCTTTCTCCACGATCGACGGAGCCCACATTGCCATATAAGCCCACTTGATGATAGATGTGTCGATGACACGAGGATGCTTTGTCCAGTTCACGAGATCTTTAGAAGAGAATGCATCCAGGAAAACCTGGTCTTTGTATTTGGCAGAGAAAGTAGGGAATATCCAATATTGTTTATTGAGAATCACGCCTTCAGGATCTGCATACCAACCTTCGATGACAGGGTTACCGGGTGCTTTCTGTTGTGCAGTGAGATTGGTTTGCAGGAATAAAAAGAATAAGGAGTAGTAGAGGAGTTTTTTCATGGGTGTGTTGCTGGTAACAAATATAGGGATGACAGATGTCGGATTTAGGATGTCTGATATTTGGATGTAGTTGTTACTATATTGAAAAGTCCATTGGATTGGTAATGAATGCATTGAATCTCTTTTATTATTTTTTACTATAAGTTTATTGTTTATCAATAAATATTTTCTATTTTGGTGTATTATTTAAAACGTACCCAAGATGATAACAACCAACAATTTTGTATTCAAAGCCCTCACCATCATTGCCTGGATCATTTTTATTGGTCTTTGTATAGAGGCAGGCGGACTCGTAGTTAATTGCATTTTTACGATTATTAAACCGGAGATGGTCGATCGACTTTACCAGAAACTGGATTTGACGGATATGTATGCTCGTAGTAGATGGGCTTTCTTTAGTATGTACAGTTTTATTCTGATGATTGCTCTTTTGAAAGCCGGTCTATTTTACAGGCTCGCCATGCTAGTAACCAAGATCGATCTGATGAAACCCTTCAGTGATTTTACCGCCCGACAAATCTTACAGATCAGTTATTACACACTTTCAATTGGTCTCTTTAGTTATGTTGCTCGTCAGTCTGCGAAGAATATGCAGCATCATGGTTTTCTTACTAATAACCTAAATCCATTTTGGGAAGATGCACAAGCATTTGTGTTAATGGCGGCAGTGGTATATGTAATTGCACAAATATTTAAAAGAGGTCTGGCACTTCAAAATGAAAACGATCTAACTGTATAATCCATGCCCATAATAGTAAACTTAGATGTGATGATGGCTAAGCGTAAAATGTCGCTGAATGAGTTGTCGGGTAAAGTTGATATTACACTATCCAATCTTTCGATCCTGAAAACAGGAAAGGCCAAAGCCATACGTTTCAGCACACTGGATGCTATATGCAAAGCATTGGCCTGTCAGCCTGCGGATATATTGGAATATTTGCCTGACCCTTCGTCGCAGTTTCTGACTTCGTCAGAAAGCTCCTCAGGGTGACGGGGTTGGGGGCTTTACCGAACTATATATAGATTCACGCTTCGTTGCATTGATCAAAAGCATTTTACTATCTTAAACTCAAAATATAGATATGCATCCGGATATCCTTTCTTATAACCAACAACAGTTACCTGATGAACAATCTATCTGTGAATTGTTAGCGAAGGAAATTGATGGGGTATTGAAGAAAGCGGAGAGTAAGATTTGGCATGCACATCCGGTTTGGTTTCTGGATGGGAATCCTATTGTGGGGTATAGTAAGTTGAAAGATGGTATTCGTTTGTTATTCTGGAGTGGACAATCATTCGATGAAGATGGATTGCAAAAAGAAGGAAAATTCAAAGCTGCAGAAAAAAGATACAGTTCTGTTGATGAAGTTAATACGAAAGACCTCAAGCGCTGGCTAAAGAAAGCGATCGATATTCAGTGGGATTATAAAAACATTGTAAAAAGGAAAGGTGTATTGGAAAGATTGAAGTGACCCTTCGTCGCTATTTCTGATCTGCGATCAGAAAGCTCCTCAGGGTGACGTTTTGATAACGTAAAGGGATAAGAGAGTAGGATGGAACGCAGATTTTTATGATAGGTTATGATCATAAAAAATCATAAAAATCTGCGTTCTATCATTCGTTCATAGAGCAGATACACAGAAAGCTCACTTTTGCCATCAAACATCCTCCCCAACATATTCCTTCTCACTTTTTGCTATCACCAAAGTAGCCACTCCATTACCGATGATATTCGTGATGGCCCTGGCTTCACTCATGAATTTGTCTACGCCGAGTAGGAATGCGAGTCCTTCGAGTGGAATGGTTTTGATGGCTGCGAGGGTAGAAGCTAATACAATAAAGCCGCTGCCTGTAACGCCCGCAGCACCTTTGGATGTGAGCATGAGTACCAGTAAGATGGTCAACAACTCGCCCGGACTTAAATGAATATTATACAGCTGCGCCAGAAAAATAGCAGCCATGGATAAGTAAATAGAAGTACCATCCAGATTAAAGGAATAGCCGGTGGGAATGACGAGTCCAACAACGGATTTACTGCATCCCATTTTCTCCAGCTTACGCATGATCGAAGGCAGTGCGGCTTCTGAAGAAGAAGTACCCAATACAATGAGCAATTCTTCTTTGATGGATTTCAAAAACGCTCCGATCCTAAAGCCATAGTAACGCATGATGCTTCCCAACACGAAGAAGATAAATACAAACATGGTCAGATACACACATGCCATCAATTTTCCCAATGGCACCAATGTTTGTAAACCAAATTTTCCCACCGTAAATGCCATACCACCAAAAGCACCCAATGGTGCGAGATACATGACATATTTCAGTGCCAAGAAAACATAATGGGCAGCACGTCCCAGCCAGTGAATGATCTTCAATCTGTGTTTGGAATAATTGAGGATGATACCTATGATAATGGCAACTGCCAGTACTTGTAATGTGAGATTGGATTTGAAAAATGCCGCCCAGCTGAAGCTACTCTCTGCCTGATTGGTGTACTTGCTGGCATCCTGTAATTGCAATCCTGTTCTATCGATATTACCCGGCTGAACAATCAGTGCTACAACGATACCAATACCCAATGCCAAAGTGGTCACTATTTCAAAATAGATCAATGATTTGATTCCGATGCGTCCTACTTTCTTCAGGTTGCCAATACTACTAATACCGAGTACGATGGTTAAAAAAATGATGGGAGCGATGAAGAGTTTGATGATGTCAACAAATGTTTTCCCGATCCATTCTGTTTTCACTGCTGTAGCCGGAAAGTAGTGTCCAAGGAGTATTCCGACAATGATGGCGATCAACACATAAAATGTGAGATTGGTAAATAAACTACGTTGCCAGCTTTTATTATTCGCTGTTGATTGTTCGTTCAATGTGATTTTGTTAGTGAGCGTGAAGGTAAGGAAAGGGGTTGGGTGTTGGGTACTAGGTGCTAGGTGCTAGGTTCTGGGGTTTATCGGTGTTTGAAGAAAGTAAGTTGCTACATAGTAATTCCCAATCCTTAATACCTAGTACCCAGTACCCAGCACCTACCTAAGACTTCGGTTTACCCGGTACAAAACTTCCGGTTGGGGCGGTATACCAGGGTCTGATATCAGCAATCAATCTACCGGCTGCAATCGCAGGATCTGTTTTTAATAAAGTTTCTACTTCTTCTTTGGTAGCACAATCAAAAATGAAAATGCCTTGCCAATCTTTTCCATCACCAAACGGACCGGCTACTTTCAGTTTGCCATCGTAGTACATTTTGTCCATGTTGTCTAAATGTCCTTTCTGGATCTTAGCTGCTGTAGCAGAATCCTGATTGCGTATAGGACCTTTCAGTAACATCACAAACCAGTATTTTCTGATTTGCTCTTCAGGCTTGGGATTGTTTTGAGCTGTCGCAATAGTGTATGTGGCAGCAAAAAGAATCAATAAAACGACTTTTTTCATAAACAGATTTTTCAATTGTAAGATAAGAAATCTGTTGATGTAATTTTTTTTATCACGAAGCTTCAAGGGGTACGGTGTAGAATCTCACTGAGTAGATCCTCTCTGTACCACTCTGCGGTAAATAGATTTTTACCGCAGAGTGATATAGCGTCCGGTGCTACGTTATGCAAAGAGGAGTTAGTCTTTCTTTTTTCTGAGTTTATAATTACCGGATGCTTCATCTTTACTTGCTTCATAACCGGTTTTTAGTTCCAGTTTCCAGCCATCACCTGTTATGAGTTCAGGCGTAGTAGAGAGTGGGGTGCTGATGAATATCTTATTCCAGTTGGGACTCATTAATGCTCCGTTTTCTACAGTCAGTATCCCCCATGCATCGCTTACTCTAATATTAGGGTATACCGTTCCTTTATTCCCCAGCGGAAAAATATTCCTGGGATCAAATGATACACTCATTTTCTCAAAAGCAATTTCAAAGTGAGGGTCCTGTACAAACTTTTTCAGGTAGGCTTCCGTCTGTTGCTTAATTTTTTCTGCTCTAATTTTTTCCGATTCAAAAATAGCTGCGCCATTATATGCTAAAGCCTGTTTCTCTATATCCGACTCAGATAAGTTGGTAACACCGACATTGAAGTATTGCATAAAATATTGGGTAAGATCAGTGTTGACATTTATTTCTTTATTCCAATATTTTTTTTGTCTGGCCAGTAGATAACCGTAAAGAGGAATGGTTTGGTAAGCAAAGGATCTTACAAACGAAGGATTAGCAAGGAACTGATCTATGCTTGTTTCAAAATGCTTTTTCATTTGCTCGTGCTCCCTTTGGCTTACCGAGATACCGGTATATTCGGCCAGTCCTTCGTTTAATTCCAACATATTCTCTGTAGTGTCTGCACCGGGGAATAATAAGTGCCGATATTTTCTGAAGGATAAAGCTTTAGCAATATGCTTTTTTTGTTCCTTGCGATGATGGGTATTGATGGCTTTCCGCAAGGCCTCGAGTTCAAGTCGTAAGTAAATTCTTCCTTTGGATTCATTCAAATGATTGTTATCAATATTAAACAGCTTGAATCCAAGTGAAGGCTGGTGCAGGTGAAATAGTTCATGCACCAGCAGGTCCTTTTTTTTCTGTTCATCAGTGGGTAGCGGTAACATGATCATAGCCCATCTAACTTTATTCCAGTCGAAGGCTGTATTGGCTATGTTGATATTCTTTGGAAGAACTCCCGTAAATATATTTCCATCTTTTTGCAACTGCCCGGCACTGTCTGCCATGTTGCTGTACATCTGTCTTGTTTTCGGATCAACCAGCAGCATAGGGCCATACATGTCTTTTCCCCAAAGTTGTTGGTGTTTGGCCGTTGCATTTTTGATGCTTTCGAAGGTAGAAGCGATCTGCTGTTTTAATTCCTCATTTTGTGCGTGTACGATTACGGAAGTACTGAGGAAGATCAGGATTAGTAGTTTCTTTTTCATGTTGTTGTCAAGGGGTTATTGTTCAGTGGTGAGTAGTGAATAGTGAGTAATGAGTAATGAGGAGCTTTTCTATACTCACTACTCACTATTCACTATTCACTACTCACTCATCTCGCATTACATCAATCTCACCGAGCCGAAGCTGCTTTTGATGTTGATATTCATTCCCGCACCATTTCCAATTTTCCCAACATAATGTCTGTTAGGACGGAAGCTGACCCTTTGTCCGGGTGATATCGGCTTTTCTTCTTCCAATACAATATCACCTTTACCTGTAGCGGTAGCATTATTAGTGGCAATATCATAATTGATGCCATTGCCTTTGGGTAACAGTAGATAAAGACTGGTATGACTATTTTTCAGATCAATGTTTTTGACGTTGCTATTCAGGGGCAGATCGATGCTGTTACAAAAATTGATCGTGCCTTTTAGATCTCCGGTTACTTCTTCAATATCAATACGGGTGTGACTAAAGTTTACTTCTGCATTTCCCAGCTTTGCGATCTTGGCCTTACCGAAATTTACTTTTAATGATTTGAGGTTAGAAAGATGTCCGGCAGTAAGGGTGCCATGACTACTTGTAATATTGGCTTCACCACTGTAATCACCAAGTTCCATCGGACCAAAACTGTTGGTTGCATTGAGTTTGGCTTTGGCAGGAACATACACGGTGTAATCGATGTTCATTTTGCTGCTTTGATTACTGCTCCATCCTTTTTTCTCATCACCGATCTGGGTTCTAAAGCTGATCTCATCGGCTGTTTTTTCGTCTTTCACTTGAATGGCATCCAGTAAACTAGTGGCAAAAGCATCTTCCTGTGTAGAGACAATTATTTTCACATCCACTTTGATTTCATTCTTATCCCAGGTTTTGATCTCCATTTTCCCGAATTGATTTTTGAGAGAAAGGGTTTCATTGGACACGGGATAAGATTTGCTGTAATCTTTTTGTTTGGTCACCGCCCATTTATAGTTATCCTGAGCTTGTGAGTAGTTGCTGTTCATTAGGACTATGCAAATGATTATACACAGTGCCTGGCGTAATGCTAATTTCATACTGCGGGTTATTTTTTCAAGATTAAGAGACCGGTGAGCGCAAAAGGTTGGAATCAGGCGCTTTCTGTGGATGTTAAAAACTTGAAAACAAATAAAAATGACACAAAACGGGACTTAGAACCTGCATCCCTGTAAATTTGCCGGATTAACAGGCGACCGAACCTAAAGAACGAAAAAAATTACACCACATGGCTGCCAGAACCGATCTATTTCAATCGCCCGATTATTTTCAGTTGGATGAGTTATTGTCTGAAGAACATAAACTCATTCGTGAGTCGGTGCGAAACTATGTCAAGAAAGAAATTTCTCCGATCATCGAAGACTATGCACAACGTGCTGAATTCCCTGAGCATATCGTGAAGCAACTGGGAGATCTGGGTTGCTTTGGTCCAACAGTGCCTGCAGAATATGGTGGGGGTGGATTGGATTATATCAGCTATGGTTTAATGATGCAAGAGTTGGAGCGTGGTGATAGTGGTGTACGCAGTACTGCCAGTGTTCAGGGTAGCTTGGTGATGTTCCCGATCTATGCTTATGGTAATGAAGCACAACGTCATAAATATTTACCCAAACTGGCGAGTGGTGAATGGTTGGGTTGTTTTGGTTTAACAGAGCCTGATCATGGGAGTAATCCGGCGGGTATGTTGACCAATATCAAAGATGCCGGTGATCATGTGATCTTGAATGGTGCCAAAATGTGGATCAGTAATGCACCTTTTGCACAAGTGGCTGTTGTATGGGCAAAAAATGAAGAAGGTGATATTCAAGGGGTGATCGTTGAGAGAGGCATGGAAGGATTCAGCACACCTACCACCCATGGTAAATGGAGCTTAAGAGCTTCGGCAACCGGGGAGTTGGTGTTTGATAATGTGAAAGTGCCCAAAGAAAATATCTTACCCAATGTAAAAGGACTAAAAGGTCCATTGGGCTGTTTAACCAAAGCCCGTTATGGTATTGCATGGGGTGCATTGGGTGCAGCAATGGATTGTTATGATACAGCATTGCGTTACAGCAAAGAGCGTGTACAGTTCGATAGACCAATTGGTGGTTTTCAATTGCAACAAAAGAAACTGGCGGAGATGATCACTGAGATCACCAAAGCACAGTTGATGGTATGGCGTTTGGGTGTATTGATGAATGAAGGAAAAGCCACTCCGCAACAAGTGAGTATGGCAAAAAGAAACAGTTGTGAGATTGCAACCAACATTGCAAGAGATGCACGTCAGATGCTCGGTGGTATGGGCATCACCGGTGAATACAGCATCATGCGTCACATGATGAACTTAGAAAGTGTTATCACCTACGAAGGCACCCACGATATCCATTTACTGATTACCGGTATGGATGTTACAGGGATGAATGCGTTTAAATAGTGAGGTGCTGGGTGCTAGGTGCTAGGTGCAGGGTACTAGATAGTAGAAGTAATTTTTTTGTCGCTTATTTAACTAGTTGCAAATTCTTAGTAAAATTTATATACCCAGTACCAAGAACCTAGCACCCATTACCCAACACCCAACACAATGAAAATATTCCTCATAGGCATGATGGGCTCCGGGAAATCTTACTGGAGTAAGCTACTGGCTAAGAAGTTGAAGACCGGTGGTTATGATCTCGATTTTTTGATTGAATCGCATGAAGAGAAAACGATCAGTGAGATTTTTGAAGAGGAAGGAGAAGAATATTTTAGAAAATCAGAAGCCAAGATCCTTCGTTGGTTTGGAGAGAAAAAATCTTTTGTATTGGCAACCGGTGGAGGAACACCTTGTTTTTCAGAGAATATGGAATGGATGAACAAACAAGGAATCACCATCTGGCTTGATGAACCCGTAGAAGTATTGGCGGAAAGATTACAGCCTGAAAAAGCGCATCGTCCACTGATCCGCGATCTTTCAGATTCAGCGCTGATCGAATTTTTGTACAATAAATCAAAAGAAAGAGCCCCTTTTTATTCGCAGGCAAAACATCATTTGTCGGGCAGTGCCATTACAGAAGCTAGTTTAAAAAAAATCATTCAACAATATGCATAAAGGATATTTGGTCATCGCTTCTTTTTTAGGAGCACTTTCAGTGGTGCTGGGCGCTTTTGGCGCTCATGGACTCAAGAAGATCGTTTCTTCAGAAGCGCTTGTTACGTATGAAACAGCAGTACGTTATCAGTTTTATCATGTATTTGCACTGGCATTGACCGGACTCATATTTGCATCCGGACAACCCTCTCTGATGAAAGCCGCCGGCATCTTATTCATGGCCGGTATGTTCTTGTTCAGTGGATCCTTGTACTTGCTTACATATAAGTCAGCCGCCCAGTTACAAGGACTGTCATGGGTAGGTCCGGTAACACCTTTAGGCGGTACATTATTGGTAGCCGGCTGGATTTGTCTGGCATTGGGTATCAGTAAAGGTGCTTAATGAAAAGTGGAAAACTCTGCACTCTATCATCAGTTTTGCACATAGGCGGGTAGTCAGATGGAGCGGGCATTGCCTTAGCTTATATTTGTTTTCATGGCAAACCGCTTGAAGAAAAAAACACCACCACCTCCCAATCCGGAAGAACTAACGCCCGATAAAGAGCCGGAAGTAACGGTCACAGAAGTGGTGAAAGATGAACGTACCACCAAAATATTGGGAGCGTCTAGTTTATTATTGACCATCTTCCTGTTTGTTGCCTTCACTTCTTATTTATTTACCTGGCAAGAAGACCAGGATAAAGTACACCAGTTTGGTATCCGCATTTTTGCTACGGATGATGTGAAAGTGAATAATCTCTTGGGTGTATTGGGTGCTTATGTGGCACATAGTCTTTTTTACAAAGGTTTTGGATTGGCTTCTTATCTCTTCTGTACTTTCTTTTTTGTACTCGGAGTGAATCTGTTGTTTGGAAAAAAGTTATTCAGTCTCGTCCGCAATATTCGATATGTGATCGTAGGGTTGGTGGTGCTCAGTATGGCATTTGCTTTTGTATCACGTGCCAGTGCTTTCTCTTGGGGTGGAGGTGTAGGTGAATTGTTGAATGCTTGGTTTGTAAAATGGATCGGTAATGTTGGAACGGGAGCGTTATTGGCGTTATCAGTATTCAGTTATGTGATCTGGCGTTTCAATCCCTCGTTTAAATGGCCTGAGTGGAATTTCTCTTCACCGGCAGTCAATAAAGCACATGATGATGATTTTAAATTATCGATTGATGATGAAGTGGCTGTGAAGCAAGAATGGGATGAGAATGGTGCTGCGGCAGCTGATACAGAAGTCGATGAAGATGGATTGCCTGTGAGTCAGAATAAACTAAAATCTGATGGTAGTGGAGTTGTGGTCATCATGCCTAAAGACGAAGAAGAAGAGGCTGATCCCATGAATGAATTTGATGTAGTAGAAAAAGAAGACGAAGAAGAGGAGTTGGAAGAAGAAATAGAGGAAGAGGAAGAGGAAGAAGAAGCTGTGATGGAAATGGAAGAAGAAGTTATTTCAAAACCTGAACCACTGATCAATGTGATACAGCCTAAAAAAGCGCCTGTTGATACGGAAGGTCTTGAATTGGAGATCAAAGAGACACCGGAGGAAGAAGAAGAGTTGGAAGTGGCTCCGGTAGCTACACCCGGCAAGCTGAATACTAAATACGATGCCACATTAGATCTGAAAGATTATAAATACCCGGGCTTGGATTTGTTGGAAACCCATGGTAGTGAAAAGATCGTTCATGACCCAACGGAATTGGAGACCAATAAAAACCAGATCATTGCTACTCTCAAGAACTATGATATCGCCATTCAGCGTATTGCGGCAACGGTGGGTCCGACAGTAACTTTATATGAGATCGTTCCGGCTCCTGGTGTGCGTATCAGTAGAATCAAAAATCTGGAAGATGATATCGCATTGAGTCTTGCAGCCCTTGGTATCCGCATCATTGCGCCGATACCGGGTAAAGGCACGATTGGTATTGAAGTACCGAATGTGCGTAAGACCGTGGTGAGTATGAAAACGCTGTTGGCCAGTGATAAGTTTCAGAACAGTGCATTCTCATTACCGATCGCGATCGGTAAGAAGATCGATAATGAAAACTTTATCGTGGATCTCGCCAGTATGCCTCACTTATTGATGGCGGGTGCTACCGGACAAGGTAAGTCGGTGGGATTGAATGCAATACTGGTTTCTTTATTGTATAAAAAACATCCATCACAACTCAAGTTTGTGTTGGTAGATCCAAAGAAAGTAGAATTGAGTTTGTATCGTGTGATCGAAAAGCATTTCCTCGCAAAACTTCCGGGAGAAGAAGAATCGATCATTACCGATACCAAGAAAGTCGTTCATACATTGAATGCATTGTGTATTGAAATGGACAACCGTTATGATCTATTGAAAGAAGCGGGTTGTAGAAATATTCGTGAATACAATGAAAAGTTCACGGCCAGAAAACTGAATCCTGAAAAAGGACATCAATACCTTCCTTTCATCGTATTGGTAGTGGATGAGTTTGCTGACTTGATCATGACAGCAGGTAAGGAAGTAGAAATGCCGATTGCCCGATTGGCACAATTGGCGCGTGCTATCGGTATTCATTTGATCATTGCTACGCAACGTCCATCCGTAAATATTATCACCGGTACCATCAAAGCAAATTTCCCGGCGCGTATCGCATTCAAGGTTTCGAGTAAGATCGATAGTAGAACTATTTTAGATGCAGGTGGTGCAGAACAATTGATCGGTAAGGGGGATATGCTTGTGAGTTACAATGGTGAGATCACACGTTTGCAGTGTGCTTTTGTTGATACACCTGAAGTTGAAAATGTATGTGAGTTCATCGGTGATCAAAGAGGCTATCCGCAAGCCTTCCTGTTGCCTGAATATGTGGATGAAAAAGAAATGGAAGGAAGAGATTTTGATGCCAGTGAGCGTGATCCATTGTTTGAAGACGCAGCCAGATTGATCGTACAGAGTCAGATGGGTTCCACTTCTTTAATACAACGTAGAATGAAACTGGGTTATAACCGCGCAGGTAGACTGATGGATCAACTGGAAGCAGCAGGTGTAGTAGGTCCGAACCAAGGCAGCAAGGCCCGCGAAGTATTATTTAAAACCGATATGGAACTGCAGGAATTCCTCGATTCTATGTCATGATTCTGCCATTTCACCGATTTATAACAGTATATAACCCCTTGCTCGTAAACTAATTGGCACGCTTTCTGTCATACAAGGCAGTAAAACTTATATTTGCGCCTTTAATTGAAAATGATGAAGAAATTATACTCGATTGCACTTGTTTTTCTTGTGATGTTGATGCAAGTAAATGCCCAGAATGATCCCAACGCTAAAAAGATATTGGATGCTGTTAGCAATACTGTAAAAGCTTATAAAACCATTTCTGCAGGATTCACGATCACTTCTCTGACCAGCAAAGGAAAAAGTAATGGAACTAAAAAAGGAACCATTGTTACCAAAGGACAAAAATATGTGTTGAAAGAAGGAAAGAATGAGATCCTTTGTGATGGTGCGAAGACCTATAACTATGATGGTGCCAAAACGATCACCGTTTCTAATGTAGAGGAGACCGGACAAACATTGAGTCCACAAAAAATATTATCCGGTGCTTACGATAAAGACTTTTCTTTCAAGTTGATTGGTACCAAAGGTAATTTTCATGAGATCGAACTGAAACCCTTGGATAACCGCAAGAATTTTTCTAAAGTGAACATCTTTGTTGATAAGACCAAGAATATGATTGCACGTGCAGTGATCTTGGATAAAGGCAATAACACAGTGCAGGTAAGTTTTACCAATATTGTTCCGAATAAGGCTGTGGCAGATAATGTATTTGTCTTCAGTGCTGCGAAGTATCCTAAGGATGTTGAGATATTAGATTAACCCTTCAGTGGTGATTGTGATAAGCCACAGATTCACAGATTGTTTTAAACTAATCTGTGAATCTGTGGCTTATTTTTTAACTATTTCGATCAAATATTCCACACAAGAGTTTTGTATTTTCAAAACATGAAGCAACTCATTTTATTATTCGCTATTCTTTTTGCTGTAGAGTCGAAAGCCCAGTTCACCGTTCGTCTGATCGTGAATTCAGTGGCCACCAAAGAGAATGATGATATCTATGTAGCCGGTAATTTCAACAATTGGAATCCCAAAGATGAAAACTATAAACTCAAACCCTTTGGCGGTACGAGAAAGAGTATTGTGTTGCGTAATATGGCACAAGGGGTCTATGCTTTTAAGTTTACGCGTGGTGGATTTGATAAAGTAGAAACCACATCCGATGGAAGAGATATTGCAGATCGTGTACTTGAAGTCAATGATGATGTAACCCAGGAGTTGGTGATACCGGGATGGAAAGACAGCTATCCTGATGTTCCGAAAAGATACACTGCCAGTCCACAAGTGCGAATCATCGATACGGCTTTTAAAATCCCTCAATTGAATCGAAGCAGAAGAATATGGATCTATTTGCCCAAAGGATATGCCAACTCAACCAAAACCTATCCTGTGCTGTACATGCAGGACGGACAAAATTTGTTCAATGACCAGACGGCTTTTATGGGAGAGTGGGGCGTAGATGAATGTTTGGATACTTTACAACAACAACTGAAAAAAGAAATGATCGTTGTGGGTATTGATAATGGGGGTGAAAAAAGAATGACAGAATACAATCCATTTGATCATCCGCAATATGGTATGGGGGAAGGTAAAGCCTATGCAGATTTTCTGGCTCAAACATTAAAACCTTATATCGATTCCAAATACCGAACACTCAAATCTGCCCCCAATAATTATGTGGCAGGTAGTAGTATGGGAGGATTGATCAGTTTGTATGCCGTATTACAATATCCGGATGTCTTTGGTGGTGCGGGTGTTTTTTCTCCTTCTTTATGGATAACAAAAGACATTTATTCACTTGCTGAAAATTTCAATACACCGGGTATGCCTGCCTTTTATTTCTATACGGGTAGCAAGGAGGGAAGTACGTCGGTGACCGATCTTCAAAAAATGAGTGAGATCCTTCAGAAAAAACAACGTTATATCATCAGAACTGTTATCAATCCTGTGGGGCAACATAATGAAACCTACTGGAGACAAGAGTTTCGTGACTTTTATAAATGGATAGTTACGAACGTGGGCAATTAATAGTCCGCAGATTTTTATGATTGGTTATGATCATAATCAATCATAAAAATCTGCGGTCCATACTATGGTTGAATGAAAAGTTTAGATCAAATAAGTCGTTCCTTCGATCGCTAATTGTGTGTTGGGAAATACAGACTGTGCTTCGGTCAGAAAATCATCCAAGACTTCGTATTTACTACTAAAATGTCCGATCAATAATTTTTGTGCAGCTGCTTGTTGTGCAATGGCTGCAGCTTGAATGGTGGTGGAATGATAACGTGCAGCCGCTCTTTCTTCCAGGTCTTTCAGATAAGTTGCTTCATGGTATAAAACCGTGACGCCTTTTGTTTTTTCAGCGATGGATGGATCATAGATGGTATCTGCACAAAACGCATAACTTTTTCCGGGTGTATTGGGAAAAGTAACCCATTCATTTTTGATGATCTTCCCATCTCTTGTTTCATAATCATCCCCATTCTTCAAACGCTCATAATACACGGATGGTATCTCGTACGACAAAGCAGCTTCCTTATTGATTTTTCTGGGTTTCTTTTTTTCCCGGATCACAAACCCGAAACAGGGTATGCGGTGTTGGGTTTTAAAACATTCCACAGAAAATTTGGGATGATCGAGGATTAACCCCTCTTCTTCAAGGCCATAAAAGTGCAATGGATAGGGAAGGGTGGTAGCTGCCACATCCAGTTGTAGTTGAATGATCTCTTTGAGTTGGGGTGGACCGTATAGATGAAGATCTTGCTCACGTCCGAGTAATCCCATACTGGTGAGTAGACCGATCAATCCGAAATAATGATCTCCATGCAGGTGAGAGATGAAGATATGGTTGATTCGTCCGCGTCGGACTTTGTACTTGGCCAGCTGCATTTGGGTACCTTCGCCGCAATCGATCAGGAATAACTGTTCGTTCAGGGTAATAGCCTGCGAAGTGGGGTGCCTGTCGTAAGCCGGCAGGGCAGAATTATTACCAAGAATCGTGACTCCAAACATGCCCATGGATTTGCTGGTACAACAAAATAAATGGTATTCTGTTGTAAATCAATAAATTAGTTACAATTCCCCTTGATCGGGGTGTTGGCAAACAACTTTTTTCAGCGGTTGGACAGTTACGGGAGGATACTGTATGCGCCGGAAGACAAATTGGGTTAAAAATCCGGATTAAAATTATCAAAATTCCATGATATTACCTACCTTTGCAGCCGATAAAAATAAAGAGGAAAACATTCCGGAGTCTATTAAACATTTTCAGATGTCTCATTTAACAACAGAAAAAAAAGCCAGCATTTTTGCTGAATTCGGTGGTAAAGCCACTAACACGGGTTCTATTGAAGGTCAGGTTGCTATGCTGACTGAGCGTATTGCCCACATTTCTAAGCACTTGCAAGCCAACAAAAAAGATTATTCCACTCACCGTGGTTTGATGCAGATGGTAGGTCAGCGTAAGCGTTTGTTGACTTACATGCAGAAGACAAACCTGCAGGGCTATCGTGCACTTATCGAGAAACTGGGTCTGAGAAAATAATTTTTCAGTCTATGATACATGCTATTCCCAACTGATATTTTTTAGCGGTTGGGAATAGTTATTTGTGTCTATACCTGTTTTTCGATCAATTCCCTTTTAACCAAGATCCTTTCAGCACGATTTCCCGCCTTGTGTCTGATCGAGATCCTAACAAATTCAGTTTATGTTATCACAACCATTAAGTGTAAGTTTCGATATCGGTGGAAATCGTATCGTTACCATAGAAACCGGTAAGTTAGCTCGTCAGGCTGATGGAGCCGTAACAGTTCGTCAAGGTAACTGCGTGTTATTGGCGACTGTTGTTGCTAATAAAGAACCTAAGGAAGGACAAGATTTCTTCCCATTAAGCGTAGATTATCAGGAAAAGTTTGCTGCTGCGGGACGTATCCCCGGTTCATTCTTTAAGCGTGAAGCACGTTTGAATGATTATGAGATCCTGACCAGTCGATTGATTGACCGTGCGCTTCGTCCATTATTTCCAGAAGATTATCTGTGCGATGTACAGGTATTGGTAAGCCTGATCTCTAGTGATGATGAGGTGATGCCTGATTCATTGGCTTGTTTGGCTGCATCTGCAGCACTGGCTGTTTCAGATATTCCTGTGAAAGAGATTATCAGCGAAGTTCGTGTTGGACGAATCAATGGTGAGTATATCATCAACCCAACCCGTTCAGAACTCGAGAAGTCTGAAATGGAATTCATCGTAGCTGCTACCGAGAAAAACTTGATGATGGTGGAAGGTGAAGCCAAAGAGTGTTCTGAAGCAGATCTGATCAAAGTATTGGAAATGGCGCATGATGCCATTCGTATTCATATCAAAGCGCAGGCTGAATTGCGTGCGAAGAAAGGTATTACTACTGTTCGCGACTATAAAAAGCCTGAGCAGAATGAAGAGATCCGTGAGAAAGTATATGCTTTTGCTAAACAGCGTGTATATGAGATCTCTCGTAAAGGATCTGCCAAGCATGAGCGTAGCGATGCCTACAGTGCATTGAAAGAAGAGTTGATCGCCAGCTTAGGTGAAGAAGCAACTGATCTGGAGAAAAAATTAGCGAAGAAATACTACGAAGACCTGAAATGGGAAGTCGTACGCAGCATGATCATTGATGACCGTTTCCGTTTGGATGGTCGTAAATTGGATGAAGTTCGTCCATTAGCGATGGAAATCGATCCATTGCCAACTCCACACGGTTCTGCTTTATTTACTCGTGGTGAAACTCAATCACTTACAACGGTTACTTTCGGTACTGCTTTAGATGAATTGTTGGTAGAAAGTGCTGCAAAATCAGTAGATTCTAAATTCTTCTTACACTATAATTTCCCTCCATTCAGTACAGGTGAAGTGAAAATGATGCGCGGTCAGAGCCGTCGTGAAGTAGGTCATGGTAACCTGGCCCAGCGTTCACTGAAGCAGATGATGCCGGACAGCAGTACCTATGCGTACACTGTTCGTGTGGTGAGTGATATTTTAGAAAGTAATGGTTCCTCTTCTATGGCTACCGTATGTGCCGGTTCTCTGGCATTGATGGATGCAGGTGTTCCTGTTCCAAAACACGTGAGTGGTGTAGCGATGGGATTGATCACACGTGAAGATGGTAAGTATGCGATCTTAACGGATATCTTAGGTGATGAAGATCATCTGGGTGATATGGATTTCAAAGTAACCGGTACCCGCGATGGTATTTGTGGTGTACAGATGGATATTAAAGTAGACGGACTGAGCATGGAAGTAATGCGTGAAGCATTGGAGCAGGCTAGAAAAGGACGTTTACATATTCTGGATGCCATGTATGAGTGTATCCCTGCACATCGTCCGGATGTGAAACCACATGCGCCACGTATGGTGAAACTGGTGATCGACAAAGAATTCATCGGTGCGGTGATCGGACCGGGTGGTAAAGTGATTCAGGAGATTCAGCGTGAAACAGGTACCACGATCAATATTGAAGAAGTAGGTAATACCGGTGAGGTAAGTATCTTCTCTGCCAATAAAGAATCTGTTGATAAAGCTGTAGCATGGGTACGTGGTATCACTGCAGTGCCTCAGGTAGGAGATGTGTATGAGGGTCCGGTGAAAGGTATCAAGGAATTTGGTGCATTCGTAGAATTCATGCCGGGTAAGCAAGGCTTGTTACACATCAGTGAGATCAGCTGGAAGCGTTTGGAAAGCATGGAAGGCTTGTTCAATGAAGGTGATATGGTGAAAGTGAAGTTGGTAGGTCTGGATCCTAAGACCGGCAAATTCAAATTGAGCCGTAAGGTATTGATGCCAAGACCCGAAGGACAGAAGCCAAGAGAAGATCAGTCTTCTGAACCCAAAGGAGAATAATTCAAAAGCATAACTTGATATAGAGGCATTCCCTAAAAGAATGCCTCTTTTCTTTACTTAAAATAGGATGATATGAGTGAGGCCAGATCTATTGAGATCACTATCCAAGTGGCAGATACTTCCATACAGGAAGCACTGGTGGCAGAACTATCAGTTATAGGATTTGATGGTTTTGAAGAATTGGATGAAGTGTTGAAAGCCTATATTCCGGAGGAGCAAATAGACTGGAATGCTGTTGATTTAATATTGAATAAATATTCCTTAACATATTCAAAATCAATCATTGAGAAACAAAATTGGAATGCACTCTGGGAGTCTAATTTTGATCCGATACAGGTGGGAGATTTTGTAGGTGTGCGCGCAGGGTTTCATCCGCAGATTCCGGGTGTGAAGCATGAGATCATTATTACTCCGAAAATGAGCTTTGGAACCGGACATCACGGAACTACCTACTCAGTGATGCAATTGATGGAATCCATTGATTTCCAAGGGAAATCTGTGTTTGACTTTGGTACCGGTACGGGTATTCTGGCTATTTTGGCTGAAAAATTAGGCGCTTCGGAGATCCTAGCGGTTGATAATGACCCTTGGTGTATTGAAAATGCTTCGGAAAATAGTTCAATCAATCATTGTAATAATATTGATATTCAATTATTTGATACGGCATACACTAATAAACGATACGATATCGTAATCGCAAATATTAACAAGAATATCATTCTTGATAACCTGGCTTTATTGGGTAAAGGAGTGAAGTCTGGAGGTGATGTTCTACTCAGTGGTTTACTGGTGATGGACGAATCGGACATACTAACAGCTTGTAAAACATTGGGTTGGGTACATCAACGTACCCTCACCAAAGAAGGGTGGATAGCTTTGCACCTGAAGAATTGATTTTCCCCATTGGTGTCTGTTAAGAAATCATTATCTTCATTTTAGCTATATTTGTAGCTCCAAACTTCAACCACCCCCCGATGAACGAATTATTGCTCATTGTATTGGCATATTTAATTGGATCGGTTCCCACCGCTATCTGGGTCAGCAAAAGCTTTTTTGGTATTGATATCAGAGACTATGGCAGCGGTAACGCCGGTGCTACCAACACCTTCCGTGTACTGGGCTCCAAGTGGGGCAGTTTTGTAATGATGGTAGATGTGATCAAAGGCGTAATTGCCACTTCTCTTTATATCCTTCTCCCTTATTATTTAACGAATGAATGGGATAGAACCAATCTGATGATTGGGCTGGGTCTGGCAGCAGTATTGGGACATATTTTCCCTATCTGGGCTAATTTCCGTGGCGGTAAAGGTGTGGCTACTTTATTGGGTATGGCAGTAGCCATTCAACCGGTGGTTGCTTTGTGTTGTATTGGTGTATTCCTGATCGTTCTATACCTCACTCGATTTGTATCATTGAGCTCTATTCTGGCCGGGATTTCATTCATGGTCTTTATTCTTTTCATTTTCAATGAGGAGGAAACGCTTTACAGAATTTTTGCGGTGTTGGTTGCCTTGATGGTAGTATTGACCCATCAGAAAAATATATCCCGTATCCTCAAAGGCACAGAAAGTAAAGTGCCCATACTGCGTCATCGAGATAAAAGAAGACTCAGAAGAGATCGCTTTAAGCAATAATCATTGAGTACTAATCATTAGTAGTACATATACAATAGCGGAAGCTATTGTACCTCTTCATCATCAGTTGTGTTTATATACAATTGTTGAACTCTTGTATCTTTTACAGTTATTCCTTTAATCATCCATTTAAGTATTCATTGGGGTTATCTTTGTAAGGATTTTCCTGTATTCCTAAATATCTGTTGCTATGAAACGTTATCTGATTATTATCTGTTCAATTTCTTTGTTGGTTACTGCATGTCACCGTAATAGTATTACCGGTCGCAATCAGTTGAATTTGATTCCGGAGTCTGAAGTACAGGCCATGGCTTTTTCACAATACAAGGAATTTATTACTACGAATCCACCATTGCCTATTAATGCCAATAAAGATGCTGCTATGGTGAAGAATGTGGGCGACCGTATCATTGGTGCCATCAAAAAATATTATGCAGAAAAAGGACTTAGTAAAGAAATTGAGGGATTCCAATGGGAAGTGAATCTGGTCAACAATAAAGAACCCAATGCATGGTGTATGCCGGGAGGAAAGATTGTGGTGTATACCGGCATTTTGCCCTATACTGCTACTGAAGCAGGATTGGCTGTGGTAATGGGACATGAAGTAGCCCACGCACTGGCAAGACATGGTAACGAGCGAATGAGTCAGGGTATGTTTCAGCAATTGGGAGGGATGGCATTATCGGCAGCATTGGCGTCAAAACCTGCTGAGACGCAGAATTTGTTCATGATGTCATATGGTATTGGATCAAATGTAGGAGTGATGTTGCCTTTCAGTCGCAAAAATGAATTGGAAGCAGATCGATTGGGTCTGATGTTCTCTGCTTTGGCGGGTTATGACCCTCGTGAAGCCATTGCTTTCTGGAAAAGAATGTCGGAAGCTTCGGGAGGTAATAAGCCCCCTGAATTCCTAAGTACCCACCCGGCCGATGAAACCCGTATCGCCGAACTGCAAAAGATCATGGATCAGACGGTGAACCAGTATTATAAGAAGTAGTGAATGGTGAATTGTGAATGGTCAATGATGTGGTTAACCTAGATCGACTATTGACAATTCACTATTCACAATTCACTTGACAACAGGTCTTCACATTGTATTTTTTAAGTATATCACAGTAAAATCAGCCCTCTTTCTGTTAAAAAACGGTCGTAAACACAAAATACCCGTCAATTGTTTGCTGAAAGCAGTAACATTTTTTTAACTTTGCACTTCTTTTGTTCATCCTTGTAAATTTCTCTTTAGGCATGTCAAATCAGACGATGTTAGAAAAATTACAGCTGAAGGATGAGAAGAACCTCTTAATCCAGGGTCTTCCTTCAGCGATTGAAAAACAGTTTGCCAAATTAACCTACGCCAAAAATGTGACTCCTCTGCTCAGAAGTAGAAAGGTAGATTTTGCTTTGGTTTTTGCCATCAGCCAACAACAGCTGAACACTGTTTTGTGTGAAGTGATTCCGGCCCTGCATGAAGACAGCAAATTATGGGTGGCCTATCCTAAAACAACCAGCAAGATCGTTAGCGATCTCAATCGCGATTGCAGCTGGGATTGTTTGACCAAAAAAGAATATGAATCCGTTCGTCAGGTGGCATTAGACCATGTATGGAGCGCGATTCGTTTTAAGAAAACGGATAAGATCCCTAACCGATCCAGAGCTTTTTCTGAAGTAAAGAGTCAGGAAATAGGGGTGGATTTTGAAAAGCGTTTGGTGGTTGCTCCGGTAGAACTGGAAAGACTGTTCACCAAACACGAAGAAGCCAAAGAATTTTTCAGCTCTTTATCTTTCACTAACCAGAAAGAATATGTAACCTGGATCCAAGGGGCTAAAAAGGAAGAAACTCGTCAAAGAAGATTAGAAACCGCGCTGGAGAAATTACTGGCGGGGAAGAAGAATCCTTCGGAGAAATAATGAATATCCAACAGAGGAATCAAGAATGTCGAATATAGCAATATGTTCGACATTTTTTTATCAATCATAACCCATCATAAAAATCTGCGGTCTATTGGATTTGATCTAATGCCTGCTCCATCTTCCTTTTTTGGTCTTCTGAAAGCGAGGATTCACTATGCAAGTGTTTGGCATGCTTGGTGATGAATTTGGATTGCTGCTCGAATAACCTGCACAAACTACAGATCGCCATATGCGAACGCAACTGAATACTTTCGATCCAGTTCAACTTCCCTTCTTCCTTTTTAGAAACGAGGTAAGTAGCTTTTTTGCAACTGATGGTAAATAATCCCATGTTGATCAGGTTATTATTTCAGGTTGATCCAATTCTTCTCCAGACAGGCCCTTAGTCCTAGCTTGGCTCTATGTATCAATACCCAATAGTTAGACGGTGTAATGTTTAGTTCCTTACAGATATCCGCTGCATCCAGGTCTTCCATATACTTCATCACAAATACGACTTGTTGCAGGTGTTGTAATTTTTTCTTACATCCTTCCAATACGGTAAGAAACTCTTTTTGTTGTAGGGAATCCAGTCCATCAACGCCCCAGTTCAGCGGCTGGTCTTTTTCTGTCCAATGTTCCGCTTGATTAAAGAAATCATCTGTGGCATCCTGTTCCGAAGCTGAATGAATGATCTCTTTGCTTTTTTTCCGGTAGTGGTCAATGATCTTGTTTTTTAGGATTGTAAATAACCAACTTTTCTCAGAAGCTTCTCCTTTGAATCCATCTCTCGCTTTCCATGCACTCAGAAATGTTTCCTGTACCAAATCCTCCGCCAACTGTGCATCATTCACTCTTGGCTTTGCATAAGCATACAGTGCATCTGCGTAGTTGGATATCCAATCAGAGGGGGAGAGGCTCATTTTTGATCTGTGATTTTTTGATCTTTGATTTTTTGATTTTTTTTTTTTCGAATCCCCTTCACCTTTCACTTTTCACTTTTGACTTTTCACCTCTCAAATTAAATCAAGAAATCACAGATCAAAAAATCAAAGATTTCCCAACGCTTTTACAAGTGTATCAAGTTCTGCTGTAGTGGTGTATACATTCGGCGTGATTCTGCAGCCTTGAACATGGGCAGTTGGATTATCAATCGCCACGGTATAGATCTTGTATTGATTCAACAGTGTAGCTGCGAGATCTGCTGGCTTTATTCCTTTGATACCCACATTGGCAATTGCACAACAGCGGTTGGGATCTTCAGGGGTATTCATAATCACTTTGGGAAACTTGCGTACTTGAGTGGTCCAATATTGTTGCAGGTATTTCAATCTGGCTTCTTTTCTTTCTCTACCAATCATTTGGTAATGCTGAATGGCAAACGGAATCGTAATATCTGTTGCAACAGGATGTGTGCCGGTATGATTCAATCGGGCAATACTTTTCTCTTCACCTTCTGATGGTCCGAGTAATGGCCAGTTCTGATGTATCAGGTCTTTCTTGACATATAGAATACCTGCACCCAATGGAACACTTAACCATTTGTGTAAACTGGCACCATAATAATCGCAATGCAGATCGGGTATTTTAAAATTCAGTTGAGCAAATGCATGAGCGCCATCTACCAATACCTGTACGCCTTTACTGTGTGCCATATCACAGATCTTTCGAACCGGCATTACATGTCCGGTGATATTGATGACATGACATACCATCAACAATTTTGTCTTGGGTGTAATAGCATTCGCATAGAGTTGAACGATCTCTTCATCTGATTGCGGGTTATTCGGAACAGAAATGATCTTATTGACTACGCCATGTCTTTTGGCTACTAGTTTGAACATATCCAGCATAGCACCATAATCCTGATGTGCCATCACGGCTTCATCTCCGGGTTGCCAAGGGAAACCACCAATGATGGTATCTAAAGATTCAGTGGTATTTCTGGTGATGATCAATTCTTCTGCACTGCATCCGGCTAATGTTGCCAATTGCTCCACACTTTTCTTTTTATTCTCTCCCTGCACCGTACGCATATAAAATGCACCTTGTTTGTTGACCTCTCTGATATTGTTGATATAGGCTTCCAGAATATTCTGCGGCAGAAAATTATAATAACCGTTTTCCAGATTAATATAATCGGGTTTCAATACGTATCCGGAACGGATCACTGACCAGAAATCTTCTTCTGTTGCAAGGTTTTCTGCTGACATGGATTCGTATTTATTGATCCATTGTTCCATCGCAAGTCCGCTAAAGGGTAGGGAGATGCCTGCGAGTGAAAGAGATTTCAGGAAATCGCGTTTATGCATAGGGTGTTGTTTGTACCAAGGTATTGAATATTGGAGTATATTTTCAATGATTGATGTGTAATATCTTTAAAACAGCATCTATAAAGAAAGGGATAGCATGAAGCGGTTGTTGACTATTTTTTTTGTTGGTATAGGTCTTTCGACCGAAGCACAGGATACGCTATTTATCGATAGAACAGTAGCAGATACCCCTTACGCATTTTATCATGCCATCTTCATTGATACTGCTAAAAATTCTGTCTTTAGAAATCGTATTACCCAATATCAATTCAATCGTTACGATTCTGCAACTTATTTTGATGGACTACAATGTTTAGAAAGACCCAACCATAAGCAAAAAATAGATCGCGTCAAATCGCTGCCTCGCAATTGGGTACCGCTTTTTCAATACAAAGGCAAGTACTATACCTATCATGCCTCAGACTGGTGTTGTATTTTTCGATTTCGCATCACCGATACCACTACTATGAACCATACTGTTGAAGGACCGCTACCATCTTGGATCAAATCGATCAAAGATCATGGAAAAGGGAAATTTACTATTGAAAGAAATGGTGGGTATATGGGAGATACCGTAACTATTCAGATCATTGATCAGAAAAAAGGAGTGGCGATCATCCATTTTTCTTCCTCCAAGTATACCAGTGGTTATGAAGTGCTTATGGTAGATGCCAATAGAGCTCATCTATTTCCAACGATCGTTAATTATTGTGTAACCGATCGGGTGGAGGAGTTGGAATTTGACACAATTGATTTTATGGGGCTAAAAAAATCAAGGATGATCAGTAATAGAGAATAAGTCTATCAATCATCCTATTCCAATTTTATCGGAATAGGATGATTGTGCATTTTCAAATCTTTGAACAAAATTATTTCTTCTGTACCCTAAAGTTCAGTGTGCCATTATAGGAAGAAAGTTCAAGTCGGATCTTCCAGATACCTGATACTCCGATTGTTGCTGTTTCATCACCTGTCACTTTCAGATCAGATGTTAGTACGGTTGTTCCATTTTTATCTATCAGCAAAACCTTTGCAGCTCCAGAACTCAGCACTCCGGATTTATTAAGTGTAGCTGAACTACCCGAATTGGTCCAATTGTAATCAATAGTAGTTGTTACATCTTTTACATTGGTAGCTTGTAGCTGAAAATTATCAGGAGCATTGGTGATTTCAGGCTGAAAAGCAGCCAAGCTGTTATTGTCTTTGGTGCAGCTTACCAAAAGGCTTAGACATGCCATGCCTAAGCATACGAATGGATGGATTTTGTTTCTCATGAGGGATTTTTTAGATGATTGGATTTTATAAATAAGCTTCTGAATGAAACTGAAATCAAAAATGATACTAATTGATACCCTAAAAAGTTAAAATGTCGGATTTATAGATCAGTATAGTGAATAGGTTGGTTTTTTAACATAACTGATTTTGTTTTAGTATGCAGTTACATTCAAGTTTCGTATTCAATCTTATCTGTTTGATTTTCACTGTAATGTTACGGTACATCCTGTTCCTCATTTGTAGTAAAGGTTCTTTTGTAATGTCATTTTAAGGTTACATATATTTTATCAGGAACAGGCTTGATGTGTAACCATAAAAAAAGCAGCAAATGATTTGCTGCTTTTGTGCCCAGAACAGGAATCGAACCTGCACTACCTTGCGATAACCAGATTTTGAGCGAATAACTAGACTTTTCGTTTATTTCTCTTAATATCGCTTATTTACTGTTATCGCTTGATTTGCAATGAATTCTCTTTAGAGCTATTACTTTTGTTTTTGGTTGATTTTGCTGGTTTTCTGCCTCAATTACCTGCAAATCACCTGCAAATTTTTGACGTGTGTTTGAACGGACGAAAATGAAAAACAAAAATTATGGCAGCTTCATCCATCATTACCCTAGATCGGCGTAGGGTAAAAAAGAACGGAACCTATCCCGTTAAACTTCGCATCAGTTACAAAGGTAAGACCCGCGATTTTCAAACCATTTACGATCTAACAGAAGAGAGTTTTCGCAAGTTAGGCGCATCCAATCCCGGCAAGACGCTTCGAGAGATAAACCAACAATTGGATCTGTTACGTGCTAAAGCAGATACATTATGTAAAGAGATGAGTGGATTTACCTTTGAGAAATTCGAATTTGAGTTATACGGTGGGCAGCACTGTTTGAAAACAAAAAAGAAAAAGGATAAACCCTTTACGCTTCTTGACAGTGAGTTTAATCTTGAGCCTTTTAAAAAGCGCTTTAGTATTCTTACCGAGTTGCATCCAGGCAAAGATCATATTTCCTATGTCTTTTCTGAGCATATCCAAACACTGTTACGACAAGAACGTATCGGTAGTGCGCTCAATTATCAAGATGCTTATAACAACCTAAAAAGATTTGGCGGCAATGTAAAGTTTGAGGAGATCACAGTAACATGGCTAGTCCGCTATGAAAAATGGAGTTTAAACAGAGGCGTTTCTAAAACCACTGTCGGGATTAAACTGCGCTCTCTGCGGGCTATATTCAACGAAGCTATTTTCAGGAAGATTATACGCAAGGAAGACTGCTATCCATTTGGCAGACGACTGTACATGCTACCCAGTTCTCGCAATAATAAACGCTCATTAACATTGGCTGATGTTCAAAAGATATTCAACTATAAAACCGATGATGTACGTGTTGAAAAAGCCAGGGATTTCTGGATATTCTGCTATCTCGCTAACGGAATGAATACAAAGGATATGCTTTACCTAAAATACAAAGACATTGAAGGAGAGTATCTAAGTTATGAACGCGCCAAGACTGAAAGATCAGCTCGCGGCAATCCGGTACTTATTACCGCATATATTTCTCCTCAAATGCAGGCCGTTATAAACAAATGGGGCAATCCGGATAAACAGTCGAACAATTATATATTCCCAATTATGCGTGATAACATCAATATGCTGGAGCGCTTTGATATTGCCAACCATTTCAGGACATTTATCAATAAAGGCATGGAAAAGGTTTCGAAAGAACTCAAACTAAACAGAATCGTGACTAACATCGTTTCACGTCATACATTTTCAACAATCATGAAACGCTCCGGAGCTAGTACAGAATTTATTAAAGAGGCACTCGGTCATACCAATGTTACTACTACAGAAAACTATTTAGGAAGTTTTGAAAATGAAGTAAAAAAAGAATACGCAGGGAGGCTGACAAATTTTTCACAGCCTAACGATACTAATCCCGACGAACCTCAAACAGCAAAAGTTTACCATTTAAAATCCAAAATTCAAGCGTCATGAATTTAACCATCATACAACAAAAGATATTTGAAATAAGGGGTCAAAAAGTAATACTGGACCGAGATTTGGCAGCATTATACGGCGTTGAAACTAGGACGCTGAATCAGGCTGTAAGACGAAATATATCCATCTTTCCAGAGGATTTCATGTTTATTCTTACCCAAACAGAACTCGAAAACTTGAGATCACAATTTGTGATCTCAAGTTCAGGGCATGGTGGTACAAGATATAAGCCTATGGCTTTTACTGAGCATGGAGTAACTATGTTGGCTACAGTTCTGAAAAGCCCTCAAGCGCGGAAAATGAGTGTAGCTATTGTTCGTGCGTTCATTGCATTGAAGCGTTTTGTGATCGAAAATGGCGATATAATTGACCAACTAAAAGAATTAAAACAGAGAATTGAAGAGCACGATATCCAATTAAGCCAGATATATGACACTATAGAAAACCTCTTGGACAGTAAGTCAGAAGAAAAGAAATGGGAAGACCGTGAAAGAATCGGCTTCAAAAAGTGATATAGTTCCAATTTGTGACTATGCCACCTATGTATCCGCATGGATTATTTGTATTTTGGTGCTATGTATGAAGAAACACTAAGAGATTTGCTCAAAAATAACGAAGAATATGACGCTATTATAGCTCGCTATAATCAAAAGCATGAAAATGCCCTTTCTTTCATGACCAGTGCTGAGTTCTGGCAGGAGGAATTAAATAAAATAAAAGATTACATCAAACCAATTGAAGTAAAATGATTGGTGGTGATTTTATTTTGAGTAAGGGTTTCAATTTTACGACCTACCAACAATATGCCTACGAGTGGTTAAAAAGTGGTGAAGATTGGTCTATTAAGAATATACTTGGCAACGCCAAGAATACCTATGAAGCAAGTACAGGATGTGCCATAGATTCTCTATTTAATGCGAGTATTATAGTCTCGTTAAAACGTGGTGCGGCATATTTAATGTATGAAAAATTCTTAAAGGATAAACTGACTTTGCCAAATGCGATCACAATCGGAGATCCTGGAATCACATATTCTGTGTATGATCTACTTGGGTTATTGAGAAAAAAATCACCTGATAACAAACTTATTTATGAGGTGCATGATCCTAAGCAGATGGGAGGAGAATCCCTAAAGGAATTTAGAGATAGAAGTAGGTCTTTTTATCGTGCTTTTATGAATCCTGGTTATGTTGACATGCAGGCTAGTAATGATATAAGTTATGCAGCCAAAATCGGTGGCATCTGGTATTTTGCTGAAAGTATTGGTTCAAATACCTATCTGGGAACAGGACCAACAGGGGTATTGGAAATGAGAGAATATTGTGCTGAGAACGATATCGGAATTTTATACATTGAGAGGAATTTCTTAGAGTGGAAAAATGAATTATTGGGAAATGTTAAACGTCAGGAAACCACGCTGGATAAAACAATTGATGTAAAGTTTGTCTATGAGGAAATTAATCGAAAAATCAAACTAGTCGGAAACGAGTTTGTTCGACATTTAAATGATCTTAATAGTCTAAGTGAAACAGGCTGTAGAAGTGTTTTTTTGTCTGGACTAAGTACACACTCCGAGTTATTTGCAACAGGTGAATCTGAAAACAGAATAGGAAGGACGGATATGCTCGTTATTGACAAGCGTATTAATTATAGGTATATTTATGAGTTTAAAATTTATAAGGAAACAAGTGATATCAATAATGGATTGCGACAGATAATTTTCCAATACCCTACTCAGGAAGACAATCATAATGGACTTGTTATTTTAAGTAGAAAAAAGGCAGATCTTGCAAAGACATTACAACTGATTTATGAAAGAGTAAATAAGAGTGGGATTACAATTACTCAAACCGGTACACTTGCTGACGATTCCAGAACCATTCAGATTCAATATGAAAATCCAAGAAATTCTGTTCAGGTGAGCATGCTTACAATTTTTGTATTTGACCTTCAACAATAATTATTAAGCTCAGTAATTAATATACAATGCCTATTCATCATCATTATAATCTTCGCTTCTTTTATTGATTTTGTATATTTCTTGGTCGATGAGCATAAGAATATCATGCTTGATTTGATAAAAATTATCTGTCACTTGTTGGGTATCCAATTCCGTTACCATAGGTATTTTTTTAAATCCTTTTATTTCTTCGTTAATCGCATTACTATTATTCATCAATTCTGCATGGAACATTTTCAGTTTTATTTTTTCGTTAGGATTATCGGCTACCATGCCTACAAATTCTCCCGAAGACAAGGCGGATATTTTTGAAGCAGGTATGGCAAAATCAAGCTGCCTAGATTTACTCAAAGATGTATCGGTTCTGTTGATAGATAGGCTCTGCCTGTCCTGCATAATTTTTCCAAAACGTTCAGATAGCAATTTCGCACTATCACCCATCACTTGGCCGCTTATGATATTGCCGCATATATTCACAATCACATCAGCCTGCTCTTTTCCATAATCTTTACGTAATTGGCTAAAATCTTGCATCCCCAAAACGGGCGCTACTTTGTTGCTTCTGGCGGTGGCTATTAGCGAATCCATATTGTTAAAATAAATAGTCGGAAACTCGTCAAATACCAGTGCACATTTTTGCTTACCCTTCCTGTTTACCAATTTCACCAACCGCGAAATGTAAAGCGACAGCACAGCTCCATAGATCGCCTGCTTTTCGGGGTTATTTCCAATACAAACAATTTTAGGATGCTCCAGGTCGTTGATATCAAGGGTAAAATCATTGCCAGATAATACCCAATACAATTGCGGAGAAGCTAACCGTGCCATACAGATCTTAGCTGAAGCAACCTGACCTTCTAACTGTTCCATTGCATCGTTTTCATAGGCAGTTATAAACGGATTAATCAATACTTGTATTTCGGGTTCTGTATTCAGCACAGCAAATAATTCTTCATAACCTACTTGCATCATTTCAATTACATGCGGTAGGGTACAAAAACAGCCATTACCATATTTACGTAAATACCAAATCACTGCTGTTACGAAATTGATGGGAGATTCCACAAAGAAATCACCCTGTCTTTTGATCCATTCGCGATTCAGCCCTAATAGGATCGTTCTGGCAGATTCTGTTGCATCTGTGATATCCAGCATATTCTGAGGATCCAATGGATTACAACGATGTGTGCCGGATAGATTATCAAAATTGAGTGAGTAAAAGGAGGGTGGCTTATCATATTTATGCATGTTGGCAAGCATCCAATTATAAGCCGGCTTAGACAAATCATCATATTTGAAGTCATAAATAAGCATAGCATACCCTTTTTCGATCATTTGCTTAATCAATGGTAGGATAACAAACCATGATTTACCAGCCCCAGGTGTGCCGCACACTATTGATCCCCGAAATGGATTAATGATATTAATATAGCTATTCCGTCGTTTACCTTTAAGCTGGTAGCTTGCCAGGTAATTAACAGAGTACTCGTTTTTTATCAGCCTTTCTTCCTGTGGAAATGTTTCATTGAGTTCATTGAATATGTCTTTGGAAAGGGTTACATGAATCAGTCTACTTAGCTGACTACCGCCTGAAAGAATGCACAGAAAACCTATACCTGTCACAACTATATAAGAAAAGGTCAGAAATTTTATGTCCATTGACCAATTCAATATCAATGCACTGGCAAAGAATAGGGTTATTCCTGTTGCTATTAACAATACAATACGTTTGGGTTGTATTTCATCACTTTTCTTTCCTTTTATACCCATAAATGATATAAACAGTAATCCTAAAGCCAAAAGTTTTGAATAATGAAAGCTTCTGAACAAACCTGTGATGATTGTATGACTTAGCATTTTATCTGTAATATCACTTCGCATTCCCCAAGAAGAAAACCCAGCATAGCAATAAAAATAGCAATGCAACAATAATACTAAGAGGCTTGCCAATCTTGTTAAGTCTATTATCTTTCTTAGTCCCATTTCATTTTCACCAGTCGCTGACATATTGGTTATGTTTATTTAAGTTTTATAATCCAATTGTTTTTCTATTTTTTCTGCGTTTCTTTTTCAAATATGCTCCTGGCGTATAATTCAATTCATTTGTCGGTGAAATAATCATGTCCAGAAGATCAATTGTTTTGTCTAGTTCTCTAGTAGGTTCTTCATGTATCTTTTGGTGTTGGGTAACCGATAGTTGGTTATAAGCCATCAGCTTTTCTTGCAAGTGTGAGGCACTATATGATTTGCTTAGATCACTTCCATTGAAGACACATTTATTGTTCCTATCAACGAATGTGATACCATAGATTCTACCTTGATCGTTTTGACGTATAACGGTAAGTATATTTTTCTGTTCAAGTAATTGAATGAGTGAAGACATATTTCGTGGAGATTGGGCTAGTGCATGATCAATACTATTTTTTAAGGGGATTTTATAGGGCTCTTTTAATGGTTTGTTTTTTTCAAAGAGGGTTTCTAATTTATCGAGAGTTGGTTTGCCATTGATTAAACTTGCTTTGATCGGAACACCAACTTTATGTCCATCAGCATTCAATATCCGGTAAATAAGACCATTGGTCTTGTATATCCGACCATCTTGATTTCCTCTATCAGCGACTACATTGTATGTTCTCAGTACTGCATTTAATTCCGGTAATGAGCCATAGCAGTAGGTATTCAAAACAGCATTGATAACTCTTGTAATACTTTTCTTTGTTTCTGTTTTACCATACCCGATTTTTTCTGCATGAACCGGTGTTATCGGTTCATGTAATGCTCGCTTCTGATTTTCCGCTTTTATCAATCCATACTTCTGCTCAATTTCTTTTCTCGCTTTTTCGGATTGGTTACGCCCAATATTGTAAGTGTCAATTCGCTTTCCATCAGATTGTATAGTGGTGGTTAAAATATGGATATGTGGATGACCTGCATCGTTGTGTTGGTACAATAGCCAAGGCTGGGCTCCAAAACCGATTTTATTCATGTAGTCTGTTGCTATGCCAATAAGCTGTTCCTTTGGGATGCTTTCAGATGGATCAAAATTCAGTGATATGTGTAGAGTTTTGGTGGTTGCCCTGCTGTTTAAAATATTGAGCCTTTCAAAGCCTTCCAGTTTATGGTGAAATTTCAATTCTTTAGCATTACGTAAATAACCAGAAGCATGAAGGCATTCTGCTTTACCTTCTTTCACTTTATTCTCATTGTAATTAAGTGCTGCGATGACCCTTGTAGGGGATGTTATTTTTGCAACCATTGTTCATAGAGTTGATTCATGCGTAAACGAATTGTTTCAATGCTTTGTACAACCTGCTTATGTAAGTCATGCTGTTCATGAATCCAATTGCGGAATTCCGGGATGCGGTCAAGGGTATGGAGTTTATGTACAGCTTGATTGAAATTATTACCCACTCCATTCAATTGTTTGGTGAGCTCTAGCATGTCTTTTAGGAAGTCATCCGCAGATTGATTTCGGTAATTGACGATTACCGGTTTTTGAAGTGCCACTTTTCGTACATAATTACTGACCGTTTTTTCGGTAGTTAATTGCTGTAGTTTTTTAAGTTGGTTCTTTTCAGCACTATTCATCCTGACTTTCAGGATGAGGAGGCGCGGTTCTTTTTCTTGGTCTTTCATCACGGTTCATTTTCACTTTGTTCAGGACTACTCTATCCCCCGCACGAGTTCCGAGGGAAGGGGCAAGATGCCCAAACGTGGACACGTTTGAACATCTTGCCGTGTGCGGGAACAGGCACACTTCGTATATGATATAAAGTTAGTAATAGGGTAGGTTGTATAAAAGACTCGGGCAAAAAATGCCCAGCTTATAGATGAAAGATGAAAAAAGGAGGGCCTACAAAAGCCCTTCATTTGCAAAGGAGTAGTATCCTTCGTTGGTTAAAATGATATGATCCAATAGTAGTATATCCAGTAGGAGAGCAGCTTCTTTTATTCGTTGTGTTAGTTTTTTATCAGCTTCACTTGGGCACAAGTTTCCAGATGGATGATTGTGGGATATAATGAGGGTACAAGCGTTTATTTTTAAAGCTGCCATAAAGATCAATTTTGCGTCTGCAACTGTTCCGCTAACCCCTCCTGATGATACTTCGTAAATGCCCAAAACCCGATGGTTTCTATTCAAGAAAACTACCTTGAATTGTTCCAACAGTTCAATTTTGTTTTCATCCCAATTTTGTTTCAAAAATTCAGCGACATCAAATACGCTTTTTAGCTGTGGTCTATCCGATGATTTCACCTTGGATTTATACACCAACTCTACTTCGCTTACCATGTTCCAATTCTGTTTTGTTAATTCCTTTTCCATAATATCATTTTTAATTTATTATGGAACGCAATGCGGATTTTGGCAATTTAGGCCAGAAAGCAACGGAATAAATCCAATAGAAGTAGTTCTTCAAAAAGGTGTTTTATGCCGGAATTTTTTGGCTGCTTCAGCTGCCAAAAGCCGAACTTTGTGGAAATGAATAAATGAATCAAGTTCAAATCTGCTATGCCAAATCAATAACTTCAGGCAAGCCTGCTTATATAAGGGAAGTGAGTAGAGGGCTTTCGTGTAATTGTGTTTGTTATAAGTGTGATGAAAAGTTAGAGGCAGTTCAAGGCGATATTCGGCAGTGGTATTTCAGACATTCTTCAACATCAAAATGCGATGGCAATCAGGAGACAGCAATTCATCATTTAGCAAAAGAAATTATTAGGGCCAATAATGAATTGGCTATTCCTGGTAAGCTACTTAAGTATTCAAATGTCAGACTGGAATATTCGATTGAGAATTATGTAGCTGATGCCGTAATTACCTATGAGAATACAGACATCTATATCGAAGTTTTTGTATCTCATAAGTGCGAAGTAGCTAAGCGAGAGTTTTATAAAAAAAATCGACTAAAGAGTATTGAGATTGATATTTCAGGGGTGTCTTTTGATATATCACCTACAGAGTTGAAAATACTCATTTTGGATAAAGTCGAAACTAAAGAAATTATCTGGTGGGGGGATAGTCAGATAGTTGTAAATGTTGATACAATCGTTCAGCCTTGGTATAATCATCCGGTTATCATTACAATTTGTAAGGTCGGACTATTTGTTTTAGGTTTCTTTATTCTAAAAAGGCTTTTCAATAATAAAAAAAGTAGCCGTAATTCAAAACGTCAATAGCTATCTAAAAAAGCACAAGCTGCCGCCCCCTGTTAATCAGTCTGTTGCTCTATTGGGTGGCAGCTTCGCAGCATTAAAAAAAGGGGGATTAAACCCCTTTTATTTTCAATTTTATGATAACTTAATTGTAGACGTCTGCAAACTGTCCTCTTTCAAAACTGGTACAAAGGTCGAAAGCCTTTTGGGTTCGCTGCTGCGCAATACCGCCATATAAAAGAGATTTTAGTTTGGCTTCGTCATTTTTGTAATTACGGACATTTTGAAAATACCCTGTAACCGCATTGTATGCTCCAAACAATGTCCCACGGGTAGTATCCATGGTTTGTGTTTCATTACTCATGGCATAGGCAAATGCGTTATCACAAATATTCTTAAAAGCTGTACTCAAAGCATCGTCTTTTCCAGCTACTAGGTTGCTGTACACTTCTTTATTCGGACACATCGCTTGCTGAATCAGTTTTTTTACTTCGGGGTCGCTAATTTTTACTTTTGACCAACGGTTAAAAATGGTTTCCAATTGTGCACTTAGGGTATTTGTAATTCCCATTAATTTATGTGCCTGTTCCAGTCTTTCCTTGGCACCTGTAGTGTGGCGAATCTTAATACAATTGCTATGGCTTTTTAGTGCTGAGTTTAAAGTATTTTGACATACCACACGAATAGGGGTGAAAGCGGCAGTAATACTTCCGTATCCATCGTGGGAGGTAGTTAAGAATAAATACTGCTCAATCAAATCCTCTTTACCTACTTTAATGTAGTTCGGAAGTTTAGCGGTAATAAAAATGCGTTCCCCATTACCCAATGCACCTGCGGTTTCATACTGGATGCCGTCACCACCTACAATAGCATCAAAAAAACCGAAAGCCTCCACATTCTGTACAATCTGGTAATCTTTACCCACTATTCCTAGAATATCTCCTGTGTCTTTACGGATGGTTGCGAAATGTGTTTTTACCCTTTTGGAAAAGTCCATTGCCTGACCCTCGGAATTAAAAGAAGTGGTGTACAAATCCTCCTTGATTACTTCATAATCCAATCCCGCGAATTTCAGGGCTTCTGCACTGGTTGGGTACTGATCAATAATCCTACCTAAACCATGCCACGCTTTTTCTTTTACTGAAAAAAAACTGTGCTGTCCTGTTTGTGTGTTATAAAAAAGATTGTGTGCCATAAATTTGATTTTGAAGGTTTATAATGCACCGAGTGGGAGACACCCGGTGCTAAGTGTTCTAGAATGGTAAATCGTCTAGCGGTTCAGTGAGTTGTCCGGATACGACTGTCACGGGTTCCTGTTCCCTGTTGTTTACATTACCATTGCTTTTGCTACCCCCATGTAGTTTGATGTTGTTTACATGAAAGCGCAAACTTGCTTTGGCTTCTCCCTGCATATTGATATATGCATTCACACCCATACGCCCATAGAGTTCTACCAAAGTGCCTTTGGTCAGGAACTTTACTATGGCGGGGTTTGCCCAATAAGCACAGTCCACATATGTGGTTACCTTGGTTGTTTCACTCGCTCCTTTTGGTTTGTAGCTGTCATTAATGGCTACGGAGAAATTGACTACCTGTCTTTCGTCTTTGAGTGTTTTTACTTCTGCGTCTTTTGTTAATCTCGCGATGATTTCCATAATTTTTGTTTTAAGTATGAATAAAAAATGATTACTGATTAATGTGAAGCAAAGAGGGTTAATTCCCTTGCTTCAATCTTATTCGGTACATTGCGGATGCTGTGTCGTTTTACGAGATAATAAACGGTTATATCCTCATTGCTAATGATCGCCCACGCTGCTTGCAACGCTTTTGACCTTGTTATGTGTTTTTTACGTTGTACCTCCCATGATAGCTGCATGAGATAAGAAAGTCGTGTCGTATGTTTCATATAAAGGGATTGACATATGAAAAAATGAACTCCGCTAACGCCTCGTTCGTTCTTATCGTAGCAGTCCCATCTTGAAACAGGATTTGGGAAAAGCAAGGTTTAGGCCGAAAGAAATTTGTGAACGTGGAATAAAAAGTGAGTGGTAGCGAACGGTTTATGCCGCCGAAAGCACAAAAGCAGCGGGAGCTGCGATTTGTTTCAGACTAACCAATGGCTAGCCGTAATGCACATGAAGGTGCAGACCTTGCTTTTGACAAAGACTGTCAAGAAATTCGCGAAGGATTAGAATTAATGAGGTTGTCTAAAAAATACTATTAGTCAACTGCAAATCCAAAATGCGAGGCATTATTTTGTAGAGGCTTTATTCCATTTTCCAGCAGAGCACCTGTCGCCTCTTTAACATCGGCTGCAACCGCCTGAATCTGCTTAATCATTTCTTTATAGGTTCTTAATGCTTCGTCAGTCATTGTAATAATTTGCATAACAACCGGGCCTCTTTCTGCATTATCATATAAATGATTCATTGAAGCGTTTAACGGTATGATAAATGACTCATAAACAAACTTGAGATCATTGAGTACTCCATTCGTATTTTTATAATCCGTAACGACCGACTCCAATGCTTGTCTTACAGGTGGGGTATAATCATATCGTTGGAGACTTAATAAATTTCCAACATATTCAAATATCTTACCGTATGCAGCTTTCAGTTGTTTTTTTCTATCATTGTCATACAACTGAGCTTTTTCAAGTTGCTTAACAATGATATCCATCTGTGCGTTAATATAATCTACGTTTGCAATAAGGTCAGAGAAATGATGAATGGTTTCATTACTGTTAGTTCGGATACTGGTGAATGCAGCCAGAATTTTATCCAGGTTCTGACTTTCAGATACTCTTTTGAATTCATACATAGGAGTATATGGAAGTAATGGATATTCAGTCGGGTCAGTTGAGATGGCATGTAGAAAATCTTTAAGATTTTTGAGCTGTGTAGTACTTACTGACAGCATACTATTCAAGGTTTGTGTAAAATAAGTTCTTGTATTGGCATGATCGCGTCGCTCTCTTGTTGCTGCATCTTCTCGCATTTGATTAAGTGAACTTCGATAGATCAAAAAAGCTACATAAATACTTAAAAAGCTGCCAATCATGCAGCCCAAAGCATTCTGTACTACCATATCCCAATAATCAACAGAAAAAAAAGGTGGAACATTCAATAAGTTCATATTGCTATTTAGTTAAATATAATTCGAATTCACGAATCTTACAAGCAATTGATAAATTCTATTGCTGCCCTAAATGACAGTTGTACAAGAGTGCGACGCAAGGAACGATGCCATGACATACTATCGCCAGCCACCCGGATGCATGGAATGTCCAAACATGATAAATCTAACCCTTGCTTCCGGCGAAGCATTTGTAAATACAGACGGAGACGCCCTGTTTAGTTTTCTGTTGTACTGGTCAAACCAGATTTTAAAAGCAGCTTTAGATTTCAGTTTGCAGCATTCTTTAAAATCAAATAATTGTTCCTCGTTTAAGATCACTTCATCATCGTAGACAACTATGTATTTCCAATCATAACCTTTTTTTAAAATGTATTTTTCTGCAACCGTCTTACGTAAATCGAGCTGAAGGTGACCTGCGAATCCCCGCGGTTTAATCTCCACCAAAAAAGCTTCGCCTGTGATTTTGTGGCGGATCAGAAAGTCGGGTATATAACTTCTGTTGTTGCCCCGTAGGTAATCGATAGGTTCGAGCGTAGAGCGATCATAGTGAATAATGACTCTTTCGCGCAAGAATTCGTAATCATCAACAATTGAGATTGCATATTTAAGCTCCGTCAATGAATCGAAACGGCATCCCCAGTTTGTGATTTTCCGTGATTTACTGTAGGTGAAAGTGTTATTATGTGCTAACATTGTTTTGTCATTTATAAATTAGCGATCCAAGTTTACAATTTTGGCGGCTTTGATTTCCGTGATATAGCGTTTGTGTCCTACATGATCTAAAAAAGTGCGGTATTGGATTTCACCTTCAATGAGGACATGGCTGCCTTTGATAAAATTGCCCAGTAGTTGCTGGGCCAGTTTGTTCCATAGTTTGATGTCATGCCAGGTAGTAATAGTGGTGGCTGAACCATCTTCTTTTTTGCGGTAATGATCTGTTGCTACACGTAGATACCCTAAAGTTTGGCCGGATGGCGTATTGTGGATTTCAGGGTCATCACCGAGGTAACCAATCAGCTGTACGAAATTTTTTGTTTTCATGTTGATGATTTTGAACAGCAAAACTTGGAACTTTCGGAAACAATAGCCGTTTTTATGCATATCCGTTTCGTTTATTATACGTTTCAGAAACGGGTAAATTGATTAGATTTATAGTATGGAAACTGTAAAGAATCCTTCAGAACGATATTGTTTATATGCAGCGTGTGGAAAGCCGTTGGATCAGCGTATGCGGAAGGATGCCAAGTTTTGTAATGAGCAGTGTCGGGCTGCTTATCATAATCCGAAGCGGGCAGAATTACATCCGGATATCAAACGGATCAATAAAATATTATTGAAGAATTTTCAGATTCTGGCTAAGGCTTTGGGTGGAAAACAACATGTCAAAAAGAAGCGAGAGCAAATTATCAAGCAAGGGTTTAATTTAGAATACTTTACTCATCAACACAAAGATTTTATCTTTTGTTATCGTTATGGGTATCACTTAAAAGAAGACGGATACTTTACTATTTTTCTTGGCTATGATAATGCGGTGTACAAGTCATTGGAGGATTAACCGAAAAGGTCTTGTAAGGTTTCTGCTACCGTTTGTAAGAGTTGTTTATCTATTTTTTCTGCTTTCTTTTGATCTTCAATCGAAATTATGGCTCGGTAATTTTTTTCTTCATCAGGCTCAAACATAAATGGGAAGTTCTCGATGTGCACTGTGATGCGATGGGTATATCCATAGGGCTGGAGTTCGGCAGGGAACATGATCTCTTTCCCATTATACCACACGGGTAGGTCGAAGGTTTCGTGCATAAGTAAATGTAAGCGAATGTTTAAAAGAAATGGTGGGCTCCAATCAAAGTTATTTTTCCAGCGCTTATCTTCGACTCATGGAACATAAGGATCTGGTATTGTATACGCTCGCACAAATGGTCGCTGAATCTGCACAACCTAGTTTATACCAGTTTATTCCGAGGGAATTGATTTTACGCTTGCCGATGGATTGGTCTGCTATTTTTTCTTGTCTAAGCACTTTAGAAGAAGAAGGAGCTGTTCAAATTTTTCACGGAGATACGATTCAATTTTCTATCACGGAAAAGGGAATTGAGCTCTCCAAACATTTGAATTGGCAATCGACCAATTCCACCTCATCGATTTAATAAGATTGGCGTATGAGCATACGTCAAGGAATTATTTTATTTGGGATATTTTGTTGGTATGAAAAAATCCATCAGTCTTTATCACGATCAGATTGGGCAAAATATTCAAGCATTCAGAAAACATCATCAACTCTCCATCAAGGATTTGAGTCAACGATGTGGCATTGATGTACAACAATTACAAAGAATGGAAAGGGGGGAGGTGAATTTTAGGTTGACTACGCTGGTCAAGGTATTACAAGTGACGGGGAATGTATTATTTTACCAAATAACGGAAGAGAAAAATTCATTTCCCTAGAAACGGTAACTTCCCCAGAAATACTTTAATGCTTCCTTTGGCATGAATTTTTAGTCAAAAGTGGAAAGGCATTAATTGATATAGTTTAAAATATTTCTTTAAAATCTATAGATCAAAATTTTATCAATCCCAACTCTTCCAGGCGTATCGCCATAGTTTCATCTGATACACCAAATATTGCTGAAAGTGGTGTGAATTTGTGTCCAACAATTCGGTTCGCCCTTGCTAATTCACGACCTAACCCACGAAGATTTTGGCATTTTTCTCTAAAAGTTTGAATCGAGCCCGCGCCGAGCATGAATACTGTTTCTTGATTGATATTAAATACCTCGTTTCCAAATCTCTCTCTAAATATCTTAATAACCTGTTTTCTAGGCATTAAAAAATAGGCGGCAAATTTATCTGCTTGCCTCTCCGTAAGGTTTTTGCTTGTATGGGAACCATCGATTGGTTTATCTCGATGTAATAACATGTCAGGATGTAAAAGAGCATGTCCTAGCTCATGCGCTAAGGTGAATCTCATGGTTTCAACTGGGAACTGCTGTGAAACTTCCACCACTCGTTTCTTTTTATTGATCAAACCTGCTACCTCAAAAGCTCCAGTGTCATCATAATGTCTGCCCAATGATTCTTTTTGTATTACAGCATATTTCATCAAGCGAATTAGTATTTCTTGCGGTTTTAGTACTTGCATTGGTAGGGTCAACTGATCGCTATCCTTCTTAAATAATTTATCTTTTTTAATCCAGATAAATTGCTGGAGGTTGGTGACAAATTTTTCAAGGTCATCATCCGATAGAATTTTATCAGCATGCTTGCCTGCTTTGTATTCAGCCATCAGCTTTTCAAAACGATAGTGTTCGTCTGCTTCCTTTTTTAGCTGATGATGTTTCTCTTTACAAATTCGATCCAATTGGTGGTATTTTATTTCAAGTTTATCCTTTACTCCCCGAATCATTTCCATCCAGTCATCAGCAGGAAGTTGTTGAAGGTTTAGTTCAATAATGGAAAGACAACTTAGCATCCCAGCTGTAGCCGTGTGAATTGCTGTGGCAGAATCTCCTCTTGCCGAAATAAATCCGTAATCAAAGACATAAGTAGCCATTTCGCCAATTCGATGGCAATATTTGGCGATTTGAATCGGTATTTCTGTAGCTTTTCTAAGCTCAGCATTGACGATTAAATCTTTTTCATGTTTGATTTTACTATTTTTTTCTCCAAGCCTGTCTTTTCTGGCTTTGATGACTTTATCAAATTGTACAGAATCATTTTCAAAAAGGCTTTCTAATTGTGGCAACACTTTGGTCTTTATCAGAAGGCGATTGTTCTTATGTTCTTCAAGGTGAGATTGATATCTAGGACTTCTGGATGCATATCTTTCTGTTAAGTCTATTACTGTTGTAGTAAGATGCGCTGCCAACAAACCATCCAACGCAGCAGCGCTACCAGAACCCGGCTCATGACCTCCTGCTCCAAAATCTTTTAGGAGTTGCTTTGTAATTCGATTAAGTAATGGTTCGCGTGACATATCACAAATTTATCAAATTGTGCTGGGCATCTAGGGTTGAGTAATCAACAAAAAGCTGTTTATGGTGGAAAACTGATAATAAAAATGGGGTGATTACTAATTAATTGACTAGAATAATTCGCATTTGCTGAAAAACATATCTCTAAGTGGATGCTCTCCTAGATACTTTTTGGGAGCAGAGGCTCAAAATTTTAGATGAGTATAACATTCCAAGGAATAAGTGGGAGAGTGCTGAAGTGATAGTTTTTACGCTGTATCATATGTTCAAATTGAGCACCAACCAAAACGTATTTATTGGGGTAATAATTCTATGATTAGAATTAGAAGCAAAGCTTATAAACAATGTAGTATTCATAGCCTGATGTTGATGAAAATGATGCTCTATAGAATTCAATACTGTCGACAAGGGTTGTCTGGCATCAAGTAATTAATTAATCTTTATATTATTAAATATACATTTAAATTATAGTTTGATGAATTGGTGTGCACGGAACTAAAATTTTAAACTCTTTTGGAAAAGAAACTATACATTTGTTTTATCAGCATTAATGAAAAAATTTGTCACATTCATAGTAGCAGTTTTATTTCTGAGTACTTCCTCAGGGGCTTCTATACGAATGCATTATTGTATGGGTAAACTTGCCGACTGGGGGTTTATGTATAGAGATTCCAAAACTTGCGAAAATTGTGGAATGGAGGAATCCGATACAAAAGATAATGGCTGTTGTAAAGATGAAAACAAGTTTGTAAAGAACATTTCAGAACAAAAAATTACTGAATCAGTTTCTATTAATTTTACTCTCACTATTCTTGACTTACCGCTATCCCTTTTTTCATTATCGGATATTTTCTATATCTCTTCAAGTGAAGAGTATCCAATAAGTCATGCTCCACCTCGAAATTGCAAGACGCCCGTATACCTTCTTAACAGAACTATCCTTATTTAATTTAATGTTGACTTAGTAGTGCCAGGCAATCAAATTGTCAGGCTATTGGCGTTTCTCTTTGCCAGTATTATATTTTACAACAATAAAATCATGAAAAATGAAAGCAATTAAAATGCTAATGATGGCAGCGCTAACTATCTTATCTTTTTCAGTATTTGCTCAGGACCCAACAACACAAAAGAACAAAATTAGACAAACTGTTGAAAAGACATATATATGTCCAATGCATCCTGATGTGATTATGGATAAATCTGGGAAATGCCCAAAATGTGGCAGGAACCTTACTCTAAAAGAAAAAATGAAAATGGAGGTAGTTGGTCTTTATGAATGTCCTGCGCATCCAGGTATTACAGGAGATAAACCCGGCAAATGTTCAGTATGTGGTTCTAAAATGAATCTTTCACCCAAGGAAAAAATGAAAATGGGAGTAATGAAAACCTATACCTGCCCCATGCACCCCGATGTTGCAAGTGATGAGTCAGGTAAGTGTCCAAAATGTGGAATGGATTTAAAAGAAGAAGAGCAGTCTGTTCAAACATATTCATGTTCTAGCCACCCGGACATGACTAGTGACAAGCCAGGTAAATGTTCAAAATGTGGAACCTCATTGACACTTTCTCCAAAAGAGAAAATGAAAATGGAAGTGATGAAAATATATTCTTGCCCCATGCATTCGGATGTCACCAGCAATAAACCTGGTAAATGCACTAAATGTGGCATGGATTTAAAAAAGAGGTCAAACTAATGCTTCTACATTGCTTCAAATATTAATATCAAATTATGGTTCAAAAATTAATTGAACTGGCTTTGCGTAACCGGGTGATTATTCTGCTATTAGCGGGAGGATTATTTGCTTATGGAATTTACGCTGTGAAACAGAATCCGATTGATGCTATTCCAGATTTAAGTGAAAATCAGGTGATCGTATTTACTGAATGGATGGGGCGCAGTCCACAGGTTATAGAAGACCAGGTAACCTATCCATTGGTCAGCAACTTGCAGGGTATACCCAAAATCAAGAATATTCGGGGTTCATCCATGTTTGGGATGAGTTTTGTATATGTTATTTTCGAAGACAATGTTGATATATACTGGGCGAGAACCCGTGTACTCGAAAGACTCAACTTTGCACAACGTCTTCTGCCGCAAAATGTAACACCTACACTGGGTCCTGATGGAACAGGCGTGGGACATATTTTCTGGTATCACCTTAATGCTCCTAAGATGGATCTGGGAGAACAAAGAGCACTTCAAGACTGGTACATCAAATTTGCTTTACAAACAGTACCCGGTGTGGCAGAAGTCGCATCTTTTGGTGGTTTTGAAAAGCAATATCAATTAGTAGTTGATCCCATAAAGCTGCAGTATTACAACATTTCGTTGATGGATGTGATGAATAAAGTAAAAGCCAATAATAATGATGTAGGGGGACGCAAATTTGAAATGGCGGATATGGCTTACATTATCAGGGGCTTAGGCTACATAAAGAATAAAAATGATATTGAAAATGTTGCACTTGCCAATTACAATGGTATACCTGTAAGAGTTAAGGACATTGGTTCTGTTCAAATGGGAGGTGATTTGCGTCTGGGAATTTTTGATATGGACGGCAAAGGAGAAGTGGTAGGTGGTATAGTGGTAATGCGATACAATGAAAATGCCAATAAGGTCATTGAGTCTATAAAAGCTCGGATGAAGGAGGTTGAAAAGGGATTACCGGAAGGTGTAACGTTCCAAACTTCATATGACCGCAGTACACTGATTCAAGAAGCTATTGATTCAGTAAAAGGAACATTAGTTGAAGAAATGATTGTCGTCTCATTGGTAGTGCTCATATTTCTATTCCATTGGCGCAGTGCTGTGATTATACTGATTCAATTACCTATTTCAGTTGCAGCTGGGTTTATTTTCCTTGAAATGTTTGGTATTTCATCCAATATTATGTCATTGACGGGAATCGCGCTTGCTATTGGTGTAGTAGTTGATGATGGCATTGTAATGGTGGAAAATGCGTACAGACATATTAGCGAGGCACAGGCTAAAAAAATTAAATTATCCGACAAATCGTAAATATGGCAAAGTGGTTCAAAAGAAATAAAGATCCCTTAACAATAGAGGAAAGAAATGAGATTATTGAAAGATCTTCAAAACAAGTTGGTCCCGGCGTATTTTATTCTACCATTATCGTAGTCGCTTCTTTTCTTCCTGTATTTCTGCTTACAGGTATGGAAGGAAAACTTTTTCATCCCCTAGCATGGACAAAGACCTTTATCCTACTAATTGATGCGGTATTGGCTATAACATTAACTCCGGTTCTAATTTCCTTTTTTCTAAAAGGACGACTAAAACCAGAAGATTCAAATCCAATAACAAAAACACTGGAAAAAATTTATACACCCATTCTAAAATGGTGTTTAAAATGGAGAAAAACTACTATAGGGCTTAATATTCTGGCATTAGCTATGGGAGTAATCATGATGACTCGTCTTGGTTCGGAATTTATGCCGCCATTGGATGAGGGATCATTGTTATTTATGCCGGTAACTCTTCCAGACGTATCCAATTCTGAAGCAAAACGATTATTGCAGGTTCAGGATAAGTTGATTCGCTCTGTTCCCGAAGTTTCACATGTTCTGGGTAAAGCAGGAAGAGCCAATACAGCAACAGATAATTCTCCGATAAGCATGATTGAAACCATCATTTTACTTAAACCTAAAAATGAATGGAGAGAAGGGCTAACCAAAGATGATATTATAAATGAGCTCAATTCAAAAATGCAAATTCCTGGGGTTACAAATGGATGGACACAGCCCATCATTAATCGTATTAACATGCTTTCAACTGGTATAAGAACCGATGTCGGGTTAAAAGTATATGGACAAAACCTGGACAGTATTTATGCATTTGCTCAAACTATTAAACGGCAGTTGGAGGGAATTGATGGAGTAAAGGATTTATATGTGGAGCCTATTACGGGCGGAAAATACATTGATATTGTAGTTAAACGTGATGAAATCGGTCGGTATGGACTGAGTGTTGATGATGTCAATACCGTAATTGAGAGTGCATTAGGAGGTATGAAACTTACTACCACTATTGAAGGCCGTCAGCGATTTTCCGTAAATGCCAGATATGGGCAAGATTTTCGAAATAATATTCAAGCATTAAAGCGACTTCAGGTACAGACAATGGATTTTGGTCCTATACCATTAGAAGCTGTTGCAGACATTAAACTAAGTGACGGCCCACCGATGATTAATTCAGAAAATGCGATGCTTAGGGGTACAGTACTATTCAATGTTAGAGAAAGAGATTTAGGCAGTACAGTAAAAGAGGCACAAGAACGATTGAATCGAATGATCACTAAACTTCCAAAAGGATACTTTCTAGAATGGAGCGGGCAGTGGGAAAATCAAATCAGGGCTAATCAAACTTTAAAAATGATCATGCCGATTGTACTCATTATCATTTTCATGGTATTATATTTTACATATCATTCTTTTAAAGAAGCTGTTATCACCATGATAACCGTGCCATTTGCATTAATTGGCGGTGTTTTCATGGTCTATTTTTATGGCATTAATCTGTCTGTAGCTGTCGCTGTGGGCTTTATTGCTTTATTTGGAATGGCCATAGAAACGGCTATGTTGATGACGATCTATCTAAATGAAGCCATGAACAATATGGTTGCTCAACATGGTAATTCTAAATCAACATTAACACCCGCAATTATCCGAGACTATGTGATTGAAGGTTCCGCCAAAAGGTTGCGCCCTAAACTCATGACTGTTTCAGTTGGACTATTTGGGTTGATCCCTATTCTTTGGGCGACAGGAGTTGGTAGTGATATTATGCGACCCATCACCATTCCATTGATTGGTGGTACAATCTCATCCACTATTTATGTGTTACTCATTACTCCTGTCATTTTTGAAATGATTAAAGAAAGAGAACTAAAACGTAACGGTAAAATTGAATTAATCGATGTTAAAGAATAAATTAATACTGACCTTCTTTGGTTTGACAGGTTTTGTATATGGCAATGGGCAAATCCTGAAGCTGGATACAATCATTGATAGCATTAAAACAAAGCATCCTGTAGTGAAGATGTATGATCATGAAATCCGTTCTATGGATGAAGCGGCAAAAGGTGCAAGAAGCTGGATGCCTCCTCAAATTGGCATTGGTCAATTTATGACACCATATGATGTTCGACTTTGGCATAGGGAGGGCGATATGCCTGGTATGGGATCTGTGATGATTTCTGGTGAGCAAATGCTTCCGAATAGAAAAAAATTAGATGCAGATGAGAGGTACATGAAAGCTATGTCGTCAGTTGAGAAAGAAAAAAAGAATGCAACACTGAATGAATTAGTGAATGATGCTAAACAGTTCTATTATGATTGGATTATCCTGAAAAAGAAATTATTGATCCTGGAAGAGAATGAAAAGATATTGGACTTCATGATCAAAAATGCAGAAATACGTTATAAAAACGGTCTTGAAAAGATAAGTGCCTATTATAAAGCAAAAGCTGCTTTAGGAGAAGTGAAAAATATGCAATTAATGTTTGAAAGCGACATTAAAGAAAAACGTATTCGCATCAATTCGCTTATGGGTAGAAATGCCATGACAGATTTCGATATTGATACCACTTACTTCTTGAATAGTTATGAAGCTCTTGTTTTTGATAGCACTCTTTTTTATACTAACCGTAGTGACCTAAAATCATTGGATAGAGAGATTGATCTTACTGTTCTAAAACAGGAAACAGAGCGTACTGCCCTTAAACCTCAATTTGGTATTCGTTATGATAATATGATTGGATTTGGAGGACAGCCATTACAGTATACTATTATGGGGATGGTTCGTATTCCGATGGCTAAATGGTCTTCTAAAATGAATAAAGCCAATATTGAAAGCTTAAAATGGAAAAGTAATGCCATTCAGTCACAGAAAGAAATGATGGTGAATGAATACAGTGGGATGGCTTATGGTATGCGTAACGAACTGGGGTTAAAGAAAAAGCAATTAAAACTTTTTGAAAGTCAGATAATCCCTGCATTGCGTAATAATTACAGGACAATGCAACTCGGTTATGAGCAGAATACAGAAGAGTTATTCATGTTATATGATGCATGGGAAATTCTAAACATGAAACAGTTAGAATTATTAGAGTTACTAAGTCAGGCATTGAAACTTCAGGTGACAATTGAAAGAATTATTGAAAAAAACTAAACCAATCTGAATGCAAAGAAGAAAATTCATACAACTGTCTGGGATTAGTACCGGTAGCCTAATAACAAGTGGATCTTTAGCTGGATTTTTTATGGCTGGTTCAGGGTGCAGAAAAGAACATCACAACGGGCTAATGACAAAACCTGTTATGGTTACTGAGAATGATTTTTCACAAATGCTTACCAACCCATTACAGTCTGGTGCCAATCAGACACTCACAGCACAAACTACAACTGTAAATATTAGGGGGGCTAATATTCCTGTCTTGGGCTATCAACCTAATGGGATGCTTGGTCCGTCATTCAGGGTAAACAGGGGAGATGTTGTAAATATTTTGCTCCAGAATAATTTATCTGAACATACCAATATTCACTGGCATGGTTTAAAAGTACCTGCATTAATGGATGGACACCCAGATCAATTAGCAAATGCAGGTGGTACTTTCCGCTATCAGTTTACTGTGAATCAGAGAGCCGGATTGACATGGTATCATCCACACCCTCATTTTAAGACAGGTAAACAGGTATTTCAGGGCTTAGCAGGCTTGTTTATTATTAATGATCTGGAAGAAACAACTTTAAATCTACCATCGGGTCGTTTTGAGATTCCATTGGTTATACAAGATAAACGATTAACCAATCAGGGGATAACATATAATCCTACTGCAGAAGAAGTTATGTCGGGCTATATGGGTGAGTCTGTATTGGTAAACGGTATTTATTCACCTTATACTGAAGTATCAACCCGTTATTACAGACTTCGTATTTTGAATGGCTCAAACGCACGTTTGTATAATCTCGCATTCAGTAATAATGCCGATATGATAATTATTGGTAATGATGGTGGTTTATTGAAAAATCCTGTAACAGTAAAGGAGATTTTATTGGCTCCAGGCGAAAGGCTGGATGTTTTAGTAAGTTTTAATGGTTTGTCTATCGGTACAGAGCTATTCTTACTAAGTAAAGAATTTGCTAACGCTGGAGATGCGCAAGGGAAGCAGTCATTTAAGATCATGAAGTTTAAAGTTACTGCTACTGTCACAGATTCTTTCACTGTACCCACAAAACTTTCAATGATCGATAGTTTGCCAGCCTCTTCATCAGTCAGGAGCAGAACATTTGATATATCTAATCCGATGGAACATCATGGATATCCTATGAATGATGGTATGAGGATGCGTCATCGCATTAATAGTAAGCTTTTTGATAGCAGTCGCATTGATGAAAGCATTAAATCCAATACGAATGAGATATGGGTCTTCGATAATAGTAAAGGAGATGAGCCTCATCCTATGCATTTACACGGAGTTTTTTTCCAGGTACTTCAAAGAACAGGTGGCAGGGGGAGTCTGATAGCATCTGAAATCGGCTGGAAGGACACAGTACTGGTAATGCCTGGGGAGACGGTTCAAATAATCATTCCGTTCGAAAGTAATTTAGGAAAATTTGTTTTCCATTGCCATAATCTTGAACATGAAGATGATGGCATGATGTTACAATATGAATTGATATAAGCTGTATATATGATGAAGAAATTATTTTTTATACAAGTTCTGGTATTCTTTTTGGTTGCCTGTGAAAATAAAAATACACATAGTGATCACCAAGCTGTTTCTAAGGAAACGTATACCTGTCCTATGCCAGAGGATTCTATATTTAGTGATAAACCTGGTACATGTATCAAGTGTGGAATGGATTTGGTAAAAATGGAGGAAAATCATCAGCCAGAGAAAAATGCTACCTATACCTGCCCCATGCACCCTTCGGTCATTAAAGATCAACCGGGAGCTTGCCCTATTTGCGGGATGGATTTAATTAAAAAAGAAAACAATAATAAAAAAGACGAAAATATTGAATTGAATGCTCTACTCCAACCAACCAATGAACTGGTAATATCGTCTATTCCTGTTATTGGTCTTGAGTTCAGCAGTGAGCAAATAGAACTAAACGCATTAGGTAATATCGCCTACGATACAAGAATGATCGGGGGAATTTCTGCCAAGGTGTCGGGAAGAATCGAAAAACTTTATGTACGCTATAAATACCAGAAAGTTACTAACGGACAGCGTATCATGGATATTTATAGTCCTGAATTACTCACTGCACAGCAGAATCTTTTGTTTCTCTTAAAGAATGATCCTGAAAATTCGACTTTATTAGAAGCGGCAAAAGAAAAACTTTTATTACTCGGAATGAGCAATAAACAGGTAATGGAGTTGATTCAATTGGGTAAACCCTTATTCACGATTTCGGTTATCAGTAATTACAGTGGGCATATTCATGAAACCATTAATGTTGATAAAATGAACATAGTAAATGATAATATGGGAAAAATTTCTCAACAAACCGAAGCGCTCGCATTAAAAGAAGGGATGTATGTACAGAAAGGTCAGTCAGTGTTTACAGTCTTTAATCCCGATAAAGCATGGGCTATCCTAAATATATATGGCGAAAATCAATCCTTTGTAAAAAAAGGTAATGCTGTAAGGATTATTCCTGAAACAGCTAGGCAGAAAGACTTTAAAGCTACCATTGATTTCGTTGAGCCATTTTATCGCAAAGAAAGTAAGACCCAGACTGTAAGAGTTGGCTTCAATAATAGCAGTTTAAGAATACCTATTGGTAGTCAGGTTCAGGCAGTAATCTTTGGAAATACTATAAAAGGTTATTGGTTACCCAAAGACGCAGTGCTCTCATTAGGATTAGAAAAAGTGGTTTTCCAAAAAACAGCCGAGGGCTTTAGAGCAAAGAAAGTAATTACAGGGGTTGTTCTGGAGAAACAGATACAGATACTCAAAGGATTGACAATGAAAGATTCAGTTGCAGCAAATGCTCAATTTCTTATGGACAGTGAAAGTTTTATAAAAATAAAAAACTAAGTATGCGGTATATCATCTTTATACTAGTATTCATAATACTCGTTTCGTCTTGCAAGAATACAATAAAGGAACCTATCGATCCTGATACATATTATACCTGTTCAATGGATCCTCAGGTTGTTGAGTATAAACCTGGTAAATGTCCTATTTGTAAAATGGACTTAACACCAGTAAAAAAAAGAAAGGGAGAAAGTCAAGATGAGCTGGAACTGAGTGAACAGCAGATTCAATTAGGGAACATTTTAGTGGATACTATCCGAAATGGGACAATTAATGATCAGTTAATTTTAACTGCTTCATTGAATTTTGATCAATCGAAGCTATATGCTGTTAGTTCCAGGGTTATGGGAAGAGTTGAAAAACTTTATTTCAAGAACCTTGGTGAATACGTCAAAAAAGGGTCGCCACTTTATGAAATGTACAGTGAAGATTTGAATAATGCAAAACAGGAATACCTACTTGCAATAGATAAGAAAAATGCTTTTTCAAGTCAGGCCATTATTGATTTTGATCAATTAATTCAGGGTGCGAAAAATAAATTACTTCTTTGGGGCTTGACCGAAATGCAACTTAGTGAGCTGGCCAATACCAGGAAAGCAAGCCCGATAACTACCTACTATAGCACTGCGGGCGGCTATATTACCCAGCTTGATATCCGGGAAGGCGATTATGTAATGGAAGGTGGTACAATTGTAAAACTTGCGGATCTTTCAACATTATGGGTAGAGGCACAGGTATATAGCTCGCAATTAGCTGATCTGCAGGAGAACAGTATGGTTACTGTTCAACTTCCGGATTTTAATAATAAGGAAATAAAAGGGAAACTTGAATTTGTAAATCCTGAAATCAATCAGGCTACAAGAATTAATCTTGTGCGCATTCCTATTCCGAATCCCGGTAATTATTTGAAGCCTGGTATGTCGGCTTATGTATTGTTAAAAAGTCCTAGAAGAAAGTCCCTTAGTTTACCTATTGATGCAGTAATAAGAGACGGCAAAGGGGCAACTGTATGGGTACAGACTGGTAAGAATACATTTAAAAATTTAATGGTACAGACGGGGTTGGAGAGTGATGATCGGATAGAAATAATATCCGGTTTGAGCGAAGGGGATATTGTTGTATTGAAAGGGGCTTATTTGCTTCACAGCGAATATATTTTCAAGAAAGGAGCCAATCCGATGGAGGGAATGAAAATGTAAAGCTGATATTTTTTTAAAAAGCAATAGCAACCTTTCTTTTAATTTATCCGTACCAAATGATGGCGATTTGCAAAAGATATACGTATCAAAATAAGTATTAAATATCGTATATGCGAAATAGAGATGATTCCTTCTTTTCATGTAAAATACGTTTAGCCGCTAAACGATATCAAGTGCCTAACTGTCTTCCTAATTGGCCTAAATTTGAATGCTTGCTTAATACTAAAATGCCATTAAGAAAAATCAATTATGCGAAGTCTATTAATAAAAATCCTCCCTCTTTCGATATTTCATCAAACGAACTCTAATAAATGTTCAATTGGGCTATAATAATCTAAATATTCAAACAGATTTATATACAATTCATATGCAGAAGCTATCTTTATGCTTGGCTTTCTTAACCGGGGTCAATCCAATTTTTACCAATACCGTTACCTTTGTAGTAATGACGGTAAGCATTGTTGTAGCTTTATTAAGCGTTCTTAACAAACGAAAATAAAATCTGCCTACCTTGGTGCTGTATTTAATTTACCCATGAGTACCATTACCATTCTTGCGGATTTATTAATGATTTACATGAGTGTACTAATGTTACTAACTATGTTATAATGGCAACTGTAAAATCAATATGGCAATTTTTCTGGAAAATCTTTAAGGCGCTCTTTGTAAGGAAAAAGGATTGCTGTAAATGATATATTTTACTGTTAAAAACTACCGATGAAAAGCAAGCTCTCCCCAATCATCGTTCAATACAAGAGAAATGAACAATCTGTTCACAACATATGATTCATTAATATTGAAGAACGGTTAAAATTATTTCGTCCTAACTTAGTTCTAAAAAATATAACAATACGCCAAGTAAACAATTGAAGAGATAAAATGAATAATAATACTAACGGCAAATAATTGTATCACTCAAGCACAATAACTATTTGCTTATGGAATATTCACAGCTTGACTAGTATTCAATTTTAATAGAGTAACTGGTTTCAAAACATTCGTTTAAGCTAACACATCTTTTCATGATAAAATTTAGCAGGCTTGCAAAAATTCAAACTTCATATCTCCGGGGGCATGGCGGTCTATATAGGTCGTCAGGTGCTGACAAAAATGCATGCACACCATGCCCTTGAAATTGTAATGTCATTCCAGAAATCTTTCTTGATTTCAAAAAATGGAACTGAATTTGAAAAAAGTGATTGCAGCATTATAGCTGCCGACTTGCCACATCAATTTATCGGTAAGGATGATTTTTATATTTTCATTTATTTGGATGCTGAATTGAATTACACTCATAGGCTGGAAGCATCCATGCATCTGGAAAAACAAGGATTGGTTCATTACTTTGGTAGTGAAATTGATGCTGTAAGAACTGAATTTATCAATTGGTTTAATTCAGCATCAAATGAAGATGAAAATGTACATAATCTAATCGGCTTACTTGTTGAAAAGCTAACGGGCAGCCAAAGCTCAGTCAATCAAATTGAAGAAAGAATTAAACAATCAATAGCGTTTCTTCATTCAAACTTGCATGAAGAAATAAGTTTGGCAAATATAGCTTCTAAAGTGCATCTTTCTGAAAGCCGCTTTGCCCATTTATTTAAGGAGCAAACCGGCATCTCATTTCGTAAATACATACTTTGGTGCCGAATGCAGGCAGCATTACAAGAAGTAATGAAAGGACAATCGTTTACCAATGCAGCATATGCCGGGGGCTTTTCAGATGTAGCCCATCTTAGCCGCACATTTACAGAAATGTTTGGCGTTTCGCCTTCAGAAGTTCTCAAATAATAGCAGGTTTATTCAAGTCTTTTACTTTTCGGTAAAGCATTTTTGCTCTTTAAAAATGTTTCGCATGAAGAAAGTATTTCAGTTAGGGATTTATCCTGCCATCATGTTATCAACTTCTGCCATTATTTTGTATGGAATTCAATCAGGGTACAACCAATATCTTGCAACTATACCTGTTATTACTCTTACAGGCATATTAATTTTAGTATTGGAAAAATGGATGCCTTATGAAAAGAATTGGGTAAGTGGTAAAAATGACTGGAACCTTGACCTTACTTACTACATCATTAATTACAGTATAAAACTAATTGCTCAGTTTCTTTTTATATGGCTGGCCAGCAGCATTCATTTTTTGTCGTGGTTTCCGATGCAATTGCCATTTTGGATGCAGGTTATAATTGCTCTTACAATTATTGACTTCTTTCTTTTCCTGGTACATTGGCAGAGCCATAAATACCAATTTTTATGGGAGCTTCATGCTATTCATCATAGTTCGGAGCGATTGTACTTTTTGAATGGTGAAAAACGTCATGCATTGCACCAGGTAATAGAGGGAACACCTGGCATTATTCTTTGCCTTGTAATCGGTACTCCGCAACCGGTGGTGGTGGTGGCGCTGGCAATTCTGGCCGTAAATATGTTTATGCAGCATACCAATCTTGATTACAAAGCAGGTGTTTTGAAAAAAATCTTTTGTGTGGCAGAGTTGCACCGCTGGCATCACCGTGCAGATTATAAAGATGCGCAGGTTAACTACGGCGCATGGCTTACTATTTGGGACCGTATCTTTAATACAGCTTATAATAGCCCGAAAATGAACATAGAGTTAGGTGCTATCGGTATTGCAGAGGAAAAGAACTTTCCCAAAAACTACTGGAAACAATTTCTCTACCCTTTCAATAAGAAGATTCGGCAAAATTCAAAAAAAATATTACTGATTGGAGGTATGTTGTTTATGAATGAAATTGCATTTTCTCAAACGGATGCAGCTGCTATTGCCGGCAACTGGCAGCTTCAGGATGGTAGTAAAAAGATAAGCGTTGTTGAAGAAGATGGCAAATACGTTGGTAAAATATATTGGGTAAAAGACCCGTCAAAGAAAACTGAAATTGGCCGAAAAGTTTTGTGGGATTTGGAATACGATGCTGATGACAACGAGTGGAAAGGTGGCAAAATCCAGTTACCTGATATGGGACATTCTGCAAGCTGTTATATTAAACTCAAAGATGCAAATACTGCTATCGTTTCGGGTTACCATGGCATGAGGCTATTTGGTAAAACCAAGACCATTACTAGGGTGAACTAATGGGCCAAATAGTGTACTTTGCTGTTTTAAGCAGCATATGAACAATAACTTGGCCCTACTTATACGGCAATATAAAGAAGATAATCAGTCTGTCTATAACACCTGGTTCATCAATAATGAGGAACGGCTGAAGGCTTTTCGTTCCATCCGTCGTGGTGTTATGCAGGTAATTGATGATATTAAGAGCAAAAAATTTCCCGCTGATTTTAAAGGGTCTTCATTAGAGTTTGTGCTTACCTGCATTACAGAGCAAAAGCAGGTATTTGAAGGAGCTTCCCATCCATTTTACTGGAAACCCAAGTTGAGGATTCCTGATATTTATGAGAATGAAAACAATAAGCATGCATTCGGACAATTCTTAGAAAATTGTTTGAATGCAAAGACTGAAGAACAGCTTCTTAAAGAAATCATAAGACTGGATGGTTTAAAAATTAAAGGCCTTGGTCCTGCAGTTGCGAGTATCCTTTATTTTCTCCACCCTACCATTATTCCTCCATTTAACACTGCTATTGTTAATGGATTCAATTTCCTATACAAAGACAAAAAGAAATTAGGTAGCTGGAGTGAATACCTGAAGCTGAGAGAAGTAATGATTGATGCCAATAATCAGTATCGTTCAGAACTTTCATCCGATTTAGGCGCTATTGCTGGTCTGTTATTTGAAATAGGAACCCAAAAATTGATACTGGGTGCAGATGCATATTTATCCGAGCCTGAACGAAAGAAATTGGAAAAACTAATTGAAAAAAGACAGGAAAGTGTGCAGCAGGAAAAGGATGAAGAAAATCTGCATACGGAAATGCAATATCATTTATTGAAAATAGGCAGTGCCTTGGGCTATGATGTGATTGCCGCTTCTAATGACAGATCAAAATCACACTGTGGGAACAGTTTTTCATTTATGAGCTTACAACAATTCCCCGATATCCAATTGGAGAAAGATACATTGAATACTGTAAAACTAATAGATGTGCTTTGGTTTCAAAAGGGAACAAATAATGTAATTGCTGCTTTTGAAGTAGAAAAAAGCACCAGTATTTATTCAGGCATTTTAAGACTGACAGATTTGAGTTATACAATTGCAGATGGTGATGAAGTGTTCTATCTGATTGTGCCTGACAAGAGAGAAAAAGATGTTTGCCTTCAACTTTCCCGTCCTGCAATTAAACAAAACAATGTAGAAATTAAATATATCCTTTTTTCTGAATTACGTAGTCATTGTAATGCACTGTGCAAGTTTGGCGAGAGCCATCATATTATGGAGAAGATAGCGAAGGCAGTATAAAAAGCAGCAGTTAATGCTACTGCCGCTTTTTGTTTAAAATTTTGCTCCAACCGATATAAAGAATGCTCTTCCATCAGCCGGTAAAGCTCCTGGTGCCGGATAACCACCTGCTCTGCGGGTGAAATATCTTTAGTTAAATAAATTAGTTGCTCCTGCTTTCAGGATTAGCTCTTTTGAAAATTTATATGTAGCTGTTAAATCAGTTATAGTATAAGACGGTATTGAACCATTCTTGTCATTTGTATTTAGCATCTGTATATCCGTAAGACCCAAAAATAATTAAATCTGCATACTTGCTTTTTCCGAATGCTCTAAAGGATTAAATTCTACATACCCCTCAAACCCTTTGCTGGCACTGCTGCCAACAATAGGACAATAAGCCTGGGAAAAATTTGCATATACCTCAGGAGATCTGGTAACATGGTACTCCGTTCCCACACCAGCGAGAACAAAACTTCTATCTCTTGTAATATTTTGTAAGATTATTTCCGTACCGCCTGATGTATATCCATTTCGCCCGGAAGACGAACCTTCCAGCCATTTGTATCTTATTCCGGGTATTATCAAAACTTATCGCTTGTACGAAAAAAAAATATTTTCTGCAAATGCAGCTGTGTTTCTGGACTAAAAAATAATATCACGGGGATAATTACCGGTTATGGTAACATCATACCCTGTACCTGTTGTTCCTTTACCGTCGGCTTGCCTGGTGGTAGTGCCGGTATATAAACGGATACCGGCAGATAAAGTATTTTTCATTTTACCAAGTCTATAATCAGTAATAATATGACTCTCCAAACCATAATTTCTAAATTGGTCAAGATTCACCAACCTATTGTTGTATCCTATTTTCGTTTAAGTTATACTAGTAAAATCATGTGGCTATTATTAATTAAGGTATTTGGGTGATGAAATAATTTGCGTTGAGTGGGTTGAGGCTATCATGAAAAAGGGGTAAAAATGCGTTTAGCTGACGTAAATGCTACGTTTTTAACGGGAATGCCAAGCAAGAATGATTGTAAGTGGCAGCAAAATTTTATAAAAATTGGATATAATTTTACAAATTTGCTAAACCATTCTACCATATCTTCGTACTTAAAAGGAGTTGGAGGTTCGCTAAAAAAATCTTATTTTAGCCATAATTAATGAAACGGAGTTTATCCATAAAACTGAAAGCGCTGTTCCTGCTGGTTGTATTTGCAACAAATACGGCAGTGGGTTTTGCCTGTGCTATAGGTGTAGATATGGGTTTTAATTCTTCCTCTCATCATAACCAAACTGAAGCGTCTGCAGAAGTGCATATTCACAAGGATCGGAAAAACCATGTTCATGAAAAGGAAACAGCAACAGTAACAAATCATGTTCATGAAAATGGCATTAATCACCAACATGATAGTGAGCCCACAACACTAATTCCCGTTGATGGCAACAACTTACTTACAAAAGAGGATGGCGGATGTTGCACCAATGAAGTACTCGAGTTTCAAGATTTGGATAAAAATATTTCCGTAAATACTACTGGTATCAATGTGCCGGTATTTGTGGCAATTCTTAGTACTTATTTTAATATTGATTTCTCAGCGGCCAAGGATTTTCCTGTCCATTATAAGATTCGTTTTTATTACCCCCCACCGACTGAAATACGCATAGCGATTCAGCGTTTCCAGATTTGATTATGGTAAAACAGGTGAAGCTTTTTGCTTCATCCAACTTCATTTGCGTTTTGCAATATGAGGCTATTTGTTTTACCGTAATCAATTTTTTATGTTCAGATATCGTATCATCGTTTTTCTTACAGGCTTCATCAGTTTTTCAGCATCGGCACAGCAGGTGCTCACAGAAGATGAAGCTGTGTCTAAGGCATTGGCTAATAACAAGAATATCCAAGCTGCATCCCTGCAAGTAAAACAACAGCAGCAGTTACTGAAATCAGCCATCAATCTTCCTAATCCCGAGTTCTTTTGGGAAAGCCCTACAGGTAACTTTTATACCGGTAGCATTACGCAGTCATTTGAATTTCCAACCGTATACAGTAATCAGTACCGTTTGCAAAAGCAGCAAATTGGTGTGGCACAAAAAGAAAAGCAACTAACAGAAGCAGAGTTAAAGTATCGAGTTAAAGTCTTATACTTAGAAATACAATACGCTGATTCACTAGCCTCACAATTATACATACAGGATACACTCTATGAAAAGATAAAGCTATCTGCTATTCGCCAGTTTAATGCGGGACAAATAGACTATCTGCAACAAACATTTGCTGAAACACAGTATGGTGAAATTCATAATCAATATCAACAGTCGCTTGTAAGAGCCTCCTCTTTAAAGGCGCAGTTGCAATGGTTCACAGGCATTAAAGATCCTATTACGGTAGAGCCACTTGCTATTTCACTTTCTCAGGTACAGTTATCTCTTGCGCCTGATTCCACAGCGTTATTTGCAAATCCTGCCCTACAGATATTACAGCAGCAGGAGAATGTAGCCAAACAAAATATTGCATTGCAAAAAAGCAAAGCGCTACCTGGGTTGGCTTTTGGTTATTTCAACCAGGGCGAAAGGGATACGAAATGGTTGAATCGTTTCAGGGTTGGCGTAACTATTCCGTTATGGTTCGGACAATATAAAAGTAATATCAATGCAGCCAAAACGGAGCAACAGGTTATTCAAAGCAAACAGCAGGGATTGCAGCAAGACTTATCTGCACAAACGATTAATACAAACAGCGAAATGCGAACCAACTGGCAGTCTGTTCAGTATTATCAACAAACAGGGTTAAGAAAAGCACAGGAAGTGATTACTACTTCACAACGATTTTTTGTAAGTGGTGAAATTGATTATATCAGTTTACTAAGAAACAGCAACGATGCATACACTGTTTACCAGAAATACCTGGAAGCGGTACGAAACTATAATCTCAGTGTTATCAATCACAAATATTTAATGGGTCAGTTATGAAACGAATAATCATTCAATTTTTATTGGGGCTTTTGCCGGTACTTACATTTGCACATGGCGGCGAAGACCATGGTGATGCTAAAAAAACAGCCATATCGCCTGCAAGTTATTTCTCCTCTGAGGCTGCTTCTGAAGTCTATGAAGTATTGTTAAAGTACAGCCCGATAGCACCAGGCAAGGAAGCATCGCTTCGTTTGTATTTAAGTGAATATAATACCAATAGCCCTATCGACAGTGCTATAATAGAAGTAACAGTAGCTGACAATCCCAATATAAAGATTACTGTTACAAGGATTGATAAGGGCGTATTTGAATTGAAAACCACGTTCCCGGCAAAGAAGGCATACAATCTTGTACTCAATATCAATAGCTATGCAGGCATTGATTTAATTCAGCTAAACAATATTGAAATTGGGAAAGAATTGACTGCAGCAGTTGCAACAGAAAGCACCCCGCATTCTCATTGGTACAGCAGCAATTGGTTTTTTGGATTGATTGGTTTGCTGACCGGCTTGCTCGTTATGTTCTTTGTTACCAGAGGTCGCAGCAGGAAAATAATTACGGGAGCAATTATTCTTTTTTGTCTTTTGCCAACCGCTACTTACAATCCGGTATCCGCACATGGTGGTGAAGACCATGGTGATGCGGCAGGTAAAACTGGCGGTGGCTCTTCCACAACCTTTATTGTTGAAAAGGAAACGCAGTTTCTTTTTAATATTCAAACGAAGAAAATTGGCACAGGTGATTTTAATGAATCATCCGTTTTACTAGGAACCGTGAATGCAGCTCCGCAAGGCCGGGCAGTTATACAAACGCCGCAGACTGGTAAAATCGTTTCATTAAGAGTAGCTCCCGGTCAACGGGTTGGCAAAGGGCAAGTGGTAGCTGTAATAGAGCAACAGGTTGATGCCGGGACGCAAATTAGTATCAGCTCTCAAAGTAACAGTGTAAATGCTGAGTATGAAGCTGCTAAAGCACAATATGATAGGTTATTGGGGATAGCAGATATTGCCGCAAAAAAAGATATTACCGAAGCGAAAGCCCGTTATGAAAGTGCTAAGAAAAATAAGGAACTCTTTGATGCCAATACCGGGAAGAATACAGGTAATACAAAAACTATAAGCCTTTCTTCTCCTGTTAGTGGTGTTGTTGGCACATTTAATTATGCCATTGGTGCTGTGGTAAACAGTGGAGAAACCTTGTTTGAAATAACCAATCTTGATCAGGTATTTGTAGAAGCCCAGGTCTTTGCAGGGGACGCTCAAAAATTGAAACTAGCAACAGGGTTTACCACCATTTCAAATACGGATACACTGGTTTATAAATTAAAGATGATTAATGCTGCCCAATCAGTAAATACAGGTAACCAATCTCAGAAAGTTGTATTTGAAATCATCAATCCAAAAGGTCAGTTTAAAATTGGTGAGAATATAAATGTGCGGATGACGGGAAATAATGTTATACGGCAGGTGGTAATACCCAATGAAGCAATTACTGATGTGAATGGTAAGCCGGCCATTTTTATAAAAGATAAAGCTGAACAGTATAGTATCAGCTTCATAGTGAAAGGGCAAAGCAATGATAAGTTTACCGTTGTCACCAAGGGTACTGAAGACGGCGAAAGAGTTGTTACCGCCAATGTGTATCAAATGAAAATGATGTATTTAAATCAATAACCAAAATAAACAAACAAACATGAAAAAGTTATTAATGATGTCCCTGCTACTGGCAACTTTTACCGTAACCTTTGCACAAAGCGGCGATAATGAAGCTGTAAAAGCAGTATTGAACAATTATAAAAAAGCAATTGAAAAATTAGATACTTCAGGAGTTGTGAATTTTTTTGTAAAAGACTCTAAAGTGTATGAACAGGCGAGCGATGAAGGCACAATTGGTCATTACCTGGAACACCACCTGGGGCCCGAACTGAAAGCGTTCAAATCTTTCACTTTCAGTAATTATAAAGTAGATGTAACAATAGCAGGAGAATATGCTTTTTCAACGGAAACTTATATCTATACCATCGTTCTTGCTAAAGATGCTAAGGAAATAAAGAGCCAGGGAGTAGCTACTTCAGTTTTAAGAAAAACAAAAGCCGGCTGGAAGATTGTTCAAACACATTCTTCATTTAGGAAAGCAAAATAAATCTCAAATTATAAAAAAGAAAAAAATGAAACAAATCAGCGTTATCCTTTCACTGGCAATAGCAGTTTTTAGTTTTACTGCTGTAAATGCACAATCAACAAAAAATAAAACTGCAGTCGCAGATTCAGTTATTTATCAATGCCCGATGAAGTGCGAAGGCGATAAGACCTATGATAAAGCAGGTAAATGCCCTAAATGCAATATGAATTTGAAGGCTGTGCCAAAACCGGTCGATGTCATTTACCAGTGCCCCATGAAATGTGAGGGTGATAAAACTTACAATAAGGCAGGAAAATGTCCTAAATGCAATATGAACCTGACCAAAGTGAAGGCAAAAAACTCGACAGATAATCATAAGGGTCATGATCACAATTAACTATTCAATAAAATAAAGCAAATGAAACAAGTGTTAAAAATTACGATGGCAATTTTCGCTATTAGCTCTGTCGTGGTCTTTGCAGCATGCAATGACAGTGGCGATAAAAAAAACGCTTCAGCAAAAACAGAAATGTCGCATGAAGGTGGTGACCATATTTATGCCTGCCCTATGCACCCGGAAGTAACAGGCAAAGAAGGCGATACCTGCCCAAAATGCGGCATGAAACTGGAGCATAATGACAATGCTGGTGGTCCAAGCAATGTTAGTATGCAGTTCACCTATAACCCGACATCTCCTAAGCCCGGAGAAGAAGTTACTTTATCCATGACTCCAAAAATAAAAGATAAACCTACTGAGCAGGTTCCATTGGATGTAGAGCACACCAAAAAAATACACCTCATTGTTGTTAGTGATGACCTTAGTTGGTTTGACCATATACATCCTGAACTCAACGCAGATGGTTCTTACACAGTGAAAGAAAAATTTCCGGCTCCAGGCAAGTACACTTTGTTTGCTGACTATAAGCCAAGTGGTGCCAATCATACGGTTGACTATTTAAATGTAAGTGTAGCAGGTACAGTGCCAGCAGCAAAAGTGTATGGAGCAGATAGACTAACCAGCGCCGCCGGGGATGGATTTTCTGTCTTACTTACTCCTGAGGGCGGTAAGTTTTTAACCAATATGCCCATGCACATTAATGGAGTAGTAATGCTAAACGGTAAAGAAGTAGATGTAACAACCTTAGAAGATTACCTCGGCGCAAAAGCCCACATGGTAGTAGTAAGCCTTGCCGATAAAAAATATTTGCATGTACACCCAAGCGTAGAAGGTGGAAAATTCGATTTACATACTACGTTTGAAAAACCCGGTGTATATCGTGGCTGGATACAATTTCAAAGCAAGGGTAAAATTTATACAAGTGATTTTGTAATGAATGTAGCAGAAGGGACAGCAGCTAACATAAAAAACATGAACGATAATAGTAAGGGCATGAAAGAAATGAAACACTAATTTTTAAACAAAAAAAGTATAAACATTAAAATTTAAAACAATGAAAAAGATAACAATTCTGATGACAGTACTGCTGATAGCAACTTTTACAACATTTGCACAGCATAGTGGTGGCGACCATAAACATGGTTCACCACATGGCGGAACAGTTAAGTCGGCCGGGGGATTTCATATTGAAGTAAGTGTAAAAGACGGTATGGTAATGGCCTATTTGCTGGATGCTAATGAGAAAACAATAAAGAATAAAGGTGTAACAGGAACAGCTGTTATTCAAATGGCAGACGGAAAAACTTCAACCATCACATTAACCCCAAGTGGAAACGAAGGGTTTATGTACACCCTTGACAAGGCCAAAAAGTACAACAAGGCCATTGTGACTTTTATAACCGGGGACAAAACCGCATCGGCTTCTTTTGACCTTATGGTAAAGGATAAGCCTGCAGCAGATGGACATGATCATCAACACTAAAACGGGTACCAAATCATAGCGGGCATACTGCCTGCTATGATTTATAATGCTTCTGCCTTAGATCGTATAATGGCAATTAAAGATTTTATTTTATGCTGAACAGACTCATTCTTTTTTCCTTGAAGAACCGGATGCTTGTAGTTTCAATGGCTGCTTTGCTCATGGTGTATGGCGTATTTACGTTGGTTAATCTTCCGGTGGATGTATTACCCGATTTAAACAGACCAAGAGTAACCATATTTTTAGAAGCCAATGGTATGGCTCCAGAAGAAGTAGAAAGCCAGGTAAACCTGCCAGTGGAAACACAATTAAATGGTGCGCCGGGTGTGGAAGTAGTCCGTTCCGTAGCGAGCCCCGGATTAGGGATGGTTTTTGTGGAGTTTGACTGGAATACGGATGTCTACCGTGCAAGACAATTAACTGCTGAGAAGTTACAAAACATTCAACTGCCTAAAGGTATTACACCCGTAATGGGGCCCATCAGTTCCATCATGGGGCAGATAATGATGGTAGCTGTTACCAGTGATACCACCTCGCCTGCTGATTTAAGAACATTGGCCGACTTTACCATCCGCAGAAGATTGATGAGTGTAAAAGGTGTAAGCCAGGTGATACCAATTGGCGGCGAAAGAATGCAGTACCAGGTTTTAATTTCAAGTGAAAAATTAAGGCAGTATAATCTTGCCATTGATGATATTGATAATGCCTTACAATTAACCAATCAAAATACCACCGGTGGTTTTATTGATAATAAAGGTTCAGAAACACTTATCCGAAATATTGGCCGTGCAAATACATTAGAAGATTTAGCGAATACTGTTGTAAGCAACCGAAATGCAGCCCCTGTTTTGCTAAAGCAAGTTGCGGAAGTAAAATTTGGCGGACCCATTAAAAGAGGTGATGGTTCATTTAACGGAAAACCGGCCGTGATACTTAGCATTGAGAAGCAACCGGGCAGCAGTACTATTGATGTAACTGCAGAAGCATTAAAAGCAATCGAAGAAATAAAGGCATCCCTGCCAAAAAATATTCAAATCAATACAGATGTTTTTCAGCAAAAACATTTTATTATAAACTCCCTTACCAATGTGGAAGAAGCATTAAGGGATGGGTTCATTCTTGTAATAATTATTCTCTTCCTCTTTCTTCTCAATTTTCGTACTACAATCATAACACTTACAGCAATACCGCTGTCGCTCATTATAACAGCGATTGTTTTTAAGTTCTTTGATATTTCCATCAATACCCTTACTCTCGGCGGATTGGCAATTGCTATCGGCGAGTTAGTGGATGATGCCATTGTGGATGTTGAAAATGTTTATAGAAGATTGAAAGAAAACTGGCTCAGCGAAAAACCGAAGCCATTACTCAAAGTAATTTATGATGCCAGCAGTGAGGTAAGAAATTCAATAGTGTATGCCACCATCATTGTAGTGTTGGTATTTATTCCACTGTTCTATTTACAGGGAATTGAGGGAAGGATATTTGCCCCGCTTGGAATTGCTTATATTACTTCTATTGTGGCATCATTGGTAGTGTCACTAACCGTTACACCGGCACTGTGCAGTTATTTATTAGAAAAGAAAAATCATTTACACCATATCAACCTGGCCTTTTGGAAACGCAAAAAAAAGGGAACCACTGTTGATGCGGTACATGAACCAGATAGTGCCCTTGTTCGTTGGCTTAAGAAGCAAGACGTCAGGCTACTGCATTTTGGGTTAAAGCGTCCAAAAACAATAACCGGTGTGGCTATTGCATTAATCATTGCTTCCATCAGCATTATCCCATTTTTTGGTACAGAATTTTTACCACCCTTTAATGAAGGAAGTTATACAGTGAACATGGTAGCTCCGGCAGGAACCTCGTTAGAAGAAAGTAACAAGCTGGGTACAATCGCTGAACAACAAATTCTGAAAGTACCCGAAGTTGCTCTAACTGCCCGCCGGACAGGCAGGGCAGAATTAGACGAACATGCAGAGCCACCAAGCTCAACTGAAATTGAAGTGGCATTAAAACCCGGTGGACGAAGCAGGGCAAAAGTGCTGGAAGAGATGCGAAATAATCTTTCCGTATTAAAAGGGGTATCCATAAATATTGGTCAGCCCATATCTCACCGGCTCGACCATTTACTTTCCGGAGTAAGAGCACAGGTTGCTGTTAAAATATTTGGTAATGATTTATTAACGCTTCGCTCAAATGCTGAACAATTAAAATCAATTATTTCCAATGTGCCGGGTGTGGTTGATGTGCAGATTGAGAACCAGGTAATGGTACCGCAATTGATGATTAAACTAGACCGTATGGCTGTGCAGCGTTATGGCTTACAGGTGGGAAATGTGGCGGATGAACTGGAAATATTTTATAATGGGAAAGTAGTGAGCCAGATAATTGATGGCCAAAAAAGTTTTGATATTGTCTTAAGAACTGATGACAGTACAAGAAAAAATATTGAAGCAATCCGCAATACACAGATTGCAGCATCGGATGGTTCATTAATACCGCTGAGTCAAATTGCAAAGATTGAATTGGAGAACAGTATTAATGCAGTTAACCATGAAAATACGCAGCGGCGTATAGTTGTTTCTGCCAATGTGCAGGGCCGTGACCTTGGCAGCACTGTAAAAGAAATGCAGGAAACCGTAAAGAAAGATTTGCCTTTACAGGAAGGATATTATTTACAATGGGGAGGACAATTTGAAAGCCAGCAATCAGCCTCTAAATTAATTACCATACTCAGTATCTTTTCAATAGCAGGTATTTTCTTAGTCCTGTACAGCCATTTCAAAAGCAGTCGTATTGCTTTGCAGATAATGCTCAATATTCCATTGGCATTAATAGGCAGCGTAATAGCGGTAATGCTTACGGGAGGTGTTTTTTCTATTGCTACAATGGTTGGTTTTATTACGCTTACAGGTATTGCATCAAGAAATGGCATTATGATGATAAGCCACTATATCCATTTGGTACAACACGAAGGAGAAGTGTTTGGAGACAAAATGATTATCCGTGGTTCATTGGAGAGATTAGTGCCGGTATTAATGACGGCGCTGGTTGCAGCTTTTGCTTTGATACCATTAACAATGGATGCAACAGCACCGGGTAAAGAAATTCTCTACCCTGTTGCTACCGTTATTTTGGGTGGATTGGTTAGTTCAACATTATTAGATATGATTGTAACTCCTGTTGTATTTAAACTATTTGGCGAAAAAGCCTTAAAGAAATACCTGGAAGAGCAGGAAAAAAAGGAGTTGAATTAAAGCGATGGTAACGAATAAATATGCTGATATTAAAATGAGGAGTACAGGAGAAGATTAAATAACATGGGTCGGAGCCCTGCTTTGGTTTCCTTATTTATAATGAAACAGTTTCTGGAGCAGGGTTTCCGCACCCACCAACTGATAACTCCGTTTTAAGAAGCATTTAATTAGAGTAATTTTTAAAAAGTATTGTAGTGGAGCAAGCAAAATACATTCCGGCACTTCGATTCAAATGGCTTACGCCACTGTATGATTTTTTGATAAATATCACAATGCCCGAGAGGAAAATTAAACAGGCATTAATTGAAGCGGCAAATATTCCGGCAGGAATAAAAGTATTGGATTTTGGGTGCGGTACAGCTACGCTGACTATTATGGTAAAAGAAATGTGCCCTGGGGCAAAGGTGACAGGGATTGATGTGGATAGAGAAATATTAGACAGGGCAACTCAAAAAGTAAAAGAAAAGAACTTAGATATTTTTTTACTGGATTATGATGGAAAGCAGCTTCCCTTTCAGCGTAATGCTTTTGACAGAGTAATATCCTGCCTGGTTTTTCATCATCTTGATACAGATACAAAGCAAAATATGCTGGAAGAAATATTCCGGGTTTTAAATAAAGACGGACAGTTGCTTATTGCAGATTTTGGCCGTTCTAAGTCATGGATTCAAAGAACGCTTTTCAATATAATAAGAGGCCTGGATGGATTTAAATCAACAGATGCAAATGCTAAAGGATTATTACCTGAGTTGATTTCGGATGCAGGGTTTGAAAATGTAGTAATTAAAAAGCATTTCAAAACCATGTTTGGAGAAGTACAAATAATAAGTGCGGAAAAAATATAAATACAAATAAAAAACAATCTCATGAAAAAGAAATTTTATTTACTGCTTTTAATAATTGCAACAGCATTTTCAGTAACAGCACAAGAACAAAAGAAAGAAGAGGTTTGCTACAATCCCAACCTTGTTAAAGACACGGCTAAAAAAAGTATTAAGTCCATGGCTTTCGCTATCGTCAATGGCGATAGTATAAAAATCAATTATCATTCTCCCGGCGTTCGTAAAAGAATTATCTGGGGTGGCCTTGTTCCTTATGATGAAGTATGGGTAACCGGCGCACATGATGCCACTACATTGGAAATGCCGAAACCATTTATCGTTAATGGTAAAGAAATTCCTGCCGGTAAATATGCCTTCTTCACTATTCCCGGTAAAAAGGAATGGACATTGATTATTAATAAAAATTGGAAACAGCATCTTGCCACAGAGTATGATGAAAAGGATGATATTATCAGGATTAAGGTGACACCGAAAAAAGTTAATCATACAGAGCGGTTGCAATATTTTATTGAAACCGGAAAAAGCGAAACTGGCAAGGTTGCTGTAGCATGGGAAAAGATAAGAGTTGAGTTTGATTTCAGATTCTTAAAATAGTTCATCAATAACTAATCTTCTATGTTTAAAGATTTTCCATCGCTCCATCCCCTTGTAGTACATTTCCCAATTGTGCTCATATTACTGGCAGCGGCCTTCCAGGTAGTGGTTGTATGGAAACCCCATTGGCGGCAAATCCGCTGGGCCACATTATTCATAATGGCAGCCGCATTTTTTTCTGCGCTTGCGGCCAGTACCATTTTTCACGCCATGCCTTCTGCTGATGCGCCAAAGGCCGCTATGGAAATATTTGAAGAACATGAGAAATATGCCCAATTAACCTTGTGGATGTCTGGTATTACTTTATTGCTTAAAAGTATCGGCATTTTCTTTAAGATTAACAGGAGGCTATACGAACTAATCGTTCTGCTTTCCGCAGTCATCGCTGCTATTTTCCTATCCATAGCGGGGCATCATGGGGCAAAACTTACCCATGTAGCCGGTGTAGGCCCAATGGGCAGGTATTTAATGAAAGGCCATGATGCAGGCGATGGACACCATTCAGGTGATATGCAAGGCATGGATATGGATGCAGACAGCACTACGCACATGAACGATACACACATGAACGATTCCATGCCGGGGATGAAGAATATGCCTGGAATGGATACGATGAAAGGCATGGAGAATATGGAGAACATGAAGGACATGAAAGGAATGGACAAGATGAAAGACATGAAGAATATGCCGGGGATGGATAAAATGAAAAATATGAAAAATATGCCCGGCATGGATAAGATGAAAGACATGAAGGATATGAAAATGGATTCTTCCATGAACATGAAAGATATGAACAACATGCCGGGAATGGATAAAATGAAAATGGACTCATCCATGAATATGAAAGACATGAACAACATGCCTGGCATGGACAAGATGAATATGCCGATGAAAAACCCAATGGACACCTTCCGCTTCCCCGATAACAACCCTGCCCGGAAAAAAGCAAAGAAACCGGTTAACCAATAAAATATTTCACAATGAAAAAGCTATTCTTTTTTTTATTGTTGATTCCTTTTTGCAGTATGGCACAAATCAACCACTCCATGCACAAGAGTACGGGCAAAGATTCGGTGATGCAAAAAAAAACTTCATACAATTATCCATTGCAATCAGCAAGGATTAAATCAGGAATGGCTTACACGGGAAAAAAAGTGGAGTATGATTTATATGTAACCGATACCATGGTGAACTTTACCGGTAAGCATCGCCATGCCATTGCAATCAATGGACAAATACCGGCGCCCATTCTTGAATTTACTGAAGGCGATACTGCTATCATTAGGGTACATAACATGATGAAGATGGAAACATCTATCCATTGGCATGGCATATTATTACCCAATAAAGAAGATGGGGTTCCTTATTTAACAACTTCTCCTGTGGAAGCTGGCAAAACTTATACGTTCACTTTTCCATTGATACAAAGCGGTACTTACTGGTATCATTCACACACTATGGTACAGGAGCAAAGTGGTTTATATGGTTCTATTGTAATCCACCCTGCCCAGCCGGAGCCGCAATTGAAAGAGTATGTATTATTATTATCCGACTGGACAGATGAAAATCCACACCAAGTAATGCGTTACCTGAAACGGGGAGGCGAATGGTATGCTATAAAAAAGGGTGCATTGCAGAGCTATGGAGAAGCTATTGCAGCAGGTGCATTTAAAGATAAACTGAAACAGGAATGGCAGCGTATGCCCGCCATGGATGTATCTGATGTTTACTACAATAAATTCTTATTAAACGGGCAGGAAACAACTGAATTTAAAGATGCAAAGCCGGGAGAAATAATCCGGCTAAGGATTATCAACGGGTCGGCTGCAACTTATTTCAACCTACAATATGCAAACAGTTATATGCGGATCATTGCCGCTGATGGTATTAATGTAACTCCTGTTAGTGTAAATAAACTAGAAATTGCTATTGCAGAAACTTACGACGTATTGATTACAGTGCCCGAAACAGGCAGTGCAGAACTAAGGGCTACTTCTTGGGATGTAATGGGATATTCGTCCGCTTTCTTTGGCAACGGCCCTGTCATTAAAGCACCCGATATTCCAAGGCTGAATTATTTTAAGATGATGCAGCAAATGGGTAGTATGAACATGAAGACTATGGATATGGGCAGTATGCAGGGCATGGACATGAAGAATATGCGTATGCCTGCTGATACTATAGCCAAAAAGAAAGAAATGAGTATGCAGCATATGGAAGGCATGAAGATGGATGATATGGCAGGCATGGATATGAAAATGGAGATACCGGGTGAATTTAATTACAACATGTTGCGGGCTCTGCATCCAACCACATTAGATTCCTCTTTACTACCAAGGGAAGTTAAGCTCACACTCACAGGCAATATGCTGCGGTATGTTTGGTCATTTGATTTTAAAACTTTATCAACTGCCGATAAAATACTTATCCGAAAAGGAGAAAGGGTAAGATTTGTTTTAACCAACAATACCATGATGCGGCATCCATTGCATTTGCACGGTCACTTCTTCCGTTTCATCAATACTCAGGGTGAATATTCGCCCATCAAGCACACATTCGATATCAAGCCAATGGAAACTGTAACTATTGAATTTGATGCCAATGAAGAGCAGGATTGGTTTTTTCATTGCCATATTTTATACCACATGATGGCAGGGATGGCCCGTATTGTAAGCTATGAGAGAAGTGAGCAAAATGAATTTGCAAAAAACGGATACCGAAAGTTAAAAAAAGAGGATAATGTTCTTTATCCATGGTACGATTTGTCAGTACACTCTCAAGGTGCATGGCTGAGTGGAAATATTTCAAATAATAAGATGGCTTTGGAATTCGAGGGAAGGGCAAGCTGGAAGGGTGATTACGAAACGGAAACGCATTTACTACGTTACCTCGATAAAAAACAATACTTCGCTTTTTATATAGGCTATGATTACAGGAAAAATAAAACGCTGCCATTGGCAAACAAACCCAACTCAAAGGATAACCGTAGGGTTTTTGATGCAGGGTTTTATTATTTATTGCCTATGCTTATCCGTTCAGAATGGAGGGTTGACCATACAGGTCGTTTAAGATTACAATTGGAAAGAAGAGATTTGCCCCTCAGTAATAATTTCTTTTTTGATTTCAGAGTAAATACTGATAAAGAATATAATGTAGCAGCTAGATATATGATAGCTAAATCATTTTCCATCAGCACAAATTATGACAGTGATTATAAATGGGGAATTGGATTAACATGGCATTATTGAAATGAGAATAAAAATATTTTATGAAACATAACCACCACAACGAGCAGCGGTATACTTGCCCAATGCATCTTGAAATTGTGAAGGACGAACCCGGCAATTGTCCCAAATGCGGAATGAATCTCGTCCCTGTTGATGCAAACGAGAAAGAACATTCCCAGTTGCAGCATCTGCATACAGACAATATAATAGAGGCCTCTTCTCATGAAGAGTATGTTGTTGAACGGCGAAATGCTCAAGGGTTCCAAAAGTATACTTGTCCCATGCACCCTCAAATCATACACGATGGTCCTGGTCAGTGCCCTCTGTGTGGTATGTCGCTTGTGCCAATTGCAAAACCTGTTATGCATGGTGGACATGAAGCTCATTCCTCCGGTATCGCAGATTTCAAAAAACGGTTTTATGTTGTGCTGATTCTTACGGTTCCTATCATGTTGCTTTCAGAAATGATTCAACATTGGCTGAATATTCACATCAGTTTCGCTGGCTCAAACTATGTGTTACTTATTTTATCCTCGGTTGTATTCTTTTATGGTGGCTGGCCATTTCTCAAAGGGTTAACCGGAGAAATGCGGGCAAAAAATCCCGGAATGATGACATTGGTCGCATTTGCTATTTCTATAGCCTATATCTATAGCCTAGCAATTGTACTGGGGTTAAAGGGCATGGATTTCTTTTGGGAATTAGCAACACTCATTCTTATCATGTTATTAGGGCACTGGATAGAAATGAAATCTGTAGCTGGTGCATCAAGGGAACTTGAATTACTGGTACAGTTAATGCCTGATGACGCTCATTTAATCAATGGTGATACAATAACTGAAGTAAAAACTGATTCACTGAAAGAAAATGATGTGATTCTTATCAAGCCTGGGGAGAAGGTTGCTGCCGATGGAATTATCATAGATGGGGAAAGTTACCTAAATGAGTCCATGCTTACAGGTGAATCGAAACCTGTTGAAAAATCAAAGGGAGATAAAGTGATTGCAGGAGCTATCAACGGTAATGGAGCTATAAAAGTTGCCGTGTCACATGGTGTCAAAGATTCTTACTTATCGCAGGTCATAAAACTGGTTCAGGATGCACAACAATCAAAATCCAAAACTCAATTAATTGCAGACAGGGCAGCAAGATGGCTTACGTTGGTTGCGATTGTGGCAGGTATCACTACTTTTTTGGTTTGGTATTTATCGGGAAAAGATTTGGCCTTTTCCATTGAGCGTATGGTAACAGTAATTGTTATTTGCTGCCCCCATGCACTGGGATTAGCTGTTCCACTGGTAGTGGCAAAATCAACGGCACTATCAGCAAAACATGGGTTACTGATAAAAAACAGAACAGCCTTTGAAAATGCAAGAAAGATAACAACGTTGGTATTTGATAAAACCGGAACGCTGACAGTTGGGAAATTTGAAGTTTCTAAGATTGTTTCATTAACTGAAGGTCTTTCTGAACATGAATTATTAAAATATGCAGCTGCTTTGGAACAGAACTCAGAACATCCTATTGCCACAGGAATTATGCAGAAAGCAAAAATCTTATCGATTCAAATTCCAGTTGTAGGCAACTTTAATGCCATTACAGGAAAGGGAGTCGAAGCAACTATAGAAGGTTACGATATAAAAATTGTGAGTCCTGGATATCTTAAAGAGTCGAATGTTAAATTACCCGAGCATTATATGACTGATGCTTCTGAAACCGTCGTATTTATTTTAATAAACAATCAACTTGCAGGATATATTGCGTTATCAGATACTATTCGACCAGAATCAGCAGGAGCTATTCGTGCTTTGGGTATTGACAATATAAAATCAGTGTTACTTACAGGTGATAATAAAAGAGTGGCGGAAACGGTTGCCCGTAAGTTGGGTATGGATTTTTTCTTTGCAGAGGTCTTACCACATCAAAAACTAGAAAAAATAAAAGAATTACAAGCAGAAGGAGAATTCGTTGCGATGACGGGAGACGGGATCAATGATGCCCCTGCTTTGGCGCAGGCTAATATCGGGATTGCAGTTGGATCTGGTTCTGATATTGCGGCGGAAACAGCAGGGATTATATTGGTCAACAGCAATCCACAAGACATTGTTTCATTGATTCAGTTTGGCAAAGCCACTTATAGAAAAATGATCCAAAATCTGATTTGGGCCACGGGTTATAATGTAGTTGCCTTACCATTGGCGGCGGGAGTATTGTACAAAATGGGAATCCTGTTAAGCCCTGCTGCCGGTGCCGTTTTAATGAGTGTGAGTACCGTTGTGGTGGCTATTAATGCAAGTCTTTTAAAAATAAAATAAACCAACAACCTATATTGTTTATGGCAAAAAGTAAACACTACTACATACGAAAAATACACCGCTGGCTTGGTGTTATTTTAGGCATTCAGTTTTTATTATGGACAATTGGTGGCCTATATTTCAGTTGGAGCAATATGGATGAAGTGCATGGTGACTTTCAAAAGAAAGATGCAACGCTTTTCTCTTCTGATATTTCTCTGGTCAGTCCTACAGTAGTGCTGGATACAATAAAAAAGATTCATCGCATTGATTCAGTTGTCTCCATTCAATTGATTGAAATTTTGGGCAAGCCTTTTTACCAGGTTCGTTGTATAAGTACCATTCAGAATGAAACGAATGATGGACATGGTATGCAGGTAATGAATCATCTTGCCGATGCAGAAACAGGTCGGATTCGTGGACCATTGACAAAAGAAGAAGCGGTTGATGTAGCTAAAATGAGATTTAATGGAGAACCTAAAGCAAAATCAGTTGAATACTTAACTGTTACAAGTGGTCATCATGAATATCGGGAAAGCCCTTTGCCTGCCTATGCCATTACCTTTGAACATCCATCAAAAACGACTGTTTACGTTGCCAGTGAATTAGGAACTATTCAAAAATTCAGGAATAATAAATGGAGAATATTTGATTTTCTGTGGATGATGCACACGATGGATTATGAAAGTAGGGATCATATCGGTAACTGGCTGCTTCGAATATTTTCCATTTTTGGATTGATCACTGTAATAAGTGGGTTTGCATTATTCTTTATCAGTTCAAAATGGGGCGGAAAAAGAGTTGCGAAATCGGAAAAAATAGCCTGATCTTCCATCTTTTGCAACCATATTGCCATTTTAGGAGTCTATTTCTACTGAAAATTGCAATATATACAGCTATTTTTGCTTCAATGAAATTTTTATTTTTCTTTTTAGGCTTTTCCCTGCTCTATTTGTCATGCCTTACATGCAGTGACAGCACGGAATGTAATGCAAAATCAGAATCCAAAATTTCAACTTCCTCCAATCATCAAGCACATAATCATTCGAAAGAAGCGTGCACACCTTTTTGTACCTGTTCTTGCTGTGCAGCTGCAGCCTTTTATAATCCTCTGAGTAAGGTACAGTTTCTAAAAATTCTTTTCCGATCTGAAAAGGACTCCTTTGATGTCGAAAATTTTAATTCCGAAGTTTCCTATTCTATCTGGCAGCCTCCCAAACTAACTGCTTAATTTCTTCTCATTTCAGTGCAATTGTCATGCGCTGACTTTTACATTTTTATCATTTTGTTTACCATGTGGTTATGACCAAGAGAAAAAGGTCAATTACCCGCAGTAAATCAGGTTACAGCAGGATTAAAGATCCTGTAAAGCCCTTGTGGATGCGGGTTATAAAAGTTATTACACTGATAGTGCTTGGTATTGTAATGCTCATGGCGATAATTGGCATTATCACTAAGTATTATCGCCTTGTTTCAAAATATTAAATCAAAATATGCTTAATAAAATCATTCAATTCTCCATAAAAAATAAATTGGTCATTGGTCTTTTTACACTTGCATTAATAATATGGGGTGTTTATTCGGCAAATAAATTGCCGATTGATGCCGTTCCTGATATTACCAATAACCAGGTACAGGTAATTACACTGAGCCCATCATTGGCGGCACAGGAAGTAGAACAACTCATTTCATTCCCGGTGGAACAAACAATGGCCACTATTCCGGAAGTACAGGAAATTCGTTCCATATCCAGATTTGGATTATCAGTTGTTACAGTTGTATTTCATGATGATGCAAATATTTATTGGGCCCGTCAGCAAGTAGGTGAGCGGTTGATAGAAGCACGCAACCAAATACCCAATAACATCGGTAATCCTGAGATGGCTCCTATTTCTACGGGGTTAGGTGAAATTTATCAATATGTTTTACATGCAAAAAAAGGGTATGAAAATAAATATGATGCCATGTCGCTTCGGACGATACAGGATTGGATAGTTCGTCGTCAATTACTTGGCACACCCGGCATTGCGGATGTAAGCAGTTTTGGTGGTCTTTTAAAGCAATATGAAATCGCATTGAATATTGATAAGCTTCGCAGTTACAATCTATCCATCGCAGATGTATTTAATGCGCTTGAAAAGAATAACCAGAATACGGGCGGTGCCTATATAGATAAAAAGCCCAATGCTTATTTTATCCGCAGCGAAGGCTTTATTAAAACAATCAATGACATTGACAAAATTGTGGTTACAAGAACTTCCGGCGGTGCACCCGTGTTGGTAAGGGATATTGCAACGGTACAGCTGGGTCATGCCACGCAATACGGGGCATTAACCCGTAATGCAGAAGGCGAAGTAGTTGGTGGAATTGTTTTGATGCTAAAAGGAGCAAATTCCAGTATTGTAATTAACAGTGTAAAAGATAAAATTTTACAGATCCAGAAAAGCTTGCCAGAAGGTGTGGTCATTGAACCCTTTCTTGACAGAAGTGCTTTAGTTAGCAGGGCGATAGGAACTGTAAAAACTAATCTTATTGAAGGTGCGTTAATTGTCATCTTTGTACTGGTGGTTTTTCTTGGCAATATCCGTTCCGGGTTAATAGTGGCTTCTGTCATTCCGCTTGCCATGCTTTTCGCTATTTCGTTGATGAACCTGTTTGGTGTTTCTGGTAACCTGATGAGTTTAGGTGCCATTGATTTTGGTTTGATTGTGGACGGAGCCGTGATTATCGTGGAAGCAACCATGCATCAGTTAGGCCTGCGAAAGGCCGGAAGAATGACGCAAGACCAATTGAATGATGAAGTATATAAATCAGCAGGTAAAATGATGAACTCGGCTGCATTCGGACAAATCATTATCCTGATTGTCTACCTGCCTATTCTTGCGCTGGTTGGTATCGAAGGAAAAATGTTCGGCCCAATGGCACAAACAGTTTCGTTCGCCATACTGGGTGCATTCCTGCTTTCACTTACTTATGTACCCATGATGAGTGCCCTTGTATTAAGTAAGAAAGTCAGCCACAAGGAAAATATTTCAGATAAAATGATGAAGTTTTTCCAACGACTTTATACGCCATTAATACGTGGTGCATTAAAGATGAAATTATTAGTGGTGAGCATTGCTGTGGGAGTATTTGTCATCAGCCTTGTCATTTTTAAAACATTAGGTGGTGAATTTATTCCCACGTTGGAAGAAGGAGATTTTGCCGTAGAAACAAGGTTACTTACTGGTAGTTCGTTAAGCCAAACAATCGAAAAAATAACACAGGCCTCCGATTTACTGTTGAAAAAATTTCCTGAAGTTAAAGAAGTGATCGGAAAGATTGGCGCTTCTGAGATACCAACCGATCCTATGCCTATAGAAGCATGTGATATTACCATTCTTTTAAAAGATAAAAAGGAATGGACCAGTGCACATAACCGGGAAGAACTGGCAGAATTGATGCAAAAGGAGCTGGAGAAAATTCCCGGTGTTTCCTATGGGTTATCACAGCCTATACAACTTCGGTTTAACGAACTGATTTCAGGTGTTCGGCAGGATGTGGGGATTAAAATATTTGGAGAAGACCTAGATGTACTGGCAGATCTGGCAAAAAAAATTGGTGTGATTGTACCCACGGTAAAAGGTGCAGAAGATTTATATGTAGAACAGGTGACTGGTCTGCCGCAAATTATGGTTAAACTAAACCGGGATAAGATTGCGCAATTTGGTTTAAATGTAGAAGATATAAACCGTACCATCAGCGCTGCTTTTGCAGGTGAAGCCGCAGGTATTGTTTATGAAGGCGAAAAACGGTTTGATATGGTGGTAAGGTTAGAAAAAACAGGACGCCAGAGTATTGATGATGTTAAAGGATTATTTATAGCCGCACCGGATGGCAACCAGGTTCCGTTGGAGCAGGTAGCCGATGTCAATATGGAGTTAGGTCCTAACCAGATACAACGTGAAGATGCTAAGCGAAGAATCATTGTTGGCTTTAATACAAGAGGCCGGGACATCTCATCGGTTGTAAAAGAAATCCAGGAAAAAATTGATAAACAGGTAAAAATGCCCCCCGGATATTTTATTACTTATGGCGGACAGTTTAAAAATCTTGAAGAGGCCAATAAGCGATTATCAGTGGCTGTACCAGTAGCATTAGCGCTGATACTCTTATTGCTCTATTTCACCTTTGGGTCAATTAAATATTCCCTGCTCATATTTACAGCTATACCGATGAGTGCTATCGGTGGTGTATTTGCCTTATGGTTAAGGGGAATGCCATTTAGTATTTCGGCTGGCGTTGGTTTTATAGCCTTGTTTGGTGTGGCAGTATTAAATGGTATTGTATTGATCAGCGAATTTAATCGATTAAAAAAGGAAGGTATGACAGATATAAATGCAATCATCTTAAAAGGAACTTCTGTAAGGTTGCGACCTGTATTAATGACTGCAACGGTTGCTTCTTTGGGCTTTTTGCCAATGGCATTGTCAACAGGTTCCGGAGCAGAAGTACAAAAGCCCTTGGCGACGGTTGTAATTGGTGGGTTGATTACGGCCACATTTCTAACACTGGTTGTTTTGCCTGTATTATATACATGGTTTGAGAAGATAAAACCCAAAACGATGAAGCCTGATGTGACGAAAGGGTTGGTTTCATTACTCATCCTGTTTTTAGCCTCATCCTTTACTGCAAATGCGCAACAGCGAAAGATAGTTATCAATCTTAATGATGCTGTTGCGTCAGCTATGAAGAATAACCCCTTGGTTAAAGTGGGAGCGCTGGATATAAGTTACCAGCAGCAGTTGAAGAAGACTGTGAAAGATTATGGCAAAACAAATGTAGGACTCACATTTGGGCAGTATAACAGTCGTATAGCATATGATAATAATTTCAGCATTACCCAGGGTATACAGAATCCAGGGTACTTTAAAAGTCTCATAAAGCTATCTGAGTCAAATATTAAAAGCAGTGAACTGCAATTGAGAATTTATCAAACTGAACTTGCTGCGAATACAAAAATATCGTACTACCAGTTAAGTTTTTGGATGGAGGAAATAAGGTTGTTGAAGGAACTGCTATCCATTTATGAAAACATATTGAAAGCTTCTGCATTGCGATATAAAACGGGTGAAACAAATGCATTAGAAAATTACAATGCTGAAAGCAAGGTGAATGAGATAAGGGCTCAATTGCGAAGTGCAGAAGAGGATTACCGCATTGAATTAAACCGCCTGAAAGTGTTTACCGCAGATTCTTCTGTTACGTCAACTGCCGACACTTTACTTGTTGAAAAGCAGATACAGGTAAATTTTGATACCGCTGCTATTGCTGGTAACCCGACACTTGCCTTTATTAAACAGCAGATTGATATTGCAAACAAAGAGAAAGCTGTTGAGCAATCAAGATTAAAACCAGATTTCTCGGTAGGCTATTTCAATCAATCTTTAGTAGGGTATCAAACTGTGAATGGAGTTGATAAATATTATGGCGTTGGCAGTCGTTTCCAAGGTGTTAATTTGGGTGTCAGCATTCCCATATTTGCCAGGGCACAAAAAGAAAAAATAAAAGCGGCAGAAGTAAACCGGGAGCGTCGTGAAGCAGAACTGACCAATTATCAATTCACCCTGCAAGGTGAATTAGCAAGACTGTTTGGCGAATTGCAAAAACAAAAAGTTCAAATCAACTATTACCGAAATACCGCTTTGCCACAGACCAATCTCATCATTACACAGGCACAAAGGGCTTTTACTACCGGCGAAATCGGTTATTATGAATTGACACAATCACTCAATAATGCCGTTGTTGTAAAACAGGGATACACCAAACTTTTAAATCAATATAATCAAACCGTCATTGCCATCGAATTTATCGGCGGCATCAATTAAGTAGAACGGACTAAAATAAAATTAATATGAAACAGCAATTTTTGAATTCACTTGTTATACTGACTGCGGCTACCATATGGTTTTCATCCTGCTCTCCTAAAGGAAATGCAGAAGCAATCCCGGTTGAAGCAACGAAAACGGAAGAAGCAGATATGGTGGACTTGTCGGAAGACCAGTTTAAAACGGTCAATATTCAGTACGGTGCTATAGAAGAAAAAAAACTTAGCAGCGTTATCAGGGCAACAGGGGCACTAGATGTTCCTCCGCAACAGCTGTTAACAGTATCTTCTCCCTATGGTGGCACCTTAAAAAATACTGATTTGCTGCAGGGAAAGCCTGTTGTAAAAGGTGAAGTAATAGCCGTACTTGAAAACCCCGAATTTATCCAGCTTCAGCAGGATTATCTGGATTATAAGAGTCAGTTGATTTACCTGAAAGAAGAATTGGAACGTCAACAGGAACTGGCAAAAGAAAATGTAAATGCAAAAAAAACATTGCAAAAAGCCAGCAGCGAATATAACAGTATAGCGGCAAGAGTGCAGGGATTAAAATCAAAACTGGGACTTATTAATATCAATCCCGAGAAAATTAACCCGGAAAACATTTCTGGCAGGGCAAATATTTATGCTCCAATATCAGGCTATGTTACTAAGGTATTGGTGAATATCGGGAAGTTTGTAAACGCTAACCAGGAACTATTTGAAATTGTAGATACCCGTCACCTTCATGCAGAACTTATCATTTTTGAAAAGGATGTTCCGAAATTAAAGATTGGTCAGAAAATCCGTTTTTTATTGAATAATGAAACAAAGGAACGATTTGCAGAAGTGCATTTGATTGGGCGTGAAATCAGTGCTGAAAGAACGGTTAGGGTTCATGGGCATCTGTTACAGGAGGACAATGACCTGTTGCCAGGGATGTATTTAAAAGGAATTGTAGAAACAGGTATTGCTACTACTACTGCGCTGCCTGATAAAGCGATCGTTCAATCAGCAGGTAAATCTTACATTTTTATAGCGGCAGATGAAGGGAATAACGAAAAAAAAGCCACCGATGTGAAAAAAGAAGCAGCTACTGAAAAGCATATTCCTTTTAAGAGAATTGAAGTGGTAACAGGTGTTTCGGAAAATGGTTATACCGAAGTGATTTTGCCAGAAGGATTTAACAGGAAAATTAGAGTGGTGATTAACGGAGCTTATGATTTATTGTCGAAGATGAACAATGTAGAGGAAGAAGAATAAAAATACTATGGGTAGGAACCCTGCTTTGTTTGCCCCTTTTAAAACTGGGAAACCTTGATTGGCAGGGCTTCCGTACCCATACAAACATTTTTGAAAACACACCGATGGCTACACCAATGACAAGTCTTTCTACAACCATAGAAATTCATTTAAAACAGATGAGTGGTGATAAAAATGTTCCGGCTGAAGAAAATCCGAATAACTATTATGTTATGTAAATACTGAAAAATGGATGTCAAACTTGAATTAATAATTGTTGTAAAACTAATAGCCTCATTTCTACTTGGAGCTTTCATTGGCTTTGACAGAGAAAAGCATGGTCGTGATGCCGGCATAAGAACATATGCTGCGGTGTGTATCGGTGCTACTTTATTTACAGCTGTTGCAGCTCATCTTGTTAGCGATGTTGCTGCGGCTTCAAGAGTAATAGCCAATATTGTCACCGGTGTGGGTTTTCTTGGGGCTGGTATTATTTATCGCAACAGCAGTGCAGAAACATCACATGGCCTCACAACAGCAGCCACGGTTTGGTGTACTGCAGCAGTTGGTGTGGCAGTAGGTCTCAGTATGTTTATTATTGCTATTGTTGGAGCAATTGCTTTGTACTTCCTGCTTTCGTTGCATCACCAGCATTGGTATGTAAAATGGAAAAAGAAAATGATAAACAAGCACAATGAAAAAGAAAATAAAGATTAATTGATTAAGATAAAATTGTATAGTAATAGTATTGTAACATGTATAGTATAATAACGGGTACCATATTATTAGGGATTATTCATGCCCTTATCCCCAACCACTGGTTGCCATTAGTGGCTATTGCAAGGTCTGAGAAATGGGAAAAATATGAATTGATACTGGTTGCATCTATCACTGCCTCTGCCCATGTGATGGGTACTGTTATTCTTGGGATTGCTCTCGGAATGGTAGGTTCAAAGCTGGCACATCAATATGAAGGGTATGTACATGTAATTGCCCCAGTATTATTGATCATATTCGGATTAATATATTTTACAGTTAATCTGCCTCATCATCATACTGCCAATAAAGATGTACAGTACTATAAAAAGTCAAAAACTAAGTGGGTATTAATTTTAGCGGCCACCATGTTTTTATCCCCCTGCCTGGAAGTGGAAAGTCTTTTCCTGACAGCTGGTGCCTATGGGTTGAATGGTATTTTATTGATAGCCCTTGTATATGCAGTAATCAGCATTACCGGAATTATCACACTCGTGATATTTGCATTTAAAGGCGTTCAAATGATGAATTCACAATTTATTGAGCATAATGAAAAGAGAATTACAGGTATAGTTTTAATTATAGTAGGGATTATTACATTTTTTTTACATTAAATATGATATTATGACACATAAACATGATGAAACAAAAATTACTGCAGATGGTCATGGAACAGCTAAGGATGAAAACGAATCGGGTTGGAAGAACCATTGGGATCTATTAATGGCATTGGCCATATTAATCGTTCTGCTTGTACTGGAATATGGTTTCAAAATTGAGTTCCCTAAAATTCCTTCACTAGCTATAAACCTGGTCGCTTATTTATTGGCAGGTCATAAAGTATTGAACCTTGCCCTAAGGAAATCAAAACGGGGAGATATTTTCAATGAATTTGTGTTGATGAGTGTTGCTACTATCGGGGCATTTGTTATTGGAGAATATGAAGAAGGTGTAGCAGTAATGGTTTTTTACCAGATAGGAGAATGGTTTCAGGATGCAGCTGTGAATAATGCAAAACGAAGTATCAAAGCACTGCTAGACGTAAGACCTGATGAAGTAACGGTGTTAAGAAATGGTATACAGCTTATCGCTAACCCTTCTGTTATTGAGTTAGACGAGACCATCGTGGTAAAACCAGGTGAAAAAGTAGCATTGGATGGAGAATTGATTTCAGAAAATGCATCATTTAATACAGCAGCTTTAACCGGGGAAAGTAAACCAGATGCCAAATATAAAGGTCAAACCATTCTGGCGGGAATGATTAACCTGAATACAGTAGCAGAAATCAAAGTGAAAGCCTTGTTTAAAGACAGTAAACTAAGTAAGATTTTAGAAATGGTACAGGATGCCACTGCAAGAAAATCACAAACGCAACTATTTATTTCCAGATTTGCCAAAATCTACACACCAATCGTTTTCTTTCTTGCTGTTGCTGTTTGTTTTATCCCTTACTTTTTTGTGGAGGATTATAATTTTCAAACATGGTTTTATCGAGCTCTGGTGTTCCTGGTGATCAGTTGCCCATGTGCTTTGGTGGTATCCATTCCATTGGGATACTTTGGTGGCATAGGTCTTGCTTCCCGAAACGGTATTTTATTTAAAGGGGGGAATTTTCTTGACGTAATGACTAAGGTTAATGTAGTGGTGATGGATAAAACCGGAACATTGACAAAAGGTGTATTTAAAGTACAAGAAATCGTTTCGGTCAACATGGATGAAAAAGAACTGGTAAAACTTACGGCTGCGTTGGAAAAGAATTCAACTCATCCTATAGCCAAAGCCGTAACGGAATATGCCGGTGAAACTGTTAATGGTATCAATGCAGATGCAGTAGAAGAAATAGCAGGTCATGGCTTAAAAGGAAAGGTGGATGGAAAGGACTTGCTTGCAGGTAATGCAAAACTGCTGAAGAAATACAATATATCCTACCCAACGGAAATAGAAGGCATTGTTGACACAATTGTAGTTGTAGCCATAAACAATCAATATGCAGGTTTTATAACTATTGCTGATGAAATAAAAGACGATGCTGTGCAGGCGGTCAAAGACATGCACAGTCTTAATATTCGAACGGTAATGCTCTCAGGTGATAAACAATCTGTAGTAGATGAAGTCGCAAGGAAGATTGGCATAGATAAGGCCTATGGTGATTTACTGCCAGAAGACAAGGTTGAGAAAGTACAGAAATTAAAAGATGAAGGACTACATATCGCTTTTGTTGGTGATGGCGTTAATGATGCACCCGTGGTTGCATTAGCGGATGCCGGAATAGCAATGGGCGGTTTAGGGAGCGATGCCACCATTGAAACAGCAGATGTGGTTATTCAAAACGATCAGCCACAAAAGATAGTTTCGGCCATTAAAATTGGAAAGATAACCCGAAGCATTGTTTGGCAAAATATCATTATCGCGATGACGGTAAAAGCATTTGTATTGATTTTAGGCGCAGGTGGCGTAGCTACTTTATGGGAAGCAGTCATTGCGGACGTTGGGGTTGCTTTATTAGCCATATTAAATGCGGTTAGAATTCAAAGGATGAAGGTTTAAAAGAAATGTTATAGGATGTATTTCATTATTTACGTATTTGCTTAAATAATTATTTATCCTACCTTTGACGAATGGGTAACAATACTTGTGTCAGGCTCTTTGCCGACCATGAACAAATAAAGAATTGTAAAAACAAGCTGCGAACTGCACAAAAATCTTTTACAAGCTTGTCTAACATATTAGCCTTGGCAGGTAACGCAGTAAGGCTTAAGATTATTTATTTATTGGAAGAAGAGAAAGAATTATGTCCTTGTGACCTTGCTGATATTTTGGGGATGAGTATTCCAGCAGTATCACAACATCTGCGAAAACTGAAGGATGGAAATATTGTTGAAACCCGGAAGGAAGGGCAAACAATTTATTATACCCTTACACAAGAAAACCTAAAGATTTTAAAGCCTTTCTTTAAGTATATTAATGTACAAACTCTAAAACTGGAGACGGTATGATAAGTACAAAATCAGCAGGCACATTTACCGGCGCAGGTGTTCTTGCTGCTATTGCAGCTTCGCTTTGTTGTATAACCCCTGTTATTGCATTACTTGCCGGTAGCAGCAGTATTGTCGCTAATTTTTCATGGATAGAACCGGCCAGACCGTATTTAGTAGGGTTATCAATTGCTGTATTAGCATTTGCATGGTATCTTAAATTAAAACCAGCTAAGATAAGCGTTATAGATTGCAACTGCGAAACAACTAAGAAACCTTCATTCCTCCAGTCTACAACATTTTTAGCCATCGTAACTGTATTTGCTATTTTGATGATGACTTTTCCGCTGTATGCAAAAATGTTTTATCCAAAACAAAAAGTACAGGCAGTAGCTCCTGCAGTGGTTGATCAACAACAACAAATAAAGTTCACTATACAAGGCATGACTTGCGAAGCATGTGAGGAGCATGTAAACAGAGCGCTGTCTACAGTAAATGGAGTATTAACGTATCAAACTTCCTATGCCACCAAAAGCAGCTTAGTCAGTTTTGACAACTCAAAAATTGATGAGAAAACAATAGAAGCAGCCATTAATAGAACAGGGTATAAAGTAAAAGGTTATGATTTTACCCGATAGTGGTAAATCTTGCTTCGATAAAAACTAAGAAAGTATGGAAAATACATTAACACTGCAATCCACTATCACTTGCCCAAATTGTGGTTTTCAGCAAGAGGAGACAATGCCCACGGATGCTTGTCAATATTTTTATCAATGTACAAACTGCCAAGCTGTATTAAAACCGCAGCAGGGAGATTGTTGCGTATTTTGTAGTTATGGCACTGTCGCTTGTCCACCTATACAGATGAATAAATCTTGTTGTAAGTAAATAGTTTTTTGAAAGTAAAAGCCACTCATCAAACGATTATTTTTTCAATACGATTTCGGATGATAGAGCGTTTCAAGTATATGCCATCAAAAAAAATAGCCAATTTTTTAGGTTAAGTTGTTTCTACTTTGTTTACTAATAAGCTATTTGCCACTTTGTAACTTATTACTGTATCTTTTTTATCCTTTAGTTGTATTGTGTAAGTCTGGTCAAATTCTTCAATGGCTTTAACTTTTATACTGTTGCCCAAAGAAATACCTGACTTGTCCAGGTAATTTAAAAATGCAGGCGTATGATCTGTCACTCCGGTGAAAGTACCTCGCTCACCCATTTTAAGGGTAGATAGTAAAACGGCTTTCGATTTCGGAAGAATGCCATTCGCATCTGGTATTGGGTCGCCATGCGGATCGGCTTTGGGAAATCCCAAAAACATATCCAGTTTATTGGTCAGGTCTTCACTGTGTATATGTTCCAGTTGTTCTGCAAGGTCATGTACTTCATCCCATTTATACCCCAATTTATCAACCAGAAAAACTTCCCAAAGCCTGTGGTTGCGAATGATATTAACAGCCACCTGTCTTCCTTTTTCTGTTAGTTTAACTCCTTTCGACTTTTGATAAGTGACGAGTTTCTTTCCTGCCATCCTTTTCAGCATATCCGTTACAGATGGGGCATGCACTTCCAGCACTTGCGCAAGTGCTGAAGTGGCAACTACTAAACCATTGGCTTCCTGCAACTTATAAATAGCTTTGAGATAGTTTTCTTCTGTAAATGAATGCACCGGTTCGATTGTTTTGATGAAGATACGTAAACCTGTATAAAAAATAAATTAGATTAACCTAATTTATTAATTAAAATAATCTAATTTTAACTTAACGTATCTGTATTTACAATGAAGAAAACAATCCTCTTATCCCTAATTATTCTGAGCATTACCGCCATCGTTGCCTGTCAAAAAATATTACCAAAAGCTCCTCCAGAGGATGCGTTATTGGACGGTCCTGTAGAAGGTCTTAGTTACGAAGAGCAAAGAAGATTTTTGGCAGGTGATGTGGCTTTTAATGACGAAATTTTCACTTCGGCAAATGGTTTAGGTCCGGTGTTTGTAGCCACCAGTTGTGGCAGTTGTCATGCAGGTGATGGCAAGGGACACCCTTTTACCACACTTACAAGGTTTGGTCAGGTAGACAGTACAGGTAACAAATTTTTGCACCTGGGCGGTCCGCAATTACAAAACAGGGCATTACCCGGCTATATGCCTGAGCAGATGCCTGGTGGAGCCACATTTTCAAATTTTATGCCCCCCGCTAATACAGGATTAGGGTTTTTAGAACTGGTTACCGATGCCGATATATTGGCAATGGCTGATCCTAATGATGCAAATGGTGATGGGATCAGTGGTGTCCCCAACTATGAATACCTGCCTCCATTTATAACTCCCTTTACAAATGCCATTGCAAGAAACGGCAAGTACATTCATCGTTTTGGTAAAAAGGCGGCGGCGTATAATTTGCTGCAACAAACAGTAAATGCTTACAATCAAGATATTGGTATCACTTCTACCTTTCAACCAAAAGACGTTTATACCGGATTGGATATTGAACCCGAGGTTGCTGATGTAACGGTACATAATGTTGTCTTCTACCTACAAACTTTGAAAGCACCTATTCAAAGACATCAAAATGATGCTGAAGTAATTAAAGGGGAAAGCCTATTTATACAAACGGGTTGTGAAAGCTGTCATAAGCAGACACTGAAGACAGATTTTTCTACTATCGCTCCATTATCAAACAAAACATTTCATCCTTATACAGATCTGTTGTTACATGACATGGGACCGGGATTAGATGATGGTTATACTGAGGGTAGTGCAACAACGGCTGAATGGAGAACTCCACCGCTTTGGGGATTGGGTTTGTCTCCGAATTCGCAAGGAGGGAAGTATTTTCTACTGCATGATGGTAGGGCAAAGAGTATTGAAGAAGCCATAGTCCTGCATGGAGGCGAAGCACAGCAGAGTAGAAATAAGTTCATACAACTTTCAACACAAGAGAAAAACAACCTATTGAAATTTTTAGCATCACTGTAGTATTTTGAACAGATGAACAGATGAACAGAAAAGACTTTATACTTAGATCCTGTACAGCTTGCCTTGGCGCATCATCTGTGGCAACAGTTTTGAGTGCTTGCGCAACTACCAAATTTTCAACTGGTAAGTTACTCAAAGACGGCATCGTAATAGATAAACAAGAGTTTCTCATTAAGGAAAGTGATCAACATCGCTTATACATCGTCGTACGTAATGAGGCGTTGGTGTTCCCGATTTGTGTGTACCGGTTTAGCGATCAAGACTATTCAGCTATCTGGATGCAATGTGCGCATCAGGGAGCCGAACTTAATGTAGCAGGTGAGTACCTACAGTGTCCGGCACATGGTAGTGAGTACGATAATCGCGGTAAAGTAACCAACGGACCTGCCGACAGCAACCTGCGAACTTTCCCTGTAACGATCAATAACAACGAACTATTCATTGACTTGAGAAAAATATGAGACTATTTATTTTCTTACTGACAGTTGTTTTCTTTTCCTCAACTGCTATTGCACAGATAGACCCTGTGTTACTTCGCAGCATGGCAAAAGACACATCGGGTATGCTATTAAACATGGATGCCGTGTATAACCGACCTTTTCTTCAGTCCGGTAAATTTCCTGTCGCATTGGGTGGTTATGCGGAAGCCAATTATCAATACTTCCAGAAAGATGGGATTTCAGAGGGTCACCAGTTTCAAATGAGAAGACTGACTTTATTTGTTTCCTCCTCTATTTCCAAAAGGATAAAATTTTTAAGTGAAATAGAATTTGAAGATGGTACCAAAGAAATCAATATTGAATTTGGATCTGTTGATTTTGAATTTGCGCCTCTCTTTAATTTGAGGGGCGGCATTGTCATGAACCCGATCGGTGCATTTAATCAAAATCATGATGGACCTAAATGGGAATTTATTGACCGCCCAGTGTCAGCCACTCAAATGCTCCCAGCTACCTGGAGCAATATCGGTTTTGGTTTGTTTGGAAAAAAATATACCAAGGATTGGGTGTATGCGTATGAGGCATACCTCACCAATGGGTTCGATGATCAAATCATTGACAATGCAGAGAGCAAAACATTCCTGCCAGCCAGTAAAGCAAACAAAAACCGATTTGAAGAAAGCGCTAATGGTAGCCCATTGTTCACCGGTAAAGTTGCCATCAGAAATAGGAGGATAGGTGAATTAGGGTTATCTTATATGGGAGGCATTTATAATAAATACCAAGCTGATGGATTGCTATTGGATAAAAAAAGAAGGGTCGATGTATTTGCGGTAGACTTTAATACCAGTCTTCCCAACATCAACACTTTTATCAATGCCGAATGGGCCTGGGTAAAGGTAGATGTACCTGAAACCTATACTGAACAGTTTGGCAGAAAACAGCAAGGCGGCTTTATTGATATTGTGCAACCTATTTTTAAGCAAGCTTTGTTTGGTTTTGAACAATCAGTTATCCATGCAGCCTTGCGTATTGAGTATGTGGATTGGAATAAAGGAAAGTTTAAGTCAACAGGTGATAATATTCGTGATGAGTTGTTTTCCCTTGTTCCAGCCATCAGTTGGCGACCCACGGCACAAACAGTGATTCGATTCAACTATCGTTACAACTGGCAAAAAGATATCTTAGGTAATCCGCCATCTAAGCTAGCAGGGTTCCAGTTTGGGGTGAGTACTTACTTTTAATGGTTTGTTGGATGGATAATCCACATGACATACTCCCACCGCAAACAAAACGTCATTACGATGTAATGCAGTTCCTGCATCATTCGAATCATTATCCAAACATTTTGATTTCACTATTCAATCACTGTTGCTGTGACTTTATGTGCGTTTTAATAAACAGGATTTATTCTTTTCTTGCATCATTTTATGAAGGTCAACTCACTATTCACCCTAAGTTTGTAGTCTAGCCGGTCTGCCACTTTTTTGTTGCGCTTGCCGTATCGACGCACTAGACCCGCGCGTGCTAACTTATCCAACAAAATAGCATCATCTTCTTTGGAGTCGCCGAAGACCTGTCTTGTTTTATCCGTATGAAAATCCATGTCTATGGAACAGGCATCCAGTAGTTTGTAGGTATTGGTCACCAGGGTAGGGTAGCGCTGGCATTGTGCTAATAGTTTCGAGGGACTCACAAATGTATCTTCTCGATTACAACATGTATTGGGATCTAATTGTGAGAGCAGGATATTTTGATCAATGGCACGTAGTAAACAATGCAGGTAGAAATGTTCTTTATCCTGCACCACGACCGGTTGATGTATGACATGGTATTCAGTCGGCGTAAAATTGTACAATGATGATAGCTCATATGGTTTGATACAGATGCGTTCATTCGGTTTTAATTCAGCAACACTTTTTGATTCATTGGGGTAGATGACAAAGACATCTTCCGGTGCAATGGGATCGATAGGGAAGTCCTGTTTATTGATCAAATGATTCGATAGAAATTCATTGAGCCATTGCAGACCGCTGTTGTTTTTTGCGATGATCAAATAGCAATGTTGGTGGTTGTTTCTGATGTCGACACCGAGCACAGGTTTGATGTTTGCTTCGTGACAGAGTTTTACGAATTCCCAGTGGTCGTAGGTGGAGTTGATGTTGCAGAGTGCTAGCGATGAAATGCCATTCTCAATAATATTGTGTAATAACTGTGCAGTTGAAAGGGTTCCATAAAGAAAGGAATAGTATGTTTTACAATCTAAATACATTGACGCAACCTTACTAAATTTTTTAGCATTTTGAAAAAATAAATTATAAATGTTTAAAAAACATTATAATACAAATATTGATTATTTTTAATTAATTTGTTTAACTTTATTTTATGCCTGAAAATCTTGAAAAAAAGTCATGGGCTAACATAATTGCGCATAACTTATTATTTCGAATACTATTTTGCTTTTTTATTGCGTTAACAACTTTGTTTAATGCTAAATGTCAGTCCAATCATTCTTTGTCTCTATTTGGAGATGGACCGTTTGCTGATAGTACAAAGATTTGGATCAGTTACAAATTTCAAGGTAAAACATTACGTGATTCAACGTATATAATTGGAACAAAATTTAGTTTTACTTTCAAAAAATTAGATATAGTTAGAGTTTCACTTTCGGTTCAAAATCAAAGAGGATACAAATTATTGATTATAGAAGATAGCGCTTATGTTAAATTAGATTCAATAGCTCCATATAAATCAGTAGTTTTTAATTCCTTGATAAATCAGGAGTATGATCAAAATAATAACTTATTAAGGGAAATTCAAGATAGTCTTTCAAATGCAGCTAGATCTTTACCACCTGATACTGCTAAGTATAATTTTTTTGTAAGACAACAATTAGCATATAAACTTAATTACATTAAAAGCAATGCTACAAAAATCATTAGCTTGTTTTATTTTGAAGATATTTTAGGTTATTTAACTTTCGAAGAGAAATCGAGTTTATTAAATTTATTAAGTACTACGTTCAGTGGACATCAGCTTTTCGTTTATTTGAATAATGAACAAGAAAAAGTGCGAATGATGTCATCGGGAAATAATTGGACGATAAATCAAATTCAATTACTAAACAATAAGCGTTTTGATATTCGTCAGCTAACAACAAAATATCTTTTATTGAATTATTGGGGTACATGGTGTGGGCCATGTATAGCAGAGATTCCAGATTTAGTAAATATTTATGGTAAAACGTCTCGGGACTCGCTTGAAGTGATTAGCATTGCTTGGGAGAGGGATGAAGTCTCTACTGAAATACTTTTAAAGTTTTCATCTTCTCGTAATATGAAATGGCTGCACTCGGTAAGTTATCAAACAAAAGCAGACTTTAATAATCCGCTCATCACTAAAATTGGTATTAGTGTATTTCCAACGAATATTCTAGTTAATTTAAAAACAATGAAAATTGAATGGCTAGGTATCGGCAACGACTCCATTAATGAGTTGTATCGCTTTTTTAAAATTGATAAATAAGTTTTTTTTATTTTTTTAATTTTCCTTTAGCGACGGTACTTGTTTAATAGTAGTTATGAAAAAAAACTTATGGATTATTTTTATGCTTATTGCCACTACATCTGGTTTTTCGCAGAAACTAATTATTCATGGGGAGCTAAAGAGTTTTACAAATGGGATCGTCTATTTTGTTGATGGATTTAACTGGTCTGTTCCTATTGATTCCGCAATATGCGTAGATGGGAAATTCAGCCTGTTAATTAGGAACCCTAAATTGAACTTTCCTTTTTTAGCAAGTATTCGTTACAAGCAAAAAGATGGTAAGTCTAAAATGATGATGTTTAATGTGAAGAGTCGCACTCATCACATTGAAAGAAGTACGGTATTTGTTTGTAATCCATTAAGATATAAACTGAAAGAAATAGGTTTTAATAAAGAAACAAACTATTTTTTTTAAACTATCCGGAAGATGATCAAAATAGATCATATTGAAATTTAATTCTCACCAATTTTTTAGTTAGATCCAATCAATCAGAACAGAGAAAAATAAGTGTAATTTAAATACCTTAAGAGAGTCATAGCTTTTTATATAAACTTGCGGGTAGTGCATTTAAAACGACATTTATTTCACCATGATTTTCGATGATTACTCCCTTTGAAGTAATAAGCAAATTATAGGGTATTCCAAGTGGGACGTATTTTTTATAAATCGTTGTATTTTGCCCTCCTATTAATAAAAAATTATCCCATGGGCATTTATCCTGATTAAGAGCGTTCTTCCATTGATTTACATTTTCATCAATTGAAAGGCCAATAATTTTCACTTTTGATGTATCAATTCGATGCACTATTTTTTTTAGTAGTAAATTTTCATACCTACATGGAGAACACCAGGAAGCTCCAAAAATGATTAAATAATAATCATATTGGCGAGGTTTAAAATAATCATTCAATATAATCCTCTTTCCAATTGGTGTTTGTAAGTTGCTTGACATCCATATGGGCATTTCAATATTACTGGTATTTTTTGAGACGTAAGCATTAATAGTTGAAAGTGCTTTTTTCCCAATTGGACTGGACTGTATTTTAGGCGGATATGAATTAAATAAAGCTAATCTTTGTTCTACTGATACGAATTTTGAAAATGCGATGTTGTATGTAGTAGAAAAAATACTTTCCTCAGTTTTCTTTATTTTCTGTAGTGATTTTATCATTACAACAGTATACAAATCTTGGTTCAATAAAATGATTGAATCTTTAAAATGTTTTCTTTTTTGGGTATCTGAAATCGTTTGAGCAACCTTATTAACATAATTAAAAATATCTGTTGACTGTTTCTTCCAGTAATCATTCATTTTTTTGGGATCATTGAATACTAAGGAAGAATCAACTAGTAATCTCTTTAAACTAGTATCGGAATAAAAATTTTTAATTGGAAGAAAACCGCTGTTATTCGTGATACTAAAAGTCGAGTTGATAAGTAATAGTACGAGAACTTTTGAGTAAAGTGTAATTTTCATGTATTATTTAAATTGATTTATTCAAAATGGTAACCTCACAAAATGTGTCAATCATTAATTTAAACAATTAAACATCTTAGTTTTTATCAAAGTATTACTTAGTAAGAGTGGATGAAAGTAACTTTTTAAAATCATTCAAGTTTTCTTTACCCCCGCCTCTCCATTTGCCAATGATATATCCATCTTTATCAATAAGGTATTTTATGGGTAAAGCAGGGATGTTAAAAACAGCACGAATTTTCTCAGTGATAAGACCATTTTTCCAAATATCAATTCCATCTTTTTTTATTGCTTGGTGATACGCAGATGTATCAGTATCGGTTGAAATTGAAATTATTTCTAAACCCTTGGGTTGGTATTCTTTATATATTTCTTTCAGTTCTGGAAAATCCTCTCTGCATGGAATACACCAGCTTGCCCAAAAGTCAATAAGGACCATCTTTTTACCTAAAAAAAATTCAGTTTGTATTTCTTTTTGATCTGTAAAGTCTTCGAATGAAATAGGGCTAGATTTTTTTCCGACTTGACTATTGGCAATGATATCCAACCGTTCTTTTAATAAGCGTCCTTCTGGGCTTTTTTTCACCATTATGGACATGGTTTCAAAGAGATTGCATAATGCTTCAATTGAAGGATATTCCGGCCTTTTATACGCTCGCTCATAGAATAGATTGATGTTAGCAAAGGAAGAGGGATTGGTTTTTATATATTGGATATCGAATTCAGCTTCTTTTATTTTTGTTTCTATTATTCTTTTTTCTAGTTCTGCTATTTCTTTACTGATGATTCTTTTTTGAGTAGTTGATGTGGCTTCTTTCAATTTAGCTGATAACTTTCCTAAGTTGGTATTGTCTTGTGATATTTTTTTTCTAAGAAGAGACTTTCTAGCTTGAATATCGGATTCGTCAATAATTGTTTTTTCTTTATTTATTTTTAATGACAATGGGTCATTGCCTTCAATGTCTAGAGTAGTGTTTACTGGTTCGATCCAAAAAATGAATTTATCACTTTTTAGAAGTCTATCATTATTTGAGATCGATGTCAATTCAATTTCGGTAACGTCTTTGATTGGTAATGCAAAATGAAATCTGTTTTTGGTAACTGAACATGAATCTGTTAGTCGTTTTCCAGTATGATCAGTGTAAGATATTTTTATAATATTGTAATGGGTCTCAGTGACCTTTCCAGTTAACTTTATGTTTTCGAATATGCCGAAATTCGAAGCAATACTAATCCATAAGATGCTAAATAATTGTAGAAACATAACATACTAATTCTTCTTTATAAAAATAGGTAAATAAGCATAAATGACCATGTCAACTTTCCCTTCTTTCTGGCTATTAAAAGTTGAAAAATTAAGTTGGCGAATATTCCGTTTAGCATGACTTAAATCAGTTATTCAGGTATATAGGCGATTGGAATTTACAAAGTCAAAAAAAGGGGGTACCCCTACGTTAATTATGTGTCAACTCAATAGATGAATAGACTTAATAAGTGAAGTCTATTCATTTAGTAAGTCAATTATTTAGTTCTATTTGACGTTTTTATTTTCTTAACAATTCAAACAGTTCTTGAATTTATTATTACTATGTCATTTTATCTTACATGGATCAATTACTTGAGAAAATTCTTTATTTGATTTTGGAAATTATATTGTTTAAAACGGTATCCGAGAAGCCGGTCATAGATAGAACAATACGTTTATTTTTATCAACCAAACAAGTATAAGGTATTGCATGAATTTTAAATAGTACATCAATTGTGGCTTTATCTTCTTTTTTTACAATATACTGAGGCCAAGGCATATTTTCTTTTGCCATAGCTTCTTTCCAATTGGAGATATTATCATCTATTGAAATACTTATGATTTGTAGTGGTAATTGTTTTTTGAATAAATCTTTTAGAATAGGTATTTCAGCTCTGCAAGGAGCACACCAACTCGCCCAGAATACTAATAATGTATACTTTTGATTAGAGGTAATTATTTTTTCTCGTAGACCATTATTATTTTCAAGCACTAAGTTTGCTAGTACTGATGTGTCGTTTTTGTCTATGGGAATACGCTCTATATATTCACGGAAATACGCATCTGCATTCAATTGTTTATTAAAAGACGCAATAAGTATTTTCAAGTCATCTTTCTTAAAGGCATCTTTCACCTTCATTAACATGTGTAGTAAATAGTAGGAGTTGGGATAGGATTTGATTAGTGTACGATTCTTAGTTAATGAACGAGGATCAATATGATTGCTGTCATTAGGAATGTCGAAGCTGTGATGTTTGAAAAATGGTTCATTTTGTCCTATAGGCTCAATACTGTGAATAGGGAGTAAGTGGGTTTCCTTTTGTTGATGCGGAACAATTTTATTTATTCCATGGTTTACATAAAAATAACTTTCAATGTAATTTTCTTTGTATGGATTTGTAAAACCTATAGGACGCAAAAATCTTAAAATGCTATCTTGGTTTGAATATTTGAGTAATTGTTTGTTCCGTGTAGAATCCCAATAGCAAATTTTAGCTTTGAAAGGAATAAGCGTTTCATTAGTGTTTTCTTTTAATGTGAAAACAAATTCATTATTCTTTATTTGCACTGAGTCTTTAATTACTCCTTTTTCTGCTGCATCAAAAAGATAGACGTATTTCCCATTTTGTAGTCTGATAGAATCATGAATTTTACCTGAAATCTCAATAAATCTATTTGTTTTATTGTTGCAACAAATACAAAGTACTATTAAGCCAACTGCCATCTTTTTTGAAAAGTTATCTGTCATCATTATAAATAAAGGTGTTGAATGCTCGATGCCATCATTCTGCTACTCTAAATCAGCAAAGCATGTGATCAAAAGTCAAAGGTTTTTCTTTTATTTAAAATGTAATTCTGCAAGCGTTTTGTTATATCCCAATGTCTGATTCAGATTTAGCGTATTAATAGGTTGTTGGCTTAATATGATCTTAGATGCAATTCTTTCAATCATTCCATATTTTTAGCCTATTAATTTGATTCAGAATAAATAAATATATGAAATTTTACTAATAAGATAGCGCGTGATTCTTGTCTCAAAAAGGAAAGTGACAATTTTCTTTTTCTTGTAACAAATCTATACCTGTGTCATCCAACGTTAAAGGCAACTACTATGAGACGAATTGTTTGTATGCTATTAGTATTGTTTGTGTACCTCAGTGCTTCATCCCAAAAGGCGTTTGAGGTAAAAGTGATTGGAAAGGGGCAACCCATTTTATTTTTGCCTGGATTTGCCTGTACGGGGGAATTATGGGAACAGACGGTTCAGCAATTATCCCACCAATATGAGTGTCATGTTTTCACCTTTGCGGGATTTGGTAAAGTACCTGCAATTGATACGCCTTGGTTACCCGTAATCAAGCAACAAATACTAACTTATGTCCAAGACAAGCAATTGAAAAATACTGTCGTGGTGGGGCATAGTCTTGGTGGTACACTCGGTCTCTGGCTGGCGGCTTCCTCCAATCTGTTTAAAAAAATCATAGCAGTGGATGCATTACCCAGTACCGGAGCATTAATGGTTCCGAATTTCAATCCTGCTACCATGGTATACAATAATCCGTATAGTAACCAAATGCTGAAGATGGACAGTGTAGCTTTTTTAGCTATGGCCAAACAAATTGCTGGGGGAATGATGTTACAGCAGCAGTATGCATCTCAAGTAGTCAACTGGATGATGCAATGTGACCGTAAGACCTATGTATATGGCTATATTGATCTATTGAAATTAGATCTGCGTGAAGCTATTGCCAATATCCAGATTCCTGTAATTGTCCTTGCTGCCACGCATCCCAACAAAAGTATGGTACTGCAGACTTATAACACACAATATGCCAAACTTCCCAACAAGCGTTTTGAATATGCTGATCAGTCGGCTCATTTTATCATGTATGATCAACCTGAATGGTTGATTCGTCAGCTAAAAACCCATCTTGATTAATGACGGAACAGTCGGCTTATTTTTCAACTGTCTATAAAGCGCATCAGGGGATGGTATTTCGATTGTGCAGGGGGTATTTCCATGGGGATGCTACACTTGCAGCGGATGCCACACAAGAAGTCTTCATCAAAGTATGGCAGCATCTTGATGGGTTCCGTAAAGATTCCAGCTTGTCTACCTGGATTTATCGTATTGCTGTTAATGTGTGTTTGACTTATTTAAAAAAAGCTTCCCACAAAAGGGAAGTGCCTTATGAGCAAATACCCGATAGCAGTACGGAAGTGTATGATACTAGGACCGAAGAGCGGCTCCAACAAATGTATCAATGCATCCGCCAACTCGATGAAGCTTCCCGCATCATGATATTGATGGTCTTAGAGGGGGTATCTTATCCTGATATTGCCAGTGTTACCGGCATCACAGAAGCTAATGTCCGCGTGCGTATTCACCGTATTAAACAACAATTATCCAACTGTGTACAATGACAGATTTTCAAACCCTACATGAGTTATGGCAACAGCAAAGACCCGTTCAACAAGGGGAGCCGAGTGTTGTTATCCAAAAGGCGATGGCTGAGCAAAAACAATTTAATTTTAGACTTAGGAGTACCATCGGGATTTTCTTGGTAACGTTAGGAATACTCATTTGGTACTTTATGTTTTACCTACACTTGGTTACAACAACCATCCAGTTATCTGCTGCATTGATGATTGGCTCGATATTGTGTAGGGTAGGTGTAGAAATGATCAGTCATTGGCAGTTGCGTCAAATTGATTTTACACAAACTCTAAAAAAGTATGCTCATCAATTCACCCGCTTTTATGTATTTCGTAATCTTGTGAATTTTTTCTTTACCCCACTCACTATGTTGTTATATAGTTTTGGTTTTATCCATCTACTTCCATCTTTTAAAGCCAATATGAGCGAGGGTTGGTATCTTTACACACTGATCTCCGGTGTAGGATTTCTGGTCGGGTTCTCTGTATTTTTATGTTGGCATGTCAGAAGAGAAATGCACATCCTGCAAGAGATGAAAGTGGTAGATGAGCGTATTAGGGAAAGTTAGTCGTTATTACTGATATTCCGAGTCGTAGGTGTTGATGGATGTATTGTTATTCATTCTATTGAATTGAATTATCATCTATCCTAAACTCTTTTTTACTTGGGCTATTATTTACTTCCCCCTTTTTGATTATCTGTTAATTTATAGGTCAACTAGTTTTGTATTATACATTTACATTAGCTTAGAGATTGCTTATCCAAAGGGCAAGGAAGTCAAGAATTGTTTGAAAAAGGTATGCAGGGAATACATTAATTTGCAGTATATTTAAGGTAGATATGGGTCAAGCAGAATACATCAAAAATATTGCTCGGTATGGACTAGAAAACGACCGTGAGAAACTGTTAAATGAACTAAATGGGCTGATCGAGCATTCCCGTAACTCAAAGAAAATCAACTTCGCACTACAGCTTCAATCCATTGTTAAAGACGCAATCATCCAGCCCAAAGTAAGCACGCTTGTCAAAGTGGGCTCGGAGCCTTATGTCAACCGTTTAGAAGAAAAAGAGTTAAACGATCTGATTTTAGAAAAACTTTCTTCCGAATATCGATTTGAAAATCTTATAGCTTCTAAAGAGGTTAAAAAGCAATTGGCTCTTTTTGTAAAAGAGCATCGCATGACTGAGCTATTGCAACGTTATGAACTACCAGTTTCTAATAAAGTATTACTTTATGGTCCTTCCGGTTGTGGTAAAACACTTGCCTCATATGTGATAGCCGGTGAACTGCATAAAATGATGGTGGTGGTAAATTTAGGGGCTATCGTATCATCTAAGTTGGGTGAAACAAGCAAGAACCTTTCAAGGATATTTCGTAGGGCGGCAGCTGAAAATTCGGTGATCTTCTTGGATGAGTTTGATTCACTGGGTAAGGTACGTGATTATAATCAGGATCATGGTGAGATGAAGCGTGTGGTAAATACTATTCTTCAACTCTTTGATTACCTGCCGCAAGATTGTGTAGTTATTGCAGCCACTAACCAAAAGGATATGCTGGATGAAGCCCTTGTCAGAAGATTTGATGTCAAGCTGGCACTAGAATGCCCTACAACAGCCCAGATGCATGAACTGATCCATCTTACTTTAAAAAAAGGTAAGTTTCGTTTTGATGATGAAGCAGCTATTGAGGCCATTTTGCATCAAGCCGGTGGTCTTTCCTATTTCAGTGTCCAGAAAACGCTAATCACTGCCATTAAGCGAAGCTTGTTTGCAACAGACGAGCAAACGATTTCTATGCAGGCAGTGATCGATACCAATACTTGGCGTGAACTTATTGCAGAAGAAAAACAAGCACAAGGTAAGGGCTAAAACAAAATCTATTTACCCATACTTACGCTTGCTTCTAGGTCTGCTTCACCGATCACTTCCAACATATTTATATTGTGCAGTTCTGTTTGCAACTGACCAGAAGCCCTGGCTTCCGGAATTTCTGTCAGACTTATCACAAGAGAGAAAGGGTGTTGAGCTTCTTCTAGATGTCGACGATGGCTTTCAGGTATGTTTTTCTTACCCGTAGATCTGATGGCTATATTAAATAATCCCCGTTCTACATCGATATCACGTGCTTGAAGATTGAATTCTTTTTTCTGCACGTTGGAAAACAGTCGATTCTCCACTCCGAAAAAATCCTCTGACCAACTGATATTAGACTTGATCTTGTAAACGTCTGCTTTTGCATTGGCGATCGTATCAGCGTTGTAGCTCTTGAAAAGGCCGAAAGAAATATGCAAAGGCAAATAGCTAAGGTGGTTATACTTTACAGGCAAAAAAGCATAACAAAGGGTTATACTGACCTGTAGTTTATTGCCAGCAGCAGCAATATGACGAGGTATATTAAGGGGAATCACTTTCATTTCATCCAGTCCAATGGTATCCTCCACAACTAGCACCGCTGAGTTTTCATCGCTGTAAAGAAGTTGGTCGAATACCGGTTTGCCAAAACCTGTAAGTCTTTTTAAAAGTGGGATACCAAAGCCTGCGAAAGCCGGGGTATCTTTAGCACAAGGTGATTGAGCGCTGTTGATCAAAAGCGCTTTGGCGGTCTGAACTGAGATGCCTGGATATACATTGAGCAACTGAGCCGCATAAGAAGTTATCATCGGTGTAGCCAGACTGGTCCCAGCTGAGCGCCCAAAAAAACGTTCAGTGTCATCCATGGGTGAACGCAATACTTCCATTTTAGCTGCTGCTGAAAAATAATCTCCGCCTTCAAATACCAAATCAGGTTTGTTTAAAAAATTGTTATTCTGATTTTTCTTTAGATCAGCACCATTGACTTGCAAGGTGTAATCCAAATGGAATTTACGGCTATAGTAAGCCGGGAAATTTTTCTCTGGGGTTGCATCTGTATTACCTAAATCTTCCAGATTCCCGGCAAGTGCACCAATCGAGATATTGTTAAGTGATTCGGATGGCTCCTGTATATTCGTAAACCAACAACTATGGTGATCACTGGTTGAATCTAGGTCATAGAAGAAAGCCGGATAATTGTGTGATGCATGTATATCAATGGTGAGCAAGCGCTCCAGTTCACCTTCATCGGTGTTCCCCACTGACATTAGTATTAGAATACCTTCCTCATATGCTAGTTTGTCCAATTCATAAGCGAAAAAACTGTAAGAATCATTATAACGTTTGGTAGCAGGAATATTCAGTGACATATTAAACAACCGTACACCATGATTGCGCGCAGCATCACGGATATCGGTTAGTAATTGCGGTATATTGATCTCATCGTTATCGTTATGTATAGCTTTGATTACAGCAATTCGAGCGTGGGCGTTGTAACTGTCCTCATTGGACATCTGAAAACGATCACCTAAACACACTATACCAGCTACCATCGTGCCATGACCAGATTCATCCCAGTTGGCTCCTTTACCGGTATGGTCGTAGTTGATGGTCGTTAACAAGCTGCGCAATGGGGGAATAGCACCAACACCTGTATCTATGATACCGACAGTCTGTATGTTTTCTGGCACATTTACAGTAAAACCGTATTCTCTGACTGTTTCACCATATACACCTGGCCGCAGTTTGGCAACCCTCGCACTGGTAATCATCTTTACAACATCAAAATTGCGGGCAATCAGTCTGACTGAGTCTTCATCCATTTTTTTTACTTCAATGATGTCTGGATAAAGCTCACTGTATATCACATCCAATTCTTGCTGCTGCAAGTAGTTCAACAAAAATTCTTTTTGCTGTATAACTTTTCGACTGGCTGATGTTACGAGGTTTAATACCACACCCCCCTGACTAAATGTATTCAGGCGTCTGTGGGTAGTGATAAACTCAAACCGGTAGATAAGTGCCATAAGCGCATAGGCTTTTCCTTCATAGGAAGAACCTTCAGGACTATCATAGGCCTGTTCCATGTGGCCAGAAAAATTGACAAATAGTCTTTCATCTTCTATTTCAAAAAGAACGCTGCGATTAAAGTTTGTGGCCTCTACGATATTTAGTCCATAATTAGCAAAGAACTTTTTACGTAAGTCAGCATTAAAAGTGGTAAAAAAATGAATGCGAATAAGATCGATCTCCCCTGGTACTCCTAAGGTCTTGATATCTTTTCTGCGTCTTCTTTGTTTGTAAAAAATTAGGTTGTCATTTCGAAGTCTTTCTTTCTGACGATCGGTCAGGATCTTTGGACGCTCTTCATCGTCTTGATCTTCTTCTTTTGGTGCAACATTTCTAGTTTTGCGGAATCCTTCATTTCCATCCTGGTCATTTCGCAGGTAGGCATGCTTATACAGTGCCATAATCAGATTTTTATTTTGAGATTAACTACAATTACAACAGAGGATAGAACGTGCCTTAATGGGGAATTCGGGCAGGCTGTAAAAATAAATATAATATTTTATAAGTAAATAGCATTTAAAGAAACCTTCTATAGTAATAATTTGTCTTTGAAAACTAAAAGAATTTATTTTAGAAGATTAGTTTATTATAGCTGAAAAGGGCACACCTACTCGCAATTGAACTCCAAAGGCCTTTTGCCAAACATGAGTATCTTCTTCGGCATTTATTAAGCCAGCAACCAGGCCAATTGTACCCTTTGAAAATTCTTCTTTGGTATTGACACGGAATAACAAACCTATGGTACTGGTAAATTGTTGTTTCATTATAATATCTGTTGGCTTATTCGAAAAGAAGGAGTATTGATTATTGAATTCTATTCCGATGGCTTTTTTCTTCCCAAAGAAAAGTGAAGCATATAAGGAAGGTGTCCATGCAATCACTGAATTCTTTAACTCTGCAAGTGTGCCCAGTGATTTGCCTTCATTGTCTTTGATCGTGATTTTTTTGATTGTAGAGTCGTATTGTATATAAGGAACCTCTGCAATTTTTCTGTTCTCTAAAAAATTCGTATTTCTAACGGATAGTCCAAAGGATAAGAACCATAAGGTCTTTGGTCCTGAATGTGAAAAATTATATGAGATGCCAAATCGTCCTCTCAAATAATCGCTTGTACGAAATTGTAATAGGCTATCACTGGTTTTAAGTGTGTCGTTGTATAATTTGTTTGACCCAACTCCAAAATTAATATCCCAACTAAGCCAGTGTAATTTGTAGCCAGTAAATGGGGCATTTTTTATATCAAAGTCAATAAAATCTTTTGCAACTATTTCGCCATAGGCTTCATCTTGTTCTTCAACTTTTTCCAAGTTTTGAATATTGATTGTTTGAGACCTGAGTTTTTGTAGTATTATTTTTGTACTATCAATTACAGCGTAAGCTCTTTCAAGTTGTTGGGAGGAATATTGCGGGTTTGTATTATTTATTTCTGTATTTATAATTTGCATTGCATTGATTGAATCTAGTTTTAGCTGCTCGTAAGAGTTTAACCATTCAACATATCTTCTCTTTAAAATTCTACCAAACTGATTTCTTTTTTCCATTAGCTCTATGCATTTATTTTGGTCGTAGATTCTCGTATTATATGGATTCAACCAAGTGCCCCCAACAGTCAATCCTGCCCCTTTTGCCCATGTATTACCTGAGAATATATCACCAATTCCACCAATCGTGTTGGCATATAAACCAAAATTTAGCAAATAGCGTTTGGATTTACTGAGGTTTGAGTAGTTAAAGCTAAGGGTCGATTTATCTTTATCCTGCGTTATGCTACCTGCTGTTCCGGCTTTAATAAGGTTAGCGTCATTTAAAGCGATCGTGCTGAATAAATTAAAAATACCTGAATCTAAAGCACTGGGATGAACATACTGATTTGTTCTTTTATTCGTCCCGCAGACATAAGATAGGTTTACTCTTTCAATTGCTTGTATATACTTGTTATGATAGTTTCTCGCATCATAGTCCTGACTCTTTCCTTCTATACATATTCCCAGAAGTCCAACTACATACAATCCTATTTTTTTCATATGATTTTGTTTTATAAATTTTAATGTGGTTGGTTTAATTTTTGAGTGTCGGTAGTTATATCCACGGGTTTAATTTCCAATGGAGGAGTGGTTTGTGATAGTGGATTACAAAATCCTAAATCCTCGCAAAGTTTATTCGCGAAGGCAGAGGGGCGCATCTCTTCGATTGAACCTTGAAGATTCGCTAAATACCGTTCAAATTCAATATCTTGTTTATGAAGAATATCTCTACACACTCCAATTAGTGTTGGGAGAGCATCCATAAATAGTCCAATAGGAAGTTGACAAGATCCTAGCACACTATAAACAGCTAACAGCACAGAGAGACGACATGCTGTGCACTGATTGAATAGTCTACGTATTCGTAGTCTTATCTCTTCAGAATTTTTAATAAAGTTTTGACTGAGGTCTTCGTTTTGTGTAAATGATGAAATTAAGCTGACATCGTAATTGTTCAGAAAACCGATCGGGTCTTGACTAAAATGTATTCTTTTTTGATGATTCGACTCTAAATCTGTCTGAATTCTTTGGATACCTGATTGTAAAATTTGAATATCTGCTGTTGTAATAGTTAAAGGTCTTTCCATGGAGTAGGGTTTAGCTGGTTGGATAATATCATTCAAATGAAGTACTAAGACTTTCTCTAATATATGTAGGTTCATATCTTTCTCATAGGGGTAAATACCCCTGTCGGGTTATTTGTATAACCAAAAGAGTATACTCAGTTTTAAAAGCGTGATTTCCTTTTTTAGTAGGGGTATTTACCCCTTTTTCTTTATTAGGTAAGTTGTGAACTTTACGTTGTTTAATACTTAAACCCTTAATACATGCCACAAAGAATTCTCAATGAAGATTGGTCTGATTATGACAATCGCAAACTCAAGGGCGTAGATGCTCGCTATTTTAGCTGTGAAGAAGAATGGGAGCGGAATTATTTGGTCCGAAAAATCAGAAAAATTTATCCGCAATATTCAGAAGTCTCTATTCAAGCGGCTATTGCTTCTTGTTGTAGGGAGGTGCCTGCACCTAGACCGCGTAAGCAGTTTGTGGAGTGCGTGATGAATAAACTCCGCAGGTGATTTAAAATTGGCTTTAGTTCAAGCCATTTTGCATCGCGAAAACAATTAGTCCGGCTTTTCCTTTTACGCCCAGCTTTTTGGTTAACTTTTTTCGATAGTCATCCATTGAACTGGGGCTTAGGAACATTTTTTCAGCGATTTCTTGGTAGGAGAGTTCTTGACACAACAATTTCATGAATTTTCGCTCATTTTCAGAAAGTGCGTGAATGGGATTTTCTTGTAGCAGGTTTTTTTGAATACCTGCAACTATTTTGTGCGATATATGATCAGGGATATAAGTACCCGTTTTAGCCAAAACCTGTATCGCCTCATGTAATTTTTCCGGTTCAGCATTTTTGGTTATAAAACCTTTCGCACCGGCATGTATCATTTTTAATATGGTGGTTTCATCATTGTACATGGAGAGTGCCAATATTTTAATCTGTGGGTAGTTTTCATTTAGCCATTTTGCTGTTTGGAATCCATCTTTTCCAGCCATATTAACATCTAAAACCATGATGTCCGGAATTAGATTTTTTTTAATTGCGGTAATTACTTCATTGCCATTCTCCACTTCAAAACAAATATGATAACTCCCTAAAACTTGCAGCAGACGAATTAAACCTTTTCTAAGCATGGTGTGATCATCCGCAAATCCTAGTGACAGTTTTTTTTCCATAACTGGTTTATTCATTTTCGATTTAGTTATAAGACACTATAAGTTGGATACAAGTACCTTCGTTTATTGTAGACTTAACAGTTACATTTCCTCCGAAAATAGCCAATCTTTTTTGCATATTTCTTAATCCGATTCCTGAAACACTCGATAGGCCGGTTGTGTCAAATCCTTTGCCATTATCTATGATGGATATGATTAATTTATTTTCAGATTTTTCGACTTCAAATTTTATTTTAGTCGCCTCTGCATATTTAATGATGTTTTTTACCGCTTCCTGGTAAATACGAAAAATCACCAATTGTAAATCTGGTTTTAGTTGTATGGTATCCTGAAATATTTGAGGGATATTAATGTCTATTTCGAATAGCTTTTTATCGCTTAGTTGTTTGAGTTCCTCAGTAATTGCTTTGAATACACCCATTTCAACAATCCTGTCCGGATTCATGCTTCTAGATAATGAGGTCAGATTCTCCATCGACTGGGTCAGTAGTTCTTTGCTCTCTTTTATTAATAAAACTGCATTGGGGTTTTCGTTTAGTTGTTTCAATAATATTGTAAAGTTGACATTGACTAATAATAATGATTGGCCCACATTGTCGTGAATTTCACTTGAAAAAAGCCTTTGAATATCTTCCTGGATTTCTAGTCGAGTCGTAAGTATCTCTTTTTCAATTTCCGCTTTTATATGTTCTACTTCTCTTTTTTGCTGAATTTTTCTTTTTTGGTATAACAAGGTTAATAGGATGATAAACCCTACTAAAATTGCTATAATTAGCATATTTGCTAAGAATTGGGTGAATATTTCCGGATGTTTAAATTGCATATAAAGGCGATAGATAATAGGAAGTAGAAAATGGAATTTAGATTTAGTAATGACTTTCTAATTAATCTTATTGTATCAGGTGGTAAGTCTGCAATGTAATTCATCACGCTTATAATTGTTAGCGAGATAGTATAAAATGAAAATGTAGCAGTAACAAACCAAAATTGAGAATCTTTCCATAGGGTTTCAACAAGTGCCTCTTTAAATAAGTAGTAGTAATAATACACACAGAGAAATGTTATAATGATGGCACTCACAGTATAACTATAGGTATGAAATACCTTTACTCCTTGGATGCCGAAAATATTTATTACGCAAAAAATAAGGTTCAGTAGCATGAGCTTCTTGACAAATGATCTTTTTAGGATCAAAAACAAACACCCAATAAAGTATGTGAGTTGTAGTACCGAGTAGAGATTGTATATTGGTACATTGTTGATGGATCTTAGTTTGTAGTATCTGCCAATCAACTCAACAGCTAGCGTAATTAAAAAAAAGAAAGGTAATGTCTTTAAATAATAGTCTTTCTGCCTTCTTATATATGGAAGGCAAACAATACTCGCTAATGTGAGTACTATCCAATCAGGTCTTATTTCTTTCATAATACAATAACTCTTGTAATTTACAAGAGTTATTGTATTTATGTAGGTTTAGTAACATCCTTATAAAATATTCAGCTTACCGTTTACTTCACGAAGTGTTAGTCCTATATTTTCCAATTCCATGGATAAGTCTCCATCATAATCCGGTGGAGTACCGCCGCAAAAAGGCGGGCACATATCTCCCAGATTGAATGCAAGGATCTCTGCTTTCCCGTTTTGAGAAACCATAATTGCCTTATTGGTTGAACGAGGATCAGCATGGCTTTTTCTTGTAGCCACCAAAACAACTGTTTGGCGTCCGGCCATCATTTCATTGGGATGGTCAGAGGGGTATACACCATAAAACATTTTGATGCCATCTGCCTGGTTTTGCCTTGCTTTTTCCAAAAACTCTTGTAATTCATCAAGGCCATACCAAGTGCTCAATGCATCCGGCTTCCCGATTTTTTGGGAATTATCAAGCCAGCGTTCCAGCTTGTAATTTTTCACCAAGGAGTTTACGTGTTCAGTGGAAACGATGCTTCCTTTTTTAGCGAGAGATACTGTTGTTGTCATGTTCAATTAGATTTGGTTTATACTCCAAACCTGCATTGCATTGCAAACATTTGTAACACCCTTAAAACTTTATATCAATTTATTATAAATATTAAATAAATATAATATTAAGAATATCATGCTGTTATCTTTTTTCGGTGCTTAAAATCACCTGTTAACAGAATAATTAATCCAAGAAAAGAATACAAAAAAGACCCTGTTTTCAGGGTCTCCTTTATCATGAAAAATGGGGGATTAAATTTTAAAACAATTGTACGATTCCATTTTGAATTCCATAAAGTGTAAGGGCGGCTCTATTATTGATACCCAGTTTTTGGAAAATACTATCCCTATAATTTTCTACAGTTTTTGGTTGAACATTCATTTTAGAAGCGATTTCTTTGTAGGTTAAATTACTTGATGCCCATCTGATGAATTGAATTTCTTTTTCGGTTAGTACCTGTTTTCCATGAAAACCTTTCACGGGTTTAGCTGTTTTTTCTAGGGTAATTTTTTTTCTAATTTGTTCGTTTATATGAAAACCATATCTGACAATATTTTGTATTGCTGTTTCTAAAGTTTCAGGATCTGATGATTTTGTAACATAGCCGGCGGCGCCCTTTTTTATTGCATTTATGATCACATCTTCAGACTGGAATAGGGAAAAAATTAGCGTTTTTATTGTGGGATATCTCGAAGATATCTGCGAAATCATTTGAAAGCCATCTGAATCAGGCATTGAGAGATCTAATATTAAGATCTCTGGAAGTGTTTGTGCTGCTTCTAGCATTGTAAATAGCTCTTTGCTACTGGACGCTTCTACAATGATTTTATATTTATTTGTTAGTTCCAAAAGTGTTTTAATCCCTCTTCTGGTTATTGCATGATCATCAACAATGCCAATTAGTAGTTTCATTATACTCATTTAAAAGTTATTTCCAACCAGATATAAAATTACGATTAATCACTCATGCCTTTTATTCGATCTGGGTATTGGGTGTGTTGTAATTTTTAGAAATTGACTTGGGGGGGTATTTGTCACACTCTGATTTTTTTGTTCATTTTTTTTATTTATCAATATTATTTTTCTTTTACAGTTTTCAGATTCTGACAAGTAGATACACCAAAAGAAATAAAAAGGGGGTTTTTACCCCTTTTTCTGTATGTCGCGATTAAATAGTTTCACCCTGTGATAAGGGATAGATTTAATATGTATTCTTTTTTTTCTTTTATCGATCATTCGTATTTCAAGATCAGGGAATAGGAGAATTTGGCGCAAACTCCTTAAAAGAAAGCCACAATCAAAACCATTAACAATGAAAAATGTAAAAAAACTTTTGCTGACCGGAATGGGAGTATTTATTATCTCTTTATTCAATTCTTCTTCAATCGCACAGGTGGAAGAAGAGATTGGCGACGATGGCGCTACAACTGTTGTTTGTACTTGTAAAGGAGTAGGAAAATGTGTAGCTAATGGAGACGGTGGTGCTCAGTGTAATGCTGGCAATAAATGCGCAAACTACAATAGTAATTGCGGGTAGTTTTTCAATAGAAGCCGATTTGAATTTATTGCAAATCGGCTTTCTTTTAATTTTTATAGACGCAACTAAACAGTACGTATGTTCTATACTAGAAGTAGACAATCTTGTTGTATGTACTTATAAAAATATTCTCTGATCAAGAACGGGAGATTTCGGTGCAAACTCCCGATAAAAAAGAAAGCCATTCAACCAAATCAATTTTTATGAAAACTTTAAAAAAATTACTGTTCACAGGTTCTGCAATTTTCTTTTTATCGTTGATGAATGCATCATCTTCTACAGCTCAAGTTGAAGAAGAGGTTGGTGATGATGGGGCTACTACTGTTGTTTGCACCTGCAAAGGCGCCGGAAAATGTGTAGCGAATGGAGACGGTGGTTCACAGTGTAATGCAAGTAATAAATGTGCTAACTGGAACAGTAATTGTGGTTAATATCTAAACCAGGGCCAGTTTATTCACTGGCCCTCCTTTTAAAAATCCAATACATCTAACATGCGACTTGTCATTTCAATCTATTTCTTAGTTGCTATACTTACTAGTTGTCAGCAAACTGAAGTCAAAATTTATACTACTAGCGATACTACTCAATATACTTTTTCGATTGATACACTTTTCCTAGATGTAGCGTCATTTTCAGGAGAAGGATTTTTTAGAGTTAAAGACTCTACCATTTTCTATTTCGATGACATATTCAGTCAAGTAACTTGTTACGATCAAAATGGTACTTATTTACAGCGCTACTTAGGCAGTGGTGACTCTATCCATCAAATCGGTAATTTCTATACACATAGCTTTTTACCCAATGGGAACCATGCATTTTTTAGTGTTGAATATGTGTTTGGTATTTATAGTGAACAATGGAAAAGACAAGGAAAATACCATAAGTTCAAATGGAAAAAGCGAAAAAAGCAATATGACACTGATAACCTATCAGATATTGCCATGTACGATTTTGATTATGATGATAGTCCATTTGATAGCAGATGGATACCTTCTAACTCTCAAGGGAAACTAATTATTCCTGTCAACATTACTCATAGAACCAATAAGTATACGAATCGATTTGAAAAACAATCTTATTATTATAAGAACTCCTTTTCTATTGGAATTATTGATCCACAAACCGGCTTATTAGAAAAGGGTTTTGCTAAGCATCCCGAAATCTACTCAAAGCAGCCTTTCTATCCACAGTATGATTTTAATTATCGGGATGTAAGAAATGATTCAATTTTTGTCTCCTACATGTTGGATCAATATATATATGTCTATGATCCAAAATTGGAACTCATGTATGCATTCGGTCTACCTGGAAAGGATATGAATACAAATTATGAATCTGTAAAAGAAAACCAACTCTATTCAGAAATTGCTGTCCGAGCAAAAAAGTCGTTTGGATACTATACGCATGTTTATGCGGATAAAGGATCTGATTATACATTTCGATCTTATGTAAAGGGTAACGGCAATCAATCGGCGGGGTTGCAGATATATAAAGACAAAACCTTGATTGGCGATTTATCTGTTCCTCAGAAATGTAATGTGATTGGGAAAATCGGTAATACATATTATGCTGACGGATTCTATAATGAAGAGAATCAACAATTGGGCATATTTCGGATTTTAATAAGCAAAAAATAGTTGTATGATTAGAATTATTATTTTTCTATTGATCTTATCTTCTACTTCCTCTCATGCGCAAAGGAAGTCTCTACCCAATCTTAAATTCGATTCAAAATCGATTTCTTATACATCCATTAAGGATCAACAAAAAGATCCTCATAAAGTAAAGGCTAAATTTGTTTTTACTAATGTTGGTTCTTCGCCTATACAGATATTAGAAGTGAAACCTTCTTGTTCTTGTACTACCCCGGATTTCTCAAAAGAATTTATAAAGCCCAAGCAAAAAGGGTTTATTGTTCTACAAACAACAGCAGATCAGTTGAAAAATAATGGGTTGGTATATGCTGTTGTTAAAACAAATAGTAATACGGATACCTATATTAAGTTGGTTTTGAACTATTAAATTATTGATTCATGATAAGGGCTATATGTATACTATTGTTAGGATTTATTTGTTTGGAAGGGAATGCTCAAGGTGAAATTCGTGGTGGGTTGATTGATTCTCTGAGTAAGGAAAAAATTGAATTGGCAACAGTATCGCTCTTGTATCAAAAAGATTCCAGCTTAGTGGCCTATACTATTTCAGGAAAAGATGGGAGATTTCAATTTCAGAGGGTTCCTAGTCAAGTGCCACTGATATTGCAGGTATCTGCTATCGGGTATAATCCAATTCAAAAGCTAATTTTTTTAAAAGGTCGAGAGATTGTTGATCTAAAGGACTTATTCTTTTTAAGAACAACTCAGCAGCTTGGAGAGGTTGTAGTTAACGCCTTTAAACCGCCAGTGCTGTTCAAAAAAGATACCCTTGAGTTTAATGCTTCGGCTTATAAAGTAAGGGAAGATGCAGTTATTGAGGACTTGCTAAAACAGCTTCCTGGTATGAGAGTTGATCTTAATGGTAATATTTTTATCAATGGGAAACAGGTATCAAGGATACTCATTGATGGGAAAGATTTCTTTTCTAGTGATATAAAAATTGCTTCCAAGAATTTAAGTGCTGATCTAGTAGACAAAATTCAAGTCACAGACGATCAAGAAACAAACTTAGGTTCCTCGAAACGAGCTTCTCAGAAATTAATAAATGTGAAGTTGAAAAAGGAAGCAAAGAAAAAAATACTCGGAAAATTATATGCAGGTTTAGGCACAGAGGAGAGAAGTCAAGTGGGAGGTATTTTAAATACTTTTCGAGATACACTTCAAGTTAGTTTAATCGGGTTTAGTAATAATTTGAATGTTTCATCGTTTTCTTTCAGTGATGTCCAAAATCTTGGTGGTTTTGGAAGAAGCGGCTTTACAAGTTTCACCCAGCAGGAAGGTGGGGGGTACAACATTAATGGGGTTTCATTTGGGGGTATCAATAACGGAATTCAGCATATAAGCTCTTTGGGAGTGAATGTAAATAATGAGTTTAGTAAGAAAGTAGGAGCAAATTTCCAATATTTTCATACTAGTCAACAAACTGACGTAAACACCTTACGAAGAAGAAGACAATTTATCAATGATACAATTTTAGAAACTAATTCAGCTTTTTTACGACGTGAAAAGTCTGTCAGTAACCATTTGGGAACCAGTTTAAAATGGAATCCATCCAAACAAACAAAGATCAAAATGTCTTTATTGGGTTCATTTACTGATTTAAAGGATAATACCAATAGTGAAACAGAAACACAGTTTAAAAATGCAGTAATCAATAGTGGAGTGATTAAGCTTTCAGATCACTCGAGAGTGAATTCTTTTTCTCAATTACTCACTATTACTCATCGTTTTAAGAATCCAAAAGCTAATTTTTCGCTTATTCAAAACTTTAAATATTTACCCAATCAGGTCGATAACACTATTGACAATCGAACTCAGTTTTTTACCAATACATTATACTTTGATTCGACTTTACTCAGAAGAAATTCTGACTACTCCAGCACTATGGCAGATATCACTATGATCTACCGATTTCCTATAGCTGAAAAAATCTCTAACGGACTCAAATTATTTACGTCGTACCATCATTTTAAAAATGATGTTTTAACATTTTCGAATATTCATAAAAATACCTTAGATACCCTTATTAATCAGCAAAGTATTTTATCAAATCGTACTGAATTCACTACAAGATTTACCTATGAAAGTTCTTTTGAACTTTCTGAAAATACATCCTTTGAGATTTCAATTACACCCGTTTATCTGAGAAACGCTAACCAACTCTTTATTTCTTCTGCAAATAATCGATGGGATAATTATTATTTATTACCAGGCGCAAGTTTATTTGGTAATAACTTTTCTGTAGAATATTATCAAAATATTAATCAGCCTTCATTACAACAATTATTACCTATCACTTTGGTTTATAGTCCAGTTAGTCAGTTCATTGGAAATTCGTTTTTGATTCCTTATAAAAGGCATCATATTTATTCCAATTATGGTGTAAACATTGAGAAGTATAAGACAGAAATCAGTTTTTATGGGAAGTTCGACTGGGAAACAAATGGTCTGCTTCAACAAGTAGATATCAATCAGGAAGGCGCTGAGCAATTAAGCATTCAAAATGGTAATCAGGCGAGAAATATAGCTGGATCCATTGAATTTGCTAAGCGGATGAAAGCTTCCAAAAACCATTCCTTTATTTTTAAAGTAAAATCTGATATTTCTTTCAGTAAAAGTAAAATCTTAGTCAATAAAATATTAGGTGATCAATCCCGTAACCAGATTTCTTTTGAACAATCTTTGAACTGGCGATTCAAAAGATCCATAGATATTACCGGATTATTCAGTTGGTCTAATACTCAATCACAGTTTACTACAGGATCCGTATCCGATATCAAATGGCTTCAACAGAATGCAATTTTGAAATCTTCAATATCGCTTACTCCAAAGTATACATTGTTGCTTGACTATGTATATCAAAGAAATACGCAATTGGGGAATGATTTTCAAAGCCAAGCAAATATTTTAAATGGCTCTATATCCAGAAAACTATTCAAGAAGAATCAAGGTGAACTGAAATTATCGGTTTTTGATCTTTTCAATCAGAACATTAATATTCAGCGAAGAATTGAGAGAAATATTATAGAAGATGTTCAGTCTAATGTACTTAGAAGATATTTTCTTTTAAGTTTTATATATCAACTAAAAAAGTAAATACTTCTTCAATTTTCAATTGCTATCCAGGTTTTTAGGTGTATTAGCTTTTTTCAGTACCTGTGTACTGATTCTGGGTGAGGACGGTTTTCTAACCGTCCTTTTTCGTATTTTTATCCTACCCAGAATCGCACGGGACTGAGCTTATTGATCACTAAAGCTCTGAGATCCTTGACCGCTATTATCGTTGAAGATGAATTACAAAGCAGGAATCATTTACATTCCCTGTTAACAGATTATTGTCCCCATGTTTCCATTCAAGGGATGGTCGGGACATTGGATGATGGTATCGCTTTGTTCAAGCAATTCCAGCCTGAACTTATCTTTCTTGACATTGAGCTTGGTGACGCATCGGGCTTTGATTTGCTGACCGCAATTGGCCAGCAACCCTATTCCGTTATCTTTACCACTGCCCATGAGAAGTATGGCATCCGGGCCATTAAATTTTCAGCGCTGGATTATTTATTAAAACCCATTCAACCCAGGGAATTGGTTGCTGCTGTTCAAAAGGCAAAGGAGCATCAGCATCTCAAGGGGAGTGCGAGTCAGGTGCAACAATTGCTCAAGGAGATCCATACTAAAATCGGGCAGGAAAAAATCATTGCCATTCCCCAAAGCAGGGAGATCCGTTTTGTTCAAGTATCCGATATCATCTATTGTATTTCTTCCAATAATTACACCACGCTTGTTTTACAGACAGGGGAGAAGTTACTCGCATCCAAGGGTATTTATTATTTTGATGATCTTTTGGTACCGACGGGTTTTCTTCGCACCCATCAATCCTATTTGGTCAATACGCGTTTTATCAGAAGCCTCAAAAAAGAACAAGAACTTGAATTGACAGACCGTACCCTTATTCCGATTGCCAAATTGAAGATCAGTGAGGTGAAAAAAGCCATGCTGGGTAAATCCAGTTTTTAAGCAAACCAATTGATGAATCGGAGTGTTGCTTCAAAGTGGTTTTGTTTTTCTACAAAGTCAAATTCAATGGGTGTTTGAGGGTGCAGGGCAGAAAAATGTTTCAAGCGCTGCTGAGTAAATACCCAGCCATAACCACCAGCCGTTTTCAATTTCGAACTCTTCACCGCTTTGCTATTGGTTACTTTGATCAGCATATTGTTTTCTTCTCTTATGATCGAAAGGGTCAATGTCCCATTTGCAGCAGCCCCATGTTTTACAGCATTTTCAATCAAAGGTTGTGCGAGCATTGGTGGTACCTGGACTTCTTCTGTTGGGATCGAGGGGTCTATCTGCCAACTGAACTTGAAACCAAAACGTAGTTGCTCAATGCTGATGTATTTTTCTAATAAATTGATTTCCTCTTTCAAGCTGATCAATAACTTGTCTGCATTTTTCAATGTTTCCCGCATGATCATGGAGAAGTTTGAGAGGTATTCATTTGCCAATTTATTCTGACCGCCAGCCACCAAGCCTTCAATAGAACTTAGGGCATTGAAAATAAAATGTGGGTTTAACTGGGATTGAATGGTGGTCAATTGTTCTTCCAATCTTTGCCGTTGAGCGGAAATCAGTTTGATTTTTCGTCGGTAATACCAACCTGTCATCAGAATGGCGGTAACCACCAAAAAAATGATTATGATCATCTTTACCCACCATAGCTGGTACCAAAATGGTTTGATGCTTAATGTGTAGGTATTCATCAAAGTTTGTCCAGCATACTTCAATTCTAGTTTATATTGAAGCCCACTTGTCAGATTGGGAAGTGTCAGTACGTGACCTGTAGTTAACCATCTTTGAGAGATGTTTTCATTACCATTCGAAAGCCTAAAGAGAACAGAAGAGTCTGTTAGCAAACTATAGGTCTTCAGCTTTAATTCGAAATGTGATCCGGCATCCAATAAAATTGAATTACCGCTCACACTTTTAAAACCTTCAGGTAATGGGTTGATTCTTTTTAATTGCCTTGCTTTATGTATCTGATCTATGCTATCCACCGATTTAGCCTGTCTTATACCAACAATTATTGGAGAGACGGGTTCGCAATGAAACCTGATTGTCTGAATGATTTTATTGCGTTGATTTTTCCATTTGATGGTCAGTTTATTCCTACCAGTTATCAATGTATCCAGCAAGAGGAATTTTTCGTGCCAACTGGTTTTGATGTTTATTGGAATTATTTTATTGTCAAGCGAAAGGATCATTTGTAATCCTTTTTTCTTTTCAATGGGTAGTGGTTTTCCCATTTGAACCAAATGATCAAATTCTACCGGTTGTTCCCGTCCGATATTCCAAATCCGTATACGTCCTGTTCCTAGTTTGAAATTTCCGTTTTGGTCGAAGGCATAGATGAATGGGTCGGATTCAATCAATATGGGGATTTCTGATATTAAACAAATGGTTTGTTTTCGGATATCAGACTGAGCTATTATTGCTATGTTACAAGCCAGCATCAGCAGTATTGATAAGGCCGTTTTCATTCCTTCTAAAATACAAAATCCGTAAAAATCTAACCGGATTCACAATGATCTATTCTGAATTCACATTGACCATGTTTCAAGGAATTTCTGCCAAACAGTTTTGGTAAAAATTCCTACTATGAACGCCAAACTATTGCTCGTCTTTTTATTTTTATCGGCTCTTGCCTGCCGTAAGTCAGAAGCTCTACAAGCGGATGGTGTATTTCAACGGAATCTTATTTTTTCTTCCGCTAAAGAAGCTAAGGATCAGATCGAAGCGTACTTACATGAACATTACCCAACGGAAAAATTGTATTCGGTAGGTAATATTTCCTATATACATACCTCAACTCGGACAATGGCCATTGTTTTTTACCAGACCAATACCGGTGAACATAATATGCTTTTTGAAAAAAATGATTCCAACACTGAATCCATCAGTAACCGGGTTACTGTTTGCGAGGGTAGTTCCTGTAATTGTAAGGTAACCGCCGTAATTGACAATCGGGGCAATGTTACCATTGATTGTAATTGCAGTAGCTGCGCTATGATTTCAACCGAACTATAATGCCATGTATCTTTTTCCGGGATCACAGCTTGCAGCTGGATTGCGAAGGGTGGATCTCATCCCTCAACGACTCAGGGGTTTACTTATCGATGGGTTTGATCCCGTTTATCATGAGGGCAATGGGTATGCACAATTGTGTCAGCATTATGACCATGCGGAAGTGGATATCTATCATTATTATGTTTCTTCTTCTGCTCCGGTTCAATTGTTTGCCAAAGCTGAAATGGCTCGATGGGTACTGGGTTATTGGGGAAAGGGAGAAATGTCATCCACTTTTTATCAAACGGACATGATTCAGGTTCGGAGTCATTCGGTTTTATTTTTTCAAACAAAGCCGGGTAAGGAAATCCGATTTGATCTACCCGCCGGACAATACAGTATTACTTGCTGTTGTTGTACAACGGGCTATGAAGCGATTCTTGAAGCCTTTTATCCTATCATCCTATCACCTGCGATTCGGACTCCTCTATTGCTGGAGCGCATTCCCTTTTCCTTTCAATACGTTTGGGAAAGGTTGCTGACATCCAATAAGTCTCCGCAGCTGCTGCCTGGTTTTTTTGCCGCTCAGCTCCGGGTTTTATTGGGACTTACTTGTGAATTGTATCTGGATCGGAAAGGGGCTAATGGTTTTGCAGCTTTGCATCCCGACGTTGATCCCGGTATTGTCCATAAAGCGTATCAGGTTAAAAAGATTATTGAATCCAGGTTTGGTGATCGGTTGAGTCTGGTTATACTTGCCAGGGCTTCAGGTTGGAACTTACAAGGCTTGAAATCCGGTTTTTTAAAAGTGTTCGGGCTGAGTCCACACCAGTTTATTATTCAATACAGGATGCGTGTTGCCTATGATATGATTCAGCAAAGCGAGGAATTGAATATTCAGGCCATTGCGCTTACCTGTGGATATAAACAGCCGCATCATTTTATCAAACAGTTTAAAGCTTTCTATGGGAAGACCCCAGGGGAGGTTAGGAGGATGCTATAATCATTTGGAGTGAGGTGATAAAAGGCAGCCTACCCTATGAGGTGAAAGAAAATTCAGTGGTAGATATGTTTCTTAATTAGATACGACTCAAAAGAGGAAAATCCTTTGAATCAAAATAAAAGATGGTGCAGTAGCTACACTTGACAAGGATTGTGTTGAAACAAGGATCGATAATTTTAAAAGACTCTCGAATCTTTTTAAAGCGCAGGTGGATTGTGGTGAAATTGACCTGCTGTGCATCAATGCAGTGTCGAAAACTCTGTTTGTAATGGATTGTAAAAACCTATTGAAGAAACTTGGGTTATATTAAGTTCACAGAGAGATCGAGTCATTTTTTGTTAAACCCGAATCTTGCTATCACCAACTTGTTCGGAAAAAGGGTTCTGTCAAAAAAAAATTGGCGATTGTGTTATTGCATTTTGGAATTGATGATGAGGAAGGGTGGACAACAAAGCACGGTTTTGTGGCCCCCAATGTCCAGTTTGCTACATTCTATAACAACCAGTCAGTTGATTTTATTTTAGCCGATGAACTGGTAGGATATCTCACTGCCTCGAAAAGATATCGTTTGTTGTCGATGGATTGACGAACAATGAAAGGATTGCGTTGCACCGAAGACGCAAGACAATAAGTGGCTGGTATCATCACAATGCTTGAACTATGGATGTTTTGTTTTCAGAAACTCTACAATTTTTTCAGTAGTATATGAGGGTTGTTCTAATAGTTTAGCGGGACGATGTTGTTTCACTGCAATGGTAGCGGTCTGACCAATGGTATTTTTGGAAGGCTGGCTTAATTCATATAAGTACAAACCCACTTCTTCGTGTAACTCTTTTAAAGCTGGATGCTGGTAGACACGTTGTTTTTCATCGAAAGAAAGATTTCTGAATAACTGAAATCCATGATTGTGGTATTGTGTATCGGTAACGAGAATAAGCATAAGATAGTTACGGTGAAAGCGGTATTTACGCATCATTTCACCAGCCTGGAAAACGGCTTTTGGAATCAGTTTTGTATAAATATCGACCCCACCATTTTCTGAGATACGAGCTTTTACCCGTTTTACCTGGATCCCAAGACTTGATTCCGGGTGAAGGGCATCGATCGCAAGAAGGTCAATATCACCGGGTACTTTCTGATCGGTTATAATTGGTTTTTTGACTTCGGGATAAAACCGGTAATTGCGCGGGATGTTAAGTTCCTTCCTGGTAAGTTCCATGTTCGGATCATAAGTGCTGGTTAGCAACCACTTGACTACGTTGCTTTCATTTTCGTTATTGTAGCGGAAGTCATCAGCAGCTGAATCATCTTCATCCACAAACAGTTTATATTCTGTTACGCCAGCCTGGATCAATACGGAATCATAACTGACTGCCCGCATTACCCGATCTGCTTCATAACCCGGCATTCCGGGAACTGGTTCCTTTGCCATAAAATGAGAATACTTGCAAATTACGAAACCTGATCACCTCCCAACTGCAAATAATCAGGAAAGGAAACTATTTTTTTTCCGCTGTACTGGTCAATAATGTCAATTGTATCCGTAAAAACCAATTTTAGGATGGTTTTTACGGGGTCAAGATCAAAGAGAATAGCTAATTGCTCAAACTGGTCGCGGCATATCAAAGAAATATTGTGAACCCAACGCAATAGTTCATTAGCTGTTTTCATTACGATCATGCTATGCCCAGTTGTTGACCTACCAATACCCGTAGAATGAATGACTTTGCCGTTTATTTCTGTCATTCCAAGTGTATATCCTTTATCCCATAACATTTGCCTACCAACGGCATCTACTTCGGGATAGACTTTGGTAATGGTGCTATCAACAAAAGGTGCTAGGATATGCGGAAAATGGATTTCCAAAATTTCCTGCCAACGCGTAGAAGCAAAGATTCCTTTTTCATGTTTGGCAGTATCAAGTAATACAGCCGTGTCTTCGTCAAGATATACAAACAGTAATTGGTCGGTCTGTTTGACAAAGCCGTGTTTTCTCTCACGCTCCAGTGAAAGATGAAAGTGTGCAATATTCCATTCGTATAAGAGGTGATCGTGAAAGCGGGACTGGAAAAGACGTTTGCTTTGAAACAAGTTAATGTTCTCACCCGCAACTAGGGCTGACTGTATTCCCGATATTTCCTTCCGCTTGGGATGTCTAGGCAGTTTTACAAGTAATTCAGGATTCACCAAAACAGTTCTCGGACGGATATCAATAAATTTTTTGTGAATCGTCAGGTATTCTGTGACCATTTCATGTAGTTCATTGCGGTAGGGTATACGGTAGCCGTACTCTGCGAAAAGTTCGTGCATTTGGCGCTTCAGGTCGGCTTCAAAATCAAAAGGGTGCATGAGTAGCAAAGATAAGTTGACAAGGCTGAGCATATCCAAGCGGCAGTATTAGCAATCCAGCGCGGATGAGTAACTAACCCGAAATGAAAAATACCATTATAGTAGGTTAAACCATGGGTTCTCCATACGAAGGGATCTGCAATTTGTCCATAAATATCCTAGCAATCCTTTCAGCCCGATTCCATCCTCCGCACATTTCCGGGCTTAAGGCGATGGTTACGACTTCGATATTTTTTGACACCTTCTGGATCTCATCTGCAACCTGGGTTACAAATTCATCGGAAAAAAATTGAAAATACCGACCCTCATCGTCGGTAAAAAAGTAATCTATATCAATGTTTACAATCCACTTACGGGTATCAGAATAGGTCATCCAGTAAGAAAGGTTACCATGTAAATCCCAAGGCTCCTTCTCAGATATATCTAGTTCTTCAATTATACCCCCATCTTTATGCGTGGCGAATAAGGCAGTCTGGATAAGATTAGGGTACAGCTGGTTAAAAATGGTCAGGTAGTTGTCCCACCTAAATATCTTAAACAATTGGTTGGGAGCACCGAACCGGGTCTGATATGTCAGCCGTCTGTAGTTATCAAAGCTGATATTTGCGAGGTCAACATTGTGAGCGCGTAAATCCTGCATCCACCATTCAGTTTGGCTGTTGAGTAGATCATAATGCCGGTCGATATGGAGTAAGTTGTATTGCTTTGTTGTATTAATTTTTTGTAACCAGCACCATGTTGCTGCAAGATGGTTATCCATTAGATAACATGATCCGTCATTAAACAACAGGTTGACATCATTTGTGCCAGAGTGCCCACGTTCCAGAAATGGTATGATATGCATAATGTATTTTTGGAGATCAAACACTAATTTACTCGAAAATCCCGTGGCATCACTCTTCTTAAATGATAAACCGTAATTTTTGAAACCTTTACGTCTATGAGCATTGCTTACAATGAAGATTACTATTGGTCGGGAAGAGGTATGCGCCAGCCCAGAGAAGCATTTCTTTGCTCAAATCATATAGATGATTACGCTATCAGCGTATTTATAGATGGCAGTGGTAATGTTGGTTTTTGCAATTATTGCGGCAGCAAAAGCAATGTTGTAGTATCACTTGAAGAACTAGTAGAGTTTATCAATAAAGGATTGGGCTTTTTTTTCGATGATGCGGGAAACAATATGTCTTTTGAAAGCGCGGAAGGTGGTTACCACGGAGCGCCTACGTTCGAGTTTGAGGAATTGTTGGAGCAGGCGATAGGTTACGATGAAATAGATGAAAACCTTCGCGCTGATATTTTAGCAGCGTTTGATCCTTTAAAAGTTTGGTGTGAAGAAGATCCTTATGGAGACAGGCAGGATAGAGCGCTTACCTATAGCTGGAAAGACTTCAAGCAAAAGGTGAAAGCCCAGGGTTATGTTCCTGGTCAGGTATCACAAATTGCAATTGGCTCTGCCGATCCTGTTTTTCAAATTTTAAGCGACCTGGGTCAGATGGTCAATGATTTGAAATTGTTCAGGGAGATACCTCGGGGATCAATTTTTTTTCGCTGTAGACACCACAAGCCATCCGAACCGGTTACGTGTGCCGCCGATATGGTCTCACCGCCTGTTCAGTTTGCAGTGATGCCAAATCGAATGAGTCCTGCAGGCACATCAATGTTTTACTGTGCTTTTGATAAACTAACAAGTCATGCTGAAACGGTCCAGTTTTCATCTGCTGGAATGGTGTATAAAATCGCTGTGTTTAGAGGTAAACGTGATTTCCGAGTGCTTGATTTATCCATGTTGCCTCCTGTGCCGAGTATGTTTGACGAGGTAAAACACCGCGATTTTTTTCCGATTGTTTTTTTAAGAGATTTTATTCATGATTTTTCAGCAGATGTGAAACGAAGCGGCAACCCAGCTGTTGAGTATGTACCAACTCAATTGGTTACTGAATATTTTAAAGAAGTCTACCAGTTCATTTTCCATGACCACGTAGATGGAATCGTGTATCCCAGTTCTAAAAATCCAGGGGGCAATGCCTGTGTCTTATTCCTAGATCATCCAACTTCTCTCAAAGCAATGGATATGGTTAGTCTGGACATATTATAAAGCTATATTCTTGCAGTATCGATCAAATATACTCTGGATTGGAGGGCAATGGATTTTGCAAAATCTGATAGCAATGATTCATTAATTCCTTTTTAGCATTAGAAAGACTGCATAACATTGTGCGTGTATCTCTCAGAATAAGTACTTTATTCATTGTGATCAGGATTTCTGCTTGATGGGGTATGACTGTACGCCAGTCATTTAAAAGTCTATTATGAAATTTATTGTATGAATATAGATGAAGCAAAGAAAATATTCGGGGAAAATTTAGAGAAAATTCGTTTGGAAAAGGGTTTTACAATTTCTGAAGATTCCAAAAAAGTGAGGATTTCTTTGGAAAGGTATCGAAGGATGGAAGCAGGGCAGATAGCCCTGAAGTTGGTTACGCCGGACAAGTTGGCAAAGGCTTTAGGGGGGTAATGCAAATGTGTTTTTTAGGAAGTAATTTAGATTGGGCTGATCATTTTTTTGAGGTTCGATAAATTGTAGATTGTGTACCGAGAAGTTCGGGGATAGTCGTTGTGCAATTTGTTTATTTATTTCCTTGGGATTATCGAAGTGTGTTATATCTTCTTCACTCATCAAAAACTTATGACATGCTTTGTTAATTGGCCTATGAGGGTCTTTAATTAAAGTTTTTGATCCTTTAAGTGAAAATAGAGATTAGCCTCATAAGGTCAGAGTCAATCCAAGATAATAAAGTAGGTAAGAATTTAGTTAAAGAAAAAAGTTTCCTTTGAAAGTACAACATCATTGAAATGCTTTTTATAGTGTGGTTTCAGCAGTAAATGTTGTTCCATAAAGGATTCTTTTAACTGGGTACTATTAAGCGTTTCACAGATTTTGTTTGCTAGTTCATCTTTCTGAAGTGTGTCAAAAAAAGTCATGGAACCCGCACTTTTATCTTTAGCAATAGCAATCATACATAGGTATCGTCCAACTGTAATAATCAAGGTTAATCCATTTTGCGATTGCTTTAGGGCATGCCAAAATTTCGGTAGAAATTCATCTGGTAATAATTGTAGATTGTGATTAATCTTGGTCATGTCGTTTGTAAAGCCAAGACATTCGTCATCTTCTATTTTATCGACAATGAAGGTTACCTGAAGAACCATACGAGTAATAGTTATTTTTGATTGTTTTTATCTATATTTTAAAAAAGATTATTGATAGTCATAATCCTCAAGTAATTCAAGCAATTTGTCTTGTATGTAAATTACATCCTCAACCTGTTCCACTTGTTTGCGAATATAGCTAAGCCGAAACTCATGGTGGGTGACTTTGCCCCATATCTTTCTTCCAGATTTTTGTTGTTCAATTGATAATTTTGGTTCAATACAGGTTATTACCAAGTCGTTTTCTTTTCGTTGAGGTTCGCTCCACACCACAAACTGTAACAAAAAGCCTTGTAAATCAATAATTTATGAGGCTTTTTTTATTTGGGGTACACAGTGGGGTACACTTTATTTGGTCCAAATAATTACAAATCAACATTACTAATATAATAATATTTTGCCACTACGCCTTCTCTTGCCCACACAAATGCTTTTTTATTTAGGGTACACAGATTTTGTGATTTCCCTTTCAGGATTCTGATTTGACTTATCTATGTTATAAGATAAGTCTATTGAATTAAAATGTGAAGGGAATAGCTTTGATTTCTAATTTTTCATCTCAAATAAGGGTGTTTAAAAAATAAAGCTACGGGGGAATATGAAGGGTATTGAAATAAATTTAAAAGAATCACATAAATTGAGCCACTCAAATAAAGACTAGGTAATGAACTAATTATTTTGTTTTACTGAGACAAATATTTATTATAACTCCAGCTCTTTATTTTAAATGCACCAGAACTACTGAATATGAAAAATGAAATAACATCTTAAGAATTCCTTTACTGGAGATCAAATTGGCTCTTTTCATTGGCATAATATATCAATTCATCATTTGAAGCCTACAAAAAAACATATAAAGGATCACGCATTAAAACTCTTTAATGAAAAAGGATTTGTGAATGTACGTCTACAACATATCGCAGATGCTGCTTTTGTGAGTGTAGGCCATCTTGCGTATCATTTCAAAAATAAAGATTTAATCATTGAAGATCTTTATGATGAGTTAAGAAGAAATCAAGAAGGGTTATTGAATAAGTTTAGGGTGGTTCCATTATTTGAAGACATCAACTGTTATTTGATTGAAATATATATGCAACAGTCAGAGCATATTTTCTTTTATGCTGATATGCTTGAGGTGTTACGATCATTTCCAGAGATACAAACCAAACATTCCAAACACCTGATGTGGCAATCTGCACAAATTAAAATGATGATTGCATTTAATTGTGCAAGGGGGTCAATGATAATGTTGACTGACCAACAGCAAGATTATCTTGCATGGCAGTTGCGCTCTATGATTGATATGTGGCATTATATTAAAAAAACCGAAGGGAAGAATGATGTATTATTACAACATTTTTTGGAAGATATTTGGGGTATTCTAAATCCATTTTTTACCGATATGGGTACCAGAGAATATCATCAGCTATCTGGGGGTATATAATTTTAATGTTTCTTTAGAGTATTTTTTCTAATTTCAAGCAAATAAATTTTAGAATTGTTTTCGAGATTTAAAATTGATTCTGAAGTATATGCTTCCATGTTGAAGTATATTGATGGATTTTCCTCTACTGAAGTAAATGGAATGAATGAGGATGCAACATTTATTAATGAAGATTTCTGGCTTCAAAATACCGCAGTAATAGAAAATGTAGAACGCAGGAATGGAGAATGGAATATCTATCTCATTTTTGCCCACCACCTTATTCCCCTGAAATTCATAAAGCGCAAGATTGTTAATATGTCTTGCCCCAAAAAAGCATTCCTGACTGCACATTATATGCGCAGACAGGCAGCAAAGGATCAAAGAGGAACTTTAGTATTAAATATGAAATTATTCCAAACTAATTTCAGTTAATTATGAGTGGTACAAAAGAAAAAATAATAGCCGAAAGCAAAGACCTTTTTTTTGAAACTGGTATTGCTAACACTAGGCTACAACAAATTGCAGATGCCTGTAGCATCAGTGTTGGTAACCTTGCCTATCATTTTAAAAACAAAGAGACAATAGTTGAGGCAGTGTATGACAATCTCTTTGAAGAATTGTCATCAATTTTATCTCAATATATTAACCATAAGCATTTACAAGGGTTTGATATTTTGTTTTCCCGACTCTATTTCTTTTATGAACATAATCGGTTTACTTTCAATAATACTTGGGAAATTGAACGCAACCATCCGGAGATTCAAAAAGAATGGCTCACTGTCAATAATAAAATTCTACAACAGTTAAAACGAAAAATTCAAGTTTGTCAGCAAGATGAAATCTTCAAACCCGAGCCTGTAAAGGGAAATTATGACTTACTAGCCCACAGTCTACTGATTCTGATCAACAGCTGGATTCCTCAACAAATACTACGACAAATGCCAGTTACAGAGAAATTATACAAAAATTGTTTATGGAATCTTCTTTATCCAAATTTTTCAAAAAAAGGGGCTTCCATTTATCATGAGATTATTGTCCCCGAAAGATTTATATAAAAAATTTGCTAGGTTAGAAAATTCTTTCTAGATTTAGAAATAATTTTCTAAATCAACAGTATAAAAACGATTGCTTATGGCTAATGTTTTATGGTTACAAGGTGGTGCCTGTAGTGGTAACACAATGTCTTTTTTAAATGCTGAGGAACCTACGGTTGTAGAATTGGTTGTGGATTTCGGTGTCAATATTTTATGGCATCCATCCATAGGTTTGGAGATTGGCCATCAGGTAACTCATCTTTTACATGATATTTTGGCAGGTAAAGTACAAATGGATATTCTTGTTTATGAAGGTTCTATAATTGAGGGACCGAATGGAACAGGGACTATGAACTATTTCTGCGACAGACCAATGAAAGATTGGGTGAAAGAACTTGCAGCAGTAGCTGGTTATGTAGTAGCCATTGGAGATTGTGCTACTTGGGGAGGTATCCCAGCAGTACCACCTAATCCTAGTGAAAGTACAGGTATGCAGTTTCTAAAAAAAGAAAAAGGAGGTTTCCTTGGAGCTGATTATAAATCAAAAGGCGGACTACCTGTTATTAATATTCCTGGTTGTCCTGCGCATCCAGATTGGATTACTCAAATTTTGGTAGCCATTTCTACAGGTAGAATTGGAGATGTTTTGATTGACGAATTTCATCGTCCTAAAACTTTCTTTACAGATTTTGTACAAACTGGATGTCCTAATGCCATCAGCTTTGCCCAAAAAATGGATGGTGGCTTTGGTAAAAGAGGCGGATGTCTCTTTTATGAAGTAGGCTGTCGTGGACCAATGACCAGAGCAAGTTGTAACAGAATTTTATGGAACAGAACAAGTAGTAAGACCAGGGCTAATCATCCATGTCTGGGTTGTACAGAGCCAGGCTTCCCACATAACGATCTTGTAAAAGGTTCTGTGTTTAAAACCATGAAGTATCTAGGCTTCTTGCCAAAAGAAGTACCAACTGGTGTTTCCAAACTTGGCTATTATTCAAGAGCCGGAGTTGAAAAGGTAATGGGATCTATAGAACGGGTTATGGGAACAGAACAGGAACATTTTGAAACCAGTAAATAATCTTCAAATAAAATTCAAATAAAGAATATGTCTACAGTAAAAGAACTGAATATATCTCCAGTTGGTCGAGTTGAGGGTGATTTGGATGTGAAAGTCTACATGGAAAATGGAGTTGTTACCCGCGCACACACGCAGGCTGCGATGTTTCGTGGTTTTGAAAGAATCATGCAGGGCAAAGATCCGCAAAGCGGATTAATTGTAACCCCACGTATTTGTGGTATATGTGGTGGATCGCATTTATATTGTGCATCCTCAGCTTTAGATACGGCATGGAAGACACAACTTCCTCCTAACGCATTACTTTTAAGGGCACTAGGTCAGGCTACTGAAACAATCCAGAGTATACCCCGTTGGTTTTATGCCATCTTTGCAACAGATATGGCAAATAAAAAATTTGCAAACAAAAAACTCTACGATGAAGTTGTAAAAAGATTTGCTGCCTATGTAGGTACATCATTTCAATCAGGAGTTACTGCCAGCGGTAGACCGGTTGAGGTGTATGCACTTTTTGGAGGTCAGTGGCCGCATAGTAGCTATATGGTCCCTGGAGGTGTAATGTGCGCCCCTACTTTAAAGGATATTACAAGGGCACATTCCATTATGAATCAATTCAGGAATGACTGGCTTGAAACCACTTGGCTGGGTTGTTCTATTGAAAAATACAGAAGGGTACAGAGTTGGGACGACTTAATGGCGTGGGTAGACGAAAATGAAAGCCAACGTAATAGTGATTTGGGGCTGTTCATTAGGGCTTCATTAGAATTTGGACTTGATAAGTTTGGTCAGGGTTGTGGAAATTATGTGGCTTATGGTACTTATTTGCACAAGGACAAATATAATAATCCAACAATTGAAGGTAGAAATGATGCTTTGATTAGTCCTTCAGGATACTATGACAGTCATTCAAAAAAGTATAGCGACTTCGATCATTTGCAGATTAAAGAGCATGTTACGCATAGCTGGTATCAGGATCACAAAGCAGCTCACCCATGGGATGAACCTATACCAACTCCAGTAACTTCAAAAAATCTTGAAGAGACTGATTTCAGTGGAAAATATAGCTGGTCAAAGGCTCCTAGATATATGAATAATGCTGCAGAGGCTGGCCCATTGTCAAGATGTTTAATGTATGCAAAACCAAATAATCTAGAGCACCAAACCAAGGACTTTCTTATTAAGGATGCCATGGATAAAATGGGACCGAGTGTGTTCTTAAGAACATTGGCGCGTGTGCATGAAGCTCCAATGTTGTATGATAATATTGATACTTGGTTAAGACAAATCAGGCTCGATGATGAATTTTATATCAAGCCTGAAGAAAGAGATGGTAAGGGCTTTGGAGCTACTGAAGCGGCTCGTGGCGCATTGGCACATTGGATCGAAATTGAAGATGGGGTGATAAAGAATTATCAGGTAATGGCACCTACCACTTGGAATGTAGGTCCAAATGATTCCGAAGGAAAGTCAGGCCCTATTGAATCAGCCCTTGAAGGAATTGAAATTGAAGATGCCAACGATCCAGTTGAAGTTGGTATGGTGGCTCGCTCTTTTGATAGTTGTTTGGTTTGTACGGTGCATGCACATGATGCCAAGACAGGTAAACAATTAGCTAAGTTCAAGCTCTAAATTCATAAATATCAAAAGAAAAAGCCTAACGAAAGTTGGGCTTTTTCTTTGAGGTAACTAAATTTTTTTTAGCTTTTACCACGAATTTCTACTCTCCTTACATTAATATTGGAATCAGAATGAGAAGTAAAGCAACAGCCATAATGGGCTTTGGGAATCCCTGTAGAAGTGATGACGCCATTGGTATTTATGTTATAGACCAGCTAAGGAAATATGTCGGTGAAGAACCCAATATTTCAATATTAGATATGGGTACAAGTGCATTTGAAGTACTTTACCAATTGAAAGGTCATCAAAAAATAATTTTGGTGGATGCAGTCGTAAATACAGGAGAGCAGATTGGGACCTTATACAAGGTGCCTGCACAAGAAGTGATGACGGCTCCTCAAGAAGACCCCATGGTTTTCTTGCATAGTATAAAGTGGGATCAGGCATTGAGCTATGCAAAAAAAATTATGCAGAGCGATTACCCTGAAGATATACAAGTATACCTGATAGCAATTGAAAATACAAAATTAGATATGGAATTGAGTGACGAAGTAAAAAAAGCTGGAGATAAAGTAGTCCAAATCATTCTTAAAGAAGAACTCTCGTATATAGTTTAAGCAATCTAAGAAAATTCAACATTGATTACACTTACAAACAGGCACTTGATCATCAGCAACGAGATCGTTGAAAGTATTTTTGGGTTTTCTTCTCAGGTAAACTGGGTATATTATGATGTCAAGAAAATATTGATGATTGCATCGCAGCATGATGATATTTTTAAAGGCCTGCATAAAACTTCTATGAGTATGCTGAAATTCAAAAACAGTAAAGGTGACAGAAGTATATCGTTAGAAGAAATGCTGATTGACAACGAACTGGATAGTAGTGATAGGTCATTGGAATTTAATGCAGACGAAAAAATGAAAATACTGACAGTACATTTTTCATAAATTATGATTACAATATTTGTTTCGACAGAACTAAGAGAATCAGTAAAAAATCTGATTAATCAGGAGGATAGACTAAATGAATTAGTCAATTTATCCGTTGAAGACGCTGATGCAATTACAATTAAAGTTTCTTCTATAATTGAAGTGTTACCCGACTGGGAGAATCTGCAACCACCAGTTCTATTTCCTAGTGTTTCATATAAGGATAAAATTTTACTAGGGATTATTTATGCCAAACTAAATAATTACGAGAAGGCCTATGAGATCTTAGAAGAATATCCGGATATATTACAAACTGTTGATATTTTAAACCGACTCCAAAATTCAGTACCATTTCAAGGATATGAATGGCAATTTGATTCCTTTGAAAATCTGCACAATAAAGCAATTGCAATCCACTATGGATCACAGAATGAAAGCGCTTCAAGTTTAGATATAGCAGAGGCATATGAATCTGCCATTAACTGTAGTAAAGAAAAATCAAGAAGACAATTCACTGCGTATCATCTTGCACAATTTTATCTTGATCAGAATATTGAAGCAAAAGCACTGAATATCATCAATACTATTTTAAATGAATGTGATTCTCCTAAAATATGCATTGCATTTAAAGATATTCTTTGTAAAATATGGCAGAAAAATTTAGTAGTACCTTATGATGTTAAAGTACTAGGAGAATTGAAGACTACATTATGGGAATGCCTAGAATATTATGAGTTGAATGGTAGGATGACAGAAGCTGCAATGATTTTGATGGATGCTACTTATATTGCTACAATTAGCGAAAGTTTTAGTGAAGCGCTGGGTTATATCAGTAGGGCAATTACCATAATTGAAAAGGAACAACTTCTTGAGCTTCTAGCCCAAGCACAATTTTCAAAGGGAAATCTACTCCAAACATGGGCACAAAATGGGAATCCTCAGTTCTATCGGGCAGCAGTTCAATCATATCAGGCAGCATTGAAGACATTTACCAAAGAGGATTATCCAGATATTTTTGCTGAAATTCATCATCAATTAGGGAAAGTTTATGCAGAAATTCCAGACGAGGTAAAGAAGAAAGGGGTATGGGCTGCTGTTTCAGTTTCATCTTTCAACGAGGCACTCAATTATTATAATAAGATTGATTTTCCTTATCAGTTTGCAATGATTTGTAATAGTATGGGGAATGCCTATACCAAATATCCGGCTGCTTTGCATACAGACAACTTCGATAAGGCACTTGCCTGGTATAGGGAAGCATTGGATATTAGAACCACAGCAACATATCCCTTAGAACGTGTTTTAACGCTCTGTAACTATTTAGAAGCTAGCTGGTTTGTTGGAAATAAGGAGGAATTTGACGAAGATCGATTCAACGAAATGATGAATGTAGCTAATGAAATCATCCTGCTTAGTAATGATGAGAAGATTCTCAATAGCGCTAAGAATGATATTCAAAGACTAGAAGCGCTCAAGGCAGAAACTCAAAATTAGAAAATATTTTCTAAGGACTCATTTTATATGTTGTTTCTAGTCTATGTTGACTTATTTTCAAGGTTCATTAGTTATGACTATGTTCCATGCATGAAATATCACTTGTTAGAAATATTTTTAATACTCTTGAGGCTGAATTCCCCGACAGATTCAGCGAAATCCGAAATATCTATTTAACTGTAGGAGAGTTGAGTAACGTACAACCTATCTTAATGCAAAATGCATTTGAGGCAGTGAAGGAAGATGACCCTAAATATAGAAATACAATACTTAATGTTGAAGTATTACCCATCAAAATATTTTGTGATTCATGTAATCAGGAGACTATTGTAAGTCAATATAAATTTATTTGTAAATATTGCCAGTCTTCCTCCCGCAACGTGATACAAGGGGAAGAATTATTAATCAGTAAAATTGAATTTATAACTTAAAAGCTATGAGTCAACCCAAAAGTAACAGAGCTCCAGTTGGAAGTGTACAATGTGAGAATACCACTTTGAATCTATTGAAGGCAAATGATTTTGTTGCAAAAGCAATTAAGGAGAAACTTGCTCCTTATAATGTGCTAGTATTAAATATATGTTCTTCTCCAGGAAGTGGTAAGACAACATTGATGCAGGAAACAGGGAAAAAATTAAAAGATACTTTGAATATTGGTGTTTTAGTAGGTGATCCCGAAACAGAAAGAGATGCTATTCGAATCAGGGAGTCAGGAATTGATTGTTTACAAATTGTAACTGGAGGAATGTGCCATATTGAAGCGCAGATGATATTACAAGCACTAGATCATTTTGATTATCAGCATCTGGATATATTATTTATTGAAAATGTTGGCAACCTGGTTTGCCCTGCTGCATTCGATCTTGGGGAAGATTACAGAATTACATTAATTGCCAGCACAGAGGGTGATGATAAACCCAAAAAATATCCACGAATGTTTTTGACTAGTGAGTTGATGGTGGTAAGTAAATCAGATCTTCTGCCTTATGTGCCATTTAGTGTAGAGGCTGTTACAAAAGATGCAAGGGAGATTAATCCTGATATAGAGGTTATAACTATAAGTAGCCTAAACGGTATGGGAATAGATGAATGGTGTAGTTGGCTGAAACAAAAAGTAAGTGAGAAAAAACAAAATTTAGTTACAACCTAAGTTCATTTGCAAAACATTCATACATATCATATTCACCTGACTGGTATAGTACAAGGAGTTGGCATGAGACCATTTGTTGTGCAGCTAGCGCTTCATTTTAAATTAAATGGTTGGATCAATAACACAACTGATGGGGTACATATTGAATTCAATGGTACTGAATATCAGGCAAATCAATTCCTTAATCGAATTATAAGTGCTCCACCTCCTTTTGCTTTAATTAGAAAGTATACTTTATTTAAAACCGATAATAAACTTTTCGATTCTTTTGAAATAATTGAGAGTGATGTTAATTCTATTCCAGATCTTTTATTAACTCCAGATTTTGGATTGTGTTTTGAATGCAGAACTGAACTGCATAGTGTTTCAAACAGAAGATTTCATTATCCATTCATAACTTGTACAAATTGTGGTCCGAGATTTTCAATAACCAAAAAACTTCCTTACGACCGATTGAATACTTCGATGAAAAATTTTTCAATCTGTGATACGTGTAGTCATGAGTATAGCACTGTTAGTGACCGGAGATTTTACTCTCAAACTAATTCTTGTCACAAATGCAGTATTTCAATGAAATTGTTTGAAAATGGTAAAGAGACAGAAACATTAAACCCGGAAATGATCTTGGAGATAATTCAACAATTTCTCAAAGAGGGTAAGATCGTTTCGGTAAAAGGTGTTGGGGGATATGTATTACTTTGTGATGCGACTAATTCCAGTAGTATACAATTATTAAGAAAGCGCAAACAGCGACAAGCTAAACCGTTTGCTTTATTGTTCCACTCAGTGGAACAGATGAAAACTTTTGTAGAATGGAGTGAATCTGAAAAGAAATGTCTTCAATCATCTGTCGCTCCAATTCTACTTCTCAAAAGCAAAAAAAATAGTGAACTTGCAATAGATGATATTGCCCCTGGCCTTTCCCATCTGGGTTGTATGCTTCCAAATTCACCACTATTGGAATTGATTGCTGAATCGTTCAATAAACCTTTGATTTGTACCAGTGCTAATATCAGTGAAAGTCCTATACTATTTCGAGATATAGATGCTTTGACCCATCTACATCACATTGCAGATATTATCTTGAGCCATAACAGAGAGATTGTAGCAGCACAGGATGATAGTGTGATCAAGTTCGCCAGATATTCAAATCAAAAAATTATTATCCGCCGGGCAAGAGGCTTAGCTCCGAATTTTCTGGGGTATATTCAAAATCAAGATAAATCTATTCTTGCTACAGGAGCGTTGATGAAAAGTAGCTTTACCTTTCAAACTCGTCAAAAAACATTTGTAAGTCAGTATCTTGGTAGCACGGGTACAATTGAGGCTCAAGAAATGTATCGGAATTCGTTGAAAAATCTGACTGATCTGTTGCAATTTAAACCTGAGAAAATTGTGTCAGACAATCATCCTGATTATTTTTCAACTCAGTTAGCGAAGGAAATATCTACTATTCATGCTATCCCGTTTAATCAGGTTCAACACCATAAGGCACACTTTGCAGCAGTCCTTGCAGAGCATTCACTTCTCGATAGTCATGAATCAATCCTTGGAGTAATTTGGGATGGAACAGGAATTGGTGATGATGCACAAATATGGGGGAGTGAATTTTTTAAATTTGAGAATAACAGTATGCTGAGGTGTTATCATTTTGACTATTTTCCTCAAGTACTTTATGATAAAATGTCAAGAGAGCCCAGGCTTTCTGCTATGGCAATTTGTGATGATGTATTAGGGAGTGATACTTTGTTGAAAGAGAAATTTACTGATGTTGAATGGTCCTATTATAAAAAGTTACTTGGAACAGGAACGAAAATCAATTGCTGTTCTCTGGGCAGAGTTTTTGATGCTGTTGCTTCTTTACTAGGTCTATCAGATAAGCAAAGTTATGAAGGGGAGGCAGCTATGCTTTTACAGGATCTTGCCGAGAAGTATACTGATGAATATGGTTATGATATCGGTGAGAGTTATTTTATGGAAGGAGCTCACTACTACCGAATCTCCACTAGTTCTTTATTCAGTTCAATCATACGGGATATTCACAAAAATAAAACTAACTCATTTATTGCTGCAAAATTTCATTTTTCGCTTGTTCATCTTGTCGAAATTATAGCTGGTAATATTGGTGTCAAAAAGGTAGCTTTTAGTGGAGGTGTATTTCAGAATAGTCTGCTCGTTGATATGCTTCAACAGTTGCTTCAAAAAAAGTTAGAACTTTTTTTTCACGATCAATTACCGCCTAATGATGAAAATATTTCATTTGGGCAGATGGTTTACGTTGATCGACAGATTGATAGCTCCTTAATTATCGATTTGAATGATGTTAGAAATCATGTTACTATAGAACAACCAGAAAATCAATTATTGATAACAGAAAAAGATAAATTTTAATACTATGTGTTTAGCAATTCCAGGTAAAATTCAAAGTATTGATACCATTCACAATGGGATGGTACGCATGGCAAAGGTCTCTTTTGGCGGAATCATTAAGGAAGCTTCGCTAGAGATGTTGCCTGCAGCTGATATTGGCGATTATGTTCTTGTACATGTAGGAGTAGCCATAAGTAAAATTGATGAAGCTGAAGCAGCAAAGACATTTGAATACCTTAAGGAAATCGGCGAAATCGATGAACTTATAGAACATACACAGGTAGATAAAAATTAATGAATCGTCTATGAAATTTATTAATGAATATAGGGATGCTTCGGTTGTAAAGGAATATATTTCTGAATTGCATAGGATTACTACAAGGCCATGGACAATCATGGAAGTATGTGGTGGTCAAACACATAGTCTTGTAAAAAACGGAATTATTGGTCTTTTGCCTGACAACATTACTATGGTGCACGGTCCGGGTTGTCCGGTATGTGTTACTCCATTACACTTGATTGACAAAGCTGTTTATCTTGCAATGGAAAGAAATGTTATACTTTGTTCCTATGGTGATATGATTCGTGTCCCAGGCAGTAAAAATAGTTTACTCGAAGCAAAAGCAAATGGTGCTGATGTTAGAATACTTTATTCTCCACTAGAAGCAGTTACTCTTGCAAAACAAAATCCTGATAAAGAAGTGGTGTTTTTTGCAGTTGGATTTGAAACAACTGCACCTGCCAATGCACTCAGTGTATTACATGCGAAGAGGGAAGGGATAAAGAATTACTCCATACTTACTTCTCATGTTTTAGTACCTCCAGCTATTGAAGCCATTGTAAATGATCAAACAAATATTGTTCAGGGTTTCCTTGCTGCAGGCCATGTTTGCACTATTATGGGAATTGGAGATTACTATCCCCTTGTAGAAAAAAATAAACTCCCTATTGTTATTACCGGGTTTGAGCCTGTAGATTTACTTCAGGGTATTACAATGCTCATAAAACAACTGGAGAACGGTGAAAATAAATTGGAAAATCAATACAGTAGGGTAGTAAAGCCAGAAGGTAATCCGGAAGCAGTCAAGGTAATTGAGCAGGTTTTTGAAATTACTCATCGTGACTGGAGGGGTATTGGTGAAATTCCTTATAGTGGCTACGAAGTGAGAAAGGAGTTAGAAGCATATAACGCTAATGTTAAGTTTGATATTCAACTTGAAAAAGCAGAAGAAAGTCCTGATTGTATTGCAGGGGAAATTTTAAGAGGTATCAAAAAACCAAATCAATGCCCGCAATTTGGAAAAAGATGCACGCCACTGAATCCACTTGGTGCTCCCATGGTGAGCAGCGAGGGGGCTTGCGCTGCCTATTATCATTTTAGTAATGTAGATGTACTTGTTTAGGTTCCCCTCAAAAATAAGCTTCAATGGATGCTAATATAAAAATGCAATTATCTTGTCCCATGCCCAAATTCGATTTTGATACCATTAATTTAGGACATGGTAGTGGAGGAGTATTGACGCATAAATTATTGAGTAGTGGTGTATTTGATGTACTCAAAAATGATCAGCTTAATCAAAAGCATGATGGTGCTATATTTGATTTGAAAGGACAACTTGCTTTCAGTACAGATAGTTATGTAGTAAATCCTATTTTTTTCCCGGGCGGTGATATTGGAGAACTTGCTATTAATGGAACTGTAAACGACCTTGCTATGTGCGGAGCAATGGCTAAATATCTATCATTGGCGTTTATTATTGAAGAAGGTTTGCGAATGGAAACATTTTGGCAAATACTTGACAGTATTAAAAAATGCTGCGACAAGGCAGGAGTGCAAGTTGTAACTGGCGATACAAAAGTGGTAGAGAAGGGGAAAGGTGATCAGATTTTTATCAATACTTCCGGAATAGGGTTAGTTCATGAACACGCCAGAATTGGGTTGTCCAGTATTCAAAAAGGAGATGTTCTTATTGTGAGTGGGAATTTAGCGGCACATGGCATTGCTATCATGAGTAAGAGAGAAGGATTAGAATTTGAAACTGATATTGTGAGTGATACTACAAACTTGAATTTTACAGTTGAAAAATTACTTAATAAGTTCGGATTGGATATTCATTTTCTTAGAGATGCTACTAGAGGTGGATTGGCTTCAGTGCTTAATGAGATAGCAAAGGATGGTTCACAAGGAATCGATATTCGACAGATAGATATTCCTATGGAAGAGCAGGTAAGTGGAGCATGCGAAATGCTTGGACTTGACCCGCTGTATGTGGCTAACGAAGGTGTATTTATTTTAGTTGTAAAAAAAGAAATTGCTAAAGAAGTCCTTGATTTTCTTAAAAATGATGAAAACGGGAAAATGGCATCTATAATGGGGAGTATCACAGATCAACATATTGGACAGGTAATACTTGAAAGTAGCATAGGCGGTAAGCGTGTTGTCAATATGTTGCCTGGTGAACAATTACCACGTATATGTTAATTGAAATAATTATAATTGAATAAAATTAAAAAGATAGCAGAATTTTATGGGCAGTTGGATAATCCATTGCTTGCTCCTCGAGGGGTATTTATGCATGATAACACCTTAGTCGTTTCAGATACAGGTCAAAACAGAGTTTTTATATGGCATGATTTTAATTTTCAAACATTTCAAAAGCCAAATGTCATTTTGGGACAAAAAGATGATCATCAGATGGATCGTAATGCTGGTAAAGAGGTCTCAGGCTCTTCTTTGCAATATCCATCCGGCATTTGGACCAATGGTGAAAAAATAATAGTTGCAGATGCATGGAACCATCGAGTTTTGGTTTGGAATCAAATGCCAACTAAAAATTTCCAAGAAGCGGACATAGTAATTGGTCAAAAAGATTTCAATAGTAATCTCCCGAACATTGAAGGTATAGGAAAGTCTCCAGACAATAATACATTGAATTGGCCTTATGGTGTTTATAGTAATGGCTCAGAACTTTGGATTGCTGATACTGGAAATCGTCGAGTATTGTATTTTGAAAAAATCCCTTCTAAAAATTTTGCTAATGCTAGTGAAGTGATTGGGCAGAATAATTTTTTTGAGAAAGATTATGATAATAATAATGCGGTCTGGCCATATTCAATAAAAGTTGGACACAATAATGATATGTTGATTTCTGATACACAATTTTGCAGAGTATTGTACTGGGAGCAGTGGAAAAATGCTATTAATAATCCACCTGATCTGGTAATGGGTCAAAAGGATATCAATGATAGCGGCCAGAATCAATACCAGTTGAAGCCAAGTGCTCATACTTTAAATTGGGTATACGATGCATGTTTTTTTAATAATGGTATTGTAATTGCCGATACGGGGAATAGCAGATTAATTCTTCATGATAAAATACCATCAACAAATAATGCATCTGGTTCATTGCAGATTGGACAGCCAAATTTTGAAACACATGGTGAAACTTCTTTGAGTATGAAAAGCAATATTAATAATGAAATGTACTGGCCTTTTGCAGTTAATGCTTCAGTGGATTTTTTGATTACTGCAGATACAGGAAATCATCGAATTTTATTTTATAAAATATAACATGAATAATATACCAATCATATTAACACTCTACGTGGGATTTATACACGCATTTGAAACAGATCATATTTTGGCAGTAAGTAATATAGTTACCAATCGAGATAAATCAATCAAGGCATTAAAAGATGGATTATCTTGGGGACTTGGGCATACCTCCACTATTCTAATTATGGGTACGCTTGTTTTATTGATGAAGTTTAATATATCTGTTTCTGTGTTCAGTTATTTTGAAGCTGTAGTGGGTGTAGTATTGGTCAGCCTTGGAATACACAGGATAATTCAATGGTACAAAAGAAAATATTCGATGGCTGCAACTCATACTCATGAAGATGGGTCTGTAAACAATGGGTCACATTTGCCTGCTTTTTTAATTGGTTTATTTCATGGTCTGGCAGGAAGTGGAGCTTTAATTTTATTAGTAATGAGTGATTCTACTACAGTTGGAAATGGCCTTCTGTATCTGTTGTTATTTGGATTGGGCTCAGTGACTGGTATGACATTTGCAGCTGGAACTTTCAGCTTACCATTTAATAAAAAGATTATAGCTAATGTCAAACTTCAAATAATACTGGTATTTATTTCATCTACCCTATGTATTACATATGGGACAAAAGTCATTATTGAGAATATCTTCTGATATGAGAAAAAAGGAAAACTTGCTAAATGCTTTAATTTCTTATGGAATTAAAGTTCTTGATGATAGTTCAAGCAAAATCCAAATTGAAAAGGGGTATACTATAGAAATTGAATCAAATGGAATTTATAAATTATTGGGAGATGGACAGGTTATTGCTCCTTTTGATGATTTGGATGAGCTTTGCAGATTTATAATGATGTAATTAAATGTTTGAAAAATTATAAAAGTTGGAAAAAAGGGAAATTCAAATTTTAGCGCTGAGCACCAGTGAATCATCACCAGGAAATTTTTCATTAGTTCTTGAAGATCTGATTGATAAAAAAAGATTTGTTATAATTATTGGCACTTTTGAAGCTCAAGCAATAGCGATATATTTAGAGCGGATGGAATTGCCAAGACCACTTACACATGATCTTTTCAAAACCACAATTACGCAACTAGGGGCAACATTAAAAGAGGTAGTTATTCATAACATAGTTGATGAAATATTTCAAGCTTGGTTGGTGTTAACTGATTTTGAAAATAAAGAAAAAAAAGTAGATGCTCGAGCTAGTGATGCACTTGCGCTTGCAATAAGATTTGATTGCCCCGTGTTCATTTACGAACCTCTGTTACATAAGGCAGCAATTAGTGAAGAATTCGAAAAGTTTAGTTTTTTGAGAGGCTCTGTTTCGGAATATACACTGGAAGAACTTCAATCTCTTCTCAATGACCTCTTAGCCAAAGAGGATTATGAAAGTGCATCCAAAATAAGGGATCTGATACAGCGAAGAAAATGAGTATAAATGTCTTATCTTAAATCAACTGGTTTAATTAATATTTGAACACAATGTTGATGATGTATTCCTATAAAATTTTGAACAGTTTTTGGGGTTTCCTGAAATCTCCTCCTTTGACTTATCCATGTTATAAAATAAGTGAGGAGAGGGAGAAATTAAAGGGTTGAACTTCGTGCAATTTTACAGGAGGTCACTCTACTATCTTAAGTGAGTTAAAGAATTTATCTCTTAAATCTACTGAAGCACCAGCGGCTCGTTTACTGTGTACAATATTGATACTATGAAGGCTATCAATGAATATATAAGATTTTAATTCCAACTTCTTGCCACTACGCTCTGTACTTAATTCAAGAATCAAAACATCTTTACCGCTTATGGTTTTCTTTTCCTTTGATAAGACCTTGGTTTCATTACCAAGTTGAGCGATAAAAGAAGATTCTAACTGTTCCCAGAAAGCTGGTTCTAACTGAGCAGTTTCAATCTGTTCTTCAGTTAGTCCATTTTTCCCTAAGTTTTGAACTACCACATTAAAATTAGCTGAACTGTCGGCTAATCTCAACGAATAAACAGAAGCTATATTCTGCATATTTCGAACATCTGGTTTTTCTGGGAAGGTGATGGAAACTTTCTCAGTTAACTTGACTTTTGTTTCCTGTGACATTGCAGCAATTGGCAACAAAACGAATAAAAAGTGAATAATATAAATCTGTCTCATAAATTATTTTAGGTTAATAATGATAGATTAAAATTGGGGGTTCTGTTTTTTCTTTTTTACTATTTCCTCTTAGTTGACGAAATATATTTACTGATATTTCAAGATAGTTACTTGCCACTCCAAGCGTCCATTATACCAGCTTTAATATCAGCATAACTGGTGAATAGATAAATTACCAAAATAATAAGGAATATTGTTTTCCAATGGGTTTTTACTAAGACTTTTAAGTCATTTAAGAATTGATTCATATCTGTGATTTTAAGGTTTACATTAAATTCATAGGGTTTGGTATCGGATGTATTCAAGAGCTCAGACGATGCTAACTCCAAAGCATCACTTATTGCTTTTACGGAATAAAGACTTGGCTTTACCTCATTGTTCTCAATTCGTTGAATCGTTCTAAGGGTTAAGCCTGTTTTTTCTGAAAGCTCTTTTTGGGAGATATTTAAACCCGTTCTAAGCTCTTTTAATCTTTCACCAAATTCCATTGTGCAAATATGATGTGAGTTAATGAATAAAGTATTGACAAATAGGCGTCATTTGTGCGACATTTGATATGTCCAAGGCAATATTACAACCAGGTTGCGAGAAAATAAGTTGAAAAAGTCGGTAATTGCAACACGACAGATGCAACTATAATTCGATGATTGAGTATGTTACTATAAGGAAATTGAGAATTTAATTTGTTTTCTAAAAGATAATGTAACATTTATTAGGTTAATTCGTTTAACGAGAAAATTATATAAGTAGAAGAAAAATAGAAACAGTATACACCATTTTTTATTTAATATTCGTTTTTATTAAAAATTAGAAAAGCTAATATGAAATCATTATTCATTACAATAGCCTTTTTAGGACTTCCGTTTCTAATGCAGGCACAATGCAACTGCCAAGAAGAATTTTCAAAAATTAAAAACTACTTAGAGTCAAACTATGCTGGCTTTAAGGACAAGGTAACAGCAAATAATATCAAGCAATACAAAGACTTAACAGCTCAAAAAGAGCAACTTGCTGCGCAAGCAAAAAATAAATCTCAATGTTATTTTATCATAAACCAGTGGATGAGTTATTTTAATGATAATCATTTGTATACGGTATTGAACGCAGAAGCAATTGAGAAAATCAACCCAAAAAAACTTCAATCTGATTTTCCAATTGAAAAATATTCAGTAAGCGATGCGCTAATTAAGAATTTAGAAAACGCAAAAGGCCTAGAGGGTATATACACCAAAAAAGGTGAAGGCTTTTCAATTGCGGTTCTTAAAAACAAAAATCCTTTTAGAGATTATGTTGCTATGGTTGTTAATTCAACAGATAGTAAATATGAAAATGGTACTGTATTAGCAGAACTTAAAGAAAAATCAGGAAAAGAATATTTTTTATTGTACAACTCCTCTAATAAGTTAGCCTTTGCTACTATAAAACCAAAGGATGGTGAGTTGATCAGTGGATTCTTTAAGAATGGCAGAGAAATCGTTAATAAAACAAATTATAATTTCGAATCCAAACTTCTGAACGAAAATACTTTATACTTTAATATACCAAGTTTTAGTTGGGAAGCGAAACCAATGGTTGATTCTTTATTTGCTGCGCAAAAAGAAAATCTATCTAAAACCTCAAGCCTAATTATTGATCTAAGAAATAATGGTGGTGGCAGTGATGATGTCTACAGTGTTATTTCTCCATATTTATACACACAACCAATAAAAGGTATAGGCGTTGACATCTGGGCTTCGAACGATAATATAAGAGGTTGGGAAGTGATGCTACAAGATCCTAATTTACCACTGGACAATAAAGCAGATTATCAAAAAATGGTGGATAAACTTAAACTGAAGATAAACCAAAATGTAAATATTGTTGAAGACTATATAGATTCAAGCTATACTATGCTGCTATTCCCTAAGAATGTGGTAATTCTTATTAACGATGGTTGCGCTAGTTCTACCGAACAATTTTTACTTGAAGCTAGTCAGAGTAAAAAGGTTACATTGATGGGACAAAATACATCGGGAACATTAGATTATTCTAATTTACGAGAATCTGATTTTTGTGAAATGCCCTATAGACTTTGGTCGCCAACTACTCGTAGCCGTAGAATAGATATACGAGAAGGTATTGATGGGATAGGCATTAAACCCAACATTTACCTTACTGAAAAACAAGATTGGATTGAAGAAGCATTAAATTTCCTGAATGTAAAATTGAAAAATAATAGGTAAGAGGTTGCATCTTTTCAGAAATAGTGCATTTTGAAAATGGGAAAGCTGCAACTCCAAAGTACACACCACCAATTGAGGTTATAATCAATGCCAGAGGGGTTTTGGAAGGGGCTAAAAACAAACAAGAGACCTATAAAGATCTCTTGTGCAGTGTGGCTCCCCTTAATGGACTTGAACAAATATGATCTAGATCAACAACTTACATGGGTTTTAAATAGGTAACATATTAACTTTTACGAATATCTTACCCTGCTATTAATTCATTTTGACGAGTCAGCGAAGGAATAAAATGTTTTTGGTGTAATAATTATGTGATCGAGTACATTAATATCCAAATACTTACATGCTTCTCTAATTTTATTTGTAAGCTCCTGATCAGTGTTTGATGGATTTAGATTACCCGAAGGGTGGTTATGCGATAAGATTATACTTGTTGCAGCAATTTTGAGTGCAACCGATAAAATAAGTCTGGGATCTGCTATGGTTCCAGTCAATCCCCCAACGGATGCTTCATATACCCCAATTACATTATGCGCCCGATTAAGATAAGCAACAACAAATCTTTCTTGTAATGATATGGTTTCTTGCGGGTAGAAATCTTTTAGCAATTGGTACGCGTCTTCTGAGCATGAAATCTTATTGCCAAGTGTCTTTTTGGGAATATAACTTACTTGAATTTCTGCTGCTGATTGAGTGAGTTCTTTCATAATTAATGTTTTGAAAAATCCCCCACCAAATGGCAGGGGACCTAATTAGATAATTCCGTTTTTGTGAACGGGTAATTGACTTAATAACTTTCGATCATCATCTGCTTTGATAATGAGCTTTCTTTTTTGACTTTCGAATTCTGGCTTTAGACTCTGCTGAAACTGAGGGAACATCTTGTAAAGGGTAAGTAACTCTTGCATGGATTTGCATTCGCTAATACGATCTTGCACATCACTTGAATTGATATCAGATCCTGATTGACACCATTCTAAGATGGACTTTCCTACATCAGCCGAAAGCTTCATTTCAGGTTTACCAAAGAATAATCCGGTCCTGTCTTTAGAGGCTATGGCATTGTTTTTCATATCTAGATCAAACACCAAGGTCATCTCGTAGTCAAGGCCTTCTCTTTGGACCGATTTCAGCCCAACTTTTTCTGGGGCTACTCGACCATTTTTCTCATTCAGAACGTAATCCTGTTTGGTGCGAACTGTTGAGATCACATGAAACGGTGTCTGAAGAATCTTCTGTACAAAAGCATTGTGTCTTGGAGTAACCTTGTTCCAGTTTGTAAAGGAGTTCCCTTGTAAGGAAGAATGATACTCAAGCAAGTTTTCCCACTCGTGGGTAACGGAATCAATAATTATCACCTCCATTTCTGCTTTCTGACACACATCTAACGCCTGAATGTATTTCTCAGGAGTAAAAGGACCGGTCAGATTTAGTACTTTGAATGCACCCAAGTGAGCGTACAATTCGGCTGAGTGATTCTCAGTATCAATGACTGCAACTTTACCAAAATCATTGCATAATCCAAAAGCTATCAGCAACGCTGAATATGTTTTACCTGAACCAGATGGTCCCTGTAATGACATTTTAATTTTTGCTCTTTTTCTTTCTGCTGTTTGTAATTGCATAAGTTTAAACTTTAAATGTTTAGAAATAAAAAGAGGACCGGTTGAAACCAGCCCCCTGTTATCCATCAACCACAACTGCCAAGACGCTACGAACTACTTGTAGCGATTGATGGTGTTGTGTGTCCTACACTTGGTCGTGTGGGTCCGAGCAGTGTTTTGTGATTGGGTGGATAATCTAGATAGAAGCAACTTCATGGACTCTTGTGTGTCCAATTGCATTTTCCACTTTGCTATCCTGAGAATATGCATATGAATGCTGCAGCTTCATTAGCTCTCCTGTTCTTGGGTTAACGAAGTCGTAAGGCTCAGTTATGACCTTTACAACCTCTCCAGGAAGCTTTTGACCAATCATTGCCTCTGCAACAATTGCATTGAAAGTGCTGGGAATTGAGCACTTACGTACAGTCGCGTAATAGCGACCAGTTGTGCTGCTTTGAATCAACTCAACGCCACCTGTGATTTCAAGGGCAATGAATGTGGAACCGTCTTTACGTGTTCTTTCTGCGTAACCTGTTACTGTTACCATCGTTTGTTTTTTAAATTGTGATGAAATGGATGTTTGGAATCTACCATTAGTCTTGAATAGATACAGTTGTGCACCACTGCAAATGTTTAGTGACCTTTGGAAGTAAGTTGTATGTAAAGGGAGCATGTTGGGTAGTACAAACACTACTGCTCCATAACTTTATTTGAGTCTGGGGTTAGATAGAGGATTTAGGAAAGTAGATGTGAGGGGGGATGCGGAGCTTCAAGAAAGAGGGGGGGTAGGTTATGGGGGAACCTATCAAAGACTCGAATATAAATATCCTGAAGATGATTAATATATATCGGCATTGTTGAAAATTGCGTAATAAAGTTTACTGCTCCTAAGACTTAGATTAAATTATAGCTATCTTATCCGTTATGCGTACTATTTTTTGCTAATATCTATTTACAAAATAAATTGTAGAGGTAGAATTACTCCTCATATAAACACACTTAAGCAATTTCATTTTTCATTAGTTAAATCAAATTTCATCCTCCTGATCACTTAACTGACTTAACTAGGTTAACTAAGGAACTAATTATCAAATTCAGTTAATCGAATTAAGTCAGTTAAGTAGTACAGAGGTTGACTTACGTTTAACTGGGAAGATTAAGTTTGTAATTTCCTTTCTCCGGTTTAATAATTATTCCGTTCTTTTCTAAGCGCTTTAATGCAGCATGAAGAGTGGGTCTGGTCATAATTCCAGTGTTAACTAGCCGAGCATATAAATCTGCTGTCTTTATAAGAATTAAAGGATCTCCATTTGTCAACTCACTGAAATGAGTCTGTAAAGTGATATCACTTCCAAATGTTTCATTGGCTGTTGATGAAGACGATAGGATATCCGATTCATAAACCTCCTCTTCAGCTACTATCATTTGATTTGAGTCAATCGAAAACTTAAGGACAAATTCTGAGTCATCTGGCCAATAACGGTAGGCAACATCTTTGAGGTATCGAATATTCTGTGTACTTCGATTAACACCAATCATAAAGTCCATCTCTTGACCAATGACACGTGATCCTGCCATAGTAGCAATTGTTATAGGTCGATCATCCATTTTCTGTGAATGGTGAATTAAAACTAGTGCTATGTTGTGCTTGTGTGCCATTTCCCTAAAACGTTTCATCAGGCTTGTAGAAACTGCCGAGTCTTCGATTGAATCTGTTGTTGTCCTTGTTACTGAGTCAATCATCACAAAGCCAGGTTTTACCCTTTCAATTTCGGCATCCAGCAATTCCCACTGTTCCTCTGTTGTTATATACCTGGCAAACGAATCATCAACCACATATACATTTTCACTCCAGGTCGGGTCCAAATTATACTTACTTGTAAATGCTTCCATTTGTCTAACGTTTCTGACAGTCCTACTTCTGTAGTACTCTTCCAAGCTGACTAGCAGCACTCTTCTGTTATCACAGTTGAGATCATCATTTAGAAAACGTGTAAGCCCAGCAGCAATGCTAAAAGCAAGATTTTCAACCAGCGTTGTTTTGCCGGATTTTGAAGGACCAAAGAAGCATCCAAGGCTTGGGCGTATAATCCCTCTGAAAATTCTAGGAGGCTCTGGTAATCCCTCAAGTTTTGCCGACATGCAGTCCAGTGTTAATGCAGGTCCTGTGCAATTATCTATTGTTTTTTCTATTGTCTCTTTCATTATGAACATGGTTTGCATTTATGAAATTCTTCAAATACTATTCTTTCCAGTGCCTCGAGGCCCTTTATTTTTACCCGGGTTACGTTTACAGTAAAAGGCGGATTTGCCTTGTGTATTGTCTTCGTAGATAATTCAAACCATCCCCAGTCGCAGTATTTTTGGTATGGATCATTATTATTCATTAAATACTTTTTCTCTCTCAACCAGGCAGCGAATTTTTTCTCGCCCCCTGGGAATTTTGTAATCTTTGCCGTTTGTTGTAATGAAAATGTGGTAGCGGATTTAGTTTTCATGATTTTTTAATTAACTGAAAAAATATTTGGGTGTATTTTGACTGTACCTGTTTTCAAAAAGCGATCTAGTATAATTAATACGCTTTCATCTTCAAGCGGAATAATTCTATTCGCTTCGCATCCTAAAGAGATAGGATCTCCGACTGCCAAAAGGGAATAATGGTCGATTTCCATGTCAGCATATTCAGTGCTGCAATCATAGATTGCGAAGTACCCATGTTCCTTGTAAAATTGTAGTAACTGATTTGCAGATTTAAATCTTAGTTTTTGCATGTTTTTGTTTTTATGATTTTAAATGATAGAAAATTCAAGAATTTTAGAATCTGAGATATCTATACAAATTTGTTTTCTTAATCACATTACCTATTTGGTAGTTGCAGTTGTTGCATTATCAAGATCTGATTTTCTGTAAAGCAGCCTGCTGCCAATCCTTTGCCCACGTATTCGCCCTTTCTTAGTATGGGTATGAAGAGTTCCAAGGCTGATATCTAAGTATTCTGCGGCCTGCTTTCTATTATACAGCGAGTCTTTTGTGGGTTCTGCTGATTTTTTATCAGACAGTACTTTCTGAATTGCTCGCTCAATGATCTCTTCTAGTTCTTTAGCTGACTCTATGTTGAATACAATCATGTTCTCGTTGTTTACGAGGACGAAAGTAGTATCGCAATTATTTATGGAGAAAGAAATTGGCGTTTCCGTTTTCCCAAAAAAATGGGAAAAGAAAGGTTATAAATTAGAAGGCTGTGAAGTATTATTCACTTATAGAATCTGAATTGTTGATTGGAATTGTAAGTGGGTTGAACTTAAAATCATGCTGAGTTCTTTCAAGCCTTTTTTTTGAAGCATGAACAACTCTCATTTGCTGCAGATCAAATGCTTTCTTTACTGCATCATATTTTGCAGCTTGCCCTTTTTTACCTACCAAAGAAAAATGAAAATTACAGAGGTTAGCAAATTGTCGTACGCTTGAAGCATAAGTGGTATCTACCCAGTTGTTCTTTTTAAGAGTGGACATGAGTTCAGCAAAATCAGTTGTAGAACCCAACCATTTTATTCTTGGATAGTAACCATCAATTATTTTATCCGCTTCAATAGAGCTTGGGAATGCTTTAGTACACAATTCGATAAAATGGTATTCTAGTTCATATAAATGATCAACATGCATTTTAATTGATTCTTCGACTAGACTTCTTTTACAATCAGAAACATCAATTTTACCAGTAGCAAGCATCAGGCTTTGAATCTCTACAGGTATATATTCTTGATGCCTCTGCAGATATGAATTAACAGTTTGCCGTTTGTCCGGAGGAAATATACTCAGTAGCTCACTGACTTTGCTTTTAAATGAAGCAAAAGATTTCTCTTCATCAAAAACAAATGATGGGTCCATCAGCTGCGAAACAAAATTGCTTTTAAAATCATATTCCTTATTTCCCATCCCTTCCAAAACATCTAATCTTTCTTTGACAGACTGTCGAGCCAGGGAATGTATTTTTACATTTGATTCCTTTTTTGATTCAAGCAAGGCAATTATACTTTGGGATAATTCAATTTTCTGTTCCTCAAGACTTTTTATCTTCCCAGCTGCGTTGGATGATTTTGGCATGATCAATAGATTTGACTTTAATGTATCGAAGAAATGCTTTTTCTGTTTTATGACCTGATATTGCCATTATAGATAAAGAAGGCGTTCCTGCAAGATACTCGTTTGAACAAAACGATCTTCGTGCGGTGTGAGTTGAAATTAGCTCATTTTTTTTGAACGTTTGCCGAGCTTTTTTTCCTCCTTTAGTTATAGACAACTCCACTTCCTCATTAAGCGATGGTATCATGGCAGCAATTTCTTTTAATTCCCTGTTGGTAACTTGATTTACTTTTGCTTTTGGCAAAATCCCATTATACTTATCGATTATTTTTTTCACCGTCGGATGGATTGGAACGGTTACTGGTTCACCGGTTTTAGCCTGTCTTATCATAATAAATGAATCTTTTATTTCACTCGGTTGGATATTTTTAAAATCCCCAAACCTGAGTCCAGTTTTACAACCCAAGACAAACAGATCACGTGTTTTATCGAGCTTCTTATGCTTGGATAGGTCAAGCTGATAGATCTCTTCAATCTCTTTTTCCGTAAGGTATATTGCGTCCGTCTGTTCCTTTATTACAATAAATCGCTTGTTCTTAAACTTCATACTTGTGGTAATCCCGAGTTCAAGAGCTTCATTCAATACTAACTTGATGATTTGAATATGCTTGCCTAAAGAGTTGTTACTATAGTTCTTTTCCTTAATAAGCCATTCATTGAATTCGTTGTAGAAATTGAGGTCAAAGTCGGTGAACTTCAGTGCAATATTTTTTTCCTTCTCATACAGCAGTACATTATTATATATAGTAGAATAAGTTTTGATGGTATTGATGTGGATTGCATGACCTGTTCTGTGATTAGTTCTTATACCAGTCTTAGAGTCATCAATCATTTTTTTAAAGAATTTGATAAACTCGCCTCGTTCACCTGCTTTCATTACAAGTGGTCGCAGTTTGCTAGAAATTGCCTCCTGTAGTTTTTTTGGATCAGGAGGGTTTAATCCACTTTCCAGTTCCATTCTTCTAAATGTTGTTCGAATAAAATTATCAATGGTGTTTATGCGCTCATTAAACTCTGGATGTTGGGGGAAAGAACGATTCTCAATTGCTCGTTGACGTCTCGAACTCCAATGTGCCGGCTTAATGAATTCATTGATATAAACCTTGACCTTGTTTCCATTATAACAGATGCGGCAAAAAATTGGTCTTGGTCCTTTTGAGCTGGTGCTTTTGAGGTAATAGCTAATTTTCATGGTTTGCAGATTTAATGAATTAATGAAAGAGATTTGTTTTTGTAACCCAAGGGTACATTGAGGGGTACACCAGGGGGTACACTTTCCCTGTTTTTATCTGCATTTATTTGAATTTCTTTACAATTAATCATGTCGTAGGGTAGACATAAATAACTGTAAATAAGCACAATTAGCTGTAAATCAACAACTTATACACAGTTCGCTCCAAACTCCATGAATGAAAAGGTTTCTATTTTTTCGAACGGAACCCATTTTAGAAATCAGGGATTCGAAATATTTTTCTTGAAATCCACGATATCGATTAATACTTTTCAATAGTTCGATATTTTGTGCGAGTGAATTTTTTTCAAGAATTGTATTTGTTAAAACAAAATCATCAACAATTAGTTTACCTAAAATATCGAGGAGATTAGATTCCATCTTAGAAAAGAGTGTAGCTAGTAATCCAAGATAAAAATAAAACTCTTTTTCAGTGTCTTTACTATTCAAATATTTTTTTGTCATAGCGATATAATCAATTTCTACTCTAATGGAGGTATAAATCCGTAACGCCCATTTGTCGATTGAGTAAAAATGATATGATTAATAACTGGCTCAATATCGACAGGGGGTTCTTCGTTTTCCATTATAATTACCTGGCTTAGATTGCTTTTCGCCATATAACGATAGAAGTCCATTGCTAAATCCACAGAAATATCTTCACCGTCGCTATTTGGTTTACGATAAGTAACAAGGGGAGAATCAATTATAGGAATCGGCAATGAGAATCCATGACGGCTAACTAGTTGATGCAAGGCTATCACGAATGCCGAATAAGTGATAGCCCGAAAACCTTTACCTGCCAGTTGACGATCCTGTCCACTTATTACAAAATCATCTTTGTCTTCGTTAAACGAAACTCCCTTAAGTCCAGGATATTTTAGAATAGACAATAAATTTGAAACTGCTTCACATAAAGGAAAAATAAAAGATGAGACTGAGCCATCCGATGAAGTAGTTGATTTGGTTTTAACGATTGTCCCGGCAATTGCATCACGTTGGCGAACCAATTCTTTTTTTCTATTTTGGATTTCTTTATACTGATTTAAAGTATCTCGTAAGGCTGTAAGTGAATTAATAGAATCTACGATTTTGTTAATTCGATTTTCTACACGTTCTTTTATTTCTATCTCCAATAAACGAATTTGTTCTATATAATTGGCTATTTTTTCATTACTATTATTAATTTCTTCTTCAATCACTACTTGTGAAAGTGAAAGTTCATTTTTTAACAATTCTATTTTACCTGCTTCTTTTGTACAAGCTTTGAAAACAGCTTCTAAATCAGTAGTGTTCTCTGATGTGGAAATTACAGACTGGCAAACAGGGCAAATCCAATCAGTGGTTTTTAATTCTTCTGAATTTAGCATTTCGCATGCTTCAATTGTACTTTGAAGACGGGCAAGGTCTGAGTCATATTGAGAACTGAGAATTGCACTTCTTGACCTCACTAACGCTAGTTCATCCCGATTGCTACTTTCCTTTGAAAGTAAATTCTGTTGTGTAATTTTTTTTAACGTCAGCCCTTCCTGAATTTCAGAAAGTGTTCTTAGCTCTTTATTTAAGGTTGAGATAGATTCATCAATTCTTGTAATTTGTGCTTCTTCATAATCATTAATCTGCAGTTTGTTGGCTTCTCCGTCAGCTTGTCCAATAAGTTCGCTTAGCATTTCTACCTTACCTCTACGATGCTTTATTTCATCCTTTGAAAGCGTTTCGATAAGTGCACTATCGTCGTCACCTGTTATTAGTAACTTCAGAATACTTTTTTCAACTGTATCAGTAGTATATTGACCTGTAGTAATTGGAGACTTATCAGTGATAATACGAACTTCGTCAACTAGTTGGAGCTTGGTAAGATCTCGGAATGAAACGCCTCTTTTTTTTCCTTGCGCATTGATTTTTACCTTTTTACTTTCAAGATTACATAAGGAAAGAAAAAAAGTTGATATACTGTTTGGATCGCCATCATTATGTTTTCTAGAAAGTGTTTGATATTCTCGATTCTGACCCAGTGCATCTAATGCGCATTGATATAATTGAAAATCTCCGCCATTTAAGTCTGATTTCAAAGTGATAACACGATCTGTAGCTGTTTGAATTTCCAAATAGCAATGAGCATAACTTAGTGCTTCTATAATTCGTTTTGGCTTTTCACTACCGCCCAACATATAATTAATACACTGAAAAATGTATGTCTTTCCTGTATTAGATGGGCCAGAAATTACATTCAGACCAGCTGTTAATATAACAAAAGCTGGCTGAACATTCGGGCCTGTCAACTGCAATCTTGTAATAATAAATCCTACTGCCATTAACTTAACAATTGAAAGACAAAATCGGATGATTGTCGTTTAATAATTCTTTCTAGCTCAATCTTCGACCTTTCTATAACTATTTTATTGATCCATTTTGCACGATCTTTTAAATTATTTGCATATACTGAGGATAAATTATCTAAAAAAGGGGAAGCTCCTTCTGTTGCAGCATATTCAATCCCTGTATCCGTATAGAGTCTGTGAATAAGATGTTTCGCTACAAATAAATTTAAGCCTTCTTCTATGATCGCCCTGCGTACATATATTTCGCCGTCCCTGTTTGGAAGGGCAGGATGAAGACTTGGCATATGTTTATCAATATCACCACTATGAACGCAAATGTAATCAAGGCATACTAAGTAATCCAAATCAAAACTCTTCGGAAATGTAGCTGTTAAAATGCATAATGAGCGCAGACCGGTTTCGACCTGATTATTAAACGGATATATAGTTGTCATGGCATCCATTTAAATTTTGATTCGTTGCAAAGTTGATGGCAAACCCCTATCTTATCTTTTTGTAAACTCACATCTTTCAAGGGATTTGAAGAAATGTCGATTGCGCTGGCTTGTGTTTCAACCGCTTTTACTTTTTCATATCCATTACTGTGTATGTTTTCATAAATATTTACAGTGCCATCGTATATCTCATTTTGAAAATTCTCGAATGTCCCCGTTGGCAAACTATCTCTGTAGAGATTTCGTAATTGTTCCGCATAGTGAAAATTTAGTCTTGCTCTTTTAAAATGATTAAGATATGAAGTGGTTAGATCTTCAGTCGACTTAAATTCTTGAGAACAATCCGAACCATAGGCGGATAAAAGTTGAGTTACGTAAGTAGTTTCGTTTGCCTGAATAGACTTTGGGATATCCGATTCTGTAATTTCTGTACGTGGGCTTAACCCGCCTCCAAAGCGTATAAGATGATTTGGATGCTTTTTATGTTCTTCAATTATTGTCTTTATAGCGGTTTTCGTAAAAATCGAAAAATCGAATTGATCAATATAAGCTAAAAATTCTCCCTCTAATTTTATAAGTCTTGCGCTCGTTATTTTCTTTTCACAATAGCTTGCCCAATTTTTTTTCAAATGATCCCGTAGATCATTTGGATTATCTAAGAGTGTAGATAATGAGGTACCGCAACCTTTTGGTGCTATGAAATAATACTTCCTTGGAACTGAGTAACCTTTAGTAAATGTGTAGTAGAGGATTTTACCAATCTCTACCCAGATGTCTGAAGGCGCTAACGCATTGTCATAGTGTTTACATTGATAACAATCCCAAGACCCATTAGCAGATATGTTTTCAACAATGCAAGCAACAATATCTCTACCTTTATCGCCTGCTCCTCCCATTCTTTCTATTTTTTTGTATTCTACCTTTTTAAGGTCGAGCCATTCTTCGATAAAAATTTCCCATTCTTCTGCAGAGAATATTGCTACCCGAGTTATGGGAAGAATATTTTGCCCGAAATTTACGGCATGTGATGTTGCAATTTGATTTCCCAATGAAATAATTTAGTTATGCTAATATAAGTAAATATTATTATAACAAAATTGGTCGTTTTGATTCTTTGTATGTAAAGAGTCGAAGGTGAAGAATGATTCTAAAGTTTTACCGATCTGAATCATTTAGAGAGATTGATAGTTACTTAGAATAAAGACACTAATTTTATGACTAAGAAACTCACATGCGGTATTCCATTATATACAGCTTTAGTTTTGGCACAAGGCATCGTGAAGCTAATCTTTTATTACAGGAATTTGTTAGTGCCAGTTAAATTTACATTGGATTGCAATAAATAGTTACCGGTTTAGCAGATGACCTTTTATAGTTTCTTTTTTATATGGAAGGCGGTTTAGGATAATGATTGTTATAAAAGATATAGCCTCTGAAAAGCCTGTAGATGAGCTCAAGCAAGGTAGTTTTCAAATTATTGAAGTCGTATTTACTGTTGTAGTGATTGCTGGAGTTTTTAAGTGGTCAATTATAGAAAAGAGTTATTATTATCAGATTATTGCTTCAGCACTTCTGTGTTTTTGTTTTCTAATTTCGGTACTCACGACAAAATGTAAGCTTCCCCTTATTTCGGGCTACATAAAAGTAAAGAATTTAAATTTTCTGCCATTTGTTTTTGCTACTCTAAACAGGACTGGTGATGCGTATTTAAGTGTTTTATAGGATTGATATTATGTTCAATTCTCTGTTTCATCTCTTGTGGGTGCTAATTATTTGCTAATTACAAATAGAGAAAAAATGGCACTTATTGAATGTGCATTTATATGTATTGTTACTACAAAAGCTTATAGGTTAATTTTTTCCTTATAAAGTGATGCTAGATGCAATGACTTTATGTTCCAAATGATTATCAAATAGTTGAAAAGCCCCTGTGAAAATAAAAAGTCAAAAAATGAGATATTTTTTATACGAGAAGATTATATGGTAGTGGGTAATACTAGTTTATTGACGTACTTCTATTCAATGTTTCTTATTTTTCAAAATCGAATTCAAAATCCAATAGATCTTTAGGGTGAATTTCTAGACCTTTAGCAATTGCAATTAAAGTAGATAAATTTATACTTCGTTCAGCATTTATAGTCCGATAAACCTGCTTAGTTTCAATACCCGCAAAAGTTGCAACGTCATCAGGCGAAAATCCTTTATCCCGAATAATCTTCCCCAAATGATTGCCAAACGCTACTAGATATGCTTGATTCTTAACTTTCACTAAATGAAAGTGAAGAATCGTTAATAAAATAAATTGTCCAATTGGACAATTTATTGAAATTTATTTGTATATTAGCATAGAAAATTAATTTTGCGAACCTTCATATAAAATCATTTGAAGCATTCGCTTTGAGTCTCGCTATAGAAACCTAGGAAATTTCACATTGCATGAGACGATAAGTAGAATGCCCACGTCACGGCGTGGGCTCTCTTATTCGTGCAAGGGTCTCCTAGGACCTCTATAGCGGTAAGTTGAGTTCCACGCTATTTTTTTGAACCTCCTTACTCAGACTCCGCTCACTTTTCAACCACGGAGTATGCAAAACCCACATAACCCGATTACTCACGGTCCCTCACCCAGGTGGGCCCTGCATCTGCTACTCACGCAGTTTGCTAAAAAACCCAAGAATCCCATATAGGCCCATGGGATCACCGGGCGGTCCCCATACCGCCCTTTTCTGCTTTTATTTTCTCACCTAAAATCAATTTCTATGCGTTGCTTTATACGTGTACAGGTCATGCTTTGCCTGTACCTTTTACCCTTTTTCTTATCCTCCCAAACCATTTCTTACCGGGGTGAGGTACTTGATGCTTCTACCCAACAACCCATCGTTTCTGCGACCCTTCAATTCATAAAAGCTGCCAGATCTTTAACCACCAATCGTGATGGCTTTTTTCAACTTAACCAATCTTATACAGGAGATACACTAGTCATCAATGCTGATGGTTATGGTACGATCCGTGTTCCCTTTAATCCAACCATCACCCGTTTCTTTTTGATTCCAACAAATGGGCAATCTGCGGTAACCGTACATACCGGCTATCAAAGTATTCCCAAAGAACGTTCCACCGGGTCCTTTACCCTTGTGGATCAAACATTGATCAACAGAAGAATCTCTACCAATATTTTGGAAAGACTGGATGGGGTAGCACCTGGTATTCTTTTTAATAAAAATCTAGGTGAGGAGCCTTTTAATATTCGGGGCAGAACGACCCTTGAAGCCGGGGCTTCGGCTCCTCTGATTGTACTGGATAATTTTCCTTTTGAAGGCGATATTTCCGGTATTAACCCCAATGATATTGAATCCATCACTTTACTCAAAGATGCAGCCGCCGCTTCTATTTGGGGTTCAAGGGCTGCAAACGGGGTAGTGGTCATTACCACAAAAAAGGCCAGGTTCAACCAACGACCCCAAATTGTTTTTTCGCAAAATATTTCTATTGGCAAAAAACCAGATCTGCACTATACACGGAACTATCTTGATTCAAAATCCTATATCGAAGCTGAACGGTTTTTATTTGATCAAGGCTATTATAATTCTTCCCTGAATAATACTACCAACCGTCCTGCATTGAGTCCGGTAGTAGAGTTGTTGCAACAACGTCGAGCAGGTACCCTGACAGCAGAAGCCTTGCAATCCGCTTTGTCCAATTTGGAAAACAGGGATCTGCGATCCTCTTTTTTGGATGCCTTATACAGACCTGAAATACAACAACAGTATGCGCTTCAGATGCGTGGCGGTTCATCCACCCATCATTATCAGTTTTCTATGGGCTATGATAAAAACCTAGAAAGATTGGTATCCAATCAACGTGAAAGGCTGACTTTACAAAGTTCAATGACCATCAAGATCAATTCCAAACTGGAGTTTATAGGTTCCTTGTACTTTATTTCCAATATTCAAGAGCAGCCCAATCCTTTTGGATTCAGGAGTCTTGCTACTTACTATGCCACCAATAGTCAGTTGTATCCTTATGCGGATTTAACCCAACCGCTGATTAAGGATTACCGCAGTAACTATATTGATAGTGTCAGTCAACTTGGTTTTTTACCCTGGCGGTTTCATATGCTGGATGAAATATCACAAACGAGCCAGCAGGATCGTTATCGCAACTTGTTAACCAAAGGTGGACTTCGGTACCGATTCAACAAGCGTTTTCAGGCAGAACTACAGTATCAGCAGGAATACCAAACCAATAACGATCAACAGGTACAAGGATCTGCAAGTTATGCAGCGCGAAATCTGGTCAACCGATTTTCTATTCGTAATGCCAATGGAAGTTTTACCTATCAGATTCCCAAAGGCGGTATCCTTGACCAATCACAATCTGTGCTTAATAGCCAAAACCTGCGTGGACAGGTATCTTATCAGGATCAGTGGTCGGATGATCATGTTGTCAATGCCCTCCTCGGTTTTGAGATCCGTCAAAGAAAAACAGAAGGCTATTCAAGAACTGTTTATGGATTTAATGAGGAATATGGAATAGGAGCGACCAATCTGAATTATCAAAACAGTTTGCCGGTGCATCCCTTTGGGAATGCATTGATTCCTCCGTCCGGTTCTTCGATCAGCGAAATCACGAATCGATTTGTTTCCTATTATTTCAACGCAGGATATGTATACCGAAAAAAATATTCGTTGAACCTTAGTGCGAGGAGTGATGGTGCCAATCTTTTTGGTGTGCGCACTAATGAAAGGGTTACTCCTCTATGGTCTATAGGTACCGGCTGGCAAATCGATCCTTCTTTTAAATTCAGGGCGACTTACGGTTTTAATGGAAATGCAGTCAATGCCAATTCACTGTTGACTGCTCGTTTTCTGACCAGTATGATTACCGGATTGCCCATCGCTCAGCTCGCATCAGCCCCCAATCCATTGCTGCGATGGGAGAAAGTGCAGACGATCAATCTTGGACTTGACTTTTCTACTTTGAAGGGAAGACTATCCGGCTCACTGGAATGGTACCAAAAAAGAGCCATGGATCTTTTGCAGAATGCCAGTTTACCTGCATCCACCGGTTTTACCAGTTTCAGCGGAAACGGTGCAGCTACTCGTACACAGGGATTTGAACTCAGTTTGAAAGCTGAGGTTGTGAAGCGTAAATGGGGACTCGTTGTTTATGGAAACTTGCAAACCTTACGGGATCAAGTCACCAGTTTTGAACGTAATTATCTGGCCAATGATCTTGTGAGAACCAACGGGAACTTGGTTGCCAAACCCGGTAAACCTCTTTTTGGGATTTGGAGTTATCGCTGGGCAGGGCTTGACGGAAGTAATGGTGATCCACTTGGATTTTATAATGGTCAACGGAGCAATCAATACAGCAATATCATCGCGAATGCAACGCCCGATAGTTTGATTTTTCATGGGTCTGCCAGACCTACTTTCTGGGGTAATCTCCGTCCAGAATTGAGTTATAAAAGATTGAGTCTTTCTTTCAATATTGTTTGGAAGACAGGCTATTATTTCCGTAGAAATTCTGTGAGTCTGAATTATCAGGATCTGGTACTTACCCGACAGCATCAGGATTTCTATCAACGTTGGCAAAAGCCAGGAGATGAAATGAAAAGTTCTATTCCTTCTATCATTTATCCAGGCAATCAGGCCAGAAGCGATTTTTATGCAGCTTCCTCAGTTTTGATCGAAAAAGGAGATCATATCCGTTTACAGGATGTGCGTCTTGATTATTCTTTTCCATCCCTCGGCAATCGAATACCTGCATCCTTGAACCTGTTTGTATACCTCAATAATATCGGGATTTTATGGCGGGCCAATCGTCAGGGCATTGATCCCGATGTCAATGATTCCTTTCAGGGGGTGGAACAAATTCCCGCCATCCGTACGATCAGTCTTGGTTTTCAATTACAATTTAAATAAGGAAATATGAAAAAGATAATAGTGTCTCTTTGCTTATATATTTTATTCATCGCCTGCACCAAACAACAGGAATGGCTGGATGTGCGTATCAACCGTTCCAGTGTAGTGCTCAAAACTCTGGATGATTATCAGGCCTTACTGGACGCTGATTATATGTTCCGTGAATATGGTTTTCTCGGAATACTGGGTTCTGATCAAATCAATCTAACAGATGCAGACTATAACGCTGTCAATATTTCGACAGAACGCAATGGTTATATCTGGGCGAAGGAAATTTATGAAGGCAGGATGCCCAGTGAATGGCTGACCCATTACCGAATCATTGCAGTGGCAAATATTTGCCTAGAGGGTTTGGGCCAGATTCCCATTACTACACAGAACGAAAGACAATGGAAGCAGATACAGGGTGCAGCTTTGTTTTTCCGGGGATTGGCGAACTATCAATTGCTCCAATATTTTGCAGCGCCCTATGATTCTTTGAAAGCCCATTCAGATTTGGGCATTCCCCTTCGGTTTCGTTCGGACGTGAATGATAAGCCCGGTCGATCCAGTGTACAACAATGTTATGATCAGGTAATGCAGGATTTAACGCAGTGCGTTGACCTGCTACCGGAAAGTACGAGTCCTGCGATGAGACCTTCCAAACTTGCTGCTTTGGGTTTGCTTGCCCGTATTCATCTGCTGATGGGAAACTGGTCAAGTGCAGCTCAGTTATCAGCTCAGGTACTTTCGATCCGATCCACACTGCTTGATTATAATAGCGTTAATGCTTCAGCTTCCTTGCCTTTCCCAACGCTACAAAATCAGCACCCAGAAGTTTTGTTTTATGCAGAAGGAGCTGTCTCTAATTATTTTGTTTCCAACCGTCCTTTGTTTGATACGCTTTTGTATCGCAGTTATGCCAATAATGATCTACGCAGAACTGTTTTCTTTCGTCTGTTTAATAATCAACCCATTTTCAAAGGGTTTTATACAGGTCGTAATATGGTTGCTTTTGCAGGGGTAGCCGTGAATGAACTTTTTCTGATACGTTCGGAAAGTCTTGCCCGTCTGGGCCAAACTTCAGCTGCCATGGCTACTCTCAATTCACTGCTGATTAAGCGTTGGAGGACAGGCAGTTTTGTTCCCTTATCAGCAACCGGTCCAGATGATGCGTTGGTAAAAATATTGACTGAACGAAGAAAGGAATTGGCGTTTACCGGCAGTCTGGTGTGGGAGGATCTCAGAAGACTTAATAGAGATCCTCGGTTTGCCAGGACATTGATCCGGAGGCTAAATGGTAATACGTATAGTTTACCGCCCAATGACCCGAGGTATGTATTACCAATACCCGAAATAGAAATTCAATTAACCGGCATTGCCCAAAATATCCGATAATGAAAAAGTATTGCTGGTTATTTTTTGTACTCCTGCTGACTGGCTTTGATAGTCAGTCGCAGGATAAGGGTTTTGTCATTAACGGAATCATACATCCTGCCATTTTCCCTGTTACAAAACTGGTACTTTCCTATACCAATGATCGTGGTATACGGATGAATGATACTATTTCCCTAAAAGGAGATCGTTTTGCTTTTTCCGGAACTTTGGATCAGCCGATGCGATGTCAACTCACCATCTTTCCGGATACCCATCGGTTGCCTTCCCACTATCCCAAACATGTTCGTATCAGCTTTGCTATCGGTAATGAAAATATGTTTCTTGATTTTCGTGATCCCAGTGATTTTACTATTACCGGTTCCCAAGTACACGCCACTGAAATGGTGTATAAGCGACGCTATCTAGAAATGCTTGCTGAGGAACCCAAACAGGATATCCGTCGTAAAAATGCTTTTACGGATTCCTTTATATTGGCGAATCTTACAGCAGATTTCAGCCTGATCCTATTAAAAGAAAGGATACGGACTGCCAGGCAACCGGAAGGATTGCCATCGTTATTTGGGCAACTACCGGCAACTATACGAAACAGCCGGGTGGGGCAAGAACTCCATCAATTACTCGAGGATTTAATGGCAGTCAAAGAAGGGAGTATAGCACCTGATTTTAGTTTGAAGGCTTTGGATGGATCGGTTATTCAGTTGAGTGCACTGAAAGGAAAATTTGTCTTCCTAGATTTTTGGGCAAGCTGGTGTATTCCTTGTAGAAAGGAAAATCCCAATGTTGTCAAAGCATTTCATCTGTTGAAGTCTTCGAATATTGTTTTTATAGGTATTTCACTGGATGGTGAAAATGAAAAAGAAGCATGGGAACAGGCTATTGAAAAAGATGGTTTGGTATGGACACAACTCAGCGAGTTGAGGGGATTTGAAAGTCCTATCGCTCAATTGTATAAAGTAACAGGTGTTCCAAGAAATTTTTTAATCGACCCAACAGGAAAGATCATTTCCCTTAATCTAAAAGGTGAAAACTTAGCTCAATTAATTTTGAACTATATGCAAAAACCGGGAGCTGAATAACCAGCTCCCGGTATGGTTGTTAATTCATGGGGTCTGGAACAAACACCCTTTCAGGATCACCTGTTTCCTGGTAGTTCAAAGGGTTTTGTGGATTACTGTCCACTGCACCTGTCCAAATGTATTCACAGTTGTACTGGTCCGGGATGCATTCGCCTGTGCCCAATTTTTCATGAAATACGCCATCAGCATCTCTGTAATAGAGCGTGGTAGGTTGCTTTGCAGTGAAAGCACTTGCCATGGCGGCCATCAATACAGCCGCAAAAAGGAAAGTCATCTTTTTCATTTCGATACAATTTAATTTTTGCCTACTTGGTTTGGTGGGAGGCGTCGGCATTCCTCCTTTTTCCGTGGCCAGGAAATAGGTTTCTATATATGAGTGTTGTTGTGATGGCTATGATTGTGAGAAGACTGTTTACCCAGGTGTGCTGGTTCCAGTTGAGTTGTGAGAAGAGTCCTCCGCAGGGGCAGGTCGTGTTTTCTAATGCTGAGAGCTTGATGTATACAACATAGGCTGTGAAGGCTATCATAAGTAAGGACGTGATCCATAAACCCAACTGTCTTGTGTGTTGTGGAATGAGGAGTAATGCAGCGACTATTTCAATGAATGGTATCAGGTATATCAGGACGTTGGTTAACGCATACGGCAGGGGCTGTGATAACATGGATCGGCTGAAATGGTTGAAATTGATCCATTTCGTTAACCCTGTATAGACAAGGACAAATACCAGCAGTAGGGTTGCGATCTGAACAATGATGCGCTGTGGCATGGGAGTTGGATTTGCCACAATTTTCACTAAACCTAATTCACAAAAAAGAGTGCGAGTATCCCATTCGGTAGAACTGATAACAAAAAAAAGTATATCACCCTTTTTCGTTATTGAAATTGCCGAAAACGTTATTCAAGAATTCGAATTCTTTTTTTCGTTCTGATTTTTTTGCATATCCAAAATGCTTTGCTATGAGAAAAAATCTATGTTGGCTTTTTTGGTGCTTTCTTTTATTGAGTTGTACTAAGGAACAAAACCTGCGCTCAGATCATTTACTGACTTTATTACAACAACATCTTCGTCCATCTGATTTTCAGTCCTTGGATCGACAAAGTATTCAAGTGTATCCTTATCAAGGTCAGCGCATCGTTCGAGCGCGTATCCAAGATCGGGAAATGGTAGCCATTCTGAATACTCATCATGACATTGCTGAAGGACGTATCCTGCAATTTGATTTTGATGATACGTCTAATGCTACAGGGCTTATTACTATTTGGCCATTGGACGGAAGTGAAAAACGAACCGAATACCTTATGCAGGGTAGGGTAGTTAATACTATGGGAACAGAGACACCTGTGCAATCCAACTCCATAGAAAAGAATACGAAAACTGTCTGTACCGATTGTACTTTACCGGAAGTGATCGTCGCTGCGGTTCACCATCAAGGGGAGTCGAATACTGCACACTTTTATTCGATGTCATGGTTGTTTGGAAGTAGTTGGGGGTATACCACTTATCTACCGATCTATGTTGATGGGGGAGGTGGCGGCGCACCGGTTGAAGTGGATCCACCGCTGGGTAATCCCGATGCCATTGACCCAAAAAAATACACGGATTGTTTTGATCAGGTGAGTGACCAATTTGCCACGTATTCGATGACGATCTATGCTGATCTTCCTGTGGACCAAGAAGCGGGGGTCGTGTTTGATCTTAAAGCTCATTTTGCGGGTCATGCCTTTATTGCACTTCATAAATCCAATCCTTATGCCAGTGTTCGGCAGGTCTTTGGTTTTTATCCAGGATCAAGGTGGGGTGCATTGAGTGGGAATAATACAGTTTCCAAAATTGTAGATGACAGTGAACATGAATACCAAGCGAGTTATACCATTACACTTTCAAACACTCAATTTTCAGCGGCTATTCAACGTATTCAACAAATGAATGGTCATTCCTATCATATCAGTAATTTTAACTGTGTCGATTATGTATTGAGTGTATTTCAGGCGGCTGGTGGGAATTTTCAATTGAATACACAATACAATATTCCTGTGTATGGAAGCTCGAGTGGCAATAATACTCCGAACGGATTATATGAACAAATCGCTGGGATGCAGGCTGCAGGGGTGACCGGCGCAACCGCAAATGGAAATAAAAATTATGCACCTCATGGAAAAGGTCCTTGTCTTTAAATCCTTTGATGCTATGAAAGTTGAACTGTTACGAATCCTGACTTATCCAATTTTACAAGTAGTCGTCTACTGTTGTATTGTTGCCGGAAGTGTTTATTTCTATGGTCCTTTGATTCTGATGCATGCAATTGGAGTGCCTTTTTTTCAATGGAATGCACTAGCGGGGATTACCGGTGTCATTCTGACTTTGCTGAGTGTTCTGAAACGATTTGAAAAATTGCAACTGTGGGGAACTATTCTAATGACACTTGGTCTCATTCCCTATTTACAATTTTCTATCCATGGTGTCCGACAAATTACTTTAACCCATCCAGTCTCAATCGTACTGATTCCATTCTTTGGTATTCTTTCATTACTGGTCTTGTTTCGATTCTTTGTGAAGGGAAGAGTGTGATAAATCGCTCCTTTTTGATTGATCTATGATGTATTCATTTTAAAATTGACGTGTCGTTATGGAAGCACTTTTAAAATTATTAGAATCCTTTCATCCAGTCGATCCTCAATTACAAATTTATTTATTACATCACTTACCCAAAGAGATTCATAGAGCCAATAAAACCATCTTACATGAAGGGGATGTGTGTGATTGGATTGCTTATGTGGAACAAGGATTACTTAAAATTTATTATGAATTGGATGATGGTACCGAAAGAATAATTTGGTTTCAGAAAGAAGGTGATGTAATTGGGTCCATGAAATCTTATTTCTCTGGACTGCCTTCCAAATTGACCATTCGTACTATGGAGGAAACGCATTTGAGAAGGATCAAGAAAACAGAACTTGATGTATTGATGGAAAAATTTCCATCTTTTAATATCAACGCCAGAAAAATCACAGAACAATATTATAGTCGTAATGAAGATCATGTGATATTGCTCGCCATGCCTCCAAGGGAACGTTTGAAAAAATTAGAGGCCGAGTATCCATGGATGGTAGAAGACCCCAGGATCAAAGATTATATGTTGGCAGGGTATTTGGGAATCGATAAGACCACTTTGAGTAAATACAGGAAACATGCTATCTGAAGTTTTCTAAGTATTCTCTTCCATTTTTTTAATAATACCGGGAAGTAATTTTTCGCTGGCGCCGCAAATGATACAGAGCAGTAAAATCAAATAGTGATTTTCTCCATGTTCAACATCTGTACCACCGAGTATCAGTTTGGCTTTTATGGCCAAATACATCATAAAGCCAGAAATGACACTGTAACTCATTCTTAGGATGGCTTCTTTTGTGTATACGTTATCTCCCAGGGAAGCTTCCAGTTTGATACTTTTGATTCTCATATTCAGGAAAATGAATCCGCCGATTCCTCCTGCCAATGCATAGGTGACAAAATAATAGGTTTGTTTCAAATGTTCACTTGTATTGATGATCGGGAATATGTATACCCAAAAGATCAATTCTACAGCAATGTTTCATGTGGCAATAAATTTTTTAGTCTATAAATGGTTGTAGTTGCATGAACATCTTTGCGGGATAAATTATGTGTTTAAAACATTTATAGATAGGGGCAAAAACCCCTTTTTTATTGTGGCTCTTGCCGGTAGTTTTAATTCAGATTCACTCAGTATTGAATCTATACTTGAATCAGTAAATAATATAAGGGAAGACTTTTTTCATGTTGATGATTCATAACACGTGTCGTTTTACCAGTACCGAGTCAAATAATTAGGGGCTTCAATAAATTAACAAACTATGAAAAAAACAATTCTATCCATTATTCTAGTCTGTATGACTTTTGCTTTTTCTTTTGCTAAAGGAAGCTTATCCCCACAAAAAGAGTTTGCAAAGCAAATTGCCGATAAAAAGGCAGTCGAATTATCCAAAAAAGCCCCCCTTTCTTGTACTTTACAAAGATTAACTTTGGAAGAGGATTGCGGGAACGGTGAAACAAGAACAACTGTATATGTTTACTGTTCTGAAGATCCTTTTAATGGAACCACTGTTAATGATCCAAGAGGTGAATGCCCCATCCCTCAAGTTCCACAAAACTAAATGTAGGTTGACATCATTTTAAAACAGAAGCCCTTAATTATTTGTATGAAAGTCTATTTTCCTATCCTTATTTTCTCCTGTATCCTTTTATCCCATTACAGCTTTGCTCAGAAGTATTCCGGAAAGATTACTTATGTCAATACTGTTCGGCATAGCCTCTATTCTCCCGGAGCTTCTGATAAAGTAGATACCACTTGGTTATATTTCAATGATACTGTTTCTGCTTTTGTCATTGATACTAAAGTAGGTGCAGATCCCGTGATGATCAATGAAAAGTTAAAAGGCTTGAATGCCAGTCCTGAGGAGATCAAACGCATGACAAATGAGCTTATCGATGTGTATGAGAATAGACGTTTTCAGTATAGTTATCGTCCTAATGGAGCCATGATGTATTACCGTCCATGGGTGACCGGTTCTCTTAATTTCTGTCGCGTAGATTCCTTGCCGGAGTTCAATTGGGAGTTGCACTCTGATACCATGCGTATACTCGGATTTGTCTGTCAGAAAGCCACCAGTAAAGTCGTTTGGGAAGATGGTTTTTTCAGAGAATTCACAGCCTGGTTCACTATAGATATTCCATTGGCTTATGGACCTAGAAATGTTTTTGGACTTCCCGGTATCGTTCTTAGTGCTCAATCAAAATATCATCAATACCAAGCAGTCGCAGTAAAGCTTCCACTCGAAGGTCAAGATTTCAATCAATTGGCAAAATGTAAGGAGTTACCTTTGATCAGCGCTGCTGAAGCAGAAAAAAAGGCTGCAAAAATTCGGGAGGATTTACGAAATATGCAAAGACTGAAGAATAACTAGACGTATCTTAAGCATATGGAATTTTGACTTTATGAGGATATACAGCTGTTCCCCATATCTTTTATTTTTTATTGTATTCTTTATTTCTATTCAATCAAATGCTCAATTCGGTTTGAGGGGTACGGTTTATACTGTTGATAAGCATCCTGTAGCCAATGCAATTGTAAAGATCAAAGACTCTGTTAACGGCTTACCCCGTTTTTTTGGAATCACAAATACCCAAGGCAACTATCAAATCAAATTGCCTGCATCGCCCAAAACCTATTGGGTGGAATGTTCATTACTGGGTTACAAAAATCAAAGCTTATTCATTCCATTCGATTCTGTACAAAAAAGGATGGATTTTTACCTTCTTAGCGATACATCCAGACTTCCGGATATTCATGTTTTTTCTATACCTCCCATAACAGTATCAGGTGATACCACAACATTTAGAGTAGACGCTTTTAAAAAAGGCATAGAGTCAAATGTTGGGGAATTATTGAATGCGATACCCGGTTTTTCAGTCAATAATGGAAGGATCAGTTATAATGGTAAACCGGTTAATACTGTTCTGATAGAGGACGATGATCTATTTGGATCTGACTATAATGTCTTAACACAGAACCTTAGTCCTAAAGGGATTGAAAAAATTCAGTTGATTCAGAATTATCAAGACCGAACTTATTTGAGTAACCGGCTTCAAAAGGGTCAGGATATTGCTGTGAATTTGAAGTTCAATAAAAAATATCTATACAAGGTCATTGGATCCAGTGAAGCGGGTGTCAGCATCGATCCTTGGATCGATTTTTATAAGGTTAGGCAAAATATTGTCTCACTCATTCCAAAATTCAAATCTGTTTCTACTACCAATTTCAATAATACAGGATTACTGGCTTCAGAGATTTTGGGTAACGGATCGAATTTGGTGGAGCTTATTAAAAATAGAAACGAAGCAATAGCTTATGATCTTGTACCACGAAGTATTGTTGGGACAGGTGCCACCATTCCAGATATTAATTCTTCGATTCTCCCAAAAAATAAAATGGTGGAAAATACAACCGAAGTAATAACCAATAATTTTTTATATAAGCCAAGCAGGAAGCTTCAACTTAAAACCATATTGCAATATTATCAAGATAGGTATCAACAGCAACAGCAACAGGTCATTGACTATACCGTATCAGGAAGCAATTTGGTCATACAGAACCAACAATTTATTCAAAAAAAGATGCCATTTTTTAATGCATCGTCAGAAATTGTTTTTTCTCCCTCTACCTATACTCAATTGGTTTATAAAGCCGGGTTCAATGCACGACAGGAGTCGGATAGTTTAGATGACATTCGCCAATCATTTAATACCAACACTCGATTTTCAGATACTTATCGAAGGTTCCAGCATCAATTAGGTTTTTCGTTTTCTTTGGATAGTAATCGTATTATCGATTTAAGAGCTATGCAGGTAGAACAGCGATCGGAAATTACTTCCAATTTATTTCCAGCAGATCTCTATCGCTCAATTACAGGAGTATCCGGATTTGAGAAATTAAGATCCGGTATTAATCAAAATAATATCGAATATCTATTACAGGCAAAACTGACCGTCAAAAAAAGTAAACATACCATTACCAGTGATCTTACTTATTCAACCAATGAAACAAAGTTGCAATCTATGGTTTCACTTGATCGTAATGGTGGAACATTTGTTCCAACAGCAGATTCATTACGCAACCAGTCAGTTTTACGTACTGATATTCTTACAGGCACTCTCAGCTACGAGCGAAGACTGACCAAAAGCGTCTATTTTCGAACAGCTCAACGATTTGAAACAGGAAATTTAAAATATACTCCATTACCCTTAGTACCCCAAGCTGGTTATATACACTATTTGCCCTCTATTGGGTTTGGATTTAATTTTTCCCAGCAAAGCAGGTTGAATCTATCTGCAGACATTCGTAACGTTTTGCCTTCTGTTTCTAATTTAGCCGGCGGACTTTTATTTGCCAATGGAAATTCCATTTTCAAAGGAAGCGATAACGTTCAGGTAGGAAGATCTAAAAATTTTACAGCCACTTATTCTTTTTCTGAAATGACGAAAAAAAGGATGTTTGGCAATGCCAGCTTGTTCTATTCTCGGACACCGCTACTTTATTTACCCAATATTGATCCTGCTCCTTTTTACACCGTTAGTGACCTCTTTTTTCTGGGTAAAGATGCAAGTCTGACGGGGCTTATGTTGTTTGGGTCAAAATATCTGCCAAAACTGAAAAGCCAATGGGATATGGCATTTCAATTCAATCGAGTAGCTACTTATTATAGTACCAATGAACAATTGGGGGCGATTCAATTGCGCAGCTCGAAAATTTCATCAAGGTTGAAAACCTTGATCACGCAAAAACTTACTGCCAACATCCAAGCACAGTTCACATTTACTTCACAACGCATTGATCCCCATTCAATCAAAGAAAGAATTGCCAACAATCGCATCAATCTTTACTCAACCGAGTTTGTGTATCGATTAAACAGCCGATGGATTTTAAATTCAAAACTCCAATATGTACAGCAAAAGCGAAAACTGAGCTCGAACGATCTTTATTTGGGAGAGTTGCTTTTGAAGTATTTGGCAGTCAAAGACAAACTAAGTTTTATGATATCCGGTAACAACTTATTCAATGATGGTCAGTTCACAGATATCAATTTTACTCAGAATAGTATCAGCGTTCAAAGCTTCCAATTATTAAGACCATTTTGGATGTTGCATATGAGCCTAGAATTTTAGGTATCTAGTATGACTGCATAGTGGTAAGATTTTTTATCTACATATTCCAATCATGAGTCAATGGAATGAAAGCGTATTCTACCTCCGATTCTTTATTTCATTTTATTTCTATCTCCATTTCTTTTTTTTCAATCGGATTTAAGTTCATAGTTGTTTTAATCAACTTCCTACTTTTTTTCTCGCTCTAGCTTTGTGGTAACAAAATTGTCCAGGCTATGAAATTATTTGCAGTGCTCATTTGGATTTGTTGTGGTATGAATGCAAATGCACAATCACTTTGTTTGAGAGGTGGAAAATCCCTTGTGCCGGCTGATTATTTTTCCCTTCGTTACACCCATCCGACCAATGGTAAATTGCATTTTGTTTTTGGGGTGTATCATGAAAGGAGTCATCGAGATCTATTACAATATACAAGCTTTGGCATGGATTTGATGACTGAGCTTTATTCTAATCATGCTGAGCGTTCAGATCAAGGTTTAGGACTTAGTTCTGCAATTGGGCTGTCTTGGCAAGTGGAACATGAGCCTTGGTTATATAAAGATTGGCCACTATCCAAACGATCGAGTTTTGGTTTGGCAGGTGAAATCAATGCTCATTGGTTTCTTTCCTCAGCATTTACTCTTAGCAGTTTTTTTCAACAAAAGATGCTTTTCAATCCTCTATTAGGTCGCTATCGTTTGATGGGCGGACTCGGAATCCACTATCGATTTGGTAGCTATTAAATCATTATAAAAATCTTTTTATGCATTTATATACATTCAGCCGACATGGTCGGTGGGGGATTGTCTTATGCCTGTTAATACCACTATTGGCATTTGCTCAACCCAACCCCGGCTCTAATCAAATTACGATTGAACTTGTAAGCGAGAGTATCCAATGTAGTTCTTCTGAAATCACGGTTCAATTCAAAATTAAAAATGAAAATCTGGAGGGTTATCCAGGACGATTTACCAGTTCATTTCATGTTCAATCAGGAAGTTCCATTCTTTATGGAAGTTCCAGTAATAATGCTACGATTCATAGTTTTACCATTCCCTATTCTTTTGGTAATTTAGTGACCATTGGCGCATATGGGATCATTGATAACGATGCGTCGTATAAAGAGCACTCATTCTTACCTACCTCAGCATCTTTACCGGATGCCCCCTCAGTGAGTACTTCTGCTTCCATGCCATTGTGCAATGGAGTGTCGGCGGTACTCACTGCCTCCGGTTCTTCCGGCAACTTTCTTTGGAGTAATGGATCGACCGGCAGCAGCATTATTGTGAATAGTGCAGGTACTTATTATGCAATAGCTGTCAATAGTTGTGGCAATTCTTTGGCCAGTAATATGATCGTGGTCACTACTGATCAGGTTCCTGTGGCGCCTGTTGTAGCGCCCTCCGGCAATTTATTACTCTGTAATGGAGAATCTGCAACCTTATCAGCCAGTGGTTCTGCCATTACGTGGTCAAACGGTGCGAGTGGTAACAGCATCACTGTCAACACTGCAGGCAGTTATTCTTGTTATAGTTCTAATGGTTGTGGCAATAGTGCCTCCAGTAATGTTGTCGTTGTCTCAACAGTTGTTTGTCCTACACCTTTGCCGGGTTCTTCTTTTATCGTATGTCCCGGCTCGACTAAAACTTTGGATGCCGGAGCAGGCTATGATACTTATGCTTGGTCCAATGGTGCGAGTTCGAGAATGATTACTGTTGGTCCAGGTACTTATACGGTCACTGTATCAAAAGAAGGATGCTTTGCTACTTCTGCGCCCGTAACAGTTTCCTATTATTCTGTTGCTACTCCTACCATTAATGCTTCAGGTCCATTGGTTTTTTGTCAAGGTGGTTCTTTGACACTGAATAGTTCATCCGGTAGCAGTTATCAGTGGAATACGGGAGCTACCGGCGCATCGATCACCGTCGGTCAAAGTGGAACTTATTTTGTTTCAGTGACAGATGCTAATGGATGTAGTGCCACATCTGCGGCTGTTAATGTGGTTGTTCATCCTTTACCAACTGCCACGGTCAGTGGCGGTGGCAATCTTTGTCAAAATTCTGGCAGTTCCTTAGTTGTATTTACCGGTAGTGGTGGGGTAGCCCCTTATACATTCAGTTATCGTGTGAATGGCGGTGCTGTTCAAACCATCCGCACCAGTTCAGGTAATACTGTGAGTGTGAGTGTTCCGTCCAATAGTGTTGGTACCTATACTTACACACTTGTGGGTGTACAAGAAAGTAGTACAAGTGCTTGTAGTAATGCCGCCTCAGGGGAAGTCATTGTTGTGATCAATGGATTGCCCACTGCAAGTATTACAGGTTCTGCTACTGTTTGCAGCGGTGCAGCTTCCCCCATGATCAGCTTTAGTGGTTCAGGTGGAACAGCCCCTTATGTGTTTACTTATGAATTGAATGGTGGTGCCTTGCAAACGATTCAAAGTACAGGTTCAACGGCTACCATTTCAGTTCCTACAACCACCGCCGGTACTTATGTCTATCGTTTGGTGAGTGTACGTGATGCGAGCAGTACTGCCTGTGTGCAAGTACAATCCGGCAGCGCTACCGTGGCGGTGAATCAGATGCCGACTACGCCCATCGTAACGACTGCATCCACACATCTCTGTAATGGCGCGAGTACCGTATTGAGTATTCAAAATAGTGCAACAGGCATTGCTTATCAATGGTATCGCAACGGTGTATTGTTATCCAGTGGAAACAATTCGAGTATCACCGTGAGTAGTGCCGGCGCCTATACCGTGCGTGCTGTGAGTGCAGCAGGTTGTACTACCGAATCATCCAATACCATCACGATTACTACAGGTACTATCCCTACGCCAGTCATCATTGGTACCGGAAAAGTATGTCCCGGTGGAAAAACCCCTTTGCAAATTAGTTCTCAACAAGGTTTGGTGTTTGATCGGTGGCGATGGATCAAGGACTCCGCAGGAGGCGGAGTCCTTTCGGAGGACAGCATTTTTTCGTTCCAAGCCGGGCAGTATCGCGTGAGTGTTGAACGTGAGGGATGTCGTGACAGTCTTGTATTTGCTGTGACGACTGACGATACTGATTTCCCGGCGGGACGAATTGAATTAAGTGCTTCTCAAATTCCCTATGGTGGTTTACTAACGCTCACTGCACGTGTATCACCTGCTGTTATGTTCCAATGGAATCTTGGTAATGGGCGAGGTGTGCAAACCCAACAGGCTTCGATTCAGGAATACTATTATCAATCCGGTGATAGTATCCCGATTCAATTAACTGCCATTAGCGCGCGTAATTGTATCACTCATTTTCACTCTTGGGTGAAAGTAGGGGATATGAAAAACAATACGCTTCCTGATCAATCTTTTGCAGGTCGATTAAAAGATTGGAATGTATTCCCCAATCCTTTTGATCAACAGTTGAAAGTGTCGGTGATCCTTGATCGCAGTCAATCTGTGCGTCTTGATGTATTTACCAGCGATGGACGCTGGATCAAATATTGGATCAAAAACGGCAGACCAGGAGAGAATCTTTTTGTATTGGAAGGTGCTCCGGAACTGCCTCGCAGACAAACCTACTTTATCACAAGTTTTTACAATGGAATCAAACACACTGATAAAATCTATAAACAATAATAGCCATGAAACATCTATTTATTCTCTACGTTATACTTGGTTGTTTTGCCTGTAACAATAAAGAGATTTCTTTGCAACAAACACCTACAGGGCCTGTTGTTTCTTTTGCAAAAGATACTTTGTATGTACGTGAAAAGGATCCCAATAACATTCATGGGAATGGTATTTTTCATGTACAAACCTTACCTGCCGGACGTCAACTGCATCTTCGGTTTTATGATAGTAGTGGACAAATTCGATTTAGCTATCGAGGTCAGGCACTTGCCAATGATCAACCTGTGATCGTTTCAGGAGAATGGAATGAAATCTTTTGTACTGTTAACAGAGCCGGGTTGTATGCAGTTACTGTTTCTTTAAAGGATCAAATTGGAAGGGTGCATACAAAGCAACTGATGATTCAAGCGGCTGCGGCTCAAAGGCCGAAAGCGTCTTTGACCTGGAAAGTCGATGAAAGAGATCCCGCGGCCAGAAGGTACTATTTTGATGCAGGTGGTTGCCTTCAGCCCTTTGGTAAAATAATATCCTATCATTATTCTATTTCAGGGCAGAACATACTCAGTAGTTCAGATAAACTACAATACATTTTTCATCAAAAGGGTAGTTATCCTATTTCCTTTTATGTGAAAGATGATCTAGGACAGCATTCTGATACGCTTCATTCCATTATTGATGTGTTATGAAAAGGATCATTGCTTTGTTGATCTGTTTCATCCCACTTATCAGCACTGCACAATTCGCCATGCACAGCAGGGGTGCTGCCATGGGTGATGCGGGTATCGCAGCTTCTTCTGGTAATCAAATGATCGGATACAATGTTGGTAAAACTGTCTTTACCCATCATTTTCACCAAGCATCATTTACTTACCTACCGTGGATGCGCAACTTATTTCAGGATACCAAATTTATTCGTGCGGATTACTTGAAAACGATGGGTGAATCTACGACGCTTGGGGCTGCTATCCTATATCTTGATATGGGCAACTTCACTATGCGTGATGATAATGGGGCTAGCTTGGCAATTTTCCGCAATACTGCATTTAGTGTGGGTGGGTCTGTAGGTCTGCGCTTGTCCGAATCAGCAGGTATCGGTGCGAACCTTCGATTGGCGGGAGCACGTGGTTTTGAATCCGGACCTGTTAACCGTTACGGAGCATCGGGTGACGTGCAATTCTATCAATCTATTGGAAAGTTTTCTGTTGGTGTGGTCATGAATCATTTGGGTAATGGACTCTGGCAACAAAGTGAAATGGGTTTGGGATTTGCTTATGGGGATCTTGATGAAGCCAAAGAATGGTCGGTAGGATTTGATTTGCGTAAGCCTTTCAAAGGAAGGTGGGCTGATATCAGGTATTCTCTTGGTGGTGAATTCGGCTTTCAGGAAAGTTTTTTTATTCGATCGGGGATACAATTTGAAGGGATCAAAGCAGGTAATCGAAAATCCATTTCTATCGGTGCCGGATATAAAGGATTTGTGGAAGATCAATCCATATCTATTGATATCCATTATTTGATCCCTTTTAGTACCAAAGCCGCTTTCGCACCGATGCAACATGCGTATGGTTTGTCACTGAATTTAAATCTAGGAAATTTTCAATAAGTAATTGGGCTCGAATATCGAATAGTGTGCTTTTGAAATGTAGAGTTTATTCAGCCGATATGCCCGCCTGCCCGAAGCAGGAGAACCAATTGCGAGAGAGAAGTGGCGGCGGGTATATTTAACCCCCTGCCCCCTGAAGGGGGATTGAGGAGACATTTAAATGATGATGTATGAAAAGATTAGTGTGTTTGGTCGTGCTTGTTTTATTCGTTGTTGCGCTAGGGAACGCACAGGATGGTAATGCTGGTATCCTTGAAGCCAATCAAAAAGTGCGCAGCTATTTTGTAACGGGTACACAACTGATGTATGCCATCGGAGCGATTTTAGGATTGATAGGCGCGGTCAAAGTGTATAGCAAATGGAACGCAGGTGATCATGATACAGGCAAAGTTGCAGCAGCGTGGTTTGGGAGTTGCGTTTTTTTAGTAGTGGTAGTTACTGTGATTCGGGCATTCTTTGGTATCTAATATGTGGAATAACTGGCCAGCAAGAAAATTACCTGAAATCAATGTAGCAGGAATAACCTTCTATTTGGATCTAAGGTTATGGGAATTGAGAGAGGTCAATGATTTCTCCAACAAGTTCAGCATAGATGATCTCTATGATCTTCCGGGCGGTGGCTTTATCTGCTGCTTTGATCCGAAAACCAAAAATCTATTTCAGGGCACTCAAGCAGCATATGATTTGAGAAAGCATGAACTAAGGGTTGTCCGTTTGCCCAGTATCAAAAAAATGGATCCAATAGGGTGGAGGATTTTGGAGGGACTACCTCCGAAGAAAGAGAAGCAACCATTGATCGAGAAGAAAAGAATCAAAACTTCAAAAGGGAAAAAATTATGAATAGTGTTTATCAGATCAATCAAGGAGTAGGTCGACCACTGGTATTCCGTGGATTGACAGCGCAGTACATCTGGTGGCTGGGTGGAGGTATTCTGTTCTGTTTGCTACTTTTTGCACTTCTCTATCTCTTAGGTGTAACCATGTTGGTTTGTATACTACTGGTATTTGCACTCGCAGGCGCGTGGATATGGAAGGTGTACTCTTTGAGTCAATGCTATGGTGAACATGGTATGATGAAAAAAATGGCATCCTCCGCCATACCTAAATGGGTGAAAGCATGAAAGTTTTACAAGACATACTGCCTCTCTATGCAGTGGAGCAAGATATGATCCTTTCCAAGATGGGTGATCTAACCATTGTGTACCAATTGGATTTGCCGGAGATCTTCACACTTTCGAATACAGATTATGAAAGCCTTCACCAGTCATGGGTGAGAGCTATTCAACTATTGGAACCCGGCACCGTTCTTCATAAACAAGATTGGTTTGTATCCACATCGTTTCAGGGGAATTTTGAAAATAATCAGGATTTTTTATCTCGCAGTAGTGAGCGATTTTTTCACGAACGTCCTTACATCAAGCATCAGTCTTTTCTCATGCTAACGCTCTCGCCAAAGAATAGGAACAGGGTAAACTCCTATTTTTCTAGCCTGCTCAAAAAACATATTGTTCCTGTTGAAACCCTAGACCCTGCATTCGCAAAAAGTTTTGTATCGGTGTGTTCACAGTTTGTCAAGCTATTGAGTGATACTGGATTGATTGGATGTAAAAGATTTGAAGAGCCTGCGCTAAAAGAACTTGTGAATCAGTATCTACTGCTAGACACCGACGGTGTACAACGTGATCTGGATTTTTCAGAAGGCGTAAAAGTGGGTGAAAAAAATTGTGTACTTTTTTCCATGGCCGATCTTGGCCATTTTCCTTCTCATTGCGGTTCTCGTATATCCTATGACCGTTATAGTACAGAAGCCGGACAGTTCCCTATTGGATTTGTGAGTGCACTCGGACAATTGCTACCTACTGATCATATTTATCATCAATATCTTTTTATAGAAGATAGAGCTGAGGTTGCACGACAACTTGAGAAAAGAAAACGCCGGTTTCAATCACTCTCTCTTTATGCGAGAGAGAATCAAATAGCCAAGGATGCTACCGAACAGTTTTTACAAGATATGGCAGCAGGTCAACGTCAACCCGTACGATTTCATGCTAACCTGATCGCATGGACTAATGATCCAACTCAGTTGCAAGAAGTCCGTAATCAATGCAGTAATGCACTCGCTTCACTCAATATAACACCTAAGATAGAAACTGTTGGTGCACCTCAAATATTTTGGGCAGGTATACCAGGCAATGCAGCAGATTTTCCGATCAACGAAACGGTTTTACTTTTTGCAGATCAAGCGGCTTGTTTTCTTCATAGTGAAACTCAGTACGAAGATTCATGCAGCCCCTTCGGTATTCGTTTGGGTGATAGGCTTACCGGCAAACCTGTGCATGTCGATCTTTCGGATGAGCCGATGAAAAGCGGGGTCATTACCAATCGCAACAAACTCATTATAGGGCCTTCCGGAACCGGAAAATCTTTTCTCACCAATCATTTGTTACATAGTTATCACGCACAAGGAGCACATGTTGTAATGGTTGATGTAGGTCATTCTTATAAAGGTCTATGCACACTGGTTGGGGGTTATTATTTTACTTACACTGAGCATGAACCCATCCGTTTCAATCCTTTTTACCTAGCAGAAGGGCAAGTTCCTGACACCGAAAAAAAGGAAAGTATTAAGACCTTATTAGTTACGCTTTGGAAAAAGGAGGATGAAAGTTTTCGTCGCTCAGAATACGTGGCGTTGTCCAATGCCTTGCAAGGGTATTATGAAAAGCCGAGCTCTTTTAGATGCTTTGATGATTTTTACCGCTACTTGCAAAATGAGTTTTCCCATCAACTCAAGCAGGATGATGTGCAGGATAAGGATTTTGATCTATCTAATTTTTTGTATGTGCTTCGACCATTCTATAAAGGTGGTGAATATGATTATTTATTGAATGCCAAAGAACAATTAGATGTATTGAATCAGCCTTTTATTGTTTTTGAACTCGATGCCATTAAGGATCATCCCATCTTATTTCCGGTGGTAACGATTGTTATTATGGAAGTATTTATTGCCAAGATGCGAAAGCTAAAAGGGGTTCGCAAAATGATCTTGATTGAAGAAGCATGGAAAGCGATTGCAAGACATGGTATGGCGCAGTATATCAAATACCTCTTCAAGACAGCACGTAAACATTTTGGCGAAGCGATAGTGATCACACAGGAGATAGAAGATATTCTCGGATCCGAAATTATTAAACAAACCATTGTTGCAAATGCTGACTGTAAAATACTACTTGATCAATCCAAATACGAACAGCGGTTTGAAGATTTGCAGAAGTTATTGGGTTTAACTGATAAAGAAAGGGTGCAGGTTTTGTCTATGAACCGATACAATGAAGCTGGCAGGCAGTATAAGGAAGTCTTTATTTCGCTTGGATCGAGGATCAGTAAAGTGTACCGCGTGGAAGTGTCGCCAGAAGAATACTTGGCCTATACTACCGAAGAGAATGAAAAAATTAGGGTGGTACAAGCGGCCGAATCACTCGGGAGCGTTGAAGCTGCCATTCAAAAACTGGTCAATTAAAAAAGATACGATGGTTGTCGCGGTGATTTTATTCTGTGTGTTGGTTGTTGCTATATGGAGGTTTTGGCCTTCAGCAGATCAGGTAAGAGAAATAGTTATTGATTGGTATATCAAAATATTTTGTGAGCAATGAAAATACTGAAACTGTTATTATGTGTTGCAATGTGGTGTACTGCTGAAGGGCAGTCGATTGATCCGGTATCATTGTTACTGACAAAAGCCGTCAAGGCCATTGATCTAAAAGTACAACGTCTGCAAAATGAAACCCTTGTCTTACAGCGAGCTCAACAGCTGGCAGAGCAAGAACTGGCTAAAGTGAAACTCGATGAGATTCGTAAATGGCAGCATCGGTTATCTGCGCTGTACGCTGGATACTATGCTGAATTAAAACAAGTAAAGACAAATATCAGCGGAGCGGCAATGGTAAAAAGTATTCACGGATTAGAAGAACAAGTATGGATGGAGTATAGAAAATTTCCTACCAGGGCAGACCAGACAGCGGTTTTTAATCATTCTAAAGAAATTGGTAAGATGTTGACCGTCGTATTAAGCAATCAAGTATCCATGAAAGATGCAGAACGGCTGGTTATGCTCTATACACTCAGAAGTGCCATGTTTCAGTGTCTGAGGACCCTAAAGGCATTGAATCAACAACAGTTGGCGTTGGTGGAAAAGGGAAATAGGGTTCAAAGTGATACAAAAGCTGTTAAACGTTTACACGGGATCCAATGAAAAGAATACTAGTAATCATAGCGATGTTAGTTTTTCGGGTAAGTGCTTTTTCGCAAGTGCAAGAGCTGGAACAATTAAAGATCAACCTTGAAAAACTATTGCAGCTTAAAATGATGTTGGCTCAAGCAAAGCAGGGCTACCAGACTTTGTCAAACGGTTTCAATGCAGTGCGAGATGCAACAAAAGGGAATTTTGATTTACATAAGAGGCAGTTTGACCAACTGTTGATGGTGAGTGAAAAGGTTCGATCATCCCCTGCACTACTAAGAAGCTCTCGTAATTATGAGAACATGGATCAAGAGTTAGTGAACTGGATGATACTGGTGAGGTCCTTGGGACTATTTGCCCCAAAAGAGCTTGACGAAATGAACAAGGAATTTCTGTTGGTCACTACACAAAGTAAAGATGATCAACAAGTCTTGTCCATGCTTTTAAGGGATGGAGCACTGCGTATGAGTGATGGTGAAAGGCTCTCTTTGATGGAAATGATTGCTTCAAATAGTAATCAAAATTTGGAGGCGGTTAGGAAGAAGATAAAAATTCAAACTGCTATGGCTGCCAATAGGGCGCAGTTTAAAAAAGACAGAAATGCCATTCGGCGATTGTATGGATTGTAAATCGATTAGAAATGAAACAGTGTGTAGTGATTTTGTGTGGGGCGTTGTTTCCGAGTCTTGTTTTCGGACAGGGTATTTCTAATGGTACCAGTTTACAATCGGTACTAGATCAGCTGTACAAAGACATGATGCCTTTGTGTAAAGGGTTAATTGGAACCGCTAGACTCATCGGTGGTTTTGGTGCGCTTTGGTTTATCGGTATGCGAATATGGAGACATATCGCAGCAGCAGAGCCCGTGGATATGTATGGCTTACTACGACCTTTTGTTCTGGGTTTTTGCATCCTGATTTTTCCTTCAGTGATTGATCTGGTGAATGGGATATTACAACCAGTGGTTAAGGCTACTGCCATCATGCAAAGCGGTAGCAATGATGCAATGCGCAGTTACCTCCATTCACAGGAGTCAACGAATTGGAGTCTGGGAACCATCAACCCGATGAACTGGATTCGCGAAGCATTTCGGGAACTGTTGGAACTTGTTTTTCAGGGAGTGGCACTGATTATTGATGTGATCAGAACTTTTTATCTGATTGTACTCGCAATCATTGGCCCTATTGTTTTTAGTCTTTCCATCTATGATGGTTTCCATCACCTCATTACCGTTTGGCTTGCACGTTATATCAATGTATTTCTATGGCTACCCGTCGCCAATATTTTCGGAGCCATTATATCAAGGATACAACAAAACATGTTGGTGGCAAATGGGTTGGGTGTCCCCATACCCGGTCAAACTTTTGTTACTAGCGATTGGGCTTACATGATTTTTTTATTGATCGCTATTGTCGGGTATTGTACCGTCCCCTCTGTCGCTAACTACATTGTTAATGCAGGTGGGGGTAACGCGCTCTTACATAAAGTGACCAGTTTCACCATCGGAGCGGCAAAGTCTGCAGGATCAGCAGTGGCTGGTGGAATGTCGTCGGATGCTTTTGGTAGTAGTGCAGCAAAGATGAGTGGAAATATGAGCGACCACGGTATCAACAATGGTTATTTCAAAGACAAGTTAAATGGTAAATAATGTTTAAGCCTACACAAAATATAGATACAGCCTTTCAAATGATACGTTGGTTTATGTTAGCAGTTGTAATCGGTAGCATACTGGTTAGTGGATATGCCATCTATACCAATTCGGTTTTGACAACAAGGGCGCAGGATAAAGTATATGTGCTGAGCAACGGACAAGCAGTGGAAGTATTCGCATCTTCAAAAAAAGAAAATATTGTGGTGGAAGCCAAAGATCATGTGTCCCGCTATCATCAACTTTTCTTTTCTCTTGACCCTGATGAAAAAGCCATTGCAGCCAGTATTAAAAAAGCCTTGTACCTCGCTGATGGTTCTGCTAAAAAACAATACGATGACCTGATAGAAACCGGTTATATCGCAGGGATTATTTCCGGTAATATCAGTCAACAGATCACCATTGATAGCGTGCAGCTTTCTTCCATTGCAGAGCCATATTATTTCCGATGCTTTGCTACGCTTCGAATCATTCGTTCAACCAGTATGGTAACCCGTAATCTGGTAACACAGGGTTATTTACGTAGTGTATCAAGGTCAGAGCATAACCCACACGGTTTTCTGATAGAAAAATGGGAAACCCTTGAAAACAATGACATTAAAATTGAGGAAAGATGAAACGAAAATTTTCATGGTGGAAAATGGGATTGATCATACTGCCTTTTTTGGTAGTGATTGCTTGGATTCTCAGCGGTTTGTTTACATCAAGTGAAGATATACCCAACCGACAGAAAGGATTCAACACTGTATTACCGGCAGCACAAATTTCAAAAGATACAGTACTCGATAAACTCAGTTTCTATGCTCATGCTACCAAGGATTCAGTTAAACGTTTGGAGCAATTGAGTATGGATCCCTACAGAAACAAACGGGTGATTGAGGAAGCCTACGCTATTGAAGAAACACTCCCAAAAGAAGTACAAGCTATTCAAAAGAAAATGTACCAGCCTTTTGCTGATATCTATCAATTGCCTGATGAAAAAAGGGTAGTAGAGGTGGGTTCAACTATCAATCATCCAAAGGTTCAATCGGATCCTGAAATAGAAGCTATTCAAGCATCATTAGATAGAATTGCTGCTTTGCAAAAAACTGTTGAACCTGTGGGAGAGTTGGGTGCTGTAGAAGAGAAAAAAAAGTTAGTCGACATTCTATCCTTTGAAAAAGTCCCAGAAACCTTTTTTGGGAAGTCTAGCTCGGCGAGATCTGGTTTTCTAGGTGACGGCAGTCAGGCTGCTGAACCTGATCGTGGAATGAGAGCCTGCATTCCTTATGGTCAGGTTGTGCAGCAAGGTTCTACGGTTCGGGTGGAACTGTCCAAAGCTGTTCAAATAGGAGGTGTTGAAGTTCCTGCCGGTACCGTTCTTTCAGGAATTGCTGCTCTGAACGGAGAAAGGTTACATATTCAAATTCCATCAGTCAGGATTGGGGCACAGGTTTTTCTCATCGAACTATTTGTATTTGATATGGATGGGCTGGAAGGTATCTATGTGCCGGGGTCTATTTCCAGAGAAGTTCTCAAGCATTCGGCGGATGGTGCTGTCCAGTCTATTGGTATCAGTGGCTTTGATGCTTCGATTCAAACGCAGGCGATTTCTGCCGGTGTGGGCGCAGCCAAAGGACTACTTTCCAGAAAAGTAAAAGCTGTTCGCGTTAATCTTCCAGCGGGTTATCCTGTTTTACTCATGAGTAAAAAATAGTGTAGAATGAAAAAGTGGATGTTGTTTGGATTCTTATTGTTAGTGACTTTGGCATTGCAAGCACAGCGCCATATTCCAGTTCGGAATCTGTCAGTTGCCGTAAACAAAACCAGCAATCTTGTTTTCCCCGCTGCAATTGTTTCCATTGATCGCGGCTCAGAAAATATCATTGTCCAAAAGGCAACCGCTTTTGTACTGCGTGTTAAAGCAGATACAGTGTTTACCGATACGACCAACCTTACCGTTATCACCAGCGATGGGATACTGTATTCTTTTCTCGTTTCATTTTCTTCAAGCCCTACGATATTGACGCTTGATTTGGGTGCGATTGAATCCTTGGATAAGGATACCAGTCTATTGGCAATCGTTCGAAAAATCGAGTCTCTCCGTCACAATTTATTTGGTGTTCGTTATAGTGCAGGAAAAGTAAAACTGTCAGTGGTGGGTTTGTATAGCACCGGATCCATGCTCGCATTGCAACTCTCTATCAAAAATCATTCGTCCCTTTCATTTAGTGTTGGAAAATTACGGTTACGCCTTTTAACCACACATACACCTAAACGCTCTCCTATACAGGAAATAGAAGTAATCCCATTGCTGATTGAACCTATAAAATTAAAAATAAACCATAAGCAGGCAGGCCTATTAACTGTATTGGTTCCTGTCAGCGATTTGAATACCCATAAGGATTTGCATATCACCCTACAAGAACAGGACGGAGATCGGCATTTGAAACTAAGACTTGCCAACCGTTTTTTATTTACGGCTACACTTATTCAATAAATCGAAAAAATATGATGATTCATCACGGACAGACTTCAGCAGTTATAAATGGGCTCCAGGATGCAATGCAAGACGGTAAGTCATGGTTTGGTATTCATCAGTCCGTTCAACAGCTTTCGATAACCGACTTGCATTTCTTTGAAACCTATGACCGCGCACTTGATTTTAGTGATTTCAACCAGCAACAACAAAAAGAAATCGTTCTCCTTCCAGTAGAACTCACTTATGAGTACCTCGTTGATAGACTTCGTGAGGCTTACCAAGAGGGACAAGTGCAACCTTCTATCACTTTGGAAACAAAATATATTCAAGACTTATATGAAACCATACAAGATCAGCTAAACTTCGCTCGCCTCGCTGAACAAATGGATGATTTTGACTGGTCTAAAGTATTCTATGATCCATTGGAGTCAAATACAGAAGCCGAATCTTTTGATGATAAGCAGCAATTTAATAAGCTGGAAACCTTGATAGAGGAACTCAGCTCTTTTGCCAGTATTGATGAAGCCTCCCGTAAAAAGGTTTCAGAGTTACTTCTTCATTATTGGAAGGGGGAGCCCATGGAGTCGCAAGTAGAAATGATCTTAGACGGTAATTTTCTCAAACGTGATGAGAGGGTTTCCATGGTTAAAGAAAATGAACACCCCATCAGCAGCGATGTGCTTGACCTCGCTCGAATTGCGCTTGCAGGTGGTAAACAGTGGATGACGTACAATCACTCGCTCTATTTGATAGAAAAAACGGATGTTCATTTTTTCTCATCCGAGGCAGAGGCGAAAACTTTTGCAGCCGATAATTTATCAGACAGGGATGCTTTTCAGGTACTTCATGTTAGAAGTCCGGAAGATATTCTTCGTCAAATACCCTACGGTAATCAATCTATTTTATCATTAAATCAAACAATTATGAACATGGAAAATTTACAGTACCTGAAAGACAATATCAAGTACACAGGTTTTGGAGAAGCTCTGTATACGGAGCTTGAAAAAAATATCGCAGCTAAAAAGGATGAGTTTCAACTGCATTTTAACACACAAATTGGTAATCGACCCTTTGATGCAGTGCTCGACTTTCGCAAATCAAATACTTCTGATATGTATTTCTTTAACCGGTACAAAGCTTCTATTGAAAAGTCTAACGGTGAAAAAATAGAACAGAGTTTTCAAATCACTAAAGGCAAAGGTGTCACAGCAAAGGAAGCGTATAACCTCCTGCAAGGACGTGCAGTTAAAAGGGAAATGACCAATGCGAAAGGGGAAGAATACCAGGCTTGGATGCAATTTGACTTTGACAATAAAGACGAGAAAGGGAATTTCAAAGTCAATAAATACACGGAGAATTATGGCTATGACTTGCGTGAATCTATTGCTCGTTTTCCTGTTTTTGAACTAGACGGCGGTGATAAAGAGAAAGATCTTTTACGTTCACTTGAAAAAGGGAATGCACAAATGGCCACGATGGATAAAGATGGTGAACAGATCAAAGTCTTTCTTGAAGCTAATCCGAAATATAAAACCATCAATGTGTATGATGAGCAGTTTAAGATGATGAAACATGAAGAGTTACCCAAGGTGGCAAATGGGCAGCGTATTCAACAGGTTCAAAAGATAGGAGAACCAAAGCAAGAAGTCAAGCATACGAATAGCCAGCAAGAAAAACAAACCGAAAAGAAACGTTCACAGAAAAATGAAAAAGGTTTGATTAGTAAAAAGCGCGTACGTAACCAGAAAGGAGTAAAAGTATAATCACCCCAAAAGACTGTTATGAATGTAGATAATATTGCAGCCTTATCAGCCATGCTGATTCGTGCAGGGTTTGAAGAAGGAATCGGATATCGCATATTGCAAAGGGTATGTTTTAATCCGGTAAGTTTTAGTTTGGTTGAGAGGTTGCAAAAAAAATCAGATGTATTAACCTGTCTATTGCATTTTGAACGCAACGGATCTGATTATAGCTGCAGTTATTACGATGTTTCACTGCTCAAAGGAATTACGATGCCGGATCGAATCATTGCCACTGTGAATCTTTTGGAACTTGATCAGGTGATGGGAGAAATTGATTGGCATTTTAAAGTAGTGAATCAAGTATTCCGGCTACATGAGGAAACCAGTTGGCAACGTGAAAAATCTATTACTCAAATAGTACATCAATTAAGCAGGTTGTCAGCCACCGAAGAGGGTAAATATTTTGCTGACGCACTGAGATTAAAATATTGGGCGGAAGCGGGTTTGGAAGAAGTGGTTGGAAATGTAAATGCCATTCGAGCAAAATTTGAAATCAGCCAGCGCGTGTATTTTATCGAGGGCGAAGGTATTTCAGTGGACGAAGCTTATCGCTTTTTACTCAACCGGTGGATGGAAAAAAAGATGCAGGCTAGAAGGCGGGAACGTGATAGGGAAAATCAATCTGATAATTCGGATTCTAATGGGGAAGTTTCGGGTAAAGGACTGTTGCAGAAAAAGAAACGAACAAGGGTTAAAAGAAATAATAGGTAAGGAGTTTAATTCGGAAGTATGAAGGAGTATGAGCAGTTATTGGCATTTTATGAAGCTATAGCGGATACGACTCAGATCGGGGCATACCATATTTGTTTGTATATCACACTAGTTCGGTTGAGAAGTAGGAATGATTGGCGAAATCCGATTAGTATTTATCGCACGATGGTCATGCAGGATGCAAGAATGGGAAGGAAAACTTTTAATAAATGTATGCGTGATTTAATCGAGTTGGGTTATCTGAAATATGAGCCTTCCAATAATCCAGCAACAGGCAGTAAAGTTTATTTTAACAAGTTATAATGTGCGTATGGAGACTTTTGTTATTCCGACAGAAGCGGATATTAGAAAATGGGTGAAGGAAGCGGTAAGGGAATCATTGGAAACAGCTAAGCCGAAAGAGGTTTTGGTGACGAATGAACAAGAACCCTTACTGGATACAAAAACTATTGCAAGTAAACTGGGTATTTCTCTAGTGACTTTACGAAAATGGAGAAGCCTTGGCTTGCCATCGCATAAACAAAATAGGAGGGTCTATTTTTTATACAGTGAAGTGATGGGGTATATAGCTCATCAGAAGCCCAAAAAGAAATATGAGTGGGTATAATTATTGTCAAGTAAAACCTGTCGATCGGCAGGTTTTTTTATGTGTCTGATTAAAAGATTGCTCTTAATTTTGTATGATTCTTTAACCAAAGTTCTTTCCAATACAGATCATTTTTTTGCAACAAAAAACAAAGGAAACTGGTCACCTGCAAATCACCTGCAAATAAAAAAGACCCACTATTGTGAGTCTTTCTATTTGATTGATAATCAAAGTGCCCAGAACAGGAATCGAACCTGCACTACCTTGCGATAACCAGATTTTGAGTCTAGCGCGTCTACCAGTTCCGCCATCTGGGCTTTTTATTGGGCTGCAATGATACGATAAAATTTGAAAATTTTACACTTTTCAGATTTTATCCAGATACTTCTTTTTAAAATAGTATTCCTTTACTTGCAGCAACTCTTTTTCGGTAGTAATACCCTCCTGATAATTTGTAATAATCGCTTCCACAGGCTCATAGATCTGTTGTTTTAGGTGATCAATAGTGGCGGTAATACTGTCGGTATCACCCTCTTCCCTTAGCTCATTCAGCTCCATCACTTCCATTAAAAAATCGGGGGAGAGCTGGTATTTTTCCTCCTCTTCCAATAATCCCTTCAATTGTAATACATATTTGAGGGTTTCGTCGCGATCCTTTAAAATTTTGAACGCTTTATTGATCTGTGCCGATACCTGCAATGCTTCTTCTTGCTCTTCCGCTGAAGCCTGTACAAAACGATCCGGGTGATACTTTCTTTGTAATTCAAAATATTGCTTCGACAGCTGACTCGTATCAGGTTGCAGGGTAATCGGCAGGTTGAATAATTCGAAATGGTTCATATGAGTAGTGAGTAGTGAGTAGTGAGTAGTCAGTTGAGTGCTTTTCATAAAATACTCACTATTGACTACTCACTACTCACTATCTTGCCCAAAATTACTCCAATGCTCGTTATCGGACTTATCAGAGAGGGAAAAATTCCGGCAGATAACCGGGTGGCGCTTACGCCCGGACAATGCAAATGGCTGCAAAAAAATGTACCGGATCTGAAAATTAAAGTACAGCAGTCGCCTAATCGCTGTTTTACCGATCAGGAATATAAAGATGCCGGCATTGAAGTAACCGAAGATCTGTCTGACTGTGCCATTCTTTTGGGTATCAAAGAAGTGCCCGTGAGCATGTTGATCCCTCATAAAACCTATCTGTTCTTTTCACATACCAAGAAAAAGCAGCCTTATAACCAGGCTTTGTTGCATGCTATGATGGATAAAAACATCACATTGGTGGATTATGAATGTCTGGAGCATACGGATGGACAACGCATCATCGGATTTGGATTCTTTGCGGGGATTGTTGGAGCGCATAATGGCATCATGTGTTATGGTAACAGAACCGGTGCTTATCATTTGAACAGGGTAGTGGAAGTAAAAGATTATCGAGAATTGATCCATACTTATTTCGGACTCAAACTTCCCAATATCAAAATTGCCGTTACCGGTAGTGGGCGTGTAGCACATGGAATCTTAGAGATTATGAACTTGATGGATGTGCAGGAGGTAGAACCCGATGAATACCTGAACCGTTCATTTGCTTATCCGGTATATGTGCATTTGAAAGGAAGTGACTTGTACAGACATAAAGTGAACCGCACTTATCAGCGAGATCATTTTCATCATCATCCGGAAGAATATGATTGCATCTTCAAGCAATATTGTGCAGATACTGATATTCTCATGAATGGTATTTATTGGGATCATAATATTCCCCGTTTGTTTGAAATGGAAGACCTGCGTGCAGCTGATTTCCGCATTCAAACCATTGCAGATATTACAGATGATAAAGGTGGCAGCGTGCCTTGTAACTTAGGTGATGGTAGTATTGACGATCCCGTTTATGGAGTGGATCGATCTTCATTTGAAAAAACGGCACCTTATTTGTCTAACAGTATAGATGTAATGGCAGTGGGCAATTTGCCCAATGAATTGCCTCGTGATGCGAGTAAATATTTTGGGGAGCAGTTGATCAAATATGTGTTGGATGATATCAGAAAGGGTGGGAGTGAAGCCATTGATCGAGCTACGATCCTTTCCAAAGGAAAATTGACTACTTATTTTGATTATTTGTCGGACTATGCGGCTCATTAATTTGATTGCCACTGAGGACAAAGAAATGAATCTTTAGTGCCCCTCAGTGGCAATTAAAACGCCAAGTAATAATCTTTCAACAGTTCTGTAAAAGCCTCAGTATACACTCCGTTTTCTTTGATACGAATGATCTTCTCTTCACCGGCAGTAACGGCTTTTTCAAACCAGAACATCACTCGGAAAGGAGTATGTTTTTCTGTCTGACAAACCCGTACTAATTCAGAAGCGTTCCACCCCCGTTGCTCAGCGAGTTCTATTGCCTCTGTTTGTCTATGTGCCGGTAATAACAATGCGAATTTGCCATGGGGTTTTAGTAATCGAAATACATTTTCAAATAGTGATGTCAATGTTAATCCGGTATCATGTAAGGCCAGATTGCGTTGGCTATCCGGGCTTTTCAAATCCTTTTCATAAAAGGGGGGATTGGATACAATAAGATCATACGACGATGACTGCCACTTGGAAAGATCAGTATGATGTACATGAATACGTTCACTCCATGCAGCATCAGCGGCATTCGTTGTTGCCTGTTGTACCGCAGTCGATTGAATATCGATGGCATCGATGATACCATCAAACTTTTGAGCCAGCATCAATGCCAATAATCCGGTACCCGTTCCAATATCCAAAGCCCTACTGGTATTCTTCCTGTTTACTGTCAACTGTCCACTTTCCACTTTCCTCCCCACCCAAGCTCCGAACAAACAAGCATCGGTACAAACCTTCATTGCACACTGATCCTGATGAATCGTGAACTGCTTGAATTGAAAATAGGAGTTAGGCATAGCGCAAAGGTAAGATTGCAAGGTTTTCAAGAGGAGTTATTATCTTAGAGAAGATGAAGACGACGTTTTTCAAGAAATATAAAACGGTTGGATTGTATGGTATATCGCTGGCTGTTCTTTTGTTATTATTAAGATGGTTGGAATTAAAATTCTTGATCTATAAGAACGCTTTTGAGATCTATGCAGGGATCATCGCTTTGTTTTTTACCGGATTAGGGATCTGGTTATCCGGAAAATTGACCCGTCCAAAAACAGAGACTCGCATCATTGAAAAGACAGTATATCGTGACCCATCTCTTCCTTTTGAAGTGAATAGAAAGGAAATGGAAGTTTTGGGCATCAGTGAAAGAGAGTTGGAAGTGTTACAGTTAATGTCACAGGGGATGAGCAATCAGGAAATTGGGGCTTCCTTATTTGTTTCCTTGAATACGGTAAAGACCCATGCTGCAAGAATTTTTGAAAAACTGGAAGTACAACGAAGAACACAAGCCATTGAAAAAGCAAAAAAGATCGGATTGATCGCCTAAAAAGTCATGCTTTTGGATGATTTCTGAAGGAGATGATCAAAATCACCCGAAAGTATGAACGAAAAGAAATGCGAAGTGCCGACTTTAGTGCTTCATTCATCACCCAAAACCAACACGATATGAAAAAAGTTGTTCTTGTTAATGGCATCATTGCGGGATTGATCGTCAGTATATTGATGGTCGCTTCTACCATGTATTTTAAATCTTCCGGCGATCATGAAAATGGAATGATCTATGGGTATGCTTCCATGATCTTGGCCTTCGCTTTTATTTTTGTAGGTATTAAAAGTTTTCGTGACCGTTATAATGACGGGGTGATCAGTTTTGGTAAAGCATTTAAGATCGGTTTATTCATTGCCCTGATCGCTTCTACCTTTTATGTGGTGACTTGGCTGGTAGAATATTTTTACTTTTTCCCTGACTTCGCAGAAAAATATGCCGAAATAGAACTTGCTAAAGCAAAAGCGGCAGGGGCTACTGAAGCTGAGTTGGCCAAGCAAACAGCCGAAATGGCCAGCTTTGCAAAATGGTACAAAAATCCATTGTTCAATGCCCTCATGACCTACGCTGAAATTTTACCTGTTGGGCTTTTGGTTTCTTTGATCAGTGCTTTGTTGTTGAAAAGAAAGTAGAAGAGAGCTGCAAGCTGCAAGCTTCAAGCTTTACGCTGCACGTGGGATATTGATACTTTTGTGTACTTGTATCTGAATAAAATGAAGAGAGCACTTGATAATTCAAGTGCTCTCTTCATTTTATTACTTGTAGCGTGAAGCTTGCCGCTTGCAGCTATTTACTCCGCTGTCAAACTCGCCATCAAATACTCTTGATTCAAACGAGCGATATTGCTGATGGAAATTTCTTTTGGACAAGTGGCTTCACAAGCACCGGTATTGGTACATGCGCCAAAACCTTCTTTATCCATTTGGGCAACCATGTTCATGACACGTGATTTGCGTTCAGGTGCACCTTGTGGTAACAATGCCAAGTGAGATACTTTAGCACTGAGGAACAACATTGCCGAACTGTTCTTACATGCAGCTACACAAGCGCCGCAACCAATACACATTGCCGCTGCGAATGAACTGTCTGCTTTATCTTTTTCAATAGGTAGGGCATTGCCATCTACAGCATTACCGGTATTTACACTGATATATCCACCCGCTTGAATAATGCGGTCGAATGCAGAGCGATCTACCATCAAGTCTTTGATCACTGGGAATGCGTTGGCTCTCCATGGTTCTACTACAATGGTATCACCATCTTTGAATGCACGCATATGCAACTGACAAGTGGTATTTGCTTGCCATGGACCATGTGGTTTACCATTGATGTACATAGAACAAGCACCACAAATACCTTCACGACAATCATGATCAAACGTAACAGGATCTTCTCCGTCGCGGATGAGTTGCTCATTCAGCACATCGAACATTTCCAGAAAACTCATTTCTGAAGAAATGTTTTCAACTCTGTACAGTTTAAACTCTCCTTTGCTGGCATTGTTTTTTTGCCTCCATACTTTGAGATTCAGATTCATGTGATAATGTTCCATATGCCGATATTATAAGTGTTTCTTGTATTTATTACTAAAGACCTTCCTTTTAAACTGTGGTGTTTTACCAAAGTTAAGTAAGAGTCCGACTTCAATATTAGTTGCTTTCAAATAATTGATCAATTGCGCTTCATGTATTTCAATCAACCCTTCTGCAGTTTTGACCTCAATGATAACTTCGTTTTCAACAATTATATCTGCAAAATAATCACCTACTTCTACTTGATTATAAAACACTTTTAATTGAGTTTGTCTGGTGGCAGTTAAGCCTTCTTTTCTAAGTTCTATTAAAAGCGATTTCTCATACACCTTCTCTAAAAAACCAAATCCCAACTGATTATAAACCGTGTAAAAGCATCTTATTATTTTATTTGTAAGAGCTGTGTGCTTAAAATTATCATCCATAGACAAGAAATTTATGGTAAGTAATAAATCACTTCCCTTTTCTTTCTTATGGACTATTTATTAACCGCAGATTTTTATGATTGATTATGATGGTTAAAATCACAATTAATCATAAAAATCTGCGGTCTATCATTCTACTTGTAATTACGCTGACTTGGCTTAATTACATCGTAATTTAATGCTTCTTTATGCAGTTCCCACTGGTGTTCGCCCTTGAACTCCCAAGCGGCTACGTACATATAGTTAGCATCATCACGTAAAGCTTCACCTTCTTCTGTTTGAGATTCTTCACGGAAATGACCGCCACAACTTTCATTACGGTTCAATGCGTCTATACACATCAGTTCTCCTAACTCAATAAAGTCTGCAACACGATTAGCTTTATCCAGTTCAGGGTTCATTTGTTCAATTTCGCCCGGGATACGTACATCACTCCAGAATTCTTTCTTTAAAGCCTGAATCTCAGCGATGGCTTGTTTCAATCCTTGTTCATTTCTCGCCATACCACATTTATCCCACATGATCTTACCCAAACGCTTATGGAAACTTTCTACAGTTTGTTTTCCTTTAATGTTCATCAACTGATGAATACGATCATTTACCGATTTCTCTGCTTCTGCAAATGCAGGGTGATCAGTAGCGATGGCTTTGCTGTAGATCTCATCAGCCAGATAGTTACCGATAGTATACGGAATCACAAAGTATCCATCTGCAAGACCTTGCATCAAAGCTGAAGCACCTAATCGGTTGGCACCATGGTCGCTGAAATTCGCTTCACCCAATGCATATAATCCCGGAACCGTTGTTTGTAATTCATAGTCTACCCATAAGCCACCCATCGTATAGTGAACAGCAGGGTAGATGCGCATCGGCACTTCATATGGATTTTCACCTGTGATCTTTTCATACATATCAAACAGGTTACCATATTTTTCCTTTACTACTTCTTTACCCATGGCTATGATCTCTTCCATGCTGGCATTGCTCTTTCCCTGTTTATTGGCTTCCGTACGACCATATCTTTCGATGGCAGAAGCATAATCCAGATAAACAGCCTGCTTCGATGAACCTACACCATAACCGGCATCACATCTTTCTTTTGCAGCACGAGATGCTACGTCTCTTGGTACAAGGTTACCAAAGGCAGGGTATCTTCTTTCCAGATAATAATCTCTTTCTTCTTCAGGAATATCTGTTGCTTTTCTGGTATCGTTTTGTTTTTTAGGCACCCAAATACGCCCATCATTACGCAGAGACTCAGACATCAATGTCAATTTAGACTGATGATCTCCACTCACCGGAATACAAGTTGGGTGAATCTGTGTAAAGCATGGATTACCAAATAAAGCACCTTGTTTGTGTGCTTTCCATGCAGCGGTTACGTTACTTCCCATGGCATTGGTAGACAGGTAAAATACGTTACCGTAACCACCTGAACAAAGTAATACTGCATGACCAAAGTGACGTTCCAGTTTACCACTTACTAAGTCGCGAGCAATGATACCACGTGCTTTGCCATCAATCTTAACGATCTCCAGCATCTCGTGACGGCTGTACATTTTCACATTACCCAATGCTACCTGACGCTCTAAAGCTTGGTATGCACCTATCAATAATTGCTGTCCGGTTTGTCCGGCAGCATAGAAAGTTCTTTGTACTTGTGTGCCTCCGAATGAACGGTTACTCAATAAACCACCATATTCACGTGCAAAAGGAACACCTTGCGCCACGCACTGGTCAATAATATTGGCACTCACTTCAGCCAAACGGTGAACGTTTGCTTCACGGGCACGGTAATCACCTCCTTTAATGGTATCATAGAAAAGACGGAAAACACTGTCGCCATCGTTCTGATAGTTCTTTGCAGCATTGATACCTCCCTGTGCAGCGATCGAGTGCGCGCGACGAGGAGAATCCTGAAAGCAAAATGCTTTCACTTTATAACCCAGTTCACCCAAGGATGCAGCAGCAGATGCGCCGGCCAGACCGGTACCTACAATAATCACTTCCAGCTTACGCTTGTTGGCAGGATTCACCAACTTACAATGTCCTTTGTAATCTGTCCATTTACTTTCTAAAGGTCCTGCGGGAATTTTCGCATTCAGCATACGAGACGATTTTTTGAGTGAAAAAGTGAGTAGTGAATGGTCAATTGTGAATTGTGAATAGAGTTGTAATAATTTTCACAATTCACAATTGACCATTCACCTATTGAATCCATTTAAAATAAAAACTGATAGGCATCATAGCGAAAACCAGTGGAACGATCACTGAGAATCCATATCCGATGCTTACCAGCATTTTGTTATACTTTTTATTATGAACTCCCAACGTTTTAAATGCGCTTTGGAATCCATGTGCCAGATGATAAGCCAGCGAAATACAACCGATCACGTACACAATCACTACCCACAGAACGCTGAACTCGGTTTTCATCTTTTCATATAAATTGATTTCAGGGCCTAACAAGAATCCTTGGTTGGATCTGTTAGGGAACCAGAAATGAGACATGTGCATGATCAGGAACAATAAGATCAATGTTCCAAGTAAACCCATACTGCGGCTATACCACTTACTTCCATCACTATATGCTACTGCATAACCTACAGAACGCTTTTTTTTGTTTTCAAGGGTTAGGAGGTAACCTTGATAGATGTGCAGGATAAATCCTACAAAAAGTCCGATCTCAAGGATGCGTGGAACCCAGTTACCACCCATGAAGTGGGCTGCATGTAAAAACATTTCACCTCCGTCATTGGCCCAAATACAGGCATTTAATCCGGCATGAACGATCAGAAAGAGGATCAGGAAAATACCGGTTAGTCCCATGACCAGCTTCTTTCCAACTGATGAAATAAATACTTGTTTCCAGGTCATATCGCAAGTTTATGTTTTAAGAAATCGCTGCAAAAATAGCACAGAAGGTGATAGCTATTTCTCAAACGAAAAACTTTTTTCATGCATAATGTTGATAAACAACATGAAATGAGCAATTGTTCTCGCTTTTTAGGCAGTTTTTTGTGTTGTTGAACTTGCATTCGCCTAGTTGTCATCCTCTTTGAACATTTGGTGGATTAGCCTTATATGCTGAGAAGCATCCATCCATAAAATTCTGGTGGTGCATTCCTGTTCACACCTTACATTTGGATATGTTTAAATTGCTCAGCATTTTATGGAACAGTTTCCGAATGGCACTTCAGGAACTACGTGTCAATAAATTGCGCACTTTTTTGTCGTTATTCGGAATCACGATCGGTATTTTTTGTATTATCGGAGTATTGGCTACAGTAGATAGCTTGGAGCGCAAAGTGCAAAATGATATCAAAGCATTTGGGAGCAATACTATTTACATTGATAAATGGGATTATAGTGGCGGCGGTCCTGATTATCCCTGGTGGAAATTTGTGAAGCGCCCTGCAATGAAGGAATCCGAAATGAGCTTTATCAAAACCAAAAGCCAGTTGGCCAGCAATATTGCCTTTTTTGTTTCCACCTCTTCTAATATCAGTTACAAAGACAATATCCTGAGTAATATCAATCTATATGGCATTACGCAGGAATACAATGCCATTCAAACCATAGAGATAGATCAGGGGCGTTACCTGAATGAAGCAGAATTTCTCCGTGGTACTACTTCTGCAGTCATAGGTTTTTTTGTAGCCGAACAATTATTTGGCTCACCTCAAAAAGCTATTGGCAAACAAATCAGCTATAGTGGGAAAAGACTAAATATTGTTGGTGTTGTTAAAAAGCAAGGACAGAGTTTTGTGGGTGGATTTGATTATGATCAATCCATATTGGTGGCTTACAATTATTTCGCAAGTGTCTATAATCCGGATCTGAATAGCCCTGTCATCATGGTTCAGGGCAAGCCCAATGTATCTTCTGCAGCGCTTGCTGATGAATTAACAGGTGTGATGCGACAATTGAGAAGGTTAAGTCCGGCTGAAGAAAATAATTTCTCTTGTAATGATGTGGCTCAATTTAGCGAGCAGGTCAGCGGTTTCTTTGGACAGGTAAGTGCCGGTGGTTGGGCTATTGCAGGATTGAGCTTGATCGTAGGTGCATTTGGTGTAGCCAATATCATGTTCGTGACTGTTCGTGAGAGAACCAGTCAGATCGGATTGAAAAAAGCGATCGGGGCAAAGAAAAGAACGATCCTCACTGAGTTTTTATTGGAAAGTGCATTTCTGTGTATCATTGGCGGATTGATTGGGTTGGCCTTGGTATGGTTGATGTCTTTGGTATTAAGTGCAGTTCTACCGTTTCCTATTTATATCGCTCCCAATATTATTATCCTGGCGCTGAGTATTTGTATTGGACTTGGCATTATTTCGGGAATCATTCCTGCTTCTATTGCTGCAAGAATGGATCCGGTAGTAGCCATCAGAACAAAATAATAGGTTACAACTCTTTTCTTAGCGTTAATTTTGCAGACTCATTGTAAAAGATAGAGTCATTCATTCACCTATTACCATATTAGCCATTGAATCATCTTGTGATGAAACCTCTGCATCTGTATGTGTGGATGGAAAGATATTATCGAATTTCATCGCAAACCAATCCGTACATGAACAATATGGTGGTGTAGTACCCGAACTGGCGAGCCGTGCCCACATGCAAAATATTGTTCCTGTAGTACACCAAGCGTTGTCAACAGCCAACTGTCAACTGTCATCTATCAATGCCATTGCATTCACGCAAGCCCCGGGATTGATCGGTAGCTTACTGGTAGGAGCTCAGTTCGCCAAATCCATGTCATTGTCTTTGAATGTTCCATTGATAGGGGTACATCATATGCAGGCACATGTATTGGCCAATCTGATCATGGAACCGGCACCCGGATTTCCATTCTTATGTTTAACGGTGAGTGGTGGGCATACACAGATCGTATTGGCACGTTCACCTTTAGATCTCGAAGTGATTGGAGAGACCATTGATGATGCAGCAGGTGAGGCATTTGATAAAACCGCAAAATTGTTGGGTTTGCCTTATCCCGGTGGTCCTTTGATCGATCGATATGCAAAATTGGGCAATCCTAAAGCCTTCACTTTTGCTGAACCTCAAATACCTGCTTTAAACTTTAGCTTTAGTGGATTGAAGACATCGGTACTTTATTTTTTACAGAAACAAGATGCAGGATTCATTCAACAAAATCTGAATGATCTTTGTGCATCTATTCAACATACGATCGTAAATATTCTAATCAAAAAGCTTAAAAAAGCAGTGCAGGAAACAGGTATCAAAGAAGTGTGCATTGCCGGAGGTGTAAGTGCCAACACTGGATTGAGACAGGCCCTCCAAGAAAGCGGAGCGAAATATGGATGGAAAACCTATATACCTTCCTTTGAATATTGTACTGATAATGCGGCCATGATTGCTATTACAGCGTATTATAAATATTTGGAGAATGATTTTGCTGCATTGAATGAAAGCCCGACTGCCCGATCTGAGTGGTAAATTGATTTTATTTCGACTTCATCAATTGTCTAGACGCTTTCTTTCTGCATTCATTTTTTGTACTATCTTTTGCAGGAAAACATACATGAGAAAATGCCCCCCGAGATAATAGTGTATTCACACGATAGCTCTACTAATTACATTATTAAGTATGAATCTTTTAAAAAACCGGTAATACTTCTTCCGGGTCTTATTAAAAAGACGCTACTAGGCTTCATTTATTTATTATTTATTGTGACTGCCAATGCACAGCAAAAAAAGCTGGATAGTTTACTGCAGGTACATCGATCATATGCTCCTCGAGACTCTCTGAAAATTGTACAGTACCGAAATATTTATCGGCAATATGCTCTCATGAAAAAAGATGATCAAGCGATACTGTATGTAGATTCTATAGCCACTTTAGCCGAGAAGATAAAACAGTATACAGCATTGGTTGATATTTATGAAAGAGCGGGCAGGTTATACCATGGAGAATCTAAATATTTAGAAGCGTTGTCGTATTACCAGCAAGCGTATGGCGCCGCAAAAAAATATAACGTACTGCCGGCAGAGGCAGGTATTTTAATCAATCTCGGGGCTTTGTATCTTGATATAAAGGACTATGCGAAATCTTTAGAAGTTCATGAAAAGGCAATTATCCTTAATGAAAAAGTGGGCAACAAACTGAATGTAGGAAGTTGTTACATGAATATAGCATTGATTTATCTCGATTTGGGTCAGGTAGTTAAATCTTTCCCTTATCTGAATAAGGCACTTCAGGCATTCGAAACAAATGTAAATGGAATCAGAGGTATTGCTGTTGCGAGTCAAGCTTTGGCAACAGCGTACACAAAAGCGTCTTCAGCAGAGTTGCAGGAGATCGGCATCTCAGAATTGCAACGGTACTCATTAGCATTGGCAGCATTGAATAAGGCTTTACCCATTGCTTTTAAAGTCGATGATTTACCAATGGCCTCAACAATTTATGCTGATATGGCAGATATTCATGAGAAACTGGGAGATAAAGAAGCTGTTCGGGTATCATATAAAAATATGTTAGAGGCCGATAAAAAGCATACAGCCGGTTTTGCCATTGCAGATAACTTAGTGAGAATTGGGATGCATTATCTACGGTCAAAAGAAAGAGAAACCGGTTTTTTGTATCTACATGCTGCAATGAAATTGGCTGAACGTTATAACTCGCTGGCTACTTTGCGAACGGGTTATGAGCAGTTGAGCAGATTTCACGAAGAAGAAAATCATTTTGACAGTTCTTTATTCTATTATAAAAAGTTCATTGTTGTTCGGGATGCTATTTACGGGGCTGAAAAGGAGAAGGAGATAACAATTAAGCAGTTGACACTCGATTTTCATTTAAAAGAACGTGATTATAACTACAGTAAGCAACTGGTGGATAACCAATTGAAAGAACAGATGTTACTGGCTGAACGAAGAAAAAATGCATTGGAACTAACAGAAAAAGAAAAAAGTGTACAGCGATTATTATTCTTACAACAACAAGCAAAATTGGAAAATGAAGCACGTTTTCAGGCGGCCTCATTCCAAAGACAAAAAGATAAATCAGATTATGACCAAGCATTAGCAAAAGAGCAAATTGATAATCAAAAGCTGGAGATACGATTCAATAAGTATTTGAATTTCTTCTTTTTGATTTCTGTTGTTGTTCTCTTAACTGGCGGAACGATTATTTTCTTTAGTCAGCGAAAAACAAAAAAATTAAATCTCATCATTTCTGAACAAAAGAATTCATTGCAGGAATTAGTGCATGTGAAAGACCAGTTATTAGGAACTATTAGTCATGATATGCGTACACCTATTAACTCTTTGATGGCATTTGCTTACTTATTGGACAGTCAGGAAATTTCTCAGGATAAACTCAAAATGTATACCACACAACTCAAGAATACTTTGGGTTATACACAAGAGTTGTTAGATAATCTCTTGAAATGGGCTACTACTCAAATGAAGGGGTTTATGCCGGTGCCGGTAAAAATTAATCTTGCAGAAATCGTTGATCAGATATTGTCTTCTTTTTCAGATTCCATCGCTCAAAAGCAAATCATTATTGAGAATAATATTCATGATCAAACATTGGTGTTTGCTGATAGAGAAATGCTTTTATGTGTAATCAGGAATTTGATCAGTAATGCTATTAAGTTCAGCTATGCACATAAAACTGTTCAATTAAGTGTAATGAATGAAAACAATTTCAAAGTACTGTGCATAAAAGATGATGGTATTGGGATCAGTCAAGAAAAGTTAACGCTCATGAACGATGCTTCGGCACAGATGGTAAATTCTTCCAGAGGTACGAGTCAGGAAAAAGGGAATGGACTTGGTATATTATTATGTAAATCTTTTGTAGGATTAATGAATGGCAAACTATTCTTTTATAGTGAACCGGGTAAGGGTACAGAAGCTAAAGTGTCATTACCGAGTGTATGAGGTATTTACTCGCCGAACCTTTTCAATAATTTCTTATCCAATACTGATTCCACCAACTGTTGCCTGTAAGAAGTACTTAGAGGAATAATACTTTTATCGATCAGTTGAATTTCACTCCCGTTTACAATATTTGTTTGTAGAATATTCACGATGAATTGTCTGTGGACTCGTTTAAAAACTTTAGTCGATAATTGGCGTTCAATATTCTTGAGACTAACGAGTACCACAAATTTTTTCTGTTCTATTGTATGAATTCTTGAAAAATCACCCATACTCTCAATATAGGTGACATCACGTACGTTTAGTTTGAGATAGTTATTATTCTCTTTAATGAAGAAAAAACCATCGGTTGATATATTTCCCCCAATTTCCTCCATTGATTGTTCTTGAACGATACGTTCTTGTTCAATGGGTATATTTTTTTTGATTTCAATGTAATCAATAGCTTTTGTGATAGCTTTTTTTATTCTCTCCTGAGTGGCAGGTTTTACGATGTAATCAATTGCGTCAAGATTGTAACTTTCTGCAGCATACTCAGGATAGGAGGAGACAAAAATAAATACCGGATGATGTTTCATTTCTTTCAACATGCTAATGCCTGAAATGCCCGGCATATCAATGTCTGAAAAAACGATATCGACAGGGGAGTGTTGCAAGTAAGCCATTGCTTCTTCTCCGGAATTACAAATGGCTACCACCTTAATTTGTTCTATTGAGGAAAGATGCATGAAAAGCAAGTCTCTTTCAATAATGTTATCATCTGTAATCAAGCAACGGTACATTATTGGGCATTGGGTTAGTTTTGTAAATATAGGGTAGTTACTATTTGTGAGTTGAAAAAAAATCCTGTTTTGAGCTTGCAATTAAAAGCTTAAATATTCATTTAATTTCATATTCAATATGACTCTGTCTCGATGACATTTTGCTGGTCGACTGAAAATATGCACTCATCGACTTTATAGTTGGCTTCCTCGAATTCCACAAAATCGGATGTAAACTAAAGTGATATTTAACTGAAATCCATATCTGTCAAGAAAACAGGTATGGTTTTTTATTTATACCATTTTAATAATGGGGTGTTCGAGCCGTATTATCAAAATGGATTCATCCATCAACTAACTAAAACACATGAGAAAAATGATGTCTCAGGCAATTCTTATTGCCGTGATCACTTTCATTCTGGCCGCTGATGCCAGTGCCCAAACCGGAAGAGAGAAAACCCGGATTCAGCTTCCCCCACAGGAGGGTTCAGCTCCACTCGGAAAAAAGGAACATTTGAAGAATCTCAATGAAAATGTTTTACCAAGAGTGAAAATGTCACAAACACAAAAAGTGAAAGTGACAAAGATCTTCGACGACTTCTTTTCAAAAGTAGAGGCACAACAAAAATCCGGTACTCCTATTACAAAAGAGTTGATGGATCAAACCATTGCTGCAAAGGATGCACAATTGAAAGCTACACTGAATGCTGAACAGATCAAAGATCTTATTAGAGCTGAGCGTAGTATCGTTGTTATAAGTCCTCATGTGAAGATGCAAGAACATCTTAGAAAGCAGGGTCCACAAAAAGAAATGCCAGCACGCAAATCTGCTAACAGATAAGCATTAACAGGCAAATACTGTATCAATTCAAATTTTTGCAATGAAAAGAATATTACACATATTTATTTGTATGACTGCTTTGTTATTACAAAGCGACATACTACAGGCACAGGCCGGTCAGTTGGACAACAGCTTCAACGGAAACGGTATCAAAGTAATCCCTAACTCCGGTTATGGAATGGCTAGTGATGTAGCTGTTCAGTCGGATGGTAAGACGATTTTGGTAGGTAGATTAGATGAGTATAATAATAACTCACAATATCCATTCACGATTGTAAGATTGAATCAGGATGGATCAAATGATATGAGTTTTGGAAACAACGGTATTGCACGTGTTAATATTTATAACAATCAGTACAATTCCTATTATTACAGTGAAGCAAGAGCAGTAGCTGTTCAGCCTGACGGTAAGATCGTTGTTGCAGGTAATGCTTATAACCAAGACTACTACTACAATTATGGTTACTATGTATTTACTGTCATCAGATTGAATAGTGATGGTTCTATCGATAATACTTTTGGTGGTGGAGATGGTATTGTTCAGTATAATGCTGCCAATAATTCGAATGGGTCAGATGTGACAGATATGGCTATTCAGAATGACGGTAAAATACTGGTATCCGGTTCTGCTTATGACTATACTTATAATTATTATGGGTATACATCATGGTCTTATGCAATGGTTCGATTCAATACTGATGGTTCACATGATAACACCTATAACAATGGAGCGGGTGTATTCAGACATTCATTTGATCAAGGATATTATAATTATTATGGGTACTATTATCCATATGCATTTTGTCAGGATATAGCTTTAACGAATGATGGTAAAGTAGTCATGAATGGTGTTGTGCGTTCTTATAACGATCAATACAATAACTACTACTATTATTATGATCAATATTCTTATGGTGTGGTAAGGGTAAATTCTGATGGTACTTTAGACCTTTCTTTTAATGGTACCGGCTCTACGAAACTTGAGGTATTCCCAGCCAACCAGAATTATTACAGCTATTCAGAAGGACGTGGTATTGCAGTTCAGGCTGATAATAAAATCGTGGTTTCGGGATATGCATATGATTATAATAATGGGGGTAATACAAGAGATTACTATGTTGCCGGTGTTTTCCGTTTGAATTCGGATGGTAGCAGAGATGCAAGTTTTAATGGAAATGGTCAGAAAAATTTTAGTCTACGCAGAGGAGATCTGACCAATGCGAATGATTATAATAACTATACGTATAGCTATCCCTATTCTGTATTGATTCAAAATGATCAAAAAATATTGATTGGCGGTACTTCAGAAGGTCAATTATACGATCCGCAGTATGGTTATAGTTATCGACAAACATTTTCTTTAGCCAGATTAAATACCAACGGGTCATTAGATAATACATTTAGTCTTGATCAAACAGGAGTTAATAGTTATAATCTACATCCTAATAATAATAATAACTATTATTATGCATGGTCTGAATCAATGGCTAAAGCACCTGATGGACGAGTTGTTATGGCAGGTCGATCATATGATTATACCATCGGTGATAGGATGTCTGCTATAAGGGTATTGGTCAATAATGATTGTCCGGCTGCCGTTACTATTAATGCGCCTGCAAATGCTTGTTCAACGATCGTAAATAATATTGCATCTCATTTCGAATTGAAACAAGGAGAGATATTAGGACTAGTAACATTTACGATCAGTGGAGCAACAACAGGTTCAGGTGAAGGTGACGCCAGTGGTACTACCTTCAATCTTGGAACTTCATACATTACTTACACAGGAAACATTATGGGAGCTGATGAGCAGTATTATCAGCGTCAATGTACGTTTACGGTTACTGTAAAAGATGTAACTCCTCCTGTAATGACTTGTCCTGCAGAAATCCGTGTTGCAGTTCAGCCGGGCTCTAATTATGTACTGTTATCAAGTCTTACAGCTCCTGTAGCAACAGACCTCTGTGGTACAGCAACAGTTACCAGCAATAATTATCCATATTTGTATGCGGGTGATAATTATGTGAACTGGGTAGCAACAGATGCTGCGGGTAATACAACCAATTGCACACAAAAAGTAATAGTTGTTCTTGATAATGAGCCTCCTGTTATTACATGTCCTGCACCACTTGTTGTGAATGCAGGTGCTGGATGTGCAACCAATGTAACTTATCAGGCTACTGCTACAGATAATAGCGGATCTGTAAATCTGTCTTACAGTATTGCTTCAGGTAGTTCCTTCTCTAAAGGAGTTACTACTGTAACGGTAACAGCCACTGATGCGGTAGGTAACCAGTCTTCTTGTAGCTTCACAGTTACAGTGAATGATAATAATGCACCGGTATTTACAAATACACCTAGTGCGGTAACTGTATCTAACAATGCAGGTCTATGCGGTGCAACTGTTTCACTGACAGCACCGTCTGCATCGGATGATTGCGGAGTAGCATCTGTTACAAATAATGCTCCTGCTACCTTCCCGGTAGGTACTACAGAAGTCACCTGGACTGCGACCGATATAAATGGCAATACCAGTACTATTAAGCAAACGGTTACAGTGAATGATACAGAAGCGCCGGTAGCTAAATGTCAGCCTGTAACAGTGAATCTCCAAAATGGTACAGCATCTATTACAGCAGCTGATATCAACAATGGAAGTACAGATAATTGCGGTATTGCAAGTATGAGTATTTCAAAAACCAGCTTTAGCTGTTCTGAAATCGGTACACACAATGTAGTGTTGACCGTAACAGATATTCACGGTAACCAATCTACTTGTACTACACAAGTAACGGTAACAGGTAGTATCCCGGCAGCAACCATTACCGCTATACCTTCTTCTTCTGTGTATACAGGAGGAGTACCTACTACGATTTATTTGGGATATGGTGCTCAAAGTGTGACCTTATCTGCGAATGTGGTAAATGGTGCGCCATATACTTATCAGTGGACAGGAAACGGTACTTTAAGTAATACCAATACAAGTAATCCGGTTTTTGCTCCAACAGCAGCTGGTAATTATACATTCACAGTACTTATAACCAATACAAATGGTTGTGTAACTACTGCTACGATCAAAATCTGTGTGAAAGACATCAGAGTACCGGGTACAGCAGGTAAGAAAGTGTATGTATGTCATGTGCCTCCTGGTAACAGTGGCAATCCGCAGACTTTAGAAATCAGTGTAAATGCCGTTTCAGCACATATTGGTGCACATTCACTGGATAAGTTGGGTACTTGTGCCGATCAGGGTTGTGCTGTCACTAACGCACCACAATCTGTTACACAGAAAGCACAAGCTATGATGGAAACAACGGTAAAAACAAACGATGAGGAAACACTCAAAGTGGTAGTTATGCCGAATCCAAGTACTACTGTTTTCACCATCAAACTGCAAAGCAAATACGATGCGCCGGTTCAAATGCGTATTACAGATGCAACAGGAAGAGCAATGGAAAGCAGAGCTAATCTGGGTGCTAATAGCACAGTACAGGTGGGGGCTAACTTTATTGGTGGTACATACTATGCTGAGTTTACCCAAGGTAACCAACGCAAAGTGGTACAACTGATCAAGGTGAAATAGTCAGTTCAGTTTTTAATAGTATAAAAGGGGGTGTCAGTCATGACGCCCCCTTTTTTGTTGCCTGACAATGCTTTAGGAAAAACAAGCGTAAATCCGCTGTTTAACCGTAATTTTGCCGCCTGAAAAACAAAGCAAGCAATGATCAGTGCAAGAAATATCACCCTGGCTTATGGTAAGAGGGTATTGTTCGATGAGGTAAATATCAATTTCGTGAAAGGGAATTGTTATGGTGTTATTGGAGCCAATGGTGCCGGTAAATCTACTTTTCTTAAAATATTGAGTGGCGAAATAGAGCCCAATAAAGGATCCGTTGAAATTACGCCCGGTGAACGTATGTCATTCCTCAAACAGAACCAATTTGAGTTTGATGAGTGTACGGTTCTCAACACTGTATTGATGGGGCACAAAAAAATGTGGGACATCATGCATGAGCGTGAAGCGATTTATGCAAAAGCTGATTTCTCCGAAGAAGATGGTATCCGCGCCGGTGAACTGGAAGCAGAATTTGGAGAAATGGGTGGTTACACCGCAGAAAGTGATGCCGCTACCTTATTGAGTAGTTTGGGTATCAAGGATGATATGCATAACAGTCTCATGAAGGATATCCCTTCTAACATGAAAGTGCGTGTCTTATTGGCGCAGGCTTTGTTCGGTAATCCGGATATCCTGTTATTGGATGAACCTACCAACGGTCTGGATATCGAAACCATCGGATGGTTAGAAAACTTTCTGGCCGATTATGAAAACATCGTATTGGTAGTGAGTCACGACCGACATTTTCTGGATACTGTATGTACCCACGTTGCGGATGTGGATCGCTCGAAGATCAAAGTGTTTACAGGTAACTATACTTTCTGGTATGAGTCATCACAGCTGATGAGCCGACAGATCAATGATAAGAATAAGAAAGTGGAAGAGAAGCGTCAGGCTTTATTGGACTTCATCGCTCGTTTCTCTGCGAATGCATCAAAAAGTAAGCAGGCTACATCCAGAAAGAAAGCCTTAGAGAAATTAACCATTGAAGAGATCGAACCATCTAACCGTAAATATCCGGGTATCATATTTCAGCCATTACGTGAAGTAGGTAACCAAATATTGAATGTAGAGAACCTGAAAAAAGCTGTTGACGGACGTGTGTTATTTGATAAAGTGAGTTTTAGTATCAATAAAGGTGAGAAGATCGCCTTTTTGAGTAAGGATCCATTGGCGGTGACCAGTTTCTTTGAAGTGATCAATGAAAATGCACAAGCTGATGCAGGAAAATTCGAATGGGGTACCACTATTACCAAAGCATACTTGCCGGTGGAGAATAGCGAATTCTTCACAGAAGGACTGAACTTGATGGATTGGTTACGTCAATATGTTCCTTCTCATGTAACTGATGCAGATGAACCATTTATCCGTGGATTTTTGGGTAAGATGTTATTCAGTGGTGATGATATTATGAAGAAGACGAATGTACTGAGTGGAGGGGAGAAAGTGCGTTGCATGGTGAGTAGAATGATGTTACAGAATCCGAATCTGATTGTATTGGATCAGCCTACGAACCACCTGGATCTGGAAAGTATTCAGAGCTTCAACGAAGGTTGTATCAGTTTTCCGGGTATCGTTTTATTGACTTCTCATGACCATACTTTCATGCAAACAGTTGCCAATCGTATCATTGAACTCACGCCTAAGGGTATCATTGATCGTTTGATGACATTTGATGAATACATGGAAGACAAGCGAGTGAAGGAATTGAGAGAAGAAATGTATGCATAATTCGCCTCTCGCGAATTTCGTTACCGTATTTCCCGCAAATCTTTTTGGAAGGGTTGTTTAGAAGCAAAAACGATTTAGTTTAGCTCTTAAACAACCCTTTATATGTCTGTTATAAAAATTCCATTACTGTTCACCGGATCACTCGGGGAAAAAAGATTATATACTTTATTTGATAGTGGAGCCAACCTTTCTTGTATCCATCCCGATTTTGTATCCGGGCTAGAAATTCCAACTGAGCTAAGTGCAACCAGAAAACTTTTAACTGCTAGTCAAGGTCATTATATCGAAGTTTCACATCGTATTATTGTTGATTTCTGGATAAATGATGTGTATGTAAGTGATGAGTTCTTAATCGTGCCCGGTTTAACTGAGGAAGCTGTAGTAGGTGCAGTTACCATGCAGAAATGGCGGATGAAATTAGACTTTGATCATGACACAGTTCATGTTGATCCCAAAGTGATGATCATGCAGTTGATCTGATTTCTTTTTACATTCACCTAATTGGCCATTCAATTCAAGGATGGCTTTTTTGTTTTTACTATCTTAGGCAACTTAAATTGCCATCATGAGAAATTTGCTTTTAGCTGTTGCGCTGCTTTGTACTACTGGTCTGCAGGCACAAAATCTGGATTATTATTTACCTAAAAATGTTCGTTACAATCCGTCTATTCCGACGCCTGCATCGGTGATCGGTCATGAAGTAGGTGAGTGGCATGTAACACATGATCGATTAGTGAATTATATGAAAGCAGTAGATGCTGCATCTGACCGTGTTACATTACAACAATTGGGAACCACTTATGAAGGTCGTCCACAATTGGCACTCATCATTACATCACCAAAGAATCATCAGAACTTAGAACAGATACGTCAACAACATGTGCAACTGACACAGGTGAACCAGTCGGCCAGTTTGAATGTGAATGATATGCCCGCGGTAGTTTGGATCGGACATAGCATTCATGGGAATGAAAGCAGTGGTTCCAATGCGTCACTTTTAACTACCTACTATTTAGCTGCCGCACAAGGACCTGAAATAGATGCGCTATTGGATAAAACAGTAGTGCTATTGGATCCGTCTTTCAATCCCGATGGATTGAATCGCTTTGCAACATGGGCGAATATGCATAAGAGTCAGACACTGGTATCTGATCCTCAGGCAAGAGAATTCAATGAAGTGTGGCCGGGTGGAAGATTCAATCACTATTGGTTTGATTTGAATCGCGATTGGTTGCCTGCTCAACACAGAGAAAGCCAGAATCGTTTACAATTATTCCATCAGTGGAAGCCTAATATTTTGACTGATCATCATGAAATGGGAAGTAATGCTACTTTCTTTTTTCAGCCGGGCGTTCCATCAAGAGTGAACCCGAATACTCCGGCCAAGAACCAAGAGTTAACAGCAGCAATAGGAAATTATCACGCTAAATTCTTTGATAGTATTGGTTCTTTGTACTTCACCAAAGAAGGGTATGATGATTTTTATTATGGTAAAGGGTCTACCTATCCGGATATCAATGGTGGTGTAGGTATTCTGTTTGAACAAGCGAGTAGTCGCGGTCATGCGCAGGATACTGAAAATGGGTTACTGACTTTCCCTTTTACCGTACGCAATCAGTTTACAGCAGCGTTGTCTACTTTAGAAGCAGCCAAACAATTGCGTGTAGATATGTTGAAGTACCAGCGTGATTTTTACAAAGAAGTGGAAAAAGAAGCTGCAGCTTATCCGGTAAAAGCATTTGTGATCGGGGATCAGTTTGATCAGACACGTACCAATATTTTTGTTCAGATGTTGCTCAGACATCAGGTCGATATTTTCCAATTGAAACAAGATTTTACTGCTGATGGAAAACAATTCAAAGCAGGCAAAGCATTTGTAATACCTGCAGCACAACAGCAGTTCAAGATCATCAAAACTGTTTTTGAAAAAACCTTCGAGTACAAAGACAGTTTGTTTTATGATGTTACTGCATGGACGATGTCACTGGCTTTTGGTTTGCCAACAGCAGAACTCAAAACAGGGTTTGATCAGCTTGTAGGTGCCAAAGTGATCAATGCAGTACCATTGAGTCAACCGCTGATGAATTTATCTGCCAACGCTGCTGCCTATGCATTTCGTTGGGATGATTATAATGCGCCGAAACTGTTGTTTCAACTACAATCCAAAGGTATCAAAGCGAAAGTAGCTACACAGAAATTTAAAATGATGGTAGATGGTAAAGAGGAATCATTTGATTACGGTACCATTGTGATACCGATGGGAACTCAAACCATGAAAGGAAAAGAGTTGGCCACGGTGATCGGCTCTGTTGCAGCGGGAACAGGAGTAGAAGTTTTTGCGATCCCTACAGGATTGGCAGCGGGGGGTATTGACTTAGGTAGTGCCAGTTTGAATAACGTGAAAACGCCACGTATCATGATGTTTGGAGGAAACGGAACCAGTGCAACAGATGTGGGAGAGATCTGGCATATGATCGATATCCGTTATCAAATGCCGGTGAGTATTGTAGACGTTGAACGCTTCAATTCGATCAATGCAGATAAATACAATGTGATCATCATGCCTTCGGGTTCATACAATAACCTGAATAAACCAGCTCAAGACAAACTAAAGGAGTGGATCAGTGCAGGCGGCACGCTTGTGGCAACTGAAGATGCTACCAAATGGCTCGCTACTAATGGCTTTACCAAAGTGATCTTCAGAAATGCAGAAGAAAAAAGAGATACCACTTTACAATTACCTTACTATCTCCGTTCAGATGAAATGCGTGCTAAAGACATGGCCGGCTCATTGTTTGAAGCACAATTAGATCTGACCCATCCTTTGGCATATGGTTATCGTCAGCCATCAGTGAGCATTTTTAAGTCGAACACGTTGTTCATGGATCAAAACAATAATCCATATGATTCTCCCGTCATGTATACCGATAACCCTTTACAAAGCGGGTATTTATATCGTGGGTACAAAGAGGTCGTAAAGAAGAGTGCAGCAATCAATATTGATGCAGTAGGTAGGGGGAAGGTGATTTCTATGGTAGATAATCTCAATTTCAGAGCATTCTGGTTGGGGACCTCGAAATTATTCATGAATGCGGTCTTTTTCGGAGATATCATCCGACTTTAATCCTTATTTCTGTGATTTTCAGTGTTTTCTGTGGCTATAAATGCCACTGAGGGCACAGAAAATCACAGAATTTTTTTTAGAAATGAGGGTGGCGGAAAGGCGAAATGTGGAAAACCCGGCTCAAAAAATATGTTCCAAACGAAATTTATACGGGGAGTGTGAACAAATTCATTAAAAAAAGAGAATTTCGTATGGATATTTTGGAGCATTTCCCTACCTTTGCCGTCCCGAAAAAAATTGAGTCATGGCAAGAGTATGTCAGGTTACTGGAAAAAAGCCGATCGTAGGAAATAGTGTTTCTCACTCAAACATTAAGACCAAGCGTCGTTTTTTACCAAATTTACAAAAGAAGCGTTTCTTTTTTGCTGAGGAAGACCGTTGGGTAACCCTGAAGGTTTCAACTGATGCTTTAAGAACCATCAATAAGAATGGTTTGGCAACTGTGATCAAAGAAATGAGAGCCCAGGGAGCTAAGATCTAATTAACAAAAAGAAAAAACTACCTAATACAATGGCAAAGAAAGGTAACAGGGTACAGGTGATTTTGGAATGCACTGAGCATAAGACTACAGGTCTGCCAGGTACAAGCCGTTATATCACTACCAAAAACAAAAAGAATACGCCTGAGCGTATGGAACTGAAAAAGTTCAATCCAATTTTGAAAAAAGTAACCGTTCATAAAGAAATCAAATAATCATGGCAAAAGCAGCTTCCAAAAACGCGAAAGTAAAAGACCAGAAAGCAGCCGCTGAAGCTAAGAACTGGACTAAAGTGATCAGAGCGGTACGTAGCCCAAAGACAGGTGCATACACCTTCAAAGAAGCTATTGTACACAAAGACAAGGTTAAAGACTTCATGTCAGAGAAATAATCGTTCTGACCTTATCATATTAAAAGCTTTCTCTTTTACGAGAAGGCTTTTTGTATTTAATTGCATCCTTAAAACAAGGTATCATGGGTTTGTTTGATAAATTATTCGGGAAGAAAGAAAAGGAAAGTCTGGATCAGGGATTACAAAAGACCAAGGAAGGCTTCTTCTCTAAAATTACCAAAGCAATTGCAGGTAAAACAACCGTAGATGACGAAGTATTGGATAACCTTGAGGAAGCATTGGTAAGCGCAGATGTAGGTATTGATACAACTCTTAAGATCATTGAAAGGATTGAGAAAAGAGTAAAACAAGACAAATATGTTGGTACTGCTGAGCTCAATCAATTGTTACAAGAAGAGATCGCAGCTTTATTGGTAGATGCACCTGAACTTTCTTACCAGGATTTTGAAATCCCGGAAGGAAAAAAACCTTACGTCATATTGGTGGTAGGTGTTAATGGTGTTGGTAAAACAACCACTATCGGTAAGCTGGCTCATAATTATAAAAAGGCCGGTAAAGATGTCATACTAGGTGCTGCTGATACTTTTCGCGCAGCTGCAGTAGATCAACTGACCATCTGGAGTGAAAGGGTAGGTGTTCCTATTGTAAAACAAGCTATGGGCTCAGACCCAAGCGCTGTTGCGTTTGATACCGTAAAAAGTGCTGTAGCACGTAATGCGGATGTTGTGATCATTGATACAGCAGGTCGATTGCATAACAAATTGCATTTGATGGATGAACTCAGTAAGATCAAACGAGTGATCCAAAAAGTAATTCCTGATGCACCCCATGAAGTGATGTTGGTATTGGATGGTTCTACCGGACAAAATGCATTGGAACAAGCCAAACAATTCACCGCAACAACAGAAGTATCCGCATTGTCTATTACCAAATTAGACGGAACAGCAAAAGGTGGCGTGGTACTTGCCATTGCTGATCAATTCAAGATTCCTGTCAAATATATCGGCGTAGGAGAAAAAATAGATGATCTGATCATCTTTGATAAGCATGCTTTTGTAGAAAGCTTGTTTAAGCTGGGATAAAACAGAGGAACAGAGAAATATCCAATATTCAATATCCAATGTCCAATTATGAATTTTACTTGGACATTGGATATTGCATATTCTTCAGTTCTAAAAGGTATATCTAATCCCAATTCCACCCCAACCACCTTCAAAGTAGTTGTATCCGATGAAATTAAAGGAAGGCTGCCAGTCGAAGCTAAGATTCAGTGGAGCGCCTTTGACCTTATAATCAACACCCAATACGCCATCTACACCAATCGCTAGACCGTCATTACGTGTTGGGTAACGATTACGCCAGTTATCGCTCCAAACGCCGATATGTCCACCACCACCGATATACCATTTCAAACCATCTACACCATTAAAATTCCCATGGTATTCATACAAGCCCGTTAAACGAAATCCATCATTGGAGATATAACCAAGTCCTTCAAGCGCAACATTACTTTTCGTGAAATGCTTGATACTAATGGCTCCGGGATATACTTTCACACCCAACGCTGTTTTATAGGTTGAGCCGGTACTTTGAGACATAGCCGCATTAGCAACTAAAACAATCAGGGTTAACAGAACTATTCTTTTCATGTGTTAATTTTTATTGATTTTGGTCACATGGAATTCGCCAAATAACATTCGGTCGGTACCTACCTTAGTTATGGCTCATTTCATAACAGTGTTTTTGTCTGTATAATATAAAATCGTGCCAAAAATAATCTCGTGATTCCGGAAGGAATAGTTAAGGTTACTTTTGGTTTTATATTTAGGTTTGTATTATGCACAGTTTTAAAGATTTAGTAACAAAATTCGCTGACCATTTTGCGGTCAGACATTTTCCCGAACAACCTGCTAGTTTGTATGAACCCAATGAATATTTTTTATCATGGGGTGGAAAAAGAATCAGACCTGTTATGTGTTTGATGGGGAATGAATTGTTTGATGAGATTCATTCTGATAGTTGGGAATTGGCCACAGCCATTGAATTGTTTCACAACTTTACACTGATCCACGATGATATCATGGATGAAGCGCCATTACGCAGAGGCATGGAAACAGTACACATGAAATATGGGTTAAGTACTGCTTTATTAGCCGGAGATGTGATGTTGATCAAGGCTTATGACTATCTGAATAAAATACAACCCCAATACTTACATCGGATCATCCATCTCTTTAATAAAACAGCTAGAGAGGTTTGTGAGGGACAGCAAATGGATATGGATTTTGAACAAAGCAGTTCCGTATCATTGGATGATTATATTCACATGATCAGCCTGAAAACTTCGGTACTGTTGGCGGCTAGTTTGGAAATGGGAGCTATCATTGGTGGTGCCAGTGAAGGCAATTGTAAACACTTGTATGAGTTTGGTAAAAATTTAGGCATCGCTTTTCAGGTACAGGATGATTATCTGGATGCTTTTGGTGATCCTGAAAAATTCGGAAAAGATGTTGGTGGTGATATTCGTCAGAATAAAAAAACCTTCCTCATGTTACATGCATTGGAAGTAGCCAATCAGGATCAAAGAAATCGATTATTGCAGTTGATGCAACAAAACCCTCCTGATAAAGTAGATCAAATCCTGCAGATCTTCCGCGATTGTAATATTGATGAGTGGGCCAAAGAATTAAAGGATAAATACTTGCAAACCGCCTTGCAGCATCTGGATGCCATTGCTGTTCGATCAGTTCGCAAAGAGCCTTTACAGGAACTGGCTAATTTCCTGATACAGCGTGAATATTAACGGGATTCATTTATCTTGTCATCCATACCTAATGGTGATGAACCATTGGCGCATATACAGATTGCTTTATACCAAAACCAACGAGCATGTCAGGTTCTTTATTCAGAAGAAAATCAATCGATAAAATCGCAGCAGAAGCTGCAGCAGGTCACACAGACGGTCATGGTACCGGATTGAAAAGAATATTAGGCGTCCGTGATCTTACTTTCATGGGTATTGCCGCAGTGATCGGAGCTGGTATCTTTTCAACGATTGGTACTGCTGCCTATAATGGTGGACCGGGGATTGCTGTTCTATTTATTATCACGGCCATCACTTGCGGTTTCAGTGCTCTTTGTTATGCTGAATTTGCAAGTCGTATCCCCATTGCAGGTAGTGCTTATACTTATGCCTATGTCTCTTTTGGTGAAGTGATTGCATGGATCATCGGTTGGGCATTGATCCTGGAATATTCTATTGGTAATATCGTTGTAGCGATCAGTTGGAGTGGTTACTTCAATAACCTGTTGGAAGGGTTTGGTATTCACCTGCCCGGTTGGCTCGCCACCAATGCCTCCAATGCGCAGCTCGGTTATGAGGAAGCCATGAAAGGAATGGCTGAAGGAAAGACATTGGAAAGCATGACCAATCATGCCAGAATGGGATATGATGCGATCATGAATGCACCTGTATTGGGTGGATGGAAAATGATCATCAACATTCCTGCTTTTATGATCGTGGCACTTATCACTGTGTTGGCTTATATCGGTATCAAAGAAAGTAAGAAGAGCACCAATGCCATGGTGATGTTCAAGATCGGAGTGATCATTTTTGTGATCGTGATGGGTTTCTTTTATGTGGACACCGATAACTGGACTCCCTTTATGCCCAATGGATTTGGTGGCGTATTAGCAGGTGTATCTGCCGTGTTCTATGCCTATATTGGATTTGATGCGATTTCTACCACTGCAGAAGAATGTAAGAATCCACAAAGAGATCTACCCAAAGGCATGATCTATTCACTATTGATCTGTACCGGATTGTATATTTTGATTGCACTGGTACTGACGGGAATGGTGCATTACAGTGAACTGAAAGTGGATGATCCTTTGGCTTATGTATTTGATAAACTAAAGATGAATAAGATCGGCTATATCATTTCAATCAGTGCAGTTGTGGCAACAACAAGTGTATTATTGGTATTTGCACTCGGACAACCACGTATCTGGATGAGTATGAGTAGGGATGGGTTGTTACCTAAAAAATTTGCACAGGTACATCCTAAATTTCAAACCCCTTCATTTGCTACGATCCTCACCGGTTTGATGGCAGGTGTTCCGGCATTATTTGTCTCTAGCGGTACTATGACAGACTTAACCAGTATCGGTACTTTGTTTGCCTTTGTATTGGTATGTTTTGGTGTATTGGCATTACCACGCCTTGCAAAAGCAAAAGGAAGCAATGCTTTTTCATTACCTTATATCAACGGTAAATTGTTGATCCCTGCATTGGTCGGCATCTTTGTTTACTTCTCTTGGAGTCGTATCATGGCTGCTTTTCAGAATATTGGTACCGAAGGTTATCAGGAAATACTGTTCCTTGTATTTGTATTGATTGCTTTGATCACAGCCGTGTATAGTTTCCTTAAAAATCATTCATTGATTCCTGTATTGGGAGCTTTGTGTTGCTTATATCTGATGATTGAAATCCCTGCCGTAAGTTGGTTGTGGTTCTTTGTTTGGATGGGTATTGGGCTCTCGATCTACTTTTTGTACGGACGCAAACGCAGTAGATTGAATACGGAATCCTGATAGGATCTGATTAACTTTGCAGCGAAATTGGAGTGACATGAAGTACCAGGTTGGGGATGATATCATCGTATTGCACAGTAATGAAGAGGGGAAGGTCATTGAACTGATCAACGATAAAATGGTCATGATCGAAGTGAGGGGTGTGAAGTTCCCTGCTTACATGGATCAGATCGATTTCCCTTATTTCTATCGGTTTACGAAAAAGAAACAGGAACCTGAAAAGAAGGTCGCGCCTAAACAATACATCGATCAAGTTCCAAAAGAAAAGCCTAAGCCCAATCAAATACAAGTGGCAGATGGCGTGTGGTTATCTTTTATCCCCAAATTTGCCTTGGATGATTTCAATGATGAAGTAGTAGAGCTGCTGAAAGTACATCTTGTCAATAAAACTGCAGATGCTTATCAGTTTACCTACAAACAATTCTTTTTACATGACCTGAATTTTGAATTGGTAAATCAGGTGCAAGGCTTTCATGATTTTTATTTGCATGATATCGATTTTGAAGCAGTGAATGATAGTCCATCTTTCTCTGTCGATTTTTCTTTGCTTCAACCCAAAAAAGGGAAAGCTGCTCATTATGAAGCACAATTGAAACTAAAACCTAAACAGATCTTTCAGCGTATTGAAGCATTGAAAGAAAACAATGAGCCGACTTTTTCTTATCAATTATTCAAAGAGTACCCTGAGAAACAAGAAGAAGAGTTTGTAGATCTCTCTAAATTATCGAACAAAGGGTTTAAGATCTATGATGCATCAAAAGTGCGTCAGCATTTGCCCCCTGCCAGATCTGTGATCGATCTTCATATTGAAAAGCTGACTGACAATTATGAAAAACTCAGTAACCTCGAGATCATCGGTATTCAATTGGCTGAATTTGAAAAATGGTTTGATCTAGCCATTGCTCATCGTCAACCTTCATTGATCGTGATTCACGGTGTAGGGAAAGGCCGTTTACGTGAGGAAATACACGATATTCTCAAAACCAAAAGAGAAGTAAAGCATTTCATCAATCAATATGATCCCCGATTTGGGTATGGGGCTACGGAAGTGTTTTTTCAATATTAATATTCAAAAGTGAAAGGTGAAACGTGAAAAGAATCATTTCTCTTTTCACGTTTCACCTTTCACTTTCATTTACCTTTGCCTTTGCATAAGCCCGAACCATCGCCTCCACAGTACTGTGGGGGAGGAAAGTCCGGACAGCATAGGGCAACCCACCGGTGAATAGCCGGCTCCCCACAGCAGTGTGGGGACGAGAAAGTGCCACAGAAAATAACCGTCCCCACAGCAATGTGGGGGTAAGGGTGAAAATGTGAGGTAAGAGCTCACGTTCTGTATTGGTAACAAAACAGAAGGGTAAACCTTGGGTGCTGTAATGCCATGTATAGGAGTCTTTGAGGGCGGCTCGTCCGATTCCGATCTTGATCGGGAGATTCCAGGGTAGGCAGCAAGATCCTAACAGTAATGTTAGGGCTAGATAAATGATGGTATAGGAACAGAATCCGGCTTACGAGGCTTATGTTTTTGAATGTTAGATGTCAGATGTCAGATCGCAGATTTATTTTCAAATCTGCGATCTGACATCTGATATCAAAAAATTAAAGTATGACACAAGAACAAATCAAGAGTATGAGGGACCGTGTGGTGGTCCTGAGGAGGTTTCTTTGACGTCGATAATCGTAATTACAAAGTAGATACGGATCGACAACTCTCTCTATCTCCGGGCTTTTGGGATGATAATACCCGCGCCACGGCTATCATGAAAGAAATTAAAGTGAATGAGTACTGGCTCAGACTCTATAAACAAGTAGAGACTGCAGTCGAAGACTTTGCCGTGCTTTTTGATTTCTGGAAAGGTGGTGATGCAAGTGAAGAGGAAACCAAACAATCGTATGAACAAGCTTTAGCAGCCATTGAAGATGCAGAATTCAAGAGCACTTTGAATAAACCTGAAGATGAACTACCCGCCATTGTACAGATCAACTCCGGTGCCGGTGGAACAGAGAGTCAGGATTGGGCGGAGATGTTGTTGCGCATGTATCGTATGTACGGTGATAAACAAGGTTGGAAAGTAACAGAGTTGGACTTTCAAGAAGGAGATGGGGCCGGTATCAAAAGTGCCACACTTCAGTTTGATGGAGACTTTGCTTACGGATTCTTAAAAGCTGAAAGTGGCGTTCATCGATTGGTGCGTATTTCTCCATTTGACAGCAATGCGCGTCGTCATACTTCCTTTGCATCTGTATTTGTTTATCCTTTGATCGATGATAGTATTGAGATCAATGTGAACCCCGGAGATCTGGAGTGGGCTTTTTATAGAAGTGGTGGTAGTGGCGGACAAAACGTGAACAAAGTTGAAACAGCTGTTCGTTTGAAACATATTCCCAGTGGATTTATTGTTGAGTGTCAGCAAGCCAGAACACAAGGTGAGAATCGTGAATTGGCATTGAAGATGTTGAAGAGTCGTTTGTATGAAGAAGAATTACGCAAACGTCAGGAAGCGATGAATGCTACCAATGCGAATAAGAAGAAGATCGAGTGGGGGAGTCAGATCAGAAGTTATGTTTTCCATCCTTATAAAATGATCAAAGATCATCGTACCGATTATGAAGTAGGCAATGTAGGACCTGTCATGGACGGTGAGATCGATGGATTTATCAAAGCGTATTTGATGATGGAGAAAGAAGGATAGAAACAGAGGAATAAGAAATAAGAAACAAGAAGTCGGGAAACAAGAAACAAGAAAGTTTCAAGAGCCAATGTACAAGTTTATTGAGCCTTGAGACTTTCTTGTTTCTTGATCCTTGTGTCTTCCTTGAGCCTTGTTTCCTGTTCCTTGCTTCTTACTTTTTATTTACTATTTCTTAGCCAAACATACCCTGCGAGCATCGCAATGAGTGAAGCTAATAAGACTGATATTTTGGCTATGTCTTGTTCTGCAGGATTGCTGAATGCCAGTGTAGAGATGAAGATACTCATGGTAAAGCCTATACCTGCCAGTAATCCACCACCAATCATTTTCATCCAATTCGTACCTGAAGGCAGCTCTGCCAGTTTCCTGGAAACAAGAAAATAACAAGCAGCCGTAATACCTACCGGTTTCCCAATACATAGTCCGATGATGATACCCCAGCTTAGGCTGCTGTTCAATGCGCTAAGACTATCTGTGGGAAAACCAATGGCTGTATTCGCTAAGGCGAAAATAGGCATGATGATAAAGTATACAGGTGTATGAAACTTAAGCTCATAAGCTTCCAGATTTTTTACTGGCACCATGAAGGCGAAAATCACACCGGCAACGGTAGCATGAATACCTGAATTGAACATCATATACCAGAGCAGTAATCCGAGTATCCAATGAACGACTCCAAATGCAATTTTTCTTTTGTTCAAAAACAATAAGAGTGTAATAATGGATGCAGCGCCTATGAGATAACCGATCGCAATTTCTCCTCCATAAAAAAGTGCGATCACCACAATAGCACCAAGATCATCGATGATGGCTAGTGCAGTCAAAAATATTTTTAGCGCAACGGGAACTCTTTTACCCAATAATGATGCGATACCTAAAGTAAAAGCAATATCTGTAGCAGTAGGTACGGCCCATCCTTCCATGTATGGTGTTCCTTTATTGAATAATCCGAAAAAGAGAGCGGGTGCCAACATTCCACCGATCGCACCAAATACAGGTAAAGCTGATTTTTTGATAGATGCTAATTCGCCACATACCAATTCTCTTTTGATTTCCATTCCAGCTAGAAAAAAGAAAGCCGCCATCAATGCATCATTGATGATTAGCAAGGGAGAATTGGGTAATGATAAATATCCCAAATGAGCATGATGAGCATTGGTGCCATCAAAACTAATGTTCCACATGCTTCTATACGCCTCACCCCATTCACCCCAGTTAGCTGCAATTAATGATACGGCAGTACATACCAATAAAGTAATGCCAATGGCTCTACTGTCGTGGATGAATTGTCTGAGAGGATGAATCAACCTTGTGTGAACAAATTTCGGTAAGATCATACCGCAATTTACAAAAAAAGGAGGGAAGCATTATTGTGATGAAAGGATGTCGTATCTGCTCTTTGGTCTTTTATCATCTAACCATCGAAAATTTCTGAGTTTCAATTCTTCGTGGTTGACTTTACGCATGGGATACATGGTGCCATCCACACCATTGATCAATAATACCCGTTTGGCTTTGCCATCTGTGAACCTTATTTCTACTACATCAGAACTGTTCTTATTCACACCAATAAAATTGCCTTCTTCATCAGTAGCATAATAGACATTCTCTGAATTCCCTTTTGATCGTAGAAATTGAATTTGTCCGGTTGTATCAAAATAAGCATTGATGGTATTACCCTTTACCTGGTTGAAATAAATGGTGCTATCTACCTGACTCAATGCCATGGCATTCTCAAAGACATACAAACGCTCCGGTTTATTATTTTTCAGGTACATGTAGATGGTATCTCCTGTTACTTGATTAGCTTGTGCCCATACTACAGGTGATTTGAACAAACGAAAAACAGAGTCTTTCAAAGCATAAAACAAGCTATCACCCACACTTTGCATCGAGTCTGAAAAAATTTTCACATTGTAATAAGCTTCGAAATATTTATCTGTACTATCTTCTTTGGTGGTGTCTGTTAAAAAAGTAAAATCGATACTATCTCTTACCCGTGGCACATTTTTGATCTTCAATAAGTCTGAAAGTTTTGCAGAATAAAAAGTGTCTGCAGCTATAAAAATTGAATCTCTGTCTTGTTTTAGTAATAACAATGGACTCTGCGTTGCCAACAGAGAATTTTTCTTATTGTTTGTTTTGATGTTATTAGCGATCAGATCAAAACCCTTGGTTGAATCTTTTCCTCTGTAAACAGCATTGCCTCTGAATTCACCCAGCCCGCTGATACTATCCAGTGCCATATCATCTGCAGTCATGGTATAACTGCTGTCATCAATAACAGAACGTTTGTATAATTCAGCACGTTTGTTTTTTAAGTCATAAAATCCTGATCTGGTTTTGATGACCAATTTTTTATCATTTCGAATGGTTGTTGGACTGGTAAACGTGGCAATCTCAGTATTGGTATTGTATTGTAGAGTATCTGTATCGATCTTATAATCAGGATTCACCAGTTTTACATTTCTTTTGAAAATGATATCTCTGGTATCACCATAATAGTACCCTTCTATACTGGTAAGGGTTGTTTTTTGGTTGACCACTTTACCACCTTTCAAATAGGTTCCAATCTTTACAGTTACATCATATTCCAGCTCATCAGTGGTAAGTGTGCTTTTGCCATCTGTAAGTCGAACTCTTTTTTTGAGAAATGCCTGTTTTTCTTTGGCAAGATATTTCAGGTACTGAGCATAGGTATGAACACTATCGGCGTCATTGATATGAATATTGCCAAACGCTTCGAAGACATTTGTAACAGGATTCAGAACCGCACTGTCTGCATAAAACAAGGTTTTAGCCTGCTTTATTTTGACTCTACCGACATAAGAGATAAACTGATTGAGGGAATCTATTTTTTTGATATTCTGTTTATCTGCTTCAAGAAACTCCAATAATTGACCGGTTGATGGTTGGGATGCTGTATCTGTTTTTTGTTGCGCCATGCACCATGAAAACGAAAGCAGGAGCATCCCGCACAGTAACAGGCTGATATAATGAAACCTTTTCAACATTATTGTTTAGCCTTGGTAGAATCTAATGGTGCCATGAGCGGACCTTTTTTGTCTTTTTTACCAAAGACAGAGATATTCACGTAGCGCTTGGGATGTACACGTAAATCATCCATCAAAATATTGGCGCTTCTAACAGTATTGGTTAGGTTATCGTACAGGGCTTTGTCGTTCAATAATTTTCCAAGTGAACCATCTGTTGAAGACATTTTTCCAAGAATGGTATTCAATGTTTCAATCGAGTTTTTCAATTGAGCCACAGTTCCATCAATATCAGCTTTCGATAAATTCTCTGTTGTCTTCTCTACATTTCCCAACATCTTGGTCACTTTATCATTGTTATCAGCCAGATTTTTGGTGAAACTATTCACGTTATTCATCGAAGCAGTAATGGCACCTGTTTGCTGATTGAGCATAGCTTGAATAGAAGCAGAGGAGACCACCAGACTAGCAGTGGTTTTATTGATATTTGCGATAACTTCTTGAAGATTGTTTTTTGTTGCAGGATCAAAGATGGTGTTGATGTTTTTCAGTACGCTATCTAAAGATCCAACCGTTGTTTTGATTTGATCGCCAACCGGACCTAATTTATTCATGACATCTCCCAGTAATCCTGCATTCGAGGCAGTTAAAATGGTATCGCCTGATTTCACATAAGTCGCAGCATCTCCAAGAGCAATGGTGATACTGGCATTTCCCAGTGGATTTTCCTTGATGCTTGCAATTGAGTTGGCAGGAATATTATAGTTGTCTTTCAACTTAATGGCAACTACAATGGCGGAAAGATTTTTATCAGCGTTCTCTATATCATAAACCGAACCTACCTGAAATCCATTGATGAATACTCCGTTTGATACCATAATACCTTTGGTATCGGTATATTTTGCATAAATGATATTACCGGTTTTGAAGAGTGTTTTCCCTTTCAGAAAATTAAATCCGAGAATCAGTAAGGTAATAGCCACTGCTGTGAGGGCGCCTACTTTTGTTTCGTTCGATATCTTCATATACCGCAAAACTAAGATTTATTGTGGTACGCCTCTACGATGTATGTTAAAGGGAACTTATTTCCTCGAACCGGCACTGCTGGAAATACCTATCTGATTCTCCAGTGAGTTCTTATATAATCGAATAGAGCGGGTTATCACTTCACAGATCTCGATCTGCCCTTTCTCACTATTTAAATAATCTTCTTCTTCAGGATTGGAAATAAAGCCGGTCTCTACAAGTACGGCAGGCATATTAACAGCTTGCAACACCCAAATCCCCTTTTTACGCTGCTGCGCCTGACGACTGATACGCCCCACTTTCTGGAATTCCTCTTCTATGGTTAGTGCTAACTTAGCACTGCGTTGAAAGTATTGTTGGGTAAGGATATTGGCCAACATGGTTTTTGTGGGGTCATTTGCATCGTTGGTCTTTCTGGCTTGTAATATTTTTATGGAGACGCTATCCAGGTACTCATCCAGACCCTCACTGGCCACTGCTTTACGCTCATCGGTCTTATCAACACCATAAATATAGGTCTCGGTTCCTTTGGCAGGGTTGGGGGTTGTCCAGGTTCTGTAGTCCTTCACTCTTTGTTTAACAGATTTCCCTTTTCTCCTGACTGTGACGGTTTTATAACCTACAAACTCCCTGTGGCGAGATGGTGCAGCGGAGTTAACGTGTATACATACGAAAAGATCACCTTTGGCTTGATTGGCGATATCCGCTTTTTGAATCACCGAATGAAACACATCGGTACGGCGTGTCATAACGATATCAACATCCGGTAATGCAGCCTGCAGCATTTTTTCAAGCTTTAAAGCTACTTCCAGTGATATTTGGCTTTCGGTAGAATACCTGCCGCGAGCACCTACATCCTCACCACCATGTCCGGCATCAATAATAATTCTTTTCAATACCTGTTTTTGCTGTGGTTTACCGGCAGGACCCGTAAAAGCACTCAGGAAAGCGATCCCTAAACTTAACAAAACAAAAGCAGCATATTTAACACGCATCATATCAATTCGTTAAAGGATTATACCCAGAGTTCGGTTTACACGTTTCAAACACTATTTTTGTCCAGTGAATATGAGCAAACGCCGTAAAATTAACGCAAAAAGCATGCTTCCTATTGTGGTGTGTGGATATTTGCTCATATTAACATTTCTTACGCAGAACAATGTTGCCGCTTTTTATTCATCTGATCACTTGATTCCTTCCATCAAAGACACGATCACAGTTCCTAAAAAATCGGATACTACGCGAGTAAAGTCGGATAGCCTTTTACAAAAGCAACGCCCTGATTCCGTTTCCAGAATAGATACCATCAAAATTTCTAAAGATTCGATCGATGCCCCTATCAAATACACAGCTATGGATTCGGGTGTTTTGATCATTGATACCAAGGAATTTCTATTGTATGGGAAAGCAAAAACTGAATACAAAGATTTGCTGATGGAAGCAGCTACCATTCGTTATGACCAACAATCGCAAATGGTGAAAGCATATGGGTCTTTGGATTCTACGGGTAATCCCATGAGTAAGCCTCAATTCACACAGGGAGAGATGAAATCAGTGAGTGATTCCATTTTTTATGATATGCGATCGGCCAAAGGGTTGACCAAGAATACTTTTTTTCAAGAAGGCGAGATCTATGTCAATGCTCAAAAATTAAAAAAGATCAGTGCCACAGAGGTCTTTGCCAGTAAAGCCCGTTTTACAACCTGTAATTTGGATACACCCCATTTTGCCTTTAGAACAGGTAAGATGAAAATCATCAATAACAAACTCGGTATTTCAAGTGCCGCTTTCCCTGAATTCGAAGGGGTTCCTATGCCGGTAGGGATTCCATTTGGTTTGTTCCCTTTGAATAAAGGAGCTCAATCCGGGCTCATGGCCCCCGCATTTACTGCCAGTGAGGATTTTGGTCTGGGTTTAGAAGGGCTTGGCTATTATTTTCTCATCAATGAATACGTAGACCTTACCACCAGAACTAACTTTTATTCCTATGGTGGCTGGATGGCCAATTTCAACTCCAAGTATATCAAACGTTATGCGTATACGGGTAATTTCAATCTAACCATACAAAATACGAAAGCATTAAACAGGGCTGCTGTTTCAAAAGATGAGTTTAATCGAAGTCGCTCGTTCATGATCAACTGGGCGCATAATCGTGATAGCAGGGCAAGACCCGGTACCAGCTTTTCCGGTAACGTAAACTTTGGTAGCACACGCTTCAATCAAAACTTATTGAACAATCCGTTTCAAAATTTTCAGAATCAGTTAAGTTCATCCGTTAACTATACGAAAGATTGGCGAGGTAAATACAACCTTTCCATGAATGCCAATCACAACCAGAATAACAATACCCGATTGGTGAATCTGAATTTACCAACAGTGAATTTTAACGTGGTGACTTTTTATCCATTCCAAAGAAAAGAACAGGTAGGAACCGCTAAGTGGTATGAAAAAATAGGTGTTGGTTATAGTGGCAACTTGCAAAACCAGTTGTCATTTTATGATACAGCCTTTAATTTCAGACAGATGTTAGATACCATGCAGTGGGGGGCGCAACATAATATACCTATTACACTTTCACTGCCTTCTTTAGGCCCTATTACTTTAGCTCCAAGTGTATCTTATGAAGAACGTTGGTATGGACAAAGAATTTTTAGGAGTTGGAATAGCACTGCTAAAAAAGTGGAGACATCTGTTGAACGTGGTTTTTATACAGCCAGACAAATGGCATTTGGTATCAGTGCGAATACGCGCATTTTTGGTACTTACAGTATCAAATCAAAAGATGGCGGTAGAACCATCAGACATGAAGTTAGACCTAGTCTGTCTTTGAACTACAGACCTGATATGGCGAAGAAGTATTACTACAATACCCAAGTAGATTCTACCGGAAGACAACTTCGTCTATCACAGTTTGAAGGTGGAATCATCGGAGCTTTTTCAGAAGGTACATTTGGGGGTGTTTCATTTGGTATTGATAATTTGCTCGAGATGAAAGTGAAAGACAAAACAGATAGCACCGGTAAGGCAACAAAGAAAATAAAACTGATCGATGGTTTTGGATTCAATTCATCCTATAATTTTCTAGCAGATAGTTTTGCACTGGGTAATTTTAATATTTATGCACGTAGTACGCTGTTTGATAAAATCAATATTACTGCCGGAATGAATCTGGATCCCTATGATATTGACGGGCAAGGGTATCGTGTGAATCGTATTCTATTTGATCCGGCTAAATTGAAGCTTGGAAGAATTACGAGTGGAAATCTTGCAGTGTCTACTTCATTTTCCAGCAAGCCCAAAGATGGCAGCACTGAAAAAGATAGAGATATACCGATCGATCCTTTCATGACACCTGAGGAACAGCAAAGACAATTACAATTTGCCAGAGCAAATCCTGCTGAGTTTACAGATTTCAATATACCCTGGAGTTTGAATCTTGCTTATTCACTTAATTTTAGTCGTGTACTAAAACCTGATTTTTCAGGATTTGAAACACAATTATTTTCTAGTATTAATTTCAATGGGGACTTTAGTCTTACCGATAAATGGAAATTAGGCGGTAACGGGTACTACGATATCACGCAAGGTGGGTTGCAGCAATTCAGTATGTTCATCACCCGAGAAATGCATTGTTGGCAATTGTCTGTCAATGTTACACCTATCGGATTGTTCCGCTCTTTCAACATTACCATCAATCCCAAATCAGGTATTCTGCGTGATCTGCGAATCAACAGAAGTCGAGTGTTTTCGAATTCAGGTTTTTAATAGCTGTATCAAGCATTTTCTTGATAGTAGTTCCACATAATAGAAAATAATTCTTCTTTTAATGCAGTGGCAGATTTCCCTTTAGATTCAATCGGAGGAAGAAAGTGCATCTCCAGATGATGTGGCATCAGGTAGAAAAAAATATGTGCAGGTAAAACTTTTTTCGTGTGTAATAAAATAACGGGTAGCATAGGTTTTCCGGTATCTGCTGCTAATCTGAAAGCACCATCATAAAAACTTTTCAAAGGATCTGCAGTTCTATTGCGGGTTCCTTCCGGATAGATCAGCATATCCAATCCGATCGCCAACATTCGTTTCATTTCTTCATAACTTTTTCTACGGCTTTCGTCACTTTTTCGATCAACCAGTACACTGCCAAAAGTGTAGATCCAGCCAAAAAGAGGGATTTTGGCGAAACTTTTTTTAGCAATGGTTTTATTAGGTCTTGGCATGAAAGGGGTGCTAACCGGCACATCCATCAGACTATTATGATTACAAACAATGACAAAGTTGGTATCACTTGTGAAATGTTCTTTTCCTTTTACACTTAATGGACAACCAATCAAATGCAGATAGATCCACATCCAGACACGAGATACATGTCTGTGCCAACTTGCTTTTGCCGGATCATTGAGTAAGAAGCATGGAAGATAAAAAATGATGGCAGGGATCATTGTAATGATGAATAGAATCAATGCATACACAGCAATGATTCGTCCAACTATCAGCTTCCAAACAGGTGTATCATTTGTTTTTTTCATGTTGTAGTTACTTCTGTTGATAAATCCCAGTCAATAGGAGACAAGCCTTGTTTCATCAATAATTCATTGGTTCTGCTGAAATGTTTGCATCCAAAAAATCCTTTATCGGCGCTAAATGGAGAAGGGTGTGCTGCTTTTAATACATGGTGTTTGGTTTCATCGATCAAGACTTGTTTTTCTTGTGCGAATCTTCCCCATAATAAAAAAATGATACCTTCTTTTTCATCTGATATTTTTCGGATGACAGCATCTGTAAAGTCCATCCAACCAATCTTTGCATGACTTGCCGGTTCATTGGCCCTAACGGTAAGCACGGCATTCAATAATAAGACACCTTGTTTCGCCCATTTTGTAAGATCACCTGTTTTCGGAATGGGCATACCTATGTCCTTGTTCAGTTCTTTGTAAATATTCACCAATGATGGTGGCGGAGGAACTCCCGCAGGAACTGAAAAACTTAATCCATGCGCCTGCCCTGCACCATGATAAGGGTCTTGTCCTAGAATGACCACTTTCAATTGATCAAAAGGGGTGGAGAAGAATGCATTAAAAATAAGTGAGCCCGGTGGATAGATGATGGCACCGGTTGCCCTTTCTGTTTTCAGGTGTGTTGCTACCTGTAAAAAGTAAGGTTTGGTGAATTCATGTTTGAGAACTGCTTTCCAGGAATCTTCGATCTTAACATCCATAAGGCGTGTCTTATGAAGCGAAAATACAGAATCATTCAGGGATAAACAGTTAGTAAAGTACGGTTATGGTACCTGCAAACGGTTTCAACTTAGGAGAAGCCTTGATCACATAATAATAAACGCCTACCGGAACGATTTTTCCTTCATTGGATCTGCCATCCCAAACACGAGAATAGCCTTTAGATTGGTAGATAGATTGACCATTTCTGGTAAAGATCTCTATGGTAGATTCAGGATAATACTCAATCAATGGGATGACCCATGTATCATTGATACCATCTCCATTGGGAGAAAAAACGTTGGCAGGTTGAATGATGGCATCCTCGATTTTGACATCTACCGGCTGAATCACAGCACATCCCTCATTCGTAGTGGCTTTGATGAAATAGGTTCCTGATTTAAGTACCCGATCAGGATTCATCAAAATTTTAGTTGCAACACTGTCTTCCCAATACGTATAACGCCACTGTTGACTTGGTGGTACAGTACTACTTAAATTCACTGTTTGCGGTATTCGTACAGCTGCAGGTTCTTTCACTGAAAAATCGGGATAGGAGTTAATGGTGACCTTGGCAGGATTAATCACTGAACAACCACCTGACGAAGTTACTTTTACATAATAATTTGTGGTGACATTGAATAAGTGCTGGTCGGATAGTTTATTGGTTGTGGCTGCTGCATCACTCCAATAACTAACGGTTGCAGTAGGGTCACTTCCCGCAGCAGGGTTCACGGATGATAATAGTAAAGAACCACAAGAAGTGAAATTAGTGATCACAGCTTTAGGTACCGGTGTAATCACTACTTCTACAGCTTGCATACCGGTACATTTATAAATATCGGCAGCTTGAATATAATAGGTGCCGGATTTCGTTATAGCGTTAGCGTTGACCAATGGCTTGGTTGCGTCTTTATCTTCCCAAAATGAGTAACTAAGATCAGATCTGTTACCTGCAACCACAGACGGATCTTTTAAGTTGACCGTTTTTGGAATACACTCAGCGATCGTGCTGACGGTTTTTATGATAGGATTGTCCCTTATGGTTACGAATATTGATTTTGTATCGGTACAACCTGCTTTGTTATTGGCTTTGACATAATAGGCGCTGGAGTTGGTAATGGCTTTTGGATTGGTAACAAAAACGGATTCGTCATTATCAACAAAATAGTTATAGGTCAGCCCCGGTGTACTACCTTTTACAAGATCGGGCTTGGTGAGATCTAACCCCGGAAACCTACAAGCATCGATCGATTCTACTAAATTGAATGTAAAAGGGTCAAGTGATTTTGTAATCGTGGTATACAGTGTATCCAAACATCCCTGATTTGGAAAAGGAGTGATTTCTAATGCCAGTCTGGTTCCTACAGGAGGAGCAGGATTGAGCTTCAATGTGTTTTTATCACCCAATGATTTTGAAAAATCATCCGTGAACCAACGATAGCCTTGAAATCCATAAGGTGCTGTCAATGTCATTTTGGTGGCATCCTCACAAAAAACATTTCCTGTGATCGGAGTCGTACAGTTTTCATTGATGTCAACATAGGCATAACCAAAATGTCCGCCCAGTGTACAATCATTCACTGTGAATTCTAATCGCAAAGTCTTGCCTTCAAAACCGGGAAGTTTTAAAGTGATGGGGGCCCAGTCTTTATAATAAACATTGGGTCTTCCTGCTGTAGAGAGTTTAAAACCGGGTAGATCTGCTGCTGCAATAAATTGAAAGGAACCACAACTTTCGTATTTGTTATCGGTTACATTGAACACTTTCACACTAAACAAAGGTTGTTCATGTGGCTGATGCGTTGGGTTTTCCAATACAACTGCATAGTTGTAAATGATACTGTAATCACCACTTGTTTTCGGAACTACAAAAGTGTAGGCAAGTCCATGTGCATCTCTTCCACCGTTTGCCATCCCCAATCGTACTGAATATCCGCTTCCATTCGGACACACAACAGGAAATCCGCCATATTCATCCACCAGCTTGCCATCTGCGGCGGCACTCATCATTACATGGTTACCGGGATCCGGAACTTGTGCGGTCATCGTGATATTTCCACCACCATCAATGGAGCCTTTCAATGTTTCCCAGTTATCAAAATTGCCCTTTTCAAAACCAATGTTCGGAGGACATTGAGCGCTTGCATAGAACCCCATTGTTAACATAGATACTAAGATCAGCCCTAGCACTTTTAATTGGATATGTCGAAAACGTAACAAAGGGGTCATGTGATTAACTTCAAATACATACGTTAAGCCAGACAATAAAGTTGTCTGAAGAGTTGCATAGGTTGGATTTCAGGCAGAGCAGAGAATGAGTTTTAAAAGCATGCAGGGTTTAACTAAATTAATAAAAAATCATACATGAGTTTTGCTTCTGTAGAAGATTTTAAGGCTTTTTAGGATGATCGGTCTATCGTCTAGTTTTTTGGGGTCAGGATCGTCTGATTCTTACACATTTATCTTTTGGCATCATTTTTTCATATCGTTTTTAGATACAAAATCAACAGGTATGAGAAACTATCTTATTGGGGCCCTTTTATTCTTGGTTGCTGCCTGCAAGAAAGAAACGAACTCCGTTATTTTATCCGGTCCGGTAGGAATCAATGATCACCGTGGGGTGGGGGCTTCTGCGGCTGAGTTATTGGCTGATCAAACCTACACTTCATTAACGGTAGAAATACAGTTTGGTCCGGGTATGCAGTTACAAGAGCAAAGTGTAGTCAATTTGAGAACTTTTCTTGAACAACGATTGAATAAACCCGCAGGTATTACCGTGCAGAGTAAACAAGTGGCGTCTATTGGAAAGGCAACAGCATCGTTATCGGATATTACTGATTTCACAGATAAGAATAGAACGGTCTATACCGATGGGAATAAGATCACTGTTTACGTTTATGTAACTGATGCAAGTTTTGATAAGGGTAATGTAGTCGGGATCGCCTATAGAAATACCTCCGTTTGTTTATTCGGTAAAACCATACAAGCCAATAGTGGCGGTATTAACCAGGCAAGCAGGGTAAAAGTAGAGTCGGGAGTATTGTTGCATGAGATCGGACATATACTTGGACTGGTCAATAATGGAACGGGTATGGTTACGTCGCATGAAGATGCTGATAATAGGGCACATTGTACCAATACCAATTGTTTGATGTACTATACCATTGAGACCACCGGATTGATGAATATGTTGAACAACAATATCCCACAATTAGATGCGAATTGCATCAATGATTTAAGGGCGAATGGAGGAAAATGACTTTCATATAGCTCCGGGCTTAAGCCCGGAGCTATATGAGCCCTTGCTAAGTATCAACTTCGTACCATATTCTTACCTGTTTCACTGTTAAGGAGGGCTTTATCAACTTTATTCCAAGATTAAATCTGCATATAAAACGGCTCTAAAAAGATGGGCTTATAATGGGGTTATATAGGGCTTATATAGGGCTTATATCGCTTTTACAGGTTAAGTATCTGAGAATGAGGTACGGAGTATCTGTGTGTTTTGTACTGAAAACAACAACAGGTTGGAATGAAGGGAATAGGGGCAAATTACCTGATCAGGAGGTGTTTATATGATGAAAAAAACGTAAATTGATGTTCTAACTGCTTTGTGTCCTGAACCCCGGGTGTTTGGTTGGCAGATCTATGTCTGATACCATGAACAATGGTATGCTGACCAAAACCTGAGTATATGCGTTTTTTTGTTGTCTTATTCTTTCTCTGTACTTCCCTTGCGATCAAGGCCAATGATACTTGTGTTACACTAAGGTCTTCCATGTATGAAGATTTGAAGGAATTGTATTTAACCACCAAGGAAGGCTGGTTATTTAAAAAAGGAAATGATTCTTCCTATGTAAATAAATCTGATTGGCAATCCCTAAAACCCGTTCAACTTTCTGCAAAAATGGCTAACGAACAGGGTAGGATGGAAGGTTGGTTTCGATTTCGTTTTAAAGCTGATACGAGTATTGCCAATTACCCTCACTATTTCTATTTGGGAAGAAATGCTTCATTTGAAGTGTTTCTCGATGGACAAAAAATTGCCCAAGTAGGTAATGTGAATGCGGTAAATAAGTTAGAAGCTGAATCTTTTGAATTTGAACGAATTCCTGTTTTTGTGAAACTTATTCCCGATAAGGAATATATACTTTCTATTCACATGGTGGATTATGTCGTTCCTGCCAAGCCAATCTTGACTTATAAAAAAGATTCCTTGGTTTTGATGTCTGAAGTTGGCGGATTGAAAAATCTTTTTGAATTGAATAGTACAGATTTTTTACAATTTCATACCGAGAACTTAAGCTTCATGAAGAAGTTTTTGATGGCAATCATGACGGTTTGTATTATTTTAACAATACTCTTTGTTTTATTATTTTTCTTCAATACCAAAGAATATCAGTTATTATTATTTGCAAGTCTTTGTTTACTGGTAGCATTCTCTATCCTTGGCGCTACTCCTTATCTCTTATTTATTGCTTCTCCCTTGGATCAACAGGTACTGTTCTCTTATCTGGCAGACTTTTGTTTTATTGCTATTCTGGTGTTGATGCCTGTGATTATTGCTAATGTTTATCATTATTCATTAAGTAAGTACCAATACCTTTTACTTCTTGTATTAATTGTATGGGATGTATATATACATTATGACACAACGGATAAAGCGATAGTACTGATACCTATAATCTCCTTTTTGTTATTGCTATGGATCATTATTCGTACTTCAAAAAGATTTGAGGGTCCTAATAAGGCAGTTATGATTGGGTTATTATTCACTGTTCTGGCTCAAACGAGCTTTGGAATTGTGCCTAATGAGTGGTTTAATGGTTATCATAAATATAAGTTAGCCACGCTGGTCAGTTTATATACACTGTCTTTCCCAATAAGTTTATTGATTTATACAGCGATGCGCTTCAAACAAATGATTAAAGAGGTCGAAGATCGCGCAGCAGAAGTGATCAAATTATCAGAAGAGAAAAAAGAACAAGCACTAAGACAAAAAGAAATATTGCAAGATGAAGTCAACAAACAAACGTCAGAACTCCGCCAAACCCTTGACAACCTTCAGGCAACACAAACGCAACTGATTCAATCAGAGAAAATGGCCTCCTTGGGTGAGCTTACTGCCGGTATTGCTCATGAGATTCAAAACCCCTTGAACTTCATCAATAATTTTTCTGAAGTCAATCAGGATTTACTCAGTGAATTGAAAACAGCCATTGAAAAAGGGGATTGGGATGAAGTAAAAATATTGGCCACTGATGTTCAAGCCAATGAAGATAAAATCAATCATCATGGGAAGCGGGCGGATGCTATTGTAAAAGGGATGCTGCAACATAGCAGGCATAGTACGGGGCAAAAAGAGGCAACGGATATCAATGTATTGTGTGATGAATACCTGCGATTGGCTTACCATGGTTTGAGAGCTAGTGATAAAGGATTCAATGCGCAACTATCCACTTCACTAGATCCGGCTGTTGGTAGCGTAGAAGTAATGGCACAGGAATTGGGAAGGGTTATTTTGAATCTCATCAACAATGCTTTTTATGCTGTACATGAACGTAGACAAAAAGAAGGTGTTGATTTTACTCCTCAGGTGATCATCACAACGCAAAGAACATCAGATCAGGTCATGATAAAAGTTACTGATAATGGCGGAGGGATTCCTGCGGCAGTAAGAGAAAAAATATTCCAGCCTTTTTTCACTACTAAACCAACCGGCAAAGGGACAGGTTTAGGTTTGAGTTTGAGTTATGACATTATCACAAAAGGACACCAAGGTAAAATAGAATTGGAAACTGAAGAAGGTATCGGAACCACATTCACCATCATCCTTCCTGCAAAATAAATTATGGCATTGAGTTCGATATTAAAAGAGAAAATTATCAGCAGGCATAATGAAATGTTCGAAGCATTCTTGCGCGGAGATATTGATGGATTTACTGCTTGGTGGGCGGATAATATCATCATATATGGTACAGCCATCAGTGAAGTATTTACCAATAAAAAAGCTGCTTTTGATTTTTATATATCAACCAGAGATCAAGTTACCGGGTTGGTAAGAATGGAAAACAAAAAGGTCAATGTCTATGAGCAAAATGGGTATCTCATTTTAACCGAGGAATTGGATTTTTATGTGAAGGTAGCTGAGGAATGGATGTTTTATCATCATAGCAGACTTACAGAAGTTTGGTCTGAAATAAATAATGAGTGGTATGTAACCCATGTACATATTTCTTATCCGGACGGTTATGCAGGTGAAGGTCAACAGATCAATCCGGAACAACTGAGATCTGAGAATATCAAATTACAAGCTGCAGTAGCCGAAAGAACTGCAGAGTTGGCGCAAAAAAACAGAGAGCTTCAAATCGAAGCAGCACTCGAAAAAGTAAGAAGCCGTTCTCTGATTATGCACAGTTCTGATGAATTGAGTGAAGTAGTGAAGACTGTTTTTGATAATCTGCGCGACTTGGAATTCAATCTATCAGATTCTGCTGTTGTGATCAATTTATTTCAGGAAGATTCTGATGATATCGTTCAATGGATCACCGATAACGAACAGACTTATCCTAGGAGTTTCAGGCATCCTCATTTTGATAACCCCATACTGAATGATATTAAGTCGGCTAGAAAAAAGGGGATAGATTATTTTTCTGCTACTTATTCATTTGAAGACAAGAATGCTTTCTGGAATTATTATTTTGAACACACAGACTTTAGTCGATTTCCGGATCATATTAAGCAAGATATCCTGCAAAGAAAAAGCTATGCGCAGAGTATGGCTTTGCAAAGTTTTACGGGAATATTATATCCCAATATTGATGGAAGAGTATTGGATCATGAAGAGGTGCAAATTCTGAAACGGTTTTCTGTAGTATTCGAGCAGGCCTATATTCGATTTTTAGATTTAAAAAAAGCAGAAGAGCAAGCCTACGAAGCAAAAGTTGAAGCCGCATTAGAGCGTGTCAGAAGCAGAACTATGGCGATGCAGCGAAGTGAGGAACTATCTGCTGTAGCACATTTATTATTTGAAGAATTCAAAAGTTTGTATACTTCTTCAACCCATGTATTATCTCGTGCTTTTGTGATTACGATCGATGAACAAGCCCAACGATTTACATTTTTTATTACTACCACCGATGGCGAATACCTGCAAACGGCGTACCCACTTCCATTTGATGAACCTACCAATGGTTCGCCCTTATTTCAATGCTGGAAGCATCAAGATGACCTGTTGGTGAATGAATTGGAAGGAGAAGTGTATCAATTATGGTTGCAATACCTCGATAGTATTCAATTGTACGTTACACCGGAAGTTCGACAAATGAACAGGCGCATTAATAATTATGTGCGTTTTACCAAGGGATTCATTGGTGTTACCTCTATCGATAAATTGAATGATGTCGGGTTGGTGTTGTTACAAAGATTTACCAAAGTCTTTGATCAAACCTATACTCGCTTCCTTGATTTACAGGTAGCAGAAGCCAATAAAAAATCAGCGGTCAAACAAGCGGCTATTGATAGGATTCGTGCAGATATAGCTTCCATGCGCTCTGTGGAGGATTTGGATCGTGTAATACCTCTGATCTGGAATGAACTCCATACACTTCAGATTCCTTTTTTGCGCTGTGGAATTTTTATCATGAATGAGCAGGAGCATAAAATCAATACATTTTTATCGACCCCTGATGGTAAATCTATTGCTTCTTTTCCGTTATCCTATCAGTCATCAGACAATATCAATGATGTAGTGCGTCACTGGCAGCGAGGGGAATTGTATATCGATCAATGGGGTATAGATGCTTTTTACAGTTTAGCAGATTCTCTGCTGGAGCGTAATATTATTCAGCATCGAGAACAATACCTTGCCTCTATTCCGGATAAAGGTATGTGTCTTCATTTTGTTCCTTTTTTACAAGGAATGTTATATGTAGGGAATACTGAAACTTTATCCGATGAAGAGCTTAGTGTTTTACAATCAGTATCTAATGCTTTTTCTACTGCCTATGCACGTTATCAAGATTTTAGCAATTTAGAAGTTGCCAAAAAGGAGATTGAAAAAACATTACAAGACCTCAAACAAACACAGCAACAATTAATACAAGCAGAGAAGATGGCTTCATTAGGAGAGCTCACAGCCGGTATCGCCCATGAAATACAAAATCCATTGAACTTCGTGAACAATTTTAGTGAAGTGAGTCAGGAATTGATCGATGAAATGAAAGTGGAATTAACCAATGGTAATTATAAAGATGCTGAGCAGATTGCTGAAGACGTAAAGGAAAATTTAGGTAAGATCCATCACCATGGTAAAAGAGCAGACGCCATTGTAAAGGGGATGTTGCAACACAGCAGAACTAGTTCCGGTAAAAAAGAGCCCACGGATATCAATGCATTATGTGATGAATATCTCCGATTGGCGTATCATGGATTAAGAGCAAAGGATAAAAGTTTCAATGCAAAATTTGAAACAAAATTAGATCCACAGGTGGGAGTCTTGGATATTATACCGCAAGACATAGGTCGAGTTCTTTTGAATCTGATCAATAACGCCTTTTATGCTACGGATGAACGTAAAAAGAAAGGGGAGGATCATTATGAGCCAATGGTGATTGTGGAGACCAAGAAGTTGAATGACAAAATTAGTATCACCGTTACAGATAACGGAACGGGCATACCCGACGCAATTAAAGAAAAAATATTTCAACCGTTTTTTACCACTAAACCTACAGGACAAGGAACCGGATTGGGATTGAGTTTGAGCTATGACATTATTACCAAAGGGCATAGTGGGGAATTGCGATGTGAAACAAAATATTTATCTGATCATACCCATGCAAGCATTGATCAGACCGGAACCACTTTTATTATATTATTACCCGATCATACAGTATGAAAAAAATAGTCAGCTCTATAGTCCTTCTTTTTATAACATATGCAAGTTTTGGACAGCATATGTTTTCGAATTATAAAGTCGTTCATTATACTTCGAAAAATGGGATGCCTACAGATTTTATCATGAATGCATACCAGACCAAAGAAGGGTTTATCTGGATGAATACGTATGAAGGTTACCTACGATTTGACGGTAAGCAATTTGTTAATTTTAATGCGGGAAATACTCCGCTGCTTAAAAGCAATAACAATACCAGCTTATTTATAGAATCAGAAGACAGCACATTATGGCTGCCCACAGGAAGAGGGTTATTGGCGTATAAAAATGGTCAGTTCAAATCATATCTTTCTGAATTTTCAAATTTGTTTTTGCAAGGGGTGACCAAAAAAAGAGAGTTATTGCTTACGTCTTCATCTTCAAATGCAAAAACGGTCTATATAAAATTTGATCCTGCTACAGCTAAGTATGATACAGGATCAATTAAAATGTTTTTGGAGAACCGTGATGCAGATCGATTTAACGTTTATCCTGAAGCAAAAAATTGGACTGTTAGGCGTGGAAAAATTATGCGTAAAGGAGCTGATGATACTTGGCAGACCATCGGAAAAAAAGAAGGACTGAATCCTGACATGCTTTTTGGTCTTGACGATCTATATGTAGATAGCAAAAATCGAGTATGGGTCACTTCAATCTATGGTCTGTTTGTGTGGGAGGGTAGCAAGTTTATCTTATTTCCTGGGATGGAAAATTCAAAAGTTCCATCGCCTAATCCAAGTCTAGGTAAAATAGCAGAAGACTCCCAAAAAGGAATTTGGGCACCTGTAGGAAATACCATGGCTTATTTGCCGGATGGTGCGACACGTTTTCACTTTTTTCCACAAGAGCAATTGAATATACAAACACTGCATAATATCACGATAGATCGAGAACAAAACATTTGGCTTTCTACAGACAGAGGATTATACAAAATCTATCAAACAAAAGTGATCAATTATGCAGAGTCTGAAGGTATTGATAACAATCGTGTATCCGGTGTTTATGAAACATCTCCGGGTAAACTGATGATCAGTAGCGCTACCAGCAAATTGTATTGGTTGGAGAACCAAAAAATAACACCTTATCAGCCTCGCTCGCCTAAGTTATGGGAGACTTTGACAAATTTTATATGTATCAAGAAAGATTCAAAAGGAAATATTTGGATCGGACATCAAGCCGGGGTACTCAAAATTACACCTAAGGGAGAAATCAATATTCCTGCTCCCAGACAAGTCAGGTTTATTGAAGAAGCTCCTGATGGAAAGATATATGTGGCAGTATCATTTACCGGAATAGGTGTTGTAAATGATAAGGATCAAATAGAGATGTTATCTTATCCCGGAGTTGATTTTTCTACCAGTTACTTTAGCTCAATGCGACACTTAAAAGATGGAGGTCTTTTACTAACCACTTATCGCACCGGTGCTTATATTTTAGGAAAAGATGGTAAGAAAATAACACTGAACCTTTTTGATGATGTAGAAGATATAGGGATTTTCAATGCATATGTGAAAGATGATGGTGTTATTTGGTTTGCTACCCAAAATGGGTTGGTTAAATGGGATAAAGGACGTGTTGAGCATATCGATGCTTCGAAATCAGGCTTAACCCAGACCGCTATTTTTGATATACTGGAAGATCAGCAAGGCAATTGGTGGATGCCCTCCAACAGTGGACTGATTTATGCTTCATACAGTCAAATTGAGCAGCACTTAAAAAATCGCAAACAAGAAATACAGTGGCGGTTGATCGATGAATCGGATGGAATGAATAATAGGCAATGTGTTGGCGCTCGTTATTCATGTGTTGCAAAAGATGGGAAACTGTATATTGTAAGTATTGGAGGTCTGGTGGAGATCGATCCGGCAAAACTAACCACTAATAAAGTTCCTCCCATTGTGCGTATCAATCATTTACGAGTAGATGATTCTTTGTTTTATTCGAATGGAGTACAAAAAATTGAACCGGGTAATCATCGTTATGTATTTGATTACAGTGTATTAAGCTTGGTAGCACCTGAAAGAAATACCATCTACTTCAGACTGATTGGTCAGGATGATAAATGGATCAGATCCAGCGGTGATAATCGTGCATTCTATACCAACTTACCACCGGGCACTTATCGTTTTGAAGTAAAAGCTACCAATAATGATGGCGTATGGTGTGAAGTACCGGCTTTTTTTGAATTCACGGTACTGCCTCACTTTTATCAGACAGGTTGGTTTAAAATTGGTTGTGTTTTATTAGCACTACTAGCTATATGGTTATTGATCAGATGGCGAACTCGTGCAGCAAAACTTCAAAATAAAAAGTTGGAGCAACAAGTTGCTGAACGTACAAAAGAGCTGTCTGAGTCACTCAGTCAGCTGAAATCCACGCAATCACAGTTAGTACAATCAGAAAAAATGGCTTCATTAGGGGAGCTGACTGCCGGTATCGCCCATGAGATTCAAAACCCATTGAACTTCGTGAATAATTTCAGTGAAGTCAGTATTGAATTACTTCAAGAAATGAAAACGGAACTGGATAAAGGCAATGCAGAAGATGCTAAAGATATTGCTACTGATGTGATACAGAATCTGGATAAAATTACTTACCATGGTAAACGTGCCGATAGTATTGTAAAAGGCATGTTACAACACAGTAGAAGTAGTACCGGACAAAAAGAACTGACAGATATCAATGCACTCTGTGATGAATATTTACGATTAGCTTATCATGGTGTTCGTGCTAAGGACAGTAGTTTTAATGTAACGCTGGAAACAGATTTTGATACAACTGTCGGACAAGTACTGATACAGCCCCAAGAAATAGGAAGGGTAGTACTCAATTTGATCAATAATGCTTTGTACGCTGTAGGTGATAAAAAGAAATTACATAAAGAAGGATATATCCCCACTGTGAAAGTAGCTACCAAAAGAAAAGAGAATGAAATTTTGATCAGTGTTGAAGATAATGGGGGAGGAATACCTGATACTATAAAGGAAAAAATATTTCAACCTTTTTTTACTACAAAACCAACAGGGCAAGGAACGGGATTGGGATTGAGTTTGAGTTATGATATAGTGAAAGCGCACAAGGGAGAGCTGAAAGTAGAATCCCAAGAAGGAATAGGAACAAGTTTCACCATTACATTACCTACGAATCAATAATATGCTTAAAAGGATTGTACTGTTTTTATGTCTTTACACAATGGGGTTGCCATTATTTAGTCAAAGCTTACCCATTGAAATGACTACTGAGCTTGCAGTAGCTAAAGATGATTCATCGAAAGTATTGGCATTAGATAAGATTGTTACTTTTTATCGGGAGCGAGATCGGGATTCTGCTCTTAAATACATCAATCAAGCTATTGCTATTTGTGAACAGAATAATCAACTTTTAATGAAGTTGAGATTTAAGAATCAGCTCGCTAATCAATTACTGGGTAAGCAACAATTTGCTTCGGGTTATTCATTGCTCAGCTCCCTCCTGAATGAAGCAAAAATGGCAGATCGAAAAAATAGCAGATGGTTATTTTACCCTGAGCAATCTCTTTTGGTGAATATCAACTCAATATTAGCTAATGTGCATTATAATTTACAAATCTTAATGCAGCAAACATACAACTGGAAGGAATGTGAATACCATTTAAACCTTGTAAGCCAATATGCTGAATCTTTATCGGAAGAGGAAAAAAACTCATTAGATAGTAGAGTTATTACAGGAAGGGCATATGCGTATTTGCGTCGGGGAAAATTAGACTCCGCATTAACGTTACTTCAATCTGCCGAGAAAGATCCGGATTTCGCGGAAGTATTTAAACCATTTTTTCACATGGTGTATGGTTCTGTGCATGTAGCAAGGATGGATTATAGTAATGCTAAGAAATATTTGTTGCTGGCCATTTTAAAATCCAACTCTCGTAATGTTTTTACAAGAAGTGCTTTTAAAGTATCCCAAGTGTATCGAAACACCAATAAAATTGATTCTGCGTTTTATTTCGCTAAGATGCTACTTGATACTCTGAAAATATTTGGTTCTGCCAATTATGAAGTGGATTTAGGGGTTGCCTATGAAAATATGTACCAATGTTTTTTGGCGATGAACAATAACGACAGTTCCTTTAAATATGCTCAATTGGCACTACGAGCAAACGATAGCTTGTCAGCTCTTCGTCTTAAAAATTTAAGCGAATTTCAACAACTTTCTTTTGCAGAGCAAAAGAGATTGGAAGAGATTGAGACGGAACGTAAAAATAAAACCGTCCGGTGGACCGCCTACCTGTTTATTATTTTTTCAGCATTGATCGGATTTATTGCCATTATATTGTTTAGGAATGCAAGACTTCGTAAAAAAACAAATGCTATTCTTCTTCAGGAAAAGAAAATCTTAGAGACAACATTAGAACAACTTAAATCTACGCAAGCGCAACTGGTTCAATCAGAAAAAATGGCTTCATTAGGTGAGTTGACAGCGGGGATTGCACATGAAATTCAAAATCCATTGAACTTCATCAATAATTTTTCTGAGGTCAGTAATGAGTTGATCGATGAAATGAGAATCGAAATTGATAAAGGTGAAATTGCTACTGCAAAAGAAATAGCAGAAGATGTAAAACAAAACTTAGAAAAAATTACCCATCATGGTAAAAGGGCGGATAGTATTGTAAAAGGGATGTTACAACATAGTAGAAGCAGCACCGGACAAAAAGAACCCATGAATATCAATGCACTTTGTGATGAGTATCTACGATTGGCCTATCATGGTATTCGAGCAAAAGATAGTAGTTTCAATGTAACACTGGAAACAGATTTTGATACAACTGTTGGACAAGTACTGATACAACCACAGGAAATAGGAAGGGTAATACTCAATCTAATTAATAATGCTTTGTATGCAGTAGGTGACAAAAAGAAGGTGCAAAAAGAAGGATATCTACCTACTGTGAAAGTGTCTACTCATAAGAAAGGAAATGTTGTAGAACTTGTTGTTGAAGATAATGGACTAGGAATACCTGCTGCTATCAAGGACAAGATCTTCCAACCGTTTTTTACCACTAAGCCAACAGGGCAGGGGACGGGCTTAGGATTGAGTTTGAGTTATGATATTATAAGAGCCCATAATGGCTCTATTGCAGTAGAATCGGCACCTGAAAAAGGAACTGTTTTTGTTATTCAAATACCAGCTTCATGAGAAAACAACAAATGATTACGCGCATCATGTTCTTTTTGATTATATGTTTTTTATCATACAACCAAAAACTATGTGCTCAATCTTCAAAAGTCGATTCTATATTCTTGCTTTTCCAACAAAGCCGAATACCGCAAGAAATAGACACAGCTAAATTTAGTAAGGCGATTCAGCTGCTATCAGCTACTGATTTAACAAGTCAGGAATTAAAACGCCTTGAATCAGTATTTCTACAATTTAAGGGTAATCATAAAGCGTATGTGGAGTTAATAAAGTTCTCAATATTGATAGGGAATAAGTATAAAGACTATCTGAAATCTGTTGAATTTGGTAAGAAATTAGTCACAGAATGGACCCAATCAAAAGACACAGATTTAATGTTACTCAGTAAGTTAGCATTAGTGAATATGCGTCTTTATTATCGCAACTCAGGAAATGTAGTGGATGGGGTAAAGTATTATTTGCAAAAACTACAAGAGTTTAAACAGACGAAAGATAAAAGAGGAATAGAGGTTTGTTATTATGTACTGGGGGGGGTTTATCGTTATATGGGACTTGTGAATCAAGGTATATTTAGTTTTAAGCGGTCATTGAATTACATTGATTCAACTGATACCCAACCTTTATACTTTAAAAATATTCAAATTGGCACAGGTGGTAGTAAAGCCAGGTGGTATAATAATAACTCTGTTATAGCGAATTATTATTTTTATGATGGTAATTATGACAGCTCATTAAAGTATGCACGCTATAATTTTTTAAATAGTTATAATAAGAGAGATCATCAAGCATCTAAAACGCTTGGTTTAGTTAAGGTATTTAAAGGAGAGTTGGATAGTGCTTTTTATTTTCTAAATAGTATAAATATAGACGCACTTACTACAAATGCTAAGGCTGATATGTACCAGACCATGAGTTTGTTTTTTCTGAAAAGAGGTGATCTTCAACGTGCAGAATCCTATATTGATACTTTATATGCATTGGTTGAAAAAGCTCAAATACCGGCAGATGCAAATACAGGGATTATTCATCCTGATTATTATCTCAGTTTAATTCGTATTGAACAAAAGAGGTATGCAGATGCTATTCAATTATTAGAAAGAGATAATATTCGGTTGGTTAAAAATAGAAGTGTATTGCTGGAGAACTATTTACTGTTAGCTGATTTGTATACCAAAATCAATGATCACAATCAATCAAGAGCAAATTATCAGAAATACATTCAGCTCCAAAAAGATATCCAAAATGATCAAAAAACATTTGAAGAAGCCGGTTTTGAAATGGAAATACAATTGGCTAAAAATGAAGACACCATCAACCAGTTAGAAATTACCAATAAGGTCAATGCTGCAACCAGAAATTATGTAGTAGCTTTTGCGATGGTTTTATTGCTGCTAATAGGCATGGTTTATTTTCGCTATCGTTCTAAACAAAAAGCCAATCAGGTATTAGAAAAAACCATTCAGGAATTACGAACAACTCAGCAACAATTAGTTCAGTCCGAAAAAATGGCTTCTCTGGGAGAGTTAACCGCAGGCATTGCTCATGAGATTCAAAATCCCTTGAATTTTGTCAATAATTTTTCTGAAATCAATACAGAGTTGCTTAAAGAGCTGAATGCGGAAATAGCTAAAGGAAATAAGCAAGAAGCATTAGCTATTGCAAAAGACATTTTAGAAAACGAAGCAAAGATCAATCATCATGGGAAACGTGCAGATAACATCGTAAAAAGTATGCTTCAACACAGCAGAAGCAGCACCGGACAAAAAGAAGTCACAGATATCAATGCACTCTGTGATGAATATTTACGACTGGCTTATCATGGATTACGCGCTAAAGACAAATCATTCAATGCGAATTTTGAGATGAATGCTGATTCAGCGATACCCAAATTAAAACTCGTACAGCAAGATATAGGCAGGGTGATTCTCAATTTGATCAGTAATGCTTTTTATGCTGTGAATGAGCGAAAAAAGCAAGCTTTGGCAGATTATACTCCCTCAGTTACTGTGAGCACTCGTTCTGAAAATAATGGCGTGTCTATAATTGTAGAGGATAACGGCGCCGGCATACCTAAATCTGTTCAACAAAAAATATTCCAACCCTTCTTTACAACCAAACCGGCAGGACAAGGCACCGGCTTAGGACTGAGTTTGAGTTATGATATCATTAAAGCACATGGAGGCAGTATTGATATGGAAAGTAAAGAGGGAGAGGGGACACGATTTTTTATCTATTTGCCAACTTCATAATTACCCTGTATTTTTCACTACCCAAAACTAAACCTAATGAAAATCCTTGTTGTAGATGATGAAACCGATGTTCAAGCATTATTTGAGCAACGTTTCAGAAAAGAGATTCGCTCCGGTGAATTTCAATTTGCCTTCGCTTTTTCCGGTGAACAAGCACTGGATTACATGCAACACAATCACCATGAAGCTGTATTGATTTTGTCTGATATCAATATGCCCGGCATGAGCGGTTTGGAATTGCTGCGAGAAATCAAAGAAAAATATGAAGCACCACCACCCGTCGTCATGATGCTTACGGCTTATGGGGATCAGGAAAATCATGACCAAGCCATGCGTTTAGGTGCAGATGATTTCTTGACAAAACCTGTGGACTTTAACCTCTTGAAAGACAAACTAAAAACTAAAACAGCATGACCAAAATACTTGTAGCCGACGATGAAGCTGATCTGGAATTATTGATCAGACAAAAGTTCCGACAGAAAATTCGGGAACAACAATATGATTTTGTTTTTGCCTGTAATGGGAATGATGCTTTGGAAAAGCTATCTGCTCATCCTGATATTGATGTGATCCTTTCTGATATCAATATGCCCGAAATGGATGGGCTTACTTTATTGACTAAGTTGGGTGATGTAGCTCCATTGACAAGAGCTGTGATGGTATCAGCTTATGGCGATATGGATAATATCAGAGTAGCAATGAATAAAGGTGCATTTGATTTTGTGACCAAACCTGTCAACTTCGAAGACCTTGAACTCACTATTGAGAAGACAATCAAATATGTCAATCAATTAAAAGAAACCCTCAAAGCCATTAAAGAAAACAATATCCTTAAAATGTATGTAGACTCTAATGTGCTGAATTTTATGGGCACAAAAGAGTATGAACAGTCTTTGTTGGAGAATGAAACAACTGAAGCTACGGTTGCATTCATTGATATTTGTGGATTTACCAGTATCAGTGAAAAAGAAACACCCGATACCGTCGTTCGTTTATTGAATCATTATTTTGATTTGATGGTCAAAGAGATCATTGCTCAAAATGGCGTTATTGATAAGTTTATAGGGGATTGTGTTATGGCAGTTTTCAAAGGTGATTTTCATTTAGACCGCGCCATAGATGCTTGTTTGACTATTCGAAATCGCATTGATGCACTGCCTGAAGAACATAGTTTTCGTCCGCATGTATCTATTGGGATCAACAGCGGAGAAATGATTTCAGGTAACATAGGATCAGCCACTTTGAAAAGATTAGATTATACGGTGATCGGTGATGTTGTGAATACTGCACAGCGATTACAAACCGTTGCGGGAAGAGGACAGATTTTGATTACTGCAGAAGCACATGAGAAAGTAAAATTGTCTTTTCAGTGTCAATCAATCGGCGCTAAGAATTTAAAAAATAAGGAAGAATCGGTGGAGCTTTTTGAAGTACTTAATTGATATTAATGAGCACATTTCAACAATTATATACTGTTGTCATAGCTAAGTTAGAGCATGGGTTACCTGCTTATCTTACCTACCATAATGTTCAACATACCCGTAATGTGGTAGAAGCGGCTACTCATTTGGCGGAAGAAGAACAGTTATCGGATAATGACAAACTTCTTGTACAAACGGCAGCATTATTTCATGACACCGGTTTTCTACAAAGTCATGAAGAGCATGAGATGTTGTCCTGTAAAATGGCACAGAAACTATTACCGGAATATGGTTTCAAGCAAGAAGAGGTAGATCAGATTTGTACCATGATCATGGCTACAAAACTCCCACAATCTGCCGGTGATATGCTTAGTAGAATATTATGTGATGCTGATCTGTATTATTTAGGAACTGATACCTATGATACAATGGCTTCTGCATTGTATTCGGAAATGAAGCGCTTCCAACGGGTAAAAGATGAACGTGAGTGGTTGATCATGCAAATTGATTTTTTAAACGGTCACAAGTACTATACAGATACAGCAAAAAAAAATATGGATCAAGGAAAGCAAAATAATAAAGCAGCTTTACAAGCAAAGCTCAACCAAACCATTACCCCTCCAAACGGACAAGGACCGGCGATGCAAATTTTTCAAGATGCCATTTTCATGGTGTTGGGTGTATTATTCGCAGGGGTAGCATTGAAGGGTTTTTTGGTACCCAATCATTTTTTTGATGGAGGTGTTACGGGGATATCCTTGTTGGTGCACGAAATCTATCATTATAACCTGGCTGTATTGATCATCGTTTTCAATATCCCACTCATGATAGCCGGTTATTTTTCTGTTGGAAAACGTTTCGCCATCCGTATGTTAGCGGGTGTTTTACTGTTGGGAATATGTCTGGAGTTGTTACCTAGCTTTGCTTTGACTGCAGACAAATTGCTCATTTCAATTTTTGGCGGAGCATTTCTGGGGATCGGAATCGGACTGGTGATGCGTGTTGGCGCAGCATTGGATGGAATTGAAGTAATTGCCTTATACACACTTAAAAGAACCTCTTTCACAATTACTGAAATCATATTAGGCATTAATATCCTTATTTTCTCGATAGCCGCTTTTCAATTTGGTATTGAAACAGCCCTCTATTCCATACTCACTTATTTTACAGCTACACGTTGTATAGATTATGTGGTTGAAGGGATACAAGCGTATACGGGTGTGACCATTATTTCTTCTAAAAGTGAAGTGATCAAATATCAATTAGTCAATAAACTAGGTAGAGGCATTACAGTATATAAGGGAGAGCGGGGATTTCTACCGGGTAAATTTGAAGTGAGTTCGGAGTGTGATATCATTTTTACCGTAGTAACCAGATTGGAACTACGAAAGCTTAAAAACCTTATTCATGAAGTAGATCCTCAAGCATTTGTTTTTGCCAATACCATTAGAGAAACATCAGGAGGGGTTTTGAAAAGAAAAAGTGCGCATTAATTCTTTCTATATATTTTATTATGTCTTTGCTTTAGTGCAGACTAAGAAAAAATCAAAATGGGTCTACTATAAAGAAAAAGCCCCACAAATCTGTGAGGCTAGTGAACCGGATTGGATTCGAACCAATGACCTACTGCTTAGAAGGCAGTTGCTCTATCCAGCTGAGCTACCGGTCCTTAATCGTCCTGAGACTCAGGAAAATTAATTTTTTCAGAGCCGCAAAATAAAGAAAAAAACATGAGTTCATCAAATCAAATGGCTTTCTCTTTTCCTTCTCCCAAAACTCCTTACTTTGCGGCAAAGGATTGCTTCCATGAGCTATAATTACTTGCCCTTAGACAGAAAATGGCTGCATTTTAGTCAAATTAAGAATTTGCTGGACTTTAACCAGCATGTTTCCATCACTTTCGACGCCCATGAGCGTATCCTAGCCTGTCGGGAGTACCTAGATAAAAAAATGGCTGAAAAAGACCGCCTTTTCTATGGTATCAATACCGGATTTGGGTTTTTGCAAAATGTGAAGATCGACGAGGATCAGATCGGTCAATTGCAATATAATTTATTGGTTTCTCATGCTTGTGGCATGGGGGAGGAAGTACCTGCCGATATCGTAAAATTGATGCTCATGCTCAAAATCAAGTCATTGAGTTATGGGCATAGTGGGGTACAAATCGACACGGTAAAACGTCTCATGGAGATGTACAATCATGAAGTACTTCCTGTGATCTACACCCAAGGCTCTTTAGGAGCTTCGGGGGATCTCGCACCACTCAGTCATTTGAGCTTGCCATTGCTTGGTCTGGGTGAAGTTTATTTCAAAGGAAAAAAAATGTCATCCTCCAATGCACTCAAAGAATTAGGATGGAATCCTATTCAATTACAGAGCAAAGAAGGCTTGGCACTGATCAACGGTACCCAATTCATGAGTGCCTATGGATTATACTGTCTAAAAAAAGCAGAACATTTGTTGCAAATGGCGGATCTTATCAGTGCATTGTCTTTTGATGCATTTGATTGTACGACCGAGCCATTGAAAGAACAGATTCATGAGATCAGAGCTCATGCAGGTCAAGTGGCAACAGCTACCATATTGAGAAGATACCTTTCAGAAAGTGGCATTGCAAAACAGCTCAAGCAACAGGTACAAGACCCATATTCCTTCCGCTGTATCCCACAAGTACATGGAGCATCGAAAGACGCTTTTGAACATGTGCTTTCTGTTTTCATCCGTGAGATCAATTCTGTGACCGATAACCCGAATATATTTCCTGATGATGATCTGATCCTTAGCGGTGGTAATTTTCACGGTCAGCCACTCGCTCTTGCTTTGGATTATTTATCCATCGCTATGAGTGAGATCGGCAATATCGCTGAAAGAAGAACCTATCAACTTATTAGTGGACAAAGAGGATTGCCGTTATTTTTGGTGAAAAACCCGGGATTACATTCCGGATTTATGATCCCACAGTATACGGCAGCCGGTATTGTAAGTGAAAACAAGCAGCTCTGTACGCCGGCATCAGTAGACAGTATCTCATCTTCCAATAACCAGGAAGACCATGTGAGCATGGGTGCCAATGCGGCTACCAAATGTTTTAGGGTCATGGAAAATGTCGAAAAAGTATTGGCCATAGAGTTGATGAGTGCCGCACAGGCATTGGATTTCCGACGCCCTGCCAGAAGTAGTGTATTGATTGAGCACTTGGTTGAAGCCTTCCGAGAAAAAGTGAGTTTTAATGAGCAGGATAGGGTATTGCATGATGATATGATAGCAGCCGTGAATTTCCTTCGTAACTACCATATCCCGGAAGACCTCAGTTGACATACAAAGCTTAACTTTGCAGGCCTAACTAAGTCGTATGTCTGAAGAAAAGAGTCTGAATTTTATTGAAGAGATCGTTGAAGCAGATCTAAACAGCGGTAAATACAAATCGATTGTTACCCGTTTCCCTCCTGAACCCAATGGGTATCTCCATATTGGTCATGCCAAAAGTATTTGTTTGAATTTTGGATTGGCCAAAAAATATGGGGGCACTACTAATCTTCGTTTTGATGATACCAATCCTGTTACAGAGGATACAGAATATGTAGAAAGTATTAAAGATGATGTACGTTGGCTTGGATTTGAATGGGCAGAAGAAAGATATGCATCTGATTATTTTGAACTGTTGTATGGCTTTGCCATCAAACTCATAGAAAAAGGACTGGCTTACGTGGATGATAGTACCAGTGAAGCCATCGCACAACAAAAAGGAACACCCACACAGGCCGGAACCAATAGTCCATTCAGAGATCGCGCTATTACTGAAAATCTTGAATTGTTCAAAGCCATGAGAGCCGGACAATTCAAAGATGGTGAAAAAGTATTGCGGGCTAAAATCGATATGGCTCATCCGAACATGCATATGCGCGACCCGATCATCTATCGTATCAAGCATGCGCACCATCATCGTACAGGTGATCAGTGGTGTATTTATCCCATGTATGATTTCGCACATGGACAAAGTGATGCCATCGAAAATATTACCCATTCAGTTTGTACGTTGGAGTTTATTCCTCACCGTGCTTTGTATGAATGGTTCATTGAACAATTGGAGATTTTCCCTTCCAAACAATATGAATTCGCTCGTTTGAATATGACATACACCGTCATGAGTAAACGTAAACTGTTACAGTTAGTGAATGAAAAGCATGTACATGGATGGGATGATCCACGTATGTCTACCATCAGCGGTATGCGCAGGAGAGGTTACACAGCGGAAGCCATTCGTGAATTTTGTGATCGTATCGGAGTTGCAAAAAGAGACAATCTGATCGATGTTGGTTTGTTGGAGTTTTGTGTGCGGGAGCATTTGAATAAAGTGGCTGTGAGAAGAATGGTAGTATTTGATCCATTGAAAGTGATCATCACCAACTATGAAGGAGATGGTGAGACTTTACTTAGTGAAAACAACCCAGAAGATCCTAATGCAGGCAACCGTGAAATTCCTTTCTGTAACGAACTCTATATTGAAAGAGATGATTTCATGGAAGTAGCACCCAAAAAGTATTTCAGACTGGCTCCCGGACAAATGGTTCGTTTGAAAAGTGCATACATTATTCGTTGTGATGAAGTGATCAAAGATGCCGATGGTAATATCACAGCATTACATTGTACTTATATTCCTGAAAGTAAAAGTGGTTCGGATACTTCCGGAATCAATGTAAAAGGAACATTACATTGGGTAAGTGCTCGTCATGCAGTGAAAGCGGAAGTACGATTGTATGATCGCCTGTTTAAAGTAGAAGATGTGGGAAATGCAGAAGGTGATTTTAAAGATCATATCAATACAGCATCTCTGGAAGTGATCGGTCATGCATTTGCAGAACCTGCTTTGGCAGCCGATTCTAGTGAAAGTCGCTATCAGTTCCTTCGTAAAGGATATTTCTGTTTGGATAAAGACAGTACTAAAGAAAAACTCGTCTTCAACAGAACAGTAACATTGAAAGATACCTGGGCGAAAGAAGTTAAAAAAGGGTAGAGGATACACCTATGAGTTTGCTCCAACGCGTTCAACAAAAAATCAAGATCCAGTTCCCCTGGCTAAGTTCTGAGCATTGTCATTTATTGGTGGCAGTGAGTGGAGGTGTTGATAGTGTTGTATTAACCCATTTATTAAAATCTTCAGGATTTCATATTACTGTTGCTCACGTAAACTTTCAATTGAGAGGACAAGAAAGTGATCGCGATGAAAGCTTTGTGAGACAGCTGGCAGCACAGTGGAGTTTACCCCTACAAGTCAAACATTTTGATACCAAGGAGTTTGTTGCTAGAGAAAAGATGTCTACGCAAGAAGCTGCAAGAGTATTAAGATACGAATGGTTTGAGCAGGTTCGGCAAGAACTTGGTAGTACGTATGCAAAAAAAGCATACTTGGTAACGGCTCATCACGCCGATGACAACAATGAAACTGTACTTATGAACTTGTTTAGAGGCTCAGGATTGATGGGTCTTACGGGTATGGAGTATTATAAGCCGGATCAAGAACTACTCAGACCATTGCTTTCCTTTACCAAAGAACAATTACAGGAATTTGCCAATACGGAAGGGCTCAAATATGTAGAGGATTCATCAAATCAGCAGGATGATTATACGCGTAATTTTTTCCGGAATCAGGTATTACCGTTGATCCGAACGCAATACCCCACTGCGGATGAAAATGTAAGACATACTGTATTGCGATTACAAGAGGCTTCTCTGTTGTATAATGAAGGCTTGCAATTGCAATTGAAAAAATTGATCCGGCAACAAGGAAATGAAACCATCATTCCGATAATGGCATGGAAAAAAGCGGATCCATTGGTGACCATTTCTTATGAGTTATTAAAGCCATATGGATTTACACCCGGTCAAACATTTGAAGCGATCAAGTTATTGGATGCTGATAATGGAAGTGTATTGAGTTCAAACACTCATCGCTTGATCAAGAATAGGAATCATATCATTCTTTCGCCTGTCAATGAACAGATATCTTCTATTGTTGTCATTGACAAGGGAACCAAAGAAACACGTGCAGCATCTATAAGGCTCACCATTCGTAGTACCGATGATCTTGCTATTCGCTCAAATTTGGATGAAGCATTGATCGATCAAGATGAATTACGTTATCCGTTGATTTTACGTAAATGGAAAACAGGGGATTATTTTTATCCGTTAGGGATGAACAAGAAAAAGAAGCTGAGTCGCTTTTTTATCGATCAAAAGTTGTCATTGACGGATAAGGAAAATGTTTGGGTATTAGAGTCCGATCAGCGTATTATATGGGTGATCGGATATCGAATTGATCATCGATTCCGGATCAAGCCCTCCACGAAAAAAGCAGTTTTATTTCGTTACGAGAAGTAATTTTTTACTTGATTGAGGAAGTTTGTGATGGGATTAAATTCAGTTAACATCAAACAAGTGACGATCACAAATACAACGCCCCATACTGCCCCCCAAAAATGTGCTGAATGATTGATATTATCTCCGCCACGCTTTGCCATATAAGCGGATAAGATCAAATACAAAGGGCCAAATACAAAGCCCGGAATAATAGGCGGGATAATGATGAGCCCGATCTTAATTGTAGGGTCTAAAAATATTCCTGCAAAAACAACGGCAGATACAGCTCCGGAAGCTCCCAGACTCCTGTAATGATAATTGTCTTTGTTCTGAAGATATGTAGGTATTAAACAAACCGGAAGTGCTGTGATGTACATGGCAAGGAATAACATCTTACCTCTTTCGTCAAACAAAGCCATAAAGTATTTCTCCACAAACTCACCAAACATGTAAAAGGAAAACATGTTAAAGGCTAAATGACCAATATCTGCATGGATCACACCATTAGTAACAAAACGATACCACTGATTTCTTTGTGTAATGGCCGGGGGATAAAAGATGAGATCATCAATAACCCTTTGATTAGAGAAAGCTGTAAACGAAATGATACAAGTGAGTATCAGGATAATAATGGTGATCGAGAACATATCTGCAATTTAAGCGTTTTCACACATGATGATATTTTTCATTTCGTAAAATTGTGCAGGCGCGGTAAAGCTGTTCACTCAATATCAGTCTTACAAGCATATGTGGGAATACTAATTTAGAAAGACTCCATGTTACATTGGCTCTTTGGGCCACTGTTTCATCAACACCATAAGCACCACCGATCAAAAAGATAAGTCGCTTTGTACTTTCATTCGCTCTTTTTTGTAGCATGTCTGCCAACTCAGGAGAACTCAACTGTTTTCCTCTTTCATCCAGTAAAATAAGATGATCGTCTTTTTCCAGTAATTGAAGAATAGAAGCAGCTTCCGCTTTTTTTAAGGCGATATCCGTCATAGTAGCTGCCTGCTTAGGTGCCGGAATAATTTGCCATTGTACAGCGAAATAATTACCCAAACGTTTGGTAAAGTCCTCTATTCCGGCTTTTACATAAGGGTCATGAGGCTTACCTACTGACCATAACTGAATTTTCATAAAATAAAGGTAGGGTAGAGTACGTACAGAAAAAAGGCCGGATAATTACCCGCCCCTTTTTCTATAAACCTTGAAACCTACTAAAACCTCTTATTGCGAATCTCTTTGTGGCTCTTTTGAGCTTTGTTTGGCTTGTTCTGCCATGATCTTTTCCAGAATCTCTTTGTATTTCTCTGCATCATTATTGGCAGGATCCAGTTCAAGGATCTTATCGTATAGTTGTAATGCGGTGTCATACTTTTTCTCAGCATTTACTTTGTATGCTGCGATGTATCCGTACGCTTCAATTAACCATTTTTTGTTGTTTGCACTAGTAGTGTCTTTCAAGGCAACATCAATCATGTCTTCATAGTGTGGAATAGCGATACCCATTTCCATAGCCGTATCTATGGCCGCATTGCTTCTTGCTCGCCAATAATAACCAAAGGTTTGATCAGGGTATTTCGTCGCATAGATACCAAATACACTGTCTGCCATTGAATAATTCTTCGCATTGTAATGTGCTACACCCCAATTAAAAATATCAACATTTGTAAATGGAGCATTTAACTTATAGAGCTCTCCATTCCAATTTGCCTGTTCAGAATAATTCTTTCCCGCTTTATGTAACGCCATGATCTTTTTTACATAATCAATTTTAGCAGTGGTATCTTTCTCCAACTGATAGCCCTTTTCGTACCATACAACGGCTTCACCATTTTCATTTTTCTTGGCAAAGATCTTTCCCATCAAATCAAAATCTTTCGCTACATAATTGCTGTCATTTTCTTTTTCAAAATAATCTTTCATCCACTTTTCAGCATTATTCATGTCTTCAAGTCCATCATAGCTATACGCCATTAACTTATAGATACGAGGTTTGACATTGGTGCCTTCTTTTTGTAGCACTTGTTGCGCTGTTTGAATGGCTTCATTATATTTTTTAGATACATAATACAAGTCTGTTAACATGTATTCATTCTCAATACTATAGTCTGTTTTGCTAATATATGTCTGAAGATATTGCAATGCTTTATTGACATCTCTAAAGTAATAGTAATAATACAATGGATAATAAACGGGTGCAAAATCAGGATCAGCCTGAATCGCTTTATTGTAATACTCGGTGAATACCTCTACATTGTTTTGAGTTTGATAAATCTTACCTATTTTATAATAGGCTTCTGCATTCTTATTATCAGCATCAATCGCTTCCTGATAAGCTTTTACAGCTTCTGACCCATTGTAGAGTTTACGGTATGCATCACCCATGCTCAGATAAATCCAAGTATTCTTTTTATCTCTGTCAGCAGCGTCTTTTAATAACTCAATGGCCCTTAAAAGATTTCCTTTGGGTGCATCAATCATTGCATTGGCAACTGCTAATTGAATGGACGGATCTTTTTTTCTTTTTGTACCTATCGCTTCAGTAAATAATTGTAAAGAAGCCATAGAGTCTTCTTTTTGAAGAAGTATTGCTCCTTGTATGACCTTGCCTAAAGGCTGTGATTTCAAATCACCAGGCATTTTTTCTAGCGATATGGTAGCGCTATCTTTATGACCCGCTGCCAATTGTGCACGAGTTAACCAATACCAGCCATTGATATCTTGTGGGTTAGTCGCAGTCACTTTTTCTAGCACATCAATAGCGCTTTGATATCTTTCATATTCAAACAACTTTTTGCCTTCATCAATTGTTTGGGCACCTGCTGTGAATATGATAGTGGCAAGTACCAGTGCTGTACTCCATAATTTCTTCTTCATAACGTACATTTTAGATGGTTCTTTTCAAATAGGGTTTCAAAGTCAGAATATGTAGTGCTGAAAGCGGGTTTAACATATCTGTTATCTTTTGACGCATAATCCCGGGTATTCGTTTCTTTTTCTCCGGATTTACTAAGATCATGTCAGCCTTGATCTGATCTGCATAACGAAGCAAAGCAGCATCGCTGTCTGCACCTTGCAATATCTTGTATTGAGGTGCGTGTCCATACTCTGAAAGAATTTTATAAGTAAGGTAAAAAGCATCTACTCGTATTTTCGCTGTACTATCATTGTTATCCAGCAGTGTTACTAAATGAATATGAGCATTGTATCTTTTTGCATAAGCTAATGCTACTTGAATTTTTCTTTCGGGCACAAATGATTTAACAGGAAGTAATATTGATTTGATCGGATGATTTAAGCATCCTTTTGTTACTGTAAGTACTGCCACACTGGCTTTTCGAGCCAATTCTTCACTCCAGTCTTTTTTGAACCAGTTGAAACCTGTACCGGTCTTTTTCTGAGTATTGATCACAAGATCGATCTGCTGATTGAGTGTATATTTGATCAGGTTCTCGCTGATGGCTGTTTCAATGATGACACTGGTCTTTACAATTGTGGATGGAGCAATTTGAGCAATTTTTGTTTTAATCGCTTCATTCTTTTTCTCTGCTAATGCCTTTCTTTTGATAAAATATCGTTGTTGTTTTACAATGGCTTCGGTATATAATAAACGTTGCCAAAGTGAATCAAAACGTATCACACTCACCAAATGAATACAGGTTTCAATAGGGTCAGATAGCTCTAAAGCTTTCTCGACCGCAACCTGAGCATGATGTAATGAATCAATTGGGATTAATATGTTTTTGTATGGGATCATGATGATTCTTCAAACCTACTGGTGCCTAATTAGTGAGTTATTAGTGTTGAATTAGAAGTGTATTAGAATATTAGTGTACAGCATATTCCAATAAGGGCTCAAAACTTTCTTCTTGTATCAATAGGTCTGCAGTTTGTTTGAGATACTCATTTTTAGAACGGAAGGCAACGCCGAATCCTGCTTTTTTAACCATACAGATATCATTCTCACTATCACCCATGGCTATGCAGTTGCCATGATTGATCTCATATTTATGTAGGATATGATCTAGCGCGTTGGATTTACAAATGGTATGTAGACAAGAGCTTTTGGTATGATGAAAGAAGAAGGAGGGGATCTTTACTTCTCCGGTCGCTACACTGTTGGAAAACTCCAGCTCATTTGCGAGTGAAAAATCAGCACCAATCTTGTGACGTATATGGTTTGCTACAAAATCATAGCTATCTGTAATGATGCCTACCACATATTCTCTTTGATGCAGCTCCTTAATCACTGCTGCGGCATCTTTTACCAAGGAAATACTGTCAATGGTTTCCATTAATTCTCCAAGATGTTTGCCCTTGAACATTTTGGCTATCGCTTTGGTACGAAGTGTACTATCTGTAATAAGGGTTCTGATCTCAGAGAGTTGTTCGGTAAGACCGAATCGTTGTGCAAATGTGTCTACAAAACGCCCTTTTAAAATGGTATCATCCATATCCAGCACTACCATTTTCTTAGCATCCTTTAGTTGTTCAGTGAAGGCCATTTCCATTTGATCACGAATGATATTGATAGATTGGAATTCTTCCATAGAAATCGCATTTGTATTTTGGCTAAATGCTTTTTTAAGAATAGCACCGGCTACTTCCTTGCTCATTTTGCCTAGTTCATGTAGCGGTTTACTATCATTTTCAATGTACCCGATATTTACTTCTTCAATTCTCGCGTTTTGGGTATGCATGTCTATCAGAATACCTATATCCACTCCATAGTCATTGAAAAATTCGATGTTCTCAAAAAAACGCTTTTTGCCAGCGATCATACCGCTAAGCGGTTGAGAATAATGGGAGAGAGCGGGAAAAAACATACTAAGCAATGGTTTTGCTACCAATTCTGTAACCCTGCCACTATTTCTTGCAAAAGATGCTTTGATAAAATCGCTTTGATCATTCAAAATAGGATCTGTCATTTGTTCGATCATTTTTTCCGGATAGGGGTCAATATCTCCATCCAGAAAAACAATAATATCATTCTTGGCACATAATAATCCGTCACGCATGGATGCACCTTTTCCCAGTTTGGTACTGGTGATTACTTTAGCACCTGCTTCCTGTGCATATTTTACAGTATTGTCAAATGATTTATCATCCACTACTATAATTTCAGAAACGGCAGGTTTAGACAAGCAGTACTTAACAACACTTGCGATTGTTTTCTCTTCGTTCAGCGCAGGTATAATTATTGTAATCATAATTCGATCTTTGTGTACGAACAAAGATTTTGTAGCTCCCTTAAAAACGAATTAGTGTTGAATTAGAAGTAGATTATAATTTGAATGCTATAAAAAAACAAAGCCACTCTTAGACAAGAGCGGCTTTAAACTAAACCCTGAGCAAATAATAACAGTCTTAAATATTTTGAATGCAATATCTCTCCACGCTATTAAGCAATGATTAGGACAAGATTAGAATAAGATTAGAATAGAAATGGCCCAAATTCAGGTATACAGAATATCAAATCTGGTGAAACTTTCGTGCTATAGGCAATGCGATCGTAAAGATGCTGCCATGGGGATTATTATTGGTTAGTTGGATATTTCCTTTATGAAGTTTTATAATTCTGGAAGCCAGAGAAAGCCCTAAACCAAAGCCTTCTGTCGTAGTTTCATTATTACTCCTAAAGAATGGCTGAAATACCAATAAATGTTCTTCATTTTTAATTCCGGGACCTTGGTCAGTAATTACGATCCTTAATTCATCATCTGAAAAGTTTAATCCGACATTTGCGGTATGATCGTCAGAGTACTTACACGCATTCAAGACAATATTTTTTACCGCACTTTCCAGGAGGTCACCGTTGCCAAATACCAATAATTTATCTTCATCTTCGGGGAAAGTATCGAAGTGAAGCTCTACTTTGAATAGCTCATTGGTCTTTCGTAATTCTACCGGAAGTTTCATCAATATCTCATCAATTCTTACCAATGATAACTCCATTCCGTCGGTAGTGCCACTCGCTTTAGCCAATTCTAGTAAGCTTCTGGTTAATCTATTCAGATTTTTAACATCGTCGTATACGGAAAGTAAAACGGTTTTATATTCTTCAGCATTTCTACTATTCTGCAATGTGATCTCTAGTTGACTTGAAATGGAAGTTAGTGGGGTAGAGAGTTCATGAGATGCATTCGCAATGAATCTTCGTTGAATTTCAAATGACTGTTGAAGTCTTGTTAACAATTCATTGAAGGTAGAGGAAAGCTCATAAAGCTCATCTTTTGTTTCATTCAGAATGATTCTTCTGGAAAGATTCTGTGATGAAATCTCTTTTACTTCACTGTTGATCTTTTTAATCGGTACAACCAAGCGCGAAGAGAAAATCAGACCTGATAGAAGTGTAATCAAAGTTCCACTTATAAAACTTACCAAGAGCACAAATTTGAGCTCACTCATTTTTTCGATTCCCTCTTTATCATACGCTGCAGCTACAGATATATATTCTTCATTTCCTGCGCGATACTTCACAGCAATTACATCTCTATTTCCATTCGTATAAACGTACTCTCCATTCTCTCTTGCATATTGTAGTATTGTGCTTGATGGTCTTTCAAGTGTTGATCCTTCGTCTCTAAATCGGTAAACCTCTTTGTTGTTGTGATCATAAACAACCACACTTTTTTCACGGAGTGAGATAAGCATGTTTTGATCAATACGCTGCAGTAATTCTCTGTCAATACCTTCTACTTTCACCAATAGGCTGATGGTAGATAAGGCTCTGTTGCGAATTCTTCTTTGAAAATCTAATTTTCTGTTTAAATCTGAGAAATAGTAAATAGACGCGCATACGAAAAAGAGTATGAATGTAACTAATAAGGTAAATAGGATCGTAATGCGGTATTTTATTTTCATCAGTTACTCTCTTTCATGATGTAACCCATACCTACCTGTGTATGAATGAGTCGGGTATCAAATTTTTTATCGATCTTATTTCTGAGATAATTCACATACACGTCAATAACATTGGTTTGTGTATCAAAATCAATTTCCCAAACTCTTTCTGCGATATCTGCTCTGGAGAGTACCCGGTTTCGGTTGCGCATAAAATATTCCAATAATTGAAACTCTTTAGCAGTAAGTGTAATGGGTTGATCAGCTCGTTTTACTTCTTTGGTATCTAAATTCATTTCCAAATCTGCTACTTTCAAAATATTACCGGTAGGTAATTGTTGATTCATCGTTCTTTTTAGAAGTGCACGAATTCGTACCAGTAATTCTTTGAATTCGAATGGTTTAATGATATAATCATCAGTTCCGGTATCAAAGCCTTCGATCTTGTCTTCTGTAGTATTCATGGCCGTCAACATAATAATAGGTATACGTTGATTCGTATTTCTGATGGCTTTACACAGCTCATATCCATTCATACCGGGAAGATTGATATCTAGGATGAGCAGATCATAGTTATTGGAGTCAAATAATCTTTTGCCAATTAATCCGTCAAATGCGAGGTCAACATGATAACCATTTTCCACTAACCCTTTTTTAAGGGTAGTGGCTATCTTTTTTTCATCTTCTACGATCAGTATTTTTCTTTCTTCCATAAGAGAGTAATAGTCTTAAGCAAGGGGCAATTTACGCAAACAATACAAGCTGATAAGTCTCTAATCTGATTCTAATTTCGGTAAGGCGAAGTTTAGGTCAGCCTGATCACTTAAATTTACAAATAAGAGATCATTCAAACAATCTTTATGAGTAAGCGTTCACGTCGTGCTTTTCTTTCTGCTACCGTTTTAGCAACAGCGTCAACGGTGGTGGCTCAGCCTTTACTAGGCGTAAACAGCCCTTCTTTATTGATTCATCAGGTTTTTTTCTGGCTGAAAAATCCGGGTTCAGTCAATGACAGAAAGCAACTTTCGGAAGGACTTAAAAAACTAGCGGCTATTCCTGAGATCAAACAATTGTACGTGGGTTTCCCAGCAAATACTGAGAAAAGGGAAGTAGTTGATAATAGCTGGGATGTTTCTGAAGTGATGTTTTTTAGTGATGTGATCGCACAAAAAACCTATCAAGACCATCCTTTACACCAAGCGTTTATTCAACAGTATGCTCACCTTTGGCAAAGGGTAGTGGTGTACGATACACTTACTGTCGGTTAAAGTGGTTTTTGATCCTTATTGGCCAGATAGTTTTGCGAATTCTGTGATCTTCATTGCATGGCTTCTTGAGATAGGTATTTCTACTTCATTAATGTAAACAAATCTGGAATTCATTTTTTGTATGGCCATAATGTTCACGATGTAAGAACGATGTATGCGTTTGAACTTGTGTTCAGGTAAATTAACTTCAGCCCATTCTAATGATTGCCTTGCTACTATCTTTTGCTTTTTGGTGATGATGTGAATATAGTTACTGTTGCTTTCGATATACAATATTTCATCTGTGGGTATTTTAGTGAGGGTATTATTTTCTTTGATCATTAAAAAAGAATGTTCCGGAGTAGTATTCGTCTTTAATGAAAGTTGTATAGCTGCGAAAAGATCAGTTTTTTTAACAGGCTTAGTAATATAACCTGAGGCATTGACTTGTATTGCTTCTTGAATAATCAATACATCCGCATTAGCAGTAATGAAAATATAAGGACATTTTTTTGTTTGATCAATATGGCGTGCAATATCTAATCCGTCTTTGGGTTGTTGTAAGTGGAGATCCAGTAATATAAGATCAATTTCCATAAATGAAATTGCTTCCAATGCTGTTTTTTTTGTGTGCGCCATACTGATATGACTGAACCCAAAGCTGAGCAGATAGTCTTTGATATGTTCAGCGATCAATATTTCATCTTCAACAATCAGAATTTTTACATTTTTCATACTGCTGTATGGTTTATTACTAATTTAAATTTGAATTTATCTTTTGTTATAAGTTCATATGTGCCCTCAAGTTGTCTGCTAAAGATATCTATCAGCCTTCTGCCTAGTCCTGAATCGTTAGAAACATCTGATGTTAAACCTTTTCCATTGTCTTCAACAAGGAGTTCAATCCTGCCAGTATGGGCATTGTGTTTAAGGTGTATAATTATTTGTGGCTTTTGAATGCCCTTGAAAGCATGTTTAAAAGAATTGCTTACCAACTCTGAGATAATCATACCTAAGGCTAAAGCTTTTCTTGAATCAAGAATGATGTCGTCTACCGAAATCTGAATATTCACCGGCGCAATGTTTCCTCCTTCTGCCATTTCCTTTAGATTATCTACCAACTCATATATATATGAAGTCATTGATAATCCTGTTTTGTCCGGTTTTGAGTACAATAATTCATGAACCAGGGACATGGCTTTGATGCGTCTGGATGTACTGAGTAACGCTTGTAATGTTTCCCTTGAATATTGTTTATTCAATTGCATTTCCAGAATAGCAATAATGAATTGTAGATTATTTTTTACCCGATGATTGATTTCATCAATTAATACATCCTTTTCTTTATTTTGAAGATCGATGGTTTGGTAGCTATGTAAAAGTGCTTCTTTTTCCTTTTCTATTTCTTTTGTTTGTTCTTGTACTTTTCTTTTAAGTTCTTCATTGATCTTTAACTGACGACGAGTTTTGTTCTTGAAGTACATGATCATTGACACGATTACTAAAGAGCCCATGATAATACGGAAGACCCAGGAGTTATACCAAAAATTTTGGACAGTAATGCTAATAGGACTAGAGTAATATGTGTCATTGTTATTGGTAGCCTTGAGGATCACTTGATAAGTTCCCGGTAAAATATCACCGATAAGGATCGTTCCATTATTTTGTACAGAACGTTCAGTGGTATCTTTCCGATTAGCTATCAAGAGATAGTTGAGTTGTAAATTATTTTCATTTCCCCAAAAAATAGTTTTATAGTGAATGGATATTTTTTGATTAGGTAAAATTGTAAAATCTGTATCGGGGATGATAGCTTTATTGTCAACCAGTATGTTTTTAAAACTTATTTTCGGATGATTATTTTTACTTTTCAAAAAATCCGGATTAAATACCATTTTTTTATCACCAAAGACCCAGTAGGGTAAACCGGTTGTATCAAGAAAAATATCAACAGGATCTAATAAATAATTTCCGTTTGCTTTATTAAAGACTGCATGATTTTGTAAGGACTGGTTTTTTATTTCAAATGTTTCAACTCCTTTTTCGGTATTGATCCATATTTTACCAAATCTATCTTTGATCAGTAAACTGATGGTGTTTGATAAAAGTCCGTTTGCTTTCGTAAACTGATAAACCTTTCCTTCATTAAATAATAGGAGCCCATTATTGTCAGTTCCCCAAAGAATGGATTTTTGATCTATTTGAATCATACCGTTGACTTTACCTGTAAAAGGTTGATCATTGATGTACAAGGTTTCTATCGACTCATTTTTGAATCTTTGTACACCTTCTGCAAATGTCCAGTTAACGGTGCTATCGGGATCTAAAAAAAGATTTAAAACATTATCGGAAAGTAGTCCTGATTGTTTTGTATAACGCCAAAAACGATCTCTGTTGTGCATGATCAATCCGTATCGGTTAGGGCAAAACCATACTTTATTGTTGGCATCTGTTTTAATGGCAAACATCACTAGATTGTCAGTGAAATCAGAATATTTAAACACTATGAATTTATCTTCAGTAGCTCGTATAATACCTTCAGCATAAGCGCCAAGCCAAAGTGATCCATCTTTGTTAAGTGTAGCGCCATCTAAGTGATCAAAGCGGTAATAGCCTGAGGGAATTTTATAACTGTAAGAAGTTATACTGTTCTCTTTTCTAAAGAGTAGACTTTTGCCAAATGTAATTAGCCAATCACCTTTTTTCTTGGCATCAGGAATAATTTCGCTTGTGTGACTGATAGCTTTATTAGGAAAGCGATCCAGATAAAAGCTATTTTCATTGATTCTGGAGATACCTGCGATATTACTTACCCAAAGATTTTCAAAACTGTCCATAAATAATCGCATGGGTACGTTATTCAGTAGACCATTGGTTTCATTGATCTTTAGTAATTTATTTTCTGATAAATAAAAGACGGCCTTTCCATAACAAGAGATCCAGATACCTTTCGGAGCTTTCTTCATGTCAAGAATAACTTCATTGTATCTTCCGGTAAATGAGTATTGTACTGTATCAGTAGGACCTAGTCTGAATAATCCAGCACCATAACAACTTGCCCATATGCCATTCTCGTCTTCATAAAATGCCAAAAAATTATGTAAAGCGATGTATTTTGTTTTGCTAAAAAACATTCGCATTTTATCCGGCTCAATCATAATGATACCATGCTCACGACTGGCCATTAATAAATTTCCTTTCTTATCAACATAGATGGCTTCTACAAAATTATTGGGAAGTCCACATCTTTTGTCATACACTTTTACGGTATTGCCATCTATACAAATTGCTCCAAAACTTTTGGTTGGTATCCATATTCTTTGAAACTGATCAATGATTACTTCTTTACAATCTAAAGCAGCAAAATCGATTTCGGAGTGTTGGATATTGAAAATGGAATCATTTTTTATGAAATACAGACCATTACTGGATGCAACCCAAATTCTTTTTTGGTGATCAAATAAAATGGATGATTCCTGTAGTTCAGGAATATGATCAGCTTGTTTGTAGTACTGATAATTATATCCATCATAATTGATGACGCCTCTTTCAGTAGCTATCCAAATATTATGTTCTGCATCTTCTGCAAAATCAAAAGCATATAAAGCAGGGAAGCCGTGTTTTTTATCGGTGTAATGAATATTGAATTCCGCATTATCTCTGACTTGTAAAGGCGTTGCTGGTATGACTTGCGGATCAGCTAATTTTTTGCCTATGATTTTAAGTGGTTCCGATACCGGTACAGTTGGACCCTTGCGATATATGATTGTGCCCGGGTCTACTTTTCTAGAAAAAATGGAACTGACCGAGTCTTTATATGAAGTTTTATTGATTGGATAAGAACTGGTTGAATATACAAGAGGGGCGGGTGTTTTTTGAGAAACTGCTTTTCGCCATGATGCCTTTCCCAAATAAGAAGCTTGGTTTTTTTGGCCTCGTAACTGGGAGAGAAATACAACGATCAATATAATGATGAAAATGCTGCGCATGTCGTTCGCACAAAATAACATTTTATCGCATGAAGCAACATCTTTTATCTAAACAATTAAGAATGGATGACTGAAATCTATCGATGAATGTATTCTTAAAGTCTGTGAATCATTTAATCGTAAAGTTGCCATTTTAGTTTTGAGAGTCATTTGTTCTAGTGATGAAAAGATATGGTTCTTCAAAATGCATTTGAATACTCTTTTGACTTTTTGAAATTGTAATTCGCACCTTCTTTATTGCAGTTCACACCATTTTTAAGTTCGTTTTAACATAAATATTTTCAAATAGATATTTTAGAATACGATAACAGTTTTACTGTTATGCAGCTTAAAATCCACTCGAAGTTGACTACAACTTCAATATCCATTCCATAAATCCAAACCATAAAACTGTATCTGATATAGGTACAATTTTATACAACTGAACTAACTGTATGCAACCAAAACGTTTGCATGACATCCCTTGGGGAATTGTTATGCCTATGTCATCCTGTGCTGAATTCAAACAGCCGTTCTTTCAACAGCATGCTCCTCTGTTACTACCGCAGTATGTGCTGCATAGGACTACTCAATCCGCTCAACATTTTATATCTAACCTCATGAAAACAAGTTTACCTAAGCTGTTAAGTGCTTTCATTTGTCTATTGCTGGCACTCAGTACATTTTCGCAAACAACGTCAACAACTACATTCAATTATTCCGGTAGCATTGTAACTTATACAGTTCCTGCCGGTGTAACAAAACTTACCATTACTGCAAAAGGAGCTCAGGGAGGTGGAGGAGTTTCAAGGGGAGGTCTAGGTGCTTCTATGCAAGGAGATTTTACTGTTACTCCCGGGCAAGTATTACGTATACTTGTTGGAGGCCAAGGCGCTATCTATAATAGTTATAATTACAGTGGTGGTGGCGGAACTTTTGTAACAGATAATGCCAATCAGCCATTAATAGTTGCCGGAGGAGGAGGAGGAGCAAGCTGTTCTGTGAATGGCTTGCCAGGCGTTACGGGTCAAAATGGTACATCGGGTAATGGTGGGGCTAAAACCAATTTAGATGGTGGAGGTGGTTTAAATGGTGGTGGTGGAGGTGGTAGTGCTAATACTAATGATTCGTATGGACCGGGTGGAGGCGGTGGAGGAGGATTTTATGGAAATGGAGGTCGTGGTATCTCCGTTGATGGTTTCTTTTGTTCAAATTCTTCTAGTAGCGCAAATGGTGGATCAGGAGGAAATGCAACAAATGGTGCTGATGCGGTTAATACTGGACTTTATTGTAGTATTCAGGCTTATTCATACAGCGCTAATGGATTTATTTCAGGTGGGCAACAAGCCGCTTATGGAAGTTTTGGAGGTGGTGGAGCAGTATCTGGATATTATTCATCTTGCTCTATAGGTTCTAGTGGTGGTGGAGGTGGTTATTCTGGTGGCGGTGGGGCCTCTCAAAATAGACCCGGTGGCGGTGGCGGGTCGTTTAACAATGGTATAAACCAAATCAATAGTTCCGGAGTACAAACAGGAAACGGACAGGTGGTTATTGTCGCACAATTACCTACACCTGCTACTGCATTGAAATTCGATCCAAGCTTAGCTGTCAATGATAACTCCAGATTAAATTATGTAAGTGTAAATAACCCTTATCAAGCTTTTCAAAAAGAAATAACAGTTGAGTTCTGGATGAACACACCCGAAGCCAATTTACAATTTGGTTCTGTGATGGGTCAAGGTACGAGTAATGTAGATGATAATTGGGTATGGTTGATGCATCCTAACAGAAATGGTACAATGACATTTTATATTGTATATAATGGAGGATTTAAAACTGTTACATGTAATATTAGACCCAATGAATGGCATCATTACGCAGCCACTGCAAGTGCTACAAGTACCAAATTTTATGTCGACGGTGTTAAAGTAGATGAAACAACAGGAGTCCCTGCTAATATTTTATCAAATCCATCTTCTGTAATTCATATCGGTAAAGATGTACGTTATGCTACTCGTAATATTGCAAACGATGATCCGACGAATCGATATGCTCCCATGACAATAGATGAACTACGTATTTGGAGCCGTGCATTGTGTCAGGAAGAGATTAATGCCAATAAAAATGTTGAGATTAATCCTACGGGACAAAATGGTCTTCAACACTATTATCGATTCAATCAAGGGGTTGTTGATGGTAATAATTCAACGGTTACTACACTGACTGACCTTAGTGGTAATAATAGAAACGGAACACTGAATAACTTTACATTGAATGGAACCAGTTCGAATTGGACAGCATCCGGTTCTACCAATACAGGTATTGTTAATGCTTTTGTACCTCCAACAGCGCAAATCTTGGGTGGCACTAGTTTCTGTACGGGTCAGTCTCCAACACTTACAAACGCTATCGCCGGCGGCACATGGAAAAGTAGTAATACAGGAGTTGCAACCATTAATGCTAATACAGGTCAAATTACTACCGTTAGTGCCGGTAGCACTATAATTACTTATACAACAGCTTGTGGTGGAGTGTCTACTTCAACTGTCACCATTAACCAACTACCAACAGTTACCATCGCTGCAGTGGGTGGAACCAGTGCTTGTCCGGGCAGCAGTGTTACATTGAATGCAACAGCACCTAACGGATCTACTTATCAGTGGTTCAAAGATGCGGTGCTGATTAATGGAGCTTCCGGTGCTAGTTATAATGCAACAACATCAGGCAGCTATACATCTGTTGTTACTAACGGTGGATGTGTTTCAGCTGTATCTAATGCAGTGGTCATAACCATTTCAGATGTAACTAAACCAACCATTTCTTGTCCTCCGAATCAAACACTGAATCTGGATGCGACTTGTAAAGCCATATTACCTGATTACAGAAGCTTGTTAACAGTGAACGATAATTGTACACCTGCAGGTTCTTTAGTGATCACACAAAGTCCAGCAGCAGGCTCTGAGGTGAATGATAAAGGTGCCATGATTGTAGCCTTTACAGTGAGAGATGCATCAGGTAATGAGAGTATTTGTACCATTTCAGTAGACAAGAAAGATGTTTCGGCTCCAGTGATCACTTGCCCGGCTCCAATTATTACGAATAATACTCCTAATACTTGTGGTGCAGTAGTAACTTTCATCAATCCAACTGCAACTGATAATTGTACCGGTGGGGCATTTAACTTCTGGAGCGCAAGTGAGCCTAATAATTACCTAGGGCTGAATGAAGATTATGTGCAATTATATAATAATGGTACGTGGAATGATTTGCCAAACTCTTCATTGAACAGATGGATCGTAGAGTTCAATGATATTCGTTCAAACGTGTACTCAGGTTATAGTTTGATAGGAACACACGGAGGACATACTTATTATTACTCAACGGCAACAGCTACTTGGACTTCTGCTCGTTCCGCTGCACAATCTATTGGTGGAGATCTTGCTTCGATCAATACATTAGCTGAAAGCTCTTTCTTGGCACCTTACGGTGGAAATACATGGGTAGGTGGATATCAAGATAAGAACGTTCCAGGATTCCAAGAACCAGGAAATGCTAGCCAAAACTTTTTAGGCTGGAAGTGGGTGGATGGAACACAACTAGGTGCCGGACAAATTACGATCACACAAACAGCCGGATTGCCATCGGGTTCTGTATTCCCCATAGGTGTTACCACGAATACATTTATCGCCAGAGATGAATCAGGTAATGAAAGTACCTGCAGCTTTACTGTTACAGTAAATGCTCCTGAAATTCAATTGAAAGGGAATAATGTAGACATCACAAGTGGTGATCTGACGCCTTCTGTTAATGATCATACAGACTTGGGTGGAACAACTCCGGGTACAGCTATCAGCAAAACATATCAGATTACCAATACAGGTACTGCCGCACTCGTTGTGTCTTCGATCGGTATTAGTAATCCCAATTTTGTGAGATCCGGAATAACACTGCCGATCACTATCAATCCGGGACAATCCAGCTCATTCACGATCAGTTTTAATTCATCAACAGTTGGGGTGCAAACAGCTACTGTTACCATCAATAATAACGATTGCAATGAAGCAGCCTACAGTTTTGGTATTAGGGCAGAAATTACCTGTACGAACCCTGTATTCTCCAATGTAAATCTGTATTTACAAGAAAGTACAAGTGCCAATAGTTGTGATGCTGTAGTAAATTATCCGCTTTCAGTAAGTGGTGTTCCAACCCCTAATGTTACGTATACATTTACAGGTGCTACAACCGGTAGCGGTTCAGGTACCGGTAGTGGACAAGTGTTCAATAAAGGAATTACACGTGTGGTTGTCAATGCTACAAATGCATGTACAACAGCAACTGCTTCATTTGATGTAACAGTAGTGGATGATGTTAAGCCTGTAATGGCTACCAAGAACCATACTGTTTATCTGAATGCATCCGGACAGGCCACCATTACTCCTGCGAATGTTGATAACGGTAGCAGTGATAATTGCGGACCGGTAACTTTATCATTGCTCAATACCGGTGTGATCTGTGCAACTGCTGCAGAAGGTTCTAGCATTACACTGCAAGCACCGGCCGGCGCTGTGATTACTTCGATAAACTTTGCCAGCTATGGCACACCTACAGGAAGTTGTGGAAACTTCGTGTTGGGTAGCTGTCATGCAGCCAATAGCAAAACAATTGTAGAGGGACTTGCTTTAGGTCGAAACAGCGTAACAATTTCAGCTACGAATGGTGTGTTTGGAGATCCTTGTGGTGGAACTGTAAAACGTTTATATGTTTCAGCAACCTACAGCGGAGGTTCAGTACCTACCAATACTTTTGATTGCAGTAAAGTAGGAGAGAATACCGTAACACTTATTGCAACAGATGAGAATGGAAACACAAACTCTTCAACAGCAGTAGTGACAGTAGTAGATAATATCAAACCTAATGTCATCACTCGTAATATCTCAGTTCAGCTTAATCAGAGCGGTGTAGCAACCATTACTCCTGCTCAGATCAATAATGGATCAACAGATAATTGTACCATTTCCAGCTTTACATTGGATAAAACAAGCTTTACCTGTGAAAATTTGGGTAATAATACAGTAACACTTACTGTTACTGATGTAAATGGTAACAGTGAATCTGCTACAGCCGTTGTAACGGTAGTTGATAATATTCTGCCTCAGATTACAGCACCGGCTAATATCAATCAGCAAACAGATGCAGGTTTGTGTACTGCTACTGTAAATCTGGGTAGTCCTGTTGTATCAGATAATTGTTCTACTGTTACTCCAACAAATAATGCACCTTCTGTATTCCCTGTTGGTACAACAATAGTTACATGGACAGTAAGAGATGCAGCCGGTAATACAAGAACAGCAACACAATCGGTAACAATTACTGATAATGAAAAACCAACGATCAGTGTAGCAAACATCAATGTTAACAATGATGCAGGTACATGTGGTGCAAGTATTGCTATAGCACAGCCTACAACTGCTGATAATTGCGGAGTAGCTAGTGTAATGGGTGAGCGCAGCGATAATCAATTACTGACTGCAGATTATCCGGTTGGTACTACCACTATTACATGGACAGTTAGAGATGTGAATGGTAATTCAGTATCCACAACTCAAGCCATTGTAGTTACTGACAATGAAAAACCAACGATCAGTGTATCAAACATCAATGTTAACAATGATGCGGGTAAATGTGGTGCAAGTATTACTATAGCACAGCCTATAACTGCTGATAATTGCGGAGTAGCTAGTGTGATGGGTGAGCGCAGTGATAATCAATTGCTGACTGCAGATTATCCTGTCGGTACCACGACTATTACATGGACAGTTAGAGATGTGAATGGTAATTCAGTATCCACAACTCAAACCATTGTTGTAACAGATAATGAAAAGCCAACGATCAGTGCAACTAATTTAAACGTTAGCAATGATGCCGGTAAGTGTGGAGCAAGTATTACGATTGCAGCTCCAAATACCAGTGATAATTGTGGTGTTGCAAATGTGGATGGTGTACGTAGTGATAATGCATCACTGAGCGCTGAATACCCTGTTGGTACAACTACGATTACCTGGACCGTGAGAGATGTGAATGGTAATACCAATACTACGACTCAAATAATCGTAGTGAACGATACAGAGTTGCCGGTAGTTAAAACACAAAATATCGTGATTCAATTGGCTGCAAATGGGCAAGCTTCTATTACAACTGCGCAGATCAATAATGGATCAACCGATAATTGTGCAATCGCAACTATCGTACTGGATAAAGTGAATTTCAACTGTAGTAATGTAGGAGAGAATACAGTAGTATTAACAGTAACAGATATTCATGGAAATAGTGCATCGGCCAATTCAATAGTTACTGTTCAGGATAATATTGCTCCAACAGTCATCACAAGACCGGTTACTGTAACATTGGTAAATGGCACAGTAACAATTACTGCCGCTCAAGTAAACAACGGTTCATTTGATAACTGTGGCATTGCATCAATGACTGTTTCTCCTGCAAACTTCAATTGTAACAACATTGGTAGCAATACAGTAATACTGACTGTCACTGATGTGAATGGCAATACGAATTCTAGAACTGCTATTGTTTCGGTTGTTGGACAACTGCCAAGCTGTTCAATCACTTCAGTACCAACCAGCAATGTGTTTACAGGTGGGAATCCAAATAACATCTATCTGGGTTATGGTGCTCAAAGTACAGTGTTAAATGTTGCAGCGACCGGTGGAAGCAGTTATACTTATCAGTGGTCTGGCTCTGCTTTACAGATGCTCAGCAGTGCTACCGCAGCAGCACCGGTATTCACACCGACAGCGCCTGGTAATTATACATTCACAGTTACGGTTACCAATAATTTTGGATGTACTTCAACCTGCAGTATTACAATCTGTGTGAAAGATATCCGAGTGCCTGGAACAGGATTAAAGGGTAGTCCTGCTAAAGTGTACATCTGTCACTTACCACCGGGTAATAAGAGCAATCCACAGACTTTGGAGATCAGTGTAAATGCAGTATCTACACATATTGGTCAACATTCGGGTGATAGACTTGGTACTTGTGCGATGACACCATGTGCTGAGCCGACTCCAACTACTGTATCAAATGCGTTGATATCAAAAGCTGTTATCGAGCATGATTCAAAAGCAGAAACAAATGAAGAACTCAAAGTAACAGTAATGCCAAATCCAAGTGCTACATACTTTACATTAAAATTGGAAAGCAAGTATGATGTTCCGGTTAATATGCGTGTGATGGATGCACATGGTAGAGTTGTAGATATCAAGGCTAAATTGGGTTCAAATGCAACAGTAGAAATTGGACACAACTATAATGCCGGTAGTTACTTCGCAGAGTTTATACAGGGTAACAGACGCAAAATTGTACAACTATTAAAAATCAGATAATAAAACAAACTGACAATTTCGAATCCCCTAAATGAGAACCAACCGATAGCCCGCTTTTTAGCGGGCTATTTTTTTGTATTTGTTGGATCGATCGGGGCATAAAAAAAGACCAGCAAGTGCTGATCTTTTCTTGTGACCTCGTCAGGATTCAAACCTGAAACCTTCTGATCCGTAGTCAGATGCTCTATTCAGTTGAGCTACGAGGCCAGTCCCTTAATCGGGGTGCAAATATAGGTGCTGGATGATTATTTTCAAAAAGCTAAAGGGCTTTTTTACAAAAATCAATCCAACTCATAAATGCCCGCTGCTGTTTTTTCTGCCAGTTTTTTCGGTAGTAGCCATACCAAGAAGGCGCCTAATTGATTAATAAAACCGGTAATTACTTCTGCTTTTTTGCTGAACATGGCATTCACGGCAATTTTAGCCACGGCTTCCGGCGTCATATTCACTTTTTCTGCTGCTTTTAATCCTTTTTGTCCCACTTTAGCTCTTGTTGCAAATCCTGTATCTGTTGAGCCCGGACTTACAGCTGTTACAGAAACTCCTTTTTTTCTTAGTTCATAACGCAATCCGCGACTAAAACTCAGCATAAATGCTTTGCTGGCGGCATACGTGCTCAATCCGGGTACTGATTGATAGGCAGCCGAGCTAACAATGTTTAATATATAGGATGGTTGGTGTTCTTTTAAATGAGGTAATAGGACAGAGGTTAGTTCAACAGGTACACTCATATTCACTTGCATCATGTCCTTATGTTCTTCTGCTGAATAAGATTCAAAAGGGCCACTTAATCCATATCCGGCATTATTGACCAATATATGAATGTGTATTTTTTCCTGTACGACCCAATTATATAATTGTTGAACTGCATTAGCTGCAGATAGATCTATTGCATAAAAGCGGGCATCGATATTATGCTTTAAGGATAACTCTGATGAAAGTTGTTCGAGTAGAGATTTATCGCGTGCTACCAGTAACAAATGAATACCTCGTGCAGCCAGTTCTTGAGCAATGGCTCTTCCAATTCCCTTACTGGCACCTGTAATCAATGCGTATTTCATATTCTGTGCGTTGAATAAAAAAGGTCAACATTCGTTGACCTTTTAAAGATATATGTTCTAATGAATTAGTGGTGTACTTTCCCGGTAAAACGATGATAGAATGGCGTTTTACTGTTTTCATCTTTTGGTTTGTATTTACCGGTCACAATCGGTACGTACATTACTCTTCTGCGACTTTCTTCTCCAAATTTCGGAGACTGCTTCACACGATGCCATAAGCGACCATCATGTACAGAAAGATCACCTGAGAAAATATCAAAACCTACTTCTCTGGAGTCATCATTGTTATCGATGAAATATTTTTTGCCAAACAATAGTTTGAACATGCCTTGTTTGTGCGTTCCGGGTAGTACACGTAAACCTCCGTTCTCGAATAAGCAGGTATCTAAATGAATACCTACATTCAGCATTGGCATGATCTTTTGTCCCATGAACAGATCTCTCGGGCTATCCGTATGCCATCCCATTTGGGTGAAAGTACTGTTAGGAGTGTTGATGTAATTGTTGATCACCAATCCATCTTTTTCATTCTCGGCAATACGTCCCTCGTAAGGGTGTAAAAAAGCGGTGAGAGCTTTCAAACGTTCATCACTCAGTAATGCATGAAGCGGATCACTGTAAAGAGAACTGAAACAAAGACGTTGTATAGTAGTATTACCAAGTTCGTCTTTACCAAACTTTAATGGAATACCATTGATCTTGTCCTTTTTCTCATCCAACCACTGCTTTTCCAGTCGTTGTAATTCGCTGATATAAGTGGCTACCTTTTCTTTGTCTAGAAAATTACGGAACACGATTACGCCATGCTCATCAAAAAAATCCAGTTGCTCGGGGGTTACCGTATCGCCAAGCTTAAAATGACTTTCCCATTTTTTCATTCTGATCCGGTTCAGTTTTGTGTCTGTAATGTTAATTATTTATTACAAAATTGTAAAATCATTACACTTTTGAAACAAGCAAAAATAAGCAATTTACTGCTAGAATTTTGACATATAAAGGTTCAACGGCTTATTTTGCATTTATATGACACAAATTATCAGGTTCTTAGCACTTTTTCTAACGGTTCTTTCATGGTTATCCACATCACATGCGCAAGACAGTACCCGAAAACATAAGAACAAATTTGTGGCTTTTCCCGCAATGACACGCTCGATTGAGACGAGCTGGGCAGCAGGTGGGGCAGCATCCTATACTTTTAGACCTTTTAAAGACGATACGCTTTCCCGTACCTCCAGTATCCAAATGGGGGCCATTTATTCACTTCGCAAACAATTAGTGGCCTCCATAAAAGGTACCCAATACCTGCGAAATGAAAGCTGGATATTGAATGAACAAATTTCTTTCAGTTCTTTTCCCGATAAATTCTGGGGTATCGGAAAAAATACAAAAGATAGCGATGAAGAGGATTATGAGTTTAAGCAAGCCTATCTCTACCTCCATTTCATGAAAAAAATTGCCCCTCGATTATTTGCCGGGATATTGTACGAATATCAACGCGTTTGGGATATTCGGTATCAGTCAGGAGGATTATTTGATCAGCAAAAGGTATTCGGTAGAACCAATTATCATGTATCAGGGTTGGGTATGAGCGTTACCTATGATGCGCGAAATCATGCTTTTTGGCCTGAAAAAGGATTGTTCGCACAGGTATATTTCAATCATTTTAGCAAGGTTACGGCCTCTCAATATAGTTTTACCAATGTAGTCGCTGATTTAAGGAAATATATTCCTGCCGGAAAGAACGCTGTTTTTGCCGCTCAAATCTGGTTTTTCGGAAATATTGGTTCGCATGTTCCTTTGAGAAGTCAGGCTGCTTTTGGCGGAGATAATATTATGAGAGGTTACTATCATGGACGTTTCAGGGATAATCAACAGTTGGCTGTTCAGGGTGAATACCGAAAGGATATTTATAAACGATTTGGATTGGTGGCATTTGGAGGTTTTGGAAATGTTGCGCACACAATCGATGGACTAAATTTCAGCGGTTTAAAATATTCTATTGGAGGTGGGGTAAGATATGCATTAAACAAGTCTGAAAAGCTCAATCTTCGTATTGATTACGGCTTAGGTAAGGGGATTAACAGAGGACTCTATTTTCAGCTGGGAGAGGCTTTTTAATGTGAAGCAGTCAGCTTGGAAATCCTGAAAATCAAATAAGTAAATAAAAAAGCAGATAATACGTCAACTGTATAATGAACATGTTGGACTAATACCAATACTGCCACCAAAAGAGAAGCAATTAATCCACATATTTTATCAGATTTTTTGTCGAGGCATAAATACATGAGAAACATGTTGGAGGTATGACCAGAAAAGAAAAGATCTTTCGTAATGAATTTATCTTTACCGCCATACACCAAACTTGTTAATGGATCATTCAGACGTATGAGTCCATCAGGAGGATCTAAAGGAACCATGGTGATGCTTACCATCCTTGCCAAACAAAGCAAAGTGAATGACATGAGCATCAGTAATGCAAACGATGGTCTTTGTATACATCTAACGATGACCAATCCACTCATCGACCATATGATCAAAAAAGTAAGGAGTGACACATCAGCAGCAGGTATATGCTGCAAGATCAGGTCATGCAGGTATGCGCCTTTTCTTTGTTCGATGTAATTAAAAAAGGTAGGAAGGGAAATAATGACAAGTATTAGAATGACCAGGGTAATGATCATCTTTCTACGAAAGGTCTTATTCGTAGAAAAGATATCCTGCCACTCGTCAATAACACCCGCAAAACCTGTCATTTCCTTCTGCATGCCGCAAATATAAAAGCAAACAGATGTATTCAATCAGGTCTTTTGTTCCAACGGTAAGCCTAGTAATGCCAACGTACGAATGCCTCCATGGCAGCATATTTGGTCATCCCCAATGCAGCGTATAAGTTAGCGGTATTCGCATTACGGTCTTCAGCTCTTTGCCAGAACTCTCTGCTATCGCTTCCTTGGAATGGTACCATGTCTTTTTGAGACTGATGTATGAAAATGCCAAATCGTTTTTTCATGACCTGATCCGGACTCATTGGGATGGCCATTTCAATTTCTGCTATATCCCATTCTTGCCATGCGCCTTTGTACAACCATACCCAACAGTCTTTGATCCAGGGTTCGCCGGCTTGTTTCAATCTGCGTAGACTTTCAAAAATGATATCTAGACAAACTTTATGCGTGCCATGTGGATCAGCCAAATCACCTGCGCAATAGATTTGTTGAGGTTGTATTTTTTTCAACAGATCCATCGTGATTTGAATATCCGCTTCTCCCATTGGATTTTTTTCTACCGTTCCCGTTTCATAAAAAGGAAGATTCATAAAGTGGCAACGATCGTCTGTCAGACCTACATATCTACAAGTTGCTTTCGCTTCACAACGACGGATCAATCCTTTAATAGCACGTATTTCAGCAGTATCACTTTGGTTCTTTTTCTTGGAAGCAATAAAACCTCTGGCTGATTGAAGTATATCCTGACTTTTTTGGTTATCAATACCAAACATATCTTCAAAGCCTACTGCAAAATCAATGAAACGTGTTACGAATTCATCCGCAACAGCAATATTTCCGCTGGTTTGATAGGCAACATGTACTTCGTGCCCCTGATCATGCAAACGCATGAAAGTGCCTCCCATACTTATGATGTCATCATCCGGGTGAGGGGAGAAGATCAAACATTTTTTGGGGTATGGTGTACTTCTTTCAGGATGTGCCGGAATGACAGCATTGGCTTTTCCCCCCGGCCATCCTGTTAAGCTATCACGAAGCATATAAAAGACTTGAAGATTCACTTCATATGCTTCCCCTTTTTCAACGATCAGATCTGATAAACCATTTTCATTATAATCATGCTCGGTTAAACTGAGTACTGATTTATTCAGCTTTAGAGCCAAATGAATGACCGCTCTTTTGATCATCTTAGGCGTCCACTCACATTCTCCGGTTAACCATGGTGATTTTATCCTGGTAAGTTCTGTTGAAGCTGCTTCATCGATCACAAATGTGCAATCCGGATGTTGTTGCAGAATACTCGCAGGTACTTGTTCCGTCACATCTCCTTCAACGGAACGAGCAATGATCTTTCCTTTCATACCCCATCCCATCAGCAATATTCTTTTTGCTTTAAGGATCGTACTGATACCCATCGTAACTGCTAAGCGGGGAACTTTTGAAATATTCTGGAACTCATATGCATTGGCAATACGGGTACTGTTATCCAGATTCACCAATCTTGTTTTTGAATAAATGCTAGAGCCCGGTTCATTGAAACCAATATGTCCATTATTACCGATACCAAGAATTTGCAGATCAATTCCACCTGCATCTTCGATCATCTGATCATACTCCGCACAATACTTTTTGATATCCTCTTTTGGCCATAAACCATTCGGTAAATGAATATTCTCAGGGGCGATGTCTATATGACTAAACAGATGTCTGTGCATGAAACTCCAATAGCTTTGAAAAGCATCTTTTTCAATAGGATAATATTCATCCAAATTGAAAGTGATCACATTGGAAAAACTCAAGCCCTCTTCTTTGTGCATTCGAACCAGTTCTGCATACAAACTGATAGGAGTGGACCCGGTGGCTAATCCCAAGACACATTTTTCTCCTGCCTTCTTTTTTTCACGGATCAATTGGGCAATTTCATTGGCTACAAACTTTGAGCCTTCCTTTGAATTAACATGAATTTTGACGGGGATTTTTTCAAAAGAATCAACCATGACTGACATAGCTTTTGTGTTAGACGAAAATACACCGATAATTCTAAAAACGCAAAAACCTGCACATTTTTAGCCATATTATTGAGTTAATGACTCATTATTTAGCCTGTTTTTGCAATTATTGATGTGTTTTCGATGAGTAATACTGAAACAACTATTATTTTAAAACCGGTAAAACAATCTTTGAATCATTGTGATATACGCGAATCGTTGCTTTTTTGAAGTCGCTATCCTTTGCTTGGTAGATATCTAAAAACTGTTGAGGGTTTCTATCCACTAAAGGGAACCAACTGCTTTGCACTTGAATCATAAGACGATGTCCTTTTTTGAAAGTGTGTGCTACATCCGGTAACTCATATTTTACGCGGGTGGGTTTATTGGGAACAAAGGGTTCCGGTTTTTCAAAACTATTCCTGAATTTCCCGCGCATCACTTCTCCACGAACCAGCATTTGATAACCGTTCATGACATACTCGCTTCCTTTCTCATAGGCGAAATTATCCGGGAAAACATCAATCAGCTTTACCACAAAATCTGCATCCGTTCCTGAAATGGCTACCATCAGATCAGCAACGATCGGTCCGGCAAGTGTCAGATCATTTTCCAAAGGTTCTGTTTGAAAAACCAATACATCCGGTCTTCTGGACGCAAAGCGCTGATCATCGGTCATGTATTCTCTAGTTCTTCCAAAATGAACATCTTCTGTGTATGGTACCGGTTTAGCAGGATCACTGATATATTCTTGCCAACTGCTCAGTGGGGCGATCAATGGCACTTGTTTGGAAAGAGCCCCTCCTTTACGCAACGCATAACTCTCATAAGAAACCTCATCTACAGGCCATTTGGGTAAATGCTTCCATTCGTTGGCTCCGGTAAAAAAGATAGTTGCTTCCTTTAACTGATCGACACTTCCTTTTTGTTTTAAATAATAATTGAAAAATGGCAGTTCCACATTTTTGCCATACCATTCTGTTGTATTGCTACCCCATTGAACATTTCCCAGAAAAGATCCATCTGATCTGGCCCATTGTCCATGATACCATGGGCCCATCACGATCTTATTGTTGTTCTTGGTTTTCTTTTCAATGGCTTTGTAAAGATTCCATGCACCGTAACAATCTTCCGCATCGTATAATCCACCAACAACCAGTGTCGGAATATTAGGTGAAATGAATTGCACATTGGCACGAGCATCTCTGGCTTTCCACCAGGCATCGTAATTGGGATGTGCCATTAAATCTTTCCAAAATTTAATGCTATCACCCATTAGTTTGGTGAAATTGGTCAATGCTCCCGTTCTCAGATAGAATTCATAGTTGTCTTTAGTGGGGAAATCAAATCCTTTTGGGCCTATAGTAGTGGGTTTAGGTCTGGGTTTCCCAAAGCCTGAATAAAAGGCAAAACCATCCATTAACATAAAAGCACCATTATGATGGAAATCGTCCCCTAAAAACCATTCTGTTACGGGCGCTTGCGGACTCACAGCCTTCAGAGCCGGATGATTGCTTAATGCAGCCATGGTTGAATAAAATCCGGGATATGAAATACCAAAGACACCTACATTTCCATTGTTGTTTTTCAAGTTTTTTACCAACCAATCAATGGTATCATAAGTATCACTGGCCTCATCCGTATCATTTCCTTTTTTGTTAGGATTGTATGGACGAACATCTTCGAAGACTCCTTCACTCATCCATCGGCCTCTTACATCTTGCTGAACATAGATGTAATTTTCTTTCATGAAATACATTCTTGGGCTGTTCCAAAATGCAGAAAGTTTATCTTCTCCGTAAGGTGCACAAGAATAGGGCGTGCGTGTTAAAAGGATCGGATGTTTTTCTGATTCATCTTTTGGCATATAAACAGTCGTAAACAACTTGATGCCATCACGCATGGTGATGTACATTTCTTTTTTGATATAGTTGTTAGCGAACCAGGTTGAATCATTTTGTTGAGAGATACCAACAAGTGAAATTGAAAGGAATAGTAGAATGATAATCTTCTTCATGGCAGCAGCTATGTTTTAAGTCATACAATATAAAAAAAGATTCCCGATGGGGAATCTTTTCATTTCAAAATATGATGAATTATAAATGTTGATTAAACGACTTTAGTCAATTTAATGACATTGGTAGGAAGATGTTGTTCTACAGGAGTGCTTCCGGTATTTACAACTACATCACCGGGTCTTAAGAAACCTCGTTCTTTCAGAATATTGATCTGGTCAAAAATGATATCATCCAGACTGTCTTCTTCTGCATAATAAAAAGCACGAACACCCCAGCTCAAACTCATTTGGTTCACCAATGACTTTTCTTTTGTGAAAATATAGAGCGGGGAAGAAGGACGATAACTACTCAGCATGAAAGCAGTGTAACCACTTTGAGTCATCCCAACTAAGGCATTGGCTGATACATCTTCAGAGATCTTACAGGCATTGTAACACATGGCATCACTATGAAAAGAAGGAGAGTGAGGCTGTGGCTTCAAGTCTTCTGAACGGTTGTATCGGTATTCTTTTTTCTCTACTTCCAGAATGATCTTACGCATGGTTTCCACTACGAGTGCCGGATGATTACCTGCTGCAGTTTCTCCGCTGAGCATTACTGCGTCAGCACCTTCCAATACTGCATTCGCAACGTCTGTTATCTCACTTCTATTAGGTTTCACCCTGTCGATCATACTCTCCATCATCTGTGTTGCAACAATCACAGGCTTCGCACGGTGAATACATTTACGTATCAGCTCTTTCTGGATCAATGGAATTTGTTCAACAGGAAGTTCCACACCTAGGTCACCACGCGCTACCATGATACCATCACTTTCAATGATGATGTCACGAATATTTACTAAAGCCTCAGGCTTTTCGATCTTTGCAATGATTTTAGTTTTACTCTTTTTCTCTGTGAGTTTACTTCTGAGGATCACAATGTCTTTTACACTGCGTACAAAACTCAGTGCTACCCAATCCAATTCCTGCTCAATGATGAAGTCCAGGTCGATCAGATCTTTCTCAGTGAGTGCCGGTAGAGATATTTTAGTATCCGGTAGATTGATTCCCTTTTTTGAAGAGAGAATACCTCCAAGGGTTACTACTACTTTTACATCACCGTTCTTTTCAATATTGACAACCTTAACTTCCAATTTACCATCATCGATCAAAATGATATTACCAATGGTAACATCACCTGCCAGATTAGGATAAGAAACGTAAATTTTTTCTAAGTTACCAATGCACTTTTCATTGGTAAAAGTGAGAATATCACCCACTTTTACTTCAAGTGCATTATTCTCGATTTCTCCTACACGTAATTTCGGCCCTTGTAGATCACCCAGAATGGAGATATTGTAAGGTTGTGTTTTATTGATGTTTCGGATATGTTCAATGATTCTTTGTTTGTCTTCATGGCTGCCATGAGAGAAATTCAAACGAAAAACATTGACACCTGCTTTCACCAGTTCTAATAACTGTTCGTAGCTGTCGCAAGCCGGACCAACAGTCGCCACGATCTTGGTCTTATGGTTCACGTGGGCGAGACCGGCTTCTTTGTCCATGTTTTTGTGGAGGTACTTGTCGAGATTCTTTGACATCTGTTTGAGTGTGTTTTGAGTTTAAGATCTGTACACATCCGCAAGTTTAGGGTCACTTGTTAACTGGCAAGGATCTTGACGATCTTTAACCAATCTTCGGATATTTTTTGTTTTGCTTTGATTGCGTTGTCGAGTGGTATGTAGTTCATTTTGTTGTTCAATATACCTACCATTACATTGAATCGCCCTTCGATCAGACTTTCTACTGCATGATATCCCATTCTACTGGCGATGAGTCGATCTAAACAGGTAGGAGAGCCCCCACGTTGAATATGCCCTAGGATACAAACCCTTGTATCTGCACTAGGTAACCGTTCTTTGATAATGGCCGCGATTTCATTTGCACCACCAAATTCATCACCCTCTGCCACCACAATAAGATTCACCAATTTTTTTCTTTTCTCTTTTTCGGAAAGAGAAGTGATCAGTTCTTCTATATTGGTTTTGGTTTCAGGGATTAGAATATTTTCAGCACCTGTTGCGATACCGCTGTGTAATGCAATATAACCTGCATCACGTCCCATCACTTCCACAATGAATAAACGGTCATGGGCATCTGCCGTATCACGGATTTTATCAATGGCTTCTACTGCAGTGTTCACCGCAGTGTCAAAACCAATGGTAAAGTCACTTCCGGCAATATCCTTATCGATCGTACCTGGAAGTCCGATACAGGGGATATCAAATTCATTACTGAATTTTTGTGCACCTCTGAAGCTGCCATCTCCTCCAATGATCACCAAGCCGTTGATGCCCCTTTTTTTCAGGTTCTCATAAGCTTTCTGACGACCTTCTTTTTCGAAGAATTCCTTGCTTCTTGCTGTTTTGAGTATGGTTCCACCTCTCTGTATGATATTGGCTACAGAACGTGAGTCCATTTGAATGATATCATCTTCAATCATGCCGCTATAGCCTCTCATGATGCCATACACTTCCATGCCATGATAGATACCTGTTCTTACTACAGCTCTTACCGCAGCGTTCATACCGGGAGAGTCGCCTCCTGAAGTAAGAACACCAATTTTAGTTACTTTTTTTTCAGCCATTTGATTTCAGCAGTTCAACGTTTAGCGTTAGATGTGATTGACATACAATTACATACAAATTGTGTATCAATTACACAGAGTCTCAAAAATAAGCATTTGAGGCTAATTGTCCATCCGTATATCTAATTACATTTTAGTAAACTTGTCACATGAAAATCCTAGTCACCGGCGCTAACGGTTTTACGGGTATGCATCTCTGTCTAAGCCTTATCAATAAAGGGTTTGAAGTATTTGCGCTTGGCAGAGGAGAACGCAAGTTACCCCTCATCCATGGTTTGACTTATTACCCTGTTGAACTAACAAGCGTTCGTTCACTTTTAAAAATATTTGAGCAGGTTTCGCCTGATGTTGTGATTCATACAGCAGCCATGAGTAAACCGGATGTCTGTGACCTGAATCGGAAAGAATGTTTACTGAACAATGTTGAGGTTACCCATTATTTACTGGAAGCCAGTCGGCATTTCCCTGTTCACTTTATTTATCTGTCAACAGACTTTATTTTTGGTGAGAATGGCCCACATCGTGAAGATGATACTCCTGCGCCATTGAATTTTTATGGAGAGAGTAAGTTGCAGGCAGAAAAATTGATTCTTCAAACAGAACTTACTAGTACCATTGTTCGACCCGTATTCATATATGGACCCGTTATTTATCAGGTAAGACCTTCGTTTATACAATGGGTACAACAAAAATTATTGAACGGCGAATCCATCAAAGTGGTAACTGATCAATTAAGAACACCCACGTATGTTACAGATCTTTGTGAAGCCATAGCAACTATCTTGACCTTTAAAAAAGCAGGTATTTATCATATTGCCGGAAAAGATATTTTATCACCTTATGATATGGCTTTAACTGTAGCAAAGGTCTTAGATTTGAACACAGAACTCATTGAGCCTGTAACTTCAGAAAACTTTCCTGAGCCGGTAAGAAGAGCTAAACGATCAGGATTGTATATAGATAAAGCTATTCGCGAACTGAATTATGTACCGCATAGTTTTGAAGAAGCAGTGAAATTGAGTTTTAAAAAAGATGAAGCATGAGTAAAAGAAAAATTTTATTGGTCATATTTCTTTTGATCTTACTGATGCATTGCCTCAGTATCCAGGTTGAAATGACACAAATACGGAATGTTACTAAGATTATATTGGTGCCATTGCTCATGATACATTTACTCATTAACCATTCTCTTCGTGTATTGGGGTATCTTCCGTTGATTGCATTGCTTTTTTCTTGGATAGGCGATATTTTATTATTGGGGGATGAGCCTGCTTTTTTTCTTTCCGGAATGATCGCGTTTGTGATGACTCATGTGAGTTATAGTTTTACTTTTCTAAAGATCAAACAGGTTACACCCAGCGATCGTTCTTACTTTACTATTCCATTTGTAGCACTTTTAGTATTTAGCTTACTTGTTTTCTTTTATTTAAAAGATGATTTGGGAAGTTACATGGTGCCCATTCTCTTCTATATGCTCTTCATTAGCTTGATGGCAGCATTGGCCATTCATACCCGAACTAATACAAAGATTGAGACGCTTTCATTGTACACATTTGTTCCCGGTGCACTTTTGTTTGTTGTAAGTGATGCTTTACTAGCGGTGAACATGTTCAAGATGCAACATATAGTTGTAGAGGTCTTGGTGATGTTGACCTATGGATTGGCACAGTTCTTTATAACACGAGGCTTCCAAAAAACAGCTGAGTTCTCAGAATAATTTGATCAGAATGAATTAGATTGCTGTAATTCCTTAATCAATGCATATGGAATGGATCAGGCGTAACATTCTTACTTTATTTTGGATCATACTAGTTATTCATTGTCTATTCCATTTTTTCCATTTGCCTTTCGTCGGTATCAGTAAACTACTCTTGATCCCTTCTTTGTTGGTCTATCTTTTTACGAGGAGAAAGGAAGAAGCTTTAGCAGGGATCAATTTTTTTTACTTAGTCGCCATTGTTTTTGCTTTTATTGGCGATATGTTACTCGTCATTATCAATGACCTTCTGTTTCTGCCAGGAATGATCTCATACATTGTGAATCTATTTTTCTTGTGTATATTCTTTTTGCAGTTGTATAAGATTCACTTTCATCAATTACTTAAACCCTTATTGGTTCTGCTCTTTCTTGCAGTGATTGGATATTTTGTATATGGATTTTTGGGTGATAAATTAAAACAGTTTCAACTGCCTGTTCTGGTCTATATGTTTTTTGTAGCGATCACAGCTGCTTTGGCGATCAATACGACCCAGCACCCACAATTGCATAAAACGGGGTGGTATTTTTTTATCGGCATTCTAGTCTTCATCGTATCAAATACTATTTTGGTATTGAATCGCTTTCATTTTTTATACCATAATCTGTACATCGCGGTGATGTTAACCTACGGTACAGCGCAATATTTATTGGCAAGGGGAGTGGCAGTAGTAAGTAAAGATGTTCGCTCATAAAAAATCCCCGCTCGAACACGAACGGGGATCATTATTCTTTCGCTTATTGCGATTTTTCTAATATTAGTAACCCATACCACCCATATCAGGTGCAGCATGTGAATGTGGAGCTTCAGGCTTTGGCTTGTCTGCGATCACACACTCAGTGGTCAACAACATAGCAGCGATAGAAGCAGCATTTTCCAATGCAACACGGCTAACTTTTGTTGGGTCGATAACACCTGCTTTCAGGAGGTTTTCGAATACTTCGGTACGAGCATTGAAACCAAAGTCAGCTTTACCTTCTTTGATCTTCTGTACTACGATAGAACCTTCGATACCGCTATTAGCAACGATCTGACGCAATGGCTCTTCGATCGCTCTTTTCACGATCTGGATACCTGTTTGCTCATCTTCGTTAGCACCTTTCAGTTTTTCCAACGCTTCAACAGAACGGATATAAGCGACACCACCACCTGGTACGATACCTTCTTCAACAGCAGCGCGAGTTGCATGCAATGCATCATCTACACGATCTTTCTTCTCTTTCATTTCAACTTCAGTAGCAGCACCTACATACAATACAGCCACACCGCCACTCAGTTTAGCCAAACGCTCTTGTAATTTTTCACGATCATATTCAGAAGTCGTATTCTCGATCTGAGCTTTGATCTGATTTACACGTGCAACGATATCAGCTTTTTTACCTTTACCACCAACGATAGTTGTATTGTCTTTATCGATAGTTACTGAAGCAGCCTGACCTAAATAAGAGATATCAGCATTCTCCAGTTTGAAACCTTGCTCTTCACTTACTACAGTACCTGCAGTCAGGATAGCGATATCAGTCAACATTTCTTTTCTGCGATCACCGAAACCTGGAGCTTTTACAGCAGCCACTTTCAGTGTACCACGTAATTTATTTACTACCAATGTTGCCAATGCTTCACCTTCTAAGTCTTCAGCAATGATCAACAATGGACGTCCGCTTTGAGCTACTTTCTCCAGAATGTGGAGGATATCTTTCATAGCGCTGATCTTCTTGTCGTAGATCAGGATATATGGATTCTGTAATTCAGCTTCCATTTTCTCGCTATTGGTTACGAAGTATGGAGAGATATATCCACGATCGAATTGCATACCTTCCACTACATCTACAGTAGTATCAGTACCTTTTGCTTCTTCTACAGTGATCACACCTTCTTTACCCACTTTAGCCATTGCAGTAGCGATCAGTTTTCCGATCTCACTATCACTGTTTGCAGAAATAGTAGCTACTTGTTCAATCTTTTTAGTATCGTTACCTACAGCTTGAGATTGTGATTTCAAGTTCTCTACTACTTTAGCAACCGCTTTATCAATACCACGCTTCAGATCCATTGGATTAGCACCTGCAGCAACGTTCTTCAGACCTTCACCGATGATCGCTTGTGCTAAAACAGTTGCAGTAGTAGTACCATCACCTGCAATATCTGCAGTTTTAGAAGCTACTTCTTTCACCATTTGTGCACCCATGTTCTCGATCGCATCTTCCAGTTCAATTTCTTTTGCAACAGTAACACCATCTTTTGTTACAGATGGAGCACCGAATTTTTTCTCAATTACCACATTGCGACCTTTTGGTCCAAGGGTAACTTTAACAGCGTTCGCCAGGGTATCAACACCCTTTTTCATTTATTTCTTGCTTCGATATCGAAGAATATTTGTTTTGCCATTTTTTAGGGATTTGTGAATTTGAGAATTTGTGAATTTGAAAATTTAGTTGACCATCTTCAAATTAAACAATCGCTAACAGGTCGCTTTCGCGCATGATCAAAAGATCTTGACCTTCGATCTGGATCTCTGTTCCGGCATATTTACCGTACAATACCGTATCGCCTACTTTAACGGTCATAGGCTCATCTTTTTTACCATTTCCGGCAGCAACGATGGTTCCACGTTGGGGTTTTTCTTTTGCAGTATCAGGGATAATAATTCCGCCGGCAGTCTTTTCTTCAGCAGCGGCCGGCTTAACAATTACTCTGTCGTGCAGAGGAGTAACGTTGAGTTTCTTAGCCATACGTTATTGGTTTTTAATTTATAAGGTTTAAAATCTTTTACCCTTTCATCGAGAATTATGCCATCCGGGTTTAACAGGTCAAAATTTCAGTTTTGGCTTCTTTTTCAGTCCCAAAGGGGCTTTCTCTGTCAGAACGGGCGGCAAAGATGCACTAAGTTTTCGGTTAGCGGTGTCAAATTTTCATTCATAAAGAACTATTTCAAAAAAAATCTTCCTCCTTCCAATCCAATCTGTACGGTATCCCGTAAATGTCATCAAACCGTCAGATTATGAAACTGATTAAGAAAATTGCTAAAGTATTCCTGGTAATAGGTCTGGTGCTTTTTGCCAGCCTTTTTATCTATGCGAACTGGAATAAACCCAGTTTAGGGGAACGGGTGTATATGGAAAATCCCACCCAAATAGTAGTGATGACCCTGCCTGCTGATTTTTCAGAAAAAGATTCTGTAGCGGTGGACGGGTTTCTGTCAGCTCAAAAAAGCGTGTATTCAAATGTGATCAGCAGAAATAGTCAAACCCTCTGTATCACTTTTGATCCCAGAGAAACCGATCGAAACACGATGATCGACAAGATGTCGGGATTTAATTCCGGTATCCAAGAGAGAGCGCCTCTCAGTAACAGGGCTGAATGTCCGGTGAATCTCAATGCGTTTCGTAAGATCACTTATGCACTCAATGTGCGCAAATAATGATTCAAATCTTTAACCAATTAAATCAAATAGCAATGAAAAAGAGCCTCGTACGTATGTCGGCTTTAGCACTCTGTGCAGCCATGCTGTTCACTGCATGTAAAAAAGATGATGCGCCTCCCGCTAACACAGGAAGCGAATTGTACAAGCGTTTAGGTAGCAATGCGGGTATCAAAAAAGTAGTGGATGATTTTATCGGCATAGTTGTAGCCGATAATGTGATCAATGGCTTTTTTGCAAATACTGCTAAGTCTCAAGAACGTGTCGACGATTTGAAAATGCATCTGGTAAATCAAATTGGAGAAGCGGTAGGTGGACCTGAGAAGTATACAGGTTTATCCATGAAGGCGGCTCACGTTGGATTAGGTATCAAAGATGTACACTTCAATGCGTTGGTAAATGATTTAGTAGCAGCATTGAAGAAAAACAATGTAAGTGATGCGGATATCAACACCATTGGTGGTGCTTTATTGCCAATGAGGGCTGATATCGTTGAGCCATAATCCGACAGGGTTATTCATCATAGGTTGTATCAAGGTTAGACCCGTCCGTTCTCGGATGGGTTTTTCATTTTGAACGGGTCTTATTTATCAATACCTTTGCCGCTTCCAACAAGTTCTTACCAATGATCAGTAGAAGAAATATTCGTGTGAAAGTGATGCAGCTGCTTTATATGATGGAGGCAGCAGATACGAGTGTAACAAGACAAAAACCAGAGATCGAGCTTAAAAAGCAATTCGATCAAACAACCGCACTGTTTGTTTACTTAGTTTATTTTATAACAGAAGTAGCCCGCTATGCAGAAACCCATGCCGTAAAAGGCGCTTCCAAGAATTTGCCTTCTACGGCAGACTTGAATATCAATACCAAAATTGCGGGTAACGAATTACTATGGACCATTTTGGAGAGTGCTACATTTCAGAAAGCGCTGGAGAACCATATGCCCTCAAAATTGGCTGATGTGGATCTGATTCGTAAAACCTATACTGAGTTGACCGCATTGCCCCAGTATCAGGAATATATCAGTGTTCCCGGTCGTGAAAAAGCGAAAGAGAAAGAAATCATTAAGATCATATTCACCCATTTGATGCTTCCCAATGAATCTTTTATCAGTCATGTGGAAGAGCATTTTAATAACTGGGATGATGATGCAGAGATGATGGAGCAGTTGGTATTGAATTATTTTCAAAAGCCATCCAGTTACAATATTCAGGAAATGGTGAGTCAGGAAAAATGGCAGTTTGCGAAATCATTATTGCTAAGCAGCATCGAGAAAAAAGAGATCGCTACAGACTTGATCAAACCTAAGTTGAAAAACTGGGATGCAGAAAGAATTGCGCAATTGGATATGATATTGATGCGAATGGGTGTTTGCGAATTATTGTATTTTGAGACCATCCCAACAAAAGTTACGATCAATGAATATATTGATTTAGCAAAAGAATACAGTACACAACAAAGCGGACAATTCGTGAATGGTATCCTTGATAATATTCATAAAGAATTGACCGAGGCCGGTAAAATCCAAAAAATTAATTACAAGAAATGAGATCAAAATGAAAAAAGTTTCATGTCTGTTCTTTTTGATTGCAAGTATTTTTCTTTTATCCTGTGCCGGACCGGAGAATACGACTCCGCCTGCAGATTCACACCTCGCCGACACCGCCAATTTTACAACCATACAATGGCTGGATTCTGTTGTTGATTTTGGCACCATCACACAAGGCGAAAAGATCAGACTGCAATTCAAGTTCAAGAATACAGGGAAGAAGCCGCTGTTCATCACAAACGTAAGAGCAGGTTGTGGTTGTACGGTACCCAACTATACAAAGGAGGCAGTAGCACCCGGAGCTATGGGTGAGGTGACGGCAGAATTCGATACCAATAAATCCGCAGCCGGTAATGTTCATAAAAATGTGGTTGTGCATACGAATACCTCTAATGGAAACGAACACAACCTTATCTTTACAGGAAATGTGAAAGAAGTTAAAGTCAATTAATCATCTTTTATCACTTAAATAAATAGCAATGTTTTATCTCAATTCAGTATTACTAGCCGCAAATGGACAACAGGGTGGTGGCATGGTTCAATTAGTTATGATGGGAGCCATCATCTTGGTATTTTGGTTATTTATGATTCGTCCACAAGCCAAAAAAGCAAAAGAGCAAAAGAAGTTCGTTGATAATATGCAGAAAGGCGATAAGATCGTAACCATCGCAGGTATTCATGGTGTGATCAATAAGATCAATGAAGATGGGACCATTCAACTGGAAGTAAATCCGGGAAGCTATTTGAAGATCGAAAAATCTTCTGTTAGTATGGAATGGAGTGCTGCTTTGAATAAAGCTGCCGATAAAAAATAATTTCAACTGAAATTCAACTAAATTCAAGGTCCGGAACGTAAGTTTCGGACCTTATTTTTTATGTTAAAGATCGGTATCACAGGTGGTATAGGTAGTGGTAAGTCTATAGTCTCCGGTATTTTCAAAGTACTGGGTATTCCTGTGTTTGATGCAGACACCCATGCGAAAAGCATCATGCAAACCAATGATCAATTGAAAGCTGCAGTGATTGATTTATTCGGCGATGCATCTTATCATAATGGTCAACTTAATAGGAAATATATTGCAGAGATCGTTTTTAAAGATCCCGCACAACTTGAAAAACTCAATGCGTTGGTACATCCTGCAACAATAAGGGCAGGTGAGGAGTGGGCAGCCAAACAGAATAGTCCCTATACGATCAAAGAAGCTGCCTTATTTTTTGAATCCGGCTCGGCTGAAGGAATGGATTATATCATTGGAGTGTACGCTCCACAACATATTCGAATCAATCGTGTAATGCAGCGTGATGGAGTGAGTAGGGAAGAAGTATTGGATAGAATGAAAAGACAGATTCAAGAAGAAGTGAAAATGCGTCTTTGTGATTTTGTGATCGTGAACGATGATCAGCGTCTATTGATACCACAAGTACTACAGTTGCACCATCAATTTCTGATAGAATCTAAAGAACAAACAGATGAATAAGGTCAATGTATTAGAGAAGTTTACACAAGTAGATGGATATTGGAATCCGGCAGTAGTGGGTGCGCTCAATGGACAAGAAGTAAAGATCGTAAAATTCAAAGGCCCCTTTACTTGGCATCACCATGAGCAGGAAGACGAATTGTTTTATGTAGTAAAAGGCAGTTTCGTAATGGAGTTTCGTGATAAAAATGTTGCACTCCAGGAAGGTGATTTTCTCATTGTTCCCAAAGGTGTTGAACATCGTCCTAATGCGGAAGAAGAAGTATGAGTAATGTTATTTGAGCCGGCATCTACATTAAATACCGGAAATATTGTGAATGAGTTTACTAAAAATACATTGAAACAATTATGATCGCACCTACACCGCAACCGCCTTATTATGCAGTGATCTTCACCAATGAATTGTCTTCAAATACAGAAGGCTATGAAGAGATGGCTGATCGGATGGCAGAGCTTGCTTTACAACAAAAAGGTTGTCTGGGTTATGAGTCTGTTCGGAATGGATTAGGTATCACTATTTCTTACTGGGAAAGTCTGGATGATATCCGACACTGGAAAGCAAACGCAGAACATATAGTTGCACAACAACAAGGAAGACATATTTGGTACAAGTACTATAAAACACGAATTTGTAAAGTAGAGCGAGATTATGGTTATGAACAAACATCATAACAGTATCCAACCTCATAATCCCTAAGTTATGATTACAGCCCCCATGCCTGCTAATGAACAGGAACGATTACGAGAGCTCATACGGTATGAGGTCTTACATACACAGTATGAAGAAGATTTTGATCAGATCGTTCAGTTGGCCTCTGCTATTTGTAAAACACCCATTTCTACGATAACCTTAATCGACTTTAACACACAATGGTTTAAAGCAAAAATCGGTATTGAAAATACGGAAGGAGATCGAGACACTTCTTTTTGTGGGCATGCCATTGTGCAAAATGAAGCGATCATGATTGTAAACGACGCATTAGAAGACCAGCGCTTCATTGATAATCCCTTAGTATTGGGAGACCCCAATATTCGTTTCTATGCAGGCTATCCATTGGTAAGTCCTTCCGGGTATAAGCTCGGTACTTTATGTGTCATCGATCGAATTCCTCGTTCTCTTACTCCTGAACAGGAGCTTACTTTGAAAACACTCGGTAATCAGGTAGTGAAATTATTTGAATTGCGATTGCGTAATAAAGAAGCAGAGGTAAGAAACAAATTAGTGGAAGAACAAAAAATACAATTACAAGAATCTGCTGCAGTTCAAAATAAGATCATTTCAATCATCGCTCATGATGTACGCGGACCAGTATCCTCTTTGAAGACGATGATCGAACTTACCAAAGCAAAAAGTCTGACGGAAGAGGAAACTGCAGTATTGCTTGATATGCTGGATAAACAATTGGATGGTACATTAGATATGCTCACCAATCTTGTTGATTGGGGTAGCATGTTATTAAAAAAAGGGAAACTGTCCATTACATCAGTGAATGTTGCTACTGTTGTTGATAAGATATTCAAGAATCTCTTATCGATGGCGCAACTCAAAGGGAATCAATTTCAAAATTTTGTTCCTGATGATGTCGCAGTAATGGCAGATGAAAATACCTTACGGTTCATTTTGAGAAATATCATCAGTAATTCGAATAAATTCACCTCGAATGGAACCATTGCGGTGCACCTGCTTTCTCATGAAAGTGATAATATGATATCCATTATCGTATCTGATACAGGATGCGGAATGCCATCGGAAATTCAACAACAATTATTCAATCCCACTAAAAGACACAGTCGAGAAGGAACACATAAAGAAAAAGGAAGTGGTTTGGGATTGATCCTCGCAAAAGAGTTTGCTGAAGCCATGCATGCATCCCTTGAAGTGAAAAGTGAACCGGGAAAGGGCACTAGTTTTAGTATTACACTCCCTGTTTCAAGTTAATATTCATGTGTATACAAAAAAATAGCCCAGATATTCATCCGAGCTATTTCTTGTCGCTTACTTCTTGATTCTTAAAATTTTATTTTTTCATGACTTCTTCAATCACTTTTCCAACCGCTCCATTCGGCATCTGAATATTCAGTAGTGCAGCAAGAGTAACAGCAATATCTGTCATGTATCTTTCCTGATAGCTTTTACCGGGTTGAATATTCCATCCATACCATAACAATGGAATATGTGCATCATATGGATTCCATACGCTATGATCTGTTCCTTTCCAGTTTTCTTTGAACCAGTTGGGTTTAGGAATGACTTGTAGGTCTGCACTGCGATAAGGGTAATATCCATTGATCAATCGCTCACGAATGGTAGATTGAAGATTTGATTCGCCTAATTCTTCTTTATCAACAACGCGGTAAATGCCTTCCTCTTTTTCCATCTCATGAATGATCAAAGCTTTGATCTCCTCTTTATCCACTTGCAAGGAATCCATTTCCTTATGATTCAAAGCCAGATTGTAATAAGTGGAATTGATAATGGCATTTTTCACTTTGTATTTTTGCAGGATCAAATCATTGACCTTCTTCACAAGATTGCCCAATGCAATAGAGCCGCCGGGATGGTTGTTTTCTTTTAAGAATCCGGGTACATGTGCTGCACCATGATCTGCAGTTAAGAAGAGCAGAAAATTATTTTTTCCGACATGTGCATCCAGAAAATTGAGGAATTGCTCAATGTCTTTATCCAATTTCAGATAAGTGTCCTCTACTTCAATTGAATTAGGACCAAAACTATGTCCGGTATAATCCGGAGAAGAAATACTGACAGCTAGAAAATCAGTTTCTTTATTCTTTCCCATTTGCTCATGAATGGCTGCAGCTTTTGCCATTTCAAAAGTATAAGTGGCTGCTTGAGGCAGGAATGGAAGTTTGTAATAGTCTTTCCCAATATAGCTGCTCATGTCATAAGGGAAGCTATTTTTCGGAGCGATCTCAGTGCGCTCATAATCTTTAGCATCCGCCGTACTTTGTATGTAAGTGTCGATGGGGTATAATGTTTTCCAGCCCTCTTTATAATAAGTATCGGGTAGTTTTCTTGCATTGAAATCTTTAACCCATTGTGGCAGGTCTTTCATGTAATAGGTACTACTAATAAAAATCCCTTTAGACTCATCATACCAATAGGCAGCGTTTGCTGAATGTCCTGCAGGCAAAATGGCACCACGATCTTTGATCGAAATACCGATTACCTTACTTCTAAAGTTGGTAGCCAATCTTAATTCATCGGTGATGGTATTGGCAACCATATTTCTAGGGCTCATTTCTCCGTCCTTGCTATCTGATCCTACCGTGCTCACTGATTTATCTTCTGCACAATACATCCTACGCTGTAATTTGGCATCCCACCAATCATTACCAGTAATACCATGAATAGCAGGAACCGTACCTGAATAAACCGACGCATGTCCACAACCTGTAGCGGTTGGGGTATAGGGTATGAATGTGTTCTGACAGCTGAATCCTTGGTTCAAAAGGCGGTTGAAACCACCCTTACCATAACGATTTTGGTACCTGTATAGATAATCCCAGCGCATTTGGTCTACCATCAACCCCACCACTAATTTTGGTCTTGCAACAGGTTGTTGAGCGGTTGCAAGTTGACTTTTTTGCGCAAATGCCTGTAAAATCAAGAGATTCAGGCAACATGCCAATAGCAAATTCTTCTTCATTTTGAGTTTCTTTGATGTGAAGCAGGGGTGAAGATAGGATAAGGTGAATAAATGCGCTTGCCCCTTCAAGCCGAAAAGATTAGTTTTGCGGCAATTTTGAACCAAAGTAATAATTTGATAATATGGCAGACATCTTTGAGAAACTGGTTAAGAATTATGGACCGATAGGTCAGCACCGTGAGCGTGCACATGGATATTTTGCTTTTCCTAAACTGGAAGGTGAGATCGGTAGTAGAATGAAGTTTAGAGGGAAAGAAATGATCGTATGGAGTCTGAACAATTATCTCGGACTAGCCAACCATCCCGAAATCCGTAAAACAGATGCTGAGGCTTCACAAGAGTTTGGTCTGGCTCTGCCAATGGGAGCTCGTATGATGAGTGGAAACAGTAACTACCACGAACAACTCGAAAAGGAATTGGCTGAATTTGAGTCTAAGGAAGATGCCATTCTGATGAACTTCGGATACCAGGGTATCATGAGTGCGATTGATGCTATCTGCGGTCGTCATGATGTGATCGTATATGATGCAGAAAGTCATGCTTGTATCATTGATGGTTTGCGTCTACATCCCGGACATCGCTATGTGTTCAAGCACAATGATCTGGAAGATTGTGAAAAGCAATTACAACGTGCAACTGCATTGATCGAAAAACAAAAAGCTGGTGGTATTCTTGTAATCACTGAAGGCGTTTTTGGCATGGCAGGCGATCAGGGAAAATTGAAAGAGATCGCTGCACTGAAGAAAAAATATGAATTCCGTTTATTGGTAGATGATGCACATGGATTTGGTACACTGGGTAAAACCGGTGCAGGTGCAGGTGAAGAGCAAGGTTGTCAAGATGATATTGATCTATACTTTTCAACCTTCGCAAAATCAATGGCATCAATTGGTGCATTTATGGCCGGACCAAAGATCATCATTGATTTTATCCGTTATAATATTCGTTCTCAGATATTCGCTAAGAGTTTGCCGATGCCTATTGTAATCGGTAACCTCAAACGTTTGGAGATGCTGCGCACCATGCCTGAGTTGAAAGATAAGTTATGGAGCAATGCGATGAAATTGCAAAACGGATTGAAAGAAAGAGGATTCGACATTGGAAAAACGGATACGCCTGTAACACCTGTTTACATGAAAGGTGGAGTAGAAGAAGCGACTGCTATGGTGATGGATCTCAGAGAGAATTATCACATTTTCTGTTCCATTGTAGTATACCCAGTTATTCCCAAAGGACATATTATTTATCGCTTGATTCCAACAGCTGCGCATACAGATCAGGATATTGAAGAAACATTGAAAGCATTCAGCGAAACAAAAGCAAAATTGGATGCTGGAGCGTATAAAGCAGAAGCTATTCCTGATATGGCGGAAGCGAAATAAACCTGGCAATATTGAATATCCAATGTTGAATATTCAAATTGGGTGATATAGAAAAGCCGCCATAATTGTTTATGGCGGCTTTTCTTTTGATATTTGGTATATGAAAATTGAACATATCGCTATTTGGTGCAGAGATGTAGAGACCATGCGTTCTTTTTATGTCCAATATTTTGATGCTGTTTCTAATGATCTTTATATCAATGAAAAGAAACAATATCAGTCATACTTTTTATCGTTCGAGTCCGGAGCCAGATTGGAATTGATGCAAATGAATTCGGTAGTAGAAAATTTGAACGGAACCGGTACGCAGTATTTTGGACTCAACCACTTTGCATTTGCAACGGGTAGTAAAGAATTGGTTGATGAAATGACTTTAAAGTTGTCACGAGCAGGTTTTCAAGTAGTAGGAGAGCCAAGAACAACCGGGGATGGATATTATGAGAGTGTTGTATTGGATCCGGAGAATAACCGAATTGAAATAACGGTATAAAAAAAGCCGATGTTTCCATAAACATCGGCTTTCCTTTTAATAGACAAGCTTATAATTTTTTGATCAGTTCTGAACCCAGTTTCACATACTCATCGTTCTTGGCAGTGGTAGCCAGTTCGATACATTTTTCAGCACTGGTTTTTGCGCCTACTTTATCGCCCATATCACGCTGAATTTTGGCTTTTAATAAGAAGATCCAGAAACCATTTGGATTTACTTCTGTAGCTTTTGTAGCAGCATTCAAGGCTTTCGTCATATCCTTATCCCACTCATAGTAGAAATTAGCGGCAGGATAATAAGCATTCGGATTTACTTTTTCAGCACTTAGAGATTTCTCTACTTGAGCGCGTAAACGATCTTTAATATTTGTACTGATAGGGATTCTAACAGAAGTACCTCCCCAGATGATGTTCAAATCGCAAGTTTCAAAAGCAACATTTGAAAACTGCATGGTGAATGTTTCAGTATTACCAGCAGCTTTATCTGCTTTTACTTTGAAACGAACAACATCTTCTGCCTCTTTATATCCATCAGTTCCCCAGTTGGTAAGACCTTTATTTAAGATCACTTCCCAAGTATCCTTTCCGGGAATGGTGTACAATACATAAGAACCTGTATCGAGTTTTTTTCCTCCAATGGTAACATTGTCTGTAAATTTCAGACGGGTTGCGGCATTGGCACCTGTGCGCCATAATTTATTCAGCGGAGCCAGATCACTGTTCTCTTTCATTAAAGAGCGACCATTGATATTTGGACGAGAATAGGTCAATTCAATGCTACCCATACCAAAAGCCTGTGTAATCTTTTGTGTTGTACTAGGCTGTGGCATATTGATTTGAGCAAAGGCATTCAAACTGCAAATAGTTGCAGCTAACAAGAAATACTTTTTCATATGTTTCCAGATTTTAGAGTAGCGAATTTACCGCAATTTCGGCGACCGTACCTACCATTTGTATATTAATCACCATTATTTCTTGAATGCCGGATGAAACTGCTGTAAGGTGTTGCGTAAGAAGTCTCGATCCAGATGGGTATAAATTTCAGTCGTGGTAATACTTTCATGTCCGAGCATTTCCTGTACAGCACGCAGATCGGCACCTCCTTCTACCAAATGGGTTGCAAATGAGTGTCTAAATGTGTGTGGGGAGATATTTTTTGTGATCCCTGCCTTTGCAGCAAGGTCGCGAATGATATAAAAGATCATGACTCTGGTTAGACCTTTGCCGCGTTGATTCAAAAACAAAATATCCTCATATCCGGGAATCATAGGTTGATGTACACGAATATTGTCTTTGTAGAGCTTAATGTATTTGACGGCATCAGAACCGATGGGTACCAATCTTTCTTTATCACCTTTACCGATCACTCGGATAAAACCCACATCCAAATACAAACAAGATATTTTTAAACCCACCACTTCACTTACCCGTAACCCACAGCTGTACATGGTTTCCAAAATAGCTTTATTTCTACCACCTTCCGGTTTGCTTTGATCGATCTTGGAAATGATGAGTTCGATCTCTTCAAAACTCAATACATCCGGTAAAGCTCTTTTGGTTTTAGGAGCTTCCAGTAGGGCAGTAGGATCGGAACTGATGATTTGTTCTGTCAATAAATATTTATAAAAACTCCTGATACCTGAAATGATTCTTGCCTGGGAAGTAGCTGTCATACCCAATTCACTGATCCATTTCACAAACTGTTGGAGATCTTTTAAATCAACGGCAGCAGGGGCTTTGATACTATCGTCTGATGAAAGAAATGAAGTTAACTTGTCTACATCACGCAAATACGCTTCAACGGAATGATCGCTTAACGATTTCTCCAGACGTAAAAAAGCTTTATATCCCTTTTTATAAGCATCCCACATAAAATGAAATGTACAATCAGTGGAGCAAAATGTCAAATATTGATAGGAATAAACGATGCAAATTGTTTTGGCATTGCGGTAGGGGAGACCGATATTGCAAACTCAAAACAGATACTAACTATATTTCGCATGCAGATCAATCTTCGTTCGTTTAAACAGAAAGTAAGACATCATCAAAAAGCTTTCAAAAAGTTTCTAGGTAAGATCGAAAAAAATCCTCCGAGACATTTGGATAAAATAGCAGAAGAGATCGATGCTGAAGTTTGGAAAGAAGTAGATTGTTTGAGTTGCGCCAACTGCTGTAAAAGTATGAGCCCGACTTTTACTAATACTGATATCAAAAGAATAGCTGCACATTTTGATATGTCTGCCAAAGAATTTAAAGATAAATGGTTGTATTTTGATGAAGAAGACAGCGATTGGATGAATAAAAAACAACCTTGTCAATTCTTGGATCTGTCTACCAATATGTGTTCTATCTACGAAGTAAGACCGGCTGATTGTGCAGGATTCCCGCATTTAAAGAAAAAGAAAATGGTAGAATACATTCATGTTCACCAACAGAATGTAGAGTATTGTCCGGCAACATTTAAGATGGTAGAAAAAATGATGCAACGTTTTTCCTGATCAATTGCCGATCAGCAAAGACGTCATGGAGACGGATCCAAAAACAGTTTTATCATTGAAGAATTGAACCTTCTCATCATCCGCTTTCAGTCCTAATGTGTACAACAGCGGCAAATAGTGTTCAGGCGTTGGAATGGATTGACGCACTTCAGCACCTAAATCTTTGTAATTCGCTAATGATAGGTGATCATTATCAGCAATCAATTTTTTGAGTGTTTGATTGGCTTCTTCCGCCCAATCGTACCCCTTCTCGGGAGTTTTCCAATTCATAACGCCTAAGTTGTGTACCATATTACCACTACCGATGATGAGTACTCCTTTGTGTCGTAAAATATTCAATTCTCGGGCAAGTTGATAGTGCCACAAGGGATCTTGTAACTGATTCAAGCTTAACTGAACCACGGGTATATTAGCAGCTGGATACATATGTTGTAAAACGCTCCAACAGCCGTGATCCAATCCCCAACTTAGATCCTTTTCGATAGGAGTTGCGTGAACGGACGCAATCGTATCATTCGCTAATGTCAAACTACCCTTAGCCGGATATTGCAGATCAAAGAGACGTTGCGGAAAACCATAAAAGTCATGAATTGTCTTCGGTTGCTCCATTGCTGTTACAAACGTGCCCCTTGTTTCCCAATGTGCGGAAATACAGAGAATAGCAGTTGGCTGTGGTAGTCCTTTTGCTGTTTCCCGCCAGCCCTTTGAAAACTCATTCACTTCAAGCGCATTCATCGGACTGCCATGTCCCGCAAACACTACCGGCATCTTTTGCCGGGTGTGTGTATTTCCTAATGATGATGAAAATGAACTGAGGGTCTGCATATTCAATGTTTAAACATCAAAATTAATGATTTTGATCCATTGACATTGTTAAAAGTAAACATCTTCGATTAAAAAGGTCTCTTTAGCAATACCATTGACCAGTGTTATCGCTATCACATCAAATTGGATATATTTCCATTCCGGATGTAGGTACTGGAACTGTTCAGCTGCATTTTTGAGATGGGTCATCTTCTCACGTGTGATACTTTCTTCAGGTCTCCCAAAGCGTAAAGAATTGCGTGTTTTTACTTCAATAAAATGAAGCTTATCCTTTTTGCAAGCAATGATATCCACTTCCCAATGTTTGTACCTCCAGTTTCTTTCTAAAATTTGATACCCTTTTTCTATAATGAATCCACAAGCCATTTCTTCGCCTAAGCTGCCCGTTTCAATATGTTTGTGCATAAACTATTTCGTTAAAAATGAATGATTTGATACGATTTCATAGGAATTGAACGTTCTTGCAAAAGTTTCGATATGTCAAATCACTATTCCATCCTGAAATTGCAAGGTAAGGTTCAACACTACGAGTGGGGCGGATATACGTTTCTGCCGGAGTTGTTGGGCATAAATAATAAAGAAAACAGGCCTTTTGCCGAATATTGGTTAGGGGTTCACCCTTTAGCATCAGCCTATGTTGATATCGATAATCGACCATTGCCATTGCAAGCATTGATCGACCAAGAACCATCCAAAGCATTGTCGCCGGAACTGCTTCAAAAGTTTGGCAACATACCCTATTTACTCAAGGTGATGGATGTTCGCGAGATGTTGTCCATACAAGTTCATCCCAGTAAAGAGAATGCCATTGCAGGTTTTGAACGAGAGAATCAAGCCGGTATTCCTTTGAATGCACCTAATCGAAATTATAAAGACCAAAATCATAAGCCGGAAGTAATGCTGGCTATCAGTGAGTTCTGGCTGTTACATGGATTTAAACAAAAAGAACAACTGGAGAAGATTTTAAATGAAGTGATCGAGTTTCAAATTCTGCTTCCTTTATTCAAACGCGAGGGACTTCAGTCTTTGTACCGCTTCATCATGGAAATGGAGCAGCAAAGTATCAATGATCTGTTGTTGCCATTGATCAAACGTGAAATTCGTCACAAACAGGAAGGGGCTTTGACCAAAGCGGATCCGGGCTGGTGGGTGGCCAAACATTTCAATGATCAATCACCCACGGGTGACATTGATCGAGGTATATTTTCTATTTATTTTTTCAATATCGTTTGCCTTCAACCCGGAGAGGGGATATTCCAAGGCGCGGGAGTGCCTCATGCTTATTTAGAGGGACAAAATATTGAGCTGATGTCGAACAGCGATAATGTGCTGCGAGGCGGACTTACAAAAAAGCATATCGATGTACCAGAATTGCTGGCGAATACAGACTTCAGTCCAATTACGCCTTCAATTTTAAAGGGAAAGATGATGAGGGATGGTGAATGTGTATTTCATTTTCCGGTGCCTGATTTTTCACTTACTCATCTTGTATTGCAAGCAAATAGCATTTTTGAAGACAAGGCTTTTTCTCCCGAAATCTGGATCGTGATAGAAGGAGGGGTGATCATCAATCAGCAAATGGTGATCAAAAAAGGGGAGTCCTTTATTGTATTTCCGGGACAATCCTACCAATTGCTATCCTCCGGTAAAACTTCATTGTACAAAGCTTTTGTATCTGTATCAGATGCTTATTCACAGGATGAGGAAAATTGAGGTCAAAACTTAGCCCATAACACCTATTTTTGTCCCTGAAATTCTTAACGATGAAATTGAACCGTTCACTTATTGTTTCTCTGGTATTGACCATTTTTCTAAGTGCGATCTATCGCGCGATGCCTAACAGACCATGGGGTTTTGCTCCTCAGTTTGCGATTGCACTTTTTGCAGGTGCCATTTTTGTTAAGGATAAGAAATGGGCTTTTGCGCTTCCTTTGATCTCTATGTTTCTCTCTGATTTGTTGTATCAGTTTTTATACAATAAAGGATTGACTGAAATACCCGGATTTTATAAAGGTCAGTGGGTGAACTATCTATTATTTACCAGCTTGACCATTTTTGGATTCATGGTACGTAGTCAAAAGCCTATGCAAGTGTTGGGAGCTTCTATTGCCACTCCAACTACTTTCTTTTTGATATCAAACTTTATGGTATGGGCCGGTGGCGGTGGATTAAAGCGTCCGCAAACTTTTGAAGGCTTGATGATGTGCTATAATGACGCATTACCTTTCTATGCCAATAGCTTAATGGCAACTGCTATTTTCAGTGCTATCCTCTTCGGCGGATATTATTTTCTGAATCAGTCGATCGCCAAGAAGAATATCTCTTTATAGAAATGATCTTTTTATAAACAAAAGTCCGCAGCTATCACTGCGGACTTTTTTATTTCAGCAGAATGAGCTCCGAAAAATAGTATTGATCGTGTTGTAGTGGTTGTTTTACTTGTATTTGAAGCGGATGATGGAATAATGGGCAGTCATAAACCAATGTATGAAACTCTCCATTTTCACCGCAGGCGTCTACTCCCAATGCTTCTAATTCATCGATCAATGATGGTGTCAGTGTTTTTCCGATAAAAGAAGCGCCCATCACTTCATTGCAACTGACGATCATTGTTTGAATGCCATTGTCTAACATTTGCATCACCAATGATCTTCGGTCTTGATGCCATAAGGGTAGAACTGCTGTGAGTCCGACCGTGCTACACACTTTTTCTTCCCAATCGCGATGTGCCTGAAGATCAATATCTCCAAACACTGCATGTGTTACAGCGTATTTTTCTTTGAGTTGTTGCAATCCTGTAGTAAACCTTTGCTCATATTCTTGCCAGCTACTGCTGATCAGGTGTATAGGTAATTGAGCAGCTTCTGCCTGTGCTTCTAAGATAGACGCGGGTATGCCATGACTTCTGGAAATTTTTCCATTTTCATTCATGACATTCAAAAGAACAGAAGGAGTGTATCCTTGTTCGATCGCTTTCATCAATGCAAAACAGCTATCCTTGCCACCACTCCAAGAACTTAAACAATTGTTCAATTTGAAAATTTGAATATTTGAAAATGATCTACACTGTAGAAAGTGATACTCTTTTATTCCGAAGAATTCTCAAACACTTCATCTACTAAAAGATGAGTCCCATCCGCAGCGCTAGTAGCCAGTTCATCACAACGATTATTCCATGGATTATTGGCATGTCCTTTCACCCAAACAAAACGAACCTGAAAATGATTGGCAATGGCTTTGTATCGAAGCCAAAGATCTTTATTCTTCTTACCACCTTTGAAATCTGTTCGTATCCAATTATCCAGCCACTTCTTTTCAACTGTATTCACGATATACTGACTATCAGTGTAAATCGTTACAGCAATATTTCTTTTGGTCAACGATTCCAATGCCACGATCACTGCCAGCAATTCCATTCGGTTATTTGTTGTATGTCGATAACCTGCTGAGATCTCTTTTCGTTTTTCACCCCACATTAATACAATACCATAGCCACCCGGACCCGGATTACCACGTGAAGACCCATCGGTATAGATGACTAGTTGATGTCCGTTAGATGTGCTCATGCCAAACGGTAGGTTCCTTTCATGTACAATACTGCTTTACCGGCAATGGTTACTCTATCACCATTGATGCCACACCATAGATCGCCTCTGCGTTTTGACAACTGCTCTGCTTTCATCGATGTTTTATTCAATGCTTTTGCCCAATAGGGAATCAAGGTTGCATGTGCAGAACCTGTTACCGGATCTTCTCCAATCACAGAATTGGGAACAAAGAAGCGGGATACAAAATCTGCATTGTTTCCTTTTGCAGTAATAATGATACCCAATGTCTCCACTTGATTCAACTGTACAAAATCGGGGATCACTTTTTCAATTTCTTCCTGTGATTCGTAGATCAGAAAATAATCTCTTGAACGCAATACCTGTTGAGGACGAATGCTAAAACCTTCCAACAAATGAGCAGGAATTTCACAAGGCTGTGGCATACGAGCCGGAAAATTCATTTCCATCAGATCGCCGTTCTTAGTAACGGTGAGAAGTCCGCTTTTGCTATGAAAACGAATCGTATCCTGTTGATACCCTAACTCATTAAAAAGTACATAAGCTGTAGCAAGGGTAGGGTGTCCTGCCAGATCTATTTCCAACTCGGGTGTGAACCAACGGATATCGTAATCCCCATCAGGTCTCTGAACAAAGAAAGCAGTTTCTGACAAATTGTTTTCGTTTGCCAACTGTTGCATCGTGGCTGTGGAAAGCCATTCCGTAAGTGGACAAACAGCTGCAGGATTTCCGCCAAATACATGATCTGTAAATGCGTCAACAGTATAAATAGGGTAATTCATATGCTTCAATTAATCAGCAAAGTAAATTGTTTCAAGCATATCATTCCTTACCGTTGACCATAAATTCACAGGTACTTATCAAACCTGAAATACGCCTGTGCGAAGCGTATCCATATCAGGATTATGATTGGCCGCATGTAATCCTTCAGCGATCACTTTTCTGGTTTCTGTTGGATCAATGATACCATCTACCCACAATCTTGCCGCTGCATAATACGGAGTAGTTTGTCGCTCATACCTTCCCTTGATCTCTTTCAACAATTCTTGCTCTTGTTCTTTATCAACCTCTTTTCCTTGTGCTTTCATAGATGCTACCTGAATTTGTGCCAATGTCTTGGCAGCCTGTTCTCCACCCATCACCGCGATCTTTGCAGAAGGCCATGCATAAATAAAACGTGGATCATACGCTTTTCCACACATCGCATAATTACCCGCACCATAACTGTTACCTACAATAACAGTGATCTTTGGAACGACGGAATTCGCAACTGCATTCACGAGTTTTGCTCCATCTTTTATGATGCCGCTGTGCTCGCTTCTGCTGCCAACCATAAATCCTGTTACGTCTTGTAGGAATACCAGTGGAATTTTTTTCTGATTACAATTGAGAATGAATCTTGCAGCTTTGTCTGCACTATCATTGTAAATCACACCGCCGATCTGCATCTCGCCTTTTTTATTTTTACAGATCAGACGCTGATTCGCTACGATACCAACAGCCCAGCCGTCGATACGTGCATAGCCACATAAAATGGTTTTACCATAATCTTGTTTGAACTGATCGAATTCACTGTTATCAACGATGCGTTCAATGATATCAAGCATATCATATGGCTTTAAGTTCCCTTCCGGGATAATGCCATACAATTCTTTGGGATCTTTTTTAGGAGGCATGGATGGAATGCGATCAAAACCCGCAGTACCGGGTGCACCTAGCTTGTTCATGATCTTTTTGATATGATCCAAGCAATCATGTTCGGTTTTAAATTTATAATCTGCAATACCACTGATCTCTGTATGCGTAACAGCACCACCCAATGTTTCATTATCAATGTCTTCACCGATCGCAGCTTTCACCAAATAAGCACCGGCTAAAAAGATACTTCCATTGCCTTCCACCATCAATGTCTCATCACTCATGATAGGTAAGTAGGCTCCACCGGCAACACAAGCTCCCATTACTGCAGCAATCTGTGTAATACCCATCGCACTCATTCTCGCGTTATTCCTGAAGATGCGACCGAAGTGTTCTTTATCGGGAAAGATCTCATCTTGCATGGGAAGAAATACACCCGCACTGTCTACCAGATAAATGATCGGCAACTTATTCTCCATTGCAATTTCTTGCATCCTTAAGTTCTTCTTTCCGGTGATCGGAAACCAGGCACCTGCTTTCACGGTTTGATCATTGGCTACAATTACCGCTTGACGACCACTGATGTATCCAATACCGGCTACCGTACCCGCTGATGGACAACCACCTTCTGCTTCATACATTTCGAAACCTGCAAAACCACCTATTTCAACAAATGGTTTGTCTTGATCGCATAAGTAATCGATACGTTCACGCGCAGTCAACTTATTTCGCTCTCTTTGCTTTTCGATGGATTTTTTTCCTCCACCTAATTTAATTTTCTCAAAATGTTGCTCAACTTGTCGGAGCATTAGTTTCATCCAGTCTTCATTACGGTTGAATGCCATATCTGTCATACGAACAATTGTTAGTTTTGCAAAGATAGGGGGCAGTTGTTCATCTATCCGATAAAAATTCTATAACAAATGGTCTTTTTATCAATTCTCTCTTAAGTCTGGTATGCGTGATCATTTTAGTTTATTTTTAGAACATGTCATTTGATTACATCATCATTGGTGCCGGATCAGCAGGTTGTGTATTAGCCAATCGTTTATCCGATGATCCCACGCATAAAGTATTGTTATTGGAGGCGGGTGGACCAGACAAGAAGATGGAGATACATATACCGGGTGCATACAGTAAACTGAATAGGTCAGAGGTAGATTGGGCATTTTGGACCAAGCCACAAAAAAATATCGATCACCGACGATTGTTTATTCCCAGAGGAAAAACACTAGGGGGAAGTAGTGCTACCAATGCAATGGCCTATGTAAGAGGTAATAAAGCAGACTTTGATGAATGGGCATCCTTTGGTAACAAAGGGTGGGATTATAATTCCGTTTTGCCCTACTTTAAAAAATCTGAGCACAATGAAAATTTCGGAGGCGAATATCATGGATGGGATGGGCCATTGAACGTTATTCATTCCATGCAGCCTCATCCATTGGGGGAAGTGTTTGTACAAGCTTGTGAAGAAATAGGCATACCTCGCAACGATGATTACAATGGTGCTCAGCAGATCGGAGCCTCCATGCTTCAATTCACCATTAAGAACAATCAAAGACATAGTACTGCAACTGCCTTTTTGAAGCCTGCCATGAAAAGAAAAAATCTGACGGTACGAACCCATTGTCAGGTAAAAAATATTCTTGTTGAAAATGGTAGAGCAGTGGGGGTGGAAGTCATGGTGGGACAAACAGGTGCTGAACGAATCAATTGCTCTAAGGAGGTGATTCTTTCAGCAGGGGCTATTCAATCACCACATTTATTGATGTTATCAGGTATTGGTGATCCCATTGAATTAGGGAGACAAGGGATCAATATCATTCATCCTTTACCCGGTGTTGGAAAAAATTTGCAAGATCATATATGGACGGGGGTGTCAGTGAATACCATCATTCCTACATCCAATGCTTTATTATCACCCTTGAATATGGGAAAAGCTTTGTTGCAACATCTTTTACTTAAAAAAGGACCGTTGGGAAATAGTCCGTTAGAGGCCAATGCTTTTTATAGTAGTTCAGGAACAAACAGACCTGATATACAGTTTCATTTTGCACCTATCGGTATTGCGGATGATTATAGTACTGACATGTACAATCTGAATACTTTTCCACGTAAAAACGGATTTGGTATCATGGCTATCCTCTTACATCCGGAAAGCAAAGGGACTATCGGATTAAAAAATTCAAATCCAAATGATGCACCGATCATTGACCATCATGTTTTTGAACAATCCACGGATCGGGAAAAGTTGGTTTTGGCATTGAAAAAGGCCATTGAAATTGCACAAACACAAGCCTTAAGTGCTTATGCGGATGGAGATATTTCGCTTCCCAAAAACTATACAAATGAGGCTGCTTTGCAAGAGCATATCAATAAAAGTCTGGAGACCTTATACCATCCGGTAGGTACTTGTAAAATGGGGAATGATGAGTGGTCGGTTGTGGATCATGAACTTAAAGTGCATGGTATTCGCTCTCTTCGTGTAGTAGATGCCTCCATTATGCCAACCATCGTTTCCGGTAATACAAACGCAGCAACCATTATGATCGCAGAAAAAGCATCCGATCTCATCTTACACCGATCATAAGCACCTACATTTGCTCACCTAGTTGGGAATAATGTGTTTTTTTTACACATTAATCCCTATTTTAGTGATACCAAAAATTGCTTGCAGTGGCTACGACGAAAAAAATGATTGCTTCAGCCAATGGCAAATCTGTGCCATTACCTGATGCTGACTCGCTGAATACCAAAAAGAAGACGGCTGGAAAACGCTCTTTAAAAAAGGATGATACATCGCTGATTTCCGATAAACACAATCAGAAGAAAGTTAAGACAGCTAAGAAATCCAGCCCTATAACGGGTAAAAAAATCACTTTCCATCTTAAATTTCATACCACATTCGGACAGGATCTTTTTATCACGGGTAATCACCCATTATTGGGGGATAATGATCCTGCCAAAGCGCTGCCGCTTCAATATTTTAATGAAGAATATTGGTCTGTTACCATTGACCTGAAAGAAACATCCTCCAATCAAGGTGTGATCGTATATCAATACATTTTGCGCAATACGGATGGCACTTTGAGTTATGATTGGGGAAACGACAAACAATTAGATCTTGGCGCCATCAATGCAAAAGAAATACATGTTATTGATGCATGGAATTTTGCCGGGTATTATGAGAATGCATTTTACACCGAGCCTTTCACCAAAGTGTTATTAGCCAATGCGCATACACCTCTTACTGTTAAGACACTTCGTACTACTACACATATTTTGAAAGTAAAAGCACCTTTACTCAAAAAAGGTGAAACACTATGCCTTTTGGGAAGTGGTCAGCTATTTCAAAATTGGAATACCGAAAACCCTTTATTACTGAGAAGAAATCTCGGGGAGGATTTTTTTCAAATTCAATTAGACCTTACCAAGGAATCATTTCCCATTGCCTACAAGTATGGTGTTTATGATGTTGATCAGAACAAATTTGTTCGTTATGAAGACGGGAATAACCGTGTATTGTATGACGGCGTTGTAAAAGATAAGCTGAGTCTCATTCATGATGGCTTTGCTGTTCTTCCCAATAATACCTGGAAAGGTGCAGGTGTTGCCATTCCTGTGTTTAGTTTGAGAACTGAACATGGATTGGGAGTAGGAGAGTTCAATGATCTGAAACTCATGGTTGATTGGGCTTCCAAGACCGGATTGAAAATGATCCAAATACTTCCCATCAACGATACTACTGCCACACATACTTGGACAGACTCTTATCCTTATGCTGCTATTTCTGCATTTGCATTACATCCGCTTTATCTGCATTTGGATACATTGGTGAAAGAGGACAGAAAGCTGCAGAAACAGATTGCAGTAGAGAAGGCAAAGCTCAATGCATTGGATGTAGTAGATTATCAGGAAGTGATTCAGTTCAAAACAAAACTGATCGCTAGAATTTATGAAGAACAAGGTGCAGCAGTATTGTCATCGACTGACTTCAAACAATATTTCAACGATAATAAACATTGGCTGCAATCATACGCTGTATTTTGTTATTTGAGAGACCAATATGGCACTGTTGATTTCAATCAATGGCCCGCATTCAGGCATTACAATGAGTCTGAGATCGAAAGACTCTCGGCCCCTGATTCTGCAGCTTATAAAGAGATCGCTCTTCATTACTTCACGCAATATCAATTACACCTGCAATTAAAAGAAGCGACCGCATACGCTCATTCTAAAGGTATCATCGTTAAAGGAGATATCGCCATTGGGGTTTACAGACATGGTGCTGATGCATGGCAACATCCTGATCTCTACCATATGGATGCGCAAGCAGGAGCACCTCCGGATGATTTTGCTATCGCTGGACAGAACTGGGGGTTCCCTACCTACAATTGGGAAAGAATGCAGGCTGATGGCTTCGCTTGGTGGAAACAGCGTTTCGAGCAGATGAGTTATTACTTTGATGCATTTAGAATAGATCATATTCTTGGTTTCTTTAGAATATGGAGTATTCCTATGCATGCGGTAGAAGGAATATTAGGTCGCTTTGTTCCGGCTATTCCTGTTCATATCAATGAATTCCAATCGAGAGGTATTTCTTTTGATCACCATCGTTTTACCCAACCCTTTATACATGAAAATGTGTTGTGGGAATTATTTGGATATGACAACGAATTAGTAAAAAAAGAATTTTTGAATGTGGATGGATTCGGTCAATATACTTTGAAACCGGAGTTTACTACACAGCGTCAGGTAGAGCAATACTTCAATACGCTTGAAAAAGATGAGCAACATGACAAGGTAAAGCAAGGATTATATAACCTCATCAGCAACGTGCTTCTTTTTGAAGACAGCGAAGGTGATCTTCAACATTTCCATTTCAGGTTCAATATGGAAAGTACGTCTTCCTTCCGTTATCTAGATCAACATACCCAACAGCAACTAAAAGAGCTGTATGTTGATTATTTCTTCCGTCGCCAAGATGATTTTTGGATGAAGGAAGCCATGAAAAAATTACCGGCACTCAAACGAGTGACCAATATGTTGGTATGTGGCGAAGATCTTGGATTGGTACCGGCTTGTGTTCCTGATGTTATGAGACAACTGGGACTGTTGAGTTTGGAGATTCAGCGAATGCCTAAAGATCCCAAGCGCAGTTTCTTTCATCCTGCTGATGCACCTTATTTAAGCGTAGTAACACCTTCTACGCATGATATGAGTACTATACGAGGATGGTGGGAAGAAGATAAAGAAAGGATTCAACAGTTTTATAATAACGAACTCGGACAATCGGGAGAAGCTCCTTACTACTGTGAAGCATGGATCAATACTGCTATTGTGATACAACATTTGTATTCTCCATCCATGTGGACTGTTTTCCAATTACAAGACCTGATGGGAATGGATGCAGCACTGCGTAAGGAAGATCCTCATAGTGAGCGAATCAATATTCCCGCTGATCCAAAACATTATTGGAGATACCGGATGCATGTTACATTAGAATCTTTGTTGCAACAAGATGATTTCAATTCGACACTTCAAGGTTATATCCAACAGAGTGGGCGAAACTAGTAAGGAAATGATTGCTGCTGAATACACAGAGAAACACAGAAAATTTCAGTGTCATTCTGTGTGCTCAGTGGTAATTCAATCATTAACTATCTTTGCTTCTCAAAATACATCTCTTGAAGCTCAGCTATAGACCCATCAATCTTCCTTTTGAATATCCCTTTACCATTTCAAATGGACGTACTAAAACACATCAGCCTTCATTATTAGTGGCCTTAGAACTAGGACCATTCATGGGTTTTGGTGAAGCACCTGCCATCGCTTATTATGATGTTACAGTAGAATCGATGATCGCCGATCTGGAAAAACACCGTCGCATGATCGAAAAATTTGCATTGACGGAACCTGAAAGATATTGGCATTATCTACATCATTTGATTCCCAACAATCCCTTTTTGGTTTGTGCATTGGATATCGCTTGTTGGGATCTTTTTGGGAAAATGAAAGGACGTCCATTGTACGAACTCATGCAAACACAATGGAACAATACACCCGTTACTGATTACACCATTGGTATCGATACCATTGATAAAATGGTTGATAAAATGAAAGCAAAACCATGGCCTGTTTACAAAGTAAAGCTTGGAACAGAAAATGATATTTCGATCATTCAAGCGTTACGCGAACATACCGATGCCGTTTTTAGAGTAGACGCCAATGCAGGTTGGACAACAGAAGAAGCATTGGAAAAAATTCCGCAACTGGCAGCATTAGGAGTAGAGTTCATCGAACAACCGCTTGCTAAAGATAATTGGGAAGGGATGAAAATAGTATACCAACAATCTCCTTTACCATTGTTTGCGGATGAAAGTTGTGTATCAGAGCAGGACGTAAAAAAATGTGTAGATCATTTTCATGGCATCAATATCAAACTCACCAAATGCAGTGGTATCACACCCGCCATCAGAATGATCCAAGAAGCAAGAACATTGGGATTACAGGTGATGATGGGCAGCATGAATGAATCGGAAGTAGGTTCTGCAGCCATTGCTCATTTTCTTCCGCAATTAGATCATGTAGATATGGATGGACCGCTTTTATTGTCTCAATCTATTGCAACAGGCTTAACGTATGAGAATGGAAAAGTATCAGTATCCGGGAAGCCCGGATTAGGTATTCAGTTTAGATAACTATGTGTCTTCATAGATGCCTTTTTAATGTGTAATTGAATTCACATTTCCCTAACAGAATCATTCTTTTTTGGCATCCGGTTTGGCTTTATAAGTGTATAAAACCGTGAACCATGAAAAAGAAAATTTTACCCATGCTGATCGTCTTATCTCTTTTGATGATCGACACAGTTCAAGCTCAGGTTAGATTGAATGTGAACGTCAATGTGGGGCCTCGTCCGGCTTGGGGTTTACCCGGCAACCATATAGGAGATTATTATTACTTCCCCGAGATCGATATGTATTATAGCATCCCCAGAAGTCGCTTTGTGTATTTAGAGCGTGGTCGCTGGGTATATGTATCCGATCTTCCAAGAGCGTATCGTCATTATGATTTGCATCGTGGATATAAAGTGTTGATCAATGATCCGGATCCATTCAGTCACTCACAATTTTACCGCGATCGTTATGCCCGACAGTATATGGCTTATCGTCCGCCCGTGGTTATCGTTGACAAACGAAGAGGACATGATCGTTGGGACAGAAGAGATCGTGATGATGACAGACGCGATAGAGATCGAAGAAGATGGTAGTTATTGAGAAAAGCGGGTGTCTTTGCCCGCTTTTCTTTACTTGTATTTGTTTAATCCTATGGAAGTACCGATTTTCGGGGTCTATGACACCTGAAAGAAGAGAAAAGTTACTACGCGTTTTACATCAACGTCAACCCAATTTGGCTGTAGTCATGGAAAATGTCCAGGATCCGCATAATATATCAGCTGTGATGCGAACTTGTGATGCAGTGGGTATTCAGGATATTTTTATCCTGACCACAAAGATACCACGACATGAAAAATTTGGTCCTAAAAGTAGCAGTAGCGCAGCTAAGTGGTTGACGATACATCAGTTTGAAGATGCACAAGCCTGTTTTAGTGAACTGAGAAAAAGGTATTCTCGTATTTTAACAACACACTTGTCTTCTGATGCAGTAAGTTTATACGATATCGATTTTACCGAAAGTATAGCATTGGTTTTTGGTAATGAACATTCGGGTGTGAGTGAAGAGATCAGGGCTTTGGCAGATGGTAATTTTATTATTCCGCAAATGGGTATTATACAGAGTTTGAACATTTCTGTGGCATGTGCTGTAAGTATCTATGAGGCATATCGTCAAAAAAGCAATGCCGGACATTATGATCAACCTTCCATGTCAGAGGAAAGAAGTTTACAATTATTGAATGAGTGGGGGTTCAAACAAGATGATGGCAACTAAATGATTGTTATGAAAAAAATATGGATCGTATTATTGGTTGTATTAGCTACAACAAATATTCAGGCTCAGGAAATCAAGAAGGTGAAGATCAATGATCTCGTTAAAATCATCGATACCAGTTCTGTTCCACTGGTCATCAATTTTTGGGCGAGCTGGTGTGCACCTTGTATTAAGGAAATACCCTGGTTTGAAAAATCAGTAGCAGAGTTCAAGGATCAGAAAGTAAAGTTGATTCTTGTAAGTTTAGATTTTGCTGAAGATTATCCAAAAGGCATTGCTGATTTCGCAAAAAAGAATAATTATCGTTCCACCATTGTATGGCTGGATGAAACGAATGCAGATGAATTCTGTCCCAAGATCGATGAAAAATGGGATGGAGCTATCCCTGTGACATTGATGGTGAATAAGCAGCGTCAATATCGTCAATTCTTTGCGCAGCAGTTACCTGAGCAAAGATTGGTACAGGAATTACAAAAATTAGTGGGGCAGTAGGCTATTGTATGTATTCACTCTCAGCCTCTTCATTCATTTGCTTACGAAGTTTTTCGGTCAGATAGATCGCATAACCGAGTGCCATTAAACTACAAGTGGCCAGCAAAATACCGGTAATGCTTCCATAATGAATTCCTTCAGCGATCGCATAAGTGATGCCTAATAGCAGCACTATAATGATAACAGGTTTCATATTGCAGGTTTTGGTTACTAACAAGATGCCTATCCGAATAAATTCCATAAAAAAGCCGCTATTTTTTACAGCGGCTTTTAGAATTCAGATTGATCTTAGCTTCTTTTGATCGAGCAGCCTACAGAGCGACTTTCTTTAACAGAAATAGATTTTCCCGCAGTAAGCTCATTGATGGCCTCTTTTGCATGAACACGTTTTACGTTTCCACCATCATTTGGATTATCATCGATAGCGCCTTTATATTGAAGTTTAGCGTTTGCATCAAACAGAAATAATTCAGGTGTTCTGGAAGCACCAAAGGCATTAGCGATCTTGGAATCTGCATCTACAGTGTAGTAAAAGTCATACCCCTGCTTTTGTGCATAAGCTTTCATGGCTTCGTAAGAATCATCACCATCTCTGGTGCCTTCATTCGAGTTCAATAAAATAATTCCGATATTGTTCTGCTTGGCATAGGCTGCAATGTCCAGTGTTCTTTGTTGGTTTTTGATCACATACGGGCAAGTATTACAAGAAAACATTACCAGCACTCCGTTGGCTTTCATGGCATCTTTGATCGAGATATCTTTTCCTGATACATCCTTCATCTTTACGTCTTTCATTGGCAGATCCGAGCCAACAGCAAGTGATTGTGCTTGTACACAGAATGCAATAATTGCAAGAGACAGTGATAATAGCAACTTTTTCATAATAGATGGTTTTTTATATTGACAAATGATAAGCATTACTTGTTCATGTGGCGACAAGTATTTTCATCTGTGCAAAATCAGGAGGCGTTTAGACTTTCTCTTTTAATTTCCGGGCTTCAGCTTCTTTAGTAAGATACGTTATGCTGACATTTAATTCAAAGCCTATTAATAAAATTAACGAATTGATATAAATCAGCAACATCATGATGAGAACAGTACCAATCGATCCGTAGATCTTATTGTAGCTGGAGTTGGCGAAAAGGCTTACCCAATATGAGAATACGAGGGTAGTGGCAAGGGTTAAAAAAGTAGCCAATAAAGTACCCGGAGATGCCAGCTTCCAGCGTTTTTGCACCGATGGGGCATAGCGATAGGTGCATGCAATGCCATAGAAGACCAGTCCAATGATAACCAACCATCTGGCGGCATTCCAGACCGGAAGTAATGTTTTGGATTTGATATTGAATAGTTTTTTCAATAAGCTGAATAGTTGGTCTTGACCGATCAATACTAAAGAAGATCCGATCACCAATAAGATCAGTATGGCTGTTAATTGAATGGCTCTCCATCGTTGATGGAAAATAAAAGCCTTCTGCTCTTGGATCGATCTATCAAAGGTTCGAATGATCCCGATCATGGCATTGGATGCATAAAAGATCAGTAATACAAAACCAAATGAAAAAATACCCACATGCTTTTTCAAGAGATCATTCATGATATCCCGAACAAAACGATAAGTTTCAGAATTGGGCGTGATATCTTTAAAAAGACTGAGTATTTGTTTGTCTACTTCGAAGGAATCGGGAAAGTAAGGGATCAGTGAAAACAGAAATATCAATGCAGCCGGCAGCGCCATGATCAGATTAAAAGAGATTGCTGCAGCTCTTTCATTCAACCCGACCTTATTGATCTGCTTAAAAAAGAATAAGACCACATCATATAAGGGCAATCCCTGAAACCCCGGAATAATAGTGGTCTTGCTTTTGCGAATCACAAAAGCAATGGGTTTCCAACTGATAATGATGCGTTGTAATTTGATCAAACTATTATCACTTTTTATTAGCCATGTAAATATCTAATTGCTTTTGATACTCTTTGGCATATTTATCATGGGTTGCATAATTATTACTGAAATGATGGTATCCACTAAAGTCGCTTTTAGCAACAAAAAATAAATAATCAGTTTCTGGAGCATTGAGTACGATATCAATTGTTTTAGGAGAAGGGGTACAGATGGGGCCGGGTGGCAGTCCTTTTTTTCGATAAGTATTATAAGGTGATGGATTGGATAAATACTTTTCATAAATACGTGTGATCGTGAAATCCTGCATGGCGTATTTAATGGTAGGACAAGCTTGTAAAGGCATTCCTTTGTTCAATCGATTCAAGTATACGCTGGCGATTTTGTATTTATCTGTATCAAAATTTGTCTCCTCTTCAACTATGGAAGCAAGTGTGTATGCTTCATCTTTTGATAAACCTTTAGCGGCAGCTTTTGCGAGCCTATTATCTTTTTGCCAGAAAAGTTCACTATTGTCTTTGAGCTTTTTTAAAATTTTGATCAAAGGGGTATTCCAGTAAAAAATATACGTATCAGGAATAATGGTGGTGAAGAGTTGTGTGGTGTCTGTATTGAGTTGTTGTAATGAGTCATTGGATCTGAGAAAAGTCATTACTGTTGCTGAATCGGTATTGAATTGTTTGCCGATAAGCTTAGCAAGGTCAGCGGCTGTACGCAATTTATTGATCACTAGTTTCAGCTCGGCTTGTTTGCCATTTCGCAACATTCTGGCGATGTCAAAGGCTGATTGACCTTTCTTCACCTCATATTTTCCGGGTTTGATCTTGCTCCACACGGTGCTTACAGTTCCAACCATTGATAAACCGAGGGTTTGAGAAACGATACCATTCTCTTTTAAGGTTGCTACAACGAACGACTTATCTGTTTTGCCTTGCTCTATGATAAAATAACGATGACTCTCTGTAAAAGAAGTATTACTACCGAATACGAGCCATGCAGAAACGCCAACGATGATCAGTAGGATCAAGATGACCCATCCAACTGTTTTTTTCATACCATCAAATTAAACAAAAAACCCTGTCTGTAGAACAGGCAGGGTTTTTAACTTCTGGGAAGTAAATTATTTTTTTCCTGTATCAGGAGTAGCTGTTGTTGTATTGGCAGGAGTGGTAGCTGCAGGGGCAGGTGCATTGGTAGTAGTGTTCACTTTTTGTAGAACTGAACTATCCACGCTAGCGCCGCCTTTCAGAAACAGGCTTGATACCAACGCCAAAACGGCGATTATACCCGCAAATAACCAAGTTCCTTTTTCAAGAACATCAGTAGTTTGCTTAACACCCATGAATTGATTACTCAAACCGCCAACATTGGCAGATAAACCGCCGCCTTTAGGGTTCTGAATCAATACAACAAAACCAAGCGCCACACAGGCTAACACTATCAAAATCAGAAACAGAATGATCATTTTATATACCTTTTAATTGTTGAATCTTCGCCGCAAAATAAGCGGATTTTTCAGGATTTATGAAACTTAATTTAATGTACAGTTGGATGGCCTTGTCCAGTTGCCCCTGTTTTTCCAGTACTTCAGCCATCGTTTCAGTGACTACTTCTCTGGATTCATTTGAATTTTCAGCGATTAGCGCCACTGCTTGCTCCAAATCTGAGCCGGTTCCTAGGTCAGCAGGCTCATTACTGACATGCTTCATTTGCTTGAGCCAATCAGTGAACTTTCTTAATTGCGAAGTGAGTTTGTCTTGGGGTATCTTGGAAAGATCAATTTTGATGCCCTGGGAGGCAAAATAATCGATCGTATGTAGTCGCTCAGTTTCAATCTCTAATTGAGCTGCCTCATCAATCGGCTTTTTAAAATCAGCTAATTGCTCCGATAATAGACTACTTAGTTTAGCATCCGGCAATGGTAGATCATCTCCATTTTCCTCATATACTTCCTCTGTCTCATCAACTTCCGGTGGATTATCCGGAATTTTTCTTGGATCGATCGATTTAATAATATCTCTGACATCATCCATGCTCGGTATATCGATCGATTTAGAAGTATGAGTTGCAGGCCTGTCATCAACAGGTGTTTCCGGCATGCCAATTTCTACTGTAGTATCAGCATCTTGTAAGAGATAGGATACCCAGAGTGGATTATCAGTAAATAATAAGGATTTGCCTAAGTTGTTATCGCTTGATGAAAGTGTACCTTCTTGCTGACGCTTGGCATTGAATAATAATTCCGCGGGCGCAAAATAAGGATAGGATTGAACCAATGACTCCAACTGGTCGATAGGAACCATTTGCAGTGTTGATTGTCCGGTTAAATGTAATAAGGCTTTGTCCCGAATGGATTTCATAGCGATAAATGTACAAATTGATTACCAGTCAGAAAAAATACGGTTAAATATCTCGTCTACCATATTTCTGACCACTTCATCCAATAATTGAGCTTCTGCTGTATTAAAAGCTAAGTTGGCGCTGTAATCAAAGCTTCTGCTCACCACAAATTCTTTGGTTTCGTTTTCAATATTTTTTCTCAGTGTAATATTGATCGAAACAGTCAGACGATTGGTGCTTGCTTGTCTACCGCTTACCCCTACAGTTTGTGTACCATCATAAGTTGAAATATAGCCATTGATGACATAATCAGCATCATCATTTGATACACGCGTCAACTTGGTTTGATTGGTGATCTTTTGCTGTAGTTTATCATTCAGCTTTGGACTCAATTGCGGATTGATATAACGTGCTTTATTTTCAATGAAACCCAGCTTAATAGTTTTATAGCGTGGATCGATCGCCGCATCATTGAATCGATATGATACTTTACATGCTGAAAAAACCATTACGGTCAATATCAGCAAAGTGTATAAGGGCCAGTTATATTTATGGAAGTTACATCTCATGATTTCAGATTATTCCTCAATATCGTATTCTTTCAGTTTACGGTATAATGTTCTTTCACTGATACCCAGATCAAGAGAAGCATCCCGTCTTTTTCCTTTATGTTTTTTCAAAGCTTTCAAAATCAGTTCTTTTTCCTTATCCATGATGTTCAATGATTCTTCTACCTCCTCATGCTGATGTATATCTTCTTCATGCAGCAGAACCGGTTGTGAGCTCATATTAGCGGGTAATACTGCTGTATGTACAGGAGCCTGATTGCCAAGAGCCGGTGTTAGATCTCCGTTACCATTGCTATGGAAATCCTGCAACAAAGATTCTCTGGTATAGTTGGCTGCAGTGCCTGCCAGAGAAGGATTTTGCAATATTTCCAAGAACATTTTTTTCAATTCTGTTACATCCTTCTTCATATCAAAGAATAACTTGTACAGTATCTCACGTTCATTGGCAAATTCGCCGGAACCACTTGTTGATTGTCCTGCAAGTACCGGCATCCGCGTGTACTTACTTTGATCCGGAAGAAATTGCTGTAGGGTAGTAGCAGAAATATTGTTCGACTGACTCAATACGGATATCTGTTCTGCAATATTCTTTAATTCACGTACGTTACCTTGCCATGGATGATGAATTAACAGGTTTTTAGCGTCATCATCTAATTGTATTGGCTGCGTTTTATATCGCTCAGCGAAATCAACAGCGAATTTTCTAAACAACAATAAGATATCTTCTTTGCGATCACGTAATGCCGGAACACGAATAGGAACTGTACTTAAACGATAATACAGGTCTTCGCGGAATCTTCCTTTTTGTGTGAACTCCAGTAACTCTCTATTCGTAGCAGCAATAACACGTACATCTGTCTTTTGTACTTTCGAAGAACCTACACGAATAAATTCTCCGGTCTCCAATACACGCAACAATCTTGCCTGTGTACCCAAAGGCATTTCACCGATCTCATCTAAAAAGATCGTACCCCCGCTTACTGTTTCGAAATATCCCTTGCGACTATCTACCGCTCCGGTAAAAGCACCTTTCTCATGACCAAATAGTTCTGAATCGATCGTTCCTTCCGGAATAGCGCCACAGTTCACAGCAATAAAGGGATTGTGCTTACGCGATGATAACGCATGTATGATCTGCGAGAACACTTCTTTACCCACACCGCTTTCACCCACAATCAATACAGTTAAATCTGTAGCAGCTACCTGCACAGCTGTATTCAATGCATGATTCAGCGATGGTGAATTACCAATGATACCAAATCGATTTTTTATACTTTGAAGATCCATAGATTTAATTTGATGATCGCGGATGTCAGATGTCTGATATCGAGATCCTTTTTATTATTCCCAGCTTAATTCAACATTCAATATTCAATATTGATCATTGATTATTACACTTCTCTTTCTCCGCGCAGTGTTGTTTTGGTACAATCAGTGGCTTTCACCATTACATAAGTTCCTTTCAAATCTTCATTCAAATCTTTTTTAGGGAAGACGATCACTTTGTTCTGACTGGTTCTACCCATCCATTCTGCATCACTTTTACGGCTATTACCTTCTACCAATACTTTGAAGGTTTTACCCAGATCTTTGAGGTTACTCTGATGCGATAATACTCCTTGCAGATCAACGATCTCTTGCAGTCTTCTTTTCTTTACATCTTCCGGTATATCATCTTCATATCTTCTGGCTGCCAATGTTCCCGGTCTTTCACTGTAAAAGAACATATAGCTCATATCATAACCGCTGTATTGCATGATGCTGAGTGTTTCCTGATGATCTTCCTCTGTCTCGGTACAAAAACCGGCGATGATATCTGAGCTGATACCGCAGTCGGGTAGGATCTCTTTAATACGATCTACTTTTGCCATGTACCATTCACGGGTATACGTACGATTCATCAATTGTAACATTCTTGAACTACCACTTTGAACAGGCAAGTGAATGTATTTACAGATGTTCTCGTATTTAGCCATGGTAAACAATACCTCATCCGTAATATCTTTCGGATGTGAAGTACTGAATCGTACTCTTAAATCCGGACTGATGAGTGCTACTTTTTCAAGTAGTGCGGCAAATGTTACTGTCTCATCTTTTTGTTCATCTATCCAATAATAGCTGTCTACATTTTGTCCGAGTAGGGTTACCTCTTTATATCCTTTATCACACAAGTCTTTTACCTCTTGCAAGATGGAATGAGCATCTCTGCTTCTTTCACGTCCTCTGGTAAAAGGTACCACACAGAAACTGCACATATTGTTACAGCCACGCATGATCGATACAAAAGCACTGATGCCATTGGTATCTAAACGGATAGGAGCGATATCACCATAGGTCTCATCCCTGCTTAGCAATACATTGACGGCTTTTTGTCCGGATCCGGCTTCTTCAATGAGTGCCGGTAAACTTCTATAAGCATCCGGTCCAACAACAATATCCACCAGTTTTTCTTGTTCCAATAATTGGGCTTTCAATCGTTCAGCCATACAACCTAACATACCGATCAACATTCCGGGAGTTCTTTCTTTGATCTTACGAAATTCAGTCAGTCGTTTCCGAACTGTTTGTTCTGCCTTCTCGCGAATGGAACAAGTATTCAATAAAATCAAATTAGCTTCTTCCAAGTTTCTGGTAGCTCCAAAACCGGCGCCATTTAAAATAGAAGCCACCACTTCACTGTCGGCGAAATTCATCGCACAACCATAACTTTCGATGTAAAAATGCTTTTTATACTGATTGGGATCATTTTCAAATGGCTGAAATGCTTCCCCTTGACGGGCTTCATCGTGCACTTTATCTGTCGTAAGCATTGTATTCATAAGGTCTATCTGAAATAATTAGAAGGCAAAATTAACAAAATTGTCTGGTTTTTGTGCCAGTTTGACAGGTTTTCAATGCTGAAAATTCTGTTAATCAATTAGTTTTGCAACGCAAATCCCCCGGTCACATGAAGAAAATGATGTTTTTAATGCTGGTGTTTGGTTTTACATCAGCTGTTTTTTCCCAGGATATCGTTGTCAATAAACTTCGCAGTGAAACTTCGCGAACCATCAAAAAAGATACAGATACCAGTACATGGGTATGGAAAAAAGGTGGCTTACTGAGTGCGAACCTAGCGCAGGGCTCATTGAGTAATTGGGCAGCAGGGGGTGATAATTTCTCATTGGCAGTAAGTTCCTACTTCAATTTTTTCTATTTCTATCGTAAGGATCGTCATAGTTGGGATAACAATTTTGATATGAACCTTGGCTATGTTCAAACCACCAGCTTAGGCGGCAGAAAGAACGATGACCGTTTTGACTTTCTTAGTAAGTATGGTTACAAAATGGATAGTACAGGCAAAGTGTTTTTATCGAGTCTTTTCAACTTCCGTTCTCAATGGTTTGATGGTTACACTTTCTCAGGTGGTATTCCTAGTTTTTCTTCTTCATTCTTATCACCTGCATATATCATCCTTTCAGTGGGGTTTGATTACAAACCTTCTGATAAACTCTCTGTATTCGTATCACCGTTAACATCGAGATGGACTGTGGTCGCGAATAATAAATTATCAACCTTAGGGAAATATGGTGTTCCTGCGGGAAAAACTTCGATCAATGAAATCGGTACGTTCGCTACCATCAACTACAATAATACCATTGCCAAAAATGTAACTTATAAAGGCAGGTTAGATATGTTCTCTAACTATAACAATAAGCCGCAGAATATCGACTTCTTTATGACCAATCTATTCTCTTTCAAGATCAATAAGTTTTTTTCAGCAACTTATAGTCTCGATCTGATTTATGATGATGATGTTCGCTTATTCGGCCCTAACAAAACATCGCCGGGATTACAAACGAAAAGTTTGATCGGTATAGGCTTTCTTAAGCCGCTGAATGTAAGAAAGGGATAAAATGTGAAGATCTCAGAGGGCAGATGTCAGATTTTATTTTTTGCACAATACCACATCTTCCATCTGATGTATACCATCATTTACTGATGACTTTCAACAAATGTTTGATCTTATTGGCTTTATGCGTGAGATCTTGATAGTCTTTATGCATGATGGTGACATGCCCCATTTTTCTACCGGGTTTTGTTTGAAGTTTTCCATACAAATGCACAAATACATTATCCATCTTCAATACTTCTTCCAGATTCTCATAAACAGCTTCACCGGAATATCCATCTGCTCCTAATAAATTCACGATCGCAGAGGGCAAGATGGCATCGGTATTCCCCAATGGATACCCCAACATGATACGCCATAACATATCATACTGACTGGAATAATTGGCTTCAATGGTATGGTGCCCGCTATTATGAACACGAGGTGCAGTTTCATTGACCAGTACTTCCTCATTTTTATCAACGAATAATTCAACCGCAAATAAACCCGGACTATTCAATCCTTTTACGACGCGAAGTGCAATGGCTTCAGCTTTCCAAAATACTTTTTCAGGTAAGGAAGCAGGACTTAATTGATAATCCAATAGATTCAGTACAGGATCAAAGACCATTTCTGCAGGAGGATACAATGCAGTTTCACCTTTATCATTCATAGCAACAATCATGGCGATCTCTTTATGAATAGGTACCATTTTCTCCAGTACCGCGGGTGCATCAAATCCTTTGTCAATTTCTTTTTCGTCGCGTATGATCTGAACCCCTTTTCCGTCGTAACCTCCTTGTCCAACCTTATGTACTGCAGGAAGAAATCCGATATGATCATTTAACTCACTCAGTCGATTGGTGATCACAAATGAAGAGGTGGGAATATCATTGGCTTCATAAAATTGCTTTTGCAGTATCTTATTTTTAATGGTTCTGATAGCTGAAGGTTTAGGATATACTTTTACCCCCTCAGATTCCAGCTTTTCCAACGCATCCACATTTACAGACTCAATTTCAATCGTAAGTACATCCAATCCCTTACCAAAAGCATACACGGCATCAAAATCATTGATATCTCCTTGAACAAAGTGATGACAAAGATGAGCAGCCGGGCAGTTGGGATCATTTTCCATTACCCATGTTTCCACTGTATAATTCGCTGCTGCCTGCAATAACATGCGGCCGAGTTGTCCACCGCCAAGAATTCCTGCTTTCATATTTGCGAAGATAAGGGATGTGGGGGTTAGGTGCAGAGAGTGAGGTGGGGGTACTAGGTTCTGGGGACTCGGTACCTAACCCTAAAATCCCTAATTTTGAACCATGCTTCCCGACTATCCACATAAAATCTTTGGTGATAAGCGCAGTTGCTATTGCTTGTTAATGGAAGCATTGGCTATGGATGCATGTTAGTATGCATGATCACGTAGATTATTTTCTTTTTTCATTCATCTTTTAAACATATTGTATGGAATCGATTGCTACTTCTATGGTACAGTCAACTACCACTGATTTTTTACCCTTACAGGGCACTGATTATGTTGAGTTTTATGTGGGTAACGCTAAGCAAGCAGCCCATTTTTATAAAACTGCATTTGGATTTCAAAGCCTCGCTTATGCAGGCCCGGAAACCGGTGTGAAAGACCGCGCCAGCTATGCGGTTAGACAGAATAAATTGACTTTTGTTTTCACTACTGCATTGCGTACAGACAATCCGATCGCAGATCATGTGTACAAACATGGTGATGGTGTGAAAGTATTGGCGTTGAAAGTGAAAGATGCTACTGATGCCTGGAAGCAAACCACGCAACGAGGTGGTAAAAGTTATTTGGAACCACAAAGATTGACAGATGATTTTGGAGAAGTGGTTATCAGTGGTATTCATACTTATGGTGATACCGTGCATCTATTCATTGAAAGAGAAAATTATCAGGGGGCATTTTTACCCGGGTATAGAAAATGGGAAAGCCATTATAATCCAAGTGAAACAGGTTTATTGTATGTAGATCATTGTGTAGGAAATGTTGGATGGAATCAAATGAATCCATGGGTAAAATTTTATGAGGAGGTAATGGGCTTTAAGAATATTCTCAGCTTTGATGATAATGATATTTCAACTGAGTATTCTGCATTGATGAGTAAAGTGATGAGTAATGGGAATGGTTTTGTAAAATTTCCCATCAATGAGCCGGCAGAAGGAAAGAAAAAATCTCAAGTAGAAGAATACCTGGAGTTTTATAACGGAGAAGGTTGTCAGCATGTCGCCTTAGCAACCAATGACATCGTAAAAACGGTAACAGATCTGCAAAACAGAGGGGTGGAGTTTTTAAAAGTTCCAACAACTTATTACGATGACCTGTTGGATAGGGTAGGACATATCGATGAAGATCTGAATCCTTTGCGTGAATTAGGTATTCTGGTAGACAGAGATGATGAGGGATACTTATTACAAATATTTACTAAGCCCGTAGAGGATAGACCCACATTGTTCTTTGAAATCATCCAAAGAAAGGGGGCGAAAAGCTTCGGGAAAGGGAATTTTAAGGCACTTTTTGAAGCGATAGAAAGAGAACAGGCAGACAGAGGTAACCTGTAAATCCTTATGTTGATATTGACCGGAATCTCTTTACAGATTCCGGTTTCTTTTTATACAATAAAATTGACTAAAAGTCGTTTCAATTTAACAGTAGATTGATTTTACCATTTAGTATTTTGCGCCCATGAAACACCCCCTGATGTTCGTTTGTACCCTGATAATTTCCGTTTCTGTATTCGGACAGTCGGGTTTTATTGACAATCAGCGTGTTTTTCCACGGGTAGCACAGGCCATTCGTACCAAAGAAGATAGCCTGAAGAAACAGTTTGCTTCCGCCAAATTATCCTGGCCTGCAAAAGATATGTATATCCGTAGTTTTAAGTATGATAGTCAATTAGAAGTATGGGTAAGAAATACTTCAGCAGAACCTTATAAGTTATTCAAAACCTATAAGATATGCGCTCTTTCAGGAACGCTTGGGCCTAAAAGAATGGAAGGTGATTACCAGGTTCCGGAAGGGTTTTATTATATCAATGAGTTCAACCCCAAAAGCATGTATCATCTATCATTGGGATTGAATTATCCCAATGCATCTGATTTGTTTTTGAGCGATTCGATTAAACCGGGAAGTGATATTTACATCCATGGAAGCTGTATTACGGTAGGATGTATCCCTATACAAAATGATCAGATCGAGGAATTATATGTGTTGGCTTCTCACGCACGAAACCAAGGACAAGACTTTATACCGGTACATATTTACCCTGTTCGCTTTAGTAATAACAGGAGCCAAGAATACCTTGATAGAAATAGTAAGGAAGATAAAGAATATCAGAAGTTCTCTACACGCTTAAAAGAAGTGTACGATTATTTCGAAGAAAACAAAAAGCTTCCACTCATCTCAGTGAACAAAAAAGGAGAGTACGTGATCTTGTAATGTCAGATCGCAGATCTCAGATTTTTGAGAAAAAGTATATCTCCTACACAATTAAAAAAGTCCCAAGCCGGTTCCTCACTATTCACTATTCCATCTCTTCCTAACGACATGATACAATTGCATCGCGTCAGGAGTGAGTTTGAAATAGAATATTCCGGCGATCATAATAGTAGAAAAGACGGCTACATTACAAATGATCTTAGTCCATCCATCGAATCCACTAAAAACTTGTTTACAAATAAAATAAGCAGCTATGGCCAAGAGTAATGAATACAAGGTTTTCATTGTGAATGGCTGCATATTGAATTTTTGTCTTAGAAATTCATAACGAATAAAATTAAAAGTGGCATAGGCTATCAATTCTGCATAAGCCGACCCAATAATGCCATAGTTTTTGATCATAAAATAGGTGAGTGGTAGTCGAAGTCCAATTAAAACTACACCGCTGATAAAATCAAATCGCCAAAGAGTAGATGTATTAATCACCATAGCGTTTAATCCGGTACCTGCATCAATGATTCGCACAAGACTGAGCACAAACAATACATTTAGTCCATCAAGGTATTCTTTTTGAATATTTAAAACATTGATACCATCCTTTACAGTAAGCCATATATTACCAAAAATAAAAAGAGACATCAATAACAAATTGATGCAAGACCTTGTGTAGATGCGATTGATTTCGTTATAGTTTTTATCTTTCCATGCCTTAGCTAGAAAACTAGCTGACACCGCTTGAATACTACGCTGCGGAACTTGAATGACATTTGCCGCATATTGCGCAAAAATAAAAATCCCAACAGCTTTTAATCCTTGAAATCCAGCAATAATAAAGCTATCAATGGTTGCAGCAACAGAAGCAATCAGCGTTCCTCCATACAGCAAAGCTTGCATGGATATTATCTTTTTCCAAAATTTACTAGTGACCCTGCTAATGGTAAATGTAAAATGTAGGTTGCCTGTTCGGATGAGATAAATAAGAAGAACTAGAAAAATAACAAGAAATTGAAATGCAAATAGATGTATGAAAGTTTGAAAACTGATGATCTTTAAAAGAAACAACCCTATTAAAACGCTAGTTAAAATTCTCAGGAAGGTTTCTTTCAAAAAGTTAGAAATAACCGATAACTGAAGTGCCCAACTAAATCCTTCTATCACTGAAAACAAAAGCATCCCCATGGCAAAAGGGAACATCCAATAATAATAATCTACGATCAATGGGGATTTTTCCAGAAACTTCTTAACAAAATAAGGCTGGAATACAAAACCACTGACGATAACAATGATACAGCCAATAAATGAAGCAATCATTGCCCAGGTCATTAAATCAATTTTGCTTGCTTCAAGGTTATCTTTATAATAAGGATAGAATTTATAAATTACCGGTATAACACCCATAGCTCCAAAAGCCATCATGTTCTGGGCAAAATCAAAAAAAATCCTGGTTAGACCGTATTGTTCTGGTGTAAAAGAACCGTTTAATGTAGACAAATAGTGATTCACAAACCCAATAGCAAACCCAACATAAACCAATAAACTAGAAATGATGGTTTGTTTACGGATACTTCCCATGGGCTTGTTGAATAAATATTGACTCCTGTAAAAATAAGGTGCAGGAAGCTAGTTTAAACAGATTTTACTCGGTTAGCTGCTAAATAAAAGCAAAAGATAGGTTGTAATAATGAAAAGCCGCAGATTCGCAGATTAGGAAACTTAATCTGCGAATCTGCGGCTAAAATGCAACAGAAATAATTATTGTTTCTTCAGTTTATCTTTAAAGACCTTCTCGAATTTCTCTAATTTAGGTCTGATCACAAATCGACAGTATCCCTGATTGGGGTTGTCATTATAGTAATTTTGGTGGTAGTTTTCAGCCAAGTAAAAATTCTTAAACGGCTCAATGGTAGTAACAATGGGTTTGTCCCATGCACCACTCTTATCTAATAAAGCTTTATACTTTTCTGCTTTTTCCTTTTGCGACTCATTGTGATAGTATACCACACTTCTGTATTGAGGCCCAATATCGTTTCCTTGCTGATTAGGGGTGGTAGGATCATGGGTTTTCCAGAATACCTCTAAAAGCTCGTCATAAGTGATCTTGGATGGATCATAGACAATTCTCGCCAATTCCACATGACCGGTATTTTTATCACAAACCTGTTCATAAGTCGGATTTTCAACAAATCCACCGCCGTATCCACTCACCACTTCTAAAACTCCCTCGAGTCGCTGAAAGAAAGCCTCGGTACACCAGAAACAGCCTTCTCCAAATGTAGCGGTATCAGTAACAATACCACTGTAATTCACTTTCGTATTCATATTTGTCGCTTTTTTTGAAGGTTGTTGGGCACAGGAAACCAAACTGATTCCCAAAACCATTAAACTAAACATTAAACGCATATTCCCGTTTTTATAAAATTAAGTGTTGATCATTTAACAAACAGACAGTATGAATGTTCTATCCTTACAAAAAGGGTGTTAATCTTTGATTTTTTGATCCTTGGATATTTGTTCATCCCATTGGCCAACTAAATCAAGAAATCAAAGATCAAAAAATCAAACATCAAGTATCGCCTTTACCTTTGCGCCTTAATCGAACAATGTACCATGCGTTTGTATCCTGAAACAGCATTGACTCAGCTGGAATTTGACAAGGTCAGGACTTTATTGGAAAGTCACTGTAAGACCTTGTATGCCCGTGAGAAAGCTATGCAATTGAGGATACACACCCGCAAAGAGTATATTGAACTTGAACTACAACAAAGTTTTGAGTTTAAATCCATTCTTCAGCAGGCTCAGTATTTTCCCAATGATTTTACGCTTCCACTGCAACAAGAACTACGCTTACTTGGAATTCCCGGGGCTTTGATCACCGGTGAGCAGTGGTTGCAGATCAGAAAATTATCAGAAAATACAGCTAATATTTTTCGTTGGTTCGATTCGGAACGAAGACAGGCTTTTCCTGCCATGGCGAAAGTCATCAAGGATAGTTATTATGAGAAAACCATCATCGAAATGATCGATGAAGTCATTGATGAGCAGGGAAACGTAAAAGACAACGCTTCTCCGGATCTTCAAAAGATTCGAATGAATCTTTATCGAAAAAGAAATGAGCTGAGACGGATGTTTGAGAAAGTTATCTCTAAATTGGCTAAAGCCGGTTATACTGCTGATATCGATGAAAGCTTTAGTAATGGCAGAAGGGTGGTAGCCGTTTTTTCAGAACATAAACGACAGGTGAAAGGTATCTTACACGGTGAAAGCGATAGCAGAAAAACCTCTTTCATAGAACCTGAAGAAACCATTGACCTTAATAATACGGTATTTGCATTAGAGCATGACGAGCTAAAGGAAGTACAAAGAATATTGCGACAACTCACCGCCAAATTATCTGTCTATGCACCTTTGCTTTCACAATATCTATTGATTTCAGGTGAATATGATTTTATCCGGGCCAAAGCCAAGCTGGCCATTGATATGAACGGACAACTACCGGAACTATCAGATAAAGCGCATGTTCATTTGATCAATGCCTATCATCCATTGCTGTTATTGTACAACAAAGCTGCCAATAAGCCCACCATACCTGTATCGCTTACCTTGGATGAACAAAACCGTATTCTGGTGATCAGTGGCCCGAATGCGGGGGGGAAGACTGTTACCATGAAGACCATAGGTCTGAATCAGCTTTTATTACAAAGTGGTTTGCTGGTGCCGGTGAGTCCGGATTCGCAGATGGGCATCTTTAAACAATTGTTTATCCATATTGGCGATACCCAAAATCTCGAGTTTGAACTGAGTACGTATAGCAGTCATCTTTTACACATGAAGTCTTTTATTGAATCCGCGAATGGAAAGACTTTATTTTTTATTGATGAATTGGGAAGTGGTAGTGATCCCAATTTAGGTGGAGCATTTGCAGAAGTGATCATGGAAGAATTGGCTCGTAAACATTCGTATGGTGTGGTAACTACGCATTACTTGAATCTCAAAGTGATGGCCAATCATACCAAGGGTATCATCAATGGAGCCATGCAATTCGATGAAGTGAATCTTCAACCTATGTACAAGCTGATCGTTGGTAAACCGGGCAGCTCTTATACATTCGCTATTGCTGAAAGAATTGGCTTACCACAACACCTGATCAATAGAGCACGTAAACTGGTGGAGGAAGATCATTTTAAACTGGATCGATTGTTAAATAGGACTGAGCAAGATCTTCAGCAATTGGAACAGGAAAAGAAGCAATTGCATAAACTCCTAAGGGAAAATGATCGCTTAAAAAAAGAAATGGAAGTGGTGATGGACAAAGAACGTCATCGACAGCAAGTAGAATTATTAAAACAACAAAACAGAATAACTGAAGATCGTTTGGTGTACCTGAAAGACATGGAGCGTAAACTCAAACAGATCGTACTAGATTGGAAAAAATCAGAAAATAAACAAGAGGTCATCAAAAATCTGCAAAATCTGTTATTTAAGCAGAAAGAAACCATTGTTGTCAATAAGTTAGCCAAAAAAGTAGATCTCAAATACAAAGAACTGAACAAGGAAATCATGATTGGTTCTCTTGTTAAGTTGAGAAAGAATTATCAAGTAGGAGAGGTAAAGGAAATCAGAGGCAAAAGAGCTATTGTTCAAATAGGAATGCTCCCTATAAATGTTGATTTAGTTGACCTGGTGGCAGTAGAAAAGTTGCCGGATACAGCTGCTAAATAAAAATTTGGAAAGTGAGTAGTCAGTCGTTAGTAATATGAAAGCTAGTTCACTATGTTCTACTGACTACTCACCAAGTTAATTATCCTTTTTTGTAAACGGCTTTGGTACTTATCTCTCCTTGAGGCGTAGTTATTTGCGAATAAAGTGTAAGTGTCTTTCCATCTGCACTAATTTCCCATTTTTCATTACCTGTCAGTTCTAAGCTTTGTCCCTGGAATTCCAATGTAAGTTTGATATCGATTTTGAAACGCTGATCCCCATCCCAATTCAAAGTAGATACTTTTTTACTGTTCATCACACCTGTGTTTTGCGATTCTTTACCCACAGTATGCGTTTCCGTAATATCATAATTGCTCCCATCAAAACCGGAACCACTCAGTATCATTTTAATGGCTTCGTCTGACTGATCAATAACGATTTTGCTGTAAGCGCCTCTAGCTCCAAATTGTCCCAGTTCACTGGCATTTTCATCAAGGTTCCAAGTACCTGAGAAATTTGCTGCTTTGTAAGAAAAGGCTGATAGAAGCGAAAAGCTGATAAAAGCCATCGCAAGTAGAAAAAGTTTACGGTTCATAGTAGTTTCTTTTAAATAAATATAAGAAAATAGTGTATTGTATGTTTTTATAGATTTTACCTGCTATGACACCTGCTCACAATAGCGACAACTGCTTGCATATGAATGTTTTTTGAGCAATGTTTTGAATATTTTTTGGTAGATATATTTCAAACCTTACTTTTGCCGCGGAGAGATGGCAGAGCGGTCGAATGCGGCGGTCTTGAAAACCGTTGACTGTCAAAGGTCCGGGGGTTCGAATCCCTCTCTCTCCGCATACGCCCACCATAGCTTTAGCGACGGTGGGCTTTTCTTTTATATACACGTCTAAATTCTGATGGACTTCGACAGACGGGTTCCTTTTACTATTTTTATTTCAAGCTTTCGAGAGTCAGAAACGAAATCATTAAATAGTAAAACAATTGCATGCAGATTTTTCTCGTACTTCTCCTTGTTATTATCGGGTTAACGGTGCTGACATCTGTATGTAAAGTTTCTCCATTCGTATCATTTTTAATTGTTTCCATTTGTGCAGGCTTGCTTCTTGGTATGCCTCTTATGGCAATCGTAAAATCATTACAGAAAGGGGTAGGAGATATGCTGGGCTCCATCATCATCACGCTCGCTTCAGGAGCTATGATTGGTAAACTGGTAGCCAATAGCGGGGCAGCTACAGTCATTGCAGAGAAAATAATTACTATATGCAGACAAAAATATTTGTCGTGGGGCATGACCTTAACAGGACTCATCATTGGAATTCCCTTGTTTTACAATGTGGGATTCGTACTTGTTATACCCATCATATTCAGTTTAGTATATAAATACAAGCTTCCTGTTATACCGGTTGCCATACCCATTTTAGCAGCGCTTTCTGTAGCGCATAGTTTGTTGCCTCCACATCCTTCTCCTGCCTCATTAGTGGGAATATTTAAAGCCAGTATCTCTAAGACCTTTTTGTATGGGTTGATCGTTGCAATTCCTGCAATAGTACTTGCAGGTCCGTTTTTTTCTAAGTTTCTGACTCATATCAACACAGGCTCATCAAGATTTCAGGTGCAAGAAACCGTACGGGTTGAGAATCCTCCGGCATTAAGTATCAGTATTTTTTCTGCCTTAATGCCCATTTTTTTATTACTCATCACTCTTGCAACCTCTCTTATTTTTAAAGGAAATGATACCATTGAAAGTATTTGTGATTTTATCAATGAACCTTCCATTTTGATGTTACTTTCTCTGTTAATAGTGACTATTCTATTGGGCAAAAGACAGGGTATGTCTATCCAGAACGTTATGAGTACCTATGATCAAGGCATCCGTGAGATCGCTACCATCATTTTAATCATAGGAGCTTCCGGTGGACTGAAACAAATATTGCTAGACAGTCAAATGAGTAATGAAATAACTGCAGCATTGCAAGCTATCCAAATACATCCTCTGGTACTTGCATGGCTTGTTGCTGCTATTATTCGATTATTCCTTGGATCTGCTACAGTTGCAGGTCTTACTGCTGCCGGCATTATTGCACCTCTGATCACACAATTGGATGTAGATCCTAATTTGGTCATTTTAGCGATCGGTTCCGGTAGTATTTTTTGTTCTCATGTGAATGATACCGGTTTCTGGATGTTCAAAGAGTATTTTAATGTTTCAGTAAAAGATACTTTCTTGTCATGGTCATTGATGGAAACCATTGTTTCAGTGGTTGGATTAGTGGGAGTTTTGGTATTGAGTTTATTTGTTTAAGTATCACTATTTATGAATCCAAATACTAAGATCTATATATTGATGGGTGTGTCCGGAAGTGGGAAAACCACCATTGGACAATCACTTGCAAATCATTTGGGTATCCCATTTTTTGATGGGGATGATTTTCATTCGAAGGGCAATATTGAAAAAATGAAAGCCGGTATACCTCTTGATGATGTAGATCGGTATGAATGGTTAAAGAGTATCCATAAAATTGCGAGTGAGACTATTTCGAATAATAGATCTGCTGTTATTGCTTGTTCAGCACTGAAAAAAAAGTATCGTGAGATCATTGCTGAAAATATCAAAGCATCTATTTTTTGGATCTTTTTGAATGGATCAAAAGAATTGATTCAGAAAAGAATGGAAAGCAGGAAAGACCATTATATGCCTGCTTCACTTTTACAATCGCAATTTGATATTCTTGAAATTCCCCATGAAAGTATTATGATTGATATATCATTAGATCAACAAACTATGGTAAATACAATTCTTCAGGAAACCAATAAATCAACACTCGGTGTTGTTGGATTAGGTGTAATGGGTAAAAGCTTAGCCAGGAACTGGGCACGTACCGGGATCAAACTTTCGCTTTACAACCGATATGTAAAAGGTGTTGAGGAACAAATTGCTGAAAAAGCAATTCAATCCTATCCCGAATTAAGTAACGCAGTAGGTTTTGAGGATCTACAACCTTTTGTACAATCACTGGCGAAACCAAGGATCATTTTTATGATGATAAAAGCCGGTAAAGAAACAGATGCATTTATTGATGAAATTGTACCTCACTTAGATGCCGGTGACATTATAATTGACGGTGGCAACTCTCATTATGAGGATACTAAAAGACGCATCACTTATTTAAATAAACAACAAATACATTTTATTGGTACCGGGGTTTCCGGTGGTGAAAAAGGTGCTTTGAATGGTCCCAGCATCATGCCTTCCGGCTCTCCTGAAGCTTACCAAAAAATCGAGCAACTATTATTTGCTATTGCAGCGAAAGATAAAAATGGTGATCCTTGTGCTACATACATTGGCCCTGATGGATCAGGACACTTTGTGAAAATGATCCATAATGGCATTGAATATGCTGAGATGCAACTGATCGCAGAGACTTATGCTTATTTCAGATACGTTCAGGGGTTAGAACCTACTATGATTGCCGATATATTTCACGAATGGAATCAAGGAACACTGCATAGTTACTTGCTGGAAAGTACCGTTCATATTCTACAAAAAAAAGAAGGGGATGCTTATTTGATCGATTTGATCTTAGATGTTGCGGGCAATAAAGGCACAGGAAACTGGGCTACGATTTCCGCTTCTGAATTAGGTATACCTGCAGGAATGATCACAGGAGCTTTGTTTGCGCGTTATGTTTCAACGCTTAAAGAATCCATTCGTAGCCTCCGTCAGAAACCGATCTCGAATAATACTTCCACTCGGTTGAGTATCGATTCTATAAAAGCTGCCTATACTGCTGCGAGATTCATCAACCACCAACAAGGATTTTTGATCATGAAAGCGGTATCACTGGAGTTTAATTGGAAACTGGATCTTTCAAACATAGCTCGTATATGGACAAATGGATGTATCATTAGAAGTACACTCATGGAAAAAATGGTCATAGCTTTTCGTAAGCATGATGATCTCTTTGAGGATGACGAGCTCAAGCAAGAAGTAATATTATTAAAGCCTGATCTGAAAGCATTTTGTATCAGTTCTTTAGAAGCAGACTTATCAATACCTTGTCATATAACGGCATTGGATTATCTCAATTCACTCCATGCTATGCACTCGACAGCAAATATCATACAAGCGCAAAGAGATTTCTTTGGAGCCCATACTTATCAAAAAAAGAATGATCGCTCAGGTTCATTTTACCATACTGAGTGGTAAACTATACATTTAGCGTATAATGCATGATTAGTAATGTGCTTGTTTTTGATTCAAAAATCTTTCAATACTATCTATTGAAAGATTTTTACCCACTATTTTGCCAGTATCATCTAATAAAATATTATACGGAACAGCCTGTACGTGATATAAATTAACTAATGAATTCGGATTTTTTAATTCAGATATATGAGTCCAATTAAGTTTATCATCCTTTATTGCCTTTAACCAAGCATTTTTTGAACTTTCATCATCATAAGATATACCAAGTATCTCAAATCCTTTATGTTTATTACGATTATATAGTTTTACCAAATTGGGATTTTCTTTTCTGCAAGGTATACACCAACTAGCCCAAAAATCTAATAACAAAAATTTACCGCGAAAGGACGAAAGCTTTACCATCTTACCACTAATATCTGGCTGCTCGAAGTCCGGCGCTATTTTACCGATTGCAGTAATAATTAACCCATTAATTCTTTCTTTCAAACGAATTCCAAATTCTGTTTTTTTAAAATTTTCTGGTGTTTTTTGAAAAAGTTGATCAGCTAAATCCGGGCGTGAGTAAGGGGGTCTTACAAGATCACTAATTGCATATAACCCTATCCAATCATTTATATGACTATTGGCATAATTAGCGTAGAAATCATATAGGTCAGTATAAACTTCGAAAATATCTGATTCTATTTTTTTTATCAAATAGTCATCTAGGTTGTTTTTTTTAGCAGTTACTAATTTTTCATCTTTTACTCTTATTTGTTGAATAAATATATTTGTCTGTTTCTTGTAAATTTCATTGGCTTCATGTAATAAAGTACCAGAGAAAGTTACGTGCGAAAGATAAAAATCATTAATCTTAATTTGATAGTTACAGCTTGGTTCTAGTAGGAAAAACTTATAATACAAAGTTGAAGAATCCATATACTTTTTAAATACAAGTTGGGCATCTTTAGGTTCTGAAATTAATCCTGTAAATGTATAACTACCATTATTATATACCCCTTCTAGTTTTTTAAATCCTTTTATATCTGGATATGCTAAAATCAAGGGATCTTTTCCTTGAAACGGAAGTTCCTTCACGTCAACGACTATAGAGTAAGATTTAGGTTCTCCATATTGTGAGTATACCACATTACCATACTGGAAAGAAAAATTAAAAAGGAATAAAAACACTAATATTATTTTATTACTTCGAAAATGGATTAATGACATATTTGATTGTTAAAGATGAAAGGTAATTATCCAACCTTGCGGAACTAACTTAAATATTTATAATTAAATCAATACTAAAGCGAATATTTATTCCCATTTATGAACACACGACTATTAAAAAAAATCTAACAAACTGAATAAATTGCTCTTTATTATTTATTACCTATAATTCATCAATAGATTTTCCTTTTATTTGGATATAATATCTGTTAATAATTTCATGTTAGATTTGTACAATAATGTATTTAATCCAATCTATTTGTCACTATTTTCTTCACTTTATAGCTCCTATTCTGGTCGCTTTTTTTTTCTTTAAAGAAAAATGGGGTAGAGTATCATTTGTATTTTTACTGACCATGCTGGTTGATTTGGATCACTTATTGGCAAATCCCATTTTTGACGCCTGCAGATGTAGTATTGGCTTTCATTTACTACATAGCTGGTATATGATAGCAGCGTATGTTTTATTGTTATTTACCAAACTCAGGATCGTCGGAATTGGGTTATTGATGCACATGCTAACAGATCAAATCGATTGCTGGATGCATGGATATATTTGTGGGTAAGGATTAAAGCACGTATAAAGTCATTTCTTCGCAATCATGCTCGGCAATATAAACAGGGAAGGGATGCTTTTCGATCATTGAGAATTCACCGGCCTCATCCATCTCCTTGAGCGCTTTGTGTAGAAACAATCGTGATTGATACTGATAGTAATTCATCAGTTCATATCCGAGTTGTAATTCTTCATGCTCTTCATCTGCCGCATCGATACATTCTGCACAATCCGGCCAAACACCTGAAAAATCGGGTCCTTTAGCAAAACCAGTATAATGTCCGGGAGGAAGTTCGCGATATAAATATCTGGGCTCTGCGATAATGGGGAAGCTGAGCTCCTGTTTGAAAAAGTTGATCCCGGAGTCATAATGAAAATACCAATCATACCCGATTTCCATCGCTCCTGATTTTATCATTTGCTCTTTTACCTCCGGCTCAAATAAACAAAGTCTCAGTTGATCTTTTAAATATTCCACACACGCATGCGCATTCATTGGATGCGTATCAATAAAATTTGAGTAAGGATTAATGGCCGCAATATCAGTAGCCTTATCTCCAATTTCTTCTTCAATATTCGCACCGCTTAAATCGCCGTATTCGCCTCTTCGATACATGTCTAAGTAATCAGCATAGCGTTTGAATAAGGGAACGTATACACGATCCCGAATCTCATAAAACTGCTTCTCTAATTGTTCATATAGTATCTCATTCAGCGAACTATTGTTCATGCACTGTTATTTTTCAGACAAAAAAACTTCAGCCATCATACATCTGGCACTACCACCACCATTGGTTTCGATGGTCGTAATATCAGAATGGAGTATCGGATGATATGCTTCAATATGTTTGATCTGCTCAGTAGTTAAACTGTTATAAGCTTGTGAAGACATTACCAAATAACGATCACCTTTTATATTTTGCACTTGTAACATATTTCCCGCAAAACGATTCATTTGATCAAAACTGATTTCAATGATCTCCTTTTTGGTGTCCTGTAATGTTTTAATCACAGTATCTCTTTCCTGCTTATCAGGAATCGAATCAAGACAAATGACTGCATATGAATCTGCAATACACATCATCACGTTCGTGTGATAAATAGGGTCTCCTTTGCTATCTACTGAAGTGAAAGCAACAGGACGGAAACCTGATTTACTGCACCAATCATTTAAAACACGAAGATTAGTTCTGGGAGATAAACAGGCATATGCAATTTTATTTGCTCGGTCTAATACCATACTTCCCGTTCCTTCTAAAAAAAGTTGTTGATTTTCATACTCACTTAGATCGATCGTTTTTTTGATTTGGAACTTGTTTTCAATAGCAGCTAATACATGTGGTTTTCTTTCCAATCTTCGGTTCACAGCAAACATAGGGTAGAGGAATACTGTTCCGTCATCATGAAAAGAAATCCAGTTATTAGGAAACACAGAATCAGGAGTATGCGGTTCCGGTGTATCTTCTACAACGGTCACTTGAACTCCTGCGTTTCTTAATACTGATACAAAGCAATCGAATTCAGCTGTAGCTTTTTCTGCTACTTGCTGATCAGAGGATGCTTGCTGAAAACTATTATTTACCGCTGTTTCTGCATTGAAATCAAAACGAACGGGTTTTATCATGAGAAGATTTGAAGTAGTCTGCATGTTGTTTTGTTGTGATTTTTGAATGTAGTGTGACAGATAATAGTTGACAGTTGATGAAAGAGAAAACATATTCCTGTCAACTGTCAACCAATCACTATCAACTTAAATATTTTCCCTCCATAATGGCATACTCATACAATGAAATCCACCACGGGCACGGGAAAGTTCTGCTGATGGCATTAATATGAGAGTATCCGTCATGGTTTCGGGATTCAATTCACCACTTTCTAATTTGGGTAATAATTCTTTTACATGAATAATCGTAAAACCGGCTTTTCTGAAAGCCTCTGTTGTTTTATCATTACGGTCATAGCCTAAAACAACACCTTCCTTTAATGCCAGCAAATTACAGGAGTCTGTCCATTGCTCACGAGCATTATAAGGGAATTCATTATTACCTGAAAAAATAAAACGTACATCATTTTCACAGCGCAGATCCGTGAGACTGATATCTTGCAAAAGATCTTCCAGACTATCAAAATAAACGGGATTATCCGGACACTTTTTGTGAAACTGTGTGATCTTTATTTTTTCATCTTTCTTTACCTGTAATTCTCTTTCGATCACATTATCATCTTCATGTTTTACCGCCTTTCGGGAGAAATTACCCAACATTACCCAAACATCTCTTTTTACTTGTGTAAACACAGTATCGATGTGCATGTAATCTCTCTTCTTGGGAATACGAACAATGGTCACTTTCTCCATCAATCCTTTCTCAAACATCACATTAGTGATCATGGCAGCGGCTTCTGCTGAAGTTCTTTCACTGACACCTACAAGCAAGTGGTTATCACTTACCACCATGATATCTCCGCCTTCCAAAGTTGTTTTGCGATCATCTTCCTCTTCTTCGGGCATTAAAAAACTTTGGTTCGAGTCTGCCAGCTCAATGATATTTTTTTGCCATTGTGCAAACATGGGGTGATAGAAGAAGATATACTTTGCCAATAAAGCTTCACGTGTACGTGCTTTTTTTGCTGGCTTGTTCAGCAATACATGGTCTTTTATGGTGATCCCAATATCTCGGGTAAAAATAAAATTCGGAATAGGAGCGAAAAGTAATTTTTTATCTGATGAAGTACCCGAAATAAATGTCTTTGCCAATTCTTTAGCACTGTATGACAATAGTTCCTGTTGCGTCTGGAAAGTACAACCTTCGATAGCTGAAACAGATGCTACCAGTTGAGAACGAATATCATCCTTTTCAAGGATCTCTGCTAACAGCCATTGTAATTCAACAACTTTATCTGATTTATAAAAACCATCAGAATCAGGTTTAAAAAATGATCGGTCATTGCTATCGATCTCTTGTAGTTTTCCTTTGATCTTATTAGGATCCAGAAAATACAATAACAACTTAGTGTAGTAATCGTACTCATCCTTACGAATCGTATCCAGATGAACGATGTCTTCAAATAACCAGTCTTGTGCTTTTGAGGGCACGACTTTACCCAGACCACTGTCCGGACTATGTACCAATAAACGTTTTAGAGTACCTATTTCAGAGGTAACATGCAATGTATGTTCCATACCAATTGTATTAAGTAATAATGATGGGATCTAATCCCAATAATGTCAGAAATGATTCAATAATAAAGAAGGGAACTCAGTGATCGGGCATAGAGTTCAGTCCACGATACATCCACGCGAAGTGAGCAGTGAGGAATGTGATGGTAGAGCAATGATGCATGAGGCAAAACTAAGGATTTCTTTTGATTGGGTCATTTCCTCTCAAACTACCCTTAGAATCAATGATTTGGAAGCGAACAAATAGTTCTTCGCTATACCATTTTTCCTGTTTGGTTTTTCGAACCACATCTGCATGCTCTTGTAAACGGTAGGCAAAAGAGCGCATATCTTCCTTAGAGTCCCATATACTGAATGTGGCTTGCTTGATCCAAGGAACTTCTCCAATACCTACAGAGGTGATAAATCCCTTTGCAGTACTCATACGTTGTGCAACCGCATCAACATGTTGCCAAAAACGGGAGAGTTGACTGATGCGTATGGTAGCCCTTGTTAAAACTGCTATCTGTCCGGCATAATCCGTTTGTTTAGGCAATGAGCCAAATACTTCCTTACCATCCCATAGTCCGTGTCCTTCGATCGGCTGTAACCATAATTCCCATTTTTCACATCCAAAGAAATGCCACCAATTGTTGAGGAAACCGGAGACAGGTGTTGACCGATCCGGCAATACTTCTAATAAAGCCCATTGACGCCAGTCCGGGGTTTTATCAAAACTTCCATTTCTGCCACATCCCATCAGTTTCCAAAAGGTAATATCATTTCGTAACCAAAGCGGAAACCGAAAGATAGCCATGGATAAAAACCCGACCCATCCGAGCCAAGGGGGGTAACGTACTATAGTGAGACGTGTAAGCATATTTTGACCGCAAGCTTCAAGCTGCAGGCTGCAAGTTTATGTGAAATCATAAATATATGCGTGATTATATCAGTATTTAAAGATTTAGATACAAAAGCTTGAGGCTTGTAGCTTGAAGCGTGCCGCTAAATCCTTATTTTCCCATCATGAATCAAACGCTTCTTACAAACATTCATCAACTCATTAATGTTCGTCAGCAACCTTCATTATTAAGAGGCGAGCGTTTATCTGAATTACCTGTGATCAATAATGCATGGGTACTGATTGTTGATGGAAGAATAGCAGATTTTGGCACCATGGATGCTTATCCTGAAACATCCCATGTGCTGGATCTTAAAGGAGCGAGTGTATTGCCTTGTTGGTGCGATAGCCATACGCATTTGGTATTTGCCGCAAGTAGAGAAGAAGAATTTGTAGACAAAATCAAAGGCATGAGTTATGCGGATATTGCCGCAAAAGGTGGCGGCATCCTGAATTCTGCGAGAAGATTGGCTTTAACGACAGAGGATGAATTATATGCAACCGCAAAAAAGAGATTGATAGAGTTGGTACGATTAGGTACCGGCGCAATTGAGATCAAAAGTGGTTATGGGTTATCGGTTGATGCGGAAATAAAAATGCTGCGTGTGATTAAGCGACTGAAAGAAACATCTCCGATACCTATTAAAGCTACTTTTCTGGGCGCTCATACTTATCCTGAACAGTTTAAGGAAGATCATGAAGGCTATATCCAACAGATCATCGAAGAGATGCTTCCGATCATTGACCGAGAACAGTTGGCAGACTATATTGATGTGTTTTGTGAGACAGGTTTCTTTTCTCAGGAGGAAACCATTCGAATTTGTGAAGCAGGAAAACAAATCGGATTAAAACCAAAGATCCATGCCAATCAGTTGAATCTTTCAGGCGGTGTTCAGGCAGGTATCCAAACAGGAGCTGTTTCTGTAGATCATCTGGAAACCATGGACGATGCGTCTATTCAATTGCTCGCCTCATCAAATACCATTGGCACGTTATTACCAACGGCTGCTTATTTTCTTCGTATGCCTTTTCAACCGGCCAGAAAATTGATCGATGCAGGTGCAGCCATTGCTTTGGCATCTGATTTCAATCCCGGATCAAGTCCAAGTGGTAATATGAATATGGTTGTTTCGATGAGTTGTATTCAAATGAAAATGTTACCCGAAGAAGCTATCAATGCAGCAACCCTTAACGGGGCTTATGCAATGGAACTGGAAAAAGAAGTGGGGAGTATTACCGTTGGAAAAAGAGCTAATCTGATCATCACCCAACCGATCCCGTCTATAGCCTATCTGCCTTATGCTTTTGGCTCGAATCTCATTGACAGGATCTTGATCAACGGAGAAGTGTTTGATTAGTCGATAGATCATGGCCCATGGACTATCGACTATGGACTATAAAAAAATCATTATATTCATAGTAAATCGATAAGCCTTGCAACTACCACATTTTAAGATTTATAACAAGCAGGATATTCTTTCTGTGACCCGAATCAGAAGATTTGAAACCAAAATAGGGGAAAGGGTTCAAGTCATAAAAGACAGTACTGCATTGGAAGCTTCTCTGAAGCATTCAAGCGCTCCTTTTGTCATGCTTGGGATTCCTGAAGACATCGGTGTACTTGCCAATCAAGGTGTTGGCGGATGTGACTCAGCTTGGATAGCTTTTTTGCAATCTTTTTTAAATATCCAGAGCAACGATTTTTTTGAGGGGAGTAGTATCCTTGTATTAGGACATTTTGATTTCTCTGATGCTAAAAATCTGATCGAACAAAATGCACAGAGTTATGATGAAAAGATAGAAGCATATCGTCATGCAGTGAATATGATCGATGATGAAGTGGAACAACTGATTCATATGATCACTCAGAATAACAAAATACCGATCGTTATTGGCGGAGGACATAATAATGCATATCCATGTATTAAAGGGGCTGCGAAAGGATTGTATAAAGCAGGGTTGATTCCTATTGCTCAAATTAATGCCATCAATCTGGATGCTCACGCAGATTTTAGACCCATGGAAGGTCGTCATAGCGGAAACGGATTTTCATATGCTGAAGCCGACGGATACCTGGAAAAATATTGCGTGCTTGGATACCATGAAAACTACTTGCCACAGAATGTTTGGATGGATATGGTGAATAATCCTTTTATTGATTGCATCAGTTATGAAGACATTTTCATTCATGAAAAAAGAACTTTTCTTCAATCCGTAGCTCATGCTACCGGATTTACAGAAGATACCTATTGTGGTATTGAATTGGATCTTGATGCGATTGAAAATGCCACGAGTAGTGCATCTAGTCCTGCTGGGATAACACTTGCACATGCCAGACAATACATCAATTTCACTGCAACAGATAGTAAAGTGGCTTATCTGCACATATGTGAAGGTGCTACACAATTAGCGGATGGAAGATCCGGACATCAAACCGGAAAAATGATCAGCTATCTGGTAGCTGATTTTGTAAAAGCCATGTTTACGAGCAGATAATTCAAGCCAATATCAAAATGGCTGCTCTTACTCTTTTATTGAAAGGGCCCTTTTACATGCTTAGAACAAGTCTCATGTATTGATTTGTTATCTTTACACCATGCGCTGGAAATGTCGTTTTATTGGATGCAGTATTTTCATTTGGTTCATAGCTCAGGCAAAAGCTGCTGATACGCTTGTATCTTTTAAAATATTACAAAGATTAGAACAGCTACAGGTAAAAGAGTCCGGGGTATTCCCTAAAGGATTATTTCCTTCGTATCGTATTTATGCTTTGAATCAACATCAACAAAAAGCTGATATCAATATATTTTTCACGGGACTTATTGCTTTTACTTTACGTGATTTGATGCCTTATCTAACGACGTATCAGCAAGGAATCGCAAAAAAGATCATCGATGCGTCGTTAGTAGTGAGTGATAAATTTAAAAATCGAAAGGGCAGGAATACTTATAATTTTTGGCCCACCGATGAGCCGCAGATCTTCCCCAATTCCGGATGGATGAATCTCTTCAATAAAAGCCAGGCTCTGCCTGATGACTTAGACGACACCGCGATCATGTTATTAGCACTTGCATCAGATAAACCGGTTGCTGAAGAGGTACATAAGATCATGCAGGACTTTACCAACGGAAGTGTATCGCAGATCAATAATACATTTCCCGAATATCGTAGTATACCTGCTTACTCTACCTGGTTCGGAAGAAAGATGCCGGTTGATTTTGATGTATGTGTATTGGCCAATGTGTTACTAATGGTTCAACGGTATGATCTTGAATGGACAAAAGCAGACTCTGCGAGTTTAGATCTCATCGTTCGTGTGATTCAAGAGAAGAAACATTTGAGTCATGCTTCGTATGTGTCACCGCATTATAGCAATCCGGCTATTATCTTGTATCATATGTCCAGATTGATGTCTACTAAAAAGACCATGGCATTGGAAGCATTGAAATCTCAAATGGTTACTGAAGCGAAGGAATTATTACTTCAATCCTCCTCTTTTCTTGAACAAGTGATCTTATCCACTGCTCTTTTAAAATGGGGAGTAACGCCGCCTGTTATTACACCCCAAAAAGTGACTTCATTACGAGAACTGACAGAAGATGAGTCTTTCTCATTTTTCATTGCCAACATGGCTTCCATGTTACCCGACCAACTAAAGCAATTAACCGGTAAGGCTCAATTAGGTAAATTCTATTACTATTGTCCGGCTTACAATCAACTTCTTTTGTTAGAGCACTTTATTACAAATCAGAGAATGGCTTTACATTCGCAATAAATTTCCAGACATGTCGATACATACAGATGTTTTTAAAACCATCAGTCAGGAATTAAACGAAAAAAATGTAACGCTGGTTGCTGTCAGCAAAACCAAACCCATTGAAGATATTGAAGCTTTATATCAGTTAGGTCAAAGAGATTTTGGTGAGAATTATGTTCAGGAATTGGTAGATAAACAAGCAAATTTACCTTCAGATATCCGCTGGCATTTTATTGGACATTTACAATCCAACAAGGTAAAATACATAGCTCCATTTGTTCATTTGATACATGGTGTCGATAGTCTTAAATTATTGAAAGAAATAGATAAACAAGCTGCAAAGAATCATCGAATCATTGATTGTTTACTACAAATACATATCGCTACAGAAGAGACTAAATTTGGAATGAATGAACAAGAGTTGAAAGAGGCGCTCGATCAACTTTCCAATTTCCCTAATGTACGTGTATGTGGTTTAATGGGAATGGCATCATTTAGTGATGATCAACAAAAAGTGAGAGCAGAATTTAAGATGCTTCGTGATCTTTATGATCAATCTTCCATTAGCCATGAGCCATTAGCTATTCTCAGCATGGGTATGAGTGGTGATTATAAAATTGCCATAGAAGAGGGGAGTACTATGGTAAGAATTGGAAGTTTGCTGTTTGGAGCGAGGGTTTATTCTTAAATGAATTGCCACTGAAGACACAGAGATACACAGAAGCATACTGTAGAATTCTGTGTGCTCAGTGGCAATCAATTTTTATTTCTTAGTTTTTGCATAATCAAATACCAACTGGCAGAAAGCTTTCACACCCAGATCAAATCCGCTTTCATCGATGTAGAAATCAGCTGTATGATGTTGCGGTGCTTTGTTGATATCCTGATCTTTTGGCATACCACCCAGATAGAAAAAGAAGGAAGGTGCTTTTTCACCATAAAATGAAAAATCTTCTGCACCTGTATCCCAATCACGTGTTACTACTTTTCCTTTACCGGCTGCCTTTTCTAAGAAGGGCAAAGTGAGTTTCACCAATTCCGGATCATTGTAAGTTACCAGTGTTTTTGTATCAATTGTTACATCTGCTTCAGTACCATTACTAGCTGCAATATGTTTAACAGTATTACGGATCCTCTCATGTACTTCCTTTTGCATTTTACTATCCAATGTTCTGATCGTACCGAGCATTTCACAAGTTTCAGGAATAATATTATTTCGCACACCGGATTGAATCGCTCCAACAGTAATCACAACAGGAGCTTTCGTCAATTCCATTTGTCTACTCACAATATGCTGTAAACCTTCGATGATCTGAGATGCTGATGCAATAGGATCAATTGCTTTCCAAGGTTTAGAACCATGTCCACCCTGACCTTTTACAACAATTTTAAACCAATCGGAAGACGCCATGAATGCCCCGCTTTTATATTGTATTTCTCCTACAGGAATAGTTGAATTAATATGCAACCCAAATACAGCTTCTACTTTTGGATTATCCAAGGCACCCTCTTTGATCATGAGCGATGCACCACCTTCTTCATCATTAGGCGCTCCTTCTTCAGCAGGTTGAAACAAAAAAACGATTGTACCGGGTACATCAGCTTGCATTTTTTTCAAAATAGTAGCCGTACCCATCAAAATAGAAGTGTGTGAATCATGACCACAAGCATGCATAACACCTACGGTTTGTCCATTGAATTCAGTCGTTACTTTGGATGCAAACGGAATGTTTACTCGTTCTGTAACGGGTAATGCATCAATATCAGCTCTTAACGCAACCACAGGCCCGGGTTTTCCACCTTTTAAGATTGCAACCACACCTGTTTTCGCAACATTGGCTTTCACTTCCAAACCAATCGATCTTAGATAATTTGCGATATAAGCTCCTGTTTTAAATTCCCGATTAGACAATTCCGGATTTTGATGGAAATGACGACGCCATTCAACCAGTTTAGGCGTAATGTCTTTCACGAGTTGAGGATAAGAAGCAGGTAGTTCTTGTGCATTCGTCACAAGACTACTCATAAAAGCAAGGATCAAAAGAGAATATCTCATGTATGTTTGTTTTGTAAGTGAAAATTACTGTTTTCTAAAGGTATATGGATCGTATTCTAAAAAATCATTTACAGGGATGTCAATACTTTGTATCTGTTGTTGGGAAGCTTTGAATGTAACCGGAAATATCCCGAAAGCAGGGTTGCTGTAAGTTAGTCTCCATTCTTCATTGTCCATATACTCCAATTTTGCTGTGAGTTGATAATGGCCTTCAAAACGAATCATAAGATCACGATTGTTCACTGTAATGGAAATAGATCCATACAAAGGATGTGAGTATTTCCCTGCATAAGTTGATAATGGGAGAGAAGGCTGAAGTGATTGCTGTACACGTGTTTCATAACTTCTAATTGTTGTGATCTTTCGATCTTCGGCTTCTCTGAAATTAGTATAACCCGATACATGCTTGTTTACAAAAGGTGCTCCCAAATAAGCATCTACTATTTGATGTCGCAAGATCTCAAAGAATGATTGATTGTCATTGTTCGTGAGAATGACGATACCTAATTTTTCCTCCGGTACAAAACAAGTGTTACTTACAAAACCAAATGCACCCCCGGTATGCCAAAATATCTGCTTGCCTAAATGATCCGTCATGAATAATCCAAGTCCATATCCGGTAAAGTGTGAAGATGATCCCGGATTTTTCCTGCTGGATAAAGCAATATTGATATCTCTGGTTTTTTGGATGACAGTCCAGGGTAATATTCTTTTACCTTCATAACGCCCACTATCCAATTGCATGATGAGCCATTTAGATAGATCATATACACTACTCACCATACTACCTGCCGGCCCAAGATTATCTACTTGATCATAAGGTAACTCTGTTATTTTACCGGTAAATGCTGTGGTATAAGGTTTGGCAACATTAGGTCGTTGATTCATTCCTGTGACCAGTGTATGTGTATTCTTCATGCCGATAGGCATCAATAAACTATCGTAGACATATACTTCCCAAGGTTTTCCACTCACTACAGGAATGATCTCACCTGCCGTTAAATAGCAGCTATTACAGTATCCGAAATCTTGGCGAAAAACACCGTTGGGCTGTAGTAGTTTCATTTTCTGCATGATTTCTCTGCGACCGATCTTCCCATTCCAAAAAGTAAAATCCCCTTGAAAAGTTTTGGTTCCTACACGGTGCGAAAGCATATCCCTAATGGTGACCTGTTCGGTAGTCAGAGGATCATACATTTTAAAATCAGGAAAATAGCGGGTGATCTTATCATTAAGAGAAAGCTTTTTATTGTATTCCAATTGAGCGATAGCAGTTCCTGTAAACAGCTTACTATTACTGGCAATCATGAATAGCGTATGTTCCGTCACCGGAGCATGTGTTGAAAGATTTCTCTCACCAAATCCCTTACTATAAACGGTCTTCCCATCTTTGACGATGGCTATGGCTAATCCGGGGATTTGCCAATCTTCCATTCCTTTTTGTATGTAACGATCCAGACTATCACCTATGAAAGAAGGTTGTTGTGCAGTTGCGGTTTGAAATGATATCAAAAAAAACAGAGTATATAAGAACAACTTCATAACGGTATTTGATGGTAAAATAGTTAATAAATACTTGATACATTCAAATTAAACTGATGCCTTTTTTGTTTAATTTCAAATTCTAAAATTTTGCATATGAGAAAAGTCATTTTGAGTTCAATGGCAGCAGTGATCAGTCTCACCGCATCCAGTAGTGTGATAGATATCACTGATGTAACAGCAAAGCCAAAAGAAACAACTGCTGTACAGGCACCGATGATGAATGATGTAGTTGTAGAAGATGCGCTTCGGGAGTTCAAAAGTTTGAGCAGAACGGAACGCAAAGCAAGGATCAAAGAAGTCAAAAAAATTGCACGAGAATACAAAGCCGCTAAAAAGGCCGGCAGTGATGTACAGACCAATACGGTGCTTTTAGCTATTCTTGCTGTTCTATTGCCACCGCTGGCTGTTGGACTACATCAAGGAGAACTGAATGGTAAATTCTGGCTGAGTGTATTGCTCACTTTATTATTCTGGTTACCGGGTGTAATTTATGCCCTGATCGTTGTACTAGGCTGATAAATAATCAATGTCCAATATTCAATTTCGAAGTTGGATATTGGACATTGATTATTGGATATTTATCTGTTTTCCTCTTTCCTCCAATCCCACACCACTACATTCCATTCATCCATGTGATCATGGTAGGTGTGAATTGTTTTGAAGCCCACACGTTCATGCGCCCGCATGGAACGATAATTCGAAGTGGATACCTCAGTTAACAGAATGTCGTATTGATGACGATATATTTTCCGATGATATTTGTATAACTGATCGAACAGACCTTGCCCACGATGTTCTTTCGCAATACATATTTGTCCCATCATGTAGTACTTATAATCATTCATGGGCTTGCCTTCATAAGTTAAAGTGGCAAGATTGTTCAGCATGACATTCATTTCTGCGTGAACACTCGACATAGCATGGATGGCAACGAGTGCGTAACCTACTACCTGATCATTCCACTTAACAACAACGCTTGGAGCGATGGCGTGCATATCCTGCAATAACTTCAGGTTATATTCCCAGGTAATGAAACCTTGTTCTGCTTTTTCTGCTTCGCTCACAATGGTTCGCAGATTGGCAGATGAAAGTGCTGCAATCTCTTGTAAATCTTTAGTAGTATTCGCTAATTGAATGGTATACATAGATCTGGACTATTGGTATTCGCCAAAGACTTTTCTTAAAGTATCTGAAATTTCACCCAATGTTGCATGGTTCTCTACTGCGTCAATGACCAATGGCATCAGGTTTTCATGGGTTTGGGCAGCTTTACTGATAGCTTGCAAACAAGCATCTGTTTTTGCCTGATCTCTTCTGGATCTGAGTGATTTCAGTTTATCGCTTTGAACTTGGCGAATACTGTCATCTATCTTAAATAAAGGCGTATCATTTGTTTCCTGTACTTGAAATTTGTTTACCCCAACAATGATCTTTTCACCACTTTCAATGTTGCGCTGGTACTCATAAGCACTTCGGGCAATTTCATCTTGCATGAAACCTTCTTCGATCGCACTCACACTTCCACCCATGGCATCGATTTTTTCTACCAACTGCCATGCTTTATCTTCTACTTCTTTGGTCAATGACTCAATGAAATAACTACCCGCTAAAGGGTCCACGGTATCCGGTGCTCCGCTTTCAAACGCCACGATCTGCTGCGTACGTAAAGCGATACGTGCTGCTTCTTCAGTAGGCAAGCTCAATGCTTCATCATAACCATTGGTATGTAAACTTTGTGTTCCACCTAGAACAGCGGCCAATGTTTGAATGGTAACCCGACAAATATTATTCAGCGGTTGCTGAGCCGTAAGTGTTGCACCACCTGTTTGAGTATGAAAACGAAGCATCATGGCTTTTTCATCGGTAGCTCCCAATTCTTTCATCATGGTTGCCCACATTCTTCTCGCAGCACGGAATTTCGCAACTTCTTCAAACAAGTTATTATGCGCATTGAAGAAAAAGGAGAGACGTTTACCAAAAACATTAATGTCAAGACCTTTGTCAATGGCCGCTTTTACGTAAGCCTTACCATTGCTCAATGTAAATGCGATCTCCTGTACAGCAGTGCTTCCTGCTTCGCGAATATGATATCCGGAAATAGAGATGGTATTCCATTTAGGCAATTCTTTACTACACCATTCAAAAATATCGGTGATGATACGCATAGAAGGCTTGGGAGGATAGATATAGGTGCCTCTTGCTGCATATTCTTTCAGGATATCATTTTGAATGGTACCACTGATCTTTTTCAGATCTGCGCCTTGCTTCTTCGCCAGAGCCACATAAAAAGCCAATAAAATAAACCCTGTGGCATTGATGGTCATGGAAGTACTCACTTGCTCCAATTGAATGCCTTTGAATAGGGTTTCCATATCTTCCAGGCTATCGATCGCAACCCCCACTTTCCCAACTTCACCTTCTGCTAATGCATGGTCACTATCATATCCGATTTGTGTAGGCAGATCAAAAGCCACACTCAACCCCATAACACCTTGTGATAACAAATAATGATAGCGTTTATTACTTTCTTCTGCGGTAGAGAAACCGGCATACTGACGCATCGTCCATAATTTGCCACGATACATATCCGGTTGCACCCCTCGGGTATACGGAAAGCTTCCGGGTTTCTCCTGCTCAGTATTAGGGAGGTCGGAAGGATAATACACTTCTTTGATATCGATGCCGCTGTCGGTGGTTATCTTTTTCATATTTGTAGACCTAGAGAGTTTAGTGAATAGTCAGTAGTCAGTAGTGAGTAATTTTATGACTGACTACTCACTGCTCACCACTCACTCATTAAAATAGTTTCTTTGCTTCATAACTCAGCGCTTCGCTGACCACTTCATGCAGATTCGCTTTTTGATCTTGCATGAGGTATTCCAGAATAGCACGGTTAAGGGTGGCTGCTGAAGCCATACTTGGAACAGATAATCCTACTCGATTGATGATGAGTAAATTGTTCTCTTTAAGGTTTCGAATTGCGTTCCATATTTCCGGAGAAACATAGATCTGTTGTGAAATATTGTAGTCAAACTCATCCTTGATATTTTTTATCAGTAAGTACTGCATTTCATTGGCCGATATCTCAGGATTGCCTAAGCGACTGATGAGATTGGGTAATGCGATCCGATCGGTTAATAAAGTCAATCGCTCATATGCTTGTAATTGAAGAGAAACTGACGCTTTTTTCGATTGTTGTTCATCCCGCTGATTCTTTCTTTGGAGATAAAAGAGGTATCCTGCAAAGCCTGCGATCATTAATCCAATCACAACCGTTAACAATGTGGTCATATCCAGCATATCCAGATTTTCGTCAAAAATAGGATAGAAAAGTGGAGAGTGAGCATGAGGGAGTTAACAGTTGTTAGTTGACAGTTGACAGGAAAAAGAAGGGATAAGAAATGTTAAACTCGGCTTTACTCACTGTCAACTAAAAAAACAATTTCCATTATCGAAAAAGCCCTTACAGGCCCATTTTGGTGAAACCTCGTAAATTTGTAATCAAATCAGTTATTTATGAGTACGATCACGAGTACACCTGTGAGTTTAACGGAAGGAGCAATCCATGAATTGCGTCGTTTGATGAATGAGGAAGGTTTTGACCAAAGTCAGCACCTCCGTGTGGGTGTTAAAGGGGGTGGCTGCAGTGGTATGACCTATGTTTTAGGATTTGATCATGCTACCGAAGAAGATGAACATTTCGAGATCGAGGGTATTCGCTGCGTGATGAATAAGAGTCATCAATTGTACCTCTATGGTATGGAAATCGATTGGCAGGGTGGATTGAACAGTCGTGGTTTCACTTTCACGAATCCCAATGCCAGTAAGACCTGTGGATGTGGTACTTCCTTTGCAGTTTAATTTTTGCTTTTAAAAATAAAAATCCCCTTGTTGTTGACAAGGGGATTTTTTATGTGATGAGCTTACCGATTATTTCTTTTCGGTAGCCTTACCCAATGGTTTGTTTTTTGCAAAATCGACCAGGATTGGTGCTGCTACGAAGATTGAAGAGTACGACCCGGTAATAACACCGATCAACATCGCAAAAGAGAAACCTCTTGTTACTTCTCCACCAAAGATGAATAAGATCAACAATGTAAGGAATACTGTTACAGATGTCATGATGGTACGGCTCAATGTTTCATTGATCGCTTTATTAATAATCACTCCGTTACTTACACCTTTCATAAGACCGCTATCTTCACGAATACGGTCATACACAATCACTGTATCGTTCATAGAGAAACCGATCACCGTTAATATCGCAGCAATAAAATGCTGATCAATTTCAAGCGGGAAAGGAACGATGGTACGAGCATAGCTGAACACAATCAAGGTTACAAATACGTCGTGCATTAGAGAGAAGATCGTACCCAGTGAGTATCTCCAATCGCGGAAACGAATGAATATATACAAACAGATTACCAATACAGCAAGAATGGTAGCTTTTGTTGCACCTGCTTTCAAATCATCAGAAATAGTTGGCAATACAGTTTGAGAACTCTGCTTATATTTAGTTTCAAACTCTTTAAAGGTTAATCCGGCAGGTAGTTGTTTTTGAAGTCCCTCAAACAGTTTTTGTTCAACCTCAGCATCAACAGTATTACCTGTTTCTTCAATTTTATAAGAAGTCGTAATGTTTAGTTGATTATTGCTGTTAACAGTTTTAATGATTGGTGATTCTTCAAAGATTACTTTCAACTGATCGCGAACTTCTTCAACATTCACCGGCTTATCAAATTTCACAGTGTAACTACGGCCACCGGAAAATTCAACACCCTGATCAAATCCATTGAAGAAAGTAGAAACCCCCAACAAGAAAATTACAAGAGAAATCGCATATGCTACTTTTCTGTATTCAATAAACTTGAAGGCTGCTTTCTGGAATATCTTCTTAGAAAAGTCTGTAAAATATTCAAAGTGACGGTTCTTGTTAGTATACCAGTCTGTGATCAAGCGAGATACGAGGATACCGCAGAACAATGATAATAAGATACCAATGATCTGTGTGGTTGCAAAACCTAATACAGGGCCTAATCCAAAGTAAGCAAGAATGATAGCGGTTAACAAGGTAGTGATGTGTCCATCAAGTACAGGAGCCAATGAACGCTTATAACCATCGTTCACAGCAGCTTGATAACCTTTTCCTTTGGTCAATTCTTCTTTGATACGCTCGAAGATGATTACGTTGGTATCCACAGCCATACCGATAGTAAGAACAAGACCGGCAATACCCGGAGCGGTTAATGTGAACCCTAGTGCACTCAATATACCAATAGTAAACAGTAAGTTCAGTATCAATGCAATATTAGCAACCCAACCACCTGTGTTAAAGTATACTAACATCAATATGAAAATCACTAGGAAAGAGATACCAAAAGAAAGGGCACCGCCTTTTACAGATTCGCTACCCAAGGTAGGACCTACTTGTTGTTCCTGAACGATTTTAGCAGGAGCAGGGAGCTTACCACTTTCAAGGATCTCAGAAAGATCTTGTGCTTCTTTCAATGTATAGTTACCACTGATCTGAGAATTACCTGTAGTAATCGGATCATTTACGTTTGGTGCAGAATACACGAAATTATCGAGGACAATAGCGATCGGCTTGCCCACATTACGTGTGGTCATTTTAGCCCAGATATTGCTACCCACTTTATCCATGTTCATTTTGATGGCGATACGACCACGCTCATCAAAATCCTGAGAAGCACTGGAGATATGATCACCTTCTAATTCAGCCTGACCGTTATCTAGTGTTTTAATCGCATAGAAAGCCAAGATATCTCTCATGCTGGCATCAGAAGACTCTGTTTTACCATACATGAAAACAAGGTTAGAAGGGAACTTAGCTTTTACAAAATCAAGCTTTAAGTAATCATTCAGTGTACCGGTATCTTTTGCTTGGATATAACCCAATGCAGCCGGATACACAACTTTACCACCCTGATCTTGATAAGGCTGAGAGAACTGGATCAATCTAGCGATCGGATTCTGGTTCAGGCTATCTTTTGGTGTAGTAGCTGCTGCAGTTGTACCTGCATCTTTTTTAATGCCGGAGATGGTAGCTGTCTTTGTGGTATCTCCTGAAGGAGTTACAGCAGCTGTACTTGCTTTTGCAGTATCGGCAGGTGTAGCTTGTGCTGTGCCGTTCAGATAATCTTGAACTGCTTTATCAGCTGCTACTAAACCTTCTTGCAGATCGCGGCTCTCAAAAGTATAAACTTCAAAGAACTGAAGATTCGCAGTTGATTGTAAATAAGATCTTACACGCTCTTTATCGTTAACACCTGCCAATTCAATATTGATAATGCCTTTGGCAGGATCAGGATTGATGGTAGGAGATGCCACACCAAAACGATCAATACGTGTACGTAAGATTCTGAAAGTATTGTTGAATGCAGCAGTTGCTTGATCATTCAAGTAATTCGCCACTGCATCATCAGAAGCATCAAATTTCACTTTACCGTTACTACGAGTAGCAAAGAAAGGAGCAAGATTGCCTGAAGGATTCAATTTTTTATACTCTTCACGGAAAAGGGTGATCAGGTTTGCACCGCTGTTGGCTTTACGCGCTACCGCTGCTTCCAATGCTTTATTGAAAACAGGGTCTTTTGTAAAGTTGGCCAGTGATTTGATCAATCCATCCAGACCTACTTCCATAGTAACACTCATACCGCCTTGCAGATCCAGACCCAACATGAGTTCCTTTTCTTTTGCACTGCGGTAAGTCGTTAGACCCAAAGCCAGTTTGGCGTCTTTGGTACTGTCGAGCAAACGCTGCAATCTTTCCTTTTTTACTTCAGAAAGGCTGTCGGCGTAGATCGCCTGTAGTTCTTTGTTCCCGGGGTATTTTTGTTCCGGAGTGGGGAAGCGGGAGATCCAGGCTTGCGCCTTTTCATCCATAGCTTTTTCGTGGCTGCGTACAAACCAGGTAAAAGATAACTGGTAGAGGCAGATTAAAATCAGGGCAATCGCAAAAAATCGCACTAAACCTTTCAGTTGCATATCGGTAAGGGTTTTCAAAAAATTTTAGAGCGGCAAAGATAGGGGAATGGTAATGAAATTTACCAGTTCCGCCAAGTTTGAAGCTTTGGGGGTATAAAATAGATAGAAAGTCTTGTTGGATAGGGGTTTCGTCAAATTAGTCATCACTGTAAAAACGGGTTTATACACAGGTGTGAACATAAATCTGACGGGCTATAAACCCGCCAGACCCGTTGATTATTTTACATCTGTCAGTGTTACATCGAAGAACAGTGGACTATTGGGTGGAATAGAATTTGACCCCGTACAACTATAGGCCAACGCAGAAGGTATCACCATTTTGATTCGTCCACTTTTCTGAATCAATGGAATACCGATTTTCCAACCATCAATAACACCACTGAGTGGGAAACTGATCGGATTGGCAGTGGCGTCAAACTGTGTACCATTTAAGAGCTTACCCGTATATACCGCAAATACCAGGTTATTGATCGTAGGTGTGATTCCTGAACCGGGAGCTATAATTTCATAGAGTATCCCACTGGAGTGCTCAGTATAATTAATACCATTTGCCTGACAATAGGCCACCATTTCCGCTTTTTCTGATGCAGGTGTTTTGGGCTCACATCCTTTATCCTGCTTTCCGCAAGCAACAAACAGGGTTGCAATTCCTAAGCTTAGTAACAATAAGGCTCTTTTCATGTATAAATTCGTCTGTTTTACGGTTAAGACCATTTTTTAGTCTGTGAGGCTGCTTATACTTCTTTTTTTTCAAGTGATTTTTTTCTGGCCAATAGCTCCCTATAGCGTTGCTCATTGGTTTCCCAACGAAATTTTCGGTACATAAATGCCATAAAAAAGGAGATACCTAATATGGCCAACAAGAAAACAAAGGAGCTTAATCTGGAATTTGCTACCATATTCGCCCTTTCATACCAACCTGAGAAAACCACTGCGATCAAACTAATGCCCAATACAAATCCGGCAGAAAGTCCGATCATGAATGGACGAGTGCTATGTTTCTGTTGTAGACTGTTTTTCTCCCAATAAGCCAAAAAATCAAGTTCCTCTTTGCTTAACATGGCGCAAAAATAAAGAATGATCGTATTGCCATCGGGATATTCTATCGACCCGTTTGTAACAAATGAGTGATTACCAGTGTTTCTGTTTGTAGTTTTGTCTAAAGTAGTCATTCGTGAAGCACCTCTCGGCACTCAATAAATACTTCTGGAAATATCGCTTCCGATTCTTTCTCGGAATTCTCTTTGTGGTTTTATCCAACTACTTTGCCGTTTTGGCTCCTCAGATCACAGGATTTGTCGTCAACCAAGTACAGCAACAATTGCCCGGAGCAAAACCAACTTCTTTAAAAAGTACCGATGATGGCCTTGTAACTGCCTTTATCCAGTGGGTCAGTTCCTCCGAGTTCTCATTCGCATGGTTGGTGGCGATTTGCAGCATGACCATATTATTACTAGCTATTTTAAGGGGTGTGCTCATGTTCTTTATGCGTCAGACCATCATTGTAATGAGTCGACACATAGAATATGATCAGAAAAACGAAATATTCAATCATTACCAGTTATTAGATACTTCCTTTTATAAGACCCACAGTACAGGTGATTTGATGAGCAGAATGACCGAAGATGTGAGTAGGGTGAGGATGTACACCGGTCCGGCCATCATGTACCTGATCAATCTGGTAACGCTGATCAGTTTTTGTGTGGTGAATATGCTTCGTAAAGATGCAGAACTGACCTTATATGTATTGGCTCCACTACCGGTGTTAGCGGTAACGATTTACATTGTTAATAGTATTATCAATAAGAAAAGCGAACGTATTCAGGCTTTGTTATCTGACCTCACCACCAATGCACAAGAGTCTTACTCTGGTATCCGTGTCATCAAATCTTTTGTGCAAGAGAAGGCAATGATGGGCTTTTTTGAGAAAAATAGTGAATCGTATAAGAAAAACGCTATCGGATTAGCTAAAGTCGAGGCCATTTACTTCCCTAGTATGGCTTTGATGATCGGTGTCAGTACACTGGTAACCATTTTCATTGGAGGTATTCAGGCACTGCAAGATCCCAGCAAAGTGGGTTTGATCGTGGAATTTGTGATCTATATCAATATGCTCACGTTTCCGGTAAGTGCCATTGGTTGGACAGCCAGCATGATCCAAAGGGCTGCAGCTTCGCAAAAGAGATTAAACGAATTTCTGTTGACTGAACCGGTCATTAAAGACAATAATCCAGCGGAAGAAAAGAACACCGAAAAAGTTGGGGGAGCTATCGTGATAAAGGATCTAAGCTTTACATATCCCCACACAGGTATTCAAGCAATTCGTGATTTTAATTTATCCATACAGAAAGGTGAAAAAGTATTGATACTTGGAAAAACAGGAAGTGGTAAATCCACACTTGCGCAATTGCTGCTACGGTTTTATGATCCAACACAAGGAACGATAGAGATCGGCGATCGAAATATCAAAAAAATACCATTAACTGATTTGCGTTCTCAGATCAGCTATGTACAGCAAGACGTGTTTTTATTCAGCGATACGGTACATGATAATATCAGTTTTGGTTTGACAGAACCGGCAGACAGAGCTACAGTAGAACAAGCTGCAAAATTCTCCAGTGTTCATAAGGAAATACAAGGGTTTAGCAATGGTTACGAAACCATGATAGGAGAAAGAGGGGTGACTTTAAGTGGTGGACAAAAGCAAAGGATATCCATAGCCAGAGCATTGATCAAAAATCCTGAGATCATTATTTTTGACGATTGTTTAAGTGCGGTAGATGCTAAGACCGAATATGAGATCATCAGTAATCTCTATCAATATTTACACGATAAAACGGCGATCATTATCACACACCGAATATTTACTAGTTTCAAATTTGATAAGATCATTGTACTCGATAATGGAATGCTTAGTGAATCCGGTACACATGATGAACTTCTGCGTAAGAACGGGTATTATGCCGAATTGTATCGATTACAGTTAACAGATAATAATTAAAGTTGACAGAGGGGAGTTGACAGTCGCAGAAAAAAAAGAATTTCCTGCGGTCAATTGTCAACTATCAACTATCAACTTACTTCTCAAACCCTAGTCCCAATAAGTTTTGCTAAAATTTTGGTAATTCCGAAACATCCCTATATTTGTCAGGCATAAAAAATCTGAAAACCAAAAAACAACAACTGTGGCGTACGAGAACAACGACAAAAAAATGGAAAGTGTTTACAGCAAACGAATCAGAGCTGGTAAAAGAAGAACCTATTTTTTTGATGTAAGGGCTACTCGCGGAAATGATTACTATTTAACGATCACCGAGAGCCGTAAGCGATTTGATAACAATGGTTATGACAGACACAAGATCTTCTTGTACAAAGAAGATTTCAACAAGTTCATCAAAGCATTGGGAGAGGCGGTAGACTATGTGAAGACAGATCTGATGCCTGATTTTGATTTTGACGCATTCAATCATGAATATGATGATGCAGAAGGTGCCGAAGGTCAGCAAGAAGGCTATACTGCCGATGCTGAGGTAGAAGAAGTTTCAGCTCCGGCTCCGGTAGCTGTTGCGGCAACTCCTATCACTGACGCTGCTGCTGCATCAACCACTGCTTCTGAAGAAGTAGACAAATGGTAAAACAACCAAAACCAACTGCAAAAAAGCCGATCGATGATCGGCTTTTTTAGTGAAAGGTGAAAAGTGAAAAGACAAATTCTTTTTCACTTTTCACCTTTCACTTTTCACTAATATGCTTGATCATCCAAATATCACATCCATTATGCCCGCTGTTTCCCATGGGGCCATCAAGGTAGGTGAAGCCGAATTTTTCATACACACTTACTGCTTTTTTCAATTCGGGCATCGTTTCTAGATATACAGAAGTGAATCCTTTGTTTTTGGCTGCTTCTAAACACTTTGCGATCATTGTTCTGCCTAAACCCAATCCACGTGCAGAAGGAGTGAGGTACATTTTCACCAATTCACAAGTTCCTTCGGGTAATGCATCCGTTGGATAAATACCCGCGCCACCCAAGAGTACTCCATCTTTTTCTGCAATGAAATACTCACTTAATGGTTCAGATTGAAACAATTCAAAGAGATGATCTGTACTGTCATCATAATAAACAGTACCGGGTCTGTTAGCACCAAACTCCTCCAGTGATCGCCTGATCACGTTTGCCATAGCAGCATTATCCCTTGGCTCAATGTGACGTATAATGATTCCTTCCATTTTATGCTTTTCTGAATGCTTTGTAGGCATTGATCAATCCATTGGTTGAGCTGTCATGAGAATTGACCTCAGATTCATCAGCCAGCTCTGGTAATACTTTATTGGCCAATTGTTTTCCCAACTCAACTCCCCACTGATCGAAGCTGTATATATTCCAGATCACACCTTGTACATAAATCTTGTGTTCATACAATGCGATCAACTGTCCTAGACTAAATGGGTTGATCTCTTTGAGTAGGATGGAATTGGTAGGCTTATTACCATCAAAAATTTTGAACGGCGCTATTTTCTTGATCTCATCCTGAGATTTATTTTCTTTCATCAATTCTACCTTCACTTCATTCTCTGATTTTCCATTCATCAATGCCTCTGTTTGAGCAAAGAAGTTGGATAATAATTTTTGATGATGATCACCGATCGGATTATGACTGATAGCCGGTGCAATAAAATCACAAGGCACTAAAGGAGTACCCTGATGTAATAATTGATAGAAAGCATGTTGTCCGTTGGTACCCGGTTCCCCCCATATCACAGGTCCAGTCGTGTAGTTAACGGGATTACCGCTTCTGTCAATACTTTTCCCGTTACTCTCCATATTCCCTTGTTGGAAATACGCTGCGAATCTGTGTAGATATTGATCGTAAGGCAATATTGCTTCGCTTTGTGCACCGAAGAAATTGGTATACCAGATACCCAATAAAGCCATCAATACCGGAATATTTTTTTCGAATTTTTCTTTTCTAAAATGTTCATCTGCAGCAGCTGCACCTTTGAGTAGTTGTTCAAAATGATCATAGCCGATGGTCAATGCGATCGATAATCCAATGGCACTCCATAAAGAATATCTTCCACCTACCCAATCCCAGAATTCGAACATGTTATTTTTATCGATACCAAAAGCTGTTACTTCTTTTTCGTTGGTACTGAGCGCCACGAAATGTTTAGCGATATGTTTTTCATCCTTTGCAGTTTCCAAAAACCATTGTCTTGCCGTATGTGCATTCGTCATGGTTTCTTGAGTGGTGAAGGTTTTTGAAGCGATCAGGAATAAGGTTTCTTCCGGTCTGATTTTTTTCAATACCTCACTGATATGTGTACCATCAATATTGCTGATAAAAAAAGTCTCGATCCCTTTTTTCCAAAACGGCTTCAGGGCTTCGGTCACCATAACGGGGCCAAGATCACTACCTCCGATACCGACATTGACAATAAATCGAATTTTTTTTCCTGTATAACCTTTATGTTTTCCTCCATGTACTTCTTCCGTAAAAGATTTCATGTGTGCCTGAACTCTTTGTACATGTGGCATGATATCTTTTCCATCAACCAGGATAGGGGTGTCAGAAAAATTACGCAAAGCGGTATGCAATACTGATCGCTGTTCTGTTTCATTGATCTTGATACCGGCAAACATTTCATGGATCGCATCTTTCAATTTACAGTCTTCCGCCAGTTGTAGTAGCAGCTGTAAGGTTTTCTGATTGATGATATTCTTTGAATAATCGAATAAAAGATCATTCAATTGAATCGAAAATTTTTTGAAACGGTCGGCATCAGCAGCAAAGAGATCACGCATATGTCTGCGATTCATCTCTTCCTCATAATGTTTCTGCAATAAAAACCATGCCTGTGTATTAGTGGGATTGATTTTAGGTAACATCTCTTGCTTACTCTTTTTGTTCTTGAATTCTTCTGGCTAATAATAACAATCGTCTATAACGCCTTGATCGTCTGAATGGTTGTTTCGATCATAGCAGGGGTAATATCCAAATGCACTACCAATCGTATTTGTGTTGGTGAAATGGCTAAAGCAAAAATATTGGATCGTTTGAGAATGGTCACCAGTTCTGGTGCATTGAATCTACCTTTCACCTCAAAAATAACGATATTGGTTTCAACAGGCAGGATTTCTCCTACGAAATCTTTTTCTCGCAATGTATCTACCAGCATTCTGGTATGCTGATGATCTTCTTGTAAACGTTGTACATGATGTTCTAACGCATACAAACCTGCAGCTGCTAACATACCGGCCTGTCGCATCCCACCACCAAATACTTTTCTGAAACGGCGTGCTTTCTTGATAAAAGAAGTTGGTCCGAGTAACAAACTTCCTACAGGCGCTCCCAATCCCTTACTTAAACATATAGAGATGGTATCAAAGACTTCACCATATTGTTTACAAGTCTCATTCTTTGCAACCAGTGCATTAAAAAGTCGGGCACCATCCAGATGCAATTTCAGTTGATGCTGATCACAGACTTTACGAATGGATTTGATCTCATTGAAATCATAACAGCTTCCGCCTGCACGGTTGGCAGTATTTTCCAATGATACAAGTGTGCTAACAGGTTTGTGTATATCGTCCGGATTAATGGCGGCCGCTACTTGTTCAGCAGTGATTCGTCCGCGATCGCCTTGCAGTAAACGAACCGAACAGCCGGAATTAAAGGCAATTCCACCACCTTCGTATTGATAGATATGTGATAAATGATCACAAATCACTTCATCACCCGGCTGGGTATGACATTTAATCGCAATTTGATTGGTCATGGTACCACTCGGACAAAAAATGCTGGCTTCCATTCCGAAAAGTGAGGCAGCAAATTGTTCTAATTGGTTAATACTGGGATCTTCTCCAAAAACATCATCCCCAACAGGGGCTTCATACATGGCTTTGAGCATCCCGGGGGTAGGTCTGGTTACGGTGTCGCTCCTAAAATCGATCATGGGTCAAATATACTGTGTGATGACAAACATACAGTTCTAGATAGTAGTTTGTTGTTGATCGGTATGTTTTGCCGGTCTTAATGCGAATACGCTGTTTTGGAGAGCCCAATAGGCTGCACAGAGGAGGGAATGTGAATAAGTAGTTGTAAACACTTGTTAATCAATTCATTTAATTCAATATTTTGCTTTCAAGACGGATATTTTTGCCCGATTATGCAAGTTTTTCCACAAAAGCTGGCATATTCAAAGGCTGTTTCGTACTTTTGCACGCTTCTGAAAGAGCCATTGCTGCCAATTTTAACGAATCCAGCAACAGCTTTTATACAACATTCAGGGTCTAATAGTCGTTTATAATAATACAGTTAATAGCACATCATGAGGCAGCTCAAAATTGCAACACAGATTACCAACAGAGATTCGCAGGCGGTTGAAAAGTACTTACAGGAGATCTCGAAAATTCCGATGATCACTCCTGAAGAGGAAACCACACTGGCTCAGCGTATCAAAATGGGTGATCAGCGAGCACTCGACAAATTGGTGCAGGCCAACTTACGTTTCGTGGTATCTGTTGCTAAGCAGTACCAGCACCAAGGCCTTTCTCTTAGCGATCTGATCAACGAGGGTAACCTCGGTTTGATAAAAGCAGCCCAGCGTTTCGATGAAACCAAGGGTTTTAAATTCATCTCATACGCCGTATGGTGGATTCGCCAGTCCATTTTACAAGCGTTGGCAGAGCAGGGTAGATTAGTCCGCCTGCCTCAAAACAAAATTGGCACCTATAACAAAGCTAACAAAGCCTATATGGCTTTCGAACAGGAGCATGAGCGTGAGCCTTCAACCGAAGAGCTGGCTGAGATCCTGGAAATGAGCGAAACAGAGATCAACAACATTTTCCAAAGCAACACTCGTCACACATCCCTGGATGCTCCGGTACACGAAGCAGAAGATGTGGCTATGGGTGATTTGTTGGAAGGTAGTGATGACACTGACGATGATGTGATGAAAGATTCATTGCGTGAAGAAATTCGCCGTGTATTGAAATCATTGAGTCCAAGGGAAGCTGAGATCGTGAACGCTTATTTTGGTCTGGATGGAGAAAATGGGGTAACCATTGAGCAAATTGGTATGAAATATGACCTTACCAAAGAGCGTATCCGTCAGATCAAAGAAAGAGCCATCAAGCGTCTTCAGAAAGCGCGTTACAGCAACGCATTGAAAGCGTATCTGGGATAAGATGGTACAAAAAGAAAATGACCGGCCCTTTCCAACCAGGAAAGGGCTTTTTTTGTTTCATATAGTATTAACATAAACTGAAATACCTTTGCATCATGTTTCGGAACCTGATTTTTGTATGGATATGCATTTCCTTGATCTCCTGTGAACGAGAAATCAATATCGTACCTGTGAGTAAAGACAGTCGTCTGGTAGTAGATGCAGAAATTGAAAACGGTCGTCCTCCAATCGTTGTACTCAGTAAATCATTGAATTTTTTTACCACCATCGATTCATCAGAATTAACGGCATCCTATGTGAGAAATGCGACAGTGACTATCCAAGAGGGAACCACCGTTTATCCTCTCAAAGAATTTGAATTACGTGATACCAGCGGTAACCGATTTTATTATTACAGTACCGATCCTCAGGTTTCTCCACAATTGATCGGACAATTTGGTAAAACCTATAAACTATCCATCACTGTGGATGGAAAATCCTATACCAGTGAAACCTCGATTCCTTTGTTAACCAAAACGATGGATTCCATTTGGTGGAAACCCGCACCGAATAATGATGATCCCAAAAAAGTGGTACTGATGGCAAGGGTATTCGATCCTCCCGGATTAGGGAATTATATCCGCTATTTTACCCGCCAAAATAGGCAGCCATTTCTTCCTGGACTTAACAGTGTGTTTGATGATAATATCATTGATGGGAAAAGGTATGAGATACAGGTAGACAGAGGTGTGAATAGAAATGAAGAGATAGATTTTGAGACCTATGGCTTCTTTGAAAAAGGCGATACCGTATCTGTGAAATTGTGCAATATCAATAAATCGACTTTTGATTTTTGGAGAACCTGGGAGTTCAATCTTCAATCTGTTGGTAATCCATTCTCATCTCCCGGTAAAGTAATCGGAAATATCAGCAATAATGCTTTGGGAGCATTTTGTGGTTATGCAGCACAATACAGAAGCCTGATTATCCCCAAATAAACAAGGATTGTGTAAAAACGAAACCCGGAAACTGCAAGGGTTCAATAAATTTGTTCGTCTAATATAAAAATTAAAGTATGGCAAGTGAAGCAACTGAAAAAGTACATGTATTGATCATCGGTTCCGGTCCGGCAGGTTATACCGCAGCTATATATGCAGCCCGTGCAAACATGAAACCCGTTTTATATCAGGGAATACAGCCGGGTGGACAATTGACCATCACTACAGAAGTAGAAAACTATCCGGGTTATCCGGAGGGCATACAGGGTCCTGAGATGATGGTACATTTTGAAAAGCAAGCAGCAAGAATGGGCGCTGATATCCGATATGGAATGGCGACAAAAGTTGATTTTAGCAAACAGCCTTATAGAGTTGAGATCGATGAAGAAAAATGGATCGAAGCGGATGCTGTGATCATCAGTACGGGAGCATCTGCTAAATGGCTTGGCTTAGAAAGTGAGCAACGTCTGAATGGCTTTGGTGTAAGCGCTTGTGCTGTGTGTGATGGTTTCTTCTTTAAAGGCAAAGACGTTGCGATCGTTGGCGCAGGTGATACCGCTGCTGAAGAAGCATTGTACTTATCGAAACTGTGTACTACCGTTCACATGTTCGTGAGAAGAGATCAAATGCGTGCAAGTAAAGTGATGCAGGATCGTGTATTGAATGCCCCCAATATCAAAGTGTATTGGAATACAGATACAGATGAGATCTTAGGAGAAAAAAAGGTAGAAGCTGTACGCATCAAAAACAACAAAACACAGGAAACACAAGAAATTCCTATCAGTGGATTCTTTGTTGCGATCGGACATCAGCCCAACAGTGATATTTTCAAAGGTTGGATCGATATGGATGAAACAGGTTACATTAAAACGGTACCGGGCACTACCAAAACGAATATGGAAGGTGTTTTTGCCGCAGGAGATGTACAAGATAAAAATTATCGTCAGGCCGTAACAGCAGCAGGCAGTGGTTGTATGGCTGCATTGGATGCGGAGAGATACTTGACTGCAAAAGGACTGGCCTAGTCAATAAACAATAATCAATAATGAACAGATGAATGATGAATGATTGTATTGCTGATCATCCTTCATCATTGATTATTCATCATTCAAAATTCATTATTACACATGCTTTCCATCCATTTACATCAAGTCATTATTCACTCATACCATGGGGTATATGCAGAAGAGAAGGTTTTAGGAAATGACTTTCTTGTAGATGTATCTGTTGATTATCGTCCTTCAAAGTATCCCATCACAACCATCGAGGATACGATCGACTATGTTGCATTGTATGACTTGGTTAAAAAAAGAATGGCGATAGCAACTCCTTTATTAGAAACTGTTGCATCGGAGATCGCACTTGAAATTCTGGCACAATTTTCTCTGAGTGAAACTGTAAAGATTTCGATTCAAAAACAACATCCTCCAATTCCTGCTTTTCAAGGATCAACGGGTGTATCTCTTATCATGCATAGAAAAGATCTTCCATGAAACGATTACAGATGTTTAGACTGATTCATTTTTGCTTGTTTGTATTGTTGGTAAACTCATCACAAGCTCAGGATATCAATGTTTTATTGAAAGAAGCATCCAATTTTGAAAGAGTACAAAAAGAAAGTGAGGCTTTGGAGAAATACAAACTTGTACTCACACAAGATCCGGTCAATCTAAAAGCATTGGTAAAATCAGCCGAGTTGAGTGCCTCCATTGGTGGGAGACAAGCTGATAAGAACAATAAACGTTTGTTTTACGAAACAGCCTTATCGTATGCCAAAAGAGCTTGGCAAGCAGATAGCAATCATGCAGATGCTGCATATGCGATGGCGATGATCTCAGGCAGAATGACGGATATCGAAACAGAGAACAAGCAAATCGTTGCGTATGTAAAAGATATCAAGTTATACTCCGATAAAGCATTATCCATTAATCCCGATCATGGCAAAGCCAATTATACTTTAGGTAAATGGCATTATGAAATGGTCACTTTATCCGGATTGAAGAAAGCAGCCGTAAAATTATTTTATGGAGGTTTGCCATCCGGAGATTTGGAGAAAGCGATTGCTTACATGGAGAAATGCAAAACCTTAGAACCCTATTTTGCATTGAACTATCTGGATCTTGCCAAAGCTTACAAAGAAGCCCGACAGCCTGCTAAAGCTATCGAAGTGTTGAACAAACTTGTAAAATTACCTGTAAGAACAGGAGATGACCCCGCCATAAAAGCCGAAGGCGCGAAAATGCTGGAAGCTATTCAATAACATGATCAATTCAATCACATGTCATTACTAGAACGTTTCACTGCTGCAGTTGCTAACAGCAAAACATTATCAGAAAAACCTGACAATGAAACTTTATTAAAACTCTATTCGCTGTATAAGCAAGCCACTGAAGGAGATAATACAGAAGGAGGTCCTTCGAATCCATTTGATTTCGTAGCCAAATTTAAACACGAAGCCTGGGAGAAATTAAAGGGGATGACCAAAGAAACAGCAATGGAACAATATGCCGATTTGGTTGAAAAATTGAAAGGCTAAAAATAAAATTAGAGATGTATCCAAAATGCATCTCTAATTTCATATTCCTTATTTCGTATTTCCTATTTCTTATTTAATCAGGTATCCAATTCCTATACTCATATTATTAAAAGCTGTTCCAAGTGCGCCACCAAAAATATTAAAAGCATTGGACTTGGTTTCGTTTCCGGTACTGGAAGATGTCTTTCCATGATCAAAACGAATTCCTGCCAAGGATCCCATATTGGCTGAAAATACCCATTTCTTTTTTGTAAGATAAACAACCCCGATGGTAGCAGTAGCTCCGACATTAAATCCATTCGCCTTATTAGCGGTTTGATTATTATTCTTGGATTCAAAACGCGAAAAACCTGCACCGATAGAAAAAGGAAAACTCAGGTACACTCTTTGCGCGAGTGGCGTTAAAATAGTATGACCAAAGCCAATACCAATACCATTTCTAATCTGTTTGTTCTCAATATTGGTCGCCGGATTTTGCTTGGTAACATTATGAGAAAAAGATAAGGTCAAGCTGTTAAACCTTCTCTCAGATATAAATTTTGACGCAGAAATGCTAAAACCAGTACCAAAATTGGAATTAGACGATACAGGAGCCAGGTTATTCGTTTTGTTAGTAGACATGTCTACGAATCCGGTCAATAAAACATTATTTCGCTGAAACTGTGTATATCCAAGAAAAGAAACAAGTAATAGAGGAAGAACGATTAATTTTCTCATTGTACTTTTTTTCAAAGAAAAGGAAATTATCCGCAATGCTGCATGATTACATCACTTTAACAAGAGATTTAATGTAGCATCCTCATAGTATTTGTTTTTTCCACCTTCCACTTCTCATGTACCAGAAAGAAGGTATAAATAGGGTAGTCCAATACAGCATTTCACTTGCCCATCCCCACTCAATAGACAACTGCAGTTTCTCCAGTACAATATATACGTACAAACAATAGAGAATAATCGCAGCGATCTCACTATACAGATTCACTTTCGTGTTACCTGTGCCTGTAACTGCATTCAGCCAAATAACTGACACTGACATAAACACTAGTGCTACAGATACGATACGCATCACAGGAATGGCGGCGGTGATAAAATCTTCTCCCTGACCATAGACAGACAAGAAGCTATGTGGAAACAAATTCAGTACTGTACAAACAAAGACTGCAAAGCCTACGCTCCACAACATGATTTTCTTCACAAGTTCTGTTACACGATCTTGTTTACCTTGTCCAATAATATTACTTACCATACTATTGGCAGTGGCTCCAAAAGCCCAGGTAAAACAGCCAAAGAATCCGAAAATATTACGCATTGTATTGGAGATGGCTAAATCTCTGGCTCCATGATGTTCGATCAGAATATAAAAGAATTCCCAACTGATGATACTGATGGCAAACTGTAAAATCACCGGAAAGGATATACGCAAGATCAATTTGATATTACCCCAATCATATTTTGTGTTTTGAAAGAGGTTCAGATTTTTACTGATCCCTTTTGCCTGAATCACAAAAAAGATCACAAATAATCCTGCCACTTCCGAAATAATAGAAGCATATGCAGCTCCATTGAATCCTAGTTCAGGCAATCCAAGCTTTCCATAGATGAATCCATAATCAAAATACACATTGGTGATAGCTTCGGTGGCAGTTCCGATGATCAGATAGCGACTCTGATTGGTACCCACCAATAAAGCATTCCGCATTTGATACACATATAAGAAGGGGAGACCTAAAATACGGATATTCAAAAAGGATACCGCCATCTCTACACGTTCCTGATCTTGCAATGCATACTTGAACAGTATGGGGGCAAAAAACCAAGTGACCAATATTCCCAATAATGCCAGTACCAATGAAATGCGTATACCCTGAAAAAATAAGCTACCGATCTGATCAACTCGGTTCTCACCGGCTCTCCGTGAGATCAGAGCTTGCAGACCATTGTTAAGCCCTTGACCTATGACCGCAAAAATCAAATAATATACGCCCGTGATCCCTGCAACCCCTAATTCCTGCTGCCCCAATCCACTCAAAAAAATATTATTGGTAATAAAATTGATCTGAGGAACAATGATAGAAGCAGTGATGGGCAAAGCAATACTCAATATCTGCCGATGACTGATCGATACCTGTAAATTCATATTGCTTTTTCCGATTTCCATAAACGCGGGCAAAGCTACAATATTAACCTATGTACAAATCAGTGGCTTTTTTTATATCATTGCAATCAATATCGATTGTATGGCAAGAAAAACAATGGCATTCTATCCACCCACACCGGTGGTAATAGCTCCGGAACATCAACTTCGGGTGGAAATAGGTCCTTTGTATGTAGCCTGCTCAATCACCCATCAACAATCCATCTACGCTTTTGAATTCTTTGAATTAGACAATGACATCAATGAATGGAGTGATGTTTTCTTTGAGATCAAGAACAATTCAGTTTTACTGGATAAATATTCCGGCAACATAGACCTTTGCTATAATTTCCGCGAAGCTTTGATCATACCTGCAGAAAAAATGAACAGTGCTGCTGCGGGAGATTTTTTATCACTTGTTTATGGGGAATCACAAAGACATGAGCAGAAAAATGATAAGCTGGCCGATTCAATAGCCATGGTCAATAGTTATCGCATCAAAAAAACCATCATCGACCAAGCTGTCAGACATTTTCATTTATTTCAAGGACATCATATTTACACCAAGATCCTGAACCGTCTTTTCGCAAGACAGGATATCCCTGAAACATTATTACAGATACAAGTATATCCGCAATCTTTCATCGCTGTTTTAATGATCAACGGTCAATTACATTTGATCCAATCCTACAGTTTTGAAAACGCTACTGACTTGTGTTTTTATGCCTTATCAATACTTCGTGAACATAAGCTAACACCGGATAGGACATCTTTAGAAATGAGCGGTTTTATTGAGCCACATGGTGAATTGCATCAACAGATACAACAAGTATTCCCCAAGCGTGCTTTCATTAACCCGGATGAGTCAGTATTGATGCCGGAGATGCTTGAGTCGCATCACCCTCATTATTTTACCCCGTTCTTTAATCCTACTGTATGAGAATCATTTCAGGAAAATGGGGAGGCAGGAGGATTAGTCCACCCGCTCAAATGCCACATACCAGACCCACAACTGATATAGCAAAAGAAGGTCTGTTCAATATTCTTCAAAACAGAATGGATTTTGAAGGAATAGATACCCTTGATCTTTTTGGAGGCACAGGATGTATCAGCTATGAATTGGCGTCACGCGGTGCTGCACAATTAACCATCATAGAAAAAGATCCGATCATGCATGCATTCATCAAAAAAAATGCAGACATGCTTGGTATGGAAAATTATAAGGTCTTGAAAATGGATGTATTTGCCTATCTGCAATCCTGTGATGAAAGCTTTGACTTTATTTTTGCCGGTCCACCATATGCATTAGGAACCATTGATGAATTACCCAAGATCATCGTAGCCAAAAATATGATCCGGAAAGGAGGCTTTTTTGTATTGGAACATACGCCTAGAAATAATTACGAAAAATTTGAGGGCTTTAGCTTTCAAAGAAATTACGGGACTACTTTGTTTTCGTTTTTTGTGAGTAGGGGTAGCTAATAGCTTATTGTTCATGGCCAATAGTATATTGTTTATGAACGAATCATTATTATTTTCATTTTTATGTTTTTGCTAATAGCTTCAAAAAAAATCAAAAAATAAGATATCCTAAAACCTCAATACCATAGTCTACGAACTATTTGCCATGAACAATAAGCTATAACCAAATGAAACGCCCCATATTCATAACAGGTATTGGAACTGAAATTGGTAAAACAGTAGTGTCTGCTATTGTTACTGAGGCACTGGAAGCAGATTATTGGAAACCTGTACAAGCCGGTTTTGAAACCGGTACGGATGCACAAAGAGTGCAGCAATTACTGTCAAATACACAAACGATCATTCATCCTGAAGTGTATTGTTTGGAAATGCCGGCATCACCTCACATCGCGGCAAGGGCTGAAAAAAAAGTGATCGATATTGATCTGATCGCTGAAAAAGCAAAACAAATAATCGTACAATCAGAAGATCGTTCATTGGTGATAGAAGGTGCGGGAGGATTATTGGTGCCATTGAATGATCAGAAGAGTATTGCTGATTTGATCTTATCCTTACATGCCAGGGTAATACTGGTGAGTCGTAATTATCTGGGAAGCATCAATCACTCCAGATTAACGGCTGCCTATTGTAAACAAGCAGGTATTGATGTGATGGGATGGATATTCAATGATCAGTACCTCAACTATGAAGAAGAGATCGTGCAGTGGAGTGGTTACCCATCTTTGGGCTCCATACCTTATCTTACAGAGATTCATCCAACATTTATACGCGAGCAGGCAGGTCATATCAGCAGCAATCTGTATCGCTATTTAAAAGATTGACATGACGAAAGATGCATTAAGAAAGATCTATAAAGCCAAACGAAAAGAGTTGGATGGACATGCTCGTTTGCGAATGGATGATCTGATGTTGATACAATTTCAGCAATTTGATTTTAGCACCATTCATACTTTGTTAACTTATTGGCCTATATCCGGACAAGCTGAGCCCAACACACATTTATTTTCCGGTTATTTAAGACATATGGTTCCCGGATTAAAAATGGCCTATCCTGTATCCGATCAGGAGAACGGTACCATGACCGCTCATTTGATCGATGAAGACACGGTGTATACGGTCAACGCATGGGGTATCACAGAACCTCCGGCAATAGCACCGGTTGATCCGGTTGACATCGATCTTGTTTTTGTTCCCATGCTGATCTGTGATACCAATGGATATAGAGTCGGATATGGAAAAGGATTTTATGATCGCTATCTGCAACAATGCCGTACGGATGCAGTGACCATCGGCTTTAGTTATTTTGATCCCATTCCTGCGATCTCAGACACCCACGAATTTGACGTACCTTTGGACTACTGTATCACGCCGAACGAGGTTTATGAATTTTAACACGATATTTCTTACTTCTTTCAGGGTATTATTGTTGCCGGTCGCATTGTTATACGGACTTGTTATTCGCATCCGTAATTGGATGTTCGACAAACAATACCTGAAATCAGCATCTTTCAATTTCCCCTTAATCTGTGTAGGTAATTTGGCAGTTGGTGGAACCGGTAAGTCTCCAATGGTTGAATATCTTTTGAATTTATTGTCGCCGCAATTCAAAGTAGGGACACTGAGCAGAGGGTATAAGAGAAAAACAAAAGGATATGCATTGGCCAATGCTAACACCACTGCGCTTGAGATAGGAGACGAGCCGATGTTATTTCACATGAAGTTTCCACAAACACCGGTAGCTGTGGGAGAAGAAAGATTGGTGGCCATTCCTCAGCTGTTACAAGATGTACCCGATCTGCAGGCCATTATTTTGGATGATGCTTTTCAGCACCGTTCAGTGAATGCAGGGTTTAATATCCTTTTGACGGAGTACAGCAATATCTATGTGAACGATTTCTTTTTACCAACAGGAGATCTACGTGATGAAAGAAAATCAGCCAAAAGAGCGGATATCATTGTGGTCACCAAATGTCCGGCAGATCTATCCTTTGAAAAAAAGCAGCAGATCATTCGCAGTCTTAGACCAAGGGCGGATCAAAAAGTATTTTTCACCAGAATTGCTTATGGAGTGCCGTATCACATTTTCAATTATGAAGATGAATGGTTGCTGACACCGCGCGATGAAGTTCTTCTGGTCTGTGGCATTGCCAATCCCAAGCCATTGAAAGAATACCTCCATGAACGTACGCATACATATTATCAGCAGGACTATTCCGATCATCATATTTTCACCATCGATGACCTCAATGAAATCAAAGAAAAATTTGATGCCATCCATGCCAAAGACAAGATCATTCTCACAACAGAAAAAGATGCTGTACGACTTTTAAAATTCAGGGAAGAATTGTCAACATTACCAATGTATGTTCTTCCGATCCGTCACGATTTTTTGTTTGGAGAAGGTGAACAATTTAATCGTATGGTTACTGATTTTATCAGGAACTTTAGGTACAAGCCACTATCATGAGTAAGAAAACATCCAAGCAAAAGAAACAAAAGCAAAAACAAAAAACCGTAACGGCTCAATTACTGAAAGGTAAACTCGAAGTGACCCGTTCCGGTATGGGTTATGTGGTGATCGATAATGGAAGCGGGGATGTACTGGTTCGTCCGGGCGATTTCATGAATGCTTTGAATGGTGATGTAGTTCGTGTGAAAGTAGTTCGCGAAAACGGAAGAACCGGTAAGAAAGAAGGTAAGATCACTGAAGTCATCAGCAGAAGACAAACAGAATTCATCGGCTACATACAACTCTCCACCAACTTTGCTTTTTTTGTTCCGGATACAGATAAACCCATGCCCGATCTTTTTATTCCACTCACCTCATTGAATGGTGCCAAGAATAAAGACAGGGTAGTGGCCAGATTGGTAAAATGGGATAAAGAAGATAAAAAACCGGTAGGTGAAGTGGTGAGTGTGATGCAACCGGAAGATGAGAACGATGCAGCCATGAAAGAATTACTGGCGCAGGCAGGGTTTCCTTTATTTTTTCCGGAAGATGTATTGGAAGAAGCAGAAAGATTGCCGGAAGTATTGGACTCAGAAGAGATCAAAAAAAGAAAAGACTGCAGGGATATCCGCACATTTACCATTGATCCGGTGGATGCCAAAGATTTTGATGATGCAATTTCGATCAGAACATTATCCAATGGTATTTATGAGATCGGTGTGCATATTGCAGATGTCAGTTATTATGTTCATCCGGAAACAGAGTTGGATGAAGAAGCTTATAAAAGAGCCACCTCGGTTTACTTGCCCGATCGTGTAAATCCCATGTTACCGGAACGAATTTCCAATGAATTGTGTTCACTCAGACCGCATGAAGACAAGTTTACTTTCTCAGCCATTTTTCAAATGAGTGCTAAAGGAGAGATCAAACAATACTGGTTGGGAAGAACGGTGATCCATTCTGATCATCGTTTTACGTATGAAGATGTTCAAGAGATCATTGAAACCAAAGAAGGCAAATTTTCAGAAGATATTTTACTGTTGAATGATTTCGCACAAAAGATGCGCAAGAAAAGATTCAGTAAAGGCGCCATCAATTTCTCTTCACAAGAAGTTCGCTTTAAACTGGATGAAAAAGGAAAGCCGGTAGGCATTGTGGTAAAAGAGAGTAAAGAAGCGCATCAGTTGATTGAAGAATTCATGTTACTGGCCAATCGTACGGTAGCAGAGAATATTTCTAAGATACAGATCAATAAAAAAGCGATCCCATTCCCATATCGTGTGCATGATCAGCCGGATGCAGAAAGACTGGCTCCGTTCATGGAATTCGCGAAAAAATACGGACACAAATTTGATCTAAGTTCACCTGAATCGATTGCGGCAAGCTTTAACCAAATGCTCGCAGATGCAAAAGGCAAACCCGAACAACATGTATTAGAACAGTTGGGTATCAGAACCATGGCCAAAGCGGTATATACAACCGAAAATATTGGTCACTACGGATTGGCATTTGAATACTATTGTCATTTTACTTCTCCTATCAGAAGATACCCGGATGTATTGGTGCACAGAGTGCTGGAAACGGTACTACAGGGGAAACCGATGATCGATAAAAAGATGGAGGAGAAATGCAAACACAGTAGCGACAGAGAACGTGCAGCGATGGAGTGCGAACGCGCAGGTAACAAATACAAACAAGTAGAGTACATGCGTGATTACCTGGGTGAAACTTTTGAAGGTGTTGTGAGTGGTGTGGCAAGTTTTGGTTTCTGGGTTGAAACAGTGGAACACAAATGCGAAGGGTTGGTAAGTTTGATCGGGCTCAGTGATTATGATGATTTCAGGTTGGTGGAGAGTGATTACAGTTTGGTGGGAAGAAGAAGCGGCAGAACCTTCCGAATGGGTGATAAAGTCACCATCAGGGTAGTGGCGGCGAATCTGGAAAAGAGACAATTGGATTATGAATGGGTAATTGAAGGGAAGAGTGAAAAGTCAAAAGTGAAAGGTGAAAAGGAGAGTGCTAAGAAAAAAAAGAAGTAGCATGCTGATCCATCAGTTTTCTACTTCATGAAATAGGATCCCTTCTTTTTCCAAGATGGTCAATACCGGTGTATAGATCGAAGGAATGATGGGTATATGCAACCCTTTTTCTGTCAATGATTTTTCGCCGATTAAAATAGCGGCTATTCCTAATGGCAACCCAACTGTTTTTGCCATAGCTGTACGCAAATGATCTTCACCCTTTACTACCAAACTGCTTTTAACGCTTTTTTGTTGTCCATCTAACTCATAGTCGATTTCATGAAGCATGACGATCATGTCTTTATCCTGCGGCTCCAAGATCCAGGATGATTCCATTCTCCATTGAAGAATATCAGCGGCTGAGCAAGTGCCTTTATTGATGAGCAGTTCAGAATTATTCAATCCCAGACTAACCAGCATATGTTGGATCAATGGATCATTGGAAAGTTGTTCCACTGAAATAGATAATTGATGATTTTGAATATGCGATCGTAGAAAATCTTGCATAGACAATCCATCCGTTGCATAGGTTTGAGATTCATCGGTAAGTTTGAGATCTACGATGGCGGCCCATCCTTTACAAAAATCGGGATAGCGAAGTGTGGTTCTGATGAATTCAGTACAACTTTGTAAATCGTATTTATCGATATAACTCAAAGAATCTCTGTTGGCATAATAGGCCAGTGAACCAATAGCCGGAATGTCCACTAAGCCGGACTGATGAAATAATTGATCGTAAGTAAGTTCTTGTTCTTTACCCTCCTTCAAAAAAACAGCACCGGCCTTACCCGCCAATACCACGTTACGAGGATTCCAACTGATCTTATAATGCCATGGATTGTTATCACTCTCAGGTGCTACCAACCCACCGCAGTGCGATTTAAAAGCATGAATACGTCCGCCTTGCGCTTTGATCTGATGGATCAGTTGCATGGCACTCATGTGATCGATACCCGGATCCAATCCCATTTCACACAAAAACAACAACTCCTTTTCAGCGATTTCTGACGCTAGCGCTTTGATCTTTTCATCTACATAAGAAGCGGTAAGCAAATGTTTACTTAGTGCAAGACAATCCAATGCCACATGATAATGAAGAGCAGGAGGCATCAAAGAAATCACCACATCAGCAGATTGGATCAATGCCTTTCTTTTTTCCGTATTCAGAATATCTATCTGAACTGCAACTGTATGAGGTTCTGTGCCCAGTTTTTGCAAAACTGTCGCGTGATCCGCATCGGCAACGGTCAATGTCCAATTTCTGCTACGGGTTTCTCTTTTGAGATAATCGATCAGAACAGTGGCCGATTTACCGGCACCAAAAACCAAGATATGCATATGCGGAAAAGACATGCCGCAAGCTAAGCAGAAATAAGGAATGTGAAATCTGTAAAGATCAAGGAATGATAAGGGACTATTAACAGCTGTTTGATTCACATGAAAATTCCTGTTTCGGTTGTAACTTATCAAAATGTCATCCGTTTAACTCATAAAATCACCTACATGAAACAAGTCATCTCCTTATTCGTTTCGGTACTCCTATTGACAGGAGCTCTAACCGCGCAAAAAACCATTCGTGATGCCAATGCACAGAGTCGTAATGGATTAAAGAATTTCCATGCGGTACAAGTATCCAGCGGAATCGATCTGTATCTCACTCAGTCATCTGAAGAAGCAGTGGCTGTCAGTGCATCTTCTGATGAATACCGTGATAAGATCATCACAGAAGTGGTGGATGGTGTATTGAAGATTTACTATGAGAAAAACAATAGCTGGAATTGGGGTTCCAATAGCGGCAATAAAAAACTAAAAGCCTATGTGTCTGTCAAGAATTTAGACAAGATCAGTGCTTCGGGAGGATCAGATGTGGCTTTTGAAAGTGTGATCAAGAGTAACAAATTGAGTATTTCTATTTCAGGGGGTTCAGACCTGAAAGGAGAAGTTGCATGTGATGATTTGAGTCTAACAGCCAGTGGCGGTAGTGATGCCGATCTGAAAGGAAGGGCTTCCAAAGCCAGAATCAGTGCGTCGGGAGGAAGTGATGTAGGTGGATATGGTTTGATCACGGATGTATGTAATGTAATTTCCAGCGGAGGCAGTGATGTGTATATCACCGTGAACAAAGAAATGGATGCCAATGCTTCGGGTGGTAGTGATATCCATTACAAAGGAAATGCAACCGCGCGCACTTCTAAAAGCGGTAGCTCAGACATCCGAAAAGTGACCAATTAAGTCTCCGGCATTTAAGGTAATAGAAGAACAAAACACCTTTGTTTTCCCATGGTTAAGAGCCATGGAAAAACAGGGTGTTTTTTTATGCAGTTTTGTGGATAAAACAGCCTAAAAAACAGCCCTTTCAGCCCCTTTTTCCCGTCTAAAAAAACTATCTTCGCCATCCCGGATTTATAGGTACGGGGAGAACCAAAAAATACGTACGATAAACGAGAACATGGAAGAAAATCTGCTACCCGAACAGACGAGCGATAACGACCGCATTATACAGGTCAATATTGAAGAACAAATGAAGACCGCATACATCGACTATTCCATGTCGGTGATCGTGGGTCGAGCTTTACCTGATGCCAGAGATGGCTTTAAACCGGTACATCGCAGGGTTTTATATGCGATGAATGAACTGGGCAATAACAGCAACAAGCCTTACAAAAAATCTGCCCGTATCGTCGGTGAAGTGATGGGTAAGTATCACCCGCATGGTGACTCATCCATCTATGATACATTGGTGCGTATGGCTCAGGATTGGACCATGCGTTACACACTGGTAGACGGACAAGGTAACTTTGGTAACCAGGATGGTGATCCACCGGCTGCTATGCGTTATACGGAAGCCCGTTTACAGAAAGTGGCAGAAGCCATGTTGGATGATATCGAAAAAGAGACGGTTGATTTTCAGTTGAATTTTGACGACTCTTTGCAGGAACCCACTGTACTTCCTTCACGTATCCCACAATTATTGGTGAATGGTTCATCCGGTATTGCCGTAGGTATGGCCACCAATATGATGCCACATAACTTGAGTGAAGTAGTAGATGGATGCGTGGCGTTTATTGAAAACAGAGATATTACAGGCGAAGAACTGATACAATATGTGAAAGCTCCTGATTTCCCAACAGGAGGTGTGATCTATGGTATGGAAGGCGTGAAACAGGCCTTACTGACAGGAAGAGGTAGAGTGGTGGTGCGTGGCAAGTGTCATGTGGATACCAAACAAAGTGGTCGTGAGCAGATCGTGATCACGGAAGTACCTTATCAGGTGAACAGAGACCAGTTGACAGATCGTATCGGACAATTGGTGAATGATAAAACCGTTGAGGGTATTGCACATGTGAACAATGAAAGTAACAAGCGTGAAGGAACACGTATCGTATTGGATCTAAAACGTGATGCGGTAGCACAGGTGGTCATCAATCAACTGTACAAATACACAGAACTACAGACCAGTTACGGTATCAATAACGTAGCCTTATCAAAAGGTAAACCTAAGATCATGAACCTACGCGATCTGATCGCTGAGTTCATTGATTTCAGGATGGATGTTGTGATCAAAAGAGCCAAATTCGATCTGCGTAAAGCCGAAGAACGTGCACATATCTTAGAAGGTTACCTGAAAGCATTGGATCATTTGGATGAAGTGATCACATTGATCCGTGCCAGCAGAACACCGGATGAAGCCAAAGAAAGTTTGATCAGTAAGAGTAAGGAAGCTAAATGGTTACTCCAGCAAGCACTCTTTACAGATCTTTCCAATGAATTATACCAACAAGAAGAAGGTTTATCAGAAGCACAGGCGAAAGCGATACTGGAATTGCGTTTACAGCGTTTGACCGGTATGGAAAGAGAAAAGATCATTGAAGAGTTCAATGGCCTGATCAACACCATCAAAGACCTCAAAGCTTTGTTGGGAAGCGAGGAACTTCGTTATGATCTGATCAAAAAAGAATTGATCGAGATCAAGGAACAGTTCGGTGACGCACGTAAGAGTGAGATCCAATACCTCGCAGATGAAATGCGTATTGAAGATCTGATCGAAGAAGAAGATGTAGTGATTACGATTTCGCATTTGGGTTATATCAAGAGAACTTCCGCTTCGGAATATCGTCAACAAAGACGTGGAGGCAGGGGTGCTGTTGGCTCAAAAACAAGAGAAGAAGATTTTGTAGAACACCTGTTTGTAGCATCGACGCATGATACCATGATGTTCTTTACCGAAAAAGGACGTTGTTATTGGATGAGGGTGTATGAAATTCCGGAAGGAGAAAAGCAAAGTAAAGGTAGAGCCATCCAGAACCTGATACAATTACCGGGTGATGATAAGGTAAAAGCGATCATTGACGTTAAAAATCTTGCAGACAAAGAATTTGTTCAGCAACATTATATTGTACTTTGTACCAAGAAAGGTATCATCAAGAAAACCTCTTTGGAAGATTTTAGTCGCCCAAGAGCCAACGGTGTAAATGCCATCACCATTGTAGAAGGAGATGAATTACTGGAAGCAAGAATGACCGATGGAAAATCGGAGATCATGCTGGCAGTAAAGAGTGGTAGAGCCATTCGTTTTGAAGAAGAAAAAGTACGTGCTACCGGAAGAGGAGCCATTGGAGTGGCAGGTATTGAGGTAAATGATGAGAAAGATGAAGTAATTGGCATGATCTGTGTAAATAAGGAAGATACCAGCCGAACCATTCTTGTGGTGAGTGAAAAAGGTTTTGGAAAAAGAACCGCCATTGATGAATACCGAATCACGAACCGAGGTGGAAAAGGGGTCAAAACGATCAATGTCACAGACAAAACAGGAAGTTTAGTTGGCATCCTGTATGTGACTGAAAAAGAAGATCTTATCATTACTTGTAAATCAGGTATTACCATCAGAACCAGTATCAGTGAAATTCGTGAGGCAGGTAGAGCCACTCAGGGAGTAAAACTGATCAGGATCGACGAAGGAGATGAGATAGCGGCTATTTCACAGATCGAGGAAGATGATGAAGAAACGGAAATTCCTGCATCAGAATCAACCGGTAATGATGAGCCAACCAACGAAAACCCTGCAACAGAAAATAACGATTCAACCACTAACGAAAACCAAGTTTAAAAACCTCCCGTTATGAAGAAGCTATTCATGCTTTCCATGTTTGCTGCAACACTGCAGTTTGTTACCGCTCAGGATTATAAAAAGGTACAAAATGCATTGATATTAGGCAGAGTGGAAGATGCAAAAACAGAGATCGACAAATTAGCTGCTGATCCAAAAGCACAGGCGAAAGCAGAGACATATATGTATAAAGGAAAGATCTATGCTGCGATCTTTAAATCACCTGAACTCAGTGCGAAATTTGCCAATGCCGGATCAGAGGCGGAAGCAGCATTGAAAAAGTATCAGGAAATGGATCCTACCTATGCTATTGCCAAAGAGAAAGATGGTATCACTGCTTATTTCGATATGTACTCAGCATTCATCAACAAGGGTACCGGTAGCTTTAATGCCAAAGATTGGGCGACTGCAGGTGAAGGATTTGCCAGCGCTATCCGTTATATCGATCAGATCATTGAAAACAAATGGCTCGCCAATAATAACCTGAAGATGGATACAACATCCATCCTCTATGCCGCTTATGCTTTCCAGAATGCAAAGAAAACAGCTACTGCGGCTGATTATTATCAGCGACTGGCAGATAATAAAGTGAGCGACTCCAGCTTCACAGATGTATATCGCTTTTTGTTGGATTATTATACCAATGGAAAAAAAGATGAAGCGCAGTTCAAAAAGAACCTTGCTTTAGCTCATGAAGTTCACCCTGGTTTAAGCAAAGAGTGGGAGAGCTATGAAATGGACTTTATTGATACTTATGATCTGCAAGCAAAAACAAACATGTACGACAAAGAAGATGCTGCAGGAACTTTGTCTGAAAACAAATACTTGTTATTTGGTGAAGCATTTGCCAACGCCAAAAACAAAGATGATTTAGACAGTGCCACTACTGCTAAATACACCAATAAATCTATTGAAGCATTTAAGAAAGCCTTTGCTAAAAACAGCAATAACGCTATCGCAGCTTTCAACGTAGGGGTGGTTAGCTACAATACTTTCGCTACACTGGATGATATGGTACGTGAAAACATTCGCTCTGTTCAAAGAATCAATGCTGAAAAGCCGGTAGAAAAAGATCCAAAGAAAAAAGCAGCTGTAGAAGCAAAAGCAAAAGCGGATGCTGAACCATTTCTGAAAGCCAATGCTGCATTGGAACCATCTATCACCCAACAAGTAGATCAGGCCATTGAATGGTTACAAAAAGCGTATACTATTTTAAAAGATAAAAGCACTAGAAGCAACAGCGAAAAGAGTGTGATCAATCGCTCAGTTGACTGGTTAGCGAATCTGTATGCATACAAGCGCGACAAAGCAAGAGGTAAGGACAATGCTGCCTTCGATGCTTTTGAAGCCAAATACAAAGAATTTGATGCCTTACACAACAAGTTCTAATTGTATACGAACAACAAATTCTAAAAAGCCCTGTTAAACCATTAACAGGGCTTTTTATTTGCACATAGAAACTTTACATTTAGTAGTCCTTTCAAAACTATGATCATGAAATCATCCATCTTCAGTTCTTTGCTGGGTTTGACGCTCTTACTGGGCTCATGCCAAGGATCTTCGAGTAAAAACACAGAACTACCTTCTGTTGGAGATCCTGTTATCAAGACAACAGTCATTGTGAACAATCGTGAGATCATTTGGGGAATGGATTTTCTTCCGAACGGTGATCTTCTATTCACTGAAAAGAAAGGAACGATCGCAAGATATACTGCCGCCGGTGCTGTTCAAGAGATCAGTGGTGTTCCGGCAGGCATCATCAGTAATGGACAAGGTGGATTGCTGGATATCAAAGTGCATCCTAACTACAGCAATAATGGATGGATCTATATTTCTTATGCTGCCACAGCAACAGGTGTCAATGGTGCATTGTTGAAACTCACACGTTTCAAACTCAATGGTAATACGATCACCAATGCAGAAACCATTTTTCAAACAAAAACTCCCAATACCTGGTATGGACATTATGGAAGTCGCATCATTTTTGATAAAGACGGCTTCTTGTACTTAAGCATAGGAGAGGGTGGCTCAACCAGTTATGGTGGAGTGGGTAGTGGCAACATGAATGCACAGGATACCAAAAGCGATTGGGGTAAGATCCATCGCATGACCGATGATGGTAAAATACCTGCAGACAATCCCATACTTCCGGGAAATACAACAGCAAGTACCGTTTACTCTTATGGACACCGCAATCCACAAGGATTGATCTATGATGCGGTCAACAACCGTATTTGGGAACATGAACATGGACCCATGGGTGGTGATGAGATCAATCTCATTGAAAAAGGAAAAAACTATGGATGGCCGCTTGTGAGCTACGGTAAAAACTATGATGGTGTAACTGTTTCATCCGATCCAAGAGCCAATGGCATTACCGATCCGCTCAAATATTGGGTTCCTTCGATCGCACCGAGTGGAATGGCGCTGATCACAAGTGATCAATTCAAAACATGGAAAGGAAACATACTCACAGGATCACTCAAATTCAATTATGTGAGTCGAGCCGTATTGGAAGGTAATAAGATCACCAAAGATGAAAAGATCCTCGAAGGCATCGGACGCGTAAGAAATGTGATACAAGCCCCGGATGGCAATATCTACGTCTCAGTGGAAGGACCGGGGAGGATTATTAAAGTAACAGGGGAGTAGAAGTTTGATTTTTTGATCTGTGATTTTTTGATTTGGATTTGATCTACTCAAATCAAAAAGTCAAAAAATCAAAGATCTTACTTCTTCTTGTATCTCAACCTCACATCTGCTACACCTTTTCCGCGCATATCTATTTTCTTGGCGGCTTTGAGACTGAGGTCGATGATACGTCCTTTCACGAAGGGACCTCTGTCGTTGATACGTACTTTCACTGTTTTACCATTGGAGAGATTGGTCACTTTAACGATGGTGCCAAAGGGAATGGTTTTATGTGCTGCTGTTAACTTATTCTTGTTGAAGCGCTCACCATTGGCTGTTTTTCTACCATGATATCCATCACCATCTCCATAGAAAGATGCTTGTCCACTTTCCGTGATCTTTCTTCCGCAACTTACCAATAAGAAAAAAGCACATGCTATTAGCCATAAGCTATTGGCCATTGGTCTGTTAGTCCCCGAAAGGCAAAAATTTCTCATCCTGAATTTCTTTAAGAACGGGAGAATGGTGATTCAGCGTATGTCCGTTCAAAACTTTTTCATATTTCAGGAGGTATTGTTGCATCATCTGTGTAGCCGTAAATTGATCCATCACACGTTCATGGCATCTTTTTCGATCATACTGATCTATGTGTTGCAAAGCTGCTACCAACTCTTTTTTACTGGCTGATAAATATCCAACATCCTTTGTAACGATCTCAGACAGAGAACCATAGGGTGTTCCAAAAACCGGACAACCAAAATATAAACTCTCAGTAATGGCCAGTCCAAAAGGCTCATGCCAACGCACCGGGAATAACATGGCTGCAGAATGACGAAGGATATTATTTTTTTCCTCTCCGCCCTTCATTCCATGGAAATGAACATGGGTATCAAATGTTAAACGGATACCTTGGTTGAAATTAAAACGATGTCCGCCGATCACATGCAAGGGCCATTTTGCTTTTCGTGATACATCAATGGCACCCTGTACATTCTTCACACGCCAAGCGGCATCGCCCAGGAAGTGTATGTAAGAGCGAGCACTGTTCAATGCAGGATCACCATAATCATCCGGATCGATCCCATTGCATACGTACGAGTCACTGCAAAAACGTTCTGCATGGTTGCGTGAAACAAAGACGGTATTCACCGGCAATGGAATTTGTTCATTCATATTGCCATGCATGGTCATCAAATGGGGAAGGAGCGGTGTTTCATTCACACCATGATTCAAGTGTATGATATCAATGCCTTTGTCTTTAGGCACTTGCTGATTAAAAGGCTTTGAAGGATCAAAAGGATATACTTCTGCAAACGGACAACTAGAGCCGGGAGCCACCAAATAAGAGACTTGATGTCCGGCCTTCACCAAGGCTTTCCCCAACCACCAGATCACACGTTCTGTACCACCATATTTCAATGCGGGAATAGCTGTGTTATTGACGATGAGGATATGCATAGGGTGTAAAAATAAGGAGGGGATGGCAGATGTCAGATTTCAGATGTCAGATTGCAGACGTGATTTTATCTATAAAAGGGTTTTTATTTTTGATGGAAATATACTACCAGAATAGTAATCAATATTAATAAGATAGATAGTACGGGGAATAAGACGCTTCTGAATGATTTTTTAAAGATTCGATACACCGCAATAATCGGAAGTACAATCCACAAGACTAGCGTAGGTAGAGCAAGTAATTCGTAAAGAGCTCCAGTAACCATGTAAGAATATACATTGATAGAAATACTGATCATCCAAAAGATGAAGACGAAGAATGAGAGTATCAAAATGATGAGGTCAGTATTCTTAATAATTTTCTTCATACAGGAAGTTCGTTACTAAAGATATCTACAATAGAAGCGTTGGCCGTTTTCTTTTTTACTCGTATTTCGCTGTATGCGATTTAACATAAAACTTAGTTATAAGTGTTTTTCAATGCCTTGGGGTCGGTTATTGCGATTTTTTCATTCCTTTTTCCTATTTATCCATTTCCTGAAAAAATCGCAATAACCGACCCCCAATCGTGCGTTCGTGCGCACAAATAGACAGACTATTGAAAAACAATTATAACTCAATATTATGTTACTTCGTTAGCCTCTGTGTAGGGGCAATGCTAATTTGCTTTAGCTGCATTGCCACGGTGCGGGCAGAAAAGTAGAAAGAAAAAAAAGGAATAGGGAAGCGAGAGTAGCGAGCAATTAATACTCGCTGTACTAAAATTTGTAGTGTACAAAAAGTAGTAGAAAAAGAAAATCCCATACCTTTGAAAAGGACGGGATTAAATCTTTAAGGGGATTGCAGGTTTGCCGAGGTCTTCTGTCAAAATGCCCACGACGGGTTCAACTCCCGTAATCTCCATCTTGTACAAAGCAAAACAGGAATTGCGAGTTCCTTTTTTCGCCTCTCAGTGACAGTGAGAGGTTTTTTATTTCTAAACGTGTTGTTTTGAAACAACACAAATCTAAGACTACGTTTTGGATATATCCAAAAAACCACAAGTTTATTTTGCTTTTTTAAGCAATCTTTTTTTGTTTTACGAAGCGTTGGCTTTTTTTCTTTCTACTTTTCGTTGTGTGCGATTTAACATAATATTAATTATAGGAAATATAATACTATTTGAAAGGACGGCTAATAAGAGGCCTGAATGGTTTCTAACTACTTGATAGACTTATATTTATCTTCTAATTCGGCAATCGTCTCTTCATCTTCATTGGCTGATTTCGCCATTTGGATGGCTTTCCTAAGACTTTCCTTGGCAGATTGATTTTGTCGCTGTATCAATTGTACATCCGCCAACAGTTCATACAACTCAAATATGTCGTTATTATCCAAACTCACGAATCGGTCCATCCAGTTTCTGGCTTTCTGGATCAGCATTTTATTGTGCGGATATCGTTTACAGATATCACTGACCCAGCCCATCACTTCATAGATACTCAATACATGATACCATTCCTTCACCAATCGATCAGCCTTTGCAATTTGTTTCTCCCAAGTTGTTTCTTCTAATTGGATGGACCTATAAGTGTCCAGCATCTCGTAATAAATGGTCAAAGCTTTTGCCTGAGGATGTTTATTGGCGATCGAACGCACATATTCACCTGCCATTTTATACTCCTTAGATGACATATTCCCTGACCAAAATCGATTCAGAGTGTAATAAATGACCTGATCCACATAGCGCTTCCCATATTTTTGAACATAGGCCTGTTCATTCGCCAATAAATATTGAAATGCCGGTGATAAAGGATTGCGTACATAATTGTCCAATAGATTCCACCAGGCAGCTTCCTTTTTCAATGAATCGGGTGTTCGATGAAACACTTCTGTTAATACGCTGTCTGTATGACAATTATAATTCTGTGTACAAGATGGCGGATACTTACTCTTTTTACAATAACGGGCTACTTCACGTAAACTCGCAGTGCCCGATAAAAGCTTTTGATGTAATAAAGACACCGACAACCCCATTTTACTCTCCTGCATGAACACCATCAACTCTTCTTTATCCATAAAACCACTGGATTCATCCAAGATATTTCCGGCGGCATCTACAATGAGCAAAGTGGGAAATCGATTGATCTCAAATTGTTTTTGAATGGCTCTTGCAAAAGGTTTTTCATCGATACAATCTACTTTCACCGGAATACTTGATTCCTCCACAAGCTTAATTACATCCGGCTGATTAAATACGGTTCTCTCCATAACCTTACAAGGCGCGCAATACGGGTGTGTAAAATAAAACAGCGCATTTCTTTTTTGTGAACGTGCAACTTCCATCACAGTGGAATAACCGGCTTCTCTAAAACGAATTGACAGATCAGATTGTGCATTGCCGTATACGCCTATGATGACCTGTACAAATAAGATCAAAAGCCATTTTCTCATGTCATTTGAGTTTATATGGATTTCAAGTTACGTTGAAAAACGATTGCATATTTGTTAAGAAAACGGTTTAACGATCCCCCTATTCACTCCTTACATCATTCAGTAACCCTTTATCTTCCCCATTCACCATTCGTCCCTACACACATATTTATGCGGTTGAGTACATGGGTTTTGTAGAACAGTTTTACACTGTAAATCGCAAAACTCAACCACCATATGAAAAGGTATTTTACATTCCTGATTCTTTTGATCACTACCACTGCATTCGCACAACAAACAGGCAGTATCACCGGTACTTTATCCGGTAATGGTCGCACTATCGAGAGCGCTTCTGTTACCTTACTGAGACAAAAAGATTCCAGTCTGGTAAAAGCAGCTGTATCTGATAAGAACGGCGTCTTCAGTTTTGAAAACATCGGTTTTGGAAACTACTTCATCAGTGTGAGCAGTGTTGGGTATGAACGTTTTTACTCCAGCCCCATCACATTATCTGCGGGTAACAACACCGTAAACCTCGGTGTTCAATCTTTAAAAGCACAGGATAATTCATTGGGTGAAGTAACCGTGACCAGTAAAAAACCTTTTCTGGAAATGAAAGCTGATAAAATGGTGGTGAATGTAGACGCCTCCCCTTCCAATGCCGGTAATACTGCTTTGGAAGTATTGGAGAAATCTCCGGGTGTTGCGGTTGACAGAGATGGCAATATCAGTTTAAAAGGTAAACAAGGCGTGATCGTGTTATTGGATGGTCGTCCAACTTACATGAGCAGTGAAGATCTGGCGAATATGTTGCGTGGTATGAATGCGAATCAGTTAGATCAGATCGAGATCATGACGAATCCGCCTGCACGTTTTGATGCATCAGGCAACTCCGGCGTGATCAATATTCGTACAAAGAAGATCAAGACCAAGGGATTCAATGGTAACGTGAATACGAGTTATGCGCAAGGGGTGTATCCAAAAGCTAGTGTGGGTACCAATCTGAATTATCGTATCAATAAACTGAATCTGTTTGGAAATTACAATTACAGTTATAGAGAAGCGTTTCAGCAATTCAGTATCCTAAGAAATTTTATCAACCCATCTACCAAAAATATCACCGGCACTTTTGATCAACGTGCGTATATGCCGGATAGTCGCAATTCGCATTCCGGCAAACTGGGTATGGATTATACTTTCTCGAAAAGAACTTCAGCCGCTTTAACCTTGAATGGTTTTGGAACAAAGATGGAATTCAATAATAACAGTGTCAGTAAGTTGACAGATGCCACAGGTAATTTACAATCTACGATTTATGGTGGCACCAACATGACGCCGAATGTAACCAACTATAGTGGCAATTTAAATTTCCGTCATCAGTTTGACTCTACCGGAAGAGAGTTAAGTTTTGATGCAGACTATATTCAGTACAAAGACAAACACCGTCAGCGTTTTATCAATAGTATCTATGATGCCAATAATAATCTGGTAGGTAAAGCAGATAGTCTGGTAGGTTATTTACCATCAGGATTTGATGTGTATGCAGGTAAATTGGATTACGCTCAGCCATTGAAAAATAAAGGAAGATTTGAAGCCGGTGCGAAAGTTAGCTTTGTGAACAGTGATAACAATATTCGTTTTGATAGTATCATCAATGGCAACCGAGTTCAGGATTTGACCAGATCGAATTATTTTATTTACAAAGAGAATGTGTATGCAGCTTATCTTAATCTGAATACGCCTTTGAGCACAAAATTATCTATGCAGGCCGGACTTCGTTACGAATACACCGATGCAAGAGGTGATCAGGTGACCAGTAATATTCAATTTAAAAATACATACGGACAGTTCTTCCCTACCCTTTACTTGAGTTATAATCTCAATGAAAAACATATGCTGGGCGCGAATTTTGGTCGCAGGATCATGCGTCCACAGTATAGAAACCTGAATCCGTTTGTATTCATTGTAGACAGGTATACGTATCAAAAAGGAAATCCGAATCTGCAGCCGCAGTTCAGTAACAATATTGAGTTAACGCACACTTATGCGGGTGCATTGACAACCACTTTAAATTACTCCCATACCAGTGGTGTGATCTCAGAAGTGATCGAGCAAAATGAAACCACTAAAGAAACATTCTTGATCAGAAAGAATATTGCTACCAGAAAGCAATACGGTATCGCATTCAATTTCTATAAGCCGGTAACAAAATGGTTAACTGTGAGTGTAAATGCCAACCTTTTCAATAACCAATTCAAAGGCATCGTGAATGACTCCTTGATCGATATCAGTGTAAACTCTGGTAATTTCAGCGGAGCCTTACAAAGTAAATTGGGCAAGGGATGGGATGCTGAGATCAATGGCTTTTACAATACCAAGGGTGTGGATGGTGTGATGATCTACAAAGGAATGGGAATGTTCACGGTAGCGGTATCAAAATCTGTGATGAATAATAAAGGACGTATTAGTCTGAACTATCGTGATCCATTTAAGATCCAGCGTTTCAATGGAACAGCAAAATATGCAACGGTGGATGCTACTATTAATAGCAGATGGGAAAACAGTATCCTGAACCTAAGTTTCAATTATCGTTTTGGTAAGAGCTTCAAAACCAACAAACGCAGTTCGGGAAGTGCTACGGAAGAGCAGAGCAGAATTGGGGGATAGTAGAGTGTGAATTGTCAATTGTGAATGGTGAATAGTGAATATTGAGTAAGATTGTATTACTACTGACTACTCACTATTCACTACTCACTTTTTGGTTTCTAAATCAGACATCTGCCATCGTACATCTAACATTTCTTCCTACCTTTCTACTATGAAATCATACGACAACTTAGTAGAGGCGTTGGCTGATTTAAAACAGCAGGGATATACCACAGATTTTAATCTCGCTTTTGATCAGATCAAGTGTGCCAGTACAGGTGCTTGTTTAGTACCCTCTCAATTTGATATTGTGGCTCATCATCGATTTGAGGGCGATACAGACCCGGGTAACTCAAGTGTACTGTACGTTATAGAATCGCATGACGGCCATATGAAAGGTGTACTCATCAGCGCATATGGGATGTACAGCGATAGTTTGAGTGATGAGATGATCCGCAAACTAAAGATGGATGAAAAGGGGACAATGGGTTAGAAATGTTTACTTGACCAATACTTATACAAAAAAAGCGACCCTCTATGAAAGAGAGTCGCACTTGGAAAACCAAATAACCAGACCAATGAAAAGTCTTAGTAAATCCTAAACTTTATAGGTAGACTGAAATAACTTTTTACATTCATTCCTCTAATTTGTCCCGGATTCCAAACCGGCATTTTGGCAACAACATTGGTTGCGGCTTCATCCAATCCATAACCTGCAAGATCACCTTTGATAATGGGTGTATAAATAACACCGCGTTCATCAACAGCAAACCCTACTACGACATCCCCTTCTACCCCATTTTCTAGTGCAGCTTCAGGATAAACAATATTTTCTTGTATGAATTTGGCCAAAGCTTTTTCACCTCCCGGATAAGAAGGTTTTACTTCGGTACGATAATAAATACCCTGACGATCTTTTTCCATCATCATTTTTGCATATTCATCCTCCCATCTACGATCACGATCGATAATGATTTCCCAGCGACCATTCTTTTTAGACGGATTCGCTTTTGCTTTTCCTGTAGTAATTACTGTCTTGTCTTTCGTAAGACTTGTTGCTTTTGCAACTGAATCGGCGATAAGAGAATCTTTTCTTAAGGCCTCCTCTTCTGAATTCGAATTTGATGAGCAAGCACTAAAACTGAAAACTGCAACCAATGCGGTTAACAGAAATAAAGATGTAGTGACTGTAACAGTGTGTTTGACTTTATTTTGATATAGCATAATAACGATACATGAATAAATCTGGCATAAAACCAGCTCATCTGTATTCTACAAAGCTCAGATTTCTATAATGGCTTTTTTTACACTTCGTTGTTTTGTTGTTACATATTTATGTAGAATGCTTAGAGTATAGGTACTAGGTACTGGGAAATGACAAACAAATGATTATTACGAAAATCTCATCTAACACTTAATACCTAGCACCTAGTACCTAACTTCCCACATCTCTTCTTACATTCGGGATATAAAAGTCAACTTATGCTGCATCGTCGACATTTTCTTCAGCTGGGGTCTTTCGGATTATCGGCTCTTACCTTTTCTTCTTTTCGTGGAAAAATGACTGCGCAAAAACCATTGGTATTGTCCACCTGGGATGCCGGTATCGCTGCCAATAAAGCTGCCTGGCAGATCCTTCGTAATGGCGGAAGAGCATTGGACGCAGTAGAACAAGGAGTTCGTGTTACAGAAGCATCCTTGAACTGTTGTGTGGGATTGGGAGCGAATCCGGACAGAGATGGTTATGTGACTTTGGATGCATGTATCATGGATGAGAATTTCAATTGCGGTAGTGTATTGTTCTTAGAAAAGATAAAACACCCCATCTCCGTGGCCAGACGTGTAATGGAAAAAACACCGCACGTAATGTTGGCTGGATCAGGAGCACAACAATTTGCAGTGGCAGAAGGATTTCCACTGGAATCAGGCGAACTTTCAGAAGATGCAAAAAAAGCGTATCAGAATTGGCTGAAAAAAAGTGAATACAAACCGGTGATCAATATTGAAAATTCGAAGCGACAGGAAGCTTTTGTTCCCACCAAATTAGAGAATGGTGATTGGAATCATGACACCATCGGTATGATCGCATTGGATGCCAAAGGAAATCTGAGCGGAAGTTGTACCACCAGTGGCATGGGCTTTAAAATGCGTGGTCGCATCGGTGACTCTCCCATCATTGGTGCGGGATTATTTGTAGACAATGAAGTGGGCGCAGCTGTGGCAACAGGGCAAGGAGAAGATATCATTCGCATTTGTGGTGCTCATACCATTGTTGAATTGATGCGTCAGGGCATGGATCCGGAAACAGCTTGTAAAAGAGCGATGGAAAGATTGTTAAAAGTAAAAGGTATGGATAAAGCCAAAGCTATACAGGCAGGTTTTATCGCCATCAGCAAATCAGGCGAATACGGAGGATATGCTTTGCAAAAAGGATTCAACTTTGCTGTTTGTCATGCCGACGATAAAAATTTCTTAGTAGACGCTAAACCACTGATCTGATCTATGTCATTACCTCTTGAAATATGTGTATTCAATACCGCCACAGCCATTGAAGCTGCGAATGCGGGTGCTGATAGAATTGAATTATGCGAGAACTATGCGAATGGAGGCACTACCCCATCCTATGGTTATTTAAAAACAACCCGTGAAAAAGTATCCATTCCTGTTTTTCCGATGATTCGTCCGCGTGGTGGCGATTATTATCATAGTGAAGAAGAATTGGAGATCATTCGAAAAGATATTCTGCTTTGTAAAGAGTTAGGATTTGAAGGTGTTGTCTTTGGTTTATTAAAAAAAGATGGCAGCATTGATGCAGAAAATACAGCCCGTTTAACGGAACTGGCTTATCCGCTGGATGTGACTTTTCATCGAGCATTCGATCGGTGCAAAGATCCATTACAAGCTTTGGAAACCATCATACAATGTGGTTGTACAAGAATACTCACCAGTGGACAACAACCCAAGGCGCCGGATGGTAAGGAATTGATCAAACAATTGGTCACACAAGCTGATGGAAGAATCATCATTATGCCGGGCAGTGGTATCAACAGTAACAACATTGCGGAAATGCGCACCTATACGGGTGCTGTAGAATTTCATACTTCTGCACGCATCCTAATCCCTTCTTTGAGTGATTATATGAATCCTAATATGCCGGAAGATTTCAGTAGGGATTTCACCAATGCGGAAGAGATCAAAAAAATAAAAGCTTTGCTTTCCTGAAGCATAAAGCCTATACATGAATATTCGTGAAGCCATATTAGCAGAACATTCCAGAGAACAGGCACTTCGAATAGCCACTTATGCAATTCAGAATAAAAATCAATTCAAAGAGTTGATGCGCTGTTATATGGATGCAGATTATCGCTTATCACAGCGAGCTGCATGGAGTGTGAGTTGGGCAGCCAGAAAGAAACCTGAAATGATTCAACCGTATATAGGCGAATTGGTAAAGCGTTTACAAGATAACTCAGTACATCCGGCAGTAATTAGAAATGCCGTTAGGGTGTTAGAAGAACTTGATATACCTGAAGAGTATCATGGCGAAGTGATGAACAGTTGCTTTCAGTTCTTAGAAACTCCAACAACACCGGCTGCTATCAAAGCTTTTTCAATGACGGTTCTTTATCACCTATCCAAATATTACCCAGAGATCAAACACGAATTAAAACTTATCATCGAAGAGAATTGGAAACATGAAACTCCGGCATTCAAAAGCAGAGCAAAAAAGATCCTACCATTGTTACAATAGAACACGGATTTTCATGATTGTCATGATCTGTCATGATAAATCATAAAAAATCATGATAATCTGCGTTCCATCAAAAGAACAATGTTTGAAATACTAATACAAGATTCTCACCTTAATCGTCTCCTTTACTTCTTTCAATAACTCCACTGCTCTCTTTGATAATTTTTTGTCGACATCCAATACCACATATCCGATCTCTTCATTGGTTTTAAGGTATTGTCCAACAATATTGATATTGTTTTTAGATAAGGCAGTATTGATGGCACTCAATACACCCGGAACATTTTTATGAATATGAAGAATGCGATGCGCTCCATCTACAGGTGGTAAGCCGATCGCAGGTACCGTGTGTGAACCATTGGTAATACCGCGTTCGAGGTATTGGAATAATTTCACACTCACATCTTCACCAATATTTTGTTGTGCTTCTTCTGTTGATCCTCCGATATGTGGCGTCAAAATCACATTGGGTAAACCTTGAAGCGGTGTTTCAAAATGGTCTCCATTTTTTTCAGGCTCCCAAGGATATACATCTATACCTGCACCGGCAATAGCACCTTCTTTGATGGCTTCACTTAATGCTTTGAGATCAACGACTTCGCCCCTTGCATAGTTCAATAAGATCGAACCCTTTTTAAAGAGTTTGATATTATTTCTGTTGATCAGATTTTTTGTTTGTGTAGTTTCAGGAACATGTAAAGAAATGATATCACTATTACTCAATACTTCTTTCATGTTTTTGGCAGCTACTGCATTACCCAATGGAAGTTTTGTTTCAGTATCATAGAACAATACTTTCATACCTAATGCTTCACACAACACACTGACCTGAGAGCCAATATTGCCATAACCAATGATACCCATGGTCTTGCCACGTAATTCATAACTACCTTTGGCATCTTTCATCCATACACCTTTGTGTGCGGAGATATTTTTATCAGATATCTTTCTGATCAGCATCACGGAAATACCAATCACCAATTCAGCCACGCTTCGGGTATTGCTGTAAGGTGCATTAAAAACCACCACCCCTTTTTTTGTAGCGGTTTTCAGATCCACCTGATTAACACCAATACAGAAACAACCAATGGCTTGTAATTTTTTTGCAGCTTCCAAAACTTTGGGTGTGATCTGTGTCTTGGAACGAATACCCAGCAGGTGAACATCTTTTACTTCTTTGATGAGTTCTTCTTCACTCAATGCACCGGCTATTTTTTTCACATTGGCATAGCCTTGCTGTTTGAAATACTGTACAGCTTTATCACTGATGTTTTCAAGAAATAAAATATTGATACGCTCTTTCGGATAACTGGTTATTGCCTGCTTGCTCATGAAACGAAAATAATGTTTTTATTTTCTGGATAATCTTTCCCTTTTTAACCATTTCACTAACACATAGTTCTTTATTTTCGCGACGAAGAAAAACTAACAGATGATCGTAAGAGTCTTTGGTATCGCAATTTTGATGGGGTTATTCCAGGCTTGTAGTGCACAACCTGCAGAGAAAGATTCTGCCGCAGAGAGTAATACATATTCAGCCATTCCTTCTGCAGCAAAAGCATTGTATGCTGCCGAGATTGAAAAGCAGTATAAACAATTACTGGCGAATCGTGGTTTCAATGGTAGCATTTTGGTGGCTAAGAATGGAGAGATCTTATTTGAAGATTATAAAGGATATAGCAATTTCAAAACAAAGGATCCCATCACTCCCAATACACCTTTTCATCTGGCATCTGTCTCCAAAACTTTTACCGGGATGGCGATTCTCAAATTACGAGAACAAGGTAAACTGGATTTGGATGATACTATTGACGAGTTCTTTCCCGGATTTCCATATCAAAATATCACAGTACAACAATTACTCAATCACCGTAGTGGCTTGAATAATTATGTTTATTTCATGGTCGACCGAAAAGTAGAAACCTATCGGGTAAAAAATAAAAAAGGTCGTTGGGTCAGAAGAACACGCACCATCAAAATGCCTCCACTAAAGTCCGGATTATTGACGAATCAGGATGTATTGGATTATATGATCAAGCATCGTCCGGCCCCACTCTTTGCCCCCGACCGAGCTTTCCGATATAGCAATACCAATTATGCGCTACTGGCTTTGATCATTGAAAAAGTTACCGGACAATCCTATCCGACCTATATGAGGGATAGTTTATTCATTCCATTGGGCATGAGTGACTCTTATGTTTTTAGTATTGCGGATACAGGAAATTATATCCCATCCTATAAATACAATAATGTGCCTTATGGTATTGAAAAGCTCGATTGTATTTATGGAGATAAGAATGTGTATTCAACCGTGAGGGATCTATTATTATGGGATAGAGCCCTTCATGAAGGCATTTATGTCAACAAAGCTTCGCAAGAACTTGCTTATCAGCCATATAGTTTCGAGACCAAATCGTTTCATAATTACGGTCTTGGCTGGCGTTTACTGAATTCCCCAACCGAAGAAATTGTGTATCACAATGGCTGGTGGCATGGCAATAACACTGTTTTCACTCGTTATATTAAAGATTCAGCCACTATTATCGTACTTGGGAATCGCTACAATCGCAATATTTATAAGGCGAAAGCGCTTTCTTCTGCCTTTACAGGAAGAACAGACAGTACCGAATTAGAAGAATAAGTTTTTTCGGTGGGATATATTGTCAACACTAAGGCCACTAACCTTTGTTTTTAGCCTTTTCCCCCTATTTTTGCAGACTTTCAATTAACATAAACTTACCAGACACACTGTATTATGGACAAAATCTTGTTTTATGCCGTTCCGGCGATGGGAGTTGTAGGTCTCCTTTACACATTATTGAAGTTTAACTGGGTATCCAAGCAAGATGCGGGTAATGACCGTATGAAAGAGATCAGTACATATATCGCTGAAGGTGCTATGGCATTCCTCAGAGCTGAATGGAAAATTCTGACCTATTTCGTTGCGATCGTTGCTTTATTGTTGGGTATCATGGCCAAAAGCAACCCACATTCACATTGGTCAATTTCATTGGCTTTTATACTGGGTGCTGTTTGTAGTGCGGTTGCCGGATATATTGGTATGAAAGTGGCTACCAAAGCCAACGTTCGTACTGCTCAGGCCGCAAGAACCAGTCTATCTAAAGCCCTGAATGTATCATTTACAGGTGGTGCTGTCATGGGATTGGGTGTTGCCGGTTTGGCAGTATTAGGTCTGGGTGGCGTTTATCTGATCTTAAAGCAAGTATTTGCTCCTGAGGCAGCAGCGAATTCTGCTGAAATGCTTCAAACCATTGAAGTACTGACCGGTTTCTCTCTCGGTGCCGAATCTATTGCATTGTTTGCCCGTGTGGGTGGTGGTATTTATACCAAAGCTGCTGACGTAGGTGCTGACCTGGTAGGTAAAGTAGAAGCAGGTATCCCTGAAGATGATCCTCGTAACCCGGCTACCATCGCTGATAACGTAGGTGATAATGTGGGTGATGTGGCAGGTATGGGTGCTGACTTATTTGGATCTTATGTAGCAACTGTATTGGCTACCATGGTACTCGGACAAGAGACCGTTTCTGCTGATAATTTTGGTGGATATGCTCCTATCTTGTTACCCATGTTGATCGCAGGTGTAGGTATCCTGTTCTCAATTGTAGGTACTTGGTTTGTTCGCGTGAGTGATGCTGCAGGTATCAACACCGCTAACGTACAGAAAGCCCTGAACATGGGTAACTGGGGTTCTATTATTTTAACTGCCGCTGCTTGTGCAGGTCTGGTATATTATATTTTACCTGAAACCATGACACTTCGTGGATTGGAATTCACACGTGATGGTGTATTGGGTGCGATCGTTGTGGGTCTGGCTGTAGGTACATTGATGAGTATCATTACTGAATATTACACCGCAATGGGTAAGCGTCCGGTAATGTCGATCATTCGTCAGTCTTCTACCGGACATGCTACCAACGTGATCGGTGGTTTGGCGGTAGGTATGGAATCTACTTTCTTACCAATTCTGGTATTAGCGGGTGGTATCTGGGGTTCTTATGAGTGCGCAGGATTATACGGTGTGGCCATTGCTGCTGCCGGTATGATGGCTACAACTGCGATGCAGTTAGCGATCGATGCATTTGGTCCGATCGCTGATAACGCAGGTGGTATCGCTGAAATGAGTGAATTACCCAAAGAAGTACGTGAAAAAACGGACGTATTGGATGCTGTGGGTAACACCACTGCTGCTACCGGTAAAGGTTTCGCCATCGCTTCTGCGGCATTGACTGCTTTGGCATTGTTCGCAGCGTTTGTGGGTGTTGCAGGTATCAATGGTATCGATATTTATAAAGCGAAAGTATTGGCATCTCTTTTTGTAGGTGCCATGATTCCTTTTATCTTCTCTTCATTGGCAATTCGTGCGGTTGGACAAGCTGCTATGGCGATGGTAGAAGAAGTACGTCGTCAGTTCCGTACTATTCCCGGTATCATGGAAGGAACAGGAAAGCCGGAGTATGATAAATGTGTAGCGATCTCTACTGAAGCATCGATCAAAAAAATGATGTTACCGGGTGCTATCGCGATCGTATCTCCTTTGATCATTGGTTTCTTACTGGGTGCTGAAGCATTGGGTGGATTCCTGGCAGGTGCTACTGTAAGTGGCGTACTGATGGGTATGTTCCAGAACAATGCCGGTGGTGCTTGGGATAATGCAAAGAAATCTTTTGAGAAAGGTGTTGAGATCAATGGTGAGATGTACTACAAAAAATCTGAGCCACACAAAGCTTCTGTAACAGGTGATACTGTGGGTGATCCATTTAAAGATACTTCAGGTCCATCTATGAACATCCTGATCAAATTAATGTCGATCGTTTCTCTGGTGATCGCTCCTACCCTTGCACAATTACATGGTGCGGATGTAGACAAGCAAATGGTAGAGAAAAGAATTGAGATCAAAGCGATTGATGGAGACAATAAAGTGAATGTAAGTGTGAATGCAGAAGACATGAAGATGGATGAGATGATCAATGAATTGAAGAAAGCAGGATTGATCACAGGTGATAATGTTTCTCTTGAGATCAAAGACGGAAAAGTGATCATCAATGGAAAAGAATTATCTGAAGATGTCGCCAAACAATTCTCGATGTATCTGGAAGAAAAAGATGGCGTGAATATTAAAGTGGATTTGAAAGAAGAAAAGAAATAATCAACCATTTTCTTATAAAAAATGCCCCTTTCAACAGGGGCATTTTTGTTTTATAGGAATAGCTTATTTCAGACTTCCGATAGGTCTCAAAGAACCCAATCCGGAAAGAAAACTTAAGGATGTGATCAGGTTATCTCTCTGCAAGAATGGCTGGAGAAAATCTTTCCCAAAAGAAAAAGACAGATTTTGGTTTTTCCCGATCTTATAATTGATAGAAAACGCAGAACGATTGGAGTTATCGGGAGGAATAACATTGGATGTTACAAATTTCTCATTGTTGTAGGATACCAATCGACGTAGCAGCTCATACGATAAAGTGAATTTGTCATTGAAGTCTTTGTACAACCGAAATCCAATATCAAATGCGCCATGATGAAGATTGGAGACTTTCATACCCATTTGATTTTTTAAAGCATAATCAAATTGACCGGTGAATCGAACCAATGCCAAAAAATTCAGTTCATTGGGTTTATCCTCAATTCCCATCGTTAACCAAGCTCCTGCTTTGGAAAGATAAGCTTGTTGAAAAGTATTGAATGGATAATCCATTACAAGTCCTGCAGCAATATCCATTTTAAATCCATAACGTCTAAAATCTGTTGTACCTGCAAGTCTTTTGATCGTAGCCAGATCAGTTGTTCGTTTAACCAGATCGTTCTGGTATGCTTTTTCTGCGATTGCGTGTAACTTTTCAGTACGTTGATTAATACTATCTTCCAGCAATAAGATAAGAGCATTGTCTGCATTGTCTAGTCTGGCTTTTAATCGCTGTAGTTCAATATCCCCCTTCTCATATGTATCATACCATGCTTCTACTGTTTGGTTTTCTTTTTTGAGGATCATTGATAAAGTATCACTCCAATTTTTATACTCCTTTCCTACTTTACCTCTCATGATAGACAGACTCAATCCAACTGCCACTTGTGTGAATTCAGAGGAGTCAAAAGCAGACCTTGCGGTATGGGTGCCAACAGATAATACCAATGTTTGAGGGATACTATATTTAGGTTTATCAGAAATAAAAGAAGACAGTGAGGGTTTCTTTTTTGAGAAGAGCCAGAATGGAGCTACTTCCAAGGAAAAATTTTTAGGTAGAGCAGTAAACCCATTTGTCGCGTTCGCCAATGCAAAAGTAAAATCGGTCGGATTTTTAGGTCTTTCAATACTATTCGGTGCAACGCCTAGTAAGACAAATGCCGGAGATGATGGCACCTGAAGCTGATCCAATTGAATGGTAGAATCTGATTGAGCAATAGCAGAATTACACACCATCAAGATACTCATGATGGCTATCAGAAGTGTATGTTTCATAACAGTGATATTGGATTATTTGAAAATGAAATTCATGCGGTGTGTTGCTACTCCTGTGATTGGATCAAAGGGAAGTGTAACAGTTTTACTAAAAGGAGCGATAGCTCCGGATAAAGTATAACTGATTACAGCTTGTTCATGTGCTAACAACGCAGGTACAATAATGGTCATGTTCAATTCTTTCGATTTTAGATCCTGATTGGCACCAATGAATTGATCAGAAAAATTGTCGCTGATATCTGCGATCAGCAGACCGGCTAATTTTAATCGTGTATTCCCTTTTAATCCATGCAGATCCAGGGAAAGCGAAATGGCATCCATATTCGGACGCGTAAAAATGACTTTAGAAGGCATAACAAATAGTTTTCAAGAATGATTCAATAACAATCTTCTCTGTGAACTAGTAAACAATAAAACGAGGGGTATAAGTGAGGGGGAGAAATAAAAGTATAGCTCTCTTTTGATGAATTCAAGAAAAACATATTAATTTTCTTATTATCCATTTAAATACCGATTTATCGTGAATCAAAAAGGCATTATCTATCTGATCATGTTCATGGCAATTGGGGCTTGTAACAATACTTCAACAGAAAAAGGATCACCTGCAGATACCAGCGTAATAATTCAGGCCGACACCATTTCCGAGCAACGTACCGTGGTTCGTAAAGAGGCAGTGGTTATGCATGAACAAAAAGTTCCGGATGAGTTGAACGATTGGAAATTTGCGGTGAAGCTCTATGAAACAGAACGCAGGTTTCATTATACCGTTAGAATGCAATACAAAGAATTGCGTATCACTGACTCCATCAACATCCCTAATCTGGGTAAAGAACCCATCCTAAAAATTGAAAAAGACAGTACCCCCTACTCCTGCACCATAGGTTTTCTTGACAATAAAGGAAACTTTAAGCCCTACTACCGCGCCAATGTGATCAAAGAACAATTACGTTTTAAAAAGATCGCGGCTTATGGGGTTGGGGTATATAAGAAGGCTGTGGATAGTAAATAGCAAATAGTTCATAGCATATTGTTTATTACACTTAAAAAGTTGTGTAAATACAGTTTAATAGTCTGTTATCTATAAGCAGTGCCATGTGCTATGGACAATATGCCATTGACTATTAACATAACTTTTCTTGTTCATTTACGACTAACCTCGTAAATTGCTTACGAATTAAATCGTAAAGCATGGTTAAGCATATTAAGCCCACAGAAAGTGAGCTGGAGATACTTAGGGTTTTATGGGATAAAGGAACTGCTACCGTTCGTGAAGTACATGAGATATTGAGTGAGCACAAGGATGCCGGTTATACCACTACCTTGAAACTCATGCAGATCATGTTTGAGAAGGGTATCGTAAAAAGAGATGATAGCAGTAAAACGCATATCTACCGCGCCAATATTAGTCGCGAAAGTACCCAACAACAGATCGTGGGTAAAATGATCAACTCATTATTCGGAGGATCATCTAGTCAGTTGGTGATGCAGGCATTGGGCAATCAAACACCCAATAAAGAAGAATTAGAAGAGATCCAGAAGCTATTGGATAACCTGAAAAAGCAATAAAATGCTCTCGTTTTTTCAGTCTGTTTTTCTGCAATCATTGGGATATGCTATAGCGAATAGTTTATGGCAAATGGCTATTCTATGGCTTTTCTATGTGCTGCTCGCCTCCGTACTAAAACCGAAGGCATCTATCAAATATACCCTAGCGGTTATTTTGCAAAGCATCGGTTTTATCTGGTTCATCATTACCCTTTTCTTTTATTATAGTGCGTATAATCAATTGGTACCGATAAGTACAACAACGCATGCAGGTACCATTACCACCATCGTGCCTCCGGGAACCGGATTTCGATCTACCATTTTAAAGATCATGATTCTTGCAGAGCAGCTACTACCTTATCTATCTGCAGCCTATCTGATTTTGATGATCTTTTTATCTGTGAAATGGATCATAGGATATCGTTACACGTTGCAGATCCGAAAAGAAGGATTGGTTAAAATGCCTGCCAACTGGCGAGTATTTGTTCAAGACACGGGAAGACAACTGGGCATCACCAGAGAAGTACGTATTTTCTTGTCAGAGAAGATCGCATCTCCCCTCACGATCGGATTTATAAAACCACTGATCCTTGTACCTGTTGCCAGTATCAATCATTTATCTGTAGCACAACTGGAAGCGATCTTATTACATGAATTGGCGCATATCAAACGGTATGATTATCTGATCAATATTCTTTTGTCTGTTGCAGAGATCAGTTTGTTTTTTAATCCTTTCACCCGATTATTCTCCAAACATATCCGCAAAGAACGAGAAAACAGTTGTGACGATTGGGTACTTCAGTTCCAATACAGCGCTTCCACTTATGCCGAAGCATTGTTGCGAATGGCACAGTTACAGGCTACTCCTGCTTTTGCAATGTCGGCAACAGGGACCCATCAAAATGAATTATTGAATCGGGTGAAAAGAATGATCGGTGTCAATGAAAACAGATTCAATTATAAAAGGCAACTATTATCTTTTTTATTGGTAACGGGTATCTTAAGTTCTGTAGCATGGTTTCATCCTGAGCAAACCAAAAAAACAGGCGCAGAGCTGAAAACAAAAAATCTTTCAGACACATCGATCAGCAGACCCAAGGAAGTTCAACCTGTAGCCATTGAACCGATGGCAGTGAAAGTCACCAATCCATTGTTCAATCCGGCATTCTTTCTATCCAATTCGTTGAAAAAAGAAATGAGTGAAAACCTGGAAATGGCATCTAGAGAAATTGAAGCATCCTTGAATAGCCGAGAGGTACAAGAAGCTATCCATCAAATTCCTGCTACTTTACAAAGCGCACTTCAAAGATTACAGACAGAAAAGAATCTGGAATTGACAGATTGGAAAGATGAGCTGAGCAAAATAAATAGAGCAGAACAAGAAATGAAGCAGGTTTATAAAACATTGGATACGAATACTATGCCTGCATATGTTCGCAAGCCTTTCAAAGAAGAGTTCGAGAAAGATATGCAGCGAATGGAAAAAGATATTCAAGAGGCGAAACTAGCAGTAGCAAAAGAGTTGAAATCTACTCTACTGAATAAAGCGGAACAAGAAAAGATCAGCAAAGAAGTAGAGATGGCAATGAAAGTTGTTGAAGAATTGAATTTGCAGCAGATGATTCCCACAACTTTACAATCGCTTGAAAAAATGATCGAATCATTTGAAAAGTTAGATAAAAAAATCAAGCCTGCCACTCCCCCTACACCTGATAAACCGAAATTGAAAAAACCTCTTTTTGAAGAGCAAGAGAAACGAAAAGAAAAAGAGAACAGTGAGCAAGAAATAAAAATTGAACTAAAAGATCAGAGAGCTTTTGTAAAAATGCTCGATCACTGGATGCTTCCCGAATTACAAAGTGAATGGATGGCATTACCTGTTAGATTACAGGAGAATGATTCTTTACTGCTTTATAAAAAAATGCTGATCGACCGCTACAAACAACAACTCCTTCAGCAATGGATGAAAGCGGATAGTTCCATCAAAGTGGGTTTGAAGAGAGCAAGATTATAAATGGATGGTTTCTTACCAGAGATTTCGCGGACACCAATCACCAAACTTATTACCCAACTGAAATCCGATCAGAATTTCATGGGTTCCTTTGCTCACCGTATTCAGTCTTGAGGTTTGCAGATCATAAGAATAGCCAATATTGATGTTATGACTGATGTTCAATCCCATCATTCCTGCAAATCCATCCTGATAACGATAAGAACCTCCAACCCACAACAGATCCTGGTACATAAACTTTGCATTCAGATCAAATCCTACAGGTAATGGTGAAACATAACGTACCAAGGCAGAAGGAAGTAAGCTTACATCCTGAGATATAGGCAAGCGATAACCGGCACTAAAAAAGAGGTGCGGAATTAGTTTCCCTTTTTCTACATAGACAGTGTTATTAGAGAAAGCAATATTCTGTGGTACGATTTGTTGAGCAGAAACACCTAAAAAATAATCTTTTGCATATAACCAGACACCGGCACTGATATCAGGTCTGATCTGGTTGATCAATCCACTTCCCGCAACCGCCGGATCTACTGTAGTACTTCCAAAATTCAGCTTGGCTGCATCCAAACTCATATTGGTGATACCTGCTGATATGCCTGCTGATATACTGGTAGTAGGTGAAATACCCATGTGATAAGAATAGGTACCCATCGCAGCAAATCGATTCAGAGGGCCAGTTTTATCATTCAGGATGGTGAATCCAATTCCATGGTGAGGCTCTGCAGACTGATAACTTTGCCAATATGCTTGTCCACGCGGGTTCTCTCCTCTTGCACGCATACTGGTAGCGGTTTCCCATCCAAAATCATTTTTCTTCAATGGTCCATGCATAGTAATATATGTGGTAACAGGTGCATCCTGCACTCCTACCCACTGCAGACGATGAGAGGCTTTTACATCCCAGTAATTTTCAATACCGGCAACTGCCGGATTGATGATGTAATTATTCATGATATACTGGGTATAATAAGGCCGCTGTTGTGCCGTTACAACAGTAACAAACAGTAAGGTGATGATGAATCCATATATACGCAAACTCTTCATGCTATCTGATAATCGTTATAGAACCCGTATAAATTGGTTTCCCATTTTTAGGATTGATAATATAATAATAGGTTCCGATCGGTAAAAGCTTTCCTTGTGTAGTACCATCCCAAGGTCTGCTATAGCCAAAAGAACGAAAAACTATTTGTCCATACCTGTTAAATACATCAACGGTCGCACCCGGATAACTTTCAAGATACTTAATATTCCAGGTATCATTGATGCCATCTCCATTGGGTGAAAAGGCATTGGGTATCTCCGGTGATTTTAACACTTTGATGAAGATGGTATCACTTACCGAACATCCTCCGATACCCGTGACCGTAAATGTATAACGAATATCATCCGTAGGTTTTGAGACAGGAGAAAATGCCGTATCGCTGCTCAAGTACAGAGGCGGCGTCCATTTATAAGTGATATCACTTCCATAAATGAACTTAGGCTTCAATTTCAATTGTCCACCTTCTAAAATGGTGGCCTTACTGGTATCCATGATCAGCACAGGTAATGGATACAAAGTCATTGATATACCGGCGGTATCACTCACACAACCCGCAGTACTGTAAACATGAAGCGTGGCCATAAAATTTCCTGAGTCACGATAAGATCTAACCGGATTCTGAATCGCCGATGTTTGTCCCTTACCCAGATCCCATACCCATCTCGAGATTGGAACAGATGTTCGTGTAGCACTTTGGTCTGTATATGCAACCGACTCACCAAAACATATTTCAGTGGTTGGCACTGAAAAAGCAGCTAATGGATTCGGATATACCGTGATCGTTTTACTCACTTCACTTACACAAGTGCTACCACCAGAATAAGACAACATGCGAATGGTAAAACTTTCACCCGAAGTATTGCTCACATTAAAAAGATGAGGATAAGCTTTATTCGATGAAGGGGTTTCATCTATTTGAACCACTGAAGGTTTATTGACACGATCCCAATAGATCTCTGATTTCGTTACAGAACCAAAATCAACCGTTGATTTGTTGAGTATAACAACGGGAGTTTTTGCGCAAAGCACATTATTCATCTGGACTTCAAAATCGGCTTTGGGAATGGAGCCGTTCACGGTAAAATTTTTGGAGACGGTATTTACACACCCATCTTTTGAAGTCACTTGAAGCGACACACTATAATTATCTGACTTGTTGTATTTGACCTGCGGGTTTTTCAATGTACTCGTGATCAAATTAGGTCCGGGTGTTACTGCAGGAGAACCGGCATTGAAATTCCAACGGAACGTGAATTGAGCTTCTGATCCATCTGCTATTTTACTGGCATCTGTAAATTGAGCAAATGCATCACTCAAACATACTTCGGGCAAAATAAAATCCGGTTCAGGTAATGGGTGTACAAAAGGTAAAGTTGCAGGTGTAAACACATCACTTTTACAACCTGATGCAGTCTCTACTTGCAAGCTCACCGTTTTTGTACCCGTGCTACTATATTTTGTAATACGTGGAGCATTAGAAGTAACAGTTGTTTCACCGGCTCCATCACCTAAATTCCAGGTCCATTTGGCAAGAGCACCAACCTGACTGGAGGAAGCATCGGTAAAAGTCACATCTGTATTGGTACAACGTACGGAAGAAAAACTAAAATTAGCAATGGGTTTGGTGGTGATAGATAAGACTTTTGTAACCTCATCGGAAACACAACCAATATCCGAAATGGTGCGGAGTTTGACATTGAAGCTTCCGGGTTGATTATAAACTGCTCCATGTGTTTCATTCCTGAGATCCAGACTGGTACCATTACCTAAGTCCCACAACCATCGTACCCCCGCACTCTTAGGCGTATTAAAATTTACCACATCCGATACACAACCTGTACTAGTCCATGTAAAATCAGCAACCGGTCTGCTATTGACTTTTACCGGAATCGTGAATACCTGTTCTGTGCTTCCACAACCATCCGGAGTGGCAGAAGTGGTATACAATTTAATGGTATCTCTCAATGCATTGGTATTGGCAGCACTAAATTGAAAAGTTTTACCACTACTGAAATAATATAAACGTTGCCCATTGACTGTTGGCGTACTGTCTGCTACAGGAGAACTGATCGGACCGATACCCGTATTCGGAGAAATACCGGGTGCTGCCGAAAAATCCCATCGCAGATTGGTGGGCTGAAAAGCCAAAGGAACGGAAAATTGAATGGGGGTATTGATACAGGTTACAGCTGAGTCAATTCGCGAATATGGATTGTTGAAAGAAGCTTGTCTACTAAAGTCTTTAAAGTTGGCCCCTCCATTGTAACCATAGGATTCTACACTTCCATAACCGTACACAATAGCCGAAAATCCGGTATCAGCTGTAACACGATGCACGGGATTGGTTGCCGATGAACTGGAAAGATCTCGTTGTAAATAACTATAATTGGTTCCCGGAATATCAATAAAGCCCGTTGCAGCCGCATTATCAATTTTAACAGTGCTCTTGAAATTTTTGCTGATGATCAAATTTACATAGTGTAATTGAACCTGGGTTTGATTAGGTGGCACAAAGTTTTGATGCGCTGAAAAGAATGTGATATCACTCAAAGTTTGTTCAACCGGATTTAATATGACCATTTCGGGATCAGAGAAGCAGGATGTTGGGAGGTTATTACCTCCTGTTGCACAACCTGTTTTACAAGTTTGAGAACTGATGTATTGTACAACAGAAATAGGATCAGAGCCTTGTATCACCAATGGATTACTACTTGTATATTGATAATAATTACCATTCGCAACAAGCGATGACTGCGGCAAAGTTGTTGTCACACCATTATCAGTTATTTGAATAGATGTAGATGAGTTCTGAACAAATATTCGATAGATATCGGATGGTCTATTAATAAATGGAGCAGTTACAAATTGCTTACCCCATGATCTTGTTGGAAAGAGCTGCTGATATAAATTATCACCGCCACTGGCACCGGCACATTCAAAAGTACTCCAGGTAGAGGATGAGAAAACAGCGATTGGTTTGCACCCGCCTGATCCTCCTGAAGCGATCGATCTGATCTTAGTTCCTGACAAATCTGTCTGTGAAGCAGCTTGAAATTGATATACGTCCCCTTCCGCTAAAAGAGTGATCTGAAAAGGAGTACCTGCTACTCTTGTTCCACCTCCTGCTGTTGGTGTGATTTCAATGGTTGTATTCGGCTGAGTAGCAACAACCGTAATCTGACCAATTCCCCCGGCTGAACCACCTGTTCCGGGTCCGGGCTGACTGATCGTAACAGATCTGATATTCGGAGCGATGTATTCATTGCCTAATACCTGTGTGGGAATGATAAGGGAAGCTCCGCTTCTGGCGCTACGAATGATGTGGGAATACACAACAATTGGGTCTTTACTACTGATCTTGATGGCAGCATTGGATTTGATCCCATCTGCCATATTCAGGTAGACATCCGTGTTCGATGCATCAACACCTGCTGAACTTCCTAAAAAAACACGAGTAACCTGATTGGCTGTTACAGTAAAGTTCAAAGTTGTGGTGCCTCCTACTTTTACGGTACCGGTAGTATTGACATCAGAAGTGATATATAAACCCATGACGGATTGCGGTCCATCGATATGCGCAGGATAAGCAATCCAAAACTCTTTACCCTTATTGGAGAACTCTTGTGCCGTAAGAGAGCAAATATTTCCTGCAAAAAGCAGAAGGAGGAACAATTTTCTAATATTCATGAAAAATTTAGGCACAAATAAGACTGGCAATTCTAGGTTACAAAATTTAAAATTAAGGGTTCAACCCTATTATAACCTAAGATTATTTAAATGGATAAAACGTTGCCTTTCAGGAGTGAATGTGCTGAAGGACCAACGCAAAATAAAAGATCCAGGATACTTAGATTGGAATGAAAACCTATCCGATCCTGAAACACCTGCTGATAGATCATTGACTGAGGTTCCAACTGGAAGTTTTTGGGTAACCAATGGCTTCTTTTGTCTGTGATATCATTTGAGAATACCGCTTCATAGTTACCGGTCTCAGAAAATTCCGAAGGTATCTTCAAGACCTTCCAAAGCCAATCTCGAATTTCTCGGTTCAGGTCTAGTAGGAAAACTGGCTTCTTGGAATAAAGGCTTTCCAGACCATCTCGGTAAAATTCATAGAAGGGGGATCTGTTATAGCAAGATTCAAGGGTTCGCCAATGTTGTTGTTGCCAAGGCAAAGAATAACTGATCCGCACGTCTTTGATCAGCTGCTTTTGGTCGCGTCCTTTTTCAAGCGGAACGGACAAATTCACCAATCCATTGCTCCCCGCAATAACCATTCTGTTGCGGAAACTCATCTTTTGGAAGCTTTCACATACTTCAAATTTGATATGTGAAAATTGAAACAAAGTATTAATATAACTAATGCTTCCAAAATACTGATATTCAATTATTAATGCGCCCATAATAAATGAAAACTAACAAATTGTTTTACAATGATCAAATCCGTATTCAACACACCCTAAAATGATGATTTAAAATATCAGCTAATATTCATTAACATATTGATAATTAATAAGTTACATTATTTTTATAAACCCAAATAAATTAGTTTTATAACTTGATTATAAAAAAGGCTAAAAAACTAAATTTCTTAGGCGAAGATTTCAAAAAAAAGGAACCCATGCTCCTTCAAAAAATACTCCCGCTTTTAAAATTAAAGATAAAGCCACTCTCCTTTTCAATCATACACAATCTCTCCCCAGAAATGAATTCAGGTCTTCCTAAAGGATTGATAAATGGCAGAAGCGTTTTATGTCAATCTTGTAATTTGCAGGAATGAAATACTTATTCCCATCGCTCCTTTTTATCATCGTTCTGGTTGCCTGTAAGAAGCCCCAAGCATTTGATTACCGGAATGTAAAAAACGTAAAAATTGAAAAAATGGGTTTTGAGAAATCAACCCTTAGCATGGATCTGGTATATTTCAATCCCAATGGATTTGGCGTAGATCTCAGAAAAGTGGACGCAGATATCTATATCGATAATCAGTATCTGGGTAAATATCAGTTGGATACTGTGATGCATATCCAAAGAAAAGCAGAATTTACTCTCCCCTCACGCATTCAAGTAGACATGCGTGGTATTTTTAAAAATGCACTCAGCGTCCTTTTCAACCGGGAAGTACTCCTTCATGTTAAAGGAACAACAAGGGTCGGTAAGGCCGGTTTCTTCAAAACCATCCCCTTTGACTATGAAGCCAGGCACAAACTGGAGTTGTAAGATTCAAGGTACAAGAAGATAAGACACAGGAAAGATTCAAGTACCCAAGCTAAAAGTTTGAACAGTGCCGGATTTCAGTCGGGCAAACAAAGAGTTTACCACGACATCTACAACGAGTTGTAACTTGATCCTTGTTTCTTATGACTTTCTTGTTCCTTGTCCCTTGAATCTTGTCTCTTAATTAAATGGTTTGACATGACAAGGCTTTCTTGGCTGGGGACCGCCGCCATCTTCTGCTCTTTTACAGGAAGGTGGTAATCTTTTATAAGCGTCTTCGACTGCTTTGGTATCATCAGCATCAAATCCGGCATTGTTTAGCGTAACTTTCAAAGCATCCGGATCGGTATAATTGGGCAAGTATTGCATTTTGATCTCTCCTTGTAAAAGATTGATCTTCCATTGTACCAATCCACCTTCAATGATCCCCTTTTCTTTCAGTAGATACTTATCTAAAGCCTCTTTACATTCCCAACATTTTAAGTTATTGGATTTGATGGTTACCCACTCAGGCTTAGCTTGTTGAGCATTTGTCAGCTTGCCCAATGCAATGCATAGGGTCATTAACAATAACATCTTTTTCATAGACAAAATTTAAGTGATTCATTCAGTGCAATCCTGTGTCTTCAGTGGCATTTCTTTTATTAGACACTTACGCAGCAGTAAATGTTGCCACAGAGACACTCAGACACACTGAATTTAGATCCCCTTCCAGTTAGCGGGATCCTTTCTCCACTCCAACAATAATTGTTCCGTTTCTGCGGTCACCTGTCCTTTTTCAACCGCCAAACTGATCAAGCTGCTGTAATTGGTCAATGATTGGTATTTAACACCGGCTTTTGTGAAAGCTTCATCGGCATGAGGGAATCCATAAGTAAAAATAGACACCATCCCCACAACCTCTACTCCTGCTGCACGTAATACGTCTACTACCTGTAAACTGCTTTTACCTGTGGAGATCAGATCTTCTATGACCAATACTTTTTGTCCGGCAGTATAGAACCCTTCGATCTGGTTGCCCATACCATGTTCTTTCGGTTTTGGGCGAACATACACATAAGGTAATTTCAATTGATCGGCAGCCATAGCACCCCAGGCAATACCGGCCGTAGCCACTCCCGCCAGCAGTTCCGCTTCAGGAAAGCCTTCAAAAATCACATTACATAATTCACTTTTGATAAAATCGCGAACATAGGGGAAAGACAATACTTTACGATTATCGCAATAGATCGGACTCTTCCATCCACTTGCCCAAGTAAAAGGGTTTTCGGGACTGAGTTTTACAGCTCCAACCTGGAGGAGTTTTTCTGCAACGGCTTTTTCATTGGTCATGATGCGAAAGTAGAAGTAATTCTGAATTTGTCTCGCCTAAGGCAAGATGAAATTTGAAAATTTGAAAATAATAACCAGATTTGAGCCATGGGAATACAAACAATAATTGCTGCAGGCGGATTGGTATTAAATGAGAAGAAGGAAATATTGATGATCTTCCGGAGAGGAAAATGGGATCTTCCAAAAGGTAAATTGGATGAAGGAGAAAAGATCGAAGATTGTGCAGTTAGGGAAGTAATGGAAGAAACGGGGCTCACTCAACTGGATCTAGGAACATTACTCATCATTACGCATCATACCTACTTCGATCCGTGGATCAAGGAAGATGTGATCAAAGAAACACATTGGTACTTGATGAAAGCAAGTTCAGATCAACCATTCATCCCTCAAACCTCTGAAGATATTGAGATAATTGAATGGGTAAGCAAGGATCAAATAAATCAACGACTTAAAAATAGTTATGATACGATTGTGGAAGTCGTGAGGAAAGTGAGTGATGAATAGTGAGTAGTGAGTAGTGAATAGTGAGTGGTATCTAAGGAGAACGTAACTCTTATACACTCACTACTCACTATTCACTACTGACTACTATCTATGGACCATGGGCTATAGCCCCCAACTACTTCTCACAAGGCTCCTTCCTTCTCGTATCGATCAGGTAATGAATTTTCCATCCATTCTTTTCTCGGAGCAATTGAAAGGAATTGACGCCACAATGACTGAAGTTTCCGTTGAAATAAAATTTATAGGGAGTCCAAACAGAAGCCAGTGGACCATCTATTTTGATGGTTTCAAATTCAATGCGTTCATCTGCAGCATTTTTTTGTAGCCCTGCAATACTCCTTCCAAAGTTGGATAACAATTCACTTCTGGCACTAATATTTCCATCTTTATCACGAACAATGGTTTGAAGAATATTCTTTTCAGAAAAACAATTGACCACGCCCGTAGAATCAGCATTACGCATAGAAGTGAATAGCTGATTGATCACAGCCTTAACAGAATCTTCTGAAGATTGTGCTTGAACATGGGCTGTTATCGTCATCAATACAATCGCTAACAGGTATTTTTTCATAAATATTACTTTCCTTAAAAGTAGTAGTAAATATGCTTTGCAAACATCCGTTTATAAAAAAAGTCAGATCGAACTTGCAGGTTTGATCTGACTTTTAATGATTGGTGTAAACATTATCTTAAGTAACCCAGTATTTTCAACATACTTTGAGCTGTTTGCTCTTTTGCATATACCCAGTCCTCAAGTTTTCCATTTTTATCGTATTCCACGATCACATGTTTGGGAGATGGGATTAAACAGTGTTTGATACCACCATAACCGCTGATCTGATCCTGATAAGCACCGGTGTGGAAAAAGCCGACATACAATGGCTCTTTATTTCCTTCCGCATCTTTGGGATCTGTATTCGTGAGCTTGGGAAGAAACACTTCATTGATATGTTCTTCCGAATCATAATAATCATGGCTGTCACAAGTGATCCCACCTAAAACGACTCGTTGGTATTCATTGTCCCATTTATTGATCGGTAACATCAAGAATTTCTCTCCAATGCCCCATGTATCCGGCAAGGTTGTAATAAAAGAAGAATCGATCATATACCAACACTCTCTATCGTTCTGCACTTTTTGTCCGATAACGCTATAAATATGCGCCATGCTCTCTCCCACCGTATAGCTTCCAAACTCTGTGTAGATATTCGGCATGGGTACTTTCGCCTTCTTACAAGCTTTCTTGATATTGCTTACGATCTCATTGATCATGAACTGATAGTCGTATTCAAATCCTAATGAGTGTTTGATCGGAAATCCGCCACCGATATTGATGGAGTCCAATTCCGGACAGATCTTTTTCAGCTGACAATACAGGTTGATGATCTTGTTCAACTCAGACCAATAATAGATATCGTCTTTGATCCCCTTATTCAGGAAGATATGCAACATCTTCAACTGAAATTTATCTTCATATCCTTCGATCTCATCTACATAAAATTCAAGGATATCTTTTGCACGAATGCCTAAACGAGACGTATAGAAAGGAAAATTAGGTTCTTCTTCAGCAGCCACACGAATACCCAAACGAAATGGTTGTTTCACACTGCGCTTATAAGCCTGCAGTTCCTCTTTGTTATCCAAAATAGGAATTACATTTTTGAAACCCGTATTGATCAGTTTAGCGATGCGTGATGTGTAAGACTTCTGTTTATACCCATTACAGATGATATAGGTCTCTTTATTGATCTTTCTGCGTTGATATAATCGATTGATGATCTCAATATCATACGCATAAGAAGTTTCCAGATGGATGTTATGCTTTAAAGCTTCTTCCACTACAAAAGAGAAATGAGAACTCTTGGTACAATAACAATAAAAATATTCGCCTTCATATTTATGCTTCTTGAAAGCATCGGCAAACATCTTTTTGGCTTTGTTGATCTGCATTCCGATTTTGGGCAGATAGGTCAACTTCAATGGCGTACCATATTTTTCTATGATCTTTTTCAGATCCAGTTCATTGAACTGGAGATAGCCATCATCATTAACATCAAATCCTTCTTGTGGAAAGTGGAAGGTCTGATTCACCAGTGAGGTGTAGGTATTGTTCATTAGCCGGGTTAGTGGTTGTTTAGTGTGAACAAGATTGGTACCTTATTGAAACAACAAAAATAGTTGTTTGTGCAGTTCAACAAATAAAAAAACCGGGAAGTAGGGTTACTTCCCGGTTATATTTTTGATCAGCTTGCTGATTATTTTACTGAGTTTACAAGTGCCTTGAAACTAGCGGGCTCATTCATCGCCAGATCAGCCAACACTTTACGATTCAGATCGATGCCCTTAACTGCCAATTTATTGATAAACTGGCTGTAGGTCAATCCTTCCTCTCTTACTGCTGCGTTGATACGGGCGATCCAAAGCTGACGATATTCGCGCTTCTTCAATTTACGACCAACATAGCTGTAGGTCATACCTTTTTCAACAATATTTTTGGCTACGGTGTATACATTTTTACGTTTACCGTAGAATCCTTTGGCCTGCTTCAGGATACGCTTCCTGCGGGCTCTTGATGCTACTGCATTTACTGAACGTGGCATAGTATCTTTTTTTGTTCCTTCTTCGGTAAACCGATATCAGGATTTGTTTTTTAATGGTTTGATTTCCCTTCCGGGTTGATTGGCTTTGATTAACCTTTCAGACGTAATAAACGAAGAACAAAGTCTTTGTTAGGAGCACCTACAACACCTTTCTTGTTCAATGCTCTTTTACGCTTTTTTGATTTCTTGGTTAAAATGTGCCTTTTGAAAGCTTTTTGGAAGGTGATCTCTCCACTGCCGGTCACCTTGAAACGCTTCTTTGCGCTGGAGTTTGTTTTTACCTTTGGCATAAATAATAATCTGATTAAGATTACACCCTGCTGGCGGCCCCGAACAGACGGGACACTTGTTGAGCCTTACGGGAAAAATTTGGAGTGCAAAAGTAGGGGAAAAACAGAGAAATATGAAATAAGAAATAAGGAACAGAAAAACAAGGGAATTTAAACCGCGCCTCACTTATAGAAGAAATGTCGATGAAAATCATCGACATTTCTTCTATAAGTAATTGAAAAACAGAATATTACAACCCTTTCTCTTGTTTCGTGTTCCTTATTCTTCTGTTTTACTCGCTGCCTTCTTCTTACCTGTTTTAGGTGTAAAAATGGCGAACATACGCTTGCCTTCCAGCTTGGGCATACTTTCCAGTGATCCGGCTTCTGCCAAACGTTCAGCAAATTTCAAAAGTAATAACTGTCCACGGTCTTGGAACATGATAGCACGTCCTTTGAACTGAACATAAGCTTTTACTTTATTTCCATCTTTCAGGAATTTCTCAGCGTGTTTTGCTTTGAAATCGAAGTCATGATCATCCGTTCCAGGTGTAAAGCGGATCTCTTTGATCTCACTTTGCTTGGAATTAGCCTTCATCTCCTTCTCTTTCTTCTTCTTTTCGTAAAGGAACTTCTTATAATCGATCACCTTACAAACGGGAGGGTCAGCAGTAGGAGAAATTTCCACAAGATCCAACTCTTGTTCCTGAGCGATCTTTAATGCTTCCTGCGTTGAATAAACGCCTACTGTTACATTGTCGCCAACCAAACGCACTTGTGGTACTCGGATTCTTTCGTTGATACGATGTTCAGGCTCCGGTTGCCTGTTAAACCTGGGATTAAATCTTCCGCCCCCTCTTGGTGGTAATGCCATTAAAACTTGTTTAGTTAAAAATTTAGGTGTTAAAGATATAGCTATTTCCTTATTCCGAATTATTCCCCGCTTTTTCGCTGAAGAATTTCATCCTGAATCATGGCTGTAAATGCTTCCAATGCTTGTGTTCCGAGGTCGCCCTTACCTTGTCTGCGCACCGCCAGTTTCCTCTCTGCCGCCTCTTTCTCTCCCACTACCAACATATATGGCACACGACTTAATTCAGTATCCCTGATCTTCTTTCCGATCTTTTCACTTCGATCATCGATCTCCACTCTCACTCCAATGGCACGCAGCGATTGTTTTACCTCTAGTGCATATTCCATGAACTTATCACTAATTGGTAGGATCTTTACTTGTAATGGTGCTAACCATACAGGGAATTTTCCGGCATAATGTTCCAACAAGAATCCGATGAAACGCTCATGGGTACCCAATGGCGCACGGTGTATGATCAATGGAACTTCAGGCTGATTACTCTGGTTCACATAGTTCAACTTGAACTTGTTTCCTGAATTGAAATCTACCTGATTGGTTGCCAAAGTAAACTCTCTTCCAATCGCACTCCAAATCTGCACATCGATCTTGGGTCCGTAGAAAGCTGCTTCATCCGGTACTTCTACAAATGGAATATTTGATTCGATCAACACATTGCGTACCATGGCTTCGGTTTCTTTCCAAAGCTCAGGTTCATTTACATATTTGGCACCTAGTTTGGTAGGCTCATGTAAACTTAAACGCATCACATATTTATCAATACCGAATATCTTGAAGTACTTGATGTACATATCATTCACGGCACGGAACTCTGCTGCAAATTGCTCTTTGCTACAATAAATATGTGCATCATTCATGTGCAGACAACGAACACGCATCAATCCAAATAACTCACCACTTTGCTCATAACGATAACAGGTACCATATTCTGCAATACGGAATGGAAGATCCTTATAGCTCTTGGGTTCTGCATCAAATATTTTGTGGTGATGCGGACAGTTCATCGCCTTTAGATAATACTTCGTTCCATCCAATTCCATTGGTGGGAACATACTATCTGCATAATATGGTAAGTGTCCGCTGGTGAGATACATACTCTCTTTTGCGATATGTGGTGTTACCACACGCTTGTAGCCCGCATCTTCTTCTGTTTGCTTCGCCAGCTTTTCCAATTCCTCAATGATCACTGTTCCATTGGGCAACCACAAAGGCAATCCTGCTCCAACATCATCATCCATGGTGAAAATGCCCAGTTCCTTACCCAACTTACGATGATCTCTCTTCTTTGCTTCTTCCAGCATTAAAAGATATTCATCCAATTCTTTTTGATTAGGGAATGTGACACCATACAAACGGGTCAACATTTTATTCTTCTCATCACCTTTCCAATAAGCACCTGCAATACTGGTCAGCTTGATGGCTTTAATAAATCCGGTGTGTGGAATATGTGGTCCGCGACAAAGATCAGTGAACTGTCCTTGTGTGTAGAAAGTGATGGAGCCATCATCCAGTCCCTGTAAAAGGTCTAATTTATACTCATCAGACTTCTCCTGAAAATAAGCAACAGCCTCTTGTTTTGATATTTCTTTACGCTGGTAAGCATTGTTCTGCTTCGCCAGTTCATTCATCTTCTTCTCGATAGCTACCAGATCTTCTTCTGAGATATGTTGTCCACCCAAATCAATATCATAATAGAATCCCTTATCCAATGCCGGTCCTACCCAGAACTTCACCCCCGGATATAACGCTTCCACTGCTTCAGCCATCAGGTGAGCAGAAGAATGCCAGAAAGTATTTTTTCCTTCTGAATCATCCCAGGTATGCAGTTTCAGCGAACTATCGGTCGTGATCGGACGTGTGGCATCCCATACTTGTCCATTCACACTTGCGGCCAATACTTTTCTGGCCAGTCCTTCACTGATTGATTTAGCAATATCCAAAGCGCTAACACCTGCTTCATACTGCCTTTCTGCCCCATCGGGAAAACGAATCTTGATCATTGGTTCGATTGCTGAAAAATTGAATAATTCTAAGGATTGCAAAAATAGTGTAAAGAGAGCTATAAGCCGCAAGCTACAAGCTGCAAGTTTTGTAGTAATTATAATTTGTCTCATTTCCTGAAGCGTGAAGCTTGCAGCTTGTAGCTTGAAACTCAAAGCTTATTTAACGCTTCTTTATCAGCATACACTATATTGCAATCGTAGTTTTGCCTGAATGAGACTGAATATTACCCTAACCTCTTTTTTACTGTTGTTTTCGATTGCCCTGGGTGCCCAGAATTTGACGGGGATCTGGAGAGGTTATTTCGGTTCATCAAGTAGTATGTACAAGGATGACACCCGACAAGAAATGTACAAATATGAGGTACAGATCGATCAGCAGAGCAATAATGCACTAAAAGGTGTTACCTATTCTTATCAGAGTACAGTTTTTTATGGAAAAGCAACTTTACAGGGTATTTACACGGTTCAGACCAAGAATCTCATCTTAAAAGAACTGGCTTTAGAAGAGCTGAAAATTGGCGATAACAGTGAACCTTGTTTAATGACCTGTTACTTGGAATATTCCAAAATGGGAAATCTGGAAGTTCTTCAAGGCACTTTTATTTCAGTGAATGTAAAAAGTAAGGTCGATTGCGGCAGCGGTAAAGTGTATTTAGAAAGGGTTAAAGAATCAGATTTCGAATTGGAACCTTTTTTATTAAAGAAGGGTGGATTCTCATCCAAGCGTGGAAAGGATTCGGCCAAACCTCCTGTGAGTTTTAAAAAGCCCGTTACTACTAATAAGCCCAATACAAATACGCCAAAGGATAATACTGTAAGAACTCCTTTGAAAATACAAGCCGCACCTCCGGTCTCAAAAAAGTCGACTCCGGTTACACAGGCCCCCACAACAAAGAACAACACTGCCGTAACAAAACAAAAACCACTAACAAATACGGTTAAGAAAACACCCTCAACCAAAACTTCCACCCCTGCTAAACCGGAAGCAACGGTTGTGTCTCCTCCTGTGTCAAACTGGAAACAAGATGCAACGATCGCAACAAGAAAGGCTGATACACCGATCGTAAAATGGGAACAACCAACAACTACAAAAGGGCCGATCCCGAAAGTGTTATTGGAGAGAGAAAATAATTTGATCAAAACGATCTATACCAATGAGCGTAGTTTATCAATAGAAATATTTGATAATGGAACGATCGATAATGATACCATCTCTCTTTACCACAACAACAAGTTGGTGATCAGTAATGGCAAACTCAATTATACGCCACTCAAGTTCAATATTAAATGTACTGAAGAAGATATCAGACATGAATTGATCTTGGTAGCAGAAAATCTTGGCGAGATCGCTCCAAATACGGCACTCATGGTGATCACTGCCGGAAAAAAACGCTATGAAGTGTTTCTTACTTCGAATGAAAAAAGAAATGCCAAAGTGGTCATCGAATACAAACCTGACTGATCAAATGTTACAAAAACTCATCAACAACCCGAAGTCTGTTTTTCTTTTTGACGCAATGGGGGCATTACTGACGAGTACATTGATTGGCGGACTATTAGTAACTTACCAATCCTATATTGGACTTTCTTTCACCTGGCTTTATATACTCGCTTCCATAGCTGCAGTATTCACCATCTACTCAAGTTCATGTGCGGTATTAATTCAAAAAAAATGGCGCCCATTTTTAAAAGTCATTATCACAGCTAATGCACTGTACGCCTGCCTCACAACTGCACTGATCATCATGTACAGTCAAGAAATGAAAGGCTTAGGTATTGCTTATTTTATTGGAGAGATATTTGTTTTAATAGGTGTGATTTGGATAGAGATAAAGACATTGAAAGCTTTAAGAGACTAGAATACCCCTTCTTAAAACTCGCGGTAGTAAAGTAATCTGCAAGATCAAGTAAACATCCATTCTTGATTCTTGTTTCTTGTTTCTTGTTTCTTCCTTCTTGTTTCTTGCTCTTAAAGCTTGATATTCCAAGTAACAGCCGGTATAACCGGAAACAATGACACCTGTCTGGCAGACACACGCAAATCACCATTAGATGCTTGTCCCTCTTGATCGAAATAAATAAAATAAGGATTCAATCTGCTATACGCATTGTATAAACTGAATACCCAATTAGAAGTATACTTTCTTACTTTTTTAGGTGTAGGTGTATACGTAAATGAAAGATCCATTCTATGATAAGGCTTCATTCGATAGGCATTGATCCGACTATACTCCTGCGTCAATACCCCACCTACAAAATAAAAACGTTCAGGTAAAGACGTGGCATTCCCTGTTCCATAAACAAACACACTTGATACCTTCCACTTTTTTGATAACTCATAAGTACCTACAATCGACATATCATGTCTTCTATCATAACGACTGGGATATTTCAATCCATCATTCAGGTCTTTGAATCTTCTCCATGTCCAACTCAAAGTATAACCGATCCATCCGGTGAATCTTCCGCGCACTTTATTGATGAACAATTCAGCTCCATAACTCCATCCCTTTCCAAAAACAAATTCTTCTTCAGGATCACGCAAGGAAGGTGTATAACCTTCTTTGTACTCGATCTGGTTATTCATGGTTTTATAATATAATTCAAGAGAGGTTTCAAACATGCCATTATTAAAGTTTCGGAAATAACCTGCAGCATATTGCCAGCCTGTTTGTGGACGAACCCTGATCGTACTAGGCACCCATAGATCTGTTGGTAGTGTTGTACCTGCGTTGGTCACCAAGTGGATGTATTGAATATTTCTTGTAATAGCCGCTTTAAAAGAAGACAATTCAGAAATAGCATATCGCACTGTAAGTCGGGGTTCTAACCCTCCATGAGCTTTGACGGTTTGTCCGCGACCATACACCACACTGTCAATTTTATTTCCGTCTACATCACGATCATACAATGTATATCTTCCTATTTGTTGAAAAACGCTGTAACGCAATCCTGCATTCACTTTGATCTTGTCAGACAGTTCCCAATCATCCTGTATATAAGCAGCATATTCATTTGCCAGCTTTCTACTGGCATTATTGGGTTCAAAAACAACAGAATCCTGACTACCACTTACAATATTGGGAAGAAAAGTATGGTGTGTATATTGAATACCAAACTTCAATTTGTGTTCGGGAACAGGATAAAAATCAAAATCGGTTTTTAGATTTAGATCCCTGATACCGGATGATAAGTTGATATTGAAATCATTTTGTCTACCCGCCAGTTGAAATTTGTAATCATTATAAACGGCAGTAGTATTGGCAAACAATTTTTTATTAAACACATGATTCCAACGCAAAGTGGCTGTTGAATTACCCCAAGGTATGGTGGTACTAAAAGATCGTTTGGTATTATTGAAAGTAAATTTATCTCGTCCGAAATAACCACTCAAGTACAAAACATCTTTTTCAGAAAAGCGATAGTTCATTTTGGCATTCAGATCATAGAAATAGTATCCTGAACCATAAAACTCACTTTGTTTGCTGATAAATGGCTTGGATAAGAGATCTACATATGTTCTTCTGGCAGATAGAATATATGAAGCTTTGTTTTTTTTCAAGGGTCCCTGAATCGAGAAACGAGATGCGATAAGACCAATACCTGCATCGATCTGTGTTTTGTTATTATTACCTTCCTTCATAGCCACATCTACTACAGAAGAAAGTCTTCCACCATACTGAGCAGGCATGCCACCTTTGATGAGCGTTACATTTTTGATGGCATCTGCATTAAAAATGGAAAAGAATCCGAATAAATGACCTGTATTATATACAACCGCATCATCTAATAAGATCAAATTTTGATCAGGGCCACCACCACGAACATAAAAACCTGCATTCCCCTCTCCTGCATTACGAACACCCGGCAACAATTGTAAAGTCTTCAAAGGATCTACTTCACCTAGAAAAGCAGGTAAGGCTTTTGCAGTGTTCATGCTCAACTCTACTTTACCCATTTGTGCTGTCTTCACATTGTTCTCTCTTCTTCGGCCTATGACGGTTACGTTATTGATAATCGCCGTATTCGGCAATAGCAATATATTTTGTTGGATATCTTTTTTAAGATCGATCGTTAGCTCTGCAGTTTGGTAGCCAATAAAAGAAACGAGGAGACGATACACTCCTTTCTCCAGAGATATAGAATAGAACCCGTATTGATTACTTTGAACGCCTTTACCCTGCCCCACTACCTGTAAATTGGCACCGATCAAGGTTTCGCCGGTTAATGAATCTTTGAGATATCCATTGAGTGTAACCCTCTCCTGCGCTATCACAGAAAAGACCATACTACACATTAACACCAGAAGTGAACCACGCATGTAAAGAGAATAAAATGATTGTTGACTGATTTCGGAGCAGTAACAATAAACCGACGATTAGAGTTTTCTGAAATCAATAGAATCTTTTACTTCCCCGCAGATCAACATTTTCTTAGGAAGGTACGGATTACGAATATCAGAGGAGTTACTCAGCCAGAAAGCCCCGGCATCATTGAATGCCATTGGACAATACTGATGATATACGACTGCTCGATCATATTTAACGGTACGAATCAAGTCATACAACTGCTCACTCAATACCTGAAACGATTTACGACGTTCTTCGATATCTTTTTCCTGCTTCACAGCGGCAAGTTCATTGCCAATACCTGTGGTATAGCTTTTAGCAGTTGATACAATACTGGAATCAGCTTTTAACTCACTCAATACGCCCGCAGCAGCATTGATATCAGCGATCAATTGTTCTGTGCCTTTGGTGATCAACGTATCATTTTCCTTGATGAACTGGTCTTTCAGTTGGAAATAGCTATCCAACATCTTTCCAAATACCAGATTGAACGTATCAGAATTGGCACTTTGTCCGAGTGGTGCCTGTGGAGCTTCCGCTACAGCTGCTTTTTCATCATTTCCGCCACAAGCGGCCAAGAATAAGATCAGGGAGAAGGCCAATATCCTTTTCATAAGTATAAATTTTGCACAAATTTAAAGCAAATTGAAATGGCAGCCGTTTGCAATTACCTTTGCGCTCCTAAACCATTGTTAAGAAATGTTGATCGGCTTACAGAATGTGACTTTTGAATTTGGTGCCCGTGTGATTGTGGAAGATGCTACTTGGCATATACAACCCGGTGATCGTATTGGACTGATTGGATATAACGGTACGGGTAAATCAACTTTGCTGAAAGTACTTGTGGGTGAATACACCCCCTCTAAAGGATCTGTGGAGAAAGGAAAAGATACCACCATTGGCTATCTGCACCAGGATCTATTAAGTTTTGATACCAATGATACCATTACTGAAGTGGCATTGGGTGCTTTTGAACGTGTTCGTCAACTGGAAAAAGAGATCGAAACACTGGGACATGAACTGGAAAAAGATCCCGAAAACAATGACCTGCTGATCCGCTATACCGATGCTCTCCATGAATTGGATGTACTGGATGGATACAATATTCATCACAAAGCCGAAGAAGTACTGCATGGATTGGGCTTCAGCAATGAAGACTTGGCACGCCCTTATAAAGAATTCAGTGGTGGATGGCGTATGCGTGTATTGCTCTGTAAAATGATCCTTCAACAGCCCGATGTTCTTTTATTGGATGAACCTACGAACCACCTCGATCTTCCTTCCATTGAATGGTTAGAGAAATACCTGCTGCATTACCAAGGCAGTGTGGTGATCGTAAGCCACGATAAATTCTTTTTGAATCGAATGGTGAATAAGATCGTAGAAGTTTACCAACAACAACTGCATATTTATTCCGGCGACTATAATTACTATGAAACAGAAAAAGCATTGCGCATAGAAATGCAACAAAAAGCTTTTGAGAATCAACAGGATTATATTCGTCAACAAGAACGTTTTATTGAACGATTCAAAGCCAAAGCGAGTAAAGCCGCTCAGGCACAGAGTATTCAGAAGCGACTGGATAAGATTGAAAAAATTGAAGATGTGAAATTGGAACGTCCGGATCTGCGCATCAATTTTCAGTTAGAGAAAGTTCCGGGTAAAGTGTTGGTAGAATTAAAAGATGCCAGCAAAAGTTTTGGTAAGATCAAAATTTTAGAAGGTGCTCAGGCTGAGATTGAACGTGGTGATAAGATCGCACTCATTGGTGCCAACGGAAAAGGTAAATCGACTGTATTACGTATGGTAGCCGGTACTGAACCTTTTGATGGACAACGCGTATGGGGACATAATGTTGAAGAGAGCTTCTATGCCCAACACCAATTGGAAGCGCTTACCTTAACTAATACGATCCTGGAAGAATTACAACAATGCGGCAGTAAAAAAACGGATGTCGAACTGCGTGCGTTATTAGGTGCTTTTCTTTTTAGCGGTGATGATGTTGAGAAAAAGATACGTGTATTAAGTGGTGGAGAAAAAGCACGTGTCGCACTCGCGAAAACCATTGTCAGCAAAGCCAACTTTTTGATGCTCGATGAACCTACCAACCACCTGGATATGCATTCTGTAGAATTATTGGCAGAAGCATTGAATAAATATGAAGGTACGATCATCCTAGTAAGCCACGATCGTTATTTCATTTCTAAAACAGCCAATAAGATCTGGGAGATCGTTGATCATGAGATCAAAGAATTCAAAGGCACTTATCAGGAATGGGTGGAATGGAATGAAAGAATGGAGAGAATAAAAGAGGAAGAAGCAAGGGGCAAGAAACAAGAGACAAGGAAGGGACAAGAAACAGAGAATAAACCTGCGGTTGAAGCAAAGAAAGTTGAAGTTGCTGAACCTGTGAAAACTACTCCTGCCAATCAACCGATCGACAGAGAAAAACAGAAGGAGTTACAGAAATTAAAACGCAGACTCAGTAATCTTGAAACAGAATTAGACAAAGTAAAGCAAGAGAAAATACAATTGGAAGCTGCACTCGGCGATCCATCCAACTATTCAGATCCTAAAAAGTTTCAATCTCTGGAAGCGCAATACAAACAGGCTCAAACGAAATGGGAGGAGATGAATAAGGAGTATGAGGAAGTGTTTGAAAAAGTGATGGAAGCAGATGTATAAAATTCAAAAGTAAAAATATTATGAGCATCTACGGCTATTGTTGGTCGCCTGACCAACAATCAATAACAGATATGATATGATCCATCCATTACTAATTATCATAATTGTGTTATTCAGGATCGCTGAACCTGAGCCTGATCAGATTCTTACGGAAGATTATCATTTTTTAGTGACGGATGGTATCATAAAAAAATTAAGACAACGTAATGACACTTTATTTGAGATACAGTGCTATCCTGATTGGTCTTGCATTGAAAAGCCAACACATCAGTACAGAATTATTCGCAGTGAAACAGTAGCCCCGATAACAGTTCTTTATTTAGAAAGATTAGAGAGCATTAGATTTTCAACCGACCCCTACCCTGCCAACCGCTTCTCTTTACTAGCTATTAATAAATCGGATAGCAATAAAATTGGATACTTGGATTTTAAACGTGGATTAACCAAAGTCGATATAGATACCATGCGGCTTGACCCACTATCATTGAAAGACAAATTCTTCTTCAGTTGGTACGGCGATCGTTATTTGAAAGTATTGTCTGTTAACAGGAAAATGAAAACGAAAGAAGATGCACAATCAATTCTCGATCTAGTAAAGAGTGGTAGATTTCAAAAGCTAATTGAACAATACCAAAAAACAGCCACGAGTGATCTATATGGATCAGGACTTACAGCAGAATTATTCACCCGTGCTTGTATAGAAAAAAAGATCGATCCGGTTGGGGCGGGAATTCTTTTCAATAAGTTATTGGTTGAAGAATAACCATTTGATTGTTGATCAGGCGACCAACAACGGCGAGAGATCCCAAAAAATCAAGCCCCGGAATCTCATCACAAATAAGCTCAAACGAAATATAAAAAGTAAAAGGTTAAAAGTGAAAACCATTTCACTTTTAACCTTTTACTTTTCATCTCTCCTACGGCAACAACACCGCATCAATCACATGCACTACACCATTGCTGGCAACGATATCAGTACCTGTAATATTAGAAGCGGCCATATTACCATTACCTCTTACTTTGGCACCGCCTGCTAATGTGATGGTCACAGTTCCACCATTCGCTGTTGCGGGTCTAGCACCTTCTGTTAGATCAGAAGAAAATACCCTTGCAGCGATCACATGATAAGTGAGAATAGAAGCCAATGTATTGGGGTTAGCTTGTTGAATAGATTCTATGGTTGGGAAACCTGCATTTTGAAAGGCAGTATTGGTGGGAGCAAATACAGTAAAGGGTCCTGCACCGGATAATACAGCTGCTACATTGGTAGTACCTTGACTCGCTCTTACTACAGCCGCCACTAAGAAAGAAAGATTGGCATTACCTTGTGCTAACTGTACAATATTTCCCGGAGGAGGCATCAATACTTTATTGATCACGTGTACCACACCATTGGTTGCATCTACATCAGCTGTGGTTACCGCAGCACCATTCACAAAAACACCATTTCCATTTTTTGTAACATACACATTTGCCTGACCTGCGCTTGCCAACTCAGTTGTAGCAGAAGGTATAGCACCTGATGCATATTCTTGTCCGAGCACGTGATATAAAATGATCTGGCGCAGGGTAGCTTCCGGCACTGCATTGATAGCAGCTTCTGTACCTAAACCTGCTGCAGCAAATGCATTATTGTCCGGCGCAAATACAGTGAATGTTCCTTGTCCGGATAAAGTTTCAACCAATCCTGCTCTTACAACAGCGGTTCTCAGCAACGAAAGATTTGCATTCTCTGTTACCAATGTTGCAATCGTTTTAGCAGGTGCTGCTTCATCTTTTTTACAAGATACCAAAGCAAAAAGTGGCAGGCATGCTAACATTAAAATTTTAATGTGCTTCATCATAATTTGGTTTTTTGTTGATTAATGATGGGTTATATAAAAGATGTTGTTTTGCACGATCGAAGCATCCGTGATCACATGCAATACGCCCTTACCATGCATCAGCATTTGAATCAGTTGCCATGATTGCGTTGTGGGCATAGAATTGCTGGTTGGATTCACGTGTGTTTCCATCGGCTGAGTAAATAAATAAATTGATAAATAGTAAACATTGATAGTCGTGTACGTCAAGACCAGTGGTCAGTACAAGACCATCACAACATCGTCATGCGATTGATTAAGGGTTCATCAACGATCGTGACATGTAGGACAAACCATGATCTACTGATCATGCATCAAGAGGGGTTATTAAGGAACAAAACAAAAAAAGTTTTGTTCTGATAATTTTATAAAAAAATGTTATAGAACATCTTTGTAAAAATGATGACAAGAATAAAGCAGAAAAGATTGAACAAGCTTTTCTATGAACAACAGATTTATCGATCAAACTTTTCAACGGTAAATTTTGGTGACAGCCCTTTAATATAAAAGGATGCAATAGCTCTTGCGAGTCCGGGCAATAATTCACCATCGTTACTTAATACAATAAATGTGTAGCCCTCTTTGGGGAATCTGATAATTTCTGACAAGCCAGGTCCTCCGCTATGTCCGGCATAAGTAATTCCGTTTTCGTTTTCCAATATCCAACCTGCTTGGGTGAAGGATGATTGTTTTTCTCCAATGTTATCGCGTCCATAAATCATCCCATCAACCAGCTGTTTGGAGAATAACACATCATTATCAAGTCCGATAGCCCAATTCGTTAAATCACTGATAGATGCGTAGTATGCTGCTGCAGAATAATAAAATTGTGGATAGATAAACTTATAACCCTGCATATTGCCTTTCAAATCGTAATAAGTTGTTGCCCTTTCTCTGATAAGTTTGGTTCTCATCAAACTTCCGGTTTTGGTTTCCATATCATAACCGCCGTCATACATTTTTAATGGAATGGCTATTTCATCGTTGATCAAATCAGGAAATGACTTATGATATATTTTTCCGAGAATGTATGATAAGAGCATAAAATCTGCCTGCGCATAATGCTGACCGGTTCCCGGGGTATATTCCAATGTAGAATCTTTTAACGATCGAACAACTATATCTATGGGCGTGTATGGATCTCCTTTGAACTCCCTTAATCCGCTCGAATGACTGATCAAATGTTTAATACGAATAGATTTCCAAGAATCCGGAATAGTATCGAGATACAAGCCCACAGGATCTTCTAAATGTATTTTACCGGCACTAATGGCTTTCAGTAAAAGCGTAGAAGTCATCAATTTGGTACAAGAAGCGAGTTGAAAATTAGTATGTAAGGAGACTTTGGCATTCCATTCCAAATTAGCCATCCCATATACAGATTGATTGATCACTTCTCCGTTTCTTACTACTGCAATGGCAACTCCGGTTATTTTCAGCGTCTTCATTTTCTGTGTAATAAATGAATCCACAGCCACATTAATAGCTTTATCACCTGCCTGAGCATTTGCCATTGTACATACAAACAAGGCTGATATTAAAATACTTTTCTTCTTCATAGTAAAAATGGCACTTAAGCACTGACGCCGTATCCTTTGCCATCTTTAACGTGAATTATTCAAAATGTTACAGAATGATGTGTTATAGCAAAATCATTAGATGTTGCAGGATGACCTATCCATTTTCAAACCCTCGAATCAGATCATAAAAAAAGGTGAGCAAAGCTCACCTCCTATTTTGACTTTTTACTTTTGACTTTTATTTACTGAGAATACTTCTACTGATCACAATCCGCTGCACTTCACTGGTACCCTCATAGATCTGAGTGATCTTCGCATCGCGCATCAATCTTTCTACATGGTATTCTTTCACAAAACCATATCCACCATGAACCTGTACTGCTTCAGTTGATATCCACATGGCCGCTTCACTCGCATATACTTTAGCCATAGATGAACTCAGTGTATAATCAATTTTATTATCCTTCTCCCAAGCAGCTTTCAAACAAAGTAAACGTGCAGCTTCTACCTTCGTAGCCATATCAGCTAACTTAAATTGAATGGCTTGGTGGTGCATGATCTCTTTACCAAATGCTTTACGCTGTTTGCTATAAGCCAATGCTAATTCATAAGCACCACTCGCAATACCCAATGCCTGAGAAGCGATACCAATTCTTCCGCCAGCCAATGTTTTCATGGCAAATTTGAAGCCGAATCCATCTTCACCGATTCTGTTTTCCTTTGGTACTTTAACATCGGTCAAAAGAATCGTATGTGTATCACTTCCGCGAATACCTAATTTATTTTCTTTTGCTGCAACCGTTACACCCGGCCAGCTTTTCTCAACGATAAACGCATTGATCCCTTTACTTCCTTTTGCAGGATCGGTTTGCGCCATTACCAGATACACAGAAGCTGAAGATCCGTTGGTGATCCAGTTCTTTGTTCCGTTCAGTAAATAATAATCACCCATGTCTTCAGCAGTGGTACGCTGACTGGTAGCATCACTACCTGCTTCCGGTTCACTCAATAAAAATGCACCAATGTATAATTCTCCATCTTTACGTCCCTGTGCCAATGGAGTCAAATATTTTTGCTTTTGTTCTTCAGAGCCAAAAGCTTCAAGCCCCCAGCATACCAAGCTATTATTCACACTCATACAAACACTGGTACTGGCATCAACTTTACTGATCTCTTCCATGGCAAGAACATAACTAATAGTATCCATTCCGGCGCCACCATATTTAGGATCTACCATCATTCCCATAAAACCCAGTTCCGCAAGTTTCATGATCTGCTCCTTTGGAAACTGCTGTTTCTCGTCGCGCTCGATCACACCTGGTAAACACTCATTTTGGGCAAAATCACGTGCCGCTTTCTGGATCATTAAATGTTCTTCGCTAAGTTGGAATTGCATATGTTTTCTTTTTGGCGGTGCAAAAATAAGCTAACAAACGTTAGGAAAGCTGATTTTTGATTTTTTTGATCCGTGATTTTTTGATTTTTAAGGAATTTGCCGTCTTGAATAGTTTTATTGACCGATTCATATACAAGATTGAGCCTGTAATCAAATATCACCGTAGAATTTGTTAAACAATTGGCTTTCATCAGGCGTTTAAAAACCATCAAAGTACTTTTGCACTTTATTACTCCCTGGGCATTTAGGTTATTTCTTAATCGTGTTTCACTGACAAATCACAAATCATGTTGAAAAATCTACGTTACTTATTGATTGGCCTATTGTTTACAGCCCGGACTTTCGCACAAGATGAGAGAGACATGGATGTTGATAATCTCTCTTTTAAAATTGCCAGCAACCGAATATTTGGAAAAATCACAGATGCAATAACCAACAAACCCCTGGAAGCAGTTTCTGTACAATTATATGGTAAAGGTGTTTATGGTAATGATAGTCTGATCAATGCAGTGCTCACAAGAACAAATGGTGATTTCCGTTTTACCAATTTACCGAAAGCTGACAGTTTTAAACTGGTCATTTCGAGTATTGCATATGCTTCTAAAACCTTCTCTGTTTTATTTACACCCGACAATGTTCGAAACATTACTGAAACCGGTTTTGTTGAAAAAGACCTAGGTAATATTTCTTTAGAACAAGACGCTACTACCCTTGCAGCCGTGGTTGTTCGTTCTACAACGAAACCAGCATTGGAAATGGGGATCGATCGTAAAGTATTCAACGTTGAAAAAAGTTTAACCGCTACCGGCGGTACAGCTATTGATGTCATGAAAAACATTCCTTCTGTTTCTGTCGACGTAGAAGGAAATGTGCAGTTGCGGAATAGTCAACCCCAGATTTTTGTGGATGGCCGCCCTACCATTCTCACGCTGGATCAGATTCCTTCAGACAATATTGAAACCATTGAACTTATTACCAACCCATCGGCTAAATTCGATGCAGCCAGTACCGGCGGCATCATTAATATCATACTCAAGAAAAATAAACGTGTTGGATTGAATGGCGTGGCCAGTATCGGTGGCGGTTATCCTGATATCTATAATGGCAATCTGGCACTGAATGCTCGTCAGGGTAAAGTGAATGTATTTGCCAGTGGTAGTATCAATCAATCCGGAGGTATTGCAAGAGGTGAATCCTTGAGAGAGAACCGTATCAATGGAGTAGCAGATAATTTCTTTAATCAGTATTCTTCCAATGCACGTTTGAGAAGATTCAATTCCATTCGATTTGGATTGGATTATTTTCTTGACAATAGAAACACTTTATCATTTACACAAGGCATCGTAGACGGAAAATTTACCAATCGTGAAGAACAAGATCAGTTCTACTTTGATAAAACGGGCACCCTACAAAGAACCGGGGATCGCTTAGGAGAAAACATATCCGGCTTCAATCGTTATAATAGTCAATTGAACTTCACACACAAATTTCCTGAAAATGGAAAGGAATTAACTGCTAATGTCAACATGAACTATGGCAGTGGTAATAATTTATCCAATATCACGAATTCCTTTTTCAATACTGATGGCACCACTTTTTCACCAACGGCCAGAGTCAGAAATAACGGCACGAATAAAAACAACCAGCTCACTATTCAAGTAGATTATAGTGATCCAAAAGGTGAGAACGGAAAATTAGAAACCGGATTAAGATCTTATATCAATGATGTTAGTAGTTCTTTCTCTGCTTTCGCATTGGGTAGCGGAGTAGAAACCAAATTACCATTAAGCAATAATATTCGTTACAAAGAATCGGTTCATGCAGGTTATGTTACTTATTCCAATAAGATCAACAGCATTTCTTATCAGGCCGGATTAAGGGCAGAATATTCTGAATTTGAAGGTGAATTATTAGATAGTGCTCGCACATTCGGCTACACCTATCCGAATAGTTGGAATCGATTGTTGGATGGCTTCTTTCCAAGTTTGTTTCTAACCAAAACATTGAATGATAACACCGATATTCAATTCAATTATAGCCGTAGGATCAGAAGACCAAATTTCAGACAATTAAACCCCTTTGTCGATATTACAGATCCCGTGAATCTCAATCAAGGCAACCCACAGTTACAACCGGAGTTTACCAATTCATTTGAATTTAACTATAACACCAAATACAAAGGCGGTAGTTTTCTGGGAGTATTATATTTTCGAAATAATCAAAGAGATATCACTCGTTTCAGTGATACCATTACTTCAGCACAATATCAGCAGTTGAACAATGCTGCAGTTGATCCAAACGCCATTTTGAATACTTTCATCAACGCTCAATACACGAATAGATTGGGTGCTGAATTTACCTTACAACATAAGATCGGTAATGATTTCGATCTGACACCCAGTGTCAATATGCAGTATCGAAAAGTGAAAGCCATTGTTGGTGGACTAGACCTCAGCAATCAAGGCTTCAACTGGGAAGGAAAATTGATCGCTAACTATCGCTTTCCGACTACCAAAACGTCCTTATTCAGAAATTTAAGTTTACAAATGGTCGGAGAATATGAATCCATGGAAGTAACTGCTCAAGGTAAAACGTTGGAACAATACAGTATTGACATGGCCATACGCAAAGATTTTTTAAAGGATAAAAAAGCTTCTCTCACTTTGGCCGTGAATGATGTTTTCAATACCAATAGAAACGGAAATATTTTTGATACTGAACTATTCTACCAATCCGGTTATAACAGAAGAAACGTACGCAATTTCCGCATCACATTCTCTTATAAATTCGGTAGTGCTACATTCAAGCTATTTAATAACAGAGGTGGAAACAGAGATGACGAGGATTAGAAGTCTTGGGTACTGGGTACTAGGTGCAGGGTACTTGGTTGAAGGTATTATTATATATATGACCACTACCTATTATCGAGAACCTAGTACCTAGAACCTAGCACCCATCACCAATATTTCTTTTGTAGATTATTTAACACACTTTTATCCAAATCATTGATTCGCTTGGTGGTATCCTGTAAGAAATGGCGCTTGAAGGCTTGTATAGCCGCACTTGTATCTTTTACGTCATAGCCGATGATACGTAATGCCTGAATGTGATTAAAATCAGTTGGTACAGGTTCTCTGTTTTCGTCATACCACAGACCAAATCCTTTTTCCGCCAGCAGTTTCCAAGGGAATCGATAATTGGGATCATTTTTACGGGTAGGTGCAATATCACCATGACCAATAAAATTAGCAGCAGGAATGGCATACTGCTTTTTGAGTCGGTTCAGTAAGCTCAATAAGCTATTGATCTGTAAACTATCGAATGGTTCAAATCCGTTGTTATCCAGTTCAATGCCGATGGATACAGAATTGATATCGGTTTGATTGCCCCACTTCCCTACTCCGCCATGCCATGCACGCAGATAATCATTCAACATGTGATGCAATACACCCGTTTTACAAATCACATAATGTGCACTTACTGAAGTACGTGGAAGTGTAAATGTTTTCAGTGTTTGGTCACAAGAGTTCTGAGCTGTATGATGAATGATCACAAAAGTAGGCTTACGCAAATTGAAATTGGTAGTTCCCACCCAATACGGCGGCAATAAAGCTGAATCAGAAAATGAACTTTCGATCGGTAATGCCGCAAGTTCTTTGGCATAGGCTTTTACCTTTTGCTTGTATACTTTATTGGTAGACTTATATGGATGTGTTGAACAAGCAATCACGGTGAATATAAAGATCAATAAAACTGTATTTCTCATGGGTTCAGTTGAACCGGAAAAATACAAAGAAATGATGATGAAGAATCTGTAGCACTAAATATCTGCCATTTACTTATTTTTATTCAGTGTAATTCTTTGTTTTCAGTGGTAAATCAATTGCCACTAAGTTCACTGAGAGGCACTGAAATAAATGATGGACTATGTCATTACACTTGGGAAGAACAATTTTTGGAGATCCTGCGAATAAAGGAAATGTATTAACAAGAGCGGAAGCAGAAGCATTGTTTCATGAATGGGTATTGAATCCAAGGTTGAAGCTACACATGCGTCAAGTTGGACATCTAATGAAATGTTGGGCTGCCGAAAAATTACAGGCGAATGAAGTTGACCAATGGCGTTGGGAAATGGCCGGTCTTTTACATGATGCCGATTGGGATCAATGGCCTGAATTACACTGCAAAAAAATCATCGAAGAACTCGAGGAACGTAATATAGACCCTGAGATCATCCGTGCAATTGCATCTCATGGACATCACTATTTTGGTGTGATACCCGAAACCGAGATGGATAAGATGTTATATGCATTTGATGAGCTATCAGGTTTGATACATGCCTACTCACTAATGCGTCCGGGTGGTTATGCCGGTATGGACGTAAAAGGTGTCAACAAAAGACTCAAAGAAAAGTCATTCGCCGCCAACGTTTCGAGAGAAGATATCAAAGACGCTTGCGAAAGAGCCGGTATAGAGTTGAATGATTTGATTGGGTTTATTGTGCCGAGACAGAGTGAAGTGAGTGGTGGGTAGTGAAAAGAAAGTCAAAAGTTAAAATTAAAAAAATATATCTGACATCTGACATCAGACATCTGTCATAAACTAATTCTTATGAAAAAAATACTACTATTCGTTACCATCACTTTTTTTGGAGCATTTGTAGGTCGTGCGCAATATATTCTGCCTTTGAAAGAACAATCCAGGGTGATTGATGAATTATTAGCAGAGCGTTTGAATCATTTGTTACCTGCCTTGATGAAAGAAGAAGGTATTGATATGTGGATCGTTATTTCACGAGAATACAATGAAGATCCTGTGATCAAGACCATGTTGCCTTCTACATGGATTTCAGCCAGACGAAGAACCATCTTGGCGTTCTATAATAATCCCAACGGCACAATTGAGAAATATGCTATTGCACGTTATAATGTAGGTAATGAGATCAAAGCAGCCTGGGACATGACTAAATTCCCTGATCAGTGGGATGCGTTGACAGATCTGATCAAACAAAAGAATCCATCTAAAATAGGATTGAATTATTCTACACATTATGCGCATGCCGACGGACTCACATTTACTGAGCAAAAAGAATTGATGGCAAAACTCCCTATGGCTACTGCAGCTAAAGTGGTCAGCGCAGAAAAGTTGGCTGTTCGTTGGTTGGAGACAAGAACGGCGAGAGAAATGCAATTGTATCCTCAACTGATTCAGATCACACATGACATCATCAAAGAAGGATTTTCAGAGAAAGTGATCATGCCGGGAGTTACCACTACTGATGATCTTGTTTGGTGGTTCAGACAAAAGATCAGGGATCTTGGTTTAGACACATGGTTTCATCCATCTGTATCTATACAGAGAAATGATCCCGAGAGCTTTGACCATCTTCGCTCCTTTTCTAACAGACCTAAAGATGAAGTGATCAGAACAGGAGATGTATTGCATGTGGATATTGGCATTACCTATTTACGTTTGAATACAGATATTCAACAGCATGCTTATGTACTGCAACCCGGTGAGAAAACAGTTCCCGATTATTTGGTAAAAGCATTTGAAAAAGGAAATAGACTACAAGATATCCTGACCTCACAATTCAAGACCGGCAAAACCGGCAATCAAATATTGGCTGATGCATTGGCGCAAGCTAAAGCTGAGAACATTCAAGCTGTTATTTACACCCACCCTATCGGATTTCATGGACATGCTGCCGGTCCAACCATCGGATTGTGGGATCAACAAGGTGGTGTGCCGGGTTCGGGAGATTTTCCATTGAATAAAAATACAGCTTACTCCATCGAATTGAATGCAGCATCTGAAATTCCACAATGGAAAAAATCCATTCGTATCATGTTGGAGCAGGATGGTTTTTGGGATGGTAATCAATTCAGGTATATCAGTGGCAGACAGATAAAGATTCTTACCATTCCATCCCATGCATCACATATTGGTGATTGATGGTTCTTGTAATGGTACCACATTGGAATAAAAAAGGATTTCATGAATCAATTTCTTTCTCATGAATATTGGAACAACAGATATTTACAACAACAAACAGGTTGGGATATTGGTACTGTTTCTACACCGCTTAAGGAATACATCGACCAATTGTCTGATAAACATATCAGCATATTGATTCCCGGTGGTGGCAATAGCTACGAGGCTTTGTATTTATTAGAGCAAGGATTTACAGATGTCACGGTGATAGATCTTGCAACATCAGTAACAGAAAAATTGGCACTTCAAACTGTAGCATATAAAAAAAGCATAAAGATCATCACCGGAGATTTTTTTGAATTAACAGGCACCTATGATCTTATTCTGGAACAAACTTTTTTCTGCGCCATTGATCCGGCATTAAGAGGAAATTATGTTACAAAAATGTCAGAACTATTAAAACCTAAAGGTAAATTGGTGGGTGTATTGTTCAACAGATCTTTCGAGGGTGGTCCACCTTTTGGGGGAAGTGAAAAAGAATACAGAGCACTATTCGCTTCAACATTCCATCAAATCCGCATGGAGCCTTGCTACAACTCCATCCCACCACGTTTAGGGAGTGAGTTGTTTGTGGTGATAAGTCGATAGCTTATTGTTCATAGCTAATAGTTGAACCAATTGATCCTACCACACATTATTATCAATTCTCCATAGGCCATAACCTATAGGCTATTAACTAAGTAGTATGCTTAATAATCGCATCAAAACTACTGATACCAATGATCTTCTCGGTGATATATCCTTCTGCGTAACCCACTCCTATTCTTTTTCCGAGCATCATGGCGCGAGCTTTTACTGTTTCTAAAAACTGTGGCGTAGAAATATAAGTTTGTGGTTCATCACCACCGGTGCTGTTGAATTGTGTGGTATATGCCAAGACAGATTCAATCTTTTTATCCATATATGCAGTAATATCCACCACAAATGAAGGTTGTATAAAACGATCCTGAATATAGTGGAATACATATGTGGGTCTCCACGCAGTTTGAGCAACACCATCATGCGTCGTTTCGATCTTGCGTAATCCGGATAAAAATGCAGCATCCGAAACCAGCTTAGCACTTCTTCCATGATCAGGATGTCTGTCTTCTGGTGCATTGGCAAGAATGATCTCCGGCTGATATTTACGAATCATTTCAATGACCAATCTTTGGTGCGCCTCATCATTCTGAAAAAATCCATCGGCCATACTCAGGTTTTCGCGAACCTGTACCCCGAGGATCTTTGCAGCAGCTGCTGCTTCTTGTTGACGGGTTTCAGCAGTACCTCTGGTTCCCAATTCACCACGCGTAAGATCTACAATACCTACTTTCTTTCCTTCAGCCAATGCAGCCAAGATGGTACCGGAACAACCTAGTTCAACATCATCCGGATGAACGCCAAATGCCAATATATCCAGTTTCATATTTTTCAATTGAATCACAAAGGTAAGGTTTGCATTTGCATAAATAAGAACGGGTATTCATTTGAACACCCGATCTTAAATAATCTGTTGCTTGCTAAACGCTTAATAATAATAGAATAATGTATTGGTCTCAATTAAAGAACCTGACGGGTCTTGGTATAGAAATTTCTTTGTCAATGGTTTTGCTTGTTGATCATAAGTGAACTGACTATTGAATGTAGTTATAATACCATTGCTTTCTCGTTTCGTAATTCTTTTACCCGGATTATTCTTCATGCGAACAATTCCATAATAGTATGGTACTTGTCGAACCAACTCTTCCGGATTTAATTTATTATCATAATCAGAGTAATCGATTGTTATATGTTTTATCAGCTGTCCGGTGAATACATTCACAGTGTAGGTCACTTCTTCCTTTAAGTTACCATCGGGGTAAAAACTATACGTATGTAAACCGCTGAATTCATATCCTCTAGCCGATCCATTGTAGTTGTAGATCTCCATTGAGGTAAGGACATCATTTACATAATTAAATAATTTGTAAGAAGACTTATGTTGATGGATGTATTCACTAATCGCAACCACTTTACCATTCTCATAGCTATATCGATAAGATCGATCTTCACTGCTATTGATTCTTTCCACTTTACCGGTAGCATCATACACAAAATGATATGCGATACCATCTCCAAATGCAGGATCGATATTGTTGACAAGCTTTGTGATTCTTCCATCCGCCAAATAATACAGCGAATCAAATGCACCAGTATCGTATACCAGTTTAGCCAGCTTACCTGTTGGCTGTTGTGGTTGAGGTGGCGGTAGTTGAGGGGTGATAGGTTGCTTTTTACAAGCAGTGAACATCAGACTTGATATGATGAGTGTTGATGTTATGATTTGTCGGATCTGTTTCATGATTACAAATTGCAGCAACAAAACTATCCCTATGACACTCCCATATCTATCGCATAACAATGTGGTTGATGATGAACGGAAATTATGGGCAAAAAAAAGTCCCGCAAGTTGTACAAGCGGGACTCTCAATATAGTTGAAGTTGAAATTATTTCTTCTTCTCGTAACGCTTCTTGAATTTATCGATACGACCTGCAGTATCAACCAGCATGTTTTTACCAGTATAGAAAGGGTGAGAAGTATTAGAGATCTCCAATTTGATCACCGGATACTCGTTACCATCTTCCCATTGAATGGTTTCTTTAGAAGCTGCAGTTGAACGGCTCAGGAATGAATGTCCATTACTCATATCCTTGAACACTACAAAACGATAATTTTCTGGATGGATACCTTGTTTCATAATTTTTATTTTTAGGTGGTACGGATTTGGCCGTACGCTTATTTTTAAGGACTGCAAAAGTAACAAAATACAGGTTACTTGCCAAAAAAATGACAGCAAAAGAACCAAGCATGAAGGAACAAGGTTCAAGAAAGTGTCAAGAATGTAAGGTTTTTGTTAGCTTTTCATGTTGATATACTGCAGGGGGATACCAAATCCGCCGGCATTACATTTCGCTATAACTTCCTGTAAATCATCGATTTTCTTAGCTGTCACCCGGATGATATCATCCATAATAGCTGCTTGTACCTTCATACCACTGTCTTTGATCATTTTTACGATCTTTTTGGCGTCCTCCTGTTTCAATCCATTACGAACCGGTACTTCTTTTTTGACCACTTTACCACTGGGATAAGCATCTTTCGAGAAATCGAAAGCATTTCCATCAATTCCTTGTTTAATAGCGCGACCGATCAGTACATCGATCAATTGCTTCATTTTCATATCACTCTCAACTTCCAGTGATACGATAAAGTCTTTTTTATTCAGTTCAATAGCAACATGAGAATCCCTGAAGTCGAATCTGCCTGCAATTTCTTTTTTAACGGTGTTGATGGCATTATCAAGCGTTTGCAGGTCTACTTTACTGGCAATATCAAAAGAAGGCATGGTGTTGTTTTTGGCAAAGATAGGGAGGTTGAGGGATGGTTCATAGTCCATAGTCCATGGTCAATAGTCCATGGTCGATGGTTAGGAGAAAATAGCATTATCCGATCAAATACAGCCAATCTCCCACTACATTCAAATCCCATGGTCCATGGACTATCGACAATGGACTATTGACCATGAACCAAATAAAAAAGCCCCGATAGACATCGGGGCCGCCTTCTATATAATGCACATGAGAAAAAAACTAATTGATACAGCTAAATTGAAAGGTAGAGGCTACATAAAATTGTCAAATAAGGATGAACGGAGTCATTTTAGGTCGAATGGAAAATAGTGCCATTTATTCCCCCTCAACTCCGTTCAAATTTCTGTCGATTAATTACCTCCAATACTTACACGATTCTGTTCTTCATTCGCTCCACCTCTTTTACGCTGTGCTGCAGTTTTACCTTTACTGAAACGGTATGTAAAGCTGAGGTTCACGACTCTACTATCTCTTACCTGATGAATTGTTAAATCAACGTTTTGATATTTGCTATATCCACGGAACTGTTGTGTGTATAAGATATCACGAGCTACTAATCGAATGGTTCCTTTGTTCTTCAATACTTGTTTGGTAAATCCAATATTCAATCCACCCATTGATCTCATCGCCATAACGCCTTCTACCCCACCGGTACGATAAAAACCACTCAGCTCTGCACCCCAGCCTTTAGGAAAAGTAAATTGATTAGATACATTGGTCATGAATGTTGTAGCACTTGCTGATATTTCTCCACCATTCACAACGCCGGTAAACTTATTGTGGAATGCATTCATGTAAACGTTTGTTCTAAACCATTTTGTGATTGGCATACCTAAACTTACTGACGCACCTAAGTTTTGTCTTCTCGCAATGTTACTCTTCTTTACAAAAGAACTATTGGTACTATCGATCTGCTCAATAACATCTTGCAGGATATCATTGGTTGAGCTATAATTGATAGAGCTATTCAAGATTCCTCTGAAAGTGTGGTTCAATTCAATATTGTGACTGAATTGTGGTCTCAGATATGGGTTACCAACTTGGTAAGTATACTTATCCAAGAAGTAGAAGAACGGATTCAGATCCTGATAGTTTGGACGATCGATACGACGACCATAACTTAAGGCGAACTGATTCTTTTCATTAGCTGTGTAACCGATATACATAGTTGGGAATACTTGCGTATAGTTACGCTTAAACACCTCTCCTGTTGTTAATTGGTTACCGGTAATATTTGTATTCTCTGCACGAAGTCCCAATTGTGCACTCCACTTTTTATTGAATTGTTTATTCAAGTTCAAATATGCAGCATTGATATTCTCTTTGTATAAGAAGTGATTGCTACGTGTAACATCATTTACAAACGATGTTCCATTCCAGTTTGCATATTGAGCATCGTTATCTGTATTTACATAACTGCTTTTCCATCCTGTCTCTAATTTCATTTGTCCTTTCAATGATTGAGAATAATCTGCCTTGATACTATAGATATTGATATTCGCAGGCAGAATACCTCTCAAGATTTCTTTAGGTGATTTGATACTACCAGTATGATCAAAGAAATCATTGGTGAGCATTTGTGTATTATCCTGATTGTATCTGATATAATCCGCGTCCATGGTCAATTCTTTGCCTGTACTGTCGAATACATGACGAAGATTCATATTCACGCCCACGTTATTGAAGTGCAAATGCACATCATTGATAGCCTGTGTACGTGTCACCAATGCACCCATCGGATCTTTAATAAAAGTGGTGTTGTCTGTATATTCAATGCCTTTGCTATCGTAACCATTCACTACCAAACCCAAAGTCGTTTTCTTATTCATGAAATAATCAAACCCTGCTTTGTAGTTATAACTGTTGAACTCACGCTGGTTATTTGCTTTTTGATCAAAAGTGGATAATAATGCGTTGGTATTCTGATCACGGAAATTTCTATCAATCTTTAAGTCACCAAAGTTTTGATTGTAGTTATAGCTTGCATTTCCAAAGAAATTCATTTTTCCTTTTCTATAATTCAGATTCACACTGTTATTGGTTTTAGGAAGAACACCCTGAGTATATCCGGTAGTGATACTGGCATTGTACCCCATTACTTTTGTTTTCTTCGTCTTGATATTGATGACACCGGAATTACCAGAAGCATCAAATCGTGCAGGTGGATTGGTCATGATCTCGATAGACTCCAAATTTGAACTTGACATATTGTTCAACATATTGGCCAGATCCTGTGCACTCAGATAAGTAGGTTTACCATCTAACAGCACTACTACACCCTGCTTTCCTTTCACACTGATGTTGCCATCCTTATCAACAGAAATGCCCGGCGACTTTTCCAATACTTCCATAACGGTTGTACCGGCATTGGTGGGAGATGCATCTACGTTAATGATCGTTCTATCCAATTTTTGTTCGATGAATGGCTTTTTAGAAGTCACCACCACACCTTGTAACTCTTTTGATGCATTTGCAAGTGCAATCGGCTTAACAGTGTATGCTTGTCCGTTCGACAAATCAAATACTTCGCTGTAATATTTAGCATAGCCAACAGATTGTACCACTACCAGGTATTTGCCTGCTGATAATTTTTCCACTTCAAATTGACCTGATTTATCGGTCACAGCCAGTTTTACAACTGCTGAATCTTTTGCACGTAAAACACCCACAGATGCAGCTTCAACTGATTTTTGTCCACCTGTAACGGTGCCAGTCACTTTTGCAGTTTGTGCCTGGGCTGCCAAAGACATCGCTGTGAGTCCGATGGTGGTCAGCATGGTCATCAAATTTCTCATAATTGGTTTATTTAAAGGTTTTTAGTTCTTGTTGTTACTAATTACAGAACAAAACTATGTACTATGTTTTGCATAGTACATAGTTTTATAATGAACGGTGCTTTACAAGGATGAGTGGTAAGGGAGGGAAAAAGAGTAAAAATCAGACAAAAAAAATCGTCTATCTAATTGATTATCAGATAGACGACTCAGAAATGATTGAAAATGAAGCGATTTACTTTGAGAATTTGGAGAACCAATCTTTGGCCTTAATCATTAAAACAGTACCCGCAATAATCATTGCAAACGATATCAACTCAGCTTGGGTAGGCTGAAATGGAAGGTCTTCATACTTTGTATTAACGCGTATTTTCTCAATAAAGAAACGTTCTAGTCCATTCAATATGAGGTAAAGACCTGAAAGCTGTCCTGCGATTTTTAATTTTTTACGATAATACCATAATACACCAAAAAGGAGCATACAGGCAATGATCTCATACAAAGGTGTTGGATAAACAGCCGGTACCAATTCATTACAGTAAGGTCCCACACAGCCTTCGATAGGCTTTCCTTCGCCGATCACATTATGCGGATAGTTGTAAGCCCATAACCAATCAGGCATCCAACTGAAGGGTTTAGGGTTTGTATTAACAATACCCCAGTCTCCATCGCCACTTACCTGACAACCCACTCTTCCGAATGCATAAGCAAACATCATCGTAGGTGCCATGGCATCAGCGAGATGAATAACATTGATCTTTCTTTTTCTGGCAAACAGAATAATAGCGATGCCCGCACAGATCAATCCGCCATAAAAAGTAAGTCCACTAAAAGAGATCAATGCGCCTATGGGATCTTTTGAAAACTCATTCCAATTCTCTAGGTTATGAAACACTTTTGCACCCAAAAAACCAAATACAGCTGCATATAAAACAATATCCCCTACTCGATCATGAGGCCAGATACGAATCACCCTTTCTTCAGGTTTATCCAGTTTTTGTTTTTGCTTTTCCCACCATTTCAATCCGCCGAAAATCAACCCCACCAACAATCCCATGAGCAAACTGCCTTTTGAAGAAAGGATGAATGCCTGCGGATCATTGAATGCATCATCGGTTACAAATGCACCGATGATCTTATAACCGAACACAAAACCAAGCAAGAAATTGATCAATAATTCACTGAAAGAAGCAGGAGCTCCAACAAAGATCTTCTCTTCGGTAAAGGTGAAAAGACCTTGGTTCTGTTTTCTTTTCAATTCAAGTGTGAGTATCCAAGCGGATAGGATAAAGGAAAGTGCCACAAAAAAACCAAAACTGTTCACCAGTTTTAACCCTTCCAATTCAATTCCGAAAATATCTTTAAAAGCGTAGTATAAATTAGGATACATAGTCAGTTAGTCTATAGATCATGCAATGATTGAGTGATGCAATGATAATTAGAAATTATGATACGGAAAGCTGCTTTCGTACGAACAAAAAAGAGGCTCTGCCGAAGCAGAGCCTATACTTACTAACCCATCCGTGAACAAAACTAAGGTAAAAATTAATTGCAGTGTTCATCAAAAACTGAAATCAAATGCTGCGCAATGACTTGAGCAGGACGACCCTCAATCTGATGACGCTCCACCATACTTACCAATTGTCCGTCTTTGAACAAAGCAATTGCCGGTGAAGAAGGTGGATAAGGTAATGTATGCTTACGAACTTGATTCACAGCCTCCATATCAAAGCCTGCAAAACTAGTCGTCAATCTGTCCGGACGCTTGGTTGCATTCTGAACAGCCATCAATACTCCTGGTCTGCAAGTGCCTGCTGCACAACCACATACAGAATTAATCACCACCAAAGTGGTTCCTTCTTGTTTCAATGTTTCGTCAACCGAAGCTGCTGATGTCAGTTCTTCAAAACCATTATCGGTTAACTCTGCTTTCATTGGTAAAACTATCTCTGCGGGATACATAATCACATTTTTATTTAGTACAACACAAAATTACTATTAAAAGTTGTAACACTAAAATGCTTTAAAAGCGCCAATTTGTCAATATTTTATTGCAAAAATTGACATTTTGTCTTATTTAAAGAATCTGACTTGCCATCCTGCCTGATAATTTGATCCAAAAAACCACTGGTACATCCTTTGAAGAATAGAAACTGTATTCAAACTTAAAAACTAAAAAAATAAGAATATGACACACCTAAAACACAACACAGCTCCGTTTAACAGTCTCTTCGATGAACTCTTCGGTACTTTCCCTAATACCTGGGGAAGAGACACGAATCAGACATATGCCGTTGTTCCCGTTAACATTCATGAGACGAACGAAGGTTATCATCTTGAATTGAATGCTCCGGGTAGAAACAAAGAAGACTTTAAAGTAAATGTTGAAAATGGCTTATTGACGATCAGTTATGAAAAGAAAGAAAGCCAAGAACAAAAAGACTATAAAACCATTAGGAGAGAATTCAGTTACCGTTCATTCAAGCGCAGTTTCACCATTGATGAGAAGATCAATGCTGATGGTATTCAAGCTCGTTATGAGAATGGCGTATTGAAACTCTATCTACCTAAAAAAGAAGAAATAAAAGTATCTCCGAAAGAGATCTCGATCTTATAAAATTTTCATAGTAGTGTCTACTCAGACACACATGCAGTTGGTTTTGGTTACGCCCCGGGTTTCTACCCGGGGCTTTTTTTGTTAGGAAGTAATATTTTGTACTACTATGCGACAGATATTGAAAAACAGCTACATGTTATCGAGATTTTTCTTAATACTTCTATCCTTTGCATCTTTTATTAGCAATGATGCCATGGGTCAACAACCCAAAAACTCATTGTTATGGATGATCAGTGGTAAGGACCTCTCCCGCCCTTCTTTTGTATTTGGCACTTTTCACATGATGTGCAAGTCTGATTTTACCATCACCGACCCATTGAAAGAAAAATTAAACGCTACAGAACAGTTCTATGGAGAACTGGATATGGATGATCCGGGATTACAAATGTCGATGATGAGTAAAATGCGCTTGAAGAATAAAACATTGAAAGATCTGATGAGTGAGTCAGATTATACATCCTTGAGTGAAAATTTTCAACGTGTCACCGGTATGCAGCTCCAAATGTTCAATCAGTTCATGCCCTTTATGTCATTGAGTTTATTAACACTGAATAGTATTGAATGTTCCGATAAGATCCAACCCGAAGGCGAGTTTGTAAAGCTGGCTCAACAGAAAAAAATGCCCATTCTAGGATTGGAAACCATCGACGATCAGATCGATGCGATCAATAGTCAGCCACTTGACTCTCAATTGTACACGCTCAAAAGAATGGTGCTTGCTTATGACAGTGTAAAACAGTCTATGAACAAGATGATCGCTGTATACAAAGAAAACAATGTCGATAAACTGTATGATTTTATCAGAGAGAATAGCAATGGAGATGACCGTTTTGAAACCGAAATGTTAGCAAAGAGAAATAAAAGATGGATTCCTGTGATCGAGAAAGCGATTCATGAAAAACCAAGTTTCTTTGCTGTGGGTGCCGGCCACTTAGGCGGTAAAGAAGGTGTTCTGGAACTGTTAAGAAAACAAGGATACACACTCACTCCTGTATTGTACTAATTTCGTCAAATGTCGAAGGAGAAGGAATTCATCTCATTATTAAACGAGCACCAACGCATCATCCATAAAGTGTGTAATCTTTATATGGATGCGCATGCCGATCGTGAAGACCTCTTTCAGGAAATCACACTTCAGGCATGGAAGGCGTATGGCAATTTCAGAGGTGATGCCAAATTCTCCACATGGTTGTACCGCGTAGCATTGAATACTGCTATTACTTTTTTTAGAAAAGAAAAAAGACAGCCGGATATTTTTTCTACTGAAACCATCCCTGACTTCAGAAGTAATGATGCATACGACCCGATAGAAGAGCAAGTAAAAGCTATGTATGCAGCCATTGGTGAGTTATCTAAAATCGACAAAGCGATTGTGATGCTCTACCTTGAAGATTACAGCTATAATGATATTGGAGACATGATGGGTATTACTGCTAACAATGTAGCGGTAAAGATGAATCGTATCAAAACGAAACTGAAAGAATCCACACAAAAATATATGACCCCCGCATAAAAGAAGTGTTATGGAATTGGATGAACTGAAATATCAACTCAATCAGAAACTGGCAACGGATCATGCCAGTAGAAGTAATGCCGATATCTCTGCATTACTGAAAAAGAAAACACATTCTGTGATCGGCAAACTCAAACGCAGCCTGATCATTGAAATGGTTTTATGTGTACTGTTTTTTGCAGCTATGCTGTATGTATGTTTTGTAACCGATTATTGGTCTATACGATTGTATTTTGGCGTATTTACAGTCCTAACTATTTTAATGGTATTCGTACTATACTATCTCTACCGCAGAACTTCTGCGTTGAGTAATTCAGATCAGCCGATCAAAAATAATTTGCAAACGCTCGTTGGATTATTAGAAGAATTCGTGAAACGATACTTCCAATTTACCATGGCCTTACTACCGGTTTGCTTTATGTTCTCTATGATCTTATCCTACGCTGATCCGGTTGAAATACCTGAGATTGAAAAATTTTCTGTAAAAGTTTTTACCGCGCGTTGGCAGGTGATGGTTTTCCTGGGTCTGTATATGATAGCCTTAGCAATATCCGTTTATTATTTCACGAAGTGGTATCTGAAAAAACTATACGGGAATTATTTGAATGAATTGAAGCAATACATCGCGGAATTGGATCAATAATATCAGGCTTTTCTTTTTAATACTGCAACAGTAAGACGACTGATACAAACAAGTTTTTCTCTTTCGTCATAGATCTTAATCTCCCAAACTTGTGAGCTGGCACCAATATGTATCGGCTTTGCTACTCCTGTCACCAACCCATTGCGAACACTACGTAAATGGTTTGCATTGATCTCTTGTCCAACACAAATCTGTTGATCGTGATCAACTACCAATGCTGCTCCTACACTACCCAACGTTTCTGCTAAAGCTACGGATGCACCACCATGTAATAAACCATACGGTTGTTTCGTACGATGATCTACCGGCATGGTCGCTTTCAAGTAATCAGCTCCCACTTCTGTAAATAACATTCCCAAATGTTCACCCATGGTATTCTTTCCCAATGGTTGAATATCTTCCACGGTGAGGTCTTTATTAAACCAGATCACTGACATACAGCCCTTATTTTTGAATAGATTGAATCACAGCTTCCGGAAGAAATGGAGAAGCATCCCCGCCATTTTTAAGGATATCCCTAACAATAGTAGAAGCCACAGATGTGTATTTAGGTTCCCCTGTCAAGAAAATCGTTTCAATATTTTTATCGAGTGTTCGATTGGCATCAGCAATCGTTTTTTCATATTCAAAATCACTCACATAGCGAATACCTCTCAAAATAAATCTCGCCCCAATCTTCTTACAGTAATTGATAGTCAATCCATCATACACAACACTCTTCACCCTCGGCTCATCACGATAGATCTCTTTGAACCACTCCATACGCTGTTCCGGACTAAACATAGGCGACTTAGCAGAGTTGATACCAATACCCACGTAGATCTCATCAAATAAAGGCAAAGCTCTGTTGATGATATCAATATGTCCCAATGTAACAGGATCAAAGGTTCCGGGGAATAAACATATACGCATGAACGTGATTTAGGGTACTAAGTAACAGAAAAAAGAACAAAGTAATGCATAAAGAGTCGGTGGCAAAGTGACAAGAGAGAAGAAACAAGATACAAGGAAGTCACAAGGCACAATAGACAAGGAAGCTGTAATGTTAAATGAACAAGAGAATCAAGATGATAGTGAAATTCTTACTTGTAGCTTGTAGCCTGAAGCTTGTGGCATTTCTCAACCTTGTTCATTCGCCAGTAAATACAACACCGCCATTCTCACTGCTACTCCGTTTTCTACTTGATTCAGGATGATAGAGAACGGTCCGTCTGCAACATCACTATCCAATTCCACACCTCTGTTGATAGGTCCGGGGTGCATAATGACGATCTCTTTACCCAGACTCTCCAACAATTTTCGATTGATGCCGTAAGCGAGATTGTATTCACGAAGTGATGAGAATAGAGGTTGATTTTGTCGCTCTAATTGAATACGTAATACATTGGCTACATCACACCATTGCAAAGCCTTTTTGAGATTATACTCTACACGAATATCCAATGCCTGCTCAATATATTTGGGAATGAGTGTGGGCGGACCGGCAATCGTGATCTCTGCACCCATTTTTTTGAGTAGATACATATTACTCAGCGCAACCCGACTGTGCATGATATCACCAATAATCGCCACTTTCAGTCCTTCCAGTTTTCCCAATTTTTCTTTCATCGAGAAAGCATCGAGCAATGCCTGGGTTGGATGTTCATTGATACCATCCCCTGCATTTACGATCGCGGCAGGAATATGCTTTGCCAGAAAGTGAGGTGCGCCTGATGCACTGTGACGCATCACCACCATATCCACTTTCATGCTCAGAATATTGTTGACAGTATCCAACAATGTTTCCCCTTTAGCTGCAGAAGATGTGGTTGCAGCAAAATTGAGCACATCCGCAGAGAGTCTTCTTTCTGCCAATTCAAATGACATACGGGTACGGGTAGAATTCTCGTAAAAAAGGTTGACGATCGTCACATCACGCAACGAAGGCACTTTTTTCACCGGACGCTGTAATACCTCTTTGAATTGTTCTGCAGTGGAAAGAATTAACTGAATATCATCTCGTGTGAGATCTTTAATACCAAGGAGATGTTTGGTAGAGAGTTTCATTAAAGGTCAAAGATAAAGCAAAAACAAATACATTGATATGGCAGATCTCAGATATCAGATATCAGAATTTTATGCTATCAATATACATCTGATATCTGCCATCTGACATTCTTAAATCAATATCACCTCATCCACCTCATCCCTCTCCTTCCAGCAAACTTTTACTTTCTGAGAAATGATGGTATCAATGGTTTTACCTGAAAAATCGGGCTGGATAGGTAGCTCCCTGCTAAATCGACGGTCGATCAGCACACAAAGCGATACTTTGGAAGGTCTTCCAAAATCGAGCAACGCATCCAATGCTGCACGGATGGTTCTACCGGTGTACAGCACGTCATCAATTAATATCACATGCTTGTTCTCTAAACTGAATGGAATATCGGTACTATTGGCAATATGCAGACCTTGACGCACATCATCGCGATAAAAAGTAATATCCAACTTCCCATATTGAATGGTATCTGCTTTCACCAAGCTACGCAGTTCATCAACAATCCGGTCACTGAGAAAGATTCCCCTTGGTTGTAGTCCAATAATAACCGTATCCTGTAATGTAGCATTGTTCTCCAGGATCTGATGCGCCAGTCGTTTTACGGTCAGGGTAAGCTGTTGTGATGATAATATCGTCTTCAAACCAAATTTTTAATAAAAATAATTGCTTTCGCTGATACCTGCGATGAATTATTCCGGCTCGGGTGCTTTAATTTGCCGTTTCATGTTCCGCTTGACTGAAATAACATTGGTACAATTTCGCAATTACCCGCAAGCATCTTTCCGCTTTGATGAAAGAATTGTGGGCATCTGCGGACAAAATGGTACCGGTAAAACCAATTTACTGGATGCGATCTACTATTTAAGCTTTTCCAGAAGCTACTTTTCACGTCCGGATGCACAGAATGTTCACCATGGATCATCCGGTTTGAGAATACAGGGACAGTACATACTCGAAGAAAAAAAAGTATCAGTAACGGCCATTGTTCGTGAAACAGGTAAAAAAGAGCTACAGTTGGATGGAGAAGCGTATAAAAAATTTTCAGATCATATCGGTAAAATGCCGGTTGTAATGATCGCTCCCGATGATGTGGAATTGATCAGTGGCCCTAGCGAAGAAAGAAGAAAATTTTTGGATACGCTCTTATCTCAATTAAACCATTCTTACCTGCAACAACTGATCAATTATCAAAAAATATTACAACAAAGAAACAGCCTACTAAAACAAGCTGCCGAACAAGGCACGGTTGATGAAACCTTATTATCTATTCTCAACGATCAACTGACTGAAAGCGGTACATCTATTTATGAAACCCGAAAAGATTTTCTAACTACTTTATTACCACTCGCTTTTACAATCTATGAACGAATTGCGGGTAAATCTGATGGACTTACTTTAGAATATTATAGTCCGCTTTTAACAACAGATTTCAAAGAACTCTTGCAGATGAATCGCAATAAAGATCTAGCGCTGCAACGAACAAGTTCTGGCATTCATCGTGATGATATCATTCTATCCATGGGTGATCAATTGTTCAAATCGGAAGCTTCTCAGGGACAAAGAAAAAGTTTGCTTTTTGCCCTCAAGTTGGCAGAGTGGCAGATACTGAATGAGAAAAAAGGGTTTACTCCTATCCTATTACTGGATGATGTTTTTGAAAAATTAGATGATACCAGAATGTCACAATTACTTCAGTGGGTATGCGCAGAAAGTGATGGGCAAGTGTTTATTACAGATACTCATCCCGAAAGACTACAACAACAGTTGACCGGTACGAATGCGGCTTTTCAAATGGTTGCACTGTAACAGACAATCCCCTGCAGCATGCAGCTTGCAGCTTGAAGCCTGAAGCGTGTAGCTTAAAGCATATAGCCTATAGTTCATAGCAAATAGATAAACATTTTGGCTTTTCACTTTTCACTTTTCACTTTTGACTTACCTTTACCCCATGTCAGAATTCCACATTGGTGATGCGATCAAAGGCTTTTTAAGGAAAAGCAACCTCCGCAACGGTGTCAGAGCCGTGCAGATCGAAGACATCTGGGAAAAACTGATGGGAAAAACAATCGCTCGTTACACTGATAAAATTCAGATCATCAATCAGAAATTGTTTATCACTACCAGTGTGGGACCTTTAAAGAATGAACTTCTTTACCAAAAAGCACAGATCATCGAACGCGTGAATGAGGCTTTCGGCGAAAAAGTAATCACAGAAGTAGTGATTCAGTAAAAATTTATTGTGGTATTAGTTGTGCTGCTTTTCCTGCAGGTAATTTCTCTTTGATCAATGAGGCATTCATTAAGAAATAAGTAGGGTTTACCCTGGCTGCTGTTTTGATCACTGTAGCATCCCCCTTGAGCAATCCCACAGTAGGAAATAAAGCTCTGGCCTTTTCTGCATCAGCGGTTACCAACAAAACAGTAATGCCTTTGGATGTCCATTTTTCATGTTGTGCAATAAACTCTTCTTTCCATTGATCCACCTTTGCCATGTCCTGGGCCAATACCAACACATAATCCTCCTGACGAGCAAATACTGCTTGTGTAGTATCTTCTCCTGAAAAATTTTGCAATGTGAAGTCAACAATTTTCGCTGTTAAGCCATTCCCTTTTCTAATCAATTTATCTTCTCTATCTACATATTCGTAAGTAGAATCAAAATCATCGGGAAAAGAAGTTTGATCAAAGCTGATCTCCTTTCCATCTTTCTTGTACTTAAACACAATGGCAAAACTATCCGGTATGGCTCCTGCCGGGGTTTGCATTTGCTGTACAATATCGTTTCCTTTTTTATAAGGCAGACAATCCACCAATGGCAAATACTTTAACACATACCATTGTAAAGCAGCTGTTACTAAAAGACTGATAAATACAACTGTGATACTTCCTGTTTCACTCATCATAGCAGGCACACGATCAACTGTGAATAGTAGTATCAAAATGAGTATAAGTAATAGAATATCTTTTCCGAAAGACATCGCGGGAGTTAATGGGATACAATCGCCAAAACAACCGCATGTTTTTATTTTCCCTGAGAATAAAGCGTACCCGGTCAGGAAAGTGAAGAAGATAATTAATAATAGCAACATCCAGGTAATGCTACGTAAGCGCCAGCCAACGATCACAGCGACACCTGCAACGATCTCAAATACATTCATCACCAATGAAAACACCAATGTATAATCATGCAGAAAATGCCAGCCCCACACTTCAAAAAATTCCTGCATTTTATAACTCAATCCTAGCGGATCATTAGCCTTCACCAAACCGGAAAAGATAAAAAGTAGTCCAACGATCCAACGGATCAGGGTAATGATGGTTCTCATGCGTTATGTTTTCCTTCGTCAATTAATATCAATGCAAAAACTGAGTAGTTGATGATATCTACATAATTGGCGTCAATACCTTCACTGATCAAGGTTTTGCCATCGTTCTCCAATATCTGTCTGATGCGCAAAAGTTTCATTAATATGAGATCAGCAAAACTTTCCTGACTCATATCACGCCAAGCTTCTCCATAATCATGGTTTTTATCCAACATGGTATTTTTAGCAAAAGCTACATACTTGTTGTAATTCGCTTCTACCAGATCTACGGGCAATTCTTCTACTTGAGGATTGCCCATTTCCAGTTGTATCAAACCAATGATTGCATAGTTAATAATGCCTTTGAATTCAGAAGGAATATCATCTCCTACCTTTTGGGTTTTCAGATCCTGTATCGTACGAATACGCAATGCTTTAATAAAGATCTGGTCTACCACTGAAATGGTGCGTAATACCCGCCAGGCAGTGCCATAATCTTTGGTCTTTTTAATGAAAATATCTTTACATCCCTGAATGGCCTGGTCGTATTGTTGATTTGTTGTGCTCATTTTTTCAAGAACCGCTTTGGGCTTTGGTAATATCTTTGAAGTGTGCTGCAATATAAATGAAACCAAGGATGTTTACACTCAACTGCAAAGGAAGATTACTGACAATTGAACAACCCATTGTCATGGGTATCATTAATACTACCCCGGACTCTTTTTATGATGAAAGCCGAAAAGCAACTGTAGATACAGCCCTACAACTGGCAGAAAAAATGATCCGTGAAGGCGCTATCATTCTTGATATAGGCGCTCAAAGTACCCGTCCGGGTAGCACCAAGGTGGGAGCTGAAGAAGAAATAAAAAGACTCTCTACCATTTTGCCGGAGATTCATCGCAGATTTCCTGAAACTTTTATATCGGTAGATACCTATTACAGTGAAGTAGCCATTGCTGCGGCAGAGATGGGTGCATCGATCGTCAATGATATCAGCGGTGGGCAATTCGATGCCGAAATGATTCCAACTGTAGCTCGTTTACATATGCCTTTTGTTTGTATGCACGTGGAAGGTCAACAAGACACCATGCATACTACATTGGTTGAGGGTAATGTGATCACTAGAGTAACGGATTATTTCATCCAAAAAACAGGGACTTGTATCGAACATGGACTTACAGATATCATACTTGACCCCGGATTTGGATTTAGTAAAACCCCTGATCAAAATTTTGAACTGATTCGCTCAGTACCACAACTTAAATTATTAGGTAAGCCGGTATTAATAGGTGTTTCCAGAAAGTCTACGATTTATAAAACCTTGAACTGCACTCCTGCCGAAGCTTTAAATGGTACTACCGTTTTGCATACTGCAGCATTGTTGGGAGGCGCTGATATTCTAAGGGTACACGATGTAAAGGAAGCAATGGAAGCTATCACGTTGACACGTCATTTACTATAAAAAGAAAGTCCGCAATGATGCGGACTTTCTTTTTAGCTATGTTCATTTGAGTTTATTGCTGCGGAGCACCCGGATTTCCTGCTTGAGGCTGTGGGGCTTGTGGAGTTGGTTTAGTAACATCCACTACTTCGATATCAAATCCAAGATTAGAGAATGGAGGAATTACAGGAGCAGAACCCTGCTGACCATAAGCCATCCATGCCGGAACGATGATACGTCCTTTACCACCTTTTCCAAATAAACGAAGCGCTTCATCCCATCCCGGAATCACCGATCTGCTTCCTACTACAACAGGATAAGGTTGGTTATTAGGTCCATTCGGATTCATATTTGTATCAAATACTTCACCGTCTTTTTTCCCTTGTGTAAAATAACCTTTGTATAAAACAGATGCCTGCCAACCTGAATCCGCTTTTTGTCCGGCACCGGGATTCAAGATCTCAACCTGTACACCGGAAGCTGTTGACTGAACTTTCATGTTCTTTTTCTTGGCATACTCTTTCACTTCAGCTATCTCTCTTTGTTTCTCGAGTTCCATTTCTTTATCATAATCAACTTTCACTTCATCCTGAGTATTGAAAACCTTCAATATCTCAAAACGACCATTGATCATATCACCTTGCTTGAACATTTCGTTGTAATCGATCACCTGCATTCTTTTCAACGTATCGATGAATAGAACGAAATCAACTTTATCACCAGATGCACACTGGGTAATGATCTCAGTAAAAGTGTGCTTACCAAGATTGGCGGTATCTAATGGGAAATAAACAGGGATACGTCCATAAGAAGACTGTAAAACAGAATCTTTAGATTTCAATTTGTATTCAATATGCAGTTTCAGAAACTGTCCTTGTTTAACTTTTTCCTTGGTTCCCCCGCTGGTGATTTTATACGTCATTCCGGAAGGTGCTTTTTCGAATTGGTTACAGCTTGCAAGCAAAACGATCGCTAATAACAGCGAAGTGGTTGTTCTCATCATTGTTTTATTGTAATTGATTATGATACTCTTTTATGATCTCTTTGAATTGTTTCACCGTTGTTTCTAAACTCTCACTGCTTCTTCCTCCGGCTGCGTTTTTATGTCCGCCACCTTCGAAATGTTTTCTTGCAAATGTGTTCACATCAAAATCTCCTTTGCTTCTAAAACTCCACTTTCGTTCTTCATCCCTATCGATGACAATCGCTCCAAGTTTGATACCTTGGATAGTCAATAAATAGTTAACCAATCCTTCTGTATCTCCTGTTTTGATATCAAATTTTTGCAAATCAGCGCGTGTAATATACATCAGACTGGTATTGTATTCATACAAAACTTCCATTCTGTTTAATAATGCATGACCAATAAAGCGCAATCTGTTTTCAAGAAAGCTGTCGTAAATGCTTTCATGTACTTTGGTATGATTCATACCGGTTTCTTTCAGATGTGCCGCCATTCTATGAACAGAAGCCGTTGTTGCCGGAAAACGGAATGACCCGGTATCTGTCATAAGACCTGTATACAAACATTCAGCCATCGAAACATTCAGCAGATCTGCATAGTCGGAAGACATGATAAAGTCATAGACCATTTCACAGGTAGAGCTTTTCGAAGTGTCGCTGATACCATAGGTAAATGCCTCTTCCTGAGGTTGCTGGTGATGGTCTATTAAAATCTTAATACACTGAGCTTCTGTCAAAGGCTGCTCCATGTGTTTGGTACGATGGAGGACATTAAAATCAAGACAAAAGATCACTTCGGCCTTGCGGATGATCTCTAAAGCATGATGTTTACGCTGTTCGAAATCGATCACTTCTCCGCATCCGGGCATCCAGTCCAGAAAATTGGCCCAATTGGTAGGCGAGATAACTGTTACATCATGTCCCAGGACTTTGAGAAAATGATATAATCCCAATGCAGAACCCATGGCATCACCATCCGGTTTTTGGTGCATGGTAATCACCGCTTTGAAAGGGGTTTTGAGGGAAGGCAGGAATTGATCGATCGATTGCATAGTCAGGCGGCAAAATTGCGGTTTCCGCACTGTTTGGGCAAATGATTTTCTTACCATTTAACAAAATTCCTGTGATAATCTCCACAAAACGCCTCGCTTTGCTGTACTTTTGCCGCCGAAATTGATAAAGCAAGTATTATGAGCAACAGAACTTTTACCATGATTAAGCCGGATGCTACCGCTAAAGGACATACCGGTGCTATTTTAGACCAGATCGTGAAAGCCGGATTCAGCATCAAGGCCATGAAATGGACACGTCTGACCCCTGAACAAGCAGGTTTGTTTTATGATATCCACCGTGAGCGTCCTTTCTTTGGTGAATTGGTTGAATTCATGAGTAGTGGTCCGATCGTGGCTGCTATCTTGGAAAAAGAAAATGCAGTAGCTGATTTCCGCAAACTGATCGGCGCAACCAATCCTGCACAGGCTGAAGAAGGAACCATCCGCAAATTATATGCTGCTTCTGTAGGCGAAAATGCCGTTCACGGAAGTGATAGTGATGAGAATGCTGCGATCGAAGGAGATTTCTTCTTCTCGAAGCTGGAGAGATTCTAAAGGGTTGACAGTTGACAGTATTTAGTTGACAGGAATAGAAAAGAAAAGGCGAACAGTTGTTGTTCGCCTTTTTTTATGCTGATGATGAGTAGCATTTAGTACAAATGAGGTTACCCACACTATTGATCCCCATTTATCAAAACCTACACTAATGAATAACTCATAGTATACCAATCAGACATCCGACATCTGACATTGAAAAATTGTCCTACTGTCATCTATCAACTGTCAACTAAAAAAGAGAGGTCAAGCAATCACTCAACCTCTCTTTGTCGGGACGACTGGATTCGAACCAGCGACCTCTTGCACCCCATGCAAACGCGCTACCGGGCTGCGCTACGTCCCGTCTGAAAAAATCAGACATCCGACATCTGACATCCGCCATGTAAATGGGGTTGCAAATATAGGGGTAAAAGAAAATTTCAGGTTATATTGCACAAAATTTTATACCCGCTACATGAAGATCCTCATCAGGCAGGCAATGGTTGCCGATCCACATTCAGCACACAACGGAAAGGTTAAAGATATTCTTATTGAGGACGGAGTAATTACAAAGATCGATGATAAGATCAGCGCTAAAGTTGATCATGAAATAGCCCCCGATCAACTCATTCTCTCTCCCGGCTGGGTCGACATTTTTGCACATGCTTGTGACCCCGGATTCGAATATAAAGAAACACTGGCCACCATGTCTGCAGCAGCGGCTGCGGGTGGATTCACCCAAGTATTTGCACTGGCAGATAATAAACCCGTTACAGATAACAAAGCACAAGTTGAATATATCCGATTAGGATCACAATGCTTACCGGCAAGCATTCATCCCATTGGCGCCATCACCAAAGGCAAAGAAGGACAAACACTCGCTGAAATGTATGACATGCGTAACAGTGGTGCAGTTGCTTTCTCTGATGGACTACAACCCGTTCAATCGCCGGGTCTGTTTTTAAAAGCATTACAATATGTAAAAGCATTTGATGGTGTGTTAATTCAAATGCCGATCGATAAAAGTATTGGAGCAGGTGGGCTCATGAATGAAGGCATTGTTTCTACCAGATTAGGATTGCCGGGATTACCCGCTCTTGCTGAAGAACTCATCATAAAAAGAGATATTGATCTATTGAGGTATACCGGATCCAAGCTACATATCACCGGTATTTCCACAGCCAAAAGTGTTGCTTTGATCAATGAAGCAAAAAAAGAAGGTCTACAAATCACTTGTAGTGTTACCCCATATCACTTGTTCTTCTGCGATGAAGATTTGCAGACCTATGATACCAATCTGAAAGTAAATCCACCGTTGAGAACTAGAGAAGATATGATGGCTTTACGTGCAGCAGTAACAAGCGGACAAATTGATTGCATCGCTTCACATCATATTCCTCAAGACTGGGATCATAAAACCTGTGAATTTGAGTATGCAGCTTATGGAATGATTGGATTACAGACCGTGTTGCCTGCCTTAGTTGAATCTATACCCGGATTGACGCATGATCAAATCGTATCACTTTTATCGATCAATGCACGTAATATTTTCGGATTGGCTGAGACTCATATTCAAGAAGGTGCAAAGGCAGAGCTTACGCTTTTCTCTACGGGCAAATCCGGTAAACTTACACAAGAAACACTGAAAAGTAAATCGAATAACAGTGCTTTTTTGAATAAAGAGATGAAAGGTGTAGTGATCGCCACCATCCATAAAGGACAGCTTCATCAACCATAAACCAACTCAACCATGAAACCGAATTTGAATCAAACAGCTATTACTTACGGAGTCATCACCGGATTGATCTATCTGGCACTTACATTTGGAGCTTGGGCTGTAGGTACTACGGATACTTTTGTATCGATCACAGGTATAACCACTTTTATCCCTTATGTAATCGTCACCTTGATCATTGTGGGTATTAAATTGCGTAAAAGCAATGATAATTTGCTGAGCTTTCAGGAAGCTCTCAAATTCACATTTCTGGCTTATGTGATCTATGCTTTGATCGAAGCAATCGGTAATTATGTGTTGTACGCGGTGGTTGATCCTGACCTAACTGCTAAAGTGATGGAGATCACCATGAAAAAGACCATGAAAATGATGGAGGCTTTTGGCGCAAGTGAACAACAAATGGAAGAAGCAATGGGTAAAGTTGAAGCCGAACCGAAGCATACCTCTTTCAAACAAATATTCTTAGGTCTGGGTATCACTTTAATCTGGAACTTTTGTAAATCATTACTGATCAGTTTAGTGATCAGAAAAGAAGCTAAATTCGAAGATCAATTATAATATCATTTATGGATTTGTCGATAGTCGTTCCACTGTTCAATGAAGATGAATCACTGCCGGAATTATGTGCATGGATTGAATCTGTCATGAATAAAAACGGCTATACCTATGAAGTGATCTTGGTAGATGATGGAAGCGTCGACAATAGTTGGTCTGTGATACAGGAAATAAGAAGAAAAAATCCATGCTTCAAAGGCATCAAGTTTCAACGTAACTACGGCAAATCTGCAGCTTTGAATGAAGGTTTTAAAGCGGCTCAGGGTGATGTGATCATTACCATGGATGCAGACATGCAAGATTCCCCTGATGAAATTCCTGAATTGAGACGTATGATCCTTCAAGAAGGATATGACATGGTGAGTGGATGGAAGAAAAAGAGATACGACAATACCCTTACAAAAAATATTCCTTCCAAATTGTTCAATGCGGTGGCAAGAAGAAGTTCAGGAATTCGCTTGCATGATTTCAATTGCGGACTCAAAGCTTATCGAAAAAAAGTAGTGAAGAGCATTGAAGTATATGGCGAAATGCATCGCTATATTCCCATTCTTGCGAAGTGGAGCGGTTTTAAAAGAATTGGCGAGAAAGTAGTGGAACATCGCCCGCGTAAATACGGCACCACCAAATTTGGATGGCAAAGATTTGTGAACGGATTTTTAGATCTCGCCACCATCATGTTCCTTGGGAAGTTTGGAAAAAGACCCATGCAATTCTTTGGATTATTGGGAACATTGTCATTCCTCATCGGTTTAGTTGCCAGTATTTCCTTGATCATTTCAAAATTTTTAGCGTCAGACTTTTCTTTGACCAACAAACCTTCATTTTATATCGCACTCACCACGATGATCATTGGTATGCAATTATTCCTGACCGGATTTGTGGCGGAAATGATTGCACGGAATGCCTCAGAAAGAAATGTGTATTTGATTGAAGAAACTTCCGGACTGGAATAACCTATCTTCCCTTTTGGATGAAGCAAAAAGTCATCATCATAGGATCTGCCTGGCCACTGAGAGGTGGCGGTATTGCTACTTTCAATGAAAGATTGGCCCGACAATTTCAATCCGAAGGTGATGAGGTAAGCATCTACAGTTTTTCATTACAATACCCTTCCCTACTCTTCCCGGGCAAATCACAGTATGGTAATGAGCCAAAGCCCAAAGATCTTCTTATCAAAAGCGTGATCAATTCCATCAATCCATTCAATTGGATCAAAGTTGGAAAGAAATTACAAAAGGAACATGCCGATTTGATTGTTGTGCGATATTGGCTACCCTTCATGGGGCCTTGCTTAGGTACCATTCTGAGATGGGTCAGAAAAAATCAACACACAAAGATCATCTGCATCGCAGACAATGTGATCCCGCATGAAAAAAGACCGGGGGACCATGCTTTTACCAAGTATTTTATTCGACCGGTTCACGCATTCATTACACTGAGTGAGAAAGTAATGACAGATCTGAAGTTGTTTACCAATAAACCTGCTCAGGTCGTTATCCATCCTCTGTATGACAATTTCGGAGAAACTATTTCCAAATCGGAAGCAAGAACTCATCTGAACCTTTCTCAAGAAGAACGCATTATTTTATTTTTTGGTTTTATACGTGCTTATAAAGGATTGGATCTTTTACTGAAAGCATTATCAGTACTCAAACAACATGATACTCATCCACCAAAGCTTTTGATCGCAGGAGAGATTTATGAAGATCCATCCAAATATGAGTCTTTGATCGATGAACTAAATATCAGAGACCTATTGATCCTGAGAACAGATTTTATCCCTGATAGTGAAGTGAGAAATTATCTGTGCGCTGCTGACTTTGTGATTCAACCTTATAAACACGCAACACAATCGGGAATTACACCATTATCCTACCATTTTGAAAAACCCATGTTGGTGACCAATGTAGGCGCTTTACCCGCGATGGTACCACATGAAAAAGCAGGTATTGTCACCGAACCTGACCCTGATTCTATTGCAAAAGGGATTCAACAGCTATACATTTTAGGCGAAGAGCATTTTTTATTTCATCTTCGTGAAGAGAAAAAGAAATACAGCTGGGAAGTACTTACAGGTGCTATCCGCAGTCTGGCAGCAGAACAATCAACGATCAAATGATGGTCTATGGCAACAAAAATCTATGATATCATTGCCGCTTCCATTGCTGTGAAGCAAGAAATATTATCGGATGCTTCTTTCCAACAAAAAGTACAAGCAGCTACCGATGCAGTGATCCATGCTTTTCAAGCAGGTAAAAAAGTGATGTTTTGTGGTAATGGTGGAAGTGCAGCGGATGCACAACATTTGGCAGCAGAATTTTCAGGTAGATTTTATAAAAACAGAAGAGCTTTGCCTTCCGATGCTTTGCATTGTAATACATCCTATTTAACTGCTGTCGCCAATGATTATAGTTATGATGATATCTATAGTCGTTTGGTAGATGGAACGATGGAAAAGGGTGATGTGTTGATTGGACTGAGTACTTCCGGCAACTCTCCAAACATCGTTAAAGCATTTGAAACGGCGCGAACAAAAGGTATCACTACGATCGGATTTACAGGTGCTACCGGTGGCAAAATGAAAGAACTATCTGATCACCTGATCAATGTTCCATCCACTGTTACGCCGCGTATTCAGGAAAGTCATATTCTATTGGGACATATCATTTGTGAATTGACAGAAGCAGCCATTTTTAACGATTAAGTATTTACAAATGTTTCAATTGGATTATGTTTCAAAAGACTGGACTTTATTTCTTGATCGAGATGGCGTCATCAATCATGAGAAAAACAATGATTACATCTTAAATAAAGATGAGTTTCATTTTTATGATGGTGTTATTAGCGCATTAGCTTCTCTCCGACCTTTTTTTAAGTACATCGTCATTACTACCAACCAAAGAGGGATCGGCAAAGGGGTGATGCGATTGGAAGATCTGGAGGATATTCATCAACACATGATCGCTCAAATTGAGCAAGCCGGTGGCAGTATTGATAAGATCTATTTTTGCCCTGATCTTTCTAATGATTCGCCGAATCGGAAACCCAATCCCGGTATGGCTTTTCAAGCACAAGAAGATCTTCCGGATATAGATCTGTCTAAAAGCATCATGGTCGGGAACAGACCCAGCGATATGAAATTTGGAAGAAATGCTGGTATGCATACGGTCTTTGTTGCCACTACCCATCCGGAAGTGTCTTTTCCTCATCCTGACATTGATCTTCGTTTCGAAGATCTGCCCGCATTTGCCGAAGCCATCGCTCATGCAAAAGGTCTGCAATAAAATCTTAAAACTGTACAGAACCATTCTCTTTCAGTTATTTTTACAGCATGAAACATAGTCTGCTGTTATTTTTTCTGATCCTCACATCGGTGTCTTTACAAGCACAAGATAGTCGCATGCAATTACAGCAGATCGAAGAGGAACTAAAACCACTCGCCTATGCTATTTTGAATGAGGATCAATTCATTGATCGATTCAAAGCTGACAGTGCTTTTACGCGTGGTTTAGTACGAGCTTTACGAACACCACATTCCTTTCGCTATCGTTTTGATTCTTTGGTGACTATTTCACAGCAATATGCGCCTGATAGTAGTTTCAGGATCTTTACCTGGCAGCTACAAATGGAAGACATGAATCATTTCCGCCAAAAAGGTGCGATACAAATGCGTACCACCGATGGCTCTTTGAAATTGATCCCTTTATTTGATGCATCCAAATTCACAGAAGCCCCTTTTGATTCTGTACGCACCCAACAAAACTGGATCGGCGCTGTGTATTACAATATCATACAAACCACATATAACAATAGAAAATATTACACCCTCTTTGGCTATGATGAACATGATGCAAGAAGTACCAGAAAATGGATGGAAGTATTGACTTTTGATGTGAATGGAAATCCTCAGTTTGGTGGACGTTACTTCAATTATCGTGAAGATGATATCAAACCCAAACAACCTGCTTTTCGTTTTTGTCTGGAATACAAAAAAGACGCCAATGCCAAACTCAATTATGATCCCGAACTAAACATGATCGTAATGGCACATCTGGTGAGTGAAGAAGGTGATAACAAAAAGAAACACACCCTCGTACCCTACGGCACTTTTGAAGGATTTAAATGGTTAGGCGGAAAATGGGTACACCAAGCAGATATCACCGAAGTCAACCCTGATGGAAGGGTGAACCCGGATCAAACAAGGAGAAAACAGTAAGAAATTTGAGGATGTCAGATCGCAGATGTCAGATTTATTATAAACATCTGACATCTGCGATCTGACATCTACCATTTAATCTAGTTTCAACACCGCCAAAAACGCTTCCTGTGGTACCTCTACGTTTCCGATCTGGCGCATACGTTTCTTACCTTCTTTCTGCTTTTCCAACAGTTTACGCTTACGGCTGATATCACCACCATAACATTTGGCAGTTACGTCTTTACGCATTGCGCTGATGTTTTCACGTGCAATTACTTTTGCACCAATTGCAGCTTGTATAGCGATCTGAAATTGTTGTTTAGGTAACAGTTCTTTCAACTTCTCACAAAGTCTGCGACCAAAATCTTGTGCACGACTACGGTGTATCAAGGCACTAAGAGCATCTACTTTATCACTGTTCAGGAGGATATCCATCTTCACGATATCAGCTTCACGATAGCCGATCGGACTATAATCGAATGAAGCATATCCGCGTGTAGAACTCTTCAGTTTATCATAGAAATCAAATACGATCTCAGTCAATGGCATTTCAAAGATCAATTCCACACGTGTAGGTGTCAGATAACTTTGGTTGATCAAAATACCACGCTTACCCAAACAAAGGGTCATGATATTACCGATATAATCAGGTAATGTGATAATCTGTGCTTTGATAAACGGTTCTTCAATACGATCGATCTTCACCACATCAGGCATTTCAGCCGGATTGTTGACGATGATCTTTTCACCCCGAGTAGTATATGCATTGAAACTTACGTTCGGTACGGTTGTGATCACGGTTTGATTGAACTCACGTTCCAATCGCTCCTGAATGATCTCCATATGAAGTAATCCCAAGAATCCGCATCGGAAACCAAAACCAAGGGCTTGTGAAGTTTCCAATTCAAAAGTTAGTGATGCATCATTCAATTGGAGTTTATCCATGCAATCACGCAACTCTTCAAATTCATCCGTATTCACCGGGAAGATACCTGCGAATACCATCGGTTTCACTTCTTCAAATCCATGGATCATTTCACCGGGATTATTGGCCAGTGTAATGGTATCACCCACTTTCACTTCTTTGGCATTCTTGATACCTGTGATAATATATCCTACGTCACCCGCGCGCACTTCCTGTTTGGGTGTCATGCTTAATTTTAATACCCCAACTTCATCAGCGAAATAATCGTTCCCACTAGCCACAAAACGGATCTTATCGCCTTTCTTTAATACACCATTCAAAATACGGTAGTATACGATGATGCCACGAAAACTATTGAATACACTATCAAAGATCAATGCTTGTAGCGGAGCTTCAGGATCACCGGAAGGGGCCGGAATACGTTCAACGATCGCTTCCAGAATTTCTTCAATACCGATCCCTGATTTTCCACTCGCCAGAAGAATATCTTCCTGCTTACAACCGATCAAATCCACGATCTGATCTGTTACTTCCGGAATCTTAGCCCCGTCCATATCGATCTTATTGATCACAGGAATGATCTCCAGATCATTTTCAATGGCCAGGTAAAGATTACTGATCGTTTGCGCTTGAATACCCTGAGAAGCATCTACCAACAGTAAAGCACCCTCACAGGCTGCTAATGCACGGCTCACTTCATAGCTGAAATCCACGTGACCGGGAGTATCGATCAGGTTAAGCACGTACTGCTCACCTTTGTAAGTATAATTGATCTGAATAGCGTGACTCTTAATGGTGATTCCTTTTTCACGTTCCAGGTCCATATCATCCAGCACCTGATCCATCATCTCACGCTCAGTAATGGTCTTGGTATGCTCTAACAATCTATCTGCCAGCGTACTTTTCCCATGGTCGATATGCGCGATAATGCAAAAATTCCTGATTTGCTTCATAAGGGCGCAAAGATAAGATGAAAAGGGACAAGACCGAAGAATCAAGGAACAAGCTTGGGCTAGTTTACGCACTGATATTCAACAAAATCAGATCAAGACCATATTTTGCTATATTAGGGGTACTAAGACCCTGATCATGATGTTCTTGAACAAAATCAACAAAAAAGCCCAGATCAACAATGAAACGGGGCTTGGCACCAATACGACCTTAAGTGGCGGGGGGCGTTTTTTTAATCGGGATGGTAACCCCAATATGGATGTCAGGGGCATGAACCTTTGGGAAAGACTTAATATCTACCACTCACTCCTGACCATGTCTTGGTTCAACTTTTTGACTGTCGTGGTCATCTATTTTGTTGCGACCAATTTACTTTTCACAGGCATCTATTTTCTGATCGGCATCGATCACTTGGGTGGATTAATGGAAGTTACCGGCATCGAGCTTTTTGGTGAGGTCTTTTTCTTTAGTGCACAAACATTCACAACGGTGGGTTATGGTCGTATCAACCCCATTGGATTTGCGGCCAGTTTTACTGCTTCAATGGAGGCATTGACCGGCTTGATGACCTTTGCTATTGCAACAGGTATTATGTGGGGACGTTTTTCAAAACCCAAAGCCTATATCCGTTACAGCAAAAATGCCATCATTGCGCCTTTTAAAGAGGGTATCGCTCTAATGTTTCGAATGGTACCCTATACAAGAAATTATCTGGTGAATGTGGAAGTCAGAGTAACATTGGCCATTCATGTAGAAGAAGATGGTCAACGTAAAAACAGGTTTTATAATATGCCTTTGGATATTTCTAAAGCCAATACGATGACCGCTAACTGGACATTGGTACACGTGATCAATGAAGAGAGTCCTATTTATGGTTTTACTAAAGAAGATCTGACCAGTGCAAGGGCGGAAATACTGGTATTTGTCCAGGGCTTTGATGAAAGTGTATCCAATACAGTGGTCTCACGCACTTCTTACACTTATGAAGAGTTTATTTTCGGCGCGAAGTTTTTGCCGATGTATCATCCGAATGAAGACGGCACCAAAACGGTATTGCATCTTGATCAGCTGGATGCTTATGAACCTGTTGTTTTACCGGTGAAATGATTGTTAGCGAAGGATGGGACGCATATTTTCATGATGGATTATGATCATAAACCATCATAAAAATATGCGTCCCATCAAATTACACTGAATACTATTTAAGCGAATCAATAATCACTTTAAACTCATCAGCGATCAAAGAAGCACCACCCACCAATCCGCCATCCACATCCGGCTGAGTGAATAATTCTTTGGCATTAGAAGCTTTTACACTACCGCCATACAATATGGTTATTTCTTGCGCTACAGCATCTCCATATTTAGCAGCGAGTTGTTGACGAATATAAGCGTGCATTTCTTGTGCTTGTTCACTGGTAGCTGTTTTACCCGTACCGATCGCCCAGATAGGCTCGTATGCGATCACTACTTTTTTTAATTCATCAGCAGACAAATGATACAATGACTCTTCCAATTGTTTGGCTACAAATTCATTTTGTGTGCCTGCTTCACGAATTTGTAAAGGTTCACCGCAACAAAAGATCGGTGTGATCTGATGTTCGAGTGCGATGTTTACTTTCTCTGCCAGGAATTGATTGCTTTCCTGAAAATATTCACGACGCTCAGAGTGACCTAATACAACATGTGTAATACCCAATGAATTCAACATCACGACAGATGTTTCACCGGTATAAGCACCACTTTTTTTATTGTAACAATTCTGCGCAGCGATATAAATATGCTTCTTACCTGAAACAGCTGCTTGCGCCATTGCTAAATAAGGAGCCGGCACTGCAAATACCACCTGCCTGTTCTCATTCAGATCATAACGATGAGACAATAACTGGTCAAGCAATTGTTGTCCTTCAGTGATCGTAAGATTCATTTTCCAGTTGGCGGCTGCTATTTGCTTTCTCATTATAGTTTTTTTTGGAGTCGCTAAAATACAGTTTTCTTCTGTGTTTCCTTCAGTGATCTCTGTGTATTCAGTGGCAAATGAATGGATTTAAAGCGAAGGATAGAACGCTAATTTTTATGATCTGATCATGATATATCATAACCAATCATAAAAATCTGCGTTCCATGACTACGAACTTACATCAACAACTGATAATGAAATGAATATTGCCACTGAGGGTACAGAAATACACTGAAATTATTTTGCGGAGAGTGTAATGAGTATTTGCTTTTCAATCTCACTCAAAGATTGATTTTTGAGTTTTTTCCAATTATTAATATCTTCCAAAGCCTTCTCCAATCTGTATTTTACGCCTTTACATCCCCATCTGAAATCGGGAATAATGTTGGGCAATAACCCTTCTCCAAATACATTGCAAGACACTCCAATTACCGATCCTGTATTGATAGAAGAGTTGATCGCCGTTCTTGAATAGTCACCCATGATTACTCCACATTTGTAACCTGCCGGTAAATATTCCTGATCAGCTTCACTCCAAACTTTAACAACACCTGCTGTATTTTTTAGGTTGCTATTGCTGGTACCTGCACCCCAATTACACCACTCACCTATCACCGCATCTCCCATATAACCATCATGCGCTTTATTGGAATAGCCCATCATGATACTATTCTTGATCTCCCCTCCACCCATGCAATAAGGTCCGAGGGTTGTGGCACCATAAATACGGCTATTCATTTTTAGTACCGAATGATCCCCTAAAGCAAAAGGTCCGCGAATCGCCGATCCCTCCATGATGGTAGCATGTTTACCAATATAGATCGGACCTGTTGAAGCATTCAATATAGTATGTTCTACTACCGCACCCGGTTCTATAAATATATGTTCAGAATGTATACATCGGTTGGTGGACGAAATAGCCGCAGATGTTTTACCACGAGTCAATACCTCAAAATCAAAACGCAACATCCGATCGTTCCATTGCATCAGTTCCCAAGGATAACGTATACGATCTACTTTAGCATGGTCGTGTATGTTTTCAAAATATTGCAATGATTGAGCCGCATCAAAATCTTCAAAAGACAGATTCATTTTACCAATGATCAACCCATTTTCGTCTGCCCAACAATTGTTCTTATCTAAACTTTGTACCAGATCTACCAATGCCCTATTGGGAATCACCGACGCATCAATCCAGATATGTTCACCGGCATCCGGATAACCATATAGATTTTGCAGATAGGCTTCGGTATGAATAAAGACCTGCATACCGGTCAAATGCTCCCATCGCTCGGCCATGGTAAGAATACCCATCCGTAAAGCTGCCACAGCTTTGGTTTGAGTCAATGGCCACAATACTTTCCTTTGGGTATTATCGAATAGAATGATCGGCATGGTACAAACTTAAAGCTTTTGAAGGGAAAGGGGGTTGATAGATGACAGTTGATAGTTGACAGAAGATAGTGACTATTTTTATATGGATGTTTTGTTAACAGGTTACAGCTTGCTTAATTTCAATGTATGATGATCGTTCCTGCTATACCGTCCGACTATAAAGAGATCACAGATGTATGGCAAGCATCTGTTAAAGCAACCCATCATTTTTTACCTTCTGATTTTACGGAGAACTTAAGAGAACAAGTGGAGACTGTTTACCTGCCCATGGTACAATTGTATTGCGCTAAAAATGAAGATGGAAAAATTCTTGGATTTCTGGGTGTTGCGGATCAAAAGATAGAGATGTTATTCTTGGATCCCGATGCGCGTGGAAAGGGCCTTGGAAAACAATTGACTGAATTTGCCATTCAAGCACTAAAAGCCAATGCCGTTGATGTGAATGAACAAAATGAACAAGCGGTTGGATTTTATCTGAAAATGGGGTTCAAACAAATAGGTAGAAGTGAGAAAGATGGACAAGGAAATGATTATCCGATCTTACATCTTTCTCTTTGATGCTTTTAATAAAACAATACACTTGATCAAATAGAAATACAGCGCAGAAAAAAATTACAAAAGAACAGTATAATCTTACAAACAAAAAAGCCATCTAAATCAGATGGCTTTTATCGTGCCCCAGGCGGGAATCGAACCCGCACTCGCTTTTTCGGCGAACAGGATTTTAAGTCCTGCGTGTCTACCAGTTCCACCACCAGGGCGGTGGTAAAAAAAATCCCGTCACGCATGACGGACGGGATTGCTGAGCGGAAGACCGGGCTCGAACCGGCCACCCCGACCTTGGCAAGGTCGTGCTCTACCAAATGAGCTACTTCCGCAATCGATATAAGAACTAAATCGGGAGTGCAAAAATAGGATTCTACAACTCCTGACAAAATTTTTTGTTGATTTTTTATTTGTACTCGGGCGTGTACTTACTGCTGCTCTGTACTTCCACATCAGGCTTTCCTTTATAGCGCTGATTGTACAGACGATAACATCCACCCAATACAAAAGCAAGGATACAAAACACTTGCAGATAGAAAAGAAAACGTGATGAATTTACCCAGTTTCTGGTAAAGTCTTTTTCCTGTGCGGCTTGTTGTTCGTTCGACATAATTTTGAATTGCTTTGCAAAAATAAGGCAGTACAACTTATTATAAAATCTTTCTGCGAATAATTTCCTGAAAACGGGTGCGTTTGTTAATAAAATACTGCCAAACAATAGCCCCGGAATACACTCCCTGCAAGCTTTTCATTGATTTTTTGGTCAGTTTATGTTTTTCTGATTTTCCTCTTATCCAAAGGCCGACCACTGCAAAATGCGCTTTCATGATCGCTGTAAAAAATGCCTGGTCTCCGGTTAGCAATCCTTTCCATGCTGAAATAGCGTCTAGTCCAAATCGCAGCGGCAATTTCCAGAGCTTCTCCGTGAATGGAAGATTCTTGTTCAACATCAGTAAATTGTTCCTGAAATTCAAAAACACTTTTCGTCCACCTCTTGGCAAAGTTCCTCCTCCAACATGGTACACCACTGAAGCCGGACAACTCATGATCTTATATCCTGCCAACTGCATTCGCCAACATAGATCGATCTCTTCTTGATGGGCAAAAAACCCTGCATCCAATCCGCCCATTTCGTGATACACGGACGCCCTAACAAACATAGATGCACCCGATGCCCAAAAAACCGGCTCCGGCTGGTTATACTGTCCCTCATCAGGCTCACAAACATCAAATACCCTGCCTCGGGAAAACGGATACCCTAATTGATCGATCCAGCCACCTGCGGCTCCTGCATACTCAAAAAGATGGGGTTGATGATAGGAAAGCAATTTGGGCTGACAAGCAGCGATCTTGGGATCTTTTTCCATCAGATCCATGATGGGCTCGATCCATCCGGGTGTCACTTCCACATCTGAATTCAACAAAACATAATAATCGGCTTTAACATGTTGCAAAGCCCAATTATATCCCCCTGCAAACCCTTCATTGGTCAGGTTATATAAGCACTCTACTGAAGGAAATGAGTTTTTAACTAATTCCATCGATCCATCTGTCGAGGCATTATCTGCTACAATCACAGATGTATTGGGGTAAGTAGATGCCAGCACAGAAGGCAGGAAAGTTTCTAAATGCTTTCTCCCATTATAATTCAAAATAACGATCGCAACGTGCGGAACTGACAAAGGCTGATGTTTGGATGCGAAAATAGAGGGAAATGGTGAATTGTGAATGACCTCATTTAGTGAGTAGTCAGTAGTGATTAGTGAGTAGGGATGGTTAACCCACTGATTATTCACTACTGACTACTCACTATTCTCTATTCACTACTCACCCTTCCCCCAATCAATCAACCCCCTCACTTCCTTAGGGACTGTGCGTTCTCTGATCTTGGAGGTTTTTTCACCGAGACGAACGATGATGGTTTGTTTGGATGGTATGACAATAATGTACTGTCCGAGAATACCTCTTGCATAGTATATCTCAGGATTCAGCGGATCGATCCACCATTGGTAGCCATAATAATCACAGGCCGCACCTTTCAGATCTGTGATACCACAGGGTTTGATAGAATTGGCCCAATAAGCGCTATCAATAATGGATGTGCCATTCCATTTGCCGCTATCTAACATCAATTTACCAATTCGCGCAAAATCACGGGTATTGGAATTGAAGCAGCAATAAGCTTTGATATGTCCATTTTCTTTATCTGTACTCCACAATGCAGGATGCTCTGCTCCCAAGGGTTTCCAGAGTTTTTCAGAAGCATAGTCGCTGAGGCTTTGTCCGGTTACTTTTTCTAGAATCAATCCTAACAATTGTGTATCCCCACTTTTATAAGAATGAACCGTGCCTGGTTTGTCTTTCATTTTTACACCTGTAGCGGTTGCGTAGACATCTCTTCCATAATAGGCTTCAGAAGTAACAGAGAACAGATTCCAATAAGATTCATTCCAATCTGTTCCACTGCTCATCGTTAATACATCTATGATACGTACCGCTGCTTTATCACCTTCTTTGAATTCGGGAAGATAGTTGCCGACAGGTTCTTCCAATGATCGGATCTTTCCTTCCTTCAATGCCACACCGATCAAAATGCTGGTGATACTTTTCGCCATCGAGAATGATCCGGATTTGGAACTATCGCTATACCCTTTCCAATATTTTTCAAAGACGACTTCATTATTGCGGATCATCAATAATCCAACGGTACCTAACTCTTCCAATAAACTATTCAGCGAATCAGGATATGGAATCTGGTTATAATTCGCAGCATTCGTCCAAGGCTGTGGTGTTGAAACTGCAACAGTATTATTCGTGAACTTCTCATAGTCATCAATATTGGCAAAATTGTAGCGAACAGCTGTGAAGAGATAGGTCTTACCTGAGATCAAAGTATACGCACTAAAAGTGATAATGATCAATAGGATCGTCCAAAGAAAACCGCGGAAAAATTTTTTCATGGCTAGTTAGGTTTGGTATTGAAATTAAGTTTTTTGCCACAGAGGACACTGATGTGCACTGAAATATTTTGATTTTTTTGCATCAGTCATCCAAGAAGAGCATTTGAAAGAATCAATGAAATAACTGTATCTTGCACTCAGAAAACGAATTATGCACTTCCTGCACCTCAATTTAGACTTCCTCGATCATCCTTGTTACTAAGGATCATTCTGTTTTGTTTTCATGCTTTCTAGCGAAAGCCCTTCTTAATTTATTTCAATCAATTTTTATGCTTACTCAATCAGTATCAGCGAACACTGCTGCGTATTTGCAGATGGAAGAACAATATGGTGCACATAATTATCATCCATTACCGGTAGTACTGGAAAAAGGTGCAGGTGTTTTTTTATGGGATGTAGATGGAAAAAGATATTATGATTTCCTGAGTGGTTATTCAGCCGTTAATCAGGGACATTGTCACCCAAAGATCATCGCCAGTTTAATAGAACAAGCACAGAAGTTAACCCTTACCTCTCGAGCATTTCACAATAACCTTTTAGGTGAGTACGCTAAGTTCATCACAGATTATTTTGGGTATGATAAGGTTTTACCCATGAACACAGGTGTTGAAGGTGGAGAAACAGCTATCAAACTAGCGCGTAGATGGGCTTATACCAAAAAAGGTGTCGCAGAAAACAAAGCCAAGATCATTTTTGCAGAAGGTAATTTCTGGGGAAGAACATTGGCTGCTATTTCATCTTCGAATGATCCAAGCAGTTACAAAGGCTTTGGTCCATATATGCCAGGATTCGAATTGGTTCCCTACAATGATATCGTCGCATTGGAAAAAGCATTTCAAGATAACAATGTAGCTGCCTTTATGGTAGAACCTATTCAAGGAGAAGCAGGCGTAGTTGTACCTAACGAAGGTTACTTAACAAAAGTGAGAGCATTGTGTACTGCTTACAATGTATTGTTCATTGCAGATGAAATACAAACCGGATTGGCACGTACGGGTAAGATGCTGGCTTGTGATCATGAAAATGTAAAGCCGGATATTTTGATACTTGGAAAAGCATTGAGCGGTGGTGTACTACCTGTTTCTGCCGTATTAGCGAATGATGATGTGATGATGAATATAAAACCCGGAGAACACGGATCAACCTATGGAGGAAATCCATTGGCTTGTGCTGTTGCAACTACGGCATTAACCGTTTTGAAAGAAGAAAGAATGGCTGAAAATGCAGAAGCGATGGGAACTTTATTGAGATCAGAGCTTGCTGCACTTCAATCACCTTTTATTGAGACCATTCGTGGTAAAGGTTTATTAAATGCGATTGTGATCAAACACAGTAATCCTGAAGCAGCATGGGATCTATGTTTAGAATTGAAAGAAAATGGACTACTAGCCAAGCCCACCCACGGAGATAAAATTCGATTCGCACCTCCCCTGTTGATCACAAAGGAACAGATATTAGAGTGTGTAGGGATTATACGGGACTCTTTGAAAAAACTAGCTTAAAAACAGAGAAATAAGAAATCAGAAAGTAAATTAGTTCACATCTTCGTTTCTTATTTCATGTTTCTCATTTCGTGTTTCTTATTTCTTATTCTTCTGTTTTTCCCACAGGCATAGTCGGAAACAACACCATGATTTGAATAATAATAGCACAAGCAAGTATGCCATACAATGCAGGTTGTTTTACCGGACATTCACCAAACATACAACTGGAGACCAATACATAGTTTCGGATCGCCCATGCTAAATTGATCGCTCCAATAAAAACATTCGTTCGTTTGGTCCAGATGCGGGGTATGGCGAAAAATAAAATCGCTGCGGTACAAAAGAAAACATGAAATAATCCGGGTCTTCCAAAACTGGTTCCTTCAGCTGCAAATCCTGAGATCGTTAACCCTTTACTTTCAATAACGGTCCAGGGAAGAAAACAAAGCCCAAGTAATACCAAGGCTGCAGCAATACCAATCTGTTGAGAATATTTCATGATCAATGGTTATGGCTGCGAAGCTAAAGAATTTTAAGAACCTATTGATATGAACATATCGCCTGACGAAGAGTCAATTGAATTAATAGAGGGAAGATTTATATGCAGTCGAAGCAGTGGACTGATTGCTACTGCCTAATTTAACCAATTGCACTACCATCCTGTCTGATCCTTGCATGTATTCAACAAAATACTGTCCGGCTGCGTATCCTTGACCAAACTGTACAGTTGCGTTGGCTTGCAATTGATTTTTTTGCTCGATCAATCTTCCTTGAACATCTATCACTCTCATATGGATGAGCTGTTGTACATTTTTACTATTGAGTTGTACAGTAAAAAACTGGGTAGCAGGGTTTCCCATTACTTTGATCGATAACTGTTGCTGACTCACTAAGCTTGCAGCTGCTGAGAGAACTGTTACTTTGAAAGGAATACGCTGACTTGCAATTCCATTTACCACTTGAGCAACCCAGATGGTTTGAGTTCCAGGTGTATTCGTCACCATTGGTTGAACAGGTGATTGATTAGCAGCAGCAGATGTATAAAACTGAAGAGTAGCTTCCGGCATTGCAGTTACTTGCTGAACAATATCAATGTTATTACCATATTTTTTGGCGTCATAAGTTGCATCTTTTACAGATGGACTCTTTGGCTGAACCATTATTGATACAGAACTGGTAGCAGTACATCCTGATGAATGCATCACTTGATAACGCACTTCAGCTATTCCCGGTTGGATTCCTTTGATAAATCCGACTGCATCAATATCTAAAACCTGATTTTTTCCAACAGACCATTGTCCTCCACCGATCTCTGGTTGCAAACGAATGGTTTGTCCGGCTACTACTTTTGTATAACCATGAATTTGAACCGGTGGCGGTGTTGCTACAACGGTAAATTGACCTTCCGTTGTTGCGGTACAACCGTTTTCTTCTAATGTATACTGTATGGTTATGTTACCCGCTTTTTTACCTACCAATGTATTTTGACGGATTTCAGCTATAGAGGTATCTGCCACAAACCATTGTCCATTACCATTCATAGGTTTTAAGGCAACACTACTACCCTCACAAAGTTGCGATGCTTGTGAAAGTGAAGATGAAGATTGTTGAACCAAAACAGGTGCCATTTCTATTTGTGGCAGTTTGGGTGTTGCTATGACATCTACAGTACTACTTACACTAGCCACACAACCTGCTTCAGATTTTACTTCATATGTAATGATCACTTTACCATCCTGCAATGTTTTGAATTTACCTGTATGATCAATGCTAGCAATAGCCGCATTATTAACTGACCATTTACCACCTTGATAATTATTTTTAAACTGGTATTCTCTACCACTGCAAATAGTTGTTGCAGCTTCAATTGGAGCAACCACAGGATTATCATGAATTTCAATTGAGTTCAGCTTCTCTACATGTCCATCACGGTACAGTAATTCTGCATTATACACACCGGGGCGTGTGGCTTTCAATGAATACTGATAACTGATCGGAGCATCCGGATTACGAAACAGTTGAATACGATGGTTGTATTGATCTGCTACATAAATATTATCCTGCGCATCAATGAATAAGCCATAGGGATAAGAAAACTGATCCATTCCCTTTCCTAATCCATTTCCACCTGCAACAGTAACGCCTTGCTTTGCACCTTTACTCCAACGTTGAATGCGCTGATTGGTTTCATCGGCAATAAAAAGGTCCCCTTTATCATTGATGGCAATATCGGTTGGGAAATACAACTGATCTGCACCAGTACCTCTTTTACCTCCCGCTACTGTAATACCCTCTTTGGCATCTTTGATCCATAATTGTACACGATCATTGGCTGCATCCGCGATATAAAGATTTCCTGATGCATCCACTTTTACACTGCTGGGATATCTCAGTTGATCAGCCTTACTACCTGCTTGTTTTCCCCCGGCTACAGTAATACCTTCATTGGCACCCGGAACCCATTTTTGTATACGATGATTATAATTATCTGCTACATAGATATTACCCTCAGCATCTAAGCAAATACCAAAAGGCATGTTGAATTGATTGGCTTTATTGCCTCTTCCATTACCACCGGCTACAGTGGTACCAAAAGCATTGGAAGGGGTAAACTTTTGGATACGTTGATTCGCGGCATCGGAAACATATAAATTCCCTTGTTGATCAACGGCTACACCCATGGGATAATCTAATTGATCAGGAGCATCCCCTTGACCGCGGCCACCGGCAACTGTGATCCCCTGCTTTGCTCCGGGAATCCATTTTTGAACACGATGATTGAATTGATCTGCGATATAAACGTTACCGGCCGCATCAACAGCAATACCACTTGGATAACGAAACTCATCATCATTTGTACCTTCTACTGAACTTCCGGCAACAGTTTGAATAAGTGAAGGAGTATAACTTGTCTTGAACAATTGATTATTGTGTTTCCATTGCAGCTTCTCAACTTTTGGAGAAATACCGACGATCTGCAGATCAGCATTCGTACAAGAAGAATTTGCTTTGAAACTTAGGTTTTGTTTTGCATTGATCACTACCGCTGAAGAATCCGCAACCGCCTTGATTGAAATCATCAACAACAGCAGAAAGAATGCGCTCTTCCCGGCTTTTGTTGCGATTTGATGAATCATTGGACGTTGCAGTTGCATGGACTAAAATCACTTTGATTTGATGATACAAAGTGACAGCAACTGCTGTCCGTGGCAAATAACAGCAATTATGAAAATAAGGTAGTACGGGTAGTAGAAACAGTAGAAACGGTACTACAAACAGCGTTATTTTATTTGTTATACTGACAAGCGGGTTTTGATGAACAAACCATTTCAACAAGTAGATTGTAGAAAAACTCCCAATAAAATAAGGGGGTTCAAACCATACACAGACAAGCTTGTACAGATTTCACTACAAACCTGAATAAATGTTTGTAAAACAATTGTAGTACATGTGCTACCGTATAAAAGAAAAAGAGCCGTTCCAGTGGAACTGCTCTTCTCTTGTTGGTTTTCCCGGATAAGGGGTTTTCTATAGGTTGGGGTTACGAAAACTATTGTTTATCTGACCTTGATCAGTTGTATTACTTTTCTTCTGGTTCCCTGTAAGAATTCAGCATAGTATGTACCTGAACCCAGATTATGTCCGACTTGAATGGTACTGTTTGGTAACTGGTTGGCTTTTGACTCCAACGGACGACCATTGAGATCAAAAATGCGAACCTGAACAGGTAATTCATACTTACTTTCCATTTTGATGGTAAAGAAGCTGCGACTTGGATTACCCATTACCTTAATCTCTAGATCTGATTCACTACTGATCTGTGGTACTAGTTTCTTCACTGTTGATACAGTCGACTCTTCAGCCGTTACGGTAGTTACAGATGTATTTGGATTTGTACTTGTTAAAATTGTCTCTGTACAACCCTGCTGATCACATGATCCCAATTTATCACCCGGATGATTTCTCAAATGTGCTTCTACTGCATTAATACTGATTCTTAATGTTTGAGGATTGTTTGGGTTACCTGGAGGCACATGACATAAATACACCTTCATACCATCATCATCATCATTATCGTCATCGTCATGATCATTATCCTCATCATTCCAAGACCACCAATTCCAGTTACCGTATGAGCTACTCTTTTTATTGTTCTTACTGTCAGAAGACTTATTCTTACAATCTTTAGAACTGTGTGATTTATGATCACATGAATCATGATACTTATGATCTTTATGCTTACAATCTTTACTACTGTGTGATTTGTGATCGCAATCATCATCATCATCATCATTATCACGATCATACTTTGACTTGCAATCTTTAGAACTATGTGATTTATGATCACAGTCATGTTTATGATCTTTGTGCTTACAATCTTTACTGCTGTGTGATTTGTGATCGCAATCATCATCGCCACTCTCTTTTACTCTAATATCTTTCACACAAATTGTAACTCTACTTGTAGAAACACAACCTGCCTGAGTTCTTACGCGAACTTCGAAAGTATATGTTCCAGCTTGCGTTGGTGCAAATACAGGCTGACTGCTTGTAGTACTGCTTAAAGAACCGTTACCTGAAACAGCAGTCCAGTTGTAAGTATATGAAGTTCCACCAGTCGCATTCACTCTCAATGTTACACGTTGAGGTCCATATCCCAGATAGATATTGGTTGGCACACCACCTGTATAGGTATTATTCTCAGGAACAGCTGTAATACTACTTGAACAGTTAGCCAATGCAACAACAGTTACTGTTTGAATTGCGGAACTTGTATTTCCTGCAGCATCAGTTGCTGTCCAGGTCACCAATGTCACTCCTAATGGGAATGTTGCCGGAGCATTATTTGTTACAGTAGGAATACCGCAATTATCAGAAACAATTGGAGTACCTAAATTAACAGTTGATCCAAATGTCACATTCACGTTTGATGGTGCAGTGATAACAGGCGCTTGATTATCGGTAACCGTAACCGTGAAGCTACGAGTAACACTATTACCACTTGCATCTCTGGCAGTTACTGTTACTGTTGTAACACCCACTGAGAAAACAGTACCTGAAGCTTTGCTGAATGTATAAGTTATTGGGCTACCACAATTATCAGTTGCTGTAACACTATAGTTAACAGTAGCTCCACAAGTTCCTGCAGCACTATTCGTAGCAATATTCACCGGCTGAGTCATGATCGGAGCTTCTGTATCTGCTACCGTGATTGTTTGACTTGCAGCTACTTGGTTTCCACCTGCATCTACTGCTCTCCATGTTCTAGTAATGATATAATTATAGAATGAAGCATTTGCAGGGTTCGTTCCTTTTGTAGAGGTCTCTGTGAATGTAACCGTAACATTTTGATCATAATTATCAGATGCTGTTACAGTAGCTACCGGAGGAATATTACCACAACTTACAGTCACATTCGCCGGAACACCATTCAATACCGGTGCAATACCATCGCGAACAGTTACAGACTGATTTACACGGCTTGTATTTCCTGATGCATCAGTAGCAGTCCAGGTTACTACAGTGATACCAATCGGGAATGTAGCCGGTGCATTGTTTGTAATTGCAGGTACACCACAATTATCAGATGCTGTAGCTGTACCCAGTACGATCGGCGTACCGAATAGTACATCGATATTCGCCGGAGCTGTAATAACCGGTGGTTGATTGTCTACCACAGTCACAGTAAAGCTTTTTGAAACAGCATTACCGCTTGCATCAGTAGCAGTTACTTCTACAGTTGTAGATCCTACAGAGAATACAGTACCGGATGCTTTGCTATAAGTATAAGTTATTGGGCTACTACAATTGTCAGTAGCTGATACAGTATAGTTAACAGTAGCTCCACATAATCCAGCAGCACTGTTGGTCGTAATATTTATCAACTGACCCATTACCGGAGCTTCTGTATCAGCTACTGTAATAGTTTGAATAGCGGATGTTTGATTACCAGCAGCATCTGTAGCTGTCCAAGTTCTGGTAATAGTATAGTTATAGAATGAAGCCTGAGCAGCATTGGTTCCTTGGGTAGATGATTGAGTAAAGCTAACCGACACATTTTGATCATAGTTGTCAGATGCTGTAACAGTAGCAGCTGTTGGAATAGTTCCGCAATTCACAGTTAGATCTGCCGGAACACCCATCAGAACAGGAACAGTAGCATCACGTACAATCACCAGTTGGATGGCAGTAGTTTTATTTCCTGCAGCATCTATAGCAGTCCATTCTATGGATGTAGTACCAATAGGATATGTATTTCCACTGGCATTATTCGTAAGTGAAGCTAGCAATACGTTATCAGAAGCAGTTGGATTACCTAAAGAAGCTACAACTGCAGTATTCGATCCTGATGGAGCATCTACTACAATGTTGCTCACATTTGAAATCACCGGAGCTTCCGAATCAATTACAGTAATGATCTGAATACCTGTATTCGTATTTCCAAAAGCATCTGTAATTGTCCAGGTAACCTGATTGGTACCGAGATTATACACAGATGGTGCATTGTTGGTAATACTTACAGGCATTCCGCTATTATCATAACCACTTGCTGCACCCAAATTAACTCCTGTGGCAAAGTTCACACCTGGATTAGTACTTATAGTTTTGTTACTTGGAGCTACCAATACCGGTGCTTCATTATCAGCAACAATAACAATTTGGGTAGCAGTCACTTCATTACCTGATGCGTCTTTTGCTGTCCATACAACTGTTGTAGAACCAATCGGGAACTCATTAGGTGCATTATTGGAAATATTTACAGTACCACTGTTATCAGTTGCTGTTGGCGTTCCCAAAGCAACATTCGTTGCAAAAGCTTGATTGCTATTCGTAAAGGTTGTTACAGTTGCAGGGGCAATGAATACAGGCAGTTCTACATCCTTCACAGTAATGACTTGTGTTGCTGTTGCAGAATTACCGGCTGCATCTGTTGCAGTCCATGTAACTGTTGTATTACCAATTGGGAATTGGGTTGGAGCATTATTCGTGATCACAACGCCTGATCCTGAATTATCATTCACAGTTGGCTGACCCAGATTCACTCCTGTTGCAAACGCACTGCTTGGATCTGTATTTACAGTAATATTTGCAGGTGCACTGATTGTCGGAGCTTGATTATCTGATACTCTCACTGTAAAGTTTGCGGTAGCAGCATTTCCTGCCACATCAGTTGCTGTGACCTGTACATTGGTGGTACCGATCGGGAAGAATGATCCTGAAAGGATATTATAGGTGTAAGTTACAGGGCTGCCACATGCATCTACTGCTGTAACAGTATAATTTACGTTTGCACCTGCCGCATTATTGGCAGTAGGTACATTAATATTATTAACGTTTCCAAATACCGGCGCCTGATTATCAACCACAGTAACCGTTCTTGAAACTGTTATAGAATTATCAGCACCGTCTGTAGCAGACCATGTTCTGGTAATAACATAATTGTAATGTGCTGCGCTATAAATATTAGGATTACGTGTGCTAGTTTCAGTAAAGGTTACAGCTACCGATCCATCTACATCATCAGTTGCGGTAACAACAGGTGCAGCTGGTACACTGGCACAATTAACAGTTACATTTTGCGGTAAGTTATTCAACACTGGCGGCGTAACATCATTTCTTACAACAACTACTTGTTGTGATTGAGTAACACTATTGCCATTACCATCATTATATGTCCATACAATTGTATAAGTACCACTTTGTGTAAAGCTAAGTGGACTTGTAGTAGTAGCTGTGATCGTACCTCTACAGTTATCAGAAGCTGTTGGATAATTGGTGATGGTAACAGGAGCAGACAAGTTCAATGTAGGTAATGTAGCAACATTCGGAGATGGCGGTACATTATCAATCACTGATACTGAAATAGGTGCAGATACTTGAACATTTCCTTCGATCGTCACTCCTACCGCATACGATCCTGTAACACCGGCAGCATATGTAGAAGATGTAGCTCCTTCTATTGCTTCATCATTACGATACCACTGATAAGCCGTACCTGCTGAAGCTATACTCAACTGAACAGTTGAGGAAGGACAAATAGTAGTATTACCGCTTGCCTGAATTGCAGGAAGATTTGTTACGGTCAATCTTACACTTCTATACACTTCACAATTCACAAATGGAACTGCAACAGTATATGTTCCGGTCTTAGATGTCTGTGCATTATAAATGATAGGACCAGGAGATGATGAAGTAAAGTTATCCGGTCCACTCCATCTGTAATCTGATCCTCCGTTTGCAAATAAACGAATCGTACTTCCTATGCCGAAGATACTACCATTGGCTTGCGCGGTTACCGGAGGCTCTGCATAGGTAGAACAAGTTCCATTGATTTTAAAGTCTGACCAGTTAGAAGTATTTCCACTCTGTGACACATTTTCCAAAGTCAGATTATTACCGTTTGAGCTTGCATCAATCACACTTGTCTCAATGTTTGGAGAATTTGCCCAACCCTGGTTAAATTTATAATATGCTACAAGATTGTTCTGTTGAGGCAACAGTTCACAATTCATGTTGTTAATGATCTCACACTGATTCAATGCTCTGCTCCAAACTCTGGCTTCCTCAAGTTTACCACGATAAAACTCTGTAAAACCCGGCTGGTTACCGATCGTGAATGCATTGACATTTTCTGTGATCCTACCGGTAGCTTCTTGTGATGCTTTCAATACGCCATCTACATAAATACGCATAAAGAATCCATCATACGTAGCTGCTACATGATGCCATTTATTCAATCCATTGAATTCCGTAACAGTCAGCACATTCCATTGACCATTGAGATGCAGATAAAAATTCAATGAGTTCCATCCATCATTGGTACGAGGGAAAATATAGCTATTGTTTTCTGCTCTAGATGATTTACCCATCACACTCTGTACAGAAGGAGAACTACTGGTTGGGTAGATCCATGACTCCAATGTAATTGCATCACGAATATCTAGAGATGTATTGGTAGGTCTTGTTAAGACATCATCAACACCATCCAAATGAATGGTTCCTGCTTTATTGGCTACAACAATATTCACACTCGCCAAAGGAGAACATCCACCAACATTAGCAGTGACAACATATGTACCACTGTTGATGATTTGTCCATTATTGATAACAGGATTTTGTTGATTTGAAGTAAAGTTATTAGGTCCTGTCCATGAATAAGAGGTAGCGCCGGCTGCTTGGGCTGTTAAGTTGATGGCGTTTCCTACTTCAAGTACCGGTCCATTTACAGAGGCTGAAATAGAAGGTGGTGTGAATGGAGCGCAAGAGATATTTGCAACTTTACCATTGGTCCAGTTAGAAAAATTACTCTGCAAAGAGAAGTTATTAAGTACGCCATTATTATCATTACCACTTGCATCTGTAAGTGAAGTCTTATTGAGGTTGTTCACATTTTGCAAACCCTGATTAAATTGATAATATGCAGCCAAGCCCATCTTAGGCAATGTCAATTGGCAGTTCATATTATTCGTGATCTCACAAAGATCTAAAGCCCTGTCCCAAATACGAACTTCATCAAGCGTTCCACGGAAGAATTCAGGCAAACCGGGTTGATTACCGATTGTTACTGGATTTAAGTTACGTGAAATAGTGCCTGCAAATTCTTCTGTAGCAGATAATACACCATCAATATAAATACGCATTTTAAACCCATCATATGTTGCCGCTACATGATGCCATTTATTGATATCCGGCACCCCATTTACCATTGGATAAGTAGCTCTGGCGATTTTCCATCCTTGTCCTTCTAAATGCACATAAAACGAAATGGATCTCCATGCATCATCCGTACGTGGGAAAACGTATCCCTGAGTGGCAAATGTTGATTTATTGATGACAGATTGAAAAGGAGTTTCATTATCTGTTGGATAAATCCATGCTTCAATAGTTAAACCGGTTCCGGTATTTAAAGATGGACTATTAGGAATAGTGACTCTATCATCAATTCCATCAAAATTCAATCCACGAGCTGCACTACCAGCTACTTGAACCGAAACACTGCCTCGAACAGTACAACCCGTAGCTGTTGTAACAAGAGCTGTATACACACCTGCGGTAGAACCGTTAGCAGTTAGTGTTGGAGAAGCCAAATTTGAACTAAAGTTGTTAGGGCCAGTCCAGCTATATGAAACCCCTCCTGTTGCATTGAGTTGAATAGTTGAACCGGTTAGATATGAGGTTTGGGAACTTGTTACAGATACCGTAGGCTGTGTAAATACAGCACAAGTACCGGAAGCAATACCTTCCACCCAATTTGAAACAGAACTTAATAATCCGAAGTTGCTGAGTGTTGCACTGGCGCCACCAAGAACTGTATTGGTAACATTCGTTAATAGTGTATTGATAAGTCCTGCAATTCCCTGATTTAATTTAAAATACGAAACCAGCCCCTCTTGTCCTGCGGCTGGTAATTCACAATTTTTATTATTTGCGATCTCACACTGTGTCAGTGCACGTCGCCAAATTCTGATTTCGTCAATAGCTCCTGAATAATACTCCGATTCAAGTCCCTCAAAACCATTATGGTATCCCACTGTAAGCGGGTTAACGTTTACAGTGATAGTTCCTATGATCTCTTTTTCTCCCGCTAATACACCGTTGATATAAATGCGCATAAAGCCGCCATTATATGTTGCAGCGACATGTGTCCAAGCACCAATAGCTCCTGTATAAGGAACTTCTAACCCTTCCCATCCAATACCATTAAAATTCAGATAGAAAACAATATTGTTCCAGTTATCATTGGTACGTGGGAAAATATAACCGGTATTTTCAGTAAAGGATGATTTAGAAAGTACGGTTTGAATATTACCTCCATCAGCAGATGGCTTGATCCATGACTCAATGGTAATTTGGGTATTTAAATTCAACGCAGTATCAGAACCTACAATCATACGATCATTGATCCCGTCAAAATGCAATGCATTTGATTGAGCAAAGGAAGTTGTAGCGCCAAAAGTAAACAGTACCCCGAGCAAGAATGGTAAAAACAATTTTCTCGTAGAAAAAGCCATAATTCTAGTTGTTTGCAATGATGCTAATCCAAACTTTTGGTTTGGGGCACATAGGAAAGGATTCAAATGGATTGCGTTGTAGACGCGTGGATATGAACTTTAAAAATTTCTATAGGATGTTGAAGATTCCACATCAAACAGATATGGGGGAAAGACAGTAATCTGTTAATGAAATCCAAAACTAACTGATAGTAGGTAAATTTCAAAGCACCAATGACGATTTTTTAATAACAAATGAAGATTTTGTTATATAAATACCCCTAAATCAAAGGGTGTCATTTAGACAATTGAATCAAAAAAAGTGGTAAAAAAAATATAAAAACCTTATAATCAATTATTTATGAAAAATAAGATCGATATAAAGAATCCAAAAAAAAGCTACGAATAGGCAGATTATAAAACGATTAAAATTATAAAAAAGGGTAAATAACAAGCATTTTACATCCAAAAAAGTAAGGTCAAATACGTGTTTTTCACTCCTGTCCTTCAGTGAAAAACACAAAATATGCACATAAGATCACTACAATTGAAAATCAATAAGTTATAAAAAAAAGGATCAGGTAAACCTGATCCTTTCAGAGGTCCCGAGCGGATTCGAACCGCTGTAGAAGCTTTTGCAGAGCTCTGCCTAGCCACTCGGCCACAGGACCTTTTCTGTAGCAGGCTGCGAAAATAAAGCAATCAAAGGAATTTCAAAATTCTAAATGCGAAAACCCGAAATTTGTCGGCATTAACCCATTCATTATGAATCGAATCGCAGAGAGTGAATTTATCCTGAATCAACGTGGTGCCGTATATCACCTGAATCTTAGGCCTGAAGAACTAGCTTCTACTATTATTACTGTGGGTGACCCTGACCGTGTAGGTGAGGTCAGCAAATATTTTGATCATATCGAAGGCAAATTCCAACATCGGGAATTTGTAACCCATACAGGGTCTATTGGTAATAAAAGGATCAGTGTGGTATCTACAGGGATCGGTACAGATAATATTGATATCGTTTTGAATGAATTGGATGCCCTCGTGAATATTGATTTCAACACAAGAACAGTAAAACCAACACATACTCCCCTTACGATCATCCGTGTGGGCACATCAGGATCATTACAAGAAGATATTCCTGCTGATAGTTTTGTTGCCAGCACACATGGATTAGGAATTGATAATCTTTTGAATTTTTATCAGCAAAAAAATAATCCTGAAGAAGTTGAAATATTAGGTGCCTTTATCAATCACACGAACTTAGGACATTCGATCGCTTCACCCTATATCGCTGCCGCCGGACCTTCCGTTTTGAAACATTTTGTAGAAGGTTTTCATCATGGCATAACCGTTACCTGTCCGGGGTTTTATGGCCCTCAAGGACGTGTACTAAGACTGGGCTTATTTAATACAGACTGGGTTGATCAACTCACGAGTTTTCGATACGGTAATCATCGAATCACCAACTTTGAAATGGAAACAAGCGGTATCTATGGTCTTGGCAAACTTTTAGGACACCATTGTTTAAGTTTAAGTGCCATAGTAGCCAATCGTGTTAGTAAACAGTTCAGTAAAGATGGTGCTGCAGCAGTTGAAAAACTGATTATAAAAACCCTTGAAACATTGTCAAAATAAAGCTAAGAATGACCCTCACTTTTTATAAATACCAAGGTACCGGGAATGATTTTGTGATCATGGATAATCGAGATAATAAGATCGTATTATCAACCACACAGATCCATCATTTATGCGACAGGAGATTTGGCATTGGCGCTGATGGATTGATGCTGCTCAATACATTACAGGGATACGATTTTGAAATGAAATATTACAATGCCGACGGCAGAGAAAGCAGCATGTGTGGCAATGGTGGCAGGTGTTTGACAAGATTCGCCTACGACATGGGCTTACATAAGGAAGCCTATCATTTTCTTGCATCTGATGGAGAGCATGAAGCAGAAATCGATGAAAAGAAATGGGTCAGATTAAAAATGAAAGATGTGGACAGCATCGTCAACTATCATGGTGATTCTATCTTAGATACAGGATCACCTCATTATATTAAGTCGGTTCAGGACATTATGAACTTGGATGTTTATACTGAAGGAAAAAACATTCGTAACAGCAAAGATTTTATCACTAATGGTATTAATGTGAACTTTGTAGAGCAAGAACAAAAAAATATCATTGTAAGAACGTATGAACGCGGCGTAGAGGATGAAACATACAGTTGTGGAACAGGCGTAACTGCAGCAGCACTCGCATTTGCTCATAACAACAGAGGTTTTAATCGTGTAGAGATCAAAACAAAAGGCGGTCATCTTGCTGTTGAATTTGAAAAGATCAACGAACAACAATTCAGAAATATCTGGCTTTGCGGTCCGGCAGAATTTGTTTTTAAAGGAGAAATAAATCTTTGATTTTTTGATCGGCGATTTCTTGATTGAAGAAAGAAATTCGATCAAGAAAAAATCAAAGATCAAGAAATCAAAAAATCAAACATCAATCATGATTCAGTATTTCAAAAATATCAACGGACAAACGGTCGAGATCGATAAAGCAGATAGGGATGTTTGGGTAAATCTTGTTCCTCCTTTTAAAGAAGAGGAATTCATAGAACTATCTGAAGGATTGGATATACCTATTGAATTTCTGCGTGATTCATTGGATATCGATGAGCGCCCACGTTACGAGATCGAAGACAATGTTCGATTTGTTGTTATTAAAACACCTACAGAGAATAATTCCTTTAACGATAGTGATGCTTTTTATATCACTATACCCATCTGCATCATCCTTACACACACTCAGATCGTAACTGTTAACTCTTTTGATAACGGCGCCATCAAAAAATTTCTGAACTCTTTTCAAAAAAGACATCCGGACAAAAAGAATATGATGATCCTGAAAGTTTTTGAGAAGGTTGTTCAAAACTTCATGGAGTTTCTGAAAGAGATCAATCACCGGCGAAATCAATATGAAACAAGCTTGTATCAAAGCAACAGCAATGTCGATCTACTGAATCTGATGCGGATACAAAAAAGTCTGGTATATTTCGTAACCGCATTACGTAGTAACGAAATGCTGATGATGAAACTAGAAAGAACAAATTTCCTCAGCTTAAATGAGGAAGAAAGAGAATTTTTGAATGACCTCATTGTTGATACCAGTCAGGCCCTTGAGATGGCAAATATTTATACGAATATTCTTACCAGTACTTTAGATGCGTTTGCTAGTATCATCAGCAACAATTTGAATAATGTGATGAAGCGTTTGACATCCATCACCATTATTCTCTCACTGCCCGTAATGGTAGCAAGCTTGTATGGGATGAACGTAGATAATATTCCGTGGGCTCACTCTCCTTATGCATTTTATGTTCCCATAGGCTTGTCGATTGCCATCGCAGTGGTTATTAGTTGGTATTTCATGAAAAAGAAATGGTTCTGATATGCCACTATTCAATGTTCGTGTGTATGGTATTTTATTGGACAGTCAGCAACGTCTTTTAGTCAGCGATGAATTCATTCGTGGTGCGTATATTACCAAATTACCCGGCGGCGGATTAGAGTTCGGTGAAGGCACTAGAGATTGTTTAAAAAGAGAATTTAAAGAAGAAACCGGGTTAGATGTAACGATCGGCGAACATTTCTATACGACTGATTTTTTTCAGATCTCAGCGTTCAATCAGAGAGACCAGATCATTTCAATTTATTACCTGGTACATACGGATGAACCCATGTTATTGGACACAAAAACAAAACCTTTCGATCTAAGTCCCGAACAAACAAGTGACCCCAATGGTGAAAGTGAGGTCTTCCGCTGGATTCCTTGGAATGAGCTCAATGCAGAATCCGTAACATTACCGATTGATAAAGTGGTGATTGAACTGTTGAAGAATGGGTGATCGGGTGATCAGGTACTGGGTTATAGGTGCACTAATTTAATAGTATAAAGATCTTGTAGTGTTGTAAACCACATATCATTTCCAAAATTACCAACCACAACCTGATCACCCGATTACCTGATATCCCCATGCCCCTCACTCCTCCTCTTTTCCCATTGCTGCTAATTTCATTTTCCGGGCAGTCTCAACGCCGAGGTATTGATCGATTCTGTTTTCAGCGAAATAGATCAAAGGTGTAAGGATGATGGCCATGGTGAATTTGTAGAGATAATTGACCAAGCAGATTGCCAATACTAATTTCCAACTCCATCCATTACCGATCTTGAATGCAATGAACAATACGATAAAACTATCTACCAACTGAGATACTAATGTAGAGCCTGTAGCACGTAACCAAACCCATTTTTGTCCGGTTCTTTTTTTGATTTTATGAAACACAGTTACATCGACAATCTGACTCACTAAAAAAGCGATCAGACTCCCCGCAATGATCCACATCCCTTGTCCGAAAATACCACCAAACGCATCTTGCATGTTCGCAATCCCTTCTGTTTCTTTGGAAGTGATCCAGAAATCTGCAGGTGGAATATTCATCGCAGCATAAAACATGATGAAAGCATAGGTGATCAATACTACGGCGGTATAACTGATCCGTCTCACGGCTTTCGGACCATAATATTCATTGACAATATCTGTGATCACAAATTCCAGTGGCCATAATAACACTCCACAGGTAAGATTAAAAGACAATCCTGTTTGTCCAAATAAAGTAAGATTAGCAGGATCCAGACCAAATAGCTTTTCAAGCGAAAATATCTTTCCTCCGATACATTCAGCGATCAATGCATTGGCTACAAAGAATGCAGCGATACTGATGAATAATTTTGTAGGCTTATCACGTAAGATATGTGTGATCATAAGTAGTTAATTCATGAAATAAATCATTTGAAGCACCAGCACCAAGAAGTTAAATGTAGTCATCCATTTGGCTACAGTGATTTGCTTTTTATTCAACAACAAAATGATAAACCATATGTTCACCCCCATGTTTAGAATAGGCGCCATGACCATCCCCATCGTGATGGCCGTACCGGCAAAAAAACCAAACTTCTCTGCTTGATCTGTCACAACAAAAAGAATAATGCTGAGGCTGATCAAAAAGAAAATATTACAGATAAATGCAAACCTGGAAAAGAAGGAAAATCCTGCCATAAGTGTTTCGTTGTAATGAGGGTATCAGATTTTACACAAAATACTATCAAACTGTTTGTAAATGACCGCCTTGACAGGAAAAAATCAAACAATTTTCCTGTAGGTTTGCTGATAGCTCAAAAAAGTATCATGAAGCAGTTTCAATGGAAATCTTTATTGCCGCATGCGATAGCGGCAGGTATATTTCTCTTAGTGGCCATCATTTTTTGCAAACCTGCATTAGAAGGCAAGGTCGTTACCCAGTTGGATGTATCTCACTGGAAAGGCATGGCGCAGGACTTGTTCAATTATAAAGCGACACACGGTCATTATCCTTTATGGAATAATAATCTTTTTGGGGGTATGCCTGCTTACCAAATTGCTATGGAAGCTGCAAATCCAATCACTCCTATTTATTTCCATCAATTGTTCATGTTATTCATGGGCAAACCGATCGGCTTCTTTTTCCTGTTGTGCATGAGTTTTTACTTCTTGTCTCAAGTCATCGGTACTAAACCCTGGATCGGCATTTTAGGCGGTATCGCTTATGCTTATGCAACTTATGACCCGGTGATCATTGCGGTTGGACATGATACAAAAATGCAGGCCATGGGCTATATGCCTGCTTTATTGGGCGCCTTATGGTTGATCTACAAAAAAGAATACTGGTGGGGTGCCGCACTAACGGCTCTTTTCAGTTTTTTACTTATAGCGATGAATCACCTGCAAGTGACGTATTACTTTCTGTTCGTTGCAGGATTCATGACCATTGGCTTTCTGATTCAGTGGATCAAACAAAAAGATTATAAGCACATAGGCATTTCACTTGCCCTCGCATTATCCATGGGTGCTTTAGGTGTTGGTCCAAACATTGTTACGCTTGCAACCACAAGTGATTATGCAAAAGCGACCATGCGTGGAGGATCCGTTAAATTAGATTCTACCGGACAAGCTACAAAAAGCAAAGGGCTGGATATTGATTATGCATTTTATTATGGCAGCTATGGTATTGCTGAAACCTACACTTTTTTGGTTCCGGGTATTTATGGAGGAAGTAGTAATGGAGAATTGGATGCAAATTCAAATTTGGCAAAAAAAGCCATTGAAAAAGGTATCTCTGAAGATCAAGCTGCTCAATTTGCAGGTTCTATGCCTACCTATTGGGGGCCACAACCTATGACATCGGGTCCTGTTTATCTAGGTGCAATTGTTTGCTTTTTATTCATTCTAGGATTGGTATATCTTAAAACATGGCATCGCTGGTGGATACTAGGTGTATGTATGCTTGCAGTCATCATGAGTTGGGGAAGTAATTTTATGTCATTCAATAGTTTTCTGTTTAATAATCTTCCTCTATACAATAAATTCCGCGCTCCAAGTATCATACTCATTCTACCTCAGCTCCTATTCCCTTTGCTGGCTATCATGGCACTGCAACAATTTCTTTTTGAAGAAAAAAACAAAGCCCTTGCTTTGGAAGGACTAAAAAAAGCTGTGTATGTGACCGGTGGTATTTTACTCGGCGCTGTGTTGTTGTACTTTTCTTTTGACTATATCGGCAAAGATGATCAGATCAAAAATGCACTGACACAAATACTCGGTGGCAATCAGGAAGAAGCCAATAGTTTTTATAACGTATTGAAGGAAGATAGACGCTCCTTGTTTGGATCTGATCTGATCCGATCGATCATTTTCATTGCCGCTGCTGCCGGATTATTGTGGTTGGCTGTAAAAGACAAACTCAAAACTGCCTATGTTTTAATAGGCATAGTAGCATTAAGTTCTTTTGATCTTTTTGGAGTAGGAAAAAGATATTTACGTGACAGAAACTTCGAAGATGCAGAAGTAGTGAACGAAAGTCAGTTCGCCCCTACTCCTATTGATCAGGAAATCTTAAAAGATACTTCACATCCACGTGTACTCAATCTTACAGTAGACCCTTACACAGACGCGTTTACTGCCTATCATCATCGTTCTGTAGGAGGATATCATCCTGCAAAACTTAGCATATATAATGACCTCATCAGTTTTCAGCTCAATAAACAGCCGATGAATATGTCGGTGCTCAATATGCTGAACACAAAATATTTCATCGTTCCGAACCCTCAAACAGGTCAACCCGGCTTACAGGTAAACCCTGATGCACTGGGACACGCCTGGTTTGTCAAAGGAATTCGTTATGAGAAAGATGCTGCAGCAGTGATGAAAGCCATGGACCAATTCTCACCTGCTGATACAGCTATCATAGAATCGTCTTTCAAAAAAGATATCGCTTTTGAACCTATAGCCGATTCAACAGCCAGCATTGTACAGGTTCTGAATGATAATGATTTGGTGCGGTACCGCTCTAATAGCAGCAGTAATCAATTCGCAGTATTCAGTGAGATATTTTATGATCGCGGGTGGATCGCTACCATAGATGGTAAAGAAGCCCCTATCGTAAAAGTGAATTACGTATTACGTGGGTTAGCCATCCCTGCCGGGAATCATGAGATCGTGTTTGAATTCAAACCGGCATCATTTTATAACAGTGCGAAAATTGCAGTGATCACATCTGCTCCAATCTGGATATTATTGATCCTTGCCGGCTTCTTTTCACTCAGAAGAAAAAGGGAAGATAAAGCCTGATGGATACACCTGTTGTTTTAGGTATTGTTTCTTATACTGTTTTTCCTGCCCGTATGGGTGGACAAAAATGTGTTCAGGGATTTTATGAGCAATTAGCAAAAGAGACCAAACTCATTTTAGCAGTTGCAAAAAATAACCAAAGCGATACGGTGCCTAATGCATCGGTAGAAAATTTTCTTTTCGATCATTGGAAAGGTCCACTGAATATATTGTACTTATTCAAATTAAGAAAACTGATTCGTAAGTATCGGGTAGATGTCGTCCTCATTGAACATTCTTATTTTGGTTGGTTAGGCTTACTATTGAGATGGATTACGGGAAAACCTTTTGTTATTCGTTCGCATAATATCGAAACACATCGTTTCAGGGATATGCAACGACTATTTTGGCAGTTGTATGGTGGCTATGAAAAATATATTCATGGTAAAGCAGACTATAATTTTTTCATTACAGAAGAAGATCTCAACTATGCGATCGCGAATTGGGCATTAAAGCCTGAAAAATGCAGTGTGATCACGTATGGGGTACAACCGGAAAATAATTTAGAGTTTAGCAAGCCAATTCTACGCAGAAGGATCATGGAGTATTTTAAAATACCCAATAACACTTTGCTATTTCTTTTTAATGGATCTCTCAATTACACACCAAATATTGATGCACTTCACATCATTGTTTACGAGTTACTTCCACGCTTAAGAGAAAAAAGACTCCCCTTTAAAATTTTCATATGCGGAAGTGATCTCTCGGAACAATGGGAATCTGTTTTAAAGGATCAACCAGAAATCATTTTTTGTGGATTTGTAGACGATATTAACGTTTTCATGATCGGGACAGATTGTTCGATCAATCCGGTAACATTGGGAGGAGGTATCAAGACAAAATTAGTAGAAGCTTTGGCCTGTCACCAAACAGTGATCACCACTGCTACAGGTGCTAAAGGGCTTTTGCCATCATTAACAGGAGACAAAGTAAAAGTGGTTCCTGATTATGATTGGACGGTCTTTGCGAATGTTATGAGTAATACCAATCCCTACCATCAATCAAATACCCCGGATGCGTTTTTTGAGCACCACAACTGGAAAAATATAATCGCTAAAGCACTCGTATCTTTGCGCAGTTTATGACTATGCCCATTCACATATCAGTGGTTATCTGTACCTATAACAGGGCTGTTTATATTCCTGATGCGATAAAGAGTTTATCAGAACAAACGCTACAAAAAGAATTATTTGAAGTCATCATTGTCAATAACAATTCAACTGACGATACAGCAGAAGTTTGCAAAAAATGTATTGAAACATATACATCGATGAACATCGTTTATACGAATGAATTGAATCAAGGCGCTTCGTTTGCGAGAAATACAGGCGCCAAGATCGCACGATCACCTTTATTGTGTTTTATGGATGATGATGCTATTGCAGAGCCCGACTATTTATTCAGGATCACGGAATTTTTTAAGATCCATCCTAGTGCCGGTGGATTAGGCGGACGTATCATTCCAAAATATATTCCTGAGGAACCTAAATGGATGAGTCATTATGTCTCATCTATGGTAGGCAACTTTCACTATGCTCCTATTACCTGTGCATTTAAACCCGGCAAATACCCACTCGAATCAAATATGGTTGTGCCTAAAAGCTTATTCGATGAGATCGGAGGCTTCAATACTGCATTACCAGGTGTAAAAGGAACTTTAAGGATCGGTGGCGAGGGAAAAGATTTTTTCTTGAGACTGCAAGCAAAGGGCGTGATTGTTTATTATGATCCGGAGATCATTGTTCATCACATTGTTGAAACTGCAAAACTCACCCCCGCCTATTTGTATCGTGTGGCCAGTGGTTATGGCAGAGGAGAAAAAGTAAGGACTTTGGCAATCAGTCCACTATCCTATGGTATGAAAATAGTAGAATATCTTTTTAAAATGGGGGCATCGGTTGTATTAGGTGTCTTTTATGCGTTAAAAGGACAACCCGCAAAGTCTTGGCCCGTTATTCGATTCAGGATCGATGCATTAAAAGGGTTATTACAATTTTAAATAGCTCCGGGTTTAAGACAAGAGCTATTTAAAAAGATGAAGCTGATAAAATTGTGATATAAATTATACATTTAAACATGAGTCTTGCAATCACCCTTGAAAGAAAAATAAAAGGAACCCTTAGTCGGTGGTTCGGTATTCAATTTGTGTCGCCTTCCGAAACATCCAAAGTAAGACATTGGGTACTTCCATATTGCAATGGCAAAGGTTGTGATATTGGCTTTGGTGGCGATAAGATCATGAAGACCGATTGTGATGGTATTGATTTTCCTCAACCTTATACGCATACAGGAAAAGATAAAGTAGATATTGGTGTAGATGTGATCAATAATGAGATCCCGGTTCCCGATAATACCTATGATTATGTCTATACCAGTCATCTGATCGAGGACTTTACTGATACCGGTGATGCATTGCGAAAATTCATACGCATTCTTAAATCAGGTGGTAACCTTATTTTGGTATTTCCTGATCAGCCTAAATATGAAGTGTACTGTAAAGAAATGGGTATACCTATGAATCCTTATCATATTCATGCCAATATGGGCTATGATTTGATGCTTGAAAGGATGAATGAAATTTCGGGGATCAGTTATGAGATACTTTTCAGCAGTAATTGTGAGATCGATTATAATGTCGTGATCGTTTTGAAAGTGACTAAACTATAATAGCACTAATGTCATTCTTTAAAAAAATATGGACAGACTGGAAGCTCAGTTTTAATCATCGTCAAAAAGAGCAGAGCTTTAGACATGGTTTGACAGCAGTTCCTCAGGTATTGCAGCCATTGACTCCCATAACAGGTGATACTGTGCATTTCAAGCATACCGGACATGCAGGTGATGTGATCTATTCAATACCTGCGATGAAAGCACTTGCAAAAGGCAAAAAGATCTGTTTGTATTTTGAGCTGAATCAACCCAATCGTGATTTCACCAAGCAAATGCGACATCCCAATGGCAATGTAATGTTGACCGAAAAAAGTGTTGAATTGTTTCAACCTCTACTGCAACAACAACCGGAGATCGTTGATTTTGCTGCTTGGAAAGGCGAACCCATCCATTATGATCTCACGGCATTTAGATCTTTCCCTTTTGATTACAGGATGTACAGCATCACAAGATGGTATTTCCTGACATTTGCTGTAACAGCAGATCTTGGAAAACCGTGGTTACAAATCACCCCCGATCAACGCTTCGCTGATAAAATTGTTTTGGCAAGAAGCAGCAGATACCATGCACTGGGTATATCTTATTCATTCCTTTCAAAATATAATAATCTAATTTTTGTAGGCGTACAGGAGGAATATGAAACGATGAAAAAGGAGATCCCGGATCTGCAATATCAGCCGGTAAATGATTTTGCAGAACTCGCTGCTATCATCGCCGGATGCAAACTATTTATCGGCAATCAATCTTTTCCTTTTTCACTGGCAGAAGCCTTGAAAGTTCCGAGAATACTAGAAGTCTATTATCAATGTCCGAATGTAGTTCCTGAAGGACCGAATGCATATGATTTCTGTTATCAACCTCAATTTGAAAAGATTGTATCAGATCTCCTGAACAGATAGTAATATTGCCGGAGGCAAAGTCATTATAAAGTACCAGCTATGCGTAAACTGATCAGATCGATATTGAATGTTTTCGGATACGATGTTATCAAAGTGAATGTTCACAGTGAAAAGAAAAAGAATAGGATCAAAAAGGTCACTGTTGGAAATTATATATTAGAAATGCCGGGCAATAACCCTCAGATCAGTACCTATAAATATGACCCGGGTGCAAACAGACAACTAGGGCGCTTATCTGCTTGTGTGGCAGCAAAGTATCCTTCTCTTTCTGTATTAGACATTGGAGCAAATGTGGGTGATACCATTGCGATCATTAAGTCTGCGATTGAATTGCCGGTCATCGGTATTGAAGGTGATGATTTTGCTTTCGAGTTTCTGAAAAAGAATACTATGCCGCTCAAAAATGTGACACTGATCAAAACATTTTTAGGTGAAAAGATCGAAAGCAAGCGCGTGGCTATGGAAAAAACAGGTTGGAATACCACACTGATACCCAATGAAGACCAGGGAGAAGTGGTACATTTTAAAACATTGGATGAGGTTTTAGGGGAAGAACATTTATTGAATCGTACGCTGAAGTTATTGAAAATAGATTGTGAAGGATTTGATACGATCATCATCAGAGGCTCTGCAAAACTCATCCGTGAAAAAAGACCTGTTATCTATTTCGAGTACAATACCACCAATATGCAAGCCATTGGTGAAGAAGGTTTATCAACTTTATTAACGTTGGGAGAAGTTGGCTACAAAAACGTAGTTCTTTTTGATAACAAAGGAAGATACCTCATGACCGTACCTATCGACCAAGTAGCGATATTGGAAGATCTACACCGTTATGCAAAAGAGGGAGATAGTTGTATCGCCTACTACGATGTTTGCCTTTTCCATGAAGATGATATGGATTTAGCAACTGAGTTCATCGCATCTGAAAATCAACTACGTTCTTAGAGACTCAATTTACGTGGATGCCCTGTTTTGTGGTATAAATTGTAGCGCGGAGGCTCATAATGGTTTGCAGCTGTGAATGGACCGACAAAATGATCTCCAATCACATCTTCCCGTACAAAATAAGCATTCACGCCGGCAAAGCAGCAGCCAACCAGTTTATATCCCTTTTCACTTGCGAGTTTACAGAATGATTCAAGACTGGCACCCGTGTTGCCTGTTCCATCCCACATAGCACCCGCATCATAGTCGATAACATATTCACAACCGGGTCTGAAGATGGCGTTATACTCTACGATAACAACACGTGGACGATATTTATGTATCGCTTTCCAAACATGATAATCGTTTCTATCAATATCGATCGATAAAAGATCAGGCTCTGTGGGCACTCCCGCTTTATCAAAAAGTGATTCGATATTCTCTGCTGTTATAAATGCCTGGATCGCTTTTAGATCGCCACGGGAAATAGCTCTGGGACAAGAATCATGAATTGCAGCGATATGCTTTTCACTACCATCCATCCAAAGCCCCTTCCAACCTTTAAACAGCAAATAGGTGGTATTGGTTTCTGTTCCGTCTTCGACACCAAACTCGATAAAATACTGATTGGTTGTTCCGATCCTTCGAAAGATCTCTTCAATGATCCCATCATCTCCCATTTGTGAGAAAGCCTGAAATTCATATTTGTTCAACTTATCGGGCTGTTGGTAACGAGGATTTCGATAGAGGTTCTCTTCCAGAAACTGCTCGATCTGGATACTGTGCATCCTTGCTTGACGAGCATCCATCTGCTCCAGATTCAATGTTCGGCGCAATTTGGTGTACAACCTATTCTTCAGATCACCTAGAAAACCCATGTTACACTGTTTTGTGGCAGTAAAAATAGGTAAATGCAACTGCTTAATCTGTGAATCGGTGGCAAAAAATTGCTTTGAATCGACCTACATCAAATCATTCTTTCATAGTGTACATTTGTGAGCATCATTTAACTCATTCATTGAACCGCATCAAGGGAATCATATACGAGATCATCGGACTTTTGGCCAGTATTGGTTTTCGACAGAAGTCTGCACAAAAGAAGCTACTCATCATTCGTATTGATGAGATCGGTGATTATATGTTATGGCGCAACTTTCTTAATGAAATCACGTCTGCACCAGCCTATCGTGCGTATGAGGTACATTTCGCAGGTAATAAAAGCTGGAAATCCATATTCGAAACATTTGATGCAGATGCCGTTCAAAAATCATTCTGGATCGATAAAATAAAATTCAAAAAGGATCTAAAATACAGGTACCGATTTTTGAGAATGATCTATCGGCAGGGATATGATACGGTGATCAATCCGACTTTTTCAAGAGATAAAAGATATGATGACAGCATCGTGAAAGCTGCTTCTGCCAAGAATCGCATCGGAATGGTAGCAAATACGGAAAGTATACAAGCCTATGAAAAAGGATATGATCAGCACTTGTATACAAGACTTTTCGATCATGCTGAAAAGCCTTTATTCGAATTTTTCAGAAACAAGCTGTTCACCTCCTTCGTTACAGGCATTGAATCAGCTGTAGAAGATACCCGCGTACCAACATCATTATTGGCACCATTCACAGGATTACCTGAAAAGTATGTAGTGCTATTCCCGGGCTCAAGAAGTGCCAGCAGGATATGGCCTACCAGTCATTTTATATCAGTTGCCTCTTACCTTTTCAAGACACAGGGTTATACCATGGTGGTATGTGGTTCAGCAGGAGATCGAATCTATACTGATGCTTTCTGTAAAGAGTATACTTATCCGTTTATAGATCTTACCGGAAAAACCTCTTTGGTGGACATGTTGTCGATCTTACATCGTGCAACATTATTGCTTTCTGTGGATACCGGTTCTGTTCATTTGGCTGCTGCGGTTGGATGTCCGGTCATAGGTGTTTTCAATGGATCACAATATCGAAGATTTGCGCCCTATCCGTCAGCCTTAGCTCCTCATTTCTACGCCTGTTATCCGGAGCACATAGAAAAAGAGTTAGCAGATGATATACTTGTGAAAAGTAAATATGAATTTGTGATCGCTGAACCCTATGCAAATGTTTCAGCTGAGAAGGTCATCAAGGTAATCGATGATTTTTTGGGTAAGTGATCATTACCAATTTTCTAATCCCATTTTTTTCTTTAATCGGAACAACCATTTACCAAAATTACTTTGCAGTAAGTGATGCAGCATTTTCAATCGCAACTGCCACAAGTTCAGTTTGATGGATGATCCAAAATGACTAGTATACACTTTTTTATTTTCATCCAGAGACTTCAAATATTGAGAAGAACTAACACCTGTATCATCAAAAATGGCAATGGTCTTTGGCAGATATAAATAAGGCTCTGATGCAAGTCTGCACATCATATCATAATCCATTGCAATTTTATAATCACTGCTATAACCACCTGTACGTTGATATACTTCTTTCTTTACAAACCATGTTGGATGCGATACACTGCGCATACCTCTATACAGTTTCGATCTCTCAAAAGGTTTACCTACAACAACCTGCTCTCCCCCACGGGTCAACTGTATATTTCCACTGATCCATTGAACAGTGGGATGTTTTTCAAAGAATGTATTTATTGTTGCTAAAACATCATCACTTGCATAAATATCTCCTGAATTGAGCAAATGTGTGATCTCTGATGCTGCTCTTTGAATTCCCTTATTGAAAGCATCAGCAATACCTTTATCCCTTTCATTGATCCATTTACGATACGCAGGCTGTGGTGTTGTTTCTAGCCAGTTAGCGATGTCATCTGTGGTAGAACCATTGATGATCCAATGCTCTGTCGGATGAAGGGTCTGCGCATCCACCGACTGACAGGTCTTTTTCAGATCTGTCAGGTTATTAAAGCAAATGGTGATAACGGCTATTTCATTCATGAGATCTTACTTAGGACAAATCGGGAAGTTCAGATAGTTTTTGCAAAAACAATTGCAATCCTGCTCTTTTTTCTGCATCTAAATGATAGCTGATATTAGTAGCATAATACTTTTTCAGGTCATAATGAGGAAACGCTATGTCCTTCACTACTTCATCAAGATGCGATATCCCATAAGCATTGGCTCTATTGAATGCATCCACAAAATCCTCATCCAATACCTTATTTGACACCCAGGCAGCAAACACAAAAGGGAGCCCGGTATGCTGTTGCCATGCCAGACTGAGATCGTAATAGTATCGGGAATGACGATGTTGAGCCAATGCCCTATCCCCGATCACAACAGCTGCTGTAGTACCTTTGATCAAATGTTGGTAATCGGCGGTGGCTTTTTCAATATTGACTTGCTTTCTCCAGTACTCTTTGATCAATATTCTAGCCAGATTTACAGAAGTTCTACTTTGATAATCCAGGATCAAAGTTTCGATTTCTTCCATAGGCACTTCACTGAAAATTCCTACTGAAGCTACTTCGCCAACAGCGCCAATACAATAATCTGTGATGATATGTGCTTCTTTCAAACGAGGTATAATAGCCACAGGCACCAGCCCTACATCGACTTGATCATTGAGTAACATCGATGCAACATTGGCCGGAAAATCTTCTGTCACCTCCACTTTATCCATTAGCCCCGATCTACGCACACCCAACATGAGTGGACGGGTATTTAAATAACTAACGGCTCCAATCCTTATTCTCTTGTCCAATTCAGCTAAATTTGCATGCAAAGAAAACCAATAATCAATAAATAACCTCAATTTCCCCAATGGAACTCAATCTCCTGACCGCTGTTACCCCTATCGATGGACGTTATCGCAAACAAGTTCAGCACTTGGATAACTATTTTTCTGAATTCGGACTGATCAAATACAGGGTCCTGGTGGAGATCGAATACTTCTTTTTTCTGGCTGACAAACGTTTCTTTAAACTGCCTGCCAAAGCAAAAGCACATTTGCAAAAAGTGGCCAATCAATTCAGTTTTGATGATGCTCAGCAAATCAAACAGATTGAATCAGTAACCAATCATGATGTCAAAGCTGTTGAATACTTTCTCAAAGAACAGTTGGATAAGGCAGGTATTTCTCATCTCAAAGAATGGATCCACTTTGGATTAACTTCTCAGGATATCAACAATACTGCTATCCCATTGAGTTGGAAACATGCGATGGAACATGAATATTTACCGGCATTGGTGAATCTTCAAAATCATCTCTATCAATTAGCTGTGAAATGGAAAGATGTTCCGATGTTGGCACGTACACATGGACAGCCGGCCTCCCCTACACGTTTGGGTAAAGAGATCATGGTATTTGTAGAGAGGATCAATCACCAGATTGAAATGTTTGCAAGCATTCCTTATGCTGCTAAATTTGGTGGAGCTACCGGAAATTTTAATGCACATCATATTGCTTTCCCAAAGAAAAATTGGGTGTCGCTTGGTAATGAATTTGTAGAAAATGTGTTGGGATTACAAAGAATGCAATTCACTACCCAGATCGAACATTATGATTGCTTAGCTGCTCATTTTGATGCCATCAAGCGTATCAATAATATTTTGATTGACCTCTGTCGTGATATTTGGACTTATATCAGCATGGATTATTTCAAACAACAGACCAAGAAAGGTGAAGTGGGTTCTTCTGCCATGCCACACAAAGTAAATCCAATTGATTTTGAAAATGCAGAAGGAAACTTAGGAATGGCGAATGCATTGTTGGAGCATCTTTCAGCCAAATTACCTATCAGTCGTTTGCAAAGAGATCTGACTGATTCAACGGTGTTACGCAATATCGGATCCCCTGTAGCACATGTAGCCATTGCATTTAAATCGATTGAAAAAGGATTGGGTAAACTATTACTGAATGAAGTGAAGATAAAAGAAGATCTGGAAAACAATTGGCCCGTGGTTGCAGAAGCCATCCAAACCATTTTAAGAAGAGAAAATTATCCAAATCCATACGAAGCGCTGAAAGAATTGACACGTGGCAATCATAAAATCGATAAAAAAGCCATGCATCAATTCATACAATCTTTAAAAGTAAGTGCTGCGGTGAAGAAAGAATTGAAGGCGATCACACCGGCAAATTATACGGGCGTATACCCGATTTTTTAGTATCGGAACCATATACCTAAACAAACAATCTTGCCTTTTAGACATAGTTAATAGTAATTCATAGACTATTAACTTTCTTTAACTTCTTAACTGCTTTCATTTGATCAAATTAAATCACATGAAAGCAGTTATTTTTATTTTTCTGACATTTTCTGCCATTACCATCCATGCGCAACAACAGATAAGATTAGGCGGAAATACTGAATCTGCTATGATTCAGCAAGGGATTCCCAATCATGGTGCAGTACCATTTTTCCGATTTCAAGGTTTGCTGAATGCACCTAATCCAACTGTATCTATGAATGATTTAAAGGATAAGATCGTGATACTCGAATTCTGGGCAACTTGGTGTGGACCATGTATTCCTGCGATGACACATTTAGATGCTATTCAGAAAAGATATCCTAATCAAGTACAAGTAATCGCCATCAGTGATGAAACTCCTGAAAGACTTGAGCGCTTTATTAAAAATAAACCGAGTTCTCTCTGGTTTCTATCAGACCCTGATCATAGCTTTCAGACCTATTTTCCTTATCATGCTATTCCACATACCGTATTAATTGATAAGAGCGGAAAACTTGTGGCGAATACTTCTCCCAATGAGATCTCTGAAAGTGTGATTGAGCAACTATTAAAGGGTGAGATGGTAAAAGTTAAAGAAAAAAAAGATGCCCAGAGCTCATTTGACTTCTTAAAAGATTACTTCCCAAAACCTGAAAATTTCAATGATTATAGTTTTGAGATACAACCAAAAATTCAAGGAGGTTTCCCAATAGCAAAAAGGTACACTCCTACAAACCCATGGTACGGTCGCAGGATAACTATGCTGAACAATGCAATAGATCTCATTTATAGAAACCTGTATAATAAATCAGTATCTGAAACTATTTACGAAGGAGTTGAAAAGGAAATATTTTATCCAAATACAGGTACAGCAGAACAATATTGTATAGATATTATAGTTCCCAAAGGAAAAGATAGTGAAATATCAAAGTATGCCCAGGATCAACTCCAAAAGCTAAACTTACCCTATCTAGCAAAACTTGAAAAAAGGCAGTCAGAATGTTATGTCTTCACTGTTGCGGATGCTTCTTTAGTAGAATCTTATAGAAGTAAAGGAAATGATCAGACAACGAGCAATGCTTCTCAACCCAATATCATACGTGCTACCAGTTATCATAAAAAGAATGTACCGCTTGATGATCTGTTGAATCATTTTAAACAGTTTGGTATTTTAAAAATCCCTGTGGTGAATGAAACAATGGTTAAAGGAAATTTTGATCTTGATTTTGAATTCGATGCAGAAAACCCGAATAGTTTTAAGGAGGTTCTAACCAAGTTGGGCTTAAAAGCAGAAAGAAAAACGAGAGAAATAGAGTTTCTGGTGATCTATAAAAATTAGGTGCTGGTTTCTCTGAGTCTAAGAAGCCAAGTTATCTTGGCTTTTTTTGTTATTTTAAAGCATGCATATTGGCAACCACTACAAAATCAAGGAGTTTCTTTTCTGGACAAGAAGAGATATTTATCGACTTTTTATTTTCGCTACCATCCCAACCGTACTTTATGAATTAGCGGGTTGGAAATGGCTGGCCATTCCATGGGTACCTATTGCAATGATCGGTACAGCCGCGGCATTTATCATTGGTTTTAAAAATACGCAGACCTATAATCGTCTTTGGGAAGCCCGACAAATATGGGGTGGTATTGTCAATACCAGTAGGTCTTGGGCTTTATTGGTAAAGGATTGTACAGGTCAGCAAATCAATGATCGATCTCTGCATCAGGAACTCATTTATCGTCATCTAGCATGGTTGACCGCTTTGCGTTATCAATTACGCGAAGCCAGACCTTGGGAAAATATCAACAAGTCTTATAACATCGAGTATAGAAAATTTTATTCCATTTCGGAGCATTTGACCCCTTTTGAAGAAGCACTGAAACCCTATTTATCTGCATCAGATTTTGATTATGTATGGAGTAAAAAAAATCGTGCTACGCAATTGATCAGTTTACAATCTGCCAGACTTCGACAATTAAAAGATGAGGGGTTGATTGATCCTTTGAATTTTGTAGAAATGGAAAATCAACTGGTTACTTTATACGATCTACAGGGACGTTGTGAGCGTATCAAAAACTTTCCTTATCCGAGACAATTTTCCAGCATCAATTTATATTTTATCCGATTATTCACATTTGTTGTTCCATTCGGATTATTACAAGAGTTCAATAAGTTGGGAGAACACATGATCTGGTTGAATATCCCATTCAGTGTTATTGTAAATTGGGTTTTCAATACCATGGAAAAGATTGGAGAAGCAACAGAAAACCCATTTGAAGGTGGCGCGAATGATGTACCCATCAGTACCCTTTGCAGAACCATCGAAATTGATCTCAGAGAAATGTTGGATGAGAAAGATATACCTGCGCCTTTAGCTGCTGTGAATAGTATACAGATGTAAGATGGCAGATGGCAGATGGCAGATGGCAGATGGCAGATGGCAGATGGCAGATGGCAGATGGCAGATGGCAGATGGCAGATGGCAGATAAAAAACGAAGCGGCGAACACTGTTTATTGTGTTCGCCGCTTTCTTTATTTCAAATCAGAAATCTGACATTTGACATCTGACATCACAACCCTATTCCTTCACCGTCGTTGTCACCTTTGGTGCTTCTTTGGTCCAGGAGCTGATATCGAGTTTTCTTGCTGTTGGATATACTTCATCCAATGTATTACCATCATACATACGTCCGTTTTTGATCACATAACGAATGCTATTGGTATTTCTGATATTCTGCAATGGATTCGCATCCATGATCACCAGATCTGCTAGTTTACCGGATTCAATACTACCTAGGTCTTTGTCTAATCCCAATGCAGTTGCTCCTAAAATAGTGGCAGTTTTCAAAGCATTGAGTGGACTCATACCACCACTGGCCACACTCCACAATTCCCAATGATATCCCAAACCTTGCAGCTGACCATGACTACCAACACCTACCAAGCCTCCTTGTTGCACCAAGCTGTTGCTACCCTGGGCATGTTTTTGGAATACATGATCTTCAGGTGTAAACCATCCACCATTACCACCGGTTCTTCTTCTCGCTTTCGCATTGAGTTCTTCATATGGAGTGAAGCGATTCAACTTCGGATCCTTTAATGGGCTTTCATTCGTATAATAATAGTTCTCTGCCCAAGGACCTCCATAGGCTACCAGTAATGTTGGTGTATGTGCCATTTTACTTTCGGCGATAGTCTTAGTCACATCTTTGTACAACGGGAATACAGGAATCGCATGTTCTACACCCGGATAACCATCTAACAAGTGAGTCATGTTGAGCTTGTAATCCAATCCACCTTCTGTTGTAGGCATCAATTTTTGTTCTTTAGCTGCCATGATGATCCACTGACGAGCTTGACGAACACCTGTCAGGTACATTTTGATGTATTGTGTTTTGTAATACTTACTATACTGCTCCAGCACTTTTTTGGTTTGCTCCAAATCACGCAGGTTATACATCCAATAACCTACACCCGGACCTGTACTATAAATTCTTGGACCAGGGATGGTTCCTGCTTCTACCATATCACCATAGGTTAACACATCTGTTGTAGCTGTTTGTGGGTCTCTTGTGGTGGTAACACCATAAGCTAGATTTGCTGCATAGATCCATACTGTATTCTTATGCAAGCCCCAGAACGGCCACATGTGAGAATGGGTATCAATGAAGCCGGGTGTGATCGTCTTCCCCGAGCAATCTACTACTTTGGCACCTGCAGGAGCTGATAAACCTTTACCCACTTGTTTGATTCGATTATTTACGATCAGAATATCTCCTCGCTCAATCACTTCATCTCCTTTCATCGTTACAATTCTGGCATTGCGTAAGAGTATCGTGCCAGTAGGAATATCTTTTTGATAGTACACTTTTACCTGTACTTCTGTCGGACTATACTTTTCTTTTTTCTTCAGTTCAGCTTTATCCAAACTATCCTGTTTGGCTTTTGCCGGATCTGCTTTTAAAGCTGCAGTAAGATCAGCAGCTTTTTTCTTTGCCAAAGAATCCGCTAATTTTTTGGCTTCCGGTCCGGCGGCAGTCAGTGCTTTGATACTATCTGCTGCTCTTTTTGTTTCTGCTTTTTTAGCATCCTTCACAGAATCCTCTACTGCTTTTGCACGCTCTGTATCATATACCCAATGTCCATTACCTAAACTCCAGTGAATTTTTTTACCATCTCCTTCCCATGCAGGAAATTCACCCCCGATCTCAGTCAGTTGTCTGGCAGGAAAAATACTGGCAGAAGGTTCAGCCACATTGATATTCGGAGTTTTACCTGTTTCCGGAATGGTTACAACATAAATATTGTTATTGACTTGCGCCAATGCTTGATTCCCAACAGGAGCCATTAAAATAACTCCCGCTGCCGAAGGCATATTCTGAGGTTCTCTGGCATCAGAAGATTCAGGAAGCATACAATGATTCAACGGATCAGATACAGACATATATCTACCCATCACATATTCTTTACCATTTGATACAGGTTCTTTGTGTGCGTCTCCATGTCCGTCAAGTACAGAGCCGAATGTAGTAATACCGGTAATACGTACATGTGTTTTAGGATCAGTTCCATCCCAACGAATTGAGATCAATGCACCACCGCCGGCATTCAAGAAAATCCTGTCTGTGTCTTTGGTGAAGTGAATGTTACCTCTGTTTCTGGCCATATCCACTACTTTGATATCTCCACCATTTTCATTCATCCAAACGATCTCCCCTTCTGCGCCATCAAAGAATGGATCTTCGGCATCTTTGAATAAACGCTTCGGTCCACGGAAGAAGGCTATACGTTGATTGTAACTCCAAGCAGGTTGCATATAAAATGCCGCTTCTTGAGTGAGTTTAGTGACCTGGGTAGATCCAACTGTTACTTTGTACAGATGTCCTCCCTCTTTCTCTTCCCATGTAGCAAATACGATTTGTCTGCCATCAGGACTCCAGGCAGGCATTGCTTCTGTAAAATTGTGATTGGTCGCTCTTACCGGAGTGCCATTGGGATAATCCATTACATACAAACGATTCAACACTGTGAATGCTAGTTTCTTTCCATCCGGACTAGGAACAGCATCACGAATCTGAGAAGCTAATGCATGCGATGTGTCTTTTACATCATAATTGAAATATAAACGAGGACCCAATTCCAGTTTAACATCCACATCCATTGGGATTTCTGTTGCAGGATCTCCATTCACAGGTATTCTCCAAATTTTACCACCATAACTGGCGATCAAATGTTTACTATCCGGAGTGAAAGCCATACCTGGCAATACACCCTGTGGGGCAATACTTTCCTGCTCATCACGCTGTACCGGATACGCCAACCATCTTTCGTCGCCGTTTTTCAGGTTTCGAATTACCAAACCGGTTTTGTCATTGTATCGTGAGCCGTACACCATCCACTGTCCATCTTTACTAAGCGTTGGTGTAAACGCAGAACCATAGCGGGTACTGATCGTATTTACTAATCCTTTTTCACGATCATAAGTACCGATCTGGTATTGCGGCAATAATGCATTGTAATTCCATGATCCAAATCGCTGACTATAATAGATGGTCTTACCATCCGGACTCACAAAAGGATCGATGGTTTTCAATGCATTCGGTGCGTCATTCAATTGAATACCCCCACCACCATCTGCATGAAACATCCATAAACGAGGCAATCGTCTACCACGACTGGCGATCACATAATTCCCATCAGGAGTCCATACAGCATTTACATAATCATCCACCCTTGTCTTGGTAAGTTGCATCGTATCCTGTTTTTGCATATCGAGGATCCAGATGTTATCACTACCACTTCTATCACTGGTAAACAACATTTTTTTACCATCCGGACTAAAACGCGGATGTGTTTCATAAGCGAAGCCCTTGGTGACAGGAGTTGCTTTACCACCTGTAATGGGCATGGTATAAATATCTCCCATAAGATCAAAAGCTATGGTATTACCATCAGGGCTAACATCTACACTCATCCATGTACCTTCTTTGGTATTGAAATTAATTTCTCTTGAAGGCTTTAATGGAAGGTCTTTAAAAGTTGTATAGACAGGTGTATCTTTTTTAGTAGAGTCTGCTAAAAAAGAAGAAAATAAACGCAGTTCACCATCTTCAGACGGCAACCACGTGGTAATCAAGGCAGCAGAAGCTATTGCTATCCCTGAAAAGAATAGTTTTCTCATTCGGTACGGTTTTGTGGTGATAAGATACTAAGGAATTTGAATTGGTTGCAGGATTGATTGAAAAATTACATAGAAGGCGTTGGATGTCGGATAAAAAGAAAGCGACGAGCCCTATAGTTATTATGCTCGCCGCTTTCCTTGTTTGAAAATATTTTACGTCAGACATCTGTCATGTGACATCACGATATCTCTCTACCACTTGATCATGGCGTATCCTTTCAGTTGATGTGTTGTGATAGTGGTTAATGCCGAAGTCGCAACTCCTACACCCGGAGCTAGTGTCGATGGATCTATGCCCCTTTTTTTAAGGGTTTGTCCACATACTACAATTTTTACACCAGCATCCAATAATGCTTTGATCATAGGGAGATTCGGATTATCGACTTTATATCTTGCTTTATAGGCATCATTATTCATCACAGTGTATCCTGCTGCATTATGCACAGCCATCACCATGTTGATTTTTTCCTTGGGCACACCTCCTACTCCATGTAAGTTGAGTAATGTACAAGCTGCTTCGATGCCTAAATTGATGGTATCCGGCTTAGTACTACCCATTACCAGATCAACCAATAATTTATAATTCATTTTAGGATCCGGCTTTTCTACTGCATCGGGTATTTCATATACCGGACCGAAATCTTTAATGATAGGATTTACTTTATCCTGTGAAAATGAAGTAGCAGCGATCAGAAAAGCGACTACCAGCGATGCGATCTTTTTCATAGTTCTTATTTAAGAGCTACAAGATATAGCATGTTCTTTAACCAAACCCACCACTCATCAACTCATATTCGCTTTATCGCCGGACTGAAGTCCGGCGCTATTTAAACTTGTGCACTCTTTGCTTGAAACTTTCTTGTTCCTTGTTCCCTGTTCCCTGTTTCTTACTTCTTGTTCTCTATTTCCCAAACTTCTTCTTCAATGCACTCAAAGCATCATTGACACTCAACGCAGACAGATCTTCTTCTTTCTGCTTGAAATTTTCCTGTCTTCTTGGCTTCCTGTCTCCTTGCACTCTTTCTTCCGTGCTTGCTTGTTTAATGGATAAACCTATACGCTTTCGAAGAATATCCACCTCCATTACCTTCACCTGTACCTTTTGCCCCAATTTCAATGCCTCACCCGGATCACTGATATATCGATGTGCAATTTCACTGACGTGTACCAATCCATCTTGTTTCACACCAATGTCTACAAAAGCACCAAACCTGGTCAGGTTGGTGACAACTCCGGGGACTATCATGCCTGTTTGAACATCTTCCAATTTATAGATCTGTGCAAACTCAAATTGCTCCAGTTCATTACGAGGATCGAGTCCGGGTTTCTTCAATTCATTGAGGATATCGCGCAATGTCAATTCTCCAAACTGTTCTGTTACATATTTTTTAGGGTCGATCTTTGTTACCAAAGTTTCATTACCGATCAACTCTTTGACATCCACTTGCAAGTCCTGCGCCATCTTTTCAACAATTGGATATGCTTCCGGGTGAACAGCACTTGCATCGAGTGGATTATTTCCCTCTTTGATCCTTAAAAATCCTGCACATTGTTCAAAAGCTTTTGCCCCCAAACGTGGCACTTTCAACAATTGATTTCGCTCTTTGAATCCTCCGATCTCTGATCGATAACGAACAATATTATCTGCCATACTCCCTCCAATACCACTCACATAGGCCAACAGATGTTTACTTGCAGTATTCAAATTTACTCCCACGGTATTCACACAGCTTACAACTGTTTGATCTAATCTTTCTTTTAGACGAAACTGATTGACATCATGCTGGTATTGTCCAACCCCAATGCTTTTCGGATCAATCTTTACCAGTTCAGCCAGCGGATCCATCAATCTTCTACCAATACTGACAGATCCTCGTACTGTTACATCATGATCCGGGAATTCTTCACGTGCTGTCTCTGATGCTGAATACACAGAAGCTCCATCTTCATTGACTAAAAATACCGGTAAGCCCAATTGCATTTTTTTGATAAACTGTTCGGTTTCTCTTCCGGCAGTACCGTCACCTATAGCAATTGCCTCAATCTTGAATTGCTCTACTAGTTTGCGAATCTTATGCTCACTTTCAAACATCCGATTATTTTCATGTACATAGATCAGATCCGTTGTTTGAAGATCTCCCTTATTATCCAAGCAAACCACTTTACATCCAGTTCTATAACCCGGGTCAATAGCTAAAATATTTTTTCTGCCCAATGGAGCACTTAATAATAGCTGACGAAGATTTTCAGCAAATACATTGATCGCTTCTTCATCTGCTTTTTGTTTCAGTGCTGTTCTGAATTCAGATTCCAAACTTGGCTGCATCAATCTTCTGTAAGCATCGCGAATCGCTTTTCTTACATGATCAGACCATGGATTCATTCCTTTGATGAAGGGTTGTTCCAACAAATACAAGGCGTCCTCTTCCAATGGAGCAATACCCATACGCAATACCCCTTCCAGAAACCCACGGAGAATAGCAAGGATACGGTGAGAAGGAATTTTATGGATAGGTTCGGAAAAATCGAAATAGTCTTTGTACTTGATACCTTCTGTTTCCTTATCGGCCAGCACTTTACTCTGTATGGTAGCAGTATCCTCAAACAGCTTACGAATTTTAGCACGCACTTCTGCATTTTCATTCACCAGTTCTGCAATAATATCCCTTGCACCTTGTAAGGCTTCTTCAGCTGATACTATTTTATCATTGATGAATTTAGCAGCCTCAAGCATTACATCATCTTGTTGCTGTGCCAACATTAAGCCTGCCAAAGGCTCTAGTCCATTTTCACGTGCAGTTTGCGCTTTGGTCTTACGTTTAGGTTTGTATGGCAGATAAATATCCTCCAATGCAGCAATGGTGGTAGCATTATTGATCTTAGTCTGCAACTCATCCGTCATCTTACCTTGCTCGGTAATCGCTTTTTCGATAAAGGTCTTACGCTCTGTAAATTCTTTGAGAAACTTAGATTCATCCTGTATTTGCTGGATCTGAACTTCATCTAATCCACCCGTCTTATCTTTTCTATAACGAGCTATGAACGGGATCGTTGCACTTTCTTCAAACAGATCCAATACTGCTTGTACTTGTGTTTGTTTGAGATTGAGTTTGACTGCGATAAAGGGAGCAAAACCAGACATAAATATTTTCCTTTTTACAAATAAAAATCAGGGGAGCGAATGTAGGAGGAAAAGGGGGTGTAAAAAAAAGATGTGGATAATCTTAGGGGCTTGTTTAAGTTTTGCTGTGTGACGGGCGTTGAGCTGCGAGCCATGAGCTAGGAGTAAAAATATTTATTGAATTTAAATATGATGATGAAACCAACTTGCCAATAGCTAAGAGCTAATGGCTAATGGCTATTGGCTATTGGCTCTTAGCTATTAGGAAGAAGTATTAAGCGATACGAATGACTTTAGATGGATAGCGTTCTGTGTAGTTACGTATCATGGAACGAATGACTTCATTTTCAGGATACATGGTCAAGTGTTCTTTCAATTCATCCAACTGATGAATAGCAATATCTGTGGATGGAGTACCCATACCATAAAATACTCCATTTTCTACGAGAATACAAGCGGACTGATCACGAATGACAAAGGTTTCTTTTTGTTCGGTGATCCATTGTAACGCCACTATCACACGTTGATTGTATTCATGCACATCCGGCCATTCTTGTTGTGAAGTAAGATCGAGAAAACACAAAGCGGGATGCAGATCATGCATCTTCACAAGTTTCCATAACATGCGATGCGCATCTGCTAATAATGCAAAGCATGCAATCGGTTGTAAGTGTTTTCTTTTTTTATCGATACCTAATCGTATATATCCTCTATTATCTTCAAACTGATAAATACCCCAAACTTGTTCAAATCTTTTCTGACTCTTATTATGTATCGGCCATAATCTTTTGATCTCTACACTTTCAAATAAAGAGGCAATAAACTCTGTCGGACACTCTACATAAGATATTCTATGAACAGTTCTTAAAAGTTCCTGTCTTTTTTTGCTGATATCCAATCCGGAAAAATGGCTCAATACCCTTTTCTTAAGGTTTTTAGCCTTGCCTACATACAGGACTTTATCTTTTTGATCATGGAAATAATACACCCCCGGCTTTTGCGGGAGTCCCATTACTTGCTTTTCCGGTAAATGAGCCGGTAAGGTTTGTCCATGGTTTTCCTTTTTCAGCATTTCTTTGATCAATCGCTGACCATTGTTCTGCAAAACCATATCCAATACCTGAGCAGTTGCCAATGCATCCCCACCGGCCCTATGTCTGTTCGCAATCGGGATATCCAGTTCGCGACACAAATGCCCAAGTCCATATTTCCGAAAGCCGGGAAACACTTTTCTACTGAGTCGAATGGTGCATAATTTCGGCACATTCAATTGATACCCCGCCTTTTGTAAGTGATATTTCACAAAAGAGTAGTCAAAGTTCACATTATGGGCTACAAAAATTCTTCCCTCTAACAAATTGAAAATTTCCTCTGCTACGGTTTCAAATGAAGGTGCTTTTGACACCATTGCATCCGAAATACCGGTCATATTGGCGATATAAGGAGGGATTTCTTGATGTGGATTGATCAGGGTCTCGTATTTCCCTTCTACCTCTGTGCCATTGTGCAATACAATGGCGATTTCGGTCATTCCATGTTGTTCCGGAAAACCGCCTGTTGTTTCGATATCCACAATAGCAAATTGCATACAATAAGGCTTGTAAATTCGGTAAATAAACCATATCTTACAAACAAAGATTCAGTTCTCCCCGATAGCCCCGGTTTTATTGACAGCTTGGATTTCTTCTATCTGATATTAAAATATCCTCTGGAAGACCGTAAAACCTTTTTTACGTACCAAATCTGCTTGCCATGTCAAACACAAAATCACATTTTCACATTAGTGAAAATGTACGCAACGCGGCTATTGTAGCCATTATTCTGATTGCTGTTGTGGTATTATCTTATCTGGAATGGAAAGGTCGCGCTTAGATTGACGACATTTTTACACTAAACCCTCTCCTTATTATCGTTTTCTGCTGTTTCTGCAGCAGACTGTAATGTTTTTGACTTTACTGATACTTATTTGTCAGAAAAAAAATGGTGCAAACCTGTAACCTAAATCATAAAGGAACGTTAGGTATAATTAACAATGGTTAACCTGACTTTCACAACTCGCGGGTTAGCTTTGCACCAGAAAACAACTGACATGAAGAATATTCTTTTAATCTGCCTACTGATCGCCTTCACTGCCTGTAGTGGCAGTCAGGTTCGTAGCTTCTGCAAAACTGCAGGAAAGAAAGTAGCAAGTTGCTGTACTTCTATGTCTTTAAAGCAGCGCAATGCCTTAAAAGAGGCTAAAACCATTGGTACAGAAGAGAAAGCTGTGCCGCAACAGCCGGCTGCCATTTCTCTATTGGAATGGAATGAAGCTGTATTTATTTGGTAAGCAAATCCCCTTGCATTTTATATATATGACCACGCAATGCGTGGTTTTTTTATACCCCCTCGTTCTCCCCTACTATTTTCGTAGTTTTGCCAGCCTTAAAAATGAGATCAGGAATGGAATTGAGCAAGAACTATATCCCGGGAGATATTGAAGCCAGATGGTACCAACATTGGCTAAACAAAGGTTATTTCAACAGTACGCCCGATGAAAGAGAATCTTTCACCGTAGTAATACCGCCACCCAATGTTACCGGTGTGTTACATATGGGACATTGTTTGAACAATACCATTCAGGATATACTTGTTCGCAGAGCCCGTATGCAAGGTAAAAATGCCTGTTGGGTACCCGGCACCGATCATGCATCCATTGCTACAGAAGCAAAAGTGGTGGCCATGCTTCGTGAAAAAGGGATCGCAAAATCATCTATCGGTCGCGATGAATTCCTCCAATACGCCTGGGAATGGAAAGAAAAATATGGCGGTATCATTTTGCAGCAGCTCAAAAAAATGGGCTGTAGTCTGGATTGGAACCGTACTTCTTTCACCATGGATGAAGATTACTATCAATCTGTGATCAAGGTGTTTGTTGATCTCCATCAAAAAGGCTGGATCTATCGTGGTAAAAGAATGATCAACTGGGATGTAAAAGCAAAAACTGCTTTGAGTGATGAAGAGGTGATCTATAAGGAGGTGCAGAGTAAGTTGTATTATGTTCGATATGAGGTAGTTGACAGTTTGGAGTTGACAGATGACAGTAAGAAGAAAGAGAAAGAATTTATTACGATTGCTACGGTGAGACCTGAAACGATTTTAGGTGATACTGCAATATGTGTAAATCCCAACGATGAGCGATATCAGCACCTGCATGGTAAATACGCGATCGTTCCATTGATCGGTAGAAGAATTCCCATCATTGCAGATGATTATGTAACCACAGAATTTGGCACCGGTGCTTTGAAAGTGACGCCTGCGCATGATATGAATGACTATCAACTCGGACAGAAGTACAATCTCGAAGTAATTGATACGATGAACGATGATGGCACCATGAGTGAGGATGCACAGTTATATATTGGTGAAGATCGTTTTGAAGTAAGAAAGAAAATTGTTCCGGAACTAGAAGCAAAAGGACATATTGTAAAGATTGAAGACTACACCAATCAGGTAGGCTTTAGTGAGAGAACAGATGCCGTGGTAGAACCCCGACTGAGTTTACAGTGGTGGGTAGATATGAAAAAGATCTCTGAACCGGCATTAAGAGCAGTAATGGATGGAGATATTGAATTTCATCCTTCTAAATTCAAAAATCTCTATCGTCATTGGATGGAGAATATCAAAGATTGGTGTATCAGTCGCCAATTGTGGTGGGGACATCGTATCCCTGCATGGTATGCTCCCGATGGAACATATGCGGTAGCAGCTACAAAAGAAGAAGCATTTGAAAATCTCAGATCTCAGATCGCAGATTTGAAATTGGATGATATTCGTCAAGATGATGATTGCTTAGACACTTGGTTCTCCAGTTGGCTTTGGCCTTTTGAAGTATTCAAGGGTTTATCGAATCCTGGCAATGCAGAAGTTAAATATTATTATCCAACCAACACCTTGGTAACTGCGCCTGAGATCATTTTCTTCTGGGTGGCCCGTATGATCATGGCCGGAGAAGAATACATGAAAGAAATTCCTTTCAAACATGTTTACTTCACAGGTATTGTAAGAGATAAACAAGGTAGAAAAATGAGTAAGAGTTTAGGAAACTCTCCTGATCTTCTTGCACTCATCGATCAATATGGAGCCGATGCCGTTCGATTTGGTATTATGATCTCCTCTCCTGCAGGTAATGATATTTTATTTGATGAAGCGGCTCTAGAGCAAGGACGTAACTTCAACAATAAACTCTGGAATGCATTAAAGCTGATTAAAAGCTGGGAAACAAGAGTAGAAAAAAGCTCGCAGCTCGCAGCTCATAGCTCACAGCCTTCCTCCTTCGCTACCGATTGGTTCGAATCTCGCTTACAGCAAGCAAAAGCAGAAGTAGAAACACTCATGCAGCAATTCCGCTTAAGTGAGGCGTTGAAAGTATTGTACTCATTGATATGGGATGATTTCTGTAGTTGGTATCTCGAATGGGCGAAGCCCGGATTTGAGCAGCCTGTTGATGCTGTGGTGTATGAAAAGACCATTACTTATTTTGAAGAGATGATGCAATTGTTGCATCCTTATATGCCATTCATTTCTGAAGAGATCTATCATCTGTTAAGAGATCAATCTGAAGACTTGTGCATCAAACAACAAACGCAGGCAGGACAAACAAACAACGCAATACTGGAAGCAGGAGAATTATTAAAGCAGGTAATTTCTGCATTAAGGGATGCACGTAATAAAAACCAACTGAAACCAAAAGATCCGATCAAGCTGCATATTGAAACCAATCAGCAAAAGCAATATGAAAGTATTGCAGGAATTCTCGCTAAACAGATCAATGCTGCTTCGATTGATTTTGAAACTTCTGTATCCAATGCCATCGTAGTGGCCGTTGAAAAAGATAAATTCTTCATTGAGACTGAACGTCAGCTAGATACTACAGCACTCAAAACAGAATTGTTAAAAGATCTTGAGTATCAGAAAAATTTCCGTGACAGCGTAATGAAAAAATTGAGCAATGAAAGATTTGTTCAAAATGCAAAACCGGAAGTTGTAGCACTCGAACAAAAGAAATTAGCGGATGCGGAAGCACGTATTCAAAACATTGAAGAGAGCTTGAAGAACCTGTAATATGTCTGCCAACTTACATATCCGAGAAGCCGGTTCCAATGACAGAAAGACCATCCGCTTATTAGCGGAAGATACCTGGCCTGATGCATATGGTAAGATCATCTCGCAGGAACAGATCCGTTACATGTTAGATATGATCTATAGCGATGATGCTTTGTTGGAGCAAATGCAAAAGGGACATCAGTTTTATCTCGCAGAACTCAACGATCAACCGATTGGTTTTGCTTCTGTTTCAGAAGAGGGCGCTCAAGGATGTAAACTCAATAAATTATACATCCTACCGAAGATTCAAAAATCAGGAGCAGGAAAAGCGCTTTTACAAGAAGTGATTGCATTTACAAAAAGGAAAAACCATTCACGCCTATTCCTACAAGTCAACAAACAAAACCCTGCCAAAGATTTCTACACACGCATGGGATTCACCATTGCCGAAGAAGTAAAACTGGATATTGGCAATGGATTTTTTATGGATGATTTTATTATGGAAGTGGGGTGCTAGGTGCTGGGTACTGGGTGCTGGGATATCAGGGAATCAGGTGATTGGGTTAGCAATACTAGATAATAAAATGATTACAATTTGCTATGAACCATACTCCACTTGCTCCGCTTGTTGCTCGTAGCTCGTAGCTCGAAGCTCACAGCTAATACACCAACACATGCGTCTGCTTAATCACTCCCATCACAAATACGCTTTGCACGTGTCCGAGATTCTCTGCCTGACTTAGTTTGTTCACATGGAAATTGTAATAGTCATCCATGTTTTCTGCTACAACTTTTAACATGAAATCAAACTCACCGGAGATATTGTAACACTCGATCACTTCATGCATCTCTAAAATACTTTTGATAAAACGTTCTCCTGCATTTCGATTGTGTTGTTTGAGTGATACATAACAGATCACCATCAATCCCTTTTTCACTTTGGAATGATCTAATAATGTGGCATACTGTCGTATCACCCCCTGCTCTTCCATTCTTTTAATTCGCTCATGAACAGGTGTTGTACTCAACAATACTTTGTCGGATATCTCTTTCACTGTGGCACGGGCATTTTGTTGCAGGATACGAAGGATGGCCAGGTCTTTCTCATCCAATACCATTGGACCGATAGTAGATTCGGCTGTTTGTCGCGTTTTAGCCATATCATTTAGCGATTTTATTCTTCCAAAGATAGCTTATTTAAAACTTTATTCTATTTTTTTAAAATATTGTAGAATATTCGTCTATAAATATAGATTTGCACTTCATAAAAACACTATATGTCTACATTAACATCTTCTATCGACTTCAACCTGAAGTATAAAGTGGCCGATATCAGTCTGGCAGACTGGGGCCGTAAAGAAATTCGTTTAGCTGAGGCTGAAATGCCGGGTTTGATGGCATTACGTGCTGAGTATGGTGCTTCTCAGCCATTGAAAGGTGCTCGTATCGCAGGATGTCTGCACATGACCATCCAAACCGCTGTATTGATCGAAACACTGGTGGCATTAGGCGCTGAAGTAAAATGGAGCTCTTGTAATATCTTCTCTACTCAAGATCAGGCTGCTGCTGCGATTGCTGCTGCTGGTGTGGGTGTATTTGCTTGGAAAGGTCAGACTTTGGAAGAAGCTGATTGGTGTATTGAACAAACTTTGTTCTTTGGCGGTGCTGATCGTCCATTGAACATGATCTTGGATGATGGTGGTGATTTGACCAACATGGTGTTTGATAAATACCCTGAATTGGTTCAGCATATCAAAGGTTTATCTGAAGAAACCACTACCGGTGTTCACCGTTTGTATGAGCGTATGGCAAAAGGTACTTTACCAATCCCTGCTATCAACGTGAATGATTCTGTTACCAAATCTAAATTCGATAACAAATACGGTTGTCAGGAGTCACTGGTAGATGCGATCCGTCGTGCTACTGATGTGATGATGGCCGGTAAAGTTGCTGTTGTTGGTGGTTATGGTGATGTGGGTAAAGGTTCTGCATTATCTCTGCGTGGTGCGGGTTGTCGCGTAATCGTTACTGAGATCGATCCGATCTGTGCTTTACAAGCTGCAATGGATGGTTTCGAAGTAAAGAAAATGATCGATGCAGTAAAAGAAGCGGATATCGTTGTAACTGCATCAGGTTGTCGCGATCTGTTGACTGAAAAGCATTTCCGTTTGATGAAAGATAAAGCGATCGTTTGTAACATCGGTCACTTTGATATCGAGATCGATATCGCTTGGTTGAACAACAACTATGGTCATACAAAAGATACTATCAAACCTCAAGTTGACTTATACAACATTGATGGTAAGGATGTGATTATTTTGGCTGAAGGTCGTCTGGTTAACTTAGGTTGCGCTACAGGACACCCTTCTTTCGTAATGAGTAACTCATTCTCTAACCAAACACTGGCTCAGATCGAATTGTGGAATAACCATAAGAACTATGAGAACAAAGTGTATGTGTTACCTAAGCACTTAGATGAGAAAGTAGCTCGTTTACACCTTGCTAAAGTAGGCGCTGAATTGGATGAGCTGACAGATGAGCAAGCTGCTTATCTTGGTATTTCTAAAGTAGGTCCATTCAAAGCTGAACATTATCGTTATTAATTTTTTGAGTGATATTCTATATCCGCAACCCGACAATTGCTTGTCGGGTTGTTTTTTTCTGTGTACCTCAATGCATTCAGTGGCATTTCATTACCACTCAAGACACAGAATAACACAGAAACAATAGGCAAGATTATTTCTGATTTAGTCTTATTTTTCAACTCTAAATAGAAATCCAATGAGAAAAATAGGGCTGATTCTGACACTTTTCTTTTTTTCCAACATAGTGAAGAGTGAAACTGGTACACGTTGGGCTGCTATCATACCCCAGCCTGTTTCAATAAAACCCGAAGCTGGTTCTTTCAAATTGAAAAATGGCATGTCAATAGCAGCGCTTCCTGAAGCAAAATTTGCCATGCAACATCTGATGACATCTTTGTCTGTACCGACAGGGTTTACATTCAGTCCGATAGTCAAGAATGGAGATATTACCTTAGAGTTTCTACCGCAAAAAGATGTTGCATTAGGAGAAGAAGGATACTACCTAAAGGTTTCCCCTTCGGGTATTAAAATAAGTGCCAATACTCAGGCCGGACTTTTTTATGGTGTACAAACACTTTTACAAATCTTTCCGAAAGAAATAAATGCAAAAAAACTGGTCACATCATCTGTTGAGTGGTCTGTACCGGCTGTTTCTATTATGGATAAACCCCGTTTTGGTTGGCGTGGATTGATGTTTGATGTGAGTCGTCATTTCTTCACCAAACAGGAAGTAAAACAGTTCATTGATGAAATGGTGCGTTACAAATTCAATCTGTTACACTTGCACTTAACCGATGATCAAGGTTGGAGAATACAGATCAAATCATTCCCTCAATTGACTGAGGTTGGCGCGTGGAGACCTAAACGTGAAGGCAAATGGGCAAACACTCCAGATCCATCACCTGATGAGCCCAAAAACTATGGCGGCTTTTACACACATGAAGACATTAAAGAATTGGTTCAATATGCTAAAGAGCGTTTTGTAAATATCTTACCTGAAATAGATATCCCGGGACATAGTATGGCAATGCTCGCCGCTTTCCCGGATTTGTCTGCGACTCCCGGTACGAAATATTGGGTTAATGCCGGTGAGAAATTCATGGAATGGCCGGAGGGTGCACATTTTTATGCATTAAAAGACAACAACCTTTCTCCTGCCAATGAAAAAGTATATCAGGTACTGGATAAAGTGTTTACAGAGATAGCACAACTTTTCCCTTTTGAATATATTCATATGGGTGGTGATGAAACTGCTAAGAATTTTTGGGAGAAAAGCGCAGAGATCAAAGCGCTCATGCAAAGAGAGAACCTGAAAGATATGGATGCCGTACAAAGTTATTTTGTAAAGCGTGTAGAAAAGATCATTCGCTCCAAAGGAAAGAAAATGATGGGATGGGATGAGATTCTAGAGGGCGGATTAGCGGAAGGAGCTTCTGTGATGAGTTGGAGAGGTATGAAAGGCGGTATTGCTGCTGCCAAAGCCAATCATACCGTAGTGATGTCGCCAACGGATTTTGCTTATCTGGATTATTATCAAGGAGAAAAAACCGTAGAACCACCGGTATACGCTGGTCTGAGATTACGAAAAGCTTATCAGTTTGACCCATTACCGGACAGCATTGACCCTAAATTCATTTTAGGAGGCCAAGCCAATCTATGGACAGAACAGATCCAGAATTTCAGAACCGTTCAGTATATGTTATGGCCACGTGCTTTTGCTATTGCCGAGTCCGTTTGGTCGCAGAAAGAAAGTAAAAATTGGAATGATTTCGTTAACCGTGTTGAACTCCAATTCGAGCGAATGAATCATGCCAATATCAGATACAGTACGGCCATGTATGACCCTATCATTACTGCTAAACTTGATGCCCAGAAAAACCTGGTATTGGTGGTAGATAAAGAAATCCCTGACATGGATATTCATTTTTCAATAGACGAAAGCAATCCCGATCATACCTATCATAAATACGAAGGGCCTTATACCCTACCCAAAGATGTGGCTAACGTAAAATTTGTGTGCTACAAAAATGGTAAACAAGTCGGAAGACAGATCAATATTTCTGTGGAAGAGCTGAAGAAGAGAGTAAGATGATAAGCCACAAGCTGCAGGCTGCAAGCCACAAGTAGTACTCATTTTAAATCTACTTGCAGCTTGCAGCCTGCAGCTTGCAGCTCAAAACTTACCGACACCCCCACCGCTCATCCTAATCACCCCTCCCCACTCCTGTAACTCATCACAGGAAAGTTGCCTTTAATATTTCGTTAAGAATTTGGCTACAATAGCCTACTGTACTGCATTTCAGGGCAATGTTAACATTGCTTAACATTGGCATTAACACCACTCATAATAACGTTGCTGCAACGCTTGTAACTAATCACAATCAGCTTCGTCTATCTATCATCACGTTCTACTTTTGACTTGTCAATCAAACAAAAGAAAACGACAAACTATTTATAACAACATTAATAAAGAAACAAAATGAAAAAGTTATTCATCCTGACCTTAGCGGTCATCGCCCTTGGAACCAGCGCTTTTGCTGATACCAACAAAAAAACAAAGTACAATGGTGCTAGTCACTTTAGTTCCACTTTCACCGGTGTGAAAGAAGTAAGCTGGAGTGCTGACGAAAAATTTGAAAAAGCCAGCTTTTTAGAAAACGGCATTAAGAAAGAGGTATTCTATACGCATGAAGGTGAGTTGATCGGTTCTACTAAGACTTATGCTTTTGATAAATTACCAAAAGCAGCTTTACAAACCATCACTACAAAATACACTTACCCTGAGTTTCAGTTGGAAGATTGTATTGAGTTCACCAACTCTGTAGGAGAAACCAGCTACTTTATCTCTATGGAAAAAACAAACCAGAAACTGGTGTTGGAAATTTCTGAAGCTGGTCAAGTAAGCATTTTCTCGAAGGAGAATAAATAACTCGAAATTTTCTCATTCTATATATACCCACCCGGCCCGTAAGCCGGGTTTTTCTTTTAACAATGAACCCATTAACATTTTGCATGATACTTAGCCCTATTCCTTAACTTCCATGCGGATTATTACTCAACTGTAACCGTGGATCCTTTTGGGAATGAATTGCCATGCTCGTATATATCGATTCATCTTTTTAATGCTGGCCGGCATATCTGCGTTCTCTTGCTATAGTCAAAACACTAAATTGAAAGAAGACAGTGTTTTTTTCTTGGCTACTAAAAAAGGGTTGCTGGGTAAGCTTGGGAGAGCCGTATCAGTAAGCGGTCGCGAAGATATCATCACAGAAAATAAAGGTGCGATCAAAAATGAAGAGGTTTTCAATCGTTTTCGGGGAAAGGTCATTCGCCAGATTCGGGTTGAGAAACTTTCATTTGACAATTCAGTAAATGACACGCTGAAAACACAACGAAGATTCATCAATGACATCAGCGATGCACTATACACCGGCACCACCAATAAAACCATTCTGCGAAATCTTTTTTTTGTAACAGGCGACACCCTTTACCCTTATCTTATTGCGGACAATGAACGCTTTTTGCGTGAACTGACTTATTTACAAGATGCGAGAATCGTTGCCACAGAAGTTGATGATGATCCGGATGCCGTTGATATCACTATTCGATGGAAAGATTTGTTTCCGATTGGAGGCAGTGCAGAGATCGGTTCCCTCAAAACCATTAGCCTGGAAGTCAATAATGACAATCTTTTCGGCTCAGGCGACCGAATTCAGTTTCGTGGTCTTTATGATTTGGATAGACGACCGGATTTTGGTTCGGGTTTTGAATACATCAAGCGTAATATTGGCGGTAGCTTTCTAAACCTGATGTTCGGCTATCAGACACATGCCCCGGCATTTAATAGCGGACGAAGAGAAGAAAAAGCCTTGTATCTCAGAGGAGAACTTCCTCTTGTAAGTCCTTATCATTCCTGGACGGGAGGTTTTGAGGTTTCAGAAAGACATACTGAGAACGGATATATCAATGACTCAATTTATAAAGTAGATTTTAAATACAAATATCAAAACATCGATGGGTGGCTTGCACATAATATTGGCGGGAGAAAACAGTTGAGAGAAAATTTCAAATCACGTTTGAAAAAATTCATTGGCGTCAGAGGTGTGCAAAGACTATTCAACGATATCCCTGAGCAATTCAAAACAAACTATAACTATTACTACTCTAATCTTGAAGCTGTATTAGGCGCATTTACAATTTTTCAACAAGATTATTACCATACCAATTTTCTTTACGGATTCGGAAGAAATGAAGACGTCCCAGAAGGTTTTAATATGACATTATTAGCAGGATGGGTGAAAAGGAACCAAATTGAACGTCCGTATATAGGTTTTGACTACCAACGTAATTATTTCTCCGACAATAAGAACTACGTCAACTACATCATCCGTTTTGGTACTTATTTTTATCAAAATAGATTTGAAGACATCAGTGGATTAACCAGTATCGAATACTTTACTAAACTCCGCAAAATCTCCGGAACTAATTGGCATACGCGTCATTTCTTAAGTGGAAGTATTACACAGCAAGTAAAGACCGTTTTAAATGAACCATTGAGACTTATCAGCACTTTTGGCATCCCTGAATTCAGAAACGAATTAACCAGGGCATCCACGAGGATCAGCGCCAATTGCGAATCGGTTTTTTACAATACACAAAAGAACTTCGGATTCAGTTTTGCTCCATTTGTTTTTTCCAATATCACTTATTTGAAAGGGATTGGAGAAGGTTTTGAAAAAGGAGATATTTATACTTCATTCGGTACAGGGGTAAGAACAAGAAATGAGAACTTGGTATTCGGCACCATGGAACTAAAAGTTTTCTACTACCCTCGCACAACTAACAGAATGACTCCCTGGAATGTAACATTCAATACCGGACTTAGATTCAAATACAATAGCCAGCTTTTGAGACGCCCTGATTTTGTTCAGGTGAATTAAACAGCTTACCCAATTAGTTTTAACATTCCAATCATCACAAAAAGCTCATGAACGTCAACCTTTTCATCTAATTTTCGTTTACAATCATAAACAAGATTACTATGAAGAAATTTTTCGCCATGATGGCCATGACAGGCCTTTTGTTCACATCCATTGCTGCTTGTGCGCAACAAGACAAATCTAAAAGACCTAGTCCACCTGCTAATGTATCCGAAACCGTTGGAGGTACTAAAATCACCATTGATTACAGCCAACCTTCTTTAAAAGGACGTGAGTTGGGAAAAGATATTGAGCCAAAAGACGGTAAAGTATGGCGTGCAGGTGCTAATGAAAAAACATGGATCGAATTCAGCAAAGATGTTACCATTGAAGGTAAATCTTTGGCAGCCGGTAAATATGGTTTTTTTACCATCAAAAACGGTAATGATTGGACCCTGATTTTCAGTAAAAAATGGGAAGGCTGGGGAACTCAATATAGCGAGGCTGATGATGCTTTAAGAGTAAATGTAAAGCAAGGTGCTGCGGGAACTTCTGAAGAAAAACTAACTTATTCCATTTCTAAAGCCGGGGTAGTTACTTTGGCTTGGGGAACCATGCGCGTAAGCTTTAAGGTGAAATAATAACACCCTATTTTATTTTAGCCACAGATTCACAGATTATTTGCTGGATCTGTGGCTTTTTCATGCAAATACAGAACCTTTGCAGTCGTCATATGTAGTTAACAGGTATGGTACAGGCATATAATTTTTTAGCAAGTTGGCAGCTTTTTCCTGAGAAATGTGATTTTCAATCAGGCATCCCTCCGAAAAGTGGCAATTATAAAATAGAATCAGCAGATAACGGTCATGCGTTAAGTATTAGCATCAATTGGGTATCGATGGATAATGAAGCTTATTATACCCAATATAAAATTGTTCCGGATGGCCAGTTGCATCTTTTTGAAAATGCAGAGTTGGCTGATGAAGCACAAGCCAATATTGAGAACTCTTCTACCCTTTTATTCAAATTTTTGAAGGACGGGCAAGTGATATTGGAAGTCAAACATGAGATCATGCCCAATGGGTATTTGAAACTGACCCAACAAGGATATGATAAAGACAATAAGCCTTTTGTCAACATTGAAATGTATCATAAGCAGCTCAGTGTTTTACCTTATGCATCATCAGTAGCCGGTGTGGCCATCAGACCCACTAAAGAAGGTGTGATCAAACACAAGGCATTGTCTGCGATGGAAGATCAAACCAATATGCAACTGGATCAAATTCGCCAGCAAATTGAGTTACTTGCCAGACAGGCTCAGGAGATCAGAAAAAGAAAAGAACTCAGCATGATGATCTATGAAGCGAAACTGAATTTCAAACCTCAGATCGGACATATCTATCACCTCTATGAAAAAAATGATGGACAGCATATACTTTCATTGGTAGCACCGCAGGAATGGGGCGGATCCGGTCCTTTTAAACAGTTCGTTTCTTCTGTTCGTTTATTGGCTGATCATACTTGGGTAGAAGTGAGTTAACAAAGGATTCGTTTTGAATGAAGCCATTTGTAATCCGCTATATTTGACCTATGGTTATTGATCATATTCACCAAGCAGCATTGTATTATAAACTTCATCCGGGTATTGAAGCGGCACTCAGGTATATCCAAGCAACAGATTTTACAAAAGTTGATAATGGCACATATCCAATTGATGGCGATCAATTATTTGCAATAGTACAAGAATATGATACCAAAGATCCATCCAGTGAAAAACTGGAAGCGCACAAGAAATACATCGATGTTCAGTTCATGATCCATGGACAAGAGCAAATGGGGCATGCACTTCTAAACAAGCAAGTACCAACGCGAGATTATCGCACAGAAGACGATTTCATGTTGTTTGATGAAGCACCGGATTTCTTTTCAGTAGTAACAGAAGGAATGTTTACCATTTTTTTTCCTCCCGATCTTCACATGCCTTGTATCCTTCATCAACGATCATCACATGTTAAAAAAGTGGTGGTAAAAGTAAGTATTGATTATATCAGAGATAATCAACAATCTCTTTGATGGACGCCCTTTTTCGATAGTCAGGGTTGAAAAAAACATACTTGATCTTACCATCCTTACCGATGACATAAGTCGCAGGAACCGGAAGATTCGCACCATTCTCTCCATTGGCGATATTAAAATCAATTCCAAAATTCTTATACCGATCTTGTGTTGCCTGAGGAACTGCAAAATTCACTTTGTAATCTTTCATGATCTGCATCTTTACATCACTGATCACCGGGAATGAAGCTTTTGTTTTTTCAATGGTCTTTTTCACATTCTCCTGAACTTCAGGTGAGATGGCAACTACAGTAGCTCCCTTACTTGTGATCATCGTTAATGAGTCATTCATTTGGCTCATTTGTTTATTACAATAAGGACACCATTGTCCACGATAAAACATCAAAACAACATCTCCTTTTTTGAGCGCAGACTCCAATGAGAAACTTTGTCCGTTTTGATCTACACCGTTAAACATAGGAGCTTTATCTCCGGTTTTTAATCCGGTGGGTTCGTTTTGGGCTTGCGCTATCAGTGTAGATAGTAAAAAAGCAAGTGTGATGAATTTTTTCATGGTCATATTTTGTAAGAAGACGAAAACGATTTGAAATACTTACAAACATATTTGTAAATCATTTTCACCCATCGATACCTTAACTTCCTGCAATACCATGTAAACTACCCCCCTTAGCAAATAAACGATCGATCTTTTTTTCTGTGGCGGTATCTTTTACAACCGGTGGAGCATGATGAGGTTTAATACGGGCATCAATGATCATCGGGCCTTCACAGCCCCAATGTTTATTGCGTGTAAATGAAGCTATACCATAAATATCGTGCGATGGATTACTTCTCGTATACGTGACCCACAAATAATTACCCAGTTTTGCTGCAGTGAATGATGCATCATCGCAAAGGACTATCTGTACCACCCCTTTTAACTCAGGTAAATGAGGCTCTAACTGTGCATTCAACTGTTCGATCTGTAATGATGTTTTTTCTGCATTGATAAAAGCATCTGCTTTTAGACAAACAACGCCCGGCATGGCAAGACTTGCTTGACCAAATCCTTGTAAAGAATGAAATACAGCAGGAACTTCGGTGGTCAATGTGCGTAAAACTTCTCCATAGGCGGCAAAAACCACTTTGCTACCCGTATTCAATCCTGTGCCGGAATAATCCAGTGTATCGATGGTTGTATTGGTATGAAAATGAATATCACGCGTAAGATCGATACGCTCAAACATGTATTCAAAAAACTCCTGTACATGATGCGTGGTCAACTGTTGTGTATCGTCTGCTGTAATGAATAAAAACTTAGCAAGACTCAGTTGTCCGGTTCCTAAAATATGATTGGCGATAGTAAGTAACTCAGCAGGTTGTTTAGTAGGCAAATAAGGCGTGTATCTTTCACTACCGATGGCGAGTAATAAAGGATGAACTCCGGCAGCATCAACTGCATGCACTTCTTTCACACCGGGTATTTCCTGCGGAATAGCATCACCTGTGATCTCATGGATAAGTTGTCCAAAACTGGTATCTTCTTGAGGAGGTCTACCTACTACTGTGAATGGCCAGATGGCATTTTTTTTAGCGTATACTTTATGTACTCGCATCAAAGGAAAAGGATGTTGCAAACTGTAATACCCAAGATGATCCCCAAAAGGACCTTCGGGTTTGTTTTCACCCGGATACACTTCACCTGTAATTACAAAATCAGCATCCGTACTCAAACAAAATCCATCTTGATAAGTATATCTGAAACGTCTACCTCCCAGCAATCCTGCAAAAGTCATTTCGCTGATGCCTTCCGGCAACGGCATTACGGCAGCTACGGTATGTGAGGGAGGGCCGCCCACAAAGCAACTTACTTTCAAAGGCAATCCTTTTTTATTGGCTTTGGTTTGATGCACACCAATACCCCTATGCAATTGATAGTGTAACCCTATTTCTTTGTCTTTCTCATATTGATTCCCGTTCAATTGAATACGATACATCCCGAGATTGGCTTTCATGATACCGGGCTGATCTATGTCTTCTGTATATACTTGTGGTAGTGTCACAAAAGCTCCTCCATCCATTGGCCAATGATGAATCAAAGGCAAGTCGCTGATCTTTATCTCACGATACATCACCGGCTTATTCAATGGATTTTGTAAAGGCAATGCTTTAAGTGCTGCAAAACCGGTACGGATATTCTGTAAAGGCTGTTTGATGGCTTTAATCGGATCTCCCTTCAGTTCAATGAGTTTCTGTACTTGCGCTAAGGTTTCGCGAAAAATAAATCTGCTTCTTTCCAGTGTTCCGAAAATATTAGAAGCCGCGCGATATTCACTCCCCTTAACGTTCTCAAATAATAGAGCAGGTCCGCCCATTTCATATACTCTCAGGTGAATTGCAGCCATTTCAAGATAAGGATCCACTTCTTCTTTGATGCGCACCAACTGACCGTTCTTTTCCAGATCAATAAGGCAGGATTCGAGTGATGAGTAAGACATAGCTTTAAAACATTGTTTACTGCAAATGGTTGAGCAGAATCATTGTAGGTGCAAAATAAGCCATTGATCCAAAGAGTGTTGCAGAACTCCGTTTTATTTCCGACCTTACTATGATTCAAAACCCTAAACAACCAAACAATGCTACATCATTTTACAGACCACGTTAACTGGGTATCTTTTTTTCTCAGTGCATTAGCCTATTTTTTGATCGGTGCTATCTGGTACAGTTTTTTATTCTCCAAAGCCTGGGTTCGGTTATCCAATATTGATATGAATGACCCCAATGCTAAGAAAGGAGCCGGTGCCATTATGGGAATCAGTTTCCTATTTATGGCAGTTTCTTGTGTGGGACTTACCATCCTAAGACAAATGGTTCCCATGAATAATTATATGGATGCTTTTCATTTGGGCATCTTATTATCGGTAGGATTTAGCACTCCGGCTATTAGTATCGGGTATTTGTACACAAAAAAGCCATTTGCACTTTACCTGATCGATTGCGGGTATCATATTGTGGGACTCACCACAGCCAGTGTAGTAATGCATTATCTAGGATAGTCTTTGTTTCTTATGTTCTCTGCGGTAAAACAAATCTCAACCGCAGAGAACATAAGAAACAGAGATATCGCAGAGAATCGGCTAAAATTATCTTCAGTTCTGAGTACCTTTGTTTCATGACAAAACTCAGTGTTAACATCAACAAATTTGCTACGTTAAGAAATAGCAGAGGTGGTAATAATCCCGATGTGGTCAAAGCCGCTATGGATGCAGAACGTTTTGGAGCGGATGGAGTAACCGTACATCCCCGTCCGGATGAAAGGCATATTCGATATGATGATACACGTGCGATTCGAAAGGTCATAACAACAGAATTCAACATTGAAGGAAATCCCACTGAACAAAAGTTTGTAGATCTGGTATTGGAAACAAAACCACATCAGGTAACATTGGTGCCGGATGCACTTGGACAATTGACCAGTGATCATGGCTGGGATACCATCAAACATCGATCTTACTTGATAGATATCATCAGTGTATTCAAAAAAGCCGGTATCCGTGTTTCGATTTTTGTTGACCCTGTGATCGAAATGGTAGAAGGCGCAGCTCAAACAGGTACTGATCGTATTGAGCTATATACAGAAGGTTATGCAAAAACATTTGCTTCAGGTCATCATGAAGCGGCTATTGCCCCCTACGTTGCAGCTGCAGAAAAAGCTAAAGATTTGGGATTGGGCATCAATGCCGGACATGATCTGGATCTCACCAACTTGAAATACTTAAAACAACATATTCCTTATCTAGATGAAGTAAGTATTGGCCATGCTTTGGTTTGTGATGCCATTTATTTGGGATACGAGAACACAGTGCAGATGTATAAGCGCCAATTACTTTGATATTTAGCTACATAGTCATGAAAAAAAATCTGTGAATCTGTTGCAACAATTCATCTATCAAAAACAACCATCTTGAAAAAATTCTTGCTGCTCTTTGCTACGATCATTTCACTCAAAAGCTTTGCGCAAAAAGTTCAACCCCTCTATCCTATTCCAACAAAAGAGCAATTAGCATGGCATGAAAAAGAGTTTTATCTCTTTATTCATTTCGGTCCAAATACTTTCACAGATAAAGAATGGGGGGAAGGAAATGAAGACCCTGATATTTTTAATCCAACTGAGCTGGATTGCAGACAGTGGGCAAGAATCGCGAAAAAAGCAGGTGCCAAAGGGATTATACTCACCGCCAAACATCATGATGGTTTTTCATTATGGCCAAGCAAACAGAGTACTCATACTGTAAGAGAAAGTAAATGGAACAATGGCAAAGGCGATGTCGTAAAAGCATTATCCGAGGCTTGCAAACAAGAAGGCATTGAAATGGGTGTGTATTTATCACCGTGGGACAGGAATCATCCCAAATATGGCACACCGGAGTACAATGATGTCTATATCGCCACGATGAAAGAACTCTTCACGAACTATGGTCCTTTTTTTGAACTATGGTGGGATGGCGCCAATGGCGAAGGCCCGAATGGAAAGAAACAGGTGTATGATTTTAAACGATTTGAAAAAGCGGCTTTCTCCTTTCAACAACCACTGATCATCTTTAGTGATATTGGCCCAAGTATTCGTTGGTGCGGTAATGAAAAGGGATTCATTGGAAATACCAACTGGAACCTTTTGGATACAGCAGGTTTTGCCAGAGGACTTGGTGCTCCTCATGTTGATACGTTGAATCAGGGAAATTTCAATGGTAAACACTGGATTCCGGCAGAAGCAGATGTTTCAATTCGTCCGGGTTGGTTTTATCATGCCGGTGAAGATGACAAAGTGAAAACGCCTGATGAACTCTTCAACTTGTACCTGAAGTCTGTTGGTAATGGAGGAAATTTATTGCTGAATGTCCCACCCGACAGAAGAGGGCTGTTTCACCCAAAAGATTCAGCAGCTTTGATGGGATTTGCAAAGAAAAGAGCTGAAGCTTTTAGTAATAACCTTTTTAAAAAAGCGATCGTAACAACCAACAATACAAAAGAATCCGTTCTCACTCATTTGATCGATGAAAATATACAAACCTACTGGGTTGCTGATAAACACGAAAATGCAACCATTCATCTTAAGCTACCTAAAATTGAGTTGATCAATGCGATCGTATTGGAAGAAATGATTCCTTACGGACAAAGAGTGATTCGTTTTTCAATTGAAGCAAAACAAGGAGATCGTTTCGTAAAAGTATTTGATGGAACAACGATTGGCAGAAAAAAAATTGCAACAATCCCGAAGATAGAAACCGATGAATTCAAAATCATCATCCATGAGTCAAAAGCTGTACCAGTCTTAAGAGGATTAGCTGCATATTTTATTCAATAAAAGCAATTGGCGATTGGCTATCGGCTATCACCTATAAGCAATAAGCCAATAACTAACTACATAAATTAATTATCTTTACACCATGACAACCTCTACCCCACTCGTTGGAATCATCATGGGCAGTGATAGTGATTTGAAGATCATGCAGGCTGCTGCTGATATGCTCAAACATTTTGATATCCCTTTTGAATTAACCGTAGTTTCTGCACATCGTACGCCTGACAGGATGGTCACTTATGCCGAAACTGCCAGAACAAGAGGGTTACAGGTCATCATTGCAGGAGCAGGAGGTGCTGCTCATTTACCGGGTATGGTGGCTGCGATCACAACCTTACCTGTTATTGGAGTACCTATTAAATCTTCGAACTCAATTGATGGTTGGGATTCAGTATTGTCTATTTTACAAATGCCCAACGGTGTACCTGTTGCGACTGTTGCATTGAATGCTGCAAAAAATGCAGGAATACTGGCTGCACAGATCATCGGAAGCCACCATCAGAAAACGGCAGAAAAATTAGCCGCTTATAAGAAGCAAATGAAAGACGAGGTGGGTGAAAAAATTGATGGTCTCAAAAATGAATGGCCTAATCAGTTTGATTGATTACACCAGTAAAATAAACAAACCCTTTCTTTTATGAAACTCGATAAACGATGAATATCTGAGATCAAAAAAGAAAGGGTTTTGAGTTATAAGTAAATACCTTTTTCAATTAATTATTTCCGGGCATTTCCATTTTACATCCTTTCTTCTCCATCAATAAGAAGATCGTTTCCATAAACATACTTTCAATACCGCCATCTCTGTTCGACAAGAAATAAACAAAGACATCATCTTGCGGCATGTAACGAAATGCAGCTTGAAAACCTTTGACACCACCATTATGTCCACGCAATTGGATGCAATTCGGATCCTCCAGCATCCAACCCAATCCATAGTTCACAAAAGGTGGCTCCTGCTCCGGTCTTGATTCCTTTGTCCAAAGTCTTTGTAAGCTTTCTTTGCTGATAAATTTACCTTCTACAATTCCTTTGATCAATTGATGCAATTCCTGAACAGTGAGAAATAATCCACCGGCAGAACTCCACTTAGATGGGTCATTCCCTTCGCCTAGTTTCAAACTATCTTTTTCAAGATAATAACCTGTGGCTGTAGGCTTTTTCACATCATAGTTAATTCCTACCGGTTTCAACAATTGCTCTTTTACAATTTGCTGATAGGGCTTACCATAATGCAACTCCAACAATTTTCCCAATACAATGAAACCTGAATTGGAATAATGCAAGGTCTTTCCGGGCTCATCCGATACCGTTTTCATCCCATTGACCAGTTTCATGTGATCATCAATGGTGATGGTTTTTGCTTCACTGTAATCCGGATGCTCAAAGAAGTCTCCTAAACCGGATGTGTTGTTAAGCAGATGTCGGACTGTCATTGCATCAGATCCTACGGTTAATGTTCCGTTAGGCAGATACTTTTTTACCGGCTGATCCAAAACAATTTTTTGTTGCTCTACCAGTTGCATGATCAAAACTGCCGTTAATGATTTACCGATAGAACCTAAGTTGTAACGAACTCCATCTCCATTTGCGATCTTAAGCTTTTCCTGAGCCTGGCCATTGGACCAGGACCATCCATTTTCCTTACCCTGAACAATGTAAAGGGTACCGGAAAACTGATTGGCCTTTGCTTTGCTCGCTAAGACAGAGAGGTCGGTTGAAGTCAGGAGCTTTTTTGAGGTCTCAGTTTGTGCTTGTAACTGAAAAGAAATCAGTAAACAAGCGATCCATAAATGTTTCATGTTGTTCGATTTTAGGATACGAAAATGAAACATCCAAGGAAGTACTCCTATCACATAGCTATGTGATTGAGGACTAAAGCGCTGCTGAGAATGAGGACGGCAAGAGAGTAAAAAACGAGTGTCTGATATTTACATTATTTATCTATCACCAGTACACTGAACTGTGATTGAATCGACAAGGACTGTTCTTTTACAACATCAATCCAGGTTGAACCATATCGTGCATACCAACCAGAAATATTTTCAACTCGCTCTTGTAAACTATCCTTAGGAAATAATTGATGTTTGAAATGTTTGAGCTGTTGTTCCTCTGTTTCGAATTTACGTTTTTCAGCTCTAAGCATTTTTTTCTCTAACTCCTGTATTCGCTTGAATGCTTTTGTTTGTAGGGATTGTACATGCGGAGATAAAGTTGAATCGATATCGGCTGCTACTTTTTCAATTCTCAGATACAACTGTTCCAAATCTTCGATTTCCTGCTGAAGAGAAATCTGCTTGGTGGTTGTAGACTTCACCATTGCATTGAACAGGTCATCTGCTTTTCTAAACATACGAGTCGTGTCCAAACCTAGTTGTGTCATTCGTTTTTCCTGTTCGCTTGTTAATATCAAAAAGGAGTTACGTAACAATAAAACAGGATAAGGCACATCAATTGCGGCAAATACTTGTTTTAATTCTAACCAATAAGCTAACTCACCGCCTCCTCCAATAAAGGCGATGTTGGGAAGTATGGTTTCCTGAAATGCACCACGAAGTATGACATTCGGACTAAAACGTTCCGGATGATCTTTTAGCTCCTCTAATATTTGCTCTTCCGTAAATTGAAGTCCAAGGGCCGTAACTACAAATACATCTCCGTTTCTTTCAATTCTTTCACGCTGATTATCGATCAGATAAAATAAATTGATCTCTCTTCCTCCTGCTTGTACTTTATAGTGTTTTTCTAGTTCGCTAATAGTTTTACTTACTATGCTGTGAGAAAAACTTTCCTGCAATTCTTTTTGAATTACAGATGCAAAACATGCTTTCAATTTTGCTTGATCAGGTATCAATACCACCAAACCAAATCGTCCAAACAAAGCATTCACCAAATGTAATGTTGCATCCTGGATAGACCTTCCCTCCTGATAAGCCGTTCTGAAAAGCTCTGATAACTCTTTACCAAAAGGATGTACACCTGTTTGTCCTTCAATGGCAGACAATAACTTGAGAAGTTGCTTATCTGTCTTCATTCTTCCCACTGCTCCGGTCTGATTGGTTGTCCAGCTGAGTGGATGTCCATCGATATTGATCTGTCCCAATTCATCCAAGTCTGCATCTTCACTACCCATGTAATATACCGGTACAAAATGAAGATTGGGCATTTCTTTCTTCAACGTATCAGCCAGTTGAATGGCATGAAGTATCTTATAAATAAAGTATAAAGGTCCTGTAAAAATATTGGGCTGGTGTGCTGTAACAACCGTAAAAGTGTTAGCTGATAACAATGATTCGATCTGGTCTTGAACCAAAGGCAAATTATCTATTTGTGCATATTGCTCCTTCAATGCCTCTACCAAAATAGCCCTTGGTGTTTGAAAAGATTGTCGGGCAATGATCGCTTGTTGGATACCTTTCATATCCGGCGTATGCTCAAAAAAAGGTCTGACAGTATCAGTTTGCGCTAGATAATCCGTCACGATCTTTGAAAAATATCCGGTGCTCTCGTATGATAATCGGCTACAGTGATGCTTCATAATGAAGAATAAAAGTACAACTTACCTGTTATTGGTGTCACCGCTGGTCAATTTTAACGGTGTGAATGGTCAATAGTGAATGGTCAATCATATTCAACATTATGGGATTCACAATTGACCATTCACAATTCACACTATCCAAATCTCTCCGGCTTAAATGCTGCTATATCCATACTCAAAGCTGTTTCATTGATGATCTCACTCACCAGTTTGCCTGTACCCGCACCTAAACTGAGACCCACCATAGCGTGCCCTGTTGCCATGATTACATTTTGCCATTTTTGGGTGCGGCCTAAATAAGGTAATCCATCGGCAGAGCAAGGTCTATAACCGTACCAAATATGTTCAGGATCCGGCATCGGAACATCGAATTGCGGGTAATAACGTTTTACGGCATCTAAAATTCCCTGTACACGTTGATAGCGTGGAGGTGTATTGGTAGAGGTGATTTCCATAGTACCACCGAAACGAATTTTGTTACCATCCATCGGGGTCAATGCCACCCTGCCTTCAATGAGTACGGACGGATAATTCAGACGGTGAGGTGAATCTTCCAATGTCACCGAATACCCACGACCCGGCATCAATGGTATTTTCATTTGCAGCAAAGCAGATAATTCTCTACTCCAAGAACCGGCTGCGATCACCACGGCATCTGTGTCAATGACCTGTGAAGTTGTTATAACTTTTGTAACCTGGCGTTGATGCTTTTCAAAACCTCTCACTTCCTCATTCACAACAAAACGAACACCTTTATTTTTTAAATCGGCGATCAATTGCGACATCAATTTATTCGGATATAAATGTGCATCACATTTGAACCATACTGCTCCTTTCGCTTCTACTGTTGTATGCGGCTCTAATGCTTGTAATTCAGCAGCATCAAGTAAAACAGTATCTGTCAGCCCAAGTTCATGAGCTCTGTGCATTACATGCTTTGCATGATCGCCTCCTTTATCTGTCTGAAAAATTTCAAGTAATCCTTTGTGCTCATAGGCAAACTTGAACTGAGGAAGCCTGGTCCACTCCTCATACATTTTTTGACTGATGATGGCAATATCTCTCAGAGGTACGGCAGAGCGTTCTACATGCTCCGGAGTAGCGCTGCGCATAAATTTCAATCCCCAGTCAATCAAACTTAGACTCAATCTGGGTTGTACGTAAAAAGGACTTTTACTGTTCCACATCCATTTAAGCCCTTGTTTCACGATGCCGGGTGTGGCCAAGGGTACAAAATGACTCGGACATACATAACCGGCATTTCCATAGGAACAATTACTCGAGATATCCGTCTTATCGACCACTGTAACCTCGTGTCCGGATTCGGAAAGATAATAGGCACTGCTCAATCCAACTATACCCCCTCCGATGATAACAACCCTCATAATTGATTTTTTGAGACACAAATGTCGCTTAAAACCCGTTCCATTTCATCTTTTTTTAAGCTTGTTCGTTTATGAAAAAGGAGTTTTAAATTTACAGATACGATTGCCTTATGGAAACCTACGGAAAGATTTTATTGATTGCCATGCCTGCCTTTTTATTGTTGGTATTATTGGAAAAATGGTACGGCTGGTACAAGGGAAAAGAGACGGTTCGTACTCTTGACATGATCTCCAGCTTAAGCTCCGGTGTTACCAATGTGACCAAAGACGTGCTTGGACTTAGCTTAGTGGTCATCAGCTACGAATGGATGGTCGATCAACTGGCTATTACACAAGTGCCTAACGGATTCTTGACTTATCTGATCGCATTTATCGCTTTAGATTTTGCCGGATACTGGATACACCGTATTGCACATGAATACAATCTCTTTTGGAACAACCATATCATACATCATAGTAGCGAAGATTTCAATCTAGCTTGTGCATTAAGACAAAGCATTTCATCGATCATCAAAATATTCACTGTATTTCTTTTACCGGCAGCGTTATTAGGTGTACCCGGACAAGTAGTAGCCATTGTTGCACCCTTACATTTGTTTGCGCAATTCTGGTATCATACCCAGCATATTGGCAAAATGGGATTTTTAGAAAAGATCATCGTTACCCCCTCGCATCATAGAGTACATCATGCGATCAATAAGGAGTACATGGACAAAAATTATGGACAGATATTCATTATTTGGGATAAACTCTTTGGTACTTATCAGGAAGAATTAAAAGATGTACCTGCGGTGTATGGTATTACCAGACCGGTTAGAACCTGGAATCCCATCAAGATCAATTTTATGCATTTATGGTTATTGATCAAAGATGCCTGGAGAGCAAAAAGTTGGAAAGATAAGATCCGTATCTGGCTGATGCCAACCGGATGGAGACCTACAGACGTTGCAGAGAAATATCCTGTTTATAAAATTGAAGATGTATACCATTTTGAAAAGTATGATACAGGACATACAAAACCAATGGTCATTTGGTCTTGGGTGCAACTATCTACTACACTTTTATTGATCAGTTATTTATTTGGCAGTATTACAGCTATCGGAAATCCGGATATGTTTATATACGGCGCTTTTATCTTCTTGCATGTGTATGCTTTTACAGAACTGATGGATAGAAGTAAGAATGCATGGATATGGGAAGGATTGAAAACGATCTTCGGATTTTGGATACTGATACCTAATAATGACTGGTTCGGTCTTTCACAACTCATACCATTCATCGTTCCGCTTCTATCAGGCTACTTTGTAATATCCTTTTTTGTATCAGTATATTTTATATGGAAAGACAACCCGAGAGCCCTACAAACTGAGCAATAAGAAAAGAAATAATAAACCGTAAAAGGAAGCGATTAGTTACATCTTTCAATTTCTTGTTTCCTGTTTCTTATTTCTTGTTTCTAAATTACTTCCCCCTCAAGATCATAATCATATGCTTTGGTGATCTTGACTTGTACAAAAGTGCCCGGTGTTATTTTTTTTGAAGAATGAACCACCACTTCATTGTCTACTTCAACGCTATCGAATTCAGTGCGGCCTAAGTAACGTCCGGCTTCTTTTTTATCGATCAATACCTTGAAGACCTTTCCTATTTTTTCTTGGTTCTTTTCATAGCTGATCTCCTGTTGTACCTCCATGATCTCTTGCGCACGTTCCGCTTTTACCTCTGCAGAAATATTATCTTCCAGATCATAAGCACTGGTATTTTCTTCATGACTGTAGCTGAAAATTCCTACACGATCAAAACGATGTTCACGTAAGAAGTCTTTGAGTTCTTCTACATCTGCTTCTGTTTCTCCGGGGAATCCAGCAATTAATGTGGTACGCAAACAAATGCCCGGAACTCTTTCTCTGATCTGTTGAATCAACTCACCCATTTCTTCGCGGGTAATATTTCTGCGCATCGCTTTCAACATATTGTTGCTGGCATGTTGGAGCGGCATATCCAGGTACTTACAGATATTATCCCTTTCGCGCATGACATCCAATACTTCTAACGGGAACTTACTTGGATATGCATAATGCAATCGAATCCATTCCAATCCTTTGACATCTGCTAATGCATTCAATAGACGAGGCAACTCTCTTTTCTTGTAAATATCCAATCCATAATAAGTCAGCTCCTGAGCGATCAACATGATCTCTTTCACCCCCTTCTTTACCAGACTTTCAGCTTCAGCTACCAACTCTTCAATCGGCTTGCTTACATGCTGACCACGCATTAATGGAATAGCACAAAAAGAACAGGTGCGATTACACCCTTCACTGATCTTCATGTATGCATAGTGTTGTGGAGTACTCAGTAATCTTTCTCCAACCAACTCTGCTTTATAATCTGCTTCAAATTTTTTGAGGATCAAGGGTAATTCCATCGTACCGAACCAAGCATCTACTTCAGGCATTTCAGCTTCCAGATCACCACGGTAACGTTCGCTGAGACATCCTGTTACATACACTTTATCCAGTTTTCCTCTGCGTTTCAACTCTACCTGATCAAGAATGGTATTGATGCTTTCTTCTTTGGCTTTATCGATAAAACCGCAGGTATTGACTACTACAATATTGTGATCCAGTTTGGCATTCTCATGTACCACCTCAATATCATTCGCGCTTAATTGGCCACTGAGCACTTCACTGTCTACCAGATTCTTACTACAACCCAGTGTAATGATATTAACCTTGTCTTTTTTGAGTGTTTTTGACTTCATAGCTAGCTGCAAAGGTAGTGATTAGATCATGAAGCTATCACGCATTCAGACTTCTATTGATGGTGTATACGTGCAATAAAGCATGACTTTGTTGGATCGATTCCAAGAAAGAAAAGCCTGTTTTTTCCAATACTGCCACAGATCTGATGTTTTCAGGCTCAGTGATAGCAAAAAGTTCAGACTTATCAGTATGGGCAAAAACCCATTTCAATCCCCCTAAAACCAGCTCTTTCGCCCATCCTTTTCCCTGTGCCCATGGCATCAATGCATATCCGATATGATATGCATCTCTGTCCGGCATCATCAATACAGAAAAGGTCCCGACGAACAATTGGGTCTGTTTTTCAGCCACATGATATCGGCCAATAACAGATCCCGAACGATAAAGTCGAATATTTTCTTCTAAAAAGCTGCGACACTCTTCTTCGTTTTTCACGGGACGGATGTAACGCATTACCTCAGTATGGCTGTTCAAAGCGATAAAATCGGGTTCATAGGTTTCATTAAAACGACTGACTACCAATTGATTAGTATCAAACACATTCATTTTTTAATCTTTTTTTAAGTTTTTACCCGTTATCCCATGTAAAGGAAGCATTTTTGCAAGGCAATTCTACCCGCTGTATGAAAAATGTGTACCGATTTTTCTCACGACCCGGATTTTTATCTTCTAACTATACAATGAAGTTTTTATTCATTGCATTCATCGGTGTACATATTCCACTCATCGTTCTAATCATGGCGATCGTATTTGATTGGACTGCATTAGAAGGGTGGAATATAGTTTTGGTAGCCTTGCTCGCAACCTTGATTGCTACTGCGGGAACTTTGTATTTATTGCGCGGTTTATTATGGCCATTACATGAAGCCAAGAAAGCTTTATCGGATTATACCGGAAAAAAAATCATCCCTTCATTACCCCTCGAGTATAAAGATGAGGCCGGACAATTATTACAGCAGGTACAATTGACCATTGATTCTATGGATGGATTGCTTCGAGAAAGAAAAGACCTGCTCGCTTTATTATCACATGATCTCAGAACTCCTTTTGCACAACTGAGCCATATTGGGTCTTTGATTCAAACGGAAAAGAATCCTGAAGCCATTGAACAATATGGAAGACTGGTGTATAAAACAGCAACAGAACAACTTCGCTTTATTGAAGATATGGTGATGATCCTTGAAGGAGGAAGTGAAGATAGCCAGTCACACGTGTATGAAAGCACTCATATCCATGATATCATTACACTGGCACTTGAGTCACAATATATTTCTGCTGTTTCAAAACAGATACAACTGATAAAAAGAGATATTCCTGTTGTTGCGGTGAAGTGTAATCGCCGTTTATTGTCTCAGGCCTTATCGAATATCATCGGCAATGCCATTAAATTCTCACACAGAGGTGGCGAAGTGATTATAAAAGTGCATCTGTTCAGTGGACACATCCACATTCTCGTTGCGGATAAAGGAGTCGGTTTTGAATCGGGTAAAGCTGAACTCATCTTTCAAAAATTCACGCCTGAAGGACAATCAGGCACAGAAGGCGAGATATCTGCAGGCATTGGACTTTATCTGACAAGAAAGATCATTCAAAGCCATGGTGGCATGATCGCTGCTTTCAGTGAAGGAAAGAATAAAGGTGCAGTGTTCACCATTCAACTTCCTATTGCGAACTGATCCCCTATTTATGGATCTCACTTGAGAAATGAAAACTGATATCAGGGTTATTTGTGATCTCTGTATTTAAGAACCATTCACTTTGCGCCAGATATACAGGATGTCCATCCTTGTCTTCTGCTGAATTTTGTTGTTTGAAACGCAGAAAGTCATCTAGTTTTTTTGAATCGTTACTGGTAAGCCAGCAAGCTTTATAAAACGGTAAGGTTCTAAATTCACAGGCAGCACCGTATTCCTGCAATAAGCGGTATTGTATCACTTCAAACTGAAGTTCACCCACACAACCGATGATCTTTTTTGTTCCTCCGTATTGTGTGAACAACTGTGCTACACCCTCATCTGTCAACTGACTAATTCCTTTTTCCAGTTGTTTGGTTTTCATCGGGTCTTTGTTCACCAGTTCCTTGAATATCTCAGGTGAGAAAGTAGGAATACCCGTGAAATAAAAATCTTCTCCTTCCGTCAATGTATCACCGATCTTGAAATTACCGGTATCAAATAAACCTACCACATCACCTGCATAGGCGTCTTCAATGACGTCTTTACTGCGTGCCATGAAGCTGTAAGGATTACTGAAACGCATATCCTTATCTAAGCGAACATGGTGATAGTATTTATTTCGCTCAAACTTGCCGCTACATACACGCATAAAAGCGATACGATCGCGGTGTTTGGGATCCAGGTTAGCATGTATCTTAAAAATAAATCCACTGAATTTATCTTCACCTACTTCAATAGTACGGGTAGAAGTATTTCTACTGCGCGGAACAGGGGCAATGCGAATGAAAGTATCCAGCATTTCCTTCACACCAAAATTATTCACGGCACTACCAAAAAATACAGGAGCAATCCTAGCTGTGAGATAATCATCCACATTCAATTCGCCATATACACCATCTATCAGTTCAACATCTTCTCTCAATTGTGCTGCATCCTTCTCTCCCACTTTTTCATCCAATAATGACGAAGAAAGATCATCAATGGCGATGGTATCATCGTCTTCCGCTTTTGTGCTGGCAGTAAACAGACGAAGATTCTTTTCATGCAGATTGTATACGCCTTTGAATTCTTTACCACTGTTGATAGGCCATGTCATCGGGTGAAGCGAAATGTGTAATTCCTTTTCAATTTCTTCCAAGAGATCAAATCTGTTCTTTCCATCCCGGTCCATCTTATTGATGAACACAATCACAGGTGTGTCTCGCATTCTACATACTTCCATCAATCTTCTTGTCTGATCTTCCACACCATTTACACTATCCACGACCAATATTACACTATCCACTGCTGTCAATGTTCGGTAAGTATCTTCAGCAAAATCTTTGTGGCCGGGTGTATCCAAAAGATTGATCAGGGTATCCTTATATTCAAAAGACATTACAGAAGTAGCCACAGATATCCCTCTCTGGCGTTCAATTTCCATAAAGTCAGAAGTAGCATGTTTCTTAATCTTGTTGCTCTTAACAGCCCCAGCTGTTTGAATGGCACCACCAAATAATAGCAATTTCTCTGTAAGGGTGGTCTTACCCGCATCCGGGTGGGAAATGATAGCGAAGGTCTTGCGGCGATTGATCTCTTTTTCGTACTTCATGTTCTGTAGTTCCGTAAGAACAGGCATTTTACCTGCTCTTACAGGCCGCAAATGTACAATTTGTTGTATTATCAGTTATACTGTAATTCCATTCCCGGTGCTTTATTCTTGGGAAAAGCTCCCGAATTTTTATCCGATTATCGGTGGATATTAATACTTCATGATCTTGGCTTCTGCTTTGCCATCTGTGACTGTCACGATCCAATAGGTATCATAGACAGATTCATCCAGATTTTGGTATTTATTTTCTTTTAGCAGCAGGTTCACCAACATTGGCGTAGAATTCGAATGACCCGCTACAATGACTGTTTTACCCTGCATTTTCAGTAGTTCATCGGCAAACCCTTTTAAATTTCGATGATCATACACCTGAATATCTTTTCCGGTTTTCGCTGAAAGAGGTCCAACCGTAGATTTTGTACGTACGAAATTGGTAGAATAAATCGCATCCGGCGCATATGATTTGAGCAGTTCCGGGATACGGGCTGCGCGTGCTTTCCCTTCTGCACTCAATGGAGGATCGGCTTGCATCATGGTAGAGCCTTGAGCAGTGGTATCTTTTTCTGCATGGCGCATCAAAATAAATGTGCTTGTTTGTGCATAGGTATCCATACCCACCAGCATCAAGCATACCATCAGTAAACGGGTAAAAAAATGTTTCATTGTTGGCAATTTTCATGACCAAGATAAGTGTATGTGCAATGCCATCCATACCGTTAATCCATTTTATAAGGTATTCTTCACATCTTTTTCAAGAATGTAGCATTATTTTTGAATGGCTTGATAATTAATAAAGAACTGTAACTATGAAAAAAATCATTACACTGGTCATTCTTATTGCACTACAACAAGGCATAGAAGCGCAAGGTCTAGGCGGCTTATTGAACAAGGCTAAAAATGCTGTTACGGGAAATCCTGGTGGTTTAAGCAATGATGATATTATTGCCGGACTTAAGGAAGCATTGGTAACCGGATCTACCAAAGGATCTAATCTTTTGTCTCAAACAGATGGATTTTTCGCCAATGCAGCATTGAAAATTTTACTTCCTCCTGAGGCACAAAAAATAGAACGCACATTACGCAATGTAGGTTTGGGCAAACAAGTAGATGATGCCATTCTTAGCATGAATCGTGCTGCAGAAGATGCTTGTAAAAGTGCAGCCCCCATCTTCTCGAATGCCATCAAACAAATGAGTTTTCAGGATGCAGTAGGTATTTTAAGAGGTCCGGATACAGCAGCCACTTCATATTTGAAAGGCAAAACAACCAGTCCGTTAACAGAAGCTTTTCGTCCTGTGATCGAAACTTCTTTGGATAAAGTAGATGCTACCAAACACTGGAATACGCTGATCACGAGTTACAATAAATTGCCCTTGGTAAAAGACAAGATCAATCCTGATTTAGCAGCTTATGTTACTGAGCGTGCACTGAGTGGAATCTTTTACCAGGTTGCTATTGAAGAGAAAGAAATCAGAAGAAATCCCCTGGCCAGAACCAGTGAAATTTTGAAGAAAGTATTCGGAGCAAAGTAAAAACAGAATGTCTGATGACTGATCTCAGATGGCAGATGTCAGATATAAAAAACGCTGTGGTAAAATATACTACAGCGTTTTTTACTTTTCACTTTTGACTTTTCACATTTCACCTTTCACCTTGCACTTTCCCCTCAAGCAAACTGAATATCATCCACAAACGGCATTTTTCTGAATCGCTTTCCTGTTGCGGCAAAAAGTGCATTGGCCAATGCCGGAGCTACTGGTGGTAATCCTGGCTCTCCCAATCCTGTCGGATTTTCTTCCGATGGCACAAACTGAACCACTACATCCAATGGCGTATTACGCATCCTCACAAAATTGTATGGACCAAAATTGGTTTGTACTGCTGATCCGTTATTGAATGTGAGTTTGGTGTATACGGCATGTCCTAATCCATCCACAACAGCACCTTGTACTTGGTTTTCGGCACCGCTTACATTCACTACTTTACCACAATGCACTGCACAGTACACTTTCGTAATACGAGGCTTACCTTTCAGCATTTGAATCTCTACGACTTGCGCTACATAACTATTAAAAGAGAACCAGGTAGAAAATCCTCGATAGGTATTAGGAGGTGTCTTACCCCAGTTACACATTTTAGCAACCAATTCGATGACACTGATAAATTTATCGGGATCATACGCCAATTTACCTACCGGCTGTTCTTTTGCTTTTCGTAACAACTCTAATCGAAAAGCAACAGGATCTTTCTTTAGTTCGTGTGCTACTTCATCCATGAAACATTCATTGGCAAATGCCTGAACGTTATGTGTTGGCGCACGCCATGGGCCAGTTGGAATATTCGTAGGCAAACTATGACTTTCAATCTTCAAATTTTTGACAGCACCTGCAGGATATGTATCCGGACTTCTTCCATTACTCAAACATGCAAAAGACTGTTGCCATGCTTCCAAATTACCGTCCTTGATCGCTGCCTTGAAACGGAACATACCACTAGGACGATAAAAATCATTTTGCATATCATCCTCACGTGTCCATTGTACCTGAACCGGACATTGGGCTGCCTGAGAAATAAGTGCTGCTTCGACACCATTATCCGGACGCAGTTTTCTTCCAAAGCCACCACCCTGTCTGGGCAATCCTAAAGAAACATTTGTTACAGGAATATTCAATTCTTTAGCAACTGTTGTCACTAAATTCTGTGGAACCTGTGTTGGACCGTACAGCTCAGCTTTACCATCTCTTACATCTGCATAAAAATTCAATGGCTCCATTTGTGCATGTGAAAGAACAGGCACTTCATACATCACATCTAATACTTTTGTAGCAGTGCTCATTGCTGCATCAACATCTCCATCATTTCTATTGGGAGTTGCGGCAGGCTTATTTAACAATTCACGAAATGCTTTTTCATGATCACTCGTACTCTCTAATTTTGATGCATCTTCCCAATTTATTTTCAATGCAGTTCTTCCCTTCATGGCAGCCCAAGTAGAGGTAGCTAATACTGCCACACTATTTTTTACCTGCACCACTTTTTTAACGCCATTTACTTTCAATGCTGCACTATCATCAAAGGACTGTAATTTTTTTCCGTGTGCCGGTGGACGAGCAACCACAGCAAACAACATTCCTTCTCGTCTTGTGTCAATACCGAATAAAGGTTTACCTGTAATGATCGCTTTGGCGTCTATATCTTTAACCCTTGTTCCAATGATCTTAAAATCTTTCGCGTCTTTTAATGGAACATTCGCAGGTACGGGCATCCCTGCTGCCTTGGTAGCCAGCTCTCCATAAGAAAGTTTTTTACCGGAAGCTTTATTGATCACAAATCCATTTTCAGCATAACAATCCGTAGCAGCAACACCCCATGTATCTGCAGCGGCCGCCACTAACATAGCTTTGGCAGTTGCTCCTGCTTGTCTGAGTGGCATATACCTGCTTCTGATAGCACCGCTACCACCGGTAGTTTGGCTACCATACTTGGCATCTAACGGCGCGATCTCGACCTCTATGGTTTGCCAATCAACATTCATTTCTTCTGCGATGAGCATAACCAATGATGTTTTCACACCTTGACCAATTTCAGGATTGGGAGACATCAATGTGATCTTTCCATCGGGTGAAATTTTGATATATGCATTGGGCGAAAAAGAAGTTGCTTCAACATCTGCAGTTTCTGAATGACTCAATGCAGAAAAACCAACCAGCATACCGCCACCGGCGATCATACTGACCCTAAGAAAGTTTCTTCTGGATACTGATGGAATACTCATGACTTACCTCCTTTTGATGCAGCCAGATGAATGGCTTTTCTGATACGAACATTGGTACCGCAGCGACAAATATTAGTGATGGTTGTATCAATCTCTTCGTCTGATGGATTGGGATTCTTTTTCAATAATGCTGCTGCTGCCATGATTTGTCCGGCCTGACAATACCCACACTGAGCAACATCCATTTCAATCCAGGCTTGTTGTATGGGATGATCCCCTTTCTCACTCAATCCTTCAATAGTAACTACTTTACCTGTACCGATGGCAGCAATGGGTAACTGGCAAGAACGTACCGGATTCCCATTATAATGAACGGTGCAGGCACCACATTGTGCAACACCACATCCATACTTGGTTCCAACCAAATTCAGGTGATCACGCAGTACCCACAATAGTGGCGTATCTGCATCTACTTCAACAGACATCTGTTTGTTGTTGACGGAGAGCGTATACTTTGGCATTTCAAAAAAATTATTGACGTAATAAATGGACTTGTAAGCTATGCATTATATCAGAAACAGCGAAGTACTCGGAATTAAAATCGGTCAATTTTTATTTTATCCAAGCGATTTGCAGATCCAAAAAAAACTCATTCATGACGACTGCCATCTACCACTTTGAAAACATGTAAAATTTGTGGAAACAATGCGTCCATAGTTTCAGCGACTCCTTTAACAGAACCGGGTAAAGTGATCACTAAACTATTTTTTACAAATCCTGCTACACCTCTGGACAACATGGCAAAAGGCATTCTTTGCTGACCATATTGGCGAGCAGTTTCCATGATACCCGGAATAGGACGATCGATCAAGGGTGCTACAGCTTCAGGTGTGATATCCCTTGGGGATAAACCCGTTCCACCGCTTAGTAAGATCAACTTGCATCCCTCTGCGGAAAACTTTTTTACTAGCTGTTGAATTTGATCGTGATCATCCGGAATAATTTCATAATGCGCAATTGAAACACCCCATTTTTCGAGTTTCTTTATCACTGTTTTTCCTGAAGCATCCTCTTGCTTACCTGCCGACACTGTATCAGAGCAAACAATCACTGCAGAAGTGATCGATACATTCTCTGTTATAGGTCGGTCAGACTTTCCTCCGGATTTGTGTAATAGCTTGATCTCTGATATAGCAATTTCTTTGTCTAATGGTTTCAGCATGTCATACATCGTTAATGCCGTGACTGATGCTCCATGCATGGCTTCTACTTCGACACCTGTTTTATAGATGGTATGCACTTCAACCATTATCAGGATTCTCAATCCTTTGATCTCATGTTTAATGGTGGCAAACTCTATCGGCAAAGGATGACAATCGGGAATGACATCACTGGTTTTTTTTATCGCCAATAATCCTGCTGCACGTGAAAATTCAAAAACATCGCCTTTAGGCACTTTTCTTTTCAGGATGGCATCAATGGTTTCTTGGCTTGACACTGTTACAGTAGCAATGGCAATGGCTTGTCTAAGCGTATTTGATTTTGATGTGATATCTACCATAGTTATTGATTCACTTTCCATTGATGGGTTTCATCTTCTAACAACTCTGCTCCCCATACAGGTAATTCAGCTTTGATCCTTTCCACCAATACCGAGCAGGCCTCTGTTGCTGCTTTTCGGTGTGCCGAAGAGGTAAAGACAAATAAACAGATCTCTCCTGCAGCCACTTTACCCAAACTATGATACACATGCATACATGTGAGTGGGTATTCAGCAAAAACAGCTTCTCTTATTTCATGCATCTTCTGTAATGCCATTTCTTCATACGCAGTATATTCAATAGCAACTACTTTTTTTCCTTGAATCTCATCCGCACGTACCTGTCCTAAGAAAATACTATGCCCACCAATTTCCTTTTTGGTACTGTGTTTTTGAATACTATCTGCAATAAAAGCTGCACTGATAGCTCCCTGAACAAAAATATTTTTTGGCGTACGCTCTCTCATATCATTGAGTTTCAATCCATTTTTTCCATGACAATATCCCTCCCTGTAAACTATATACCTTCTTTGTTTTACCCAATAAGTCCGTCAACTCTTTTGCGGCTTGTAAACTTCTTTTACCGGACTGACAAAATACAACAACTATATCATTTTTAAGTTCTGCTGTAGCTTCTTTTACGGATGCCAAAGGAATGCGTAAATGTTTGAACTCCTGAATAGTGGGTAATTCATGAGATTCTCTTACATCTACGATCGTTACATGGGATTGTCCGATCCATTGATTGAATTCGGCTGCATCAATCTCAAAAGATGTTACAGGTGAGGAGCATAGCCAAACATAATCCATCTCTTTAAATCCACCGGCTGTTGATGGGATCAATGATGATGTAGTAGGTTGTGGCTTTATCTTCATTAAAAATATCTGATGATCTTTTAATTGATACGTTAATAACTGATCGACCAACGGCTCTCCTACTCCCGTAATCAATTTGATGACTTCAGCTGCTTGCATACAACCAATGATCCCCGGAAGAACACCCAAAACACCCGCATCTGCACAATTCAAGACCGTATCATCTTTGGGTGGTTCAGGAAATAGATCACGATAATTTGCTGATCGCTCACTTTGAGATAGTGAATGATTGAATACTGCAACCTGCCCCTCATACCTCGATACAGCACCATATACCAGTGTCTTTCCTAATAGAACACACGCATCATTGATCATATAACGCGCGGCAAAATTATCGGTACCATCCACCACAATATCATACTGCCCGATGATATCCAATGCATTTTGATTGCTAAGATGAACAGGAATAGATTCAATAGTTATATCAGGATTCAGTAACCGCAGTTTGTTCGCAGCTACTTCTGCTTTGTTGATTCCTATATCTGCTGTATTGAATAAGGTTTGTCTGTGTAAATTACTCATCGATACTTGATCACCATCTGCAATACCGATATAACCTATCCCGGAACCCACGAGGTATTGCAATACCGGACAACCCAATCCTCCGGCACCTATTACAAGCACGCGTGCTGTCGACAATGATTGCTGTGCACTTACTCCGAAATCGGGTAAGATCATTTGTCGCTGGTATCTTTCATATGATGGTTGATCATGCATGTTATCCTCCGGAAAAAGGTGGTAATAATGCGATGGTACTATTATCGCGTAAGACCGTGTTTGTTGAAATCATTTCTTGATCAACAGCGATCCGATATTTTGATTGAGTCAATGGAGGAAATTTTTGTGTAAGAACCGCTATTAAAGTATTTGTATCATGCACTTCTTCCAGCAACAATTCTTTTGCGCCTACCACATCGACCAATTGTCCGAAAAAAAGGATTTTAGTTTTCATCGTTATATTTTATTACTGCACCCTACTCACCAATATTTTTGAAAGTCCATGAACATATCTTCTTCCTGTCGCAATATCAGCAGGAGAAATGATGGCAATTCTTTGTTGTAAAGCGGATGCTTTTATTCCATCAACTTCGGTAATAACGATCAATTGTTTACCTATTGGCCCATTGAATATTTCGTTCCATGAGAAAACCACTTTATATCCATCTGAGGCAATACAAGTAAAAAAATACTCACTCAATGGCTTGGGATCATTGATATCAAAAGAAGCTTTCAATAAAATATCTTTTAATAAAACACCCTTTACTTGCTTCAATACCGACTTTCTTACTACCAAATGATTGTAGACAATAATACTATCAAATGAGATCGTGTTGAAGGATGACACATCCTCCAGCGTAAATTTATAAGCTGTTTTAACCTTTCCCTCTATCACAAAATGATCTGTAGGCTTTGCCTGATGCTGTGCTGATATACATTGACTGATCAATAAAACTGTAAAAAGAATAAAATACTTCATAGTTATAATTATGCTGCTGTAAACAATAATTTATAGGATGCTACTGCCAGCACCACTGCTAATATTTTCTGCATCACAGGTTGCTTGAATTTCATCGCCCCAAAATAAGCTCCTACTAATCCCCCTGTAAAAGCAATAGCGACATACACAAACATATCCCCACTGAATTCAATACCATTGGTCAATTGCCCCATCAATCCGGCTGCTGAATTCACAAAAATAAACAGTGCACTGATGGCTGCGGTTTGTTTTTGATCCGTCCATTTAAACAATAATAACAATGGCGACAGAATAATGCCTCCTCCTATACCTATCATTCCCGATAAAAGTCCGATAACCCCACCTACAATCAGTGCCGCAAAAAAATGAGAGGGTCTTAACTCAACGGGTCCTGACTTAGATGGTATCAGAAATTTGATGACTGAAAAAAGCAAGAGCACTCCCAATATTTTTTTATAGATAAATGCATCAATGGTGATCAACCCACCCACAAATGCCAATGGAACAGATGCCAATGCCAGCGGAAAAAACACTTTCCACACAAAATGTTTACCCCGATAAAATTGTAAAAAAGCCGTTAGTGATACAAATAAATTCAATAACAATGCAGTAGGCTTCATCACTTCGGGAGCTACACTGAACAAAGCCATTAATGCCAGGTACCCACTAGCGCCACCATGTCCTACAGAAGCGTAGAGAAATGCTACGATGAATAATAATATATAAAACAGATAAACAATATCCATTTGACTGCTTTAATGAGATAACAAATGAATGGTGACCCGATCGCCTTCTTTCAAACTCGTTGTAAGTTCTTCGATTTCGATCAAACAATTGGCTTCAGCAAATGAGCGCATACGATATGACTCTTGTGCACCCAATGGTGTAGCTTTTTGTCCGTCGTACCACCCCTTTAAAAAATGGGTGAGCTGTGTATTTTTTTGATAAGCCTGAGATAGCGGTACTTGTTGCTGCTGTAATCCTTGTTTGTACCCTCTCATCCCCATCACAACAGGTAACACGTACATATAAAAACAAGTCAAAACAGAAGAAGGGTTACCGGGCAGCCCAAAGACCAATTTTTGATCTTTAGTACCAAAGAAGAGTGGCTTTCCGGGTCTTTGTTTTAGTTTATGAAATCTTGTTGTGACACCACAGTGCTGAGCAGATCTGGTCACAAAATCATAATCGCCCACACTTACCCCGCCAGTTAATAATACAAGATCCGTTTTTTGTAATGCCTGTGACAAAGCTTCATTCAATTGCTCGATCATATCAGGCACTTGGACAACTTCGATTTGTCGAACACCATACTCACGCAAAACTGCTGATAGTGCAAATGAATTGGCATCATATACTTCTCCGTACTTAAGAGAGTGGCCCGGCATCTGCAATTCATTCCCTGTAATGATGATAGTAACCGAGGGTGCAGGATAGATCATTACTTCAGTGATACCTATCCCCGCAAGAAATCCAATAGCAGCCGGTGTCAATACAGTGCCTGTAGCTAAAGCCAGTTCACCGGCTTTAATTTCAGACCCTTTCAATCGCACATTGGCGCCCTGTTGTAGTTGTTCATCTTGAATTTTTAACACACCACCATCTGTAATTATTTTTTCTTGCATCACCACTGTATCTGCACCCGGAGGTACAGGTGCACCTGTGAAAATTCGTACAGCCGTTTTAGGTGAAAGTTGCTTTGATTCATTCGATCCTGCTGCCATTTCTCCACTGATCAACAATGATCGATTTTGTTGATAATCTGAAAATGAAAAAGCATACCCATCCATAGAAGATTGGGGATATGCCGGAATATCTACTGTAGCATAAACATCAGCTGCCAACTTATATCCCAAAGCTTCATGCAATCTCATCGGCATCGGAGATAAAACTTCGATGTATTGCTGAATAATCATTCTGGCTTCTGAGACACTGATCATAAATATCTTTCTATTGATAAATGCTATCCTCCAATAGTGATCATACTCCTATTATGGATCGTTTCTGCTTGCAAATGCTGAAAGTCTTGTGTGAACTGTCCGCCTAACTGTGTAGCTTTTGCAGCGATGGATTGATGGATCAAGGGTAAAACATCTTCCCCATTCCTCAGCGTCGTCAAGAGATCTACTTCATCTTTTGAGAACAAACAATTTTTCATTTTACCATCTGCCGTCAAACGCATACGATTACAATCACCACAAAAGTGCGCACTCATGGTACTGATCACAGCGAAAGTGCCTTTATGACCGGGCACCATGAATTTTTTAGCAGTATCATGTTTTTCAGCTTGTAAAGGCTCAATCGTATATTTCTCTGCGATCGTTGAAAGTATCTCATCCAATGTAAATACTTTATTACTGGTCCAGCGATTCCCTTCAAAAGGCATGAACTCAATAAAGCGAACATGAACAGGTTGATCTTTTGTCCATTCAATAAAATCATGGATCTCATTGTCATTCATTCCTCTTAAGACCACCATATTCACTTTCGTATGAAAGCCTTGATCGATCATTAACTGAATATTCTTTTGAACAAGTCCGAATTGATCTCTTTTGGTGAGCAATTTGAATTTATCTTCTTGTAACGTATCTAAACTAATATTGACCGATCGAACATTACTTTCCTTTAATAACGCAACAAACTCATGCAACCTTGTACCATTGGTAGTAAGTGTAAGCGTTACCGGTAATTGCGCTAATCTTTTGATGATCTCTTTGGCATCTTTTCTTACCAATGGTTCACCGCCTGTAAGCCTGATCTTATTCACACCTTGCGACACAAATATTTTAGCGAGTTGTTCTATCTCATCTACTTGCATCAATTGAGCTGCCGACGCAAAATCATATTCATCTTCCGGCATGCAATAAAAGCATCGAAGATTGCAATTATCTGTCAGTGAAATTCTTAAATAATTATGTACCCTTTGGTGGTTGTCTACGATCATGTTTTATGCTTTAATCAATCGCTCATAATCCTCTTCCGTATCTACGTCAATGTTTCCAAGTGGGAAGTTAATCAATCCCACCTGTTGAATATGTTGATTTATCAATTGTCGCGCACCTTTATCTCCGTTTAAGCCATATAAGGCTTCAAACATGGTTTTATGAAACAAAACAGGTGTACCGATCGTTTCTCCGTATTGACAAGCAATGATCGGTAAATATGTTTCCTGGTGCTTGTTTATCATTTCCTGTAATAAACCGGTAGTAATAAATGGTTGATCACAAACAGTTATGATGACTGTTTTAATATCCGGGTATTGTTCCTCTAAAAATCGGATTCCGCATTTGATGGAAGTAGCCATTCCCAATTCAGCATCCGGATTTTCTATGATCCTCACCTTTTCTGAAACATTGAAATCATCTCCCTTTTTTACTACCAGCAGAACAGGTCCTGATTGTAATGCAACAGCAGTAGATGCGATCTTTTCCAATAGTGTTTGCCCATGAAAAAGCAATGTTTGTTTGGGCCTACCCAACCTAACAGAAGCTCCCGCAGCCAAGATCAATACAGCTGTTGATGAATTTTGCATGATGGGTTTCAGATAGTGGATTCTATGATAAGATCAGACCTACGATGAATCGCATCTTGTTTTTCTTTTAATGGGCGTGTATCTGTTGCAGTTAGTTTTGCTTGTATCTCTGCAATGATCGACACTGCTATTTCTTCTGCAGTTTCAGCTCCTATATGCAAACCCACAGGACCATGAATCGCTTCTTTTTGAATATCCGTTAAATGAATACCGCTCTCTGCTAAATCAGCCATCATCATATTCATTTTTTTATGTGGACCTAACACCCCGATATAAGTCAAAGGATGCTGCAACAACACTTTCAAAACTGCCAGATCATAATTATAATTATGCGACATCAATACAAAGACCGTCCGTGCATCGATTTGTACGCGATCCAGGATCTGTTCCGCTTTGCTGTGAAATACTTGACAAGTGGGCATGGGAAAACGTTCCCTGCTGGCATACATAGGTCTTCCATCCAGTACAGTTGACCGCCAGCCCAACATCTCTGCCATTTTCACAACAGGGATCACATCATTACCGGCACCTACCACTACCAACGATACAGGAGGTTGTATCAGTTCAGTGAATACGATGATCTCTTGTTGATCGATCACATATTTTTTGAAGGATGATTTTCTTTGCTCTATGACTAGCTTTGCTTCTGCATCGATCGTATCTTTTGACACAAGTGGTAAGGCACCAAAGCTTTCATTTTTTTCGGAGCGTAAATAAACAGAGCCATATTGCGGTGCTTTTTTATCACTCATTGAAAAAAAAGTCACCAAGGATGCATATTGTCTGGAAGCCGTTGCTTTTTGTAAGAGTTGAATAATTGCAGCACCTTTCTCACCTTGTAGTGGTTCTATCAATACTTGTATCACACCTTGACAACCCAGTCCCATTCCGAATTTTGCATCATCTTCATCAGCAGTGTCATAAGTAACCAACATAGCTTTGTCGGAAAGGATCACGTGTAGCGCTTTGCGAAAAGCATCGCCTTCCAGACATCCGCCACTAATGGATCCGGTGATCTCTGCATCTTCTGAAATCAGCATACGAGCACCCGGTCTTCTGTAGGATGAACCCTCTACATGTACCACAGTTGCCAATGCAGTTTTTTTTCCTGCCTCGACCGCTTGTTGGTACGCTTTTATGATTGAAATGATTTCATGCATGATCCTACTCCTCAATTGCTTACAATGTGCTAGATTATTTACGTTGCGCTTTTACCATCGCAGGTGTGATCGTACCCGGAATTTTATTGCCCCAACTGTTTTTCGCATAGTTTAAGACATCTGCGATCTGTTCATCGCTGAGATATTCCTGAGCAGGCATGGCACCAACATATTTTTTTCCATTAACCGTTAAGCTACCGGTAGATCCTTTCAATATTACACTGATGATATCTTTTGCCGGTCTTTTCATGTAATCTGCTTTTGCTAACGGAGGATTTACTTCCGGCATTCCATTACCATCTTCCATGTGACAGTTCTGGCAATAGAGTCCGTAGACCTCCTTACCTCTTGTAATACTTTTCTGCACATCACTTTGAATAAAACTACTCGTACCAATCACAATTAAAACGATAGCCGCAGCTGTCCATAAGGTTTTTCTCATACCTGCAAATTATCAAACTTTACTTAAGTCAAATGGCAATTTCCTAATGCGTTTTCCTGTAAGATCATAAATCGCATTGGTCAAGGCGGGTGTAAATGGCGGAAGTCCCGGCTCACCTACTCCACCTGCATCTTCATTGTTATCCATGATATGCACTTCGATCGGAGGAATCTCATTGATCCTTGGCATACGATAGGTATTGAAATTCTTCTCAACAGTTAGTCCATCTTTAAAATGGATCTCATGAATGGTTGCAGCACCTAATGCCATCACAATAGAACCTTCTACTTGCGCACGTACGGTATCAGGATTTACATACCAACCACAATCGATCACTGCCCATACTTTATCGATCTTGATTTTTCCTGCAGCATCTTTAGATACTTTCACTACTTGCGCAACACTGCTATTAAAACATTCAGTGATAGCAACGCCATAACCTTGTTTAGGTTTTTTTGTTGTCCATCCTGATACTTGCTCCAGCTTATCCAACAACTTCTGACAACGCTCATTCTTCAGGTATTGTTTTCTGAATGTCAATGGATCTTTCCCTGCTGCAATAGCCAGTTCATCCATGAAACTTTCATAAGCAAACCCATTGGTAGAAGCATATACCGAACGCCACCACATAATAGGAATAGGTGTTTCAAATGGGACGTCAGAGAAGCTGATATTTTTGATGCTATCAAAATAACTCGGTTGAAAACCTTCCAGTACACTGTCATTGGGAACATCTTTTTTACTACCCATCCAATGTCCGATATTCTGTCCGCACAATCTGAATTTGATCGCACTGATTTCTCCGTTATTCACGGCACCTTCTGCTCTATAACTCACTCCCGGACGGAAAGGCCCTTGTGTCATATCATCCTCACGTGTCCAGATCACTTGAACAGGTGCTCCAATTTCTTTAGAGATCAAACATGCTTCATGCGTATAATCTAAAAAGGCCTTTCGACCGAAACCACCTCCAAGAAAAGTCATATTCACGATAACGTTTTCTTTTTTCACCCCCATCTTTTGACTGATATCTCCTTGTACCCAATCAGGCGCCTGAATAGGTCCCCATATTTCAATTGAATCTCCTTTATGATGTGCCACGCAATTCAAAGGTTCCATACAAGCATGGGCTTGGTAAGGTGTTTCGTACACCACATCCAGTTTTGTTTTTTGTTGAGCCAAGATCGGATCGGGATCACCTTGTTTTTTTGCAGATAATCCTTCTTTGGATTGAAGTTCTGCTTTCATTTTTTTATAAATGTCTTCTGTATTCACATACTCAAATCCGGCATCATCCCACACTACTTTTAAAGCTTTTCTGCCTTGCATCGCAGCCCAGGTAGATTCAGCTACTACAACTACGCCTTCACGATCAGTATCAAATACCTTCATCGTCACTTTGAATACTTTTTTCACACCCGGCACTTTTAATGCTGCTGTATCATCATATGATTTGACCTTCCCTCTTAAACGCGGATTTCTTTCTACCATCGCGTACATCATCCCCGGCAATGTTTTATCAATTCCAAAAACAGCCGTACCATTGGTTTTCAAAGGTGTATCCTGACGTGGCAGTGGCTTACGAATGAGTTTATAATCTTCTACCTTTTTAAGCTGAACATTTTTGGGTGCTTCTAGTTTTGAAGCATCCACTACCAATTCACCGTAATGCATTTTTTTACCGGATGGGCGATGGATCACGTGACCGGTTTCAGCATAACATTCAGCAGTAGGAACATTCCATTTGTTTGCAGCAGCAGTGATCAGCATTTCACGAGCGCTGGCACTGAGCTTCAATAGATTTTTGTAAGTACCACGAACGGTTGAGCTACCACCTGTTATCTGGCTACCATATTTTACAGTATCCCCTTTTCCGAAAATGATATTGATTTCATCCAGATTCACTTCCAATTCCTCTCCGATCATTTGCGGAATGGCCTGATAAGCACCTTGTCCCATTTCAGCACGGTGGCTCACGATGGTTACCTTTCCATTGGTATCAATATGTATCCATGAATTTAGCGACACACCGTAATTCTCTGCATCTTCAGCTTTGATAATCGTAGATGCTTTTGATTCACCGGAAAAATAAAAACCCAGTGTTAGTGCAGTGGCCGACAAGCCGGTGGCTCTAATGAATTTTCTTCTTGAAATATCTTTTGGTTCCATAATGGATCATTGTTGTGGTTGAATAATCGGGATACTACCCTTTGGTCGCCATTTTCTTGGATGCTTTTTTGATCGCTTCTCTGATTCTTGGATAAGTGCCACATCGACAAATATGTCCTTGCATGGCAGCATCAATATCCGCATCAGTTGGTGAAGCTTTCTTTTGTAGCAATGCAACCGCTGCTATGATTTGTCCGGACTGACAATAACCACACTGTGGCACTTGTTCTTCGATCCAGGCAGCTTGAACCGGATGTGTATTATCATCAGAAAGACCTTCGATCGTAGTGATCGATTTATTGGCCACACCGATCACGGGAATAGAACAGGAACGAATAGGTTGTCCATCCATATGCACTGTACAAGCACCACACTGTGCGACACCACATCCATATTTGGTTCCTTTTAATCCAACGACATCGCGTATAGCCCATAACAAGGGCATCTGCGGGTCAGCATCAATGGTATATTCCTTCTTGTTTACTTTGAATGTAATCTTAGCCATAAGATGAGTTTAACGGTTGATCATGAATGGGTATTGAGCACCCATCTGAAAATCCCTTTAAATTAAAGTTTTTATTCGAAATTATCTATTCTTATAGGTGATCAACAAAAATGGATGTTCCCGGTTCAATACAGTTCCCATTCAACATGAAAAATTGAGCATTCATCATTTTTAGAAAAAGAAGATTCTTACCATCAGCACTTTTATATATTATTTAGCAAATCCATTTTGCAATGCGTATTGATATTCGTCCACATCAGCCCATTTGGCTCAGTAATTTTGATCGGTTAAAGGAAGTCCTTCAACATATATTATCAATTGACTCAAGTAATATTCTTCATGTTGGCAGTACCTCCATACCTCATCTTTGGGCCAAACCTATTTTAGATATAGATATTATCATTGAAGATCCGTCTTCACTGCCGATGATGATCAGTAAGCTGCAAGAAGTCGGGTATGAATTCAGAGGGGATCAAGGTGTTCCGGGAAGATTTGCATTCAAACAAGTATCAGTACAAACCCCCATCACACAAGAAAAAACAATTTGGCAAGAACATCATTTATATATCTGTTATGCGGATGCTTTAGCACTAAAAAATCATCTTTTATTCAAAAAGGCCATCATGAAGGATCCTACACTTATTGATCAATACAATCAATTAAAGCAATCATTGGTGAACAGTCCCAATATGACCAGAGAAGACTACAGCAAAAGAAAAACAAAATTTATCCTTTCCGTTTTAGCTCAATCAGGTCTGACCGAACAAGAACTAAAGGAAATCGAATCAGCGAACCTATAAAAAAAGATGCCAGACAAAACATCCGGCATCTTTCAGAATATAACATCAGATATCTGTAATCAGACATCAAAAAATCTTAGATATCTATCGCTTCACCATAAGCTGCAGCAGTGGCTTCTTTCAAGCCTTCGCTCATGGTTGGGTGTGGATGCACTGCATTCAGAATTTCGTGTGCAGTGGTTTCCAATTTACGTGCAACTACCGCTTCAGCGATCATTTCAGTTACATTGTAACCGATCATATGACAACCTAAGAACTCACCATATTTTGCATCATAGATCACTTTCACAAAACCTTCGGTTGCACCGGCAGCGCTTGCTTTACCACTTGCTACAAATGGGAACTTACCCACTTTGATCTCGTATCCTGCTTCTTTCGCAGCTTTCTCTGTATAACCAACGCTGGAAATCTCAGGGATACAATAGGTACAGCCCGGGATATTGTTATAATCGATAGCCTCAGGTAAATGATGATGCTTCTTCTCCAGATAAGCCATATGCTCCGCAGCATTGATACCTTCTTTAGCAGCAACGTGTGCGAGTGCTTGTCCTGGTGAACAGTCACCGATCGCATACACACCTGCTAAAGATGTTTGCTGGTATTTATCAACGATGATCTTTCCTTTTTCAGTTTTGATACCGTTTTCTTCCAGACCAATATTTTCGATATTAGCTACCACACCTACTGCACTCAATACTACGTCAGCTTCGAGGGTAACGATAGAACCATCTTGTTTTTTAACTTGTGCTTTCACACCGGCACCGGAAGTATCTACTGATTCAACAGAAGCATTGGTCATGATCTCAATACCTTGTTTTTTGTATTGCTTCTCCAGTTCTTTGGAAACATCTTCATCTTCTACCGGAACGATACGAGGCATGAATTCAACGATGGTTACTTTGGTACCCATGCTGTTGTATACATAAGCAAACTCAACACCGATCGCACCGCTTCCTACAACGATCATGCTCTTAGGCTGCTCAGGTAATACCATCGCTTCACGATAACCGATCACTTTTTTACCATCCTGTTTCAGGTTCGGTAATTCACGGCTGCGACCACCCGTAGCGATCACGATATATTTAGCTTCAACGATCTGTTTGCTGCCATCAGCTGCAGTCACTTCTACTTTACCTTTAGACTGCACTTTACCATAGCCCATGATGACATCGATCTTATTCTTCTTCATCAGGAACTGAACACCTTTACTCATCTTATCGGCTACACCGCGACTACGCTTGATAACGCCACCGAAATCATGGGTACCGGTAGCATTGATACCATAGTTAGAAGCATGTTTCAGGTATTCATATACTTGCGCACTTTTTAACAATGCTTTGGTAGGAATACAGCCCCAGTTCAGACAGATACCACCCAGACTTTCTTTTTCAATGATTGCTACTTTAAAACCAAGCTGAGAAGCACGGATAGCAGCTGGATATCCACCCGGACCACTTCCAATAACGATTACGTCGTATGCCATAAGATTTTGATTGATTTAATGATCCAATGACGATGTCATTGCGGATGCGAAAATACTGTAAAGTAGTGAAAAGTGAAAAGAGAAATGAGGGGTGATTAGTCGGTAGTGAATAGTGAGTAGTCAGTAGTGAGTAGGGGTATTGATCTTAAGGACTCACTACTCACTATTCACTACTGACTACCCCCTATCCTTCAAAGAATACCCTGATGGTCTGATAGAACCAACTGGTATCGATAGATGGCGTCTTTTGTAATTGCTCGTTGAACCCTTGTAGACCGAAAAGTCCGGCCATATTTCCATTGCGGAGGGCTATTTCCAGATATCCTGCTGAATTGAACCAGGCAAGTTTCTCTGTTTCAGGTACAGAAGTATAATTGGCACTGATCGTTTCGATGACCTCATTTCTTTTGAAAACGATCTTGAAATTTCGTCCTTTACGGTGTTCATTGAATTCAGCCTCGGTAATATTGATCACCACATTTTCAAACTGATCAATGAACAAAATCTGTCCTTCGATCCAATCAGGCCCCACTGTTGGTCTGAGCGGGTATTTTTCATCAATTTGTTCGATCGGTTGTCCAACACTGCTGAGTTGTCCGGTTTTAGAGAAAGTATTGACAGCCACTGCTATTACACTTGTTATCTGTAAAAGATTTTTAGCAGTTCCCAGTGGTATGGCGATCATTTCTTTAGGCTTTTCACCTGTGATCATGGTCAATAAGCCATTATCGGCACAAATGATGTACTGTTGGCGGTGTTTGGCCATCAATACATATTTCAATGGCGATTCAAATAAGTTGGCAATGATCAAATGAAAGGTGCCGGCAGGAAAATGCTGAAAGGCATTTGCACAGATATAAGCCGCTTGCGGGAAATTGGTTTGTGGCAAATAATGAGTAACGTCACATATGTTGACGGAAGGGTCCAGTTGCAGGAACTGTCCTTTGATAGCACCCACGAGAAAATCTCGCTGGCCTATATCAGTTGTCAACGTTAGTATGGGCATGCCGCAATAGTAACGTCAGGATACGTCGGTTATTTCACCAACTGTCCATTTTTGAAGAAAAACTTACGAACCAGCTTATCTGTCAGCGCAGGAAAAAAACGATTCATAAAAACAGTTCTCTTACCGGTGAATGTCAGAACAAGGGTTCTTTTTCTCTTTTCTATAGCCTTGATGATATGTAAAGCACATTCTTCGGAGGTCATCATCTTGCCCTCATCCATAGGAGATTCTCCTTGCGACTCTCCTTTTTTATTTAATGCTGCATTTCGAATATTGGAGGTTGTAAATCCCGGACAAACCCACAATACATTGGTACCGCTTTCCAGTAATTCTGTTCGCAATGCTTCCATCCAGCCATTCACGGCAAACTTTGATGCAGAGTATCCGCTTCTACCGGGTAATCCGCGGTAACCGGCGATAGAAGAGATCCCAACAATGGTCCCTTTATTTTTCAGAATATGTGGCAAAGCAAATTTGGTACAATAAACAGTGCCCCAGAAATTGATATCCATGACTTTCCGCAAAGTATCCAACTCCACTTCTTCAAAAAGAGAACGCATGGAGATACCGGCGTTGTTGATCAAGATATCAATGGTGCCGAATGATTTCAGCGTAACATCCATGAATTGTCTGCAATCCTGTTCCTTACTGACATCTGCTGTGTGAATCAACAAAGGAGCACCCGGATGCGCAGATTGAAGTTGGTAAAGTTTATCATAGTTTCTTCCACAGGTGGCTACTTTAGCACCGAGGCTTAAAAACGCTTCTACCAATGCTTTCCCGATTCCATCAGAACCACCGGTGACTACTACAACTTTGTTGAGGAATTGCGACATATTTGAAATGATTGAGTAACAAAAATACAGTTTCAACTAACTTATAAGGAATTGAATGTGAGTAAATACTCTAAAAAAGAATCATAAAAATTTGGCTGGTTTTTTATTTCACCTATTTTTGCACTCCCAAAACGAAATACAGCGATGTATTTTCAGTTCTAAGGAAGGAGATTCCGTAGCTCAGTTGGTAGAGCAATACACTTTTAATGTATGGGTCCTGGGTTCGAGTCCCAGCGGGATCACAGAAGGAAAAGGTTACGAACGATCGTAGCCTTTTTTTATTTCTACTATTGATTCACGCTCTGTTTGGTGGAGCATCCCGATTTCAATCGGGAGTGTCCTGGGTTCGAGTCCCAGCGGGATCACAGAAAGAAAAGGTTACGAATAATCGTAGCCTTTTTTTATTTCAACATTGATTTACGCTCAGTTTGGTTGATGCATCCCGATTGAAATCGGGATGCATCAAAGTTCTTTTTTGACTGAAAACGAGAACGTCCTATGAAATTGAAGGATTTCAATTATCATTTAATCTGAGACGAAAATCCGGACAGCATCACCTAAGATCGAGATTATGCATGTAAGCAACCCTTAACGCGTTGATATTCCTATACTGATTACCCGATGCCAGTTGAATAAATGTATTCAAATAGCCAAACTGCAGATTATTGTTATTATCAAAGGAATAATTCAAACCAAGAAATAGACGGTTTTGGTCGAAATAGTTATTCACGATCTGTTTTCCGAAATTGATATGCAATTCATCATTCACAATCGCTGATAACTTCTTGGGAACCAATCCTTGAGCATGGAGAGGAATTTGATAGAAAAAGTTATACCGCAACCTAAAATTAAAAGAATAACTATCCGCCAATTCGGCATTATTGAGATATCGTCTGCGATATCTCTCTTCTAAACGAATGTATTGCATCAACCTGGTACGCTTATTCTTCGTAAACCATTGTACCTGCTGCCACGGACGGTGCTCAGGCTGCGATACCTTGATATTGTCATTCGCGGGAAAATTGTTGATAAAACCATAACCTATGGTTAATCGAACATTATCATCAATAAAGTATGTAAGTCCTACCCTCGCAATGCCGGTTGAAAAATCACCTACCACATTTTCTCTAGTACGGATCTGAAAATCGCCCCACAAACCCCATTTATTACTCAATCTCGTTTGGTTGAAATATGCCAACCATGTCTGAGATGCATGTGAAGTATTTTTTGGCTGTGCCATTACCATCGTTGCACATAAAATGGCAGCCAGTGTGAATTGGATTTTATATCTCATCAAAGAAAGTTAAATACTTGAATTACTTGATCGCTTCCAATGCTTTGGCAATTGTTTGATCGGTCTTATTCTGTACTTCATAATAGCCCTGCGTTCTCCATATTTGACGCGCCATCATGAGTTGAATAGTTTTTAATAAGAGCGCTTTGTCTTTTGCAGATGCACCACTCAAGCGTATACTGTCTTTGGATGCAAAGCTCACCAGTTGTTGCCATTCTGTTTCACCGGGATTGAATTGCTTATAAAGATCTTCCGGTGTTTTGTACGACTTGAATTTTTGGGTATCCTGTAAGTATAACCGATAAACAAAATTGTTCATGGTACTCTTGTAATACATCGCGGTTAATGCTGTATCCAATTTAGAAGTATCATAAGGAACAAATACATCTGGCGTGATTCCACCACCACCATACACCATCTTACCTCCCGGAGTTTTATACGATTTACCCGATGGTTTTACCGTATCAGCTTTTACCAATTCTCCATTATGCCAACGATTCACCAACTCTTCTTCATATTTCGATTTACCCTTATCGTAGGCTTTCTGAATACTTCTTCCCAATGGCGTAAAATATCTGGCGATGGTCAATCGAACAGCACTTCCATCAGACAACTGAAACTGTTGTTGTACCAATCCTTTTCCAAAAGATCTTCTACCGATGATGGTCGCTCTATCCCAATCCTGTAATGCACCACTCAATACTTCACTTGCGGATGCAGAAGTTTCATCGACCAACACTACCAACTTTCCTTTTTCAAAGAGACCATCTCTTTTACAACGATATTCCATTTTAGGAACGTGCTCCCCTTCTGTATAAACGATCAACTTATCGCCATCCAAAAATTCATCGGCAATATCTGTCGCTTCCTTCAGTAATCCACCGCCATTACCACGCAGATCCAAGATCAATTCTTTCATGCCGAGTGCCTGTAGCCTTTCCAATTGCTGCATGAACTCTTCATAAGTAGGTTCGCCAAAACGATTGATCCGAATAAATCCTGTAACAGGTGTGATCATGTAAGAAACATCCACTGTTGGAACAGGGATCACGCCTCTTTGAATGGTCACTTTCTTTTCTTCTTTACCACGCAACAAACTCACCATCACTTTTGATTCAGCCGGCCCACGTAAGATCGCACGTACATCATCCGGTTTGATCTTTTTTCCTGCGATCACAATGCTATCATCCACTTTGATCAAACGATCTCCTACTTGAATACCTGCTTTCTCTGAAGGACCGTCCTTCATCACATTCATAACATGTACGGTATCATTCAATAACTGAAACTCCACACCAATACCCTGAAAATTCCCCATCAATTCTTCATTCACTTCCATCAGATCTTTGGCCGGGATATACACCGAATGAGGATCGAGACGTGACAACAACTCATCAGCAGTGATTTGTGTTATGCTGTCTACTTTTACCGGATCCACATATTTATTTCTGATCAGATCCACCAACTCCTGTAAGGCGCTTCTTTTATTGATCGTCAGGAATCGACTACCCTGTGTTTTATCTCTTAACTGATACCCGATGACCATACCCAAAACCATCACTACCGAGAACATCAAGGGTAACCAAACCTTTACTTTATTATTTCCCATAGGGCAAATATCCGAAATTCAAGCCTAAATAGAGTGGTTGTTCATGATAAACGGCTAACAGTTATTAGTATTGAAACATTCAACAAAACAGGTGGCATTTTCATTAAAATTTTCGTACTTCGTGGCTTGTTGACATTATCCGTCTTCAAAATTTGTTTATGCCTGTAAGATTAATCGCCGATAGTGGTGCCACCAAATGTGAATGGTGTGTATTGGAGAACGGAAAGAAAAAGAAAACCATTTATACACAGGGAATCAGTCCCTACTTCCTATCCGGACCACAGATTATTGCCCTTTTGGAGAAGGAATTACTTCCCAAACTGAAAAAAATAACCGTTCAGGAAATTTATTTTTATGGAACCGGGTTGGGCAATCCGAATAATATCAAGATCGTTACATCTGTCTTCAAGAAACTTTTCCCAAAAGCCAAAACAGAGGTACAAAATGATCTGCTCGCTGCAGCCAGAGCTTTATGCGGCAAATCAAAAGGTATTGCCTGTATTCTAGGCACAGGTGCCAACTCCTGCTTCTATAATGGAAAAAAAATGCTGAAGAACAGTCCGGGTCTGGGATATATTTTAGGCGATGAAGGAAGCGGTGCTTATTTGGGGAAAAAAGTGGTACAGTATTATTTGTACAACACATATGATGAAGAACTCAAAGCAAGATTTGAAAAACGTTTTATGGTAACTCCGATGGAGATCCTTGAAAACGTATATAAAAAACCACTGGCCAATAGATACCTTGCTTCTTATGCGATATTTCTTGCAGAAAATCGTGGTCATTATATGATCGAGAATATCATTGAAGATGGACTGAATGATTTCTTCTTCACACATTTATACAAATACAGAGAAAGCTGGACGCATCCGATCCATTTTGTGGGAAGTATTGCATTTGGTTTCAAAGATGTATTGAAAGACCTTTGTAACACTTACGAACTGGAACTGGGAAGGGTATTGAAAGCCCCGATGCAGGGCCTTATTGAATATCATCGTTAAAAAAGAATTATGGCTGAGTTTATTAAAGTTACCGAACAAGCTTCTACATACAGACATCTCGAGAAAATGTCGATTCAAGAATTGTTGATGAATATCAACAATGAAGACAAAATGGTACCACATGCAGTGGAGAAAGCCATTCCTCAGATCGAAAAATTAGTAGCAGCTATTTCAGATAAAATGCTCGCGGGCGGTCGACTATTCTATATTGGTGCCGGCACCAGTGGCAGATTGGGAATCGTGGATGCAAGTGAATGTCCGCCTAGCTTTGGCGTTCCCTATGGTCTTGTGATCGGATTGATCGCCGGTGGCGATAAAGCCATTACGCAAGCCGTTGAATTTGCAGAAGACAGCACCGAACAAGGATGGGCCGATCTTCAAAAACATTTCATCAGTGATAAAGATGTGGTGGTGGGATTGGCAGCGAGTGGTACAACACCTTATGTTATCAGTGCTTTGAAGGAATGTCGTAAAAGAGGTATCATCACAGGCAGCATCAGCTGTAATCCGAATACCCCTGTTTCAAGAGAAGCAGATTTCCCCGTGGAAGTAGTGGTAGGTCCTGAATTCGTAACAGGAAGTACACGCATGAAAAGTGGTACTGCACAGAAACTGGTATTAAATATGATCTCTACTTCAGTTATGATACAACTCGGACGAGTAGAAGACAATAAAATGGTGAACATGCAACTCAGTAATGTAAAACTGGTTGACAGAGGAGTTAAGATGGTCATGGACAAACTCAAGATCACCGAATACGAAGTAGCCAAAGATCTACTGCTCAAACACGGAAGCGTGAAGAAAGCAGTAGAAGCAGCAGGGCAGTAAAAACAGAAGAATATTCAACAGAGAAATATCCAAATATTTGAAAATTGGCTATTTCTCTGTTGAATATTGGATATTTATCACGCATGCACAACATCGAACCATTTTATAACTGGCGTCATATTTATGTTTCGGAGGAAGATAATCGTTCTCCATTTTTTGGGCGCACTTATAGCGAGTTCGAATTTTCTCAAACAGTTTACAATTATTATATCCATCCACAGTGGGATGATTTCGGGAGTAAGACTTTATACCTGAAGATCATTTATGTAGATTATGAATTGAATTTTGCCATCATAGAATTGATCGGGGAATGGAATGATGCTATTGAAAATGATATCATGGAATTGAAACGTGAAGTGATGGATCTTTTGTACAAGCAAGGCATCGTAAAATATATCCTCATCGCAGAAAACGTACTCAATTTTCATAGCAGTGATAAAGAATATTATCAGGAATGGTATGAAGAACTGAGTGAAGAAAATGGCTGGGCTGTTGCGTTGAATATGAGTGATGCAGCGCAATACGATTTCAAAAAGAAAAAGCTGAATTATTATATCGAGTTAGTTGATCTACCCGAATGGCGTACTTATAAGCCTTATCATCTTTTTAAAAAGATTGATGACATGTTGATGAAGCGCCTTGATTGATAAAAGCAAAGGATAGGACGCAGATTGTTATGATTATTTATGATGTATCATAACTTATCATAACAATCTGCGTTCCATACTTCGCCTATATTCCCAAGTTATGTTTGGACAATGTTTGTTGTGCGATCTCATATCCTGCATCTGCATGCCTGATCACACCCATACCAGGATCGTTACGCAGAACACGCGATAATCGCGAATCAGCAGCATCCGTACCATCTGCAACGATCACCATACCGGCATGAATACTATAGCCCATCCCTACTCCACCGCCATGGTGTAGACTCACCCAACTGGCGCCACCGGCTGTGTTCACCAGCGCATTGAGGATCGGCCAGTCTGCCACGGCATCACTTCCATCCATCATCGCTTCGGTTTCACGATTGGGTGATGCCACGGATCCTGTATCTAAATGATCTCTTCCGATCACGATCGGCGCTTTTACTTTTCCGGTTCTTACCAATTCATTAAAAGCCAGTCCTGCTTTTTCTCTTTCGCCTTGTCCCAACCAACAAATTCGAGCGGGTAATCCCTGAAAAGCAATTCTTTCTTTGGCCATTTTCATCCAACGTAACATGGATGTATTCTCAGGAAACATTTGCATGATCAACTCATCTGTAACAGCAATATCAGCAGGATCACCGCTCAGTGCTGCCCAACGAAACGGACCTTTCCCTTCACAGAACAATGGACGAATATAGGCGGGAACAAAACCCGGAAAATCAAATGCATTTTTTAGTCCATGTTCAGCTGCACGTGCACGCAAATTGTTGCCATAATCAAAAGTGATGGCACCTGCCTGTTGTAATTGCAACATCAATTCAACATGCAGTTTCATGCTATCATAAGCCAATGCGATATAGGCATCCGGATCTTTTTCTCTTAATACATTGGCCGCTTCATTATTGAGTGTATGTGGAATATAACCAATGAGAGGATCATGTGCAGAAGTTTGATCGGTCAATACATCCACTTTTATTTTTCTATCGATCAATCTTTGCAATAAGGCGATAGCATTGCATAATACACCAATACTCAATCGCTCTCCTTTCTCACGAGCCATCACTGCACGATCAATAGCCTCGTCAATATCATGGAATTTCACATCCAAATACCTTGTTTCAATTCGTTTATCGATACGCCACTCTTCTACTTCTGCACAAAGTGCAACACCATCACACATGGTAATAGCGAGCGGTTGAGCACCACCCATTCCACCAAGACCTGCAGTTACGCTCAGTGTACCTTTCAAAGAGCCTCCAAAATGTTTATCGGCAACAGCGGCAAAAGTCTCATAAGTACCTTGTACAATTCCTTGCGAGCCGATATAGATCCAAGAACCGGCGGTCATTTGTCCGTACATCATCAATCCTTTCTGCTCCAACTCTGTGAAATGTTTCCAGTTGGCCCAATTGGGAACGAGTTGAGAATTGGACAACAATACACGAGGTGCATCAGGATGTGTTTTTAAAATGCCAACAGGCTTACCACTTTGAATCAATAAAGTTTCATCATTCTCCAATTTTTTCAGAGAAGCGATGATCTTATCTAATGCTTCTATATTTCGCGCAGCTTTTCCCCTACCGCCATATACGATCAGGTCTTCAGGTCTTTCCGCCACTGCGGGGTCGAGATTATTCAGTAACATTCGTAATGCCGCTTCCTGGATCCAACCTTTACAATTCAGTTGCGAACCAACAGGTGTTTTATACTTGGCATAATCATAAGCAATCGTAGCAGACATATCGTTGTTTTTAGGGTGTGTCAAAATACGGATTTTTATCTTTGATTTGATGATCTGTGATTTTTTGATCGGGTACTACAGCAAATCAAAAATCATGGATCGAACAATCAAAAATGAAACCACATATTCATGTGATGCGCTGTAATCTTCTGACAGCAAGCATTTCATGTGTCTTACCACTCAGAATATCATATTGACCATTTAACAAACATTACATTTTTGCTGCAACGACACAGAACTTGATTTGCTCATGTAATAAATCTAGAATTATGAGCAAGTACATTTATTGGATGGCATGCATCGGTTTGTTGTTTACCGCATGCAGCAAAAAAGAAACACCTGTTACTTTATCTGTAGAGTATGTAAACCTAAACAATGCTGTTGTTTCAACAGATCAGTCTGTAAATATTGATATAGACAAAGATGGCACTGTGGATTTTTTAGTGACCAAAGAATTGAAGGAAACAGCTGCGGGTCAGGATGATCTCTTGGAGTTCAGGGTAGTAAGTAATCAGCAACATAAACTACTGATTCAACAAGATGGAACCCCGGCACGCAAAGAACCGGGTGTTTGGATCAGAAAAGAAGATGAAGGCAATTTCAAATGGGATGCTTCACAACATGCGGTGGTTGTTACACGTGTACTTACGGTAGATCCTGCAAATGGACATTGGCAAGGCATTTGGAAGGATCAATACAACAAATATTTACCGGTTCAATTCATTAAAAGCGGTAGTACCTATAATGGTTGGATACAAATATCTTTCAGTGCTGTATTGCCTTCTCGCATTATAGTGCATGATGCGGCGTATAATAAAATAGCTGAAGAACCCATACAAGCCGGCAGCAAATAAGATCAAAGAATCCAACTTCAACAACGATTTCAGTATATTTGGATAAAACCAATTAATATGGGATTACCTGTTAATAACAAGAAAGGCGGCAAAGCCGGTGCCGGCGGACCAAAAAACGCAGCACAAGCTTCTAAATTCATCGCTAAACCCGGTGCTAAAGCGGTAGGTGTGACTAAGAAACCCATTAAGACGGGCGGATCGAGAGGAAGCTGATAGTAGATGGCAGATATCAGATGTCAGATGTGAAACAAATCTGACATCTGCCATCTGATATCAATAAATGAGGTCTTCATATGCTGCTCTGAGTTCATTCAACGCATGGTTATCCCCTGCTTTTTTAGCTGCTTCCATGCCTTTTTCATACCATTCGATAGCAGCTTCTCTTTCCTCCAAGGTTTCCAACAGTTTCGCGAGATGGTAATAAGATCCAACATAATCAGGATCATCGGTCAAGACCGCCAAAAAGAGTGTTTTAGCCTCCTGTAATTGTTCCAGCTTGATATACTCCAATGCCAAAGCATGTCGCAGAAAACTATCCTTCGGATTCTGCTCTAAAAAAGCCAGTATACGTGCGATGCGGTCCATGGGGCGAAGATAAGACAGCTGATAGCTTATAGTTCATGGCGTATTGTAAGAAAAGTTAATTCTAGCTATGTGCTATGAACTATCAGCCATAAGCCCCCAACAAATTTCGCCTGTTAAAAAAAATATCCGAACCTTTGCCGGAAACAAAACTGCCTTATATTTGTAATTAGTTGCATAAACAACTATTTAAACGAATTCGCAAAACAATATAGACGTATGAAAATTTTAGTTTGTGTAAGCAAGACACCGGACACCACTTCGAAAATTGCCTTTACTGATGGCAATACCAAATTCGATGAAAATGGGGTGCAGTGGATCATCAATCCGTATGATGAGTGGTATTCTTTGGTACGTGCCATTGAATTGAAAGAAAAAGATCCTGCTACCGTCGTGCATTTGGTAACCGTGGGTGGAGCAGATGCTGAGCCGATCATCCGCAAAGCATTGGCATTGGGTGGTGATGAAGCCATTCGTATCAATACCGATAACAGTGATAGTTCTTATATCGCAGCACAGATCGCCGCCATTGCAAAAGATGGATATGATCTGGTATTCACCGGAAAGGAAACCATCGATTACAATGGTTCTTCCATCGGTGGTATGATCGCTGAAATGATCGATGCGCCTTATATTTCTTTGGCAACTAAATTCGAATTGAACGGTACTACAGCTACTGTTACCCGCGAAATTGAAGGTGGCGAAGAAATTGCTGAAGTAGCCTTACCGGCTGTCGTAAGTTGTCAGAAAGGTGTGGCTGAGCAACGCATTCCCAACATGAGAGGCATCATGGCTGCTCGTACCAAACCATTAAAAGTGGTAGAGCCTGTTGCTGCTGATGCATTGACTTCTATCGTAAGTTTTGAAATGCCACCTGCGAAGGCCGGTGTAAAACTGGTGAGCCCTGATAATGTGGCGGAACTGGTACAATTATTACACGAAGAAGCCAAAGCCATCTAATCTTTCTTTTTTCAAACCATCAAACAAAAGACTATGTCTGTTTTAATATTTGTAGATCAATCAGAAGGCCATATCAAGAAAGCTTCTTTTGAAGCATTGACGTATGGTGTTAAAGTTGCTGAGCAATTGGGTACCACTGCTGAAGCATTGGTATTGGGTAGCGTAAGCGACGACCTTGCTTCATTAGGAAAATATGGTGTGAAAAAAGTACACCAAGTAAACAACGCTTCATTAAATCAACTGGATGCGCAAGTGTTTGCCAAAGTGATCGCTGAAGCAGCCACACAATCAGGTGCTAATGTTGTTGTATTCTCGCATAACCAAACGGGTAAAGCAGTAGCTGCTCGCGTAGCTGTTCGACTGAAAGCCGGTTTAGTGGCAGGTGCTTGTGCATTACCGGATACGAGTAATGGATTTGTGGTACGCAAAACCGTTTTCTCCGGAAAAGCATTTGCCAATGTGAGCATCTCTTCTCCGGTAAAAGTGATCTCTTTGAATCCGAATAGTTATACCACTATTGCCGGTGAAGGAACTGCAGAAGTGAATCAATTATCGATCACTGTAGATGCGCCAAAAGTAAAAGTAACTGCTGTTAATAAAGTGAGTGGTGAAGTGCCATTGACAGAGGCTGAGATCGTAGTGAGTGGCGGACGTGGATTGAAAGGCCCTGAGAACTGGGGTATTCTCTTAGACCTCGCCAAAGAACTGGGTGCTGCTACTGCTTGTAGCAGACCGGTAGGTGACGCACACTGGAGACCACACCATGAGCACGTTGGACAAACAGGTGTTCAGGTAGCGCCAAACTTATACATTGCCATCGGCATCTCGGGTGCGATACAACACCTTGCCGGTGTGAACCGTAGTAAAGTAATTGTGGTGATCAATAAAGATCCGGAAGCGCCATTCTTCAAAGCTGCTGATTATGGAATCGTAGGTGATGCTTTTGAAGTGGTGCCGAAGTTGACAGAGGAAATCAAAAAATTGAAAGCGAAATAATTTTCAATTCATGCATAGAAAAAGGATCGGTGATTGCCGATCCTTTTTTAATTTTTATTATCGCTTATCGGCTGACCTACAACATCATCATCACAAACTCCCCACTCTCCCACCATCCACCGGCAAATTGATTCCATTGATGTATCCCGCTGCAGGTGAACATAAGAATGCAACTGCAGCTGCAAATTCTTCCGGCTCTCCCAATCTTCCTGCAGGAATCATGGAGATTGTTTTTTCTACAATCGCATCAATAGTGGTACCTGCATCGGATGCTTGTTTTCCAAATAAATAATCGAGTCGATCTGTTTTGGTATAGCCGGGTAATACATTATTTACCGTGATCCCATACTGTCCGATCTCATTCGCCAATGTCTTTGCCCAATTGGCTACACCTGCACGAACGGTATTCGAAATACCCAATCCATTGATGGGTTGCTTCACGGCAGTAGAAAGGATATTGATGATGCGACCGAATTTATTTGCTTTCATGCCGGGCACTACCAATTGTGCCAATGTATGTGCTGTGAGTAAATGAGCCGTCACTCCTTTTTGCATGTCTTCTAAAGAAGTGTTCAGTAAAGGACCTGCGGCGGGACCACCCGTATTGTTCACGAGGATATCAATGCTTTTTCCTTTGGATAGAAAATCTGTGATCAGTTGTTGAATGCGTGCAGGATCACCTGAGTCAGCTACAAAATAACCATGTTGTTGTCCGAGAGAAATATCCAAAGACTGTTTCACTGCTTTCAAATTCTCTTCGTTACGCGCCATCAACCATACATTTGCCCCAAGCATGGCCAATTCATGCGCTACAGCAGCGCCTAGTCCCTGAGAGGAACCACATACCAGCGCAGTTTTATTCGTTAAATCCAGATTCATCATTTCATTTTTAAAGTGCACGATAATCTTCACGAACGGGATAAAAAACATCCAATAACTTACAATCAGTGATCGCCAATCCGGAGTGACGAACATTGGATGGAATCACGATCACTTGTCCGGGTTTAAAACGAATGGGTTCTCCATCCAGTGTTAATTCAAACTCTCCCTCTAATACATGCGCAACCTGCTCATGCGGATGTGAATGCTCCTTCAATGCAGCTCCTGCTTTCACATCCAGATAAGAGAAGGTCATATTTTCGGTATGAATGAAACGGGCTGAATAACCCGGAACGATTTCTTTGGGATTAATAGATGCTAATTCAACTAAAGGCATAATTCAATGTTATTTTCTGCAAATTACTCAATCCTTCCCTGTTTCTTTGCAGTATGAAAAGTTCACTCAACTTATTCCGAAAAGTAGGTATTGCAGAAGGTATTTCTTTATTGGTATTGCTCTTCATTGCCATGCCCCTCAAATATTTCGCAGGTATTCCCGAAGCAGTAAAATATACCGGATGGGTTCATGGCTTATTGTTCATAGCCTATTGTTGGCTGGCCTATGTGGTGAAAGAAGAAAAACAGTGGCCATTTCAAATGTTGATATGGGCTTTTCTGGCTGCTTTTTTTCCTTTTGGAACATTTTTGTTTGATAAAAAGATCAAATCGGGTCAATGGAGTTGATCTTATCCATGATGGTTTAGCGAACAGACCATCCATCTTATCCTAATTTGGTTTATTTTCGTGGGGTCTATGAAAAAGATAGAATTGGAAATTGTGGCGCTTTCACACAGTATTACCCAAACGCATTCTTATGCAGTGGTATTAGGTGAAACCAATGGAATGAGAAGATTACCGATCGTGATCGGTGGTTTTGAAGCTCAGGCGATTGCTGTAGCATTGGAAAATATGCAACCCAGTCGGCCCCTCACCCATGATCTCATGAAGAATTTCATGAACGCTTTCAATGTGGAACTGCAGGAGATCATCATAAGTGATCTGCAAGAAGGTATTTTCTACTCCAAACTGGTATGCTTTACAGAACATGATACCGTTGAAATAGATAGTAGAACCAGTGACGCTTTGGCATTGGCCGTTCGTTTTGGATGTCCCATCTATACCTATGAACATATCCTGGAAAATGCGGGTATCTTAATGGAAGATGGCGGTACCGGCAAAAAACAAAAAGCAGAAGCCGTAGGCGTAGAAGAAAGTGGCAGCGGACGCGAAGACCTCAGCAATATGAGTCTCGAAGAATTGCAAACCCTACTCAATGATGTATTGGAACATGAAGACTACATCAGAGCGATTGCGATCAGAGATGAGATGAATAAGAGGAAGTGAGTTTTGAGCTGCGAGCTATGAGCTATGAGCTTGTGGCTGCAAGCTACAAGCCTCAAGCTGCAAGTAGTTGTACTAATCAACCTGAAAATAAACCTCACTACTCACTACTCACTATTCACAATTGACAATTCACCATTCACCATTCACAACTCCCCTATGGTCTTCTTTCCTAATGCAAAAATCAATCTCGGTCTTCGGGTGATTCGTAAGCGGGAAGATGGGTATCATGATATTGAAACAGTGTTTTATCCGATCAATGGATTAAGAGATGCTTTGGAAATTGTACGTGGTAACACCGATACACCGGTTGATTTTAATATGACAGGCTTACCTGTTCAGGGAACTGTGGAACAGAATCTTTGCGTGAAAGCGTATAGTTTACTCAAGCAAGATTTCCCTGCATTGCCTTCCATTCAAATGCATTTACACAAAACCATTCCCATGGGTGCAGGATTGGGCGGTGGCAGTGCAGATGGCGCTTTTACTTTGCGATTACTGAATCAGTATTTTCAATTGGGATTGACACAAGCGCAATTGATTCAATATGCATTGCAATTGGGTAGCGATTGTCCATTCTTTATTTTGAATCAACCTTGTTTTGCGACCGGCAGAGGCGAGATCATGACACCGATCGCATTAGATCTTTCTGCATACCAGTTTGTATTGATCAATCCGGGTATTCATGTTCCTACGGGTTGGGCGTTCTCACAATTACAGCCTGCTACTCCAAGCATCAGTTGTGAGCAGATCGTTTTGCAAGACCCTATTACCTGGCGAAACCAATTGATCAATGATTTTGAAACATCCGTGATGGATGCTTATCCAAAAATTCTTGAGCTCAAAGAACTCTTGTACCAATATGGAGCTGTGTACGCATCGATGACAGGTACAGGTAGTACCGTGTATGGCATGTTCAAAAAAGAAACAGACTTATCTTCTTTACAAATCCCCTCAGATTATTTTGTTTACAGAGACAGTAGCAATCGCTAATTATTCAAAAAACTAACGTTTGTTTTGAATAATTGAATGCATTCTCACATTAATATTGAAAGATATTCAACCAATGTTCATATTTATTGAACAACTATTTTCGTTTCTACACTTTTATTGATTAACTTACTGCTGATTGCCTGCCATTCTATTTCCTGAACTTTAATTCGGTTGCACATGGTTGTTTCCAACAACAGCATGGGTTTGTATGACCCTAGCTTCGAACATGATGCCTGTGGTATTGGATTCGTAGCAAACATCAAAGGCAGTAAATCACACCAGCACATTGCGGATGCATTGACCGTACTGGAAAACATGGAACATCGCGGTGCATGTGGTTGCGAAAGCAATACAGGTGACGGCGCCGGTATCATGATCCAAATTCCGCATGAATTCTTTTTTGATGAATGTATTCGTCAGGGTGTACACCTGCCCGCTTATGGCAAGTATGGTGTTGGATTTATTTTCTTTCCCAAAGAACTCAGATTGCGTGAAGAATGTCGTGATATCTTGAATCGCTCTGCTGAAAAATTGGGACTCGATATTCTTTGTTACAGAAAAGTACCGGTTAACAACACCGATATCGGCAAAACAGCTTTATCTGTTGAACCTTTCATGGAACAAGTGTTCATTGCCTGTCCGGATCATATCACCAACCCCGATGATTTTGAACGAAAACTTTTTGTGCTGCGTAATTATGCTACGCATACCATCAACAATACAGTCAAGAAAGATGAGATCGGTTTTTATCTCGCATCGCTTTCACATAAAACAATCGTATACAAAGGACAACTCACCAGTACACAAGTACGTGGCTATTTCCCTGACCTGAATGATAAACGTGTTGTATCCGCATTCGGACTGGTACACTCTCGTTTTGCTACCAATACATTTCCATCTTGGAAATTGGCGCAACCTTTTCGCTATATCGCACACAATGGCGAGATCAATACTTTACAAGGAAACCTGAACTGGTTAAGAACAAGTGAGAAAGGATTTACTTCTCCGTATTTCTCAAGAGAAGAAATGGATATGTTGTTGCCGATTGTCACCAACGGACAATCAGATTCCGCTTGCTTAGACAATATGATCGAATTACTCACTCTCACAGGCAGATCTTTACCGCATGTGATGATGATGTTGATTCCTGAAGCTTGGGATGGCAATGAACACATGGATCCTGTCAAGAAAGCTTTTTATGAATATCATGCTTGTATGATGGAACCCTGGGATGGACCGGCATCTATTTCATTCACTGATGGCAAGATCATTGGTGCTACATTGGATAGAAACGGATTACGTCCATCACGTTATTGTGTTACTACAGATGATCGTGTGATCATGGCCTCAGAAACCGGAACACTTCCTATTGATCCATCACTCATAAAAGAAAAAGGAAGATTACAACCGGGGAAAATGTTTGTAGTGGATATGGAGCAAGGACGGATCATTAGTGATGAAGAATTAAAACAAAATATCTGCACACAAAAACCTTATGGAGAATGGTTAAATAAATACAAGATCAGACTTGAAGAATTGCCCGAACCAAGGGTGATGTTCACACACTTGGAACATGATCAGGTATTCAAATACCAGAAAGCATTTGGATATTCTACCGAAGACCTCGATACGATCATTGCACCAATGGCATTGGATGGAAAAGAACCGATCGGCTCGATGGGAACTGATACACCATTGGCCGTGTTAAGTGAGCAACCGCAACATCTAAGCAGTTATTTCAAACAACTGTTTGCACAAGTGACCAATCCACCTATCGATCCGATTCGTGAAAGAATGGTGATGTCGTTGGCCACATTTGCAGGAAGTAATGGCAATTTGTTGGTAGAAGATCCACTGGCTTGTCATAGTGTGGCATTGAAACATCCGGTATTGAACAATTATGAACTAGAAAAGATACGAAGCATTGATACCGGTATTTTCCAGGCCAAAACATTACAAACTTATTTTCGTGCAGATGGTAAGCCGGGCTCATTAAAAGCAGGTCTGGATAGAATCTGCAGGTATGCTGCTGATGCTGTTGAAGATGGTTTTGAAGTATTAATATTAACAGACAGAGCCATTGATTCTGATCATGCACAGATCCCATCTTTGTTAGCAACTGCCGCTGTTCATCACCATTTGATCCGAAAAGGATATCGCGGACAGGTTGGTATCATTGTAGAAGCGGGTGATGTTTGGGAAGTACATCATTTTGCTTGTTTGATTGCATTTGGCGCCACTGCCATCAATCCCTATCTCGCATTATCTTCTATCAGAGATATGAAGTTGAGTAACAAACTGCAAACAGAAATCGATGCAGATCAACTCAAAAAGAATTATATCAAAGCAGTCAATGAAGGCTTATTGAAAGTATTTTCCAAAATGGGCATCTCCACTTTACAATCGTATCAAGGTGCGCAAATTTTTGAGATCATTGGTTTGAATAAAAAAGTAGTAGATACGTATTTCACGGGAGCAACATCCAGGATCGAAGGCATGGGATTGGATGAGATCGCAAAGGAAACCTTAGCCAAACATTTCTTTGCTTTTGGTAAAAAAGAAATTCCCGTAGACCGATTACCCGTAGGAGGTATTTATCAATGGAAGCGTAAAGGAGAATTTCATTTATTCAATCCGCAAACGATACACCTCTTACAACATGCTACCAAAAGCAATGATTATAAAACTTTCAAGAAGTATTCAAAACTCATCAATGATCAGTCTGAGAAAGCCTGCACTTTACGCAGCTTATTTCAATTCAGAAAAAATCGTCCATCGATATCCATTGATGAAGTTGAACCAGCTGAAAATATTTATAAAAGATTTGCCACAGGTGCCATGTCATTTGGTTCTATTTCATGGGAAGCACATACCACACTGGCTATTGCCATGAACCGATTAGGTGGCAAGAGCAATACCGGAGAAGGCGGAGAAGATGAGATCCGATATCAACCTTTACCCAATGGAGATTCTATGCGCTCATCCATCAAACAAGTAGCATCGGCAAGATTTGGTGTCACCAGTTTGTACTTGACAGAAGCAGATGAACTACAAATCAAAATGGCACAGGGTGCGAAGCCCGGTGAAGGTGGACAATTACCCGGACATAAAGTAGATGAGTGGATCGGTAAAACAAGACATGCGACACCGGGTGTAGGATTGATCTCTCCCCCGCCCCATCACGATATTTATTCGATCGAAGATCTTGCTCAGTTGATTTTTGATTTGAAGAATGCGAATAGAAAAGCACGCATCAATGTAAAACTTGTTTCAAAAGCAGGCGTAGGAACCATCGCAGCAGGTGTTGCAAAAGCGAAAGCAGATGTGGTGTTGATCTCAGGACACGACGGCGGAACAGGCGCCTCTCCTATCAGCTCCATCAAACATGCAGGTTTGCCTTGGGAATTAGGATTGGCGGAAACACATCAGACATTGGTGAAAAATAAATTAAGGAGTCGCATCGTAGTGCAAGCGGATGGACAAATGAAAACCGGTAGAGATATTGCCATCGCAACGTTATTGGGCGCAGAGGAATGGGGTGTTGCCACTGCTGCACTGATCGTAGAAGGATGTATCATGATGCGCAAATGTCATTTGAATACTTGTCCGGTAGGCGTTGCAACACAAGACCCCGAATTAAGAAAACGATTTGCAGGAGATCCTGATCATGTTGTTAACTTCTTTAAGTTCATCACACAAGAGCTACGCGAGATCATGGCGGAGTTGGGTTATAGAACGGTGAATGAAATGGTAGGACAAGTCGACACATTGGAAATGAGGGATGGCATTACGCATTGGAAATATGAAAAACTGGATCTTTCTGCCGTTCTCTATAAAGAACCCGAGTCATTGTACACAGGATTGTATCAACAAGAAGAACAAGATCATGGATTGAGTAGTGTATTGGATTGGAGATTATTAGCATTGGCACAACCCGCAATTGAAAAAAGAGAAAAAGTGAGGGCGAGTTTGGATATTAAAAATACAGATCGAACAGTGGGCACAATTCTTTCCAATGAGATCACGAAAAAATATCGAGCAACCGGACTTCCTGATGATACCATTCATTTTAGTTTCAAAGGAACGGCGGGACAAAGCTTTGGCGCATTTAATACCAAAGGCATTACGTTGGAACTAGAAGGAGACGCCAATGATTATTTAGGGAAAGGATTGAGTGGTGCTCAGTTGATTGTTTATCCTGCGAAAAATGCAGCTTTTGTTCCTGAAGAAAATATCATCGTAGGTAATGTGGCGCTGTATGGAGCAACTTCAGGAAAAGCATTCATCAGAGGAAAAGCGGGTGAGCGATTTGCTGTTAGAAACTCGGGGGCTGAAGTAGTTGTAGAAGGTGTGGGTGATCATGGCTGTGAATACATGACTGGCGGGAAAGCCATCATACTCGGCGCCACAGGAAGAAATTTTGCGGCAGGCATGAGTGGAGGCATCGCCTATATCTATGATGTGGAAGGATCTTTCCCGGATAAGTGTAATATGGAAATGGTAGCATTGGATCCTTTAGAAGTTGAGGACATTGCTTATCTAAAAGAAATGATCACACAACATCATCAATATACCAATAGTACAGTAGCCGGATTTATTCTGAATGATTTCGATCATCAACTGAGAAACTTTGTGAAAGTATTTCCGGGAGATTATAAAAAAGCATTACAAAAGAAAGCTGCTGTAACACAGACACACTAACCACACAATCATTTTTATGGGCAAACCAACCGGCTTTATAGAATTTGACAGGATCCATCCTTCAAAAAGATCTGCAAAGGAAAGAATTGGAGATTATAAAGAGTTTGTGGAACGAATGACAGATGAGCAATTGAATCAACAATCAGCCCGCTGCATGAATTGTGGCGTTCCATTTTGTCACAGCGGCTGTCCATTAGGCAATATCATTCCCGAATTCAACGATGCCGTGTATAGACAAAACTGGCATGAAGCTTATGAGTTACTAAGCGTAACAAATAATTTCCCTGAATTTACCGGACGCATTTGTCCGGCTCCTTGTGAGAGTGCATGTGTTCTAGGTATCAATCAAAATCCTGTAGCCATTGAAGAAATAGAAAAGCACATCATTGAAACAGCTTTTGAAAAAGGATTTGTACAACCCAGAAAACCCAATATAAGAACCGGGAAAAAAGTAGCCGTGGTGGGTTCAGGTCCGGCAGGATTAGCGGCGGCGGCTCAACTGAATTATGCGGGGCATCAGGTAACGGTATTTGAGAGAGATGCATATCCGGGCGGATTGCTTCGTTATGGAATTCCTGATTTTAAGTTAGAGAAATGGGTGGTTGAACGAAGAGTGGCTTTATTAGAAGAAGAAGGTGTTGTTTTCAAATGTAATGCGCATGTGGGAGTGAATATTGGCATCAATGATCTGCTTAGAGAATATCAGGCCATTGTGTTAGCCGGTGGTTCTACCATCCCAAGAGATTTGAATATTCCCGGGAGAACATTGAAAGGCGTGCATTTTGCAATGGAATTTTTGAAGCAACAAAACCAACGTGTATCAGGTGAAGAAGTAACAACAGATCCCCTCTTAGCAAAAGATCGACATGTTGTAGTAATTGGCGGAGGAGATACCGGAAGTGATTGTGTAGGCACTTCAAACAGACAAGGAGCGTTATCTGTGACACAATTGGAATTGATGCCTAAGCCACCGGAAAAAAGAACTGATACTATGCCATGGCCTACTTACCCGATGCTATTAAAGACCACTTCTTCGCATGAAGAAGGTGCGAAACGACAATGGGCTGTTGTAACAAAAGCATTCAAAGGAGATAAGAGCGGACAATTAAAAGCACTGTTGATCGCGGACATTCAATGGAAAGCTTCTACAGATTCCCAACCGGCAGGTTTTGAGGAAATACCGGGTACTGAAAGAGAAATCCCTTGTACAATGGCTTTATTGGCGATGGGATTTATACATCCGGAGCATAGCGGATTGATTGCAGAGTTGGGTGTAGAACTGGATGAAAGAGGGAATGTAAGGGCGAATGAAAAACAATACCAAACAAGTATCCCGAAGATATTTGCCGCAGGGGATATGCGCCGGGGACAATCATTGGTCGTTTGGGCCATTAGTGAGGGAAGAGAATGCGCAAGACGGGTAGATCAGTATTTAATGGGCATATCAGTTCTCGAATCCAAGGATCAAAGCTATCTAATTAATACATAATTATTTTTAGTATATTTTATTCTAAAAGCCTTTCAAACAATTTTGAAAGGCTTTTTTGTACCAAAAAAGAGTTAAAATGATAAAAATAGAACGATTATATCCAAACGAACAAACAAATAATAATTATTTAAATGTTAATATTTTATTTGAAAAACATTCATTAATTAAGTATTTTGGATATCAGATTATTGAATTAAAATAATCCTAATGTTAAATTTAAAACCCTAGTATGAAAAAAATGACCATTCAGAAGATCGCTCCGTTTGCAGCTTTGGTAGCCGTTGCCTTGGCCGCTTTGTTTATCCCATCCTTACCGAATTATGCGGATGAAGCAGGAGCATACAGTGCTGCCGATATTACTTGGATATTAGTAGCTACCGCCTTGGTATTTTTAATGACCCCTGGTCTCGCTTTTTTTTACGGTGGCATGGTACACCGCAAAAATGTGATCTCGACCATGATCAAAAGTGTGGTCGCAACCGGTGTCGTAAGTATATTATGGGTTACAGTTGTTTACAGTCTTTGTTTTGGAGAATCCATTGGTGGTTTTATTGGCAACCCATCTACTCACCTATTCTTTAAAGGAATCAACTCCGGTGCTCCTTGGAGCCTTGCCCCTACGATTCCTATTACATTATTCGCATTGTTTCAATTGATGTTTGCCATCATTACACCCGGTCTGGTGGTAGGTGCCGTAGCTGAACGCATCAAATTCACCTCCTATATTGTATTCATCGCATTGTTCAGTCTTTTGGTATACGCACCCATCGCACACTGGACCTGGCATCCGGAAGGATTTTTATTTAAAATGGGGGCGCTTGATTTTGCAGGCGGAACAGTGGTACATATCTCCGCCGGCTGCGCTGCTTTAGCGGGTGCACTGGTATTAAAACGCAGACAAGCACATATGGATCAAAAAGAAATTCCACCGGCCAATATTCCTTATGTATTGATCGGGACCGGATTATTATGGTTTGGATGGTTTGGCTTTAATGCAGGTTCTGCTTTGGGCGCAAATGCACTGGCTGTTTCTGCATTCGCTACAACCAATACCGCTGCTGCAGCCGCAGGTTTATCATGGATGTTCTTTGATGTACTAAGAGGTAAAAAACCTTCCGTACTTGGATTCTGTATTGGCGCCGTTGTTGGATTAGTTGCCATTACTCCGGGTGCCGGATTTGTTGCCATTCCACAATCCATTTTCATTGGTGTTCTCTCTGCCATCATTTCCAATATTGCCGTGTATTATAAGTCTAAATCAAAACTCGATGACACATTAGATGTTTTCCCTTGTCATGGTATAGGCGGAATGGTTGGTATGTTACTGACCGGCATTTTCGCAACAAAAACAGTCAACAGTGCCGGTGCTGACGGACTTTTTTATGGTAACGCAACTTTCTTCTTTACACAGCTGAAGGCACTGGGAATTGTTGTAGTGTACAGCTTTGCTGTTTCCTATGGCATTTTCAAATTCATCAATTTCATACTTCCATTACGTGTTAGCTCTGAGGAAGAATTACTGGGATTGGATGCTACACAACACAATGAAAAATATGTTCAGGGTACTTTACTGGTAGAAGAAAATGGATACCTGAAAGAAAGTATGCTCGCTGATTAATCTATCTATCTGTGCTGCGATGAATGCTGACCCGTTGATCGCAGTACATTCTCTTTTCTCTAAACGATAAGCTAAAGAAAATAAGGTACAGCCATATGATAAACCTCTGACCAGGTTTAGCGGCTGTACCTATTTGTTAATTATAAAACCAATTGCAATGTTACGCAAAATTTTAACCCTTTCAACAGCAGTATGCGGCTGCTTCACACTCACCGCGCAATCTGATTCATCGAAAAAAGCTACCACCATCATTACGGGATCCGTAGATGCGTATTATCGATACAGCTTTTCAGATGCACCTTCAAAAACCAACAACTTTACCAGTTTTACCCACTCTCAAAATTCATTCGAACTGGGTATGGCTTCCGTTAAAGCGGAACATACGATGGGTAAAGCAACTGCCGTTGCAGATATTGGCTTTGGCAGAAGGGCCCAGGAATTCTCTTACCATGATGCCGGTTCTCTGGCAGCTATCAAACAAATGTACCTGAGCTATGCAGTTTCTGATAAAGTAAAATTTACCATGGGTAAATGGGCAACCCATGTTGGTTACGAATTGGTAGATGCACCCGGCAACAGAAACTATAGCATGTCATATGGTTTTTCTTATGGACCGTTTTTTCATACCGGTGTCAAAGCAGATGTATCACTTGGAGGTAAAAGTGCATTCATGATCGGTGTTTCTAATCCTACAGATCATTCTACCACTACTACTTCTGCCAAATTCATACTTGCACAATTCAGTACCGCATTTGCAGACGATCGCTGGAAAGTATATGCGAATTTTCAAGGTGGCAATGGCACAACCCAGTATAACATTGTAACAACCGGAGCCCTCGCAGATAAATGGAGTATTGCCTATGATGGCAGCCTGCAATCGTATTGTTTAGCCGGACAAAGATCCAGTTGGAAAAGCCATGCTGCTTACTTGAATTATGACCCCGTATCCTCACTAGGATTTACACTCAGACAAGATTATTTTGACGATAGAAAGCTGACACCCGTAGGTATTGGCGGGAAAGTATGGGCAACTACCCTTTCTGCAAATCTTAAAAAAGACAATCTCACGATCATCCCTGAATTAAGGATCGATCAATCTGCACAAGAAGTCTTCTTTAAAGGTGCCAGTAGTACCAATACAAAAAGCAATATTGCTTTTCTGATCGCTGCAGTCTATAAGTTTTAGTAATACTGTGATGCACATGATTCAGACCGATACAGAATAGTATCGGTCTTTTTGTGTCAGACCTATTAATTTGTTATGTTCGGGATATGAATCCCATACTGAGACTACTACAGTTGCTGTATTGTGCTTATGCATTCTTACTTTTTGTACTCATTATGCTACTGGTATTTCCCTTTGTTCTTTTATCACTGGCTTTTGGGAAAATCACGGGAGGAAACCTGATTTATCGACTTTGTATGCTATGGGCTCATACCTGGTATTTTTTGATTGGTGTTAAACATGAAGAATTATATGAATCACCACATGATCCTACAAAGCAATACATCTTTGTAGCAAATCATATCTCGTACATGGACATCCCTCCGCTGGTATTGATCGCACATCAACCCGTCAGGATATTAGGGAAATATGAAATGGTGAAGATCCCGGTTTTTGGATGGATATATAGAGCTGCAGTGGTTTTAGTCGATCGAAAAAATGCAGAGACCAGATCTAAAAGTGTTCGTGCACTGAAAGCCGCTTTGAAACATGGCATCTCCATTTTTATCTTTCCCGAAGGCACTTTTAATGTTAGTCCTGCACCACTTAAAGATTTTTATGATGGTGCATTTCGTATCGCGATAGAAACTGAAACAGCGATTAAACCTGTTTTACTCATAGACACACTTGAAAGATTGCATTTCAACAGCATTTTCTCACTTACTCCCGGAAAAAGCAGGGTGGTATTTCTGGATGAGATACCGGTTCAAGGTTTATCCATGCAGGATATCCCACATCTAAAAGAGAAAGTGTACAAAATAATGGATGCAGGACTTCGTCGTTACCGAACTTACCCTACGGCATAAGCCTTATTTTTGATCAAATTAGTTGTTGTGTACGCAGAGATCATTATACCACTTGCATTACCCCTGAATTATACTTGGGCCATCCCTATGGCTTTTCAGGAAAAAGTGCAACCAGGTATTCGTGTTGAAGTGATGCTGGGTAAGAGTAAAAAATATGCAGGCATCATTAAAAAGATACACCACAACAAACCCGAAGCATTTGAACCCAGAGATATCATCAATATCCTTGATAATGAACCCATCATTCATCAGGAACAATTGGTTTTCTGGGAATGGATGGCGAACTACTACATGTGTACGGAAGGTGAGATCATGCAGGCTGCCATTCCGGCCAATCTTAAACTATCCAGTGAAAGTATTTTGGTATGGAATGAAGAAAGGAACCTGAATTTTAGTGACCTCACCGATAACGAATACATTGTAGCAGAAGCACTCGAATTGAAAAAAGAACTTCGATTGAGTGAGGTTCAGGAATTATTGGATGTTACACATGTATATCCCATCATTAAAAAGTTGATCGAGAAAGAAGTTTGTTATGTGTGGGAAGAATTAAAAGAAAAGTATAAAGAAAAGAAGCAAACCTATATATCCTTACATCCGAATTATAAGGATGAAGAAAAGTTGGCAGAGCTACTCAATAGCTGGACAAAAGCTCCCAAACAAATGGAGTTATTACTTGCTTTTCTGCATTTACAACGCACAGAAGGAGAAGTACTTCAAAATGAACTTTTGAAAAAGTCGAATGCGACTGCCGCTCAGCTAAAAGGTTTGATCGATAAAGGGATTCTGCTTTCAGAAAGAAGGAGTACAGACAGAATTAACTATGGTGATCGTTCAGTGGTCATCAACTTTACACTTTCTACTGCGCAAGAAAAAGCATTGTCTGAGATCCATTCCGCATTTGCAGAGAGATCTGTATGCCTATTACATGGCGTTACTGCCAGTGGTAAAACACAGATCTATACTAAACTTATTGAGGAACAGATCCAAGCAGGTAAACAGGTTTTATACATGTTACCGGAGATCGCATTGACAGCTCAGATCATCAGAAGATTACAGGAATACTTTGGCGGACATATTGCGATCTATCATTCCAAATTCAACGCGAATGAAAAAGTAGAAATATGGAACAAGGTCAAGAGTGGAGAGATCAAAGTGATTCTTGGAGCCAGATCTTCCTTGTTTTTACCCTTCAAAAATCTTTCTTTGATCATTGCTGATGAAGAGCATGATGGATCTTATAAACAACAGGACCCCGCACCCAGATATCATGCTAGAGATGCGGCAGTGTATTATGCCAACTTATTTCGAGCAAAGGTTTTATTAGGAAGTGCTACTCCATCTGTAGAAAGCTATTACAACTGCGAACAGCAGAAATACGGGCTGGTTCAATTAACAGAAAGATTCGGAGATGCACAATTACCCTCGATTGAGTTGATCGATGTTAAAAAATTCCAACAAAAGGGCAAAATAGCTTTTACAGAACCTATGTTGGAAGGCATTCAACAATCCTTACAACAAAAAAAACAGGTGATCCTCTTCCAAAACAGAAGAGGCTATGCTCCCTATTTGATCTGTAATACCTGTGGCTGGATACCACAATGTAAGAATTGTGATGTCACCTTAACCTATCATAAGTTCAAGAACAAACTCACTTGTCATTATTGTGGAACGCATTATCCGGTCATTCACACATGTGCGGCTTGCGGCAGTCATGATTTCACACAAAAGAATTTCGGAACAGAGCAGATCGAGGAATTATTGAATGAATATTTTCCGGATGCAAGAATTGCAAGAATGGATTATGACAGCGTGAAAGGGAAACATGACCATGATAGTCTGATCAAACAATTTGAACAGCAGAAGTTAGATATTCTTGTAGGTACACAGATGGTAGTAAAAGGACTAGACTTCGATCATGTAAACTTAGTCGGCATCATTGATGCAGATGGCATACTTGGATTTACGGATTTCAGGGTCAATGAGAAAGCCTACCAACTTATGGAACAAGTAAGTGGAAGAGCCGGGAGGAAAGATGAACTGGGAAAAGTATTGATACAGGTGAGCAATACCAAGCACCCGGTACTGAGCTTTGTTCAACAACACCAGTACGAGGCTTTATATCGATATGAGATAGACAACAGAAAACAATTTGGCTACCCTCCTTTTACACGTTTGATACAGCTCACTTTCAAGCATAAAGAAAAACATATTGCCGAAGAAGCTGCTCATTTACTCATGAAAGGAATGGCGACTAATTTTTTGAAAGAAATGGCAGGACCTGCCCAACCTGTGGTAGACAGGATCAGAAACCAATATCTTTGGGAGGTATTGATGAAGCTACCTAAAGATGTGCAGCGCATACAACAGTGTAAAAGAGAGATCATGCAACAGATGGTCATCATACAATCAAATAAAAGATATAAAGCAGTCAGGATCATTATTAATGTAGACCCATTTTAGTCTGGAAAAGCCATCATCATGTACCACGGAACACATTTTATACCCGATCGATCACTGAAAGCTTATAATAGTTTTGGGCTGGATGTTCGGGCACGTTTGTTTGCATCATTTAATAGCATGGATACGCTTCAGGAAATGCTGGAGCATTACAATGAGCTTCCTTATATGCCATTGTTAATACTTGGTGGTGGAAGTAATATTTTGTTTACCAGAGATGTAGATGGATTGGTTTTAAAAAATGATCTAAAGGGTATTGAGCTGATCGATGAAGACAAAGACTTTTATTATGTAAAAGCAATGGCCGGAGAGAATTGGCATCAGTTTGTTTTGCATTGTATTGAAAAAGGATATGCCGGATTGGAGAATCTAAGTTTAATTCCGGGCAATGTTGGAGCATCACCGATGCAAAATATCGGGGCCTATGGTGTTGAAATAAAAGATGTTTTTCATTCATTGGAAGCATGGCATATCAATGAGAAACATCGGGAGATCTTTTACCTGAAAGACTGTGAATTTGGTTATCGGGAAAGTGTTTTTAAAGAAAAATATCGTAACCGTTTTATTATCACGAGTGTCACTTATCGACTACGCAAAGAACCGCAATTCCAAACTTCCTATGGGGCAATAGAACAGGAACTGGAAAAAATGAAAGTTACTGAGTTGAGTATTAAAGCCATATCTGATGCTGTTATCAGGATCAGACAATCAAAATTACCGGATCCGGCCATCGTTGGTAATGCCGGAAGCTTCTTCAAAAACCCAACGATTTCTATTGGACGTTACCAAAACTTGCAAGAAAAATTCCCAACCATTGTTGGATACCCTGTCAACGAAACCAGAGTGAAACTGGCCGCTGCATGGCTGATCGAACAATGTGGATGGAAGGGGCATCGCAAAGGTGATGCAGGTTGTCATGAAAAGCAAGCATTGGTTTTGGTGAATTATGGAAATGCTACAGGTGCAGACATCTTCAAGCTATCCACTGAAATCATGCAATCTGTTTTTGAAAAATTTGGCATCCATTTGGAAAGAGAAGTAAATATTGTATAACGAATTCAAGCAATAAAAAAAGCTCCGATGAATATCGGAGCTTTTTTTATCACAGAAACAAACTTGTTCCTTGTATTTTCTTTCTTGTTACTTATTAATAGTATTTCAACTTCATTTCAACTCTTCTGTTCAAAGCACGTCCTGCTGCAGTTTTATTATCAGCAACCGGCTTAGATGAACCATATCCTTCAGAAGTAAGTCTTGAAGCATCAATGCCTTTGCTCACTAAATAATCATATACAGTTTTAGCACGAGTTTGACTTAAAGGCAGATTCACTTTATCAGAACCGGTAGCATCTGTATGTCCTTCAATATCCAATTTCAGAGCAGCATCATCAGATAAGATTTTAACTACCTCATCTAATGGAGCATATGATTTAGTTTGCAGTTTATTGCTACCTGTTACAAAGAAGATATTCTTTGCACTAGCAGTTACTTTCTTAATCACCTCTTCTTTGATAGCAGGACAACCATTGTTTTCTTTAACACCGGCTACTGTAGGACATTTATCTTCTTCATCATTGATACCATCTTTGTCAGTATCAGGAACAGGACAACCTTGGTAACGAGCAACACCTGCAACGGTTGGACACTTATCTTCTTCGTCATTGATACCATCTTTATCGGTATCAGGAATCGGACAACCGTCGTATTTAGCCAATCCTTTAACGGTAGGGCATTTATCGTTTTCGTCGTTGATACCATCACCATCCGTATCAGGAACAGGACAGCCATTGTATTTAGCTGTACCGGCAACTGTAGGACACTTATCGCTGTTATCCAAGATACCATCACCATCCGTATCTTTTTCAACCGGCGGTGGTGGAGGTGGAGGAGTTACTTTTACAGGCTCCTTTTTATCCTTTAATGGAGAAGCGATCCCCATTGAATAAGCGAAATTGTTTACAGCCAAATTTGAAATAGCTGATCTGTGTACGAATTGTGTATGAAGAAAAGTTTCTTGTCCCAGGTTAAATTGCAAACCCGCACCGATAGGTGAATAAGCAGCAAAATAAGTACCTGCGTACATAGAAGCACCAAAACCAAAAGTCAGATAAGGAACAACAGTATATTTATCTGTCAATAATTTGATATTGGCAGCGGCATCCAATTCCAACAGAAATTTACTGCTAGTAGGAGGAGTAACTCCTGCCTTTGGATAGAATGGATAGCGAACAAAAGAACCTGTCAATGTACCCTGAAAATCAACGTATTCAGTAAGTCCTTGAAAATACTGAAAACTCAATCCCGGATCTAATCTCTTGAAAGGAGTCCACTGTCTATTGGATATTACAGAAGATAACGACGTTCTGCTGATCAAGTCAGAAGTATACATGTCTTTCAAAACGAAATTAACTCCAAGCGATGGTCTTTTTTTATAGCTAACCGGAGTGGTCTGTGCAAATGCAGTAAGTACCAAACCGCTGGCTATCAGGGAAAAAAGAAGTTTCTTCATAACAGTATTTTATTGATTGGCACAAAAATACATGGTGAAACTGATTTTTCGAAAATTAAGATAACTTTAAGTTATTCCGAACTTATTCCCAAAGACTATTCAGATACAGGAATCACTGGTTGAACGGAAACTTTTACCAGACCACGTTGAATGAAATCCAGCTGTTTTGCTGCGTTTCGGGTCAAATCTACCACCCTTCCCTTCTTTTTCATTCGGTTGTGCATCCGGTCAGTTATGAGCACTATTACGCTTTTGTTATTTCTTAAATTAGTGACCTTTACAAGCGTATTTAACTTGAAATGGTTGCTGGCTGCCGTCATCCCTGCATTTCTAAAAATAGTGCCGTTGGCTGTTTTTCTGCCTTCGAATTTTGAGCTGTAATAGCTGGCAACCCCCTTAATGGGTTTTCCATGAGGAAGCAATGAATCCCCTAAAATATCATTATCGGTAGCAGGAATGGTGTCTTTTGCCAAATGGCCGGTATCGCTACCCTCTGCTTTCTTTTCGGGTATAGTATCGATAACAGGAATGGTATCAGTCAGCAATGTACCTATAGGAGCTAACGGTTTTCCAACCGGAAGCAAAAAATACATGACACTGATGATGTATAAAATTGTTTTCATGATGCTTTATGCTTAACCGCCCAATTCCACCTTGAGTAATATTACTCATCCTCCACCCTAAATACAAATGAGGATATGCACATACGGTCAAGCCCCCTTTAACCAAACACCATGCCAGAAAACAGAAAAATGATACTTTTTTAATTCATTAAAATGACACAATAAATTAATAATCAATATTTTAATTAAAATGGAACGAAAAATTTAAAATAGACTTAATCAAGACTAACCTTCAATAAAAGGACCATATCCGGGTCATTTAGTCCAGATATTTGCTCACTTTTTCATCAGAAGTCATGTCATCCCCCGAACGAATCTGATATTGCACCTGTAAAACCCACTCATCGCATTTTTGATTCACAAGAAATGAATTAATACTATCAATAAGCTTTGTAACAGATTTATAATCAGACTCTACAGAGGTGGAAAAAGGACCAACGGCATATTTTAATCCCGAAGCTTTGATCAGGTCAATCACCTCGTCGATCCATTGATAAGGATGCTTGTCTCCTGCCACAATCGGCACCAATTGAAGAGATGCGCTAATAAGATGGGTATGATTATCCATGAATCGGAGTGATTTCAATAACTGCATCGAGGTTGAGAGCTCCATGGATATGCGGAAATACCTCATTAATAGAACCCGCCAATTCAAAAATAACCGGTCTTTCTACCTTCTCTCTATCGATCGTAAGTTTTACCAAGCCCTTCTGCCCTTGGTAATATCTTTCTAAAACGCCGGCTACCTGGCCCTCAGTACTGCAATGTATAAAGCCCTCTATCGCCAGACTATCCGCCTCATAGATCCCTGCAAGTTTTGCTTTTTCCCATTGTTCCGCTGTTGTAATATGATATATTAAATTTGAACTGTTTTCCACAATTATTTGATATTAAATGATTTATAAAATTTTATTGATTTTTTGTTCGATTAGCATGAGATCTGTCAAGACAATGGCTGTGACCGCTTCTAATACGACAGGAACCCTCAGTGCAATACAAAGATCATGTCTGCCTTTTACCGAAAGCGCATCCAATTGATCTGTTTCTTTATTCCAACTAACCTGCTCCTTGGGGGTTGAAGAAGTAGGTTTTACAGCTATCCTAAATACCAATTCATTCCCATTTGAGATTCCTCCGACTACCCCACCTGCATGATTAGAGCCTGTTTTTCCCGTAGCATCCAGAATCGGATCATTATGGTCAGAGCCAAACATTTTTGCTGCCGCAAAGCCTGCCCCGAATTCTACCCCCTTAACAGCAGGAATTGCAAAAACAGCATGAGCCAATACAGACTCTACTGAATCAAAAAAGTGCTCTCCAAGACCAACGGGCAATCCACTCACCCTACACTCCACAATTCCTCCGATACTGTCTTTTTGATCTATGGCTTTTTGTAATCCTTTCTCAATATCTGATTCTCCTCCTATTTCCAAAATGGTTGCAACCGGTACAGCCTGTTTCAGCAATTTCTTTGCTATGACCCCCGCAGCCACCAAAGCCACCGTTAAACGACCACTGAAATGTCCTCCACCCCGATAATCTTCATAACCGCCATATTTTACATGGGCAGTAAAATCTGCATGCCCCGGACGAGGAATAGCCCTCTGCTTCTCATAATCACCACTTCGGGTATTTTTATTCTCAAATAGTATGGTCAGAGGTGCTCCTGTTGTTTTGCCATTGAATACCCCGGTTTTGATCAATGGAATGTCATCTTCCTTTCTCGGGGTCGTTCCTTTTTGGGTTCCGCCTTTTCTTCTTTCGATATCTACCTCAAAATCAGCCACGTCTATTGGCAATCCTGCAGGACATCCATCTATGATGACACCCACGCAATCACCATGGGATTCTCCTATGATATGTATTCTGAATATGCGTCCAAATGAATTCACGGTGTTTTGATTTTACGATGGATAATATCAGCTGATCGATGCGCCTAATTGTTTGAGGTGTTCATAAAAACCAGGATAAGATTTATTGATGGCATCTGCTTCCTGAATCACTACCACCCCATCTGCACATAACCCGGCTACGGCACAAGCCATAGCGATACGATGGTCATGATGAGAATGTACGGTGGCGCTCTTAATACCCGTACCTCCTTTAATGATCATCAGATCATCTTGCAAAGTGATTTCAATACCCAATTTACCAAACTCTTGTTGTAAAGTTATTCCCCGATCGCTTTCTTTATGTGAAAGTCGACTCACCCCCTCTATGACAGTAGTTCCATCACAACAAGCTGCTAAAGCAACCAGTGGAGGAAACAGGTCCGGACAATCAGTGGCATTGAAATGAAATGCTTTCAAAGGTAATGGCGCTATATCGATATAAGCATCGGTGATCGACATTTGACAACCTGTATCCATTAAAGCTCGCAAAACAGCTTTATCAGCCTGCGTAGAAAATACATCTAACCCTGTTACACGAATGGGTCCTGCAATAGCCCCGGCCACCAATAGAAAAGCGGCCCCACTCCAATCGCCTTCTACCTGATAATTCAATATCCCTGTTTTGGGTTCAACAGTTCCATGAAAATGAAAATATTCATGATTGTCATGAGTTACCTTCCATCCAAAATCAGACATGACCGCCAACGTAAGGTCGATGTAGGGTTTACTTTTTAGGTCATTGACTTTGATCGTAACCCCATCTGCTCCTGCCGCTGCATACGCCATTAAAAGCCCGGTAAGAAACTGAGAACTCAATGACCCATCCACTTCAATATTGGTCGGTCGTAAAGGACCTTGCAACTGAAGAGGCACTTTACCTTGATTGGATTTGATCTGCACACTTAATTTCGGGAGTATCTCATCAAAAAAATGCATGGGTCGGTTCACCAAACTACCGCTACCATATATCGTAAGCGGTTGTTCACTCAAAGCTGCGATAGGCGTAAACATTCTAATCCCTAAACCACTTTCACCACAATTGATCTCAGCATGCAGAGGCGATAATCCATTCGATGTAATATGAATATCTCCATGATCAGTGTACCGTATAGAGGCTCCCAACTTTTGAATCACATCGATAGCTGCCAAGTCATCATTACTTTTTCCCGGATTGATGATCAAGGTTTCTCCCTTGCGCAATAATGCTGCTGCACAAGCTCTTTGCATACTACTCTTCCCTGCTGCAGCCCGAATAGTACCTTGTATGGTTGATGGATTTATTTTTACCTGAGTAGACATACTATCATGCATCATCGCACCGTCGTGCGGTATGATTAAAACTGTTTGAAAATTTCTTTGAGTTGAACAAACAGTAAGGGTTGTACAACCGCTTTACCTGTTTTTTCAAGAAGGATATAATGTATGCTGACATCATCCTTCTTTTTATCTTTTTGTAATACCTGGAAAGCTTTCTTTGCATCAAAAGCCGCAAAAGTGGCTAAGCCATAATTGGCTAATAGATCCACAACAGCATCCGTCTCTTTGAATCCTTTTAATTGTTGTGAAATGATCGATGCATAGGTCATTCCTATACTGATGGCCTGACCATGGCTCAACTCATACATATTCTCGATCGCGTGACCCAGGGTATGACCGAAATTCAACAGTTTCCTTTCACCTTGCTCACGTTCATCAGCCAATACCACTTTTGTCTTTAATAGAACATTTCGTTCTACCAACTTTGTCAATAAGACCGGATCTTTTTTATAATCAACTAATTTATGTTGTTGTAACTCTTTGAACATAGAGGCATCTTTGATGCATGCATGTTTAATGATCTCTGCAAAACCATTTTGCCATTCTGTAAGCGGAAGTGTTTTTAAAAAACTGTAGTCATACAAAAGGAATGATGGTTGACGGATCAATCCTACCATATTTTTATATACACCTACATCGATCCCATTTTTTCCACCAATTGCTGCGTCTACCATAGCGAGTAAACTGGTGGGGACAAAACCTACATCAATGCCACGCATGAAAATGCCGGCAACATAACCTGTGATATCAGTGATCACCCCACCACCAACTCCAACGAGTACTGTTTTACGATCTGCACCCATTTCAATCAGTTGATCAATGATCATATCAACTGTCTGCTGCACTTTAAAAGCTTCTCCGGGTTTCAATACGATGGTATTCCAGCCCTTGAATTTCTTTTTATGTCCTGCGAAAACATGTTCATCCGTAATCAGCACTACTTTTTCTTTATCAACGATCTTTTGAAGATGATCAAATGATGCATCAAAGTAATAGTTCACTGTTTTACCCGGAAATGTTACTGCTTTTTTCTTCATACCTCTATTGCGTTGCACTATGCATTCATGATCTTATTCTGATGATTGATACTTTCCATATGCACTGCATCAAAATATTTGGTGATGAACTCACGACTCAAACCTAACTGCTCTCCTTTTGCAAACGCTCTATCCAGAATTGCATTCCATCGATTGGTTTGCAGGATGGTAATGTTATTATCCTTTTTATACTGACCGATCTTATCCGCCACTTTCATTCTTTGTCCAAGCAACAGCAACAATTCATCATCCAGTTGATTGATCTGCTGGCGCATTTTTTCCATGGTTGCATGCAACTCTTCAGAATTGATATCTTCTTTACGCCAGATGATAGAACTGATCATCTCTCCCAATCTCTCAGGAGTTACTTGCTGTTTGGCATCACTCCAAGCATTATCCGGATCAATATGGCTTTCAATGATCAACCCATCAAAATCTAGATCGATCGCTTTTTGTGCTACATCCATCAAAATATCCCTACGTCCACAGATATGTGATGGATCATTGATCAACAACATATCCGGATTACGTCTTTTCATTTCGATGGCCAGATGCCACATCGGAGCATTCCGATATTCAGTGTTACCATAAGAACTGAATCCGCGATGAATCAATCCGATATTTTTGATCCCGGCTTTCGCAACACGTTCTACAGCACCGATCCATAATTCCAAATCAGGATTGATCGGGTTTTTGATCAATACAGGTACATCCACTCCTTTCAACGCATCCGCTACTTCCTGCACACTAAATGGATTCACTGTGGTACGTGCACCGATCCAAAGTACATCTACATCAAAATGTAATGCATCTTCCACTTGTTTACCTGTAGCTACTTCCACTGCAACAGGCAATCCCGATACTTTACGGGCCTGTTGTAACCATGGCAATCCTTTTGTTCCAATACCTTCAAAGCTACCCGGACGAGTACGCGGTTTCCAGATACCGGCACGAAGAATATCTACTTTTCCTGTTGCAGCGAGTCTGGTAGCAGTTTGTAGCACCTGCTCTTCGGTCTCGGCACTGCACGGACCGGAAATGATCAATGGGCGCTTCTGCAACAAAGCTTCCACATTTGTTTTTTGTTCGATTGCTTGCTCCATAAAAAATATGTCTGATTTCGGATGTCAGATGTCAGATGTATGAATTGAACTAACTCAAATCTGACATCTGCCATCTGACATTTTAAATTTTATTCTTCCCCTTTCCTCGGTTTCCTCGCTCCTCCTGAATCAGCATCATTCATTCTGATTCTTCTTCCCTTGTAATTTTTTCCATCCAGTGCACGGATCATTTGATTGGCTGCACCTTTTTCAATCTCCACCCAGCTATTCATGTCTTTCATATCGATCTTACCCAACACATCCTTTTTCAAATCACTCATATCGAGAATGAACTGCAGGAAACTTGCTTTATAAAAACCGTCTTTGGTTCCAAGGTTCACAAACAAGCGACTATAACCACCTCCGCGTTTGTATTCTTTACGGCTATCGCCTTTGCCTGCATCACGGCGTCTGCCCTGATCAGGTGCATCATTGTACTCTCTTCTGTTTCTTTCACGGAAATTCAGATCTTCTGCATTTTCATAGTACTTCAGAAAACGATCGAATTCCATAGCAGCTACGCGCTTCAGTACATCTTCCTTACTCACTTCTGCAAACTTTTCAGCGAGCATTGGTACATAGGTTTCATAATCGCCATGACTGATATCCGCTGATAACAATTTATCCATGAAATGAAAAAACTGTTTGCGACAAACATCTTTACCGCTTGGGATATCCAGTTTGTGGAATTTGGAATTATTGATCCTTTCAATTTGTTTCAAACGATACATTTCTTTGCTATGTACGATTGAAATACAAATACCTACATTGCCCGCACGACCTGTTCTTCCGCTTCGGTGTGTATACACTTCTACATCATCAGGCAATTCATAGTTGATCACGTGTGTAATACCCTGCACATCAATTCCTCTCGCAGCAACATCCGTAGCAATCAAAAGTTGCAGGCTTTTGTCTCTGAACTGACCCATCACTTTATCTCTCTGTCCCTGTGTCAGATCGCCATGCAATGCATCGATATCATAACCTTCTCTTGTAAGACGTTCAGATATTTCTTGTGCATCAATTTTGGTTCTGGTAAAAATGATACCATAAATACCCGGATTAAAGTCAATGATACGTTTCAGGGTCTCATAACGATGGTGAGAACTGGTCACATAGTACTGATGATCGATACTCTTATTGGCAGTGTTCATTTTGCCTACTGTTACTTCAGCAGGATCTTTCATGTAACGCTTGCTCACTTTTCTAATCTCCGGTGGCATGGTTGCACTAAAAAGCCAGGTACTTTCACGCTGAGGAGTATTTTTCAAGATGAATTCGATATCATCCTGAAAACCCATGTTCAGCATTTCATCTGCCTCATCTAATACTACGTACTTGATCTCTTCCAGATTGATCGCTTTTCTTTCGATCAGATCGATCAATCTACCGGGTGTTGCTACTACGATCTGAGTTCCTCTTTTTAAATCACGTATCTGTAATCCGATGGATGCACCACCATAAACAGCTACTACTGAAACTCCTGTCATGTATTTTTTGAACAGTTCTAACTCTTTTACGATCTGTAAGCAGAGTTCGCGGGTTGGACAAACAACCAGCGCCTGTGGATGTTTTGCCTTTGCGTCGATCACGTGCAGTAATGGTAATCCAAATGCTGCCGTTTTACCTGTTCCTGTTTGGGCGAGACCAATAAAATCTTTCGTACCGCTAAGCAGTACGGGTATCGCTTGTTCTTGTATTGCGGTTGGGTTCACATACCCCAACTCATTCGTTGCCTGAATCAATCTTGCATCGATTCCCAACGCTTCAAATGTCGTCATGTATAAAAAATTTATGCAAAGTTACCTAATATAGGGGGCTTTGCTGGTTTTATTTGGGTTTTAGCTTATGGCTAATGGTTCATAGCTAATAGCGGGTTCTTTTACTATGATCCATTAGCCATAGGCTATTTGCTTAGCGAAGAATTCGCTTGATCCCATTCGCATTCTCAATCAATTCCTGTAAATAGTCATAATTCTCCTTTTCCAGACAGGCTTTGAATTTTCTGAGCTGGGCAATGTGTTCATTGAGTACATCTAGCACATTATCACGGTTTTGCATGAAAATGGGTACCCACATGGCCGGATTACTCTTGGCCAATCTGACCGTACTTTCAAAACCACCACTGGCCAGTTCAAAAATGGCATCTTCTTCCCGCTCTTTCTCCAAGACCGTATTTGCCAACGCAAATGAAGTGATATGTGAAATATGACTCACATAAGCCACATGCACATCATGATCATCGGCTTTCATATAGAGAATATGCATGCCCAATGTTTTGTACAATTCTTCTACTTTTTGCACTGCATCTGCATCACTTTCTTCTTTTGAACAGATCACTGTGGCTTTATTGGCAAATGCTGCTTTGACTGCGGCATCAGGACCACTGTACTCTGTTCCCCACATAGGGTGTGTTGCTACAAAGCGACCGCGCTTGGGATGATGAGCCACAGATTCACAGATGATTTTTTTGGTGGAACCTACATCCATCACCACTTGATCGGTCACTTGATCTAATATCACTGGCAACATGGCTTCTGCCGCATTGATCGGTGTAGATAAGATGATGATATCTGATTTTGCAATTGCTGTTGATAGCTCTGCAATTTCATCTACCAGCTTGAGCTCAACAGCCCGTGCCGCATGAACAGGGTTATTCTCAACACCGATTGCATGATTAACCCATCCTTTTTCGCGCAGTGTCAATGACAATGATCCACCAATCAATCCGGTTCCTATGATCGTTATTCTCATTTTATAATCTCGTTTGAATTCGTTCAATAGCTTCTTCAAATTTTTCAACTGTTCCGCATAGACTTACACGGATATATTTTTTTCCTGCCTCTCCAAAAATACCGCCGGGAGTGATGAATACAGAAGCTCCGTATAATACACGATCACTCAATTCATATCCATCTTTAAACGTATTCGGAATGGCTGCCCAAACAAACATACCTACCTGATCTTTTGAAAATGTACAATTCAACAAAGACAATAACTCAAATACTTTCTCTCTTCGTGTAGCATAGACGGCATTGATACTGTCATACCAATCTTTCCCTAAGCTGAGCGCTTTTGCTGCAGCCAATTGAACAGGTAAGAACATCCCACTATCCATATTGCTTTTGAAACGAAGTACTTCATCGATCCTTTCTTTAGCGCCACACAACATACCAACGCGCCATCCTGCCATATTGGAACTTTTACTGAGTGAGTTCAATTCCAATACCACTTCCTTAGCACCCGGTACAGTCAAAAGACTGGATGGATGATCATTCAGAATAAAACTGTAAGGATTATCATGACAGATCAATATGTTATGCTTTTTTGCAAAAGCGATCAATGCAGCATAAAAATCAGCAGAGGGTATTTGTCCGGTTGGCATATGCGGATAATTCACCCACATCAATTTCACTTTTGAAAGATCTTTTTGAGAAAGCGCTTCCAGATCCGGTTGCCAATGTTGTTGTTCTGATAATTGATACGTAATCGGTGTACCACCCGCCAGCTTCACGGCACTGCTATAAGTAGGATAACCCGGATCAGGTATCAATGCTTCATCACCTTGATCAAGGTAAGTCATACAAATATGCATGATGCCTTCTTTACTACCGATCAAAGGGAGTACTTCTGTATCAGGATCGAGATCAACCTGATACCATTGACGATACCATTGACTAATGGCATTGCGTAATACCGGAGACCCTTTATAACTCTGGTACGCATGTGTATTGTCTTTTGCTGCATTATCCTGTAACACTTTGATGACTTCCGGATGCGGTGGCAGATCCGGACTACCGACGCCCAAATTCAGAATGTCTTTTCCTTCCTTGTTCAGCGTTTCGATCTCTCTCAGCTTTTGCGAGAAATAATATTCACCGATACCTTCCAGTCTGCTGGCTGTTTTCATTTCCATCATTATCCTTTTATAAGTTTCCCTTTTGAATAGATTCCAAAAATTTTGACATTATTCGTTAGTGGTTCGATCGCATTCAATACCTGATTCAATTGTTTTTGATGATCGAATTCCATATCAGCATAAAAGCCATACTTAAAATGACTCCCCGGAATCGGCATGCTTTGTAGTTTACTTAGATTGATACCTCCCGCAGCAATTTTAGTAAGCACTTTAGATAAAGCACCTTTATCATGGCTGGTTTGAAAGTATACAGAAGCTTTGCTTGCATGGATGTCTGCAGAGAAAGTTCCTGCTCGTTTCAATACTAGAAAACGAGTGACATTATTTTTCATGGTATGGATATCAGGCCCCATGATCTCCAGTTGAAATAACTCGGCAGCCAGCTTACTCGCAATTGCAGCAGTGTGTTTACTTCTGTGTTGATGCAAAAGTTTTGCACTCAATGCCGTATCCTCTGTTTCTACCAGTTTCCATGGGTATTGTTCTAAATAATCCAAACATTGAAGAATAGCCATTGGATGGCTGTGCACTTCCTTGATATCTTCCAATCTGACACCGGGATTCACCAATAGGTTTTGACTGATGGATAAATACACTTCTCCTACTACTTTGAGTTTACTCTTTTGAAGAAGGTTATAATTAGGTAGAATACTGCCTGCAATCGAATTTTCAATGGCCATGACAGCTCCGGCAGATTGTTTGGCATCACCGGCAACCTGTATCAATTCACGAAAACTGGCACAAGGAATCACTTCAACAGTCTTACCAAAAAATGATCTGGCAGCTACTTGATGAAAACTGCCTTCATAACCTTGTATGGCAATACCGGTCTTAGTACTTGTTGTTATGTTTCCTTGTTTTGTCATATTCGTTTAGAATCAAAAAAAAATCCCGGCCATTTGGCCGGGACTGTATGTTGATTGTTGTTGTTCACTTAAGCTTTAACAAATACTACCCGGCTCCTTTGGTTAAAGAAGTAATAAAAGAAAAAATAAAACCAGGTATTGTTTGTTTTTGTGTTCATTGATTCAAATATAGAACAGGAAAACATAAGAAACATCAATACAAGAAAAATTATTTTACTAACGAACCTTAGTTTCCCTCGTCGCATGTTTTATCCTTTGGATAAAACGCTTCTTGGGATGACGGTTGTTAGTAGAATATAAAATCATCTTATTGCGAGATGATACCTCTTCAAAAATTCTTTACCCTAGCTCAACAAAAGCACCTGTCGTTCTGAGGAGCTTCCGATCCTGGATCGGAATGTGACGAAGAAAAAAAAGCCCCTCCGTGGAAACGGAGCGGCCTCTAACGATTGCTTGCCATATGAAAAACTCTTGGAGAACCCTGTCAGCCGGCAAGCTGGCACTTCATGATCTTATGCACGGGTTCTGCGTTCAAATTAATGAGCAGCTGGAGCAGCAGCAGCAGAGCTGTCTGTAGTAGCAGCAGCGCTATCAGGAGTAGCTGTAGCAGTGCTATCAGTTGTTACAGGTGCTACAGCAGTTGAATCAGTTGTAGCTTCTTTGTTTTCTGCGTTACCGCAAGCAGCGAATACGCCCAGTGCCAGAACGAATAATAATTTTTTCATTGTGTGGTTTTTTTGAGTGATTTTAAGGTTAATACCCACTTATACTAAAAGGTAACCCGGCATAAACCGTTTTTTTCAAAAAATATTTTAGGTTTATTTTGGGTTACTTTTATCCTCTACACCGTATTAAAAGAACAATAGTGAAAGCCGATACCAACGAGCAAGCATTACTGAAAGGACTGGCCAATAACGATTCCAAGGCAATTGAAACGATCTATAAGGACAATTTCAATACCATTCAGGCTTTCATATTGAACAATAATGGTTCTTACGACGACGCCAGGGATATTTTTCAGGAAGCTATGATTGCGCTATATGAAAAAGCACAAAGCGAATCATTTGTCTTAACCTGTCAAATTAAAACCTATGTATATTCCATATGCAGGCGTTTATGGCTTAAACGATTACAACAACTGGGAAGATATTCGAATCAAGTGGATAGCCTGGAAGAGACTATCCCGGTGGAAGAAGACCTTGAAAACCATGAAAAGCGTAACGCAGCTTTCGCCATCATGGATCGGGCGATGAATAGCTTGGGTGAACCTTGTAAAAGTCTTTTAGAAGGATATTACCTCAAGAAAATGGGAATGCAGGAATTGGCACACGAATTTGGATATACCAATGCAGATAATGCCAAAAACCAGAAGTATAAATGTTTAATGCGTTTGAAGAAACTATTCTTTACGCAATATAATATTGGAGAGTAAGTACCATGGATGACATTTTATTATTAGAAGCCATCGAAAGATACCTCAGCGGCGACATGAGCGCTGAAGAGCGTACCTATTTTGAAACGCTTCGAAAAAATACCCCTGAAATCGACCAGATGGTAGTGGAGCATAACATGTTCCTCCACCAAATGGATATGTATGCTGCCCATCGTAACCTGAAACATGGCTTACATGAAGCGCATCAATATTTATTGGATCGTGGCGATATCAACGAAGGCGGTCAAGTCAGCACCCGTGGTCGTGTGGTTCAATTATGGAATAAATACAAACGTGTTACTGCTATTGCCGCCGGTGTAGGTGGTGTGATCGCCCTGTTCATCAGTGGACTTGTTATGTACTTTGCTCCTTCCGTGAATGGGAATCAATTACAACAGCTGAGTAATGATATTGCTGTGATCAAAAAGAACCAGCAGGTGCAAGGCAATCTCATCAATGAAGTGAAAAGCAAATTACCCGAGGGTGTTCGTTTTGTAAGTGGCGGGTCAGGGTTTTTGATCGACCCTAAAGGATTCATCATCACCAATGCACACGTATTAAAAGGCTCCGGTGCAATAGTTGTCAATAACAAAGGGAAAGAATTCAATGCTGATATCGTTCACATCGATCAGGAAAAAGATCTGGCGATTTTGAAAGTAACAGATAAAGAATTTATTCAGCGCAAGAGCCTTCCCTATGGTATACGAAAAACGGCTTCAGACCTGGGAGAAGAGATCTATACCCTTGGATATCCTCGTAATGAAATTGTATATGGTATGGGTTATCTAAGTGCTCGTAGTGGTTTTGATGGAGACTCTCTTTCTTATCAATTACAAATGAGTGCCAATCCGGGTAACTCAGGTGCACCTGTCTTAAATAAAAATGGTGAAATCATTGGCGTACTGAGCACCCGACAGTCTTCGGCAGAAGGTGTGGTATTCGCCGTGAAATCAAGAAATATTTTCAGATTGGTAGATGCATTCCGCAAAACAGATACAGCGGAGAAAATCAAACTACCTTCTAAATCAACCCTAAAAGGAACACAACGCAAGCAACAAATTGCAGAAGTGGAAGAATGTGTGTTTTATGTGAAGGCTTTTGCGAAGTAGTGAATGGTGAATGGTGAATGGTGAATGGTGAATGGTGAATGGTGAATGGTGAATGGTGAAAAAAAACGAAGCGACGAACACAATTAAAATTGTTCGTCGCTTCGTTTTTTTTGAGCTATTTCAAATCAGACATCCTACATCCTACATCTGACATCTGACATCCTATCCTATTTCCATAAACTCGACGGATACTCTCCCGCTGCTACCAAGGCATTGATACTTGCTTGTACACCCGGAGCATCTTCTTTATAGGTTACTCCAAACCACTGAGAAGAAGTTGGAATCACTTTGACAACTCCTTTCCCTGATTGCACAAAATGTTTGGTAACCGTTGGGATATAAAACTCTGATTTCAACTCTTGTCCCTGTTTTTCCAGAAAATCATTGAACAGATTTTCAGCCAGATCAATAAATCCCGGAGCAAAGCAGAGATAATTCATACTTACCAGACTATTTTCCGGTAATACGGTCAACTGATCATTTTCTTCGTACACAATATCACCTTCAGGTCTTGCAAAGATTTTTGTACGCTCATTGATATCGCTCAAATTGCCGGAAGCATCTACATCACAAACACCCCTGCTAACAGTTCCATTATCACTGAGTGTATTTCTTAATTGGTATCCGATGATACAATAGGTCTGTTCATTACACTGTGTCGTTAAAAAAGTATAGGCTTTTACAAAAGCATCTTTTCCATAAAAATCATCTGCATTGATCACGGCAAATGGCTCATTCACTTTTCCCTTACAACACAGCACCGCATGACCTGTACCCCATGGTTTGGTCCTATCAGCAGGTACGGCATATCCATTGGTAAAAGCTGTCAAATGCTGGTATACATAATCAGTCGCTATTCTTCCGTTCAACTTAGGTTCGAATATGGCTTTGAACTGTTCTGCAAATTCTTCACGGATAATAAACACAACTTTTCCGAATCCTGCCCGGATTGCGTCGTAAATTGAATAATCCATGATAGTTTCGCCATCGGGACCAAAAGACTGGATCTGTTTCATACTTCCATATCGGCTGGCCATTCCCGCAGCTAAAATCACTAATGTTGGCTTCATAATATCCATTTGAGAGGAACGAAACTAAAACTTTCAGCAGTACCAAAAGAACAGATGTTGATAAATATTCAAAATATTCATATTCAATCGGTAAAATCACTTTCCCACCAAGATATTCAAACCGATATACTGAGATTGGATCAGATTCATCCTGTGATCAGCGGTAACAAATGGTTTAAACTTAAATATTATCTCGACGAAGCATTGACAAGCAACGCCAACAAACTGGCAAGTTTTGGTGGTGCTTATTCTAATCATATCGTAGCCTTGGCTTTGGCCGGAAAAGAAGCCGGTATTCCTACAATTGGCTTTATTCGTGGTGATGGTGATACCTCGTTATCCCCTACACTAAAAGAAGCAGTAAGCTATGGTATGGAATTGCAATTTGTCAACAGAACCGATTATCGTGCTAAAAAGCAAATACAGGATTCCTTCCATCAATCCGGATGGTATTGGATCCCCGAAGGCGGATATGGTCTATTAGGGGCAAAAGGCGCAGCCGATATATTACTCCTACACAATACCGGTGATTATTCGCATATCCTCTGTGCAGTAGGCACGGGTACAATGATGTCCGGAATGCTGATTGGCGCCAAGCCATCACAGGAGATCATAGGCATCAGTGTACTTAAAAATCATTTCAGCATCACAAAAGAAATAGAACAACTCATTGAGCTATCCACGGAAAAAAAACCTGCTTTCCAATGTTTACATGGCTATGACTGGGGAGGCTATGCAAAACATACACCTGAGCTTTTAAGTTTTATGCACCGGTTCTGGTTGGCTGAAAAAATACCCACTGATTTTGTCTATACCGCTAAACTGATCTACGCAGTACAGGATTTGATACAAAAGAACTTTTTCCCTGTAGGCAGCCGATTGTTATTGATCCACAGTGGCGGCTTACAAGGTAACAGATCCCTTCCGTCACATATCCTTCCTTTTTAATCAACAGACTGCCTTTATATTTGCTGTCATGAATGGAAGAAATCTACTGATCCTTTGTTTACTATTATTCACCACAAAGTCTTTTGCGCAAAGGGCATTACCCGGATTTACCGTGAAAGAATTGGGTAAAGGCAAAGTAAGTATCAGTTGGATCAATCCTTATCCATCATGTAATCAGTTGGCTGTTCAGCGATCGACAGATGGTATTAATTTTCGCACCATTTTTTCTGCACAATCACCCGAGCTTCCTGCCAATGGATTTATCGATCAAAAACTTCCGACTGCCCCACGTATTTATTATCGCATATTTTATGTTTTGAAAGGGGGTAATTATTTTTTTACGGATATCAAATCACCCGGACAAGAACCTACTGAAGGCAGTGTGAGTAATCCGACAGATGATGTGAACGCTCGTATCGATATCCCTAAAACAGAAATAAAAAAAGACAGCACCACCACTACGGTTACAGAAAAATATATACAGATCTATAAAAGAGGAGTACCTGCATTTCAATTATCCGTCTCTGACTATCGAAACTTTCGCGACTCGTTGATAAAACTTACACAGGACTCATTATCTGTGATCAAACCGGGCGAGATCAATTGGAAGCCCTTTATTCCAAAGCCTAAAGAATATGTCAGCATTTTTGTAAAAGATACATTGTTGACGCAGGTAGAACTGCCTTTCTATAAGCGTTTCAAAGATTCTATTACCAATACCACAAAAGACACCATTTATCAGATCACTACATTCAGAGCAGAGCTACACCGATTCGTTCCTAAACAAGTTTGGAAGCCCTCAATTTATGTGTATACCAACAGTTCGGGATATTTAAATATATCCGTACCCGAAAAAGATCATCAATTGTATCGCATCATATTTTTTGATGCTGAAGGAAAAGAATTATTCAGGATCAATAAACTAAAAGAACACGAACTGATCATGGATAAGGCCAACTTCAAAAAAAGTGGTTGGTATGATTTTGAACTCTACAAAAACAATGAGTTGATCGAAAAAAGTAAATTCTTTTTACAAAAGGATTAGTTATTTGTCAGAACTACATCAAACACTTTCTCGAAATTCTTTTTTACCAATTCTTTTACTTCTTCAAAGGGAACAGCTTGCCCGAGTTCTTTTTGTAGTGAGGTCACTTGTTTTCCAACAATGCCACAAGGAACAATATGATCGAAATAAGTAAGGTCTGTATTGACATTGAATGCGAACCCATGCATGGTGATCCATCTGCTGCATTTGATACCCATCGCGCAGATCTTTCTTTCTTTCCCGGGCACATCGGGATCTAACCACACACCTGTTTCTCCTTTACTTCTATCGCCTTGCAATCCATAATGTGCAAGGGTAAGGATGATCACTTCCTCAAGACTTCTTAAGTACCAACCCAGATCCGTTTTAAATTGCTCCAGATCCATGATCGGATAACCTACAATTTGTCCGGGACCATGAAATGTAATATCACCACCGCGATTGATATGAAAATAATCGATTCCCCGCTCCTGCATTTCTTTTTCTGAGATCAGAATATGTTCCGTCTTGCCACTTTTACCCAAGGTATAAACAGGAGAATGCTCTACAAATAAAAGATCATGTTGGATTGCATGACCATTGAAGCCAAGGTTCATTCTTGCAGCAGATTTCAGTTCCACCTTCTCTTTAAGCATGGCTTCCTGCTCATCCCAAACCGATTGATACGATCTAAATCCCAGATCTCTGAATACCACTGACTGCATACTGCAAAAGTAGTATCGAAAGCGGATATCCTTTCATTTTAATCTGCTTGGATGGTTTCTACTATTTTTGCAGGATGCAGGAAGAATTAGATCTCCAGCCGGAAGAAGGCACAGAAGAACTATATGAACGAAAGACCTTTAAAGTAGACAAAGGCCAAGAACCTTTACGCATTGACAAATGGGTACAAGGCCGCATTGAAGGAGCTACGAGGAATAAGGTTCAAAAAGGAATTGATGCCGGTTTTTTGACGGTGAATGGTCAAGTGGTAAAAAGTAATTATAAGATCAAGCCGGGAGATGAGATCGTACTCATGAGTCTTATCAACCCGGAACATACTGAGCTGAAACCGGAGAATATTCCTTTGAATATTGTTTATGAAGATGATGCAGTGATGGTGCTCAATAAGCCGGCAAACATGGTGGTGCATCCGGGTATCGGCAATTTTACCGGCACCATGCTGAATGGGGTGGCTTATCATTTCTTACAACAAAATCCCAATCTCGACGAAGAGTCACTACCCCGTTTTGGATTGGTACATAGAATTGATAAAAATACAACCGGACTGATTGTTCTGGCAAAAACAGGTGATGCCGCCGCACATTTGGCTAAGCAATTCTTTAACCATACCGTTAACCGAAAATATGTGGCTTTGGTATGGGGAGATGTTCAAGAAGACAGTGGTACCATTGAAGCACATATCGCTCGGCATCGGCAGCATCGAAAAATGTTTGATGCCTATCCTGAAGGTGAGATCGGCAAACATGCGATCACTCATTATAAAGTATTGGAACGTTTCAATTATGTATCGCTAGTGGAATGTGTATTGGAAACAGGTCGGACTCATCAGATCCGTGTGCATATGAAACATATCGGACACACGCTCTTCAATGATTGGGAGTATGGCGGTGATAAAATTTTGAAAGGAACTATTTATACGAAATACAAACAGTTCGTTGATAATTGCTTTGACATTTGTCCACGCTGCGCCCTGCATGCGCAAACCCTTGGTTTCATTCACCCTGTCACCAAACAACCCATGCATTTTGAAGCTCCCCTACCCGATGACATGCAAAAAGTCATTGAAAAATGGAGAAACTATGTACGGAATAAAAACCTTGAATAACAGAGAAACAGAGGAATAACAAATATCCAATATCCAAGTGCTTGAAAATTGGATATTTCTCTGTTCGTCTGTTCTATATATTTGTACTCTAAAATGAAATTTATGTCTGCTGACATCCGTAATAACTGGACACTCGAAGAAATTCACAACATCTATAATACACCTTTGCTGGAATTGGTATTTCGTGCAGCGCAGTTGCATCGTAAATACAATGATACAGCTGAGGTTCAGGTTTGTACTTTGTTAAGTATCAAGACAGGTGGTTGTAGTGAAGACTGTGCTTATTGTCCACAAGCAGCACGCTATAATACCGGTGTCAATGTACAAGCATTGATGAAAAAAGAGGAGGTATTAGCTTACGCTCAAAAAGCAAAGGAAGCCGGCTCAACCCGTTTTTGTATGGGTGCTGCATGGAGAGAAGTAAGAGATAATCGTGATTTTGATCGTGTATTAGATATGGTAAAAGGCGTGAATGAAATGGGGATGGAAGTGTGTTGTACGCTTGGTATGCTCACTGAAGATCAAGCTAAGAAATTGGCAGATGCCGGATTGTATGCATACAACCACAACTTAGATACCAGTAAAGAACATTACGGCGAGATCATCACCACGCGAACTTATGACGACAGATTAGAAACTTTGGAAAATGTGCGTAAAGCAGGCGTAACTGTTTGTTGCGGTGGTATCATTGGATTGGGTGAAACGCATGAAGATAGAATAGGCATGCTGCACACATTGGCAACGATGCCTGAACATCCTGAAAGCGTGCCCATCAACTCATTGGTTGCCATTCCAGGAACTCCATTGGAACACAATACCAAAGTAGATGTATGGGATATGGTTCGCATGATCGCTACTGCAAGAATATTAATGCCAAAGACCATGGTTCGCTTGAGTGCAGGTAGAACAGATATGAGTGTATCAGATCAGGCATTGTGTTTTATGGCGGGCGCTAATTCCATTTTTGCAGGAGATAAATTATTAACCACTCCTAACCCCTCTTTTGACGAAGACAATCAAATGTTCCAATTATTGGGATTGAAACCCAGAAAGGCATTTAAAGAAGAGAGTAAGCAGTATTTGCATGAGATGATGGAGTCATAAGACATACAAATCATACAGACGACGAGAATGTTCCGCATGAAATACTGCGGAACATTTTTATTTTATAACACTTTTGCAAAACTGTATCTTGTTAGAGCATGATTCGAAAGTTGCGAAAACTAATACCGGTAATAATCATTGACCAAGCTATTTTTTATTGGCAACGATTTCGTTATGCATATTCTAATTATTTGTTCCAAAGAACAAACCCACAGGTCCTATTACCTAAGGCATATACCCTATACGAGTCTTACAAACTTGATTATAAAAAATATTGGGAAGATGGTCAACACACCACTGCAGAAATATTTGAATCGATAGACCCATATCTGCCTAATAAAGAAACTATTTTAGACTGGGGCTGCGGTCCTTCCAGAATAACCCGGCATCTGCAAAAGTTTGCTGCAACAGCAAGTATTTACGCCTCTGATCCTAACATTGAAACCATCTTATGGAATCAAAAAAAGATACCGAATATTCGTTTTGAAGTTCAGGAAAAATATCCGCCTCTACCCTTTCCGGATACCTATTTTGATCTGGTGATCGGATTCTCTGTATTGACACATATCACTAGTCAAGATCAAAGAAAATGGATCCATGAAATCCATCGAATTCTTAAACCTGATGGCATAGCATGGCTTACTACACATGGACACTATTTTATCAATCGATTATCCAAAAAAGAAAAGCAGGAAGTAGAAATAAAGGGCGTGTATAACACATACCATCATCAACCGGGTCATAGGATGATGTCTACTTATCATCTACCTGAAAAATGGCAAAAGGTCCTAGAGGAGAAATTTGAAATATTGGAATACTGGGATGGAGAAAAATATCCTAACAAAGCAGGTAAGCAAGACCTGTGGATACTGAGAAAGAAAGTTTGAATTTTTGATCTTTGATTTCTTGATTTAGTATTAACTCCAAATCAAGAAATCAAAGATCAAAAGATCAAAAAATCAAACATCAATTCAATTACTTCTTCTTTGCAAGCTTGCGCAATTCATCAAGTTTAGCGATGTATAAGCTGCGTCCGTGGGTTCCCACAACGATCTCGCCATCTCTTGGATGAACCACTACATCATGAACCGGAACACTGCTAGGCATACCTTTATTCCATAACATAGAGCTGTTTCCTCCATTCACACTCACATACAAACCACCATCGGTTCCTACATAGATAATATTACCATCTTCTGTATCTTCTTTCACGACATTCACCGGCTCAGCTGGTAAATCAGTCATGATTTGTCTCCAGGTAGTTCCATAATCATCACTCACATACACATAAGCAGTGAAATGGTCATTACGATATCCATTCAATGATACATATACACGTGCCTCATTGAAAGCACTGGCTGTTACTCGGCTTACATACAAACCCTTTGGTAATTTTTTGTTGATCAGTGTCCATGTATAACCACCATCTTTTGAAACTTGGATATTTCCATCATCAGATCCCACATAAATCAATCCGAAACGAAGTGGGCTCTCGCTGATAGATGTCAATGTACCAAAAGGAACATCTCCTTGTTTTGGATTCGTTGTAAGATCAGCACTCATGGTCACCAAACTATCCCCACGATTCATGCTGCGATGAAACTTATTGCTACCATAATAGAAAACATCTTGATTATGACGGCTCAGTAAGATCGGCGTCTGCCAGTTATAACGCAAAGGTGTTTCACCTAAATCTCTTGCAGGACGAACGCCTCTTCTATCTCTTGTACCAATTGTTTGTCTGCTATAAGCACCAAACTGTGAACCACTATATACTGTTTTATTATCTCTCCAGTCTACTTGTACTTGCATACCATCACCACCACCGATAGATGTATACGGGTTATGACCACCATCATACCAATCATAATTCTCTCTGGTAGTGCTTGCACCAAACCATGTACCATTATCCTGCAAACCTCCATACACATTGTAAGGACGAGCCATGTCTACGGCGATATTGTAGAATTGTCCAACAGGCGGTGTATTTGCTTTGAACCAATGCTCACCATTATCATAAGTGATATTACAACCACCATCATTACCATTGATGATATGACTATCACGTTTAGGATTGATCCATACATAATGATGATCAGAGTGTACGTTTTCTTTACCGATCTGCTTAAATGTTGCACCACCATCTGTACTCATCAATAATCCCACACCTGTAAGAATGATCTTCTTATCATCCACAGGGCTTACCCATACTTTACCAAAATAATATCCATAAGTACTGTACAAATTCGGAATTGCATCTTTGTGTGTCATCTTCCAGCTAGCACCACCATCATCACTGCGGTATAATTGTGCACCATAGATTGGCGTTTCAAACAAAGCAGTGTTCGCATCATACAAATAATCCCAAATCGCTGTTGGAGCAAGTGTTCCATTAGTAACAGCTTCTTTCAATGAAGCAGCAGTATACTTTTGAGGAATACCGTTTCTGGGTGAACGTATGAAAGCATTAAGTTTATTATCATTCAACGCAAGGAATTGATCTTTACTCAGGTCTTTGAAATCAGCCAACACATAGCGACTGGTATCTCCTTGGTTTTGTCTTGCATTTGCGGGTTGACGGAAATTATTATCTACCACTGCAAAAATGGTAGATGGATTTGAAGGATATACCATCAATCCAATTCTTCCCACACCATCTCCAAAAGGAAATCCTGAACCCTCTTTTGACATCAATTGCCAGTTTTCTCCACCATCTGTGCTCTTGTAGATACCACTTGTTTTGCCCCCTTCTTCAAAGTTTGAGGCAGAACGTGTACGATACCACATAGCTGCAAACAATTCATTGGGATTTTTGGGATTGATATCAATATCAACAGCACCTGTATTATTGTCTACATACAAAGTCTGTTTCCAATTTTTACCACCATCGGTTGTTTTGTAAACACCTCTCTCCTTATTAGGAGAATAGAGATGTCCGAGTACTGCAACCCAAGCAGTATTCACATCTGTCGGGTGCAACTTGATCTCTCCGATATGATGACTTTCAGGAAGTCCTAAGTACTCCCAAGACTTACCGTTGTTATTTGATTTGTACACACCGATACCTGCATAGCTTGAACGGCTACTATTCACTTCACCGGTTCCTACCCAAATTGTACGACTCTTCCAGTCCATGGCAATATCACCAATGGTCATTATGTCTTCAGAGTCGAAAATTGAGTTAAAACTGATACCATTGTTAGTAGTGTGCCATAAACCTCCGGATGCATACGCAACATAGAATTCTGTAGGATCTTCCGGATTGACTTCCATATCCACAACCCTTCCGCTCATGACACTGGGTCCGATATTACGGAAACTGGTGTTGTTGATGGGCGACTGTTGTTGCAAAGTTTTTCTTTGCTGAACGCCTTTCATACGTTCATCAGCTGATGTTGGCTTCACCTGTGCCAGTCCGATGATAGACCATAACAGGAAGCAAGCAGTTGTTAATTTTCTCATACTAATAATAAATAGTTGGTAATTTGGGATGCCCAATTTAGTGAATATGCGTTTTCTGACCTTGCCATTGTTCATTTTCTTTTCACTGGTTTCTAAGGCCCAGTGTGTGACTTTTAAGCTCACTTCTAAGCGCGATACGATCAATTGCACAGACAAAAACGGACTAAAACAAGGACGTTGGAAAGTAGAAATGCCTCCATTAAGAGGTGAGCGTGGCTATGAAGAAGAGGGTGTTTTTATGAATGGAAAAAAGGAAGGCACTTGGCGAAAATTTAACCTCATGGGTGATCTCTTAGCCGTTGAAAATTACAAATGGGGACTGAAAGACGGCATGTGCCGATACTATACAATTGCAGGCCTGGAGCGGGAAGAAGGATGGAGAGCAGTAAATCCTGCTAAACAATTTGACACCGTAGAGGTACAAGATGTAATCGATCCAAATAAGAATGAAACGGTGATCATTAAAACCAATGGTAACTCTCTCAAACATGGTCGTTGGCGTTTTTATTATCCAATGACAGGTGAACTCATCAAAACAGAGAACTGGTTCCTCGATCAAATCGTTGAGCCCGGAAAGGAACCCGGGAATCCCGAAAAAGGTGCTAAAAAAGCGGACAGCGCATCGGTGAAAAAGGATACCTCGTCGGTAAAAAGTAAGCCCAAAGAGGTACTGGAATTCGAAAAAAAGAACTCAGGCAAGAAAAAAGTACAGATCAGGGACGGAAAAACCGGAGGATAACCCTGTTTTACTAATTTCTTATATCTCAGGCAACCTCTACAACATAGATTGCGTATTCCATTCGATTATTGTAGTTTAACAGAAAGGCCCAAGCCTTATACTGCCCGTTTTGCCAACCCAGACTGCGTCCATAATAACCCTGATCAACGGTTGTTCACGAAATGACCGTAACTCACAACGTATGTTGTATGAGGGATTATTTGATTATGCCATGAAGATCGCATTTCGCTATATCCATCAGCAGGAAGAGGCAGAGGAGATCGTTCATGAATCCTTCATCAAACTTTTTAAAAATATTGATCGGTTCGATATCCGGCGTGATGGTGATACAGAAGCATTATTCAAAGGCTGGTTCAAACGTATCATCGTCAACACCTGTATTGACCAATTGAGAAAGGTTCAATTGAATATCATTCATCCTGAAAAAGACTCAGATTACGACCATATTGGAGAAGCGCAGGAAAATGGATTGGATAAACTCGCTTATCAGGAGATCATTGAAGCGATCAGACAATTGACACCCGTGTACAGAACTGTTTTTAATCTTTTTGTCATTGAAGGTTTTAGTCATGATGAAATTGCAAAGACACTAGATATCAGCGTAGGCGCATCAAAATCGAATTTGTCAAAAGCCAAGAGTAATCTGAGAAAAATTATTTCACAAAGAAACATTCATACCAATTATGTCTAACCCGGAAAACGATAGCAGACTTGAGCAGCTGAGCCGTGAAGCAGCAGATCGCTATACGGTGAAGGCTTCTCCTTCCTGGGATAAAATGGAAAGAGAGCTTGATAAGATATTGCCTACCGAGAAAAAGAAAAGAAGAATTTTCTTTTTCTGGTGGATCATTCCTGCAATATTACTTGGTGGAAGTATTCTATGGTACACACAAAACTTGTCGGAAGAAAAACAGATAAATAATAATTTACCAACTACACCAAATCAATCAAATCGAACTTCTAGTGTAGCAACGCCTATAAACGACAATCTTAAAAAAGAAGATATTGTTTCTACTGATCCACTGAATAGTACGGCTCAGGAAAAGAAAGCGTCAACTGATGTAGCCCCAAATCCATCATCTTCTGTATTCAAGCAACCCAAAAACGGATTGTTGAGTTCAGTATCCGTTCAACAAAAAACATCCAAAGAATCTGCATTGATCACAGAAGATAAAATTGAAAACCGGCAAATCACTCATCCATCAACCAATAATACATCCAATAATACAACCAAAGTAGAAAGCACAGTACCTGAAAACACCCATTTTATTCGCCCAACTGTTGATTCAGGCAGCAACTCAACCAATACCGGTATCCATCAGATGAAAGATACTTTGTCGATCATGGAAAATCCTTTACCGGAACAGCCGATTGAAACTCGGACAGATACGCTTCTATCCAAAAACAAAAAAGTAAAAAATACTTTCAGCTTTGCGATAGTAGCCGGCATGGATGCTACAACTGTTAAGTTCAGGTATGCCGATAAAGCCAATGCATCCGGGGGAATCATGATCGGGTATCATTTGAACAATAACTGGTCTATTCATACCGGTGGATTATATACAAGAAAAAATTACAAAATGGATGGGGGTGATTTCAAAGCTCCTGCAGGTAGTTGGGTTGCTAATTATAAATTGGAAACAGTAGACGGTTTTTGTAATATGTGGGAAATCCCGTTATTGCTTCGTCACACATTTGATTCCAAAACAAAAACAAGTGCATTTGTAAGTGGTGGACTTTCCTCCTACCTAATGACCAGAGAGAATTACAATTACTTCTATTATTACAATGGCATTCCCGTAAGAAGAAATGCCAACTATCCAAACGGAAAGACTCATATGTTTTCCATTTTGAAAATATCAGGGGGCTGGGCACGCAGTACGGGTAAACACTCATCTTTCATAGTTGAACCCTTTGCCAATGTACCTCTCAGCGGATTGGGCTTTGGTAGTGTGAAACTCAGCAGCTTCGGTGTGAATTTTTCTTATCAGTTGAGGCAACCAAATAAAAAGAACTAACGTATATAGGTTAAATCTAAAGCCAGTTTATGAATCAAGTTCGCAAAACAATATTCGGATTGATGATGGTAGCAGGTACTGCCAGCATTATCGTTGCCTGTAGCAAAGGGGGTGATAGTCCTTCAACCGGTAATCCTCCTTCAGGAAACACTTGTGCCAGTAAAAACATTACTGTTACGCTTGCTCCAACCAATGCAGCAGGCTGTACCGGTGGCACAGTTACAGTAACAGCAGCCGGAAGTACCGGATTTACCTACAATATTGATGGCGGCACTTTCCAAGCTTCCAACGTATTCAGTAATGTAGCTGCAGGTGAACACACCATCATCGCGAAAGATGGTGAAGGTTGTACCAAATCAGCTACGGTTACCGTAACATCTTCTTCCAGCGGTGTTTTATTCGCGGCTGTGAAAGCTGTCATCAATACCAATTGTGTGAGTTGTCATGCAGGCGCAGCAGCACAAGGCGGCATTTCATTGAGTACCGATTGTAATATCATCAATGCTTCAGCTCGTATTAAAGCTAGAGCAGTTGATGGCAACCCTTCATTCATGCCACAGGGCGGACAATTAAGCGCTACTGATAAAAAGAAAATAACAGACTGGATTACGGCAGGTGGTAAGTTTACAGACTGATAACGGGCAAACTGTATATCTGATGCAGTAAGAAGCAACCTCAGGCAAGGAGGTTGCTTTCTTTTTATTTCAATACCTTATCAAAATGTTTTCTGAAGAATAAGAGCTGATAATCTATCGCTGTTCTCCAATAAGGCCAATCATGACCACCGGGTCTTTCAATATAATCGTGTGGAATATTTAGTTTCATCAACTTTTCATGCGCTGCACGACTCATTCCAATGATCCTATCTTGGATACCACAATCGATAATGATCGATAAAGAATCTTTGGGGTATTGTTCAACTACTTTCAATACACTCCAATCCTGCCAATACTTTTTATTCAAGGCAGTATCGCCCAATCTTTTTTCTACATCATATCCATTCGTGATCACGGATACATGTAAAGCCCCGCTCATACTGCCACAACCACTAAAACGGTCTGCATGTCTGAAGCCTATGAACATTCCTCCATGTCCACCCATACTTAGCCCTGTTATCACCCTCCCCTTTCTGTCAGGAATGGTGTGATAAATTCCATCAATAAAATCAGGTACCTCTTTACTTACAAAAGTCTCATAACGATAGCTGCTATCGATCGGACTATCAAAATACCAACTTCCAATAGCACCATCCGGGCAAACGATCATCATTTGATGTTGATCTGCCAGTGTCTGGATCTGAGGTACTCTGGTGATCCAATTTCTGTAATTACCCCCATAGCCATGCAGCAAATACACCACAGGATATTTTTTAGTTCCTTGTGGTTCATACCCTTCCGGCTTCACTACAACCGTCTTGATATTTTTACGCATGGCCTTGCTATAAATTGTAATTGTATCTACAGAGGCCGCTAATACATTAACAGATAGCAATAAAAAAACAAAATGGAAAATGACTCTCATGGATGATCTGTTTTACATAAAAAAGCCGTTTCTACTATTGGGTAAGAAACGGCTTTATACAAAATCAATTTAGATTAGTTTTTCTTTTGTTGTGCATTCTGCATCGGGTTCACTCCTTGTGATTGTCCACGAGCAGCTGCACGCATTTTGAATAACTGGAACTTAGATGGTTCAGCTACTGAAGGCCATTTATTATTCGCTTCATTGATATCAGCAGTTTCACGCATAGGATCCTGCTTGATACTTACCGCTTTCTTCTTCGTCATGAATAAGCGTGTAACCTTATTCTCATTTTTTCTCCAGATCTGAGCCGAAATACGCTCCGTTTCTTTAGTGCCATCTTCAAAAGTAAATTCAACGATCAATGGCATCACCAATCCGCCTTTGTTACTGAAAGTGATCTCATACAGATGCAAATCTTTGTATTTTGCTTTCTCAGCATCACTCAATACTTCAGGAGTTCCAAAAGAAGGTACAGGCACTCTGGTTACAGAATCGTAAGGCTCCAATCCACGTGCATATCTCCAATAGAAATCACGCAATGAAGTATCAGCATCTGTTTGGAATACGATGCTTTTATCTTCTCTATTGCGAATCTTAGAAATATCTTCAAAAGCATTTAACACCGGTCTGTCGATCGGCATGGTACGACCTTCTGTTGATGGGCGTTGTTGCGGTTGTGCATTGGGATCGAATACAGCATAACGAACAGTATCAATCGCAATATCACAAGCATCAATGCTGTAGAACCAGCCTCTCCAGAACCAGTCTAGATCTACTGCACTCGCATCTTCCATGGTACGGAAAAGATCTGCCGGTGTTGGATGCTTGAATGCCCAACGACGCGCATACTCACGGAATGCAAAATCAAATAATTCTCTACCCATGATGGTTTCACGGAGAATATTCAAGCCTGTCGCAGGTTTTGAGTATGCATTCGGACCAAATTGGATGATATTTTCACTGTTGGTCATGATCGGCTCTAACTGCTCTTTAGGAGATCTCATGTAATCAGTGATCGCCCAGGCCGGCCCACGACGGGAAGGATATTTGTTATCCCACAATTCTTCCGATAAATATTGAACGAAGGTATTCAAACCCTCATCCATCCATGACCACTGACGCTCATCGCTGTTAACGATCATGGGGAAGAAGTTATGTCCTACTTCATGGATGATCACACCTAACATTCCGTATTTGGTTGCTTCGCTGTAAGTGCCATCAGGATTGGTTCTTCCGTAATTGAAACAGATCATTGGATACTCCATACCATTCGATGCTTCAATACTTTGAGCCACAGGATATGGATAAGGAATCGAGAATTTAGAATAACTCTTAATGGTATGTGCAACCGCTTTGGTTGAATATTTTCTATACAAACCATACGCTTCTTTACCATAACCACTCATACACATCACTTTCTTACCCTCAATATATACAGGCATTGCATCCCATACATATTTACGGCTGGAAGTCCAAGCGAAATCACGAACATTATCTGCTTTGTAGATCCAGGTCTTCTTTTGTGTACTCTTTCCCTGTTCTGCTTTTTTAGCTTCTTCCAGTGTAACGATCTCAACAGGTTCTTTCGCATTCTGCGCCTGATTCCAACGAGCCATTTGTGCAGGGGTTAATACTTGCGCATAGTTCTGACATTCTCCTGTGCTCAGTACAACATGATCAGCTGGAACTGTGATCTGTACATTGTAATTACCAAATGTCAATGCAAATTCACCTCTTCCGGTAAACTGATGGTTCTGCCATCCCTGAAAATCGCTATACACACAAAGACGTGGGAACCACTGTGCCATGGTGAATAGGTTATTACCATCTACTGTCTCATATCCACCGCGACCATTTTTAACCATACGATCAGAAATCTTATAACTCCAATCCAGATTGAAAACGAATTTTTGTCCGGGCTTCAAAGGCGTAGGCAGATCAATACGCATCATGGTGCGATTGATGGTATATTTTAAATTTTTACCGGTTGCATCAGTGAGTTTGCTGATGATATGGCCGTAGCCATTATCAGATTTACGCTCTTGCATAAATTCCAATGCATTCACACTTACCTGACGTAATGAGCTGGCATCTTCATACCCTGCATTGTTCACAGAGCTATGTTCATTTTCATCCAACTGCAGCCAGATATAGGTCAATACATCCGGAGAGTTGTTGTAATAAGTAACGGTTTCACTTCCTTTGAGTTTGAGATTGGCTTCATCCAACTCAGCTTTGATGTTGTAGTCTGCGCGTTGCTGCCAGTATTTAGGCCCGGGAGCACCACTTGCAGTACGATACTCATTCGGAGTAGGAAGAATGGTACCTAACTGCTCGAATTTGTTTCCATGATTGGATGTGGGATTGTTCATGATGTTTTGTGCCTGAGCAGAAAACAACATTCCAACAGCCACAACCAGCGAAGCAATTTTTTTCATCGTTTGGTTTTTATTGAGGTAGTCTTTCTAATGCCATTTGAAGCGCTATCGCAAAAACTCCTCCTGTAATAAACAAAAGAAATTCCCTGCGATTCCATTTCAAAAGTTGAACGAATATAAATGAAATGAGTAAAATAGCGAGCACGATCACAATCTGACCAGCTTCCAGTCCCAAATTAAAAGCCAATAGTTGCCCAAAGATGCTTTCATCCTTACCCATCATGCTTTTTAGGTAGTTACTGAAGCCTAATCCATGTATTAATCCGAAAAACAAAGCAAAGAAATAGATCAGTGGAAAGCGGCTCTTGAAGGTAAATTTGGTCACGAACACATTACTAATAGCTGTAATAAGAATTGTTACCGGAATCAAAAACTCGATCCAAGCAATGGAATAATTCACCATATTGAATACACTCAGCGCAAGCGTTATGGAATGCCCGATCGTAAAAGAAGTGATCAGGATCAGTAATTTCTTCCAATCTGAAAATTGATATCTAATACACAGTGCCATTACAAACAAAATATGATCAATGCCTCTGAGATCTGCGATATGTTCAAATCCGGTTTCGAAATAGACTAAAAACTGATCCATAGGTGAATTGTAATTTTATCGTGACCTTTGTATCTGAAAACTAAGTTTTGAGATGGTAAATATAATGATTCAATGGATGCTGATCGGATTGCTCAATGTAGCTCATCCATTTTTTATGTCGGTTATTGACATCAACCATAACCAAAAAGAAGCCACCTTAGAAATCAGTGTGCGGGTATTTAGTGATGATCTTGAAAAGACCTTACAACAATTCAGCAAACAAAAAATCGATATCCTCAACCCTTCTCAAAAAGAATTGATTGAAAAACAATTGCAGGCTTATGTTTCTCAAAGATTGAAACTAAATGTAAATGGCAAGCCTGTCAATTTTCATATTCTCGGATATGAACAGCAAATGGAAAGTACCTGGTGTTATTTTGAAGTAGCGAATCAATCCGTGGTAAATACTGTTTCGGTGGATTGCAGCTTGTTATACGACTATGAAACCAATCAGGTCAATATTGTCCACATGAAAACTAAGGGGATACAAAAAACATATAAGTTAGACTATCCAAAAAGAGAAACAACATTCAAATTCTAACTTTTTACTCGATAATGGTCACCAATATCTTATCGACACGGTGCTGATCCATATCAATGATCTCAAAGCGGAACATTTTCCATTCCATAGTATCTCCGGTAACAGGGATCTTCTCCAGTTCATGGATGATAAACCCGGCGAGCGTATCAAAATCACGATCCCCTTCCATCATCCATTCTGTTTTATCAAAATGGGTGAGAAAATCATAGAAAGGTATTTGTGCATCTACCAAGAAACTACCATCTGCACGCTCTATGATTTCATAGGCTTCGTCTTCTTCTTGTGGTATATCGCCAACAATGGCTTCTAAGATGTCATTAAGTGTGATCAACCCAAGCACAGAACCATATTCATCAACAATAAAACAATGATGAATTTTTGTCTGCTTGAATTTTTCCAATACCTGATAGGCAGTATTGTTTTCAGGTACATACATGGCATCTTTCATGAGACTATGAATAGTAGCATCCGAATGTGCGGCAAATAAATCTTTAAGAGAGACCACCCCTTTGATATGATCAATATCCTTTTCACAAACAGGATATACAGAGTGCATATTTTCCATCACTTCTCCCCTTACTTTACTCACCGTATCATCTACCTCTAACCAAACAATATCACTTCGGTGTGTCATCAGTGAGGTAATGTTACGGTCGCTCAAATGAAATACGCGTTCTATAATTTCCTGCTCGGCTTCTTCAATGGTTCCTTGCTCTGTTCCCTCGCTAATAATGGCTTTGATCTCTTCCTCGGTCACTTGATTATCATTCGGCTTCATATTCAACAACCGAATAATGATATGTGAAGACTTACTCAATAACCAAATGAAAGGAAATGTGATCCAGGTAACTATGCGCATAGGACCTGCCACTGATTTCGCAATTCCTTCGGGATTACTTAGCCCAATTCTTTTGGGCACTAATTCACCCAGCACGAGTGATAAATACGTAACAATGATCACAATAATGATCGTAGAAACGGTACTTGCATATTCCCCGAATGTTCCATACTGAGAAAGCCATTCTTTCAAAGGCTCTTTGAATGTATCGCCCGAATAGATACCCGTCAAAACACCTACCAACGTAATACCAATTTGTATGGTTGACAGGAAAGTGTCAGGATGATTGGCAAGATCTAATGCTCTTTTGGCATCAACATCTCCTTTAGCAGCTTGCGCTTCAAGTCTTGCTTTTCTGGCAGACACCAATGCGATCTCCGCCATGGAGAAGAATCCATTCAAAATAATTAACCCGAGTATGATTAAAACTTCAGTCATGTTATTGTTTCTTATTTTTTTGTCCATCCAGATCTACCAGGACATAAGAAACCGTTTCGTTTGATCTAGTTTTTGGATTCAAAAAGGGTAAAGTCAACATGCTCACCCCGAAATATTCACCCTCAAATATAGTATTCAGGTTGGGAAAGCGCTCTTGAAGTGCGGAAACTGTTGATTTCTTTGTTAACACGACCTGATCAGCTTGTAAGGAATCCAGTACTTTTTGCTCTTGAAAAATATGTTGCCCATAAAAGTGCAATGCCCTACTGTTATCGATTTCATACATCACCACTTTTTGTTTGTCAAGAGAAGACCGGTTGATAAACGCTGCCGCTGTATTGCCCAATTGGTATTTCAATAATTGCGGATAAAATCCGGTTACCAATAAAAAATTAACTCCTATCACGGTGTAAAGCGCCCATTGAAAAAGTGGGGGCACAGATGCTATTGGTCGAAAAAATAAATATACAGCTCCTACTAAGCCTACTACAGACAAGCCTTTCAGTATCGCAGCATTATCAGGAAAAGGCCACCATATCAATGCAACAGCTGCAATCCATAATAAAAGGAAAATACCCCCATGCAGACCATTGAATATTCGATGTAGAAAAGTGTTGCTTGTTTGAAATAAAAGATGATGAAGAAAACGAGCTGATACAATGGCCGCGAGTGGCAGCACAACAAAAATATAATGTGGTAATTGTGCTTGACTTCTTGCCAGAATGCAATAAGTAATGATAAAACCACCCGCACTGATCCACTCCTGTTTACCTATGAGCTTCCATTTTTGTTGAGCGAGTTGTTTGACAGCATAGATCAACCCTGCTAAAAAGAAAAAGATCCAGGGAAGAAAACTCCACAGCATGTTTTCCAGTAAAAAGGTGAAATGGTTCATTTCATTGTACACATTTTCACCGGTATACCTCCCAAAACTTTGTGTCCAATAATAAAAACGAAGTCCCGAGTTGACAGGTCTACCATGAAAAACTTTACCCGGTTCCAGATCATATTGTTGATACAATCCGATACTCATAGGCACCAACAGAACGGCAACTATCACAAGCCCGATCAGATATTCCCATCTGAAGAATTGTTTCCATTCTCTTCGCAACAAAAAATGAGGAACAAATGCAAAAATCGGAACCATTAATGCAATGGGACCTTTGGTCATCATACCACATGCAATGGCTATAAATGCCACAATCAAATACTTCCATTTTTTGATCTCATACCATGCTGCCAATTGCCAGATACTTAAAGTCACCCACCCTAACAACATGGTATCGCAACGAACGTCATGTGCTATTAAAAAAACAGCTTGAGAACTTGCTAAAATAATGGCAGCCAGCTGAGCAATCACTTTTTCGTTGTACAACAATGTAAAACGATAGGTAGCATAAATGGCTACGAGTAATAATAGAACAGATGGAATACGATATGCCCAATCATACACACCGAACAACCGCATACTTTGCGATGAGAGCCAGAATAACATGGGAGGCTTGTCTAGATAATCTCTACCGAGATCATACAATTTGAGGTAACTCCCATTCTCCAGCATTTCTCTACTCATCGATGCATATTGCGCGGCATCAATATCAATGACCGGAATATTCCACATGGCGAGGATATACACTACCAGACAGGCTAATAAAACTCCTTTGAATAATCGATCATTCATGATGAAAGAGATGTTTCATTGTGCTGTAAACTGATCGGCCCTATTTTACGATTGTAATAACCTGCAGTTAGTGCACCAATACCGGATCCTAATAATGCACCAAACAAGATATCAATTGGATAATGTACGCCTACATATACTTGTCCATAACTAATGGTAGCTGCCCATACAAAAAGCCATCTACCCCATTTACCCAAAATATCTTTGGTGGTTAGGAATACAAACATGGCAAATCCAAAATGATTGGTAGCATGTGAAGAAGTAAAGCTGAACCCGCCTGAGCAATGCTCTAACAATAATCGCATCTTTCCATACAATAATTCTTCATTACAAGGACGAACCCTTCCAAACCAGTTTTTGATGAGAGAGCTACTGGCCTGATCTGTCAATGTCACATTGATGATCGCAAATAAGATCCATGACCAAGCTTTTTTACCAAAATTTACAATGGCTAGTACGATCAGAAATAAATAAAAAGGCACCCATAATTCAGAGTCACGCCAAAGCGGGAAGACTTTATCCAATAAAGGGTGTGTGAATACTGTATTGATTTTCAGGAACAACCAACTATCCCACTCCAAAATGGTTTGAAGCAGACGCTGAAAAAACGACTGTAGTAAATAGTAGTCAAACATGAGCGTATAAAGTTACTGTATGTGTCGTTAATAAACCTTTAACAAAATTCCCGTCAAAAATGCAAGGACCCATTTCAAAAATGATTAATTTGTAGTATGAAAAAAGCACTACTTCTATCTATCCTGATCTTGTCGTATGTAGCATCTTTTTCTCAGCAAAAAGAAAAGAAGAACGTCCATGTATTGGCCAATAAGCATATGAGAAAATTTCTAGCTAGTAAGAGTCAACAGAAGCCGTCTATTTTGTTAGAGCCATTGACAATAAAGGAATATCCTCAACAAATCACATTATCAGACTCACTAAGAAAAGGTCTTACTCGAATAAACAATCATATAGTTTTTACAAATAGCATTCCCGTTTGGTCTCCAGAGAGTGACTATGTTTTTAATATGCCCGGTACTTTTGCATATGATAAAAGTCAGGTTAAAATACATACGCCCAGGTTCGTAACAGTAGTGAACCGTAATAAGGAGGAATCTTCAGAAAAGAGTATTACAATAAGTAAAGAATAATGGGATATTAAGATTTTTTAGCCAGGATGATCATTCTGGGAGACTTACGCACATCATATCTGCCTAACTGGTAATCTCCAAATACTTCCTGTACCTGCATGCCCTGATAAGCCAACATCTCTGTAAAATCACCCAAAGAAAATTTTGCAACTCGTTCTGTATATAGATGATGAGGTGTAGGATGTGTTGGATCAGTAATCTGAATTTGTTTAAAGAAATGATGTTCATCATGCCATTTGCTGATATGAAAAATAACTTCTCCTGCCTGCATCATCGTAGATTTTTCTAGCTGATCCTCTGCATAATGTACATTCAGATAGTCGATGATAAAACTACCTCCATGTTGTAAGCTTTGAGCGATCGTACGAATGGCACTATCATGTTCTCGGCGTGTTTTGAAATAACCGAAGCTGGTAAAAAAGTTAAACGCATAATCGTAATAGTTCACCCAAAAAGGCAAACGCATATCATGCTGATAAAAATGTAACGAGTCAGATTCTTGTTCTTTAGCAGCAATAATAGACGCTGCAGAAAGATCAATACCGGTAACATCAAATCCCATATCAGCCAAAGCCTTACTATGACGTCCTTTACCACAAGCAACATCCAACATGCGTGCCCCGGCAGCAGGCTGTAAATATTTGATCAATGTGGCAATAAATTCCATCGCCTCCTGATCATCCCTATGCTGATACAATAAATGATAATAATGAGAATTAAACCAATCCCTAAACCACGCTTTATCCGGCATAAAAACACATTGATAGCGCAAAATTACATGAAGCTAGGCTACAAAAATTGAATTATGTTTGCAGCCGCAAAATATCAGGCATTATGGCACTAATCAAGAGCATTTCAGGCATCAGAGGAACCATTGGTGGCAAACCCGGCGATACATTAAGTCCGCTCGATGTAGTTCGCTTCACAGCGGCTTATGGAACCTGGCTTTCCAAAAGAGCCGGCGACAACCAAAAAGTGGTGATTGGCCGTGATGGACGAATCAGCGGTGAAATGGTTCAACGTTTGGTGGTGAGTACATTGAATGCATTGGGATTAGATGTAGTGGATCTTGGACTTAGCACCACGCCTACTGTTGAAATGGCGGTTGTTTTTGAAAAAGCAGCAGGTGGTATCATCCTGACGGCCAGTCATAACCCCAAAGAATGGAATGCACTGAAATTATTGAATGAGAAAGGTGAATTTATCAGTGGGGAAGATGGTGCTGCATTATTAGAGATCGCTGCCAAAGATGATTTTACATTTGCTTCTGTTGATAAATTAGGTGGTTATACTGTTAACGAAACTGCACTTCAACAACATATTGACGCTGTATTGGCATATCCTTTAGTAGATGTTGCCGCTATCAAGAAAGCAAAATTTAAAGTTGTACTGGATGCTATTAACAGTACCGGCGCCATTGCGGTTCCTGCCTTGTTAAAAGCATTGGGAGTAAAAGATATTACCGTTCTGAATGGTGAAGTGAATGGAAAGTTCGCGCATAATCCTGAACCCCTACCTGAGCACTTACGCGAATTGTGTAATGAAGTGAATAAACAAAAAGCTGATATTGGTATCGCTGTTGATCCTGATGTGGATCGCCTATGTTTTGTCTGTGAAGATGGCTCTTTATTTGGCGAAGAATATACACTTGTTGCTGTCGCAGATTATGTATTAAAAAACAGAAAGGGAAATACCGTCAGCAATATGTCTTCAACACGTGCTTTGAAAGATGTAACCATCAAACATGGCGGCACTTATACACCCAGCGCTGTTGGAGAAGTGAATGTAGTCACTAAAATGAAAGCCGTTAATGCAGTGATTGGTGGCGAAGGGAATGGAGGTATCATTGTTCCCGATCTGCATTATGGTCGTGATGCATTGATAGGTATCGCATTATTCTTATCGCATATGGCTTTGGAGAAAAAATCTGCTAAGCAGTTAAGAAATAGTTATCCTGATTATTTCATGAGTAAGAATAAAATCGAGCTTACCGCCGGATTTGACCTAAAGAAAATCTTCGAACACATCAAAAAGAAGTACAAACAACATCCTATCAATACCGAAGACGGTTTAAAGATCGAATTCGAAACAGATTGGGTGCATCTTCGCACGAGCAATACTGAGCCCATTATTCGTATCTACGCCGAAAGCAATTCTGAAACAGTTGCGGCCAATATTGCCAATAAATTGATCAAGGATATTCAAGAAGTGATGTGACCTTGAAATGATGGAGAGGTGAAAAGTGAAAAGGATGAGATTTTGACTTTTCACTATTGACTTTTCACTTTTCGCCTACCTTTGTACCCATGGAAAGAATATATCTCGATAATGCGGCTACTACTCCGCTGGATCCGGTTGTTCTGGAGGCTATGATGCCTTATCTGACCTCGCAATTTGGCAATCCATCTTCTATTTACAGTTATGGAAGAGAAAGCAGATTAGCTATTGAGAATGCCCGTAAAACAGTTGCGAAAATTCTGAACGCACATCCGGCTGAGATATTCTTTACCAGTGGTGGAACTGAAAGCAGCAACACAGCTATCACCGCTGCAGTTCGTGATCTGGGATGTAAGCATATCATTTCTTCCGTGATCGAGCACCATGCAACCACTCATACCGTTGAATTTTTATACCATACAGGAGAAGCAGCTTTGAGTTATGTAAAACTGCTTCCAAACGGACATATTGATCTGGAAGACCTTGAACGTTTATTGGCAGAGAGTGAAGAGAAATGTTTGGTCACATTAATGCATGCCAATAATGAGATCGGTAATATCATGGATATACATGCCGTAGGTGAACTTTGTAAATTATACGGCGCTATTTTCCATAGCGATACCGTTCAAACGGTCGGCCATTTTCCTTTTGATCTTCGCAATACGCCTGTACATTTTATTACCGGTGCCAGCCACAAGTTTCATGGTCCGAAAGGGGTTGGATTATTGTACATCAATGAGAATGTAAAGATCAAACCATTTGTACATGGCGGTAGTCAGGAAAGAAATATGCGCGCAGGTACAGAAAATCTATATGGCATTGTTGGTTTTGCCAAAGCATTGGAATTAGCGACAGCGAATTACGAACAAGACAGTACCTATATCAAAGGACTGAAAATATATATGATGGAGCAGCTGAAAAAGCATATCAAAGGAATCGCTTTTAATGGCGATACTTTAGGTCGCTCTTTGTATACTGTTTTGAGTGTCAGTTTCCCAAAAACAGAGAAAAGTGAGATGATCCTTTTCAATCTGGATATCAACAATATCTGCGCCAGTGGCGGTAGTGCTTGTACCAGTGGGGCTGATCAAGGCTCTCATGTCATTAGAGCGATCAACAATAACCCCAATCAGGTCACAGTTCGTTTTTCTTTCTCCAAACACAATACAAAAGAAGAAATTGATCGTGTAGTTGAGCAACTCAAGGAGATGATTTAAATTGTTCACACATAAATATGTGATGTTGATGAACGGTCAATGAACTAAGCAACCTTGATTTAGTTTCGTATGTCATAAGCAAGAAATTAAATCATGAAGCAAGCTATTATTTTTTTATTCGGGTTTCTTTTATTGACAACTACCCAGACTTTCGCTCAAAAAAGCAACGATGATACCCCTCAACCTCCTGCCAGAAATATTTATGGTGAGATCGGTGGCCCCGGTATTCTTTCGCTGAACTATGATCAACGTTTCAAAGGACAAAAAGGGCTTGGATTTCGTGTGGGTGCCGGCGGTATCGGTTTTCTGACATCAGGCGTATTTGCCATACCTGTTGGGATCAACTATTTATCAGGAAGTAAAGGACATTACCTTGAACTGGGTGCCGGCGCTAGTGCCATCACCATTACAGACGGCGATGACTTTTTCGAAAACAATTCATCGGGATTTTTTGGATACGTGAATTTTGGGTACAGATATCAACCGGAAAAAAATGGATTTACAGGAAGGGTTTTTATTTCCCCGCTCATAACAGGGGCCGGTGTGTTCCCATTCTATGGAGGTCTTTCTTTTGGCTTTCGATTTTAAATCAATATATGGTATTAAATAAAAAAGGGCATCAAAATGATGCCCTTTTATTATTTGTAATCGTCTTCATCCTCTTCACTATCATCAAAACTCATTTCATTGAGGTTCATCATACTGCCTATAAGATCTTTGAACTCAATTTTACCTTCGATCGTCTTCTTACTGATCAATGAATATGCAGCCAATCCATGCAATACAAATTCCATGAGTAAAGCATTTTGTTTGTCGTTGGCTTGAGGAAAATGTTTTTTTACAAAAGCATACAATCCATCCACCTGATACAATGCATGGATACGTGCTTCATCCTTCATATCCGTTAATAGATCCACATGATTTCCTCCATCAAACCAGCGAATGATGGCTTTGTATGGATTCTCTGGTTCTTTTTCTTCCACCGATTTCTTGCCTACACTTCGTTTCTTTTTAATGAGCTCCGGATTCGGAAAGTATTGTACGAATTGGGAACGAATAGCTTTATCTACCAAATTCAAAGCTACCTGATAAGGTCCCTCCTGTTCACCTTCATAGACCAATTCAATTTTACCGGTGATAGCCGGAATGATCCCACTCAGATCACTTATCCATACCTGGGTTTGTTTTTCTCCATGGATCAACGCCCTTCTTTCAGCACTGCTCACCGCATTCTCATAAGCAGCAATCGTTAAACGTGCGCTCACTCCACTTTTTTTATCTACATATTCATTATTACGAGCTTCAAATGCCACTTGCTCTATTAAGCGTTTAATTAAATCACTGACATCTACCCTTGAAGATTGATGAATACTGATCTTAGCTTCTTGCTCAGTGATCGCCAATGAATTTTCAATGGTCTTGGGATAATGCGTTAGGATCTGGCTTTGGATACGATCTTTCAAAGGCGTGACAATACTTCCACGATTGGTATAATCTTCCGGATTTGCAGTGAAGACAAATAAGATATCCAATGGCATACGCAACTTGAACCCTCTGATCTGAATATCGCCTTCCTGTAGAATATTGAACAATGCCACCTGAATACGTGCTTGTAGATCGGGCAACTCATTGATCACAAAAATACCTCTGTTGCTTCTCGGGATGATCCCATAATGGATAACTTTTTCATCAGCAAAACTTAACTTCAAGTTAGCTGCTTTGATAGGGTCAATATCACCGATCAGATCTGCTACACTTACATCTGGTGTTGCTAATTTTTCACCATAGCGTTCACTGCGATGCACCCACTTGATAGGTGTTTCATCACCATGCTCTGCGATCAAGTCTTTAGCAAACTTACTCATAGGGTCCATCGGATCATCATTCACTTCTGAACCCGCAACAATAGGGATGTATTCATCCAGTAGATCAACCATCTGACGAGCCATTCTTGTTTTGGCTTGTCCACGCAATCCAAGAAACAACATATTGTGTCTGCTCAAGATCGCACGTTCTGTATCCGGAATCACTGTGTCTTCATAACCAATGATCCCTGTAAATGGATTTTCTTTTTGCTCAATAGAGCGAATCAGATTCTCCCTTACTTCATCTTTCACTGAACGTGATTGATATCCACTTTTCTTTAGTTCACCTAATGTGTTGATGTTTTGTATGTTCATTATATCTTATTCTTACTTGCGAAATACTTTTATTCTTTGAAGCTGATCATTTTATTTCTTTTGAAGAAATAGAAAGAAGAAAGGAAATTACTCAAAGCCGTTTATCAATATACGGTTCTTCTTTTTCCACTTTCAAAATCCTTAAAAATAAATGCTCCTAATTTATCTAAGCTGGCAAAAAATGCTTTGCCATTATTCATTTCAGTAAATTCTTGTACAAAGCTTTGTAGATAGGGATCGGATGCGATCATGAATGTAGTGATCGGTATTTTTAATTTTTTACACTGTGCCGCCAAATTGATACACCTGTTCACCACTTTACGATCCAATCCAAAACTGTTTTTGTAATACTTCCCTCCGATCTTCAGACAAGTAGGTTTTCCATCAGTGATCATAAATATTTGCTTGTTGGGATTTTTACGTCTCCGTAACAAATCCATTGCGAGCTCTAACCCAGCTACTGTATTGGTATGGTAAGGACCTACTTGCAAATACGGAAGATCTTTGATCTCAATACTCCAGGCATCATTACCAAATACAACAATATCCAATGTGTCTTTGGGATATTTAGTGGTGATCAACTCACTCAATGCCATGGCGACTTTTTTCGCAGGTGTGATACGATCTTCACCATATAAGATCATGGAATGAGAAATATCGATCATCAGTACGGTAGAGGTCTGTGTTTTGAAATCACTTTCTCTGATCTGCAGATCCTCTTCTTGCATGGAGAAACTTTCTACTCCTCTATTGATCTGCGCATTGCGTATACTTTCGGTAAAATCGATCTGCTCCAGCATATCCCCAAACTGGAAAGGTCTTGTATCCGGATTGATCTCATCGCCTTGTCCGGGTTTAAATGTTTGATGATTTCCCTGTCTGCTTTTCTTTAGTTTACCAAAGATCTCCTCCAGACTCTTCTTTCGAATGGTTTGCTCTGATTTCGCTGTGATGGAAAAACTACCATTCACCGGATCTTCTGAGAGATAACCGTTTTGCTTCAGGTCTTCAATAAAATCACCCATGCCGTAATCATTATCGGTCAGCTTATACTGTTTGTCAAGTTCATTAAGCCATTGTAAAGCTTCTGAAGCATCGCCATTGGTATAAGTAAGCAATTGCATGAACAGGTTCAATAACTGTTCAAACCTGGTTTGCCCATTCTCATTGGGATCGAAAAGTATGAATCTGTGTCCTAACATCTTACTGCAATTTAACAAGCAAAAGAGCAGGATGGTTTGCGATATACGTAAAAGAAAGCCCCGATTGGCGTTATCACCAATCGGGGCAGATCATTTATATCAAAAAACAGATCTATTTCTGAGAACCGGAATCTGCAGCCATCATTTTTCCGGGTATTTGCAACCTTGGATTATACATGGTTTGCATTTGAGAGATCGCCTGAAGGTAGTTCTCTGATCCACGCTTTTCCGGCTCCATCAATTCGGCCTTACGACCTGTTAATGAGTTATAGAATCTCACTTGCTGCTCTAAGTCTTTCTTCACAGAAGCAGATACTTTATTCGCCAGCACCGTATCTCCTGCCAAATAACAAGCTTCCAGGAATAACAATGAGTTTCTGTTATGCAGGTTACCGCGACTTGCCATACCGTAAGGCATGTTCTCATCCAGCATCATTTTATCGATCTGGTTCAACACTTTCTTGGCTTCTTCTTTACGGTTTTTGCTGGCAAGATCCAATGCCAGATCTGCATAAGCAGAACGCAAGCTGTTCAATTGACGACGATTTTCTTCATCAAAATAAACACCCGGCACATTAGCACTACCGAATCTGAATTTATTGGTCACTTTATCCAGCATGTAATCGGTATTCACACGATCATTCTCAACAGGAACCAATCTGTAAGTCAACCCATCTCTGCGCAAGAATGTCTCAAAACCAATATTCTCAAGTGAAGGAGAAGTGAAATAAATAGGACGCTGCCATTTATTAGCTGCAATGATATTCAGTACTGCCAGATCATTTTTCATCAATGTATTTCTACCGATCTCAAAACGAAGTTCATTAACAATACTGTCAGTTGCATTCGCAGTGCCATTTTTGATCACACCTTCACGATCAACGGGCACAGACACTTTCTTTACAGGATAACTGTAACTATTCTCAGGATTATCAGCGCCCACATAATTTTTCATCAAGTCATACAGATCATAATAACGGTTCTCCGGAATATTCGGATCAGGTCTGTATTCGATATAATCACGTTTTCCACCTTCGATCTGTTCAGCTGACCAGATCACATCGATCGGTGCACTTTCATTCACTTTGTAACGCAATTGATTGATGTACCAATCAATACCCAATAAACTGTAATTGATCACGCGCACATCTCTTCTTACTCCTTCCACTTCTTGTGCGTACCATAATGGATAAGTGTCATTATCTCCAAAAGTGAAGAGGATGGCATTAGGTGCGCAGCTTTCTAAATAATCGCGAGCCATATCAGGCGCCAATACTTTTTTACTTCTGTCGTGGTCATCCCACTCTTGCTGTGCCATCAAAACAGGAACAGCCAACAAACAGATCAATGTAGCCAACATCGCACTGGTTCCGGCTTGCTTAACCGCCTTACTCAACCAATCTCTTACTTTCAAAACACCTAACCCAATCCATACTGCAAAAGCATAGAAGCTTCCTACATAAGCATAATCACGCTCACGAGGCTGATATCCGGGTTGATTGAGGTAAAGAACAATGGCAAAACCTGTAAAGAAGAACATCAGGAAGTTTACACCAAAATCATCTCCACGTTTTTTGTAGTGGTAGAACAATCCCAACAAACCTAAGATCAAAGGCAATGCAAAAAGCTTGTTATTGGCTTTATTGTTTTTAAGAGAATCCGGCATCAGACTTTGGTCACCATAAATGGCTTTATCAACGATAGGTATACCGGTGATCCAGTTACCATCGCGCACGTTGCCGGTGAACAATCCTTGGTTATCATTTTGTTTACCGGAGAAGTTCCACATAAAATAGCGGAAATACATCCAGTTGATCTGATAACCTATGAAAAATTTGAAGTTATCTACTTGATTGGGTTCACGTTCCCAACTACCATCATTCATTCTGTTGATACCTAAATAAAATGCGTAGTAATCTTGGTGATTTTGATCATTGTTCAAATCCCAAACACGAGGAAATACCATTTTATCTTCTGCAGCGAACACATATTTTCTATCCTCACCCAACTCAATGTATTTATCTCTTGCTTTTTGATAACGCATACCGGTAGACTTCAGATCTATCGGACGAGCTGTGAATTTTTGTCCATACAACAGTGGAAAATCTCCATACTGTTCACGACCTAAATAACCCACTAAGCTGATTGGGTTATCAACGTTATACATATCTACTGAAGGATTTGCATTACTGCGGATCATGGTAGTTACATAAGTGCTGTAACCAATCAACATGAAAGTAACACACCACAATGCCAAACGCAGGTACGCCCAATTTTTACGTGCCGCATATTTTAATCCATACCAGATCAATCCAGCAAGCAGTAAAAAGAAAAAGGCAAAACCAGAGAAGAACGGCAAGCCAAATCCATTCACAAACCAGCGGTCAAAACTACCGGCAAATTTTACTGTGTATTGGATCACACCTACCTGTACAACTCCTGTGATCACACAAGCCAAAACAAAAAAGATGTAGATGCCACCATAGATCGCTTTTTTCTGCTTATTCAATCCTTCCACTAGGAATAAAATACCAATCGCAGCAGCAGTACCTAAGATCATCAATCCTGCCAGCGTACTGTCCATAGATGGATTTCTCTCAGATACTTCCTGATTAGCAATCACCAAAGCTCCAATAAATGCGAGTACTCCTCCTATCCCTACTAAACGAAGAAACCACTTACGCAAAACCTCATATTTGAAGTTTTCACGCTTGCGGAAATAGTACACCATTACAATGGCCGGAATAGTCAAGAGGTTCAATAAGTGAACACCGATAGAAAGTCCCATCATGAAGAAAATGAAAACGATCCATCTGTCTGCACCCGGTTCATCCGCATGGTTTTCCCATTTAAGGATGGCCCAGAATACAATAGCGGTAAAGAAAGAAGACAACGCATATACTTCACCCTCTACAGCACTATACCAGAATGAATCACTGAATGTATATGCCAAAGCACCTACCACACCGGCGCCCATGATACTCCATAATTGTCCAATGTTAACTGTATCGGTTGTTTTTACATTAACGATTCTGCGGGCAAAATGTGTGATGGTCCAAAAAAGGAATAAAATGGTAAATCCACTGGCCAATGCACTCATAACGTTCACAGCTTTAGCTGCCGCCATGGGATTGTCACCAAAAAGAACAATGAATATACGACCCAGTATTACGAATAATGGGGCTCCCGGAGGGTGTGGAATTTGTAAACGGAAACAGCTGCTGACAAACTCACCACAATCCCAAAGACTGCCACTGGCTTCAGCGGTTAAGATATAGACGGTACAGGCAATAAAACATACTACCCAACCCACCAGATTATTAATACGGGTAAACTGCATATTGGTTTTGGTTTTAAAGACTGGCAAACATACCTTATTAATGCTAAAATTGAAAATGAGAGCGGGGGAATCGTTTTTTTTAAGAAAATGTTATCAACCAACTACCTAAGTAGCTATTCTACCCTCTTAGCGTATGATTTAGCAATCTCATATACCTATTCGGGAAATTTCCTGATTTTGGCAGGACAAGCAAAATATGTAGAGTTACATCAGAGCGGCGCACACGTAAAATCTACAACTCTCAACACTCCTAATGTAACACTCTCACAAGATCAATCACCCATCTTTACACATCCTATTTTAAGAAACATGCCACCTCGATTTTTAACCGCTATTGAGCTTGTAATGTTTTGGGAAATAGTAAAATATTCATCTTTTCAAACAAAAACAATGAACAAAAAATCTATCATCTGCCTGTTATCGGCAACCATGTTATTCTTTACCATTAATGGCTGTAAAACTGCAGCAGAAAAAGAGGCAGATGCTGCAACCAATGTTGAAAATGCCAAAGAAGATTTAAATGACGCAAAGAAAGAAACCATACAAGAAGCTCAATCTCAAGCCAGTGATGCAGAATGGAAAATCTTCAAAAACAATGCAGAAGCTACCATCAAAAACAATGAGATCAGAATTGCAGAATTAAGAGTCAAAATGACAAAAACCGGACAAAAACTGGATGCAGAATACGCCAAAAAAATAGATGCGATGCAAACGCAAAATCAAACACTGAAAGCGAGAATTGATAAATATGATAAAGAAAGAAGCAATTGGTCTGCATTCAAGACAGAATTTGGAAAAGACATGGATGAATTGGGTCAAGCACTTACAGGTTTTGTAACGAAATAAAAAGAATAAATATAGAACTATGGATCATTATTTTATAAAAAGAACCTTTTCAAGCATCGTTATTCCTTTAATGATTGCATCATCATTTTTGGTAAGCGGCTGTTCTAAAAAATTAGCTTTTCAGCAATCTACAGTTGTTCCGGCAGCAAAAGGATATGTTAAGATCACTAAGGATGAGAACAAGAATTATCGCATTAAATTAGAGTTGTCCGATCTTGCTGAGATTAAAAGACTTGACCCTCAAAAAGAGAGTTATGTGGTTTGGATGTCTTCTGATAACAATACAACAACAAATTTAGGCCGAATCAGCAGTTCTGGAAGTTTATTATCCAAGCGTTTGACGGTATCATTTGAGACCGTTACTGCCATTAAGCCTTCTTTAATTTTCATAACTGCTGAAAACGAATCAAATACAAAATATCCAGCAGGCACTACTATTTTAACTACAGGCAAATTTTAGCTCCTCATTATTCAAGTTGCATAACAACACCCTATTATGCAACTTGAATAATGACTGCTATTTCCAAAACATCATTTGAAACCTACCATACGCTCATAGAACCTTTCGGACTTTTCAGAGTTTTCCTACCTTTGCACCCCATGAGTCAGAAGCGTAGCGTAGCATTTCACACATTAGGTTGTAAACTGAACTTTTCAGAGACCTCTACCCTTTCCCGAATGTTGGAACAGGAAGGTTTCGAGAAAAAGGAGTTTGACGATCTGGCGGATGTATATGTCATCAATACCTGCTCTGTAACTGACAACGCAGATAAAGAATGTCGTCAACTGGTAAGACGAATACAAAGACGCAGTCCGGAGAGTTTTGTGGTGATCACCGGATGTTATGCACAATTGAAACCCAAAGAAATTGCTGAGATACCGGGTGTTGATCTGGTATTAGGGGCTGCAGAGAAATTCAATATTGCAGCGCATATAGGTGAGCTTTCTAAAGGCGATCCTGCCCGTATTTGCAGTTGTGATATTGATGAAGTGAGTGGATTCAATGCTTCCTTTTCTCAGAACGATAGAACCCGAACCTTTCTAAAAGTACAGGATGGATGTGATTATAACTGCTCTTTCTGCACCATCCCGATGGCAAGAGGCAAAAGCAGAAGTGATAGTATCAAAAATGTGATCCAACAAGCTGAATTGTTGGCGAGCAGTGGTGTAAAAGAAATTGTACTTACCGGTGTTAACCTCGGCGATTTTGGCAAAGGACCCGATGGCGGCAAACATGATGAAGACTTCTTTGCTTTGATCCGGGAATTGGATCAGGTAAAGGGGATAAAACGTTTTCGCATTTCTTCCATCGAACCCAATTTATTGACCAACGATATTATCTCGTTTGTTGCCAATAGCAGTAAGTTCATGCCCCATTTTCATATCCCGCTACAAAGCGGAAGTAATGAAATCCTGGGATTGATGAGACGTCGTTATAAAAGAGAGCTGTATGCAGAAAGAGTGCAATTGATCAAAACATTGATGCCGCATTGTGCTATTGGTGTTGATGTGATTGTTGGATTTCCGGGAGAGACCGATACCCATTTTCAAGAAACATTTGACTTTTTACATTCGTTGGATGTATCTTATTTGCACGTATTCACATACTCTGAAAGAGATCATACCAAAGCTCTGGAGATAAAACCCGTTATTCCTGTTTCAGTAAGAAATGAACGCAATAAAACATTGCGTAATCTCTCCTACATGAAAATGCAATACTTCACAGAGCAGCACCGTGGACAAACACGTAAGGTGTTGTTTGAAGCATTTGAAAAAAATGGGATGATGGAAGGCTATACCGATAACTATATCCGAATCACAACGCCTTACAGAAAAGAATGGGCCAATGAGATCGTGGATTGGCAGGTGTTGTAGGAGATGTGAATGGTGAATGGTCAATTTTGAATAGTAAGTGTACAGAATTGAACTCTAAAATCAATGTTCAATAATTTTTTTGCTTTTAAATTTCACTATTCACAATTCACAATTGACTATTCACGCCTCACAAAGGTGATAAAAATTCTGTAGGAAACTCTACTACCATTACTTGTCCTAAGCTTTCCAGTTTTACGTACACCTTTTTCTTACCACCTCTGATAACGGTGCCTTCATTGCCCATGAATACACCATGGTTGACCATGATCTTCATCTCGGCTTGGTAACCTTCTTCTGTCAGGATGGCTAAGCTTGCATCTTTTTCTGCGAGATATTTTTTGATGGTAGCCACTTCTTCATCTTTGATAATGGCCGGTTTACCGAGATAGTGTACAAAATTCAACACACCATCGGTACTCAAGACTTTAGTGCGTTCAGAAGGATCGATACGAACAAAAACATAGGATTTAAAGAGCGGGTCTTCAATGATTTTTTTTCGATCGCTCCACTGTCTTTCTACTTTTTGTAATGGACACCAGCTTTCAATTCCTTTACGCACCAATACGCTGTCGATCTTTTTCTCCCAGCGGGGCTTAGTATACAATGCGTACCATTTTTTTTCAGGTTCCATGCAATCACTTGTATCAGTAAAAGAAACAGGCACCACGATTGTAGCGCCTGCAAACATAATAAAATCAATGGTTATTTCACTGCTGCGGTAGCTTTTGTGAACTCAGAAGCCAATCCACTCAATACTTTTATGGTTTCACCGATATGCATATCAGTCTTTAACGCTTTCAACCAAGCTTGATAACGTTCTCCTTTATTTTTATCAGGATTATTAAAAAACTTATCCTGATCAGGTGCCGCAGGTGCGATACTCATTTCTTCTTTCAATCTCAACAGAGTATTGTTCTGAGAAACAGTAGAACGAATTTGCTTTTGTAAGGATTTGTATTTATCGATATGCAGACTTGCCGGCTCTTCATTCAATTTTGAAAGCCAGATGAGATTATCTTTCAATAAATTCAAAGAAGAATTTTGTTTGACACGTTCATTCTCTGCTTCTACAACTCGATCGTGTCCATAATCTTTATGCCAAGTCAAATAAGTTGCTTTCTGGATTTGATCCCATGGTAAAGCATGTGGCACATCTTTCTCACGGATTTTAAGATATTCATAGCTGTCAGGGAGTACAATATCAGGCTCAATTCCTTTCAATTGAGTAGATCCTCCATTGATGCGGTAAAACATCTGAAAAGTGAGTTTCACAGCACCCATATCTGTTCTACCACTGTTGAAGTCTACAACATTACCAAAAGGCACTGTTTTTTGCACGGTACCTTTTCCATAAGTAGACGTGCTACCGATCACCACACCTCTTCTATAATCCTGAATAGCACCTGCAAAAATTTCACTGGCAGAAGCACTTAATTCATTCACAAGAACAGCCAATGGACCATCATACAATGTTCCGGGTCTTTGGTCGCCATAGACATTGGCTTTCCCATCTCTATCGCGAACTTGAACCACCGGACCTTGATTGATGAATAGACCTACCATTTGTATCACTTCATACAGGGATCCACCACCATTATTACGCAGGTCGATGACCAATCCATTGATGTTCTCTTTTTTCAACTTGATGATTTCTTTCGCTACATCATCAGAACAACGATTACCATTCTCTCTTTCATAATCTGCATAAAATTCAGGCAACCAGATATAACCGATTTTTTCATTGCCTTCTGTTACGACAGCACTTCTGGCAAATGTTTCATCCAATACAATCTCATCTCTTTGCAGGATGATCGTTTTAATAAGTCCATCTGATTTTTTAACTGTCAAACGCACTTCTGTTCCTTTATTACCACGGATCAGTTTTACAACATCTTCTGTAGCATAACCCGCCACATCTACCGGTTCAGCCGCACCTTGTCCAACTTTGAGGACCACATCATTCACAGATAGTTCTCCGGACTTGAATGCCGCACCACCCGGTTGAATCGAAGCGATCTTCACGCCATAATCATCTTCCGTCAATTGAGCACCAATACCATAAAAACGACCACTCATTTGTTCGTCGAAAGATCTTTTCTCAACAGGAGCAAAATAATCGGTATGCGGATCCATTAAACTGGTAACGGAATTGATATAGGTATTGAAACGTTGCTCTTCTTTAATAGTACTTTTAATCCGATCGAATCTTTTCGTCATGGCTTTGAGTACACGATCGCGCGCTTCTTTTTCAAGTTCCTCATCGGATTTCACTTCAAAATCTTTCTTGCCTTTATTTTGTTCGCGCTGTTCTTGCAATTCAACAAATCGCTCCAGTGTATAATACTTTAATAATTTTCTCCAACGATCTTTTTGCTCTGCTTCATTGGCTGCATATCCTAATTTGTCCGAATCCAACATGGCGGTTTCATCAACCGTGAAATCGAAAGGTTTGGATAAAATATCTTTGTATAAGGCCGCCACCGCATTTAAACGTTTCTCATAGATCAATCCCGCCTCTGGGGCAAATTTGATTTCTGAACCCTTGATCTCATCATCCAGATTCAATTCATGCTTTTTGAGTGTATTGATATCTGACTGAAGGAAAAAAGATTTATCACCATCCAAATCATCCAAGAACTTCTGGAATAATTTTTTCGAAAAATCATTATTGATATTCTTTGGACTATAGTGCTGCGACTCAAGTAAAGCCCCTACAGCAGACAACAATCTTTGTCTTTGAGAAAGTACTACATCCGTATAACCTGAGGCTGTATAACGGAATGCGAAAAAAAGCGCACCGAATAATACAACGGCGAGCAATAACAACCCTTTTCTACTCTTCATAAATTCCTTGAATTTTTGCATGATTCTTCTCAAAAATAACTTAAAACATCACTCCCTCCTCACCTTGTAGAACCAATTAACAAAGGTTTTGATGAGCGGTCAGTGTAAAAAAAAGGGCACTGAATGATACATAAAATGTTGTTTTACCCTATTTTTGCACTCCCATAAAAACGGAGAGCGTAGCTCAGTTGGTTAGAGCGTCAGTTTGTGGCACTGAAGGCCGTGGGTTCGAGACCCATCGTTCTCCCCTAGAAAACCTATAAGCTGATACCTTATAGGTTTTTAAATTTCTATACATGAGTTATATTCTTTTTCTAATCCCGGTCATTTCGGCTTTTATCGGTTGGTTCACCAACTGGATCGCTATCAAAATGCTGTTTCACCCCAAAGAGCCTAAAAAAATATTGGGGATTACTATACAAGGTATATTCCCAAAACGACAACAACAGTTTGCCGAAAAGTTGGGCAAACTTGTGAGTCAAGAGCTATTGTCTTTTGCAGATATTGAACAAAAGCTGATCCATCCCAATAATATTGAGAAACTGATGCCGGTGGTGGAAGAGCATATCGATCAGTTCCTCCGTCGTAAACTAGCAGAGGAAATGCCGGTGATCAGTATGTTCATTGGAGAAAACACAATACAGCAGCTGAAAGGCATTTTCATGAAGGAGTTGGAAGCCTTATTTCCCATTATCATGCAACGTTATATGGGACATTTACAGCAAGAACTGGATCTTGAACAGATTGTCATTAAAAAAGTGGCTTCTTTCTCCAGCGATAAATTGGAAGATATCCTTCAATCGATTTTATCCAAAGAATTTCGTTTTGTGGAGTTGATCGGTGCAGTTTTAGGTTTTATCATCGGTTTACTACAGGTTTTATTGACCGTTTTGACTTAGTCACCGAGTAAAACTGCAGTATCACCGAGAACACCCCTATTACTGATACGCCGGCTTCAAACTTTACCCCTTTAAAATTGTCTTACTACCGTCTGTATAAACAAACAGGAGTTCCCGAATCATCGATGCACCTTTGCATCAGAATATTTCAACATATCAACATGAGCAAATTATTTACATTTTTCGCCTTTATCTTCTTGACAATCACTGCGAATGCACAGTTTCCTGGTGCCAGAATGGGTGCCGGTGCGGGTGGAGGGAACGTCAACGTGGGGCATTTTTATGGCAAGATCGTCGACAGTAAGACCAATAAAGGAATTGAAGGAGTTACCGTACAGATCACAGGTAATCGCTTTGACACTGTCAGCAAAAAAATGGTTGAAGCGGTTTTAAATACACAAATTACTCGTGCCAATGGAGATTTCAGCTTTGAAGGACTACCCATTTTTGGCAATTTCAAATTGAAATTCAGTGCTTTAGGCTATGCTAACCTTGTTCAAACCGTTAGTTTCGGTATTAAAATGCCTGCTCGCGGTGAAAGTCCCAACTTTCAGCAAATGGCCGGTATGACCGATAAAGACCTTGGCAATATCAAAATGGAAGCCGATGCTACAGATTTGGGTAATGTTACCGTTACCTCTTCTGCCAAGCCTCAGTTTGAAATGGGTATCGATCGTAAGATCTTTAATGTAGATAAGAACTTGGTCAGTGCCGGACAAACCGCCACTGAAATCATGAAAAATATTCCTGCCTTGAATGTGGATGTGGATGGAAATGTAACGCTACGTAATGCCGCACCAACGATTTTTATTGACGGTCGCCCTACTACGATCACATTGGATCAATTGCCTGCTGATATCATCGACAAAGTGGAACTGATCACCAACCCTTCCGCTAAATTTGATGCATCGGGTGGTAATGCAGGTATTTTGAATATCGTTTTGAAGAAAAACAAAAAAGTAGGTTATAATGGTGGTCTTAGAAGCGGTGTTGATTCTCGTGGAAGAATCAATCTCGGCGGTGATATCAATATTCGCCAAAATAAGATCAATGCATTTTTGAGTGGATCTTATAATCAGCGTAAATCGATCACTAATACCATGAATGATCGAGATAACCTGTTCTCTACTCCTAGCAGCTTGTATATCGTAGGTAAAGGTGTGAGCACGGGTTTCTTCGGATTCTTCAGAGGTGGACTTGATTTCTTGGTTGACAATAGAAATACCATTTCGATAGCTGCCAACTACAACAGAGGTCAGTTTGATAACAACAATACACAAAGAGCTGATTCAACTGTTGGTGGTGTTTTCACTTCTTATAATGACATCCTCAATAATAGCCGCAGTAATTTTCAAAACTTTGGAACACAGTTGAGCTACAAACATAATTTCGCGCGTAGCGGTGAAAATATTTCTGCTGATGTCAATTTTAACTCTAGCAAGAACGACAATAATTCATTTGTAAACACCAGTACATTCAGAACAGATAACAGTATCAAGTTCCCAGCTTTGTTGCAACAAACTTTGGGTGATGGTACCAACAAGTTCTATACTTTCCAGACGGACTATGAAAATCCATTAACAGAAAGTACCAAATTAGAATTGGGTGGTCGTGCTGCTATTCGTGATTTCGGAAATACCAGCAATCAGTTTAGATACGATTACAATACCAATAAATATACTTTGATCCCTTCGATCAGTAATCGTTACAAATTCAATGATGCAGTGTATGCAGCTTATGTTACATACAGTTTCAAAGTGAAAAAATTCAGCTATCAGTTAGGTTTGCGTGCTGAAAGTTCAAATTATACAGGTACCTTATTAAAAACAACGGGTGCTGATTCCGCACAATTCAAAGTAGATTTTCCTTTGAGTTTATTCCCAAGTGCATTCATCACGTATAAAGTGAATGACAAGCAAGATCTTCAAATGAACTATTCTCGTCGTGTCAACAGACCTAATTTCTTCCAGTTAATGCCTTTCCCTGATTTTTCTGATCCTCAGAATATCAGCGTGGGTAATGCAGGTTTGAAACCGGAATTCACGAACTCTTTTGAAGTTTCTTACAATAATGCCTATAAGCGCGGTGCAAACTTTTTAGTGACCGGTTTCTTCAAATACAGCACCAATCTGATCACCCGATATTCTTATACCGGTAAAAATGAATTGAACCCGGCAGATACGAATCTCGTATTCTACAACTCATTCATCAATGCTGATAACAGTATCATTTACGGTCTTGAGTTGAGCAATAAAATGCCTGTGACCAAATGGTGGGATCTGACTTTAAGTGCTAACCTGTTCAGCGCAAAGATCAATGCAACGATTCCCGGACAAAACATTAGCAATGATGCCCGTGTAAGTTGGTTTGCAAAAATGAACAGTGCCTTTAAAGTATCAAAAGGATTATCCATTCAGTTTAGTGGTGATTATCAAGCAAAAACTGTATTACCTCCGGGAACAGGTGGTGGTGGTCGCGGCGGTGGCGGCGGCGGTGGAATGATGTGGGGTGGCGGTATGCAAGGTACTGCTCAAGGATTCAACCTGCCTCGTTATGGATTTGATCTGGCCATCCGTAAAGAATGGACTTGGAAGAATGGACAGAGCGGTTCTCTTACTTTGAGTATGAATGATATTTTCCGTACTCAATTGTTTGAAACGTACAGTGAAAGTAATTTCTTCCAACAAACCAGTCAGCGTAGAAGAGATCCTCAAGTATTACGTCTGAACTTCAACTACCGTTTTGGGAAGTTTGATGCCGCATTGTTCAAACGTAAAAATACCAAAGCTGATCAAGGTGGTGGAATGGATATGATGCAGCAATAAGCCTCAGAAGAATATTCAATAAAGAATGTCCAATATCGAAATGATATTGGACATTTTAATTTTTTAGTCCCTACTATATGCAATATTCTTTATTCAATATACTACATTCGTTATTCCTAGCGATTTTTCCCTGTCAGCATGGGAACAAAAGAAAACTCTTCAAACGCTTCTTCTTGTAAAGTGCCGTCTTCTAGTTTCGTGAGTCGTAGCATACGTTGATTTTCTCCTTCATCAACAGGTAATACCATGTTTCCTCCAACCTTTAACTGCTGTACCAGTTTTGGAGGAATAAAGGGTGCCGCGGCTGTAATCAGTATTTTATCATAAGGTTGAAAAGCCGGAAGCCCTTCAAATCCATCTCCAAAGAAAAACTTCAGATTCGGATATTTCATTTTGAACACATAAGAGATGTGTTGATCATATAACTTTTTTTGGCGTTCAATGGTATACACTTTTGCTCCCATCTCAGCCAATACTGTAGATTGATACATACTACCTGTTCCGATCTCCAATACTTTTTCCATCTTCTTGACCCTTAACAACTGTGTCTGATATGCGACGGTATAAGGTTGAGAAATGGTTTGTCCTTCACCTATCGGGAAAGCCCTGTCTTCATAAGCAATTTTATCAAAAGCAGAATCCAGAAAAAAATGACGAGGTATATTATTCATGGCTTCGAGTACAGTTTCATCGGTAATCCCTTTCTCTCGAAGTAATTGGATTAATTGGCGCCTCAATCCTTTATGCTGGTAGGTATCTTCAAATTTCGGTTTCATAAGCATCACGAATATACTGCTTCCCAATTGGCGACCCGCTTGTTTTCTACAACTGTGAAAAGAAAAGTCGAAAAGATAATTTTCCCACATATTCATGTGAGTCGAAAAACCTTTAAACCAGAAATAGCACCGCAAATACAAAGTTCCCTTTAGTGGCAAAAAGTCATTCTTATCATTGCAAAAAAACAACATGAAAAGGATCATAACATTATTCATTCTTGCAGGCTTTCTGGTAGCATGCGATAAAGAAACAAATAAGCCAGTGACATATACGCCACCGGCTCCTACTTTCACAGCTACTTTATCAGGGAATCAGGCATTTACTCCGGATACCATCAAAGTATCCTCTGAACAATTGGTACCGAATGGCCCGTATATGTTAAGAATCTCTGCAGAGAAAAAGATCAATGCTGATAGCAGTATCCTTGTTCAATTTATTTTGGAAGATTTCACAAGAGATAACTACACACAAAACAAAACGATTACACTGAGTACCAACAGACCCGCTTATTTCATCGAAGTGAATGATAAAGTAAACTCAACACGTATACAATATCATTACTCTCAAAGCGGTTCAATAACATTGAATAAGATCGGAGCAGATTATATCAATGGCACTTTCCAATTCACCTATTTTACGTTCGACCAATATGGTGCTAAAAAAGGGGAGTATCCAATACAAAATGGTGAGTTCAAACATTTAAGGATCAAAAGAAAATAAAAAATCTGCACACCATATAAATTAAAAAGGGCATCTGATATTGAGATGCCCTTTTTAATTATTTCAGCTTCATATCTGCAATGATCCGATCTATCTTTTGCTGAAGTGATGCGTAGGTTGTATCAAAATCATTTTTACTTTTTAATGATGTATTCACACTGAAGTAAAATTTGATCTTAGGCTCTGTTCCCGAAGGACGTGCTGATATTTTACTACCATCCTCTGTTACGAACTGGAGTACATTGCTCTTAGGAAGAGCGATCTTCCACTCTTCTCCGGTTACCAGATTTTTACCTTTCTGAAGTTCATAATCCAATAAAGTGATCACCGGAGAACCATCTATCGAAGATGGTGGTTGGTTACGGTAGTTTTCCATCATTTCAGCGATCTCTTTTTGTCCATTCATACCCTTCTTTGTAATGCTGATCAGATTTTCATAATAAAATCCATACTGCATGTACAATTCGATCATTTTATCAAATAAGGTTCTGCCTTTTGCTTTTTCATAAGCAGCCATTTCACACATTAAAGCCACTGCACTCACTGCATCTTTATCTCTGATCTTATCACCTATCATCAAACCAAAACTCTCTTCACCTCCAATGACATAATTTTCTTTTCCTTCTTTTTCTTTGATCAGTTCTGCGATCCATTTGAATCCGGTGAGCACATTATAACAAGCCACCTGATTTTGTTTGGCTACTTCATTGATCATCTCAGAAGTTACGATCGTTGAGATCACCATATCATTGGGTTGTGCAATACCTTTTGTTTTACGCGCTTCGATCATGTAGGCAAAAGCCAGAACAGCCGTTTGATTCCCATTCATCAGTACCCACTCACCTTTATGATTTTTTACGCCAATGCCTACCCTATCTGCATCCGGATCTGTCCCTAATAAAATATCGGCATCCATTTCTTTGGCTTTTTGCAAACCAATACTCATGGTCTCGCTTTCTTCCGGATTGGGATAGATCACCGTCGGAAAATTCCCATCCGGAGCGGCTTGCTCCTGAACCACAGTCACATTGCTGAACCCAAATGCTCTTAATACATCCGGCACCAATGTGATTCCTGTACCATGTATGGGTGTATAAACGATCTTCAAATCATGCTGTGCAGCGATCACATCAGGATATACACTGAGACCTTTCACCATCTTCAAATATGCCTGATCCATTTCAGCGCCCATAAGCGTGATATTGGATGCTCCTCCTTCCCATAATACCTCATCTACACTTGTGATCGCTTCTACTTCTTTGATCACATTTTTATCATGAGGAGGAACAAGCTGTCCACCATCATTCCAATAAGCTTTATACCCATTGTATTCTTTGGGGTTATGAGAAGCTGTACAAACAACGCCTGCATGACAACCCAAATGTCTGATCGAAAAGCTCAGTTCAGGCGTAGGTCTTAATGCTTCAAAGAGAAACACTTTGATTCCATTCGCCGCGAATACATTCGCAGTGGTTTCAGCAAAAAAGCGGCTGTTATTGCGACTATCATGACCGATAGACACTTTGATCTCTTGGTTAGGATAGGTCTTTTTAAGATAGTTGGCAAAACCTTGTGTAGCCATTCCGATCGTATACTTATTCACCCTGTTCGTACCCACTCCCATGATACCTCTTAAACCACCGGTACCAAACTCCAGGTTTCTGTAAAATGCATCAGCCTGTTCATCAGGCGACATTTGTTGAATCGTATTCTTGGTAGTCTCGTCATAATTACCCGTAAGCCAGGTATTCACTTTCTCTTGAATTACAGCATCCATAAAGGCGGATTTAAAATGATTGCTTTGATTGTTGAACAAGTTTATCAATATTTTCCCAATTTTCATGGGTAAACATCCTCTATGAAGATATCCAAGGAATCTCATAGAAAAAAGAATAAGAACGGAAAAGCTATTGGTTGGGAGGAGCGATCTTATGACACGTATGCTCCTAACACTTCGCCATCTTTTACTTCCACTTGAATATGATCTTGAAGGGTAGTAGAAACAGATAGGCCTACAAAATCGGGTTTTACGGGAAACATTTTATGCATCCGCTCAACCAAAACAAGTGTATGGATGGTTTTAGGATGATATTCAAGTAAGGGTTTTAGTGCAAACAAAAGGGTTCTGCCACTATTAGTGACATCATCCGCTATGATGACGTGTAAGCCTGTAAAATCGATGGGATTATTGACCGTTACTTCACGAGGAGAAACTTTGTCTAATGAGATCGATGCGGTTTCTATTGTATTGGACAGATATTTTTTCAAGTGGGTTGCTATGATGTCAGCGATCACCATTCCACTGTTCCGGATACCCAATATCACGATGGGAGCATCATCACCATTCAATTGTTCTGCTAATTCTAAAGCCATTCTATGTAGTTTTCGAGCTGCTACATCTTTTGTAAGTATATAATTCGGGTTACCCATAGCCATGATTTATGATCAAATGTAGGAACATTAAAAGCAATCAACAATCCCATTTCTAACCGATCAAAACTGCTATCTTAGCACCCTAAGACCGATTGTATGCAATATCTCCAGCAAATCCTTTTTGTGGCTTTAGTAGCTGTATCCGTTTGGTTATTTGCGCGTAAAGCAGGACAGATCAGACGTAATATTCTTTTAGGGAAAGATGAGGCATTGAACGACCAACCGGCTGTACGCTGGAGAAACTTATTGTTATTGGCATTGGGACAGAAAAAAATGTTTTCCAATCCACTGGTAGCGATCATGCACTTTGTGATCTATGCAGGATTTATCATCATCAATTTGGAAGTTCTGGAGATCGTATTGGATGGTATTTTAGGCAAGCACCGACTTTTTGCTGCGCCTTTGGGTTCCTTATACAATTGGTTGATTAATTCATTTGAGTTTCTCGCAGTGGGTGTGATATTGGTTTGTATTGTTTTCTTATCCCGTAGGAATATCATCAAACTCAAACGCTTTCTCAGCAAAGATCTGAATGGATGGCCTAGATCTGATGCCAATTATATCCTCATCACTGAGATCATTCTGATGAGTTTGTTTTTAACCATGAATGCTACAGATCTTGTACTGCAGGAAAGAGGCGATAGTCACTACCCTGCTACCGGTTCTTTTTATTTTTCAGGATTGATCAGTCCGATCTTTTCCGGCTTATCTGATAGCATACTCATTGCAATTGAACGTACTTGTTGGTGGTTGCATATTGTGGGCATTTTTGCATTCCTAAATTATCTACCATACTCGAAGCATTTACATATCATGCTTGCTTTCCCCAATGCATACTATACCAGACTGGAATCATCCGGCAAGATGAAAAATATGCCGAGTGTTCAAAATGAAGTATTGTATGCGATGCAACCGGAACTAGCACCCACTGATGCTGCACCACCGGCACGTTTCGGGGCAAAAGATGTATTCGACTTGAGTTGGAAAAATTTACTGGACGCTTATAGCTGTACAGAATGTGGCAGATGCACCGCTGCTTGTCCTGCCAATACCACCGGTAAACTTTTGAGCCCCAGAAAGATCATGATGGCAACACGTGATCGTCTGGAGGAAGTTGGTCGTAATATCGATAAGAATAAATCTTTTCAGGATGATGGCAAATCTTTGTTGCATGATTATATCTCTGTGGAAGAACTTAGAGCTTGTACTACCTGTAATGCTTGTGTAGAAGAATGTCCTGTAAGTATCTCTCCACTAGAGATCATCACAGAATTACGCAGATCCCTGATCATGGAAGAAAGCAATGCACCGCAAGAATGGAATGGCATGTTCAGCAACACGGAAAACAATTTCGCTCCATGGAAATTCTCCCCTGAAGAAAGAGACCAGTGGGCAACACAATAAATAAAGAATATGAAATGAGAAATAATGAATCAGAAAGTATTGCCTAAATGATCAGGCTTATCTTTTTATATTTCTTATTCCTTATTGCTTATTATTGATTTTACAGAATCCTATGAAACTATCTCCATTCCCCTTTTCTATCACAGACTTCAATTCTATTGAGCCTGAGATCCATACGGGTATCACCGGATTTGCAGAATGGCGGATCATTCATCGTGATGATATTCGTATCAGACTGGTCACTTATTCTCCCAATTATTTAGCGGATCATTGGTGCAATAAAGGGCATATCATTTTTTGTGCAGAAGGTGAAATGGAAACAGAATTAGACAATGGAGAAAAGTACCTTCTTATAAAAGGTCAAATGTATACTGTTGGTGATCATGCGGATGCACATCGGACCTATTCTAAAAATGGTTGTACATTATTTATTGTAGACTAGATCCATGGTTTGTACAACATCCTATATAACTGTATCATAGCAGTGAGTATAAAAATCACACCCATGATCTGATTCAAGGTCTTATTACTGGTATTATTCCTTTTTACCAGCCAATTACCTCCGTGAATATAAACAGCCAATCCCGTAATGGTTCCTATCCCAGCACCAAAAGTAAATACATGAAAAGCAGCGGCTGAAACAGGCAACACTTCAGTTTGAATCATAGTAGAAGTCCATAGAAACCAAAATGGTATTTGAACTGGATTCAGTGCGCTCATGGTAAGTCCGAGCAAGAACCGATGCAATTTGTTATCGAGGATTACAGATCGTTGTTCTTTTGTTTGTTTACGTGCAGCAACAAATGCCATGACACCCAGTACGAGAAATAACAACACGGTTACCCACCCTAAAGCAATGAACCAGCTTCGGTGTTGAACTACCCAATCCATCCCCGTCAATGCAAACCGCAGATAGATCATTTCAACAATGGCTACACCGATGGCATACATCCAGGCTTTCTTCACCCCTTCCTGGATACATATCTGAGTGGCTGTAAAACTCATATTTCCCAGTGGGAGCTGGCCCAAAAAACTGATCAATGCTGCTATAAAAAAGATATAAACCATATTTATAGGGTAAAAATCAAATGTACCGGATATAATGTACATCAGAAACAAACCCACTGAAAGGAGATTTATTTGAATGGAAAAAAAGATCCCTTCAAACATCCTATTGTGGTATAAAATGTTAGCCATAAATTTACGCCGTAACGATCGTAGGACAGATTTACATAACCGCTGATCTTCAGCAACAATTGAATGCATATGAAAGTGATGACCATGGCAGAAATGGCAATGAACGGAGAAACACCTGAGATCCTATTCTGGGTAGGTTGTGCCGGCAGCTTTGATCAAAGAGCACAGAAGATCACCAAAGCTTTTGCCTCTATTCTTGATAAAGTAGGTATGCGTTATGCCATTCTCGGAAAAGAAGAAGCCTGTACAGGAGATCCTGCCCGCAGAGCCGGAAATGAATTTCTCTTTCAGATGATGGCCTATCAGAATATTCAGGTACTGAATGGTTATGGTATCAAAAAAATCGTAACAACTTGTCCGCACTGCTTCAATACACTCAAAAATGAATACCCTGAGTTGGGTGGTAATTATGAAGTGATTCATCATACCACACTTCTCCAACAACTTATCGATGAAGGACGTATCCAACTGAAAGAAGGTGGCGCTTTTAAGGGGAAAAAGATCTCTTTCCATGATAGTTGTTATCTCGGACGTGCCAATAATATTTATGAAGCCCCCAGAAAAGTATTGGAAGCTTTAGATGCCGAGCTGGTAGAAATGAAAAGATGCAGAAGCAAAGGTCTCTGTTGTGGTGCAGGTGGTGCTCAAATGTTCAAAGAAGATGAACCGGGCGATAAGCGTATCAATATCGAAAGAGCCGATGAAGCCCTTGCAACAGGCGCAGGATTCATTGCCGCTGCTTGTCCATTCTGCAATACCATGATGACCGATGGCGTGAAAAACCGCGAAAAAGAAAATGAAGTAGCAGTGTTGGATGTAGCAGAGCTGGTTGCGCAGAGTATGGTTTGATGGTAGATGTCAGATCTCAGATGTCGGATGTCTGATTTTTCACTTTTGACTTTTTAATTTTTGTCTAAGCTTAAATCATATTTTAACTGGCGCCATTTTTCTTGGAAAAAGATGTGCTGGATGAGCGTGGTTCTATTCCTTTTCTTTATTGGCTGGCGCTTTCTATTGTTCGAAGATGCTAGTAAAGAACTTTCCACACCCCGCCTTTTCCGCCATATCAGTTTAGCCCTCTTCATGGGCTTCCTCTATGCATTCTCAAAACCCCAAAAAACAGAATGAAGAAATAAAAACCTAATACAAAACATCCGACATCAGAAATCAGACATCTGAGATCTGCCATCTGACATGTTCCATCCAACATTCTCTCTATCTTTGCACCATGGATTTTAATTATCAGTCATTTATACCGGCAGATTTCCACGACAGCTCCAGGGTGTGGGTATACCAGTCTTCGCGTCTGTTCTCAATGAGTGAAGCTTTTGAATTGGAAAGCATGTTTAATGATTTTACAACCCATTGGTTGAGTCATGGTACTCCTGTAAAAGGTTATGCCAATTTGCTTTTTGGACAATTCATTGTGATCATGGCCGATGAAACAGCCACAGGTGTTAGCGGATGTAGTACAGACAGCTCCGTAAGAATGATCAAAGAGATCGAAGCACGTTTCAAAGTGAATATGTTCGACAGACAGCAACTGGCTTTTGTAGTAAAAGATAAAGTACAGTTATTACCGCTATCTCAATTAAATTACGCTTTGGAAAATAATTTTATTACCCCAGATACTTTGTACTTTAATAATCTCGTGGTTAATAAAAAAGAATTGCTGGAGAACTGGTTGATTCCAATACAGAAAAGCTGGCTAGCAAATAGACTTAAAGTAAGTTGAAAGATTTAGTAACTACACTTCTCAATTGACATTTAGATCAGGTATCAACTTATGAGATAAGATCTAACTACTAGCAGCCTTGATTTTTTGCAATGCTGCCTTTTTATCTTTCTCACTCAACTTCGATTTCTGTACGACTTTATTAAGCTGGTAACTTATGGCTACCCTAAAGTTGCGGGTATTACTAGAATTAAAGCTTTCTAAGTTAAAGTTTGCACCGTAAGTATAGTTTGTAAAGCGCTGAGGTGTAAAAGGATCAATAGCATTGAAACTCAAAATTAGTCTGCGATCAAAGAAACGATATTGCACGCCTAAGTTCATGTTCACATTACTTCTGCTTCTGCCCTGTGGATTGGCAAAATTGCTAAAACGAACACTACCTTCAAAAGTTAATATGTTACTGGGTGTGAAAGTATAATTCAAGCTACTATAAAAACTATTTCCATCACGGTAACGATATAATTTTTTTTCTGTTTCACTGTATTTGTTCATCGTATACCCCATACTCGTATTCACTCTTAATTGCTTACTGAAAGTATATCCACCCCATATACTCGCTTCATATTCGCGTCTGTCTGCAATATTGAGCCAGCTGACTTCAGTCTTACCATCTCCCACCAGATTACGAATGGAATTGAACACATCTTTTAATCGATTATATCCCAATGAAGTATTGATATAATACTTGCCTTTGATCCAACTTACATTCCAATCGAAATTATCTGAGAGTGTTGGCTTCAGATAAGGGTTTCCAAATCGAAGATTATATGGATCACTGTAATCTACATTCGGGTTCAATTCTCCAATACCGGGTCTACGGATGGTTGCACGATATACTAAGGTAGAGTTGAGCGACTTATTGAATTCCTTGCGTAAAGAGATATTGGGCAACAAATTCCAATAGCCATTATTGACATTCGTACTATTCCCTTTTATGAATGCAAAGCCCATGTCGGTATGCTCCGCTTGCACACCAAAGTTCAATCTCCATCCTTTTTCGAAAGGCAATCCAAATCCTGCTCTGGCCGTAAAAATGTCTTGCAAGAACTCAAAATCATTACTAAGAAGATCATTGGGAATAAATACACCATCTGATTTTCTTAGAAAACTAGTATTGAGTGTATTGTGAAAAAAGGATTTATTGTAGAAAACACCTGTTGAAAAATTGGCTCCCTTCTTTTTCAATGGTTTGTTGTAATCGGCACGTATGGAAGCTGAGCGATTAAAGTTATCAAAGAATTGAGATTGGGTCGAATCGATTCCCGTAGCAGAAAAATCAGGGTTCAAGAACTCCTGAAAAAACGCACGATCATTGTTATTCTTATTGGCATTGACATTGAGAATAATCCTTATGAACTCTGCGGGATTTTTTGCTTTGTGCGTATACGATAAGGAAGCGTTATGTCCATATCCTTCACCTTCACTACCATTTGTTCTCGTACTATATCTGTATACTTCTTTATTCCGATTGATATTTGTGAAAGTGTTGAGACTCTCATTATCGTAATAGTTCAAGTTACCTTGATAGGTCACATTCAGTTGATTTTGTTTGTTGAATTCAAAATCAGTTTGAACACGGAGATTGGGTCGCAGATTCCTATTTTCAAATGAACCTGTAGTATTAAAGTAATTGATAGAATCGCGATAAATATTCTCCCTTTTAGAATAGCTGTTACCGGTCAAAACACTCCCCCCCAGACCGGCTGTAATATTGATTGAAAAAGGTTGTGTACGATAACTTGCATTGGCAGCTAAATTCCCTTCTCCTCTGGTACCCGCACTCAATGTGGTACTTCCTACCCAACCGATCTTTCCTTTTTTAGTTACAATATTGATCACGCCTCCGGTCTCAGTAGCATATTGCGGAGGTGGATTGGTCATGATCTCGATTTTCTCAATACTGCTTCCCGGCAAGCTTTCTAACAAATCCTGCAATTGTTGGGCATTGAGTTCTGTTGGTTTATCATCAATCAAAATTCTTGGCTCTTTTCCTTTTAGTAATATTTTTCCTGTTGGATCATTATTGACCAAAGGCATATTTTTTAATAATTCAGCAGTGCTTGCACCACCACTAAGCGCACTTTCTCCAACATTGTAAGTGATCTTATCATCTTTGTTTTCGATCAATGGTTTTTCTGCATATACAATTACTTCATTCAAACTTCCGGAAGCATCATTGAGTTTGATATCACCTAGATTAAAATCATATCGTTCAGGGCGAAGATGAATACTATCAATATCCAATTGAGCAAACCCAACCATGATGACAGATATTCTATAATACCCAAGAGAAAGTTTATTGAATTCAAAAGAACCATTCTTATCTGCTACCACTGCGGATTTTCGAGAGCTGTCAGACAAATTTTTTAATTGTACAGAAGCATATGCCAAAGGCTTCCCTGTTTTCGCTTCCAGTATATTGCCGATAATAAGACCCAATTGTGAGCGTGTCTTCTCAGTGCTGTTCTGAGCTGTCAATGTTAAGGATAGCATACAGCTTATCCAAAGTAGATAAATTCTCAAGGTCTTTCGATTGCTGGAGAACAAATTAAAGATTAATGAGTTATTATTGACGAAATTCTATACAATTGGCTCTAACCGCTACAAAATCGGCGGATAGGCTTCTTTGAATGGATAAAATATTCGGATATATGTACACTGTTTTTGGCATCCCAAATTGCGATACTGTGAAAAAAGCCATTACTTGGCTGAAAGAAAACAAGATCGATTATCAGTTTCATGATTATAAAGTTTCAGGTATAGATGCTGCTACTTTACAATCATGGACAGAACAGGTAGACTGGGAACTGATCTTTAATAAAAGATCTACCACTTATAAAGAGCTTCCCACCACTACACAACAAACTGTGACCAGTGCATCAAAAGCTATACCCATCATGCAGCAACACACCAGCATCATCAAAAGACCCATAATAGTGAAGAAAGGAAAAATAGTGGCTGTTGGGTTTGATGTGAAGAAGTATGAGGGGGTTTTTAGACCATAGTCCATGGACTAAAAACCTCACTTCAACAACTCCTTCAACTTTTCTTGCAAAAACTGGGCTCTGAGGTCTCGGGCGATGATCTTTCCGTTGGGATCGATCAACATGTTTGCAGGAATACCTTGGATATTGTACATCTTGGCTACTTCATTTTCCCAATATTTAAGATCACTTACGTGCGTCCAATCAAGTTTATCTACTTTGATGGCTTGTAACCAATTGTTTTTATCCTGATCCAAGGATACACCTAAGACAGTGAAGTTCTTGTCTTTATAAGTATTGTAAGCGAGAACAACATTGGGGTTTTCTTCTCTGCAAGGTCTGCACCAGCTCGCCCAAAAATCAACCAACACATATTTGCCCTTGAAAGAAGATAACGAAACCGGTTTTCCATTCACATCATTCTGTGTGAAATCAAGCGCCTGAGAACCAACTCGACCAATTTTAGACTTACTCAAAGTTTGAGCGATGACGTCCGCATAAAATCCTTTTTTAGCGATGGGTTGCAGATCATTGAAACGAGCTTCTAACTCATCGAGATCTTCATATAAAGGTCCTACAGCAAATAAGACGAATGGACTAACAGGAGATGCTGCATTATTTTTTATAAATTCAGCGGCATTTGCTAGTAACACTGCTTTGTTTTGATTGAAAACATTGATCAAAGAATCACGATTTGTGTTTGAAGCAGACTGTTGATTGATAGTGCTTGCAAGCGCATTCAATTTATCTTTCAATGGATTGAATTTTACTCTGAAGCGCTCATAATCTTTTTGAACTGTAGAGCCACTGATCACAGCAGCGTCCAGATTAGTAAGCTCTCCATCCAGACTCACAGCATCATTCCCGATGAACATATCAAGCTTCTCGTTCTTTCCATTAAATCCGATCTGCACCAATTCAGGATGCGCGAGTTTTCCTTTTAATGTAAAGCGACTTTCTTTTACTGTTGCTGTAGCAATGGTTTGTCCCGTAACTCCATTGATCAGAAAAACAGTGGTATTATCGGACAATCCTTTAATTATTCCTTTGATCTCATAACTATCAACACCAACCTGCGCTAAAACACCCAGTGGCATCAATAACAAAAAGAGTAGCTTTTTCATATTATCTCGAATGTCTTTTTTTCAATATCTCAATCACAGACTGTAATTTATAACCTTTCGCGTTAAGCAAAAGTAAATAATGGAACAAGAGGTCAGCGGCTTCGTTCAAAAACAGTTCTTCATTATCGTCTTTAGCTTCAATGACCAATTCGACAGCCTCCTCACCTACTTTTTGAGCTACTTTATTGATTCCTTTGGAAAAGAGCTTAGCGACATAGGACTCCTCCGGTGAAGCTTGTTTGCGCAAACGAATAATATCTTCCAGGTATAATAGAAAATCTTCACTATGATTGCGCTCACTCCAACAAGTATCGGCTCCTGTATGACAAACAGGTCCTACGGGATGCGCCTGAATCAGTAATGTGTCCTGATCACAATCGACAGCTATACTTTTTAACTCCAGAAAATTTCCGCTCTCTTCACCTTTGGTCCAGAGTCTGTTTTTACTGCGACTGAAAAAAGTAACTTTTCCTGTTTCTTCAGTTTTGGTCAATGCTTCCTGGTTCATAAAACCCAGCATCAACACTTTATGGGTTTCAATGTCTTGCACAATAGCAGGAACTAACCCATCTGCATATTTTGAAAAATCTACTTTCATAATTTAATCTTTTAATACACCCCCATATGCTTATCCATCATCATTCGATATTCATTATTCACTATCGCCGCACTGCAATTCCATTTTCTGCAAGATACTGCTTCAATTCCGGTATCCCTATTTCTTTAAAATGAAAGATACTGGCTGCCAGTGCTGCATCAGCTTTTCCTTCTTTGAATACAGTGGTAAAATGTTCCATAGTACCACCACCACCGGAAGCAATCACAGGAACAGGTAGCGTTTCTGCTAATTGAGCAGTAATATCCAATGCAAATCCTTGTTTGGTACCATCATGATTCATAGAAGTAAGTAAAATCTCTCCTGCACCGAGTGCCACTCCTTGTTTGGCCCAATCCAAACAAAGCGTTTCTGTTTTTACACGCCCTCCGTTTAGGTATACATACCAATTACCGTCATCCTCTTGACGTGTATCAATAGCTAAGACCACACACTGTGAACCAAATTCTTTAGATAGTTCTGCGATCAACTCCGGTCTTTTAAAAGCTGCCGTATTCACCGAAATTTTATCTGCGCCATTTTGTAACAATGCCCGCACATCATCAACACTACTGATTCCGCCACCTACTGTAAAAGGGATATTGATCTTATGTGATATTTTATTAACCAATTCACTGAGTGTCTTTCTTTTTTCATTGGTAGCAGTAATATCCAGAAACACCAACTCATCTGCACCCGAAGCTGCATACAAGGCACCCAATTCTACCGGATCACCTGCATCTCGTATATTTTCAAAGTTGACTCCTTTAACGGTTCGTCCATCTTTGATATCTAAACAGGGTATAATTCTTTTTGTCAGCATACATCTTTTTGTAAATAAATTATTGATTCAGGAGACTGAGCTCTGCTAAGCTGATCCTATTTTCATAAATAGCTTTACCAACAATAGCACCCTTACATCCTATCTCTTTTAATTGCTCCAGATCAGAACGATTACTAACGCCACCGCTGGCAATGAAATAAAGATCAGGAAATTGATGAATGATCTTTTGGTACAAAGCAATAGAAGGGCCTTCCAATTTTCCATCTTTACTCACATCTGTACAGAAGAGCTGGGTAATACCATGATTCTTGTATTGATCAATAAAATCAACAATATTGATCTCAGTAGTTTCAAGCCATCCGCCAACAGCAATTTTTTCATCTTTTACATCTGCACCCAATAAAAATTTAGTTGCCCCATACGATTGTAACCATGATACAAATTTCGCTTCTTCTTTTACTGCCAAACTACCAATCGTAGCATAAGCAGCTCCGGAATCAAAAACAACACGCAGATCTTCCTCGTTTTTTATTCCACCGCCGAAGTCAATGATCATACTAGTTTTACTTGTTAATTGTTCCAATACTTTCCAATTCGTGACTGCACCGACTTTTGCACCATCAAGGTCTACAAGATGTAATCTTTGTAACCCTGCATCCTGAAATTGTAATGCTACTTCTAATGGGTTCTCATTGTAAATTTTCTTTTGCGCATAGTCACCTTGCGTCAGTCGAACACATTTCCCATCAATGATATCTATTGCCGGTATAATCTGCATAAAAGCTTTTATTTTATCAATGTCAAAAAATTACTCAATATCTTTTCTCCTACTACTGCACTTTTCTCCGGGTGAAACTGTACTCCGTAAAAATTATCACGATGTAATGCCGAACTATACGGTTGAATATAGTCTGTAGTTGCGATCGTATGCTCACCTTTTGCAGCATAATATCCATGAACAAAATAACAGAAACTGTTTTCGGGAATATCTTTAAATAAGTCTGTTGATAGATCACTGATCGTATTCCAACCGATCTGTGGCACTTTTAAACCATCTGACTTTTCAGGCTGAAATAATTTCACTTGCTCATCAAAAATACCCAAGCATGTTGTATCATTTTCCTCCGAATGTTTACACATGAGTTGCATACCAAGACAGATACCCAATACAGGTTGCTTCAATTCTTGAATCAACAGATCCAATGATCTTGATTTTAAATAATTCATAGCTGTACTTGCCTCACCAACTCCCGGGAAGATCACTTTATCAGCAGAACGAATCAACGCATGATCATCTGTAACAAGTGCCGACGCTCCGATTCTCTCCAATGCGTATTGTACAGATTGAATATTCCCTGCATTGTATTTTACGATCACTACATTCATAATACTTGCTCTAAAAATTTCTGTGTCAATGATTGAATATCTCCGGATTGGTCTAATGCTTTGATATATGCTGACCCAATGATCGCACCATTTGCATATCGACAAGCTGTATCAAAAGTATTTTTGTCTTTGATTCCGAAACCTACCAATACCGGATTTTTCAGTTGCATATCTTTTAACCGTTGTAAATAAACAGTAACCTGATCAAAATCCTTTTCATTACCGGTTGTAGCAGATGAACTCACTGCATATAAAAATCCACTGCTTAAACTATCCAATTTTTTAATTCTGCTTTCGGATGTTTCCGGTGTTACCAGAAAAATAAAATCAAGTCCTGCTTTTTGGATGATGTCACCATACATCGTTTCGTATTCATATTCGGGTAAATCAGGAAGTATTAATCCGTCCACACCTACAGCTGCTGCATCTTCACAAAACTTCCGGAACCCATACTGAATGACGGGATTCATATATCCCATCAAGATCAATGGAACTTGTGTTTTCGTACGCAGATCTTTCAATTGGTCAAACAAAACCTCGATACTCATACCGTTTTGCAAAGCCTTGCTACTGCTTGCTTGTATCACAGGACCATCTGCAAGTGGATCACTATACGGCATCCCTAGTTCTATCAAATCAGCACCGGACTTCTCCAAAGTGAGTATGATATCCATCGTACTGTTCAATTCCGGATATCCTGCGGTACAATACACATTCAATACCCTTTCCTTTTTGCGACTAAATAATGTCTCTATTCTACTCATAACGTTATACGCGTAAATAATTATAATTGCTGCATGTAGGTTGAAAGATCTTTATCCCCTCTTCCACTCAGACAAATCACTACCACATCCGAAGGCTGAAGATTTAGTTGACCCAATACAGCAAAAGCATGAGCTGTTTCCAATGCAGGAATGATTCCTTCCGTTTTACTTACGTGAAAAGCTGCCTGTAATGCTTCTTCATCGGTTGCAGATAAAAATACACCTCTTCCACTGGTGAATAAATGCGCATGTAAAGGTCCGATACCGGGGTAGTCTAGTCCTGCAGAAATACTATGAGGTTCGACTACCTGTCCATCTGCTGTTTGCATCAACAAACTTTTACTTCCATGTAAGATCCCCGGCTTCCCCAATTGTGTAGTGGCAGCACTCATACCTGATTGAATACCGTGCCCCGCTGCTTCCACTGCTACCAATTGTACAGATGTTTCATTTAAAAAATGATAAAAAGCACCGGCTGCATTACTACCTCCACCCACACAGGCAATTACATGTGTCGGCAATTCATTCCCTCTTTTTTCTTTTAACTGTTTTCTTGTCTCAGCACTGATCACACTTTGGAATCTTGCTACCATATCCGGATATGGGTGTGGGCCAACAACACTTCCAATGATATAATGTGTATCATTTGGATGATTGATCCAATCCCTGATCGCTTCATTGGTAGCATCCTTTAATGTTTTGCTACCGCTGGTAGCAGGTACTACTTTAGCTCCCAACATTTTCATGCGCGCCACATTCGGGGCTTGTCTCTCAATATCTTTCTCACCCATGTAAACAATACACTCCATTCCCTTCAATGCACAAACCGTAGCAGTTGCAACGCCATGCTGACCGGCACCTGTTTCTGCAATGATTCTTGTCTTTCCTAATCGACGTGCCAATAATATCTGTCCGATTGTATTGTTGATCTTATGAGCACCTGTGTGACAAAGGTCTTCTCGCTTGAGATAGATCGTAGTATTGAACTCTTTGCTCAATCTTTCAGCGAGAAACAAAGGCGTAGGTCTTCCTACATAATCTTGCAACAACTCATCAAACTCTGATTTAAAAACAGGATCATTCATAATAGACAGATACTGTTCACGCAACTCTTCTACATTACGGTGTAACATTTCGGGAATATAAGCTCCCCCAAACTGCCCGTAATAACCTTGTACATTCGGATTCTGAAAACTCGTTGTCATCATTACTTAATGGTTTTGATCTCTTTTACAAATTTTTCTACTGCCTGCATATCTTTTAGTCCGGGTATGGTTTCAAACTTGCTGTTCACGTCCAAACTAAACAGATCTTTCGCCACAGGATCTTGAATGAATTCTTTGATATTTTCAACATCATTCGGACCAATTCCTCCACTGAGAAAAAATGGTTTATTGATTTGCAAACCTTTTAATACCGACCAATCAAATTTTTTACCTGTCCCTCCGTATCCTGCACCTTCTGTATCAAATAAAAACATATCTGCGATATCCTGATAATCCTTGATCTTCCAAAGCACCTGATCATCTTCACGCAAGCGAAATGCCTTGATCACGTCGATATAATCTGCTACTTTCTCACAATATTTAGGTGTTTCATCCCCATGCAACTGTACCATCTGTAAACCACACTGATCCACGATCTCTAACAATTCTTCAACAGGAGCGTTCACAAATACCCCTACTTTATTAATATGTTGTCCTCTGATCTTTTTGATCTCCGGTCTTGGCATATGTTTGAACACATACCGAGGCGATTTATGATAGAAAATAAATCCGGCAAATTCCACACCCATTTCATCAAGGTGTGTGATTTGCTCAACTTGGGTCATGCCACAGACTTTAATACGCATTTTGCTTTGCTTTTAGTTGATCGATAAAATCAGCAAAAGCAACCGAAGGGCGGGGTTCTTTCATGAAATTTTCCCCGATTAAAAAACCGCTGAATCCGGCTTTGCGTAAAGTTACGATTGTATCTACATTACTGATACCACTTTCTGCGATAGCTGGCTTACCAGCCGGAATTTGCTCTATCAACCGTAATGAGGTATGAATATCTACTTCGAAAGTCTTTAAGTTTCTATTATTCACACCTACCATATCCACCATATCACTGATATGCCCCAATTCTGTTTCATCATGTATTTCCAGTAACACTTCCAATCCCAAACCTTTTGCACATCCACCCAACTGGTTGACTTCATCAGGTGTAAGACAAGCTGCAATGAGTAAGATCACGTCTGCCCCCATGGCTTTGGCTTCATACACCTGATATTCATCAATCATAAAATCTTTACGCAATATTGGCACTTGTTGTATGCGCGCTCTCTGTAGATCTTCACTTGTCCCACCAAAAAAATCAGTATCGGTCAATACAGAGATTCCTGAAGCAGCTGCTGCATAAGCCGTTGTTACTTCTTCCACTTCTGCAGTTGCATTGATGATACCTTTTGAAGGTGATTTCCGCTTGAACTCTGCAATGATTCCTGTACGTGTTTCATTTTGCAAAAAAGAGCAAAGAGAATACGTATGCCTTGAGAAGAAATCTTGTTGTGATAACCCTTCAACGGATATTCGCTCTTTTGCTGCAGCGATCTCTACCTTTTTTTTCGCAACTATTGTATCCAATATGTTCATGTTATTGCAGATTGATGAGTTGTTCTAATGTTTGGTATGCTTTCTTGCTTTCCAGGCTCTCTACCGCCGCAGCATAAGCATCATCATAATTTTTATACTGACCAGTCCCAAATAATGCCATAGCAGCATTGGCTAAAACCACGGCATTCTGTGCCCAACTTCCTTCTCCTTTGATGATTTTTACAAATAGGCGTGCGGCTTCTTCAACCGTATTACCTCCATAAATATCTTCCTGCATGACCATCCTTTTACCAAGCTGCTCAGGTGTCATGATTTTCTCACCTTCATTGGTAATCACTTTGGTATCATTGGTTAAGGATATTTCATCATAACCATCCAAACTATGAATTACTGTAAAAGCTTTTCCGGTTTCTTGTAACAGATAGTTATAAATACGAGCCATTTCTAAATTATACACACCCACCAACTGATAAGCAGGAGCGGCAGGATTTACCATAGGCCCTAGCATATTGAAAAAAGTACGCACACCTAATTGCTTACGAATCGGACCTACTACTTTTAATGCAGGATGAAAGAATGGAGCATGAAGAAAACAGATATTGGTCTGATCTAATTCCTTATTCAGTTCATCGACATTGTTTTTAAAACGATATCCCAACTGTTCCATCACATTCGAAGCTCCACTCACAGATGATGCCCCATAGTTACCATGTTTAGCAACCTGTTGTCCGGCACCTGCTACAATGAAACAGGATAGAGTGGATATATTAAAAGTATTTTTCCCATCTCCACCGGTTCCTACAATATCCATCACTGCACGTCCTTTCAAATCTACCGGAACGCAAAGCTCCAGCAATGCATCTCTGAAGCCTTGTAATTCTTCGATAGTAATGCTTCGCATCAAAAACACAGTAATAAAAGAGGATATTTCTGCTTCATTGAATTGTCCGGCAGACATTTGCAGCAGTATCTCCTTCGCCTTCTCTCTACTCAGTGTTTTATGTTCAAACAAGTATTGTAATATCTTTTTCATAAATATTTTTAGTTCTTACGCTTTACGCTACATTATTGTTTTAACCAGTTACGCAATATCTTTTCTCCTTCCGGTGTCAGTACGCTTTCGGGATGAAATTGTACTCCTTGTACATCATATGTTTTGTGTCGCAACGCCATGATATAGTTGTTATGATCTCTGGCGGTTATTTCCAAGTCATCCGGAAATTCTTCATCACTGACTACCCAACTGTGATAGCGCCCAACGATCAATTCATTTTCAAATCCTTGAAAAATATCATTGGCTTTTTGCTTACTGCTTGCCGGTTCTAATTGGATAGGCGTTGCCAGTCCATGATAAACAGTGGTGAGGTTGATCAACTTGCCTCCAAAAGCTTCTCCAATCGCCTGATGCCCTAAACAAACACCCAGTATTGATTTTTTTGCAGCATACGCTTTGATCAATGGCAATAACAACCCTGCTTCCGATGGTATACCAGGGCCCGGAGATAAAATGATCTTATCAAATTCATTCACAGTATCCAGATCGATATGATCATTCCTGAACACAGTGACTTTAGTACCCAATATCTTTTCTACCAGATGTACCAGGTTATAAGTAAATGAATCGTAGTTATCGAATACAAGTAGTTTCACGCTTGATCTTTGATTTTTTGATCTTTGATTTCTTGATTTATTTTCTCACTCCTTTCACTTTTCACCTTTCACTTTTGACTTTTCATCTCATCTACCCAACTCTTCCGCTATTCCAATCGCCTTTTTTAAAGCACCTAATTTATTATTCACCTCCTGCAACTCACTTTCCGGATTAGATGCTGCCACAACACCTGCTCCTGCCTGGTAATACAGGGTATTGTTCTTACTCAAAAAAGTACGAATCATGATCGCATGATTGCAAGAGCCATCAAATCCCATGAAACCAATTGCTCCGCCATAATATGATCTTGCGGTAGGCTCATTGTTATCAATCAGTTCCATGGCTTTGAATTTAGGGGCACCACTTAAGGTTCCTGCCGGAAAAGTTTGTGCCATCAATTGAAAGGGGTTATATCCTGTTGGCACTTTCCCAACTACTTCACTCACTAGGTGTATCACATGACTGTAGTATTGTACTTGTCTGTAATGACTTACTTCTACATCTGAGCAGGCTCTGCTGAGATCATTTCTTGCCAGATCTACCAGCATCACATGCTCGGCATTTTCTTTGGCATCTTTTAATAATTGTTCAGCCATGCGCTGATCTGTTTCATCATCACCAGTTCTTTTAAATGTTCCGGCTATAGGATGTACGATAGCCTTTCCATTTTGAATCACCAATTGTGCTTCAGGAGAAGAACCCATCAATTTATACTCACCATAGTCAAAGAAGAAAAGATAAGGTGATGGATTGACGCTACGTAATGCTCTGTATACATTGAACTCATCTCCGGTAAATTGTTGTTGGAATCTTCTGCTGAGAACGATTTGAAATACATCGCCACGCATACAGCTTTGAATCCCTTGCTGTACCATTTCCTTATACGCCTTATCGGTAAGATTAGATACCTCTTCTCCTTTTGAACGAAACGGATATACAGGCACATCCTTACTTCTGATCAAAGACTCTACCACCTGTATCTCAGATTCAATGCCGGCGATCTTATTTTCACAGATCAGTAATTCATCTTTATAATGATTGAATACAATCACATATTGATACAAACGATATCGCATCAAGGGAATCATTTGATCCTGTTTCAATGTCTTTTGTAAAGTAACCGTATCAAAAAACTGAACTGCATCAAAACAGGTATAGCCAAATAAGCCCTGAGCAAATTGTGCTTCTTTTTCAGTTGGTTTTTGAATATCAAATCGCTGCATGAAATCCCAAAGCTTGGCAGGAACAGATGCTTTGTCTTGAATACTCATTTTTTCCGGTTGTTGAGCAGGAAGTTTACATTCCATCGTTTCACCGGTTCTGATCTCAGCGCCCGCGATAGCATTGATACAAATAAACGAATAGCTATTCTCCGCAGCATGATGATCTGTACTTTCCAATAAAATGGTATCCCTAAAACGATCTCTAATGCGGAGATAGATCCCTACCGGTGTAAATACATCCGCCAGCATTCTTTTAGCCTGTGTCTCAACAATTATTTTTTTCATTCGATCCTTTTTATTCCGGTTGATCCGGATACATTCAACAAAAAACCCCGACAATATCTGTCGGGGTTTCTGAATATGATTCATACAGTACTGGCTATGCCATTACAATCCCCGATTGGAGTTTGTATGCCACCACCACTGAATATTGATTGTTCTTTTCATTCTGATGCAAAAATGGGGCGGACATCTTACACAAACAAATTTTTTTTTTACCTTTTGTCTGGGTTATTTTCCATACAAAGCAAAAATGGGATGAAAAAACAAGGCTTTATACGTATCCTGATCATTTTGATGCTCATTCCTGTCGGCATCATGGCGCAACAAAAAGATAGTTTCATACTGATTCAGGCAGACAGGTTATTTGATGGAGAGCAAATGCGCACAGGTTGGGGTATTCTTGTTTATCAAAATAAGATCATTGCGGTAGGCGAAACTTCAACATTATCAACAAAAGCACCATTGAAAAGGATCGATTTGAAAGGTAAAACCCTTTTACCCGGTCTTATTGAAGGACATTCCCACCTCCTCTTACATGCATACAACGAGACAAAATGGAATGAACAGGTTTTGCAGGAATCAGTGGCCGAAAGGGTTGTAAGAGCAGTAAATCATGCAAAAGCCACACTGATGGCCGGTTTTACCACCGTTCGCGATCTGGGAACCGAGGGTGCTGATTATGCTGATGTGGGATTGAAAAAAGCGATTGAACATAAGATCATACCCGGACCTAGAATGATCATTGCAACTAAAGCCATCGTTGCTACAGGAAGTTATGGACCTAAACTTGAAAACACCGCTCACAATATCATTAAAGGAGCCGCAGAAGCAGATGGTGCAGAGGGATTAACAAGAGAAGCGAGGAATCAGATCGGCAATGGTGCGGATCTGATCAAAGTATACGCAGATTACAGATGGGGAATCGATGATAGTGCTCAACCGACATTTACACTTGATGAACTAAAAACCTTGGTGGCTGTCGTAAACAGTAGCGGCAGACAGGTGGTGGCCCATGCGAGTACTGAAGAAGGTATGAAAAGAGCAGCAGCGGCAGGCGTTTCTACCATTGAACATGGTGATTATGGTTCTTCAGAGGTATACGAGCTGATGATTCGCAATAAGGTCGCTCTTTGTGCCACATTGAGTGCGCCTGAAGCAAGCGCTAGTTATAATGGTTGGAATAAAAAGACCATGCCCCCTACGGATAGGGTCATTCAAAAAAAGAAGAGTTTTAAACTAGCTTTAGAGAAAGGTGTTACCATATGTTTTGGTGGTGATGTTGGCGTATTCCCTCATGGAGATAATGCCCGTGAGATGGAGCTCATGGTGGAATATGGCATGAATCCTGTAGAGGTTTTAAAAAGTGCTACTTCAGTGAATGCTGATGTATTCGGTGTCGGAAAAAATATCGGGCGACTAAAACCCGGATTACTAGCAGATATTATTGCTGTAGAGGGAAACCCCGCAGAAAGAATATCTGCCGTTCGGAATATTGCTTTCGTGATGAAAGACGGAACCATTTATTACCAACAATAAAATGCAATGAATATGAAACAGTTTTTTTTACTGCTACTATTTGCCACCTGGTCGATCACAGGATTTACCAATACCAATGATAATCCGGATGCCATTTTGGGAGTCTGGCTCAATTCTTCCGGCAAAGGTCAGATACAAGTGTACAAACAGGGTAACAAATATTATGGGAAACTGGTGTGGTTGAAAGAACCAAACGATGAGCAAGGAAAACCAAAATTGGATACCAAGAATCCGGATAAAAATGCAACAACGAAACCTTTGATCGGACTTGTAATACTTCGTGATTTTGTACATGATGATGGTGAATGGACCGGTGGCAGAATTTATGATCCTCAAAATGGAAAGGATTATAAATGTTACATGAAGTTGAAAGACCCGAAAACATTAAATGTGCGTGGCTATATTGGTATTTCAATGCTAGGAAGAACAGAAGTATGGACACGCGTGAATCCATAGAGTGAAATATCCTATTCACATATTTCCGGCGCATGTCATCAATCAGCAACAATGGGATGTCTGTGTGTCAAAACATCCTAATGGATTGATCTATGCACAGTATGACTACCTTGATCATATGTGCGATCATTGGAGTGGATTGGTTATTGGAGATTATGAAGCCATCATACCTTTACCCTGGAGGAGAAAGTATGGATTCCGTTATTATTACATCCCACCTTTTATTCAACAACTAGGGTTTATTGGAGATACTTCGTTATTGAAATCCTTACAGGAAGAGTTGATTCGCAAAATCAGGAGTTATGCTTGGTATGGAGATCTGCATTTGAATTTTTCGAATCATGCACTTGCATCAGAACTACATTGTAAAAATCGAACGAATTTCATTATTGATCTGAATAGAAGTTATTTAGAGATATATAAAGATTATCACCCCGATCTGAAACAGCTTATATATAAGATCCCGCAAGGAGATTTTCACTATTCAAGAGACCATGATTTTACGCAAGTAATTCATCATTATCAACAACAATATGCGCAACGAATGCCCCACTTATCGGCGCAAGATTTTATCAAACTGGAAGAACTGTGTAAATTTTATAATGAAAGAAGACTGTGCATCGTACGTTCGGCTCAATCTGTTGATGGAAAAGTCTTATCAGACACTTTATTACTCAGAGATCGGCGGCGTATTTATCATTTGTTGAATACTACTTTTCCTGAGGGAAGAGATTTGCATAGTAATCATTGGCTAATGGATCAGGTACTCAGAGAGTATGCGAACCATGATCTTCTTTTTGATTTTGAAGGGTCTGACCTACCGGGCGTAAAATCTTTTTACAAAAAATTTGGTGGGCATGTGCAGCCCTATTTTCATTATAGAAGGAATATATGGCGCTAAATAATGCTAACGCTGAAGTATTTGTTCGGCTATTTGCAGATCTTCAGGTCGTGTGATTTTCAGATTGGTATACTCGCCTTCAATTAAAAAAACCTTTTTACCTGCCGATTCTACAACTGTTGCTTCATCTGTAAATGACGCTTGATAAGTTTGTTGGAATGCAGGCAATAATAGATCACTCAAAAAAGTTTGTGGTGTCTGAATGATTCTTACCAAATTTCTATCCGCTACATAATGTCCTTCTCCTGCTACAATACGAATACTATCAGTAGCAGCCACAGCTGGAATAGCACTGCCTTTTTCTAATGTTTGTTCATAACATCTCTTGATCAGCTCACTACTTAATAAACAGCGAACGCCGTCATGTACAAATATTACTCCGGGCTCTTTGATCAGTGATAACCCATTCTTAACAGACTGAAATCTGGTATCACCTCCTTCAGTAATCGTGACTCTATCAACAGCTTGTAAAGATTGAACGATTTTGCTTCCTTCCTCTTTATGTTCCGCGGGTAATACAAGAATAATATGAAGATCATCCCAAGTACTGAGAAAGCGTTGGAGTGTGTACCATAAGATGGGTTGTCCGTTCAGCAACAGGAATTGTTTGGGGATCTGCGCACCCATTCTTTGTCCCATCCCTCCGGCAACGATCACAGCAATTTTTTGCATGGCATTCTCAGTTAAAAAAAGAGGAGCCACAAATGTAGCCCCTCATTTTCTCATGTGTATCAGTCTTACCAAATATAATTATTTGTAGATCAAAACCTCATTTCTACCGGCACTATTTTTTACCCCACGGTACATACCTGCACTATTAAAAACCATAGCGGCATTACCCTTGGCATCCACGCCGATCATTCCCCCCTCACCCTGTAGCTTCATCAGCTTATCATGTACCACTATTTCCATGGCCTCCTGCAAACTGCACCCTTTGTATTCCATCAGACAGCTAACATCATAAGAAGCGACGGTTCTGATAAACATTTCACCGTGACCAGTACAACTGATCGCACAGGTTTTATTATTGGCGTACGTACCGCTACCGATCAATGGGCTATCACCGATACGACCATATTTTTTATTGGTCATACCACCCGTTGAAGTAGCACCGGCTATATTGCCATGCATGTCACAAGCCACAGCACCTACTGTTCCAAATTTTTTATCCCGCATTAATTCTTCCAGATGATGATTGGTATGATCGAGAGAATAGTTATCAGAATCACGGATAGCTTTCCATTGATCGTAACGAAACTGAGAGAAGAAATATTCATCGGGTTCAAGCTTGATCCCCTGTTTGATAGCAAAGTCGTTGGCCCCTTTACCACTTAAAAAGACATGATTGCTGTTACGCATCACTTCTGCAGCCAGCTCAATAGGGTTTCTGACATTACGAACAGCAGCAACAGCTCCTGCCGATAAATCAGCGCCATCCATGATGGCAGCATCCATTTCCTGTAAACCTTTTTTGGTGAACACAGATCCTCTACCAGCATTGAATAGAACATTGTCTTCCAGAACTACGATCGCTGCTTTAATTGCATTGACTGCAGTTCCCCCTTTTTCCAACACTGCATAACTAGCATCCAAAGCCTGCTGAAGACCATCTTGATAAGCCTTCTCCAACTCAGGGGTCATATCTTCTTTCAAAATAGTTCCTGCACCTCCATGCACAACGATGGTAAAATTATTGGCCATAATCATCTCATTTAAAAGCACCCGAAATTAGTTATTTACCTAACTGACAATATCGAATTGTTTGAGAAGAATGTTAGATAGGATTTAATGAAATGCGGAGTTTATTGAATAGTGAGTAGTGAGTGAAACGTTAAAGGTATCATCAATAGTATTCATTACTGACTACTGACTACTGACTACTCACCACTCACTACTTCCTCAAAATTATTCCCCTAGCAATACTTCACACTCTTCCAACAATCGGTTACGATCGATGGCGGCGGTGCCTACCTGTTCGCAGACCAGTCCACCAGCGATATTGGCCATTTCGGCTGCGAGGTGCATATCACGAGTTGCGGCATAGCATAGTGAGGTTACAGCGATCACGGTATCTCCTGCTCCGCTTACATCTGCGATGTTGCGGATATGTGTTGGAATGATCTTGTGAGATGTTTCATCTTGATAAAAAACCCCTTTCTCTGAGAGTGTGATCAATGATATTTGATGATGAAGATGCTGTTGTAAACGCTCATGTATTTGCTGTAAAGAAGACAGATCAATTCGATCTACTGACAAGTTCAATCCCTCTTTCACTTCCTTCAGATTGGGCTTGAAAATGGTAACATCTTTATAAGAAAGGAAATTCTTTTTCTTCGGGTCTACAGCAATGATCACATTTCTTTCTTTGCACAAGGCAGTTACAGTATGAATGACTCTTTCGGTAATTACGCCCTTATTATAATCTTCAAAAATGAGTACTTGTGGTTGTTGTTGATCCAAACAATTTTTCACTTGCTCGATCAATATATTTTCTGTTGCTTCATCGATATCCGTAGTAATCTCTGCATCCAATCGCATCATTTGCTGGTTCCGGCTCATGATACGGGTTTTATTAGTTGTTACACGATTACTCGACGAGCGGATATAAGAAGTGTCAATATTTTTGTCATTCAATAACTGTAACAACTGTTCTCCATCGTTATCAGCACCTATAATAGAGATCATCGTTGTTTTGGCACCTAATGAAGCTGTATTCAACGCCACATTCGCAGCACCCCCTACCCTGAGCTCTTTATTCTTTAAAGCCACTACAGGAACCGGAGCCTCGGGCGAGATACGATCTACAGAGCCCCACCAGTAGGTATCCAACATTACATCTCCGACGATTGCAACTCGGATCGATTGAAATCCCGTAAATAATTGTTCAAAATTCATCAGGCTTCTTGTTTCTTATTTCGTACCGCAAGATAATACAAAGGAATTCCAATCAATGTAATGATGAGTCCCGGCCATGTAAAATTTGGTTTGTAAACGATCAGCAACACGCAGAAAGTAACACCCATCAACATGTAAATAGCCGGTAAAATCGGGTATCCAAAAGCTTTATAAGGACGATCTAACTCAGGTCTCTTTTTACGAAGAATAAAAATACCTGCGATAGTAAGTACATAAAAGATCACTACGATAAAAGAGACCATATCCAACAGATCTCCATACTTACCACTTAAACATAATAAGGAAGCCACTACACACTGTGCCCATAGTGCCCACTCAGGTACTGCATTTTTATTCAGCTCACCGGCTTTTTTGAAAAATAATCCATCTTGAGCCATGGTATAATATACCCTTGCTCCTGCGAGTATCAATCCGTTGTTACATCCGAATGTAGAGATCATGATCATAACAGCGATCACATAAGTACCGATATTTCCGAAGATCAAATTTGATGCTGATACAGCTACTCGATCTTGTGGTGCATGAGCGATATCATTTAATGGGAGTACACTCAAATACATCAAATTCGCCGCTACATAGATCACAGTTACGATCAATGTTCCGAGAAAAAGACTCAGACCGATATTACGTTGCGGATTTTTAATTTCCCCTGCGATGAATGTAACATTGTTCCATGCATCACTACTAAAAATAGAACCTACCATCGATGCAGCGATAGCTCCAAATGCAGCTACACCCAATACCGCTGTTATACTGTTATCGCCTGAAATATTTTTCATTGTCCACGCATCTGTCCAATTCGCATTCCATACTTCTGATTTCGCGGCGAGTAAAAACCCGAAAACGATCAATCCAAAAAGAGACAATAATTTGGTTACAGTAAAAGTGGTTTGAATCAGCTTACCACCTTGCACACCTTTGGTATTGATATAGGTCAGGAAAATAATAATTGCGATCGACACAAATTGTGCGGGATATATCTTCACAAAACCGATTTGCGCGAGCATATTTTCATCCGTCATCTCTAATGAAGGGAAGAAATAACCGGCGAACTTACTAAATGCAACTCCTACTGCAGCTATCGTTCCGGTTTGAATCACAGAAAAGAAACTCCAACCGTATAAAAATCCTGTCAGCTTGTTGTATGATTCTTTGAGGTATACATATTGTCCACCTGCCTTGGGAAACATAGCGCTCAACTCACCATAACTTAATGCAGCAGTAAGGGTCATGAACCCAGTGATCAGCCAAACTGCAATGAGCCAGCCTGCACTACCCACATTACGGGTAATATCTGCACTTACAATAAAAATTCCGGAGCCAATCATACTACCTGCTACAATCATAGTAGCATCCAGCAGTCCAAGTGTTGGTTTGAAAGAAGGATTATTATTACTCATATGACGTTTTGTTCAAGGGGGAAGATAGGGAAAAAAGCTACAAGCGGCAAGCCGTAAGCTTCAAGATACAGGCAACAAGATTGTTGTAGTACTCACTTTAATAAAAAAGCAGGTGAATTTCAGATTCACCTGCCTTACAGAAATTGTTATTCACTTGAAGCTTGCGGCTTGACGCTTGTAGCTTATAAAAACTAGTTCTTTTTCTTATATCTCTCATTCAACCCCCTGATCACATCAGCAGTAATATCATAGGCTGCGTCTTTGTAATAAAAGGCGATAGAAGCGTCATTATTACCAACAATGAATGCATATCCTTTAGATGCATTGTACTCTTTCAAGTAATCACTGATCTTTTGTCTAACATCCAGCATTTTTTTCATGCTCTCATCCTGCATTTCATTGTTCATCATTTGCTCTTTGCTGTTGTATGTCTTTTCCATCTGCATGAGCTCCTGTTGTTTGCTGTTCAGCTCAGCCTGTGTCATGGTTTGAGCAGTGCGCTGGAGCTCTTGATATTTATCAGCAAAAGTTTGTTTCAGTTGATTCAACTGCTTACTATTCTCTTGCGCTTTAGACTGAATAGAATTACTTACTTCTTTATAGTAATCAAAATGTGCTTCGATAGAATCGATCTCAAAATAAGCGATCTTAAAGTCTCCCTGTGGAACATCTTTCGTTCCTGCAGCACTTACTTTCCCATCTTTTGATCCTGAAGAAAAATGCAGGTAAAATAACACTGCTACTGCGATAACCAGAACCACATTTAAACCGATGGTAAAATTTTTCATGTACTAACGTTTAGATAATAAAATTAAAGGCTTTTGTTCCCATTATGTTTTCGGGGCAACAAGATTAACAATAAATATCAGATTACAAAAACAGTGTATAAAGAACTCAGTGTATACCTGAAAAAAAGTAGGAAGTTTTCACTTCCTACTTTAACATTTATTCAAAAGATCATTTGATCTTATTCCTCATCATCAAAGCTCATCGCTTCGCGGGTAGTAGCCAGTACCTCGTACTCTTCCTTACTTCCTACGATCAGGTTCTCGAACTCTTTCTGTCCGGAACCGGCAGGAATCAGGTGTCCGGTGATCACATTCTCTTTCAGACCCAGCATAGCATCGGTCTTACCTTGAATGGCTGCCTGACTCAGTACCTTGGTCGTTTCCTGGAATGATGCAGCTGAGATCCAGCTTTGTACACCCAGAGACGCTTTCGTAATACCCAACAGTACCGGTGTTGCAGTAGCAGGTTTTGCATCACGAACTTCTACCAGTTTCTTATCTGCTCTACGGAGGATCGAGTTTTCTTCTCTCAACTCACGCAGTGTGATAATTTGTCCGGCTTTCAGCTTGGCGCTTTCACCTGCATCGGTTACTACTTTCTTATCATAGATTCTGTCGTTCTCTTCGATAAAGTCGAAGCGATCTTCCAGATCCTCCTCCAAGAATTTAGTATCACCCGCATCAACGATCTCCACTTTCTTCATCATCTGACGAACGATTACTTCAATGTGTTTATCGTTGATTTTTACACCTTGCAAACGATATACTTCCTGGATCTCATTCACCACGTACTCTTGTACTGCGAATGGACCTTTAATTGCTAGGATATCCGCAGGTGCGATTTGTCCGTCAGACATTGGTGTACCGGCTTTTACGAAGTCCCCATCCTGAACCAGGATCTGGCGAGTCAATGGCACCAAGTATTTCTTCACCATTCCGTCTTTAGACTCAACGATGATCTCACGGTTACCACGCTTTACGTTACCGAATGCAACCACACCATCGATCTCACAAACGATCGCAGGGTTACCCGGATTACGTGCTTCAAATAATTCAGTTACACGAGGAAGACCTCCGGTGATATCTCTCAACTTACCAAGTACACGAGGGATCTTCACCATTACCTGTCCTGCTTTCACTTCATCCCCTTCTTCTACAGAAATGTGTGAACCTACAGGCAAGTTGTATTGCTTGCTTTCTTTTCCATCAACAATAATAGTAGGGATCTTCGTTTTATCCTTGGTTTCGATAACTACTTTCTCGCGGTGACCTGTTTGTTCATCAGCTTCATCACGGTAAGTGATACCATCAATTACATTCTCAAAACGGATCTTACCATTCTGTTCTGCAACGATTACGTTATTGAACGGATCCCATGTACAGATCACATCACCTTTCTTCACTTGTTGTCCGTCTTTCACATTCAATGTAGAACCATAAGGAACGTTATTTGTGATCATTAAACGATCATTCTTCACATCCATGATTCTCACTTCACCTGTACGACCGATAACGATCTTCACTTTATTGCCTTCATTGTTCAATGTTTCTACTGTACGCAGACCATCGAACTGAATGGTTCCATCGAATTTCGCTTGTAAGGTTGATTCTACAGAAGCAGATCCAGCAACACCACCCACGTGGAAAGTACGAAGTGTTAACTGAGTACCCGGTTCACCGATCGACTGTGCAGCGATAATACCTACAGCATCACCTCTTTGTGCAAGGTAACCTGTTGCCAGGTTCTTACCATAACACTTCACACACACACCACGCTTGCTTTCACAAGTCAATACAGAACGAATCTCAACAGTTTCGATACCTGCTTCTTCGATCGCTTTCGCATCATCAGAAGAGATCTCTTCACCTGCAGTAATGATCAACTCATCTGTTACAGGATGGTATACATTATGCAATGAAGTACGTCCTTCGATTCTATCTGCCAGTGGCTCGATCACATCTTCATTATCTTTCAGTGCAGTTGTTGCAATACCACGCAGTGTACCACAATCTTCTTCACTGATCACGACATCTTGTGATACGTCAACCAGACGACGAGTCAAGTAACCCGCATCGGCTGTTTTCAGGGCCGTATCCGCAAGACCTTTACGCGCACCGTGTGTAGAGATGAAATAATCCAATACGTTCAATCCGCTTTTGAAGTTTGACAGGATCGGGTTTTCAATTACTTCACTACCGGTACTACCACTCTTACGTGGTTTAGCCATCAGACCACGAATACCTACCAGCTGCTTAACCTGTGTTTTACTACCACGGGCTCCGGAATCCAGCATCATGTAAACAGAGTTAAAGCCCTGCTTATCATTTTGCATTTCACGGATCAGTGTTTCGGTGATACGTGTATCCACACGGCTCCAGATATCGATTACCTGGTTATATCTTTCGTTGTTGGTGATGAGACCCATGTTATAGTTCTCCCACACTTCTTCTACTTCTACTTTTGCATTTTCCAGCAATTCGTTTCTCATATCAGGAACGATCAGATCATTCACGTTGAATGACAGACCACCACGGAAGGCCATACGGAAACCGAGGGTCTTGATATCATCGAGGAACTTCGCAGTTTTAGGAACGTCTGTGATCTTGATGATATCACCAATGATCTCTCTCAGACTTTTCTTGGTCAACAATGCATTCACATAACCTACCTCAGCAGGTACATGCTGGTTAAATAAAACGCGACCTACAGTAGTATCGATGAGTTTCTTCACCAGTTTACCACCTTCACGTACGTTTACTTTAACCTTGATGTTGGCATGAAGATCTACACGTTGCTCGTTGTAAGCGATGATCACTTCATCCATGCTGTAGAATGCTTTGCCCTCACCTTTCACCACTTCAGTTTCTGTGGTTCTCTTACCCTTCGTGATATAGTACAATCCGAGTACCATGTCCTGAGAAGGAAGGGTGATTGGCGTACCATTCTGTGGGTTCAAGATGTTGTGAGAAGAAAGCATCAACAACTGAGCTTCCAGTACTGCGGCATTGCTCAATGGAACGTGTACCGCCATCTGGTCACCATCGAAATCGGCGTTGAACGCTGATGTTACGAGTGGGTGCAGTTGGATCGCTTTACCTTCAACTAATTTTGGCTGGAAGGCCTGGATAGACAAACGGTGCAATGTTGGGGCACGGTTTAACAATACAGGGTGTCCTTTCAGAATATTTTCCAGGATATCCCAGATCACAGCTTCTTTGCGGTCTACTAATTTCTTAGCAGACTTCACTGTTTTCACGATACCTCTTTCAATCAATTTACGGATGACAAATGGCTTGAACAATTCAGCAGCCATATCTTTTGGTAAACCACACTCATGCATTTTGAGTTCTGGTCCAACCACGATCACCGAACGACCGGAGTAATCCACACGCTTACCCAACAAGTTCTGACGGAAACGACCTTGTTTACCTTTCAGAACATCAGATAATGATTTCAGTGCACGACCACCTTCTGCTTTCACCGCATTTGATTTACGGCTATTATCGAACAATGAATCGATGGCTTCCTGCAACATACGTTTTTCGTTACGCAGGATAACTTCTGGTGCTTTGATCTCTAATAAACGCTTCAAACGGTTGTTACGGATGATCACACGACGATACAGATCATTCAGATCTGAGCTCGCGAAACGACCACCATCCAAAGGCACCAATGGACGTAATTCCGGTGGAATAACAGGAATGTATTGCATTACCATCCACTCAGGACGGTTAGTGATTCTTGTGCTAGCATCACGGAATGATTCTACAACGCTCAGACGCTTCAAGGCATCTGCTTTACGCTGCTGTGATGTTTCAGTTGCTGCTGCATTACGCAGAGAGAAACTTAATCCATCCAGATCGATTCTTTCCAATAAAGCATGAACAGCTTCAGCACCCATCTTAGCGATGAATTTTTGAGGATCATCATCAGGCAGATACTGATTATCTTTTGGCAAGTTGTCGAGAATATCTAAGTACTCTTCTTCTGTCAACAGATCACCCATGTTCAGGTTCTCTTTCACACCACCTTGAATCACTACAAAACGCTCGTAGTAGATGATGGTCTCTAATTTCTTAGAGCTCATACCCAACAGGTAACCAATTTTATTAGGTAAGCTTTTGAAATACCAGATATGTACAACAGGTACCACCAATTTGATGTGACCCATGCGTTCACGACGAACTTTCTTTTCAGTTACTTCAACACCACAACGGTCACAAACGATACCCTTGTAACGGATACGCTTATACTTACCACAGGCGCATTCATAATCTTTTACCGGACCGAAAATTCTTTCACAGAATAAACCATCACGTTCTGGTTTGTAGGTACGGTAATTAATGGTTTCAGGCTTCAGTACTTCGCCAAAACTTCTTTCGAGGATACTGTCCGGAGATGCCAGACTGATGGTGATCTCGGAGAATGTTGATCTCGGGCGATTGTCTCTTTTTATGGCCATATTTTTAAGCTTCAAGCTGCAGGCTACAAGCTGCAAGCTTTGTTTTTAAATTATTATGCTAAAAAATTAGAAGCAAGCTGCAGACTTCATGCTTGTAGCTTGAAGCCTGCAGCTTGCAGCTTATTATTCAAACTTCAGATCCAAACCTAAACCTCTCAGTTCATGTACCAATACATTGAACGATTCAGGTACGCCGGCGCGTGGGATATTATCTCCCTTCACGATGGCTTCATAAGTCTTGGCTCTTCCGATGATATCATCAGACTTCAGTGTCAACAATTCCTGGAGGATGTTAGCTGCACCATATGCTTCCAGTGCCCATACTTCCATCTCACCAAAACGCTGTCCACCAAACTGTGCCTTACCACCCAACGGCTGTTGTGTGATCAAGCTGTATGGTCCGATTGAACGTGCGTGCATCTTATCATCTACCATGTGGTGCAGTTTGATCATGTAGATCACACCTACAGTGGCCTTCTGGTGGAAACGCTCTCCGGTTTCACCATCATACAGATAAGTATGTCCGTTTCTAGGAATGCCTGCGTCTTTACAATATTGCTCGATCTCATCAGTGCTTGCACCATCAAAGATCGGCGTAGCAAATTTCACGCCCAGACGCTTACCGGTCCAGCCCAGAATGGTTTCATAGATCTGTCCCAGGTTCATCCTTGAAGGTACCCCCAATGGATTCAGTACGATATCAACCGGTGTACCATCTTCCATGAATGGCATGTCTTCAGCACGAACGATCTTCGCAACGATACCTTTGTTACCGTGACGACCCGCCATCTTATCTCCCACTTTCAACTTACGTTTTACAGCGAGATATACTTTAGCCAATTTCAATACACCTGCTGGTAACTCATCACCAATTGAAATGTTGAACTTCTCACGCTTGTAACGTCCAAGTTCTTCATTGTAACGGATACTGTAGTTGTGTAACAAGGTATTGATCAGGTCATCTGTTTTAGCATCACCTGTCCAGCCCAGCGGATTCACATTCTGATAATCGATCGTGCTCAGGTTCTTTTGATTGAACTTAGCGCCTTTACCGATCAGCATTTCACCAAAGTTGTTGCTAACACCTGCAGAAGCTTTGTCTTTTAACAAGGTCTGCAACTTATCCAACAACAGTTCTTTGATTGATTCTGTATTCTGCTGGTGTACTTTTTCTACTTTCTCCAACAGTGCCTTCTCACGGATCTTACCATTCTTATCTTTCTTAGCACGTTGGAATAGTTTTTTATCGATCACCACACCTTCTGTTCCGTTAGGTGCTTTCAGAGAAGCATCTTTAGCATCACCGGCTTTATCACCGAAGATTGCACGTAAAAGTTTCTCTTCAGGAGTAGGATCAGATTCACCTTTTGGAGTGATCTTACCGATCAGGATATCACCTTCTTTAATGGTGGCACCGATACGGATAATACCATGCTCATCCAGATCCTTAGTAGCATCTTCTGATACGTTCGGAATATCCGGAGTCAGTTCCTCTTCACCCAATTTAGTATCACGAACTTCCAGTTCATATTCATCAATGTGAATAGAAGTGAAGAGATCTTCGCGTACTACTTTCTCACTAATTACGATCGCATCCTCGAAGTTGTAACCCTTCCATGGCATGAATGCTACTTGCAGGTTACGACCCAATGCCAATTCACCATCTTTGGTTGCATAACCCTCGGTCAAGAAGTCGCCCTTCTTCACTTTCTGTCCTTTCTTCACGGCCGGACGTAGGTTGATACAAGTGGCTTGGTTGGTTTTGATGAACTTAGTGAGTTTATATACTTGCAGATCGTCGTTAAAGCTGATCAATCTGTCAATATCATTTCTGTCATAACGAACATGGATCTCATTCGCATCTACGAATTCAACCACACCATTACCATCTGCGTGGATCTGGATACGCGCATCACGTGCAGCTTTACCTTCCAAACCGGTACCTACTACAGGCACTTCAGGACGGATCAATGGTACTGCCTGACGTTGCATGTTTGATCCCATCAACGCACGGTTGGCATCATCATGTTCAAGGAATGGAATCAGAGAAGCACTCAGACCAACGATCTGATTCGGTGCTACGTCCATATATTCCACTTCTTCTTTATCTAAAATCGGGAAGTCACCTGTTTGACGAGATACGACTTTATCTTCAGCGAATTCACCTTTCTCTGTCAATGGTGAATTACTCTGTGCGATCTTAGCTGTATCTTCTTCTTCAGCACTCAGGAAAGTGAGTTCTTTCATGTTCACTTTACCACCTACTACTTTACGATAAGGCGTTTCAATAAAGCCCATATCGTTGATGGTAGCGTGTACGCAAAGTGTAGAGATCAAACCGATGTTCGGTCCTTCCGGTGTTTCAATGGTACACAAACGGCCATAGTGTGAATAGTGTACGTCACGTACCTCGAAACCGGCACGCTCACGACTCAAACCACCGGGTCCAAGTGCGGAGATACGACGCTTGTGCGTGATCTCACTCAGAGGGTTGGTTTGATCGAGGAACTGCGACAACTGAGAAGTTCCGAAGAATGAGTTGATCACAGAAGACAATGTTCTTGCATTGATCAAATCAACCGGAGTAAATACTTCATTGTCACGAACGTTCATACGCTCACGGATGGTACGAGCCATACGAGCCAGACCAACACCGAATTGCGCATACAACTGCTCTCCTACGGTACGAACACGACGGTTGCTCAGGTGATCGATATCATCGATCTCAGCCTTCGCATTGGTCAGACGAACCAGGTATTTGATGATCTCAATGATATCCTGCTTGGTCAATACTTTCTTGGTTAGCGGATAATCAAGGTTCAATTTACGGTTGATCTTATAACGACCCACTTCACCCAGATCATAACGCTTATCAGAGAAGAATAATTTATCAATGATACCACGAGCAGTTTCATTATCCGGAGCATCAGCACCACGCAATTGGCGATAGATATGCTGAACCGCTTCCAGTTCACTGTTCGAAGTATCTTTATTTAAGGTGTTGTAGATGATCGCATAATCACCACCCACATCTTCTTTCTGAATGAATACACTCTTGATCTCCATTTCGATGATGGTAGCGATCGCTTCCTCATCTAAAACGGTATCACGCTCCATTACGATCTCGTTACGCTCAATGCTCACTACCTCACCGGTATCTTCATCAACGAAATCTTCTACCCATGTTCTCAATACACGAGCAGCGAGTTTTTTACCAACGTGGTTGGCAAGTGTTTTCTTATCGGCTTTCACTTCATCGGCCATACCGAAGAGTTCCAAGATGTCCTTATCAGTTTCAAAACCGATAGAACGTAACAGTGTTGTCACAGGGAACTTTTTCTTACGATCGATGTAAGCATACATTACATTGTTGATATCGGTAGCAAACTCCATCCATGCTCCTTTGAAAGGAATCACACGGGCAGAATAAATTTTGGTACCGTTCGGGTGTACTGATTGTCCAAAGAATACGCCCGGAGAACGATGCAACTGAGATACGACTACACGCTCAGCTCCGTTGATCACGAATGTACCACGCGGAGTCATGTAAGGAATATTACCCAAGAACACATCCTGAACGATGGTTTGGAAATCTACGTGCTCTTCATCATTACAACTTAAGCGCAGTTTTGCTTTTAAAGGCACTGCATACGTAAGACCACGCTCCATACACTCATCAAGTGTGTAACGTGGGGGATCGATAAAATAATCCAGGAATTCCAGCACGAAGATGTTACGCGTATCAGTGATAGGAAAGTTTTCCTTGAACACGCGGAAGAGACCTTCATTGTTACGCTTATCAGGCGTAGTCTCTAACTGAAAAAATTCTCTGAATGATTCTAACTGGATGTCGAGCAGGTCAGGAGCATCAGCCAAATGTTTAGTTTTACCGAAGCCGACCCTGTTGTTCAATGTAGTTGTAGACATATGTATGTAAAACCGGTTTTGATACGATAAAAATTTGGGGAGAATGGTGAGATTCTCTTAACGTACAATCGGCTCATTCATCATTCAAACGTCAATGATAAAAATGTCCACCCGCTAATTGGCCCAAAAATAAGGATGGCAAAGGTAGGAAACCGGAAGGCAATAGCAAAAACAAATTTAGAGGTAATGGGTGCTAGGTACTAGGTACTAGGTTATTTTGATTAATATTTCTAGGAATCGCTTTATCCTATCTGATTATCAATGCCTTATAAATGCATCATTACAACGATTCCAAAATTCAGCATTTTATAACCCCAGACCTAGTACCCAGTACCCAGCACCCAGTACCCAACACCATCCCATCCCCTACCAAATCCTAACCCTCTGATCGGCCGGACGGTAGAGTTTATGCTTCTCTGTAACCCCAAAAGCCTGATAAAAAGGCGCAAAATTGGTCAATGGACCGTTTACCCGGAATTCTTCGGGGCTATGCGGATCGGTAGTGATTCTGGTTCTGAGACTTTCCGGACGGTCAACAATTCGCCAAACTTGCGCATAACCCAAGAAAAAGCGTTGATCCGGCGTGAACCCTCCTATTTTCTCTGCACTTTGTCCCTGTTTGGTCAACTTGAAGGCATCGAAAGCAATCGCTAACCCACCAATATCTGCTAAGTTTTCACCCAATGTGAGTTCTCCGTTTACGTGCAAACTATCCAGTACAGTGTATGCATTGTATTGTTCAATGACACCTTTTGCTTTGGCGGTGAATTTTTCAGCATCAGTTTTGGTCCACCAATCGGTCAGATTTCCTTGTGCATCGTACTGTCTACCCTGGTCATCAAAACCATGTGTCATTTCATGACCGATCACCATTCCGATCGCTCCGTAATTAATGGCATCATCTGCTTTCAACTCAAAGAATGGAAATTGAAGAATGCCTGCCGGGAATACGATCTCATTAAAAGTGGGATTATAATAAGCATTCACTGTTGGTGCGGTCATTTGCCATTCGGTTTTATCAACCGGCTTACCAATTTTAGCGATGCTTTCTTTGTAATCATGTTTAGCGATGCTGCGCATGTTGCCATAGAAATCATTGCGCGTGATGGTTACGTCATCATAAGATTTCCACTTATCAGGATAACCGATCTTTTTCATGATCGCGGTTAATTTCTCTTTGGCTTTTTGCTTGGTGGTATCACTCATCCAATCCAATTGAGCGATGCGTTTATCAAATGCGATCTGCAAATTATTCACCAACTCATCCATTCTTTTTTTGGCTTCTGCAGGAAAATATTTTTGAACAAAAATTTGTCCGAGAATATCTTTTAATCCATCATCTGTTCTACTCACCATTTTCTTCCAGCGATCTTCTTGTGTTTTAGCCCCGGAGAATAATTTATTAAAAGAAAAACGTTCATCCACAAACGCTTTGCTAAGCAATGATGCATTCGACGAGATATAATCAAACTTCACTTTGCTCTTCCACACATCAATAGACTGTGAAGCCAGTAAGCTGCTCAAAGTTTTATAATAAGCAGGTTGTGCCACATTGATGCTATCTGTTTGAATACCCATTTTAGCCAATGATGCCGTCCAACTGATATTGGGTGATAATTTTTCCAGATCACTCACAGACATCTTATTGTAGTTCTTGATGGGATCACGCAACTCAACCGGAGCAAGATGTGACACTGCAATTGCAGTCTCTAGTTTCAATACAGCTGTGGCTTGTTGTGCGGCTATCGTTTTGCCAACACCTGTAAGTACAAAAAGATTTGTGATATGCTCTACCAATTTCTGACGCTTTTCTACAGTAGGCGCATCTGTTTTGGTATAGTAATCTTTTTCAGGAAGGGTTAATCCGGTTTGATATAAACTCAAAATATTTTTACTGCTATTTCTTTCGTCAGCACCAATATAAATACCGAGCAGATCCCCATCACCTTCAGCATAACTGCTTGCTAATAAGTTGATGAGTTCTTTATAATCTTTTACGGCATCAATTTTAGCAAGCATGGGCTTGAGTGGTTCATAACCTGCTTTTTCAATCGCAGCAGTGTCCATACCACTTGCATAAAAATCGCCTACTTTCTGCTCATTGCTACCAGCTTTATGATCTGTTTTAGCAGAGAGTTCATCGAGTATGGTTCTCATTTTTTTGAGGTTCTCATCATAGAGGGTATAGAAACTACCCCAACCGCTTTGATCATCTGGAATTACGCTGTTCTTCACCCAAGTGCCATTGGCATATTGGAAGAAATTATCTCCCGGGTGAACGGTAGTATCCATACCGGATGCATCAAAATAAGCAGACTGATCATTATTGTTTTTACAGGAAGCGAAAACCAAGCTCGCTCCTACTAGTAAAGTGGCAAGTTGTTTCATGGTGAAGTTTTAGTAGCTATAAATATGGGGAATTATTGGGGAGAGGCAAAACCGTTTAACATATTTGAATATATGAGTCGATAAAATCAGAATAGCTTTTTTTCGTCTTACGCCTTGATTATAGTAAACAATTGACTTTTAATAAAATGATTTTATTGTATATGTGTAATAGGTACCGTATATTAATGTTTTGTACGCTACCAAATCATCAACCATTATGACACTAACAGATATTGAAATCTATTTTACTGAAAGATGTGATGAAATTATTTCATTATCTCAACGTGGAGACCCATGGGTATTTTTATGTGGTTCAGCAATGATAGATTATCTAACAAATATGGTAACAGGCAATTCAACACGATTGAAGTATATTAAATTCATTGAAGACTATTTTAGCCAAATTAATATTTTATACAAAGACTTTCAATACAAAAATGGCTCAAAAGATTTACCAAACCAGATGTATGTGATTCTAAGATGTGGCATTGTACATTCTTTTTCTTTTGTTCCTAATCAACAAGGCTTGACAAATGGAGGTAGGACACGGTCTATATTATTAGCTCATGAAAAAAATGGTTATTCACATTTCGAGACCTATAGAAAAAGCGGAATGGACTCTGTTGTTTTCACAGCCGAACAATTTTCAAAAGACATTAAGTCTATTGTTAAGCTTCTTTTTCAGACAGCAAATTCCAATCAGCAACTTGAATATAAAATCATTAATTACGCTAAAAGTCATCCGCCAATTTTAGGCCAGTTTTCGTAGGATATTCTTTCTTCGAAGAGTCTCCGAGGCACGAGGGACTCTTCGTGTTACACAACCATGGTGCTTGCATTTAGTTTTTCATCTACCCTATCCTTTACAACACCAGCCCCTTCCTCGCAATTCACGATCTGCGATCGAGATGCTCGTCAGGGTGACGTAGGTGTTGGGGGTAAAACAGGCGAAGATGATTGGCAAAGCCAATCATCTTCGCCTGCCCTACTACTCATCATTCGTCACCCTGAGGAGCATTTCGACTGTAAGTCGGGAATTGCGACGAAGGGTAAGTACTAGACTACCACTGCCCTCTTTTTTCTTCGATTTTTCATCATCTTCACCGGAATCACTAAGGTGTAAGGACGATTAAACGCATCCTGTGACACTTTAAAATGTGCAGCCAATTTTCTAATCACATCTTTGGAAAGACCTTTTTTGTAATTCAGCATATCAGAAACATATCCTTTGCTTACATTAAGTAGAGTAACTAAATCTTTTGCTTTCATTCCATGTTCATCCATAAAAGACTGAAGTAATTGAATAGGATCTAAATCAGTAGTGGAAAGATGTTTTGCATCCCAATTTTCAATGAGAAGGGTTAAGAGTGCAATTTCATCTTTAGTATTTTTATCCTTAGCACCGGAAAATACCAATTCTTCCAAAGTATTGCAATACTTCTTGTACTGAGCAATACTGGTGATCACTTTATATTTCAATGTTTCCATGACAGTAGTCTTAATAATTACTTACTCGATATTGTTCCCCTGTTTTACATAGTTTGGTGTATTCCGCATGTGTACCTATCCAGCAAATAAATAAGTGAACCTGTACTTCTCCAAATGCATATTTAGCAATGAGCCGATACTTGTTTCCACCTATATTAAACACAACTCTATTACAACCTTTCCCTAATAAATCTGCACTCGGAAAACTAGACTGTATATCTTCGGGCATCACCCAATCAGCATATTTTATTTTAACTAACCATCCCTCAAAAGAAATCCTACTTTGGGCATTTTGCTTTTTATAGGCATCAATAGTTTCTCGCCTTATCAAATGAACTTTCATAACAAAAGTATATTTTATTTTTAAAAGTTCTCTTTTTGAGAACTTTTAAATTCACATTTTATAAAAATACTTTTGCCATTTTGATCTAGCCGATTATATCCGTTTAGTTCTGTTTATGAGCATCTAATGGGTCATATCATTTTTGTGAAGCTTGCAGCGTGTAGCCTGTAGCTATAAAAAGGCATAAAAAAAGCCGCTCAAAAGAGCGGCTATATTTTGTGGTTAACACTAAAGAGAGAGAATTACTTCACTTCTACTTCAGCACCAGCTTCTTTCAGCTTAGCAACGATATCGTCAGCTTCAGCTTTAGAGATACCTTCTTTAACAGGCTTTGGTGCACCGTCAACCAGGTCTTTTGCTTCTTTCAGTCCAAGACCAGTCAATTCTTTAACGATCTTAACTACGTTCAGTTTGCTTGCACCGCCGTTAACAAGAACTACATCGAAAGATGTTTTCTCTTCAGCAGCAGCAGCTCCACCGCCGTCGCCAGCAGCAACTACAACTGCAGCAGCAGCTGGTTCAATACCGTAATCAGCTTTCAATACATCAGCTAATTCCTGAACTTCTTTTACTGTTAAGCCTACTAGTGTTTCGGCTAATGCTTTTACGTCTGCCATTTTGTTTCAATTTTTTCCGGCTTCATATCCGCCTAAGCGAATCCGTCGGATGGTTTAAAAAAATTTGATTTTTATTAAGTTGAGATACTGAAAATTCAATATCTCAGTTAATACATTTTAATTATTCAGCGCTTGCTGAAGTTTCAGCCTGCTTCTCGTGGTGGTGCAATAAAGCAGCCAATACACGCTTAGCAGGAGATTGTAACAATCCGATCACTTCACCGATCAATTCATTCTTCGTCTTGATCTGCGTCAGTGCCTTCAGGTTATTATCACCGGCATAAATATCACCGTTGATGAAAGCTGCTTTCAATACAGGTTTTTCACCATTGCTTTCTTTGCGGAAAGAACTGATGATCAAAGCTGGTTCTTTCGGATTCTCAGAGAACAACAATGCAGTTACATTGTGCAGAGAATCGTATACACCTGCATACTTTTCAGCATCCAGTGATTCCAGTGCCTTGCGGATCAAAGTGTTCTTAGCCACTTTCATTTCAACCTGCTTATTGAAGCAAGTACGGCGTAATTTAGATACCTGCTCTACTGTGAGAGACTCAGTATCAGTGATGTAGAAGTTATTGTATTGGGCGAATTTCTCTTTTAAGAGCTCAATCACCTCATTTTTTTGATCTTTTGTCATATCTGATCTTTTTTAAAAACCCAGGTCATCTTCCGACTACGTCGGAATCACTAGGAATTAGTTCATTAATGATTTGGTGTCTAAAGAGATACCGGGACTCATGGTGCTGGCCATGCTTACACCTTTCAGGTAAGTACCTTTAGATGAAGATGGTTTCAGTTTGATGATTGCATTGATCAGTTCAGCACTGTTCTCAGCGATCTTCTCAGGAGCAAATGATACACGTCCGATAGAAGCGTGAACGATACCTGCTTTATCCACCTTGAAAGCGATCTTACCACCCTTTACTTCATTTACCGCAGCTGCTACATCATTGGTAACAGTACCGGTCTTAGGGTTTGGCATCAGGTTACGAGGACCTAACACTTTACCTAATTTACCGATCTTCGGCATGACAGCTGGAGTAGCGATGATCACATCGATATCTGTCCAACCACCTTCAATTTTGGTGATGAACTCATCCAACCCTACGAAATCAGCGCCTGCTTCTTTTGCAGATGCTTCTTTATCAGGAGTACAGAGTACCAATACTTTTTTGGTCTTACCAGTACCGTGTGGTAATGATACAGTACCACGTACTTGCTGGTCTGCTTTCTTAGGGTCTACACCCAGACGAATATGCAGGTCAACAGAACTATCAAATTTGGTACAGTTAATTTCTTTTACGAGTGTAGAAGCTTCCTTCAGGGAATAGGCTTTATTCTTATCCACCTTGGCTGCTGCTACTTTTCTTTTCTTAGTCAGTGACATTTTTTACAGTTTATAAGGTGAATAATTAATTGTTTTCCCAAGGGGCTTTACCATCTACTGTCAATCCCATACTGCGGGCAGTACCTGCTACCATGCTCATAGCACTGTTCAGGGTGAATGCGTTCAGGTCAGACATCTTGTCTTTCGCGATTGCTTCAACCTGTTCCCAGGTTACTTTACCTACTTTCTGACGATTGCTTTCTTTAGAACCTTTCTGGATCTTAGCTGCTTCCATTAATTGAACTGCAGCAGGAGCGGTTTTGATGATGAAGTCGAAAGACTTATCAGCGTAAACAGTGATCAAAACAGGAACTACTTTTCCCATTTTGTCTTGGGTTCTAGCATTGAACTGCTTACAGAACTCCATGATGTTGATACCCTTCGAACCAAGGGCTGGACCTACGGGAGGTGCCGGGTTGGCTTGTCCGCCTTTAACCTGCAACTTCACATAGCCGGTGATTTCTTTGGCCATTGCTTTTTGATTTAATTGGTGATAACGTCTCGCCTTATGGCGGAACTCCCAAACTCAATCATTCTTTCGAAAAAAGAACTTTTGGGGCGGCAAAGGTAGGGAGCTGAGGGGGAATTTCAAAGAAAAAGAGGGGAAAAGCTGCAGGCTGCACGCTATAAGCTACAAGTTTTGGAAGAATAGAAACTTAATACATTGATTATCAATAAAAAAGCAACTGACCGAATGACCAATTGCTTTTCCTATTTCTTGCTTGAAGCTTGAGGCTTGCGGCTTGTAGCTTGTAGCTTAAAATGCTTACAGCACTAATATTCCCGCCGCCTGAATCACGATCTCCTTCTTAGGTTCTGTGATCTTAGCGATTTCTTCTTTGCTTTTACCTGCATCTTCCGCATAATGCTTCAGCTGTTTTACAGATGTGGTGGTTAGTGTTCCAACTCCGTCGATCACTACTTTCTTACCATTGAGTATTACAGGTACAGCGAACTTGTGATCTTTCATTTTCACCATCAGATTACCATTAGGCGATTCTACCTTGATCCAGCAACCTTCTTTCTGACATACCTCTTTTACGATACCAATGATCTTTCCTTCCAATGGTTTACCATCACCTCTGGACTCCAGTAATTTTACATATTGCTCCATACTTACCGCATTCTCTGCAGTAGTTGCTTTACCAAAAGTTGCACCGGCATCAGCAGGTACTTGAGGTGGTTGGGCATTCAGGGTGTTTACAGCAAGAAATAGGGAAAAGGCGATCAATAACTTTTTCATAGTACCTTATTTATGAATGGGTAATTATATTGTTGAAACAAAGATAAGATCATCTATTTTAAAGTTTGGTGCCGTTGGTCATATTACTCGCGATCCTTTTTCCAGCTTTACTCTTCGTATTTATTTTTTCTTTCTTCAGGTCCAAAACCTAGTGCCAATTCTTTAAGCTGATAAGTAATTCGACGGATTGGAATATCTCTGTAATTCGATAGTATAATCACAGTCAGGTCATCATTTCGATAATAATGTAAATTGGAAATAAACCCGTTCATGGTACCCCCATGTCTTATAAGATCGCCACTACCCCTTCCCTCCTGTAAACTTTGATAAGGTTGGATCCGGAATCCATAACCATAGTATCCCCAATCTTTTCCTGCCCCATCGAACATCATTGATAAACTTTGGCTGTTGATTAACTCTAATCGAGTCAGTTTATTTTTCCATTTGAAAAGGTCATATGTTGTTGAGTAGATATCTCCTGCTCCAAAAGCATAAGCCACCGAATTATGCACCCTTCTAAATATCCCATTCACTTTTCGATATCCGCTTGCTCTGTTAGTAGGTACATCTATCAACCGCTCTATACCCGTATTCTGCATCTCTGCCTGCTTAAAGATCGCTTGCTGTAAATACTGCTGATAACTTATGCCTGTTACTGCTTCAATCACCATAGCTAATAACGCAAAATTGATGTTCGTGTACTGGTATTTCTCCCCCGGCTTAAAACTTCTTTTAGATGTATTGATAATTGCAAGTAATTCTGCGGGAGTGATATCCATTATTTCATACTCAGTAAGGTTATCAAAACTTGCTACAAGTCCAGACTGTTGTTTCATTAAGTAATGAATGGTTAACCCTTCTGATAACTCTTTTTTTAAGCCCGGCAAGTAGATGGAGATGGGTGCATTGAGATCAACTTTTTTTTCTTCTGCCAGTTTCATAACCGCAACTGATACAAAAGATTTAGTTAATGACCCAATTAAAAATTGCGTATGGATCGTATTGGGTATTCCCTTCTCAACATCAAACATTCCATAGGCTGAATGATGCATCACAGAATCCCCTTTTGCCACTAGTACTGTCCCCTGGAAATGAATATCTTTTAAAATAGATTGCATATAAGCTTCCATTTTTTCGTTTTTAACTTCACGAATCACGTTACTATCATCCGGTTCTCTATTAACGGTTTCCAGATCCATTGAAAACAATACACTCGCAATTTTCCATACGCCGTTTTGTTTGATCAGTCCCCAACTCTCTTTTCCCCAATTTCCTTTTTTTCCATTCACCCAAAAACTATAATCAAAGGTTACTGACCCGATCGATTCGTCTGCTACAATTACAGGGTTTCGAAATTTTTCTTCTTTGACTCCTGAAGCGGTGACTGCTCTGAACCATGTTTTAAAGTCAGACACTTTGTATCCCAATGCTTTTTCATCTTTCTTCAATCGTTGTTGTTGTGTAGCCGGTTTCCACACTCCTACCCATGTTACCGGAACATCAGCAAAGAATGAATACATGCTAATTGAATCACGGGTTTGAATGGCTTTCATAAAGTCACTTAAAAGTGAATTGATCGCTTTATGATCAGCAGAATTATCCTGTGAACTGCCGGATACATGCATCGAAAATAATAGACAGGAAAGCATGCAGAGACGATTGAAAATTGCATAGTATTTATTCATCGTATTTATTTTTTCTTTGACCAATAGTATATCCATAAACGAGTTCTTTTAATTTAAACGTGATATCAAGGATTCTTAGGTTTCTATAATTGTTTAAAAGAATAATTGTCAAATCGTCTTTATCATAATAGTGGTAGTTAGCACAAAAGCCATTCATGAAACCGCCATGCCTGATAAGTTTTCCTGGATCAACAAATGAATCAGGCCTCATATACGATTGGGTGCGAAAACCATATCCATAGTTCCCATTTTCCTTTACCCCGCCATCAAATAACAAATCCATACTTTGCTTTGACAGTATCCATCCATGTTGTAATGCATAGCCCCATGTAAACAGATCACCCACCGATGAATACATATCAGCTGTTGCATACGAATAAGAAATGAAATCCTCTATCCTTCTCACTTTGCCCTCTACAAGTCTATATCCGTTTGCTTTGTGGGGAGCAGGACTAAAAAGATGACTTATCCCTGTTGATGATAATTGCAAGGGATTGAACAGGTTTTCTTTCATGTATTCCTCATAGCTCTTTCCGGAAAGCCTTTCGATAATGAGTCCTAATAGCATAAAATTCAAAGACGATATTTCGAATTTCACTCCCGGCTCGACTCGCCTTTTTGTTTTATTGATCAGCACCAATAATTCTTTGGGGGCCATCTCCATTAATGGGTATTTGGTTACTTCATCAAGATTAGTTGCAAGTCCTGACTGATGTTTCAATAAGAAATGAACGTTTAATCCTTTGGCGAGATCTTCTTTTAATTCCGGGAGATAATTAGCTATAGGTGCAAAGAGATTTAATTTACCTGCTTCTACCCATTGCATAATCGCAATGCTCACAAATGATTTACTAAGCGATCCAAGCAAGTATTGGGTCCGAAAGTTAATCGGTTTATTTTCTTCTATATTACTCTTGCCGTAAACAGCTTTATGAATTATGGCATTACCTTTTACAATGAGGGCTACTCCTTGAAAATGCGATGTATCTACAAGGCTGCTCAAGTATTGATGTATACCGTGATGCAGTACTTCGTTTGTACTGTTCACCTGTTTTATAATAGCAATCGATTGGATATTCTTAAGATACCCGTTGTAATGAGAAGATTGCCCACTCGCAGTACTCGCTAAAAAAAGAAAGGTTAACACTCGAAAAATCAACATGGATGCTATTGTTTTGACAAATCTCCATATCTAGCTCCCCATGATTACAGCATATTCTTCAAATCGGCTCATATGATAGACAAACAAAGCATATTGAATTGATCAACCTAAATCATCATTTTGTGTGCGATTTTCGCTATTTCGTCTATAATGACAGACCAGACAATAACATTTTTCTACTTTTATAGATATCACTTATCGAATGCAATTGAAAAAAGTCAACAGATATTTACTACATATTCTATTCTGGCTGATCATTTACATTGTGTACCTCACGCAATATCTTTTCGATGAAAGATCTGATACACTTCGACATCAATTCAGCGCATTTGACAGGGGGCTAACGGTTTTCTTTCATCTTCTGGCAGTCATAGCCGCCAGTTATTTTAGTACTATTCGGGCGCTGCCTTTCCTACTCGACAAAAAACAAATAGTACGTGGCGTCATTCAGCTATGTATTGGTATTTATACAATCGCTATACTTAACAGAGTTTTGATCATCTATGTACTAGAACCCATACTGGGCAGCAATTTTGGTGAACAAGAATCGATATTAAAAATACTGAGCCAGTTTTCAATATTATTCAAATACTATATCATTAGCATTATTTCTGGAGCACTCCCTTTTATCATTTTTTATCTGTTAATAGACAGACAACGTATCTTGAGAAAACAAGCAGAGATCGAAAAAGAAAAGATCAGCGCTAGACTAGAAGCTCTTAAAGCCCAGATCAATCCACATTTTTTATTCAATACACTCAATAATATTTATTCTCTCGCCATTCAACAATCTACCGAGACAGCATCAACTATAGATAGGCTTTCACAACTGCTCGACTACCTATTGTACAGATGTAATGCTAACCATGTTTCTTTAGAGAATGAAATTCAATTTCTCAGGAACTATCTTGATCTTGGTAAGATGAGATTTGGCGATCGTTTAAGCATTCAATTTTCACATGAAACAGATCAGCATTATCGTATTGCGCCATTGTTATTAGTTCCTGTGATTGAGAATATGTTTAAACATGGGGCAGAACAAACAACAGGGCATATCGTATTCCGTATCACATTAAAAGCTGAAAACAATCAATTAACTTTAGATACCAGTAATAACTTTACATATGGTGAAAGTAAAGATGCGGGTATAGGCTTGTCAAATCTCAAACAAAGACTTGATATCCTGTTTCCCGATCGTTATTTATTAAGAGTGATTAAGAAGCATGAAATCTTTGAAGTAAAAATGCAGGTCCCACTGATATGAATGCAACATGTTTAATTATCGATGATGAACCCCTAGCAATTCAATTATTGCAGAAGCATGTTCACGAATCGGGTTTGCTGGAACTAAGTGGTTCTTGTTCAAATGCTATGGAAGCAATTGCGTTTCTAAGAACCCATAAAGTTGATCTACTTTTCCTTGATATACAGATGCCCAAATTGACCGGCATAGAATTACTCAGGATGTTGAAGCCAGCACCTCCTGTAATCTTCACCACCGCATATCGAGACTATGCAATGGATGGCTATGAGCTTGATATTGTTGACTATCTGCTGAAACCTATCAGTTTTGAACGCTTTATGGCATCTATAGAAAAATTTTATAGAAGGTGGAATAATAATACAATTGAAGATACACAAAAGATACCTTTGCAATCACAAAAAACACTTCTGCTTCAATCTGGTACAAAAACTTATCAAGTAAGTGAAGCAGATATTCTTTTTATCGAAAGTTTTAAAGATTATATCCAACTGCATTTTATGGATGGAAAAAAACTTATGATAAAATATAGGATCGGGCAATTGGAACACGAACTATCTTCTGATTTCTTGCGTGTACATAAATCATATATCGTTCACAAAAAAAAGATTACCATATTTAGTAATCATGAAATTGAATTAGGTGGTTTCTCTGTCCCTATTGGGAATCATTATAAAGGGGTTTTGGATGGCTTGCTTAAAAAATAAAAATCACCTATTGGAGTAGTACAGGATACCGACTTATCGACGAATCATTAAATTATAGTATCCGATAAAGAATTCAAGTATTTTTGATCCATCATCTTTTGCTATGGAAAATGCTTCATTGTTAGGTAAAGTGATTATCAGTACGCCTGATACCAATGATCCGAATTTCGTCAATACTCCTATTCTATTGGTCGAACATAACGATAGAGGTGCCGTTGGTTTTGTTCTTCATTTTCCACTGAAACGAAATTTAAATGAGCTAAGCGAGTTTATCGATTATCCTCCTATCCCAATATATATTGGCGGCCCCGTAGATCAAGAAAATCTTTTCTTCTTACATCGTAGACCTGACTTGATCGAAGGTGGATTATTGATCAAAGACAGCGTGTATTATGGAGGCGATTTTCAACAGGTATTGATGCACTTACAAAATCAAACCCTCATTGAAAAAGATATTCGATTGTTCATTGGTTATGCCGGATGGGATCCACAGCAATTAGAAGAGGAGATAAAAGAAGGAAGTTGGATCGTTTCGGAGCATCCTGCTTCTTATGTTTTTGATTGAGCTTAAGCATCCAACAAAGTCTGAATATCGAACTTTTGCATCTTTAAAAAAGCTTGTATCACACGCGGACCTTTCTCGGGATCATTCATTAGCTGAGAAAGTATGGATGGAACGATTTGCCAGGAAACACCAAATTCATCTACTAACCAACCACACATATCATAACGACCATTCTTACCTAGCGATTCCCATAAATAATCGATCTTCTCCTGAGTATCGCATTCCACTACAAAAGAATTACCGGGTGAAAAATCATAGTCGTGTTGTAGCGTACTACTCATAGCATTGATAATAAAACCGTTGAGTTTGAATTGTGCAAATAATAAACTACCATCAGGCATACCTGCTTCTTTTGGATAAGCCATATCCATCAGTAGCATGGATGGTTTGAAGAGAGAAGTATACTTCTCTCTTGCTTCATGTACTTTGCTATTTTTTTGATTGACGAATAACAAATTCGGAACAATCTTTTGCGGACTATTAATAGCTTCTACATCTAATTGCCAGTTCACGCCAAAACGATCTTCGATCCACGCATAACGTGGACTCCAATCATATGTATCCAATGGCATCAATACCTTTCCACCTTCTTTTAGCTGCGCATACAATCTGTTGATCTCAGATTCTCCATCGCAATAAACAAAATAGGAAACAGCCGGGGTAACAGTATATTTCGGACCACCATTCAATAACATAAAAGTGATCCCTCCTGCCGTAAAGCGAGTTACAATTGGATTAGACTCGAGCAATTTTGCTCCTGAGAATACAGTACAGTAAAAATCTGCAGCTTCTTTAGCATTATTATTGAACCAGATACAAGGGTAGATAGGCTTTACCATAATGGATGAAGATTCAAGGTTGAAAGTACAAAGAACAAGTTAGCATTTTATTCTACTCGTTTATTGATAGCGGTTTTAATAAGTTTCCCATCTTCATCATATAATGTGAATTCACCCGAAGCCTTACCATTTACAAATTTTCCGGATCGTTTTAACTGTCCGCTTTCATAATAAAATCGCTCATCACCATGTAACTCACCATCAAGATAATTCTGTTCATAAAAGATTTGACCATTATCATAGTACCTGATCATTTTACCATGCAGTTTTCCTTTACGATAATTTGAAATATTCGACGGCTTATGATATGAAGCATATTGGAAATAAATAAACTCTCCGTCCCTTACTCCTTCCTTATAATTTTCTATTGTGAAAATCTTATGCATCAATTTACGCAAGTCCGGCATGGAATCTTTGGGTATTTTCTTATCATACTTGAGCCTTGTAACAATACCCTCCGGATCTAAATATTTGATCCAGGTTCCCTCCTGCTTTTCATTCAAATAATCTCCTTCATAATCCAAGTAGCCATTTGGGTAATAATACTTCCAATACCCAATAGGTTTTTGTTGGAATAACTTTCCCTCAGCAATTTTTTGTCCTGCAGCATTCAACCAAACAGAATCTGAAGGACTTTTTTGTAAATACCGCAGTAGATTCAATTCATTAGCAGAGTAATACATCTTTTGAGTGCTTCTTGTGCACAAATGAGTAGTAATATCATTATCATCCAAGTAAGCCCAAATAACCCATTGTTGATTAGGCTGCATCGGCAATCCGCAAGATGCATCGCTGATCGCAGTGTACACATAAACTGAATCACGGTTAAACGCTCCTTTAAAAACTTCATCAACAGTCACTAACACACGCTTTTGCTTATCAAATTTTTGTTGTTGATCGATTGTAATATCCTTTACAGTTCCGGAAAAAATATAGGGTATGGAATTATAATCCCTGACAGAGATCGGTGATCCAAAGAGGCCACAACTACAAGCTTTGGTATCATTTATAAATATGATACCGACTAATAAAGTAATTATCCATTGTAAGTAGACTTGATTTCGCATAAGTGATTTTTTATCAGACAAAACCCTACTACTGAAGTGAGATTCCGATACTGAATTTATCCATAAAAATGGACTTTACCTCAATCAAAATAAATATGCCTTTATTCGCCAATCAATATTTGATAGGCAGGAGGAAGATCTATACCACGAAATTTGTTTGTGAGTCCATACATGAAAATGAGGGCTACAAAAAAACCAAGGATAAGGATAAGATTTGCTTGCAAAATTACTGTCCGGTTTTTTTCTTTCATTTTCCTGTAATGCACAGATGCGAGATGGGCGAAGAAGGAAAAAATCGCGAATGAATAATAGGGAATAAAAAATAAGTTGAATGGAAAATGATTCAGCCCTGCTGCACCAAAATAAAAATTGGTATCAAGTTTTAAAATGAATCTACCGACCATTACTGCAGAGAGATGAATCACAAAAAATATGGCCAAATATAGTCCTGACCATAATTGTAGCTTTTCATAAAATCCTTTTGCAATTTTGAACCGTGATCGATAGAGTTGAATACCGGAGAAAATTTGTACAGAGACCGCACTCAACAAGAGTATTTCTGCAAATATGTTTCGATATATTTTTCTTAACTGTGTCATCACTTCAATATGTTTTTCAATCCCAATCAAGCTGACAGCATGATTCATCAAATGAAGTATTACAAACGAGGCGATCGTTATACCGGAATAATAATGGATTCTTCGAGTGAGCATGGGTTCAAAGGGTTAAACTGAGGAGTTCTAAGGTACTCAACTCGTCAAAAACACAACTACCACTCATGTAGACGCAAAGAAAAAGGCCATCCGTAATGGATAGCCTTTAATTATGTTACAAAGAAAATTTTAGCTCAATTTTTCAACCTGCATGTAGTTCAATTCAACAGGTGTAGAGCGACCAAAGATCTTAACTGTTACTTTTAGTTTTTTCTTCTCATCATTCACCTCTTCTATCACACCATTAAAGTCGTTGAAAGGACCTTCAATGATCTTGATAGTTTCACCGATAATGAATGGTTCGCTCATGGTAACACCCTGATCATTCATCTCATCTACCTTACCCAGCATCTTATTCACTTCGCTTTTACGAAGAGAGATGATGTTTCCTTTAGAACCTTTACCATCTGTCAGGAAGTGCATAACGTTACTGATGTTACTGATATGCTGCACCATGTCATCATTCAGTTTACCATCTAATACTTCCATCATTACATAACCGGGGAAATAGTTTTTCTCGCGCATTACTTTTTTACCGTTCTGCACTTTATATACTTTTTCCATTGGGAGGAAGATCTGCTTGATCACTTCTTGCCAGCCACTGCGAATGATATCTTTATCGAGATACTCTTTTACCTTACGCTCTTTACCACTCACCACACGCAAAACATACCACTTGGTATTATCCTGTGGTAATTCTGTGGTTTCAACAGTGTTATTATCGACTACTGATGCTTCCATGTTCTGTTACTTGAATAATGAATAAACCAGTTTCAGCAACTGATTGCTGGAGAAATCCATCACCCAAACCAATGCGGTGATGATCACAGTGGCTACCAATACGATAACGGTGCTCTGCTGAAGTTGTAACCAAGTAGGCCAGGTTACTTTCTCCATCAGTTCCTGATAGCTTTCTTTGAAGTATGTGGTGATTTTGTTCATAGCTTATCGCTTATAGTTCCTAGCTAATAGAAAAGAATCAACAACAAAATTGCTATGATCCATTTGCTATCCGCTAATCAGCACGGGCACTAGGATTCGAACCCAGATCAAAGGTTTTGGAGACCTCTATACTAACCGTTGTACTATGCCCGTAGAAAGCTAAAAGCTATCCCGACAGGTCGAGACAGCTTTTAGATTATGTATGCAAATATAGTAAAAAACCTATTTGCTTGAAGCTAAAAGCTTGCCGCTTGTAGCTTATTTGATGATTTCAGTAACCTGACCCGCACCTACTGTACGTCCACCTTCGCGGATAGCGAATTTCAGACCCTTCTCCATCGCAATTGGCTGGATCAGTTTTACAGAAAGGTTGATGTTATCACCAGGCATTACCATTTCAGTTCCTTCTGGCAGAGTAACTTCACCAGTTACGTCAGTAGTACGGAAATAGAACTGAGGACGGTACTTGTTGAAGAATGGAGTGTGACGTCCACCTTCTTCTTTGCTCAGTACGTAAACCTCACCTTTGAAGTCAGTGTGTGGAGTGATAGAACCTGGCTTACAGATTACCATACCACGACGGATATCTTTCTTTTCAATACCGCGGAGCAGCAAACCAGCGTTATCACCAGCCTGACCTTCATCCAACAGTTTTTTGAACATTTCAACACCAGTTACAGTAGAAGTAAGAGGAGCATCCATCAAACCAACGATTTCAACACCTTCACCTACTTTAATGATACCACGCTCGATACGACCTGTAGCTACAGTACCACGACCAGTGATCGAGAATACGTCTTCTACAGACATCAGGAATGGCATATCTACCGGACGTGGAGGCAATGGAATGTAAGTATCTACAGCTTCCATCAGCTCTTCTACGCATTTAACCCATTTTTCTTCACCAGCCAAAGCGCCAGTTGCAGAACCTTTGATAATTGGAGTGTTATCACCATCGAATCCATAAGAAGACAACAGTTCACGGATCTCCATTTCAACCAGTTCCAACAATTCAACGTCATCAACAAGGTCAACCTTGTTCATGAATACTACGATACGAGGTACACCTACCTGACGAGCAAGCAGGATGTGCTCTTTTGTTTGTGGCATCGGACCATCTGTAGAAGCCACTACCAGGATTGCACCATCCATCTGGGCAGCACCGGTAATCATATTCTTCACATAGTCAGCGTGACCAGGACAGTCAACGTGCGCATAGTGACGGTTAGCAGTTTGATATTCTACGTGAGCAGTATTGATAGTGATACCACGCTCTTTTTCTTCAGGAGCGCCATCGATCTCATCATACTTTTTAGCCTGTGCCAGACCTTTCTTAGATAAGATGTCCGTAATGGCAGCAGTCAGGGTGGTTTTACCGTGGTCAACGTGACCAATAGTACCAACGTTTACGTGAGGTTTCTCCCTCTTAAAGGTCTCTTTAGACATTTTTATCGGTTTTTAGTTGTGTTTTAAAAATCTAAGGCTTTCGCCACTTGTTTATTTTTTTCTTACCCGCCACTGCGGATCACACTTCATTCTTCACTTTGAGCCGTTAGTGAGAATCGGACTCACGACCTCTTCCCTACCAAGGAAGTGCTCTACCACTGAGCTACAACGGCTTTTATTCTTTTCAGCTGTTGTCTTTTTTTAAGAACTCACGACCTTCCCGATATCATCGGGATACTCTACCACTGAGCTACAACGGCTTGTTTTTTCAGCTGTTGTTTCTTTAAAGAACTAAAAAGAGCGGGAGACCAGGCTCGAACTGGCCACCTATAGCTTGGAAGGCTATCGCTCTACCAAATGAGCTACTCCCGCTTAAGTCTTTTTCAAATGCTTTTAAGAACTTTTGAATGCCGCAGCAATGTTTCCATCACAACATTATTCTGTGGGCAGGAGAGGATTCGAACCTCTGAAGTCGAAAGACAGCGGATTTACAGTCCGCCCCATTTGGCCGCTCTGGAACCTGCCCTTTTCATTTGCTCTTGATCGAAATCAAAAGCAAAATGAAAATGAGCCGAAGATGGGACTCGAACCCGCGACCTGCTGATTACAAATCAGCTGCTCTACCAGCTGAGCTACTTCGGCTTGTTATTGTAAAAGCGGTCATTTCGAGCGGCAAAAAATCCAATTCACTGACCAGCTTTTTGGTATAGAAAAAACAAAGAACTACCCTTTTTTGGGATGGCAAAGGTAATGGAAAACTTTATTCAGCAAAATTTTGATTGGAATTTTTTCGGGTAGTTATTAACAAGTAGGGAAAGCTGCACGTTTCAAGCCACATGCTTCAAGATGTTGAGCGCCCATTAGGGCTTGTAGCTTGCGGCTTGGCGCATAAAAAAACCCCGGCTTTTAACCAGGGTTTTTGAAGTTTTTTACGCTGCTAATTTTTCTTTTTTTCTTTTGATTTGTGATACAATGGATTCCATGGCTGAGTCAAATGACTCTTCGAATGACTTTGAGGAGGCTTTTACAAAAAAATCATGCCTCGGAACATGCACTCTTATCTCCACGATTTTGTCTTTGATCGTATGCACCACATTGTCCAATTTCAGAAACACATCCGCTTTCAAGATTCGATCATGAAAGGTGTTCAACTTTTGAAGTTTACGTGAAACATACTCTACCAATTTGTCATCTGCATCAAAGTGCACTGTTTGAATGTTAACGTTCATAGCAACTCACGTTTAATCGGTGAAAAAATTATTTAAAAGAACTTATTGCTGAGGTTATATAACGGTCTTCCCGTGTTTCTTTTCAGTAAATACAAGTTAATCTTTTAAACCGATAAAAAGAAGAAAAAAATCAGGATTTTTTGAGGAAAATAAAAGCAACCAGTTGTTAGTTGACAGTTCACAGAAATTCAAGGTTTTAGGTATTTGGATTGACGTGATTTGTGGGGGATAGTTGATGGCCATAGTCCATAGCCCATGGTTCAAAGCTGATAGGTCATAGTAATAGTCATCTGTTTATGGTGAATGGATAAAAGAATTTACGAATCAGATAATAAAAACCTATTCGCAATGAACTATAAGCCATGGACTATGGGCCATTGACTATGAACCAAACCTCACGCCTTAGGATGCGCCTTCTTAAATACTTCTTTCAATTTTTCAATGGTATTATGTGTGTATACCTGTGTGGCTGCAAGACTGCTATGACCAAGTAGCTCTTTCACTGCATTGAGATCAGCTCCGTTATTCATGAGGTGTGTGGCAAAGCTATGCCGAAGAATATGGGGACTCTTTTTTTGTATCGTTGTAACAGTAGCTAAATGTTGCTTTACAAAAGCGTAGACTTGTCTGGGTTGCAATGGTTTTCCCTTTTCTGTCTGAAATAACTTGACTCCCGCAACAGGTTTCTCTTTGATATAAGTCTGTAGCGCTTGTACCAGATCTGGAGATATCGGAATGATTCTTTCTTTATTCCCCTTTCCTAATACTTTGACCTGTGATAAGGAAGCATCCAGTTGCGATTCTTTTAAACCGATCAGCTCACTTAAACGCATACCGGTGCTGTAAAATAATTGCATGACCAACTTCTCGGTCCTCCCCTTCCAATCATCAGAAAACTCTACGTAATCAAACAATGTCCGGATATCCTTTTCTTCGACAAATACAGGTAAGCGTTTGTTTAACTTGGGAGAAACAATGGTCGTCATGGGCGTTTGCGAGATGACACCATTTTTTAACTGGTATTTAAAAAAAGACTTTAACGCAGATATCTTTCGATTCAAACTTCTACTTTCCATTCCATCTTCCTTCATTTCTGCTAACCAGCTCCGAATGAACATGGGTGTTATTTCAGGAACAGAAGGACCATCAAACTGACTGGATAAATAAGCAAAGAACTGCTCCAGATCGGTTTGGTATGAAATAAGGGTATGTTGGGAATAGCGCTTCTCAAAACGCAGGTGATCCAAAAAGGGCTGTATGGACGGATAGGCAGTTTGGGACATAAAAAAAGTAGCCTAAAGTTACAAAACTCAGGCTACTGAATATATTCGGATGAAAGAAGGTGATTATCCTTCGATCTTGCCGCTTGCGATCTGTTGCTTATAGATAGCTTTCAACACCTCACCACGACGTCTAACAGACGGTTTAGTGAATGCCTGACGCTCTCTTAACTGTAACAATACTTTGCTCTTTTCGAACTTCTTCTTGTACTTCTTGAGTGCCTTGTCGATGTTTTCGCAATCTTTTGAATCAATGATAAGCATAACGATTATACCTCCTCGGGTGTTTTTTAGGACTGCAAAGATAGAGGTATCAGAATAATTATGCAAATCCTTTTGAAAATTTTTCGATCTCAGATCGCAGATGTCAGATTTTTGATATCTGCGATCTGAGATCTGACATTTAACTTGCGCTTATGTTTACAGGAATCATAGAATCTATCGGCAAAGTTATTTCGCTGGAAAAAAACGGGTCTAATATCAGTTTTTGGGTGGAGTCTTCTATTTCAAGTGAATTGAAGGTAGACCAAAGTGTCAGTCATGAGGGCGTTTGTCTGACCGTAGACCAGTTATCAAAAGGTCAACACAGGGTTACCGCAATAGAGGAAACACTTAAAAAGACCAATTTATTCGGTTGGCAAGCCGGTAGCATTGTGAATCTGGAAAGATGTATGGTGATGAATGGACGTTTAGATGGACATATCGTTCAAGGACATGTAGACTGTACTGCTACTTGCATTGAAAGGAAAGAATTGGCCGGAAGCTGGGAATTCCGTTTTCAGATACCCGAGTCTTACGCTCATCTGATCATTGAAAAAGGATCAATTGCTGTAAATGGAACCAGCCTAACCTGTTTTGGTATTACAGCTAATAGTTTTAAAGTAGCTATCATACCCTATACTTTTGAACATACCAGCATACAACAAGTCAAAAAAGACTCTACAGTGAATATTGAATTTGATATTCTGGGGAAGTATATTGAGAGGATGAGAGAATTGAAGAGGTAATGAGTCAAAAGTGAAAGGTGAAAAGTGAAAGAGAGACATTATTTATTCCCTTTCACTTTTCACCTTTCACTTTTCACCCCTACAATGTCTTCCCTTTCAGCGCAGCCCCTACCGCCTGATCCATGGCTCTCTCTGCAAAAGGTCTGGTTATTTCATTTAACTCCTCTATTTTACTCTGTATCAAGTTTTTATCTTCCATAGTTAAGGCCAATTGAAGAGCTTGCATAGCGTTCGCTGTGGTCAACATTTCTTCCTTGGTCATCAGATCAGGATTTTTCGCGATGAATTTTTCTGTTACTCCTAAAATCTGTTCCCCTTCAGTTCTCGCTTCTACCAATGCCCTTGTTACCATATCGTCTTTAGCATGTGTTATGCTATCCAAGAGCATTTGTTCAACTTCCTGATCGGTCAACCCGTATTGCGGTTTTACTTCAATACTTTGTTCAACACTGCTACGTAACTCTTTGGCTTTCACTATTAAAATACCATCTGCATCAATTAAAAATTGTACTTCAACCTTGGGTAATCCTGCAGGCATACCGGGAATACCTGTCAGGTTAAACTCGGCCAGCTTTCGGTTATCTTTTACCAGATCTCGCTCACCTTGGTATACTGAAATACGCATCCCACTCTGTCCGTCCTTTTGGGTAGTATACTGTCTACCTACCCTTGTTGGTATCTTCGAGTTTCTAGGGATCAATACATCCATTAAGCCACCCATGGTCTCAATACCCAAACTTAAGGGGGTAATGTCCAACAGGAGAAAATCGGTATTGTTTCCTGCTAAGATATCTGCTTGTACAGCCGCGCCCAATGCCACCACTTCATCAGGATTCACTTCATCGTTGACAGGCTTACCAAAGAAACCACTTACCGACTGTTTAACTGCGGGAACACGGGTACTACCTCCTACCATTACCACGGTATCAATCTCCTTCGTCTGGAGTCCGGCATCGGCCATGGCTTTTTTGCAACAATCGATCGTGCGATCAAGCAAAGGCTGGATCAATGCATTAAACTCGTCTCTTGTAAGACTCAATGAATCACCATTTAATTCGGCAGTAAACACTTCATTGTCGCTTAGCCATTTTTTGGCCTCTTCAGCTTTTAATCGTAATGATTGAGATAATATTTTATTGATTTTCAATTCATTTTGATCAATACCTACTTTTTTTATCCAATACTGCACTATCACTCTATCCAAATCATCACCGCCTAAATAGGTATCCCCGTTGGTACTGAGTACTTCAAAAATGCCATTCGATATTTTTAGTATGGAGATATCAAATGTTCCACCACCCAAGTCATAAACAGCGATCGTTTTCTCCTCCTCTTTGTTCACCCCTAGACCGTAAGCGAGACTTGCCGCCGTAGGTTCATTAATGATCCGCAAAACATCCAATCCGGCCAGCTTACCTGCATCCCGGGTTGCCTGACGTTGAGCATCATTGAAATAAGCAGGAACTGTAATCACGGCTTTGGTGACGGGAGTTTTAAGTATATGTTCAGCTCTCCCTTTTAACTCTTTGAGAATGAATGAAGAAAGCTCGATTGGTGAATAAAATTTATCCCCTACCTGAACTTTTACTAAACTCTCTGTATCATCATCAATGACCTTATAAGTAAAGAGATCCGCATGCTCTTTTACGTCACGATAGCTTTTCCCCATCAATCTTTTAGCACTGAAAATGGTATTGGCAGGATCTGTTTCTAAATATTGCTTGGCTGTCTCACCTACCTCAGGATTGCCAAATCCATCAAAATGCACCACACTCGGCACCAGACTGCTTGAATTGAATTCTTTCAAAGCCACCGGAACTTTGCTCTCGGGGTGGATGATCGCTACCAGACTATTGGTGGTACCCAGATCGATGCCCACGATCATTTCGGCCTGTTGTAAACTACCTGTTGCAATATTGATCCCAATCTTTGCCATTATTCCTGATTTGAACCGCAAAAATACACCTTAGGAACAGAGAAACAGGGAATATGAAACAAGGAATCAGAAAGTATCGGAAATCATAAATGGGGGATAGCTGATAGTTTATGGTCCATAGTCCATGGCCGATGGCTAGAAAAAGCTACTTGGGTCATCAGATGGAAGTTTTATCCTTTAAAAAAAGCTCACTTCATATTGACCATTCACAATTCACCATTCACTACTCACTACTCACCACCTCAGTACCGCTCACCCAATCATGAAGGGGTTTACCGAGAATAGGGGTAAAAAAAAGATCGATGATAGTGATGCGAGTCAGGCTCCTGAGTAGAATTCGCCAGAAAGCAGCGCGACCTCCGGCTTTATTGATCACTTTGGTATAAGTGAACCATTTGGCGGGACTGCGTTGGAAAATGATCTCAAAGAAACTATAATAGATAAAAAGAGTCCCGAAAAATATCCAACCGAAATTTAAATACGGATATCCCCAATAGCGAACGTAGAATGTCCAGCCCTTGTTCAAGCCGATAGCCAAAAACAAAATCACCAATGTGTCGATCACAAAATTCAGGGTACGTGTTCCCTCTCCTACTTTTCGCATGTTGCAAAATTAGTGAGTAGTGAGTAGTGAATAGTGAGTTTTTTATACCCTTCTTATTACTCACTACTGACTACTCACTAATCACTACTCATTATCTTTGCCGCAAATCAACAAAAGATGACATTAATAGAAGAGTTGCGCTGGAGGGGGATGATTCAAGATATCATGCCCGGAACGGAAGAGTTATTACAAAAAGAAATGGTTTCCGGATATATTGGCTTTGATCCTACTTCAGATAGTTTACATATTGGTAGCCTGGTTCCTATTTTGTTATTGGTACACTTACAGCGTGCCGGACATAAACCTATGGCGCTCGTTGGGGGTGCTACGGGTATGGTAGGTGATCCTACCGGAAAAAGTGAAGAGAGAAATCTGTTAAGCGAAGAAGTATTACTCCATAACCAAGAAGGTGTTCGCAAGCAATTAGAAAAATTCCTTGATTTCGATCCTGCGATACCAAATGCAGCGGTGATGCTGAACAACTATGATTGGTTCAAGGATATCAGTTTCCTTAGTTTCATACGCGATGCCGGTAAACATATCACTGTTAACTACATGATGGCAAAAGACAGTGTGAAGAAAAGATTGGAGGGCGAAACAGGCATGAGCTTTACAGAATTCACCTACCAATTGATCCAGGGATACGATTTTTATTGGTTATACCAGAACAAAGGCTGTAAACTTCAAATGGGCGGTAGTGATCAGTGGGGAAACATCACCACAGGTACAGAATTGATTCGCAGAAAAGCAGGTGGTGAAGCATTTGCGTTTACTTGTCCACTGATCAAAAAATCTGACGGCGGCAAATTTGGTAAGACAGAAAAAGGAAACGTGTGGCTGGATGCAAAAAAAACATCTCCCTACCAATTCTACCAATTCTGGTTAAATGCCAGTGATGATGATGCCAAAACTTGGATCAAAATATTCACCCTTTTACCGGTTGCAGAGATTGATGCACTCATCACTGAACATGATGCAGCGCCTCACCAGCGTGCACTTCAGAAAAAACTGGCAGAAGAGCTCACTTGCTTTGTTCACAGCCGAGCTGATTATGACTTTGCTGTCAAAGCTTCTGAAATCCTTTTCGGAAATGCCACTACAGAAGTTTTACAAAGCTTAAGTGAAGATCAATTATTACAAGTGATGGAAGGTGTTCCTACAGTGGAGATCAGCAAAACACAATTAGAAGCAGGCTATGATCTCGTGAGCTTCCTTGCTGAAACCAATATCTTCCCCAGTAAAGGTGAAGCTCGTAAAATGTGGCAGTCAGGCGGTGTTGGTTTGAACAAAGAAAAAATCAGTGCAGAAAAAGCAACGCTCACAACAACAGATTTACTTCAAAACAAATACTTGCTTATTCAAAAGGGTAAAAAGAATTATTTTCTAGTGAAAGTGTTGTAGTATGATGGTACGCAGATTTTTATGACCAGTTATGATTTATCATAATCAATCATAAAAATCTGCGTACCATCCTATTCAAACAAATTATTTGATCGTTTTTATCTTTTCCCACATTTGCTCTGCCACCAATTTATTACCGGCATCATTTAAATGCACGCGATCATAGGTGAGAATTTTTGAATCCTGGTTATTCGGATTATTCTTCTTGCTGTAATCTAGAAAAGCAGTACGCAGATCAACAAGTGGCAGCTGATTGTCTGCTGCATATTTTCTGATCCAGTTACTGTAATAATTCAATTCTCCATCCTGCGGGTTACTCCCATCGTGTCTTTCTCCGATCACTGCAGGAGTACAAAGAATTACCTGAATTCCTGCTGCTTTCATTTTATCGACAACAGCCCGGTAAAATTTTCCGAACTTATCATAATCGGTTCCCGTACCCATCATGCTCTTGTGCCAGATATCATTCACACCAATATAGATCACTACGATCTGAGGTTGCAATTTCAACACATCTTCTTCCATTCGTAAAAACAAATCATACACTTTATTACCACTGATCCCTTTACCGATCAATTCATATTGGGTAGATTTATCTTCATTACGAATCATCTCTTCCATTACGCGTACATATCCATTCGGCTTTACACCTAACTCAGTAATAGAATCACCAAAAAATATGATCTTCTTTTTCCGATCAGAACGATAAGCAGATAGTACAAACATTGCAGCAATGAAGAGTGTGAAGAGGATGAGTTTGTTCATGGGTTGGGTACTGGGTGCTAGGTACTAGGTTATGGGTTATCGGGTGATCAGGATATCAGGTAATTGTGTATCAACTTATTTTTTGCTTTATATGAAGGTCTCCATTTGCCATGACCTATAAGCTATACACCATGGACCATGGACTAATACACATCCGTCATCACAGGTGTGGTGCTGGCTCCCATTTGCTCTACGAAAGTTCTTTCTTCCACGAGGTAGCCATTTCCTTTCGCACAGAAATGTACTTTCAGATTTTCAATGGTGATGGGATTACCCTCGGGAATATCAGCCATATTGCTGTGACGAATGTCATGTCCATCCACAATGATCACAGGTCCGCTACCAATGGCTTCCATCCTATTTCCTTGTGTGATCAACATTCCGGTATCTTCTCCCAATCCAATTCCGATACAGGATGGATTCGCTGCAACAGCTTGTGCCAATCTTGCGAAACGTCCACGTTTTTCAAAATGAGAATCAAAGATGACATTGTCCATAAATGCCAATCCGGTTGTGATCTTTACTTCTCCTTTCAAATGAGCACGTGTGGCATTACCTTCATAGATCATGGTATTGCTCATCGCCATGGCCCCTGCAGATGTGCCGGCGATCACAAATTGTTCGGATTGATATCTTTCGTGAATGGTCTTCAAAAAAACGGTACCACCAAAAATAGCAGAGAGTCTGAGTTGATTACCGCCACTGAACATGACACCCGCACAGTTTCGAATGCGTTCAACATAATCAGCACGCATGGCATCTTCTCGATTACGAATATGTAACAGTCCGATATCTGTACAACCAATTTTTCCAAAAGCATTGAGGTAGTTCTCTCCTACTTCATAGGGAATTGTTGATGCGGTCGTGATCACTTCAATACGGGAATGAATACCGCCAATCTCTTCTACGATACGTCGCAGAATACCCAATTCAAAAAAATTGAGATTATTACGATGAAACTCTCCTTTCTCAAGATCGGTTCCTTTGTCTTCAGCTCCGCCAATAGCGATCAGTTTACCTTTTGGAATACGCATTCAGTAGAAATTCTTTCCAAACAAAAATAAGTGATTTCAACGGCTAAGGCTTCCACAAAAATGTACTATATTCATCACCCTCCCTATTGGGTATTCTCTGTGAATAAATAAGCTACCAAACCTACTGTATGAAAATTGAAGAGATCAAAGTACTGCGTGGACCTAACTACTGGAGTGTTCGTCGCCCTAAATTGATCCAGATGAAATTGAATCTGGAAGAACTAGAACAAAGACCCACCAATACCATTGATGGCTTTCGTGAACGATTGGAAAATCTTTTCCCGTCGATGTATTCACATCGCTGTAGCGTTGGTAAACCCGGCGGTTTCTTTCAGCGGGTAGAAGAAGGCACATGGATGGGACATGTTATCGAACATATCGCATTGGAATTACAAACGCTTGCCGGAATGAATTGTGGATTCGGAAGAACCAGGGGCACCGGCAAGGAAGGTGAATATTATGTGGTCTTCAATTATATGGAAGAAGATGCTGGTGTATATGCTGCAAAAGCATCTGTGCGCATAGCTCAGTCGTTGGTGGATGCTACTGCATACGATTTATCGGAGGACATCCAGCGCTTGCGTGAGATACGTGAAGACACACGTCTCGGTCCATCTACCGGTTGTATTGTGGAAGAAGCTGCCAAACGTGGTATTCCTTATATCCGATTGAACAAACAAAGTCTCGTACAATTGGGTTATGGTGTTCATCAAAAAAGAATCAGAGCAACCATTGCCAGCACCACGTCCAATATCGCTGTTGATATTGCCTGTGATAAAGAAGAAACCAAAAACCTACTAGAAGCTGCTGAAATCCCCGTTCCAAAGGGAACAGTGATTAGGACGGAAGCCGGATTGGAAGAAGCCGTCGCCAAATTTGGATACCCATTGGTGATCAAACCGATTGATGGTAATCATGGTAAAGGCAATACCACCAATATCACTACTTGGGAAATGGCGCTCAAAGCTTTTGAAGCTGCCAAACAATACAGCAGATCGGTGATCGTTGAAAAATTTATACCCGGTGTTGACTTCCGTGTGTTGGTCATCAACTACAAATTTGTTTGTGCTGCATTGAGAACACCTGCATCAGTCATTGGTGATGGAGTACATACTATTCAATGGTTGATAGATGAAACCAATAAAGATCCACGTAGAGGCTATGGACATGAAAAAGTATTGACACAGATCACCATCGATCAGTTCACACAAAAAATGTTGGATGAGAAAGGATATACTTTAGAAACGATTCCGCCAAAAGATGAATTGGTATTATTGAAACCAACTGCCAATCTCAGTACCGGTGGTACTTCTACGGATGTTACCGATGAAGTACATCCTGTCAATATTTTCCTTGCTGAAAGAATCGCCAAGATCATTGGATTGGATATCTGTGGTATCGATATCATGGCTCCTGATCTTCGTGCATCCATTTATGAAAATGGAGGTGCGGTTCTGGAAGTGAATGCTGCACCGGGTTTCCGTATGCACATCGAACCTGCAGAAGGATTACCCAGAAATGTGGCCGAACCGGTGATCAATATGTTATTCCCCAAAGGTTCTGATGGACGTATCCCTATCATTGCCGTTACCGGAACCAACGGAAAAACCACTACTACCCGACTCACCGCACATATTTGTAAAACAGCCGGACGAAAAGTGGGTTATACCACTAGTGATGGTGTGTACATACAGAACCAACTGATGATGAAAGGTGATTGTACCGGTCCATTGAGCGCGCAATTTGTACTGAGAGATCCAACCGTCGATTTTGCAGTATTAGAATGTGCTAGGGGAGGTTTGTTGAAGGCAGGTCTGGCATTTCAAAACTGTAACGTCAGTATTGTGACCAATGTAACGGCCGATCACCTTGGATTGGGAGGCATTGATTCATTGGAACAAATGGCGAGAGTGAAAGCAGTGATTCCGGAAACCACTTTCAATCATGGTTTTGCGATTTTAAATGCAGATGATGATCTGGTGTACAATATGCACAAAGGACTAAGTTGCAATGTGGCCTATTTCAGTATGGATGAAATGAATCCACGCATTCAGGAGCATTGCAATAAAGGGGGCTATGCTGTTGTATTTGAAAATGGATATGTCTCTATCTTAAAAGGTACATGGAAGATCAGGGTCATCAAAGTCAGTGAGATCCCCATTACTTATGGTGGAAAAGCAGTACATAACATCATGAATACCCTACCTGCTGTACTCGCTACTTATTTGTTCAAAGACATTAGTATCGAAGATATTCGAACTGCGCTGACCACATTTGTTCCTTCACCTTCTCAAACACCGGGTAGATTGAATCTGTTTGAGTTCAAACATTTCAAGTTTCTGGTAGATTTTGCCCATAATCCGGCCGGATTGGAATTGCTCTGTGATTTTGTGGGAAAAATGGATGGCTCCCCTAAAGTGGGGATCATCAGTGGTACCGGTGACCGGAGGGATGAAGATATTCGGGAATTAGGGCGTATTTCAGGTCGCAGTTTTGATGAGATCATCATCCGCCAGGACAAAAACCTAAGGGGTAGAACCGCAGAAGAGATCGTAAACCTCTTGGTAGAGGGTATCAATGATACCAAAGGAAAAGATATCCCCTTGACCATTATTTATAATGAAAAAGAGGCCATCATGCACGCCTATAACACCGCCAAACCCGGCTCTCTGATCACAATTATGTGTGATGTAGTGGCGGAAGCGCTGGATTTGATCAAGGCGTTGAAAGAAAATGAATAATGAACAGAGAAACAGAGGAATATCCAACTCCTAGTTTGGACATTGGATATTCCTCTGTTTCTCTGTTCTTCTGTTCAATACAGTTAAAAAATTTGGAACAATTCCCTCCTCCCCTTATTTTTGCACCCCATTCAGAAATGAAAGGGTCGGATTGCCCGATAGTATAAGGGTAGTACAACTGATTTTGGTTCAGTATGTCTTGGTTCGAATCCAGGTCGGGCAACTGTTAAGGAAAGGTTAATCAACCTTTCCTTTTTTATTAATATCATTCTGAAACCCTTACCACATAAGCACTACATGAGAAACCTCCGGTAGAACTACCATTTCTCTAATGCTTGTACATTGAACTAAAAACTGTTTTCAGCTTACACATTGAAACCCTTACTAATAAAGGGTTTCATAAGAATACTCCTTTTTCTTGTAGAATTTGGTTCGAGAAAAACTTCGGTCACCAGCAATGGATTCGAACCGCAGTAATTGCAAATTTCACTACACCATATCTAGTTGCAATAAAGACAGTTGATGTAAAAGCTCAGCAATCTCTTTGGTAATAGAACTATCATTTTCGCTGCCAATATCCCCATCTCTTCTCTTAAAAAGATCATTAAAGGGAATCTTGAAAATATTATCCCCATCTGAGTTGATCCAAACTGATGAACGTAAAAGAGTAAGTCTCAAAAAGACTTCACGATTTTCTTCATTCAGGTTACAATAAAAATCATGTAACCGAAATATTTCTTTTGCAACACTATCAGCAGTTGAAACAATCATATAAATTTTCTTTGAACACGAATTAATAACTTTACTTAAAGCTTCTATTTTACTCTCGCAATCTCTTTTGATCTCACAGTATGACTCGAAAGATATCTCTTGATTTAACATTAACTCTTTTGCCTTTGCAATGCGATCAAGAAAAATATCCATACTCATTGAAGCCTTATGATTTTGGGTTTCAAGATCTTGAAGTCGGTTTTCTGTCAACCTTTTAAAAGTATCTTGATAATGGGTAAAATGCGTTCCTGACAATTTCAATTTTGATAGACTGACTAAGAACCAATTAAACACAGTACTAGCTCTTATCCTATATTTACATTTCCTCGTACAGTGATAATAAAAGTATCTTAGCTTTCGCCCTTTAGAACCACTGCCTGTTAAGTTCTTTCCGCATATGGGACACTTTATATAGCCTCTAAATGGAAGCTTTGGTCTAAACCCTATACAATAAGCCCGTTTATCCTCTGCAAAAAATAACTGTACTTTATCAAAAACCTCCTCAGTTACAACTCCTATATGATTGCCGTATGTAATAAATGATTCTTTATTATTTAGCTGAGATCTTATTTTCCCAGCATACACTGGGTTTTTGATTATATTCCAAAAATGAGATTTACTGCATTTCAATCCTTGTTCTCGCGCCTCTTCATACAAAAATGAGACCTTACATTTTCCTAGTGCCAACTTCATAAAAACTTTTCTAATGATACTAGCCTCAGGTTCCCTTTGAACTATTGCTTTTGAGCCATTTGAATAAGTATGATTTATATAGCCTAATGGAGCTGGACCAACCCATTTACCACACTCTTTGGCTTTTCTTATACCATTTCGAATATTTAACCCTCGTCTATCATTTTCAACTTCAGGTATTGCTAGATAAAAGGCTAGCATCATTTTATTTTCAGGAATTGATAGATCTAATGGTTGCTCTATCGCTTGAGTATTTACTCCTAGACTTTGCAAACATTTAATTACATGATATGCTTCCCCGGTATTTCTACTGAATCTATCCCATCTGGTAAATAGCACAACATCAGGTGTCATTTTAGTCTTTTCGATTTCGACCATTAGTTTTTCCCATTGGGGTCTTTTAAAAGTTTTTGCCGAGTAATGTTCACAAAACTCTTTTTCAATTGCTATATCATGCAGTTGACAATAATGATAAAGAATGTCTTGTTGAATCTTTAAAGAATTCCCTTTGAGAGATTGTTCTTCGGTGCTGACTCTTGTGTAAAGGAATGCTGTAGTTTTAGTTTGAGGGTTCATCTTTTAATCAAATGTCCGCATTGATAATTTTGCTGAGTATTTCTAAAATTTGAGGATTAAGGAATTGCAAAGTATGTTCGAAAATCCTAATTGACAGTCCCCACGGCTACCGATCGGAACTACATTCTTTTAATCAGAACTAACTGATCTATGGTAGAATTCTTGACTACCTATGCGACCTCGTATAATATCGAAAAGATCATCCTTGACCCCAAAAAGAAACTGGTATTGGTTTATCCTATCTCCAGCTTTCCAAAACACTTTTTGAAAGATTAAAGATTATTCACTTGATGGTACCTGTATCGCCATTATTTACGGTATAGATGACCTGAAACCCAATGAAAAATGCTCATTTTCACAGGCGAAACAGGTTTTAACCGAAAACTCAGTATTTTAGTATTCCCCAGTAAGCCCTCATAGGCACATTTTACCAAAACTAAACTACAGGCTACCCAAAATGGCAACCAATAACACAGCCTATCGAAAAAGCATTTCCTCAACGCAATTCTGGAAGATCTTTTTCTGGTTTACAATTCTCTACCTGCTCTTCATCAGTTTTAAATCGACTATCGATGAAACTATCGTAGAAAAGGTATTAAAACAGTTCCCGGCAACAGTATTGACCGATATCCTTTTCTTAGTGATCACGGGCTACCTTATTTACAAAACATGGGAAAGCTACCAGTCCGGTTTACAGCCAGCCATCTACTCGCTTGTATTGGCAGGTTTTATCATCCTCTCTTACCTGCTGATCCACCTAAGTGGGTCTTACGAGTTTTACCAGATTCAGATACTTGGATTAACATGGGTCAGGTATACAGATCTAACCTGCCTCATGCTTTGCCTGCATGTCCTTCATTTCCGATCCTTTCAGAACACTCTAAAAAAATCAACCGCCAACTCATTAATCCCCGATGAAGCAGACCCAGAAAACATTCCGGATTTAATACACGGCGACGGCTTCATTACAAAGATCGCTGCCACCATCAATGACACATCGAGTAGAAAATCAATCACCATTGGTGTGTTCGCTTCATGGGGTTCAGGTAAAACCGATTTTCTGAAGCGCTTGCAAAAACAACTGGAAGCAAATATCGATAACAAGGTGCTTGAATTCAATCCTTGGAAAGCCTCTACTACCAAAAGCCTCCACGAAGATTTCTTCGCGGTATTATCATCAGCATTAAAAACTTTTGACCGTTCCATTGTTCCGAAAATAAAATCCTATTCAAAGAAAATATTTTCAGCAGGCAAAGAAGTGCAATACCGCGTACTGGATGCTGTCATGGGAGAGATCGTTTCAGATCAATCGCTTGAAAAAGAATATGAGAGCATTAATGAACTAATTCAATTGACCGGCAAACGCTTCATCGTTTTTATAGATGATCTTGATCGCATGTCGGGGCAGGAAGTGTTGGAAGTATTGCGCCTGATCAGGAATTCAGCGAGTTTTGATAACACTTTTTTTGTTGTGGCACTTGACCATGATTATATCGTGAGTGTTCTTTCCAAAACCGACCTGCTTTCTAAAGAAGATCAATATCTAAAAAAGATATTCCAGCTTTCCATTACATTACCTAAGATCCGCAAAGAAAATTTCAAGGCAGAAATTGAACGGCTTTTGTACACAGATGATCTTACCGACCAGCACAAAGAAAAAATCAACCGTGTTTTATCGTTGCTGCACTACGGCCCGATGCCGATGGCAGCCCGTGTATCTGTAAAGAACGAATACCACCTGGAACAAATGTTGGATAATTTTAGGGATGTAAAACGTTTCTGCAATTCATTTAAAATAAGTTTCGGCTTGTTGAAAGAAGAAGTAGATCCCCTAGATCTGTTCATGCTTGAACTGATCAAAACAAAATCTTTCAGTGTCTATGAAAATATCGCTTCCAAAGAGCTGCTAAGATTCGAACCCAATCAGACACCCTATCAGTACAACCTAGATTCTGTTGCATGGCAAAATCTTGCAGACAGCTTGAAACTTGACGCAAAAACCAAAACTAATTTAGAAGACGCACTGAATTACCTACTGGATACACACAGCCTAAAAGGTCCACGAGCGTTTGCACATCCATACAACTATTACCTGTATTTTTGCTACCAGCTTTTCAACCTGATCTCCTTAAAAGATTTCAATGAAGCCATTGAGCTAAACTGGAAAGGTATGCGGGCAAAGATCAATCAATGGGTTCAGGAAGGAAAAGTTAATGACCTGAACCGTATCCTAAACAACATCAGAGATTTTAAGGATCGGGATCAATTGGAAAAATTTGCCAAAGTATATCTATTCAACGAGCCCAGGGCGGCAGGAAAAGGAAATTTCTTTTCAAATGCAAAAGCCATTCTGCTTGAACCAAATGGAAGTACCCAGCAGTTTTTTAAAACCAACCCGGATTACAAAAACTTTATCCTTTCCATTCTAGACGATAGTGAATTACCTTTATACGACCGTGCCGCTATTGCCCACGAGTTCTTAAAACAGATCATTACAGGTCAAAAAAAATCGCCTTTCACAAGACATGAATTACAAGAGATCATTTACAACCTTTTTGATCAATACCTGAACCAGAAAGATCACTACGATGATGAAGTCTATTCATTCTACCTGCTGGCAGATGATTCCACAGACAGAACAGTAAGAGTTGTACCTTACAAAAAAGCCAGCGAGCGTTTACATGAATTTCTTAAAAACCCTGAAAGGTTTGAAGAGTTCTTAAACATTTTGATACGCTCCTACAGCCAGCCTAACCAGAAAAATGAATTTGTTATTGAACCCTTTACCGATGATATTTTTGGTGGGCTGACAAACTTTCAATATGCGCTTATCGCGCACAACCCAAGAAGCAATACAACCGAAGCAATTAAAAATATAGTACTGGAACATTTTGAAGCAATCTCAAAATCAAGCGGAAGATTTAAAGTTACTGACTCAATGAAAAGATTCATCATAAGTCACTTACGTGAAACCAAACAATACAATTTTTCTGACAGAGAAGATGATACAATGAAAAGCACTTATAGACAAGAATAAAAAATAAAACCGCTCTCAAAAATTTATGCAGGCTTTTAAAAAAAGAGGAACATGGTGGCTACCGGGGAAAGAATCTGTAAAGGGCGTTCTGTCCTTCAATGAAAAAGATGGCTTATTCTTAGAAGCTGATAGCTTTTTTAAAAACATTCTGCATAACTTGACGACCTCCTTTCCCATTATTCACGGCGAAGCGGATAAAAAACAATATACCCTGATCAATTCTTATATGGTTGGTCCGCACGGAGAGCGAACAGGTTATAAACCAGCGCAAGCATTAGAAGGTATACATCTAAACGATATCCAAGAGAAGATAATCACAGGCATATCCTTTGGTCTGGATGATCTTGAAAAATGGCTAAATGTTACAGGTTTTCAACAGGTCATTGATAAAACAAAGAAAGGTGTAACAATTCATTACACCAATCCGGTTACCATCCCTTTTAAAATCAATGAAGCGATTGATGGTAGTTTTATTTTCACTTTTGATGTAAAGGGTAAGATCACCAGAGAGGTAAAGATCATTCAGGAAGTACATACTGAATTTGTATTTACCAAAACACAACTCACCTATCAAGAAGCGTTGGAACACTTTTCAGCTTTTTACCAGTTTCAGACCTTTGCCATTCAACACCTGCCGAAGATCCAGTTTATAAAACTACTTGCCAATCAAAAAGACCTGCAGGGTCGAGATATTACCATTAATTTTTATTTTGCAGCAAGGGAAGCAGAACAAAGTTTCACAGGCAATTATCTTTTTTACCGTGATGAACTGACAAACTTTGAGAAGATCATTTCACGGTGGTTCACACTTATCAAGCAGATCGGCCCTTCGTTAAAAATTCTATTTGAAACCTATTTCCCTGATACATGGTTTAATGAAAACAGTTTTTTAAATCAATGTCAAGCTCTTGAAACCCTGCACCGTACACTATACCCTGTTTCAAATCAGGAATCGAAGCTGTTCAAAGAAAGAAGGGATAAAGTATTGTTACAGGTCAAAGACACGGAAGATCAAAATTGGCTAAAAGACAAACTCATGTTTGCAGGTGAACCCACCTTAAAAGAAAGGCTGGATTTCGTGCTGACAAAGATTGCAGATATTCCGTCTGTTAGCAGGCTAAAGCTCAATGCTGATTTCACAACAAAGGTTGTTCACAACCGCAACTATTATACCCATTACGGCAAAAAGAAAAAAACAGTTGTTGACGGCAAGGAACTAACTCGGTTAACTGTTAGAACCAAATTCATACTGATCCTGATGCTCTTGCACGAACTCGGGTTTGAGCATTCCTTCATGGAAACTCAGATACAGAATGGCAGGTTTTCCAACTGGGCTTTTTTAATAGCACCACACGACTAATTAAAACAACAGCAGAATATGGGTAAAGGCTTTCAAAATATTTCACAAAAAGAATGCTTTATGGTTCACTACAAAATACTGGAGAGTGCCGAACAAGCATGGAATTCTGCCAATACACTGGCAGACAGCGGCAACTACGGTGGCGCTACATCTTATGCTATTATCAGTCTTGAAGAACAGATAAAAGGAATGGTGTTGCTGATCGATTCACATGGCTTCCGATTCCGTCAGGTCAAAGGAATGGATGCACTTTTTGAAAACCACACCGTCCGCTACATTATTAGTTACTATATTTTCGTGATGGCTGTTTTTGGTGAAGATCTGTTACGGTTCATTTACAGGATAAGGGATTATCCAGACCAGATGAAAGAATTGGCACAGCAATACAAAACTGATAAAAATTTTATCGAGAAAAAAGCAGGCTGGTACCTGTCAAGAAAGATCATCCAGTTATCACAGGAACTGGAATGGTTTTCGAAAATTGACCTGTTTCGCCAGGATGGATTTTATTCAGACTATGATGATACTTTAAAAACACCAATTATTATTACCAGAGAAAACTTTATCGAAACAATGGAGCGTTTGATCCGGGTTCGTTTCGCTGCAAGTGAGATCATCCGGGTCTTACAAAGACCAACGGAAGAATTCAAACAAGAATTAAAAAAAATGCAGGAGCAGTTCCATCAGGACAATGTTTATAACTGTGTCGCTTCAGGCTTAGAGATGGTCAAAAAGAAAAATAATGATCCATTCGGATTTATTAGATCTTGGTTTGATGATCTGCGGAACCAAGAATAGAAAGTTAGCAATCAGTCACTAATAAAATATTATAGCATGCACCCAACAGATACAGAGGTATTTAAACATTTAACTGAATTAAAAAATTATTTTGACAGGGATATTGAGCAACTACACTTTCTGAGTGAAACGGCAGAATCAGAAGAAATTCGCCGTGGAATGGTTGGTACAACGACCATGCGGGATGGTTCAACAGATAACTCCTACCGGGAGCGCATTCCATGGCCTCCCATTCCTCGTTGTACGATTCCTCAATCACTCACCCTGTTTTCAATGCTCGATTTTTTGGGTTACCTAGTAGAAACTACTGATCCGGATCCGATCAAAACAGAAAAACATTTTATCACGTTTTTTAAAAAAGCTGTTGATTTAGGTGTACTTGCCACAGCACTACCAGACAAGCAGGTTTCATTATTGAACCGTTGCACCCGCCAGGGAATGGTTCATCATTATTTTGCCAAGCAGGATCTGGAGATCAGTTATCACTCCAGTAACCCTTCAGACAAACTTTTTTTTATCAATGAAAAATCAGGAGGTATTGTTTTAAATGTAAACGAACTGAAAAAAATCGTACTCGGCGTGTACGACAAAATAATAAAAAGCGGTGATCATGCCTTGTATCTCACAATGGAAGACAATTTTCAAAGCCTTACAAATGGTTATACACACAGCATTGATCCATTAATTGAAGAAGTGAAAAACAGCCTTTAAACCAATAGGTACGATTGATTTCAAGCAGGCGCAAAAGCAAAACATCAGAAAAAATAAGCTAGCGGTGAAAACAAGAGCCTGCTTCCATCCCAGATTAGTGTATTCAATTTTAATCAACCCCGCGATGTGAATCTTAAAATCGCCTTTTTCGTTTTTCATACTTTGCGCTTTTATTGATAGCACAATATTAGGCAGGCAATCAGGTAGTTTTGCCAAAATGTAAGATAAGTAAGAACAAATGTAAGAAGAGTAAGATCAGCTCCAGCTTCTTTTGCTCTTATCCGCAAAATTGCTTTCAATCTCCGCCTGTTTCCAATTACCAAAATTATCGGTCAATAGTTTTATGTACTTCAATTTTACCTGCGAATGTTCTTCATATAAGTCCCGGACGGCAAGCTGGTAGAATTCATAAAAACGTTTGATCACAAAATACTTTTCTCGCGGGCCTACATTCAGGTTTTGTCTGGCTATTCCCTTTTCACCAAGAATCGCTTTACGAACAAAAAGATTCAGGGATTCAGCGCTAAGAAAAGGCTTGCCATTACTACTCTTGGTGGTCACCAGTACACTGAAATGATCCCGTGCTATCGATACCGGCATCCGTGGGCAAAAAACATTCTTTTCATTTTGCCATGCTATGGGCTTTTCGTCTGCTAGTTTTACAGAGGTCTGTTCATCGATTGGCAATATCTCAGCTAGTTCTTTTAGATACTTCTTCTCTCCTGCAAACCACTTTTTAAGAACCCTAATATATTCCGGCCTATCCGAAAGACGGGTCACGGTTAGTTCTTCCAATTCTAATTTTCTTGAAGCATTTAGGTATTCCAGTTTTGTTTTTTTGAGTTCAGTAATCTTTCCCTGCTCAAAAAATTTTACGGCACTGAGTTCAGAAATTATGGTACCTGTTATATTAGCCAGCCACGCAAACAATTCATCGAGGGTCAATATCTTCGTTGTCAACAACCCAGTGTACCTGTTGAGTACGGGTTTTCCTGAGAGTAGCGGTAAAGTGTTTTCAAAAAAAGTTTTCAGATGCGAAAGACGGAGCAACTGGAATGGGAAAATACTCACCCACTTTTTATACGTGGCAATAAGTAGGTTCAGATTCGTGTGTGTTTTTGGACTAGGTCGTCCGAAGTCCTTCAAAAAATCAACCAGTTTTGATTTTTTCTCTTTTGAAATTCTTTCCTGGCTTCCAATATAATGTACAAGATTATCAGAGTAAATTCCGATCCCAAGTGGGGAGCCATGTCCCGAAGGGAATTGCCCAAAACTATGCAATGTATAATCAAAATACTCGGTAATATCGTCATACCAATCCGGCGCATCAATCTTCGATGCTAAATGATATTCACTGTATGAAAGTGCATTGAGCAACCTCTCCGGCATTCCTTTATAATTGCCTTTGGCAAACCAGAGCTGTTTGTTTAGATTCTTATGTCCAGTACAACAGTTAGGAAATCTATCAAAAGCACTTTTCGCTACTTCATATATGGCATTATGGTAAGTGCAGCAGTTAGGAAAATTCTCAGGTGCTATATATCCCTGTGGTGGGTTGGTTGGATAAGGACGGATCTCAAAATCATCACGCGACAATTCTGCAATATGCTTGTCACCACACTTTACTTTTTGCAATTCGCTGATTAGCTTTTCAGGATTTGTAATGTGCATATGCCTGTGGCGAACCGTTACTAGTGGCTGTTTAGGCTGAGCAACTTTGCCCCCAGATGGCATCCTGTTAATTGTACGATCAATCTGCTGGAAGAGCTTAGTGAGCGAACGATACTCAGTCACATGAACGGCTATCGTATTAAAATCTTTTTCACGAAGATTACAATATACTTCTACAGCTTTGTAAAGTGATTTTACTCTTCTGTCCGCATTCCAGATTTCAGAAACTTTATTCGGGACATAACCGGAACTGCTTTTATCCTCATCATAATCACGCATCTCTACTCTAAGCTGAATTTCCTGTAAATAAGGCAAAAGCCCATTGATGATTTCATTTTTAAATTCGATAGGGCGGCGATGAACGGAAAGCCTTTGGTTATAGTCTTTGTCTTCCAGATAATTATTACGAAAGGTGACCAGCAGTTGATTAAACTCATCTTCTGTGATTTTTTTTTCAGTACCCATCTCATGTATAATTACATAAGCATTACGATAACCCATTGCGTGTAAATTTTTAAAATGTATCAGCAATGACCTAAATCATCGGCTGCTTAAATTATCGTTATAATCGTATAAGAAAAGTTCTCAAGGGTTTATTTCTCCCAAAAGCGTATTCCTCAGCCTACCCATCATTTAAAAAACAGTTTCCGAGGCATAAGGGGTCGTTGCTGCTGCTTCAATTTGCTTAGGTATAATCTTATTTGCTTCTTTGCTCCCCTTTGCTGCAAGAGTACCTTTTTGAACATTCTGCGCAAGTATCTTTCATAGAGTATTCTATGAATACCCACACTTAGGAAAGTTAATAATTAATTTATACAAATGATTCTTTTTCAAATAATTAGTACGCTTAAAACTAAGTGATACACACCTAAAGTATTACACTCTACCCCCATTAGTATCTCTGGAGACAAATAATTTCTCTTTTTTTAAGATACTCTGCAGAGTAGGAAAGATGCGGAGAATATTCTTTTTGAGTTTTAAGTTTTGTAGAAAGTGATATTGTAGAAAGTTTTTTCTATTTTGTAATCCCCTTTTCGATATTCAAAAATTATAGCCATGGAATTGATTGATGTAAGCGTATCGCTTACTGTCGGGGTGTTGGGAGTTGCTTATCCTGTCTTATTACAAAGTGTAACACGGCTTGATGATAAATACCGGTCCTCCGTTATCGTCGATTTATTTACCAAGGAACCAGAACTCAAATGGTTTCGTTACCTGTTGGTTGCCTCGCTATTTACGATATTACTATGGGGTTTACAACTACCAGTGCTCATTAATAGTAGCATTATTCATTCTATATTTTCTGATTCAGGTAAATGGTTAGCCCAATTGGCGAGTGTTGCTCTTGCTGTCATGTTTTTCTTTCTTGTGGCTAAAGTTATCACTTACAGTATTACGATTCAGGTTGTCAGGTATTTGATGAAAAAGCATGATTCGAGTATCAAACACGATGATTTCAGACATTTTATCGGATTGAGTGATATACTCTTTACTTCTATCAGGGAAGTAAATCAATCGGTAGTTGCTACCATTTCTGAATACCTATATCAGGCCTTCAACCAAGTTCGAATCGCGCAGTCAGGCAAGCCTGTTGAATATCCAGATCATTATTACCGACTATTGTATGACATCCTACTAGAACTAGAAGCCAATCCTGATCCACGTTTCAGATATCTGGCAGATAGGGCAGTTGGTGGAATATGGCTTCTTGGTGAAATGACTGAAAACGAGGTTTCGCAAAGTACATTCAGGTGGTTGTGGATACTGATGCGACATTCCATTGAACGGAACCATGATGATTACGTGCTTGGTCTGTGGGAGCATGCTGATCAACATGCTGCTTACCAACTTAATGCTATCGAACTGGAACATTCAGCAGATTACACACAGATTGTTAATCAGGAGGATATAGAAAGGCGTAAAAAGGAGCGACATACTTTTGAAGAATTTTTCATAGCCTTAGGAGGATTGGTGTTATTCCAGAAAAGAAATGATCTTATCAGAAAAATGTTTCAACACACACGCAGTATTCCACCACGCTATGAACTTTTACCAAGTCAAATGGATGACGTCTTTCACTGGTATAACTGGTTCTTTGATCATGGACGAAGAAATTTCAGTTGGATAGAAAGTACATACTCCATGCCCGGTTTATCAAGCATGGGAAATGAGGGAGAGACAAAAGCAGTCATTTTAAAATATATTGCTCTACTATTCATACGCCAATTCAGTTTACACGCTTATTATGTTTACCAAAATCCGTTAGCTATGCCTGCTATTCCGGCTACGCAGGTAGAAAAAAGCAATTGGCTGGCTTCAATGGATTTAATGATCGACCAGGTAACCGAGTTGTATAACGACAGAGATCTGATGAAGGAAGTTGGTCTCAGCTTAATCAATGATGATTGGTGTGTAGCAAACCAAAAGACCCCGCCGATACAAATGCTGAATGATTTTAAATTGTCTATTCAAAACAGCATACAACAAGGTTTACGTGAACAGCAGCCTGCTGAAGATAAAGTGAAGTTGTTCTATGAAACTTCAAAACAAATACTTGTACCTGTCATGAATGATTTGATTAAATTAAAAGGACCTGATAATCCCAGCATGGATGTTCAAAAATGGTTTATTATCGGAGAACATCATCGACAGGACAAAAGCACCTTTGTACATGATCAGGGATTTGATCATTTTAACTATCACAGCATTCTGGCTGAAAGGCTTGCTGAAAAAATTCGAAATGCCATCAGTGAAGTGTTTTGGAGATGCAAAACTAGTCAATACCTTATAAATAAGGAACAGGTCAAGGAGGCTTTAAACCGATTGTCATTAGGCGATAAAAGATATGTTGTGGTTTCTTTCGGAATTGATGCTGGAGAATTCGTAAAGAATCAGGGTGGCTCATTCTCTAATGTGAGATTTATATTTTTTAAAAACAGTATATCACGGCTAGCAGGTAGATGTTTCTTTGTCCTACGAGAAGCCGATCTCCCACAAATATCTTTCTTGCCGCCTGGCGATAATTGGATAACCAAAGAAGAACTGGTTTTACTGGATGAAAGCGTCAACTTGTTTGGTGCAGTAGTGGATCTGCATGTAAATCAAACTATACGCGAAGCGATCCAACCAGATGTTCCTAATGAGGATCTTCACAAGTCAGTAATGACTACACTTGCCTTCAGCATTGAATGGAAATTCAAGAAAAATATAAGGTGCGTGTATTTTTCTATTGTTACCCCGCAACGCCCCCAGGGTGTACCCAATGAGTTGAAAGATATACTTCCATTCGACGATTAATCTCATAACGAAGAGAGTGGTATTCCTTCTCCATAGGGTGCAAATTCTCAACTCTAACCCTCATCTTAAAAAAGCAGTTTTCCTCATCGTCTCCGGAGTTTAGGGAAGCTTTCAATCCTAAAAAAACGTCCTGTAATCCCATATAAGTAATCACAGCATAAACAACTTCAGTTTTATTATGATTCGACAAAAATCCAGGTCGCATGCCTCAATAATCGAATGATTTACAATCCTTCAATTAGTGAAACATCAGCAATCATCGCTAAATCTTTTTGAAACTGAAACGAACGAAACTCAGTTCCGACAACGAAAAAAGAAAGCCTCACAGCAATGTGGGGCTTTTTCATTTAAAGTCAACACTTGAAGGATATATTTAGAAAGTTCTCTTATTCGCAGCGTATAATCTCTCCATTCTGCCCATCATCTAAAATCATGCAGTTTCCCACATTATCTCCCAAGCTTCGAGGCGACCGAACTCCTCTTTATTTGGACATCCTATGGGGAAGAGAAACACAGTTGTATTTGCTGAATATAGGGTTCTCGTTTTTAAAAGAATACGAACCTATCAGGTTTACATTTATCTATTCATTGGTGTCTTAAATACCGGATTGGATATTTCGGTTTTTATTGTGGGCTACCGATTGTTAATGACTCATACAATTACTATTGAAATAGCAACATCGATTTAATTCTTCTTGATAAAAAAAGCAATGATTATAACTCTATATCAATCCAGCAGATTCATATCTATTAACAACTATATTGATCCCCATGATCAATTACTTCCCTCAAAAGGATATCACTTTCAAAAAGAAAAAACAGTTATTCTTCTTTGAAACTTTCAAAGGATTGCATATATTTCTATCTATTACAAAAAATAGTACTAAAGTTTGAGCTGTATTATATACTTGCCTGTAGACCTTATTTCAATAGACCAGTATCAAAATACGCAACTCAATGAACTTTTGATTATTTGATTATTTACATTAACTGATCGTATGAACTTTTCAGATTTAATTAATGCATTTGAAAGATTTGCATTTCAGATTATTTCTTGGATTATTCTTATACCTAAAACATTATTTTGGATTTTAGCTGCACCCAGAAGCATGGTCAATTATATTGATGCTGAACTAACCAGCGACAATCCGAATTTCAAAAGTTTCATATCCCCTATTTTTCTTTTTTTATTTGTAGGCTTAGGTCCAATCATACTAGAAAGCGAAGTAAAACTACCCCACTTAAAAGTAGAAGGCAAAACCCTTGTTTTAAAAGATAGCTCTTATACATATACTGCCAAAATTGATCAACTAAGTGAATGGACTGATTTTCGAGCTGAAAGATATGTTTATGAATATGTATGGAGTTATACAGAAGGCGACAGCAACTATATCATTAATACATTTTTATTCGATAACTATATACCGGAAGAAAATCAAGTAGATATAACTTTTCAGGATTCCGATACGAATGCTATCGATTTGAAATTAGATATATATGCCTATCAACTTGGTACAGATTCAGACAGTACAACCCCGCCAAACGTAATGTATAGTGATAGCAATGAATTGGATGAAAGCTACGCTTACGTTTCGATAGACACCATGTATTTCAATAAACAAATTCCAATTACCATTTTTGATAATATTGAAGATCTAAAGTCTGCAGAAAAATTATCCTCCCAAATTGATGATGAAACAAACAATTCTAAATCTAATTTAACAGAGCAACAAATCTATGCCACGGGAATAGCCCTCTTACTTTTACCATTGTTCTTTTCGATTGGCATGATTTTAAAAAATCGTGAAAAAGTAACCCTGCCTATCCTAAAGCGATATCTCTATGCTCAATGCGCTTTATTCTCTCCGGTGGTGCTAATTTTTAATTTTTTTATACTCTTGTTTTCGCTACTCCCTGAAGATTTCTTTAGTGATGAAAGTATATTACTCATCAGTATTTTCTGGTTAATCAGTATAATATGGTTTGCCGTTACAGAAGTAAAAGTGTATAAACTTAATAAACTTCAAAGCGTAGGTATTTTATTTGGGATACCATTCATACTTATATTACTAGTCATGTTTTTTATTGAAGCCTTGGTAGAGTTTTCAAATTTCAAATGGATTATATGGCTATTTAGCTTAGGTCTCTGTGTGCCTATTGTTTTAAGTTTTTTCATAAAAAATAAAAAATTCATTGATCAAGACGAGTTTGATCAAGAAGAGCCCGAAGCGCAATAAATAATATCTCTATTTAAAAGATTCAATTCAACTTTAATTCATATGCCTGAATAAACTACTGATTTACATTCCTTCAAGCAGTGAAATATCTATCATTAACGCCAAATACTTTTGAAACTGAAACGAACGTAACTCAGAATCTGCAATAAAAAGCCTCGCATAAATGCGGGGCTTTTTATTTTTGGCTAACCTCCAAAGTAAACCCTTGGAGGGTTCGGAATTTTAAAAATAATCTCAGATATATTTCTAAAGTTTTACGGATACAACAAATACTTCTTTCGCATCTCCTTATAAGCACTCAATCCTGGTTCCCAGCTTTTACGAATCTCTTCTTCGGATACTCCATTGATCACCTGCTGTCTGAATTCGCCTACACCTATTTGCACTTCGATAGAATTCATCTGATCACTTAATCGCTCAAAGAATTTTTCCTTGTAGGGATGTGCTTTATACAATTCGATGATCCAACTGATATTGATCTTTTTACTTTTTCTTAATAGCTCTACATCATAATTACGAAGATCCAATCCATAACAGACCTGATCCATAAAGAGTGGTGTTTCTGCCATTCCTTTGATGCTTGTTGGCGTATACGAAAATGAGTAGATACCTTTTAACTCAGGACTACCCAAAACCGTAAACGGATAATAAGTACCTCTCCCGTGATTCAAATACACACCTTCAAACATACAAGTGGAAGGATACAGCATAATGGCCTGCTGTGTATTCAAATTAGGCGAAGGTTTTACTGGCAATGAGTAAGGCATATCATGATCATAATTGGCAAGGGGTATGATTCGAATATTGCACTTGGCTTTATTTGTGAGCCATCCTTCCCCATTCGCCATCAATGCAAATTCACCAACTGTTAATCCATGTGACATCGGTATAGGAAACATTCCGATACCCGATCTATATTTCATATCCAATACCGGACCATCTATCAGATACCCATTCGGATTGGGGCGATCAAGTATCAAAAGTTCTTTTCCATTATCTGCACAGGCTTCCATTAAACGAACGAGTGCATTGATATTGGTATAAAAACGTACCCCGACATCCTGCACATCATAGATCATCATATCCACATCTGCCAGATCTTCTTTACTCGGCTTATTTTTTTTACCATACAATGAAATAATGGGGATACCTGTTAGCGCATCTGTTTCATCAGATACTACGGCACCCGCACTGGCATTACCTCGAAAGCCATGTTCAGGACCAAATACTTTTACAATATTCACACCCAATTTCTGCAGACTATCCACTAAATGGGTTTTTCCAATGATGGTTGTAGGGTTCGCCAATATGGCTACCCTTTTACCTTTCAAGAGTGGCAAATACAAATCTGTTTGTTCTGCACCGGTAAGAATAGGTTTAGCAAGGTGATCATTAGCCATTACCGACAAGAAAAAAACAATGATCATGAGAAAGCAAAGAAAGGATCTCTTCATATGGATGTTTTGAGGGTTAAATATAAGTACAACCAAATAGTAAAATGATATTGATCTCTCCTCCCAAGTCCTATGAATCTTAATATACGAGGAAACAGTTATAGAACTTCTAATGCCGGTTTCAGAGGAGTATAAAAGCCGACATTTCAAAAGTTATACTAAAGATTATCTAGCTTTTATTGATAAAATTTTGATTGGCGGTGCTGTCATACAGTCAGCAGTGATGATCCAATTAGAAACATCCTCGTAACTAATACAAACTTTGATATCGCTCCCATGAAATCGTGCATCAATTTCTTCCCTAAACACTTTAGTGGTATTTGTATTTTCAAATACTACGTATCCTTTTATTGTTGCACATCGAGGCGTGTAATATAAAGTTGCCGGTTCGCAATTATGATTTTCCTTCTTAGTACAGCCAGCAGATAAGAATGCTAACGCAGAAACTAAAAGGATGATATTTTGCATTTTATAGTTCTAATTACGGTGAAGTAAGCTTTTAGAAAGTTTCGGAACATTCCAAAAGTGGCAACATATACCTTGCCTTATTTGTACGAACTATTTAAAATTAGTAATTTTCCCAGTACAAAAGAGTGGGTTTAAAATGCTTTCCAAAAGCTTGGGGAATCAGCAAAATTAATCATGTATCTATACCGGATGATTCTGTGAACTTTTATTTCTACTGTTTGCTGTTTTGCATCAACTACCATCTTTAAAACAAATAGCATGTCAAAAAATAAATTATCCTCTGCAGAAATAAAAGAACTCTTAACACGACTTCATACGCGTTTCCAAAAAAATGAATACAGGCATAAAGACATTGACTGGAAAAAAGTACAAATCAAACTGGAAGCACAACCTGCAAAACTTTGGTCGCTTCATGAAATGGAGAAAACAGGAGGAGAACCGGATGTAATCACATACGATAAAAAGACGGACACCTATTTATTTGTGGACTGCGCTGCGGAAAGTCCAACAGGCAGAAGAAGTGTTTGTTATGATCGTGAGGGTCTTGAATCCAGAAAAGAACATGCCCCTAAAAGTTCAGCAATGGATATGGCTCAAGCTATGGGTATTGAACTATTGACAGAAGAACAATACCGCTATCTGCAATCTCTGCAGCCGGTAGATCGTAAAACATCCAGTTGGCTATTAACACCGGTAGCCATCAGAAAAGAAGGAGGTGCTATATTCGGTGACTACAGGTATGGACAGGTATTCATTTACCACAATGGAGCTCAATCTTATTATGCAGCGAGAGGATTTAGAGGAGCATTAAAACTGTGAGCATCTTAAACAGCTTTTAGTAACTTACATACATGAGGCTGTTCAACATACTATTCTTTTGCTCGATCGCTTGCTCATTGGCTGCTCAACAACCTTTTATCATTGTATTGGGTAATGTTCAGGATGGAGGCTCCCCTCATATAGGCTGTACAAAAAGTTGTTGCGTTGCCCTTTTCAAAAAATCAGACCCGGATAGAAAAGTAACAGCATTGGGCATAGCTGATCCTACAAGGAAAAGTGGCTACCTATTTGAAGCCACTCCCGATATCACTTCACAACTTCGTCTGCTACAAGATTATAGCCAGACACCTACTGATATCCCCAGTGGCATCTTTCTTTCACATGCACATATCGGTCATTATAGCGGCTTAATGTTCTTAGGAAAAGAAGCCCTCAATGCTTCACAGGTTCCGGTATATACCATGCCACGCATGGAGGGCTTTCTCAAACAAAATGGGCCTTGGAATCAACTGGTATCCCTTAAAAACATCGAAATAAAACAAGTACAAGCCGGTGTATCTATACAACTGAGCAATGATCTTCAGATCATTCCATTCATTGTACCACATAGAGATGAATACAGCGAAACAGTGGGCTACAAAATCATCGGTCCGAATAAAAAAGCATTATTCATTCCCGATATCGACAAATGGGGAAAGTGGAATAAAGATATCAGACAAGAAATAGCTGATGTAGATTATGCATTTATTGATGCTACTTTTTTTGATGCGGCAGAGATCAATAATAGAGATATCAAAGAAATACCGCATCCATTTATCATTGAAACCATGCGTTTATTTGAATCAATACCCAATACCGAAAAGAAAAAAATCTATTTCATACACTTAAATCATACGAATCCTGCTTTGTTAAAAGACAGTAAACAATCAAAAATGATCTTACAACAAGGATTCAATATTGCTCGCTTTAAAGATCAATTCAAATTATAATCGAATGAAAATAATACTGTGCTTGCTATTGGTGATTGTCTCTTCCCAATCAAACGGACAAAATAACCATCCTGAAGAGAAACAAATCCTTCAAAAAGTAACCCAATTCTTTGAAGCATTGGAAAAGCAGGATACTATTCTTTTGAAAAGTATTGTGTTACTGGATGGTCAAACTACTTCCATCCGAACGCAAAATGACTCTTTACTAACCAGAACGGCTTTATTCAAAGACAGGATGAAGAGTTTTGTGAATCCACAGTCTGTGATCTATGAAAAAATGCTTTCTGCAGAAGTCAAGATCCATGGTAGAATTGCCATGGCATGGGTACCTTACACTTTAAGTATCAATCAAAACTTCAACCACTGTGGTATCGATGTTTTTACTTTCTTTAAAACAAACGATGGTTGGAAAATTGTTTCATTGGATTACTCTGTAGAACCTTCGGTATGTCCGGAGAGGAAATAATACTGAATCGACTTATACTTTTAACTCAAACAAACTCACTTTATCTAATCGATAATGATCCGGCAAACCACTGGTATCTTTTAATTGCACCATTCCTAAAAAATCAAATCCACTTTCCTGGTAATGTTGGATCAGTTTTTGGTTTTCGCCGACAGTATCTAGTCGAACATAACTTCTATTATTTTCTTTTGCATATTGTATGGCCCATCGAACGATCTCTTTTACTAAATGTCTGCCACGAAAAGCGGGCACGGTCGTTATTCGATGAATATAAATAGAAGGATCACTGTCTTTCTCTTCCCATATTTGAGGGTCGTTCCAGGTAATGGCCCATATACATGCCAATTCACCATCGATCAACATTTTCCATTGTCTGCCTTCCTCAATTTCCTTGATCACCATGTCCCGATCAAACTCAGGAAAATGAACGGGAAAACGTTCTTTCATATACTGTGCAGCCATCCGGTATAAGCCGAAAATGTTTTCAATATCTGCTAAAGTACTATTCCTAATTTCCATATATCAAAAATAGCAAGCATAGAGAATATGATATATCTCCAATGGATAAGTGGCAAAAATACTTCAGTGAAAGTTAGAAGGTTGGAAGAAGCTTTAAGCTTTTAACAATGCCAGGCATTTAACCAAGCTATCTTTCCAAGGATGTAAAACAACATCATATTGTTCTGCAATGGCAGTCAGATCCATTACAGAATAACCCGGACGTTTTGCAGGTGTAGGATATTCAGCAGTTGTTATAGGTTCAACAGTACAAGTGAATCCGGCGGTATCTCGAATGGCTTTTGCAAATTCATACCAATTGGTTTCGCCCGTATTGCTGTAATGAAAAACTCCCGTACGCAAATCTCCATGTTGTGATGAAGTGATCACCTTCATAATAGCTTCAGCAAGATCAGCTGCATAAGTAGGACAACCTTGTTGGTCAGCAACTACTTTTACCATATCACGTTCTTTCATCAAACGCAACATGGTCTTCACAAAATTATGTCCATAAGAACTGTATAGCCATGAAGTACGAATGATAAGCGTGGCTGGATTATTTTGTAAAGCAAGTTCTTCTCCTACCCTTTTAGTATATCCATAATAATTTACAGGATTTGTAGGAGTATCAATCGTATAAGGAGCAAGGCCTTTCCCATCAAATACATAATCTGTTGAAATATGAATCAGTGCCGTGTTATAAGCTTTGCAATGACGAGCAATTTGTGCAACCGCAGTTGCATTGATCCTGTATGCGATATCCTGTTCAGACTCTGCTTTATCTACAGCGGTATATGCCGCACAATGAATAAAATAAGAAGGTTGATAGTGTTTAAAGAAATGGTCAATAGAATTTTCATCCAATAGATCGAACTGATTCCTGTCAGTAAAAAGAAAATCAAAAAGATGTGAATAATGCTCAGCCAACTGCATCAGCTCCCAACCTAACTGACCAGTTTTTCCTGTTACAACTACTAATGGCTTTGGCATGGTTACTTATTGGTGAATTCTTTTGGCTGTTTTGTCCATTCTTCTTTAGGAAGATTTTTGAAATAATCATACGTTCTTTTCAAACCATCTGCTCTATCTATTTTTGGCTCCCAGCCCAATAATTTTTTAGCTTTTGTAATATCCGGCTTACGTTGTTTAGGATCATCAACAGGCAATGGTTTATGAACGATCTTCACACCTGCTCCTGTTAGTTTCAAAACCTCTTTAGCGAAATCCAATAAACTGATCTCATTAGGGTTACCAATATTTACAGGCATACTATAATCACTCATGAGCAAACGATAGATACCTTCCACCAGATCATCCACATAACAAAATGAGCGGGTCTGACTTCCGTCGCCAAACACCGTAATATCTTCTCCTCGTAAAGCTTGTCCGATAAAAGCAGGCAAAGCTCTCCCATCATTCAGTCGCATACGCGGACCATAGGTATTGAATATGCGAACGATCCTTGTTTCAACCCCGTGATAGGTATGATAGGCCATGGTAATAGACTCCATAAAACGTTTAGCTTCATCATATACACCTCTTGGTCCAACCGGATTCACATTACCCCAATACTCTTCTGTTTGTGGATGCACCAATGGGTCGCCATACACTTCACTCGTAGATGCTACCAGAATTCTTGCATTTTTTGCTTTCGCTAAACCCAAACAATTATGTGTACCCAGCGCTCCTACTTTCAAAGTTTGAATGGGAATTTTCAAATAATCGATCGGACTGGCAGGAGATGCGAAATGAAGAATATAATCGAGCTGTCCGGATATATGAATGAACTTAGTGACATCATGATGATGAAAATCGAAGTCAGGCAACTTCAACAGGTGTTCAATATTATTCATGTCACCTGTGATCAGGTTATCCATACCAATGACATGGTAGCCTTCACGAATAAATCGATCACAAAGATGTGATCCCAAAAATCCGGCTGCTCCCGTGATAAGTATTCTTTTCTTTTCCATAGAAAAAAGGTCTATGCACCATGGACCATGGTCTATTAACTATTTTCGTCCAACACTTTCATAATGAAATCCCAACTCATCCATTTGTCTCACATCAAATAAGTTTCTCCCATCAAAAATGACTTTTTGTTTGAGCTTACTTTCTATCATTTCAAAATCCGGAGTTCGAAATTCACTCCATTCAGTAGCGATGATCAAAGCATCGGCATTCGTTAGAGTTTCATATTGACTTGGAGCATACTGAATAGCATCGCCCAGAAATTTTTTAACATTGTTCATCGCTTCAGGGTCAAATGCTGTAATAGTAGCACCTTCCTGTAATAATGCATTGACCATTTCCAAAGCGGGAGCTTCTCTGATATCATCGGTATTAGGCTTGAAAGACAATCCCCACACTGCAAAATGTTTACCTTTTAAATCATTCTTAAAGTAAGCTTTCAGCTTGTTAAATAGATGTAATTTCTGTGCAGTATTCACTTTCTCAACTGCCTCTAGAATACTGAACTGATACCCTACTTCTGCGGAAGAGTGAATGAGTGCTTGTACATCTTTCGGGAAGCAACTACCTCCATATCCAATACCCGGAAAAAGAAAGCGTTTACCGATCCTTTCATCACTACCAATGCCTCTACGTACCATATCCACATCTGCACCCATTCTTTCACACAACTGTGCGATCTCATTCATGAAAGATATCTTCATTGCTAGAAAAGAGTTTGCAGCGTATTTCGTTAATTCTGCAGAACGCTCATCCATATAAATGATCGGGTTACCTTGTCTTACAAAAGGCGCAAAAAGATCGCCCATGATCTTTCTCGCTCTTTCAGAACTTGTTCCTACTACTACTCTGTCCGGCTTCATAAAATCATCCACCGCTACCCCTTCTCTCAAAAATTCAGGGTTACTAACTACATCAAATTCACCTTTATAATGTACTGCGATCGCCTGTTTCACTTTATCTGCAGTGCCAACAGGAACGGTACTTTTATCTACAATAACTTTATAGCTATTGATAATTTTACCAATCTGATCAGCAACCGAGAGTATAAATTTAAGATCAGCTGCTCCATCTGCCCCCGGTGGTGTTGGTAATGCAAGAAAAATAATATCTGCCTCTTGAATGCCTTCTTCCAGAACGGTGGTGAATTTTAATCGGCCTTCTTTCAGGTTACGCAGAAATATCTTTTCCAGACCAGGTTCGTAAATGGTGATCTCCCCGTTAGAAAGTTTTTCCACTTTTGATTGATCAATATCTACACAAGTAACCTTATTACCTGTTTCAGCGAAACATGTACCAGTGACCAATCCTACATAACCGGTTCCTACAACAGCTATCTTCATTCCTTATCTGTTTACAAAATTTAAAACGTGTTTAGTAATGTACTCTAATTGCTCTTGCTCCATTTCTGTATGAACAGGCAATGATATTACTCGTTCAGTTAACCAATCGGTAGTGGTCAATTCATAGTTCGGCAAAGCAAAGCTTTTGAACATATCCTGCTTATGACCGGGAACAGGATAATAGATCATGGAAGGTATGTTTTGTGAAGCTAAATACGCCCCCAACTCATCTCTGTTCACTCCATTCAGTACTAACGTGTATTGGTGATACACATGATTACTATAGGATGCCACATAAGGCGTAATGATCTTTTCATTACCAACAAATGCTTTGTTATAGTAATCAGCCACTGATTGTCTCGCGGAGTTATAAGCATCCAATTTTGAAAGTTTGATATTCAAAATAGCTGCTTGTATTGTATCTAAGCGTGAGTTACATCCAACTACTTCATGATAATATCTTTTTTGTTGTCCGTGATTGGCCACCATTTTCAATTGATGTGCCAATGCATCATCATTCGTGAAAATAGCACCTCCATCCCCATAAGCCCCTAAGTTTTTACTCGGGTAAAAAGAAGTGGCCCCAATGATACCCATGGTTCCGGTTTTTTTAACCGTACCGTCAGAAAATGTATAATCACATCCAATGGCCTGTGCATTGTCTTCAATAACATACAAATTGAATTCTTTAGCGATCGCTAAGATTTCTTCCATAGGAGCTGCTTGTCCATACAAATGGACGGGCACAATAGCTTTTGTTTTAGGGGTGATGGCTTTTCGAATCGATTCAGGATCGATACAAAAAGTTTTGGGATCTACTTCCACAAAAACAGGTGTAAGTTTCAATAAAGCTACTACCTCTGTTGTTGCAATATATGTGAATGAGGGGGTGATCACTTCATCCCCCGGTTGCAATCCCAAAGCCATCATCGCGATTTGTAATGCATCGGTACCATTTGCACAAGGGATCACATGTTTCACTCCCAAATACTGACTAAGTGAAGTGGCAAAGTCCTGAACAGCTTTCCCATTGATATATGCTGCACTATTCAATACTTCCTGAATAGCGGCATCAACTTCTGTTTTAATGTTTTCGTACTGGGTACGGGTATCCACCATTTGTATAGGCCTCATAGAGAAATTTCCTTTCGCAGCAAAACTACTGCAAAAATGCCTGAAATGGGTTTCACATTCAACATCGACCAAATCGGTTTAAGTTCTTAATTTGTGGCCATAAATCATTGCATTTGCGCCTATTGTATCGTTTGTTCGTTTGGCTTTATCCCAAAGCGGTCTGGTTGCTTTCATTTTACAACCCCAAGGCATCACTTTGGGTTGCCGGCAGAAAACAACAATTCAGAAAATTACATGACAGGCTGCATAAAAATGACCGCCCGGTTGTTTGGATGCATTGTTCCTCATTGGGCGAATTCGAACAGGGCAAACCATTATTGGAAGCCATCCGACACCATCATCCTAACCACTTTATTCTACTTACTTTTTTCTCCCCCTCCGGATATGAGGTCAGAAAGAATGATCCGGTGGCTGACCATATCTGTTATCTCCCCATGGACAGACCTTATACAGCAAACCAATTTTTGAATATCGTTCAGCCCTCGTTGATTTTATTTGTAAAGTATGAATTCTGGTTTTACTACCTGAATGAAATCAAGGATAGAAATATTCCTCTTTTGTTGGTGTCAGGAATCTTTAGAGAAAGTCAACCTTTTTTTAAGTGGTATGGAGGATTTTATAGAAGAATGCTTCATTGCTTTACGCATCTATTTGTACAAAATGAATCGTCATTATTACTTTTGAAAAAAATAGGTATAACTAACAATGTAACCATTAGTGGTGATACTCGTTTTGATCGTGTGATTCAAATCGCTTCACATGTTGACTCAATGGAATGGATCAAAAACTTTTGTAGCGATTATCCGGTGATCATTGCAGGTAGTACCTGGACAGAAGATGACGAGGCATTGGATCATTTTGCCAATCATCACCCCAATCTTCGTTTTATTATTGCCCCTCATGATATCGATGAAGATCGTTTGAAAGAGTGTGATAAGTTATACACCCATAGTATCCGTTATTCCATCTTAAAAACAACCAAACAAATACCTGCGAATACAAATGTTTTGATCTTAGATAATGTGGGGATGCTGAGTAAGATATATCACTATGCCACCATCGCTTATATTGGAGGTGGATTTGGAGATGATGGTATTCACAATACTTTAGAAGCTTCTGTATTTAATAAGCCTGTTGTATTTGGGCCTGTCTATGATAAATATTTTGAAGCCATTGAATTGATAGAACGTGAAGGGGCTTTCAGTGTCGATGACGCACTCGAACTGGAAGAACAGTTAAATGCATTATTGAACGACAAAGAATTACTTGAAAAAACAGGTCGCAATGCAGGTGAGTATGTGCGAGAGAAAGCAGGTGCATGCGATACAATCATGCATTACATTCAGGCAAATCGTCTTCTAACTAATTGATCAAACAGTTTTACGGTTTCACAACGATCGTCCCAGCCCATTTTAACTTTCAACTCCCTTTCGATCCAATATTGAGCCTCGGGATAAATAGAAAAGCCATTGATGGTCTTCATACTACGCTCATACATACTTTCATCACCGCGGAAGAGTTCATTGACAAAAAGATAACGATCATTGATACCAACTGCCTTTTTCAAATCTCGAACAGGTGATGTTTGTAATACGGTGGCTACTTCTGTTTTGTCTTCTCTAAGTCGTTCATTGATTTCAGGCTGCTCGAATTTTGCTACAAGCATCTGATTCAATTCATACACTTCTTTACTACCTGTTGCAGCTTGGTGAACCAGTGTAGGTATTTCAATCGGCATATTGGTAGGCCAGCTTGTATTTCCGATTTGAGTTTCTGTATGATCAGCTACTGTTTCTTCTTGGGTGTTGTTTTTTGAAGAAGCTATCTCAGATACATTTTGAGCTTCTGCTTCTTCTACATTCTTTGATTTTGTTTCAAAGGAGCCCGGCATTACAACAGATACTTTACCTTTTAGGGGCACAGGATTTTGCTGCAACTCGGATTGTAACTCAGCGAGTAACAAACGGGCATTCATTAATAAAGTGGCAGCATCCGCACCCTGCGCAAGCTGCTCATTGAGCTTATTGATTAAAGTGCCTACTCTTTCCATAACAGACATGGGGGTTTGATGGCATAAAGGCCTGCTCAAGTTACAAAACGTATTTCAAAAGCTATTATTATATCAATGGGCATTTTATTGCCACCCCCCACCTAAAGCCCGATACAGATCCACTTGAGACAACAGTACATTTTTATAAGTAGTCACTGACTCCAGCTGTGTTTCCAATGCCCCTTTTTGGGCAGTGATCACTTCCAAATAAGAGGCGTACCCTGTGACATACAGCTCTCGAGCGGTCTTTACAGCTGATTCCAATACAGATACCTGCTTCTTTTTCAGCTCAAACAGATCAGTATTATTGGTTATACCATTCATACAGGTCACGACTTCTTGATATGCCCTAAACACTGATTGTTGGTAGTCATACCAAGCTTCTCCCTCAGAGGCCACAGCTTCTTTTAACATTCCTTTTAATCTACCCCGATTCCATACAGGACCACTCAAGCCTCCGATAATTCCATAAGCAATAGAAGCAGGTGTCAACATCATCGAGGCATTGAACGAATTCAATGCAGTATATGGGGTGATATTTAATGAGGGAAGAAAAGATTTTCTCGCTGCATTCACATCAAATCCTGCTGCGATCAATTTCATTTGTGCAGCTTGAATATCAGGCCTTCTTACTAACAAATGAGAAGGCAAACCGGTACGTATATCGGCTAGTACTGATTGAGCAAAAATAGCAGTAGGTCTTTTGATCGGTTGTGGTAACCGACCCAATAACAGGTTTAATTCATTTTCAGTTTTGATAACACCTTGCTTCAAACTCACGATATAGCTTCGTGTGGTATATAATTGCGATTCAAATTGCTGTACAGCAAGTTCAGTTGCCCTACCTCCACTCTTTTGAATTTTTACAACTTCCAATGCATCTTCTTGCAAACGAAGATTTTTATACAAAATATCCAACTCACTGTCCAATGCTAATAGCTCATAATACATTGACGCAACTTGAGCCGCCAGTTGAGTCTTGAGCCATTGCCGTTCTTTTTCCGCAGCATATGATCTTGATAAAGCCGCTTTCTTTTTATCATTCAACTTACCCCATACATCCACTTCCCAACTACTCCTGAAACCAAGAAACAGATCAGGTGTCAATACAGGAATACGTTGATCTTTATTAATGTTCGGTGATAGATTGGTATCAAAATTACCAACACCATCAATGGTATATTTTCCAAACTTGTTGAAACCTCCTGATGCTACGGCATCTAATACAGGAAGTCTTGCATTATGTGCCATTTGCAATTGTGCTTGTGACATCATAATCCTTCTTAAAGCCTTCTGTACATCCGGATTATTTTCGATGGCTATTGTTATCAGTCCATACAAAGTAGTATCTCTAAAAAATGTTTTTAGATCCAGTTGCGCAAGACTCACTGTATCCTTTTTATCTGTGAATGAATTCGGCAACTCAATTTCTTGAAACCGATTCGCATCTTTTGGAACTGCACAACTACCCAGTAAAATGACGGCCATCATCACGACAATGACCTTATTATTAAAAGTATATAGATTCATAATTGACAATTTTTATTGATCATTGAATTGCTCTGTATTCTCTTCTGCTATTGTTGCAGATACTGCTATCGGTTGGCGTTTCGTTTTTTCAGATAAAACTGCAAACAAGTAGTAGAGACCAGGAATAACGAGCACGCCGAAAATGGTACCAATCAACATACCACCTGCTGCCGCAGTACCAATGGATCTATTTCCCATAGCTCCTGCACCTGAAGCGATACACAATGGTATCAATCCGGCTATGAATGCAAAGGATGTCATTAAAATCGGACGTAATCTCGATACTGCCCCTTCGATGGCTGCATCTGCTATACGATGTCCTTGCTTTCTTCTGAGAATAGCGAATTCAACAATCAGGATGGCATTCTTGCCCAATAATCCAATCAGCATTACCAAGGCTACTTGTGCATAGATGTTGTTCTCTAATCCAAATAATTTGAGACTCAGAAAAGCTCCGAAAATACCGGCAGGTAATGATAGAATTACAGATAATGGCAATAAGAAACTTTCGTATTGTGCTGCTAATAATAAGTATACGAATAATAAACAAATGCCGAAGATGAATACAGCTTGATTTCCGGAAAGAATCTGTTCACGTGTCATCCCCGACCATTCATAGCTAAACCCTTTAGGTAATAATTCACCTGCAGTTTGTTTGAGTTTTTCAATCGCTTCCCCACTACTGTATCCTGCAGCTGCATCACCTGTGATCAATGCAGAAGTATACATGTTATAACGCGTTAATTGCTCAGGGCCAAAGACACGCTCCAGTCTGATAAATGTGGAATAAGGAATCATGTTACCCTTATCATTCTTGACATATAAATTTAATAGATCGTTAGGCTCGGTACGGTATTGAGGATAGGCTTGAACCATTACCTTATACATTTGACCAAATCGAATAAAGTTGGTCGCGTAATAACTTCCGATCAATGTCTGTAGTGTACTCATGGCATTCTCGACCGTCACTCCTTTTTTGGCCGCCATATCCTGGTCTACATGGATCAGATATTGTGGGAAGTCAGGATCAAAACTGGTAAATGCGGATCCAATCTCTTTTGTGTTTTCAAGAGAGTCGATCAGATCATTCGCAACCGCAGCAGTTTGCTGCAGATTACCGGTTCCGGTTTTATCCAATATCCTCATTTCAAATCCACTTGCATTACCAAAACCCGGAACTGTTGGTGGCGGGAAGAATTCAATATCAGCATCTTTGATAAAAGCAGTTTTTTCCCTCAGCTCTTCTATCAACTGATTAACTGATACCGATCTTTCTTTCCATGGTTTCAGATTGATCATCGCCATTCCATATGAAGCGCCTGCTACCTCTGTCACCAAACTATAACCAGCTAATATTGAAATATTCTCAATCGCCTCAATATCTTTTATCGCTTCCTGCATCTGTTGCATTACCGTTTCAGTTCTTTCAACCGTAGATCCAGGCGGTGTGGTTACATTCACATAAACCATTCCTTGATCTTCAGTTGGTATAAAGCCACTTGGAAGAATCGTTGATACTCCCCATGTTGCTGCAAAGAATGTAACCAGTAGTGCCATTGTAACCATTCGCTTAGTAACGATAGCACCGATTAGTCGCTGGTATTTTGAAGATGTCTGATCATATCTCTTATTGAACCCGTCAAAGAATTTCGCAAATAGATTCTTTTTTACTCGAGCAGGTTCATGCTTTAACATCAAAGCACACAATGCAGGTGTAAGCGTAACAGCATTGATACCGGATATGACGATGGAAATAGCAAGTGTCAGAGAAAACTGACGATAAAATACACCTACCGGACCTGAGAGAAAAGCTACAGGTACAAACACCGCAGACATTACCAGTGTGATTGCAATCAATGCACCGCTGATCTCTTTCATCGCTGCGATCGTTGCATTCATAGGTGTCATGTGATGTTCCGCCATTTTTACATGCACAGCTTCAACCACTACAATGGCATTATCAACAACGATACCAATCGCTAATACCAATGCAAACAATGTGAGGAGGTTGATGGAGAATCCCAGCATTTGCATAAATGCCAGTGTACCAATCAGCGCCACAGGTACTGCTAATGCAGGAATCAAAGTCGAACGAAAGTCTTGCAGAAAAATGAATACTACAATGAACACTAATATGAAAGCTTCCACTAAGGTTTTCAGTACCTCTTTTATAGACGCATCCAAGAAACGGGAAACATCATAAGCGAAATTGTATTTCATCCCCGGCGGAAAAGAACTTTCCTGCAATTCTGCCATCCTTTGCTTTACATTCTTGATCACATCTCTAGCATTTGATCCCGGTCTTTGTTTCAGCATGATAGAAGCAGATGGTTTACCATCTGTTTCAGATACCATACTATACGTCATTGATCCGAATTCAACATCCGCGATATCTTTTAGTCGAAGAACAGATCCATTCTGTTCGGCTCTGATAACAATATTTTCATACTCCGTAGCACTGGCTTTTTTCCCGGTATAACGAAGTACATATTGCAATGAGCCTGCATCCATTCCAGAGCTCTCTCCCGTTTTGCCAGGCGCAGCTTCCACATTTTGATTTCGAAGAATATCCACCACTTCATTGGCAGAGATATTATAGGCTAGCATCTTATCAGGTTTCAACCAAACACGCATTGCGTATTCTTTCGAACCCATGATCTCAGCAAAACCAACGCCATCAATTCTCTTGAGCTCTTGCAGAATATTGATATCCGCAAAATTGTAAATGAATTTTTCGTCCGCGGTACTATCATCACTCATGATATTCAAGTACAGCAACATACTATTCACTTCTTTCTCGGTAGTAACTCCGGCTTTGATCACTTCCTCAGGTAACTCATCCAATACAGTGGTGACACGGTTTTGCACGTTCACTGCTGCCTGATCAGGATCAGTACCTACTTTGAATGAAACTGTAATTAAAGTAATACCATTATTACTCGAAACAGAAGACATATAGGTCATACCCGGAACACCATTGATGGCTCTTTCCAAGGGGGTAGCTACTGCCTTCGCACATACTTCAGCATTAGCTCCTGTATACTTAGCAGTTACAGTAACAGAGGGGGGAACAATATCAGGAAACTGTGTTACAGGAAGCGTGAATAATGCTAATACCCCCAGTAACGTTATTAATAATGAGATGACAAGCGACAATATAGGTCGCTTGATAAATATATCAAACATGGGATAGATTATTTTTTGTAAGCAATCAGGTTAGCGGCAGTGATCATTTTAGGTTTGATCTTGATACCATCGCGAATATTTTGTACACCTTCGTATACAATTTTCTCGCCTGCCATCAAACCCTGCTCGGCTATATAAAAGTCTGCAACGCGTTTGCTATAGGTAAAGCCTCGCATTTTTACAATATTGTCTGATCCCACTACAAAAACATAATTCTTATCCTGTATCTCAAACACAGATTTCTGTGGAATCAACATAGCGTCTTTTACCTCACTGATCAGTCGTACTTTTCCGGAAGCACCGTGACGTAATAATTTTTCAGGGTTCGGGAATCTGGCTCTGAAAGCAATAGCACCCGTATTTTCATTGATCTCCCCATCCACGGTTTCAATTCTTCCTTGTTGACGATACTTAGTTCCATCAGCTAAAATCAATTGAACAGGAACATTCTGTCGGGTATCACTCATTCCTTTTTTTATCCGTAAATATTCACTCTCTGAAATATGGAAGTATGCAAAAACATCATGGATATCTGAGATCGTTGTCAATAAAGCACCCGGATCGATCATACTTCCGATCTTCAATGGGATACGATCAATGATCCCATCAAATGGAGATCTCACACTTGTCAAGGATAATTTATTCTGTGCACTTGCCTGTAAAGCCAACGCCTCTTCCACTTTTGCATTGGCGGCTTTTAATCTCGCATACGCCAGATCATATTCAGTAGAAGAGATGACTTTCTTTTCTACCAGAAGTTTTGTTCTGGATACTTCGAGTTCTGCAGCTTTCGCTTCAGCTTGTGCATTGGAAACATTGGCTCTTGCTCTTGCCAGATCGGTTGTATATTCTAAATCATTGATTTGAAAAAGTAATTGTCCTTTTTTAACACTCTGCCCTTCATCTACAAAAATTTTCTCTAGGAATCCATTGACACGTGCACGTATCTCTACATTTTTTACCGCTTGTATATCCGACACATAATCCACTAACAGCTGTGTATCGGTTTTTGTGATCTCAAGAACAGGTAAAATCATTTCCTGCTCTTTTTGTCCTTCATTATTTTCAGATTTACAAGAAAAGATGAATAATATGCATACGCCCATTACAGGTAAAATTGATCTCATTTCACTCGTTTAAGTTGATTAATAGTTCGAATCATGCAGATGCTTCATATTACATGAAGCAAAAAAAAGATGGAAACGAGTGAGGATCAAAATGGCGTTAGCCTGAAAAGAAAACCGTGAAATATCCCTGTAATAGGTGAGTTGTACAGAAATGTATGATGCACTACCGGATCAGCCGAAAATATAGAAGCTAACGCAGCTGAATTTTTTGGCTGTTCTGCAGATGTAATACGAGGTGTCGAAATACCTTTACCCTGTGTCCTGAAAACACTATAATGAACACCTGTCTCTTCATTATTAGGAATATTATCTGAGAGACCATGTACGCGTTCTAACAGAAACTCAATAAGCGTAAAAGATTCGGTCTTATTAAACCTAAGGTCTTCAGCCTCGGCTGTGGTATCTACCGTTCTTAAATGGCACCCGGGTCTCGCCGTCACTATATTAGCAAAGGAGATCAGCAGCAGCAATACAAGAAACTTTTGTAGAATAGTTCTCATGTTAAATACCTACTTGCTTTTTTCGGGCTTAGTTTGTTTGTAAAATGCGAGGCAAAAATATGAAAATAAGTGTCGATTAGACTAATTTGCCCGCCTTGATTCGTTATTTATATGTTTATTGAACCAAATTTAACAGGTGAGCGCCGAGGCTGGATCGAAGTGATCTGTGGAAGTATGTTTAGTGGCAAAACCGAAGAACTGATACGTCGCTTAAAAAGAGCCAAGATCGCCAACCTGAAAGTTGAAATATATAAGCCTGCCATCGATGTTCGCTATGATGAAACCCAGGTAGTAAGTCATGATGCCAACAGTATTCAAAGTACTCCCATTGAAAACTCGCAAACCATCTTGTTGATGGCGCAAGATGTAGATGTTGTTGGAATTGATGAAGCTCAGTTCTTCGATGCAGAGATCATGCATGTATGTGAAACATTAGCGCTCAGAGGAACCAGAGTTATTGTTGCGGGATTGGATATGGATTATTTAGGACGTCCTTTTGGACAAATGCCTAATTTACTGGCCGTAGCTGATTACATCACGAAATTGCACGCCATCTGTATGAAATGTGGCAACATTGCTAACGTATCTTACAGAAAAATTGAAGGTGATGGTCAGGTGTTGTTAGGTGAGAAAGAAACCTATGAACCCCGCTGCAGAAAATGTTTTCATGAAAAGTAGAAGAACGATATTATCGCTGGTCAAAAAAGACCTCTTATTAGAAATGCGCCAACAGTATACATTGTATGGCATATTACTATATGTTGCTTCTACCATTTTTGTGGTGTATTTATCTATGGGACAACCCGATGATACCGTTTGGAATGGGCTATTTTGGGTGATTCAGTTATTTGTTTGCGTCAATGCAGTTGCCAAAAGTTTCTTGCAGGAAAGTAGAGGTAGAATGTTGTATTTCTATTCTATTGCAGGACCGATTGATTTTGTTCTTTCCAAACTCATCTTCAATCTGCTGCTCATGGTTTTGATGAGCTTATTGAGTTTGGGGATCTTCACAGTTTTATTGGGTAACCCGTTAGAAAACCTGATACAATTTGTTGGCATTGCTTGTTTGGGTGGTATGAGCTTAAGTCTTGTATTCACCTTTCTGGCTGCTATTGCAGCAAAAGCCCAGCAACAAGCTGCATTAATGGCTATCATGGGATTCCCACTGATCATCCCTCAACTATTATTACTCATGAAAATTGCCGGAACCGGGTTCTCAGATGTCATTCAGGCCGGCTGGTGGCAAATGGTGCTGATGTTGGTTGGACTCGATATCCTTGTCATTGCACTCGCAGTTATTTTATTTCCTTTTTTGTGGAAAGACTAAAAGATGGCAGATGTCAGATATCAGATATAAATACAAATCTGACATCTGCCATCAAAAAATTAAAACCTCAGGTGTCTAACCGTTTGGCCTTTATTGATCAATTGTTTGAGAGAGTCAATACCAATCTTGAGGTGTTTTTCAACATAATCTGCAGTTACTTTTTTATCGCTGGCTTCTGTCTTTACTCCGTCCGGTATCATGGGCTGATCGCTCACCAATAACAATGCACCCGTTGGAATTTTATTAAAGAAACCAACCGTGAAAATGGTAGCTGTTTCCATATCTATGGCATAAGCACGCACTTTGGTGAGATAAGCTTTAAATGCATCATCATGTTCCCAAACCCTTCTATTGGTGGTATAAACAGTACCCGTCCAATAATCGACTTTATAATCTCTGATGGTAGTTGAAATGGCTTTCTGCAAAGCGAAAGCAGGCATTGCAGGAACTTCAGGAGGAAAATAATCATTGGATGTACCTTCTCCTCTGATAGCAGCAATTGGTAAGATGAGATCACCGAGTTTATTTCTTCTCTTGAGTCCGCCACATTTTCCGAGGAATAATACTGCTTCAGGAGTAATGGCGGTTAAAAGATCCATGATGGTGGCTGCACCCGGACTACCCATTCCAAAATTGATTATAGTGATCCCATTTGCGGTTGCACATTGCATGGGTCTATCAGCACCTACTACTTTAACCTTATTCCATTTCGCAAACATGGTCACATAATTGCTGAAATTGGTCAGCAGAATGTACTTTCCAAAGTTCTCTAGTTTCTCCCCGGTATATCGAGGGAGCCAGTTGTTCACAATTTCCGCTTTCGTTTTCATAACATAACTATTTTGATGACCTGCCAATTATCTTTGAACAGGTTAATTAGCTAAAATACAAAAAATCAATTCTATTTGCTAGTAGTATGATCAAAATAAGCTACCCATCTTATCCTTTCAAGATTGAAACCCGAGAAGACAAGGAGTATATTTTTGATCCTTTAAGGAAGAAGTGGATACGATTGACTCCTGAAGAATGGGTGCGACAAAACTTTCTTCAGTATTTGATCCAAGTGATGGAATATCCCACTGCATTGATCGCCATAGAAAAAGAAATACAGATCGGAGAGCTCAAAAAACGTTTTGACATTCTTGTATATAAAGATGATCGCCCTTGGCTGCTGATTGAATGCAAAGAAATGAATGTCCCCATCAACGAAACAGTGATGGAACAATTACTGCGATATCAAATCACTGTTCAGGCAGATTACTTGATCGTTACCAACGGAAATGAGACCAGAGGAATCGGAAAAGAAAATGATCAGTTTACTACTTTGAATGCCATTCCCTCCTACCAATAAAAAATGTCGGATATCTGATGTATGATTGAAACTAAAATTCAAATCAAACATCCGACATCCGACATCTAAAATAAATGAATCCTATTATGGGAAGATACCCAACTCAGCGTATGAAGTACCTACTTTATTGATAGCACATACATAAGCTGCGGTACGCATGTCAGGAATTTCAGGATTGTTCTTCCAGATTTCCATGATCTCACGTGTAGCAGTGATCATGGTTTCTTCTAATCCACTATGCACCAGATCCACTTCTTCAGGACCATGCAAAATGAAAGAACGTTCTTTACCTGAAACTTGTTTACCGGTAAGTTCTTCTATCTGTCCGAGGATATGGTTATTCATGTTTTCAGTGAAACGTTTTTCCATACGACCATAACGAACATGGCTCAGGTTTTTCAACCACTCGAAATAAGAAACAGTTACACCACCTGCATTGAGGTACATATCCGGAACTACTAATACTCCCTTGGCTGCAAATACTTCATCTGCTTCAGGTGTCAATGGACCGTTTGCGGCTTCACCGATGATCTTTGCTTTTACGCGAGGAGCATTCTCACCATTGATGACATTTTCCAAAGCAGCAGGAATCAAAATATCACACTCTAATTCTAATGCATCTGTACTTTTAGCAAGATTGGTTGCACCGGGGAAGTTTAGAATAGAACCTGTTTTCTTTCTGTATTGGAATACTTCTTCTTCATTCAAACCATTGGCATTAAAAATAGCACCTTCGTATTCAGCGATCGCTACTACTTTAGAACCTGCTTCACGGAAGAACTTCGCAGAATGATATCCCACATTACCTAAACCTTGCACCACTACAGATTTTCCTTCCACGCCTGTAGTAAGTCCAAGCTTTTTCATTACATCAGACATGTTACATACTTCACGGATGCCGAAGAACACGCCTAATCCTGTTGCTTCTTTTCTTCCACGCACACCACCTTGAGTAACAGGCTTACCGGTAACACAACCGGCAGCATCGATCTCACCTGGTTTTAGAGAAGCATAGGTATCAACGATCCATGCCATTTCACGTTCACCGGTTCCGTAATCAGGAGCAGGAACATCAATACCAGGGCCGATAAAATTTTTCTTTACTAGTTCAGCGGTATATCGACGGGTGATTTTTTCCAATTCATACGTACTGTGGTTACGCGGGTTGATCTTGATACCACCTTTACCACCACCAAATGGAACGTTTACGATCGCACATTTGTAGGTCATCAAAGAGGCAAGCGCCATCACTTCATCTTGATTTACTTCTTCGCTAAAACGAATACCACCCTTACATGGTGATTTATGCTGCGAATGTTGTACACGGTAAGCTTCAATAACTTCAATACGGCCATCATCCATTTTCACAGGAAAACGCATGCTGTAAATACTGTTACAGGCTTTGATCTGTTCGAGCAAACCTTTTTCCCACTTGGTAAATTTTGCCGCTTTATCAAAACTTCTCTCAACACTTTGAAAGAAGCTATACGGTTTGTGATCTGACATGAGCTAATCGTTTTTGTTTTTGACTTTATGGTTTAGCTAATAGTTAATAGACCATAGTCCATGGACCATGGTCTATGGGCTATTAACTCTTTTTCTCTAGTTTACTGATCTTTTTATCGAGTGATGCTACGTAGATGAATAATCCTATGATGATTGTAAGTACTACTGCCATCACTACGTATATCTTTCCATTGCTTCTCATAACATCTGTTTCAGCTGCTACTTCCTGAGCCGATGCAGATATATTGAGTAACAATATGGCTGCGAATGTATAAATGGTTTTGAGTAGTTTATTCATGAATCAATTGTTGTTCTTTTAAAATTTCATATCGAATACGCAAAGTACTGATCCAAACACCCAGTAAAGTCCAACCGATCACTGCAGGATAAAAAACAGAACGCATATTGGCATCCATGTCTTTACCGTTGAGTCCGGGATTTCCTTCACTACCTTCTCCACCCGGATGAAGTGATTCTGTTAGTCGCGGCAAGATCCACAGTGTAGGAAAGAGCATAAAAAAGGCAAAGATGTTATAGACAGCACCGATCCTTGCTTTTTTCTCATCCTCATTCATACTACCACGTAATACAAAATAGGCCAAGTAAATAAGCATGGCGATCGCGGCACCATTCTGTTTGGGATCACCACTCCAAGGACTTCCCCACTGATAGTTCGCCCATATTGCACCTGTGGTAAGACCCAAAAAGCCGAATATCGTTCCTGTCACTGCAAAAGCGGAGGAATAAAAATCATGGATCTGATTTCTGCTGCGGAGGTATTTAATGGCATAGACCACCGACACTCCCAACAGGATCATCATGGCAAACCACATGGGTACATGAAAAAAGAAGTTGCGGATAGACTCTTGTAATCGGTCATCCAGCTTGGGTATTTTTACCAGAAACCCATAGGAACAGGTATAGAGCAATAAAATGATCGCTAATATCTTCCACCAGACTTTTCGAATCATGATCGGGTTTTTACAGTTTTCCTGAAACACCAGCCAAACTAACAACTGTTTGCGCAAAATTAGGTGAAAGCCCTTCAATATGTCAACGGAATCGGAAAATATTATCCCCCTATATCTCTAACAACAGTTTTTAAAGAGGGGAAAATTCCGTACCTTTGCCGACTTCATAAAAATCATGCCGTAACATGAAATTATCTCAATTTAAGTTCGATTTACCCCTTAACCTTATTGCGCAGCACCCGACCAAGAAAAGAGAAGACAGCCGATTAATGGTTGTTGATCGTAAAAGTGGGCACATGGAAAACAGACATTTCCGTGATATCCTGGAGTACTACGATGACAAAGACGTATTTGTAGTGAATAACACGAAAGTGTTCCCTGCACGTATGTACGGTCGCAAAGAAAAGACCGGCGCCAAGATCGAAGTATTTTTGTTGCGTGAACTGAACAAACCCAATCGTCTTTGGGATGTAATCGTTGATCCCGCAAGAAAGATTCGTGTGGGTAACAAATTGTATTTCGGCGATAACGAAGAACTCGTTGCCGAAGTCATTGACAACACCACCAGCCGTGGACGTACCATCAGATTCCTTTGGGATGATGATGATGAGAGCTTCAAGAAAATGTTGGAGTTTTTAGGTGAGACCCCTCTTCCTAAATACATCAAGCGTAAGCCTGATGAGGAAGATAAAGAGCGCTACCAAACCGTATATGCAAAGCATGAAGGCGCTGTAGCCGCACCTACTGCAGGTTTACACTTCAGTAAGGAATTGATCAAAAGATGTGAAATCTTAGGTATTCGTTTTGCAGAAGTTACCTTACATACCGGATTGGGAACTTTCCGTCCGATTGAAGTAGAAGATCTTAGCAAACATAAAATGGATGCTGAGTATTATGCTATTTCAGAAGAAGCATGCAAGATCGTTAACAAAGCAAAAGAAGGCGGACATCGCATCTGCTCTATCGGAACCACCACCATGCGTGCGATGGAGAGTAGCTTTACAGCTCAAAAATTGCTGAAGCCAAGCGAAGGCTGGACTAATCACTTCATCCATCCTCCTTACAATTTTAATGTGGCCGACAGCTTAGTCACCAATTTTCATTTACCCAAAACCAGTTTGTTGATTATGACATGTGCTTTTGCGGGTTATGATTTGGCGATGGAAGCATATAAGAAAGCAATAAAAGATAAGTACAGATTCTTCAGTTATGGAGATGCTTTATTGATCATCTAATCTCTATTACTAGATATGAGAAAGCCATCCGCTTTAAAACGGATGGCTTTTTTCATTTAACAACCAACAACTCCCATATACCCTAATAAGAAGTTGTTTAACTGAATCTTGAACTCGCCTAAAACTAACAAACATTAGTTGTAACCCTTGTATAAAACTGCAACTTTTTTTCCAAAGACGCAAATAAACGCAAATAAAATTTGAAAATTGGGGATAAATCAGCAAAATGATTCTACGAATTGCGATTTTGTGCTTCTATAAGCTGCCTTAAGCGCTCTAAATTCTTCTCCATCATCGGCCCCATGATCTTGTCATTCATGATTGACCCTAACCTTTCCCATGGCAACCAACCAATGGATTGTTCAAATTGCCATTGCACAATGGTAACCTGCTGTTGAGGTTGGAAAATGATGCGCATTGTACTGATCTGCGGTTTTCCTTTGGCAGTCACCCAAGTACTAATAATCGTACTATCATTTTTTTCTGCAATCGTTACTTCACTCTTTCCGATCTGAGCACTCACTGAAGATTGAATATTTACGGAAGGATCATTCATCCCTTCCATCCATGCTGTCCATTGACGTATATCTTCCATTTTACTTCTCACAGTATCGCCCGGTGCATGAATATTTACAGCCCTTGACACCAATACTTTAGATGGTAGTAAACTACCCATGATGGTAGCCAGTAAAAACAAAAGCACTAAACTTATCAATCCTAATTTCAGCAATTTCATATTATTCCCATTTAAAGGTCTTAAATGCAATAGCATATACCACTACTGTCCATACTCCTAAGATCATTAACTCTTGTGTGCAGCTGGCTAAGCCTGCCCCTTCAAATGCGATATTTCTCATCGCGTTATTGAAATGTGTCAATGGTAAAATTTTACATAAAGGCTGCAGCCATGCGGGAAAGGCATCAATTGAAAAGAAAGTTCCTGCCAATAAAAATTGCGGCAGTGTGATGAGATTGGCAAAAGGCGGAATACTACTTTCATTTTTTGCCAAACTACTCACAATAAAACCAAAGCCCATAAAAAGAATAAGCGCAATGAAACTCAATAACATGATCGTTATAAAAGTTTCCATACCATTCACCAATGTAAACTTAAAAGCAAAATGGCCTACAACAATGATGATCACCGCTGTCATCATCTGAAAGATGACACGGCTCAAAGCCTCTCCCAAAACAATATAAGGTCGTCTGATAGGTGTAGCGTAAAAACGTTTCAATACCAATTGCTGACGTAAATTGAAGAATAAAAAAGCTACCCCAAATACACCCGCACTCAATAATGAAAAGCCCAATTGTCCGGGTAATATAAAATCAATCGTCCGATACACTCTTCCCGGAATCTTCTCTACCTCACTATTCACCAAAGCAATAGTAGGTGTATTGGCAAATGTTTGTTGATTGATACCGGCGATCACTGCATTCAGTATAGAACGTAGCACTTGTAAATTCTGTGGATTAACCGCTTCAGAACTGGATAGCTGAATCGTATAAGGCGGGTTATCCAATCCGGACTTGCGAATAGCAACAATCGCTGTAAGTCGACCCTTTTCAAGATCCTCTTTTAATGCTTGTGCCGGTTTTTCAATGATCCGGATTCCGGGAATCTTTTTTAAAGCAGGATAGATCGGATTTAAAGTATCAGTATTCTGAGCAAAGGCGATGCTTAATGACACTTTACCACCACCACCTACAAATCCAAATACCAAAATAAAAATTAATGGAAATGCGATACTGAAAATAACTGCTGACGGACTCCTAAACACAGCTTTTAGGCTGGCTCGGGTAATCGCAAACATGGCTTTGAACTGACTGTACTGTGCTGACATATCCAACTATTGACTACAAATCTATCTTTTTCTGGAAGAATCGAAAAAAAGAGAAGACAAGATTTATATAAAGACGAATGTCGTATATTTGTATGACAAATGTTACCAAATGGCAAAAGCAAAAAAATTAACTCCTCCCGGCACCCCCAACCGCCAAGTGGAAGAATTTGCTATGCCTTATATTCCGGCACCTAAGCAATCATTGCCACAGGTTGCTGAATTTACCTATCGGAAGTTTAAAAAAATAGCAGATAAAGTTCCTTTCACACAAAGTGATTGGGCAGCTATTCTTCATTTGTCTGAAAGAACATTACAACGCTACGCCAAAAACAATGGTTCTTTTGAAGGTATTTATACAGACCGCATTCTACACGTACAAGAGCTCATCGATATCGGTCTAGCTACGTTTACCTCTCCTGAAAGCTTTTATCAATGGCTTAAAAAAGATAAACATATCATGGGGCAGGTAGTTAATTTCAGTTCGTTATCATCATCTCGTGGTATTCAGGAAGTCATTCATCAATTGGCACGCATTCAGCAAGGTATTTACGCATGATCGTTTATCGTTTTGCCCATCAACGCTATGCAGATGATTTATCTGGAAATGGTGCCAAACTACATGGCGGACGATGGAATCGCATAGGTACCGGTGTATTATATACGAGCGGCTCCATCTCTCTGTCTTTATTGGAAATATTGGTCAACACAGGCAGCTTTGAGGCCTTACAACCATTCAGATTGATGCAATTAACGATCCCTGAAACGGCTATCAAATACCAGATCAATACCAAGCAGCTGAAAAAGAACTGGCATCATGATCTTGAATACACACAGTGGATGGGCACAGAAATATTACAGGAAAAAAAGACCCTCTTGATTGAATGTCCCTCAGCAGTTGTTCAGCAGGAGTCTAACTTCTTACTCAATCCTTTGCACAAAGATTATAGCAAGATCCGTATGAAAGAAGTAACAGACTTTCATTTTGATGAACGATTATTTCCACTAGTGAACCGTTAAGAAATAAGGCATACGGGTTTGGGGCTCTCCTACCATTTGCTTCACTTGTTTCAATTGCTTTAAGAAATCCCATTGTTCTAATCCAATTTCTTCTTTGATCAAGGATGTTTTAATAGAGCGTTTATAGTTGCCCATGATCTGCTGGAACAGATCTTTTTGTTCAGGATATTCTCTAACACGATAATCATCCATTTTTGCCAATTCTGCAGCATGAGCGATTGCATCTTGTAAAGTACCGATCTTGTCCACCAATCCAATTTGTATCGCTCTGGAACCTGTCCAAACACGGCCTTGTGCAATACTATCTATATAGTCGATATTTTTCTCTCTGCCTTCAGCCACCCTGCTTTTAAATGTATGATAAATAGAGTCAGTAGCAGATTGGAAAAATCTTTTTTCGGTTTCTGTCAATGGACGGTCACCTGCGCCCATATCTGCAAAAGGTGCGGTACGAACACGATCAGTGGTAATACCCAGCTTATTTTTTAGAAAAGACTCAAAATTGGGTACAATACTGAACACACCAATAGAACCTGTAATAGTAGTTTCATTGGCAAATACCGTAGTTGCATTACATGCGATATAATAACCACCGGAGGCAGCCACATCACCCATACTTACAACAACGGGTTTCACTTTTTTTGCCAATGCCATCTCACGCCAGATCACATCACTTGCTAATGCACTACCACCGGGCGAATTAACACGAAGTACGATCGCTTTTACATCCTTATCTAAACGAGCTTTTCTCAATACATTTTTAAACACATCACTTCCAACTTGTTCCTCATCTCCCTCGCCACTAACAATATCTCCCTGCGCAAAAATGACCGCTATCTTTCCCCCACTGCCATAACTATCCAATGATGTCGCTTTTGCATATTCATTGATCGTAACAAAATTGATACTGGATTTAGGATCTTTCTTTAACCATTTCAACATCTCTCCTTTTACTTCATCATCATATTTCAATCCATCCACCAATTTATACTGCAATGCATCTGCGGCTGTTTGCACTTTACCATTGATGGCCAGTTCATGCAAGGTTGCAGAATCAATATTTCTCGCCTTAGAAGTGGAACGTAAAAAAGAAGCGTATAGATCTCCAAGCCATACTGCAGTTTGCAAGCGATTGGCTTCTGTCATTTTGGTTTCTCTCAATGGTTCAGTAGCACTTTTGAATTTACCTGCATAGAATATTTGTGGCTCAATCTGTAATTTATCCAGCATCCCTTTCAAAAAGAAAAGATTGGAAGAAAAACCTGACCATTCCAATCCGCCTTGTGGATGCACATACACTCTTTCTGATGCATTAGCAACATAGTAAGCTTTTTGTGTCATGGTTTCGCCGTATGCCAATACAAATTTCCCTGACTTCTTAAAATCCAAAACAGCTTTACGCAATTCTTCGCTCGAAGAAAATCCATTAGCGTTGTCTGAAGCAAGTATATAAAGTCCTTTAACAGAAGAATCAGATTTTGCTTCTTCCAATAACCTGACCACATCCAGCAAAGAAGGTATATCGGATTCTGCATTAGCGATCAATGCTCCAAAAGGATTTTCTTGTGCTTGCTCTTTAAAATTCACAGACAGATCCAATACCAAGACAGCATTAGAACCTACAACAGGTGTTTCAGGCGTTGCTGCACTGGATATAAAACCAATCAACAAAAAGAACCCGATAACAGTAAATACAATCAAAGCCAATAATGAGGCAAAAAATATTTTAAAAAAATTTCGCATAGAACTCTGTTTATAATACATCCGACAAAATAATCCTTTCCCGCATGGTGAATTTAAAGATATTTGAGGCTGTAAATATCTCCAATTTATGAATACAGCGTATTTGCTGACAGGCGGTAATATGGGTGACCGGTTCAATCATTTACAGCAAGCTGCTGAATTCATTCAACAAAATTGCGGAAAACTCATCGTAGCTTCTTCTATATACGAGACAGAAGCCTGGGGAAAAACAGACCAGCCATCCTTTTTGAATCAAGCATTACAAATAGAAACAGCATTACCCCCGAATGATCTGATGTGTTCATTATTGAATATTGAACAAAAAATGGGGCGCATTCGAACTGTGAAAATGGGACCTCGCATCATCGATTTGGATATTTTATTGATAGATGATATGGTTCAGGCATCTGAGTTATTGACCATTCCGCATCCGGCCTTGACCATGAGAAGGTTTGCACTTCTTCCTTTAACAGAAATCGCCCCTGATTTAATGCATCCGATTGAAAAGAAAACCATGAGTGAATTGCTCCGTATTTGTCCGGATACCTTAAATGTGCAAAAAAAATAAGCTATTGGTTCCTTTGTGCGGTTAATTTTGGGCGCTATTGCTTATCGGACATGAAGTATCAATACATTACAGTTGAAGGAAATATCGGCGCGGGAAAAACCACTCTGGCTCATTTATTATCAAAAAAACTAAATGCGAGGCTGATCCTGGAAGAGTTTGCAGACAATCCCTTCCTTCCGAAGTTTTATGAAAACCCTCAGCAATATGCTTTTCCATTGGAATTGTTTTTTATGGCTGAGCGTTACAAACAGCTGAAAGATCTGTTACAAACCAAAGACATGTTTCAAACGGTCACTGTATCAGATTATCTGTTCACCAAATGTTTGCTGTTTGCGAAAGTCAATTTACCTGAAGAGGAATTCAGGTTGTACCAGAAACTTTTTGATATCATTCATCAGCAATTGGCATTTCCCGATATCCTCATCTACTTACATGCACCTGTAAATAAACTACAGCAAAATATCAGGAAAAGAAATCGTGAATATGAGCAATCGATTCCTGATGAATATTTATTCAATATACAGGAGACCTATACAAGCTATATCAAGCAACATAATATCAAAACCATTTTCATTGATGCCAGCAATGCAGATTTTTTAGGTAATGAAAAACATCTGAACATTGTTTTAGAAGCTTTGGAAAAGGATTATGATGGAGGGCAACACTATTTCAGTTTACCCTGATGCATAATATTCTCACATGGATAAAGTCACTTATGATCCGTTCGCAGCAATGCGCATTCCAGAATACAGAAACCTGATGACGGGACGATTTCTCTTCATCATGGGTTTACGTATGATGGGAACATTGGTGGGCTGGTGGATCTATGAATTGACCAATGACCCATTTGCAATTGGCTTGATCGGACTCTCAGAAGTGATACCGGCAGTTTCATTATCCTTGTACGCCGGACATATCATTGATATCAGTGAAAAAAGAAAGGTATTACTCAGAGGTGTAGCGCTCTATTTTACATGTGCCATCTTTTTATTATTACTCTCTACTTCTTATACAACCGCTCAACTAAGTAAGCACTGGATAGCATTTTTGATCTATGTGATCATTTTCTTTACAGGTATCATACGAGCTTTCACCGGCCCCACATTCGGTACCATGGTAGCCTCAATTGTACCACGTGATCTTTTACAAAATGCAACTACCTGGAATCAAGGCATCTGGCTATCTGCTTCTGTGACCGGACATGCAACAGCGGGTTTTCTGATCGCACTGTTGGGCAATACCGGATCACTCATCACCATCTGCACATTGGTGGTTATAGGATTTTGTTTCATGTACCAGATCAAACCCAAGCCCTCTTTGAATGAACCGGGTGAAAAGAAAACATTGGACAGCGTAAAAGAAGGATTGAGTTTTGTTTTCAAAACCAAGGAAGTGCTGGGTGCATTAAGCCTTGATCTTTTTGCTGTTCTTTTTGGTGGCGCTGTTGCAATGATCCCGGTATTTGCAAAAGATATATTGAAGACAGGGCCTATCGGATTTGGTTGGTTAAATGCTGCCACTGATATTGGCGCTATCATCGTGGTCGTTTTACTAACCTTGTTTCCTTTGAGAAGACAACAAGGAAAAAAACTATTATTAGCTGTAGCAGGTTTTGGGATCTGTATCATCATCTTTGCTTATTCAAGATTGTTCTGGTTATCATTTAGCGTATTGGTCTTAGCCGGCATCTTAGATGGAATTAGCATGGTCATCAGGGGAACGATCCTTCAATTAAAAACTCCGGATTATATGCGTGGCAGAGTGATGAGTGTGAATTCGATGTTCATCAACAGCAGTAATGAACTCGGACAATTTGAAAGTGGTGTGGCTGCAAGGCTGATGGGTGTAGTACCTTCTGTAGTATTTGGAGGAACGATGACACTATTAGTAGTGATCACTACTTGGTTCAAGGCACCGTCTTTACGTAAAATGGAATATTAAAAAGAAAGCATCCAATTGGATGCTTTCTTTTTTGTTTTAGTCTGGTATTACCAGTTTATTATTGTTTCGATTGATATCAGCCAATCTCAACGATGGGTCTATCTCTATGGATTTGATGTCCTGTATTCCTCTTGGAATTGCAAATTTATATTCAGGGTGTGTCCAACGCCATGTGGCTTCAATGGTTCTTGGCGTTGCATCTTCTGCAGGTTTCGCACCATACATAAGATCTAGAGGAATGGTATGCATGTGCTTTTGTCCGTCCTTATATGTAATGAGCACATCAACAGGCATGGGCATTTTTCCAACTCGTTTGATGGATAATGTTGTTTTACCATCAATAAGATTGATATCACCAATAGCATAATCGATGGTTTTGGTTGAGTTGATCCAATACTCTTTGTACCAATCCAATTCCAATCCACTTCGTTTCTCTGCAACGCGAATAAAATCATTAGGGTTGGGATGCTTAAAGCGCCATTGGTAATAATAATCCAACAATATTTGATCACGGACTTTGGCACCAACAATGTATCCTAATTGCTCCATGAAAACAGCACCTTTACTGTAAGAAGCCGCACCATAAGCAAAATTGGTATTGTAATGATCTGCGTGTGTACTTGCAGGTTCTTCAAAACCGCTCTTAGCCAAATTAAAATAGCTACGATAAGATCCTTCGGCTGCAAATCCTTTGCTTCCACGCATTTCAGCCATGATCCTAGAAGTTGCATAATCAGTAAACCCTTCATCCATCCATGGATACAATGCTTCATTAGAGCCCATCATCATTTGATACCAGCTGTGCATCCATTCATGAATAGCAGTACCGATACTTGCATTTTTCATGAGTGTTGCCATCGGATATTCCATACCCCCATCTCCACCTTGAACAAAAGTGTAAGTATTATAAGGATAAGGACCGAATGTTTTAGCGATAATGGGATAAGCCAATACCGCAGTATCCAATACACGTTGCCAACGAGCATCATTTACAGCAGATGCTGAATCAGTGCCTTTATAGACCACACGAATCAACGGACCATTTGCAACTGCTTTGGTGATCATTTTATATTGCGGATCTGCTGCCCACATAAAATCATGCACATTATACGCTTGCCATTTCCAGGTGATCTTATTGGTATCAATCACAGGTTGGTTCTTGATAGTATCAGCAGCAGCCACTTTTTGTTTCGTGGTACCCTGTTTTTTATTTTTAGCATTGACTACCGGCTTTTTTGTTTTAGCGGCGGGTTTCTTTGTTTTTGCTGTGGTTGTCACCGGCTTAGCAACTGTTTGTTGCTGAACAGCAGTAGCGATATAACCTCGTCCGATTTCTTTTGCATTAACAAGATCACCACCCGCTGTAACAAAATATTGTTTATCGATCGTGATGTTCACATCAAAATCACCCCATACGCCATAAAACTCTCTTGCGATATATGGATTCGCATTCCAACCTTGATAATCATACTCAACAAGTTTAGGATACCATTGGCTCATGCTGTAACGAACGCCTTCAGCATTATCTCTTCCGCTTCTACGAATCTGTAAAGGCACCTGTGCTTCAAACTGAACATCGATCTGTACTTGCGTTTTAGGCAGTATCGGTTTAGCCAGCACCACTTCTAAAATGGTTTCATGCTCTTTGAGTTGTTGCGCTACTCCATTGATCTTAACAGTATACACTTTTTGAAAACCGATCTGCTCGGGCGTTAATTTACTGATACGATCTTTCACCCTTGCATCCCAGTCCAACCCATCACTCATTCTCGAAGGTTCACGTAAAACGGTTTTACCGAGTTCACGACTACGAACATCCATACTACTGTTGGGTTGAAATGCATTCCAATACAAGTGAAAGAAGATGCGTGTTAATGTATCCGGAGAATTATTCCAATAATCGATCTTCTCTGTACCTGTAAACCTATTTGTTTTCACATCCATGTTCACATTGATCTGGTATTTGATCTTTTGCTGCCAACGATCTGTTTGTGCAATAGTGTTGGTAGACAGATGGCAGATGAGAGTTGACAGGAAGAAAAGTTTCAAAAGTGATTGTTTCATGTCGTGCTAATCGTTTGTGAACGGCTAATTTCTGAAAAAAAGTTGAGGTCTGAGGTATTTTATCCGCTAATTAAAAGATCCATCATCACGATAAAGAAAAAAGATAATACGAGCTACTATCAATGAGAGACCAAAGAAGGAAAGAAACGTATCAAGCAGTATTATTCTTCAGATCCTGCAACTACGATCACTATTTCACCTTTAACTGTTTTAGATCGAAAATGATCTGCTACTTCTTTCAACGTACCTCTAAAGTTTTCTTCGAACAGTTTAGTTAATTCTCTACTGACACTGCAATATCTGTTCTCACCGAAATAACCTATCATTTCGTCGAGTGTTTTTACAAGTCTCATCGGACTTTCATAAAACACCATGGTTCTTTCTTCTGTAGCCAATTGTTTGAACAATGTTTGCCTACCCTTTTTGATCGGAAGAAATCCTTCAAACACAAATCGATTGGAGGGTATGCCACTATTGACCAAAGCAGGAACAAAAGCGGTGGTACCGGGTAAACATTCTACTTTAACCCCTTGCTGAATGCAGGCTCTTACCAATAAAAAAGCAGGATCTGAAATACCAGGTGTACCGGCATCAGTGATCAGTGCAAAGGTTTTACCTGCTTTCATCTGATCCGTTAAATGAGACACCACTTTGTGCTCATTGTGCTGATGATAAGGAGAAAGGGGTTTATTGATTTGATAATGATTCAAGAACCGAGAAGAAGTACGTGTATCCTCACACAAGATCACATCAACCTGTTGTAACACTTCCAATGCTCGAAGGGTTACATCTTTTAGGTTACCGATGGGAGTAGGTACAAGATACAGCATGTGATGCAGATGGCAGATAGCAGATGGCAGATTGAATATATTGCTAAATCTGACATCTGCGATCTGAGATAATTAATTGATCATTTCTATCTCATAAAACTCCATCACCGGATTAGCGAGAAGTTTTTTTGAGGCATCTTCGGCTATTTGACGGGCTTCTGCTTCTGAAGCAGCTTCAATTTGCAGTGTAATGTGTTTACCTACTCTCACATCAGATACTGCTCCGAGTCCAAGATTATTCAATCCGCCCAATACAGCTTTACCTTGTGGATCAAGAAGGTCTTTTAATGGCATTACTTTGATCTGCACGTTATAAGTCATACTTGTTTTTGTTTAAGGAGCAAAGATAGAACTACATAAGCAATAAAAGTGACAGGAACTGCCAGCCATCCCCATAAGAATGCTGCAACTATTGCTGTAGCTGCAATCATCAGAAAAGGAAATAGCTTTTGAAATGATATTTGTTGAAACTTCAATGCCATCATGGGCAAACGAGAGATCATTAAATAACTCACTACTACAATAATGGCATACCAAAACCACTTATTCAACAGTAGATCGATAAGCTTCGGATCTTGTGAATTCCAGTAAATAAGTGGAAAAGAAGCGATCAATAATCCGGCTGCGGGTATGGGTACTCCTTTAAAGCCGATACTTGGAGTTGTATCAATATTAAATCTTGCTAATCTGTAAGCTCCTGCACAAGGCAATAGAAAGGCCGGCAATAACCAGATTATAGAAGCATCTAACCCATCCGCTTCCTGAGCCAAGCACAAACGAAGAAATTGCCAGGCGATAAGTCCGGGTACCACACCAAAACTAACCACGTCGGCAAGGGAGTCTAATTGTTTTCCCATGTCAGATGGCACTTTCAACAAACGAGCGATAAAACCATCACAAAAATCGATTACAGCTGCGCCCGCCAGTAAAACGCTCGCCCATTGCATTTGCGCTGGAATCTCAACGATGGTTTCACCTGTTGACGAATATGCCATCGTTAACCCTGTTTGCATCACCATCACAATAGCGATACAACCTAATAGGAGATTAATAAGGGTGAATAGGTTGGGGATTTGTTTCATGCTTACTTATTGTGGCTTATAGCATATGGATCATAGTTAATCGCAAAACAATTGTTCTTAAAATTGTTTAACTATTTGCTATTACCCATTAGCTATCAACTCTCTATTTTTTCTTCATCAACGCTTCAATCTCTTCCACAGTGATGGGAATATTTTTCATGAGGTCGATGTTACCATTTTTAGTGATCCAGAAATTATTTTCGATACGTATACCCATTTGCTCTTCTTCAATATAAATACCGGGTTCTATGGTGAACACCATGCCTGCTTGAACAGGTTCTGTGCGTGTGCCCAGATCATGAACATCAATACCTAAATGATGCGATATTCCATGGTACAAGTATTTTCTATACGCACGGTTTTCAGGGTCTTCATTTTTCACGTCTGACTTCCGCAATAGGCCGATCTTCAAAAATTGTTGTGTGGCTTCCTCTCCTACTTTATCAGTGTAATCAATAATAGATATCCCTGGTTTTAAAATGCTTTTCGCATAGTTGTGTAAATGTAAACAAGCATTGTAAACAGTCTTTTGTCTACGTGTGAATTTACCGTTAACAGGAACTGTTCTAGTAAGATCAGCGCAATAACCGCCATATTCAGCGCCAAAATCCATCAGTATCATTTCTCCGTCCTTACATTCTTGGTTATTGGAAACGTAGTGAAGTGTTCTGGCTCTGTCTCCCCCGGCTATGATACTTCCATAGGCCGGACCGGTAGCACGTTGACTATAAAAACTATGATAGATCTCAGCTTCAATCTCATATTCAAATACACCGGGTCTAATAAAACCTAATAAACGGCGGAAAGTATTATCAGTAATATCAATGGCTTGTTGTATCACTGCCACTTCTTCTTTGGTTTTAATAGCCCTCAAAGACTTCATGATCTTAGCAGCACGCTGGTATTGATGAAGCGGATAGCGTTCTTTCATTTCATCTACAAAGCGATAATCCCTGCTTCTGATCAAGGATGCTTTACGATCGTTTTCATTGGTGTCGAGGTAAACATTATCTGCGAGATGCATCCATGTTTGAAGCAGAGCATCCAAACTATCTAACCAAACAATGGTTTCAATTCCGGATATAGCAGTAGCTTCATTTTTACGCAATCTTTTGCCATCCCACTTTTCTTTAAGCTCGTTGGGACGAACAAGTACCAATACTTCTCTGAATTTGGGATCCGGACAATCGGGGAAAAGTATCACCATGGAATCTTCCTGTGTGATACCACTTAACCAGTACAAATTACTGTTCTGCTTGAATTTGTGAAGCGCATCCCCATTCATTGGCCATTCATCGTTGCTCACAAAAACAGCAATACTATTCGGCAACATGGCTTTGACAAAACGCTTACGATTGATTATGAATAGATTGGGATCCAGAGGCAAGTACTTCATGGGGTCGTAATTGAGGTTTGCAATATAAAACTTTATGCTTCAGGTGACCCCAAAAGTTCGGCTTATCTGTTGGGGCATTTGTTAAAAAAGCATCAATTTCTACGAAATATTTCTTATTTACGAATACGCTCGTATATTTACTACGAAAATATTCGTTCAATAATAAAACAAACAACATGAAAACGTTTAGTAACAGCAAGTGGATAGGTGCAGCAGTATTGGCATTATCCATCATTGGCTTCAGCGCATGGAAAGCAGCAGATGAATCTGTCAATCCACCAAAACCCTTTTCCTATTCCTATGAAGATGAGGACACCACCAAAAGCAAAAAGAAATTCAAAGTGTATGCTGATCATGACCGAGAATACAAAGTGGGAGATCTGGACAAGGCTTTGAAAGAACTCGACAAAGCAACAGTGGAACTTGACCGTGAGCTGAAGATTGATTTCAGCAAAATGGAAAAGGATATGAAAAAGGCGATGGAAGAAATCAAGAAAATTGATGTGGATGGAATCAAACGTGAAATTGAAAGTGCCATGAGAGAAGTACAGGCTGCTTTACGCGAGATCGATTTTAAAGAAGTTCATAAAGAAGTAGAAAAGGAAATGACAAAAGTGAAAGAAGAAATGAAGGGAGAGAAATTCAAACATGATATCGATTTTGAAGGTATCAGAAAAGAGGTAGAAAAAGGAATGCTTGAAGCCAAAGAAGGCATCCGTGAAGCCAAGAAACAACTTACAGAATTAAAGTCATTTATAGATGAACTGGATAAAGACGGATTGATCGACAAAGACAAATCCTACAAGATCCAGATCAAGGATAAAAAGCTCTTCATCAACGGCAAAGAACAATCTGCTGCAGTCAATAAAAAGTATAGCAAGTATTTAGATAAGGAAGACTATTCGATCGAGAGGGATGAGGATTAGTGAATAGTGAGTAGTGAATAGTGAGTGGCCAGCAAAAAAAACTCACTATTCACTACTCACTAAAATCTCACCGTCGGGCATTTCACGGCATTGCTGCTATTGGAAAATATTCCACTTTTGATGATGGATATTTCATAAGCACCACGAGCACCATTGATATTACCTAAATTAGAAATGGTGGCATCGTAGTTGAACGTAAATCTTGTATCGTTTACCTGATAACCTACCATCGGAATAAGCGCATCTTTATGACGATAGTAGAGTCCCAGTATCATTTGTTGCTCTCCATCGCCACTGAGGTTTCTGTTGGCATTGAAACCTAATACGGTCTCCCAAGCATTGCCCATCTTACTAACATACACATTTGGGTTGACGATCCAGAGATCCTGGAACTTGATACTAGCGTTTACAAAGCCGGTATATCGAGGGTTGAGACGTGCATCGACAGATGTAGGTGAAAAGAAACTTTCACGTGGACGATTGACATGCTGTGCACTGACTCCGAGATTGAAATAAAAATTATCCGAAGCAAAATATGCATAGTTCATACCTACCTGAAGATCTGCGTAGGTTGTTTGTGTAAATGCAAAAGGCTCATTGGAAGGAACATTGATATCAAAAAACTGTCCATTCCATTGATTATCGAAATTCAATTTCGTAACATCAATACGTTTATTGATAAAACCTACAGAAAATCCGCCACTCAATAAACTATTATATCCTAACATCTGATGATAGGCTACACTTGCATAACCGTTGGTAGATACCAGATTACCACTCCCTGCCCTATCACTAAATAAAGAAGCGCCTACACCCATCCATCCATTTTCAAAACGGTTACCAAACAACTTCGTATCGCCCCAAAGACTCATGGTACGAAATGGATTCCCAACACTTGCCCACTGGTTACGATAATTACCACCAATTCTGTAATCATAATCAGGATTGAAACCTGTGTTTGCAGGATTCACCAACATGGGTGTATTGAAGTATTGAGAAAAATTCAATCCTTGTCCACTCACAGACATAGCAAGCAAACTAAATACAAAACCCATCCATATCATCTTAACGCTACTTCGCATACACACAATTATCTAAGTAAAGTAATATCGCCTTTTTTGGAAATCTTATCTCCATTGGTAAACTCTATCTGCAAGGTGTAATGATATACTTCTTGCGGCTGTAGTTTTCCTTTATAAGTTCCATCCCATCCTTCTGCAGGATTATTGCTCACATATACCTGTACTCCCCATCTGTTATAAATACGCCAAGTCATTTTTCCGATACCATAACCACGAACAAATATTCGATCATTATTACCATCTCCATTCGGAGAAAATGCATTAGGAACATTCGCAGTAACATTTACAGTGACACTGATCGACTGACAAGTAGTGTCACTACAACCTGCTGCATTAAAGGCTATCAAACAAGCATTGTATGTTCCTGTTTGATTGTAAAGATGTCTGACAGGCGCATCAATGTTATTTCCAAGCGTGCTATCGCCATCACCAAACAACCATTTGAAAGAAGTGGCGCCGATAGAGCTATTATTAAAACTGATGGCTGTATTCGGTTCTGTTGGATTGGGCGAATAGGTAAATGCTGCTGTTGGACTTCCACTTACCGTAATCGTTTGAAATGCGGTATCAGTGATATTACAAGTTGCATTATCAATCGCTATTAAACGAACCGTATAAGTTCCCGGATTAGCATATAGATGTGTTGGGTTGGTAGCAGTAGATGTTGTACCATCTCCAAAACTCCATTGGAATTGTTGTCCTGCTAAAGAGGTATTTCTGAAAACTGCATTATACGGTGCACAACCAACAGCAGGTGTAGTGAATCTTGCATCCACATTCGGCGCAATACGTATTTGCTGTACGAGACTATCAGGGTGGTTGCAATAATTAGTATCGATTAATATCAACTTGACATCATAAGTTCCTCCGGCCGCATAAGTATGAGTAACTATACCCGGACCTGCTACCCTTGTGTCACCATCACCAAAATCCCAACGAAAACTTTGATTGGTAAAAGGTTTACCTGCCGGCGCAATAGAGGTATTATTGAATTGAAAAGCCAATGACTCACATGGAGGTAATTTAGCAGAAGTAAATGCAAGAGAAGCCTCATCACCACGCACACGTAGTGTCAGATATGCTGTATCGGTTTGATTACATGTTGTAGAATCAACAGAAACCAGTCTAACACGATACACGCCTATACTATTGAAAGTGTGAGCAATAGTAGGTGTCGTTGTTCTTACTTCAGGAGAGCCGTCATTAAAATTCCAATAATAGGCTCGTCCTTGTGCTAATGTATCACTAAACTGAACAGTCATTGGAACACAACCTGCTGTATCACGCACCCCGTTGATAGAGGCACTTAAACCTGCACCAACGCCTGCAAGATTAAAAGCAATTTTGATGGCCATAAGGTTACAACTACCACTACTACCGGATGAGGGGTTTAAGGGATTGGTTGGAGACCAAACACCTGCTGTACCTCTTAAATAACCTGGTGGATTGTTTTCATTTCCTTTACAAGAACAAATGGATTGATAGATGGTGCCATTCGCATCAAAGCGGCTGGTTCCTCCATCAACATGGTCTCCGCCCGGAGAGCCACCTGGTCCTGTAGTTGCACCGAAAAAAGATGCAAAAAGAATTCTTGTGGCATCACGTTCTAACACATAGAAATAAAGATCGTCTCCATCTGTACCATTCTTTAACTGATCACCTGTTGTAATCAAGCCTCTTGTACCCGCACTAGGGAATCCTTGAAGAACAGTACCACCCCATCCGGAAACGTATACATTTTGACAACGATCTACCAGAAAGGCTGTTGGAGAAATATTAGGGGTATTACCGGTTGCTGTACCAAAATTAGTTGAGTAAATAAACCCCGAAAGATCAGGGCGCAATTTTGAAATAAATTGTTTTCCTGAAACCTGACTGCCATTTGCATTAACAGGTGCATTGATCACAGGCCATGCCACAGTTGTTGTTCCCATGATGTATGGAAAACCAAAACGATCGAATTGGATTCCGTAGATCAAATCGATACCATTGGTTCCAAAATAACTCGTACGAATCAGCTGAGTACCATCAGGACTGATCTGGCTCACAAAACCATCAATATTTCCCTGATTTGTTGCAAACACAACACCGGATTTATTTCCGGGGAAATCATTACTGGCAGTACCTCCCGCTACATAAATATTTCCATTCTGGGGATGGGTAGCCACTACAAAAGCTGCGTCATCACCATTTCCTCCCAGATAAGAAGAGAATAATAAACTACCCAAATCCGGAGTAAGTTTCAGCACAACCCCATCTTGAAAACGCGTTGAACTTGCCAGTCCGGGAGTAGATTGAAAAGCTCCCGGTGTAACAGGAAAGTCAATGGATTGTGTGGCAGATGCTAAGATCGGATTCCCACCTGCATCTAAAATAATTTCACTTCTCGCATCATCGCCATAATTTCTTCTTGTTGTTTCGGCTGTTGGCGGATTCAGATAATTAGGCCGCACATTCACACCATCATTACCACTGCCTCCGATACGTACTGAGCTCATTAAAGTAGAGCCGTTTGCACTAAGTTTTGAGATAATGATATCAAATAATCCACCGCCTCTTCCATATAAACCCGGACCCCTAACCGGATAAGTAGCCGCTGAAGAAGTTCGTCCTGCAATAAATAAATTACCTGTGGCATCAGCAACTAAACTATGCGGTTGTTCGTTACCCGCTCCTCCCAAATAAGTAGCATAAATTCTATTGGCACCGGATGCATCAAATTTGATGATGGCTATGTCAGTTCCGGAAATATCACCTTCAGTAACACCTCCTTGGAACGTGGTTTGAAAAGCCCCATTATTTGTAGGGAACTGTCCAGTTCGAAACACAATTCCTCCACCATAAAAGTTTCCCTGTCCATCATAGGTTGCAGTAAAACCCCAGTTATCCGCAGTACTGCCGGTATATCCATAAAACACAATCGATGGATCTACCACCAACATGGCGTCTTTGTTATAAGTGCCGGTCAATTTAAATCGTACAATATTTCCACGTACTTCAAAATTGCAAGGGATCTCATTTCTTGTATTACGAAGTAATTGATAAGTGTAAGGAGACTCTTCCTGTACTTCTAACACTGAAGTTTTGATATGGAGTTTTCCTTCTTTGATCTTTAATCCATCTACCCCATCAAAATACAGGGATACATTATTGATATCTCCACCCGGGTGAACAATGACATCATATTTCAACTTACCACCTGCGGTATAATATCTGATATCAATATTGGGATATACATTTTTAAATGTTACACCTTGATAGATCTTTACATTCGTTGCCCACTTAGTGGAATCATTCCCTAAAAAGTAATTGTTGTAAGTAGGCAGCGCTTTATCAGGAACAATTTGTGGATTCGGGTTGGCATTCAAAAAACGAACCTGATATGCATGTGATCTTAGTACCAGATTTTCATCTGAACCACCACCTCCTTCACCACCTCTCGAAGGATCAAGAGATGTTGATTGCTTAACTATATCTGTTTTATGCTGATGTTTACCCGGATGTGGATGTGGGTTGACCTTTTCAAGATCATGCTCATTATGAAGTAAAACACGATATCCATCCGATTGCAACGCTACAGAACCAATCCCGGTATTGGCGAGATACAAGATCTTTTTATCCCACTGTCCTTTATTCTCTACAAACTCCAGATAGTTCTGAGCCATCACCTGGAATCCTGTCATCAGTATCAAGAACAATCCTGTTATTTTCTTCAGTGCTGCCAAGCCGTTAAATTTTTAATAAGTTACTATAATATACGTTTCCGTCACTGTTAAAGTTGTCATCAGGATATACGACTCCAGGCATTTTTACCTTTCTGTGACCTTAGGTAATTTTTTAATAGCAAATTCTTTGCCATATCCAATGTCGGGTCCTCTTCACAACATTGCTCAGCAGTAGTTTTCGCGAGTTCCAAGAGATCTTTATCGTTAACAATACTGGCTACTTTAAAGTTCAGTTCCCCACTCTGCCGCGTACCCTCAATATCACCAGGGCCTCGTAGTTCCAAGTCTTTCTCCGCGATCTTGAAACCATCATTGGTAGCGCACATTGTATTGATCCGTTCTTTGGCATCTTTGCTGACTTTAGACCCCGTTAATAAAATGCAAAAACTTTTTTCACTACCTCTACCCACCCTTCCGCGCAACTGATGCAACTGAGATAAGCCAAACTTTTCCGAGCTTTCGATCACCATGACCGTGGCATTGGGAACATTCACACCCACTTCAATCACTGTTGTACTTACCATGATATGTGTATCATGTTGAACAAAGCGTTGCATGTTGGTTTCCTTTTCTTCAGCAGATTGTCTTCCATGAACCATACTGATACGATAAGATGGCTCAGGGAAAAAGCTTTTCACTTGCTCATAGCCTTGCATCAAATCCTCATAACTCAACTTCTCACTCTCCTCAATTAATGGATAGATAAAATATGCCTGTCTGCCTTTATTGATCTCTGTGCGTACAAATTCCATCACACTTGCCCTTGCCATCTCATTACGGTGAACAGTAGTAATGGGTTGTCTGCCCGGAGGTAATTCATCCATCACACTATAATCCAGATCCCCGTAAGCGGTCATGGCCAAGGTTCTAGGAATAGGTGTTGCCGTCATCACCAATACATGCGGCGGTACCACAGCTTTCTCCCATAATCTGGCTCTCTGAGCCACTCCAAAACGATGTTGTTCATCCACAATTACGAGCCCCAGATTTTTGAACTGAACTACATCTTCGATCACTGCATGAGTTCCAACCACAAAATGTATACTGTCATCCAACAACCCATTCAATATTCTTTTGCGTTCTTTTCCTTTTACGCTACCCGTCAATAAAGCGATCTCAACAGGCATATCTTTCAGCAACTCCTTCAGCCCATTGTAATGTTGTTGTGCTAAAATTTCTGTTGGCGCCATCATACAACTTTGATAGCCATTGTCGGCTGCCAATAACATACTAAGGAGCGCAACAATGGTTTTTCCGCTGCCTACATCGCCTTGTAATAATCGATTCATTTGGTGACCACGACCGGTATCTGTTCTGATTTCTCGAATGACCCTTTTCTGTGCTCCTGTCAACTCAAATGGTAAATGATGATTGTAGAAATCATTGAATAGATCACCTACTTTTTCAAATATCACGCCTCTGCTACTGCGGTGTCTTTGTAAACGAACTAAATTCAATCGGATCTGGGCAATAAAGAATTCTTCAAATTTCAATCTTCGCAATGCCAATTGATAGGCTTCCTGTGAAACCGGGAAATGGGTGTTGGAAAAAGCTTCATACCGATTCATCAGCTTCAGCTTTTTGAAAATATCTTCCGGAATATTCTCAGGAATATCCGAGGGTTTGATCTGAGAAAACAATTGAAATGTAAGCTTCCCTATTTGTCGGCCATTTAATCCTCTTGCTTTTAATTTTTCAGTCGCAGGATAAACAGGTTCGAGATAATCTTTCCCATCTGCTTTCGCCGGAACGAACAACTCGATTTCAGGATGAACCATTTGTGGCCTCCCATTGAAAAATCCGGTTCTTCCAAATACAAGATATTTTTGTCCGGGTACCAGATTTTTCTGCACCCAACTAATTCCTTGGAACCAAGTCAATTCCAATGCACCCGTCTCATCTCTCAAATAAGCGACCAATCTTCGGGCCCTTTTTTCTCCGATGATTTCAAAGGGTTGTAATATCCCGGCTACTTGAATAAAGTCTGTTTGATAATTGATCAAATTGATCTTCCCCACTTTTGTTTTATCGATATGACGATGCGGGAAATGATACAACAGATCATTAAAGGTGAAGATCTGAAGTTCTTTTTTCAATAGATCACCCCTCAATGGACCAACGCCTTTGAGGTATTCAATGGGTGAGGATAATATGGTGGAGGGATCTTTGATTTGTTGATCTTTGATTTCTTGATTTTCAGAACCAAAAAGCTTACCTGCTTTCTTTTATCTCGCTCTACAAATATCCTTGCTGGAAAGCATATAGAAAATTCAATCTTGGGAAAGCTGCAGGCTTCAAGCCACAAGCTCCAAGTGATACAACTTGAGCCCGGAAAATTAAATACGCGAAAGCTTGCAGCCTGCAGCTTGCGGCTTGTAGCTTCTCTTCCTTATCTTCGCCCCATGAATAAAGAGGTTGTTTTAAGCGGTATCCGCCCTACCGGATTCCTGCATTTGGGAAACTATTTTGGAGCCATGCGCAATTATGTGCGTATGCAAGATGAGTTCAATTGCTATTTTTTTGTAGCCAACTGGCATAGTCTGACTACACACCCTGACACAAAAGAGTTAAAGAACAGTGTACACAGAGTTATTGCTGAAAATATTGCTTGTGGATTAGACCCTGAAAAGGTCGCCTTATACATACAAAGTGATGTTCCTGAAATAGCAGAGTTGTATCTGTATCTAAATATGATGGCTTACAAAGGTGAATTGGAAAAAACAGTCACTTTTAAAGAGAAAGTCAGATTGCAACCGGACAATGTAAATGCGGGCTTGTTAACCTATCCTGTGTTACAGGCTGCTGATATTTTAATTCATCGTGCAGTAAAAGTTCCTGTTGGAAAAGATCAGGAACAACACCTTGAAATGGCTCGTAATTATGCAGAGCGTTTTAATCATAGATATGGTGATGTCCTTCCTCTGCCCTACGCATTTAACTATGGTGGAGAATTGGTAAAAATTTTGAGTCTGGATGGTGTCGGAAAAATGAGTAAGAGTGAAAACCAAATGAACACATTGTATTTGGCTGATGAAGATGAAAGCATCCGTAAAAAGATCATGAAAGCTAAAACCGATCAAGGTCCAGCTGAACCTAACGCTGTCAAACCCGATTACATTGAGAATTTGTTCACCCTCATGAAATTGGTAAGTACTGCCGATACGATACAAAAATTTGAAGACGATTTTAATAATAGTAGTGCCGGAAACTGTGTCATCCGCTATGGCGATATGAAAAAGCAGTTGGCAGAAGATATGATCCGTTTTATTCAGCCGATTCGTGCTAAAGCAGCAGATATTCAGCAGAATCAGGATTTACTTAAAAAAATCATCCGCCAAGGAGCCGATAAAGCCCGAGCCAGCGCCAGTGAGACCCTGACATTGGTGAGGACAGCGGTGGGGATGGATTATTAGCTATTGGCAGATAGCAAATAGATCATGGTAAATAGGGGCTTTTCGGGTAGTATCATTTATTTAAGGGGGCTGCTATGAACTATTTACCATTAGCTATAAGCTACTCCCCCAAAATTCTCCCCCCAATTCTCTCAACTTTCGTATTTTCATTTTTATGGCGAAACCTAAGAAACCAAAACATGTAGCCGTGGCCGGGAATATCGGTGCGGGCAAAACAACGCTTACAGAGATGTTGAGTAAGCATTATCGCTGGATCCCTCAGTTTGAAGATGTGGATCATAACCCTTACCTCATGGATTTTTATGAGGATATGCCTCGATGGAGTTTTAATCTTCAGATTTATTTTTTGAATAGCCGACTCAATCAATTGTTGGATATCCATCATGGAACTGAAACCGTGATACAAGACAGAACCATTTATGAAGATGCCAACATCTTTGCTCCCAATCTTCATGAAATGGGTTTGATGAGTAAAAGAGATTTTGATAATTATTATCAATTCTTTCAGACGCTTAAAACCATGGTACAACCACCGGATCTTTTGATCTATTTGAAGGCATCCGTACCAACATTGGTAGCGCAGATCCAAAAAAGAGGTAGAGAATATGAGGAAAATATTCGTTTGGATTATCTCAAACGATTGAATGAGTATTACAATAAATGGATCGATGGTTATAAAGAAGGACAATTACTGGTGATCGATTGCGACAAAAATAAATTCGCAGAAAGTGAAGAGCATTTTGGAGAGATCATTAGCAAAGTAGATGGGATGCTATTTGGCTTATTCTAAAGCCCTATCTTATAAAGCCACAGATGCGCTTGCCATGGGCAAATGCATCTGTGGCTTTTTCTTTTATCGCATGCAGCAATTTTATTATTTGCCTGTCTAACATATACCCCCTCAGATTTCTGTCCCCCTCGAAAAAACATTGTTTCAATTCATTCATTATTTATGAAATCCATCTATCTATTATTGTCGTTTTACTGTATCAGTATTGTATGTTTTTCACAAAAGAATGATCTTCCCAAAAGATCTCTTCGTTTTAATATTGGCGAGAGCACACATGGCACAGGTGATCTGAAAGGAATCAGTTTTGGCACTGCTTACACACATTATTGGAAGAAAAAATTATCACTTGAATACCATTTTAAAGGAACCATTCATGATGGACAAGATAACTATGCATTCACAAGAAATGGTACAACATATACGAGTAATATTCGTGAAAACACTGCTGGGTTTCAAGTGGGCTCCTTGTTTAGATACAGTTTAATCCGCACCAAACAACACGAGTTTATTACTGCTGCCGGTGTTTTTGGAAGATACCAAAGCTCCTCTCTCGGTGATAATGGTTATGGCGTTGCATATCCTGCCGGCTTAGGCTTGCCTAATGATCCTAGAATATTTTTTGTATTCGACAATACATTTCCCCAAAGAATATATACCATCGGATATATGGCCGAATTATCGTACAACTACACATTCAATAACAATTGGCTACTCGGTATAAATGCTGCATTTCAAAATGATAATAATGCTGATGCCATTACTCATTTGGGGTTCATGATCGGGAAAAGATTTTAGTGTGTGAAAAATGCCACTGAATACACTGAAAAGCACTGAATAATTCTGTGTATTTCTGAGACCTCTGTGGCAATAAATAAATAACTTAGGAAGTAAAACCCAACAGATGAAACGCCTACTTCCTTTCTTATTCATCATTGCCTGTCAATCACCTTCCACTAAACTCCCTGAGTTTACATTGACCAACACAGATACTTTTCATTTCAACAATTTTGTGGATTGTAATATGGCAGAGGCATGGATTGGCGATACACTCCGCATCTTTCCAGGAAAATACGGTGAAGACCCTGTATGGGGTGAGGCTCATGACTTAAAATTTGCATCAGGAAAAAATGCGGATGAAGTGTTTGCTAGTCCGGCATCAGCATACATCTCACCGTCAATGCCTTTAAATGCTCCAAAAGGTCAGCAGGGATTGCACGGTGCTGTTTGGTTTGAGACTGTATATCAGGATTCAAAAGATAAAAGCGGTAAAACATTATATGCCATCTATCACAATGAAAATTATCCTGAAACATTGCCATATGACAGCATTACAAAGGAAGGGTATATCGATCACAAATGGCCATTGGGGTTGACGGAACGTATTACACCGGCTGCAGTTTGCAGAATTGGAATTATGAAATCTACCAATGGTGGATGGAGCTGGGAAAACAAAGGTTTATTTCTGGAAGATAAACAACCTCGCATGATCCTGAAACCTCACAATACTTCAAAAACTTTTGCAGGAGGTGTTGGTGATCCATCAGCTGTTGCTGTAGGAGAATATTTGTATTTGTTTTATGGAGAGTATGGTTACCCGGATGCCTACGATTCTCTTAGCTATGATGCAAAAAAAGAATGGGGTGGACAATGCATTAGTATAGCAAGGATATCACTCAGTGATTTGGATGACCCGCAAGGAAAAGCGAAACGATGGGATGGTAAAGGTTTTAATGCTCCTTGGGATGGAACAGGCAAGCCGATAGCATCTCTTCAAATACCATTTGAAAAAGGAGGAGGTGCTGCCTCTTCACCCAAAGGAGGATTTCACTGGGGACCTTCGGTGAGTTGGAATGAATACCTTCAATGTTGGGTGATGTTGATGGGACGTGTAGAAGGACAATCATGGGTGGGTGATAAATTGTATATCTCATTCAATTCAAATAAAGATCTAGGCAAGGATGATCATTCACAGCAATGGAGTACCCCACAATTATTGGTTCAAAAACCCGGACATGTTTTGTGGTATCCTTCCTTACAACCATTGAATTCACCTGAGGATATTGCAGCTAAACGAACCAGCATGCGTTTAGGGAAAAAAGCTCGATTATTTTATAAGTACTCGGATCTAGGAAAATATATGTCGGAGTATATCGTAGAGTTTAAGAAATAGTGATCATAACCACCCCGTCGAATATGGAGTTATAATGATTGAATGGTGTTATGATTTACTATTAATTTTGCTTGTATCAGCATGAAAAAATTATTCCTTGTTCTACTAGTTTTTATTACTTCTACAGCTCTCAAAGCACAAGGTATTGATATTGGTACTTGGAATATTGTAAACCTTCGGTATAACATCGATCCAAAATGGAGCGCATTTGGGGAAGGACAGATCCGTTCTTTGAAGCTCTATGATCAGTTTCATTATTATGAATACAAAGGAGGTCTAAACTATAAAGCAAATAAGAATCTATTGCTTTCATTGGCTGCAGGTTCTTATCAAACCTATAAAGAAGGCGGTAATTTTTTGAAACCAAAGAACAATGATGAATTCAGGATTTGGCCACAAGTATTACTGACACAATCTTTAGGCAATTTTAAAGTAGAGCAACGTTACCGTGCTGAGTTACGCTTTACATCCAATGGCTATCGCAACAGATTCAGGTATAGGTTGGGAATCTCCTATCCTTTTGGATCAACAACATCCTCCAATAAACCATGGCAAGTTTATCTGAATAATGAAATCTTTCTCACTGATGGGGAGCCTTTCTTTGAAAGAAACAGAATGGCTTTCGGTCTACAATACAAAACCTCCGCTACCACAACCCTTCAATTAGGATTTCTACACCAGTTTGATTATAAGATCAATGATGAAACAGGCAGAGATTTTATTCAGATCGGTTATTTCTTTGAGTTACAGAGGAGGGAGAATAGACCATAGTCCATGGTCAATGGTCAATGGTCCATGGACTGTAGCTTATGGTTCATAGCGTATGGTATAGACCATGGATGATTACCTATATGCTATGACCTATATGCCATGGTCCATGGACTATCGACCATGGACCATGGAGACCCAAAACAGAAATCCCGCCACAAGGACGGGATTTCACTCAAACAGACAAAGCAATCGAAGAGACCGAGTTTAGTGTCTTTATAGTTTTCTCATAAGCAATTAAACATTAGGGGCGGCCTTTAAAATTTCTTCGCTTACGCCTGCAGCATATTTAGAGAAATTATTGATGAATTGTTGTGCCAGATCTTTTGCTTTTGCATCATATGCATTCGCATCAGCCCAAGTGTTACGTGGATTCAAAATTTCAGAAGGTACATTCGGACAACTTACAGGCATCAACATACCAAATACAGGATGTACTTCAAATTGAACCTGATCTAATTCACCATTCAATGCAGCTGTGATCATCGCTCTTGTATAGCTGAGTTTCATACGGCTTCCAACACCATATGAGCCTCCACTCCAACCGGTATTGATCATCCATACATTCACTTCGTGCTCTTTCATTTTATTACCCAACATTTCGGCATATTTACCGGGATGCAGTGGTAAGAAAGGTGCACCAAAACATGCACTGAAAGTAGATTTCGGCTCAGTAACTCCGGCTTCTGTTCCGGCTACTTTTGCTGTGTATCCACTGATAAACTGATACATTGCCTGACCCGGAGTTAATTTGCTGATCGGAGGTAAAACACCATAAGCATCGCAAGTCAAGAAGAAAATATTTTTTGGTAAGCCTCCAATACTTGGTTCAGCAGCATTACTGATAAAATGAAGCGGATAACTTACACGCGTATTCTCAGTGATTTTTTTACTTGCAAAATCAATTTTAGTAGTCCCATTTTCAAAACCTACATTTTCAACCAACGCACCCGGACGAATTGCATGATAAATCTCGGGCTCTTTTTCTTCACTTAAATCAATGGTCTTGGCATAACAACCGCCTTCAAAATTGAACACGCTGTTGGCTGTCCAGCCATGTTCATCATCACCGATCAACTTACGATTTGGATCGGCACTCAAAGTTGTTTTACCGGTTCCGCTTAAACCAAAGAAGATCGCTACATCACCATCCTTACCCATATTGGCACTGCAGTGCATGCTCAGTACATTTTTCTGTTGGGGTAATACATAATTGAGGATGGTAAAAATACCCTTCTTCATTTCTCCGGTATATCCTGTACCACCGATGAGAATGGTTTTATGTGTAAAAGAAACTACTGCAAAATTGTGTTGACGGGTTCCATCCACTGCCGGGTCTGCTTTGAAGCCCGGAGCTTGAATGATATGCCACTCAGGTTGAAAATTTTCCAGCTCCTGTTCTGTTGGACGCAAGAACATGTTATAAGCAAACAAATTACTCCACGGATTTTCATTGATCACACGGATATTCATGCGGTAAGCAGGATCGGCACATGCATAAGCATCGCGAACCCATATCTCATCTTTTCCATTGAGATAATTCAACATTTTTTCTTTCAACTGAAAAAAGTACTTCTCTTCAATGGCAATATTGAAATTGTTCCAATGAACAGTGTTTTCAGTGATGCTGTCTTTTACAATGAACTTATCCTGGGGTGAACGTCCGGTAAACTCACCTGTGTTGATACAAAGAGCACCGGTATCATTCAATACACCTTGACTTCTCAATACTGTTTGTTCAGTCAATACTTCCGGATTAAGTTGATAATGAAGCTGATGGGTACCGGTTAAACCTAAAGCTGTGATTTGTTGCAGATTCAATTGGGTCATAGATTCAGTCATATACGAACAATCGTTAGTTAGTTCGGCAAAATTAACCGTTTAATCATTTCACCAATTCTTTTATGTAATATCTACACGTTATAGTTCATCAATCGTTTGCAGAAATTCTTTTAGGATATTCAAAAAATCCAACAGACTCTGGCGTTTTTTTTCACTACAAGAACGAAAAATTGAAGTTTTTATAAAAATTTCAGCGTAAAAGCGCATATTCCTGCATACTTGTGCCTGACAGGAATTATTTTTACCAAAATTATTCAGATATGGAGGTTATTCCCGGAAAAGGATTGATTACAACTGCACATTTAGAAAAATTCAAATCTATTGTTGGAGAAGCCTATGTTTTAGCCGACGAAGAGAATTTGAACCACTATGGTCATGATGAAACAGAAAGATTGTTGTTCTTACCTGAAGTTGTATTGAAACCCAGAACGGCAGAAGAGATCTCCGCGATCATGTCTATTTGTAATGAAGATCGTATCCCTGTAACACCTCGTGGTGCAGGTACAGGTTTGAGTGGTGGTGCACTTCCACATTTGGGTGGTGTATTGCTATCGACCGAAAGAATGAATAGTATTCTCTCTATTGATGAGAGAAATCTGCAAGTCATCACAGAACCCGGAGTGATCACAGAAGTATTACAAAATGCCGTGAAGGAAAAAGGATTGTTTTATCCACCCGATCCCAGCAGCAGAGGCAGTTGTTTTATTGGTGGAAACATTGCTGAGAACAGTGGTGGCCCCAAAGCTGTGAAATATGGTGTGGTAAAGGATTATGTATTGAACCTTGAAGTGGTATTACCCAATGGTGAGATCATTTGGACAGGTGCCAATGTTTTAAAGAATTCAACCGGATATAACCTTACTCAATTATTGGTGGGAAGTGAAGGGACTTTGGGGATTGTAACAAAGATCGTTTTGAAGCTGATCCCCTTCCCTAAGTATGATTTACTGATGCTGGTTCCTTTTTCTTCATTGGAAAAAGCAAGTGAAGCAGTGAGTGCCATCTTCCGTGCCGGTTTTGTGCCGAGTGCGTTGGAATTGGTAGAGATCGATGCATTAAAGATCGTGAGTAAGATGGTTGACAGTACTGCAGTTCCTGTAGATGATTCCATTGCAGCGCATCTCATCATTGAAGTGGATGGAAACAATATGGATGTATTGATGAGTGAGATGGAATCCATCGCAGAACTATTGACGCAGTTTGATGCAGGAGAAATATTTTTTGCAGATGATGCTCAACAAAAAGCGGAACTCTGGAAACTACGTCGTCGCGTAGCGGAAGCAGTAAAATCGAGTGGTTATACGATTGAAGAAGATACAGTAGTTCCCCGTGCTGAATTACCTGCATTGATCAAAGGCGTCAAAGAACTCGGAAAACAATATGGCTTCCATGCAGTTTGTTATGGACACGCTGGTGATGGTAATCTGCATATCAGAATTAACCATCCAACGATCAAGAATAGTCATGGTAACGAGGAAATGACCCGTGCACTGCGTGCCCTTTTCGAATTGGTACAAAGTTTAGGTGGTACTATCAGCGGTGAGCATGGTATTGGCTTGATTCAGAAGCCTTATCTGTCTACTGTTTTTCGTGAAGCCAATATGCATTTGATGAGAGAGATCAAAAAATCGTTTGATCCTAACAATATTTTAAATGCCGGAAAGATTTTTGATCTCAACTAGGGATGTATTTTTGATGAAACACCTGCAACTATGAAAAACAGTATTCTGTTCACCTTTTTGTGTTTGCTTCTCTGCTCCTCCACATTTGCTCAACTCAATGAGCAGGATGATAACAAAGGAAAATTCAAAAGAGAAAATGTTTTTGCAGGTGCAGCTGTAAATCTTTCGTTGGGCAACCGCTTCTTTAACTTTGGTGTGAATCCTGAAATAGGCTATAGTTTGAATAGCTGGATGGATGCAGGTGTTGCGCTCAACATTAATTATTTTTCACAAAACGCCTCAGACTTTAGCAGTACTCGATTCAGGAATTTTAATTACGGAGCAGGTACTTTTTTTCGCTTCTGGCCTGTGAATTTTTTGCATGTACAGGTACAACCTGAATACAACTGGATCAACTCTTCACAGAAAAATGTGATATCCGGACAAACTTTCAAATACAAATACAGTTCTGAAAGTTTACTGGTAGGTATCGGTTATGGTTCGAGAATGATCGGTAACAATTATCAATATGTAACATTGATGATCGATGTATTACAAAACATCAACTCGCCATATCGGGATCAGTTCAATGATCCTCTACCTGTTTTTAGAGCCGGATTTGGAATGTACCTTAATCGAAAGAAGTAAGCGCCGCATCAACACTATCCGCTACAATTAAGCGCTTGCGCCAGTCTTCATAAAGAAACCCCTCTTCCGTCATTTTCTCAATATGAGTAATTAATGATTCATAATATCCTGCTGAATTCAGCAGGATAATTTTTTTATTGTGAATATTCAATGTATTCCAAGTAAGCATCTCAAACAATTCATCCAAGGTACCATTACCACCGGGTAATACAATTGCAGCATCACATAATTCATACATCATCTTTTTCCGGATATGCATATCCTTCACCACATGCAACTCTGTAATACCTTCATGCTGATGCTCCCATTCCAATAATACTTCAGGAATAACTCCAATGGCTTTCCCACCATTTTCCATTACCGCATTTGCAATGGCACCCATTAATCCTTTATTACCACCCCCATAGATCAATGTCAAACCCCTCTCTGCCATTAACTTACCTAATCGAGATGCATCCGCAACAAAAACAGGGTTGTTTCCATTTTTTGAACCGCAAAAAACTGCAACATGTTTCACCATCATTCGTCTTAATTTACGTTGCAATGTAAGCAGGAATATGTTTCTACTAGTTAGCGGGGTATTTTTTATTTATGAATTTTAGCGACCGATTCCTGCAATAAAACGCAAACATCCCCTATCTTTATCGGGAACGATCGTATTAACGCCATAAACCCTTTGGATATGTCCCCACTCCTGTTGTTCTCATTTGTTATCATTTACTTCTTGATCTTATTGGTAGTTGCTTGGTATACCGGAAGAAACAGCAATAATGATTCTTTCTTTATTGGCAACAGAAACAGTAACTGGATGCTGGTGGCATTTGGCATGATCGGCACCTCACTGAGTGGTGTCACTTTTGTAAGTGTACCGGGTGCCGTGGCCAAAGAATCTTTTGCCTACATGCAGATTACATTGGGCTATCTGATCGGATACATGGTGATTGCCTTTGTATTGTTACCTCTTTATTATAAACTCAATCTTACCTCCATTTATAATTACTTAAGTACGCGCTTGGGAGTGAATTCTTATAAAACAGGGGCATCCTTTTTCATTCTTTCCAGAACACTAGGCGCCACCGCTCGTCTATATCTTGTAGTACGTATTTTACAAGATGCTATTCTTGAAAGTTTTCATGTTCCATTTTGGGCAACCACGCTTATCATTTTGGCCATGATCTTATTATACACATATGAAGGGGGTGTAAAAACAATTGTATGGACCGATACATTACAGACCTCCTGTATGTTGATTGGATTGGTGATCTGTGTAGTCTATATCTTGAGCCAATTGGATATGGGTATTTCTGAAAGCTTTGCTGCCATGGGTGATAAGGGGTATTCAAAAATATTCTTTACAGAACCCGAGAGCCGCTTCTTCTTCTTGAAGCAAATTCTGGCAGGTGCTTTTGTAACCATTACCATGACAGGTATGGATCAGGAAATGATGCAAAAAAATATTTCTGTAAAGACATTGAAAGATTCACAAAAGAATGTAGTGACTTTAGGTTTTATCATGCTCGCTGTGATCGGTTTATTTTTATTCTTAGGTGGACTATTACACCTCTATGCAGATGCACAAGGTATTGCAGCCACAGGTGATAAACTTTTCCCAACGATCGCTTTAAATCATATGCCAAGTATGGTTTCTGTGATCTTCATCATTGCTTTGATCTCTGCATTATTTCCCAGTGCGGATGGGGCCATTACAGCACTCACTTCTTCATTTTGTATTGATATCATTGGATTGCAAAGAAGAGAGGATTGGACCGACGCACAAAAGAAAAAGATCAGACAAAGAGTACACCTTGTATTTGCAGGTATCTTCCTTTTGTTTGTGATGGTGTACAAATGGATCGATAGTAGTAGTATGATCGGCGTGATCTTAAAAGTGGCAGCCTATACTTATGGACCGCTTTTGGGTTTGTTCACTTTCGGTATTTTATTGAAGCGTACAGTCAATGATAAACTGGTACCCATTATCTGTATCGCCTCTCCACTTATCTGTCTGCTGTTAGATAAATTTCAAAAACAGATTTTTGGCTCTTTCGAAATTGGTCTTGAACTCTTGATCATCAATGGAGCCATCACTTTCTTAGGACTGATGCTGGTTTCGAAGAAAGGAAATGAATAGTTCATAGACCTTGGTCCATGGACTATTCACCATTAGCTACCCTATCTTTGCACCATGTCTGCCCCCCTGATCATTTCCTCGCAAGCAGAGACTTATGCACAGCTGTTTACCTCAGCCGATAGCCCTCTTTTGGCCGAAATTGAGGGGTATACCAGCGCTCATCACCCCCATGCGCATATGCTCAGTGGACAGGTCCAGGGAAAATTCCTTTCGTTTTTAAGTACTATTCTTCGTCCTAAATACGTTTTAGAGATAGGAACTTTTACCGGATACAGTGCGCTTTGTCTGGCAGAAGGTCTGCACAATGATGGAGAACTGCATACCATCGAATGCAGAGAAGAAGATGCTCATACAGCCCGGAACTATTTTAGCAAAAGCGATAGGAAGGATCAAATACATTTGCACGTTGGAAATGCGGTGGACATCATTCCTACGCTGAATCATCCATGGGATCTTGTTTTTATAGATGCTGATAAGACAGGCTATATTGGTTACTATGAACAACTGGTGCCCCGCTTGGCTGAAAATGGTATTATTCTTGCAGACAATGTGCTGTTTCATGGACAAGTTTTTGAAGATCCGATCAGTGGTAAAAATGCGAAAGCTATTCATGCATTTAACGAACATGTAAAACAGGATCATAGAACTGAACAGGTTTTACTCACCATCAGAGACGGATTATTGATGGTAAAAAAGAAAACGATATGAAGAAAATCATCTTACTATTTACATTACTAAGCACTGTACTGCTGTCAGCAGTTGCACAAAATAGTAGTGTGAAAGAAAGAACAGAAGCATATATCAATAACTATAAAGATCTGGCTATTCAGGAAATGCTGCGTACCGGAGTGCCTGCATCTATTAAACTGGCACAGGGTATTTTAGAATCTCAGTTCGGAGAAAGTACATTGGCGAAGAATGCCAATAATCATTTTGGTATTAAATGTAAAACGGAATGGACAGGTGAGAAAACATACCAGGATGATGATGCCAAAGGAGAGTGTTTCCGCGTTTACAAATCTGCAGAAGAATCTTATCGTGATCATTCAGATTTTTTAAAGACACGCCCACACTATTCATTTCTTTTCAAACTAGAGCCAACGGATATCACAGGATGGGCTTATGGTTTAAAGAGAGCCGGATATGCTACCAACACAACATACCCTGAAAAGCTTTTACGCGTCATCGAAGATTACCAACTACATCAATACACATTACAGGGCATTGCGATGATGGATAATAAAACTGCGCCGATTGTAGCACCTGTGCAAAGTACGATTGCCACCAATCCAATTGTTGAACAACCTTCTGTATCTGCGTTAAAAAACGAGGTGCAAAAATCTGCTGCCATAAAAGAAGAAATAGAAGCTCCACAAACAGAGCAACAAACCATCAATCCGACAGTTGAAAAGTCAAAACCTACAGAGGAGAAAATAGATTCTCTAATTGAAAAGAAAAAATCACCTTCTTATCCGGAAGGTATCTTTACAATTAACCATACCAGAGCTATTCATGTAAAAGAAGGTACTTCTCTACTAGCACTGGCACATCAATATGATATCAGCTTAAGCAAACTTTTTGAATTCAATGAATTGCCAGAGTTCGATATCATGGATATGGATCGTGTACTATTCATCGAGAAGAAACAAAAGAAGGGCGCTTCTGATTATCATGAAGTAGCTGCCGGTGAAACCATACATGATATTTGTCAGAAACAAGGTATCAGAATGGAGAGTCTATTGGAATACAATAAACTCAAAAAAGACAGTCAGCTTTCTGCCGGACAAAAATTATTTTTACGCTCTCCTGCAGAGATCAATAAAGCAGCAGGCAATAACAAAAAGAAATCTACAAAATAACAGATCCATGCAGGTAATAAAAGTTCATGATAAAGAATTTGTTCCCTATTTACCGGAAACTTTGATCCAAGAAAAGATCAAAGAACTAGCAGCTCAATTAGATAAAGATTACCAGGGTAAAAAACCTTTATTCATTTCTATTTTGAATGGATCTTTCATGTTCTCTGCTGATTTGTTCAAAGAATTATCCATTGAAGCTGAGATCTGCTTTATTAAACTAGCTTCTTATAAGGGAACCAAATCAACCGGCCATGTCATCACTGCAATAGGTTTAGATACCGAGATCAATAACAGGCATGTAGTGATATTGGAAGATATCATTGATACCGGAAAAACACTCAGCGAATTCCTACCGCAACTGATCAATCAACAACCACTCTCGTTGAAAGTAGCAGTATTGCTTCATAAGCCTGATGCTATGAAGTTTCCGGTTCAAATCGATTATTGCTGTTTCACCATCCCTAACCGCTTTGTACTTGGTTATGGATTGGATTATGATGGATTAGGAAGAAATATTCGTGAGATCTATCAGCTCAAAGACGAAGCATAACAAGGCTTTAACGGACCAAGCTTACATAGCAGCAGCATTTTTATATTAACTTGTAGTGTAAACCCCGACCAAATGCGCTTATCCATTTGGATATTACTACTACTTGTCAATCACTTTTCGTACGCCCAATATTATTTGCGTGGAGAGGTCAGAAATGAGCAAGGCGTTTTATTAAGTGGTGTCAAGATTAAAATCAGTACCAAACCCGGTCTTATTTATTATTCGGGAGGAAGCGGATCATTTGGTATCCCGATAACAACTGTAAAAGATAGCATTCATTTAAGTTTTGATGGGTATGAGTCTTTAAGTGTGTATGCAGATAGCCGCCAGTTTCAAATGATTCAAATGAAATCAATTTCCGGTTCTGCAAAACTGTATAAGAACTATAAAGCTTCCGTTGTAAAAAACCTTACGCATGGTACAGGAGTCTATAGTTTAGGACCGGGTGAAAGCTATACGAGTATCATCGAAAATGATTTCATCAAGACAATCAAATTTCCGGAAACAGGATTTTCTTTGAACATTGATAATGCGTCTTACAGTAATATCCGAAGATTCATCAACAATGGAATGATGATTCCGCAAGATGCAGTTCGTATTGAAGAGATGTTGAACTATTTTAGTTTACCACTTCCTTCGAAAAATATCCAATCGGATGTTCATTTCTCTTATGCATATGAACATAGCAGTTGCCCATGGAATCCCAAGCACCAGTTATTGTTCATACAATTACAGGCACCGACAATCCCTCTAAACGAAGTACCCGCTTCCAATCTTGTTTTTCTCATTGATGTATCCGGCTCTATGGATAAACCCAATCGATTGCCGCTATTACAATCAGGTTTTCGGTTACTGATCAATAATCTCAGACCAATTGATACGGTTTCAGTGATCACTTATGGCGGTGGTGTCGCAATGGTATTAGCTCCTACCAGTGGACAGCACAAAGAACTCATCAAAAAGGCAATTGATTCTTTATCGGCAGGAGGTGATACGCCTGGTTCAGGAGCTATTCAATTAGCATATGAAACAGCTAAGAAAAATTTCATCAAAGGGGGAAACAATCGTGTGATCATTGCAACGGATGGAGATTTTAATGTCGGACAATCATCAGAGAAAGAACTAGAAGATCTGATCACGCAGTATCAAATGAGTGGTATATACTTGACTTGCTTGGGTGTTGGAATGGGGAATTATAAAGACAGTAAACTGGAAACATTGTCGAAAAAAGGGAATGGCAATTTCGCTTACATTGATCAGATCAGAGAAGCAGAAAAAGTCTTGGTGACTGAGTTTACAAAAAATATTTTCACTGTTGCCAATGATGCATCTATCACACTTCAATTTGATCCACAAACAGTTGCTGAATACAGACTTATCGGATTCGATAATAAAAGAACAGCATTAGATGACAACACTACTACCCTGGAGGGCGGAGAAATAGGCAGCGGTCATTCTATTATGGCGATTGCTGAGATCATTCCTGCAAAAGACAGTATGAGTTCTATGAATCAGCTTTTGGCCAAAGTAGTATTACGTTACAAAGAACCGATGAGTGGCATCCAGAAAGAGCAGGCATTTGAAGCATATTATCTTGGGAAAAAAATAGAGCAAACAGATAGCGCTTATCGTTTCGCTGCTGCAGTGGCGATGTTTGGAAACATTTTACGCCAATCAAAATATACACATGGATTCCAACTAGAAGATGTCGCCTTACTCAATAAAGACGCTGTTTCACCGAATAACATTCTCCAACAAGAGTTTCAACAACTGCTGGAGAAAGCCATACGATTATACAACCCGCCAAAGAAAAAAAGAAAATCAGATTAACTGAACGCTTCTTTCACACGATCAAAAAAGCTCTTATCACTTTTAGTAGGCTGTGGCTTAAAATTCGGGCTGTTCCCTAATTTCTCAAGCATTTGACGCTCTTCTTCACTTACCTGCTGTGGTGTCCAGACATTCACATAAATCAATTGATCGCCTTTATTATATCCTTGCACTTCTGGGAATCCTTTTCCTTTGAGTCTGAAGATCTTTCCGCTTTGTGTTCCTGCCGGGATTTTGATCTTCGCTCTACCATCGATAGTAGGAACTTCCACTTGTGTTCCGAAAACAGCATCAGTGAAAGAGATATGGAGGTCATAAGCCACATTCAATCCATCACGCTGTAACTCAGGATGTGTTTCTTCTTCGATTTGGATGATCAGATCACCAGCAAATCCACCACGCTCTCCGGCATTCCCTTTACCACTCATGCTTAACTGCATACCTTCCGAAACACCTGCCGGAATATCGATGCTGATGGTTTCTTCACCATAAACCCTACCCTCTCCTTTACAACTACCACATTTAGCAGTAACTGTTGAACCCTCTCCATTACATGTTGGACAAGTAGTGACTGTTTGCATTTGTCCAAGGAAAGTGTTGGTTACTCTTCTCACTTGTCCACTACCACCACAAGTACCACAACTTTGTACACTACTTTTATCTTTTGCGCCATTACCACCACAGGTATTACACAAAACATGTTTTTTTACTTTCACATTCTTGGTAACACCTTTTGCGATCTCTTCAAAATTCAGCTTCAACTTAATACGTAAGTTGCTTCCCCTTTGTCCACGGGCCGCTCTTCCACCACCGCCACTACTGCGTCTTCCGCCGCCAAAGAAACTACCGAACATATCATCACCGAAAATATCTCCGAACTGACTGAAGATATCATCCATATTGCTGTAACCACCGGCACCACCACCGGTACCCGGACCAAAAGCTGCATGTCCATAACGATCATACTTGGCTTTCTTATCCGCATCACTCAGCACTTCATAAGCTTCTGCAGCTTCTTTGAATTTTTCTTCTGCTTCCTTATCGTTTGGATTACGATCGGGGTGGTATTGCATTGCTACTTTACGATAAGCTTTTTTGATCTCATCTGCAGAAGCTGATTTACTCACTCCCAATATTTCGTAAAAATCTCTTTTAGCCATCTTTATAGATTTGAGGATATCAGATGGCAGATCTCAGATGTATTTTATATCTAACATCTACCATCTAATATCTGACATTATTTTCCTACCACCACTTTTGCAAAACGAATAATCTTATCATTGAGATAATAGCCTTTCATGACTTCATCCAATACTTTACCTTTCAACTCATCGGTAGGAGCCGGAATTTCTGTAATGGCTTCATGCTTTTCTACATCAAATTCAGCATGAATACTTTCCATGGCTTTTACTCCTTTTGATTGAAGATTAGAGCGAAGTTTATTGAAGACCAATTGAATTCCTTCTTTCTGTACGGCGATATCATCATTGGTTTGTAATTGTTTCTCTGCACGATCACAATCATCCAATACATCAAGCAATGAAACAATCACATCTTTACCAGCGGTTTGAATCAAATCAATGCGCTCTTTCGCTGTACGACGTCTGAAATTATCAAACTCAGCCATCAAACGGAGGTATTTGTCTTTCTGCTCTTGCAATTCAGCCTGGAGCTTTTCCAACTGGTTTTCTTCTGCTACCGGCTCATTCAAATGAGAAGTACCTGCTGCATTCTCATCAGCATTGATATCAATATTTGCTTGTGTCTCTTCGTTCACTGAAGTCTGTGTTGTTGCCTGCTCTTCCATAATTATTTTATTGAATACATTTCGCGACAAAACCTGTCAAAAATTTTGCCGATGCAAAGAAACGGGAAAAATTGGCAGTTTACAGTGATAATCAGCGTTTCCTGTCAGTCTTTGAGCCCGTTTTTGCCGGTTTTTAGCTGCCAAAGAACTGGCTTGCTGGGTGATAGACTATCTTCGCGGCATGACGAAAGTTTATCTTAGAAAAAAGATCGCCCAGCGTATTGCCAATGGTCACCCCTGGATCTTTGGGAATGAAGTAGACAGAGTAACGGGCCCTGTTGAGGCCGGAGATATTGTTGAGGTATTTTATGCGGATGGAAAATTTGCAGGTAGAGGGTATGTGAACCCGAAATCGCAGATCATGGTTCGATTATTGACCCGCAAACAGGAAGAGATCAATGACCAGTTCTTTTATGACCGCATTACCACTGCATGGAGTTACAGACAAAAAATTGGATATACCGAAAACTGCCGACTCATTTTTGGTGAGGCAGATCAAATGCCCGCACTCATCATCGATAAATTCAATGATTATTTTGTTTTACAAACCCTTGCCTATGGCATGGATATATGGAAACCCGCTATTGTAAAAGCGCTGGAATCCATTTTCTCTCCTAAAGGTATCTATGAAAGAAATGATGTGCCTGTTCGAGAATTGGAAGGGCTATCACAACAAAAAGGATTTTTATCTGCTCCATTTGATACCAATATCATCATCCATGAAAATGGATTAAAGTTTCATGTGGACATTGAGAACGGACAAAAAACAGGTTATTTTTTAGATCAACAAGATAACAGAAGAGCTATTCAGCATATCGTAAAAGATGCCGAAGTATTGGGTGCATTCACTTATACCGGAACTTTTGAAATTCATGCGGCACATTATGGCGCCAAATCTGTTTTAGGATTAGATATTTCAGAAAATGCAGTGGCGCAAGCCAATAGAAATGCTGCTTTGAATGGACTTGACAAAATCTGCAAGTTCGAGGCGATGAATGCCTTCGATGTATTGAAACAGTGGGGAAAGGATGGCAGACAATATGATGTGGTGATGTTAGATCCCCCTGCATTTACAAAGAGCAGAGAGAATATTCAAAAAGCCATCACAGGATATAAAGAGATCAACCTGAGAGGCATGAAGTTGATCCGTAATGGGGGATTCCTGGTTACTTCCAGTTGTACCAATCTCGTTCAGCCTGATCTGTTTTTACAGACCATTGAGATGGCTGCCAAAGATGCGCGCAAAAAAATCAGACAGGTCACATTCCAAGCACAAGCCAGTGATCACCCGATCATCTGGGGTATGGAGAATACCAACTATTTGAAATTCTTAATCGTAGAAGTAACAGATAGATAGAACGGATGGCAGATTTCTGATGTCTAATGGAGGATGTGGAATTAATAAAAAAGTGTGTGAAGCCCAACGGTAAACTAACCACAGGGTTCCACACACTTTTCACCTTTCACTTTTCACTCCCCCTCACCACTCAGGCCATCTCCCGGGTGTATAAGGTGCTTTATTTAGATCCAATTCTTTTTCCAATGCCTTGATCTCAGTATCAAGTTTGCGCATAGCAGCAATAACAGCTGTTAATCCTTTAGAAGCTATTGCATAATCTTTTTTATACGTCTCGGTAATGACAGAAGTAGAATTCCACACTCCTCCTTCAACATCTCCGATTCTGGCGTTGATAGATGGAGGCGTTTCAAATTCTCTTCTGGCACGTGATTGATCTCCGTTGAGTTGTATACCGATCGCATTCAACTCCTGCATCAATGTATAAGCCTTTTCCAGTATTGCCTTTGGTGCTGCCAACATATCTTGTGTAGCAGCATTGATATTGTTCAATCGGTTACGCATATTTCCATAGATATCTGAAGTAGCACTTGCTGCTTTTCTCAATGCTGATACTTGCTTATAGAATTTCACATTCTCTTCCATATTCACAGGCAAGCTGCTTTGTTGTAACAATTTGCAACTGAATGTTACAGGACCTGCAAGCTCTGTAAGTTTACCGTCTTCATATCTGGATAATGAAACAGTATATTCACCCGGCATCGCCAAATGTCCTTTTTCTTCTCCACCAAATAACTGATCCGGCGCAAGTGTTACTCTACCAAGTACAGGTGCAGGTGTAGCATAACGAAAATCCCAAACGATCTTTTGTAATCCTTTCTTTGCCGGCGCTTTCAAGTGACGAACTACATCTCCTGCTTTATCACGAATTGTAAAGAGTAAATATGGCTCCGGCTGATTGTCTTCCATTCGTAAGCTATCCATAGAGGGATAATATACTTTCTCTCCCTTTTCGCCTTTTGCTTTCTCTTGCTCCAAACGAATGTCACGCAACTTTTTACTATCATCCTTTACATAATAAGTAAACACTGCTCCTACCGGTGGATTCGGCGTGCTGAAATAGTTGCTACCTAAATGTCCTTTGTCACGTAATCCCAATGGATATCTTTCAATGAACATCAGACTCTCTTTCACAGGAAAGATCTCCGCATTTTTATTCAGTGTTTCCTTTTTGAAATTTCTCAATACACTATAATCATCCAGAATATAAAACCCTCGACCAAAGGTTGCAATCACCAGATCATTTTCTCTGCGCTGAATTTCCATATCGCGCACCGCTGCAACAGGTAAGCCTCCTTTTAATTGTGTCCATTCTTGTCCACCATTATTGGAGAAGAATACACCAAACTCAGTACCTACAAATAACAGATCACGATCTACATGATCTTCTGCGATCGTGTAGACACTTCCTCGTTGTGGCAGGTTTGACTGAATTGGCTTCCATGTTTTACCTGCATCTGTTGTTTTGAGTACATAAGGTTTAAAATCTCCATTACGATGTTGATTGAAACAAACATACGCTGTGTTCACATCGTGTAATGAAGCAATGACCTGATGCACATAACTCATGGGCGGTACGACCGGAAGATTATCAATTTTTGTCCAATTCTTTCCACCATCAGTTGTTAATTGAATCAATCCATCATCTGTTCCTACCCAGATCATATCCGGATTGAATTTTGATTCCGCAATACTGGTTAGTTGTCCGAATATATCAGTACTTCCATTTTTAGCGATGGCATCTACCGACCAAACCTTACCCATCACTTCAAATTTATTTCTATCCACCTGACGGGTTAGATCAGGGCTGATCACTTTCCAGCTATTCCCTCTATCATCTGTTCTGAATAATTTATTGGCACCAAAATATAACCTGGCATTATCATGCTGACTGATCAACAATGGTGCATCCCAGTTCCAACGATAGGCAGGTTCATTCTCACCTTCAGATGGTTTGATGGATAGATATTCTCCACTCTTTCGATCAAAACGAACAATACCACCATATTGACTCTGTGCATAAATGATATCAGGATTCGATTGATCTACCTGTGTTTCAAACCCATCACCAATTGAAGTGATATACCAATCAGCATTCACAATACCATTCGCAGATGTGGTACGACTTGGTCCACCTAAACTCAAATTATCTTGTGTACCACCATGCACACTATAAAATGGATAAGCGTTATCAGTAGCTACTTTATAAAACTGTGTTACGGGTAAGTTGGATTTAAAATCCCAACTTTTTGCAAAATCCCAGGTTTCATAGATACCGCCATCACAACCCACCATTAAATGATCCGTATCATTAGGATCGATCCAAATAGCGTGATTATCGATATGCTTATTGATCTCACCAAGATTATATACAGACTTACCAGCATCATCACTCACTTTGTAGTAGACATCTGTAATAAAAATGCGATTCACATCCACCGGATCACAAACGATTTCTTGATAATAGTTACCTGAAGTAGCATAACCGCTTCTCTTTTCCCAACTCACTCCTTTGTCTCTTGATAAATAAATACCGCCTTTATTATCCTTCGCTTCAACAACGGTATACAATACATCAGGATTGACAGGACTGATCGCTAAACCGATTCTTCCCAACTCACCTCCGGGAAATCCGCCTTCCACTTTCTTCCAAGTGCTACCACCATCAGTTGTTTTGTATAGAGCAGACTCAGGTCCACCACCGATATAGGTAAATACTTTTCTCATACGCTGGTGAAAAGACGCATATAAAACATTGGGATTGCGAGGATCCATCACCAGATCATTACAACCTGTATAAGCACTAACAGATTTAACTAGATTCCATGTTTGTCCGCCATCCACAGATTTATATACACCACGATCCCCTCCTTCATTCCAAACAGGACCATAAGCGGCCACATAAATGATATTGGAATTGGTAGGGTCAACAATGATCTCAGCTATATGCTCAGAATTTTTCAATCCCATATTCTTCCATGTCTTACCTCCATCTTCAGACTTGTAGACCCCATCGCCATAAGAAACAGAACGTTGGTTATTATTTTCACCGGAGCCTACCCATACCACATTACTGTTATTGGGATCGATGGTGACACAACCGATCGAGTAAGATCCCTGTGCATCAAATACGGGTTGGTATGTTACTCCGTGATTGGTTGTTTTCCAAACACCACCGGCAGCGGTGGCTACATAATACTCACTGGTATTCGCAGGATTCACCGCAAAGTCAGCAATACGACCCGAAGTAACCGCAGGTCCTATAGATCTGAATTTCAGATTGGAAAAGGTTCCTGTATTCCACTCAGGTCCTATGGTTTTGTTTTGTGCAGATACAATGATGAAAAGAAAAGATGTAAGCGCAAGCAATACGCTACGTGAAAGCAGTTTCATATGGTTGGTATTGATCAATAAATGACCCCAAAGGGCTATAAATAAATATAAGTAAAATACAAAAAGAGGAAAGGAATTAATGATGAAGTACCCATCGATTACTTGACAACCTGGAAGCGTCCTGATTCCACGATACGGTTGCTTTGATCTCTTAATTGGTAGATATACAGACCCCTATAATATTGATCATCCAGCGACACGGTGATCTTTGATTCAGTAATACGTACTTCTGTCATACGCTTACCCAGAAAATTACAGATCAGCAATGTATAGGATTTGTCAACTGTTTTGTCGAACTCAAAATTGATAACAGTTGTAGCAGGGTTGGGATAGTATCGGGTGACTTTAGATGTATTCTCTCCGAACTCAAAACCGGTGTTTGAACCATATGGGAAGTCATCAGAAGCAAAGCTGCTTCCGAGTATCATACAAATCAATAAGGCGATTGTGTAACGATTCCTCATAGGTGAATAATACTCTAAATTAGTCAATGAAGCTCATTTTTACAAAAAGCACTGTTAAAATGACCCCATAAATGACAAATCCGCTGTCTGGAAGCAGCTTTTTTAGCCAAACTTCTTCAACAGCGGACTTGTTTCAGATGGAAATATCTCTTAATTCAGACTATTGAGCGTCTGTTGGATTGCTTCAAAATTGGGAAGATCGCCGGGTGTTGGACAAACTTCTGCATATCGAACCACTCCTTCTTTATCGATCACAAATGCAGCGCGTTTACTTACACCTTGCATTTCAAAAGCAGGGAAAGTTTCATACAAAACGCCATATGCTGCTGCTGCTTCTTTATTAAAATCACTCAGTAACTGGAAATTTAAATTCTGTTCATCACGGAATTTACCCAGAGAAAATAATGAGTCTACCGACACTCCAAATACCACGGCATTGGTATTGTTATAGAGTGAAATATTATCACGCACGTTACAAAGTTCAGTAGTACATACGCCTGTAAATGCCAACGGGAAAAACAGTACTACTACGTTTTTTCCCTTTTGATCAGCCAGTGATACTTTGTTTTTATCGGTATCAAAGAGAGAAAATTGAGGTGCAATGGCACCGGCTTGAATACTCATTAGGTTGCTTTTTTATGATTAGATGAATAATGAAACAAAATAAAATTCAAATAGTTGGCTGTTACAGTACCCTAAAGTTTCATTTCAGGTACCTGATCAGGCACTACTAACTTTCCGGCTGTTTTAGCTACGATCTCTTCAACGGAAACACCGGGAGCCCTTTCAAGCAATACAAAACCTTTGTCTGTAATATCGAGTACCGCCAATTCAGTTACTACTTTTTTCACACAGCCAACACCTGTTAACGGCAATGTACAGGATGGAAGTAATTTACTCTCTCCTTTCGGATTGGTATGCATCATTGCAACGATGATATTTCTTGCACTCGCCACCAGATCCATAGCCCCTCCCATTCCCTTCACCATTTTGCCGGGGATTTTCCAGTTGGCAATGTCTCCGGTTTCACTAACTTCCATGGCACCGAGAACAGTCAAGTCGATCTTACCGGCACGTATCATTCCAAAACTTTCGGCACTATCAAAAAAAGCACCGCCGGGTATTACCGTAACAGTTTCTTTTCCTGCATTGATCAGATCAGCATCTACTTGTTCTTCTGTGGGATAAGGCCCCATACCCAAAATGCCATTCTCACTTTGAAAGATCACTGTCATGCCCTCAGGTATGAAATTAGATACCAATGTAGGGATCCCAATTCCTAGATTCACATACATACCATCACGCAATTCCTGCGCGATCCTTTTTGCAATTCCGAATTTATCTAGAGCCATAAGAGATTTATTATACTTGATATTATTTTTTAGTGAGTAGTCAGTAGTGAGTAGTGAGTGATCAAAAAAACTGACTACTCACTACTCACTATTCACTCAACCCAACTTAATGGTCTTTCTTTCCACTCGTCTCTCATAACCCTTCCCTTCAAAAATGCGATGAACATATACACCTGCTACATGAATTTCATCGGGGTCTAATTCTCCGGGTTGAACGAGGTGTTCCACTTCTGCAATGGTAATATTTCCTGCTTTGGCCATGGAGGTAGAGAAATTTCTGGTTGTTTTCCTGAAGACCAGATTCCCTAATGTATCACCCTTCCATGCTTTCACAATAGCAAAATCAGCATGTAATGCCATTTCCATGAGATGAGGTTTCCCGTTGAATACACGTACTTCTTTTCCTTCTGCGATCTCTGTTCCATATCCTGCAGGCGTAAAAAATGCAGGGATACCCATTCCTGCCATTTGAATTCTTGTTGCCAGAGTTCCTTGCGGAATAAGATCTACTTCCAACTCTCCACTTAACAATTGTCGTTCAAACTCTGCATTCTCTCCCACATAACTACTCATCATCTTTTTGATCTGTCTTGTTTTCAATAACAAACCCAAACCAAAATCATCAACGCCTGCATTATTAGAAATACAGGTAAGATCCTTCACTCCTTTCTTGACCAATGCAGCAATTGAATTTTCAGGTATCCCATTCAATCCAAAGCCACCCAGCATAAGTGTTGATCCATCTTGTATATCATGTATGGCTGCTTCAGCATTTGCAAATACTTTATTCATAGCCTGCAATATTAAGGTTTGTTTCTTTTACCGCTATAGCGTTCAATACGTTCACGATTCGATTTGGAATCAATAGAATCAATGATCTCTTTGAGTAAGACAGGATGCGCTTCATAGTATCGATAACTTTCGAAGAAACGATCCTTGTTCACTTTATGTATTCTGAAAACCGTTTCATATAATTTTACATCCTCTTTATTCTTTACCGCATTGGAATCTGTGACCATTTTGCGCATGAAAAGTTCATCTGCTTTCATCATGTCCCACATGATCGCCTGCATACTGTCTTTTGGAATGATGCGATCGGCCGAATCATTCGAACATCCTGTCATGATGCATATGAAATAACAAAGCAATAGCTTCTTCATCATCTTAATTCCTCTTTATATTTTGCCGCATTGATCACATCTAACTCACTCAACAGCTCAGCTGCTTTTGCCTTTTCTGCTGATGGTGCTTTTTTAAAGATTCCTACCATTTCCTGATATTTCCCTTGCATAAAAAATTGCTGGATCATGGTATTCGGATTTTCTTTTCCAAAAGCTTGTAGTTGAATCAATGCATCCAGAATGCCTGTTCTTGCTTCAGCTTCTTTATCGTATAAGTTATCCAATCCGTTTCTGTAATAACCATAGATCACATCATGGATACGATTATAACGGGTATTGATCAGATTTTCATTCAACCAATAACGATTACGCAATCCATCAAAAATTCTCCATCCGGAGATACCTCTTCCCTCAGGAGCATTCACCACAATGTTCTGCGCTTTTCTGAAATAGGGGTCGCCGGCTTTGGGAGAAAAAGAATCATAATCCAACCCAAGAATAGTGTACACGTAAAATGCGAATACAGCGGTAAGATTAGCTACAGCAGCATCTGTTCCTTGCACGCGATTCTCATTGAATTCTACCGGCTGAAATTCCAGGTACTTGAATGTTACATCCGGATCTTGAAAATTCACCAATGCCGCCTGATATGAAGAATGATATACAGGACGAGCTGCTTGAATATTTAAAGCCGCTTTATAAATATTCACTTCGACTACACTTTCAATATTCAAAATAAAACTACACTCGATCTTTTCATTTTGTCTGTAAGAATCATTGGTCCATTTTCTGTTGTTCAACAGATTGGTCAATTGATTCTGAAGAGTTGTAAATATTTTACGATCAATATTAGTGGTCACTCTATTGGATAAGACAGTCACCCTTGCCTGCAACTCCTGACTCTTTGCACTGAAAGAGATACAGCAAAACAAGATCGCTATTGAGCAGTATTTACGCATCCAAATGTTTTATGATGAAGGAAACAATATCAACAGCTACTTCTTTCTTTGATTTCACACCGGTCTTTACTTCTGTTCCACTACTGTGAAAGATGGTGACAGCATTCGTATCAATACCAAATCCGGCATCTTTATCATTCAAAGAATTCAACACAATGGCATCTGCATTTTTAGATTGCAGTTTACCTAATGCATTTTCTTTTTCATTACTGGTTTCTAATGCAAAGCCCATTAGGAACTGATCTTTCTTCTTCACTTTTCCCAACTGCAATAAAATATCCTTGTTCTTTACCAATGATACTTCCCACTCATCCTGCTTTTTTTTGATCTTATCTGTTGCCGCTGTCACAGGTTTATAGTCTGCCACTGCTGCAGACATTACAGCGATCTGTGCTTCTGCAAACGACTTAACAGCTGCATCATACATTTCATCACCTGAAACAACAGGCAATACCTGTATACCTTTATAGGCAGTCTTTTGATGTGTTGGCCCTGTGATCAATACTACTTCAGCTCCACGTAAGTACAATTCTTCCGCAATGGCAAAACCCATTTTACCGGAGGAATGATTACCAATAAATCGAACGGGATCAATGGCTTCATAAGTTGGACCGGCAGTCACCATCGCTTTTTTGCCTTTCAATTCATCCGTGCGAAAAAACTGTTCGATCAGGTATTGACAGATCTCTTCCGGCTCTGCCATTCTTCCTTCACCAAATAAACCACTTGCCAATTCTCCATTCCCTACTTTGATCAAATGATTTCCATCTTTGACCAACTGCTCCAAATTTCTTTTGGTAGATGCATGATGCCACATATCTTCATCCATGGCAGGTGCAATCACAACAGGACAAGTGGCTGATAGATATACCGCGAGTAAAACATTATCACATAAACCATTCGCCATTTTGGCCATGGTATTGCAACTGAGTGGTGCAATCACAAATACATCTGCCCAACGCCCGAGCATGACATGGTTAGACCAATCATCGCCCTCTACCAGATCATACGTGACTTTGTTTTTTGATAAGGTGGATAATACAACAGGGGAAGCAAATTCCTTTGCCGCATTCGTCATCACCACTTTTACTTCAGCACCTGCTTTAATGAGCAAGCGAACCAGTGTAATGGTTTTATATGCAGCAATGCTGCCTGTGATGCCAACGAGTATTTTTTTTCCTTTAAGCATGTTTGTGAATGGTGAATTGTGAATGGTGAATGTTTTTTATATCATACTTAATGACGGCAAAAATTATATTGCCTTACCAATGATGACTCGGATTTATGAACCTCTCGCCTCATTCACTATTCACAATTCACAATTCACCATTGACACTTCACCTTTCTCCCCTCAAAGTAACAAAAAACGACAGTCAAATAACTGTCGCTTTTCATAAAATTATCAGAAGGATACGATCTTATCTGAACAGATCGTTATCATTGTTCTTTCTGTGGTAGATCTTGTCTTCCATGAACTCTTGAGTAGCCAGAATTGCAGGATTCGGCATTTTCTCATATGCTCTTGAGATCTCGATCTGCTCTTTGTTTTCATGGATCTCTTCCAGACTGTCTGTATGGCTTGCAAACTCTTCCAGTTTATTGTGCAGCTCTTCTCTCAATGAAACATTGATCTGATTAGCTCTGCGCGCAATAATGGCGATTGATTCATACAGATTACCTGTTTTTCCTTTGATAGAAATCAGGCTTTTGGTTTCAACCACACTAGCGGTATTAGCGCTCATTTGCCTTCTTAGCTTGCTCATTTTTCTGGTTTTTAATATAATTTGTTGATTGTAATTTTAATTTGTTGACCTCTTCCAAATACTTGCTATCTGAATAACGGTCTGAAAAATCCTGACATTCTTCGATCACTTTCTGAAAACGCTCCGGCTGCTTCTCTTCATAACTCATCTCTGCATAACGGAAATAAGATTTGATCACCTGCAGTTTGTATTCATCCGCTTTTTTAGAGTCAGGAAAATTATCTGATACATTTCCAAAAGCGATCGCTGCTGCTTTGTAGTAACCTAAGTTATAATACAGCTGTGCGCTTTTGAATTCTTTGGCTTCCAATTTCTCTCTGCACTTATCAATCAAATCCGTCGCTTCTTGCACACGCTTTGAGTTAGGATGGGTATTGATAAAAGCCTGCATCAACTGCATGGTCTTATTCGTACTCGTCTGATCTAAGTCGATCTTCGGCGATTGTCTGTAATAACAATACGCACGCATATAATCGCACTCCTCACCTTTGGTACTGTTCGGGAAATTCTCTACAAAACTCTTAAACAGATTTTCAGCATTCATGAAATCGTTCTGGTAGTAATAAGAGTATGCGAACTTATAGTACATGTCCTCATAACGGGCAGTACCCTTTACGTAAGGAAAAATGTCTTCAAAGAGCACTTGTGCTTTCGTATAATCTTTCTTGGCATAATACTGTTCTGCCATTTTGTATTTGTACTCGTAATCCTTGCTCTTCAATACCTTATTGAACTTATTGGAGCACGATACCATTACAACAGCAGCCACTAAAAAGACAACGATCCTATTCATACAAGTTGGCAAAATTAGTTAATTATAAGCAATTTAGAAACTTGATTTGGAGAATTGATTATCAGGGAGTTAAGAAAAGCACAAAAATTGACTGAAGGTTATGCGCTGCAAGCCGCAAGCTACAAGCTGCAAGATATTCACTTGCAGCTTGTAGCTTGAAGCTTGAAGCCCAAAGCCACAGGCTTAAAAGAAAAAGCTGCTCTGCGAAGCAGAACAGCTTTTTTCTTTACCTATTCAAACGAAGGCGTTATTAGTTCTCGCCTTCTCCTTCCTTCAGTTTAGCTTTGATCTCAGCTAAAGCTCCCAGGTCACCCAGAGTTGCTTTTTCTACCTTCGCCTGGATGTTTTTCACTGCTTTCTTGGTATTGTCAGATTCAGCTTTTGCTTCTTTCTTGGCTATTTCCTTTTCTTCAGCTACTACTTTCTCCCAGATACGGGCATGGCTCAGAACAATGCGCTTCTCATTGCGATCGAATTCGATCACCATGAACTGTGCAGTTTCATCCGCTTTCACCTGTGTACCATCTTCCTTGTTCAGGTGACGGTTAGGTGCAAAACCTTCTAAACCATAAGGCAATTGTACAAGGGCACCTTTGTCATCCTTACGGGTAACGGTTCCTTCGTGCAGACTACCTACAGCGAAAGTTTCTTCCAGGGCATTCCAAGGATCTTCTTCCAACTGTTTGTGTCCTAATTGCAGTTTACGGTTTTCTTTATCGATGCTGAGGATGATGATATCAATGTGCTCACCTACTTTGGTATAATCAGTTGGGTGATTGAAACGCTTCAACCAGCTCAGATCGCTGATGTGGATCATACCACCGATACCAGGCTCCAATTCAACGAATACGCCATATGGAGTGATGTTTTTCACCAAACCTTTGTGCTTACTGTTTTCAGGGAACTTGTTCTCGATCGTGCTCCATGGGTCTTCGCTCATTTGTTTGATGCTCAGACTCATCTTACGTGCATCTTTATCTAAGGTTACCACTTTTGCTTCGTACTCATCGCCCAACTTGAAGAATTCCTTCGCGTTGATCGGAGTATTTGCCCAAGTGATCTCAGATACGTGTACCAGTCCTTCAACACCAGGCTGAATTTCCAGGAATGCACCGTAATCTTCAATATTTACTACTTTACCTTTCACAACTGAACCTTCAGATAAACCTTCAGGCAGCACATCCCATGGATGTGGCGTCAGTTGCTTCAGACCTAAGCTGATACGCTTTTTGTCGTCGTCGAAATCCAATACCACCACTTGTAATTTCTGATCCATCTTCACCACTTCGCTTGGGTGAGAGATACGACCCCATGAAATATCGGTGATGTACAACAGACCATCCAAACCACCGAGGTCCATGAAAGCACCGAAATCTGTGATGTTCTTCACCACACCTTCCAATACCTGGCCCTTCTCAAGTTTGCTCATGATCTCTGCACGCTGTGCTTCGATATCGCTTTCGATCAGTGCTTTGTGAGATACAACGGCATTCTTGATCGCTTCGTTGATCTTCACTACTTTAAATTCCATAGTCTTACCTACGAACTGATCGTAATCAGTTACAGGCTTCACGTCGATTTGAGAACCCGGTAAGAAAGTTTCCATACCGAATACATCCACGATCAAACCACCTTTTGTTTTGCTGGTAACAGTACCGGTGATCACTTCACCAGTCTTGTGTACTTCCACGATACGCTCCCATGCACGGAAGATGCGGGCAGACTTACGGCTGAGGTGCAGATTACCATTGCGGTCTTCTTTCTCAACAACCATTACTTCTACTTCATCACCGATCTTTAATCCTTGTACATCACGGAATTCGTTCAGTGAAACCAGACCATCGCTTTTGAAACCGATGTTTACAACCACATCAGTTTTGGTGAGGGCAACCACACCACCACGAACGATCTCGCCGTCTTCGATCTGTACGAAAGTGTTGTCATACACTTTGTCATACTTCACTCTTTCAGCTTCAGCATAGTGACTCACATTACGCTTGTCAATGCTCCAGTCAAAATCATCATGCGCAGTTTCTACAACCGGCGCTGCTTCAGGTGCTTTTGTTGTCGCAGTAGCAACTTCGGGTGTACCCGCGTTGTCCTGAGCATCTGCGTTTAATTGTTTACGAAAAATGTTCATAAAATGATCCCGATGGTTTAATAAATCGGGGGTGCAAAAGTAGGGAAAAAGTTGGGTAGATGGGTGGTTTGAAGTCTGGAAAATTGGGGTTTTTAGATGGAAATCGTGTTTTTTGGAGGATTACCAAGGATATATAAATATATTTTTTCATATTAACCCATTTTATAACCTTCTATTTATTAAATTTTGGGGTAATTTCTTCACTTCAGAGTCTTACAAATAAAAAAGTTTTTCGCAGATGCCATTTAGGTAAGAAGTGACTCTAGGTGTCGAATTTGTGTTTTCGCGGAATCAATTACCCACCGACCATAGGTTACTTTTTCAAATTTTCAGCATCAATAGAAAAAGAACCATGTCGCTTTTTTATCGACATAAAGTTTCCAGCTTTTTTCTTTTACCCTATCTGCTGTGGTGGATCTATATGATCTATTATATGTTGAAACCGGCCGGGGAACCTGTCTGTGATCTCTCACCGGTGGCTTTTATCATCATCACTCCCATTTGGGCTTTCACTTATACCTGTGTATGGCTGAGTAAATTTCCACCTCTCATCCATCTTACCGACAAGATTATTTAAGCTTTATATTTCTATGTACTTTTCCATTGTTCGTTACATTTTTATTTTTCATCTAACGATTGATTTGTTTAAGAAATCGAATGATACAATCTTCATCGGCTACACTTTGGAAATATCATTCAGGATAATACCCAACTACTTTCTTGTTGATAAAAAATGTGTTTCTAACAGTCATAAGCAGTCATTCGTTGTTAATTAAGTTGATCTGTAAAATGTACGATTATCTTTAAAGGGTATTCATTGATCATAAAAACAAAATATGAAACAAACATTGATCATCTTCTTTTCAATGGCCGCTCTTGCTGTACATGCACAATCATCGAATAAAATATTCACTTCGGATATCGACAATTTCTGGAGAGCCTATGATAGCATTCAACAAACACAAGATTTTACTAAGAAACTGGCATTGATCAATGAATACTATATCAGTAAGAAAACAAAAGGCTTAGATGCGTTCATGGATCTGCGCGGCTATAATGATACGCTGTACTTACAACAAATAGAACAGTATCCGAAATTCTGGAACTCCATTAGAGCCAACACCTTATCTGTAAAAACGAAAACAGCCTCATTCAACAAAGCCATCACTGATTTACAAAAACTATATCCCGAACTGAGAGAAGCTGAAATGTATTTTACGATCGGCGGTTTGCGCTCCGGCGGCACTGTTAAGGATAACATGGTTTTGGTAGGTGCAGAGATTGCGACAGGTGATTCTAGTATTGATGTATCTGATTTGAAAAATGATTTTTTGAAAAAAGTATTCACCAAACAATCGTTGGACAATCTAGTCTATGTGAATATTCATGAATACATTCATACACAACAAAATGGATCAAGCGATCGATTATTGAACCAATGTATTATGGAAGGTGCTTGTGATTTTGTCACAGAACTCGTTCTTCAAAAACCCCTTGAAACACAGTACCAGTTTTATGGTAAACAACACCATCGTGAGATAAAAGATCAATTTAAACAAGATATGCTAACAACTAATTTCTCCAATTGGCTATACAATGGCGGACATAAGGGTGAAAGGGCTGATTTGGGTTATTATATCGGTTATGAAATTTGTAAATCGTATTACAAGCACGCAAAAAATAAATCTCAGGCTATCAAAGAGATCATTGAACTCAACTATGCTGACAACAAAGCTGTTAATTCATTTCTGGTAAAATCAAAATTTTATGAAGAACGAAACTTAAGCCAATAGCTTAGCCTGTCATTACATCCTTCTTTGAAAGTATAGCAGCTTATTCATAGCAAGCCGGATAGCATCATCAAGACTGAATATAACTCTGCAACTGATTGATCGTTTCTGCCTGCGTCAGAATTGTTTCTGTTACCAGGTCATTGATAGAAATGATCCCTACCAATTGTTCATCTTCAATCACAGGTAAATATCTTAAACGATGTGAGGTCATTAATTGCATACAGGATTCTACAGTATCATTCATAGATACATAAGGAAAATCTGTCGTCATGATCTCCCCTACTTTGGTTTCACTGGAATGGCGTCCTTTCAATATCACTTTACGGGAATAATCACGTTCCGTCATGATACCGGCAAATTTTTCATCTTTCATCACTACTACTGAACCGATGTTCTGTTCAGCCATCAGCTTCAATGCATCGATCACTGTCATTTCCGGCGGAACGGTAGCTACTCTGTTTCCTTTGCGTTGCAATACATTACTTACTTTTCTCATGGCAGGCGTTTTAGTTCCTTAATATAATACTTGGTTTTGAATTGTGCAAGCGGGGATTGTGAAAAGTGAAATGGGGTGTTTTAGATAGGCTCTTCTATAAAAAAATGTCCAACCCTGAAGCTTATCACTTCGAGATTGGACATTGATTATTGGAAATTCCTCTGTTCCTTAGTCTGTTTTCAGTGCTTTATCCATCAGGAAGAGCAAATTGGCTCTGTGTGCTTTGGTTTCTTCGTTGGTTGAAACGGCTGCAGCCACTTTGGTTCTCAACTTTTTGATCGTATACAATGCAGCGGCTTTGGACACATCATCAATCGGTGCTTGTGGATTCAACAAACTTGCTGCTCCTTTTACAAAAGTAGTTTGCAGGTATTGTCTATGAACATTCACATTACCATTGATATCTGCATCAAAGATTCCTTTTACCAGATCACCCATTACATCGGCAACACTGTACTGGTTACCATACAAACGAGTATTGGTAATACGCTGCAAAGTGATAGGACTCAGGATATGAGCCAACGCACCACCTGCTTGTAAGCCTAATACATTGTTTGTGATCTTGAAATCTTCCCCATTACCCGGCTGGTTGAATCCTCTACGCTGGAATGCGAGATATGGATATACTTGTGCGTCTGCATCAAAAGCATTTGGCGCAAATACATATTTATTCAACACATCGATCGCTTTCTTCTGTGTAGCCAATGGAACCGGTGTATATGGTTTGTTGCCTGAATTTTGCTCAGGATTACTTCTGTCGATATACACACCACCTACGTAACGACTAACGGCATTGATCATGCTGTTACGTTGTCCATTCAACACACCATAACGTGCACGTACTTCTACATATGATTGTCCGGGCTTGGTATATTTCTGTACCAATTTGCCCATCAAATTATTTACCAGTTTGAAACGATCTTCTGCATAACCAATAGCATCATTGGTGAGATCATTCACATTCACACGAGGATCGATGGCTTTACCCGGAGCTCTCATATCATCACCATCATTACCGAATGCTAATTTAGGATCCGTACTGCGTGATAATATTTTGGTAAGTCCTGCTTCTTCCTGTGCTTCAGAGAATGGCGTGTAACCATATTCAATTGCCCACAGATCATAAGGACCTACTTTGGTGGTATAATAATCTCCTTGCTTGCTTCTGTCTGATGATACATTGATCGCAGGATAATCCATCACTGATCCAATCAATCCGATAGAACGAGTGATAGAGGTATTGTTGATCTCTGCAGGCGATAACATCTGACTGGCTTTCATATTGTGGTTCAGTCCGAGTGTATGTCCCATTTCATGCATGATCAAGTAGATCAGGAATTGCTTATGCATTTCTTTGATCTCGCCTTCCGGTGCATCCATTGCTTCGAGGGTTGTATGTCCGGTCATGAACTGTGCTTTCAGTTCACCGGCTAATGTACAAGCAGTATGATTTTTCATCTGCATACCCGGAAACTGTAGGTCTGTTGCATTTTGCATTGATGGACCATTGTACAACTCATCAAAAATAGGTGTTGCACTTCCTGAGAACCATTCTACGGTGATATCCGCCCCGAGTATTTGTCCGGTGCGTGGGTTGGTAAAGCTTGGTCCAATAGCTCCGTAAGGAGGATTGGCAGAAGATACCCAACGAATCACATTATAACGGATATCAGCAGGATCCCAAGTAGCATCATCAGGCATGATCTTCATTTGAACTGCATTTTTGAAGCCTGCTTTTTCAAATGCTTCATTCCATTTCAATCCTGCTTCCAGAATTGTCTGACGATATTCATGTGGTGTGGTATTCTCGATCCAGAAAACGATCGGCTCTACGGGTTCGCTCACTGCAGCTGATGGATCTTTTTTTACAAGATTCCAACGATTGATCATATCCTTATAAGGGACAGGACTAGTACTGGTTTGGTTATTACGCTGATCTAAGAAATATCCCACACGCTGATCATCTCTGCGTGGACGAAAATCATTCTTAGGCATTTCAATGAAGCTATGTTGCATACGAACACGCACATAACGAGGATCAGTAACATCTGGTCCACCGTTCGCAATGGTACTTGGATTATCATAAGACAGGTCCACCACAACATCCGTATTATTTGGGAAAGAACGGATGTTGGCATATTTAGATTTAGTAGGATTCAATCCACCCAAATTAAAAATGAACATGGCTCCCGGACTTGGAGGTATCACAGGTTTTACAGGATCCAATTTTTCACTCAAGAATAACTGATCCACATTAACTAGGTAACCCAATGAATCTTCGATACTGAATTTATCGTTGTAAAAAACCGCCTCGGGCTTATCTACATCTGCGGTCTTACTTACCGGATTATTTTTATCGTAGAAAAAGCCGGTATTTACTTGAGAGAATTCAATTTTATCATACGCCCTTTTCATTTTGAATACAGCCGTTGCACGGTGCATACTTTGATGCAGGAATAAAGAGGTAGGTCCATTGATAGAGAAGCTTTGATAAATGAATTCCTTATCAAGCTGATCTTTTCTGATATACATCTGAAGACTACCGGTAGTAGTATCCTGATACAAGGTAAATAGGCCATCAATTTTTTTATTGCCTTTTGTCTTTTCAGCAACTGTCGGCTTTTTAGGCGCAGCAGGAGCTTTAGAAGAATCACCCGCTGGACGGGTACCGGCTGGCATTCCTGCCGGAGGTTGTTGAGCATACAGGGTTGAGCCCATAAATACCGCACATGCAGATGCGGCAAGCAAGAGTCTTCTCATAGCGTTTCTTTTAGTTGACTATTAAAATAGTAAATCTGTGTCAGGAATTTACAGGGGAATGGATAAGTGGCAATTTTTTAACAATCAGCTTTAAAATCAACCACTGTGATTGTTCTTTGATGATCTGTATTTTCAGGATGATGCAATAGCCTTTGCAGCAATAAATCCACTGGTCCATGCATGTTGGAAATTAAAGCCCCCTGTGATACCGTCTACATCCATCACCTCACCTGCAAAGAACAATCCGGGTAGTTTTCTGCTTTGCATCGTTTGTGGATCTATTTCGCTGAGCATGATACCTCCGGCAGTTACAAACTCATCTTTAAAAGTGGTTTTACCCTTCACACTAAATTCGTGTGCGGTCAGATTTTTGATAAGCTTATTCTGTTGTTTTGAAGGAAGATCAGACCACCTGCATTCGGGATCGGTTTCAGATTCCTGTAAGATATGTAACCACAAACGATTGGGTAATCCGAATGGATTTTTATTACCCATCTTTTGAGCACCGGATCTTTCTCTGATCTCTTGCCATTCATCGCGCAGCATTTGTTCAGTATACACAGGTATCCAATTCACAAGAATTATGAAATGATAATTTTTATCTGCAAGTTCTCTTGCACCCCAAGCGGAAGTTCTTAAGATCGCAGGACCACTCATACCCCAATGGGTGATCAGTAATGGGCCTTCTTCCTGCAATTTGCTGCCTGCTACTTTTACGATGGCGCGTTCCACACTCACACCCATCAAAGATGTAATAGGATTACCCGGCATATTAAATGTGAAGAGTGATGGCACCGGTGTTGCGATGTTATGTCCGGTGGATGTTAACCAATCAAACATATTGGCTTTCGGGAAACCGCCGGTTGCAACACATACAAAATCAGCTACAAGAATTTTTTCGTTCGTCAATCGAAGTTCGAATTGATCTTCCTTTTTTTGGATAGATGTTACACCCACTTGTAACTGTACTTCTACCTTATATCGATCTGCTTCTTTTAATAAACAGTCAATAATAGTTTGAGAAGAGTCTGTGATCGGAAACATTCTTCCATCCTCTTCTGTTTTCAATTCAACACCTCTTTCTTCAAACCATTGAATCGTATCCTGTGTATAAAATTGATGAAATGATTTCTTTAGGAAGTTTTGTCCGCGTGGATATTTTTTCACCAACTCCGGTATCTCAAAACAAGCATGTGTGGTATTACATCTTCCACCACCGCTGACTTTAACTTTTGCTAAAAGTTTATTGGACTTCTCCAGCAACAACACTTTCAATGATGAATTCATACGTGCAGCATTCACGGCACAAAAGAAGCCGGCTGCTCCACCTCCTATTACAACGAGTGTTTTCTGCATACACTTATTTCATCAACATAATAGCAGCCATAGTTTCTACCCCATTCCACAAATTACGGATGCGGATATTTTCATTTTCTGCGTGTTGATTATTATCATGATTAGCGATAGGTACACTGATAGTATTCGCTTTCAGAAACTTCTCAAATTTATAGAGTGGTAAACTCCCTCCAAGAGAAGGAACAATCACCAATGTACCATTCGTTGTTCTTTTAACAGCAGTTACTATTTCCTGTGCAATGGGCAGATCCATAGGTGTGCGTTGTGCATTATACCCATCGTATTTTACCACTTTCGCTATTTTTTGATATTGCTTTCTTTCTTCGATGGTAGGATCTTTATCTGTTACATAATAGCCCTGTGCTTTGATATGGTCAACTACACGCTGTTGCTGTAGCTGGTAATCATTTCCTTTTACGAGGCGAAGATCAAGAGTTGCAATAGCGATAGTGGGAATTACATTAGCAGCCAATTTACCTGCATTGGCACTTTGTATACCATTGATATTAAGTGATGGCAACATCAAAGACTCCTGTAAACTATATCCATCCATTTCTGGTTTAATGAACCCTAATTCTTTTTTCATCTGCTCATCTGCCATGGGTATATTGGCAATAGCAGCTTTCTCTGTCGGTGATAAAGGTGTTACATCATCATAAAAGCCTTTGATGGTGACTTTACCATTGTCATCTTTCATAGATGCCAGTAACTTAGCCATCATGAGTGCAGGATTCGGAACCCAATTACCATAATGACCGCTGTGTAAAGGTCTTAGAGGACCATATACAGTTATATCCATATTTGCATCACCTCTTACCCCAAAACAAATCAGTTTATTCCCCGATTGATGAACAGGTCCGTCACAGATGACCCAAATATCAGATTGCAATTCTTTGGGATACTTGAGTAAAATCTCTTGCAAGTGTGGTGAGCCGGCTTCCTCTTCACCTTCGAAAAAGAATTTTATGTTACAATTGGGTAATTGTCCCGACTGAATAATGGCTTCATACGCCCATAAAATAGCCATCACACCACCCTTATCGTCAGAAGCACCTCTGGCAAAAATTCTCCAGTCTTCGTTGATATGATTGCCTTGTGAGGGAAGTGAAATTATTTTTTCTGCATCAGCAGTTGCTCCACTCACCAATACCGGTACAAAGGGCTGAAAGCCTTTTGCCCATTTGGAAGGATCAACGGGTTGTCCGTCGTAGTGCGCATAAAAGATGATCGTTTTAACAACACCGGGCACTTTGATCTCTCCATAAATAGCGGGTGGTGCATCTTTTGTTTCCGGAGTGAGAAGTTTTACATCTTGGATATTACGCTTACGCATCAACTCCATGATCATAGATGCATTGCGTTGAATATTGTAGGTATCGGAAGCTACATTGGGGATCGATAATAACTGCATGAATTCTTGTAACCATGCGTATTCTTTTTGCTGCCTAAGCGTTCTCACTTTTTCGATATCAGTTACCTGTGATAGCAATAAGAAAGGCTGGATACACAGTGCGAGAAGAAACAATAATGTTTTCATCGACAGCAGTTTTATAGTAGACTGAATTGTCTAGTAATAAGAGGTATTGAGGTTTGCGTTCGCTTTCTCAGCCGCCTCAATAATGCTATAATCAGAAAGTATCAATGCTTGATCGCGCTTCACACACACATCATGTTCAAAGTGACAAGCAACTTTTCCGTCTTGTGTACGAACGGTCCATCCATCATCATCGGTATATACTTCTCTTGTACCCAAATTGATCATGGGTTCAATGGCCAATACCAAATTCTCTTTCATCTTTGGACCATTCCCACGTTTACCATAATTAGGTACTTGAGGATCTTCATGTAAGCTACGTCCTAATCCATGTCCAACCAATTCTCTCACCACACCATAGCCATGTTTCTTTTCAGCATGCTCTTGAATAGCAAAAGAGATATCTCCTACCCTGTTATTGACGATCGCTTTTTCAATGCCTTTGTACAAAGACTCTTTGGTGACTTTCACCAACTGAATAATTTCAGCATCTGTTTCTCCAAGTATAAAAGTATATGCATGATCACCATGCCATCCATTCAAGATCACACCCATATCCACAGAAACCACATCACCATCTTTTAGCGGAATATCATTGGGAAAACCGTGAACAACTACATCATTCACAGAAGCACATACATTGAAAGGATATCCTCTGTAATTATAAAAAGAGGGAACTGCTTTATGGTCTTTGACAAAGTCACCACAAAGTTTATCGATTTGCATCGTCGTCATCCCCGGCTTCAGCACTTTGGCCACTTCAGTAAGTGTTTTACTTACCAGTAGTGCCGCTTCTTTCATCAGGGCTATTTCCGCTTCTGTTTTATAAATGATCATATGATTTCTTCTCGACATGATAAAAAAACAAACCTGTCGTCGCTATCAGCGAGACGACAGGTTTGCAAATATCGTATTTTCTGTCCATAGTCTATGGACCATGGTCTATGGACTAATCGACTAAATTGTTGAAGTAGAAACAGTCTGTCTGCCTTGTACGCGACCGCCTTTCATCAGTCCATCGTATTGACGCATTAACAGGTATGTTTCAATTTGCTGTAGTGTATCCAATACCACACCTACCATGATGAGTAATGAAGTACCACCAAAGAAAGTGCTGAATCCTTGCGTAACACCCAAACGCTGAGCGAATCCGGGCATGATACCTACCAATGCTAAGAAGATAGCACCCGGTAAAGTAATTCTGTCCATTACAGATCCGATATAATCAGCAGTTGGTTGTCCGGGCTTCACACCGGGAATAAAACCGTTGTTACGTTTCAGGTCTTCTGCAATTTGCTTAGGGTTAAAGATCAATGCAGTGTAAAGGAAAGTAAATCCGATTACCATGATTGAGTAGATCACCATATACCAAGTATTGCTATGATCGTTGAAGATCTTAACGATACCCTGAGCAGAATCAAGATTGGTAAATGATACAAGTGTAGGCAGGAACATGATCGCCTGAGCGAAGATGATCGGCATTACACCGGCACTGTTTACTTTGATAGGCAGGAACTGACGAGCACCACCGAATTGACGGTTGCCAATGATCTGCTTAGCATAGTTAACAGGTATTTTACGAACACCTTGAACCAATACGATCAATCCCAGGATGATAGCGATCAGAATAGCGATCTCGATCAAGAAGATCAATAAACCGCCACCTGCTCTTTCACCTTTCGCGCTAAATTCCTGGATCAAAGACTGAGGAAGACGAGCCAAGATACCTACCATGATGATGATAGATGTACCATTACCCAAACCTTTGTCCTGAATCTTTTCACCCAGCCACATTACAAACATGGTACCGGCTGTTAAGGTGATAACAGTAGAGAACCAGAAGTAAGGAGCATAAGCAGGCATGATCGCTTCAGCGTATCCAGGACTGTTCAGGTATGCAACATATGCACCTGCCTGGAATGCAGTAACGATTACGGTGAGGTAACGTGTCCACTGATTGATTTTTTTACGTCCGCTATCTCCTTCTTTTTGAACTTTCTGTAACTGAGGAACCAAGATGGTCATCAGCTGCATGAAGATAGAAGCAGAGATATAAGGCATGATACCGAGTGCAAGAATAGATGCCTGAGAGAAGGCACCACCTGCGAACATATCAAAAATGCCTAACAGACCTCCGCCACTTTGAGCAGATTTCTGTGCTTCTTCAATTTTATTAGGATCGATACCCGGTAATACGATATGGGTACCAAAACGATATGTAAGAACCAGTGCAAGTGTAATAATGATCTTGTTACGAAGCTCCTCTATCGTCCAAATATTCCTTAATGTCTGAACTAGTTTTTTCACTTGAATGCAATTGTAAGCGTTAATAGTCTTAAACCAAAAAAAGACGCACGTTGTGCGTCTGGCAAGTTACGATAAAATTACTTGATAATTTCAACGCTACCACCTGCAGCTTCGATAGCAGTTTTTGCTTTTTCGCTGGCTGCATTCACTTTGAAAGATACTTTAGCTTTCAGTTCACCGTTAGCCAATACTTTTACTTTATCAGTACGGCTGATCAATCCATTGATATATAAATTCTCAAGGCTGAATTCAGTGAAGCCATATTTCTCAACCAGTTGATCAATTTGACCCAGGTTAAATACGACGAATTCAACACGGTTGTTGTTCTTGAATCCACGCTTAGGGATACGACGCTGGATAGGCATCTGACCACCTTCGTGAGCCATTTTGCTTTTATAACCGGCGCGGCTTTGTCCACCCTTGTTACCTTTTGTAGATGTACCACCCTTACCGGATGCTTCACCACGACCTAAACGTTTTTGCTTGTGTGTAGAACCTTCTGCAGGTTTCAGATTGTGTAGTTTCATGTTGTATTGATTTTGAACTTTCGGGGAATCACCCCTCGCAAATGATTTGAAAATGTGTTGTCAGTGATCGACAGAATTCTGATTTTTTATAAACAGAAAATGAATCAAGTAAATTGACTCATTTTCATCCCGCATGATACGGAACAAATTCTATCTTATCTGATTGGATTAAGCGATCTCTTCAACCTTCACCAGGTGGCTTACTTTATTCACCATACCCAGGATCTGAGGAGTAGCTTCTACTTCTCTTGAAGCATTCAACTTCTTCAAACCTAAAGCGATCAAAGTTTGTTTTTGACGCTCAGATCTGTCGATACCGCTTTTAATCTGTGTGATCTTGATTTTTTTCATAACGAGTTATTGTGATCGCTAATGGCTAGTAGCTAATGGCTTTCAAATGATAATCCATTAGCTATTAGCTATTGGCAATTATCCATTAAATACTTTGCTCAGCTTGATCGTACGGGTTTTAGCAACCTGAACGGGTTCACGCAACAGGCTCAATGCCTTGATGGTAGCTTTTACCACGTTGTGAGGGTTAGCAGAACCCAGGCTTTTCGCCAGTACGTCTGTTACACCTGCACTTTCCAGAACGGCACGCATGCTACCTCCCGCGATCACACCCGCTCCATGAGCAGCTGGTTTGATCAGGACTTTCGCAGCACCATCTTTCGCCCACTGTTCGTGAGGAACGGTTCCATGCATTACTGGTACTTTTACCAGGTTCTTCTTGGCATCTTCGATACCTTTTGTGATAGCTTCCTGAACTTCTTTTGCTTTACCCAGACCTTGTCCAACCACACCACTTTCATTACCCACTACTACCAGTGCTGAGAAGCTGAAGGTACGTCCACCTTTAGTGGTTTTCACCACACGGTTAATGGCAACTACTTTCTCTTTCAGTTCCATGTCGCCACCGGCTTTTACCTTATTTACGTTTACTTTAGACATTTATCTAACGATTAATTGTTGTTAGCAGATTAGAATTGCAGACCACCTTCTCTTGCACCGTCGGCTACTGATTTAACACGGCCATGGTACAGGTTACCACCACGATCAAATACTACAGTATTCAATCCCAGTTCAGTGGCTTTACGTGCGATTGCCGCACCTACCAGTTTCGCTTTTTCGATCTTGGTTACTTTCTGAGCAGCGATATCTTTATCGCGAGATGAAGCTGCTGCCAGTGTTTGACCATTATCATCATCGATCAACTGTGCATAAATATCAGCATTGCTTCTGAATACAGATAAGCGTGGCTTAACAGCTGTACCAGCCACTTTCTTACGAATGCGGTATCTGATCTTTTGCCTTTGAATTAATTTACCCATTTTGCTTTATTTGTTACTTCCGATTCGGCCGGAAGCATGTTTAACATCTTGTTTCAGTCCATAGACCATGGTCCGTGGACCATCGACTATCTATTATTTACCTGCTGCTTTACCTGCTTTTCTTCTCAGGATCTCACCAGCATATTTCACACCCTTACCTTTGTATGGTTCAGGCTTACGTAAGCTTCTCAATTTAGCAGCTACCTGACCGATCAGTTGCTTGTCGATACCTTCTAACAGGATCTTTGGGTTCTGACCTTTTTCAGTAACAGTTGCTACTTTCAGTTCTTTAGGAACTTCAAAAATGATATTGTGAGAGTAACCCAATGCCAGATCCAAAATGTTTCCGGTATTAGCGGCTTTGAAACCCACACCCACCAGTTCCAATTCTCTTTTGATACCTTCAGTAACACCTTTTACCATGTTACTTACCAGTGCACGGTATAGACCATGCATAGCACGGTGACGGATCTGATCAGTAGGACGTTCAAATACTACTTCATTATCTTTGATAGTAACAGTGATATCTCTATCGATCTGCTGCTTCAATTCACCCTTAGGGCCTTTAACAGTAATTTCATTCTCCTTGCTAACAGTGATGGTTACACCTGCTGGGATTGTTACCGGTTTTTTTCCAATACGAGACATAGTCGTTTCTTTTTTATTGTTCAACTAAAATCCTGACCGTGTTCAGCTCCGACTAAAAGCTTAATTGTCAGACAGGACAATAACTTAATTAAGAGATGTAGCAAAGAACTTCACCACCTACATTCTGCGCTTTTGCTTGCTTATCAGTCAGTACACCTTTAGAAGTACTCAAGATAGCAACACCCAAACCATTGATCACTCTTTTGATCTCTGCAGGTTTAGCATATTGACGCAGACCCGGACGGCTTACTCTTTCCAGAGAGCGGATCGCAGGTTGTTTAGTAGAAGGATCATATTTCAACGCGATCTTGATCAGACCTTGTTTGTTATCATCTTCAAATTTGTATTTCAGGATATAACCCTGTTCGTACAGGATCTCTGTCATACGCTTTTTCAGATTAGAAGCAGGAATTTCTACCAGTCTGTGACCAGCCATCTGTGCGTTACGGATTCTGGTTAAGAAGTCTGCTATAGGATCAGTTACCATTTTTATTAGAATTAATTCGTGTTCAAAATTTTGTGTCCATTTCCCGATAAGTATCGGGACTCGGGTTTTTACCAGCTTGCTTTTTTAACACCTGGAATTTTACCATTCAGGGCCATATCACGGAAGATTACCCTTGAGAGACCGAAGTATCTCATATAACCTTTCGGACGTCCGGTAAGCTGACAACGGTTCTTTAAACGAACAGGTGAAGCATTCTTAGGCAGTTTATCCAATGCTGCATAATCACCGGCTGCTTTTAGAGCTGCACGCTTCTCTGCATACTGGGCTACCAAGGCTTCACGCTTTCTTTGTCTGGCTTTTACTGATTCTTTTGCCATTGTTTTATGTTTAGATTTGAGTAGGTTCCGGATTTGATGATTACAAACCGGCTGCTACCAGTTACTTTTTAGTTATTGTCTTTTTTTGCTCCTTTGAAAGGCATACCCAGTTCTTTCAGTAACTCATATGCTTCTTCATTGGTTTGAGCAGTGGTTACGAAAGTGATATCCATACCGGTGATTCTATTCACTTTATCGATATCGATCTCGGGGAAGATGATCTGCTCAGTAACACCTAATGTGTAGTTACCACGACCATCGAACGCCTTATCGCTGATACCTTTAAAGTCACGTACACGAGGTAACGCAACAGATACCAATCTGTCCAGAAATTCATACATCTTCTCTCCTCTCAGTGTTACGCGAGCACCGATTGGCATTCCTTTACGAAGTTTGAAGTTGGAGATATCCTTTTTAGACATGGTAGGAACTGCTTTCTGACCAGTGATCATGTTCAGCTCTTCTACAGCGATGTCAACCAATTTCTTATCATTCACCGCACCATTAACGCCACGGTTGATACAGATCTTTTCCAACTTAGGAGCTTGCATTACAGTTTTGTAAGCAAACTTTTTCATTAAAGCAGGTACTACCTCTTTGGTGTACTTGTCTGCTAATCTCGGAGTGTATTTTGCAGTACTCATTACTTGATTACCTCCCCTGACTTTTTAGATATACGAACTAATTTACCTTCTTCACGATTACGCTTTACTTTGGTAGCGCTGCTCGTTTTAGCATCCCATAACATCACATTGCTGATGTTGATCGGTGCTTCGATCTTAACGATACCACCCTTTGTATTCTGCGCAGAAGGTTTGGTATGTTTGGTTACGATATTAACACCTTCTACTACCACACGACCTTTATCCACGATAACTTCCAACACCTTGCGAGGCTTTTTCAAGTCCTTGTCATCACCGGCGATCACCACTACGGTATCTCCTTTTTTGATGTTGAATTTGGGTTTAAATCTTGTACTCATCTTTTTTGAGCTTTTAGCTTTTAGCGGTTAGCAATTGCTAACCAAAATTATGATGTCGATCGCCAGTAGCTAACAGCTAATAGCTAACGGCTTATTTATTATTAAAGAACTTCAGGAGCCAGTGAGATAATTTTCATGTATCCCTTATCGCGCAACTCTCTTGCTACTGGTCCGAAGATACGGGTACCACGAGGCTCATCAGAGTTGTTCAATAATACCACTGCGTTGTCATCGAAACGGATGTAAGAACCATCCTTACGACGCAATTTGTTTTTGGTACGAACGATTACCGCTTTGGATACAGTACCTTTTTTGATACCGCCTGCAGGAATCGCATCTTTAACAGTTACAACGATCTTATCACCAATCTTGGCGTAATCCTGACCGCTGTTACCTAATACTTTGATACAAAGTACTTCCTTAGCACCACTGTTATCAGCTACATTCAATCTACTTTCTTGCTGAATCATTGTTTTAGCTTTTAGCTTATAACTTAGAGATTTCTCTCTTCGTTAAATTTTATCAATTTTACAGAGGCTACAGCTCAAATTCTTGCAGCTTGCAGCTTGTGACTTGCGGCTTTCCGCAAGCCGGTTATTATTTTGCTTTTTCTACGATCTCAACCAGTCTCCAACGCTTTGTTTTGCTCAGCGGACGAGTTTCCATGATCTTTACCACATCACCGATACCGCACTCACTTTTTTCATCATGAGCATGGAACTTCGTGGTTTTCTTTACGAACTTTCCGTAGATAGGGTGTTTTACTTTTCTTTCAACCGCAACAGTGATGGTCTTGTCCATCTTATCGCTGGTAACAACCCCGATCCTTGTTTTGCGTAAATTTCTTACTTCAGCCATTGTTTATTTTTTAAGCTATGAGCTCTGGTCAGCCTGGGCTAATTCGAGCAAAGTTTTTTTTGATAAGCTTGTTGCTTGGAGCTTGAAGCTTGTAGCTTTAAATTCCTAATTGTTTTTTCTTCAACTCAGTCTTCAGACGAGCAATATCTCTACGCAGACCACGAATATTCATCGGGTTCTCCAATGGAGAGATCGCATGTGCGAATTCTAATTTTTTCAGTCTTAACTGATCTTCCTGAATTCTTGCCTGCAGATCTGAGACATTCATGTCTTTCAGACCTTTATTGAATTCAACTTTTTTATTTGCCATTTTGGTCAATTTGAAAATTAAGCTTGTAAGTCTCTTCTTACGATGAATTTGGTTTTGATCGGTAATTTCTGAGCAGCGAGTTCCATCGCTTCCTGAGCTACCTGCTGAGATACACCATCGCATTCGAAGATGATACGTCCTGGTTCTACTACAGCAGCCCAGAATTCAGGGTTACCTTTACCTTTACCCATCCTTACCTCAAGAGGCTTACGGGTAATGATCTTATCAGGAAATACACGGATCCACACATTACCTTCACGCTTCATAGCACGGGTCATTGCCTGACGAGCAGACTCGATCTGGCGGTTGGTTAACCAGATGGGTTCCATCGCTTTCAAAGCAAATGAACCGAATGAAATGGAAGTACCACGCTTAGCCACTTCACGAATGCGGCCTTTCTGCTGTTTCCTGTGTTTACTTCTTTTAGGCTGTAACATTTATTACAATTTGAAAATTTGAATAATTGAATTTGAAAATGGGTTGATTTTCAAATTATCTTCTGTCTCTTCCGCCTCCGCCGCGGTTATCTCTTCTATCTCCACCACGACCTCCGCGATCATCTCTTCTGTCTCCGCGTCCGCCGCTTCTTTCTTCACCACCTCTTCTCTCACTCATATCATTCTTTCCACCTACGAAGTTTGGATTCAGTTCGCGCTTTCCAAGTACTTCACCTTTACAGATCCATACTTTGATACCGATCTTACCGTAAACAGTTTGAGCGTATACGTTAGCGTAGTCGATGTCCATACGGAAAGTATGCAAAGGCACACGACCCTGTTTGAACTCTTCGCTACGAGCGATCTCAGCACCACCCAAACGACCACTCAACTTGATCTTGATACCTTCAGCACCCATTCTGAGTGTAGAAGCAATCGCCATCTTAGTAGCACGTTTGAAGTTGATACGATTCTCGATCTGACGAGCGATGGTATCTCCTACAATATTCGCATCCAGTTCAGGACGACGGATCTCCAGAATGTTGATCTGAACATCTTCCTTACCGGTTAATTTTTTCAACTCTTCTTTGATACGGTCTACTTCTCCACCACCTTTACCGATGATGATACCTGGTTTAGAGGTGTGGATTGTAACGATCAGCTTACCCAGGGTACGCTCTATTACAATTTTGGCAATACCGCCCTTGTTGATACGGGCGTTCAGGTAAGTACGGATCTTATGATCCTCGATTAACTTGGTAGCATAGTCTTTCTTACTACCATACCAGTTACTTTCCCATCCGCGGATGATACCTAACCTGTTACCAATTGGATTTGCTTTCTGACCCATATAGTGGTTTTACAATTAGTTTTTAGAATCTACGATTAATGTTACATGGTTACTGCGCTTACGTACCCTGTAGCCACGGCCTTGAGGTGCTGGACGCATACGCTTCAGTACACGACCTCCGTCAACGAATACAGTTTTTACCACCAGACTGCTGTCTGCAGCACTGGCGCCATTATTTTTTTGCTCCCAGTTGCTGATCGCACTCTTCAGCAATTTTGCCAAAGGCACTGCATTGTGCTGTGGGTGGTGCTCGAGAATAGCCAATGCCTTCTCTACCTCCATTCCACGGATCACATCAGCCAGCAAACGCATTTTGCGTGGCCCTGTAGGATAATTGTTCAGTTTAGCTACTGCTTCCATTTCTTTATTTGTTTAGGGTATCGCATCCGGTTCTGCTATTCGCTATTAACCATCAACCATACGCCAAGTGATTACTTTTTAGTTCCTGCGTGTCCTCTGAAGTTGCGTGTTGGAGCAAATTCACCCAATTTGTGACCTACCATGAATTCGGTTACATATACCGGGATGAACTTGTTACCGTTGTGCACTGCAAAAGTGTGTCCAACAAAATCAGGAGTAATGGTACTGCGACGGCTCCAAGTTTTGATAACACCTTTCTTGGTTTTGCCATCATTCATACCTTCAACTTTACCTTCTAAGTTGGCATCAACGTAAGGACCTTTTTTAATCGAACGACCCATATTGAGTTATTTTGAAAATTGGTTCCGATTGTATCGGAAATATTATTTTGCTAATTTTTTACCGTCTCTTCTTTGGATGATCAGTTTATCACTGCCTTTTCCTTTTGTACGTGTCTTCTCACCTTTTGCATACTTACCGGTTCTGCTACGTGGGTGACCACCTGAAGCTTTACCTTCACCACCACCCATCGGGTGATCTACTGGGTTCATCGCAACACCACGTACACGTGGACGGATACCTTTCCAACGATTCTTACCTGCTTTACCTGCTGTTTCGAGGTTATGGTCGCTATTAGAAACCACACCTACAGTAGCGTAACAGTTGATCAATACTTTACGCAATTCGCCAGAAGGCATTTTCAATACTGCGTATTTCTCTTCTTTGTTCGCCAACTGAGCAGATGCACCGGCACTTCTTACCATTTTACCACCTTGTCCAGGCTGTAATTCAATGTTGTGAATCATAGTACCCAATGGCATATTCTTCATCATCAAAGCATTTCCGATCTCAGGAGCTACTTCATCACCTGCGATGATGTTTGCACCTACCTGGATTCCTTGAGGAGCAATGATGTATCTTTTCTCACCATCCGTATATTGAACCAATGCGATGAACGCAGTACGGTTCGGATCGTATTCAATAGAGACAACTGTTGCAGCGATATCTCTCTTGTTTCTTTTGAAATCGATGATACGATAATGTTGCTTGCTACCACCACCCATATAACGCATTGCACGACGACCCTGTGAGTTACGTCCTGCAGTTTTCTTTTGTGGCTCTAACAGGCTCTTTTCAGGCTTGTTAGTAGTGATCTCAGCATAAGCATTTCCGATTCTCCAGCGTGTTCCTGCGGTCATCGGTTTGTACTTCTTCAGTGCCATTTTTTTTGTTTTGCCCCTAGTCCCTAAAGGATACTAGGCTTTGTTTTTTAATCAACTTTTGCGGTAGTTGAACTACCATACTTTATCATTCTACCTCATGCCCCTTTGGGCTGCGGTTAAATGTTAGCGTACAGATCAATAGTTTCTCCTTCGGCTACGGTTACGAATGCTTTTTTATAAGCAGGTTTCGCACCCTGAATAAAACCGGCTTTAGTGTAGCGGGTTTTGTTTTTACCAGGAGCAACAACAGTGTTCACATCGATCACATTCACACCATAAAATTCTTCTACTGCTTTTTTGATCTCGAGTTTGTTCGCCTTACGATTTACTTTGAAAGCATATCTTCTCAATTTTTCTTGTTGAGCATTTGCTTTCTCAGTTAAAATAGGCTTTACTAATACTTCACTCAGTTTCATTGTATTTCGGTTGAAACGTTTCTAATTGGTTATGCTACTGCTTCTTCGTCTGCGAAGATTTTAGCAGTGTTTTCTGTGATTACGAGTACATCTGCATTCATGATTTCATAAGTGTTGATGTCGGCCAATAAAGTGCTGGCAACATTTGGCACATTACGAGTACTCAGGTACAGGTTATCATTGTACTCCGGTAATACAACCAGTGTTTTCTTATCTGCGATGTTCAGGTTCTTCATCACTTCAACCAATTGCTTGGTTTTTGGTGTTTCCATCTGAATATCTTCTACCACTACGATCGCGCTTTCTTTTGCTTTGTAGCTCAGTGCAGAGATCTTAGCGAGGTCTTTCACTTTACGATTCAATTTGAAATCGTAAGCGTGAGGTTTTGGTCCAAAGATGGTACCACCACCCTTATATAAAGGGTTACGGATATTACCTTTACGAGAACCACCGGTTCCTTTTTGCTTGTGCAGCTTGCGGCTAGCACCTTTTACTTCCGCACGGGTTTTCACTTTGTGTGTACCCTGACGGCCTGCAGCCAGGTACTGTTTTACAGCCAGGTAGATCACATGATCATTTGGCTCGATACCGAAAACCTCAGCCGGTAATTCAACCGTTCTGCCGGTCTTCTGTCCTTTTATATTTAATACATCTACTTGCATGGTCATTCAATTAAGTTGTGATTACTTCTGGATTAAAACGATTGAACCGTTATGACCAGGAACAGAACCGCTGATCAGGATATAGTTCTTTTCAGGGAAGATCTTCACCACTTTCAATCCCTTCATTTTTACTCTGTCACCACCCATACGTCCGGCCATTCTCATGCCCTTGAATACGCGTGACGGATAAGAAGAACCACCGATAGAACCCGGAGCACGCTGACGATCGTGCTGACCGTGCGATTGTTCACCCACACCGGAGAAACCATGGCGCTTTACTACACCCTGGAAACCCTTACCCTTGGTAGTACCTACTACTTCAACGCTTTCGCCTTCAGCGAAAATGTCAACAGTAACAGTTTCTCCCAATGCTTTCTCTATGGAATAATTACGGAATTCTTTTACGAATTTTTTGGCGGCTGTTTGAGCTTTTGCGAAGTGATTCAGCTCGGCTTTAGTGGAGTGCTTTTCTTTTTTGTCGCCAAATGCCAATTGAAGTGCGGTGTAACCATCAGTATCCTGGGTCTTCACCTGAGTTACGGTACATGGACCAGCTTCAATGATGGTGCAAGCTGTTTGCTTACCATCTGCCGAGAAGATGCTGGTCATCCCGATTTTTTTACCAATAATACCTTTCATCGTTTTGCGGTTTATGCCCCGCAAGGTTAAAGAGGACATCCCACCGATGAAGCGGGATTCAATCCTTGTTCGCTGCCGACCTTTTCCGTTGTTTCCCGATGTAATCGGGAGAGGAAGTACCGGAAGTAAACAAACCTCGAAGGGCCTGTTTATATGTATGATCTTAGATGGCAGATGTCAGATTTGAAAACTGCTGTCTTCGACCGTTTATTTATTCAGAGCTGCTTTCTTCCCTATTTTGAGTAGAGAGTTGGCAGATGACTAATTTATTTTTAAGAACTATTGTTTCAATCACAGCTTGTGGCTTGCAGCTTGAAACTTGTAGCCTATTTTATCAGGCTTTGATCTCTACCTCAACACCAGAAGGCAGATCTAATTTGCTCAGTGCATCTACCGTTCTTGATGAAGAAGTGTAGATATCCAGCAAACGCTTGTGAGTAGCCAGTTGAAACTGCTCACGACTCTTCTTATTCACGTGTGGTGAACGCAGTACAGTGAAAATTCTCTTGTGTGTAGGCAAGGGAATTGGACCAGTTACTACGGCACCAGTGCTGCGCACTGTTTTTACGATTTTCTCAGCAGATTTATCTACCAGATTGTGATCGTAAGATTGTAATTTGATTCTGATACGTTGAGACATAGTCGAAACCCAATTTTCTGATTGGGGTTGCAAAGGTAAGGGACTGTATCTGAATGGTCAAGAAATTTGGAAATAATTTTCAAGAAAAAGAGGAAAATAGTTCACTTTTTCACCAAAAGGAAGATTTTAAGGCATCAAAGTTATCATGGAACATCCAAGTCCTCTCCTATTCAATTATTTATTTAGTTAATTTCACGCCAATTAGACATGATATGAAGCAAAAAGTGACAAATACATCAAAAAGTAATGACGTATACACAAATACAAATAAATATAATAAAAATGTATTTACATCAGCCTTATTACTTCTCTATTTTGGTGTACACTTTATTCCTAATTTAGGTTCTATTGATGTACTTGGTCCACAGTGGCTGTTCCTGGGCATCGTCAATGTGATCATATTGGCTTTTCTGGCATATAAAAAGGACCAATATGAAGAGGCATTTACACATATCATAAAACAGCCATTCTCACTCCTGTTTATTTTTCTTTTTGCCTGGAGCGGGTTTTCGATGTTCTTTTCTATCAATGTCATCGAATCTTGGGTTTGTTATGTTCGATTTTTTGTAACGCTGGTGGCATTTATTAATATATCGGTTTTACTTTATAAGCGACTCGCATTTTATCATTGGATAGGCATAGCCTTATCTTTTATATTGCTATTCGATGCAATAGTTTGCCTGAACACTTATATCAGCAATCCCAATGACCTTTCCATCGATTCCCTGATTAGGAGTATCAATAGAAATAGCGGGCATAAAAACATTTTAGCTGCCGGCATGGTCATTAAACTTCCTTTCATTTTTTTCTGCTTATACAAAGGGAATTTTATTGAGCGCGTATTTCATATGTTGTCATTAACATTGGGTATTACAGTGATATTTATTCTCAATGCGAGAGCGGCTTATTTGAGTCTTGCCATTATTTCAATGTTGTATTTTTTGGGAACCATCTTTATGATGGTCAAAACAAAGACCTACGAACAACATTTATTTCGTGTGGCATATTTAGCAGCACCTTTATTGATAGCATTTTTTTTGGCGCAATCACTTTTACCAAAACAAGAGTTAAGTCTAGAAACTCAAAATCTGGCGGCACCAACATCTGCGACTATACAAGCACAAGATGAAGGAAAAGATATAAAAACAAAAGCGGTTTACAGTGATGTCGTAAATCGCTTTACTAGCATTGCACCTTCAAGTGGTAATGATAGCTATCGTTTTATGCTTTGGGGACATGCATGGAAATACATTGCCGAAAATCCATTTATGGGTTGCGGCTATGGTAACTGGAAACTTGCATCCATTCCATACGAAAAGGAATTCATTGATGATCTGTTCATACCTGCTCATGCGCACAATGATTTTTTGGAATTTACAGCTGAAACAGGAATCATTGGTGGGCTTGCTTATCTTGGACTCTTTGTACTTTTATCGATCCTTACATTTAAAACTGTCAGATCTCCAAAAACAACTGAAACTGATCGCCTGATTGCTATTGCGTCTTTTCTATCACTAATTGTTTACGGTGTAGACGCAGGACTCAATTTCCCTATTGAAAGACCCACCATGCAGATGTTTCTTGCATTCATCACTGCAATCAACCTCAACTCACATTTTGGTTTTGAAAACAGAGAGGATTCACAAGAATCAAGTGATACAACAAGAAAAAAGTTACCGGGATTCGGCTTATACATTATGGGGGCGTTTTTATTATTGATCCCTACGCTATATATACTTTTTTCAACCAACAAATCACTTCAGGTACAAATGAAAGTGATACCCGACATGAAGAATGAACCTATGCAAATACCGCTATCTGAAGTACAGAATGCATTTCCTTCTATCCCCAATCTAACTTCTTCAGCACAACCTATTGAAGGTATAGTTGCCAGGTATTATTCTGAGAATAAAAAATATGATGAAGCTTTATTTCTTTTAAGAAAATCCATCAACGATAATCCGTACATCTATTACAACCAATTCCTGATGGCAAACTTGTTCTATACAATTGGGAATTTAGATAGCGCCAAATATTATGCAGAAATTGCTTATGCGAATAGACCTAGAGCGAATACTTATTATCAGACATTGGTAGCTATCCATGCTTATAGAAGAGATACTGCATCCATCACACAAGCATTCAGAACATACACAAAATATAGAAATGAGCCATTTGCATGGAATTTGTATATATCCGGATTACTGAATGCATTACAAAGAGGCACTCCACAACTTGTACAGCTAGCAGACAGCGCACTCAAGATCTTTGATCCGAAAGGAAATAATCCTGCTAACGAACAAGATTATGCCATTCTTCTAAAAAGAAAAGAAGAGGTCGTTAACAATCTCAATTTCACCGGTACGGTAGCTGCAAGTCCTCAAGAAACAGCCGCATTGATTGAAAAAGCAACTTTAGTTTACAATGAAGGTGTTGCAGCTTTTTCTAAACAAGATTACAAAACTGCGGCAGCAAAATTTGTTCAGGCAGCAAAGATCAATGCTTTTAACTATGCTATTTACGAAAATGCCGGAGTGAGTTATTTCAACTTGAAAGATTATCGAAAAGCCATCGTCTATTTCGACAAAGTGATCTCACTCAATATTTCAAAAGACGGAAAATCTGAATTCTTTAAAGGCGTTAGTCTGATTAATCTTGGCAATAAGGAAGCCGGCTGTAAAATTTTACAAGTTGCGAAGTCTAAAAATTATGCGGAGGCCAATAATATTATTGCGCAATACTGTAATCAGTGAGAAGTGAATGGTCAGTAGTGAGTGGATGGAGGCATTTGTGAATTGTGAATTGTGAATGATACACTACTGATATAATATCAATGATTGACAATTCACAATTCACAATTCACTATTCACTACTCACTTATTCACCAAAAAAAAGCCCCAACATTACTGTCGGGGCTTTTTCTATCTGAACAAGGATGATTATTCCTCGATCTTTACTTTTCCTTTGTTCTTCGCCATCACTTCTTCTGCGATATTGTTTGGTGCAGGAGAATAGTGAGAGAACTCCATGGTTGAAGTAGCACGACCTGAAGACAATGAACGCAGTTGGGTTACATAACCAAACATTTCGCTCAATGGAACTTTCGCCTTGATCACCTGCAGGTTAGCACGGCTATCCATACCTTCCAACATACCACGACGACGGTTCAAGTCACCTGTTACATCACCCATGTACTGATCCGGAGTCAACACCTCTACTTTCATGATAGGCTCCAACAATGTTGGCTTCGCTTTACGACCTGCTTCACGGAAACCGGACTTAGCACACAATTCAAATGACATTGAATCAGAATCCACATCATGGTAGCTACCGTCGAATACACGAACCTTCATGTTGTTCACCGGATAACCAGCCAGAACACCTGTAGTCATTGCGGTCTCAAAACCTTTCTGAATAGCAGGAATAAATTCTTTAGGAATAGATCCACCGAAGATATCATTCACGAATTGGAAATGCTTTCCTTCGTTTTCTTTCAGCCATTCTTCATCAGCAGGACCGATTGAGAATTGGATATCGGCAAACTTACCACGACCACCCGACTGCTTCTTCAGCACTTCACGGTGTTCGATAGTGGTTCCGAATGATTCTTTATAGGCAACCTGAGGAGCACCCTGGTTTACTTCTACTTTGAATTCACGACGCATACGATCTACGATGATCTCAAGGTGCAATTCACCCATACCACGAAGGATGGTTTGACCTGTATCTTCATCAGTATTTACACGCAGTGTTGGATCTTCTTCAACCAGCTTAGCGATAGCCATACCCATTTTATCTACGTCAGCCTGTGTTTTAGGCTCAACAGCGATAGCGATTACAGGCTCAGGGATGAACATGTTCTCAAGGGTAATCGGATGGTTCTCATCACAAAGGGTATCACCGGTTTTGATCTCTTTGAAACCTACAGCAGCTCCGATATCACCGGCTTCGATGAAGTCGATCGGATTCTGCTTATTCGCAAACATCTTCATGATACGGCTGATACGCTCTTTCTTACCACTTCTTACGTTCAATACATATGAACCGGCATCTAAGTGACCGCTATAACAACGGAAGAATGCCAGACGTCCCACGAAAGGATCGGTCATGATTTTGAAAGCCAATGCAGAGAATGGTTCTTTTGCATCAGGCTTACGAGTGATGGTTTCACCGGTATCAGGATTGGTACCTACAGTATCTTCGATATCTACCGGAGAAGGCAGGTAACGACAAACAGCATCCAATGCAGTTTGTACACCTTTATTTTTGAATGAAGATCCACACATCATTGGAACGATGCTCAGATCGATACAAGCCTTACGGATTGCTTCGTGAACTTCGTCTTCAGAAATGCTATTTGGATCATCAAAGAATTTCTCCATCAATGTATCATCATATTCAGCTACTGCTTCGATCAAATTCTGTCTCCAGAATTCAACATCTTCTTTCATATCAGCAGGAACATCGATCTCATCGAAAGTCATTCCTTCTGTTTCCATGTGCCAGATGATCCCTTTCATTTTGATCAGGTCAACTACACCTTTAAAGTTATCTTCAGCACCGATCGGCAATTGCAAAGGCACGGCTTTAGCACCCAGCATTTCTTTTACCTGATTCACTACATTCAGGAAGTCGGCACCGGAACGGTCCATTTTGTTAACGAAACCGATACGCGGAACTTTGTAACGGTTCGCCTGACGCCATACGGTCTCAGACTGGGGCTCAACGCCATCCACAGCAGAGAACAAAGCGATCAAACCATCCAGTACACGCATAGAACGCTCTACCTCTACGGTAAAGTCAACGTGACCCGGAGTATCGATGATATTAAAATAATATTTTTTGGTATTGGCATCAGCTTTACCCTTTACAGTAGGAAAATTCCACTGACAGCTTACAGCAGCAGAAGTAATAGTGATACCTCTTTCTTTTTCCTGCTCCATCCAGTCAGTAGTAGCGGCACCATCATGTACCTCACCAATTTTGTGAATCATACCGGTGTAGCGCAGGATACGCTCGGTAGTAGTGGTTTTACCGGCATCGATGTGTGCGGCAATACCGAAGTTGCGTTGAAATTTCAAGTCAGCCATAAAAGTGCTTGTTTAAATATTTTTTTGCAGGAAGCATACGCTCCCATTTTCGAGGCGGCAAAGGTAGGAATAATACCAATTCCCTGAATAACCTCTGAAGATTAAATTATCCCCGAAAAAAAGCCCCGAAAAAAGTTTCGGGGCTTTTAATAATATGCTGAAAATCAAATATTTAGAAACAGTCTATTTCATACTATCGTCTATTCCTGTCGATTTCAGGGTATGAATATGCGTTATCGGGCTTTCGCCGGACGTACGGCTACAAGTCCGATATCATATACCAATGGTGTGTAGGGTGGAACGGTTGCGGTACCTGTTGCACCAAAACCCAATGATGCAGGTACAAATACTCTCCAAACAGATCCCTCTTTCATTCTCAATACCGCATCTTGCAAACCCAATACCAGATCTTTAACAAGTATAAGGAATGATTGCTTATCCTTGTCTGAATTAATAAATACGGTACCATCGGGTAGTGTACCTACAATATTAATAACAACAGTATCTTCCGGCTCTGGATTTCTTCCTTGCCCTTTGGTTACTACCGCATAGTTTACACCACTCGGCATTCTCACCACATCATTACGCTTGCTTAATTCGGAGAATAATTTTTGTTCCATCATGATCCCCTTCTCAGAACTAATGGCATTTTGAAATTGATTGATACGTGGCTCAACACTTGCTTCAGGTATCATGAGTCTTTTCTTTCCTAAGACATCATCCACTGCTTTTTGAAAAATAGCAGGATTGGAAATGATGATGCCATTTTTTTGTAATGACTTCACCATATAAACACCCAATGCATACTGAAGGGTATCCGCTTCAGCTTTTTCCTTCGCCAATTGTGCAGGGGTTTTGGTTTGTGCAGATACGCTCAGGATCATACCTGCAGACAAAAAGAACATCAATAATCGTTTCATGTTTTTAGTAGTTTATGAGAGCATTAAGACATTATAAATATAAAGGATATATTGGACGATAACAAATGACTTATTCTTTTTTGGGACTAGTAATACTTAATAATTCAATTTCCAATACCAATGCGCTATTAGGGGGGATGACAGATGTTCCTTTCTCAGCGTAAGCCAGCATCGCCGGAACATAGATTTGCCATTTGGAGCCTACCGGCATCATTTGTATGGCGTCACTAACACCGGGCACCATTTCTATCGGTGTAATTTTAACCGGTGATTTACGATAGGTGTCTTCAAACACGGTTCCATCTGCTAAACTGCCTCTCAATTGAATAGTGACAGTATCATTGGGCAGAGGTCTTTGTCCCTGAGCTGATTTTAAAATAAAATAATGAACACCATTGGGCAATATTCCCAAGCCCGGACGTTGTTTGATATTTGTAAAAAGCTGTTGTTCTAATTTAATAGATCGATCCTTTTGGGTTACTTGCTGATAAGCTGTGATCATATCAGGCACTAGGCTATCTGCTATTAAACGAGGCCTACTTTGAAAAACATCATCAATGCCTCTGATAAAGAGAGCAGGATTACTGATCAAAAATCCGTTATTATTAATCCATTGAGCTACATACGCCCCGATGGCGTATTGAATGGAGTCATTGATATTGCTGAGTTTCACCGGCGTTGATACCGGAGAAGATTTCGGTGGAGTTGTTTTTTGAGCTACTACGCTCAGCGACAACATACCAGCCATCAAAAGCACAAATAATTTCATATAGATAATAACTGTTCAACTAAGATACACATAAATGCATCTTTCTTAGATCCATTTGTAAATATTAAGGGATCATTAAGTTCAACCTGCGATAGGATCTTACAGAAAATTAAGTTGTGCTGTGCCTTCGATATTCAGTTTGGCATCATCCAATATATCTAACCCTGCACAATTCACGACACTCCCTGTTTCGATGGTTTTGGTACCACTACTACTAATGATTAAAACATTGTAATTAAATGGGACAATGATCTGTGGACTGGTACCATTATAGTTAAACGTATTACCCGTCACAACATAACTGGCAGATGTAGCAGTGAGTGAAAAAACTCCTGACACACCGATGGTACCTCCATTCACAAATGTGATGGTATTACTAGATCTGTTCCCGGAAATAGTGAGATTGGCAAAATTACAGCTAGGTATTGATTGACTACCCGTTCCATTGAAATCAACCGTGCTGCCTGTAACAGTATAAGTACCCGATCCGGGTGTTAGCACTGCAGCAATACCAATAGTACCGGTACTACTCAAAATACGATCACCTCCGGAGAGATTTAAATTATTATAATTTCCACTCACCACTGTTTGTTGTGAAGCTGCATTATAGAAAACATCTCCTACCCATGTGAGTCCGGAAGAAATAGGTGTTGAAGAAGTATTCTGCGTTTGTAAAACTCCATTATGATTAGCAGTAGTGACTGTTAATTGAAAACTACCCATATTGAATACTCCACCCGAAGTAGTGTTCAATGTTCCAGCAGTGATATTGTTGGCTGCTGTTTGTGTACCACTGGTATTATTGAGTGTAAGGATATTGTAGGTCACCCCTCCTACTGTTTGTCCACCTGAACTGTTGTTGTATACGACTGTTCCTGTACCGGGTGTGAAACTGCCACTGTTTGACCAGTTACCATTGATTTGTATGGTTCCACTCCCTGAAGTGATATTACCTGCTCCTAAAAGATTACCGGTGAGATTTACAGCAGTATTATTCGTGTTCAGTAATACTGCACCGCCATTAGTGGTCCAGTTGGCATTCACTGTCAATGTACCGGACTCAACCGTTTTATTACCCGCACCTGAAAACACCAATTGCTGATAGTTGGGTGTGGTAGAAACAGTTTGAGCAACACCTGCAGCGTATTCAATAATGGTTCCACTCGATAATGTGTTGCTTGAAAAGTTTGGGTATGTAGTTGCGCTGCCTCCACTACCCAATTTAAAAGTACCCGAAGTCATCGCAAGTGTACCTGTTGAAGTCAGTTGAAATCCACCATCATTGAAAATACTGTTGGAAGTATCTGCACCAATGCGTAATGGATTTGCACCTAAACTTCTGGCAGCACCTAAGGTTACACCTGCAGCATTTTCAATGAAAACACCACCGGATCCCGGAAAGGGTGAGATAAATTCATTACCGGTTGTTTGAGCCGAAGTACTTCTGTAAGCAAGTGTGGATGAAGTCCCTAATGAAGGTGTTCCTGTAACTGTAGCGGTACCTGATCTTGTAAGTGTACCGTTGACTGTAACTCCTGTTACTGTTTTAGCGCCACCGCCTGTTAAGGTTAGATTGAAATAAGTGCCACCAAAAACTGTTTGAGCTCCTGCATTATTATAGACATATGTGGTGGACGTACCTAAAGTAACAACACCATTTGTATTAGAAAAAACATTTCCTGCAGCACCAAACGTAATAGTACCTGAGCTTCCACTAAAGTCTAATGATGCATTGGGAGTTCTATTGCCTCGCGCATTGAGTGCGACAGCACCGGTAAAAGTAATAGAACCATTCCCCAATGTTATTTCGGTAATACGATTATTGGTATTTATATTATTATTGTTGAGTGTAGTCGTACCTCCAACAGTAAATGAGCCATTGGCTACGCTAATTAAGTTAGGAGTATTACCAGTTGGGGCAACCATCACCAAGTTACCTGTGCAATTCAGAGAGCTGTTATCATTAAAAGATAGGGTTGTACCAACAGAAGCACTGATAGTAATAGATGCACAAGTGAAAACACCATCAATAGTTATATCGTGACCACTATTAATAGTAATTACATCCACAGGCCCAACACCTTGTGAACGATAAGCAATACCTGTATTATTAGACGCTGCATTCCCTGTTAAAGTGAGTGATGTATTGCTATTGATTGCTGCAATGGTTCCAATCACCACATTACTGGTATTCTTAATGATATTACCCACACTTAATTCTGTAAGAAATAAAGTTCCGGTTCCTGTAACAGTTACTGAGCCTGTTGAGGTAGTGATGGTACCTGTTCGTCCGGTATTTGGCCAAGCTGTTGCACTCCAGTTACCGGTTGCTGCACTGGCAATATTCGCTGCGTGAGTAACGATGGATAAAAATAAAAAGAGAGAACATATCCCAACAAATAGCCAGGTTGTTTTATGTACAATTGATTTAGTGAAAATGTTTCGCATTCTATACATGAGCATTAAAACCACGTTTATAAGCATGTTAGCTTATAGATAAACTGTAGTAAATAAATGCTCAGGTAAGAATGAACGGTATTACAACGAACACCGTGATATAGGATTTATGAAGTATGCAATTGATAATTATCAAAAAACATACATCGCAAATTTAGCTGATAAGATGCAGATGCATCATTAATGGAGATTAGATACAGATTAGATTTAGATTAGATTTTACTGCGTAACATTTAATGTACTGGTATCCGGCAGTGTTAATACAGCAGAGCCATTTAATGTAATTGTCAAACAATTCACAGTAGTACCTGCTAAAACTGTTTTAGCACCTGCATTACTAATGATGAGATTATTATAAGTAAAAGCAGTAATGGTTTGTGCTCCCCCACCATTGTATTCAAAACTGTTGTTGGTTACTACATAAGTTGTAGTAGTTGCTGTAGGTGAAAATGCCCCTGATACACGAATGGTTCCACCATTAATGAAAGTAACTGTTCTCGTACCATTGGTACTAATGGTAAGGTTGCCATAATCTTGAGCATCTACTGTTTGTGCACCTGCGCCATTATAGTTCACTGTAAGGTTACCCAATGTTTTTGTATTGATCGTATACTGTGCTCCAAAACTTGGGGTGGCTGCGGTACGTGTTACATTCACAGTACCTGAACCTGTAATGGTTCCTGTTGCTCCACTGATGACACTGGTTGCAGATGGATTGAATACACCGGTTACTGACATGGTAGCTGCCACAGCAAAGTTTCCGGTACTTGACACCGTTGTTCCACTGATCGTCAGATTTTGAAAAGTAACGGTACCTGAAGCATTATTGATAGCTCCACTAGCTCCTGACAGAGTAATCGTACCGCCGGTAGGTGCGAATGTGATGGCACCACTGGTTGCAAAAGTTCCGGCAACTTCAAAACTGGTATTGTACTGTGATTGTGCTGTAGGTGTAGCAGCAATGGTCAAATTTTGAAAAGCAGTCGTTCCGCTATTGGCAATGGATGAACCCGCTGCGCTCATGGTGATCGTACCACCGGTTGGTGCAAATGTTACACTACCATTAATGGTTAGCGCACCCGCCACATTAAAACTGGTATTGTATTGTGATTGTGCAGTCGGTGTTGCTGCAATGGTCAAATTTTGAAAAGTAGCAGTTCCGCTATTGGTAATGGATGAACCTGCTGCACTCATGGTGATCGTACCACCGGTTGGTGCAAATGTCACACTACCATTGATGGTGAATGCACCTGCTACACTAAAACTTGTATTATACTGCGATTGTGCAGTGGGCGTTGCTGCGATCGTCAGATTATTAAATGTTTTGGTTCCTGTATTAGCAATCGATGAACCAACTGCACTCATCGTGATTGTACCTCCGGTTGGCGCAAATGTAACACCGCCATTGATCGTTAGAGCTGCTGCAACAGAAAAACTGGTATTGTATTGTGATTGTGCAGTCGGTGTTGCTGCGATGGTCAAATTTTGGAAGGTAGTTGTACCACTATTCGCTATGGATGATCCTACGGCACTCATGGTGATGGTACCTCCGGTGGGTGCGAATGTTACACTACCATTAATGGTCAATGCTGAAGCAACACTAAAACTAGCATTGTATTGTGATTGTGCAGTCGGTGTTGCTGCGATAGTCAAATTTTGAAAGGTGGTAGTTCCATTATTGGTGATGGATGAACCGGCTGCACTCATGGTGATCGTACCACCAGTAGGTGCAAACGTCACACTTCCATTAATGGTGAATGCCCCTGCAACACTGAAGCTAGTATTATATTGTGACTGTGCAGTAGGTGTTGCTGCGATCGTTAGATTATTAAATGTAGTCGTTCCCGTATTGGCAATCGATGAACCTACAGCACTCATCGTAATCGTACCGCCTGTAGGTGCAAAAGTTACGCCGCCATTGACAGTAAGTGCTGCTGCAACAGAAAAACTAGTATTGTATTGTGATTGTGCTGTTGGTGTTGCAGCGATGATTAGATTTTGAAATGTAGTAGTACCGCTATTCACTATGGATGATCCCACAGCACTCATAGTAATCGTACCTCCTGTAGGCGCAAACGTCACACTTCCATTAATGGTGAATGCACCTGCTACACTGAAGCTAGTATTGTATTGTGACTGTGCAGTAGGTGTTGCTGCGATCGTTAGATTATTAAATGTTTTTGTTCCTGTGTTGGCAATCGATGAGCCAACTGCACTCATCGTGATCGTACCTCCGGTTGGCGCAAATGTGATACCACCATTGATCGTTAGAGCTGCTGCAACAGAAAAACTGGTATTGTATTGTGATTGCGCAGTCGGTGTTGCTGCAATAGTCAAATTTTGAAAAGTAGCAGTTCCGCTATTGGTAATGGATGAACCGGCTGCACTCATGGTGATCGTACCACCGGTTGGTGCAAATGTCACACTACCATTGATGGTGAATGCACCTGCTACACTAAAACTTGTATTGTACTGCGATTGTGCTGTGGGCGTTGCTGCGATCGTTAGATTATTAAATGTTTTTGTTCCTGTGTTGGCAATCGATGAACCAACTGCACTCATCGTGATCGTACCTCCGGTTGGCGCAAATGTGACACCACCGGTAACACCAAGTGCCCCCGCAACAGAAAAACTGGTATTGTACTGCGATTGTGCAGTAGGTGTAACATTGATGGTCAGGTTATTGAAAGTAAGTGTGCTGTTATTCACGATCGAAGAAGATGCACTACTCATTAAAACAGTACCACTATTATTCGTAAAAGTAGCATCATTAGTGAAAGCTCCTGCAACATTCATCGTACCTGAAGTTGCCACAAGGGTACCTGCACTAATGCTAACATTATTCAATGTAATAGTTTGGCTACCAAAACTGAGTATTCCGGCACCTAGTTTAGTCAGTGAGCGAGTTGCTGCACTAATAGTTCCTCCAATTGTTAATGTCACACCTGAACTCGCAGTTGTGATTTGAATATCTGCATTCATCGTCACGGTTCCCGTTCCTAAATTCAAAGGCTGTGCACCATCGAAAGTAAAATCTGCATTCCAGGTGATGGGGTGATTTGCAGTTGTGACTAATCCTCCGGTAGTATTTTGGATAGTTCCTCCAGCAATGGTAAATGTACTGGTAACATCTCCTAACCCTGCAGCATTATTAATATTGATGATTCCCGCATTCAATGTAGTTCCTCCGGTGTATGTGTTGGCCACACTCATCGTAAGTTCTCCGGTGTTGTTTTTAATTACTGCACTGACGCCCGTTCCATTTGCAATGGCATTGGTTGTTTTTACCACAGCACCTACATTATTAAATGTAATATTTTTTGTGCCCGCAAGTCCACCCGTTATTGAACCGGAAATGGTTAATGCATTAGCTCCTGCTGTAGCTACTTGAGTAACAGAAAATGGCTGACTGAAAGTGATGGTACCACTGAAAGTGGCATTGTTATCCGTATTTCCGCCGATGGTATAAGTACCACTTGTAGCCTGATTCGCTATAGTTATACCTCTGGCCATGGTAAATGCTCCATCGATCAACAAAGTAGGACTCCAGTTATTAGTAGTAGTTGCGGCATTACCCATCACTATAGCACTGGCAGCATTACCGAATGGACCGGCTACACTCACTGAAACAGCAGCACCCGCTAATAAAGTACCTCCACTAATGGTTGTAACACCGGTATAAGTATTTGCTCCTGATAGTTCCCAACTACCTGTTCCTGTTTTGGTTAATGTGCCTGAACCTAATCCGATTACACTGCTGCAAAAACCGGAACCTGATCCGGATAATACCAAGCCCAAATTTGTTGCTGAAATATTTCCCGTTAGCGTTAATAAACCAGAACCGGAAGCATCAATAGTGGCACCATTACCTGTGATGGTGAAGGGTCGGTTAGTGGAGTGACCAGACCCATTATACTGCAGTGTTCCGGCAGCTGCAATAGATATTGCCGCTGTACCACCACCGGTACCTAATGAACTGTTTGTATTTTGATTAGCAACTGTATTTGCTAATAAAACTCCTGCTGAAATAGTTACTGCCCCTGTAAATGTATTAGAAGCTGATAGGGATAATTCTCCTGCTCCGAGTTTAGTAATACCAAAAGTGGCGCCGCTGATTACACCACTCATTGTAAAATCAGTGTTAGTGAGATCTCCATCATCAGCTACTGTTACTTGTCTGGTGGCCCCTAATGCAACAGGATTTGCAATACTCGCACCTGTTGTAATGGCACCAGTACCCGTATAATTCACGGTAATATTTCCTCCTAAAGTTATCGCACCGGTACCAGTAATAGCAGCCCCATTACCTCCTCCAACTGTTTGTAAAGTTATACCGGTAGGTGTAGCCAATGTGAATGTACCCATAGCCAAAGTAGAAGCGGCATTCACGGTAAGTGTACCGGAGAGTGCGATATTGGCAGAGGCTGTGACTACATTACCACCCCCACCACTAATGATCAGGTTTCTATACGAATTTAAATTTGCAGGGGTTAAAAAAGTAATATTAGAAGAGCTTTGGTAATCAACAGTAGCACCTGTACCTGTTAGTGTGAAATTTTTCGTGCCACTCGCTGCAAGCGTAAAAGGTGTTGCACTGGTCAAATTTAAGCGTGGATTCGTATTACCCATCGTATAGTTACTCGTTGGACCTGTATTTGCAGTTCCTGAATAAGTAACTGTCATGTTTGCTGCTGTAATCGTACCACTGGTATGAGTAAAAGTAGTTAAGGCATTTCTCGTCCCTACTCTTGCTATAGCCAGTGTAATATTGTTAGTTACAGTTGTCGCACTTAAAGTATGTACAAATGTCAATGTTCTATTATTGCCTAATGAACCTAGTACAGTTCCTACATTCAGCGCATTGCACTCAAGTGATCCGGTTCCAGTAAATGTTACTGTTCTATTTTGATCAACTGAGTTAATAGTTACATTACCTGTTACTTCTAACACAACTCCGGTAATTGTTAAGGTTATGGCTGTATTACCAGTACCAGCAATAGTTAGGGATGATAACGGAAAACTTAGGGCAGTTGATAAAGTAGGTTGATTGGTCCCATTTGGTATGATTACTACATCGCCCGCTGCAGTTCCTGGAAAACTAGTACCAGAACTTTTAGTCCAATTAGCAGTATTATTCCATGCAGTACTAGTACCTCCTACCCAGGTATAATCTATCGCTAACAACTTGGAGTGAACAAAGAAAATTAGTAAGAATATTACAATAGCAATACCCAAAAATCTTCTTTGATTTTCTTTTTTTGAATCGATCTTACAATGAAGTTGTGATTGATATTCGGCTTTCATAAAAGAAAAATCTCTTTTACCTGCAAACTTCAACCCTGAAATTACAAGAGTAATACCTCATTGAAGTAAAATATCTTCACAGCCTTATACTGATGTAGAAAGTTTCCTACAACTGTTGCCATAGATGCGATGGCACTGCTAAATATTATTACTCAGGGCTACTTGTTTATATGCTTTCATAAGCTCGTAGCACGTATGTACGACAGAGCGTTACTTAATCATTTGAACAAGTAATTATTCAGAGCCTTTTGCAGGCTTTGTTGGTTCCTTACTGATCGCTTCCAAAAGTTTCTTGATACCTGCAATCTCGTCTTCCAACTTCTTAATTCTATCTGCGTCAGATTTCAGGATCGTGATATCTTTTGTTTGCTTCTCAATAATTTTCTGTTGCTCTTTAATGGCTTCCAGTAATAAAGCTACCAGTTTAGAGTACTCAACCGTTTTGTATCCTTTATCATCTGTCTTCACGACTTCAGGAACGATCTTCTCTACTTCCTGGGCAATGAGACCCAACTGTTTGGTACTATCGAATCCTTTGTTCGGGAATTCATCTGTTCTCCAGAGATAATTCACACCACGTAGGGCATTCACTTTATCCAATGCATTTTCAATCGTCACAATATCTTTCTTATAACGCATATCGGATGTTTCGTTGATAGCGTTGGTTTTCAGTTTACCAAATACTTCCAATTTATAAGAACCACCCGGTGCACCACCAATACCTACTTCATTAGAACCACCACCGATCGTTACATCACTAGTACTGCTTCCGGTATTAATATTGGTCACTGCATTATTATTATCATTCAGATTGATCGTACCATTCACAGTTAAACCTGTTAATGTTCCTACTGATGTTAAAGATGATCCTGTTACACCTGCTGCAAGTGTTGAACCCGAAAGTGATCCTGCAGCTGCACTTACAGCAGTAGTTGATACGCCAGTCACCAAACCTTTGCCATTTACTGTAATTACAGGAATCAATGATCCACTACCGAATGTACCTACATTGCTGTTCACTGTAGCCAATGTTGTTGCCAGACTACCTGCACTTGTGGTCAAATCACCTGTCAGCGCAGGGAACTGAGCAGCAGCTAAAGTACCAGTCAATGAAGACGTTGCAATATTGCTCAGTGTATTGGAAGATCCACTGATGGTTTTATTGGTCAGCGTTTCAGAACCCGCTAATGTTGCTAAAGTACCAGATGTTGGTAAGGTAACATTTGTTGCTCCTGTTACAGTCAATGTTGTATTGAATGCTCCACTAGTAGTCAAGTTACCACCCAAGGTAATGGTTCTAGAACCATTGTTAACACCCGTACCGCCATACGTTGGACCGATCACACCGGCATTCCAAGTACCTGTTGCAATGGTTCCTAAAGTAGTAATATTCGTACTACCGGTCCATGTAGATAAAGCTGTGTTCTCAACATTACCTAATCCAACATCAGATTTAGTAAGCGCTAACATTGTTTTTACAACTGATGGACTCAACTCTTCTACCACACCGGTACCTGCATTATTTCTACCCAATATCGTAGCAGTGGCAATATCTTGAATCTTAGCAAAAGTTACGTTAGAGTTCAAGATCTTGGTAGTAGTCACAGCATCATTCGCCAAAGTAGTTGCCAATGATCCAGCAGATGTTGTGATAGCTCCGGTCAATGCAGGGAATCTACCCGCTGCTAAAGTTCCGGTTGCATTAGAACCACTCAGATCAATTGCATTGGCAGTAATTTGTTGGCCTGTCAATGACAAATAATTCTGTCCGGTTAAAGTCACATCACCTGTATTCGTTCCACTCAAGTTTGAACCTGTTACAGTTCCACTAGCAGCTACAGAACTTGGCGTAATAGCTCCCAAGGAGAGTGTAATGGTACCACTGGTTGTAATCGGAGATCCTGACACACCAATTCCATTAGAACCACTCACAGAAATAGACGTAACGGTTCCTCCTCCACCTCCTCCCGTAGCACTCAATTCACCTCCTACCAATTGTAATCCTGTTCCGATCGTTATCTGTTCCACATCACCTGTACCTGCTGTACTTCGTCCTAACAATCGAGCAGTACTGATCTGCTGGATATTTCCTAATGCCACCGTATTGGATAACAATGATGTACCCGCAATATTCGTAATGGTGTTAGAAGCTCCGCTAATCGTTTTATTGGTCAACGTTTCCGCTCCGGCTATTGTTGCCAATGTTCCCGTCGTTGGTAACGTTACGTTGGTAGCACCTGTTGCCGTCAACGTTATATTATTCCCTGACGTGACAAAATCAGCCGCTGTTGTCAACGCTCCTCCCGTTGTAATATTACCTCCAAGCGTTATCGTATTACTTCCATTATTAACTCCCGTACCTCCATAGGCCGAACCGATAACCGTACCATTCCACGTACCCGTAGTAATCGTACCTACAGTTGCAAGACTTGTATTACCTTCTCTAGGTCTTTGATTGATCAGTGTTCTTAATGCTGATGTTGAATCTTTCTCAATTCTATTAATCCTCACACTATAATTCGTCAGCATCGTTGCAGTATCCGCAATCTTCACCACATGGTCATAACGCGCGTATCCAGTTCTTGGCGGACTAGGTCCTGCGAAATCCGGATAATAGATAGAACCACCCAACATCATAGCAGTATCAGATACTTTGATTCTGGAAGTGAATACAGCGGTATCTAGAATATTGAGTTTGGTTTCAGATACATTTTGTAAAAGTGCTCTTGTAGCTAAAACCATAGTATCCGCCCTTAATGCAACAGCCTGGCTACCATTATATGTTGTGGTAGTTAGATTATTTGCTAAAATTCCCGTTGACACTGATAATGAATTCGCTAAAGCTCCATTCAATGTAGCTGCAGTCAGTGTGCCTGTAACATTAACTGTATTAAAGTTACCCGTAGTAGCATTTGCTGTTGTGGTGCTTATTGAATTCGACTGGATATTGTTTGTTACTGTCAGATTGCTTAAGCCTGAAAGATTACTAATGGTAGCAGTACCGATCGTAGCTGTTGTAACAGAAATATTCGACAGGTTAGCAAGACTTGTAATACTGTTTAATGTACTACCTGATAATGTACCGCTGAATGTACCGCCTGTAATCGTTCCGCTTACACTTAGGTTACTGAAAGTACCTGTTGTTGCACTTACTGTTGCTCCACTGATTGTATTAGATACGTTCAAGTTGGTTAAACCATTGATCGTGGTCAGATTCGCTGTTGTTGCGCTTAATGTGTTAGCTGCTACGGTGCCACTTACGGTCAGGTTGTTTAAACCTGTCAGATTCGTGATGTTTGCATTCGTAGCTGTGATCGTTGCAATGTTTGCAAGATTCGTAATAGAGTTCTGTGCAGTCGTATTCAATGTGCCACTGAAGGTGCCACCATTGATCATACCACTCACATTGATATCTGTAAAGTTACCCGTGGTAGAGCTTAAAGTATTAGCCGCGATCGTTCCACTCGCTGTCAGATTTGTTACACCACTGATATTTGTGAGTGTAGCATTTGTTGCACTTAATGTATTAGCTGCTACAGTACCGCTTACGGTCAGGTTGTTTAAACCTGTCAGGTTCGTGATGTTTGCATTCGTAGCTGTGATCGTTGCAATGTTGGCAAGATTCGTAATAGAATTCTGAGCAGTTGCATTCAAGGTTCCACTGAAAGTGCCACCATTGATCATACCACTCACATTGATATCTGTAAAGTTACCCGTGGTAGAACTTAAAGTATTTGCTGCGATCGTTCCGCTGGCTGTCAGGTTCGTTACACCACTAATATTTGTGAGTGTAGCATTTGTTGCACTTAATGTATTTGCAGCTACAGTACCGCTTACGGTCAGGTTATTTAAACCTGTCAGGTTCGTGATGTTTGCATTCGTTGCTGTGATCGTTGCAATATTTGCAAGATTCGTGATTGAATTCTGTGCAGTTGCATTCAATGTGCCACTGAAGGTGCCACCATTGATCATACCACTCACATTGATATCTGTGAAGTTACCGGTGGTAGAACTTAAAGTATTTGCTGCGATTGTTCCGCTGGCTGTGAGGTTCGTCAATCCATTGATCGTGGTCAGATTCGCTGTCGTTGCACTTAATGTGTTAGCTGCTACGGTTCCACTTACGGTCAGATTGTTTAAACCTGTCAGGTTCGTGATGTTTGCATTCGTTGCAGTGATCGTTGCAATGTTCGCCAGATTCGTAATAGAGTTCTGTGCAGTGGTGTTCAATGTGCCACTAAATGTGCCGCCATTGATCATACCACTCACATTGATATCTGTGAAGTTACCGGTGGTAGAACTTAAGGTATTCGCTGCGATCGTTCCGCTGGCTGTCAGGTTCGTTACACCACTAATATTTGTGAGTGTAGCATTTGTTGCACTTAATGTGTTAGCTGCTACGGTTCCACTTACAGTCAGATTATTTAAACCTGTCAGGTTCGTGATGTTTGCATTCGTTGCAGTGATCGTTGCAATGTTGGCCAGATTCGTGATAGAGTTCTGAGCAGTTGCATTCAATGTGCCACTGAAAGTGCCGCCATTGATCATACCACTCACATTGATATCTGTGAAGTTACCGGTGGTAGAGCTTAAGGTATTCGCCGCGATCGTTCCGCTAGCTGTCAAGTTCGTTACACCACTAATATTTGTGAGTGTAGCATTTGTCGCACTGATCGTTCCGGCTTGAACGGTTCCGCTTGCTGTTAAATTATTTAGTCCACTTAAGTTCGTAATGTTCGCATTCGTTGCTGTGATCGTTGCAATATTCGCAAGATTCGTGATCGAGTTCTGGGCAGTTGTGTTCAATGTGCCACTGAACGTACCGCCATTGATCATACCACTCACATTGATATCTGTGAAGTTACCGGTGGTAGAACTTAAGGTATTCGCTGCGATCGTTCCGCTGGCTGTCAGGTTCGTTACACCACTAATATTTGTGAGTGTAGCATTTGTTGCACTTAATGTGTTAGCTGCTACGGTTCCACTTACAGTCAGATTATTTAAACCTGTCAGGTTCGTGATGTTTGCATTCGTTGCAGTGATCGTTGCAATGTTGGCCAGATTCGTGATAGAGTTCTGAGCAGTTGCATTCAATGTGCCACTGAAAGTGCCACCATTGATCATACCACTCACATTGATATCTGTAAAGTTACCCGTGGTAGAACTTAAAGTATTTGCTGCGATCGTTCCGCTGGCTGTCAGGTTCGTTACACCACTAATATTTGTGAGTGTAGCATTTGTTGCACTTAATGTATTTGCAGCTACAGTACCGCTTACGGTCAGGTTATTTAAACCTGTCAGGTTCGTGATGTTTGCATTCGTTGCTGTGATCGTTGCAATATTTGCAAGATTCGTGATTGAATTCTGTGCAGTTGCATTCAATGTACCACTAAAGGTGCCACCATTGATCATGCCACTCACATTGATATCTGTAAAGTTACCGGTGGTAGAGCTTAAAGTATTCGCCGCGATCGTTCCACTGGCTGTCAGATTTGTCAATCCATTGATCGTAGTCAGATTCGCTGTTGTTGCACTTAATGTATTTGCCGCTACTGTTCCACTTACAGTCAGATTGTTTAAACCTGTCAGGTTCGTGATGTTCGCATTCGTTGCTGTGATCGTTGCAATATTTGCAAGATTCGTAATAGAGTTCTGTGCAGTTGCATTCAATGTACCACTAAAGGTGCCACCATTGATCATGCCACTCACATTGATATCTGTAAAGTTACCGGTGGTAGAGCTTAAAGTATTCGCCGCGATCGTTCCACTAGCAGTCAAGTTCGTTACACCACTGATATTCGTCAGCGTAGCATTTGTCGCACTGATTGTTCCAGCTTGAACTGTTCCACTTGCTGTCAAGTTATTTAAACCTGTCAGATTCGTGATGTTCGCATTCGTTGCTGTGATCGTTGCAATGTTCGCCAGATTCGTGATCGAGTTCTGTGCAGTTGTGTTCAATGTGCCGCTAAATGTACCACCATTGATCATACCACTCACATTGATATCTGTGAAGTTACCGGTCGTTGAACTTAAAGTATTGGCTGCGATCGTTCCGCTAGCAGTCAGATTTGTCAATCCATTGATCGTGGTCAGATTCGCTGTCGTTGCACTTAATGTGTTAGCTGCTACGGTTCCGCTTACGGTCAGGTTGTTTAAACCTGTCAGGTTCGTGATGTTCGCATTCGTAGCTGTGATCGTTGCAATATTTGCCAGATTCGTGATTGAATTCTGTGCAGTTGCATTCAAGGTTCCACTGAAGGTGCCACCATTGATCATACCACTCACATTGATATCTGTGAAGTTACCGGTGGTAGAGCTTAAGGTATTCGCCGCGATCGTTCCGCTAGCTGTCAAGTTCGTTACACCACTAATATTTGTGAGTGTAGCATTTGTCGCACTGATCGTTCCGGCTTGAACGGTTCCGCTTGCTGTTAAATTATTTAGTCCACTTAAGTTCGTAATGTTCGCATTCGTTGCTGTGATCGTTGCAATATTCGCAAGATTCGTGATCGAGTTCTGTGCAGTGGTGTTCAATGTGCCACTGAACGTACCGCCATTGATCATACCACTCACATTGATATCTGTGAAGTTACCGGTGGTAGAACTTAAGGTATTCGCTGCGATCGTTCCGCTGGCTGTCAGGTTCGTTACACCACTAATATTTGTGAGTGTAGCATTTGTTGCACTTAATGTGTTAGCTGCTACGGTTCCACTTACAGTCAGATTATTTAAACCTGTCAGGTTCGTGATGTTTGCATTCGTTGCAGTGATCGTTGCAATGTTGGCCAGATTCGTGATAGAGTTCTGAGCAGTTGCATTCAATGTGCCACTGAAAGTGCCGCCATTGATCATACCACTCACATTGATATCTGTGAAGTTACCGGTGGTAGAGCTTAAGGTATTCGCCGCGATCGTTCCGCTAGCTGTCAAGTTCGTTACACCACTAATATTTGTGAGTGTAGCATTTGTCGCACTGATCGTTCCGGCTTGAACGGTTCCGCTTGCTGTTAAATTATTTAGTCCACTTAAGTTCGTAATGTTCGCATTCGTTGCTGTGATCGTTGCAATATTCGCAAGATTCGTGATCGAGTTCTGTGCAGTGGTGTTCAATGTGCCACTGAACGTACCACCATTGATCATACCACTCACATTGATATCTGTGAAGTTACCGGTGGTAGAGCTTAAAGTATTTGCTGCGATTGTTCCGCTAGCTGTTAAGTTCGTTACACCACTGATATTTGTGAGTGTAGCATTTGTTGCACTTAATGTGTTAGCAGCTACGGTTCCGCTTACAGTCAGGTTATTTAAACCTGTCAGATTCGTGATGTTTGCATTCGTAGCAGTGATCGTTGCAATATTCGCAAGATTCGTAATTGAGTTCTGTGCAGTCGTATTCAATGTGCCACTGAATGTGCCACCATTGATCATACCACTCACATTGATATCTGTGAAGTTACCTGTGGTAGAACTTAAAGTATTAGCTGCGATCGTTCCACTTGCTGTCAGATTTGTCAATCCATTGATCGTGGTCAGGTTTGCTGTTGTTGCACTTAATGTATTTGCCGCTACTGTTCCGCTTACAGTCAGGTTATTCAGTCCGCTTAAGTTAGTAATGTTCGCATTGGTTGCTGTGATCGTTGCAATGTTCGCCAGATTCGTAATTGAGTTCTGAGCAGTTGTATTCAATGTGCCACTGAATGTGCCACCATTGATCATACCACTCACATTAATATCTGTGAAGTTACCGGTGGTAGAGCTTAAAGTATTCGCCGCGATCGTTCCGCTGGCAGTCAGATTTGTTACACCACTAATATTTGTGAGTGTAGCATTTGTTGCACTTAATGTGTTAGCTGCTACGGTTCCACTTACAGTCAGATTATTTAAACCTGTCAGGTTCGTGATGTTTGCATTCGTTGCAGTGATCGTTGCAATGTTCGCCAGATTCGTGATTGAATTCTGTGCAGTTGCATTCAATGTGCCACTGAAGGTGCCACCATTGATCATACCACTCACATTGATATCTGTGAAGTTACCGGTGGTAGAACTTAAAGTATTTGCTGCGATTGTTCCGCTGGCTGTGAGGTTCGTCAATCCATTGATCGTGGTCAGATTCGCTGTCGTTGCACTTAATGTATTTGCCGCTACTGTTCCACTTACAGTCAGATTGTTTAAACCTGTCAGGTTCGTGATGTTCGCATTCGTAGCTGTGATCGTTGCAATATTCGCCAGATTCGTAATAGAGTTCTGTGCAGTTGCATTCAAGGTGCCACTGAACGTACCGCCATTGATCATGCCACTCACATTGATATCTGTGAAGTTACCGGTGGTAGAACTTAAAGTATTCGCTGCGATCGTTCCACTGGCTGTCAGATTTGTCAATCCATTGATCGTGGTCAGGTTTGCTGTTGTTGCACTTAATGTATTTGCCGCTACTGTTCCACTTACAGTCAGATTATTCAGTCCACTTAAGTTACTAATGTTCGCATTCGTAGCCGTGATCGTAGCGATGTTCGCCAGATTCGTGATTGAGTTCTGAGCAGTTGCATTCAATGTGCCACTGAACGTACCACCATTGATCATGCCACTCACATTAATATCTGTGAAGTTACCGGTGGTAGAACTTAAGGTATTTGCTGCGATCGTTCCACTAGCAGTCAGATTTGTTAATCCATTGATCGTGGTCAGATTCGCTGTTGTTGCACTTAATGTATTTGCCGCTACTGTTCCACTTACAGTCAGATTGTTTAAACCTGTCAGGTTCGTGATGTTCGCATTCGTTGCTGTGATCGTTGCAATATTTGCAAGATTCGTAATAGAGTTCTGTGCAGTTGCATTCAATGTACCACTAAAGGTGCCACCATTGATCATGCCACTCACATTGATATCTGTAAAGTTACCGGTGGTAGAGCTTAAAGTATTCGCCGCGATCGTTCCACTAGCAGTCAAGTTCGTTACACCACTGATATTCGTCAGCGTAGCATTTGTCGCACTGATTGTTCCAGCTTGAACTGTTCCACTTGCTGTCAAGTTATTTAAACCTGTCAGATTCGTGATGTTCGCATTCGTTGCTGTGATCGTTGCAATGTTCGCCAGATTCGTGATCGAGTTCTGTGCAGTTGTGTTCAATGTGCCGCTAAATGTACCACCATTGATCATACCACTCACATTGATATCTGTGAAGTTACCGGTCGTTGAACTTAAAGTATTGGCTGCGATCGTTCCGCTAGCAGTCAGATTTGTCAATCCATTGATCGTGGTCAGATTCGCTGTCGTTGCACTTAATGTGTTAGCTGCTACGGTTCCGCTTACGGTCAGGTTGTTTAAACCTGTCAGGTTCGTGATGTTCGCATTCGTAGCTGTGATCGTTGCAATATTTGCCAGATTCGTGATTGAATTCTGTGCAGTTGCATTCAAGGTTCCACTGAAGGTGCCACCATTGATCATACCACTCACATTGATATCTGTGAAGTTACCGGTGGTAGAGCTTAAGGTATTCGCCGCGATCGTTCCGCTAGCTGTCAAGTTCGTTACACCACTAATATTTGTGAGTGTAGCATTTGTCGCACTGATCGTTCCGGCTTGAACGGTTCCGCTTGCTGTTAAATTATTTAGTCCACTTAAGTTCGTAATGTTCGCATTCGTTGCTGTGATCGTTGCAATATTCGCAAGATTCGTGATCGAGTTCTGTGCAGTGGTGTTCAATGTGCCACTGAACGTACCGCCATTGATCATACCACTCACATTGATATCTGTGAAGTTACCGGTGGTAGAACTTAAGGTATTCGCTGCGATCGTTCCGCTGGCTGTCAGGTTCGTTACACCACTAATATTTGTGAGTGTAGCATTTGTTGCACTTAATGTGTTAGCTGCTACGGTTCCACTTACAGTCAGATTATTTAAACCTGTCAGGTTCGTGATGTTTGCATTCGTTGCAGTGATCGTTGCAATGTTGGCCAGATTCGTGATAGAGTTCTGAGCAGTTGCATTCAATGTGCCACTGAAAGTGCCGCCATTGATCATACCACTCACATTGATATCTGTGAAGTTACCGGTGGTAGAGCTTAAGGTATTCGCCGCGATCGTTCCGCTAGCTGTCAAGTTCGTTACACCACTAATATTTGTGAGTGTAGCATTTGTCGCACTGATCGTTCCGGCTTGAACGGTTCCGCTTGCTGTTAAATTATTTAGTCCACTTAAGTTCGTAATGTTCGCATTCGTTGCTGTGATCGTTGCAATATTCGCAAGATTCGTGATCGAGTTCTGTGCAGTGGTGTTCAATGTGCCACTGAACGTACCACCATTGATCATACCACTCACATTGATATCTGTGAAGTTACCGGTGGTAGAGCTTAAAGTATTTGCTGCGATTGTTCCGCTAGCTGTTAAGTTCGTTACACCACTGATATTTGTGAGTGTAGCATTTGTTGCACTTAATGTGTTAGCAGCTACGGTTCCGCTTACAGTCAGGTTATTTAAACCTGTCAGATTCGTGATGTTTGCATTCGTAGCAGTGATCGTTGCAATATTCGCAAGATTCGTAATTGAGTTCTGTGCAGTCGTATTCAATGTGCCACTGAATGTGCCACCATTGATCATACCACTCACATTGATATCTGTGAAGTTACCTGTGGTAGAACTTAAAGTATTAGCTGCGATCGTTCCACTTGCTGTCAGATTTGTCAATCCATTGATCGTGGTCAGGTTTGCTGTTGTTGCACTTAATGTATTTGCCGCTACTGTTCCGCTTACAGTCAGGTTATTCAGTCCGCTTAAGTTAGTAATGTTCGCATTGGTTGCTGTGATCGTTGCAATGTTCGCCAGATTCGTAATTGAGTTCTGAGCAGTTGTATTCAATGTGCCACTGAATGTGCCACCATTGATCATACCACTCACATTAATATCTGTGAAGTTACCGGTGGTAGAGCTTAAAGTATTCGCCGCGATCGTTCCGCTGGCAGTCAGATTTGTTACACCACTAATATTTGTGAGTGTAGCATTTGTTGCACTTAATGTGTTAGCTGCTACGGTTCCACTTACAGTCAGATTATTTAAACCTGTCAGGTTCGTGATGTTTGCATTCGTTGCAGTGATCGTTGCAATGTTCGCCAGATTCGTGATTGAATTCTGTGCAGTTGCATTCAATGTGCCACTGAAGGTGCCACCATTGATCATACCACTCACATTGATATCTGTGAAGTTACCGGTGGTAGAACTTAAAGTATTTGCTGCGATTGTTCCGCTGGCTGTGAGGTTCGTCAATCCATTGATCGTGGTCAGATTCGCTGTCGTTGCACTTAATGTATTTGCCGCTACTGTTCCACTTACAGTCAGATTGTTTAAACCTGTCAGGTTCGTGATGTTCGCATTCGTAGCTGTGATCGTTGCAATATTCGCCAGATTCGTAATAGAGTTCTGTGCAGTTGCATTCAAGGTGCCACTGAACGTACCGCCATTGATCATGCCACTCACATTGATATCTGTGAAGTTACCGGTGGTAGAACTTAAAGTATTCGCTGCGATCGTTCCACTGGCTGTCAGATTTGTCAATCCATTGATCGTGGTCAGGTTTGCTGTTGTTGCACTTAATGTATTTGCCGCTACTGTTCCACTTACAGTCAGATTATTCAGTCCACTTAAGTTACTAATGTTCGCATTCGTAGCCGTGATCGTAGCGATGTTCGCCAGATTCGTGATTGAGTTCTGAGCAGTTGCATTCAATGTGCCACTGAACGTACCACCATTGATCATGCCACTCACATTAATATCTGTGAAGTTACCGGTGGTAGAACTTAAGGTATTTGCTGCGATCGTTCCACTAGCAGTCAGATTTGTTAATCCATTGATCGTGGTCAGATTCGCTGTCGTTGCACTTAATGTATTTGCCGCTACTGTTCCACTTACAGTCAGATTGTTTAAACCTGTCAGGTTCGTGATGTTTGCATTTGTTGCAGTGATCGTTGCAATGTTCGCCAGATTCGTGATTGAATTCTGTGCAGTTGCGTTCAATGTGCCACTGAAGGTGCCACCATTGATCATGCCACTCACATTGATATCTGTAAAGTTACCGGTGGTAGAGCTTAAAGTATTAGCTGCGATCGTTCCACTAGCAGTCAGGTTTGTTAATCCATTGATCGTGGTCAGATTCGCTGTCGTTGCACTTAATGTATTTGCCGCTACTGTTCCACTTACGGTCAGGTTGTTTAAACCTGTCAGGTTCGTGATGTTCGCATTCGTAGCTGTGATCGTTGCAATGTTTGCCAGATTCGTGATCGAGTTCTGTGCAGTTGTGTTCAATGTACCACTGAAGGTACCACCATTGATCATACCACTCACATTGATATCTGTGAAGTTACCGGTGGTAGAGCTTAAAGTATTCGCCGCGATCGTTCCGCTAGCAGTCAGGTTTGTCAATCCATTGATCGTGGTCAGATTCGCTGTCGTTGCACTTAGTGTGTTAGCAGCTACTGTTCCACTTACAGTCAGGTTATTTAAACCTGTCAGATTCGTGATGTTCGCATTCGTAGCGGTGATCGTTGCAATGTTTGCCAGATTCGTGATCGAGTTCTGTGCAGTTGTGTTCAATGTACCACTGAAGGTACCACCATTGATCATACCACTCACATTGATATCTGTGAAGTTACCGGTGGTAGAGCTTAAAGTATTCGCCGCGATCGTTCCGCTGGCAGTCAGATTTGTTACACCACTAATATTTGTGAGTGTAGCATTTGTTGCACTTAATGTGTTAGCAGCTACGGTTCCGCTTACAGTCAGGTTATTTAAACCTGTCAGATTCGTGATGTTTGCATTCGTAGCAGTGATCGTTGCAATGTTTGCAAGATTCGTAATTGAGTTCTGTGCAGTTGCATTCAATGTGCCACTAAATGTGCCACCATTGATCATACCACTCACATTGATATCTGTGAAGTTACCGGTGGTAGAACTTAAGGTATTCGCAGCGATTGTTCCACTTGCAGTCAGATTATTCAGTCCGTTGATCGTGGTAAGGTTCGCTGTCGTTGCACTTAATGTATTGGCAGCTACTGTTCCACTTACAGTCAGGTTATTTAAACCTGTCAGATTCGTGATGTTCGCATTCGTAGCTGTGATCGTTGCAATGTTCGCCAGATTCGTAATTGAGTTCTGTGCTGTTGTATTCAATGTACCACTGAAAGTGCCACCATTGATCATACCACTCACATTGATATCTGTGAAGTTACCGGTGGTAGAACTTAAGGTATTGGCTGCAATCGTTCCGCTCGCTGTCAAGTTCGTTACACCACTGATATTCGTCAGCGTAGCATTTGTTGCACTGATTGTTCCGGCTTGAACGGTTCCACTTGCTGTAAGATTATTTAGTCCACTTAAGTTCGTAATGTTTGCATTCGTAGCAGTGATCGTTGCAATGTTTGCCAGATTCGTGATAGAGTTCTGTGCAGTTGTGTTCAATGTGCCACTGAATGTGCCACCATTGATCATACCACTCACATTGATATCTGTGAAGTTACCGGTGGTAGAACTTAAGGTATTCGCTGCGATCGTTCCGCTCGCTGTCAAGTTCGTTACACCACTGATATTTGTCAGCGTAGCATTTGTTGCACTGATCGTTCCGGCTTGAACGGTTCCGCTTGCTGTCAAATTATTTAAACCTGTCAGATTCGTGATGTTCGCATTCGTTGCTGTGATCGTTGCAATGTTGGCAAGATTCGTAATTGAGTTCTGTGCAGTTGCATTCAATGTGCCACTGAAAGTGCCACCATTGATCATACCACTCACATTGATATCTGTGAAGTTACCGGTGGTAGAGCTTAAGGTATTCGCTGCGATCGTTCCGCTAGCAGTCAGATTCGTTAAGCCATTGATAGTGGTCAGATTCGCTGTCGTTGCGCTTAATGTGTTAGCAGCTACTGTTCCACTTACGGTCAGGTTGTTTAAACCTGTCAGGTTCGTGATGTTTGCATTCGTTGCTGTGATCGTTGCAATGTTCGCCAGATTCGTAATTGAGTTCTGTGCTGTTGTATTCAATGTACCACTGAATGTGCCACCATTGATCATACCACTCACATTGATATCTGTAAAGTTACCGGTGGTAGAGCTTAAGGTATTAGCAGCAATTGTTCCACTCGCAGTTAAGTTCGTTACACCACTGATATTCGTCAGCGTAGCATTTGTTGCACTAATTGTTCCGGCTTGAACTGTTCCGCTGGCTGTAAGATTATTTAGTCCACTTAAGTTCGTAATGTTTGCATTCGTTGCTGTGATCGTTGCAATGTTGGCAAGATTCGTGATCGAGTTCTGTGCAGTTGTATTCAATGTGCCACTGAACGTACCGCCATTGATCATACCACTCACATTGATATCTGTGAAGTTACCGGTGGTAGAACTTAAGGTATTAGCAGCAATTGTTCCGCTCGCTGTCAAGTTCGTTACACCACTGATATTCGTCAGCGTAGCATTTGTTGCACTGATCGTTCCGGCTTGAACGGTTCCGCTTGCTGTAAGATTATTTAGTCCACTTAAGTTCGTAATGTTTGCATTCGTAGCAGTGATCGTTGCAATGTTGGCAAGATTCGTGATCGAGTTCTGTGCTGTCGTATTCAATGTGCCACTGAAAGTACCGCCTGTAATCGTTCCACTTACACTCAAGTTATCAAACTTACCTGTCGTTCCGCTAACTGTACCACCCTGTATTGTTCCACTCGCAGTCAAGTTCGTTACACCACTGATATTCGTCAGCGTAGCATTTGTTGCACTGATTGTTCCGGCTTGAACGGTTCCGCTTGCTGTCAAATTATTTAAACCTGTCAGATTCGTGATGTTCGCATTCGTTGCTGTGATCGTTGCAATATTTGCCAGATTCGTAATTGAGTTCTGAGCAGTTGCATTCAATGTGCCGCTGAACGTACCACCATTGATCATACCACTCACATTGATATCTGTGAAGTTACCGGTGGTAGAACTTAAGGTATTCGCTGCGATCGTTCCGCTCGCTGTCAAGTTCGTTACACCACTGATATTCGTCAGCGTAGCATTTGTTGCACTGATTGTTCCGGCTTGAACGGTTCCACTTGCTGTAAGATTATTTAGTCCACTTAAGTTCGTAATGTTTGCATTCGTAGCAGTGATCGTTGCAATGTTTGCCAGATTCGTGATAGAGTTCTGTGCAGTTGTGTTCAATGTGCCACTGAATGTGCCACCATTGATCATACCACTCACATTGATATCTGTAAAGTTACCGGTGGTAGAGCTTAAAGTATTAGCAGCAATTGTTCCACTCGCAGTTAAGTTCGTTACACCACTGATATTTGTCAGCGTAGCATTTGTTGCACTGATCGTTCCGGCTTGAACGGTTCCACTTGCTGTCAAGTTATTTAAACCTGTCAGGTTCGTGATGTTTGCATTCGTTGCTGTGATCGTTGCAATGTTTGCCAGATTGCTGTGATCGTTGCAATGTTTGCCAGATTCGTGATAGAGTTCTGTGCAGTTGTGTTCAATGTGCCACTGAATGTGCCACCATTGATCATGCCACTCACATTGATATCTGTGAAGTTACCGGTGGTAGAACTTAAGGTATTCGCTGCAATCGTTCCGCTGGCTGTCAGGTTCGTTACACCACTGATATTCGTCAGCGTAGCATTTGTTGCACTGATTGTTCCGGCTTGAACGGTTCCACTTGCTGTAAGATTATTTAGTCCACTTAAGTTCGTAATGTTTGCATTCGTAGCAGTGATCGTTGCAATGTTTGCCAGATTCGTGATAGAGTTCTGTGCAGTTGTGTTCAATGTGCCACTGAATGTGCCACCATTGATCATACCACTCACATTGATATCTGTAAAGTTACCGGTGGTAGAGCTTAAAGTATTCGCTGCGATCATACCACTCACATTGATATCTGTAAAGTTACCGGTGGTAGAGCTTAAAGTATTCGCTGCGATCGTTCCGCTCGCAGTTAAGTTCGTTACACCACTGATATTCGTCAGCGTAGCATTTGTTGCACTGATTGTTCCGGCTTGAACGGTTCCACTTGCTGTAAGATTATTTAGTCCACTTAAGTTCGTAATGTTTGCATTCGTAGCAGTGATCGTTGCAATGTTTGCCAGATTCGTGATAGAGTTCTGTGCAGTTGTGTTCAATGTGCCACTGAATGTGCCACCATTGATCATGCCACTCACATTGATATCTGTAAAGTTACCGGTGGTAGAGCTTAAAGTATTAGCAGCAATTGTTCCACTCGCAGTTAAGTTCGTTACACCACTGATATTCGTCAGCGTAGCATTTGTTGCACTAATTGTTCCGGCTTGAACTGTTCCGCTGGCTGTCAAGTTATTTAAACCTGTCAGGTTCGTGATGTTTGCATTCGTTGCTGTGATCGTTGCAATGTTGGCAAGATTCGTGATCGAGTTCTGTGCAGTTGTATTCAATGTGCCACTGAACGTACCGCCATTGATCATACCACTCACATTGATATCTGTGAAGTTACCGGTGGTAGAACTTAAGGTATTAGCAGCAATTGTTCCACTCGCAGTTAAGTTCGTTACACCACTGATATTCGTCAGCGTAGCATTTGTTGCACTAATTGTTCCGGCTTGAACTGTTCCGCTGGCTGTCAAGTTATTTAAACCTGTCAGGTTCGTGATGTTTGCATTCGTTGCTGTGATCGTTGCAATGTTGGCAAGATTCGTGATCGAGTTCTGTGCAGTTGTATTCAATGTGCCACTGAATGTGCCGCCATTGATCATACCACTCACATTGATATCTGTGAAGTTACCGGTGGTAGAACTTAAGGTATTAGCAGCAATTGTTCCACTCGCAGTTAAGTTCGTTACACCACTGATATTCGTCAGCGTAGCATTTGTTGCACTAATTGTTCCGGCTTGAACTGTTCCGCTGGCTGTAAGATTATTTAGTCCACTTAAGTTCGTAATGTTTGCATTCGTTGCTGTGATCGTTGCAATGTTGGCAAGATTCGTGATCGAGTTCTGTGCAGTTGTATTCAATGTGCCACTGAACGTACCGCCATTGATCATACCACTCACATTGATATCTGTGAAGTTACCGGTGGTAGAACTTAAGGTATTCGCTGCGATCGTTCCGCTCGCTGTCAAGTTCGTTACACCACTGATATTCGTCAGCGTAGCATTTGTTGCACTAATTGTTCCGGCTTGAACTGTTCCGCTGGCTGTAAGATTATTTAGTCCACTTAAGTTCGTAATGTTTGCATTCGTTGCTGTGATCGTTGCAATGTTGGCAAGATTCGTGATCGAGTTCTGTGCAGTTGTATTCAATGTGCCACTGAACGTACCGCCATTGATCATACCACTCACATTGATATCTGTGAAGTTACCGGTGGTAGAGCTTAACGTATTCGCTGCGATCGTTCCGCTGGCAGTCAGGTTTGTCAATCCATTGATCGTAGACAGGTTCGCTGTCGTTGCACTTAATGTATTGGCAGCTACTGTTCCGCTTACAGTCAGGTTGTTTAAACCTGTCAAGTTCGTGATGTTCGCATTTGTTGCTGTGATCGTTGCGATGTTGGCAAGATTCGTGATCGAGTTCTGTGCAGTTGTATTCAATGTGCCACTGAACGTACCGCCATTGATCATACCACTCACATTGATATCTGTGAAGTTACCGGTGGTAGAACTTAAGGTATTCACTGCGATCGTTCCGCTCGCTGTCAAGTTCGTTACACCACTGATATTCGTCAGCGTAGCATTTGTTGCACTGATTGTTCCGGCTTGAACGGTTCCACTTGCTGTCAAATTATTTAAACCTGTCAGATTCGTGATGTTCGCATTCGTTGCTGTGATCGTTGCAATGTTTGCCAGATTCGTGATCGAATTCTGTGCAGTGGTATTCAATGTGCCACTGAAGGTGCCACCATTGATCATACCACTCACATTGATATCTGTGAAGTTACCGGTGGTAGAACTTAAGGTATTCGCTGCGATCGTTCCGCTCGCTGTCAAGTTCGTTACACCACTGATATTTGTCAGCGTAGCATTTGTTGCACTGATCGTTCCGGCTTGAACGGTTCCGCTTGCTGTCAAATTATTTAAACCTGTCAGATTCGTGATGTTCGCATTCGTTGCTGTGATCGTTGCAATGTTGGCAAGATTCGTAATTGAGTTCTGTGCAGTTGCATTCAATGTGCCACTGAAGGTGCCACCATTGATCATACCACTCACATTGATATCTGTGAAGTTACCGGTGGTAGAGCTTAAGGTATTCGCTGCGATCGTTCCGCTAGCAGTCAGGTTCGTTACACCACTGATATTCGTCAGCGTAGCATTTGTTGCACTGATTGTTCCGGCTTGAACGGTTCCACTTGCTGTAAGATTATTTAGTCCACTTAAGTTCGTAATGTTTGCATTCGTAGCAGTGATCGTTGCAATGTTTGCCAGATTCGTGATAGAGTTCTGTGCAGTTGTGTTCAATGTGCCACTGAATGTGCCACCATTGATCATACCACTCACATTGATATCTGTAAAGTTACCGGTGGTAGAGCTTAAGGTATTAGCAGCAATTGTTCCACTCGCAGTTAAGTTCGTTACACCACTGATATTCGTCAGCGTAGCATTTGTTGCACTAATTGTTCCGGCTTGAACTGTTCCGCTGGCTGTAAGATTATTTAGTCCACTTAAGTTCGTAATGTTTGCATTCGTTGCTGTGATCGTTGCAATGTTTGCCAGATTCGTAATTGAGTTCTGTGCAGTCGTATTCAATGTGCCACTGAATGTGCCACCATTGATCATACCACTCACATTGATATCTGTGAAGTTACCGGTGGTAGAGCTTAAGGTATTAGCAGCAATTGTTCCACTCGCAGTTAAGTTCGTTACACCACTGATATTTGTCAGCGTAGCATTTGTTGCACTGATCGTTCCGGCTTGAACGGTTCCACTTGCTGTCAAATTATTTAAACCTGTCAGATTCGTGATGTTCGCATTCGTTGCTGTGATCGTTGCAATATTTGCCAGATTCGTAATTGAGTTCTGAGCAGTTGCATTCAATGTGCCGCTGAACGTACCACCATTGATCATACCACTCACATTGATATCTGTGAAGTTACCGGTGGTAGAACTTAAGGTATTCGCTGCGATCGTTCCGCTCGCTGTCAAGTTCGTTACACCACTGATATTCGTCAGCGTAGCATTTGTTGCACTGATTGTTCCGGCTTGAACGGTTCCACTTGCTGTAAGATTATTTAGTCCACTTAAGTTCGTAATGTTTGCATTCGTTGCTGTGATCGTTGCAATGTTGGCAAGATTCGTGATCGAGTTCTGTGCAGTTGTATTCAATGTGCCACTGAACGTACCGCCATTGATCATACCACTCACATTGATATCTGTGAAGTTACCGGTGGTAGAACTTAAGGTATTCGCTGCGATCGTTCCGCTCGCTGTCAAGTTCGTTACACCACTGATATTCGTCAGCGTAGCATTTGTTGCACTGATTGTTCCGGCTTGAACTGTTCCGCTGGCTGTAAGATTATTTAGTCCACTTAAGTTCGTAATGTTTGCATTCGTAGCAGTGATCGTCGCAATGTTCGCAAGATTCGTAATAGAGTTCTGTGCTGTCGTATTCAATGTACCACTGAATGTACCACCAGTAATCGTTCCGCTAACATTCAAGTTATCAAACTTACCTGTCGTTCCACTAACTGTACCACCCTGTATCGTTCCACTTGCTGTAAGATTCGTTAAGCCATTGATATTCGTCAACGTTGCATTCGTTGCGCTAACTGTCCCGGCTTGAACTGTTCCACTCGCTGTTAAATTATTTAGTCCACTTAAGTTCGTAATGTTTGCATTCGTTGCAGTGATCGTTGCAATGTTTGCAAGATTCGTAATTGAGTTCTGTGCAGTCGTATTCAATGTGCCACTGAAAGTACCACCGGTAATCGTTCCACTTACACTCAAGTTATCAAACTTACCGGTCGTTCCGCTAACTGTACCACCCTGTATCGTTCCACTCGCTGTAAGATTCGTTAAGCCATTGATATTCGTCAACGTTGCATTCGTTGCACTAACTGTCCCCGCTTGAACGGTTCCACTTGCTGTCAAATTATTTAAACCTGTCAGATTCGTGATATTCGCATTCGTTGCAGTGATCGTTGCAATATTTGCAAGATTCGTAATAGAATTCTGTGCAGTCGTATTCAATGTGCCACTGAATGTGCCGCCTGTAATCGTTCCGCTAACATTCAAGTTATCAAACTTACCGGTCGTTCCGCTAACTGTACCACCCTGTATTGTTCCACTCGCAGTCAGGTTTGTTACACCACTGATATTTGTCAACGTTGCATTCGTTGCACTAACTGTCCCTGCTTGAACGGTTCCACTCGCTGTTAAATTATTTAGTCCACTTAAGTTCGTAATGTTTGCATTCGTAGCAGTGATCGTTGCAATGTTGGCAAGATTCGTGATCGAGTTCTGTGCAGTGGTGTTCAATGTACCACTGAAAGTACCGCCTGTAATCGTTCCATTTACACTCAAGTTATCAAATTTACCGGTCGTTCCACTGACTGTGCCGCCTTGGATCGTTCCACTTGCTGTAAGATTCGTTAAGCCATTGATATTCGTCAACGTTGCATTCGTTGCACTAACTGTCCCGGCTTGAACTGTCCCACTCGCTGTTAAATTATTTAGTCCACTTAAGTTCGTAATGTTTGCATTCGTAGCAGTGATCGTCGCAATGTTCGCAAGATTCGTAATAGAGTTCTGTGCTGTCGTATTCAATGTACCACTGAATGTACCACCAGTAATCGTTCCGCTAACATTCAAGTTATCAAACTTACCTGTCGTTCCACTAACTGTACCACCCTGTATCGTTCCACTTGCTGTAAGATTCGTTAAACCATTGATATTCGTCAACGTTGCATTCGTTGCGCTAACTGTCCCGGCTTGAACTGTTCCACTCGCTGTTAAATTATTTAGTCCACTTAAGTTCGTAATGTTTGCATTCGTAGCAGTGATCGTTGCAATGTTTGCAAGATTCGTGATCGAGTTCTGTGAAGTAGTATTCAAGGTGCCACTGAATGTGCCGCCGGTAATGGTTCCAGTAACTTTTATATTCGTAAACTCAGTTGGATTTGAAATACTAGCCCTGATAGCAGCTAACGAATCTAAGAATCTTCTTTCTCTAACATATCCACTTAACATTGCTGCAGTATCTGCCACAAAAAGAATATCCGAAGAAGCGATCTTTCTAAGTGTTCCATTAAGTGTAGTTACTAAGGAATCTGTTCTTTGTCCATTTACAGTTGGTGCAGTTAAAGTTCCTATTGATTTAGGTTCCCAAACACTGGTAGTAGAATTCCAAACATACACTTGTCCATTAGCAGGTACAGTGCCTGAAAGTTGTCTACCCATTAGTCGATTGGCATTCCATATTGCCATCGTGTTCTTCGCAGAAATCACCCAGTCATTCCCACTTGAATTAGAAACGGTAATCGTCACATCATCACCATTCATATTCACCGCCCCAACTTGTCCGTTCAATGAAGCAACTCCATTACCAACACTTCCAAAAGTTCTCCAAAAACCAGCCTGACGTACATAAAACTTATCATCAGCTAAACTATAAACCAACATACCATTCACTGCGTTTGCATCAGGAATGGCAAGTGTATCAGAAACTCTTGGTAAAAGCAATGCTTTATCAAGTCCGTCAATCTGTAAAGCGATATTATTATTGAGGATTCGTGCTGTACCAATTGCAATACCTTGTGCATTCACAATCCTAAAATTGTTCATACGCAAAGTATCAGTTGCTCTATGATCACCTAGATTATCACCAAAGCGCTGAGCTTTGGCTGAAGATAAAAATGCAAAAAGAGCCAGTAAACATATTGCTATGAATTTGACCAATTTTCTCATTTTCTCGTATGCATTAACGCTAGGTATCACTTAGTAACTCTTGTTTATTTAATTATGACCACTTTATATTGACTTCCTAAAACATCTACTGGTAAAGCTGTAAAATTGGCAAACCTAACAGATACGACTCCATCAGTGCTACACCATGCCGCATACACAGCCCAATCTCTATAATCATTTTGCGGCGCAACGAAAATAGGATCACCGGGCTTTACCCCAGGTACCGGTATCGTAACAATGGTTGTTGTATTAGCAGGTATTCTTGCATTTTGTCCTGTTGTAATACTGAGCGACAAGTTTACGTTCGTCACCTGTGTTACATTCACTTGTGCTGCTTGTGGCGTTGTCCAGTTAACATTACCCAAACTATCTGTCGTCAAAAAAGTATTGGGCGGACCTGCAGGAATATTTGTAGTAACATTTTGCACACTCGCATTACCTGCATACAACGCGTATACAGCACTTAATATTTGTTGTGTACCAAGATCTACATAGTTATTAGCGGCGATCCACCATGGAGCAGGTATAGACGGCGCAACTGCAATTTTCTGATTCATAAAATAAGGCCCATTACCCCAATCAATGAGAGATAATGAATCTCTGTATGGGGGTGTTGTATTTTTTATACCTCTGCCAACTACTACTTCATACACACCATCATTGTTTGATTGTACGACATGTGACTCCTGGTACACTAACGGACCTCCTAATGGTCGAGCTTGGTAAATAGATATTTGATAGTGAATGGTACGATTACGTGCAGGATTACCCTGATTATCTTTTGCAACTCCTTGCAGATAAAATGCACCAGGAGGCTGCGCCAATAAACCCTCTGTGATTAATAAGAGGAAAATACTCAGCTTTAAGATGGTATTTTTCATACACGTTTTTTTAAAATACGGTTACCAATAAGTTTTAGACTTAAAGGTTTTCCATAGGATACGGCTTTCAATAGTTGTTCAGAGGACATGACCTTTAAAATTGGTTTTTCATAGGATATGTCAATGTCTTCTATATTTATTGATACTTAGTAAGTTACGACTATTTCTGCTTACAAAAGTACCACATAATCAGCCCTTTACCGAATAACTACAATTTAATTAACCTTAAACTATAGCGTTTATTCATCAATTCAACCATCACTGTGTAATTTCCTGCCGCCCATGCATTTCCATTGATCATATAACCTTTCTTCACGTCTTTCATGGGAACCATTTGACCAAATAGAATCTTACCATCCATTGCGATTACTTTCACCAAACAAGAAAGCTTCTCATCGAAATCTCCTGTAGCTTTCAACATGGTAGACCCACGAGTCGGATTTGGATACACATTTAACGATAAAGAAAAAGTTGTAGTATCTGCAACCGGTGGCTTTTCTGAGCAAGCAGATCCAAATAAACCCGTTCCGTTATTGGCAATATCCAAAGCTGAGGCACTTCCTCCTACTACCAGACATTTTCCCGATCCGGATACCAATACGGTTGGTGTGGTCACAATTCCTCCATTCCCGCTCAAAAAGCTGGTTCCCATAACAGCAACCTGCGCTTTACCTGCAAAGCAGCTAAGCATCAGAATCAGAATGAAATATGTGAACTTCTTAATTGGCATAATAAACTTCTCTCACGATCTGTGCAGGCATTCCCGGAGGGTTAGTGATCTGTATATCCAAGGTTTTTTCGCTAAGCTCTTTCACAACATAGTCACGAGTAGCAGCTCCTGTTGGGCCGTTGTTAATGACTTCCTTCAATTGAATAACACTTAACAGATAGGCTTCACCTCTGTTACCGTCATCATCCAAAAAAGTAGCTGTGAAAGGAGATTGGGTTCTTGTGTAAGTCTTGTAGTACCTCTTCTGTGCATCTGTTAAAGGCTGCAGCGCACCATTCACATAAATTGCTTTCAAAAACCATTGTTTGTTGCCCAACTCGCTGGTTAAATGATCAAAAAGCTTTTCATGTTCCGATTTAGGAATTACAGTTTCCTTACCACATCCTGTAAAAAACAAAGCACCTGACACCAATAGGGTAGTCAAAATAAATGCCTTCATTTTTTGAACTGGTTTCATCTTTTGTTGATTTCCTTGGGATTAGTTTGGGTTGCATCCGAATTGGTTTGTCCAATTGAATGGGCCTTGCAGAGGATAACGTCTTATTTGTCTTCTGTTTGGTTGGTTGTTGGAACAACCGAGTAAACCATACAGATCAAAAAGCCGTGGATGGATTGGATTGGTTCGGTTTCAAAGGATTGGATCAAGACAGACATGATAATAGCCTTTTATCGGCGGTGTTTTATCAACACTGTCTTCATGAGAATAGGATTTTTTAAATGGCGAAGAATTGATTTTCAATTACTCGCATACATAAGCGTACAGCTTTTCAAGGACTGGATAGGTGTAGGATTCAAATGAGGGGTTACTCATTTGGTGTCAAGGCGCGGATTAAAAGCTTTGGTGCTTTGTAGGATTGGATATTGTATTGCAAATATATTACTATAAACGTGTAGTAAAAGCACTACTAACAGGTTTTAATGGAATTATAATCCATAAAAAAAGCTCCCAGAGGGAGCTTTACATATAAAAATATGATTATTTATACTTTGAAGTGAGAGAAGGCTTTATTCGCTTCAGCCATTCTGTGGGTATCTTCTTTCTTCTTGAAAGCAGCACCTTCACCTTTACTTGCAGCTACGATCTCATTAGCCAGCTTGTCAGCCATAGTACGACCATTACGCTCACGGCTGTAACGGATCAACCATTTCATGCTCAATGAAATCTTACGATCTGCACGTACTTCAGATGGAATCTGGAAGGTTGCACCACCGATACGACGGCTTCTTACTTCTACAGAAGGAGTTACATTGGCAATGGCCTTTTTCCAAGTTTCATAACCATCTTCACCGGTCATTTTAGTAACCTTATCAACTGCATCATAAAAAATATTGATTGCAGTACTTTTCTTACCATCCCACATAAGGTTATTGATGAAACGGGTTACCAGTTTGTCATTGAAACGACCATCTGGTGCAAGAGGTAATTTTTTGGCTTGTGCTTTACGCATGACGTATAGTAATTAGCTGATTAACAGATTATTAGGTTATTTTTTTGCCTTTTCTTTCTTAGTTCCGTATTTAGAACGACTCTTCTTACGATCCTTAACACCGGCAGTATCAAGGCTACCACGAACAATGTGATAACGTACACCCGGTAAATCCTTCACACGACCACCACGAATCAATACAATCGAGTGTTCCTGAAGATTGTGACCTTCACCTGGGATATAAGCGATAACTTCTACTTTATTGGTCAAACGCACTTTCGCTACTTTACGCAGAGCTGAGTTAGGCTTCTTTGGAGTAGTTGTGTATACACGAGTACATACACCACGACGCTGCGGACAAGCATCCAAAGCCCTTGACTTACTTTTGGCCCTGATAATTTCGCGACCTTTTCTTACTAATTGCTGTATTGTAGGCATTATTTACCGTTTAAAATTTCGGACGGCAAAGGTAATGGCTGCAAGTGAAAAATCAAAAACTTTTCAAAAGTTTTGATTCTTATTGTGGATAAGCATGGGTTTTGAACTCAATTTCATGGTAAATAAAGGACTTGAGAAGCCTCCCTGCTTCTATTTTTTCTATCAATCAGGTAAAAATACTTTCTCCTTTTTTGAATTGTTACTTGAATCCACCTCCAAGGGTATACTCTACCAATGAACATTTTAGGTTTAGGACCTAATTCGGTCACCCCATGAGTAGATATGTACCTTTTTTGATCCTTTTATGCTGCCAATCAAATGGATTTTCCCAATTTTCTACAGTCCCTTATCATACGGCAGGCTCCATTTATACTCAAAATTTTGACCTGTTACCTGTTTCAGGAACTTTCACACTTACCGGAAAAGGTCCCCATCCGCTTGACCAAGCTCCTCTGTCTTTTACATCACTTCAAGGCTGGCAAGTATTACAACTATCAGGTAATCAACCGAATACCTCATTTCTTACCGGTACCGGATCCGGGACCGGCAGCGGGATCTATAGCTTTGGGCTTTCAGGTAATACAAATCGGGCCTTGGGATCGCTGGCCTCAGGTTCCGGAACTTATGCATTGGGGGTTGTTATTGAAAATCTTACCAGATCACTCCTCAACAAAATAAATATTCGTTTACTGGCGACTCAATGGCGTAAAAGTGGTTCAGGAAATATAAACAACTGGCGTTTTTCCTATCAGACCAGACAATTGAACAGCATTGACACCAATCAACTGATCAGTGACAATAGAGCTGATCTCACATCCATTCATATTACGACCGGTAGCGCTACATTGAACGGACATCTTCCGGTCAACCAGTATACGATTCAAGTTACTCTAACGGATATTGTTTGGAAGCCGGGAGAAAAACTAATCCTGCGATGGGATGATCAAGATGAGACCGGTAATGATGATGCCATGGCAATAGATGATTTTAGTTTTACGGCAACGGCAGAAATATCCGCACCCATCCTCAGCAAACCCACCATTGATAGTCTTGGAACAAAAATAGCTCGGATCAAAACAACGATTAATGATGGATTGTCGAATACAGCGTTGAAATTTGAATATGATACAACTGCTCAATTACACCATCCCATTACCATTACTCATTCGGATCCCAACAGTATTGTAGCCGGCTCTGGAAATATCAATGCTACATTATTGCTAAACACACTACAACCAGGTAAAAAATATTTTATCAGAGCCATCGCTACCAACTCATTAGGAACTACGGTTAGCGATACAACTTCATTTAGTACCATCATCACTAAGCCCGAGGTTCACACTGATACTGTGATTCGGGAAGGCTTTGGTATTTTTAGAATTGAAGGAAGATTACTATCAGATAATGGAGCCCCCGTTATAGAAACAGGTTTTTGTTGGCAAGTCAATGATACCCCATTGATTGAAAACAATCGACTACCTGTGTCGATAAACGACTCATTGCTAATGGCTTCACTGAAAGATTTTCCGATCAACACAACCATATTTATCAGATCTTATGCAACCAATGAAAAAGGTATCGGATATGGAAGACCCTTACGTTTTCAATCGCAAGTTTCCATCAAATCATTCGGCCCTTTAAGTACTTATAGCAATCAAGACACTCTACTATATCAACTAAGTTTTCATAAACCTGTAGACAATATCATTGATTCACATTTTAGCATCACCAGTATCCCTCCCAACGATGCAAAAATTATTTTAGCTGAAAAACAAAATGATACAAGCTACATAATAAAAATCCACTCAGGCATTAAGGACGCCATCATACAACCCATGCTCCATCGTCATGAAAAACAGGTTCCACATATCCTGCCAATATCTTATGAAGGAAGTAAAACAATATTTGACAAAACACCCCCAGAGATAGTAGGTGTGCGAATCCCGAATCGATCTTACAAAGTAAAAGATACTATTTACCTAAGCATATTTACTAAACCGGATACCACATCATTTCTTTTTTTAGAAGGAACTATTTCAGGTTATCCGATTACACAATTTCGTAAACAAAACGACAGTATCTATTCAGCGATTTCCATCATTACTACAGGAGGAATGGAATTAAAAAGCAATGAGCCCCATATCATTGTTATGGTAATAAAAGACAGCGCCAACAATAAAAATAATAACATGTCCTATAAAATCATACAAGATAAAGATGCCATCGATCATACAAGACCGTTAATCAAATCATTGCAAAATGTTGAAAGAAAAAAATATAAATCAGGTGACACATTACACTTTACGTTGATCAGTAATGAGTCTATTGAATGTGATACAATATTTGGCAAACCCCTATTATCTGTCACCATTGGCACACGGATTCGTAATCCGGTACTCACGTCGTTAACAGATACGAGCCTGCAATTCTCCTATATTATTCAACCGGATGAACTCGATGCAGATGGTATAAGAATCGCCAATAGCATCACATTGAATAACAGTATTATCAAAGATCCTGCAGGAAATCTCTTAGTAAATAATATTCCGAATACAGGCGTCATCTCAGATTTATTAATTGATGCTACTCTTCCTGAAATAACAGGTGTAAGTACTCCGAATGGAACATTATACGGATTGAACGATACATTATCATTTGATATTTTCTTTTCTGAGACAGTTCATATTCGAGATCAAATATTTCCTTTTCTTGAAGTTGTAATGGGTAATATGGTCTATAAAATACCTTACAGTCATGGGGCTCCGGGCAATAAATTATCTTTTAAAACGGCCGTTCAAAAAGGGATGTTGGATAAAAATGGAATTGGATTATCCAATCAACTATTCAATGCAAAAGCTGTAACAGATGAAAACGGCAACCCACTTATCCCGTTTTTGAAAAATATGGGAGCACTTAGCAACATTGATGTTGATGGAGTTCCTCCAAAATGGATCGATACTACATCCATATACATCCCTGTTTGCAAAAAAGGAAATCTCACCCTAGATAAATTTTTGCAAATAGAAGACGAGGAAAAAGCAGGTGGTCTAGAATGGAAGATCCTTGTACCTCCGAAGTATGGCTTTATTTCAGGAACCCCTTTTAGTAGTAAACAAACAATATTACTACAAGAACCAAAAAATATTATTTACACCAACAGCTTTGATCAAGAACAAACCGATGAGTGTGTGATACAAGTTTCGGATGGAATTAACACCATTATCAAGCAATTAAAATTTCAGTTATTTCCAGAGATCGGTAAAAATAATCTTTACAAAAACCAAATTATTTGCAGTGGTACAATTCCTGAAAGAATCAATGGAGAAATACCTTTCGGTGGAAATGGAATCTATAGTTATCAATGGCAAATCTCAACAGAAGATCCTAAAAAATTATTCCAACCACTATCAAACAATAACTATTCTTTTTTCCAACCGGGGCATCTACAACAACCCTCTTGGTTTAGACGAATTGTTCATTCAGGCGGTTGTGTTGACACATCGGAATCTATACTGATTGATGTAAAAACAAAAGGATTATGGCTTGGACAGCAAAATAACAGCTGGCATACTCCCAGTAATTGGTGCAGTGCTATGATCCCGGATCTGCAAACCGATGTCGTAATTCAAACAAACGGATCATGGGTACAAATAACCGATAGCGCATTTTGCAAATCCTTACAACTGCTGGATCAAACTAGATTGTTGCTTTCAGGTGTATTGACATATGAAAATGGTATCACGGGACATCAATCGATTCGATCGGAAAATGGAACCTTATTGGCAGTTGGAAAAGCCTCGCAATGGCTACCTGCACAAGTATTTGAGAACAATCAACTGGATCATTTAGCTTTACAAGGTATTGAATTATTCTTGTCAGATTCTTTGTATCTCAAGCAATCACTGCAGTTAATAAAGGGAAAACTTTTCACTCAAAATTATTTAGTACTGGATTCTTCGGCTGTCATCACACCGAATGCAACAGGAACTCAATTGGCAGGCCGAATAACGAAACTTTTTACATCCAAAAATAACTGGATCACAAATCCATTCAAAGAAAGTATTCCGGCATTTCGTAATGCTACAATTGTTCATCCTGTAGATAGTGTTTATGCAATATTTACAGACCCCAACCCTCAGCAAAATGAGTTTGATGTACTGACGTTAAAAGATCAATCCTATCTCAATAAGACCTTCAATTGGCAAGCCATGGGCAAAGAAGCCAATCAATCTTTCAGTGTATGGAAGAGATCATCCGGTTTAAGTACGTTCATACCATTTGAAAATAAAAAAAGAGAACATATTCGCTTGTCGGGTCGTCCTATTATTGGTGATGAAGAAGTTTCATTCGTGAATACTACAGATACTCAATATCATTTAACGGGCAACCCATACATGGCAAGCGTATTGTCTAAAAATATTGGTCGTAGCGGCGATATTGGACATCATTTTTGGATATGGGACAACAGCTTATCCAACACCGGAGGCTATGCTGCTAAAGCTTTTGAAGGCAATCATATCATTGAACCCATGCAAGGATTTATCATCAAGAGCAAAAAGGGATCCGATGCTTCTATAAGATTTTCGGAACAATCAAAAATCATGGAACCCTTAACTGACAGCATTACTGATATCATTGAAAACAGGTATCAAATTGCATTGAGCTTTTATAAAGAAGATCAACTATTGGATAGATTTTTATTGATTCATATCGATACTGCAAGTATTCGGTATGATGAAGATGATGCTGAAAAAATTTTCAACCGAGACTATAATCTATATAGCCTTAGTTATGATCAGATTGCTCTGGCAATTGATGCAAGAGTGATGAATACGCAGACCTATATCCCATTATGCATTAAAACAAAGGTTACGGGATCTCATAGTATTCGATTTAACAGGGTATGGCTACCCAGAAATATTCAACTTGAATTACATGATCTTTTTACAGGAAATGTGATAAAAATCAAACAGGATAGTATGTACCATTTTCAGGTAACATCAGATACTGCAAGTGCCGGAGAAAGACGTTTCATATTAAGAGCTCCTATCCCACCCGTTCCACAAGAAGAACCCATTATTGTGAAACTATCACCTGTTCCCGCTCAACATCATTTGACCCTTTACTTTAAAGCCTATAAGCCCGGACATAGTTTTATACTCATTAAAAATATGGACGGACAAATACTCAAGAAACAAATATTAGGGCAACAGCAAGAAGGAAGTTTTCAGGTATCGTTAAATGGCTTATTGAATGGCTCCTACATTCTTGAAATACACAGTGGCAACAAATTTACAGCTAGTACTTTCATTAAATTATAAGCACAAAAAAAGGGGCTTCACGAGCCCCTTTCTATAAAGGTCTAAATCATTAAACGCGGAACATCCAGCCATGTGTATCTGCTGCTCTGCCTTCACGAATATCATTCAATCTTTGTTTTAGTTCAGGCGCTGTTTTCCACTTATCGGTATCAAAATGCATTACATAATCTTTGTAACGTAATTCTTTGATCAAAGAGATGGTAGCCGCTGTTCCTGTACCAAATACTTCATAGAGAATACCTGCACGATGCGCATCCATCAGATCTTCAATACTGATTTTTTTCTCTATCACTTCAAAACCCATATCTTTTAGTACCGTCATGGCACTATCTCTGGTAACGCCTGCTAAAATAGTACCCTCTTCCAAAGAAGGAGTAATCGCTGTATTTCCAATGATGAAAAACACATTCATAGTACCCACTTCCTGCAAGTATTTGTGTTCAAAAGCATCAGTCCAAAGCACTTGATCATAACCAGCTTTTTTAGCCAATGCTGTAGCCAACATACTAGCACCATAGTTACCTGCATTTTTTGAAAATCCTACCCCACCCGGAGCAGCTCTTGTATACTTTTCCTCAACATAAATTTTCATAGGTGCAGTATAGTAAGGACCTGTAGGACTTAAAAGAATCATGAATTTGTATGACTCAGAAGGTTTTACACCAATCACCGGGTCTGATGAGAACATGAAAGGTCTGATATATAAAGAATGATCCTTCATAGAAGGCACCCAGTTCCTATCTAGATCGATCAACATACGCATGCCTTCCATAAAAATTTCTTCTGGAACAACAGGCATTTGCATACGCTCTGCTGAAATATTAAAACGTTTGAAATTATCCTGTGGACGGAAAATAGCAACATTACCTTCTTGGTCTTTATAGGCTTTGATACCTTCAAAAATAGCCTGGCCATAGTGCAATGCAGCTACAGAAGGCTCCAATAACAGCGGTTGATAAGGTTTGATCTCAACATTCTTCCACTCTCCGTTCTCATAGTCTGCCTCCAGCATATGATCTGTAAAATATTTTCCAAAAGGAATATTTTCCAGCGTCATATCTAGTAACTTACTTGTCTCAACTTTCGTGATGTTTATGTCAAGTGCTGCTGTCATAATTCTATATTTGGCGCAAAGAAACGAAAAAAAAGAAAACTAACAACTGTTAATATTTATACAATGGCTGACCAGCATCCCATAATACTACCTGATTTTGTGCTACCCGACCTGTATAAGAATCATTTGGTCATTGTAAATGAACCATTCGTTGATAATAAAATTCCGAAAAAAAAGGTTGAATCCAATGTAAAAGAGCCTGAATTTTTGGGTAACAACCAGAAAAAAATTAGCATTTTATTAGTTGACCACGAAGCTGTTTTCGTGAACGATCAGTCTTTGCAGTTTTTATCTGCCATACTAGCAGCCTGCAAACTAAATCTCGGGGATGTAGCTATTGTGAATCTTGCCAATAACACCCTTTCATACAATACGATTAAAGAATGGCTTTCACCAAAACACATGATCATTTTTGATGTCGATGCCAATGCACTAAACATGCCTTTTAAGCTCCCTTTTTATCAGGTTCAGGCATATGATCAGTCTTCGATTTTGTTTGCTCCCTCTCTTTCTACCATGATGGGTGAAAGCAGAGAAGCAAAACTTGAAAAAAGTAAACTTTGGCTGAGCCTAAAAAACATGTTCAATTTATCTTGATATGCACACACTTGTTTTTGCTACTAACAATCAACATAAAGTAGACGAGATCAATACCATCATTGGAGAAAATATTCACGTCATCACATTGAAAGATGCCGGTATTGATATTGATATTCCTGAACCACACGATACACTGGAGGCCAATGCCACAGAAAAGTCTACTGTTATTTACCAACTTACAGGCAAAAACGTTTTTAGCGAGGACACAGGATTAGAAGTACTTGCTCTCAATGGTGAGCCGGGTGTTAAAAGTGCCAGGTATGCAGGAGAAGAAAAAAGTTTTCAGGCCAATATCGATAAACTTTTAAATAAGCTGGGGGAGAATACACAAAGAGAAGCCCGTTTCAGAACAGTAGTATCATTGATTTGGCAGGGAAAAGAATATCAATTTGAAGGTATCTGTGAAGGAAGCATTGCATTATCGCAAACAGGTACCAGTGGGTTTGGATATGATCCCATCTTTATTCCAACGGGCAGCCACAAAAGTTTTGCTGAAATGAGTATGGAAGAAAAAAATAAATTCAGCCATAGAAAAAAAGCAGTTGCACAATTAATTTATTTCTTACAACTACAGCCTTCACTATGAACCGTATCAAAATAAACTTACCGGATCATTTTCAGTTCTATGTAGATATCCCTATACGCATTACAGATCTCAATTATGGCGGACATGTGGGTAACGATGTATTTCTTTCATTGATCCATGAAGCCAGACAACAGTTTTTAATAAAGCATGGCTATACAGAATTGTCATTTGGAGGTGTGGGACTTATCATGGCAGATGTAGCAGTAGAATACAAAAAGGAACTCAATCATGGCGACATTGTCAGAATCTCTGTTTGTGCGGCAGATTTTGACAAGTTGGGATTTGATCTCTTCTATAAAATTGAGCTCATACAAACAGAGGATTTGGTTTTAGCAGGTAAGGCAAAAACAGGAATGATCTGTTATGACTATTCAGCAAAAAAGAAAGCCCATATTCCTGAAGAAGCTTTGCAGAAATTGCTTACCAACTAAATGAATCAATTCATGCAAACATCTGCTCGCCCATTGTTCTTTCTGTTGATCAGTTGCTGGATGTTGCCATTGATAGCGCCGATTACTTTATCCGCCCAATTGATCCCTCCTTATAAAAACAAACAGTTACCGATCAAGGAAAGGGTGAACGACCTATTGTCGAGAATGACGGTACAAGAGAAGTTTTTCCAACTGTTTATGATACCGGGTGAGATCAAAAAAGGAGAAGAACAGAAATACCAAGATGGATTATTTGGATTCCAAGTGAGCGCAGGCGTCGCTGATGAAAAAAATGCTGCAGAACAATTACTGCGGTACAATACCAAGGAAAATGCGTGGAGCTTGGCTACAAAGATCAACCGAATCCAAAAATACTTTGTTGAAAATACCCGACTAGGCATTCCCATCATTCCTTTTGATGAAGCCTTACATGGACTGGTAAGAGATGGGGCTACCGTATTTCCGCAAAGTATTGGGTTAGCCGCTACCTGGAATACAAAATTAATGGAAGGCGTAGCAGATGCTATTGCAAAAGAAGCATCGATCAGAGGAATCAGACAAGTGTTGTCGCCTGTCATCAATATTGCTACAGATGTTCGTTGGGGACGAACAGAAGAAACTTATGGAGAAGATCCATTTCTCACATCCGCAATTGGTATTTCATTTATCAAGTCTTTTGAAAAGAAAAATATTATCTCAACACCTAAACACTTTATCGCTAATGTGGGTGATGGCGGTCGTGATAGTTATCCCATTTATTTGAATGAAAGGGCTTTGATGGATATACACTTCCCTCCCTTTATCGCTGCTATTCATAAAGCGGGTGCTAGATCAATTATGACTTCATATAATTCTGTAGATGGGAGTCCGGCTACAGCTCACCGTTATTTACTGACGGAAACACTTAAAAATAAATGGGGCTTCAAAGGTTTTGTCATTTCTGATGCCAGCGCAGTGGGTGGCGCCAATGTTTTGCATTATACTGCTAAGGATTATGCTGAAGCAGGTAAGCATGCCATCACAAATGGATTGGATGTCATTTTTCAAACACAGCATGAACATCACCAGTTATTCATCCCTCCTTTTCTGGATCAGCAAATTGCTCAATCGAGAATAGATGATGCCGTAAGCAGGGTTTTAACTGCAAAATTTGAACTGGGATTATTCGATCAACCTTATACAGATGAGTCCAAAGCCCGCGACAGTAGTTTCAAACAACAGCACAAGGAATTGGCCAAACAAGCTGCTTTAGAATCCATTGTATTACTCAAGAATAAAAACCAATTACTCCCGCTCCATCAAAATAAAATCAAAACCATTGCTTTGATCGGTCAAGATGCAACTGAAGCGAGATTAGGTGGATATAGCGGTAATGGATCAGAAAAAATTTCATTGCTAAAAGGACTTCAGACCCTACTACCGAATGTCAATATTCAATATACTATTGGGGCTCAAAGGATGCCTATAAATGCCGTTACAATTCCTAATACTGTTCTTACGCATACCGACAGTGATAATAAAAGAAGAAATGGTTTGATCGCTGAATATTTTGATAATGTAGACCTGCTTGGGTCCCCCGTTTTGAAAAGAATAGATGATCATATTGATTTTCATTGGACACTTTACGGTCCTGATCCTATTTTACCCAACGACTTTTATAGTGTACGATGGAAAGGTTTTATCAAAGCACCGGCTATAGGAGAATACAAGATCGGTTTAGAAGGCAATGATGGCTTTCGTTTGTACCTGAATCAACGATTACTCATTGATGAATGGGAAAAACAAAGTTATCATACACGACTGACAAAAGTTTTCTTACATAAAGACAGTTCATACTTAGTCACTATTGAATTTAAAGAACCCAATGGCAACGGCCATATTCGGTTGATATGGGACCATGGTATTAAAGATCAGTATCAACAAGAGATAGAGAGAGCTGTACTATTAGCAAAACAAGCGGATATTGTCATGATCGCTGCAGGTATTGAAGAAGGTGAGTTTCGCGACAGGGCTTCATTACAATTGCCGGGATATCAGGAAGAGTTGATACAACGTATCGCAGCAACAGGAAAGAAAACAGTGGTATTATTGACAGGAGGTAGCGCCATCACCATGAATCATTGGATCGATAAAGTAGATGCCGTTTTACAAACTTGGTATCCGGGAGAGCAAGGCGGACATGCAATAGCTGATATTCTTTTCGGGCATTATAATCCATCAGGAAAATTACCCATCACATTTCCCATCTCAGAAGCACAGTTACCATTGGTATATAATCATGCTCCCACCGGAAGAGGTGATGATTATGTGAATTTATCCGGCTTACCTCTTTTCCCTTTTGGATATGGATTGAGCTACACACAATTCACGTATCATGATCTTCAATTAGAAAGAAAAAGCATGAAACAATCTGATAGTATTTGGCTTTCCTGCTCTATCACGAATAGTGGGACAAGAGATGGACAAGAGATCGTTCAGCTTTATATAAGAGACCTTTTGTCCAGTGTTGTAAGACCGTTAATGGAACTAAAAGGTTTTGAAAAAATATACTTGAAAGCAGGAGAAACCAAACAGGTTCGTTTCTTAATAACACCTGAATTGTTATCGATGACAAATCTTTCTCTTGAAAAAGTTATTGAACCGGGTGATTTCAGGATCATGATCGGAGCCTCATCAAGAGATATCAGACTTAAAACAATTCTGACGGTTACTGAATGAGATTATTCATTCCAAATACGCCAACTTTCTTCTGCTTGAATAATGAGCATCTCAGCCCCATTCTGAACTGTTGCATGATGCGCTGCCGCTTTTTTTAGAAATGAAGTTTCTGCAGGATTGTAGATCAAATCATAACAATGATGTTTTGATGTCATGCATTCGTAAGGCAATGGAGGATACTCATCAACAGAAGGATACATACCCAATGGTGTTGTATTAACGATGAGGGTATGTGTATCCATTATATTTTGATCAATGTCCTGATACGTAATCGTATTTGATCCTTTTTGTCTGGATACAGACAGATAAGAGATCTTCAATTGCTCCAACACATAAGCAACTGCTGCAGCCGCACCACCGGTTCCTAATATGAGTGCAGCAGAATGTTCAGGCTTGAGAAAGGGCCGTAAAGACGTTTCAAAACCTATTACATCCGTATTATGCCCTGAAAGTTTTCCATTGGATATCTTGATGCAATTACATGCACCTATTGACTGAACAGCCGATGATTGTTCGTCTAAAAAGTCCAGTACTTCTTTTTTGTATGGAATGGTAACATTCAGTCCGTTGAGATCGGGATGAGATGTCATGATCTGTTTTAACTCCGAAATATTTTTTATCGGGAAGTTGTCATATACATGATCATTCAACTGCTCATTCAAGAACTTTTCTGAAAAATACTTTTGAGAAAATGAGTGAGTCAGAGGATAACCAATAAGACCATAACGTTTCATGGATCAAAGCTTGTTAAGATACAATTCAAAAGTATCTCCACGTAACCCGATACGCATAGCTTCCAATGCAAGAATTTCATGGGGTGCAATGTTTCCAAGGTTTACGTTACAACCAATTAATTCCAGGAAGTATAATTGTTGAGCTTTTTGAGGTGCTTCCCATATGATTTTTTCTTCCGGTATCTGGGTTAATATTTCCTGAACCAGTCCTTCTCTTACTTCACCACTACCTCTGTAGATACCTACATTACCTGCTTCTCTTGCTTCTGCAATAACGTAAGAAGATCCTGCTTCTAATTCAGCACGCATGAGTTCAATCCATTTGTATGGAGGGATGATATGTGCTGCATCTTTACTTCCCACTTCACTCAATACTGTTCCGTGCTGGGTCAGTTTTTCGATATACCCGCATTTCTCAGCGTGAGGAATACTGATGGAACCATCACTTACTTCCATGTATTTGATCCCATAATCTTTACAAACACTGATATAATCATCAAACTGATTTCTGATGAGGAAGGCTTCAAAAAGGGTACCACCGAAATAAATAGGTACATTATAGGAATGATATACTTCAATCTTTTCACGAAGATTAGGTGTAACAAAAGATGTCCCGAATCCAAGTTTCACAATGTCTACGTGCGGACCACCCACACTCATAAAATTATGGACCTCATTTATGCTGAGTCCTTTATCCATGACCATGGTTAAGCCTGATACTCTGGGTTGTTGTGTTCTAACAGGAATCTGAGAAAGGTTAAAATTCATGAAGATTGTTTTTTCGCACGCAAAAATAAGCTAAACAGCTCATTTAAGCATGTGTAAAGAATTAGAAGAAGATGGCAGATCTATATTTTTTTCCCTTTTTTATATCGAGCTACTAGATCTACTACCTGATTGTTTTGCAAGATAGAAGGATTCAGTTCAATGAATTTCTTGAGAGAACGTGGTGCTTTTTCCATAGCTGCTTCTAATTTGAGTAAACCCTCTTTGGATCTGCCGAGAATAAACAACATGGCACTATGATAAAACAGGAAAATGGGTTTATCATCTGTTGCTTTTGCAGCCGCAATACACTGTTCAATTGCTTCTTCATGAAAACCGGCTTTGATAAGACAACGAATCAATGCTTCCCATCCGGCTACATTTTTGGTCTTTTGACGCACAACCGTTCCAAAATACTGGATTGCATCTTTGAACTGATTGAGATTCATTTTGCATTCTCCCATGGCCAGATTGTATTCCGGCATGGAACGATGAATACGCATGGCTAGTTCCAACTGTTTTACAGCACTTTGCCATTGTTCTTCCAGCATATAGGTCACCGCAATCTTGTAATGCAGTTTACTGTCATCCGGATTTAAATGAACCGCTTTTTTATAATGGAACCTGGCTTGCGCATAATTGCCCATTCTGTGGTAACAGTGCCCGATCGCTTCGTAAATCACATCTTCCGGACGAGTCAATTCCAGTACTTTTTCCAACACCTCTATGGCTTCTTTGTATTTACGTAAACGCAGGTAAGCATCGCCCATATTGCGATAAGCATAATCGAACTTTTCATCGATAGCTACTGCATACTGATATGCATCAATTGCTTTTTCATAAAGTTTCAGTCCCTGATAAGCAGCGGCTAAATTGAACCAAGCCAATTCGCTAAATGGCTGCTCTTCAATGATTTGCTGGTGCAAGCGGATACTTTCTTCATTACGTCCAGTAAAATCGGTCCAGAAACATATTTTGTATAAGGCCTCTTCATTGGAAGGGTCTTCCTCTAATATCAACTTCAAACAATCAAATACCTTATCAAATTCCTCATAATCATCATAGACATCGGCTAGTTCAAACAAAAGATCAAGCCGCTCCTCTCCTTCAAACAAACTCAATGCTGCTTCTAGTAGTTCCACAGCTTTAGGTTGTTGGTCTAAGGCCAGGTAAGCATCTGTTTTTAAGATATATAGGTTGATATCACTGCTATCATATAGTTCGGCATTTTCGAGAACATCCAAAGCCTCACGGTATTTACGGGATGCCAGCAGCAAATCGGCCTTTTTGATCATTAATTGAGAAGAATAGGGATACTGCTCTAATCCAATATCAGCAGCCTCAAGTGCTTCATTGATATCGTCTTTCTCATCATAATAATCAATAATACGTTCGAAAGCGTCTTCTTCAATAAAGCTGTGGTGACGACCTTGTTTGAGATTCTGGTACTGTTGGAGGAGTTCTTTGAGGGCTTCTCTGTCTTCGCGGTACGGATTTTCTCTCATCTTCAATGGGTTTACCTAAAATAGACCTAAAAAACCTTTTTTCCAAGTTTACCGTAACTTTTTTTATCCAGAAACGTTAACATAATAGTATGATAATTATGTTTTAATTTAACAAAACAGTACCTTTGTCCAAATGTTAGTCCGTAATCATATCAAAAAAATAGCCATAGCTACCCTATTGATCGTAGGTGTGCAGATGGCTTTTGCTGCGTTTACACTAACAGGAATCACTGAAAAAAGAGCAAAAGACAGCAAGTATACATTGAAAAATATGCATCACTTGTCTACCAAAGCTGCTTCTTATTCATCGCTTAAGTACTCATTACATCTGAAGACTGCACCATCGGTAACCACTTCTACCTTAAAGAACGATGGTGTTGAAATCTCTTCTATGTTGCGTTATGATAACGGGAATACATCTTTTGTATATCCTTACAAGTTCAAAGTAAAAGTGCCAAAGTTTAAAACTCCGGCACCTACTCAACGCTAAGAATTTTCTTTTTATTTACAACTACAGTATTCTATATCCACTTGTGGGTATATCAAACTTTGAAGGAGGTACCGGATTAAAATTGATCTGTTTCGCCGTATAGCGAATCTTATTTCCATCAGCATCAATACTTTCGGATTCCAATACCAGTCCGGGAATATCCTTAAACTGATATTCAAATTCTTTCACTGAAGGTGCGATAGCAGGTGTATAATACACGGAGAAAGTACTTCCATTTGCCATTACCAGGTTTACTTTCTTACACTCATAACCAATGATCGTCTTTGTTTCAGTGGTCGCTTCTATCCGCATACCATCAAATTTTTTATTTTCTTCTTTCCACTTGTCAGGGTCTAGTTTGGTCATGAACTTATTGGCGCCAAACTCACGTAAGATCACAGCAGTACCACTATTTTTTTGATAGATCATTGACTGCATAAAAGTTGGACTAGTAAGGTCTGTCCTACTATTCACACCTTTGATATAAACGATTTTGCTACTGGATTTCAGAGAAGCAATTGCATCATTACTTGCTTGTGTATCATCAATATTGATCCCGTAAGTGATGGTACATTCTGCCACTACTCGCTGTTGAGCTGAAACAGAGATCAATGTGATCAGTAATACAAATACTCCTATTAACTTTTTCATGTGAGCGATTTAATATCTAATGATACAATTCCATGCCAAGATTAACGAAAAAGCCCCACAACAGGTGTAGGGCTTTCTTAAAGTTTATAAAATATTGAAAATCAATAGTCTTATTACTTATTTCTTTTTTGATTTTTTTCTTTCAACTCCTGCAATTTCTTTTGACTTTCCATCATCTGCTCATAACGCTCCTGCCATTTGCTTTTTTTCTTAGGCGCTTTACGCTTTTCATCAATTTTAGCAAGAATCAGATCATGATTGATGATATAATTCTGTATCACAAATTGCAATCCGAGTGTTACCAAGTTAGAAACGGTATAATACCAAGTTAATGCTGATGGTAGTCTATTGAAAATGAATAAGAGAATGAAAGGGAATATATAAGGCATATACTTCAACATCGGATTATCCTGTGTTGGCGTCATACTCATATTATAAATAGAGATCAGGAAGCTGGTAATAACAGCCGTGATGGTGAACAAACTGATATGATCACCAAAACCCAAAGGAATTGAAAACGGCAATGTGGCGATCACATCATATGAAGAAAGATCCTCACTCCACAGGAATGATTGTCCACGCAATTCGATATTCGCATTGAAGAAACTATACAACGCAAAGAAGATCGGAATTTGCAGTAAGGCCGGTATACATCCACCTAATGGATTCACACCTGCTTCACGGAATAATTTCATTTGTTCCATGGCAAACCCTTGCTTATCATCCCCAAACTTTTCACGCATAGTATCCAACTCAGGTCTGAGCGCTTTCATTTTTGCTCCGCTCAAATAACTACTATAGGTCAATGGTGAAGTAACCAAACGAATAAACAGTGTCAGTAATAATACTACCCAACCATAGTTACTTACAAAACCGGCAAAGAAATCAAATACCGGCATGATGATGTACTTATTGATCGGACGAACAAAAGAATACATATCGCGACCGAGGTTCACAATACGATCCATTTCAGGTGCCTGCTTTTTCAGTATCGCATAATCACTCGGACCATAATACAATTGGAATGGTACAGATACTGCCGCTGTTACAGGTAATTTCATTTGAAGATTGGTTTCTGTACTTGCCAATCCATTGGTAGAATCTGTTTTACGCTGCCATTTGACATCGCCTGAATTAAAATTATTTTTAGCTATCAATGTATGATTGAAAAACTGTTGAACCACACTCACCCACTGAACCGGTTTCTCAAATTGTTTTTCAGTATTCACAGAGATATAATCAAATTCACTGTCTTCAGAGAAACAGATATTGGACATCTGACGCTCATATTCAGCAGAACGCTCCAATTGCGTCGTCTCCAGATTCCATTTCATATTCAATGCACCCTGACTCAATAATCTATCAGCTCCTGTCAGTGATACATTCCAGTCGATCATGTAAGCATCAGGATAAATAATGTACTGGTGATTGATTTGTTGTCCATTTGCAGCAGACAAGGTAAAATCGATCACCTGACTTCCATCCGCTCTCTTTACCGGTACTGCAGCTGTAAAAAATAAGTCCGTTGTATTCGCAGATTGGTTAGCACCTGTATTAATGGTATAACCCAATTTATTTTTATCAGAAAGCACAACAGGTGTACTATCTGCTTTACTATATTTTTTGAGCTCTATCGATTTCACTTGCGCACCTTTATTGGTGAAAGTGATCTTCATCAGATTATTCTCGATCGTCACCAAAGATTCAGTGCCAATAGCAGCCGCTGTGAAGTCGCCTGCCATGATCACTTTACTTAAAGAATCTCTTTTGAGAGAATCCAATTGTAAGGTTGTACTATCCACAACCGGCAACTTTGCAGCATTGACTCTGGCAATGGAATCTTCCTGCCTTTTTTTCATCTCCACCAAGGCAGTTTGCTGTTTATTACTGTACCAGAAATACAGAAAAAATAAAATTCCTAATAAAACAAAGCCAATGACCGTATTCTTGTCCGTCTTCATACTGTTTTCGAATTGAGGGGCAAAGGTAATATTTGCGGGGAAGATTAGAACCCTAAGTTTCATTCCGTTAAAATCAGCCCAAAATGGGTTGGAAATGTACAAATCAGGCAAAATGGTCGTTTCTTTATGTTCTCTCACTTCAACCAAAGGCGGATTCCCAACTTCTACCCATTTTACTGCTTAAAAACCTTTGTATGTCCGAAAATGTAATCATTTCCGAAAAGGAAATTAATGCGCCTACTACCAAATGGCATCAATTTTTATGGTGGTTATCCACTGCTGAAGAAGATTTGATCAAAACCTGTGTGATTGACCGGAATAGGTATGCTATTGTGGGAATGACCGTATTAGGTACCTGGCTCTTTGCCACACTCGCATGGACCTACTTCTTTTCTACAGTAACCGGATCTTGGATATCTGCTGTACCGCTTGGAATTTTCATGGGAGGTATTGTTCTTACCATTGACCGAGCGTTGATCAAGGGTATATCAAGAAACAACAAAAAGAAATTCATTCCTGTATTGTTTCGCATTGCACTGGCATTAACGATAGGATTATTCATGGCACAACCAGCACTATTATATTTATTCGATAAAGAAATTAAAGTACAGGTGTCTATTGATAATGAAAAAAGAAAAAGGGAAAAAAGAGCAAGTCAGGATACAGTATATGCGACTGCAAAAAAAGAGTTAATCGATCAGAAAAATCAAATCGAGACAAGACTTTCATCGCGTTATCAGGAAGTAAGTGTTGCGAGAGATCGATTCATTGCTGAAACGGATGGTACGGGAGGGAGTGGTAAGATTGGATTAAAAGATATTGCACAAGCCAAACAAAGAGAATACCTGCAACTGGATGCCGACTATCGCAATCTTGAAAATCAACTGAAGCCACAATTAGCTTCCATAGACAGTTCTCTTTTCTTAATAGAGAGTAATATCAAAAAAGAGCAAGCCAATTTTGACGCCTTACTGAATAACGGTTTTATTACAAGAATTGAAGCATTGAATAATCTGGTAAGTGACAATACCGCTGTTGCCATACGATACTATTTATTGGTGGCCATATTGATGTTGATAGAACTCATGCCTGTAATCGCAAAAATGTTATTACCGAATGGCAGTTATGATGAAAAAGTAAGACTACTTGAAGAGCTGGAAACTACACTTGCACAAAACAATCACAAAAGAGAATTGGCTATAAAAGAACAATTCAACCAAACAGCTTTCGAACAAGATGGTCAATTTATTCAGCAATTTTTTGAAGCATCCGCATCGGAAAGAAAAGAAAAAATGAAAGAACAGATCACTGTTTGGAAAAAAGAAAAGGACCAGTCTTTAAACGATACCTGGGCAGATCTGAAAAGAGATATGATGATAAAACAAGAAGAATAAAGGGTGTAGAAAAAGAAACAAGAAATAAGGAACAGGTATACAATGTTAAAATAACGCCTGCCTAAAGTCCGGCGAAAAAGAATATGTATAAGAATTAAAAAAGCCCCGATATCAATCGGGGCTGGAATATTTGAATGAGTATTACTTTTCGCCTTGCAGACTTGGTTTTTTACTTTGACTGCGCATCTCATTATACTTTTTCGTAGCGCCAATAAAGTGAACGAACAAAGGTGCCGGATTTTCAACCGTACTTTTCAGTTCCGGATGGTATTGAACACCAATGAAAAAAGGATGTGAAGGTATCTCCATGATCTCTACCAAACCGGTTTCAGGATTACGTCCACTGGCGATCATACCTTTTGATTCAAATTGTTCAAAGTAATCATTATTGAATTCATAACGATGACGATGTCTTTCTGAAATATTTGTTTGACCATAGATGGTGTGGGCAAGACTTCCTTCTTTGATTTCGCATGGATAAGCACCTAATCGCATGGTACCTCCCATCATTTTGATCTTTTTCTGCTCTTCCATCATGTTGATCACAGCATGATCAGTTGAAGCATCCATTTCCATTGAATGGGCATTCTTCAGTCCAAGGATATTTCTAGCGAATTCAATCACAGCCATCTGCATACCCAAACAAATACCAAAGAATGGCAATCCTTTTTCGCGTGCATATTGTACAGCAATGATTTTTCCTTCAATACCACGATGTCCAAACCCGGGTGCAACGAGTAAGCCATCCAGTCCTTCCAGTTTCTCTGCAACATTTTCTTGTGTAATATATTCACTGTGTACATTCACTACCTGAACCTTTACTTCATTAATAGCTCCTGCATGCACAAAACTTTCCAGAATAGATTTATAAGCATCTTGTAGCTCGATATACTTACCAATCAATCCAACAGTTACTTTACTCTTTGGATATTTTAGTTTATCCAGAAATCCTTTCCATTTATCAAGGTTAGGTTCACTGTATTCTGTGATGTTTAATTTCTTCAAACAAATAAGATCCAGCTTTTCGCGTAACATCAGTAATGGTACTTCATAGATCGTAGAAGCATCCATCGCTTCGATAACTGCTTCAGGTTTCACGTTACAGAAAAGTGCGATCTTACGTTTGATATCATTATTCAATGGTTCCTCAGTACGGCAAACGATGATATCAGGATGCACACCTGTCTCACTCAACATCTTCACACTGTGCTGGGTTGGCTTTGTTTTTAATTCTTTGGCAGCACGCAGATAAGGAATCAATGTAAGGTGAACTACCATCACATCTTCTTCCGGTAATTCCCACTGAAGCTGACGAACTGCTTCGATAAAGGGTAGACTCTCAATATCACCTACAGTACCTCCAATTTCAGTGATGATGATATCGTATTTATTGTCTTCACCCAGTAATAACATTCTTCTTTTGATCTCATCAGTAATATGAGGAACGACCTGTACTGTTTTACCTAAGAATTCACCTGCTCTTTCTTTATTAATGACAGTTTGATAAATGCGACCCGTAGTAACGTTATTGGCCTGAGAAGTATAAATATTCAGAAAACGCTCATAGTGCCCCAAATCAAGATCGGTCTCAGCTCCATCTTCTGTCACGTAACATTCCCCATGCTCATAGGGATTGAGTGTACCCGGATCAACATTGATATAGGGGTCAAATTTCTGAATGGTAGCCCTCAATCCTCTTGCCTGCAATAATTTGGCAAGAGAAGCCGCAATGATTCCTTTTCCTAAACTACTTGTTACGCCACCCGTAACAAAAATGTACTTGGCCATGTTTATCGTGTTATTTATTCGTTTCAAACCTTGACCGTTCAATTTTTTATTGTGTAAAGAACTACCCAAAGCACAATCGGATCTGGAGACCTGCAAACAGCACTAATCCGGGTTCGTAAAACAATAAAATTCCGATACCTATTGTATTGAAATACAAGCAGATAACGGGAAAAACGATTTGACCTTGTAAATGAACGGTGTAAAAAAATTCAGAGGTCGTACAAACGTACAGTAAAAAGGCGGATAAAAAAAACAGCCCTGTTATTTTGAACCTCTCGCTGAAGAATGTGTTAACTTGACGTGAACATCTTTATTCAAAAAAATTTGCCATGAAAAAAATCATTGCTCTGACATTCGCTGCATTTTGTACCGCAGCATTTCTCAGCTATAGTTACAAAACACCTGCTCCTCAACCATTGACCCCGGAATGTTATGTTAGCTGTTTCACCAGCGAGATCATGGATCAATTCAAAGCTGAAGCCTCTACAGCTTCCTTTGCCATGATGCATGACAATCCTCTTGCTTATACAGTTGCTGATCCACTTGGCAAACCTGTTAGTTTCAAAGCAGCGGATGGTACTACTGCTATGGGATATGAGATCCGCAGCAAGAAAAAAAGCAACAAATGGTTATTTGTGATACAGGAATGGTGGGGACTTAATGATTATATCAAAAAAGAAAGTGAGACCTTTTACAACGACCTGGGAGATGTGAATGTGATCGCATTGGATCTCTATGATGGTAAAATAGCCGCTACTGCTGATAGTGCTATGAAGTTGATACAATCCGCTAAAACAGAAAGATTAGAGAGCATCATCAAAGGTGCTATTGCTTATGCAGGAACTGATGCAAAGATCTATACGGTAGGTTGGTGCTTTGGCGGTATGTGGAGTTTACAAAGCACTTTACTGGCAGGTAAACAAGCAGCAGGTTGTGTAATGTATTACGGCAGACCTGAGAACAATATTGAAAAACTAAAAACATTGAATTGTGATGTTATCGGTTTCTTCGGTAACAAAGACCGCAGTCCATCACCAGAAGTAGTGAACAAATTTGAAGCTGACATGCAAGCTGCAGGAAAAAAACTCATCTCACATAAATACGATGCAGGACACGGCTTTGCCAATCCTAGTAATCCTGTTTTCAATAAAGAGGCAGCAGCAGATGCACACGCTAAAGCAGTGGCATTTTTGAAAGAGAGAATGTGATTGTTTGAAGTGAGCTGCAAGCTTCAGGCTTCAAGCTGCAAGGAGATTGCATATATTTTATAGCAAATAGATCATAGCGAATAGTAAGAGAGATCAACTACTATTTGCTATGATCTATTTGCTATGAACCATTTGCTAAATGCTTCTAAGGTAGTTTCTCACGTAATCATCCACCCCTTCCTCCAGAGCGTAAAATTTTTCGACATATCCGGCTTTGTGCAGTTTTTGCATGTTGGCCTCGGTGAAGTATTGGTATTTGTCGCGGATATCTTCGGGCATATCGATAAAATGAATAACGGGCTCCCGATCTAATCCTGCGAAAGTTGCTTTAACCAGATCAGTAAATGATCTCGCTTTTCCGGTGCCTAGATTATATAAGCCATTTTTCTCTATGGACCATGTACCATGGACCATGGACTCCCTCATCCACTCAATCACTTTCACCACATCTTTTACATATACAAAATCGCGCAGTTGTTCCCCGTCTTTAAAATCAGGACGATGACTTCTAAAAAGTTTTACTTCTCCGTCTTTTTTGATCTGATTATATGCATGCCAGATAACACTTGCCATTCGTCCTTTATGATACTCATCCGGACCGTACACATTGAAGAATTTAAGTCCGGCCCAAAACGGAGGATATTCATTTTGTGCTAATGCCCACTTATCGAATTCATTTTTGCTGATACCATAAGGATTCAGTGGTTGTAATTTGGATACCACTTCATGATCATCATCATATCCAAATTCTCCTGCACCATAGGTAGCTGCTGAAGAAGCATAGATGAGTGGAATTTGATGAAGGGTACAATACTGCCAGACTGATTTTGAGTATTCAACATTCAGTGTTTCATGAATACTATAATCAAATTCTGTTGTATCAGTTCTGGCACCTAAGTGAATGATACATTCGATGGTAGGTTCATGCAATTGAAGCCAATCAAATAGATTGTATCGCTCAACAATATGAGCATAGGCTGTTTGCTCCCAGTTTTTTCTTTTAGATTCAATTCCGAAATCATCGACTAGTATCAAATCACGATGCCCCAGTTCATTCAGGTATTTCACCATCCGAGAACCGATAAATCCTGCTGCACCTGTAACGATGATATAAGAAGGATCTTCTGCCATACTTAATTGATCAGTTTTTCGATAGCAGTATCATACAAAGTTTTCCAAGTTCCAATACTGCCCCACGATTCACCATTCACTTCAATATTGCCGGAAGTAACTTTACCTAAAACAGTAATAGAGATACCCGCCTTCTGTGCAGCTGTTTCCAGTGTGTTCAACTGATCTGAAGAACAACTTACGACCACCCGGCTTTGTGCCTCGCCAAACCAGAAAGCATCTTTACGAATAGAAGCAGTATCAGCTTGTACTGTAAAGCCCAGGTTACGATAAAAGCCACTTTCTAATAAAGTGATCGCTAATCCACCTTCACTGATATCATGTGCACTATTGATCTTCTTTTCTTTGATCAATGATGCAATAAATTGTTGAAGCGAAAATTCTTGATCCAGATCAAAATGAGGAGCAGGAGAAAATTCTACTTTCTTGAGTTTATGCAGGTATTCTGAAGAGGCGATATCATTTTGTGGTGTACCGACTAAAATGATCAGATCACCTTCTTTTTTGAAGTCGAGTGTCATCTTCGCATTCACGTCATCCACAATACCTACCATACCAATGGTTGGCGTAGGATATACAGGTCCGTCAGGATTCTGATTGTAGAAGCTCACATTACCGCCGGTTACAGGTGTGTTGAATTTTCTACAAGCATCTCCCATTCCGGTAACCGCTTTTACAAATTGATAATATACTTCCGGATCATATGGGTTACCAAAGTTGAGACAGTTGGTAACACCAATAGGCTCACCACCACTACACACAATATTTCTGGCAGCTTCAGCAACAGCCATCATCCCTCCTTTGTATGGATCAGCAAAAACATAACGACTATTACAATCAACGGTTACTGCTAATCCTTTTCCTGTTCCTTTTGCTAATACAACAGTTGCATCACTAGGAGAATTAGTAGAAGTATTAGCGGCACCTACCATGCTATCGTATTGCGTATACACCCAACGCTTTGAAGCAATGTTAGGGATCTGTACCAATTGTTCAGCAGTAGATTTAAGATCTGTTACATCAGCAATAGCATTGATATCAAATGCATGGATCTTTTCAAAATATTTCGGTTCGCGGTATTCGCGTGTGTATTGAGGAGCACCGCCGCCTAATACCAACTCATGTGCCGGTATTTCAGCTTCCAATTCTCCGTGCATATAAAATTTTAATAAGCCATCACCGGTAACTTCACCAATATTGCTTGCAGAGAGATCCCATTTTTCAAAAACTTTCAATACCGCATCTTCTTTTCCTTTTTCTACCACGATCAGCATACGCTCCTGACTTTCACTCAGCAACAGCTCCCATGCTTTCATATTTTGCTGACGAGTAGGAACTTTTTCCAGATCGATACGCATACCTACTCCGCCTTTTGCACTCATCTCTGCAGTAGAGCAAATGATACCTGCAGCACCCATATCCTGCATACCCACTACCGCACCGGTATTGATCAGTTCCAAACAAGCTTCTAATAATTTCTTTTCTTGGAATGGATCACCCACCTGAACAGCCGGTAATTCTTCAGCACTTTCTGCAGTGATATCTGCTGATGCAAAAGAAGCACCTCCGATTCCATCTTTACCTGTAGCGCTACCCACGAAGAAAACAGGGTTACCGATACCTGCTGCTGTAGCACTGATCATGTCTCCCGCCTTCATGATACCCACACTCATGGCATTGACCAATGGGTTGGTATGATAACAATCTTCAAAATATACTTCTCCACCTACTGTCGGCACACCAAAACAGTTACCATAGTGTCCGATACCATGCACCACCCCACTTAATAAACGTTGCGTCTTTTTATCTTTCAGATTTCCGAAACGAAGACTATTCAATGAAGCGATGGGTCTTGCCCCCATGGTAAAAATATCTCTCTGGATACCCCCAACACCGGTTGCTGCACCTTGGAAAGGCTCGATAGCACTGGGGTGATTGTGACTTTCAATTTTGAATACCACACCGAAACCATTACCCATGTCCATCAAACCGGCATTTTCTTCTCCGGCAGCTACAAGCATTCTACCTCCATCACGAGGCAATGTTTTTAGCCACTTGATAGAGTTTTTGTAACTACAATGTTCACTCCACATACCACTGAATGCACATAATTCAGTGAAGTTGGGAGTTCTGCCTAATTTTTGTTTGATGAGTTCGAATTCTTCTGCTGTAAGACGCAGTTTCTCGGCGGTTTGAACGGTAATTTCCATGATGCTGCGAAGGTAAGTAAGAAAGTGAGAGGTGAAAAGGGAAAAGTTGGTCTTTGGTCCATGGCCCATAGTCCATAGCAAATAGTAGGGCAAATTAGGCGTTGATAGCCCTCATCCCCATTTCACTTTTCACCTTTCACTTTTCACCCTTAGCTGCCCTTCACAATTCTGCCGCTGCCGTTTTTATGTGTGCGGATATTTTTGGCATTACCGGAGTAGTGTACATTGCCGCTGCCGGAGATATTTACATCGATAGAGGTTGTTGCATGCACTTTAATATTACCACTACCACTGATACGTGCGCTCGCATCATCAGCTATTACCTCTTTACAGTCGATGTTTCCGCTGCCACTGATACGGGCTTCGATTTGTTTGGCGGTGCCTTTCATTTTGATACCACCACTTCCTGATACAGACGCATCAATTTCATCGAATCGGTCGAATTCAAATCGAATATTGCCGGAACCTGATACCATCACGTTGGTGGTTCCATCATTCATAAATTCACCTCTCCCAATGATATCACCACTTCCTGAAAGAGAAAGATGCTGAAGTTTGGTGGCAGTTACATAAACAGTGATCTTATTTTTCGAGCGGATATTACCATACTTTTTCGCACGGATATATAATTTACCATTCTCTACTACTGTCTCGATGTGTTCCAATAAATTCTCATCGCCTTCCACTTCTATGTCGGTGCTGTTACCGTAAGCTACCATCACATCCCATGAACCCGATGAACTGATCCCTGTGAATGGACTAACTTTTCTGGTTTCCTTTTTAAGGACTCCATTACCATCAATTCTTTTCCAGTTCCATTGAGAAGAAACTCCCATACTGATCAACAGTAAGGCTAGTACCCATATCTTTTTCATATTCAGATGTTTTTCAGTGGAACGGAACAGTTTAAAAATTGTTACAAAAAAAGCCATCTGCCTGAGGCAGATGGCTTTTTTAATTTGATCCAATGTTTTTTTATTCAGCGATGACCAAAGAATTGAAGTATTTATCACGCAGTTCTTTGTTCTCTCCGTCTTTACCTGCTTTATATACCAACGTAACCGCATAGGCTTTGTAGAAAATCATTCTGCTAGTAGAAACAGATGTTTTACCATCTTTTACGCTTTTAATATCAAACTGATAGTAAAAATGCTTGTCTTTATACTTTCCTTCTGATTCACTTAATATTTCCCCACCACTTTGAGTCATACCCATTTTTAGCTGCTCTTTAAACTCTTCTGTTTCTTTCATACCCTCGATCTGTTCTTCGGTCATACCAAATGCGCCAAAATCAAGTAAGATGCTAGTTATTTCTGCAGAATCGGCTGCCACATGTTTTTTGACTTTTTGAGGAGCCCCGTTGGTATTCACTTCAACAGGCTCAGCAGGCATTTCCACGGTCACTTTATCAATTACAGTTACTTTTTTCCAATCATCAGCTATGATGGTAAAAGCAGAGGTTGCAAAAGCCACCAGGCAAATCAGTGCAAGTTTTTTCATTTTTTCAATTTTACGATTTTGATATAGGTTGCGAAACTGCTTAAAAGATTACATCAACTGAAAAATATTCTTTCGTCGATCTTAATAGTTTAATAATCAATGTTTTGAGTAGAATTTTTTAGAAAAAAGAAACAAATTAAAATAAATTCTATGTTTATATTTTTCCACAAAATGGTCATTTTTTACGGGGTATCTACAAAAAATTTGACCTTTTATTCGTTTTTACGCCTAATTTTACGCTGTCAAAAAAAACAACCCTATGTCTTTACGCTTCGACGCCATCAGTAACATTAACAACACTGAAACCGCTGTTCCGGCCAGTGCCAAGATCACCGGTATCTTCGGAACCAATGTATTTACCCTTAAAACTGCACGTGAGTATCTGAGTGATGAAGCTTATAAAAGCCTGACCACCAGTATCCGTGGAGGTAAAAAAATTGACCGCAATGTAGCTAACCAGATCGCGAATGGTATTCGTGCCTGGGCTGAAAGCAAAGGCGTTACACACTATACTCACTGGTTTCAACCATTGACCGGCACTACTGCTGAAAAACATGACTCTTTCTTTACTCTTAAAGGAGATGGTACTGCCATTGAAGAGTTTGACGGAGCTGCATTGATTCAGCAAGAGCCTGATGCTTCTTCTTTCCCAAGCGGTGGTCTGCGTGCTACTTTCGAAGCACGTGGTTATACAGCATGGGATCCTTCTTCACCTGCATTCATCATTGAAATCGGACAAGGGAAAACTTTATGTATCCCTACCATATTTGTAGCATACACAGGAGAATCACTGGATTATAAAGCTCCTCTCTTGAAAGCTATTGAGGCATTGAACAAATCTGCTGTTGAGGTTTGTCATTATTTCGATAAAAACGTTACCAAAGTAACTCCTACCCTCGGCTGGGAACAAGAATATTTTGTGATCGATGAAGCACTGGCTACTGCACGTCCGGATTTGATCCAATGCGGACGTACCGTTTTTGGTGCGGCACCTGCTAAAGGACAGCAATTAGAAGACCACTATTTTGGTTCTATCCCTGAACGTGTATATGCATTTATGCGCGACTTTGAGCAAGAATCATACAAGCTCGGTATTCCTTTACGTACTCGTCACAATGAAGTAGCGCCTGCTCAGTTTGAGTGTGCACCTATTTTCGAAGAAGTGAATATTGCAGTTGACCACAATACCTTATTAATGGACGTGATGACACGTGTTGCCAAGCGTCATAAGCTGGTAGTACTGTTACATGAAAAACCATTTGCTGGTATCAATGGTAGTGGTAAGCACAACAACTGGAGTATGGCTACTGATACCGGTGTGAATTTATTGGCACCCGGTAAAACACCAAAGACCAATCTCATGTTCCTGACTTTCTTCGTGAATACGATCAAAGCAGTACATGATTATGCAGATATCATGCGTGCAGCTATTGCTTCAGCTCCGAACGATCACCGTTTAGGTGCTAATGAAGCTCCTCCTGCGATCATTTCTGTATTCGTAGGACAATATCTTGCAAAAGTTTTATCAGATATCGAAACACGTGTAAGCACTAAGTTCGATGAGCAAGATGAAGCTATCCTGAAACTCGATTTGCACCGCAGCATTCCTGAATTGTTGCTTGATAACACCGATCGTAACAGAACTTCTCCATTTGCATTCACGGGTAATAAGTTTGAATTCCGCGCAGTAGGTTCTTCTGCCAACTGTGCCATTTCAATGACTGTATTGAATACAATCATGGCTGATACTTTGAAGAAATTCAAAGCAGACGTAGATGCATTGATCGAAAAAGGTGACAAGAAAGAGATCGCCATCATGCAAGTAATCCAGAAATACATTGTTGAAAGCAAAAATGTATTGTTTGAAGGTGATGGTTACAGCGACGAATGGCATAAAGAGGCAGAACGCAGAGGGTTACCCAATCTGAAAACCACACCGGTTGCATTGGATGCTTTTGTAACTGATAAAGCTAAAAAGTTATTCGAGAACAATGGTGTGTACACACATGTTGAATTGGAAGCGCGTCATGAGATCGAACTGGAGAAATACATCAAGAAAGTACAGATCGAAGCAAGAGTTATGGGTGATCTCGCTATCAATCATATCATTCCTGCAGCAATTACTTATCAGAATGAATTATTGACCAATGTGAATGGTTTGAAATCTGCCGGATTAGGAGAAGCGTCTTACAAAAGTCAGTTGAATATTCTGAAAGAAGTGAGCGAGCATATCCAAGTGATTCATGATAAAGTAAATGCGATGGTAGAAGCACGTAAAGTGGCCAACAATATTGAACACTCTCGTGAAAAAGCCATTGCCTATGAATCCATTAAATCAACATACTTTGATGATATCCGTTATCATGTAGATAAACTGGAGCATTTAGTAGATGACGAAAAATGGACATTACCTAAGTATCGCGAAATGTTGTTTTTAAGATAATCGTTCTTTTTGACTTGAGCAATCATAGCCCTGTGCCGTTCCCGGTGCGGGGCTTTTTCTATTGGTCCATAGTCGATAGTCCATGGTCAATAGAAAGAAATCAAATTTCACAAAGCATACTCTATGGACCATGGACCATGGACTACCGCCCCATTCACCACCCCCTATTCACCATTCACCGAAAATGTCTTTTGTAGAATAAACCTAAACAATAACTTTCTGTCCTATAAAAAACTAAACTCACAACCATGAAAAAAGTAATTGGATTATTAGCCGTTGTACTGATCAGTACTGCTGCAATGGCACAAGGTGGCGGCGGACAGCAGATGACACCTGAAGAACGTATTGCTATGATGAAAGAAAGACTACAACCCGTTGGACTTTCACCAGTACATACTGACTCAGTGATTGCCATTATGATGGATCGCTCTATTATGGCTGGCGCAAATCTTAGAGATATGAGTCCTGAAGAAAGACAAGCTAAAATGAAAGAGTGGAGTGAAGCTAGAGCTAAAAGAATGGCGAAAGCCGGTATCCCCGAAGAGCAGGTTAAAAAAGTAATGGAATTATTTTCTGCTCGTCCAGGTGGCGGTAGAGGTGGTGGAAGATAATTACCCTTAATAAAATTAGCCACAGATTCACAGATTACTACTCAAATTAATCTGTGAATCTGTGGCTTTCTTATTCTACTTCGGCAAGAAATGCTTTCAATACTTTAATATTCTCTTCTTTATTATCATGCATGGTTGTATGTCCTGCATTAGGTATTACAGCAAATTTTGCACCAAGCACCATTTGTTGGAAACGTTGTACGGTTTGTGGTCTTGCTTCATCAAATTCTCCTGTAATAAAAAGAACAGGCACTTGAATGGTACGCAAACTTTCTATACGATCATAATTCAATAAAGTTCCTGTTGCGGTAAATTCAGTGGGGCCCCACATATAGCGATAAATAAACTTATTGCTTTTTGCTTCCGCAGTATCCAGTTCACTTTTTTTACGTTCTGTTCTCAGTCCGAAATTTTTAGCAAAAAAAGCATTTGCTCGTTGATATTCAGGAGAATCAAATACTTGTATCTTCTCGCCTATTTTGATGTATTGCTGAATGGAATCAGGTAAGGATGCAATTAAGGTGTCAGCATCAGCCTTCCAAACTTTCGTACCAAAATAAGGACTATTAAAAGAAATCGCTTTCACGGCTTGTGGATACTTGAGATAATACTCTAATGCTAGTGCGGTCCCCCAAGAATGTCCATGCAAATAAAAGGAACTCAATTTCAATTCTTTTCTTACTGCTTCTACCTGTTCCACAAAATTATCTACGGTAAGCAAAGTAGAATCTGTATGGTAATCAGATCTACCTCCACCCAATTGATCAAAGACGATGATCGGACGATCTTTTCCGATCTCTTCAAATTGATAAAAAGAACGACTGGTACCTCCGGGCCCACCGTGTAACATCATGATGGGAGTTCCTTTTCCCTCGCCGAAAACACGATACCAAACTCTTCCCCCTTTTACTTGAACATAACCTTCATGAGGTAAAATGGAAGAAGTTGTTCCACAACCAACTACTATGATCAAAAAAAATAAAACATAAATAAGTATCCTTGATTTTCTATTCATACAACCTGTTTAACTCTAAAAATAATATTTCATTGATGAAAAGCGTATAATAAAAAAAGCCCCAAGAAAATATTGGGGCTAATAAAAATCATAATTAATTTATTTCATCTTGAAAGTTTCCAAAAACTTAGTAGTGAAATTTCCTTTCCTGAAATCTTCATTCTGCATCAATTGCAAATGGAATGGAATGGTTGTCTTCACTCCTTCGATCACATACTCGCTCAATGCACGATACATGGTATCAATAGCTTCCTCACGAGTTTGTGCGATAGTGATCAGTTTACCAATCATCGAATCATAATAAGGAGGGATCACATAACCGGCATACACATGACTGTCTACACGAACACCATGTCCACCGGGTGTATGTAATACCGTGATCTTACCCGGAGAAGGTCTGAAATCATTGTATGGATCTTCTGCATTGATACGACATTCGATCGCATGCATTTGAGGTTCATAGTTTCTTCCGCTGATCTTCTCACCCATCGCAATTTTGATCTGTTCTTTGATCAGATCAAAATTGATCACTTCTTCCGTAACACAATGTTCTACCTGAATACGGGTATTCATTTCCATGAAGTAGAAATTGCGATGTTTATCTACCAGAAACTCGATAGTACCCACACTTTCATAATTGATGGCTGCTGCAGCTTTACAAGCGGCTTCACCCATTTTCTTACGAAGCTCCGGAGTCATAAATGGAGAAGGAGATTCCTCAACCAGTTTTTGGTGACGACGTTGGATAGAACAATCACGCTCACTCATATGACAAACAGTACCATATTGGTCTCCCGCTACCTGGATCTCAATGTGACGAGGCTCTTCCACAAATTTCTCCATGTAAACTCCATCGTTTTTGAATGCAGCAGCGGCTTCTGTTCTTGCATTGGTATATGCTTTTTCGAGCTCACTTTCTTCATTCACAACACGCATACCCTTACCACCACCACCGGCTGTTGCTTTGAGAATAACAGGGTAGCCGATTTCTTTTGCAAGTTTTTTTGCTTCCTCCACACTCTCCAATAATCCTTCTCCACCCGGCACTACCGGAACACCGGCTTTGATCATGGTTTCTTTTGCAGTGATCTTGTCACCCATTTTATTGATCATCTCAGGTGTAGGACCAATGAATTTGATACCATGATCGGCGCAGATCTGAGAAAAACGAGCATTTTCTGCCAGAAAACCATAACCCGGATGTATCGCATCTGCATTGGTAATTTCAGCCGCAGCCATGATATGTGGGATATTCAAATAAGAATCAACTCCATGGGGCTTTCCAATACAAACAGCTTCATCCGCAAATTTCACATGCAAACTATCTTTATCTGCTGTAGAATAAACGGCTACTGTTTTGATCCCCATCTCACGACAGGTACGAATTACACGAAGTGCAATCTCCCCCCTGTTGGCAATCAATATTTTCTTGAACATGTAGTTAATTTGAAGATTTGAAAATTTGAAAATTGTGATACGGAACAGTCTTTGCAGATCCTGTTCATATTCATCCCGCTAAATGCGAAAGGAATCGCCGCATTTTCAAATTACTTAGGTTCTACCAAGAACAAAGGCTGATCATACTCAACCGGACTGGCGTCATCCACCAATACTTTAACGATGGTGCCGCTAATCTCACTTTCAATCTCATTGAACAGCTTCATTGCCTCAATGATACATACCACTTTTCCGGGTGCGATCTCAGTACCTACATCCGCCAACATTGGCTTATCAGGAGAAGGTCTGCGATAGAACGTACCGATCATAGGGCTCTTGATCGTAATAAGATTATCTGCTTTAGGTGCAGGAGCAGCAGTAGTTGGTGCAGCAGCCGGAGCCGGTGCAGGAGCAGGTGCGGCTGCGGGAGCAGGAGAAGTATGGAAAACCTGTGGAGCAGGTGCAGCTACCGTAACGGTTGGCTCTTCTTTCTGCTTGATGGTTACCTTACCATCTTTGTCTTCTATACTGATTTCACCAATATTACTCTTATTGATGATCTTAATCAACTCGTGAATTTGCTTTAAATCCATAATGGCAATTTTTGGGGTAAAATCGGTTAGTTTAGGTCAAATCGGGGGGCAAAATAGCCTTTTTTTGATAAAAACAGGGGATTTCTTTGAATTCGGGGATATTCTTTTTTTAGTTGGCAGAGAAGACTTGACAGTTGAAAGGAGCACATTATTCCTCTTCCTTCCAACTAATATCTGTCCTCTAAAGTCTGTTAACTAAAAAAGGCACCCAAAAGTGCCTTTCTTATCATCAACGAATTACATTATTCTTTTACGCGTTCTACGTAATCACCGGTTTTGGTGTTGACGCGGATCAATTCGCCATCTTCTACAAACAAGGGAACCATTACAGTAGCACCTGTTTCAACAGTTGCAGCTTTTAATGCACGTGTTGCTGTATCACCTCTTAATCCCGGTTCACAATAAGTGATCTTTAAAACGATCTTTTCCGGTAATTCTGCACCGATCGGCTGATCCGTTTCAGTATTGATATATACAAATACCTCTGAACCGTCTTTCAGAAACTGTGGAGCATCGATCATTTCTTCCGCTAGTGCGATTTGTTCGAAAGTTTCATTATTCATCAAGTTGAAACCACTTTCGTCCTTGTACAAGAACTGGAATGCTTTTTTCTCCACTCTCACCGGAAAAATGTTTTCTCCACTGTTCCAGGTTTTTTCAATAGAACGCTTGTTATCAACGCCTTTTAGCTTAGCCCAAACTTTTGCTGCTGCTCGGGCAGTTTTATTCTCACCAAATTCTACCACTGAATATAAGCTGCCGTCTAGCTTCAAGATCATGCCACGGCTGATGTCTGATGTAGTTGCCATAAAAAGGTTTATTTCTGGCGCAAAAGTAGGGGTTTGAGGGCATTTATGATGTCGGATCTAAGATGTCAGATCTTTTTTTCTTTATCACCCCTACCTATTCAACGCTCATACCGTATTGTTCATAGCTTTGGATACTGTCAATCTTGCTCAAATCTGATATGGATTTATGAAAAAAATACTCCTATCATCCTGCTTCCTATTGATCGTCATGATGTTATCCGGACATGAATTCTGGTTGCAACCGGGTAAATATTTCTATAATATTCGTGAAATAGCAGATATCAGCTTTAGAGTGGGTGAAAACTTTACAGGAGAGAATTGGAGCGGTAACAGAGATAAAATCAAAATGCTGACGCATGTTCTACCAAATGGTTCTTCAGTAGACTTATCCGGCAGACTCTCATTAACAAAAGGTGATTCTCTCAAATTACCCTTACAACAGGAAGGTACGCATATGATCTTCTTCAACAGTACTAATTCGTTTATTGATCTGGAACCCGAGAAATTCAAAGCATACCTGGAAGAAGATGGATTAATAGAGACCATTGCATATCGTTCAAAGAACGGTGAATCTTTGAAAAATGGCAAAGAGTATTATCAGCGTTCGGTAAAAACCATCATACAAGTAGGTAATGAAAGAACAGATGCTTGTACAGCGCCCACAGCTCTTCCACTTGATATCATCCCAATAGTAAATCCATATACACCACCCGGGTTACGCCCTACACAAGATCTGCCTTCGGTTCGTTTTAGAATTTTGTTCAAAGGAAAGCCCTTGGCCAATCATCTAGTAAAAACATGGTTCCGCAATGAATCAGGTAAAATGACCATGGAGAGCTACAAAACCAATCCCCGTGGATTTATTACTGCAAAACGTCATAGTGGAAAATTCATGGTAAGCACTGTTTATATGGAGCGAAACATGGCAGACACTGTAGCTGATTGGCAAAGCTATTGGGCAAGTGTAAATTTTGAATATTCCTCCTTTTTTCCTGTCGATAGATAATGTGATCAAAGAACATTCTTTGAATCCATGATGACGGCACTCCTTTTTCACTTATTTTTGCCGCAAATTTCAAATACAAGAAACCATTACCATGGCAGTATTAGTGAATAAAAACTCGAAGATCATTGTTCAGGGCTTTACCGGAACAGAAGGTACATTCCACGCTACCCAGATGATTGAATATGGTACCAATGTAGTTGGCGGTGTAACACCCGGCAAAGGCGGTTCTACACATTTGGATCGTCCGGTGTTCAATACCGTTGCAGATGCGGTTAAAATAGCCGGTGCGGATGTTAGTATCATTTTCGTTCCCCCTGCTTTTGCAGCAGATGCCATCATGGAAGCAACCGATGCAGGTATTAGTCTCATCGTTTGTATCACTGAAGGTATCCCCGTTCAGGATATGGTGAAAGTGAAGAACTACCTCTTAGGTAAAAACACTCGCTTGATCGGCCCTAACTGTCCGGGCGTGATCACAGCCGGTGAAGCCAAAGTAGGTATCATGCCGGGCTTTATCTTCAAACCGGGTCGTATTGGCATCGTATCTAAAAGCGGTACGTTGACCTACGAAGCAGCGGATCAGGTAGTGAAAGCCGGTTTAGGTATCAGCACTGCCATTGGCATTGGTGGAGATCCTATCATTGGTACTCCTACAAAAGATGCAGTTGAATTACTGATGAATGATCCTGAAACCGATGGTATCATTATGATCGGTGAGATTGGCGGAAGCATGGAAGCTGAAGCAGCTCGTTGGATCAAAGAGAATAAAACAAAACCTGTGGTTGGTTTCATTGCCGGACAAACAGCGCCTCCGGGTCGTCGTATGGGTCACGCTGGTGCCATCATTGGTGGAGCTGATGATACTGCCGCAGCTAAGATGAAGATCATGGCGGAGTGTGGTATTGATGTAGTAGCTAGTCCTGCTGATATTGGTAAAACAATGGCTGCTGCACTAAAAAAATAATCATCCATTCATTTGTTGATAGAAAAGCACCTGATTTCATCAGGTGCTTTTTATTTTATTGGGCAGTTATGCCATAGAGCGATTATTATAAAATTGTTACGTCACCAAAATACCCAAATACAGGTATTGCACTCTCGTGAAAAATTAAGAATTTGCACTCGTTGGAATTCAATCCGCAAGGATCAACAACAACTACAAATTGGGGGTAAGCTTGTAGCAATTGCTGCAAGCTTCTTTTTTGCTCTAAACTTTTGTTAATCTACCCCTATTCCTGTGAATATTGCGTGATGTTTGCATCCCTATTAAATTGAACGTATTTTTCTACCAAATTTCGATGCATGATTGTAAGGAAACTCGCTTTTGTATTTCTACTCTTCGTCACTATCAGTTCTGTCGCTCAACAAAGAGATACCAGTTTTTCAAAGGAATGGCTTCAAATAGATACGCTGATCTTACATAATGGATTAACCAAAACAGCTTTAGACCAAGTTAATCAACTATATAATAAAGCTGTTGCGAAAAATCTGCCCGCACAAAAGATCAAATGTTTGATCTATCGCTACTCACTTGAAAGTATTGTTACTGAAAAGGGACCGGTGGAAATTGCAGGAGATATTCAAAAGGAAATCGAAAATAATAATGACCCGGTTATCCAAAGTTTATATCGACTACTGTTAAGTAAACAGTTACAAAAATATCTTCAGGATAATAGATGGACGATTTATGGTAGAAAGTCTGTACTAAATAATTCAAATCCTGATATCAATACATGGACCATTGATGACTTCCGAAAAAATATCGATCACCAATTCAAATTGATCTTGCAAAACTTGCCTGACCTGCAGAAGATTTCCGTAAGCCGGTTTGACGCTATTATCATCAAAGGCAATTATCCTTCTGTACAACTGGATCTTGCCGACTTATGCCTGATAGAAGCCATCGAGTTTTATAGATCCGAAGACTATTTCGTCAGTAGAACAAGTGACTTTTTCTCGATTCAACAAACGGCTTCTTTAAGTGGACTAAATGAGTTTCTGCAAACAAAATTTACTGCTCCTAATGAAGATGCACATCATTTGATCACGCTGCAGTTATACCAACAGCTATTAAGAAAACATAAAACGGATAGTAATCCCGGCTGGCTTCTAAAGATGAATTTAGACAGAATTGAATGGGCTTACGAGCAAGCAAGATTTCCTGATAAAGATCGATATTATGAAAACTCACTAAAAGGAATAACCTCAACATATCCGAATGAGCCTGCTACTGCAGCTTATTGGTATGCCTTAGCTTATGCAGTGAAAAGAAAAGGAGAAAATTATCAACCATTTTCAGATACAACAAACAGATTCGCTTTTACCCAAGCAAAACAAATCATAACAGAAGCATTATCAAAGTTTGATCGGACTTTGCCAGCTGTACAAAAGATGCAACAATTACTTTGGGAAATCACTGTTCCTACATGGTCTGTTAAGACAGAACATGTTAATCTGGTCAATAAAAAATTCCGTGCGCTCATCTCTTATAAAAATATCGACACCTTATACATTCGCATCCTTAAAACAAGAAATAGTGATCAGGAAGTTGAATCTTGGAAGAATGAATTTTGGGAGAATATTATAAAGATCTCCCCCGTTAAAACAATTACGCAAGTCCTACCAACAACCGCAGATCATCAATATCATGCAGTTGAAATAGCGCTGCCGGAGTTGCCATCAGGTGAATATGAACTGCTGTGTTCTAATAACTCTTTATTTAAAAATGATAGTGTTACAAAATTGAGTCACCAGCGATTCATCGTTTCAAATATCAGTTACATCAAAAACAAGAATGACATTTTTGTTGTACATCGAGAAACCGGTAAACCCTTAGCCAATGTTTCTGTATCAATACTTGAAAATGTTTACAACAGAACACTCAAAAAATATCAACTGGAGCTACTGGCTAAAAAGAAAACAGATAAAAACGGATACTTGAACTTTATCGAGAAAAAGGGTTATGGAGCTTACAAATACATATTCGAAACTAAAAATGATAAGCTTTCTTTTAGTAGAGCAGAATATGATAACTACTTCGAACCTATTACCAATAACCTTACAGACGAGGATGAAATAGCAGCATACGAAAACAAATCAAAAAGAATTGTATTCTTTACTGACAGATCTATTTATCGACCCGGACAAACTCTTTTTTTTAAAGGTATTGGCACTATGAAAGATCATACTACTAAGCAAAGCAAGCTTATTAGTACAAAGGATTCTATTTGGGTGTACTTACAAAATGTGAACAAAAAAAAGATTGATTCCTCCCGCTATCAATTAAATAGATTTGGATCTTTTAGTGGTAGTTTTATTTTGCCTACGCAAGGACTTACCGGTAATTATTCTATTTATACAAACCAAGAATATGGTAATTCTTTTACTTATTTTTCAGTAGAAGAATACAAACGACCTACCTTTTCAGTTACGCTCGAAAAACCTAAACAAGCTTATCAACTCAATGATAGCATCACTATTACCGGTAGTGCCAAAGCATTTGCAGGAAATAATATTGATGGCGCTAAAGTTATTTATTCAGTAACCAGAGATGTAAGGTTTCGTTACTACAATTATTGGCAAAGACCGGCACCTTCTTATGATAGAAGAGAGATCAGTCAAGGAATTCTTACGACAGATGCAGCAGGGAATTTTCAAATTAAATTCAAAGCAAATGCCGATGATATCATTATTGACAAGGAAGCAAGCCAACTATTTGACTTTTCCATCAATGCCACAGTAACAGATGACAATGGCGAAACCAGAACAGCACAAACCAATATTACTGCAGGAACAACATCCCTTTTTCTTTCTTTGAATGTCCCTGAATGGGCAGATGCTAGTCAGCTAAAAGATATTACAGTCTCCACCACCAATATCAGTAATGAAAAAGAACCTGTGATCGTACAATTAAAGATCACTTCACTTCAACACCCGAATAGACTGATCAAAAAAAGATTATGGGAAAGACCTGACCAGTTTGCACTTACACAAAAAGACTTTTTATCCTTATTCCCGAATGATGAATATGAAAATGAATCAGACCCATCTACCTGGTTAAGAGGATCACTATTGCAACAAACAGATATTGATACAAAGAATACCGATAAACTGATCTTGACAAACCCATTACCACCCGGACATTATGAAATAGAAGCAAGCTCCAAAGACAAAAACGGGTTGATCGTAAAAGCGGTAACCTATCTCAAGGTGTTTAATCATGTAACACGCCAGTTGCCTTCACCGGAATACAGTTTCACATTCACAAAAAAAGAAACTGTTGAACCGGGGGATACCGCTTTATTTATTCATGGTATTTCAGCTAATGACATATTTGTGATCAGCAAAACAGAACGTTCTAATAAAAAATCTATCCTTAACTATCAATACCGGAAAAAGGGATTGACAAATATAAGTTTCAGTCCTACTGAATCAGATAGAGGTGGAATGATGATCACAGAAGCATATGTGATACACAATAGGATGTATACACAAACATACAGTGTATATATCCCTTGGAGTAATAAACAATTAAATATTGAATACAGCTCTTATCGTAATAAAACAGAGCCCGGCAATAAAGAAAACTGGAGCATCAAGATTAAGAATCTAAAAGGTGATACTACAGATGCAGAAGTTCTCACCGGAATGTATGATGCCTCTTTAGATCAATTCAAACCACACCAGTGGAGAACGCCTTCATTATGGCCGAACAATAGATGGAGCAATGCTTTCAATGCCGGAAATAATTTTATATTCCAACAATCAGTAGAAAAATATACTACCATTCCATCTATTGAACACCAAGAAATAGCACCTGACAAGTTAGCCATGCATGCCGATGAGCTAATGGTACAAAATCTAAGATACTGGTCTCAATATCCTTTTGGTTTTCTTTCTACTCAAGCAAGAAAATTATTAGCAGAAGAGTTGGAATATTCAGCGATCCATTCTTACCAAAATGACAGAAGGAATTTAATGGTTCAAAATAAAGCCATGAATCCGGCACCGGAAGAATCTGTCAGTATGAGAAAAAAGTCTCTAGCGTCACCCGCAGATGCTATTTATGGGAATGTAGCAGGTGTATCTGTAGAAAACGAAGCAATAAAAATTAGAGGTGCAAGCACATCGAATATTTCCCCGGGTTCATTATTACTAGTGGATGGTGTAATCGTTGCTGATATTTCAAGTATCAATCCGGCTGATATTATTTCTTTAGAAACCCTGGACCCCGCAGAAGCTGTAAAACGTTACGGACAAAAAGCCGAGAAAGGTGCTGTGATCATTACTACAAAGAATATCCAAACACCGGTGGTTATTCGAAAAAATTTCAATGAAACAGCATTCTTTTATCCGCAGTTATATGCAGACAGTGTTGGTAATTACAACATTAGTTTCACCATGCCTGAAGCTGTAACCCAATGGAAATGGATGACAGTAGCACATAATAAAGACCTTGCTTTTGGCAGTGCACAAGCAGATATTATTACGCAAAAGACCTTAATGGTTCAAGCCAATGCTCCAAGGTTCATGCGTGAAGGTGACAAAATGGAATTCAGCGCTAAAGTTTCCAATCTAAGTGATCAAGAACTTTCCGGACAGGTTATGCTGGAGTTGATAGACGCAAATGCCGGCTCTTCTGTTGATGGATGGTTTCAAAATGTTTTTCCGGTACAATATTTTACTGTACCTGCTAAACAAAGCTCTATCGTAAAATTCCCGATTCAAATCCCATTCAGCTTCAATCGCGCACTTACATGGAGGCTGGTAGCCAAGACAGGTAATTATAGTGACGGTGAAGAAAATACTCTTCCGGTACTCACTAACAGACAATTGGTGACTGAAAGTTTACCGATCATGATCACAAAAGATACCACACAAACATTTCGTTTTGAAAAACTGATCAATGCCAATAGCCCAAGTCTGACCCATGAAGCATTAACGATCAGTTATACCGCCAACCCTATTTGGGAAGCTATACGTTCACTCCCGTATCTGATGGAATACCCATATGAATGTGCTGAGCAAACATTCAATCGTTTTTATGCAAATGCGTTGGCGCATTATATCATTAATAAAGACCCTAAAATCAAAAAAGTATTTGAAGTTTGGCAAAGAGACACTACTTCACTTAAAAGTAAGCTTCAATTGAATGAATCTTTAAAACAAGTGATACTGGAAGAAACTCCTTGGGTATTTGAAGCAGAAACGCAAGAACAAAAAAATAAAAATCTGGCATTATTATTTGATGTCTTTCGTTTGAATCAACAAACAGAACAACTGATCAATAAACTACAAGAAATGCAATTGCCTGATGGTAGTTTTAGTTGGTTCAAAGGTGGATATTCAGATCGATACATCACTAATTATATCATGACAGGTATTGGCAAACTCAAAAGATTAGGCGCTATAACACCGGATGTTGCCATTAGATTGAAGCCTGTCATTGATAATGCTATCAAATTTCTTGATGCGACCATCACAAGAGATTATCGTGCATTAAAAACAGCTAAGCTTGATTCCACAAAGCCCATACTATCAGGTTTTGAACTTCAATATTTATATATGAGAAGTTTCTTTAGAGATATTCAGCAAACGGGTAGTTATGAAGCTTACAGTTATTACTATGGACTTGGGAAGAATAATATTCAAAAACAAAGTATTTACAACAGGGCTTTATTAGGATTGATCTATTTCAGAAACAATGAAAAGAGGTTTGTCAATGTAAACATCCTCAATTCTATTCTCGAAAATGCAGTAGAAGATAAAGCTAAGGCAAGCATCTACTGGAAAGATCGTTCAGGTTATTCATGGTTTACTTCTCAAATAGAACATCAGAGTACAGTGATACAGTTCTTACAAGAGATTTTAATGGATCAAAATTTTGTAGGAGGACAAAAAAATATTGATTATGCCAGAAATTGGCTTTTGCTGAATAAACAAACCAATCATTGGAATACTACGATTGCAACAGCCGATGCAGCATACTCATTAATAATGACAGGTACAGATCTTTTACATACCGAGAAAAATATTACCATCCAATTAGGCAATAAAGTGTATAGTAATCAAAACAATACAAAAGAAGCCGGTACCGGATATTTTCAGCAACGTGTGGAAGGAAGATTAGTAAATCAGGAGATGGGGAATATTCAAGTCAATGTACAAACAAAAGGAAATGCATCGAAGGAATCTATTTCATGGGGTGCTGTACATTGGCAATATTTTGAAGACATGAATAAGATCACTCCATCTGCCACACCTTTATCTCTCACCAAAGAGTTATTTATTGAAAAAAATAGCAATTCCGGTAAAGTATTGGAAGCGTTGAAAGAAAATGACGTGGTGAAACCGGGAGATAAAGTGATCGTAAGAATGATTATCAAAACTGATCGTGCCATGGAGTATCTACATCTGAAAGATACCAGATCTGCAACCATGGAGCCGGTGAATGTATTGAGTGGATTCAAATGGCAGGACAGACTTGGCTATTATGAAAGTACCAAAGACGCCAGCACCAATTTCTTTATTGGTCAACTCAATAAAGGAACCTATGTATTTGATTATCCGGTCTACATTACACATACAGGCGTTTTCTCAACGGGTAATGCTAGTATTCAATGTATGTACGCACCGGAGTTCACGGCTAATTCGGGAGGAATGATATTACGAGTGGAAGAGTAAGTTTGAATTTTTGATCTTTGATTTCTTGATTTTTTTCTTCTTCAAGAAATCAAAGATCAAAAATTCACAGATCACTTTATTAAAGGAATGCCTACTTGAAAAGTATAGAAGCCCAATCTTGAACGATACCAAACCCCTACATCCTTACCCTCAATGGATTTTTGATATTGAGCTCTGATACCAAGAGATAAATCTTTCAATCGATACCTCACCCCTATTGCAGAAAATAAAGATGCCACTGATGGACGAGCAACAACACCCGACAATGTGTACTTGCCTCCTAACTCTCCCAGTCCTAATTGTGGCTCTACGCTAAATTTCCCGATATAATGTTCATACCCAATCAATACGGGAATAGAACGTATCGAGTAATCTTCAGAAGACCCAATCAGTTTTTTTAAACGAGCCCTACCCATCCCTGTTGTGAGTGTAAGAGCTCCGGTTGAACTTGTAACAAAGGACCCTTTGGCATATAGCCCCCAACCCGTTCCGCTTTTCCCATCGAAACTTACCAATCCTGCTTCAGGGAATAGGGTGAGTTTCCATTTTTTTGATTGTGCGGTTGCTACTTGAGAAAAAATAAATACCAGGAATAAACCCAACCAAGCTTTGCTCATTGTATCAGTTTTGAATCATGACACGCATCGAATGTAAACCGATGCTTGATCTGTATTCTTTTTGCATCGATGGCTTCTATGGATGATAAAAAACATTCTATGCCAAAGAATGGTTCTATTTAATGAACTTTGCAGCATATTTTATCGGACTTATGGTTGTTGATTATATCATTATTGGACAAGGAATATGTGGTACGATGTTGAGTCATCGGTTATTGAAGTCGGGCAAAACTGTTATTGTGATTGATGAGGCACATCCATTTACCGCTTCAAAAGTAGCCAGTGGGGTGATCAATCCGGTAACAGGCAGAAGGATTGTAAGAACCTGGGAAATTGAAAAGATCATGCCTTTTGCAGTGGAAGTATATCGTGAGTTTGAAAAAGACTTGAATACATCTTTGATTCGTCAAACCAATATCCTCGATTTTCATCCGACTCCACAAATGATGTTGGCTTTTAAAGAAAGATTACCGGAAGAAAAAGAATACCTGCGTATACCTGATCAAGTTGAAGAACTGAAATCATTTTTTCAGTTTGATTTTGGTGTGGGCGAGATCAATCCATGCTGGTTGATCGATCTGAATCGCTTATTAAAAGAATGGAGAAAAAAATTACAAGAAGAGAGCATTGTACTAGAACAAAGATTTGATTGGAAAGATTGTACCATCAAAGAATCAGAAGTACAATATCAACATATCACGGCAAAGACGATCATTTGCTGTGAAGGTGCGGCTGGTTTTCAAAATCCTTACTTTCATCTGTTGCCTTATGCACCTAATAAAGGTCAAGCCATCATTGCAGCTATCGAAGGATTACCTGCTACCAATATTTATAAACAAGGTATCAATCTGGTTCCTTGGCAAGACGGTTTATGGTGGATCGGTTCCACCTATGAGTGGGAATTTACAGATCTGAATCCATCAGAAGCTTTCCGGACCAAAACAGAAGAACAATTAAAGCATTGGCTCAAACTACCTTATCAAATACTAGATCATGTTGCCTCAGAACGTCCGGCTAATATGGAAAGAAGACCTTTTGTAGGACTGCATCCGGTACAGAAGTCTGTGGGACTGTTCAATGGAATGGGCACCAAAGGTTGTTCTTTGGCCCCCTATTTCGCAGATGAGTTTGCACAGTTCCTTGTACATGGGAAAGAAATCACACCTGCTGCAAACGTGGCAAGATTTAGCCGCATTTTAAGCCGCTAATTGCTTACAAAAAATTAATATTGCAGCCATTATTATCATCAATACCAAAACTAATGGCTGAACCCGGCGGGAGCGAACAAGACTACATCATTCCTTTGCGCTATCGCAAAATGGAAAATCTGCATATCGTATTTTGGTTGTTTAAAGATGTTGCCTGGTGTTTAGGTTTTTCGATTCTAGGCATTACCATGATCTTTCCAACACTTATCATCGCCATCATTATCAGTTGGAGGACAAGACATATTGTTTCTGAATTGTGCCATAATCTTGCAATTGCAGTTTGGATCAGTGCCAACTCTTATTGGATGATCACTGAATTCCTGGGATTTGATGAGAAGATTCTTTTTGCTCACTACACTTATAAAGATCTCGCTCTGATTCCTTTTGTAACCGGTATTCTCATTTTGGCTTTTTATTATTTGATCTGGAAACCCAGACATAAAGAAGCATATTAAATATCTCGTTATTGATTGGTTGAAAATAATCAATGACTTCCCGTATTAGGGTATATGATACTCAACTTTTAGCGAGCCATTCGATGCTTTGTAAGACTCGTACTTAAAATGATAGTCTTTATTATAAAAATCATGATGAACAGTTGTGTCGATCTTGCCCCCGGGTATTTTGATCCAATGCCCGACAATACAAGTATCATCCACTTGACCTGTAATTCGTAAGATCACATTCGTGTTATCGCCGCTATTTGTTTTGATTACAATGACTGTATCTCTTGATACATCCGATAGTAGAAATTCGCCTTTTGTTGATTGGCAACTTGCTAATAAAATAAATAAACCGATCGGTAAGGTTTTCATTGAATTCATTCTATACATGAAAATTATAATATTTATTGTATAGTACCCATTTTCATACTAAGATACCCATACCACTCATCAAGACCGGCTGCCGTCGATACACTCATTTTGCCGCCAACGCACTCATTTTGCCGTTCATCACAGGTACTTTACCGTTTGTGAAAGCGCAAGTCCCGTTTATCCCTGTTTTTATACAAGGATGTTTGCGCCCCATATACCTTTATGTCTTCAAAGTAAATGGAGCCTCGCTCCCATGTAATATGAACCACCACACCGAATTTCTGTTTGCCCGTTTCCGCCAGCGCGTGAAGCCACCAGAAGTTCATCTGAACTAAATCTTCCCGTTCACCATTTCCGGACAAAGACCTGAATGCAGGAACCAAGATGCATAGCTGCAGCTGTGCTGATGTACCCTTCATTACAAGTTCCCAATGGTGCCGTCAGTGACGGTAAGGGTCGACGTATACCTTTTCCTAACCATTCTATGCTTATAAAAAATGAAACCATTAGTAGTGGTGATTGCCGGCAGTGCCCTGTTATTCCTCTGCCTTGGCAACCCCAAACATCAAAAGCGACAACAAGCATCTGCTAAAAGAGCAGCTATTGTCAACACACTTAAAACAGTCCGTAAATAAACGGGTAAGTCCATGAAAACAATTCCACCCTAAATCTGTGAATCGATGGCAAAATTGAGCCATTGATTCACAGACTATATTCTTCGGAATATATATCGCTGAATATAGTAGCCATCATAGTGTGTAGCTACGATACGATTATTATATACCACGATCTCATCAAAAAACATATCAATAGACGTACGATTATATGGATCGCGGACATTGACTTCCCAACTATCATGAAGGCGATCATAATAGTTGCTATATTGATCGTAATATCCTCCTGATATTGTTCTTATACGCCATGTACCTCGCATGAGGCTATAGTTATCATCATATTCGGCATCGCCATTCCTATAAAAATCAAACACGCCATCTTCCAAACCGGATCGAAAATACTGCCAGCCAAATCCATCACTGCGTGATGCCTCTGATAACACCCAAGAACCTTCGATAGATCTTTGTTCAGGAATCACTACCACTTGTGAACAAGAAAAAAGAAAGAGGATCAATGTAGAGACAAGTAAAATTCGTTTCATATGAGATCATTTTCAGGGTTAAGAAAAAATGGTTCATGGAACAACATTCAATTCTTCTACCAGAAAATGATTTTATTGAAGAAACAAATCCTTTTAGATTTTATTTAACGATCCCATTTCATGAAAGTAGACATCATGGTCGTTGATAACCCGATCATAGCGATCACTGTAAATGACCATCTCAAACCTGCGATCTCTGCAATAAAACCTATTAAAGGCGGACCGATTAAAAAGCCAAGAAATCCAATGGTAGATACGGCTGCTAATGCAACACCGGGAGACATGGTGGTTGATTTTCCGGTAGCACTGTATACCAGGGGAACAACAGATGATACCCCAAATCCAACCAAGAAAAAGCCTATCGTAGCAGGTATCAGTGTAGGGAATAAAACAGCTATGGAAAGTCCGCTACAGATCACAATACCACTGATCTGCAGCATACGTTGTATACCAAATCTTGTCACCAGTTTATCGCCCACAAATCTACCCGTAGCCATCGTTCCCATAAAGACAGAATAACCGAGTGTCACCAATTCCTGTGGTGCGTTAACCACTTTTTGAAAATAAACACCACTCCAATCAAACATAGTTCCTTCGCATACCAGACAACCAAATGCGATCAATCCTAATCTTAAGATGGTAGCATCCGGTTTAGCAAAGAGGGGCGTTTTTTCTGTTGATTTAGCATCTTCCGGCAATATCTTTCCTTGTGCCAATAATACCACCACCAAACAACAAACACAAACGATCATGAAGTGATGTAAAGGCTCAATGCCTTGTGCGATCATAAAAGTACCCACAGCGGCACCAGAAAACCCCGCCAGACTCCAGATACCATGAAAAGTAGCCATGATCGAGCGTTGGTATAATGATTCAACTCCTACTGCTTGTGTGTTAGCAGAGATATTGTATAGGTTTCCAAAAATTCCAAATACGAATAATACCCCGGCCAATTGCCAGGTCGCGGTTACCAAACCAATTAAGATCAACGTCAATGGATAACCTACTGCGGCTATGGTCACCATGGTCTTACTGCTAAAACGAGTAACTGCCCAACCGGAAAGAGGCAGACTCAACATTAATCCGCAAGGTAAAGCGAGTAATACAGCGCCTAATCCTGCATCACTTAAACCCAATTGTAATTTGATATCAGGTATCCGACTCGCCCAACTAGCGAAACAAATACCCGCCATAAAAAAGAAAACGGCGACAGAGATTCTGTTCACCTTTCGTGTTCGGCTTGCCTGCATTCTACAAAGATGCACAAAAACAAAGGTTTTCCATCGCCAAATCCACTCGGGGCTTGGGGGTTTTGGAGTATATTTGCGGCCTTGCAGCTTATGGCTAATAGTTCATGGCATATAGTAAGAAAATTGCCCTTTGCCATGATCTATTAGCTATAAGCTACGATCAAAATCAAAAAATCAAAGACCCTTATGTTCCGTACACATACTTGTGGAGAGTTAAGAACCGGTGATGCCGGCAAACAAGTGACCCTGGCTGGCTGGGTACAAACCGTTCGCAAATTTGGCGCTATCACTTTTGTGGATCTGCGTGATCGTTATGGTATTACTCAATTGCTTTTTGGCGAAGAACTCAATACTGAATTAGATACTCAGCCATTAGGCAGAGAATTTGTGATACAAGCCACAGGTACTGTTGCTGAAAGAAGTAATAAAAATCCAAACATAGCTACCGGAGATATTGAAATCCATATCAGTAGTTTTAAAATATTGAATAAAGCGGTGGTTCCTCCATTCACCATTCAGGATGACACAGATGGTGGTGATGATCTCCGTATGAAATATCGCTTTCTTGATCTTCGTAGAAATGCGGTAAAGAAGAATCTGGAATTACGCTATGCAGTGAATCGTGCTGCACGTAATTACCTGCACGAAAATCATTTCATGGATATTGAGACACCCTTCCTGATCAAATCTACACCGGAAGGTGCACGAGATTTTGTGGTACCATCCAGAATGAATCCGGGGCAGTTTTATGCTTTGCCGCAATCACCTCAAACCTTCAAACAACTCTTGATGGTGAGTGGTTATGATCGTTACTATCAGATCGTGAAATGTTTTAGAGATGAAGACTTACGAGCTGATCGTCAACCCGAATTCACGCAGATAGACTGTGAAATGTCTTTTGTAGAACAGGAAGATATTCTCACCATGTTCGAAGGCATGATCAAAAGCATTTTCAAAGAGGTTAAAAACATCGACTATACTGACAAGGTTGAACGTATGACCTGGGAAGATGCCATGTGGATCTATGGTAACGATAAACCTGATATTCGTTTTGGGATGCAGATCGCTAATCTGAAATCTGCTTTTCTGAAAGGTGGCAAGATCATAGCAAACGGCGAACTGATCAATGGTGCAGGTTTTGGTGTATTTGATAATGCAGAAACTGTATTGGCGATAGCAGTACCAAATTGCAGTGAGTATACACGCAAACAAACCGATGAACTAACAGAGTGGGTGAAGCGCCCACAGATAGGCATGCAGGGATTGGTGTACATCAAGTGTAATGCAGATGGTACATACAAAAGCAGTGTAGATAAATTTTATACCGAAGATAAATTGAAGGCTATTGCTGATGCCGCAGGTGCAAAAGCAGGCGATCTCGTATTAATATTGGCAGGAAGAGAAGAAAGAACACGTAAAGCCATCAGTGAGCTCAGACTTGAAATGGGCAAACGTTTAGGTCTTAGAAAAGAAGACGAGTTTAAATTGTTATGGGTACTCGACTTTCCATTGTTTGAATATGATGAAGAAGGAAACAGATGGGTAGCCAGACACCACCCTTTCACATCTCCTAAACCTGATCAGATCAGTGTGATGATCAATAATAATCCCTTGATTGAAAACGCAGATAAATACCTTGAGCACCCTTATTCAAATATCAAAGCAAACGCTTATGATATGGTATTGAATGGTAATGAGATTGGAGGTGGATCTATTCGTATTTATCAGCGTGAACTGCAAGAAAAAATGTTTGCTGCGTTGGGTATGAGTGAGGAAGAGGCACAACACAAATTCGGATTCTTATTGGGTGCGTTTGAATATGGCGCGCCCCCACATGGTGGAATTGCATTTGGGTTCGACAGACTTTGTGCAATTTTAGGTGGCAGCGAAAGTATTCGCGACTTTATTGCTTTCCCTAAAAACAATAGTGGTAGGGATGTAATGCTCGATGCCCCAAGTAGCATTGATGCACATCAGTTTGATGAACTACAAATTAAACTCGACCTTAAAAACCAGTAAATACATAGCCGCAGATTAGTTACTTTAAATCTGCGAATCTGCGGCTGAATCTATTAAGCAAATACTGCCGGATATTTTTCCTTCGCTTTTTCGGCAACTCTTATGATCAACTCTTTCCTTGCTAAAAGTATTATTGTGTAGAGGATGAAAAAGAAAGCACTAAAATAGTATTGAGCAATATTTATGACTCTTTCATCGGTAATTCCAAATACTCCCATTCGTACAAATTCTGAGCCGAATTGAAATGATAGCATGATATAAATAAAACTGAAATCAAAGTATTGTGAATCTGTCATCAGAAGTTTCTGGTTTTGCTGTTTTCTTAATTTGCTTTTCAGTATTTCATGATGAATAAAAGAATATAAAATAAAGCAACCCATCACCCCTAGTATATAAGGAAGAAAAGAAACAGGTAATACTTTTTCCATCGTAATACAAACAACGATAAGTAAGAAGGTGAAAGCAATTTTGGGGAAAGTAAAATAAGAGCGTAATAATTGTCTGCGAATTTTTCCATATTGCTTACGCATCGCAGAAGTTTTAGCCTCAACAATTTCCTGCAAGCCAAAACTTCCAAATGAGAAATGCACTTCGTCCAGTGCTTGTTTAAACGATAAATCTGGGTTATTTTTTAGTTTCTCTTCAATAGCGGAAGCCATATGATCTACAATCTCTATTTGTATATCATAGTAGAGTACTTTTTTCCTTTCACAATACTTGTACAGTTCAGCTATTTGTTCATGAGTTAGCATATTTAAACTGTTTTGGGTTGTAAAATCAATTGTAAACTTTCTAGAAATGAATAGAGTTCGTTGACCGCCTTTTGTGTTTCTTTTTTACCGGACTTGGTAAGACGGTAATATTTACGCATCCGATTATCAACAGACTCCATTTCGGTATCCAATACTCCTTCTTCTTCCAGTCTGTGTAATAATGGATATAAAGCCCCTTCAGTGATTTGTAATTCCCCTTTGGTCAATTCTTTCACATGTTGTGTGATCTGATAGCCATACATTTTTCCATTGTCTTTTAATAAAGAAAGAATAATGGGCTCCAAACAGCCTTTGTATAATGAAGACCGATTCATAGACTAAAACTAAAAAATGATACATACAATACCAAATTTTCTTAGGTATAAGAGAGAAAAGTGCTTGTTTTATATACATTTGCAATAACCGAATGACCATGAAGCAATTATCTATATATCGAATACTGACCTATATCCTTATTCCGGTTGCCTGTTTCTTTGGGTTAATGGGTTTCTTGATCTTGATTCCGGCTATTGGTAATCCACCCATGTGGTTCATGCTGTTTATGTTTGCAAGCCTGGTGATTTATACTTTCTCAAGTCTTAAGTTCCTATCCAATGGAATAGAAAGAAATGCCCCTTGCAAAACATCGCTTCGTGATTGGATCCGTGTGAATGCATTTGTTTGTTTGGGTATGGGGGCCCTTTTCTTCTTAAATGCTATTGGCATTTTTATGTTGGGACCTGTTGCTTTGCAAGATTTTGTTGAAAGAGCCATGGAATCACAGCCAAACCTCCCCGAAGGAATTGATTCAGGAATTTTTGTCTCCATTTTACGTGGCGTTGCCGGATTTATGCTAGTTGTAAGTATTTTGATTCTGGCACATGTAATCTTAGGTTTCAAAATGCTGAAAAAATTCGGGCATCTTTTCGGTCAATCTACCCTATCCTAGCAATCAAGGATCAACAGCCATAAAACATCTTTTCTTTTCTGTAATTTACAAGTGTGAATAGCAGTACACCATTAGCAGAAAGAATGCGTCCGACAACATTGGATGATCTCGTCGGACAAGAACACCTGACAGGTAAAGGAAGTATTTTAAGAACAGCCATTGAGAACAAGCGTATTCCTTCCATGCTTCTATGGGGGCCACCCGGTGTTGGCAAAACCACTGTTGCAAATATCATTGCACATAGCTTACAGGCTCCCTACTTTCAACTAAGTGCTATCAGTAGCGGCGTAAAAGATGTGAGAGAAGTCATCGAAGAAGCTAAACATAAACCCGGCGCTGTTTTATTCATTGATGAGATACATCGTTTCAATAAAGGACAGCAAGATGCATTGTTGGGTGCCGTTGAAAAAGGCATCATCACTTTGATCGGAGCTACTACAGAAAATCCTTCTTTTGAAGTGAATAGTGCCTTATTAAGCAGATGCCAAGTATATGTATTAAAATCACTTCAAGATGAGGATTTGATTCGCTTATTACAACATACACTCCAAAAAGACGAACTTCTTCAAAATTTTTCGGTTACAATCAAAGAAACTGCTGCCTTGATCAATATATCAGGTGGGGATGCCAGAAAACTATTGAATCTTTTTGAATTGGTGATCATCACTGAAGCCGGTAAACATCATCAAAAAGACATTGTTATTACCGATGCATTGGTGATGACGATTGCACAAAAGAAAGTAGCCCTATATGACAAGCAGGGTGAACAACACTATGATATCATCTCTGCCTTCATCAAAAGTATGCGCGGTAGCGATCCTAATGGAGCAGTATATTGGTTAGCCAGAATGATTGAAGGTGGTGAAGATGTAAAATTCATTGCCCGCAGGATGGTGATCTTTGCAAGCGAAGATATTGGCAATGCCAATCCGAATGCATTGCTTTTGGCCAATACCACTTTTGATGCAGTAAATAAGATCGGCTATCCTGAAAGTCGTATCATCTTATCGCAATGTGCTACCTATCTCGCATCTTCAGCAAAAAGCAATGCCTCATATGTAGCTATCAATGAAGCTTTATCTGCCGTGAATAAGTATGGAGATCTGCCTGTTCCTATGCATATCAGAAATGCGTCTACGCAAATGATGAAAAATATGGATTATGGAAAAGGCTATCAATACTCACATATGGGTGAAGGAAACTTTATTCCACAAGAATATTTACCTGAAAAAATTGCCGGAACCAAATTCTATGAACCGGGTCATAATGCCCGTGAGCAGGAACTAAGGAAGTTTTTGAAAGATCGCTGGAAGGATAAATACAATTATTAAGCAATTCACCCCTCACCGATTGGCTTTTACCGACTTATCAACAGAACTCTCTCCGAGAAATGCTGTTATGTGTAGTTTTAAGACCCAATGCTAATATTATGAAAATCACAAATCGATTATTACTTATTCTAGCCCTAACATGCTCCGGACTTTATTCTTCTGCTCAAACATTGATTCAGCGAGATCCTGAAATTGAAAAAATGGTGAAAGATGTGAATGCAGATTCACTCAAATCATACATCTATAAAATGGTGAGTTATGGTACCAGAAATACATTGAGCACCCAATCCGATCCTAACCGTGGAATCGGAGCAGCGCGTAACTGGGTTCTACAAAAATTCAATGAGTTTACTAAAAAATCCAATGGCAGATTCTCTGCATTCATTGATACGACAACACTGCAACCCGTTGCGGGAAGTAGGGTTGAACGTCCGGTCGTGTTAGGAAATGTGGTAGGTATTTTGAAAGGTACAGATACTGCTGATAAAAGAATCTTCGTGATCAGTGGTCATTTGGATAACATGCGCACAAATGTAAGAGACAGTATTGGTGATGCACCAGGCGCTAATGATGATGCCAGTGGCTGTGCGGCAGTGATAGAATGTGCCCGTATCATGACACAGAAAAGTTTTCCTGCAACTATCATATTTGTGACTGTAAGCGGTGAAGAGCAAGGCTTATTAGGTGCTAAGTTCATGGCTACAAAAGCAAAAACTCAAGGATGGAATATTGAAGCAGTATTAAACAATGATATCATGGGTAGTAATAATACCAGTGAAACCAATATCATCGATAATACCCGTATCCGAGTTTTCAGTGAAGGCTTACCTGCTTATGAGACAGAAAAAGCAGCCAGAAATATCCGTCAACTTGGACTAGAGAATGATGGTAAGGCCAGACAATTAGCTCGCTATGTGAAAGAAGTGGGTGAACGTTATGTAGATAATTTGGAAGTAGTGATGATCTACCGAAACGATCGATTCCTTCGTGGTGGTGATCATACTTCTTTTGTAGAGCAAGGATATGCTGCTGTTCGTTTTACAGAGATGAATGAAAATTATTATCACCAACATCAGAATGTACGTCTCGAAAACGGAATTCAATATGGTGACTTACCGGAGTTTATGGATTTCGAATATCTCAGAAAAAATACTGCCATGAACCTCAGCAATCTGGCAAATCTTTCTAAAGCACCGGCAATGCCCGAAGATGTGAAAATTGAAACCAGACGTCTAACTAACTATAGTTTATTGACTTGGTCTGCTCCTAAGACCGGAAAAGTAAAGGGTTATTATATTCTGATGCGTGAAACAACAAGCGCTGTTTGGCAGAAAAAAATATTCACGGCTGATAACAATTATCAACTTCCTTATTCAAAAGACAACTATTTCTTCGCAGTTCAATCTGTGAATGAATCAGGAAATGAAAGTTTACCGGTAGTACCAACTCCAGGTAGATAAAAATAAATAAATAAGCCACAGATTCACAGATTGATTAAAGAAATCTGTGAATCTGTGGCTAAAAATAAATCTCAACTAAGAGCCCACTTTTGATGGAATCATTCTTCCTGCTACTTTATCCTCAGCTCCACGATTCCCACCCTCATGGTACTCCGCATCTTCATTGACTTCCCAAACATCAAATAGCTCGTTACCGGCTATGATATTTTTTGCAGCCAGCATTGCGGTCATCATACTATGATCCTGGTTATTATACTTGTGCATTCCGTTTCTACCTACTAGATATAAACCCGGATATGCTTTGATACCTTCACGCACCAATGACACTCGCTCTTTATAATCCTGATCATACACAGGATAAGCTTTAGGTTGACGTACTACATAACCATCTACTACAGAAGTGCCTTTTGTTAACCCGATTTTTTCAATTTCTTTCTTTCCTAAGTTGATCAAATCCTCATCACTGCTGGTCCAAAGTCCATCTCCTTCAAAACAAAAATATTCCAACCCATAACAAGACATCGAAGGATCCGGAACCATATACGGGCTCCATGATTTGAAGTTTTGTACACGACCTACTTTTACACTAGGGTCGTGAATATAGATCCAGTTATCACTGAAAGCATCTTCATCTTTACAGATCAATACCACAGTTAGAAAATCACGATAAGACAAAGCTGCACCTGCGTCTAATACCGGTTTAGGGAAAGCCGGTTGTACACTGGCAATAAGTTCTCGCATAGGTGCGGAAGAAAGAACAAAATCAAAATCATGGATAGCTCCTTTAGAAGAAGTGTGTACGATCCATTTTTGATTTGAATATTCAATCTGTTGAACTCCACAATTCATTTCCAAAACCATCCCATTTGCTTTTGCCTTCTCAGCACATACTTCCCACATCATTCCCGGACCTTGCTTCGGATACCGGAATGAATCGATCAGTGTTTTGATCACTTTGTCTTTATCACCGGCTTTTTTAGATGGCTTGAACAATGCATTCCAAATCGCACTGCTCAATGAAAGTCCTTTGATACGCTGAGCAGCCCAATCCGCACTGATCTCTTTACAAGGTATCCCCCAAACTTTCTCGGTATATGTTTTAAAGAAGATATTGAATAGTCTTTTCCCAAATTGATTCGTCACCCAATCCTCAAAATTCGTTGGATTTTTGATTGGAAAAGCCTTTGCCTTTAGGTAACTCAATACACATAATCCACTTTCAATGATACCTAGTTTATTCAGTGCTTCAAAAGCTACCAATGGGTAGGAGAAAAATTTATGGTTATAATAAATTCTAGAGCTTCTCGGTCTCTCCAACATTTCATCTCCTAAAATTTCTGTCCAGAAATCTTCCACCTCCTTTGATTTAGAGAAGAAGCGATGTCCTCCAATATCAAAATGATATCCTTTATAAGACTCTGTTCTGGAAATTCCGCCCACATACTGCGGATCTTTTTCAAATACTGTCACTTGCTGTCCGTCTTTTGCCAGTAAATAAGCTGCAGTAAGTCCTGCAGGTCCGGCACCAATAATGGCTATTCTTTTTTTCATATTCATGTAGAAAAGCAGGATAATTTTCCTGTTACGTGTCAAAGTTGTGAAATAAATGTGGGACTACCACTATTTTTGCCCTCCATCACCATTAAATCACATACATGAGCCGCTATAACTGGTATTTCAAACCTTTTAATGAACTAACTCCACATGAATTATATGCGATCATGCATTTAAGAAGCGAGGTTTTTGTAGTAGAACAGAACTGTGTCTATCTCGATGCCGATGGAAAAGACCTCTCTTCGTGGCATTTAATGGGATGGGATGGAACAAAATTAGTTGCTTATAGCAGATTACTGCCTGCCGGATTAGCTTTCACAGAAGTATCGATCGGAAGAGTTGTAAGCTCACCTGCCTATCGAGGTACAGGAGCAGGTAAAGAATTAATGAAAACCGCTATCAAAACCTGTTATGAACTTTTCGGCGATCAGCCGATCAGAATTGGCGCTCAGTTATACCTACAAAAGTTCTATGAATCACTTGGCTTTGTTCAGGTAAGTGAAATGTATCTGGAAGACAATATCCCTCATATTGAAATGATAAGGGAAGGTTCAAGACTCAAGTAACAGGAGACAAGGAAGAATACAAGAATAAAAGGATACAAGGATTATTTTTTTACTTGTGTCTTGTTACTTGAGTTCTGTAGCTTATCTTTTTAATTCTTCTTTTACAAACCTTGCCGTATGACTTTGTTTATTTGTGACCATTTCTTCAGGAGTACCCTCAAATAAGATCAACCCTCCACCATCTCCACCTTCAGGACCAAGATCAATGATATGATCTGCTACTTTGATCACATCCAGATTATGTTCGATTACCAATACTGTATTCCCTCTGTCCACCAATTTATTCAATACATCCAGTAAATGTCTGATGTCTTGAAAATGAAGTCCGGTAGTAGGTTCATCGAGTATATAAAATGTTTTACCGGTATCTTTTTTCCCTAACTCTGTAGCTAGTTTTACCCGTTGTGCTTCTCCGCCGCTCAATGTAACGGCTGACTGTCCGAGTGTGATATAACCCAATCCCACATCCTGCAATACTTTTATTTTTCTGTATAAATAATGTACAGGCTGAAAGAATTCACAGGCTTCATCAACCGTCATATTCAATACATCACTGATCGATTTTCCTTTGTAGCGAATCTCTAATGTCTCTCTATTATATCTTTTACCATTACACTTTTCACAATGCACATACACATCCGGTAAAAAATTCATTTCGATCACACGCATACCACCACCTTCACACATATCACAACGACCACCTTTTACATTGAAAGAAAAACGACCTGCATTATATCCCCTGATCTTCGCTTCCGGAACAGAAGCAAACAATGTTCTGATCTCCGTAAAGAATCCACAATAAGTGGCAGGATTACTTCTTGGCGTTCTTCCAATAGGCGATTGATCGATTTCAATTACCTTATCAATATGCTCTAACCCTTTGATACTTTTGAACTCCATTGGAGTTACTCTACTGTTATAACAATGTTTCGATAGTAATGGGTATAAAGTCTCATTGATCAGTGTTGATTTACCACTTCCACTCACACCACTTACAACAATAAGTTTACCTAAGGGGAATTTTACACTGACTTGCTTCAAGTTATTACCTGCTGCACCTTTTAATTCCAGCACTTTACCATTACCCGCTCTTCTTTCAGTAGGTACTTCAATACTTTTTTTCCCATTCAAGTACAAAGCGGTTTCAGAAGAACTATTTAATACTTCATCAGGTGTACCTGCTGCTACAATTTGGCCTCCGTAACTACCTGCACGTGGACCAATATCTACCAAATGATCAGCAGCTAACATGATGTCTTTATCATGTTCAACCACTAACACTGTATTTCCGATATCACGTAAATTTTGAAGTGCTTTGATCAGTTGATGATTATCTCTTTGATGTAATCCAATAGAAGGTTCATCTAATATATAAGTGATACCCTGTAACTGAGAGCCGATCTGAGTGGCTAGACGAATACGCTGAGATTCCCCACCACTAAGACTTCTGGATGGACGATTTAGTGATAGATAAGTTAGTCCAACATCCAGCAAAAACTGAAGTCGTTCTCGGATCTCTTTCAGGATATCTTTTGCGATGACATTTTGTTTTGTATCCAGTCGCTTTTCAATATCTGTAAACCAGCGATAAAGTTTATCCAAATTGAGATGACTTAGTTCCGCGATGTTCTTCTCATCTACTTTAAACCAAAGACTCTCTTTTTTCAATCTTGCTCCATTACATTCAGTACAGGTTTTTAATTCCATGAATTGCTCAACCCATTCACGTAAAGTTTCACTGCTACTGGTACCTGTGAACCATCTTTTTAACATAGGTATAATACCTTCAAATACCCCATCATAGGGCATTCCGGTAGATACCTCATCCATATCAATGACCTCTTCAGTAATGCCATCAGGATTGCCGTACAGTAAAATATTCAGCGACTTTTCAGGAAGATCTTTGATCGGCTTATCTAAACTGATCTTATTTTTTTTAGCCAATGTTTCTACATTCCGAAACATATATGCATCTCGTTGTTCGCCTAAAGGAGCGATACCACCTTCTTTTACGGAGAGTGAACGATCAGGCAATATGGCCTCCATGCTTACAGAATATACATTCCCCAAGCCTTTACAAACCGGACATGCTCCATACGGCGAATTAAAAGAGAATGCATTGGGAGAAGGTTCTTCATAACTGATGCCAGTATCTTCACACATCAGCTGTTTTGAGTATTGTACTGTCTTCTGTGTATCATTTACTAACAAGAACATTAAGTCCTTACCCATCCGTAAAGTCTGTTGCACACTCTGACTCAACCTCACTTTCATATCAGGTGTTACTTGTAATCGATCGATGACTACTTCAATATCATGGATCTTGTAACGATCTACTTGTAACTTGGGTGTGAGATCCATGATCTCACCATCCACACGAACTTTTAAAAATCCTTTTTTACGGATATCTTCAAACAACTCACGATAATGACCTTTTCGTCCACGAATCAATGGTGCAAGTAAAGTGATCTTCTTTTGCTTGTATTTCTGAAAGATATTTTCAACGATTTCTTCCTCGCTGAATTTTACCATTTTCTTCCCGGTATTGTAGCTATATGCCTCTCCTATTCTTGCAAATAAGAGCCTTAGAAAGTCATACACTTCAGTTACTGTTCCTACTGTTGATCTAGGGTTTTTATTTGTTGTTTTCTGCTCGATCGATATCACAGGAGACAATCCCGTGATCTTGTCTACATCCGGTCTTTCCATATCTCCCATGAACTGACGGGCATAAGCACTGAAACTTTCCATGTATCTGCGTTGACCCTCATTGTAGATGGTGTCAAATGCCAGCGATGACTTACCGCTACCACTTACGCCTGTAAAAACAACCAACTTATTTTTGGGAATAGTGATGTCAATATTCTTCAAGTTGTGTTCACGTGCACCAAAAACAGATATGGTCTCTTCCTGGAGTTGAATAGGATGATTTGCTGCTTCCTTACTGATCTTTTTTGCCATGGTAATGTGTAAAGATAAGAACATCTGATCAGCCATAAAGTTGAAACCGAACAGCTGTTAGGAAAAAAATTGGAAATTGTAACCCTTTATAGGAAAGGGTTACAGCGAATTAATAATATTTTTTGAAACAGAATTTGGTAATTTGACGCGGCTACTCATACATTTGCATCAGTTCTTTAAACAACAACTTATCAAGAAAGGCAGAGGGAATTGGCCCGATGAAGCCTTGGCAACCCATATCAACACTCGATGATATGAAGGTGCCAAATCCGATCCTGTTCACAACGGGGGAAGATAAGTCAGAGTACAGTTTGATTTGAATCGGTTTGCCGTTCTACATATTTCAAGCTCATCTGACTTAACAGATGAGCTTTTTTTATGCTCCGCTGTTAAGTCCACTCCTTCTCGATCAGTTGCCAAAGAAAAATTAACAACATCATTCACCCTTTCAAAAGAAAGGAACAAAACTGTTTAACATGAGCAACGCAACACAACTGATTCACAGCATTCCCGTTGACCCACTAACCGGGGCGATTTCTGTACCGATTTATCAGACTTCCACTTTTGTACAAGATGCACCGGGCATTAACAAAGGATATGATTATGCACGAAGTGGAAATCCAACACGTGCTACACTGGAATCATTGATCGCTAAACTTGAAAATGGACAAACCGGACTGGCATTTGCCAGTGGACTGGCTGCTATTGATACGGTGATCAAATTGCTGAAAACAGGTGATGAAATAGTTGCTGTAGATGATATTTATGGAGGCGCATTCCGCTTGTTCAACAATGTGTATGAACAATTTGGCATCAAAGTGCATTATGTTGACACTTCAGATGTTGCTAAAATAGTGAATGCCATCACACCCAAAACAAAACTTATCTGGTTAGAGACACCCACCAATCCAACACTGAAAATATCAGATATTGCTGCTATTGCTCAAATTGCAAAAGCTAATGCCTGTTTACTTTGCGTGGATAATACTTTTGCTTCACCCGCCTTACAACAACCTCTTTCACTGGGAGCTGATATTGTGATACATAGTGCTACCAAATATCTTGGTGGACATAGTGACTTGATCGCAGGTATCGTAGTAGCAAAAGATAAAGCGGTAGGTGACCGATTGAAATATCTTCAAAATGCCTGTGGTGCTGTATTAGGTCCTTTTGATAGCTGGCTGGTGATCAGGGGCATTGAAACATTGCATTTACGTATACGCCAACATTGTACTTCCGCATTGGAAGTAGCTAAATTTTTAGAACAACATCCTGCTGTTGATAAAGTGTACTACCCGGGATTAAGTTCACATCCGAATCATGAGATCGCTAAAAAACAAGCGAAGGATTTTGGTGGTATTGTTTCATTTTCATTGAAAGAAGACACAGAAGAAGCGGCTATCAATTTTGTAACACAAACAGTATTATTCAAACTCGCTGAAAGTTTAGGGGGCATTAAAAGCCTGATCTCTCATCCGGCTAATATGACACACAAATCGATCCCTGCTGAGAAAAGAAGAGCAGCAGGCGTATCAGATAGTTTGATCCGTTTATCGATTGGTTTGGAAGAAACAGAAGATCTGATACAGGATCTTGATCAAACTTTTCAAAAGCTAACATTATCGAATAAAAAATTCTCATCAATATTAACAGCATAATTAACTATGGAAGCGCATAAACAATTAACGATCGGACTATTTGGATTTGGCGTAGTAGGCGAAGGGCTTTATAAGGTTTTACAACAAACACCATCACTGAAAGCATCCATTAAAAAGGTATGTATTCGCAATCCTGAAAAAAAGAGAGATGCCCCGACTTCTCTTTTTACAACAGATCGAACAGTATTATTAAATGATCCGGAGATCAATGTAATCGTAGAAGTAATCGATGATGCTAAAGCGGCATTTGAAATTGTTTCTACTGCTCTAAAGAATGGGAAGGCCGTAGTTAGTGCCAGTAAAAAAATGATCGCCGAAAACCTTCCTGCATTATTACAACTACAGGAAGATACCGGACAGCCTTTTTTGTATGAATCATCCGCATGTGCTTCAATTCCGGTAATTAGAAATTTGGAAGAATATTATGATAACGATCTGCTTCATTCCATAAAAGCAATTGTGAATGGTTCTACCAATTTTATTCTCACTAAAATGTTTGAAGACAAGCTTGATTTTCAATCTGCATTATTACTTGCTCAACAACTCGGGTTTGCAGAAAGTGATCCTAAGCTAGATGTTGAGGGGTATGACGCTTTGAATAAATGGGTGATTTTATTGAATCATGCCTATGGCATTATTACTAGTCCGGAAGAGATTCTATTTAGTGGTATCCAAAATATACAGCTCAGTGACGCCCTTGTTGCCAAAGAGAAACATTATGATATTAAGCTGATAGCTCAGGCCAAAAAATTAAAGAATGGCTCAGTGGCAGCCTTTGTATTACCACAGTTTGTAAAATTGGATGAGCCTTTGTCGTTTGTAAAAAATGAGTACAACGGTGTAGTCATTGAAAGTGGTTTTGCAGATAAACAATTCTTTTATGGCAAAGGTGCCGGCAGCTTCCCAACAGCTTCTGCAGTTTTGAGTGATATATCTGCACTCAGATACAACTATAAATACGAATACAAAAAGCTTTACCATCATCAGCCGCATGAACTAACCAACGATTATTATCTGAAAGTGTATCTGAGTTTTGACGACTGGAAATATATCCCTAAAGAAGATTTTGAATGGATAGAGGAATGGCATGCTGATGCAGAAAGAAAATATTTAGTAGGTGTATTACATGTCAGCAAACTGATCGACGGAAGCTGGTGGAAGGAAAATAATACTTCACTCATCTTGTCTACTGATCCAATCATTGACAATCTGGATATCATCAAACTCAAAAAGAAGAGTTTGGAGTTGGCGGGAATTGTCTGATCAGAAATTAATGTGAAAGCGTTTTCCTTTTCTTAGCTTTGGCATATGAAGCCAATAACAAAAGTAGCTATCCTGATTTCGCTTGTTTTAGGGATCCTGCTATTTACTCTTTCATATGGGCTCGGAAAGGAAAACGCTTTTTTATTACTCAATACTGATCTTGGCTCTGCTGCTGATTATTTTTTTACATACTGGACTCACACAGCTGATGGGTTTGTATGGGTACCAATCACCCTACTCACATTCTTCTTCAAAAGGAAGCAACTGCTACTGGTCATCAGTTCGATCGTTTTTTCGACTCTATTTGCGCAATTAAGCAAGAATATTTTTTTTAAAGGAAGTCCACGACCTTCACTGGCTATAACTGATCACTCATTATTTCATAGTGTTACGGGGGTAGAACTGCATAGTTTGAATAGTTTTCCATCAGGACATACCACTACCGCATTCAGTATTTTCTTGTTAGCAACTATATTGGTCGATAAGAAATGGATATTACCTATTGGTTTACTCTATGCTTCGCTGGCCGGCTATTCCCGTATTTATTTGGCCCAGCACTTCCCGATAGACGTTGCAGGTGGAATCATTGCAGCGATCTTAACAATCTGGATATCTACAAGAATACAAAAAAGATGGGTTAAGAATTGACAGTAAAGTCATATACAGCTTCTATATTTATCAATAGTTTTGTTTTAAAAATCACATTTCATGATGAAAAAATATTTGATCGGATTATTTCTTGTATGTCTGCAAACAGTTGCTGCACAAGACACTACACAACAGATCATGTCCGGTCGTCAGAATGCAGTACATCAACAAGATAAACCTTATGTGATCTTGATTTCGGCAGATGGCTTCAGAAGTGATTTTGCCGTAAAATACAATGCAAAGAATTTACTCGCTTTAGGAAAACAAGGCGTTGTTGCAGATTATATGCAACCATCATTCCCATCACTTACTTTTCCCAATCATTATACCATTGTTACAGGCTTATATCCTGCTCATCACGGTCTTGTTGATAATAGTTTTTATGATCGTACTCGTCAGCAAACCTATGGTATGCAGGATAAAAAAATGGTAGCAGATCCATATTGGTATGGAGGAACACCATTATGGGTTTTGGCAGAACAGCAACAAATGATCGCTGCGAGTTTTTATTGGGTGGCATCTGAAGCACCTATTCAGCAATTACCACCTACCTATCATTATTTCTACAATGAAAAGATCGGTATTGATCAAAGAATTGAAACAGTAAAACAGTGGCTGGCATTACCAAAAGAAAAGAGACCACATTTTATTAGCTTTTACTTTCCTGAAGTAGATCACGCAGCACATAGCTTTGGTCCTGATAGCAAAGAAACAGGCGAAGCTGTTCAATTTGTTGATGAAAGTATCGGTAAACTGCAAGCAGTTGCAGTAGCATCAGGCTTACCTGTTAATTTTGTTTTTGTAGCCGATCATGGTATGGCAAGAGTTGACCAGCAAAATACCATTCCATATCCTACTATTGATACTGCATTATTTACCATCAATTCAGGGAGTGCTGTATTACAGCTATATGCGAAAGATAAAAATGCTATTACGCCATTTTATGAGACACTGAAAAAGAACGCTGTAGATTATGATGTCTATTTGAAATCATCTATGCCTGCAAATCTGCATTACAGTACAAATGATGATCGTTATAACAGAATTGGAGATATTATTCTTCTAGCTCGTTTACCTAAAGTCTTTAACAGAGGCGGGCGTCCTACAGGACCGGGTAAACACGGCTTTGATCCCCACCATCCTGATATGCGTGCAAGCTTTCAGGCATGGGGTCCGGCATTCAAAAAAGGTTTACAAATTCAAGGGTTTGAGAACATTCATGTGTACCCTATGATCGCAGCAATACTAGGGCTACAATACGATGCTAAAAAAATTGATGGGAAAGCTGAAACGCTGAAGAGTGTAATAAATAAGGAATAAGAAACATGAAATAAGAAATTTGAAAAATATCATTACTTTCTCATTTCTTATTTCATGTTTCTTATTGAAAATTATTCTAGTCTTCCCAACGCCACTCGCCTGCTATTTTCAGGGGTTCTTTCAGATTATTCTTCAATAAGAATTCTCTTGTTTCGGCATCAGTGAAATGTTTCGCTTTGATGATATCTGTATCTGCAATTCCATATAATAACATGGCATTGAATCTAACCGTATTTTTCATCCCTTGTGGATCTACTAATTTAAAATCATCGCAATCTGCATGATAACAAGGCCCTGCATTATTAGGCAATCTCCCGCCTGCTGCACCACCGGTTGGTACCCCATGTAACATAAATGGCTGATGATCACTGTGTAGTCCGGCACCACTTCTAAACATATTAGTGAAGCTGGTATCAATACTTTTTGCAATGGCGCCGATCGATTGAAACAACTCTTTACTTTCTTCTGCAGTAGTAGAATATCCCTTAGGATCATTGGTCATATCATAGTTAAGCATATAACGCAATTGATCAATCGTTTTATTTTTAATAGCTTGTTCGACATAGGCTTTTGATCCCAACAGTCCTTCTTCTTCTCCCATGAACATCACAAATTCAATGGTTCTTTGGGGCTGTAGTTTCAATACTTTGAACGTGCGAGCCATATCCAACACAGAGAATGATCCAATACCATTATCAATGGCTCCGGTTGCGAGGTCCCAACTATCTAAGTGACCACCCACCACGATCTTTTCATTGGGAAGTGTTTTCCCTTTGATGGTAGCGATCACATTTCTTGCTTTGATCATTCCCGAGAAATTCGTCATATTGATGTGTGCATAATGTGTAGCTTTTGCTACTTCAGCTTTAAAAGCCATGCCATCCTCCTTACCGATACAAACTGCAGGAATAGGAATCAGCTTACCGGTAACTGATGCAGTTCCTGTCAATAAAATTCCTCCATCAGCTGTATTGATGATAATAATTCCTTTTGCACCATATTTAGTAGCCAAGGCTGTTTTTTCAGAACGATGCAAGCTTCTCGTACCCGCTTTAGAACCGGGTAATACACCCAAATAAACAAGAGCGATCTTACCGGTTACTTTACCCGGATTTGCTAAATAATCTTCTTCCAATCCATTACCCATATCAGCTACTTCAAGAGTAACATCTGCAGCAACAGGGGAATGTGCCAATGAAACAGATTTTACTTCTTTTAAAGAAGACTTATCTGTACCGATCTGAACAGATAAAGTTCCTCTGCTCCAGCTTTCCACTTCAAACGGCTGGTACTTTACATCTTTAAACCCATAAGACTTCAGCAGATTGTATGCATATGCTTCCGCTTTTTCTCCATTCTTAGAGCCAGTAAGACGATGACCGATGGTTTCAGTAGCTTCTTTTAAAGTACTGTAAGCCTTTGAGCTTTGCTGTACTTCATCATTAATAGCTTTAAAAATGGTATTCCATTCTTGTTTTGCTTGTGCCTGGGTAACTGTGTTGATTAACAATATGGCTGTTAACCCGATAATAAAATGTCTGATCATAACAGGTATTTATAAGACTGGAAATTTATCAATTAAAACTGAAGTTGAGTAGAATAATCCGTGAATAGCTGTTTTACCCTATAAAAACGGTGATCGACCGAACATCTACATTCACTGAACTGATTTCTACATATTTAATATCTTAGTCCCGTATGAATAAACACCAAAGAACTTATTGGATCTTTCAAACAGCCGGCTGGTCGCTTTATTGTTTGATCTATATTTTCTTTTATTTATCCATACGTGCTGCACCTCAACCCTACTTTTTTGAGCAACTCCTAACACATGTTTTTATTGGATTTTGGCTCACCCATATCATGCGTATGGTGATTCAAAAATTGGGGATCTTAAAACTAAGTCTAAAGAAACAGATTTTTTCTTTGACCATTCTTTCATTGGTTTTTTCATTTTTTATCGGTGTTTGTATTGTTGCTACTGAGTCTTGGCTGGATATCCAATCTTTTAATCTTGCCAATTTCTCCTTTCTGAATATTGCGATACGATTTGCATTTTCATATTTCCATTTTGTTTTGATCTGGAATCTATTGTATTTCACGTATCACTACGTGCAAAAGACCCGCGAACAAAATATTGAGCAGGCTAAGTTGGAAAACCTATTAAGTGAATTAGAGATTACTACTTTAAAATCCCATATTAACCCCGATTTTTTATTCAATAGTTTGAATAGTATACGATCACTGGTAACAGATGATCCGGTGAGAGCTCGTAAAGCGATCACAATGCTGAGTAATATTTTGCGTAATAGTATTCAGGTAGACAAAGCAGAAAGAACTTTATTTGAAAAAGAATTGTCGATCATCAAAGATTATATTGCCTTAGAGCAAATTCGTTTGGCTGATCAACTGTATGTAGAGTACGAGATTGAAGAAGATACCTTAGACCAACCTATTCCGGCTATGGTAATTCAGAATTTGGTTGAAAAAGCCATCAGACATGGGTTTAATGAAGAAACCAACCGGGGATCTATTCAAATTTATTCTGAGTATAAAGAAGATCTACATTGCTTTGGTGTGATCAGCTCAGGAAGTTTATCAAATTATCTGGAACAAGAAAACGAGCATCTGAGTGAGATCAGAAAACGCATTTACAGCATTTATGGACAAAAAGCACGTATCCTTGTAGACACCCCTGAATCGGGTATGATCAAGGCTGCAGTCTGTATTCCTTTGTAATTATTCGGGTTGGAAGTTTTGTAATTCCGATTGCTGATCCAGATAATGCCTCAATAAAGTTATTTGATTTCTCGCCCGCACAAGATTATGATCAGCATATTTGATTTGATAATAGATATCTCCATTCAAATAATCTGTCATGAATCGAAGTGCCTGCATATAAATCATGATAGAGCCGGCATGATACAATGACTGTCTTTCTTTTTTGGAAAGAATATCTCCCATTCCTTTAACATAGCCTTTGACAATTGATCGATAGATATCTTTTCGTATCTGTATCAAATCCAATTCCTGCTCATCTTCCCCTACCGGTGAGAGATAAGTTCTAAACATATCTCCGAGATCACTAAAAAAATATCCCGGCATTACTGTATCTAAATCAATAACACATACTCCATGATCGTTTTGATCAAACAATACATTACTGATCTTCGTATCATGATGTGTCACCCTCATTTTGAAAGCTGAATCATGGATCATTGCATTAAAAAGATGTACAATAGATTGATTTGCTTGTAAAAATGAGATCAAATCTTGTGTCTGTTCGATACGATCATTCAATCCTGATTTCAGCGATTGTAAAAATTGTTCATATCGTAATGAAAGATCATGAAACTGTTTGATGGTAATTTGCAACTTCGTGCAATCAAAATCTGAAAATTGTCTTGTAAAATTCCCGAATTGAAATGCCGCTTCTTCTGCCTGTTGCGCGGTTTCTACAATAGTGATCGTTCTAGTATTCGGTATATACTTGAATAAACGATAAAAATCATGATCGCATTGTACCATTGTCTTTCCGGAGGATGTTATCAACGGTGTTGTAAACAAGTACTCAGGATTCACAGTTTGTATATATGAACTCAGCTGCTCTATATTCTGTTGAATGAATAATGGTTTTTGAAAAACAGCAGTATTGATACGTTGTAATATCCACGCTTCCTGTTGATTGCTTAATTTCCAAGTATGATTGATCAATCCATTACTAATGGTGTCGACTGCAGTTACTTTTGTATGTAACCCATAAACTTCCAATACCGAAAATGGGGGGTGGATCATATGCTACATTAAAATTCATCATTGAGCGCAAACACAGGTTTTCGATACATCCATTGCCCTCCGGTAAAATCAGGAAATGGAATTGTCTGATTACCCAGATCAATGGATTGTTCACTCAATGGTGTTATAGCACTCCAACTTGCGGCATCATATACATCCATAGGAGTCGGCTGCTTGCGTTTGATGGATTCCACAAATGAATGGATCACAAAAAAATCCATCCCACCATGACCGGCACCATCGGTTTCTTTACTCCATCTTTTCCATAAAGGATGGTCATATTTATCTAACCATTCTTTACTATTATCCCACTGATGTGATTTAGCAGATTTACCTTCCAGATAAATACCTTTGTTGACATCCATCCAAAGTCCTTCTGAACCTTGCACTCTAAAACCTAGTGAGTAAGGTCGTGGAAGATTCGTATCGTGCTGTAATAAAATGGTTTCACCGTTAGCACAAAGAATATTAGTGGTCACCACATCTCCCAACTTGAATTTTACTTTTGCATTGGGATGATTTTCTCCTCCATGCTTAACGATGTGGTTATGCAACCCTCTTGCTTTGGAAGCGAAAGAGGATAAAGAAAGAAAACGGTTCCCGCGATTGATATTGATATAATGAGCAATGGGGCCGATGCCATGGGTCGGATACAGATCCCCATTTCTGTTTACAGAGTGAGCAGTTCTCCATGCTGCTTCTGAAAAACCTTTTTCTCCAAACTCTATGCCATGTCCATAAGGATGTACTCCATCATTAAATTTTACTTCCCGAAGATCGTGTTGGTATCCTCCTTGTAAATGAATCAACTCGCCGAAGAGATTTTGTCTAACCATGTTTAAAACTGCCATCACGTCTCTACGATAGCAAACATTCTCAAGCATCATTACATGTGCTTTCCCTGCTTCAGCAGCACGCACAACCTCCCAATGATCTTCCAAACTGATACCAATCATTACTTCAGAGCCAATATATTTAATCCCTGCTTGGATCGATTTAATGATCATTTCTTTATGCCATTCCCAAGGCGTAGCGATAATGATACCATCCAGCTGATGGGCTTCAATCATTTTCAGCCATGCATAGTTATCGCCTGTAAATATTTTGGGCATTGCCTTACCACTTTTTGTGATGATTGCTTTTGCTGACGCTAGCATCTTTTCATTAATATCACAAATGGCTACCAGTTCCGTATCAGCCCTGCGTAAGATCAAGTCTAAATGATTTTGTCCACGAAGACCTGTTCCAATAATGGCGAGACGAACTTTTTCTGCTTTGGTTTCAGCATGTGTAGTGATGGAAGGAAGCACAGTCATAGCAGCAGCAGTGAACCCTGTCTGTGCAATAAATTTTCTTCTAAGCATGGCAGTTATTTTGGCAACCGCAATGTAAGTGATAAATAATAAAAATGTTACCTGATGGACCTTGAAATAAGAATTATGGTTTAATGCATGTTACAGAGCAGGTACCCCATTGGTCACAAATGGCAGCGGGTTCTTCTCCAATACTGCAAAAGGGTACGATGTGAGATCCGAAAGGGTTTTCTCTGGAAGTAATATGAATACTGGTTATTACAAATTCTCCCAAACCATGCTCTTTCATCAATAGATCGAAAGACTGTAACAATTCAGTAGCATGTCTGTTGATCGTTTGAAGTTGGCGCTTGGTAAGAGTCTGTTCCGATTGCATGACCAAAATTTATCAAATAAATAAGTGATATTGGGAAGTGAGTTGATTTAATTCGATCAATATGTGATTAGTGCATATTAATGGCTCATGTTATGTAATTCGTAATAGCTCCCCCCGGAACTGTTCAAAACCGATCTTGATCGAATCAAATCAACATTACTTCCTTTTCATTATATAGCGTGGCAATATTTGCCTCAACAACTATTTTACAAAATTATACATCCCATTTACTAACGCAGCGATTATTAGATCAATAACCAATATCAACACATATAAATACGATAGCATTGTTTAAAAAAAATTGCCCGATCAAAAAGATCGGGCAATTGTGATACTTCAGTAAGTATTAGTTCTTCGGACGGAAAGATCGAATAGGTGGAGCCGGTTCTTTCTTTAATTCAATTCCTTGTGTTGGCATTAAACGTAAAGCTTCCTGAACTGCTCTCTCTAATTGCGGATCACGTCCTTCAATGATCGCTTTCGGATCATGAAATATTTCAATATCCGGAGCAACCCCTTCTGCTTCTACTGCCCATTTTCCATCTGTATCAAAGAAACCACCTCTTGGTGCAACCATTCTTCCTCCATCAATAAATGGTGGAGTATCCCAAGTGCCTACGAGTCCGCCCCAAGTTCTTGTTCCTACCAATGGACCTAGTTTCATTTTTCTAAACATATAAGGTAACAAGTCGCCACCTGATCCCGCATTTTCATTAATGATCATCACTTTCGGTCCCCAGATACCGGCCATTGGCGTGGTCGATACGCGATGTCCTTCTACTCTATTATTAAAATATCCCTGTAGCTTTCTACTCATTACATCGATCATATAATCTGCAGCAGAGCCTCCTCCGTTGTTTCTTTCATCGATGATCGCTCCTTGCTTATCTTGTTGAGAGAAATAATAACGATTGAATGAAGTGTATCCCGGATCACCTGTATTAGGCACATATACATAAGCCAACTTACCGCCTGATAAAGCATCTACTTTTCTTCTGTTTCCTTCTACCCAATCTCTGGAGCGAAGTGCTGCTTCATTAGCAATTGGAACTACTGTGATCAGTTGTGATCCTTCCCAACTTGGTTTACTATTAATACGTATTTTGATTTGTCTGTTTGCTGTTCCTTCAAACAAACTATACAAATTCATTGAAGCATCTAATTTTTGTCCATTCACTTCCAATAAATAATCGCCCACTTTTACATTTATACCCGGACCACTTAAAGGTGATCTTAATTCCGGATTCCAATTTTCGCCGGTATAAATTTTCTTGATCTTGAAATAGCCATTATCAACTTGATAATCTGCTCCAAGCAATCCACCGGGAACAGTAGGTACATCAGGGAAATCACCCCCATTCACATAAGAATGTCCAACAGCGACTTCACCACTGATAATGTCAATGATATAATTCAGATCTGATCTGTGTTTTACATGTTTTACCCAAGGCTTGTACCATTCATATATTTTATCCCAGGGAGCTCCATGCACATTATCAACATATAGAAAATCTCTTTGTAAACGCCATCCTTCTTTATAGATCTGTTCTGCTTCTTTGTTAGGGTCAACATATACTTTCATTCCATCTGTTGCCAATCTACCTTCACCCGGACGAGGTGCTGCTGCAGTACCCACGATATACCAAGCAGGACCGGAACGATACAATAAATTTTTGCGATCAGCACTTGTTACAGCTGAACCTACTGCTCTTGCAAATTCAATTGTCTTTTGATCTTTCGTACTATATCTGTTCAAAACAACACCCGGCTGATTTGCAACAGCTTCCATGTAAAATACAGTTCCATCAGGCCCAGCTACTAAGCCGGTGTAATTTCTCATCGGGATATTGGCTGCGATGATTCTCTGATCCAAACCCTCAAAATCAATTTTAACCTGAACACCTGAGGCCGATGGCTTTGTTTGTTTTGAACCCGTATCCGCTGGATTCTTCACAGGTTCATCATCACTCTTGGGTTCCAAGGGAGAAGATGCATCTTTACTCAGTACTGCGATATACAATGCTCGTGTTACCGGATAATTGTAGTTACTCATATCCAACCATCCTGTTGCCAGTCCGAAATCTGTACTGGCTAAGAAATACAAATATTTACCACTTTCATCCCATTGCGGATCAATGGCATCTGATAAACCATCTGTCAACTGTCTACTTACACCTGTTTCCAAATTGTAGACTTTCACTGCTTTGAACTGGTTATTCTGCAACTGCACATAAGCGATCCATTTACTATCAGGTGACCATACAGGCTTCATGGTTCTGTTGGGATGTGCATAACGATCAGTATCTACTTTCTTGATCGCTCCTGTTTTCACATCCATATACCAGATATTATAATCTGTATCTGTAAAAGCAATGTATTTGCTGTCCGGCGACCACGCAGGTGTGAAATAAAATTTCTTATTAGGAATAGGAAATGATTGTGCTTCCTGTAATCCAAACTGATCTTTTACCATTAACTGATATTCGCCACTGACATCTGAAAACCATGCGATCTTTTGTCCATCAGGCGACCAAGCAGGAGATCGATCTGCAGCACCTGTTGAGTTGGTGATATTTCTCCAATCACCATTTTCTTTTGGTACTGTAAATATTTCTCCTCTGCTTTCAAACAAAGCTCTTTTACCGGTAGGAGAAAGATTTGCATTGATAAGATTTCCACTGGTAAGATTATTCCATCTGGGTCTACCCCAATTGAGATCACCTTTTACATGGATCTCCAATTTTTGGGTTTTCTGAGTAGTAACATCATAGCTATGCAAATAACCACCTTGCTCATAGATCAATTTATTATTCGCTGCAGAAACATTTTTGATATCAAAGTCTTTATGGAAAGTGAGCTGTTTCTGTGCCTTTGTCTTTGGATCATATGACCATACGTTATTGATATAATCTTGTTCTGATAAAAAATATAAAATGCCATTGTTCCAAGTCGGACTACTATGTCTTTCTCTATCGCCTTGTTTGGTTTTAATGGTTTCATAGGTCTTCATATTGAATAACCAAATAGGTTGTGCTTGACCACCACGATAGTTTCTCCATTCAGGATCCCATAGGCTGTAAGGAAGAAATGCCATGGTTTGTCCATCAGGAGATAAAGTTCCTGAAAAGCCAAATGGTAAAGGCATAGCTGTAGGTGTACCTCCTTTGATATTGACTGTGAAGAATTTTGTATTGACTGTCGGATAACCTTCTCTTCCGGAAGTAAAATAGACTGAATTCCCATCAGGCATCCATCCATGTACGATGTCTCCACCGGGATGCCAAGTAAGTCTTTTGGGTTCTCCTCCATCAATAGAAACTACATACACATCAAAATTTCCGTCGTACTGACCCGTGAATGCAACCCACTTACCGTCAGGACTAATCTTAGGATTTACTTCCGTACCGATCGCTGATGTTAATCTTCTCGCATCACCACCATTGATATTGGTGACCCAAATATCATCAGCGTGTACGAAGACGATATGATCTTTACTGGCATTGGGCTGACGAAGCAACATAGAGCCTTGTGCAAAGAGTACACCACTTAATAATAATAGTATACATGAAGAAAGCATCTTCATGATAGCTAAACGTTTGTTTTTCATATGGTTTGTTTTCTGATAAGCAATTAGTTTATGGCCCATTAAGTTACTACGGACACTTAGAGAATGCAAATGAAAACCGCTTTTTTATTCTAGCGGCCTCACATTTGTTATGCGCACTTCTGTTCTACGGTTCAATTGATGCATGGGCTCGGGGCATTTAATACCATTAGAACAATGATTGCGCAATCTTTTCTCACCATATCCTCTTGCCTTTAATCTTTTACTACTTATACCATTTTTGATCAAGTAATTCACAGCGGAGGTAGCTCTGTTTTGAGAAAGTTTCTCATTATACAAATCGCTACCTCTGCTATCTGTATGCGATGATAGCTCAATATCGATCTCAGGATATTGATTCAGGATATCAATCAAACTATCCAATACTTTGGCTGCATCCGATCTAATATTGTATTTATCCAAGTCATAATACAGATCATTTAACACGAAAGTATCTCCTATTTTAAATCGTGAAGTTCGATTTACTGGTGGACTAACTTTGGATCCAGCAGGTGGATCAAGATAAAGTATGATGTCCATCGTATCTGATTTCAGACAATCCGGAAAAACCAATCCTGTACTATCGGATTTATATCCATGCCTCGATCCTTTAATGGTATAGTGACTATTACATGGAACTACATGATAAGCATACCCGCTATCGTTGGTATAACGCATCTGTTGTTGATCAGATAACATGTCTGTCAACTGCACTTTTGATGAATCGATCGGATGATCTGTTTTTTTGTTCAGCACTCTTGTTCTTATGACTAATTGCGTTGGCTTTGGTTCCGGCCGGATAGTATCCTCCTTGATCACAGGCTTACTTACTGCATATATATCATCTGACCCCTTTCCTTCCGGTCTGTTTGATGACAAATACATTTCGAATGAATTTTTTACTGTAAAATAAAAATCATCATAAGTGCTATTAATCGGATATAAAAGATTGATAGGCTCAGTCCATTTATCAAGAGAGCCATGAGTTTGAAAAATATCGAATCCACCCATCCCAATATGACCGGTGCTAGACAAGTAAAGTGTTCCTGTAAAAGGATCAATAACAGGGAAAGCTTCTTCATCTGAGGAATTGATAATGGGTCCGCAATTTTTCGGCGCGGCCCATCTGCCATCCGATCCTTTTTCACAATACCAAATATCTGTTTTCCCATATCCTCCCGGCATATCAGATGCAAAATAGATGACACCCCCATCCGGAGATAAGGCTGCATGTCCAATACTAAATTGTGTCCCTTTGCCTGCAATTAGTGTCTGAGCTTTATTCCATGTATTGATGCCGGTTTTTATAATGTACATGATCTCCAGATGTCTTGTACCTACCCGAAATCTTTTGAAAGGTTTTTGAAAATTGCTATTGGCTTTACGATAGGTTCTGGTATAATAAACAGTATCCAGATTTTTTGTAAAAACAATGGGGCCGACATGATAGTCATGATCATTTATTTTTCGAATGATATCATCGATCAATGCACCCTGTTTTAACTGATTGGTAACTTGTAAGCTTAAATAAGGATTATCGTTCCATGAATAGGTTTTATTATTATCTGCGTAAGCACCATTGATCTTTCTCTTTTGTTCGGAAACGTAGATGATCTCATCTTTATAGAGTGCTGTTCCCCAATCAGACAAGTGTGTGTTTAATTCAATTTTATTTTTGATACTATGATTAGTAGGATGATTGATCCATTCACTGATCAGTAATGCTCCTTTTATTCTTTGTGCTGCTTTCAACGAATCTCCACTTTTTTGTTTGTACCGTTCATACCAATAAACAGCAGTATCGATCTGCCGAAGTGTTTTCATAAGGTCTGCTGCATGAAGCATCAGATCTGCTGTTACATTACTATCTTTTTGAAGTAGTTGCTTGTACCAGTGTACGGATCGCTCGTATTGTAACATAGATTCATAACAAACCGCAGCTTTATATAACCATTCTTTTTTTATCTTTTTCTTATCGAGTAAACGTTCATATAAAGGGGCAGCTAAAGCATATTCATACTTCACAAAATGTTTATCAGCTATTTTATCCAACTCAGGTTGTTCTTGCGCATACAAAACAGCAGTGATAAAAAACAGAAATATGAATCCACAATACTTCATAGCTTGATGTATTAAAAATATCTGGGACTGATGGTTCTTCCTTGCGGTTTTGTGAATCGGATACCGATACTTAATTCATGAGAACCATTTTGATAGTTGTTCAATCCATTCAACATATGATCATAAGAATAACCCACCCGAAGTTTATCTGTTAGAAATATCTCTGTGATAAGACTAAACGCATCATTTTTATCCAGGTCGCGAGCAAGATGTTCTTTATTCCACAATGAAAGACCAGTTCGATAAGATGCTCCGATCCAAAGTGTTTCTGCTAATAGACCAAAAACTGTGAAGTCAAAATTACTCGGGCCTTTAAAATCTTCCTTCCACATGATCGAAGGTTTGATCTTTAGCTGATCTGATACTTTAAGCAATGTACCTGCATTGAAGTAAACGTGTTTGGATCTTGTCATGGTAGCATATCGATTATTGTTAAAACTATAACCGAAATCAACATTGTATCTGCTGAAGAGATCCATCACAGAAATACCTACATAAGAAGTAGGAGTATAATAGAACACTCCAAAACTTGCATCTGGAACAATTCGAGTATGACTTTGTATGGGAATGGCTTGATCATTATCATCTACAAATTTTAATGCATTTCCATCAATACGGTGTTGCGTAGCACCAAAACCAATACCTAAACAAAACCGCCTGGTATCTTCATGATCCAACTGTATGCGATAGGCATAATTACCATATAGACTAGTAGCATTTTGAGGTCCTAGTTTATCTGTCAGCGCTTGAAATCCCCAACCAACTGACTCATTATTTTTGAGTCGAAGTCCATCTACAGATAGTGCTGCACTTTCAGGCGCACCAGGAATATTAACCCATTGGCGTCTGAATACGGCGCTCAAGTATACATCACCTCTATAACCGGCATATGCAGGATTCACTGTCAGCGGATTGAATACATACTGACTAAACTGAATCTGCTGTTGCGCTATGCTTTTTTGTGTCATGCATACAATCATCCAACAAACTATCAGCAAACACCTTTTCATCACTTTTATATCATCCATTAGCATGAATAAATCACCTTAAAATTTCTACCCATCCGGCCATTCGTTGTGAACCCGATGTTGTTTTTAAATTCAGTGTATAATAATAAGTTCCCTCATTGAGCCCCTTCCCATCCCAATCATTCTTATAGTCTTTTGATTGGAATACTACATTACCCCATCTATTATAAATGATCAATTCAGAACCCGGGAATTGGTTGATTCCTAAGATGGTGAACTTGTCATTCTTTCCATCTCCGTTGGGCGTAATGACAGAAGGGATAAAAAACTTCCTTCCTTCTACTAATACTTGTCCGCCCGTAATATTGGATACGACTGCACCATTATTACCGGATACAGGATCCACTTGCTTTGCTTTTACCGTAGCGCCATTTCTGATCTCTCCACCCGAAATAATTTTTACGCGAATCACCAGACTATCTTTTTGCCCCACCAATAATGTGTCTATACGCCAGGTAATTTTTCTTGTTATAGGATCAAAGGATACTTTTCCGATATTGACTGACATTGCTCTTGGGTCACTTAAGTTGGCATATAAGCTATCCTGTATCACGACTTCTGTTCCTACTGCCGGACCAAAATTCTCAGTGATCATGGTAAAACCGATCTCATCATTTACACTGATGATTGCAGGTGCTCTTAAAAGTTTACTGATTTTAATATCTGCCTGATTTAATACATCAATGGAAACAGTGGCTGTATCTGCTATTCCATTGATCATCAGGGAAGATATGGTAGCAGTATTCACCAGTCTACCTGAATCAGCAAGTACCATCGTATATTTTAAAATTGCAGAGTCACCGATGTGTAAGAAAGGAATAGTCCAGAATATAATATTGGTGATAGGCTCATAAGAAGCCAATCCAGTGTTAGGTGTTCCTTGCACCATTCTAACATTTTTAATTTTAGATGCCGATGGTAGAATATCCTGTACTGATATATCATTAGCTATGATATTTCCAGTATTTTTTGCTACCAAGGTATATGTCACTATTTCACCCGTTCCATATTTTGACTTTGCCGGATTCACTCTTTTTTCAATAGCTAACCGAGGTTGCAACAATGGAGGTTCATTGACCCTGATATACACTGTAGCTGTATCACACAGAGATACAGTATTACATATCACATAAAGGAATGAATCAAGTCCTACAAAATTATTAGCAGGTGTATACGTAAAAGAACCATCTGAATTAAGTATCACTGAACCATTGGATGGCCCTGATACAGAATTGGTATTTAGAATCAACCCTGTATTACTATTGGTTCCTGAATGATGATCATTCCCTAATAGATTACCACTGACAGGTTGATTTTTATTTGTTTTAGCTGAATCATTTACAGCAATCGGTGGTAATGGAGGACCTATAACTTGTATATATAATTTTGCATCAGCACAGAGTCCATCCACATCACAGACTCGATATGTAATCGAGTCTGTTCCAATATAACCTGCAGGTGGTGTATACACATACGAGCCATCAGTATTGAATACAATGGTTCCGCGTGCAGGCGGTACTAATACAGAAAAAGTTATAACATCACCATCTGCATCGGATGCTTTTGTCGATAGATTACCTGTGAGTAACTGATCGTTTCGAACAGTTTGTGTATCATTCAAAGCAACGGGTGGACAATTAGCTTTGGTTACTTTGACTGTTACAGAGCAATTACTATTTGAAAGGGTAAAAAAGTAATTCCCTTTTTTAATCATTCCTGTGACCTCACCACTGTTATTGATCGATGCAGGAGAAGGATTACCCGAAACCACTGTCCAATTTTGTCCACTACTTGCAGCAGATAATTTGGTACTTGTTGAGCAGCTTATGGTGATATCTGATCCGGCATTTATAGATACGGCATTGGTCAATACTACATCTGATAACGATGATGGGCAATTTGAATTTGTAACGGTCCATCTCAGCGTAGTACTACTACCAAGTGGGATACCGGATACACTGGTATTGGTCAGCGTAGTACTCATGATGGTTGCGGATCCACTAACAATAGACCATACACCTGTTCCGACACTAGGTGTTGTTGCTGCCATCGTAAATACGCCATCATTACATTTTGTTTGATTGCTTCCGGCGTTGGCAACAGATGGGGAATTTTGGTTAGACAAAACAATATCAGCACTATTGGACGTACAACCTGAAGCTGATACCGTCCATCGAAGCGTAGCATTAGATCCTGCAGCGATACCTGTAACAATCGTGTTTGTAAGATTGATATTGTTGATCGTAGCAGTTCCACTGATAACAGTCCACGTACCCGTTCCAACAGTTGGCATTGTAGCTGCCAATGTGAAATTTGAGTTATTACACTGTACGATATTTGATCCAGCATTGGCAATAGAAGGCGTTACATTATTTGTAAGGGTAATATCTGCTGTTGAAGATGAACATGTTCCATTACTTACTGTCCAGCGTAGAGTAGCAGTTGTCCCAACGGGTACTCCGGTGACTCCGGTATTTGTAAGATTCACATTAGTGATTGTTGCAGTTCCACTTACAATACTCCAAACACCTGTTCCAACTGTTGGTGTTGTGGCTGCTAATGTAAAATTTCCATCGTTACACTTGGATTGATTACTACCGGCATTCGCTGTGGATGGCGCCTGTTGATTCGTTAATGTAATATCTGAAGTCGTAGCTGTACAGGTTCCATTACTCACCGTCCAACGTAAAGTGACAGTACTTCCTGCTGATACTCCTGTAACCGTTGTATTCGTAAGATTAACATTCGTAATCGTAGCGGTCCCGCTGATGACACTCCAGATACCTGTTCCTACTGTTGGCGTTAAGGCTGCCATTGTAAAACTGCTGTTATTACATTGGGTCTGATTACTTCCTGCATTTGCAGCTGATGGCGATGCACTATTTGTTAAAGTAATATCAGCTGTAGTAGCGGTACATGTCCCATTGCTCACCGTCCATCGTAAAGTAGCAGTTGTTCCTACAGGTACTCCCGTAACAGTTGTATTGGTGAGTGTTGAAGTAGTAATAGTAGCAGTTCCACTTACAATACTCCAAACACCTGTTCCAACTGTTGGTGTTGTGGCTGCCAATGTGAAATTTCCATCGTTACACTTGGATTGATTACTACCGGCATTCGCTGTGGATGGTGCCTGTTGATTCGTTAATGTAATATCTGAAGTCGTAGCCGTACAGGATCCATTACTCACCGTCCAACGTAAAGTGACAGTACTTCCTGCTGATACTCCTGTAACCGTTGTATTCGTAAGATTCACATTCGTAATTGTAGCGGTTCCGCTGATGACACTCCAGGTACCTGTTCCAACAGTAGGTGTTGTAGCAGTTAAAGTAAAATTTCCATCATTACATTTTGTTTGATTGCTTCCGGCATTCGCTACTGATGGACTCGCATTGTTTGTTAACGTCACATCGGTGATATTAGAAGTACACCCGGCACTGCTTACTGTCCAACGTAGGACTGCTGATGTGCCTGCAGGTATTCCCGTTGCAGTTGTACTTGTTACATTCACATTCGTGATAGTCGCCGTTCCACTGATCAAACTCCATTGACCTGTTCCCAACGCTGGGTTGACTGCTCCAATATTAAAAGTTCCATTATTACAGTTAGTTAATGTAGCAGCTGTTGTGATCGTAGCAGCGGATGGACCATTATTATTCGTCAAAGTGATATCTGCAGTGGTAGCAGAACAAGTTCCATTGCTGACTGTCCATCGTAATGTTACAGTTGTTCCAACAGGCACTCCCGTAACAGTTGTATTGGTAAGTGTTGTGTTGGTAATCGTTGCTGTTCCACTCACCACACTCCAAGCACCTGTTCCTACTGTAGGTGTTGTAGCAGCTAAAGTGAAACTTCCATCATTACATTTTGTTTGATTGCTTCCGGCATTTGCTATGGATGGACTTGCATGATTGGTTAAAGTAATATCTGCAGTTGTAGAAGTACAAGTTCCATTACTCACCGTCCATCTTAAAGTGGCAGTAGTTCCTGCAGGTACTCCGGTAACAGTTGTATTGGTGAGTGTAGTATTCGTAATCGTTGCTGTTCCACTTACTACACTCCAAGCTCCGGAACCCACTGCCGGCGTTGTTGCCGCCATGGTGAAGTTTCCATCATTACATTTGGATTGATTACTTCCTGCATTTGCAGTAGAAGGTATTGCCTGCACGGTAGTAGTAAGATCTTTGATATTATTACAACCTGTACCTGATGGACTACCATTACACTCCGTCACAGGATCTGTAGGTGGAGAGGTATCATCATTAGTAGCATCGGGATCCGTTACATCTGCAGCTCTTAATATTCTTGCTGAAGTATTTAAGTTTCCTCCTGATGGATAAGAGCTGATTGTTCCCTTTACCACGTAGGTTACAATGGCTCCGTTATCCATGCTCAGCACATCAGAAAAAGTAGTACCACTGAAGGTACCCCCCACACCGGTAGCAGTACCTGTTGTTACTGTAGCAGAAACCAAAGAAAGATTGGTTAACTCCGAAGGAAATACAAAACTCACCGTAGCATCTCCTGAGTTATTCGGACCATTATTTTTGGCGACAAAAGTGTAAGTAACTTCGGTACCTACACATATATTGGTAAGATTACCTGTGAGACTGACGATTTCTAAATTAGCTTCCTGATAATTGATAGCGACTGTTAAGTTTTGTTCGGTACTAAATACATTCATCCAAGTGTCTATCACTGCTTCATTGCCGAATTGCTCTGCAGCAGTCCCGGCAACACCTGCATTCAAGCCCCATTTATGTCCGTTTGTTTCACTGGATTGCCCCGGGCCATTATCTAGATTTGTCGTGGGAGTAGAAGCGATGGAAGTACCTGCATTGGTCAATAAATTATCATCCCAATAAATGGTGTACGCAGGTGCACCCGTACCATTGGTCCTCGTAAATTTTATTCCGTTGACATTTTTTTCTGCATCTGCCAAAGGAAAATGCACCTCTCCTGCCAGTGTAACAGCATTGATCTTAATATTGGCATTGTTTGCTACAAAATTTCCTTGTCCATCTTTTCCATCCCATGCTACGGAATTTGCACCTGATACTGCATCACCTCTTATAGTTAAGTCAACATTATCTGTGTAATCACCATCATTGTTTGCATCAATCAGAATACGATAAGAACCCGCTAGGTTAGAATTAAATTTGATAAATCCGCCTGTTAGAGGAGCAGTAGTGCTAAATTTTCCCGACGTTCCCTCCTTGCCTACTAAACTTAAATCTGTTAAAGTAGGAACAACAGGCACTGACGTGTATAACCATGTAGTAGAAGTACCATAAATACTGCTGGCTATATTAGCCGTTGCAGGAAGATTCGTTGCATCCGGTGTATTGTAAAAAATTTTATGGGTAATATTAGAAGCATCATCGGCTGAATTAGGGGTGTGGTAATCATAAGCCAGAGATGCATTACTGCTGGCATTCTCTACGGATGCATTAGGTGCACTCCTGTATGCAGATACTCCAATATTAGATCCGGTATTGAATCGCAACCCTTTGTTATTAGCAAAAAAAGCAAACTGGAAAGGTTGAAATCCTGTTTGTGGTTCCACAGAATATTGATAGCCATCTTTCGATAAAACAATAAACTTACCCTGAGGACAAAATTGATTGGCAGCTACTCCAAGATCTGCCGAAAAAACTGTTTGATAAACCCTTCCTGTCAATCTTGTTCCACTACTCACTACTGTAGCATCCCATGCTACGATATACCGTGAATTTGTTTGCTGATTTGACATCGTCCAACTAGAGTTGGCAGTTAACGAGCTGGCATTTAAAGCATCGGTACCATTAACGACCGCGTTTGATGTTCCTACAAAATCAACCACCCATATTCCTTCCTCACCCGATCCAACAGTTACTGTATAAGCAGTATAGCCGCCATCTACTCCTCCATCCAGTGTGGGTCCTACCAATTCTTGTGCTCTGTTTGTGATACGACCTGTAGTGGTACTGGTTCCACTACTATATGTTGTTCCGTTAGGTGCAGTAAGATTGATGGTTCCGGTTTGAGTGGTTGATCCTGTTCCAACTACTCCTTGTGCACTTGATCCCACATGAATTACTTCTCCCACTTTTGCATAAACAAAATGCCTACCCGGATTAGGGAACCTGATCCCAACTTGTGTATTAACTGCAATATCTCCTGTAGTACTTAATAGTGAAGCCCTATTGAGTGTTGCTCCACTTGGGTATAAATTCTTACTCCCCTCCCCAAAACTTACCAACGCCGAACAACTCAATATCAGCACTACTACTAAACGCTTCAATATTTGAATAGAATTATCCATGAATACACTTCAACTACTTTTCCATTTGAAAAAAAGGATATTGGATTTGTGGCCTTCAACTGGAATATTGGATGGTTTTCACAGGAAACAATCAGACTACCATGCATGGAATTCTTTCCATTTCTACATGATGTTCTGGTAAAATTTGCGCAAGATTACAAGGGATATTGATACAGGAATCGCATCACGAAAATATCGTTTAAAGAGATCGATTTTTCATGGTTAAAATCGACAGATCATTTTCATGAAATCATTACCAACAAAGGATTACAAAGGATCAATAGCAATTAAAAAAACAGCTTTGGAAGACGTGTTTAATACGTATTTAATAGCAGATTAAACATTCATTCAAGTCGCATTAATTAGCGTCTTTTTTTAATACTTTTTTAAGCAATTATTTTATCAAACAGCGTTGTTTGTTTTATGGAATAAAATGATCTTTTTTAATACTTACATTAGAGTCATTCGTAGAATATTTTTGCTTTAAGTCATGAAATAATCCATCTGACAAGACCTACGGCATCGTTTTTTTCTTCCCTGCATTGTTGAGGATCACTCTTGGTATAACAGATTCTTTTTCTTCTGATTCAGGTACTTGAGGTGTAGGATATTTCTTGATCATACCATAAGCAGGATAGGAAGGATGATAATGTATGGTATCATCTACCACATATTTTTTCCCATTAGTCGAATAATAATCGATCCGGTGCTCCATACTATCTGTAATTGGCAATATAAAAGAACCATCTGTTGATAATACTTGTAACCATTCTCTTCTCGTACGTAGATCCTTCATTCCAACAAATGACTGTAGAGTGTTGCTTTCTCTGACCGTACTATCTCCGTAATTAAAATATAATTTTACTACAGGCTTATTCTTTTGTTTGACTTCATAGATATCATCCAAGCCTCTTCCTCCCGGGCGATTGGAACTAAAATATTTTTTTCCTTGCGCACCATCAATCAAATAAAAATCATCCGCCGATGAATTGAAAGGATAAGGCAAATGAATCAACACACCTGTTGCCGTATCCTTTTTTAATGTTGTCGAGAGTTCATAGATATCCAACATTCCCCTTCCCGTAATACGGTTACTCGAGAAACGAAGCTTTCCCGTTTCATCAAAAACCGGAAATACTTCATCAGCCGAGCTATTCACTATAGCACCCAAATTACATGGAGGCGACCAAAAACTATCTCGTTCTTTCACACTGTAATAAAGATCCATTCCACCATAACCACCCGGCTGATCACTCGCAAACACTAAGAACTGTCCCGTTCTATCCACAGCCGGATGCATGACCTGATAATGCTTATTATCATTGTACAAAAAGGGAACCGGCTTCTGCCATTTGCCTTGTGTCTTTACTGAAATGAATAATCCATTTCGAACATCAATGATCTGATCTTTTTTCTTATTGACTTTTTGTGGCTTTTGATTCACCGAATCACTAGAAGAAAAAATTAGTGTATCTCCACTGGGAGAAAGTGTAAATGCGCCTGCATGGGTATAACTACGATTGATAAAAGCAGGCAGTGTATCTACAATCGCTGAATCAATTTTTTTCGAAGACTGCACATAAAATATTTTCTGATAAGGAAGCCCTGTCCATTTATAATTAATCGTATCGGTTGTATCCAAACGCCTGTCTGACGTAATAAGAAATCCACTATCTGACTTTATCCATCCAAAGTCTGAAGCACTGGTGTTTACTTCTTCCATATTGCGTACTATCCAAATAGTACTATCAAAACTCTCCGTTAAAGCTTGTTTACATGAGGCAACTAATTCAGTCGTTAGTAAATTTCCTTGTTGCAATTTATATTGATTGAAATACGCAATGGCCTTTAGGTATTGTCCATTATTTTTCAGACTTACTGCATAATGATAATAATCATCAATCACGGTATTTTTAGGATGTATCAATTGTTCATACCAATGAAGCGCTTCACGGATCAATCCCATTTTTTCATACGAAAAAGCCATGATCCGGATTGCATTGAAGCGTTGAGGAGTAAAGTCTTTTTCATATGCCTGAAGACTTTTTTGCAAGGACAAGCTATACTCGGCCGATCGTAAGTGAAATGTTGCCTCCTGCACCACCGACTGTGCTCTTAACATGGTCGACAATAACAGGAGGTTGAGTAGCAAGCAACATTTATTCATGGTTGATCATCGGATTTTAAAAATAACGTGGACTTGTAATTCTTAAAGAGGTGAGCAATGGCACTAAAGCATACCCAATAGAAACTTCATGTGTGCCACCAAAGTAAGTATTGAGTCCACCTATACTAAAGTCATATGAATATCCAATACGCATTCCTCGTGCAGGATATATTTGTACACTGGCAGCTGCAGCCGCTCTTCGAACAAGATCTTGTTGAAGAGAATCTTTTCGAATAAAATTCAAACTGCTTCGATAAGAACCTCCAATCCATATCTTTCCATCCAATAAAATGAAAGCATTGAGATCTGCATTCGTGGGCTGATTAAAATTTTCTTTTAGAAGAAAAGAAGGATATAATTTAATTTTCTCACTCAGGGGTATGACCACTCCTGCCATCAGAAAGTAATGCCTTTTCTGCGGCACAATAATATTTCGCTTATCGCCAGAATAATTCACGTTATTATTAAAAAGATTGGCTGCAGATAATCCTATATAGAAATCATCATTACTGAGGTAGAAACCAAACTTCCCGTCCATTAATATGGTACTCGTAAGTTTAGCTTGTAGAACCGGATCACCACTTGAGCCTGTAATAAAGCGAGTTCCATCTAACTGATACTGAGAAAATCCGATACCAATCCCCGAAGAAAGCGTAGTCTTTTCCGAAACGCGAATACGATATGCTACTGATAAAAAAGGACTCAGGTGTTTTTGCAATCCGATCTCATCTCTGGTAATATGTAATCCTAGTCCAATGTTTTTTTTATGGATCCCTTTTTCCAAAGTAAGCAGCATCGTTCTTGGTGAGCCTTGTAGTTCTGTCCACTGTTGCCGATAAGTAACATTCATATTGAACTCTCTGTTACCCGCATAACCCGGATTCAATGCCAATGCGTTGAACATATATTGTGTATATAAAACTTCCTGCTGTGCAATTATTGACTGCATTGAACAGACAGATAATATGAACAATAAGAGTTGACGCATACTTATCGGATAATGGTGATAAAGCCTTTAATAATTTCAGGGGTCAAATTCTGGCTACCTGAGTGATTGATCTTAATAATATAGAAGTAGGTGCCATCAGGTAATCCCATACCTGTAAATCTGTTCGATGTTGAATAATTTTTTGTTTTGAATAGCTCATTACCCCATCGATTATAAATGACAACTTCATTATCAGGAAACTGATTGATATTGGTGATATCGAAGAAATCATTTTGCCCATCTCCATTGGGAGTGAATACGTTTACAGGTCTGAGCAATTGTGCTGCAGCACCTGCAGATAAGCCCAAAAACTTGGATAAATAAAACTGTGTAGTTCCATTCAGTTCAAAAGAAGCATTATTCACCACAGCATGTCTAATGGGTGAACTGGTGGTAATATTTCCCGGCATACTCGCCGGCGTAGATAGGGGTATAGCTTTCCAGCTTCCGTTCTGATACATACCTACGTAAGAGTTTGCTTTCTGAACAGAAAATACTTGTCCTTCATTGGGTAAATTATGTTGCAGTGTGATGGTAAACTGATTGGCATTATTTCGTTTCTTTTCAAAGTGCCAGGTTGTATTCACGGTTGAATCTCTTAATGCTGAACCGGTAGTACCCGATGAATAGGTACCTATGAATACCGAAGCCGACATATCTTCCACTTGATTTTTAGCCATGATTTTTACAGGGTGATAATAAAACTGATCATCGCGCTCACCCATCGGAAAAACATATTCCACCTCTTTTTTCATATTTCGAAGCAAGAGATGACTACCTCCCGGCATTTCACCGGTGACTACAAAACTCGTATGATGATATCCATGAATGGAAGCAGTTCCTGTATCATTTCCCAATACAGCCGTTTTACCTGATAAATACAAATGCCCTGACTGAAAAGAAAGTGTTTGGGTGATATTGATATCAGACTCTAAATGGACTCCATCAGGATTATTGATCACCAATCCTGCAAAGGATGGCCCATTCATAGCAGCTGCACTATAATAACTATTGATATACTGTTTTCTGAAAACATTATTAAAAAGATCGGTGTTTCGGAATTCGATCATTGCTCCATAGGAAGAGTTAGCTGTACCGTTTTCATCTAACATTTTGGAGCCGGGTAGGTTAGTCCATCGCTCGCCTAAGAAAAATATCTTAGACTGAGATCTGGTAAAAAATGTTCCGTTATTAATAACATTTCCAAAAATGGCTATTGAATTCTCTGATCCTAAGAATATTGCTTTATCACTACCAATAAAAAAAGCCTCTTGTGCTTTTGCATGAACAAGAGTCAATAGCAAGGTTATAGAAATAAGCATTCTTTTATCAATTATATAACTTCTTATATCTATCATTCTTTACTTTATAAAGTGATAACGTCGGAGCCAACCCAAAGCATTTATTTCTATCGCATCGGATGTGTTGAACGAATAATTACTATCTGAATTATTATATAATCTTACATGTACATAGTAGTAATAATTATTAGTGGTTTTAGTAACTCCTAATCGTAAACTTCGGGTTGAGAAAACAGATATAAAATTGGGAAAGGATGCTAACTCATTACTAATATCTGTTGGATTGCTAGGATCGAAAGTTGAATATTTTTGAGGAATATGAACAATTGGACCAACCATGAGTTCCACTTCAGACTCCAATGCTTTCAGTTCCTCAGTCATAGTACTTTGATATGTCCAAAGAAAAGTTAGACCTACAATTGTATCCAAATAGCCTTTTGCGGGAATGACCCTATTCCCAAAATTGATAGTTCGAAACATTCGTACATATTCAGCAACGGGTTCTGCTAAGGCTAATGTTCCTGAATCACTGACCCCTAATAGAAACCTTCTGTAAGGAGGTGCTGTATTAGCAAAATCAAATCTATTGGGATCCCATGTGCCGGGAAGTGAAAATGGTAATTTTACTTTACTATCAACAATCACAGGTAATCCGTCGGATAATACAGGATCACTTCCATTGTTTAAAATGAGCGAGTCTGTAAATGTTACTTTAAAATTTGCATTGCCTCCTTTAAGTCCATCTTCTGCTAAAATATTCCATTGCACTTGTTGTGTAGTAGCGTTATATGCCCAAAAATAACTTGCACCTGTTAGTGTGTTTCTATAAGCTTGAAACATAGCTGATGCCATTGGCTCATAGTTTAATTCTCCAAGCCATTGAAGTACATGACCATCTTGCGCTAAAATTTTCCAATCACTCCCATCATATATAAAGCTTTTCCTAAGAGCTCGGTCATAGTATGCAGAATTGATGGCCCATGGTCCAGATCCTGGAGGGTTCTCATTAGATTCACCAAGCCACACTAAAACGCCTTCTGTTACTGCACCTGGAGGACCCGGTGGACCCTGCGGACCAGTATCTCCCTCATCACCATTTAGTCCATCTTTTATAAATAGTTTCCATGTAAGTCCATTATATATATATACCAGGCCGGTTGTGACATCTCGAAACAACATATTCAAAACAGGATTCAGCGGAGGATCTGTAGGTTCTGGGACTGTCCCCCATTCAGGATCATAATCCGGACCTTCAAAAACAAAACCTTGTCCTCCAGGCGCAAGTGTATCCCATTCACTTGTATTAATATTCCATATGTAACTCACTCTATCGTTGATATTATAATACGCCCAATTTTGAAGTGGACTACCAGGAGCTACTTGTAAGTTTCCCTTCCAAACGATACTATTTTCTCCCTGTGGACCTTGTATTCCTTGAGCCAAAATTTCCCAGCTGTCTCCATCCCATATATAACTTTTATTATCGTCTATATCAAAATATGCCCAATTTATTTCTGGGGATAATGGAGCATCAGATAAACTACCTTTCCAAACCAATGCCCCTGTACCACTTCCCCCTAACTTATATTGAATCCAATTTGAGTTTGTAATTCCCCCTATTAATTGATATATACTATCTGTTTCAATAACATATACTAACATCCCTTCTTTTCTTCTCAGTGTTGATATATTATTTCTGATATTTTTATTTTTTACCGAGATAAAACCTCCATGTCCGAGACTATCAATATGGGTAGGATAATTATCCGTTGGTGAATTGGGATTAATAGGTGCCACAACTTTCACCTGTGCCTCTAATAAAAAGGAAGAGATAAAAAAGACAATGATGAATAAAATGATTTTTTTCATATCATATCTATTGAACGGTCAATGAAACGAATGCACTGGTATTGTTTTTCATTGTATACACAACATAATCCTGTATACCACCACTTGCATTGGTAAAGGATATCACTTCTCTTCTATATGCATCCGTATTTAAAACAAATCCACCGATTGAAATTTGGGCTGAGGTAGTAGGTCCTGGATCCCAAGCAACAGGATAAGCAATTACCAACCTTTGTGAACCGCTCGGATTTACAGTTGCAGAAAAGCCGCGTGAGGAGGCAAAGGGTTGGTTGGCTAATGCTAATATTTCTGCCGGTGTAGGTGTAAACTCCTCTCCTTCTGATACACCCCCCGGTTGTGTTACAAAACCATAGTATCGCCTCCAAGAGAAGCTGATCGTAACGTTGGCTTGCGCAGATTTGCTATCGGTAGTTAATACAATATTTGATAGTGTTACATTAGTATTTCTGCTAAATGTTACAGCCTGTACACCATTTACGGAAGCACCTTGTGCGGGCTGAGAAAAAGTTTGTGATTGTCCGCCAACAGAGATCGTACTCAAAGTGGCGGTGGTGGCTTGCCTACCTGCTGTCCAGTTCAGGTTCGCACTCAATGCAGCACCAGTTGCCATTTGTTCTAATGTAAAAGAAGTTTGTGTGTTGCCACTATATGTCATGGTTAAAGTCGCAGTAGGTGTTTGCGATGGATAGAAAAGATATTCCAGCCATGCAGCTACATCATTGGTTCCTGGATTTTGATTGGTAAATACAGATGCCGTAATAGGTCTGCTACCATTAAAAGTGGAGGAGCCTAACCCATCTGAACCATCCTGTGATAAAATTTCCCAACTATCTCCATCCCATACATAACTTTTCTTATCAGTCGAATTATAGTAACCCCAATTCAATTGTGGTGATGATGGTGCTGATGCCAAACTACCTTGCCATACAATACTCACACCATTTGTTCCTGTTGCACCATCCTGTGATAAAATTTCCCAACTATCTCCATCCCACATGTAACTTTTTTTGTCAGCCGAATTATAGTAACCCCAATTCAATTGTGGTGATGATGGTGCAGACGCTAAAGTCCCTTGCCATACAATACTAATACCGTTGGTACCCGCCGGGCCTTGTGCACCAGCACTGCCATCTTGTGATAAAATTTCCCAACTATCTCCATCCCATACATAACTTTTTTTATCAGTTGAATTATAGTAACCCCAATTCAATTGTGGTGATGATGGCGAAGATGCTAAAGTCCCTTGCCATACAATACTGATACCGTTGGTTCCTGCAGGACCTTGAACTCCTTGTGGTCCTTGTACACCAGCATTACCATCTTGTGATAAAATTTCCCAACTATCTCCATCCCATACATAACTTTTTTTATCAGTCGAATTATAGTAACCCCAATTCAATTGTGGTGATGATGGCGCAGATGCTAAGCTTCCTTGCCATACAATACTAATACCGTTAGTTCCCGCCGGTCCTTGTAGCCCTGTAGGGCCTTGAACACCTTGTGGTCCCTGTGCACCGGCACTTCCATCTTTGGCTAATATTTCCCAACTATCCCCATCCCAGATATAGCTGATCTTATCTGTTGAATTATAATAAGCAGTATAAAGTGTTGGACTAGAAGGATGAGATGCTGCACTACCTGCCCAAGAAAAAGTTCCACTACCACCGGCGCTCAATGAAAGTGTAACCCAATTACTATTATCAGTACCTCCTCTTAACTGAAAAAGCTGATCGGTTTCTGTTACAAAAACCATCATACCTTTTTTTCTACGTAATGCCGGAATGTTATTTCGTAAAGTGAGACTAGTCACACTCATAAATCCACCCATACCTAAACTGTCAATATGTGTAGGGTATTCATCAGAAGCAGAATTGGTAATAACAGGAGCGATCACTTTCACCCCCTGTGCGTGAATAGATTTAGCACAGATCAATGCCGCAAAGAAAAGAAGTATGTATTTCAATTTCATATATTGGCTATTGAATGGTGAATGAAATGTTTCCGGATGTATTATTTAACTGCACATACACCACATAATCTGTTACACCTCCACTAGCATTCGTGAAACTGACTACTTGTCTTTGAAAACCACTGGAACTTTCCAATCCTCCTACCCATATCTGCGCAGAAACAGATGGTCCTGGATCCCATGCTAATGGATAGGCAATTACCATACGCTGACCACCACTCGGTGTTAAGCTTGCTGAAGTAAATCCTCGAGATGATCCAAAACCATTATTAGACAAGGCAAGAATTTCAGCATTAGAAGGTGTAAACCCTGTTCCATTAGATACTCCTCCGGGTGCTGTCATAAATCCGTAATATCTACGCCAAGAAAAATTGATAGATACACTGGCAGAAGCATTTTTAGCATCACTGGTTGTTACTTGATTCGTATAAGTTGTGTTACTATTTCTTGTAAGGTTAACAATCAATGAGCCGTTGGTAGAAGCACTTTGTGCAGGTTGAGTAAAACTTTGAGAAGCCCCACCTACTACAACGGTTGATAATGTTGCAGTGGAAGCTTGTCTGCCTGCTGTCCAGTTTAAGGTTACACTAATCGTTCCCCCTGTTGCCATCATTTCTTGTGTAGTGGAGGTACCCGATACATTAGTCCCTGTTTCAGGATTGGTAAATGACATACTTAATCCTGCTGTCGGACCTTGAGTTGGATAAAATACATGTTCGATCCATGCAGCAAGATCATTGGTACTAGGATTCACACCTGTAAATGGACTTAATCCCAGTGTGATAGGTCTGTTACCATTGAAATTTATTGTACCTCCTGTACCATCCTGTGCCAATATCTGCCAAGCACTTCCATCATAGATATAGCTTTTTTTGTCTGTTGAATTATAATATGCCCAATTAACTTGTGGATTAACGGGATGCGTTGTTTGTGTACCCTGCCAGCCCATTGTAGTGGGTGAAGGTGTACTGGTTAATTTAAAACTTACCCAATGTGCATTGGTGGTATCCCCTTTGAGTTGATAAACACTATCTGTCTCACTTACATATACCAACATACCTATCTTCCTACGCTGATGACTAAGAAGGTCTCTAACACTTTTAGTGGGCACTGACATAAAACCTCCTTTACCCAAGCTATCAATATGTGTGGCATAAGTATCATCCGGTGAATTGGTCGTAATGCTCGACATCAGCTTTACTTGCGCATTGACTGATTGTTGAACCAGTAAACCACTTAAGCATAATATGATACATCGAATCAGCTTCATGTTGTCATTATAAAACAGTAAATGTGATACTGTTACTTGTATTGTTCTTAGCAGTGTACACTACATAATCTGTAGTAGCACCACTTTGATTGGTTACTGATATAACTTGTCTATCAAAAGCTCCTTTCTGATCAAATCCCGAAATTTTTATTTCCATATCATTACTATCCATTGTAAGAGGATATGCAATCACCAATCTTTTGGCTGAACCCGGATTCACTGTTTTGGTAAATCCTCTTGAAGAAGCAAACTCACTGGATAGGGAAAGTATTTGCCCATTAGTTGGAGTTAGCATCACATCATTCGCAAGTGATGTTGCAATAAACCCATAATACCGTTTCCACATGAATCGAAAATTCACAGAGTTGGAAGATGGTTTATTGTCTTCCGTAACAACTCTTATAGCGAAGGAAATATTTTCATTTCTGGGAATTGTTACATCCGCCGTACCCGAAACCGAAGCACCCTCATTTGGCTGAATGAATACAGTCGTATCGCCTGCCACCGTGATACTGCTTAATAATTTTGTAGTTGCTTGTCTACCCGCTTCCCAATTCAAAGTAGCAGTTAAATCAGCACCATCCGCCATCTTCTCTAGTGTAATCGTAGTTTTGGTTTCTGAGCCATACGTAATAGAAAGTGAAGATGTAGGCGCTTGAGAAGGATAAAATAAATATTCAATCCACTTCACCAGATCATTGGTACCCGGATTTTCTCCGTTAAAAACGGAAGCTGTAATAGGTCTGTTACCATTAAAAGCAGCCAATGAACTATCCTTAGAGGAAGTACCGTCCTGAGAAAGAATTTGCCAATTGGCACCATCAAAGATGAAAGACTTTTTCTGAAGAGAATCGTAATATGCCCAGTTGGTTTTGGGTTCAGAAGGAGGAGCATCTAACTTTCCCTTCCAATCAATTCCGCTTCCATTCAATCCATCTTTTGCAATAATGCGTTGTGGAATGGTTTGTTCCGTAGCATCGGTATATATAAATGTGAGCGTAGAATCTGTGTTCAATCTGATTTCCTGAACTCCTCTACCACTTGTACCTATATCTCCTATATCTCCTTTATCTCCCTTATCGCCTTTATCCCCCTTCGCTCCTACAAGTTTGTTGGTTACATAAGTACTACCATCAGAATAAATGATAGTAAGTGTTCCATCAGGATTGGTTTGAAAATTGATCCCGAGTTTACCGGTACCACTTGAAACATTCAACCAAAAACCTCCTTTTCGAATATATAAACCCGGATTACTATTGACGAGATAAATCATAGTACCATCAGGTGGATTGAGTGTATTGATGGCAACAGTATCTGTAAGTCGGGGTAACAATAACCCTTGAGACGAACTTTCCAACTCAAGTATAGAAGATTTTGAAAGAACTGTAGGATTGGTACCGATCTTTATTTGTGCGTGCAATTGATTGAGCACTGCTACACATAATACCAGTGTAAACAGCAATAAGAATCTTCGTATGTAAATTGCATTTCGCATAATAAATGGGGTTACTACGACTCATCAAAAATCATTATAGCTCATTACGTTCACCTTCTTCCATTTCATAGACAACAATGCCTCTTGATGTATTAGATCATTTGATTTTTCTCATGTACCATATCATTGTTACATGTGGATTGGATTCCTGTAGATGCCAATAGAACACCATTACTAAAACAGTGCATTTTTTAGATTATAAGCAGTGGCAATGTTAACTCGTTCTTATTGCGGATATTGATTCGGTATAATAACTGAGGCAATCAATCTGACATTTTACAAGCAATAAAATGATAGCGGATGATTGTAATAGTTGATACCGTAAATCATAAGAACATACTGAAATTAAAATCTTTGTTTTTATTAAAAATGAAAATTCAACTAATTACAACCATTTAAAGACAGAATACAATTATCAATGTCTAAATAGAAAATTAGTCGAAATTCTGTGCAGTTGATATTCACTAACTGAAGCAGACACTAGATTATTAAATAGGAAAAATATTCTATTCAAGCAAATAAACTAATACTGACAACCATTAAAAACCTGTCAGTAAAATTTCATAGGCCAATTGAATACCTTCAAAATAATTAGCAAGTCTCAGATTTTCATTTGCGGCATGTTGACTATTATCCGGATTAACTGTTGGCACTAAAACGGCCGGAATAGCCAAGCTTCTGATAAATGGGGCAATGGGAACTGTTCCACCAGACATTCTGATTTTTACAGGTTTCACCCCAAATAGTTTTTCAACAATATTGGAAAGCCATAAGCCACTAACACTATTGGGCTCTGTTACAAAAGCAAGTGATGATACTCTAAATGAAAGAGAAATAATTTTCGGATATTTCATTCGTTCTTCCTCTGTAGGTTTTCGATCCTCAATGATATAAAATCCTTTATCACGAATAAATGCTCGAATAGTATTTTCAATATACAGAGGATCACTTTCAGGTACTAATCTAATATCTACATTGGCCTTAGCGAATGATGGAACAATATTTCGTGTTCCGATCTCCGGTTCTCCGGATGTGAAATTCAAAATATTCAAAGATGGATATTGTAAAGATTCCTGATAACTCAAATCAGGGTTAACTTCTTTTGCAATACCGATCTGTTGATTGATCTGTTCTTTCTTATCCGGTACAGATAATAGATCTTTTCGCAATGCTTGACTGATAGAAACCCCTTTATAAAAACCGGGTATTAATACTTCTCCTTTTTCATTTTTCATGGATACTAACAGCTTAGAAAGCTCCAAAGCCGGATTGGGCGCATAACTACCATAATGACCACTATGCTGATCAAAGCGCGGTCCAAATACTTCCATAGATATATCTGCAACACCTCTGCAGCCAAAAAGTAAGGTAGGTTGATTGGAAGTATGCCTAGGTCCGTCTAAAATCACTAGTCGATCAGCCTTCAATAAACCTGTGTACTGTTGTACCATGTCCGGTAAATGGGGAGAACCCTTCTCCTCTTCGCCATCTAGTATGAGCTTAATATTGTATGATGGTTGCTTTCCTTGTAAACGAAGTATATCCATTGCTGACAAAAACATAGCTATAGGGCCCTTATCGTCGGAAGCAGAACGAGCAAATATGCGCCATTCAGGATCTAAGGTTTGGTTCGCTTTTGGATGCGGAATAATGGTCCATCCTGTATCCGTTTTCTTTTTAAATACCGGCCAATATGGACTTGGTTGTTTCCATGCTTGAGGAGCTACCGGTTGCCCATCAAAATGCATATAATATAGAACGGTTGGCAATTGCGCATTCACTTTATATTCAGCGAATACAAAAGGTCTTGCCTTAGATGGCAATAAGGTTACTTCAAACCCTCTTTTAGACAGTTGCTGATCAAGCCAATCAATATTCCGATCTATTGCAGTGGGAAAAGTAGCATCATTGGGTATAGATAAGATATCTACTAAAACCTGTACTGAGCTGTCTAAGAATCTTTTCTCAGGCCAGGCTTTCGTATATACTTGAGCTCCTACAAATGAAGGGGTAAGCAACTGAGCTACCAATAATAGATAGATCAGATGTATAAAAAAGAAGCACCGTTTGTACTGCATATCTGGTTGTTGAATAGTTTTTGCAATGAGTCGGATATTATATCCTTTGCAAAGACTGTATATCACAATTCAGTGCACTGATGATGATCAGTAAATGAATTAACTAAATCTGTGTTCTGAAAGTAAGTCGTAATAATATAGTAAGTATCACATTTCTACCAATTACATTAAAAACTATATTAATCGTGGATATCGGCGTATAAACAACATTGATAGATCGCAAATCGTCGTTTGAACAGACTTATTGAATTTCGGTATATTTAGTAAGAAATCATCACTGATTTACATCAATTTTAAATTGCAGAGCCTACTGCAACAAATATTTATTCAGTGAAGAAACGAATAGTACAGCATATTTTATTTTGGATCGCTTATGTAGCTTATAAAACTTACTTGAATATTGCTGCATTTCCGGAAGATGACCACTCTATTTCATTCATGGAAATGTTTTCAACTTCCATTAAAGCGCAACTTACTTTCTTAGTCATCAAGATACCACTCGTTTACTCTTTATTTGGTATTGTAAAAAAATTTAACCTCCAGAATTGGGGAACTGTTAAAACATTCTTCTTTTCATTACTACTATTATTGATAGGCACATTTTTATTTACGTTGTTAAACAACTTCTTTGTACTTCCTTATATCTATGGATTTCCGGGTCGCTCTATCGCAGATATTGGATTATCATCCCTTTTATACAATGCCTTTGTACTTGTTTTTATATGCGGAACTGCTTTAGCTATCAAACTTGTACGTATTAATTTAGAAATCAGCAAAAGAGAAGAAGAAACGGCCAGAAAAAAACTCCTTACTGAACTTCAATTTTTAAAATCTCAGATCAACCCTCATTTTCTCTTCAACACCCTGAACAATATTTATGGTCTTGCCAGAAAAAAATCAGATGACACTGCAGAAGTTGTTATGAAACTATCAAAACTATTGCGATTTATGTTGTATGAGACATCTCATCCATCGATCAAAATAGAAGATGAATTAAAAGTAGTTAAAGACTATATCGAACTTGAACAATTACGATATGGCTCAAGGCTGGAGATCAGTTATCATGAAGATATTGATAAACAAGATCAGCAGATCACACCTTTGATCTTGATCCCTTTTGTTGAGAATGCGTTTAAATATGGTCTTAGTGAAACACGTTTCAAATCACATATTCATATCAGTACAAAGCTGAAGAATCAGAGGTTGACTTTCTCCATTGAAAACTCAAAGTCAGAAACAGAGGGTAGACCTGGAGAAAAAATTGGTCTCAAAAACGTAAAACGACAATTGGAACTATTATACCCTGAACATGATTTACAGATTCAGGCAACCCCCGATGTATTTAAAGTATACTTAACCATAAACCTAGCAAACAATGCAGCTCTATAACACCATCATCGTTGAGGATGAGCCAATAGCAGCCGAAATCCTGAGCGATTACATCACACAAGTACCTTTTCTGAAAAACATAGCAATCTGTTCCGACGCACTCTATGCCATGGAAGTGCTTCAAAAAGAAAAGGTAGACCTTATGTTTTTAGATATTCATATGCCTAAGATCAAGGGAATGGAATTTATTAAGATGATTAAAAACCCACCACAAATCATTATTACTTCAGCATATAATGAGTATGCTTTACAAGGATTTGAATTAGGCGTATTGGACTATCTTATAAAGCCCATAGAGTTTAATAGATTTCTAATGGCTGTGAATAAATTACCACATCAGGGAACACCTGCCCAAGGTATTCAGCATGTATTCTCAAATGAAAAACCTTCCGTGTTTTTTAATGTAAATAAAAAACGTATTCGTGTGCTATTAGACGACATTCTGTATATAGAAGGATTAAAAGAATACGTTAAGATCTATACAGTCAACGGAAAAACAATTGTTACCAAGACCCAATTATCTCATCTTGAAAATGAGCTGGGTAAAAATGGCTTTATACGCATTCATAGATCATTCATTGTCCCTAAAAACAAGATAGATGCATACAGTGCCGCAGATGTAGAGATCATGGGTAGAAATATACCGATAGGCAGAGGCTATAAGGAGTTGATACAAACCTTAATGGAAGCACATAATAGTCGATAAATAAAAAGGCATTCAAGATTCATGAATGCCTTTTTATATACTGCTATTCACTTACCATTTTGTTTCAATAGCTTCCTTTGTAGTTTTTTTCAAAATATTTAAAGAACGTTTATTCAAATATTTTGATAAAGTACCCTCACCTGACTCCAATTTTTCAAACATATATTTACGGGTGAGTGTTCCATAGATCACCATTGCAGAAAGCAGACTACCGACTGTATCAGGATGAAAGCCATCCGGTCCATAAAGTGAAATAGAGGAATCCATTGCCCATGTTTTTTTCCAGGCTAGTCCTGCCGGACAAACAATTACATCATTTTTTTTAGCCGCATTGCTATAAGAATAAATCACTTGATCAAGATCAAATAATCGGCTCTTAGATGGCCATACCATGTATACAGCCAATTTTGTTTTTGCATGATCACACAACATTTTATACTGCTGAACAACTGACATAAGATTTATCTGAGATGCAGGTAAAGCCGAGGGGCCCTGCTGAATGACTACAAAATCATACTTACTTACCGCAAGTGCATTTTGAACAGTTCCTTCTGAAAGATGATCCTCTAATCCATAGTCGGCACCCACAATGGTTTTGTATTCAATATTGATACCATCCAATTCTCCTAATTTTTTTACAAGAGCAGGAATATCATTAGTGTAAGTAAGACTGTTCCCTACAAATAGAATACGAATAGGATGCAAAGATTTACCTAAGACTTCGCCGGTAGAGCAATACCAGCCAATCATCCACAAAAAGAGAAAACATAATTTCATAAAGAGAATTTACAACAAAAAATAGACCTATAGTATTCAAATACATAAAAGGAGAGCCGACAATGATGTCGACTCTCCTTTGACACTGTTATATGATAGAAAACGTTCTGAACTATTTATCCCACCATACCTTAGCGTCTTTAGAGTTATTATTATACGTTGCGGCTGCTGTAGCATAATTAGCGCTATTGTATAATCCCTCATTAGGTCCGTAAGGTATTCTTCTCGGAATCGATGTAGTACCGGGTGCAGGTAATAAAACAGGGAAACCTGTTCTACGCCATTCAGCCCAACCTTGATTCCCATCAGGGAAATGCGATAACCATCTTTGTTCAGCAATTTTCTGGTTATCTGTAGCAGAACCATTCAATGCAACTGAGGCTTGTGCGAGATAAGTTGCAATGGTACCTGCATTAGTAATACCCCATCTGTTCATTTCAGCAGTAATACCATTTGCATACATGGTAGCAGCTACTTCTGTAGTCCAGCCCATCTTTGCTGCTTCTGCACGAGCCAGGAAAACCTGTCCTGCTGTCAGAATATACAAAGGCATGGTAGAAGGAGTTGAAGTAAATGCATATAACCATCCAAAATTAGGATTAGCTGTTTGCCAAGCAATTGCATCGTTACGTGTTAAGCCATAAGGGAACCCATTCGGATTGCTGGCATACACATTAATACGAGGATCTGTTAAGCTGCTGAGCTTGTCCGTAACGGTTTTACTTACTGCCAAATCAAATCTTTTGATCTGTGCATAGGTATCAAAGATCGGATTCACAAAATTACCTCCGGGATAGGTTATTGAAGCATTATCTGCATTCGCTTCAATAACGCCGGCTGTAATAGCAGCAGCGAATTCTGCTTTACCAGCTGTTGGATTTGCCTTAGACATACGTAAAGCAATGATGGCTGTTAAGGAATTAGCAAACTTTTTCCATTTTGTAACATTACCACTATACATAATGTCCCCCTGTACAGTCAGTCCGCCATCGAACTGAGCCACTGCTGCTTTCAGTTCTTTGATCAAATCAGGATAAATAAGATCTTGCTTATCGTAGGCGAGTGTACCATTTCCTTTCAATGCCTCAAAATAAGGTAGGTCACCATACGCATCTGTAAGAATCATGAAATAATACGCTTTCAGTATTCTTGCAATAGCGATCTGATTGTTGTTAGATCCGAACTGAGCTGCTGTTGCTTTTGTAGCAGGGTCAGTATTTACATTGATGATATTTTGAAGATCATACATATCTCCAGAGTAGTATCCATCCCAGTTGAAAGTGGGCGTAGCATATCTGGATGCATCTGTATATTGTGTTTCAGACATATACTGACAATATAAACCACCGGTATTACCAATGGCATTACCCCACACATTACCGGCTGTTGCTGATAAAACTCTGGTTAAAAGTGCAGAAGTAATAGGTGTTGTTGTGGCATTTGGATTATCATTGATGGTACCAAAATCATTAATGGCCTTACTGCATCCTCCTAAGATAGATACACAAATACCTAAACACAACACCCCATTTTTTATACTCATTTTTTTCATGATGATTGATTTAATAGGTGTTTAGAAATTAAGTTTCAGGTTAACTCCAATTGAGCGTGATCCGGGCATCTGACCATCTTCACCTTGTACACCACTAATTTCTGATGGATCAAAGTTTTTAGTATCACGATAGATGAAGAACAGGTTACGTGCAATCAAGGAAATATTGGCTCCTTGAAATACTTTTCCGATTTTACCCAATTTTTGAGTTGGAATTGAATATCCTAAACTGAACTCTCTGAGTTTTGCATAAGTTAGATCGTGTACAAAAGGTTCAGCGATCTGTTGGAAATAAAATTGGTGATAATAATCATACGCTTCTACATATCTATCAACCGGCGTTTTGCCATCTGTAGCATCTACACCTCTTACACGAACACCTCCACCTGATGCAACAGGATCACGTACAGGATTTCCTTTATCATTTTTACCGGCTGTAGTTTCTAACAAGCCTGAGAAAGTACCCCACTGTTCTGATAAGGAGAAGAATTTACCACCGATCTGGTAATCAAAGGTGAAGCCCATGTTCCAGTTCTTATAGGTGATAAAATTCTGTAATCCACCGGTCAGCTTAGGAACAACAGATCCCCATTCTTTGGTGGCATCATTAAGAAATAAACCGGCAGCATTAACCAATGGCTGTCCTTCAGCATTACGTCTGATCCCTCCACCTCTTAACATTCCCCAATCTTTATCAATAAAGTGAAATGCACGAGCAAATCGGGTTCCGAATGTACCTCCGGCCAAAGTAAAACTTGTCAAACCGGGAGCTAGTGCTTTTACCTTATTATTAATCAGGTAAGCAAAGGTTTTATTAATATCCCAACTAAGATTTTTTCGCTTGAAGATAGTTGCACCTAATTCAGCTTCCAAGCCTTGACGCTGTATCCATGCTGCATTGATGGTTTTTGTAAGAAATCCACTGATACCGCTAACATTCACAGCAACTGGTTCGTCTTTATTATCCTCTTTGTAATAAACCAAATTAAGTCTGATTTTATTTTTTGCGAATCGTAAATCAAGACCTGTTTCCCATGTTGTGGTGAGTGCACCTCTCAAATTCGGATCCGGTAAACCATCCGGTGACGTCATTAAGAAATTACTACCCCACAATTGTGCCCCTACTGCATAATTCAGATTTAGACGATAAGGATCCAGTGTCTTTGGTTTTTTACCCCAGGATGCAAATGCTTTACCAAAACTCAACCAAGGCAATGCACTATTTGTAAACTCGCTAAAAACAAATGAAGCACCCAAGGAAGGTGATAAAAGAGAGTTGTCATTTTTTGGTAAAGTTGAGAACCAATCATTTCTTACTGCCCAAGTCAGGCTGAGGTATTTTTTATACTCGATATCTCCAAAAGCAAATAATGAATTCGCCTGCTGATCTTGTCTCCCATTAGTAATATTGGGTGTGTTCTTAGAATTTGCAATAGCATATAAACCAACAACATTCAAACCTCCATTGGTATTTGCCTGCAAATTTCTATTACGAATATTCAATTTGTTAGCGCCTGCGTTCGCAGTCACTGATAAATCACCGAATGTTTTATCAAAAGTTGCTACTGTCTCGAAATTCCATTCGTTATTGACTACTGCGTTCGTATTATACCCTGCCAATACTCCTGTTTGTCCGGCACTTCTTTCTAAAATAAATGGAGTTATATTTTCTCTACTTGAGTTGAATCCATCTTTTCTAACTGTTCCTCTTATTTTAAATTCCTTACTGATTTTAAATGTCAGGTTCAGATCCCCATATAAACGATCTCTCCTATTTTGCTGATCAATATTGTCAAAAAAAGTAAATGGATTATACCAATAGTTACCTGCATAAACACTGTTTTGCGGTGCTGCTGCATTCCATGCATTCGGGTTTCTTCTGAAATTCCAGGAAGGAATTGTTCCGATAGGAGTTCTAAAATCCTTTAACTCTTTCAAAATATTCATATCCAGATCACGGTGAAACCACTGGCTAAAGTTACCCGATGAATTATTGGCATAATCATCTGCAAACTGTCCTTTAATTAATTGATTGGTGTAATTGATATTCGTTGCAATACTCACATACTGACCTAAATCCATAGAAAAAGATCCGTTGAGTGAGTGTCTCATGGAACTACTATTAGGTAATAATCCTTTTACACTCTGATTGGTATAAGATACTCTAAGACTTTGTCCTGCACCATTACCTTGTGTAAAGCTGATATTTGAATTGGTTGTCACACCTGTGTTCCAAAACTCTTTGGTATTATTGGGCTGCGGTGTGAAACTGGCTGTCTTTCCGGAACGTGCATGTCCGGGAATAAAAGCATACCAAGGAATATATTCAGATCCATCAATTTTTGGACCCCATGAAGCATCATCGGTAAAATCACGATATCGTTTACCATTGAGTGGCTGCCATTCAGCAGGCATACCGGCTACATAATTAAAGGTTAACCAATCGCCATCTCCACCACCATATTCATTCTGGTATCGTGGAAGAAAAACAACTCTATCTAAAGTTACCGATTGATTATACTCTACTCCTATTCCTTTTGCTCTTCCACCTTTTTTAGTTGTAATAACAATAGCGCCGTTACCTGCTCTACTACCAAACAATGCAGTAGCATTGGCACCTTTCAGTACGGTGATATCTTCTACATCATCAGGATTGATATCAAATGAACTGGTAATTGTTCCATTTACGACATAAATAGGAGCGGCATCGGTAAGTGATCCACCACCACGAATACGAAGAAAACCTTCTGAATCCAACTTAACAGATGACTGACCTCTGAACTGGACACCCGCTACCTTACCCGCTAATGCATTATTCAAATTGGGTTGTCTGATCAAATTCAGTTGTTCATCTTTAATCACTTGAGAACTGAATGGTGTAGTACGTGTTGATTTTTTTACACCAAATGCACTTGTTACAAAAACTTCTTCCAATTCTCCTGATAATGTTTTTAGCTGTACGCTTTGAAATCTGGCGGAAGCTTTAAACTCATAAGTCTCATGTCCAACAGCAGATACAACAATGGTTGCTCCACTTTTTACACGAATGGTGAACTTACCCTGCTCATCAGCTCTGGATCCTGTCTTCGCACCTTTTTCCTGAATACTGGCATTCGGAATCGGGCCACGTTCATCCGAAACTTGTCCCTGAACAACAACTGTCTGTGCGTATGTTGCCAACGAACACAACAATGCAAAGAACATGAGTGTTAGATTTTTTCTCATAGTCATTTTTTGGTTGGTGAATAAAATAAAGAGTGTTGTTGTCTAAGAGGTGATTATATTTTAATTCCTCTCGACTCTATTTATTATCCGCTAGAGTATGGACCATAAATAGTTTTAACATTTCTATAAGACAGTAAAATTTCTATTTCTCTGGCTCGAAAAATGATTTTTTCAACCAATAACAGGTTATCGTCTATGAATAGAAATTAACCTAGTGAAATACCCATGAGTACGATTCAAGAGAATTCATACTGTACAAATCTTCTTTGGTAAGCAGCAATTAAAAAACAGTCCGTTGTTTCATAGGTTTGAAACAACGGACTGCTATCATAAAAAGAATTACTTCTATTTTATACTATCCAATACTTTTTCGAAACTGATCCAATAAATATCACTGCTCCCATTCTGAGGTGAGCTTAGGCTTCTCTTAAATTCTTCAAGCGTAATCTTTTTATCAAAGGATTGTTTTAGCTGATTACGTTCACTGGTGAAGAAAAGTTTCTTTCTATCAAAACTTACAAAGGGACAAAAATCAATTCTGTTTGAGTTGAGTAAAGACAGATGTTTGGCAGGCTTCCATTTTCCGGATATATCTTTTTGACTGAGGTATAAATCACTTCTACCCATATCATCTTTTCTACCATAGGAAGTAAAGATGATAAAGTCTTCATCCGGAGATACGAATGCATTGAACTCATCTAACTTAGAGTTAACTGTGGTATCCAAGGCAACAGGCTCTTGGTATTTCCCGTCAACCCATTTGGCTATAAAAATATCCTCCTTCCCTATACCATTTTTATAATTAGCCGTATAATACAAATTGCCTGATTTGGTAACTGAGGGATAAAATTCGTTGGCTGATGTATTAACAGGTGCCCCAAGATTTACAGGTATTTGTGACCACTCTCCATTGATCTTTTCGATGTACCAGATATCAAAGTCTTTTACTTTATCTCCTGTAATGGGTCTATTGGAAGAGAAGTATAATCTTTTACCATCAACTGCAAAAGCAGGTTCAAGATCTGTAAACATACCTGCAAAAGCTGCCACTGCAGGTTTACTCCATCTCCCGCTGGCATCTTTTTTCATATATACGATCGTCTGGAAATATCCAAGCGGCGACTGTATGGTATAAAATAGTTCGGATTCATCAGGAGATAATGCAAAATCTCTTTCTCCAAAACCGGATGAAATCATCCCGGGTTCAAAAAGAGCAGGCTCAGATGGTGGATCATTCAATGATATTTTTGCTTGTGCCCTTACGCTTGTGGCATAGATCAATACTAAATAGCTACTTAAAAAAACAACTAAGATTTTCATATGGTATTTGTTTCATGAACAAAATAAACAGAGGTATACGCGAAGAAGTTGCTAAAAACAATCAATGACCAATATCGGTGTATTGAAAACAATTAGCAAAGATTATAATGTACAAATCTGGAAACATGAATTCAAAAAAAAACCCGGATAGAAATCCAGGTCGGTATGCATTTTACTAGAAAACACATGAGAAAATTGTACGGTAACTTACTGATGTTAATTTTTCAAAGTACTCATCCATCAGCAAGAATATATTTAGTTAAAAACATCGAAGAACTAAGACTGATGATTAACAAATCCGATTCAAACTTATTGGTTGAAAAAATACTGATCGTATTTATTCAACCAAATACATAAATGATTATCTAGACAGCCGGTTGCAGATAACAAAAAAATAAGGAATGAGAAAGTTTACATCACTTTCCCATTCCTTATTCCTTATTTTTATTTCGCCTTACTAGTTTTTCTTAACCGCCCATTTCCACAATTCTTTCCAAGTAACTTTTTTTCCATACATCAAGATACCTGTTCGGTAGATCTTGCCTGCCAACCAAGTGGTTCCAAAGAAACCAAGTACAAGGAAAAGCATACTTAGAATTAATTGAAAAGTAGAAACACCTTCAGGTATACCATGTGCGACCCTCGCCATCATTACAATAGGAGAAGTCAATGGGAATAAACTACCAAAAACAGCCAGACTTCCATTTGGATTATTAACTGCCTGCATCATAATTACGATGCCGAAAATGATGGGCATCATAATAGGCAGTAAGAGGCTTTGTGCATCCTGCATATCTTCATTGGCCGCACTACCCACTGCTGCAAAAAGTGAGGCATACATGAAATAACCGCCTAGAAAATAAAATACGAAACAGCCCACGATCAATGGGAAATTGATCTGATTCAATCCTTCCATCAGTCCTCTGATCATATCCGGTTGTTGTTTAGTGGCATCTACCGCAGCCATCATACCCGGTTGTACAGGTTGGGCTTGCATACCTTCAAATAATTGCGGGAAAAGAACAGGAACGGCGAGTTGCAGAATAAGTACCAATGCCCCCCAGATCAAGAACTGGATCAATCCAACCGCACCAATACCAATGATCTTACCCATCATGAGTTGAAAAGGTTTAACACTGCTGATGATCACTTCTGCGATACGACTGACTTTCTCTTCTACTACACCGCGCATTACCATAGTGCCGTAAATGAAGAGAATGATGTAAATCATAAAGCCGGAAATAAATCCTACCGCATAGCTGACACCTACTTTGGTTTGGTTTTCTTTTTTACCGGATGTATTTGCGAAAGTGATGAGTTCCTTTTGTGCTTGAATACTATCCAGTTGTGCTTTGGAGATATTCATGGACAACAAGCGTTTTTCTTCCAGCGCCTTACTCACTCTGTTTTCAATTTTTTCACGAGTCATCAGGCCTACGGTCTTAGCTGAACGGAACTGCAAAGAATCGTTGCTTTGTCCGCTGATACTAAATCCTGCCGGCACATATAAGTAGGCATCGTATGTTTTTTGTTCTAATTTTTTATTGAGCGAAGCGGTGTCTTCTTTTACAAAACTAAAAATGACCTCACTACTTTTTTTCTCATCGATTTTTCCATTGAATATATTAGCCTCATCTACTACCGCTACTTTAAAATCAGAGGTTGATTTAACGGACATGAAAATGATGACAGCATAAAAAGCGAATATCAGGATCGGTACACCGATGGTGGTGAGTAAAAAAGTTTTCTTTTGTACCCTGGTGAGAAATTCTCTTCTGGCTACTATAAATATCTTATTCATAAGTTGTGTTGTTAGTGGTTGAATAACAAGGATGATTAGTCTACTTTCTGAAATGATCTTGTAAGTGCACTGCTTCCTTCCACAATGCGAATAAAGATCTCATTCAATGAAGGCAATACTTCATGGAATGATTCGATCGTTATGCCTTGTTGCAGAAAGTGCATCAATACATCATTGCTGCGGAAGCCTTCATTGATTTTTACAGTTAGATCATTCGAATTTTCCTGAAGAATTGAGAAAGCTTGACTATTGGTATTGGATGGTTTATCCTGCAAGCGAATCTTGAATTGATTTTCTTTGAATTTTTGTTTGATCTCCGTAACAGATCCGTCCAATACCTTCTTACCCAGATTCACCAATACAATATGATCACAGATCTCTTCTACTTGTTCCATACGGTGTGTGCTGAAAATCACAGTTGAGCCACGCTGTGCTAGCCCAAATATTTCATCCTTGATCAAATTGGCATTCAATGGATCCAACCCGCTAAATGGTTCATCTAGAATGATGAGTTTAGGCTCGTGAAGAACGGTGGTTACAAACTGTAATTTCTGGCTCATCCCTTTACTCAAGTCTTCCACTTTTTTATTCCACCAGGTTTCCATCTCCAATTTCTTGAACCAGTATTTGATTTTTTCCATGGCTTCATTTCGGCTTAGTCCCTTTAATTGAGCCAAATACAAAGCCTGCTCTCCGATCTTCATTTTCTTATATAAGCCACGTTCTTCGGGCATATAACCGATCATGCGAATATCATTCAATGGGTCAAAGGGTTTGCCATCAAATGTGATCTGTCCCATATCCGGGTAGAAGATACCCGTGATCATACGCAGAAGGGTGGTTTTACCGGCACCATTGGGGCCCAAAAGACCAAAAATGCTGCCTTTTTCAATGGAGAAACTAATATCATCCACTGCTTTCTGAGTGGCATAATATTTTCTTAATGCCTCTAGTTCAAGGATTTTACTCATATTGAAGTTGTTTGGAAGTGTTCGGATAATGTCGAAATGAAGTTAACAAATCAACAATAACAGCAGATTAGTAGTGGATAGGCGGGAATTATTACAGTAGATGAACCTGAATCTGTTATTTTCGCGGCTCAATAACATGAATAATGCTATGAATAGAATAAAAGCAAGACAAATCGGGATATTTTTAGTGATTATCATGATTGTTTGCGCAAGCTGGGGTTTTCTGGTACACAGAACCATTCATCAGCTGGCAGTCTATGAATTACCCAATGAGATCAGGCCTTTTTTCTATAAAAATCTGGAAAAGGTAGTAGCAGATGCCCCTCGCCCGGATCAGAGACGTAATACTGATAGTACAGAAGCTCCCAAACATTTTATCGATCTAGAAATGTATGGAGAGAATGCAGCCAATACCATGCCCTTCGATTGGAAAAAAGCAGTTCAACAATATTCAAAAGACAGTCTGGAGAAATACGGTTATGTACCCTATCATGTGATGTACATGAAATATAAACTTACAGAAGCATTCAAACAGAAAAATAAAGATAGTATCCTGTTTTATGCGGCGGATATTGGTCATTATATCGGAGATGTACATGTGCCATTGCATACAACGGTCAACTATGATGGACAATTAACCAATCAAAAAGGCTTACATAGTTTGTGGGAATCCATGATACCTGAATTAGAAATTGAGCAGTATCAATTGTACTCATCACACAAAGCTACCTATCTGAAGGATCCAGCAGCTGCGATCTGGAAAGCGGTGCGTACCGGATTTTCGATGGTGCCTGAAATGCTGGCAAAGGAAACAGAAGTATCTAAAAATTTTACGGAGGCTACCAAGTATAGAGTACAGATCAGAAGAGGTAGAGAATCGAAAAGTTATTCTACAGAGTTTGCAAAAGCATATGCTGCTTCACTAAAGCCAAGTATCAATCAACGCTTATTACAATCAGCAGATCTGATCGCAGATTTCTGGTATACAGCATGGGTGGATGCCGGCAAGCCCGATTTGAAAAATATTACCACAAACTGGACTGAGACCGATCAACAACAACTAGATAAAGAGTTGGAAGCATTCAAGAAGAATGAATTGCTCAAGCAGCAATTGTTGATCTCGCGAAAACAGCAGCAAGAAAATAATTAAGAAGAAAAAGGGAGGTAAATCATTACTTCCCTTTTTTGATGATTTTATCGGCCACTCTCTCCCCATCCATAGCAGCACTCACAATACCACCTGCATAACCGGCTCCTTCACCGCATGGATATAAATTATTGATTTGTGGATGTGTCAAACTTTCAGCATCTCTCGGAATACGAACCGGAGAAGAGGTTCTGCTTTCTGTAGCAACTACCACTGCGTCATTGGTGTAATAACCTCTCATTTTTTTACCAAAAGCCATGAACCCACCTTGTATACTCTTATAAATAAAATCGGGTAGTACTTGAGTTAAAGAAACAGATTTTAGTCCGGGCACATAACTACAATCAGGTAAACTGGAAGAGGTTTTGTTGTTACAGAAATCAACCATCCGTTGTGCGGGCGCAGTAAAGAGTCCGCCACCTGCATTAAAAGAGTTTTGTTCAACAGCTTGTTGAAAATGCATCAGGAGTAAAGGATCATGGATGGCTGATTTCTTTTTACGGATATCCGTTCCATCCGGTAATCTCCATTTACTTTTTTCAAAAAATTGAAAAGCATCCTGTTGCTCTACCTGAACTACCATACCGCTATTGGCATAAGGGTTATTTCGTTTACTGGGACTCCATCCATTCACAACCAATTCGCCCGCGCTGGTTGCAGCCGGTGCTATAATGCCACCCGGACACATACAAAAACTAAAAACGCCCCTGTTATTCACTTGTTCTACCAAACCATAAGAAGCGGGAGGTAAAAACTCATCTCTAACAGGACAATGATATTGAATCGAGTCGATCAAAGCTTGAGGATGTTCAATGCGTACCCCTAATGCAAACGGTTTGGCTTCGATTAAAATGTCTTTTTGATGTAGCAATGAAAAAATATCCCGTGCTGAATGTCCGGTGGCTAAAATGCATTCATCAGCAATGATTGTATCTCCATCAGCTGTTTGAACACCTTTGATTTTTTCATTTTCAAGGTTGAAATCCACCACTTTTTTTTCAAAAAGAAACTGTCCGCCACTATTGCGTATTTGTTCACGCATGGCAGTAATGATATGTGGAAGTTTATTGGTACCGATATGTGGATGTGCATCAAACAAAACAGATTCATTGGCACCAAACTGATACAGTAAATTCAGAATCCGATGAATATCTCCTCTTTTGGTACTTCTGGTATATAATTTTCCATCACTATAAGTACCTGCACCACCTTCACCAAAACAATAATTACTTTCTGGATCAACAATACCCTCTTTATTCAATTTGGCAAGATCTCTTCTTCTGGAACGAACATCTTTTCCTCGTTCTAGAATGATCGGACAAATTCCTGCTTCGATCAGTTTGAGTGCCGCAAACAATCCGGCGGGACCTGCACCAATGATGATGACTTTTTTTGTGGAATTAGCAACGTCTTTAAATGAAACAGGTTCAATGTTTCTGGGATGAAAAGGTTCATTGATGAATGCTTGAACCGTAAGATTCATCCATACCTGCTGACGGCTACGTGCATCAATGGAGCGCTTGAGCAGATGATATCCTGAGATATCTTCCAATTTTTTCCCGGTACTCTGGGAAATATATTGACGAACGACTTGTTCGTTAGCCGCTTCCGACGGCTTTAATTTCAAAGTAAGTTGTTGTTGCATACTGTTAGGTATTTAGCCTAAAAAGTGTATAAGAATAGCTGTGTTTAGAAGGGTAGATCATCAACAACATCTGCCGGAGGAGGCATATCATTGTACGCATTACCGGCAGCTTGGTCTTGTTGTCCAAGTTTCACCGCTTCCATACGCCAAGCATCCAAATTGGTAATATAATTCTCTCTGCCATCCTTTACCCATTTGGTTCCTTTGATATTGAACTGAACGCGAACATCGTCTCCAATATTGAAACGGTCAGGCATTGCAGTTTTATCCTGAACGCATTGAAACTTTACATAATTGGTAATCACTCTTCCGCCAATATCTTCTGATTTTTCAATTACAAATTCGCGGGTTTTGAAGGTTTCACTTCTTTGGATGATATCAAATTTGGCAACTAATTTACCTGTGATTTCGTACGACATTCATTTATAATTTATTAGCTGTAAAAGTAGCATTAAAATATTCTTTAAACAGAAAAAAAGCTATTCTAGGCAGAATTATATTGTACCTTCCAACATTAACCAAAACTGCTATGTACAGGAGAAATTCTATTTTCTTGGGTCTATTTATTGCATTGTCCTCCTGCAGTACTTTCTATCAACCAACATCACTCAATCACACACAATACAAGATCGATTCATCGATACGTAAGGATTCTTCATTGATGGTCATGCTACAGCCTTACAGTACCAATATCAATGCTACGATGAATAAGATCATTGGAACCAGTGCAGATACCTATAACAACAAACGTCCTGAATCTGAGATCGGTAATTTTTTAGCTGATTGTTATAAAGCAATGGCGGAAAAAAAGTTCGAGCGAAAGATCGATGCAGCATTCATGAATGCCGGAGGTATCCGAAGTTATTTGCCAAAGGGAGATATTACGGTGGGTAAGATTTTTGAGATCATGCCATTTGATAATTTGATTGTATTGCAAGAGTTGAAGGGTACTATCCTACAACAGTACTTGGACGTCATAGCAGCGGATGGTGGATGGCCCGTATCCAAAGGTGTCACCATGATGATCAAAAATAAAAAGGCGGTCAATGTAATGATCAATGGTAAGCCTTTAGATATAAATGCTACTTATACAGTTGCACACTCAGATTACGTTGCAAATGGAGGGAGTGATTGTAGTATGCTTAAATCAGTTCCCCAGATCAATAAAGGGTATTTGATGCGTGATGCTATATTGGAATATGTAAGTATGCAAACTGCCGCCGGAAAAACCATTCAACCCATCATCGAAAACCGAGTGACCAATGCCGATCAATAGACGAAAATTTATTCAACAAACAGGCACTGCACTGCTGGCATCTTCACTTTTACCTATCAAAAGTGAAGCGGCTGATCCGGTGCAAAGATTAACCATACTTCATACCAATGATGTTCATAGTCGTCTGGAGGCTTTTCCAATGGATGGCAGCCGTAATCAGGGACTAGGCGGTGTGGCAGCAAGAGCTGCACTGATTGCTAAAATCAGACAGGAGGAAGAACATGTTTTAGTATTGGATGCCGGAGATATTTTTCAGGGTACGCCATATTTTAATATTTATAAAGGGGAGCCGGAGATAAAAGCAATGTCTGCCATGGGATATGATGCATCTACCATGGGTAACCATGATTTTGATCTGGGTATGGAGAATTTCGCTACGCAACTCAAACATGCTTCTTTTCCGATATTGATCAGTAATTATGATTTTTCAGGTACAGAACTGGAAGGAAAGACGAAACCCTGGCAAATATTTAAAAAGGGAAATATACAAATAGGAATTTTTGGTGTAGGCATTGAACTGCAAGGATTGGTTGCTGATAATCTATACGGCAAAACGGTTTATCAGGACCCGATCCAAACAGCCAATGCTACCGCAACCATGTTACATAAGAAGGGCTGTGATTTGGTGATCTGTCTGTCGCACCTGGGAGATCGTTATCAGGAAAACAAAGTGAGTGATGAGATTCTGGCAAAAGAAAGTTATGACATCGATCTGATCATTGGTGGACATACACACCGCTTTTTTGAGGAACCTAGAAAGTATACTAATAAAAAGGGAGGCACTGTGGCGGTGAATCAGGTAGGTTTTGGCGGGATTCAGTTGGGCAGACTGGAGTATGAATTTTCCCGGGCGAAGAAAAAAAATCTCGCAAATGCCCATACTGTGGTTGTAGGGAAAAAAACAAGTGAATAAAAAATTTTTTTTTCAACATAAAGTCTACATATTCGCACCCCTGTATCTGTTTTTTTTCAACATTTCCACATGTGGGAAAAATAAGATAACTTGAAGGCAAAGACGAATACGTTAACTCATTATAAAATTGTTCATTTTTTGTATGGCTAAAAATGCTGAATCAGTTTGGAGCAATTGTTTGAAGATCATCAAAGACATTGTAGAATGGCAACATTTTAAAACATGGTTTGAACCGATTAATCCCGTAGAGCTGAAAGGAAATGTTTTAATGATTCAGGTGCCCAGTCAATTCTTTTATGAATACTTGGAAGAGCACTATGTAAATCTGTTGGCTAAAACATTGAAACGTGAATTAGGAAAGGATGCGAGATTGGAATATCGCATCATGGTAGATAGCGGCAACAATGGAAGAAATGGTTCCATGGATGTTCCTGCAAGCAACATGAAGACTTATAACAACAATGAAATGAATTTTCCATTGGTGATTGATAATCCAGTGAAAAATCCATTCGTTATACCGGGTCTTAAGAAAATGCAAATCGATCCTCAGTTGAATCATATGTATACATTTGATTCATTCATTGAGGGAGATTGTAACAGAGTTGCCCGTAGAGCCGGAAAAACAGTGGCCGAAAAGCCCGGCGCCAACTCTTTTAATCCATTAGTGATCTATGGTGGGGTTGGATTGGGAAAAACCCACCTCGCTCAAGCCATCGGCAATGAAGTAAAACGCACCCATCCCGGGAAAGTGGTTTTATACGTAAGCAGTGAAAAATTTATCAACCAATTTCAAGACCATAGTCGCAATAATGCCATTAATGACTTTATCCATTTCTATCAACTGATCGACGTACTCATTATTGATGATGTACAGTTCTTCAGCAGAGCGGAAAAAAGTCAGGATGCATTTTTTGCCATCTTCAATCATCTTCACCAAAGCGGTAAACAACTCGTACTGACTTCTGATAAACCACCAAAAGATCTGGATGGCATGCAGGAGCGTTTATTGAGTCGCTTCCGTTGGGGATTGAGTGCAGATCTTCAGGTACCTGATTATGAAACACGAATTGAGATCCTGGAGCGTAAGATGAAGAATGATGGTTTAGATATGCCGAAGGAAGTGGTAAAATATGTAGCGTATAATATTAATACCAATGTGCGCGAACTCGAAGGAGCATTGATCTCTTTATTGGCACAATCATCTCTGAATAAAAAAGATATTGATGTAGAGTTGGCTAAAAAAGTACTTCGCAATTTTGTGAAGACCAGCAGCAAAGAGATCACTATCGATGCCATCCAGAAAATGGTTTGTGAATACTTTGATGTGCCTTATGATAAGTTGCTACAAAAAACCCGTAAACGTGAGATCGTTCAGGCAAGACAAATCACCATGTACTTAGCAAAAGCCTTTACCAAGAACTCTTTAAAAACCATTGGAGAGCATTTTGGAGGAAGGGATCATACCACGGTGATACATTCTTGTCAGACCGTAAAAGATCTGATGGATACTGACTCTATTTTCCGGGAAAACGTAATGGAACTGACCCAGAAAGTACAGCTGGCAGCCATGTAAAAGCCCACTGCACACAGAAAAAAGAAAATATTTTTAAACCCCGCCAATTGCGGGGTTTATTTTTTGGCAGATAACTGATCAGCACCTATTTTTGCAGCCCTCTCCACAAGGAGAGTTTGGCTACAGAAAGCCCGGTGAGGTGGATGAGTGGCTGAAATCAACGGTTTGCTAAACCGTCGTACGTCCTTCAAGATGTACCGAGGGTTCGAATCCCTCCCTCACCGCTTCATCTGCCGAAGCCTAGGCGAAGGCAGATAGGAAACCGAAAAATGTAAGTCCATCTACGCTAAAGCTTCGATGGAGGATACGGGAAGTAGCGCAGGCCGGTAGCGCATCTGGTTTGGGACCAGGGGGTCGCAGGTTCGAATCCTGTCTTCCCGACTCTGAAAGAGCATCCATTTGTGGGTGCTCTTTTTTATTTACGCTGCCCAGAAAACGCATCGATATTGGCTGTTCATACTTACGTATCAGCAGATCGTCCATTTTGGAAATTTTCAAACAAGTAGCGCCGTAGATTCAGCTTCCAAAATTTAAAAATCTGTATGCGATCTATCATCTTGTTGATATTCGGGTTTTCCTTTTTGCAGCTTGCACAAGCTCAAGACAGTAGTTTTCATTTTATGACTTCAGATAGCGTTCAACTGTATGTAAGGGTAGCGGGATCAGGGAATCCATGTGTTTTTGTACATGGCGGACCGGGATCAAACAGTAATTATTTTGAAGCCTCTCCCAGCGCACCCCTATTGGAAAAACAATTCAGCATGGTCTATTATGATCAACGTGGAAGCGGACGTTCCGGCTCACCACGTAGCAAAGATTTTTCTCTGCCCAGAATGCTAAAAGATTTGGAAGAGATCCGACAATATCTTGGATATAAAAAGTGGGCAGTCATGGGGCACTCCTTTGGTGGTATCATAGTTACCCAATACGCAAAAGATTATCCTGTATCTATATCAAAATTGTTATTGATCAACTGTACACTGAATGTAAACGCCTCTCTTAGCGGACAGATAGAATATGGCTTGAAAAAAATTCGACCTGCCGATGAAAAGCCTTACCGCGATACAAGCGTCTTATTATACAGACGGGTAAATAAAAATATGGAGCTATTGAATAGTCGTGGTCTTGGTTATACCCTCATGTTTCGAAATAAGTATGAGAAAATAATCAGTGATACAATTAACTCACAGATAAAAAAAGCCAATTGGGAATTTGGCAGTACCGTTTGGAATATACCTGCTTATTTCGCAGATTTTTCTTCAGTAACAAAATCAATACATACACCTACTCTAATTATTACCGGCGATCAGGATCATGCAATAGGCGCAGATCACTACCGATCTTTTCAATTTCCTTCCGCAACTGTTGTTCATTACATCAGCGGACATTTCCCCTTTCAGGAAGAACCGCAATGGTTTGCAGAACAAGTAGCTCGTTTTTTACGAGCACCTAAAACCAAATAATAGTTTGCACCCTCTAGGACCGTTTTAGTATTTGTTTTCTAAACAAGTGGGGAAAGACTTGTTTATTCATTATCTAAAATTCTTACATTAGATAACCTATATAAACAAATACACATGAGGAGATTTCTATTATTATTAGTAATAGCTACAGTAGCACTTGTATCCATGAAAAAAGATTCAGCTATTACAGATATGGCTGATCAGATCTATATCAATGGACATGTCTGGACTGCTGATCGGTCTAATCCCTTTGTTGAAGCAGTAGCGGTAAAAGCTGATAAAATACTTGAGGTGGGCACTACCTCTACTATTCTGGCACTTAAAGGAACAGGTACAAAAGTGATCGACCTAAAAGGTAAATTACTGATTCCCGGTTTTAATGACGGGCATGTGCATTTTCTTTCCGGTTCATTGGGTTTAACAGTCGTAGATCTTGTAGAAGCCAAGACAATGAAAGAGGCTTTACAAATGATCGCTAATTATGCCCAACAACATCCTGAGTTACCCTGGATCACCGGTGGAGGTTGGCAATACAGTTTATTTCCCGATGGACTACCTACTAAACAAATGCTTGATTCCATCATACCGAATAAACCTGTTTATCTAAAAGCGTATGATGGCCATAGTGGCTGGGCCAACTCTAAGGCATTATCCATTGCAGGTATTACAAAAGAAACCGTATTCAAAGGTTTCGGAGAATTGGTGAAGGATAAAAATGGAGAACCAACAGGCGCATTCAAAGAAAGTGCTACCGGTTTGGTAACACGTTTTGTACCCGGCCCGGATAAAGCGACCAAATTCAACGCCTTACTTACAGGATTGAAATACGCGTCTTCCTTGGGAATCACAAGCATTCAAAATGCCAGTGGTTCAAGAGAAGAATATGAGCTGTATGACTCTTTGTTAACGACCGGTCAATTGACTTTGCGAACTTCTATGGCATTTAGCGCCGGAAGGAGCCCCAATGAAAAAGATATACTGCTTTGGAAAGCAATTCGAGCAAAAAACAAACAACCGGAATGGTTGAAAACACATGCCATAAAATTTTTACTGGATGGTGTAATCGAATCACATACCGCTGTTATGATCGACCCATATACAGATCTTTTAAAAGCAGACAGTATTTATAGAGGCAATTATGCCATACCCTTAGATCAATATGAAAAATGGGTAAGTCGATTGGACAAAGAGGAGTTTCAAATCTATACCCATGCCATTGGAGATGCCGCTGTAAGATCTGTATTGAATGCTTATGAAAAAGCTATGACGGATAATGGTCAACAAAATAAACGACATCGAATTGAACATATTGAAATGACAACCACCGTTGATATCGAAAGATTTAATAAGCTGGGGGTATTACCGTCTATGCAACCCATTCATGCTGATCCGGGCACCATTGATGTATGGAGTAAAGCAATAGGTGAAAAAAGATTACCCTTAGCTTTTCCATGGGCATCATTATTACAACAGAAAAACAAATTGGTATTTGGTAGTGATTGGCCTGCTTGCATCAGCTTAGATCCTATCAGAGGAATTCATAATGCTGTAAACAGAATGACAACAGATGGCAAGCCTACCGGCGGCTGGATTCCATTACAACGCATCAGCTTAGAAGAAGCTCTGTATGCATATACTGCGGGAGCAGCTTATGGATCATTTGATGAACAAAGAAAGGGGCAACTTAAAAAAGGATTTTTGGCAGATTTTATTGTACTCTCTCAAGATCTTTTCAAGATCCGTCCGGAAGATATTCATACAACCAAAGTAGTGTTAACGGTCGTAGGCGGAAAAAAAGTGCACTCACTTCTTCCTTAGATCCAACATTGAGAACAGAAAAATATCTATTGCAAAGTTCGTTAGGTCTTTGTTGTCTTATTGTGCCAGCGACACTCTCACACTCACTCCTGCTCTGGTATTCACACTTGGTGCGGATGTAGAAATATAGGGTGTCACTCTTCGTTGATCAAAGAAGAATCGCAGGTTCACCCTGTTATTGATGATATAATCAATCGATGGTTGGATGGTGATTTCTTTTTGTCCACCTGTACCATAGGCATTGGTTTGATCCAATCTACTATTGGTCAATGATTCATCACGCATTCCAATATCGATTTTCAATGTAAGATCATTTTCAAGTTTTTTTCCTTTTCCACCGGGCAGTTTAAAGGGTAAATTGACGCCTCTTTTTCTCCAACTGAAACCAAATGTCCAATCAGTATTTCTTGTTTCACTTAGCTGGAAATCTACCAGACTCAAGCTCAATCTTCTACCCTTACCATACGTGAATTTCAAATTCATTTGATCATTGGTCGTAATATCTACACCGATCAATGGTTCAAAACTTTCTTGCATGGTAATGTTGGGTACTAAGAAATAAGGAATGAAGTTTCCGCTCACCGTATCAATAAATGCAGGACCACCTAATCTGAAAGGGTCTGTGTACAATAGCGCACTATTAAAGCTATTCATACTCAAATTGCCTTTGTACCCATGTGTCAATGTGATATTGTTGAATATCTTTTGTAAAGAAGATAATTTACTCAACCCCGTATACGTTAATCTCCAGTTCGGTTTTGGAAGAATACCACTGAATGGATTGGATGAAATATTCGGATTCGATTGTTTGATGAGCGAAACTGAATTAGGATCCTTTCCTGTATATGCTGCCAGGAATGATGGAATCAAAACATCTTGAGCATACCTTCCGTAACCAGTCGCATACCCATCTGCTGTAAACTTCTGACCTGCCGGAAGTGCCTGCCAGTATGGATTACCTTCTGCAACACGTCTCGAAACAATCAAACGATTACTTTCAAATGTTTTGAATGTTGTGGATATTTCATTGGGATTGAACTTACCGAATAAAGTATTAAAGGCGAGATAAGAAACATTGAACCCTCCTGTAGCCAATGGATTTAAATGACTAAAATTTCCATTCCCTAATGTGTCTTTAAATAATTCAGTATAGTCTTTAGTAAATGACTTTTCAAGTCTTAAGTCTACAATGAACTCTCGTACCGGTTCTAATTGTGCAGTAAGCTCATATCGCTGTTCGAAACTTTGTCTAAATAAGAAGTTGAAAGTAGTATCTCTCGACAATAAACCTTGTGCAGCTTTTTTATTCAGCCACCCTGTATCCGGCTGTTTTCCGAACACATAATCTAATCCCGGTGCCATACTATTAAAGTTCTGGCCGATAAAACGAGTACTGTCCATATAGCCGGGCAAACGACTTCGATAATTGGCCGAATAATTCACGGATACATTTTTCAGCATCGTCAATAATTTCCCTCCTGCTCTTTCCAGGCCGCCCAACTCAGGTAGTTGATTCGCCCTCAACAACCGCTGTGCAATACGTTCATCTCTTCGTTGTGCTTTCCACTTTTTCAGTGCTTCTTTTCTGTCTTTACCCAATAATCCCTGCAGCGCAACAGACTTTGGCAGAAGCGTTGATCCTAATAAGTTAGAAGGTGATTTTTTGTTTCGCGCAGTATCTCCTTTTTGCTTAGGTGGTGGCACATTATCCAAAGCACGCATCCATCTTGACTTTGCATACAAACTGGCAAAATTGAACTGTGCCGTAAAATTGTTTTCCTGTGCATTTTCCAATGTGTTACCTAAGTTATAAGCCAATCTACTTGCACCGATCCAATTATAGCTCGCTGTATACCCATACCTCGCCGTTATCCAATCGGTCATTGGGAATTTATTGAGAGGTAATGTATAGGTAAGCGTTGCTTTTTGTGTATACAATGTATTTCGTCCACCATTGAAGAAATTTTTTCGCACAGAATCCTTCTTCTCCCTCGTATCAATTCTTCCAAATGGTTCATCAACCCTTGCATTATTAACAGCTGAAAAATCAAGATTCAATGAACGGCTTAAGTCCCAACGCAGATTATAAAAACGATCGAACGTAAAATACTTATCGTAAGTGGTATCTACTCTTTCTACCTTACTATCAAATGTATTAACGATACGAGGAATGAATTGTCCGAATTGTCGTTGAATATCTGTTCTGAAACTTAAGAATGATGGCTTAAGATTAAAGTTGAAATCTTTGATCAATGCAAACCAAGGAGAATTTGATTTGATGGCTCGTTTTAATGGCTCTATATAATTGCTTTGTGCATTATAAGTATACCCAAATCCACCACGATGTCTTGTTACTTTATTTTGATCAATAACCGGACTGGTCTGCTCCGTTTCAGTGAATGAATAATTGAAATCAAAATTACTCAAGCTCAGTAAACCTTGTCGTGCACCCGGTAAGAATCTTGCGTTGGTAAAATTGAGTGTACGTATGGTTGTTTGATCTACTGCAGCCTTCCGAATGGAGTCACGCTGACCCGGTAAACTACTATTCAGTTTTTCTTTGTACCGAACATCTCTATCAAAAGGATCATATTCAGGAGTTAAAATGGTACGATTGATACTGGCATATACCGGTAGAGAAAATCTTGCTTTCTTGGGTAATAATTTACCCGCATCAATATTCGCAGCGATATCAAACTGCATCAAGTTATCACGAGCTCGCTCATTCACTCGTTGTTCAATGGTACCAAAGCCTTGTGAGCGTGTATTCGCAGAGACAGACATGGTTCCAAGATCGGCCAGCATCAAATCTACTCTTCCCAATGCTGCCCAACCACCACGCTCATCTAAATCAGATAAACGCAATTCATTCACCCATACTTCAGAACTGAGCATCGGTCCATCAGGACGATACGGATTTTCAACACCTACCAAGATGCCTCTTACTTCACCAAGGTTTGGATTACCCCTGATCGAATAGATTTTATTTCCAAAACGCTCACGATAAATATTAGTAACAGTTCCACCTCTTTCATTTCGTCGAAGTTTCAGATCGATCAGATCTCGTAAACTCACATTTAGATCATTTGCTGCAGGCCATACCCTCTCTTCTTGTCCACGCGGATAATTTCCCGGCGCAGTTACCTTTAGCGGCACTTTGATCTCATAATAATTGTTCAAGAAATCCTGACCAATACGAACAACAGCATACAATTCATCATCTTGTAAAGGACGTTGTCCAGGTACAGATTCGGCATGGAGATACATCGACAGATTTCCATATTGTCTGATATCGAGGTTCAAGGTTTTGAAAACAGCTCTTGCATCACCGGTAAGAAGATTGCGTACTTGTAAACTCATCGCCTGTTCATTCTGCTGGAGATTCACACCATTGTTACTCAATAACTGAACACGTTCAACACCGGGAGGCATGATATAATTTACCGGCTGTCTGCTGCTGTTTTCTTCAAGGTTTACAGCAAGCGTATTAAAAGTTGTACCGGCAACATTGGTGATCGGCGTATAGGAACCTGTTGTATCCAAATTAAAACTGAATTGACGCCATTGGTTTCGAACCAGATCCATTCTGGCCATACGGATCACCACTGAGTCTTCAAAATCAGTTAAGTATAATCGGGCAAAACGAATAGATTTAAAATCAGCGATACTACCCACTTTTCTACTGAAGCCACGAATGGGTATACGAAATAAAAACCAGTCTTCTGTTTTCGTTGTACCATCAGCCGCATTCACTGTTACCCTTCTTTTATCCGTAATATATGGGGTGATACCTACATCCATGCCCGGACGAAGATTCACTTCATATTCGTAATAAGCTTCTGTTTCATTCAATGTATTATCACGATTCAAATCCTCATTGTCAGGATATAAGGTTGCGGCCGGTGTAAATTGTCCACCACCGGTTACTGCTACCGGAGAGTTACCCTGCGGATTGTTATGGTTTTTATAGCGACCCAAAATACCCGTACCTAATTGATCAAAAGAATTATCGCGAAACCATTTATAGTTATCACGGGCAAGGTCTTCTTGTGATTGTATAAACGCAGGTGAGTTGGTACCAAAATTCTGTGCGATCCTGTTTAGTATGTATCCCTTCTTTCTTCTTTCTGCGCCATCATCCAATCCATCAAAACCAACATCTTGAAAAGGTCGATCATTGGGATCGTTACTAAATGCTTGTGTGATTTGAATGGGATTGATGGGTGTTTTACCCCAAGTATTAGAGCTATCAACTGCTGCCGGAATATTAGGAGTGTTTAAACCATTTTCATAAAAACGTTTACCATCTTTTAAAATGTCCTCACTAACATTCCCAAGGTTCAAAAAGAATTTACCACCCTTACTACCCGGATTCAAAATAAAAGGATCCTGCATCCAGATTTCAAAAAATTCGATATTACCTGTTTCAAAATCTGTTTGATCGATCGCACGCATAATACCTCCCCATCGATTAGCAGGTTTTGTTAATCGACCATTCGCCGTAAATTCTGATGGTCTTGTTTCAAAATTGTAAGGCCCCTTTTCTGTTGGATAAAATGCTAAATCAAATGTTGCTGCTTGTACGTCTGTGATATTCGTGGTTCTTTGAGGAAACAATTCGTTGGTGAATACTTGTCTTACACGAGGATCACTCAACTCAGCGAGGTTTCTACGCAAAGGATTATTGCTACTATTCTTATCCTGTAAATTGGGTTCAATATTATACCAAGCAAGTTTTGCACGATTGAAATTATAATCGATTGAATCCGTAAGTGTTGCTTCAGGGAATTTAGAATTGCCTTGCGGAGTGGATGCCAATGCCCATGCTACAAATGGGAAACGCAAATCGATACTGGTTCTTGTTCCTTCAAAATCATCAATAAAAATCAATCCCTGTTCACCTCTTCCTATTTGTGGTGGATGCCCGGGCTTTAAAAATGCGGCTTCACCATATGCATTGATAGCAGATGTTGCTTTGGTTGAATAAAATGGAAGTTTATTCAGCAATCTCGTCAATCCCGGCAATTCAGACTGATAACTGAAATCAAGTCCATACATAGTATTGCGAATAGGATCATCTCCATATGCCATTTTAGTAAAGAATGGTCGTTCACCCAAGCGAACAGAAGTAGCACCTAAACTCAATTTTTTATTAGCAATATAATCCAACCTCAATCCACTGAAACCTCTTTGCTGCATTCCAAAACCGGCGTTATTTTCAAAAGAAACATTGACCGGAACATTTGAATTCAAGATACCTGCATTTAATATCCTAACAGTACCCAAATTATAATCAACTGTATAATCAGAGCCTTCACGAAGAATTTGTCCGCCTGCAGTTACTGTTACAGATCCTTGTGGAATATTAAAAGTATTCAAATAGATCTCAGATCCACTGCTGCCCCCTTTTACTTGACCTTGCATCACAAAACGATTCAGATTCGCATAGGTCTGTGCGATCGCTTTGATAGAATCATACAAAGCATAATACACATACTTATTTTTGACTGATGCAGGTAATCCTGCAAATGCCAATGTATCCAGATCACGGCCAAAAGGCTCCAATACCGGGAAAATGATTTTTCCTGTTTGAGGTAATACCGTAAAATTATCGATGAAGTCAAATACACCATCAGGTTGAGGATCATTACGGTTATTCAATCGATCCAAATTCAGAATTCTTAAGAGTGGCTGACCATTCGCAGCGGGAGAAGTTTCAGGTAAATACCTTTTCAAGCCGCCACTAGGTTCTTCATATAATACGTTCAGTTTAAAATCTTCTCTTTGTACGCCACCGAATACATCCAAAGAGTAAACGTTTTTCATCATCCAACTCCAGATGGGCAATTGAATTCTTTGTGATGTTGCTTTCAATAATTTCAAAAACAACACTTTCTGCACACCACCTGTTGAATCTAAAGCTACATCCTGTGAGAACTCACCTACCTGATAAACCCTTCCGTTATAAGTATATTGAAAAGCCACTGCCAATACTTCATCAGGTTGTAATTGTGTATTGATGGAAATAAAACCTACTTGTGGATTAAAAGAGTATTCTGTAGGGGCAAGTTTTCTTGCAAATGTTTTTTCATAATCATCAACAGGTCTCAGTCCTTTGGATAACAAGAGTGTATTGATAAAAGAAGGATTTCTGCTATTGGGATCACCTGCTAATGAAGGATATAAATTATTGGCTCCATTAAAAGGAAGTGGGTTGTTGGTTTGCGGATTAATGGATGGATTATAAGGTCTTGTCTCACCCAGATCCATCAAACCTACGATATCACGGGCTTCCGTGGTAGCACCTGTTCTATTAGTTACCCATACTTCTATGCGTTGAATTTGTACCTGCGAGTTCACAACTGGCAGGTTTGCCATGGTCTTGTTGAAGTTGTCTTTGAAATATTGCCCGAGCAAGAAATGTCGGTTCTCTTCATAGTCATCTAATCGTTTTTGAAAATTTTGTGTAGCGGCTCCCCCTTGTAAAGCAACTGATTGACGACTTGAACGTTGATTGGCCAATGCCCCGGTTACGAAGAGTTTACCAAATTGTAATTGAGATTTGATACCGAAAAGATTCTGTGCACTGGGAATCAAAGTTCCTCTGGATTGAAAAGAGATATTACCTGCTTCAATACTTTTGATCAACTCATCATCCATTCCTTTATAATCCAACTTCAACTGATTATCAAAATTCAGATTAGAGAGGGTATTGTAATTGATGGGGAATTTTAGTTTGTTACCAATATTCGCATTGACGTTCAAATTGGCATTCATATCAAAATCAAAACCTCCATTTTTCCTTGCTCTTTCAGGAAGTGTAGGGTTCTTGATATTTTGTCCTTGATAACCTGCAAGAATATTGACATCACCTGTCGGACGAATATCGATCTTCAATCTATTTTGTGCAGCGAGGTCATTTGTGGCATTACGAGTTTCGTTAATGGTATTCTTTATATCACCACCATAACTGTTTACGACATCGTTCAATCCGAATATGCGATCAAATAAACTATTGTATACTTCATGTTTAGGACGTGGTACTTTCTTATTGAGTAGTGTAATGGCATCTGCTCTCTTTTTGAAGTAGGCTCTTTCCTGTTCTCTTGCTTGCATTCGCCAGAACTCTTCAAAACTCATGGTCGTTGGAGTTCGGTAGTAACGATTACCGATCTTTTCTACAATGACATATTGTTTTGTTTTTGGATCGTATTCAATGGTTCTTTTAATGAGAGCGGTATCTCGAAGATCAAACGGATTTCTGCTTTGTTGACTTAAAGCATCGCCTCGTCTGTCGCTGATAGGATAGCGCAGACTATCTCGCTGCTGAGCCGATGCAGATGCATAAGTCAACAGCAATAAAGAGAACACAATGAAAGACGATAAACGCAAAGCAGTGCACTTGATTAAGTAGAGGTATAACCGATAGACTATAAATTTTTAAGTGCCTGTTTGATGATCAGTTCCAGTGAAGCATCTGCAGGTATAGTAGACATTGTTTTTTTAATGGCCTGTTCTGCTTGCGGTCTTGCAATACCAAGGGCAATAAGTGCATGCACAGCATCAGCATCAGGCGTATTCACTATAATACCACCGGATATTGGAGATTCCATGGATTGTTTACCTAATTTATCCCTGAGTTCAACAATCAATCGTTCTGCCGATTTTTTTCCAATTCCTTTGATGCCTTCCAGTTGTTTCGTATTACCCTGTACAATTGCTCGAATGATCTCTTCAGGTTTCATTCCAGACAACATCATTCTTGCCGTAGCTGCTCCAACACCGGAAACGCTGATCAATTGAAGAAACAATTCCTTCTCTGCAATATCGGCAAATCCGAACAATGTTTGTGCATTTTCAGTAATATGTAAATAAGTATGCAACTGTCCGTTTTCCACATTACTGATGGCGGCATAGGTATTTAGGCTGATTTGCAGGTCATAGCCTACCCCATTTACGTCAACCACGACTCTGGCGGGTGTTTTAACGGCAAATTTTCCTCTGACAAATGCGATCATACGCTATCAAAAATAAGGGTAAAAGATTAGAGATTGTACGTATCTTTGTGGAAAATTTATACGTATGTCTGCAAAATTGACTTTATTGATTGATGAAGCGGTTGTAGCTGATGCAAAAGCATATGCTCGTGAATCAGGCAAGAGCTTATCAAAAATCATTGAAGGATATTTAAGAGGATTACGAAAAAAGCAACCTAAAAGTCCGGAAGAAGATCTCCCACCACTCTTAAAAAGGCTACATGGTTGCGTACAGACAGATGATAAAAGGGATTATAAAGAAATTATTCAAGAAGAAATTTTGAAGAAGCATCGCTAAATGAAAGTGTTTCTTGATATAAATATCATACTAGATTTTCTTCTTAAAAGAGCCCCTTTTGATGAGGATGCTATTGAAATGTTTAAACTTCTTTACAAAAAAGATATAAAAGGATTTGTTTCGGCGATCAGTTATACACAGATAGGCTATTTCCTTCAAAAATATACCGGCAAGCCTGCAACCAAAGGAATTTTAAGAGATCTTAATCGATTATTAACAACAGTAACAGTTGATAACAGAATAATTGAGGAAGCGATTGATTCAGACATCACAGACTTTGAAGATGCGATACAAATAGCCGCTGCACTTTCAATTACAGATTTACATTCTATTATCACAAGAGATAAAAAAGATTTCAAATCATCACAAATACTTATACAGTCTCCTAAAGAATTTTTAAACGCATTTAAAAATTATCATGAATAAAATAACAGCCAGCATTACCGCAGTAGGCGGATATGTACCCGAAGACAAACTCACCAACTTTGATCTTGAAAAGATGGTAGATACAAACGATGAGTGGATCCGCACACGTACCGGTATTGAAGAAAGAAGAATTTTGAAAGAGCCCGGAAAAGGCAGCAGTGATATGGCTGTACCCGCTGTTCTGGAAATTCTTAAGAAGAAAAACTTGAGTCCACTCGACATCGACTGTATCATCTGTGCTACAGTAACACCTGACATGGTATTCCCTGCAACAGCCAATATCATTTGTGATAAAATAGGTGCTACCAATGCATGGGGCTATGATATGAGTGCAGCATGTAGTGGTTTCTTATACGCCCTTACAACAGGTGCCATGTACATTGAAAGCGGAAGATTTAAAAAAGTGATCGTTGTAGGTGTCGATAAAATGAGTGCTATCATTGACTACACCGATCGTGCTACTTGTATCATTTTTGGAGATGGTGCCGGTGCTGTTTTATTAGAACCTGCTACTGATGGATCAGGTGTATTGGATAGTATTCTAAGAAGTGATGGAAGTGGCAGACACTATTTACACATGAAAGCCGGTGGTTCTGTAAAACCTGCAACTGTTGAAACAGTCATGGCGAGAGAACATTTTGCATACCAAGAAGGACAAGCAGTTTTCAAATTCGCCGTAAAAGGTATGGCCGATGTAAGTGCGGAACTATTGGAAAGAAACGGACTAACCGGCGAAGATGTAGCATGGTTGGTTCCACACCAAGCAAACCTTCGTATCATTGATGCGACTGCCAATCGCATGGGACTCCCCAAAGAAAAAGTAATGATCAATATTCAGAAATACGGTAATACTACGGCAGCAACATTACCTCTCTGTTTATGGGATTGGGAAAAGCAATTGAAAAAAGGAGATAATATCGTCCTCGCTGCATTTGGCGGCGGATTTACCTGGGGAGCGACTTGGGTGAAGTGGGGATATGATGGGAAATGATTTTGTGAAAAGTGAAAGGTGAAAGGTGAAATGGTATTTTGTTTCACCTTTCACTTTTCACTTCACCGCCTCTTAAAGACAATATAATCCGTCTGCGGTATCCTCTCCACTCCTAGTTGACGTAAAATAGTGGTAACCTGCCCACGATGATAGGTACCATGATTGGTCAAGTGCATGATAATGTCTGATAAAGGTTGAAGAAAACGCTGTCCTTTCATATTTTTATAAGGCAGTGAAGCACTCAACATATCTTCTGTTGCCTGTTCAACAAATTGCTCCCACTGTTTATTCTGATGCAATAACCCATTACTGATGTCTTTCATACTGGGATGAAAAGTCAAACTCGGCATCACAATGTTCTCATGCATTTGTACACGCTGCCACCAAGCACTGGACGCATCCCACATATGCAAAAAGGTTTTGTGTAAGGAAGAAAAACTGCTTACGATTTCCCGATTTTGTTCCTCCGGTGACAATTGAACTGCAAGATTAAATAATTGTTCGTTGGCCCACCCTTCATAAGCCGTATAAGAGAGTAGTATTTGCTTCATTTTCGTCTTACATTTGATAGTACGGAATTAATTATCCCTTCAATTTACAAAGAATGTCTGAAAAATTTTCATTAAAAGGAATCAGTTCAACGGCCATGCATGCTGCCGGACATAACAATGCAGAAGATGCACATTTGACACCCATTTTTGCCACTTCCACTTTTACATTTGATACAGCGCAAGATGGAATGGACCGTTTTGCTGGTTCTGATAAAACTAGAGTATACAGTCGCTGGGGAAATCCCACTTTCACTGCAGCAGAAGAAACCATCGCAGCACTGGAAGCATTTGGTTTGAAAGACGAAAATGGACAGCCATTACAATTAAAAGCATTGTTGCATTCGAGTGGACAAGCAGCAATGTCTACCTTATTCCTAAGTAATTTAAAAACCGGAGATGCCATCTTATCTCATTATTCATTGTATGGTGGTACCCAAGAGTTGATGACCAAAGTATTGGCAGCTACCGGGATCGAAGTAATCATTGTGGATATGCGTGATTTAAATCTTGTAACAGAAGCGCTCAGTAAATATCCACAGATCAAACTTGTACACATAGAAACACCCGCAAATCCAACCATACAATGTGTGGATATAGCTGCAGTTACCAGCTTAGCGAAATCAAAAAACTTGATCGTAAGTGTAGATAATACTTTTGCCACCCCTTATTTACAACAGCCTTTTAAATTCGGTGTCGACTATGTATTTCATTCTACCACAAAATTTCTGAATGGACATGGTACTGCTATTGGAGGCGTTCTTCTAGGTAAAGACATCGAAAAAATGAGAACCTCTGTTTGGAAATGGCATGTATTATTGGGTGGTAACAGTAATCCATTTGATGCCTTTCTATTGATACAAGGGATCAAGACGCTTGAGATCCGAATGGAACGCCATTGCGCCAATGCACAAGCAGTTGCAGAATTTCTCGAAAAACATCCTTCCATTGCTCAGGTTAATTTTACCGGTCTTCCCTCGCACCCCGATCATGATTTATGCAAAAAGCAAATGAGACTACCTGGTGCCGTGATGAGCTTTGAATTAAAAGGTGGATTAGAGGCAGGAAAAAAATTCATCAACAAATTACAGATGTGTGTACGTGCTATTTCATTGGGAACAGTTGATACATTGGTGTCTCATCCCGCAAGCATGAGTCATTTTGGTATCCCAAGAGAAGAACGTATCAAATATGGCATTACTGATGGCTTGATCAGAATGAGTGTTGGCATTGAAAATATTGAAGATATTATTCATGATCTCGATCAAGCATTACAATAAATCATTGTAATAAAAATTGCAGTCCTAAGACATATAACCTTAAAAACAACCATATGAGAAAATTTCTCCTGGTAGCAGTAACAGTTTTTGCCTCTGTTACCTATGCACAAAAAAAGACCTTACCGGCCGTTCAGCAAGATCGTTTTGCAGGTTTGGATACCATTTTTGAGCGTGTTTTGAAAGATCAGTTAGCAGCAGGATTTGCAGTTGCAGTTGTAGAAAAAGATAAGATCATTTATGCGAAAGGATTTGGATATCGCGATTATGAGAAAAAATTACCGGTAACTCCGAATACCCTTTTTGCCATTGGAAGTTGTACAAAGGCCTTTACTTCTTCATTATTAGGCATACTTCAAAAAGATCACAAAATAGATTTTGATGAACCTGCCATTAAGTATTTGCCTGGTTTGAAATTTTACAATGAGAATATGGATAAGCAAATCTCTATCCGTGATATGATGAGTCACCGTACGGGATTGCCGAGACATGATTTCTCATGGTATCTCTTCAAAACAAAATCAAGGGATAGTCTTTTACAAAGAATAAGATACCAACAGCCAACATTTGGTATCCGTGAGAGATGGCAGTATAACAACTTTATGTTTCTCACCCAAGGCATGATTGCAGAAAAAATCACTGGTAAAAGTTGGGAAGAAAATATCAAATCCCACATTCTTCAACCTTTGGGTATGAACAGAACCAACTTGACCATTGATGAATTCATGAAAGATCAAGATGCCGCTATTGGATACGGCTTGAAAAAAGATAGCATCATTGATAAACTAGACTATTACAATATTGGTGCAATGGGACCTGCGGGTAGCATCAATAGCAGTGTGAATGAAATGGCGAAATGGGTCATCACATGGATCAATAAAGGCAGTTACCAAGGAAAAGAGATCATACCTGCAGGTTATATCAGTAGTGCAATGGCTGCTCAAATGGTATCAGGACCCGGTCTGCCTTCCAAAGAAAGACCTGATGTGTTTTTCTCAAGTTATGGAATGGGTTGGTCACTCTCTTCTTATAAAGGTCATTATCGAGTGGAACATGGTGGCAATATTGATGGATTCTCTGCGAGCACAAGTTTCTTCCCTACAGACAGTATCGGAATCATTGTTTTGACCAATCAAAATGGGTCCTCTGTTACTGCTATCGTACGTAATATTATGGCAGACCGTTTGTTGAAACTACCTTTCTTTGATTGGAATAAAGATATTCTTGAAACGAATAGAAAAGCTAAAGAAGCTGCTAAAGCAGCCGAAAAAACTGTCAGTTCGAATCAGCAAAAAAATACAAAGCCTTCTCATCCACTCAAAGGATATGAGGGCATCTATACACACCCCGGTTATGGAAGTATGGAAGTGATTGAGCAAAATGATTCATTGTTTGTACATATCCATGATAATGATCCTGCATGGCTAAAACATTTTCACTACGATGTATTCCAACCTTACAATGTTGGCAAGACCGGCAAACCGGATACCACCGAAAATAGCCAGTTACGTTTTCAGTTCTTTATGAATGAATCAGGTGATATCAATTCACTCTCACTAAAACTTGAACCAACAATCGATCCACTATCGTTCAAAAAAACACCAAGAACTGTCAAAACTTCTGCGGATGAACTCCAGAAATTTGCCGGAGAGTATGAGCTTGGTGGTGCTGTGGTGAAAATATCCGTTAAGAATAATACACTGTTCGCATTGGTTCCCGGTCAGCCGGAGTATGAATTATCAGCCGTAGGAAACAATAGATTCGCTATTAAAATTTTAACCGGATACTTTGTGGCATTTGATGTGAATGGAACTGATGTATCACAACTAACATTCCAGCAACCAAACGGGAACTTTGTTGCGAAAAGAAAAAAATAAAATATTTATCGATTGAGTATGAATATTCAGATCAGAAGAGCAGAAAAAAAAGATTGCGCCAGACTACTAGAGTTGATCCATGAATTGGCTTTATATGAAAAAGCCCCTGAAGAAGTCACTGTTACCCTTGAACATTTTGAAACAAGTGGCTTTGGTGAAAAGCCTGTCTGGTGGGCATTTGTAGCTGAATTTGATGGAAAAGTGGAAGGCTTTGCTCTGTATTATATTCGTTATAGCACTTGGAAAGGACAATGTTTGTATCTGGAAGATTTTCTGGTAACGGAAAGACTTCGTGGACAAGGTGCAGGAAAATTATTGTTTGACCGTTTGATAGAGGAAGCCAAAGAAAAAGGATTCAAACGAATGGTATGGCAAGTATTGGAATGGAATGAACCTGCCATCAATTTCTACAAAAAATACAAGGCAACTTTAGATCCTGAATGGGTGAATGGCATTCTTGATTTGTAATCTTGTAGTCCATGGACCATGGTCTATGGTCCATGGACTATCGTTTACTAAATCACTCCTTCCACAACTGCTTCTTTATAAATTTTTTGCACTAGACCTTGTAACACTTTACCCGGACCTGCTTCTGTGAAATTCGTAGCTCCATCTGCTACCATTGCTTGAACACTTTGCGTCCATTTAACAGCACCTGTCAATTGATCGATCAGATTTTGTTTGATGAGTTCAGGTTGAGTAATACCGGCTGCAGCAACATTTTGATATACCGGACAAATAGGTTGATGGAATGTAGTGGCTTCAATAGCTGCGGCCAACTCTTCGCGTGCAGGAGCCATCAACGGACTATGAAATGCACCACCAACAGGTAATACCAATGCTCGTTTAGCACCTGCAGCTTTCATCCTTTCGCAAGCAATTTCGATTCCTTTTACTGAGCCGCTGATCACTAATTGTCCCGGACAATTATAATTAGCTGCTACTACCACTTCACCTGTTTCTGCCTGAACTGTTGCACAGATCTCTTCTACTTTAGCATCATCCAAAGCCAATACTGCAGCCATGGTAGAAGGAACCAGCTCACAAGCTTTCTGCATCGCCTTAGCACGAATACTTACAAGTTTTAGTGCATCTTCAAAACTTAATGTCTGATTCGCTACCAACGCGGAAAACTCACCCAATGAATGTCCGGCAACCATATGAGGTGTAGGAGATTCAATAGTTCTATAAGCTACTACGGAATGTAAAAAAACAGCTGGTTGTGTAACATTGGTTTGCTTGAGTTCTTCATCAGTACCATTGAACATGATATCACTGATACGAAACCCAAGTATATCATTTGCATTTTCGAATAGTCGTTTAGCCGACGCATTGGATTCATACAAATTCTTACCCATTCCACTGAACTGAGATCCCTGACCCGGGAATATGTAGGCATGTTTATTCATAATGCTCGTTTTACTAAACGCAAAAAAACCTAATCCTGATGATATCCCAAATTTATTTTTAATGGAAGCAGCTACTAATACACCGGTACCGGAACTTTATACTTGACCAACAAGTTTTTGTATTCAGGTAACTTGTACAATGGTTCAAGATCTGCGTCATGTAACATATGTTCAAAATCTGTATAACCTGTTTGAAGCGAGAGTTCCAAATATTCAAATGCCTTTGAATAATTACCTAGTGTAGTATAAATACAAGCTGCATTATGATATTCATCTGCCAAAGCACCAATTTTGGCACTGGCATCAATGATCATTTTTTTAATAAAGCGCTCAGCTGTTATTTTATCGCCCATAGCTGCAGCTGCATATGCATAATTGGATGATGTATCTTTCTTTTGTGAACCGCTAATAGTATAAGCCATTGCTTTTTGATAATTCCCATTAGCAAGATCAGTTTGCTTCATACCTATCTTAAACACATCACCTAAAGCTTTGTAATTATTATATCCGGGTCTTAATGCAATTGCATTTTGTATATCTAATAAAGCACCTTGAGGATCATTATTGGAAAGTTTGAACTGACCTCTTTCCAAATAAAACGAAGCCCTTTGTGTAGAATCTTTAATACCGATCGAAAAAGCTTTGTTATAATTTTTCAAAGCCTCCACCTTATCATTTTTGAGTTTATACAGATACGCTTTATCCCAATAAAGAGTGGCGTCATTGGGAGAAATGACGATGGCAGCATCAATAGCTTCCATTGCCTTATTGAATTTCAAATATCTTCTTTCATGTATATAGTAATCCAAATAACAGTTTACCCGATCTGTTTTTGCACTAAGCAATGCTAAAGCTTTTTTATAGTCTGCCGTAGCGGCCTCATAGTCTTTATCAATTTCCGATCTGATTTTTCCTAAATTCCAAAAAACAAAACCACTTTTGTTATCGTATTTTAAAGACTTCAAGTAGCTGGTTTTAGCCTCATCATAGTTTCTACTATCAAAATAAATAGCTCCAAGCACCAGATAACTTGAAGCCAGCTTAAGTGTATCATTATTATTTTTTGCTCTACCATCAAGCAGCTTCACTATTTCTAATATATCTTTTTTGCAGAGCTCATAATTCTTATTGTCAAGATACATCGCCGCTCGTTCATAAAGGGGGTCAACATTTTGTCTATTTTTTGATATAGACAGCTCCAAATCATCAAAAATCTCTTTGGTTGTATAAGAATAGTGTTTGCTTTTTACAAGTGCTCTTTTGAAATATAGATCAGACAGTTCGGTATTACTTGTGGTAAGTTTAATGATTTCAGAGTATGTTGAAACTGCATTGTTGAATTCTTTGAGTTGTACATAACCCACAACAAGCTTTTCTAAAAAAACCTTATTTTTTGAAAAGCCATAATTGTCCCTCATTTTTTCCATATCGTCAACTGCGTAATCATAATCACCGGCATCATAATAAGCATAAGCTCTTAGTTCATAAAGCCTGCCTGTCGATGAATTGTCATTCGAATAATATGACATGGCCTTCGTAGCATCACTGATTGCCAAGGCGTAGTTCTTTTTATTCTTATACCCAATCGCCCTCCACCAATATGCTTCTCCATTCAAAGCCACATTCAATGATAGTGTCGCAGCATTGATGATACCATCATTATCACCCCTTTCATTAGCTGTTCTTGCTTGTTTATTATAATCGGCAGCTGTTTGTCCAACAGATAAATAAGAAAGCAATGAAAAAACTATTACAGAAAAGAGCCTTGATGTTATGGGTTTCATAATCTCAGATTTGATCATAAAAGTATCGCTAATTGAGGCGAAAATTGTACCTATTAGGAGGTATTTTAAACAAAAAAAGCAGCTTTCGCTGCTTTTTCTCATTGTACTTTTTTTCTAAAACTCCGTTTTCAGTTCTAAGTATTTCAAAAATTCTTCCTTCGTTTTTTCTTCTTTGAATTTACCACCATAAAAAGCTGTAATGGTTGAAGATGTATCGTCTTCCACCCCTCTACTGGCCACACACAAATGTTTGGCATCTATGACTATCGCAACATCTTCTGTACCCAGATCTTTCTGCAATTCTTTACCAATTTGCATCGTCAATCTTTCCTGTACTTGCGGACGTTTTGCAAAATACTCTACCAGTCTATTCAGCTTACTTAATCCAATCACTTTACCATTACTGATATAAGCTACATGCGCCTTACCAATGATCGGTACAAAATGATGTTCGCAGTTGCTATAGAAGGAAATATTCTTCTCAACCAGCATCTCATTGTACTTGTATTTATTATCAAACAATGCGATGGCAGGTTTATTTGCAGGATTCAATCCTTGAAATATTTCTTTCACATACATCTTTGCTACACGACGAGGTGTACCTTTCAAACTATCATCCGTAAGATCCAGTCCTAAAGTTTCCATGATAGCACGGAAATGTCCTTCGATCTCAGAGATCTTCTGTTCATCTGTTTTTTCAAAAGCATCAGCACGCATCGGAGTATCCACCGATGTACTGATATGATCATCACCCATGTCATCTATATGCATATCACTCAATTCAATTTGTTCTCCGTTAAGCCGGATATTCAACAAAGTTTCGTTCTGTTTCATACAATCTGATTTTTAAGTCCAATTCCTTATCCAGCTTAGCGCGCAACAAGTTGTAAATGACTATGGCAATATTTTCAGCCGTAGGATTGAGTGTTGCAAACTCAACTGTATCCAGATTTAAATTTTTATGATCGAATTTATTTAATACTTCTTTCTTGATAAGGTCGCTCAGCACTTTCATATCTAACACATAACCTGTCTCAGGGTTCGGAATACCCGTAACCTTCACGATTAGTTCATAATTATGTCCATGAAAGTTGGCATTATTACACAAGCCAAATACTTCCTTATTCTTCTCTGCAGACCAATTTGAATTATGCAAACGATGGGCTGCATTAAAATGTTCCTTCCTATATACCGCTACTTTATTCTCCATTCTTTTTTGCCATTTTGAAACCGGCATCAGATACCTAGTCATCTTCCGTTGCGTCGCACACTTCAACGGCAATAACACAGGTGTTCATTTACTATTTAATATCAAGTGATTCAGTTAACAATGGTCTGGCACTGTTTCAGAAGTGTGCTGATCAAGTGGCCTGACAGTTCGAGAGCCTATACATTGGTAACAGAGCTTGAATGTCTTTTCAGTCCATAGACCATGGTCGATGATCTATTTTATATCCTACCTATCATTCAGGTATGTTCGACATCCTGAATACAAAGGTACATACGGATATAATAACACTACAGATGTTATTTTGTTTAGAAATTACCCGAGAAAGTATAAACAGTTCAAATACGAGGGGTTTACCAGGCTAAAGTGTCTCCAACAATCTATAATAACCCATTAAGCCAAAGCCGTTACCCAAAGTACTCTACATAGATACGAGGGGTCTCATACAACTTAATACAGTGAAGTTGAACCTGTTGCGGCAAATGTGGTTGCAGTTGTTGCCAGATAGCAATGGCCAGATTTTCGGTACTGCAAAGCTGATCTTTCATAAAATCCACATCCATATTCAGGTTCTTATGATCCAATTTGTCGATCACATGCTCTTTGATGAGTTTACTGAGCTTTTTCACATCATATAGAAAACCGGTATCCGGATCAGGATCGCCTTTAACCGTTACATAAAGATCATAGTTATGCCCATGCCAGTTTTCATTGGCACAAACTCCAAAAACCTCCTCATTACGCTCTTTTGTCCAACGGGGATTGTACAGCTTATGTGCTGCATTAAAATGTTCCTGTCGCGTTAAATACACCATGCTTCCTCAAAAAATTTCGGCAAAGGTAATGAAGTTGATTTGTAACTCCTTGCATTCACCTTGAGAAATTTGTACAACTCATTGATTTACAAAGATAAAGACCATAAATCAAAATATGGAACTAAGTTGTTTCCTTAGTATTTTTAGGCAGTTAATCCACCACACCTTTAAATAGCTTCCATGCGAATTATCATCACTGCAGCCACCGTTGGGGAATGGATGCCCGGCTTTTTAAATATGAACGTTTTATATACCGGCGAAAGTCAAAGGTTAAAAGTGAGATTTCATCAGTCCGGGGTTGGAATGCTGGCTAGCGCTGTTTCATTGACAAGACTTGTATCCGAAGAAAAACCTGATCTGATCATCCAAGTAGGAATCGCGGGGTGCTTTGATAAAAGAATGTCATTAGGTAAAGTGGTAGTGGTGAAAGATGAAGTATTGGGTGACATGGGAGTAGAAGAAGACGGTAAATGGAAAGATATTTTTGATTTGAAACTGGAAAAAAGCAGTTACCACCCTTTTGAAAAAAGAAAACTTCCCAACCCCTGGTTGAATACCTATAACCTGTTAAAACTTCCCGAGATAAGTTCAGTAACAGTAAATGAGATCAGTACCAAACCCGAAAGAATTGAACAACTGACCAAAAAATATGGCGCTGTTATTGAATCCATGGAAGGAGCGGCACTGCATTTTATTTGCCGTGAAGCTAATATCCCCTTCATCCAATTCCGGGCCATATCGAATTATGTCGGCGAACGTAACAAAGCCAACTGGAAAATGAAAGAAGCTATTGAGGCTTTGAATGATGTTTTGGTGAAGTATGTTGATCGACTCTATAAGATTAAGTGAGTAGTGAGTAGTCAGTAGTGAGTTATATACATACATATACCATTGACCATTCACTATTCACTATTCACTACTCACCACTCACTACAAACTACTCACTATCTTTGCCCTATGACACTCACGCTCGGCTTCTCCCCTTGCCCCAATGATACTTTCATTTTTGACGCATTGGTCAATGGTAAAATTGATACGGGTGGCATTTCATTTGATGTGGTATTAGAAGACGTTCAAACCTTGAATCAATGGGCTATTGAAGGAAAGCTGGATATCTCAAAAATCAGTTATGGGGTATTGCCATTGGTTTTACAACAATATAAAGTTTTAGATAGTGGTGGTGCATTAGGGAAAGGCGTAGGCCCACTTTTGATCACAAAACATCAAACATTAACCTTAGAAGAAGTAAAGAATGCCAAGATTGCCATTCCGGGTATCAATACTACTGCTCATTTACTTTTTTCAATGGCTTTTCCTTCCGCAAAAAATAAAAGTTTTCATGTGTTTCATGAGATCGAAGACCTGGTACTGAGTGGACAAGTTGATGCCGGCGTGATCATTCATGAAAACAGATTCACTTATCAGCAAAAAGGACTACACAAGATCATGGACCTTGGGGACTATTGGGAACAGCAAACCGGGGTTCCTATTCCATTAGGTGGTATTGTAGCACACAATAGATTGATCGATAGTGTTGCTTTACAAGTGAATGATCTGATCAAAAAAAGTGCGGAGTACGCATTTTCGCATTATCCTGAAGTAGCCGACTACGTTAAAGAAAATGCACAAGAAATGAGTGAAGAAGTGATGCGTCAACATATCGATCTATACGTAAATGAATTCTCCATCGACTTGGGTATCCGGGGAAAACAAGCTGTCTCTACGCTCTTGAATATTGCACAACCTGATATCTTAAACAAAGAAGACAGTTCGGTTTTCTTATCAAACCGCTAATACTTTTTTATTTATTTTCTTACAGGATTCTCGCATCTTTCAGTAAAATTGAGCTCATGAGCACTTTACTAAAAGACCTGTATTCACAAACTTTTTACAATCGACTCTCTATTCCGTTAAAAACAACTATTCCGGGTTTTGATAAAAAATCTTTTCTGCATCAAATATTCATCCCGGCATTTGAGGAGTATGAGCTGAAAGAAAGAATGGCTCACACTGCCCATGTTTTACATCAATTTTTACCTAAGGACTATACAAAAGCAGCTCCACTTCTAAATGAACTCATAGAAGCTATTAAAAAAGAGGGCCCCATTGCAGCTAGCATCGAATATCTTTTCTTACCGGAATACATTTATCTGTATGGCTTGGAGCACTACAAAGAATCGGTACAGGCTATGGAACAAGTGACACAGTTTATTACTTGTGAATTTGCAGTCAGACATTTTATAGTTCGCTATGAAGAAAAAATGATCCCTCAAATGTTGAAATGGTCTACACACAAGAGCAGACATGTACGCAGGCTTGCTACAGAGGGTTCTAGACCTCGTTTGCCATGGGCCATGGCTTTACCCAAACTGAAAAAAGATCCAACACCGATTTTGCCGATCCTTGAAAATTTGAAACAGGATAGTTGTGAAATCGTAAGAAGAAGTGTAGCCAATAACCTGAATGATATTTCAAAAGACAATCCTAAAACAGCAATTGACATTGCGAAAAAATGGAAGAATATAAGTTCGGAAACAGACGCCATCATCAAACATGGTCTTCGAACATTATTGAAAGCAGCTCACCCTGAGGTATTGAAATATTACCAGCTTGATGCTAAAAACGTATCGATCGAACAATTCCGAATCAAGAACAAAAAAGTAAAAATTGGTGACTATCTTGAATTTGAAGCAACCATCTTCAATACCGGAAAACAGAAACAATATATAAGGTTAGAATATGCCATCCATTATTTACGGAACAATGGTACGCTTTCAAAAAAAGTATTTAAGATTTCAGAGCGTGATATTACAGGAGGAGAAAAATGGATGGTTTCGAGAAGACAAAGTTTCAAACTGATCACAACAAGAGCATTTTACAAAGGCGTGCAACAGGTTTCAATCATTGTAAATGGCACAGAGAGTAAAAAACTTTCCTTTGAATTGGTTTAGATCAACCTAGAAACGAATACACAAAGAAGCAGTTAAAAAAGTATTGTTTGAAACAATACCATTTGAGCTGACGAATATAGGTTGAGCAGAACTAAATTTTCTAGCTTCTATTCGGAAACAAGAAGATTGGCTCATCAAGAAATCATAGTTGAAAGAATATCCGGCAGTTTGAAAACCCTTAGGCAATGGATAATCAATGATGACTCCATTTACATCTCTGTAATATTCGAATCTACCTGCTATGCGATGACGATGGGATATATTAAAGCCTATGATTCCTACAGGAGTGTACCAAGAGTCCATTCTAGTAGGATCATTTCTTTTTTCTTCCCATCCCATATCAAATCCCCCGATCAAAGACCATCGATCATTGATCTTCCAGTTAGCGTAAAGATTATGAAAGTACCTGTTACGTTTTACAGTTGTATATCGATCATCGCCAATGAAAGAACTACTATTCAACGTGAGTGAAGTAGTAGGATTATATGTAATCTGATGCCCAAAGGCCGGATTAAATCCTTCGCCGAATCGGATGCTTTTTTGCCATCCATTCACACATAAAACTGCCAGATACCATTTTTCATCTAAGGAAGTATATGATAGTTTGAAGCCTGACTCATAATAAGGCGAATTGTCTGCCATCATACTTCTTGTAAGTGTTAATTGATCAGCACCAATAGCAGACTCAAATCCAATGTGTGACGGAAATATTCCTGCATCAAGCCAGAGCTGTTTTTCTTTACTAAGCTTAACACCTAATGATGCTTCAAATACTTGGCCCCAAACAGCATCTTCTGCTTCAAGATTATCATCCATATAAGTACCTGTCGCCAAAGCCAATGATGAACGAAACCCTTTTGACTGATAAGACACTCTACCCATTAACAGGTTCAATGAAAGTTGCTGGTATCTATTATAAGAATAAAGAAATGGAAGTTTTTGCTCTGTGGGAGGTTGATTGAAATTGTGACTATAATAAGTCTCAGAATAAGCACTCCATACAAAATTTGATTTCGCACTATCCTGCTGCGCTTGAGCGCTAACAGAGATCAATAATACTATAATCCATAAACGATACATGTTATTTGCATATCTACCCTTAGACCATCTCACTTAATTCAAGCCAACGAAGTTCTTTTTCTTCCAATTCTTGTGTAATGGCTGTCATTCTTTCGCTAAGTTTTGAAATTTCTTCAAAGGGAAGATCTCCCTTGCTCATCTGCTCTGTGATCTTTATTTTCTCTGCTTCGAGTGCAGGCAATTCTTTCTCCAGCAACTCAAATTCACGCTTCTCCTTAAAACTCATTTTTTTCTTAGAAGCAACTGTTTCGCTTTTCGCCTCTATCTTTTCTTCTTTCAACTGTTTACTTTCCGCTGTCAACTCCTCTCTGGCTTCCTGCTCTTTCATCCAGATTCTGTACTGTGTATAGTTACCGGGATAATCACGCACTTCACCATTACCCTCAAATACAAACAAATGATCCACCAAGCGGTCCATAAAATAACGATCGTGTGACACGATCAAAACACAACCCTGGTATTCACTCAAAAAGTTCTCTAAAACTGCCAATGTGGGAAGATCCAGATCATTGGTAGGTTCATCCAATATTAAAAAGTTAGGATTACGAAATAAAATCGTCAGTAACTGCAGTCGCTTTTTCTCGCCACCACTTAAAGCAGACAAATAAGTATATTGTTTATCAGGAGGAAATAAAAACAGCTCCAGAAACTGTGCTGCACTTAAACTTCCACCTTTAGCCAAAGGGAAACTTTCAGCAAAGGTTTTCACATATTCTATGACACGTAAATTGTCTTTGATCTGCAGTCCTTGTTGAGAAAAATTACCAAAGATCACTGTTTCGCCAATATTGATCTTACCACTATCAGCAGGTTCAATCAATTGTAGCATATTTAAAAACGTAGATTTCCCAACACCGTTTTTTCCAATCACGCCAATACGTTCTCCTTTGGTAAAAGTGTAATCAAATCCTTTTAAGATGGGGAGATCCCCATAGGATTTATATACTTTTTTCATTTCAACGACCTTACCGCCCAATCTGCTCATCTTAACTTCTAACTGAAGTTTGGCATCCTCTATTTTTTGTTTCGCACGTGCTTCTACTTCATAAAAATTATCCTGACGACTCTTGCTTTTTGTGGTTCGGGCTTTGGGCTGTTTGCGCATCCATTCCAATTCCTTACGATATTGATTGCGCGCTTTATCAATGCTAGCTTGCTCGCTTTCTATGCGTGCCGCTTTTTTCTCCATGTAATTTTCATAGTCACCTTTGTAGACATACATGTTCTCTCTCTCAAGCTCCCATATTTCATCACAAACCGCATCTAAAAAATATCGATCATGGGTCACTAACAATAATGTGATATTCTCACCATTGAGGTAATGTTCCAACCATTCAATCATTTCAACATCGAGATGATTCGTAGGTTCATCCATCATCAATAAGGTGTGCTTATGTTCAAAACCAATATCGATCAATGTTTTAGCCAAAGCAACACGTTTCCGCTGTCCACCGCTCAGATCTTTTACAGGATTTTGTAAATGATGGATATTCAGTTTCCCCAATATCTGTTTCACTTTGGCTTCAAAATCCCAAGCACCTAATTCATCCATTTTAGTGATCGCGTCAGCAATAAGATGACCATCTTCTGATTCAGCAGCTGCTTCATAAGCACGTATCGCAGTAATGATAGGATGTTCTAAATGAAAGATGTTCTCTAGTACCGTTTTAGATTCGTCAAATTCAGGTTCTTGTTCGAATAAGGCAACTGTTACTTCCTTATTAACCCAGCACTTACCTTCATCAGCAGTTTCTTGTCCGGCGAGAATTCGTAACAAAGTTGATTTACCCACTCCATTGCGAGCGATCAATGCAATTTTATCACCCTCGTTGATATGAAAGGAAATATTATTGAAAAGGGGATTGATACCATAACTCTTCGTGAGACCTTCAACAGAAACATAATGCATGGAGCAAAGATAGTGAAAGGGGGAGGTGAAAAGTAAAAAGTCAAAAGTGAAAGAGATCAGAATGCCCTTTTTTCACTTTTGACTTTTCACTTTTGACTTAGTCTATATTTTCCTAATCCTGATATTCCTGAACCAGGCTTCTCCACCATGGTCTTGCAAAGCAATGTGACCGGATTTTACGCTCCCGTAACTATCCATATCCTTCCACTTGCCGGCAGACTTGTTTTTTTGCCAAGCCTCATCCCATAATTGATATTCAACGATTTTTTTATCATTCAGCCAATGTTCAACATGACCTTGGTTTACAATAATTCTTGTTGTATTCCACTCACCTGCTGAACGCGTAGCATCTGAGACAGGAGTATTCATGGCATAATTGGCTCCGGTTTTTTGCCATTCTTCGAGTTTAGAAGGATAACCTTTATCATCAATCAACTGGTATTCCGGTCCACTATAATGAGTAGCAGGATACTGCTCTGATACCAGATATAAAATACCACTGTTAGCTCCCGATGCGATCTTCCAATCTAACGAAAGTTCAAAATTATCAAACTGTTCTTCAGTGATCAGGTCAGCACGATTTTGACTACCACTTTTATTGCCTTTACAATACAATAGTCCGTCTTGAACCATCCATGAATCGGAAGGTTTGTTTTGAAAAGTCCGCCAGCCCTGTAAGGAGCGACCATTAAATAAATCGGACCAGCTTTTTTGATTTCGATGAGTAGACCTGCTGATGGTGGTAAAAATCGTTTTTTCTTTAGGAGTAGCTCCAACAATGACACCTCCGCTCACGATAAGGCAAGCCTGTAAAAACATATGGTTTGACATGCGCAACAGTTAGTTTGGTGATTGGAAGATAGGGAGAATTTCTTTAAAGTTCATAGTCGATAGCCAATAGCCCATAGAAGATTGCCATTGACAATGGACTATCAGCCATTTGCTATCCTTATCTTTGCTCTATGAAGCAGTTCAATGTACCCGGTGAATACCGGAGCCCACTGATTGGGAGCATTAAGCAGAAAAGAAAAGAGCAGGATAAATTAAAAAAAGATTTTTCTCCTACCTTACTGGACCTTGGTGACCTGCAAATCTATTTGGCACGTCATTTTGGGTTTTGTTATGGGGTAGAAAATGCGATTGAAATTGCTTTTAAAACGATCGAAGAAAATCCCGGGAAAAGAATCTTTCTTTTGAGTGAAATGATCCATAATCCCCAAGTGAATGCCGATCTTTTAGCCAAAGGGGTACAATTTCTTCAGGACACGAAAGGTCAACAACTTATTTCTTTCGATTCGCTGACCAACGAAGATGTAGTGATTATCCCAGCCTTTGGCACCACTTTAGAAATTGAATCCATTTTAGCTGCAAAAGGAATTCCCACAGAAAAATATAATACTACTTGTCCATTTGTTGAAAAAGTCTGGAATAGAAGTGAGCAGATCGCTAAAAAAGGATACAGCATTGTTGTACACGGGAAGCCTCAACACGAAGAAACCAGAGCAACTTTTTCACATGCTTCCTACCATACGCCTACTGTAGTAGTGAATGATATGGAAGAAACAGTTGAATTAGCAAAGTATATTACCGGAGAAAAAAATGCCGGTGAGTTTTATACAGCATTCAAGGGTCGCTATTCTGAAGGCTTTGATATTACTAAGGATCTTCAAAAAATAGGTGTAGTAAATCAAACAACTCAACTAGCATCTGATACACAAGCTATTTCAGATTATCTAAAGAGTGTATTCATTCGCCATTATCAATTAGACGCAACCAATATTGCTGAAAGATTTGCTGATACCAGAGATACACTCTGCTATGCTACCAATGACAATCAAACTGCTGTAACGGGCATGCTAGCCAGTACAGAGGCAGATATTGCGATTGTTATTGGAGGTTATAATAGCAGTAACTCATCACATCTGGTAGAACTTTGTGAAGAAAAATTGACCACGTATTTTATTGATGCGGCTGATAAGCTTATCGATCAACAAGAAATCCTTCACAGAAACTGGAAAACCAAAGAGTTGATCACCATAAAAAATTATTTACCGAACAAAACCCCTCTTCGTATCCTGATGACCAGTGGCGCCAGTTGCCCTGATGCGGTTGTTGAATCAGTTATACGAAAACTCGCAAGTTTTTATAGTGTTGAAGAACAACTTGAAACTTATACTTATCCATCATGAATTGGATAATTCTGATCATAGCCGGTTTATTCGAAGTTGGTTTTGCTGCTTGTTTAGGTAAAGCCCGACTAACCAATGGGATGACTGCCATTGGCTGGTATGGAGGCTTTTTAGTTTGCCTGACGATCAGTATGTTATTACTAATAAAAGCCACTCAAGAATTACCTATTGGCACTGCTTATGCAGTTTGGACAGGTATTGGAGCTGTAGGAACTGTAATCATTGGGATTCTTTTCTTTAAAGAGCCTGCAGACTTCTGGCGACTCTTTTTCATCACCACTTTAATAGCCTCAATCATTGGATTAAAAGTCGTTAGCCATTGATTTGTTACACATTTTTAGTGATTTCTACTTACTGAATTATTCAAAAAAGTATTCATTCCTTTTAGAAGTGTATATTTAGTAATAACTTCTATTACACGTGAAAGAAAAAAAATCTACCGGCAGCATATTCATCTTTGGTAGCTTTATCGGTATCATAGCTGTAGGCTTACAATTATGGGTAACATTGACTTCAAGAGAAGTTTCCATTCTACACAGCCTTATTCGATTCTTTAGTTATTTCACCATACTCACCAATAGTCTCGTAGCAATTTATTTCACTTGTTTATGGCTTTTCCCATCATCAAAACCAGGGCTGTTCTTTAGCAAATTCAGCACAACCACAGCAATTACTGTTTACATTTTAGTAGTTGGTATTATATACAATTTACTGCTAAGGAATATTTGGCCTGTTACCGGATGGGGTAAAGTTGCAGATGAATTGTTACATAGTGTTATCCCTGTTTACTTTTTGATCTACTGGATATTCTTTACAGAAAAAGAGAAATTACAATGGAAACATGCATTACCTTGGCTGTATTATCCACTGGCATATCTTCTTTACACTTTGATCAGAGGAACCATAACACATACATACCCCTATCCCTTCATCAATGTTATTAAATTAGGATATCCACAAGCACTGATCAATTGTTTGGGAGTTGGATTGGTATTCTATGGTCTTTTTTTGATTATGATTGCCATCAGTAGAAGAATAAAATCTCCCAACTAAAAAGTATAGCCATACTTTCTAGATATGGCTATACTACAATCTTATGAATATTCACAATGTCCCTTCCGGTTCAAAGGGAATACCTCTTCCATAGTGCTTACTAATCATCTTCCATTTTGTTCTTTAGCTTTCCTAAAAGACTATAAGCATTTTTGAGCACCACTCTTTGCGTTTTCCAATCAATATTTGTCTTCGTTTTCAATTCTACCATCTGCTCATTTATAACGCCGATTTCAACCTCTATCATTTCAAATCGACTTGAGTCTTTTGCTATAAACAAATAAGGTTTACTTTGATAACGTACCAATGCCGATACCGGTACAGCCAACGTTTTCTTATTGTCTAATTCAAAACTACCATTTAGAAACATTCCGGGTAATAACTCATGATTGGCATTTTCAAAATGACAATGCACCAATCCTCCCCTATTTTCATCTACATTTCTAGTGACAAGAATTACATCTACTTCATATTTTTTACCGGGTCTATCTGCTAAAGACACAGTAGCCTTCATCCCCTTTTTTATTTGCATGATATCTTTTTCAAAGACAGTGAGTGCAGCATGTATATCATCCGGATCTACAAGCTCAAATAATACATCTGCCGGGTTAACATACTTTCCAATATTCACATTGACTTTCGTTACATATCCATTGATCGGAGATCTTAAGCTAATGGTACGTGTAATCGTATTGACGGATAATTTTTCAGGATCGATCCCAACGATTCGTAACTTTTCTTCTAGTGAACGTATCAATACCTGCTGTGTTTTAAATTCAGCTGATGCTTGTTGGTAGGTTTTCTTACTGGCCGCATCCTGATCACTTAATTCTTTTTGACGAGATAAATCCACACTTAAAAATTCCATTTTTGCTTTTGCCATCAAATAGTCTTGCTGCAACTGCACATAACTCTGGTCTTCAAGCATGGCAATCACCTCACCTTTTTTCACCCCCATACCCGGCAATAAGTGAGAACTTTTCAAATACCCGCCTAGCGGAAAGCTAACAGACACCATACCCTGTGGTGGAACATCCACTACACCATTCACTTTGATAGAGGCATGCATATTTGTTTCAACAGGGTATCCAATAGCGATATCTGCATTTTTTAATTGTTCAGCATTGAGCTCAACAATGGTTTCCTGCTCTTCTTCCTTCGCAACTTCTGTCGCTTCTTTTTCTTTTGATCCGCATGACAGCATTACTACTATCACTACGAAGTTTACAATATATTTTTTCATACGATAGCTTATCAATTCTTTTGTAATAAATAATCCAGCTGAATCTCATTCAACTGATGATCTCTTTGTGTATCGGCATATTGCATCTGAATCCCAAGTGCTTGATTGATCAATGTCGCCCATTCAATGTAACCAATCTGTCCATTTTTATAGTTCAGATTAGCCGTAGCAATAATAATATTAGATTGGAGCAAAGCGCTGTTCTTATAATAAGATAGCACAGTACTAAACTTCTCTCGATGCTGTAATGCCTGCTCTAACTCGGTTTTTAAGCGCAATGATGTGATATTGGTGTTAGCTCGATTAACCTGTTCCTGAACATTGGCGGCTTCTACTCTTGCCTTCTGTGCTTTGTTAAAAAAAGGAATAGATACCCCTAAAGTCAGCGAAGAAAAACGATCTCCGGCCGTGAAGAATCGCTCGGATCTGTTTTTATATTCCATCCACCCCATCAAAGATTGATTATTATATCCCACCAACCATTCCGGTCTTAGTTTTGCTTTTGCCAACTGTGTTTCTGCCTCTGCTTGCTGCTCCTGCGCTTTATAATACTGTAGCTCAGGATGCTCTTTCAATAATGCCGTATCATACAATTGTTGAGAAGCTATTAACTCATCAGCAGGCATGACAGCAATCTTATCTTGCAATAAAAGCGAAAGCTCTAACTGTATGGCTTTACAATCAGAAATATTCATCAATAACAATTGCTTGTTTTGCAACACTTGATTGTCAAGGGTCGTTTTCTCCAGAAGATTAGATTCACCCTTTTCAAAACGAAGTTGAGCCACTCTTTGAAAATTACCATAAACACTATCAGCCCGTTCTAATATTTTTTTTCTTGCCATGAGGTATTGGAGTTCCAGATATAATTGTCGAACCATTTTTTCCAATACCTGTTGCTGAATGACCGTATTAGCTGCAGCAGTATTCAAATAACTATTCAACACTGATTCTTGTTTACGATACACTACACCTGCGGAAAAAGGTTGAAGTATTGAGACCCGTGAATCAAAATTGAAGCTATTATAATTACCAAGCTCAGTAATGAACTGCGTTTTAGGAATATCCCTCGCTGCCCCTTTCAATGCTGCAAAGTATTTTTCCTGTAGCTGACTTACTTTTAGTATGGGTGATTTCTCTTTCACCAAAGTCAACAATTTATCCAGCTTCATGGTTTGCACTTCCTGAGACTGCGCCGACCAAGTCGAGAATAACAAAATAATAACCAGTACAGATTTCATAGGTACCTGGATCTTTTTCTTTTCAAATAAAAGATACAATGACGGCAATACAAACAAGGTAAGTAAAGTAGCAGATAAGAGCCCCCCTATAACTACTGTAGCCAAAGGTCTTTGTACCTCTGCACCTGCTCCATTGCTGAGTGCCATAGGCAAAAATCCTAATGATGCAACAGCTGCGGTCATTAATACCGGTCTTAGTCTCGTTTCCGTAGCCATACTGATCACATCAGTGATCGATAAAGAGCTATTTTCTTCTTTGAGTCTATTCATCTCTGTTATTAATACAATACCATTCAAGACTGCAACACCAAATAGTGCGATAAATCCGATCCCTGCTGAAATACTAAAAGGCATATCTCTTATCCATAACGCAAATACACCACCGATCGCCGACAATGGGATGGCAGAAAAAATAAGTAAGCAGTATTTGAATTTTCTAAACGCAAAAAACAACATTACAAAAATCAGTAAGAGTGCTGCAGGTACAGCAATTGATAAACGTTTGGTTGCTTGTTGCAAATTTTCAAACTGCCCACCATAAGTAGTATAATAGCCTGCCGGTAGCTGTACTTGCTTTTTTACTTTATTCTGGAGTTCTTCAACAATGGATTGTACATCTCTCCCTCTTACATTAAAACCGATCGTGATTCTTCGTTGTGCGTCTTCTCTTTGTATTTGATAAGGACCTTCTTGAATCGACACATTCGCTAATGTATTGAGCGGCACTTGTTGTCCATTGGGAAGCTCTATCAGAAGATCTTCAATCTGCTCCGCATCATTACGTTGTGCATCGTTCAATCGTATCACCAGATCAAAGCGTCTGTCATTCTCGAAGATTTGTCCGGCTATACTTCCCGCATAAGCTGCTTGCACAGCCATATTCACATCTGAGATATTTGCACCATATCGGGCAATGGCTTCTCGATTATAGGTGATCACCAGTTGAGGAATTCCCGTGACTGTTTCTATGAAAAGGTCTTTCGCACCATCAACAGTTCCGATCACTTCTCCAACAGCAGCTGCATATCTGGCTAGACTATCCAAATCATCACCAAATATTTTACAAACTACGTCTTGTCTGGCACCTGTCATCAATTCATTGAAGCGCATTTGTACCGGATACTGAAAACCGGTAGTTACACCTGGAACTGATTCAACACGTTCTCCCATTTTCTCTGCTAATTCATCAAAGGACTTTGCGCTTGTCCATTCTTTTTTATCCTTTAAAACAATGATCATATCCGCAGACTCAATAGGCATTGGGTCTGACGGAATTTCACCGGTGCCGACCTTTGTAACGATTTTCTCGATCTCGGGAAACTCTTTCAATAAAATCTTTACTGCCTTCTGGCTCTCTTGCAAAGTGGTTGTGAGTGAGGACCCTGTAAGTACTCTAGTTTCAACGGCAAAATCACCTTCTTCTAGTTTCGGTATAAACTCTCCGCCTAATGAGGATAACACTAAGACTGCTGCTGCAAACATTACAACAGCTGACCCAATAATAATACCGGGCGCTTTCATAGAACGGTACAACAGCGGTTTATACCATTGTTGTAAACGTTGCATCATTCTGTCTGAAATATTCTCTTTGTGACCTTGCTTCCTGCTTAAAAAGAAGGCACTCATCATCGGAACATATGTCAGTGATAGAATAAAGGCTCCAAGAATTGCAAATGAAACCGTTTGTGCCATCGGCTTAAACATCTTTCCTTCAATACCCTCCAAAGAAAGAATTGGCAGATAAACGATCAAGATAATGATCTGTCCGAAAACAGCAGCATTCATCATTTTACCGCTCGATTCTTCAACGCCTCTATCCATCTGCTCTCTACTCAGCTTCGTACCCATTGCAACACCATTCAGCTTAGACATTTTGTGCATCACTGCTTCTACAATGATCACTGCACCATCAACCAGTAGTCCAAAGTCAAGGGCACCTAGACTCATCAGGTTTCCGCTGACCCCAAACGCATTCATCATAATGATGGCAAAGAGCATTGAAAGAGGAATAACGGTAGCGACAATAAAACCTGCTCGGAAATTTCCAAGAAACAGTACCAATACAAATACAACGATCAATGCTCCTTCAAGTAAATTGGTTTCTACAGTTCCAATCGCATTGTTCACCATTTTAGTTCTGTCCAGGAAAGGATCGATCATAACCCCTTCCGGAAGTGTTGTTTCTATCTGCTTAATCTTTTCTTTAATATTTCTGATGACTTTATTACTATTCTCGCCTTTCAACATCATGACCACAGCACCTGCTACTTCACCGTCTGTATTATATGCCAATGCTCCATAACGTGTAGCTGCACCAAATTTTACTTCGGCAACATCACGTATCAATACGGGAATACCATTTGCTCTTTTAACAACGATCTGTTGGATGTCTTCAATAGTCTTAGCCAAACCTTCTGTACGAATAAATAAAACGGTAGGTCCTTTTTCAATATAAGCACCACCGGTATTTTGATTGTTACTTTGTAAAGCATTATAGACATCACTGATCGAAACACCCAGACTACGAAGTTTATCCGTTCTTACAGCAACTTCATATTGTTTCAATTGTCCACCAAAGCTGCTCACATCAGCAATTCCTTCAGTTGATAATAATTGTTTACGAATGATCCAATCTTGGATGGTTCTCAATTCTGACTGAGAAAATTTTTGTTCATAGCCGGGCTTAGGTCTTACCACATATTGGAATACTTCACCTAAACCGGTACTTACCGGACCTAATTCCGGAACACCCATTCCCTCAGGTATCTGCTGACGAACTTGTGCCAGTCTTTCGTTGATTTGTGTTCTAGCCCAGTACACATCGGTTTCCTCATTGAAAACAATTGTCACTAGACTTAATCCAAATCTTGAGAAACTTCTTTGTTCAACGATGCCCGGAACATTACGTGTTGCTTGTTCGATAGGAACTGTGATAAAACGTTCTACATCCGGAGCCCCTAAACTCGGAGCAGTCGTAATGACTAAGACCTGATTATTGGTGATATCAGGAACAGCATCAATAGGAAGCTTGGTAGTCTCAATAGTTCCTACAATTACGAGGGCGAGCACCATCAACCCAATGATCAATTTATTCCTGACCGAAAAATGAATAATGGCATTTAACATGCGCTTGATTTTAACTTCTAATCAATTAAGGTACACTTATCCCTATGAGATCAACATTGCTATCGGTAAATAGCAAAATATTTCCCCTGTTCTGTCACTACAGAACTTGTAAAAATTAGATGATACGTGGAGGCTGGAAAATATCTTCAGGAGAGATAAAAAAACGAGAGGGATCATTCAATAAAGTAAACTCTTGTTCAATGTCATTGCAAGCAATATGAATGATCTGTAATTTTTGAGGGGGCAAACTATTAGAAGCCATTACACAACAATCATCCATCGTCTTAAATGGTAATGCCTGATCACGCATGTTATCCGTATCATCATTATCATTGCCCAGATAGTGCATCTGCAAAAAAGCATAAAGAGTTACAGCTGCATTATTTGCTTTATGCTCATAGTAATGTTGAATCAACACCGGAAGCTTCAATAGCTGACTGGCTTCTGTTGCTCCAAACAGATAGAGGGCTGTAAATAATATGGCTACCGTTTTACGCACCAGATAAAGGTACATAAATCCGATAGCCATTGTATAGGTTTTTCAGACTATTTAAATGCATTCAAAAAGAGCCACTCAAAACTGAGCATCCAGCTTTTATCCGCCATTCGCATCATATCGCCGCCCAACTGAAAACGATAACCAAGATTTAACTTTGCCTGACTATTAAAGATCAATTGTGCAGCAGGGGCCAAATCAACAAAATATCGCTTCTTATCATAAGTGCGTTGCCCTAAAAGCTCTACGTAAAGATTCAGATTCGTTTGCTGATAACTGGTATATTTTTTTGGGAATAACAGATATCCTGCTGATAAAGAATAATTAAATGCTCGATAAGGAACCAATTTAGGTCCTGGAGCATTTCTTCCTTCCTGCAAAGATTCTGTCATACTCAAAGTTGTAGAGATAGCCAGTTTATGCAATAATTGTGTTGCAATGATACCCGCCTGAACTCCGCTTTGATCACCTTCCAGACTTAATTCATCATAAGGCGAGCGATTTCGGCTTTTGGATGCTTCGGCGAAAGCTGCCATTCTGAAATGGCTATACATGCCATCAATGGTCAGAAAACGATATTTAGCATAAGTTCGATAACTCTCCGCCCGCATACGGTTACTATACATGTCAGAAAAGGTAACAGCTCCATGAATCATGAGATTCTTATTGACTCCAAACATGACTTCAGAAGTATGTCTACTTTCTGTTCTTCCGGACATTGAATTATTTAACCACTTAGCTGATTGTTTAGCCCCTATAGATTTTGCCGGCATATTACTGGCAGGTTCACTAAACACATAGAGTTCTTGTGCGGGTAAATAAACAGAACACAAAAGTGCCGCTGCAATAAATATTTGCTTCATAAAAGAATTTAGTGTTACAAAAAATTACAAGATAGCGTGGTACACACGCTTACCATCTGCAAAGCCTGATTCATAAGTCTTACCGGCAGATGCACTGTATTTCTTAAACTCTTTTGCAGAAACAAAATTTTTATCGATGATGCTAAAAGTTTTTTCTCCATTTAACACCTGGTCATTACCATTAATGAATTGAATGGTCTTACCACCAACCTCGATCTGAGCACCCTTCTGGGCTTTAACGCCATTAAATATAGAAGTCACCTGTAACTGTGCTACTGAAAATCCGGCATCTACTACAGCACGACTCAGGGCATCAAAATCAACATTCATTCCTGTCTTAAAAGTGATTTCATAAGTTGACTTTTGAATATCTACATTGATCTTTTCAACAAAAGCGATCGAAGACAAAGACTTATAAACCGCTTTAGAACACATGGCACAGGTAAGTCCACTTGCACGCAAATCAGCTTTTTTGATTTGCGCATTAGCCAATAATCCAAATGATATAAATAGAAGAAATAATAGCTTTTTCATAATAAAATATATTGATTAGATAACAGGATATACCACTGATCAAAATTTCAGTGACATATCCATTAATAAGGAAAGTGTTTATTTGGTTTTAACGCAACAATCTTTGCTGTCTTTTGAACATTTATCTGTGCAGCACTCTTTGCCAGACTTGCATTCTTTATCACTGCAGCAATCCTTGTCATGCTTTACTGTTTCAGAAGAACCTTTACGCTCATACTTGCAACATTCATGAAGATTATTATAAGCATCGTTATTAGCAGTGAGGTCTTTGGTATCATAACCGACAGCTGCAATTTTTTCCTGGATCTTTGTATTTGAAGTTTTTGAGGAAGCATACTTCACCTTCAGTATTTTGGTTTCTTCATTCCACAAAGCAAATGTTGCGCCGCCTGATTTTGCAGCCTTTTCAATAGTGGATTTACACATTCCGCAATTACCCCATACTTTGATCTCTTCAGACTTTACAGCAGGAGATTTTGTTTGTGCAATGGTAAAAACTGAAATGAATGTAAATAATACGCTTAGAAAAATAGATTGTGTTTTCATGACAATATGTTTAATTGATTTGAATCTGAAATAATAAATAGAATAGAAATGATACTGATCACTGATCAGCATAACAAAAACCCATTACATGAAATGGTATCAGATTCTGAAAACACAATTGAGGAGATAAGTATCTTGTTGAGATATCAGGGGCGGACCATGGATATCTGCATTTACCTTATCATTTGTATAATATAAAGGAGCCTCAAGTAGACTCATGGAACGAGATACAAGAGCTACCGGGGTTTGTATATCATATGAAGCGAAAGAGGCTTTGTGTGTATCCTCCAACTTCACCATTTTGAATTCTGTTTTGCAACAGCCTTTTGATGAAGTTTCTTTTTTAGACATTCCGCAAATACAACGTTCTTCCGGAACCTGGTTTACTTGAATATCACTGATCTTACCCATACAGTAATGCACACTCATCACCATTCCACTGCTAACAGTGAAATAAATAAGTGCCATCAATGATATGAGTATCCGTTTCATCAATGCAAAATTACGCAAGAACCTTTGAATTAGGTTAAATTTTCTGTTAAAGACTTAGTTGACAAAGTTCCACCAAATACCTACCCTTGTCCAAAGTCCAAGCGAAGGATATAACGGTGAGACCATATTCAACTTACTGAATTCGAAGCCTTTACTTGTATTAAGGGTATTTAGGTTTTCAAATCTTATGAAACCTTTGAAGCTTTTGATTCTGAAATGCAGGAATAGGTTGATATCAGGTCTATTGGATATGGTTTCAGTATTCTGATAAAAATAACGCCCCACGAAAGGAGAATAGCCATCAGCCTTATAGGCAGTGTGATAGCGAACTTCTAACCCGGTTGATAAAAACAAATTGGTAAAAAAGTTTCCTTCAAACGCAATTCTGTTACGTGCCAATAAAGAAGGTATATTAACCGGAGCCTGCCCGGTCTTTTGTTGAACATGGACCTCTGTATACCAATTCCAATATCGAGACAATTTGAATTTTTTCTCCAGACTTACATGAAATATATTGAACAGGGTAGCTTCTTGTTTGGCATGAAAAAAACTATCAAAATAGATATAGTTATTCATGACATAATAGTTACCGGTAAGTCGCCATCCGCTTTTGGGATTTTCATATACAGCAAATAGTCGAACTACATTTTCTTTCCCGAAATTGGAGCGATTATCAATAGGGAAACGACTGAGTGGATCAAAAATAAATGAAGGAGAGCGATTGACATTATGAAACCCAAGGTTGATATACCCAAGTTTTCTGCCCAAAGATCTTTTCATACTGATCCAAGCTTCATAATCGCCGGCATTGAATCCATTTAAGTATAGTTCACCTCTCGCTTCAATATCCCATACCTGATTACGTGTACGGTTACGATACTCTCCAAGAGCATAAATATTGTAAGCATTTTTCCGAAATACTGAGTCAAATCTTCCACTAAGATTTTGTAATGCGATTCCTGCTTTTATGAACTGGCTTTGATTATTCTTATCCGGGAAGGTCAATATACTGAACTGGTTGATGATATTGGTCCAGCGATCGTTATAACTGATATTGACAAAATTGGGTACTGATCGATTGAAATATTGTTTATAGCGTAGTGAATCTACTGCATTGTCTATAAACTGATAATTATTCGTAGTAAATTGAAGTGTATGCTCTAATCGAAATCTTGGGTAGAATATTTTATAAGTAACAGAATCTGTGATCAGTGAGTCCTTTTTACCGAAATCATAAAAATGCCTGATCAACAAAGTTGATTCTTTGTAAATATTACCTGTGGATACACCTGTATTAAATGGATTTCGGCTTGCAGCACCTGCCCTCCCCAATCTTGTCTCCAATTCATAAGGATCATTCAGTGACAAACTATCCAATCTTCTTACATTTTGCAATCCCCCATTCTCAGAAGATGCAGCTTTATTGGATAAAAAGATGAAGAAGAGTCCATATTTGCGATTGGGAGATCTGTAATGAGAAGTAAATCTGAAATTATTATGACTTGCGTTCTGGTTTTTCACATTACCCGGCGCATTACTAAAACGATACTCCAATGAAAAGTTGAAATTATCTTTTCGATTTTGTGTATGAAGTACGTGAATGAGTTGCTCAGCTTTACTTCCTAACAAATAAGAAAGCTCTGTGTACGGACGAGTGGTTTGATAGAATTTTGTTTGTTGAACCGTAAACTTATAAATATCATAAGCATGAAAGCCTGCATCAAACCCTGCCTGCATCAATGGAGTAAATAAAAGTGGCTGTGCAGCTGTTCCATAATTTCCTAAAGAATGATATTGATAAGGCAGCGGAAATCGGGTATAAAAATCGTTGATGGAAGAATCAATGGTTCTATTACGAGTTGAATCAAAGTACCTGTAAAAGATCGTTATTGAGTCCGCAAGACTATTCCTGGTTTTTAAAGAATCACTCCCCCCTGTATTACGAATTGGTCTTCCATTACGATCATAGGAAAATGCATTATTGGAATTGGATGACTGATTAGCAAAATTACGTGTACGATTAGTGCCTGTTTGAGCATGAAGCATATAGCCCATGAATAAGAACAGTAAACCAAAAAAGGGTCGTTTCACTAAACGCATGTGATGGAATGTTCTGCAAAATAACACTAAACCTCTCTTGTAGGTAAGTTAAAACTATCAAATAAACAAACAGCTATTATCATAATGTTTGTACCAGTTCTCTGAATAATAAAGTCAACTTAGGTTCAGCATCCGTAGCTGCTTGTAATACTTCTTCATGGGTAATGACATTTTCCTCTTCACGAATACCTAGGTCCGTGATCACACTCATGGCAAAAACTTTCATACCGCAATGAACAGCTGTAATGGTTTCCTGAACGGTACTCATACCAACGGCGTCTCCTCCTAATACATGTATCAATTTATATTCAGCTCTGGTTTCAAACGTTGGACCGGTAACACCTGTGTACACACCTTCATGTACTTTAATGTCATTTTTATGAGCGATTGACTTGACTATTTGTATCAGTGATTTACTGTAAGGTTCACTCATATCAGGGAAACGGGTACCTATTGCATCTTCATTTTTTCCAAGCAATGGGTTAACAGTGAAAAAGCTGATATGGTCTTTAATGATCATCAGATCGCCGACACTAAAATTGGGGTTCACTCCGCCCGCAGCATTGGATAATAACAATGTTTCTACGCCTAACATCCGCATAACCCTTACCGGATAAGCTACCTGCATGGGTGTATATCCCTCATAAAAGTGAAATCGTCCACCCATTACCCATACTTTTTTGCCCCCTAACTCTCCAAAAATTAATTTACCCTTATGCCCTTCTACGGTGCTAACCGGAAAATGCGGTATATCATTATAAGCAATTTCAAACTCTGTAATGATCTCATTGGCCAAATTACCCAGACCACTTCCCAGAATAATTCCCACTGATGCTGTGCCTGAAACTCTTTCGCGGATAAAATTTGTTGTTTCCTGTAACTGTTGCATGACCAATGACATATATTTCGATTTAAGCAGGCAAATATAACCAAAGCTCAAAGCATCTGTACATTCTGCCTTCATATCCATAAAAAAACCATCCCGCCGTTGGCGGGATGGTTCATAAGGTTAAGATGTATTCTTGAATTAGTTGATACGCTTAACATTAACGGCGTTAGGTCCTTTACGACCTTCCTGCACGTCGAAGATAACTTTATCGTTTGCTTCGATCTGATCGATCAGACCATTAGCATGTACGAATGTTTCTTTGCTGGAGTTATCATGCTTAATAAAACCAAAACCTTTTTCCTCGTTGAAGAACTTTACAGTTCCCTGAATTTGTGTGTCCATTTGTAAAATTGTAAATTGTAAATTAAGAGTGCAAAGGTACGTTTAAAAAGCTGCCCCACCAATTAAATGAAGTCTTGCGGAAGAGAATACGCAATTTTTCATACCACATCATAGAATCTAATCCACTAACAATCAGTACTTAGCAGCCTTTTACCATTCATATTTCTTTTTTGAGAAGGTTCTGTTAAATCAGTTCAGTCATTTATCTTAGCCAGTATTCAAATACATCTAATATGCGACAAAAACTTTTCTTACCGCTTCTCTCTCTTTTGTTCGTCATTCAAATAAGCGGTCAAAAGATCAGCTACAAAGTAACTTTCCCTAACGCAGTACATCACGAAGCTAGGATCAGTCTGAGCGTTACAGGTTTACAACAAAAAGCAGCGATTTTCAAAATGAGCAGATCCTCTCCCGGAAGATATGCTACACATGAATTTGGCAAAAATGTTTATGATGTTACTGCTACTGATCAGCAAGGAAAGAAATTAGATATTCGTCGTATAGATGGAGATGTATTTGAAGTAAAAGATCATAAAGGTTCTATCACTGTTACTTACACATTGTTTGCTAACCATGCAGATGGCACTTACGCAGGTATTGATCCTGAAAGTATCCATCTGAATATGCCGGCAGCATTTATGTGGATCAAAGGCTATGATCAACTACCCATAGAAATCAGCTTTGAACTTCCTGCCGAGAATAAAGGAATTGTGGCCACTCAATTATTTCCTACCAATCGCCCTCATACTTTTACTGCTCCGGGATTACAATACTTTATGGATAGTCCTACCAAAATAGGAGATCTGATCATTCGCGACTGGAATGTAACAAATACAGATGGGAAATCTTACACCATCCGAATTGCGTTGGAAGCTGATGCTACAAATGAACAAGTAGATGAACTAACAGAGAAAACCAAAAAGATCGTGGCAGAAGCCAAAGCAGTTTTTGGTGAATTTCCTGTTTATGAAACAGGACGATATACTTTTATTATGAGTGCTAACAGCTATGTTCAAGGTGATGGAATGGAACACAGGAACTCTACCATGATCTCACGCCCTACGGCTACATTCAATCCTACCTTGTTACTGGGTGTTACTTCACATGAATTTTTTCATAACTGGAATGTAGAACGCATCAGACCAAAAACACTTGAGCCATTTAATTTTGAGAAAAGCAATATGAGCCATGAACTTTGGTTTGCAGAAGGGTTTACCCAATATTATGGAGAATTATTATTAGCAAGAGCCGGTCTCATCACTCCACAACGTTTTATCGGAACTGTGAGCGCTCTTGTGAATACAAAATCCAATTCTCCGGGAGCTATGTATTATTCACCGGTTGATGCCAGTAATCATGCCGTATTTGTGGATGCATCTGTGTCGATCGATAAAAACAATTACAGCAATATGTTCACCTCCTATTATACCTATGGTGCAGCGATTGCATTGGCGCTTGACTTAGAATTGCAGACAAGATTTGGTAAAACACTGGATGAATACATGAAAGCCATGTGGAAGTATCATGGTAAAACAGAAATCCCATATACACTAACAAGTATGCAGCAAACTTTAGCAGGAGTTACCAATACAAACTTTGCTGAAGAATTCTTCAAGAAATACATAACAGGACATGAAGCCATTCATTATGCTGCATTATTGGAAAAAGCTGGATATCAAATCAAAAAATCCAATGAGGGCAAACCTGTGACAGGAATGAATCTTAGAAACAACGAACGAGATAATAAACTGGTAATCGCTTCTACCACAACGAGAGGAACTGCTGCTTACGAGGCCGGATTAGACATCAATGATGAAATTATCAAACTGGATGAAACGAGTATGAAAACTCCTGCTGATGTAAATACCTTTATTCAAAACAAAAAACCGGGAGATGTTATTAAAGTTACCTATAAACACAGAGGAAAAGAAAAGCTGACATCGATGACACTGAAAGAAAATACCGGTTTATCAGTTATTGATATGAGTAGCACCGGTCAAACAATCACAGAAGACATGAAAAAGATCAGAGATAGTTGGTTTACTTCTAAAGTACAGTAATATCCTCATTCACCGATAAATGAAATTGCACATGAAAAAGACAGTATTGATTCTTATGGGTTGTTTTCTGATGAAAGCAGCTATTTCGCAAACACCTGAACAGAAATTACAGTCCTTGGGAATTGTTTTACCTGCCCCAACGAATCCCGTTGCTAATTATGTGAAATTCGTTCGTACGGGTAACCTTATTTTTTTATCAGGTCATGGACCTGCTAACGCAGAAGGGAAATATACAACGGGGAAATTAGGAAAAGAACTTTCGATTGAAGAAGGTTATAACGCAGCCAAATTAACCGGCATCAATCTGCTATCAACACTAAAAGCTGCTGTTGGTGATCTCTCTAAAGTAAAAAGAATCGTAAAAGTCTTGGGAATGGTGAACAGTACAGAACAATTTTCAGATCAACCCAAAGTGATCAATGGTTTTTCAGATCTGATGGTAGCAATATTCGGAGACAAAGGCAAGCATGCAAGAAGTGCGGTAGGCATGGCATCATTACCTATGAATATGGCAGTTGAAATTGAGATGATCGTTGAGGTCGAAAATTAATCAATCTTTGTTTTTGTATGCAAGGCTTTATAAGCATAATAAGTACTTGCCATCATCAATACAGCACCTAAAAAGAATGCAGCGCCCGGAAAATAAACGGGCGCTTCTTTATGTGTAAAGTAAGCGAATAGATTCGTCATCAATGGAGGACCGATAATGGAAGTAGCACTCATCAAACTGGTCAAAGCACCTTGCAGTTCTCCTTGTTCATTGGGCGGAACATGACCCGAAATGATGGATTGCAAAGCCGGACCGGCAATACCACCCAAGCAATAGGGAATCAGAAAAACAAACATCATCCATCCCTCTGTTGCAAAGGCAAAGAGTAATAGTCCTAGTGCATAGAGACCCAAGCCTACATAAATACTTTTTTCATTTCCTATTCGCGGATTGATCACACGAACCAATCCTCCCTGAACTCCTCCAACCAATAAACCAACGATCCCTAAAGAAATTCCGATCATTTTAGGACTCCAGCCAAAACGCTCGATGTTAAAGAAACTCCAGTTACTTTGAACAGCATGTCCGGCTATATAAATGAGGATCATGGAAATGATCAATCCGGCAACCGCAGGATATTTTTTAAGCTGTAGCAGTGAACCTACCGGGTTTGCTCTTCGCCATTCAAATCCTCTTCTATTTTCTTTTGATAAGGATTCCGGTAAAACAAAATATCCATATGCACAATTTAGAAGTGCTAATCCGGCTGCTACAAAAAAAGGAACCCTCGCACCTAATTCTCCTAATAAACCGCCGATCATGGGTCCAAGAATAAAGCCTAATCCAAAAGCAGCACCTATCATTCCGAAATTTTGTGCTCTGTTTTCATTCGTGCTGATATCTGCTATATAGGCAGAGGCTGTAGTAAAGCTGGCTCCTGTAATACCGGCAATTACCCTTCCTACAAATAACCATCCAATAGAAGGTGCGAATGAAAGAAAGAGATAATCGATCCCAAATCCCAGTAATGAAAATAGTAATACAGGTCTTCTCCCATATTTATCACTCAAATTACCAAGAATCGGGGCAAACAGGAATTGTGTAAATGCATAAGCAAACGTTAGCCATCCGCCATATTGAGAGGCTTTACTGATATCTGAAGTCTGTAAAAGATCTTCAATCAACTTTGGCATTACGGGTATGATCAGTCCGAGTCCGGTAACATCAATGAGAAGCGTAATAAAAATAAATCCGATAGCAGCTTTACGGTTTTGCATACATACATTTTTGAACTGATCGTTGCAAAGTTGCTATATTCCTGTGAAGATCGAACAAAGAGTTGATGATTTGACATAAAAAAAGAGGAGCCCGAAAGCTCCCCTTAACCCTTGCTCTTGAAAACCTACTTCTTGAGTTCTATCACACCTACATTGGTATTTTTAGGTGCTTCAACTTTAATATTATTGATGGTCGTGTCTTTATAGTTATTGGAAGCGTTGATGACTAATGAATATGTTCCATTTTTCAAGCCTCGCATTTTGAACTCTCCATTCTTATTTGGCAGCGCATATGCTGTATCCGTTCCGTTGAACAGTGTTAATACTGCTTTTGCATCTTGAGGTTTCACTTTACCGGAAACACTGGCTGTTTTCTTTTCAACAAAAATGTGGAAGATGGGTTTCAGATAAAATTTGTTGTTATTGACAACGATCACAGATCTGCTGATATCGAAATCAAGCCATAAACGAATTTTTCCCGGCAGGTATTCTTCACACTCGTTTCCTTTCAATTTGATCAAGATGTAGTTTGGCTTGTTTTCCGGCCAGTATAGAGGGTAGGTAACACTATCTTTCACCACTGAATTTCTTGTTCCGATCTCTATTCTGATCAAACGAATAGCTCCGTTAGGAATATCTGTTGAGGCCAATAAGGTGTCTACTCCATTACGCAGGTTTAAAATATCATAAACACCGGCTCTTATATTCAGAGTAGTCCAGACAAGTCCTGAATCTTTTCTGTTCCCAAGTGTAGAACCAATGTATGCGCCGATTCTATCCCAGTTGCAAGTATCATTTTTACGCGTGTCTTTGGAGGTATCGACCAATACCTGAACAGCTTTGATATCTACAAAAACTTGATCAAAAAAACCTGGTCCATCGGTCATGTATAGACTTAGGTTTTGTTTTCCCACAGGTGCTTGTGCTGACTCTGACTTCTGACAGGATGTTACTGCAAAAGCGGTTGCAAATAACAGGATGGCTCCGAGTAATAATTGTTTTGTTTTCATGTGTGCTTGTTTTTAGCGTAGCATTCTTTCATCGGCTATTTTTTTCCTGTTTGTGTTTAGAGACAAAAAGAATGCCTAATGTGTACTAAGGTTTTGTTAAAGGATATTTTTTTATTTCGATGCGTGACATAAAATGGTTGTTGCCTTCCGACATTAATTTTTTAAAATTGTTTTGGCTAATGAGTCTTGTATAAAAATGATCTACAAAGTCCCCTCCATTCAGAAAAATGCCCGATTCATTGTAATGATGGTCGAATTCTCATAACTTGGTCTTCATCAAATGAGTTACATGAAAAAGATACAGGCTTTGGTTATTGCGTTGCTTCTGTTCCAAAAAATTTTTTCTCAGGGGCTTTCTGATACAGAAAAAAAGATCATTGATTGGGTGAAATCCAATCGCATCCAAGCAGAAAAGCTATTAGAGGAGACGGTGAATATTAATAGTGGCACATTCAATATACCAGGTGTTAAAAAAACTGGTGAAGTTTTTAGTAGAGAATTAAAAAAAGCCGGCTTACAAACCGAATGGGTATTATTACCCGATTCATTAAAAAGAGCGGGACATTTAGTTGCTACCCGAAAGGGCAATAAGGGAAAAAAGATTTTTATCATCGGGCATCTCGATACTGTTTTTGAACCTGATATGCCTTTTACACCTTATACCAAAATCAATGATTCTACAGCTACCGGACAAGGTGTGAATGATATGAAAGGAGGTGATGTGGTCGTAGTAATGGCATTACAGGCATTAGAATCTTTGGGCCTATTAGAAAACACATCCATTGTGGTATACTTTACAGGCGACGAAGAAGAGTCCGGTAAACCAACCAGTATTAGTCGTGCTGATTTTATTGCGAGAGCAAAAGCCGCTGATGTAGCGCTCGGATTCGAAACTGCACAAGGAATGAATACGATTGCCATTGGTAGACGTGGCTTCAGCAGTTGGAAACTGGAGGTAACTGCCAAAACCGGACATTCAGCCGGTGTTTTTGGTCAGGGTGCAGGTTATGGTGCTATCTATGAGTCTGCTCGTATTCTAAATACATTCCGTGAAAATTTATCCAATGAAAAATACCTGACCTTTAATCCGGGTATCATTGCTGGTGGATCAGAAATGCAATATGATCACAAACAAATAAAGGCATCTGTATTGGGTAAGACCAATATCATTTCACCGTCTGTGATCGTAGAAGGAGATCTTCGTTTCCTCACCGAACAACAAAGAGAAAATGCACGAGAAAAAATGCGAGCCATTGTGTCGAAACAAAACTTAAATGGTACTAAGGCAAATATCTCATTCACTGATGGGATCCCTGCCATGGAACCTACCAAAGGGAATGATGCTTTGAGATTATGGGTAGATAAAGTATCAAGAGATATGGGCCTAGGGCCGGCTAATGCAGGAGACCCCGGATCAAGAGGCGCCGGAGATATTTCGTATGTAGCTAAGTACGTAGACTGTATTGATGGATTAGGGGCTTCAGGTAAAGGTGCTCATGCAGTTGGTGAAACGATCAACCTGAATGATTTGCCTTTATTGATTCAGCGTGCTGCTATATTAATCTATCGTCTTACACAAGCTCAATAATCATTTATGAAAAAGAAATGGATATTCCTTTGTTTGCTGCTGGCTAGTATTGTAGGGTATACGCAATCTAAAAGAGATTTTTATTTGATCAGAATATATCATTGTAAGAATGAGGAGCAATTGGCTAAAACAGAAGCATTTATTGAAAAAGCATGGAAGCCTGCTGCTAAAAGATACGGTGTCGCTAAAATAGGGGCATTCAAGCCGCTAGGTAATGATACAGCCTCCATAAAAAAATTATATTTATTGATTTCTGCTCCATCTACAGATTATTTATATCAGCTCGATGATCGTATGATCAGCGATAAAAAATTTCAGGAAGATGGCAATGAATTTATACAAGCTAAATATGATGATCCAACCTATGAGCGTTTTGAAACAATTGTATTGCGTTCATTTTCGGACATGCCCCATATCGCAGTTCCTGCTTTAAAAAGTCCGGTCGCAAACCGTATTTATGAATTAAGGAGTTATGAATCGGCCTCAGAAAAGATCTATCGTAAGAAGGTTGAGATGTTCAATCAAGGAGGCGAGATCAAATTGTTCAAGCGATTAAACTTTAATGCTGTTTTTTATGGAGAGGTATTGAGTGGACCTAGAATGCCCAACTTGATGTATATGACCAGCTTCGAAAACATGAATGATCGCAATGAACATTGGAAAAGTTTTGTTGCAGATCTCGAATGGAAAAAACTATCTACGATGCCTGAATATCAAAATACAGTAAGCAAAATTGATATTGTGTTTTTAATACCGACGCAGTATTCTGATCTTTAAAAAATACAGCCTGATATAATGTTATATCAGGCTGCACCTTGATGTTATTGACAATTATTGTATTGTTCGATTAGTTTTGTTAACTGCGTATAATCAAATTGCCCTGATTTAACATTGCTTACTACAACACTGCAGTCAGCACATACATTTATGATCACATCATTAAAATTCTTTTTTGATAGCCAATTGAGCTTATCAGCATTTTTTAGCTGAAGATAATAATCTCCCGATTTACCCTCAGCAGTAGAGACAGCAACCATTTCTGCTCCATTATACAAAAGTTTACCGCTGTTATTGGTAACACGGATGTATAAAGTTGCTTTGTTCCCTGTTACCACTTCTTGATAAAAATCACTTGCATAAGAAATATACTTGGTTCCATTAATTGAAAATCCTGAGATATCGGCCGGTGAATACGTTTTTTTACTTCCCGTGGAAGTAGTGAATACAATATTCCCTTTTTTCTGCAGCTGATCTTTAACTGTACCCTCTACAATTTCATTCGAGGCAGTAATGATCGAACCTTTGGTGTCGTTTTGTGCTGACATCAGTAAAGGAAGAAAGCCAAATAAAATGGCCATGTAAACGGATGCTTTTTTCATGGTTTTGATTTTAGGTTTATATTACTTACTAATAAGTAAGTTATTTAGGTAAAAAAATTTATCCTTTCAACTGACGAATGATCGCCCGCTTTATTGTATCATAATCCTTTTTCCCTGTAATCCTGGCCAATTGTACACCTGCTGCCAAATTGGTCATTACGAGTAAGGTTTGTGTTTTAGGTGTCTCAGTAAACTGAAACTCCCCGGATCTTTTCCCTGCTGCTAATGTTTCCTCGACCATTTTTAATACCATAGTTACAAGGTGATGAACTTTTTCTCTTACAGACTCAGGTAAAGTATTGTAATCGGATGCAATAGAGCCAATGATACAAATGCAATTTGCATCCACCAGGACAGAATACCTTTCGATAAACTTTTCAATGGCAAAAGTTGCAGTGGCATTCAGTTGTACAAGTTGCTTCTTGAGTAATTGGTATTGCTCAATATATTGATCCAGTACCTCTGCCAATAAATCTTCCTTCCCTCTGAAATGATAATGCACAGCTGCATTTTTGATCTGTAACTGCTCAGAAATATCCGCATAACTAAATGCATTGTAACCATGACTCTTGATCAGTTGGGTTCCAATGCGGACAATCTCTTCACGGGTATCTGTATGTCTGGCAGCCATGAACTAAAGTTAAGAATAACTGACTAAATAGTAAGTTTTTACCGGTAAAAATGATGGACGGCGAGGTCTTATCGTTGTTTCTTTTCCTTCAGGTGTTGCATAAACCTTACAAAATTGTATCCAAGACACAGGGCATCAATCACTTGTGCGATTCGTTCAGCTTGTAAGGATGAGGATTTCACAGCCACCACCCATTTACTGTAATAATTCCGTTGAGATAAAGGCAACTGCTCAAAGAATGTTTTCGCTTGGGGTTCATCTGCCAGACAAACAGCTAAAACAGCAGGCACTTCAGGCTCTGCATGGTCTACAGCTAGAGAAACATTGACCATGGCTCCTTTTCTTTTACTGATGGCTTTACGCATTTGGGCATTGACGGGCAGAATAAAAGATCCATCCCCCATCGGCATCACTGCAACAGCTTTGATGGCATGTGTATCAATTTTGCCCTTCACACGAAAGGTCTTTCGACTTCCGGGGGTTAAGCTTTCAGCAATGTCTTGGGGAATAAGAATATAGGTCCATCCGGATTTCTCTCCTTTCTCATCAAATTGTTGAAGTGAAGTGGTGAAGCGGGTCATAGAACATACAAAATACAAAAAGCGGTTCATTTCAGAACCGCTTTTGCATTAATCCTCATTTCTAAACACCACTACTCCATCAAATGCATCAATCAATACTTTTTGTGACTTATCAATCTCTCCTGCCAATATCTTCTTACTGAGTGCATTCACGATCTGTTTTTGTATCAATCGTTTCAACGGTCTTGCTCCCATTTGCGGATCATAACCTTGCTCACTCAGGAATTCCAGTAAATACTCACTGAATTCAAGTTGAATACCACTTTCTGCAACCATTTTCTTCAATCCATCCAATTGTATTTTCACAATGCCCATGATCTGCTTCTTCATCAACGGACTAAACATGATGATCTCATCAACACGATTGAGAAATTCAGGGCGAATTGTTTTACGCAACAGATCCATTACATCATGCTTCGCACGTTCGGTTGCTTCCATGACATCTTCTTCACGAACACCATCAAATGCATCTTGTATCAAGTGACTACCAATATTACTGGTCATAATGATGATCGTATTCTTGAAGTTGACAGTTCTCCCTTTATTATCTGTTAAATGGCCATCATCCAATACTTGCAATAACACATTCCACACATCCGGGTGTGCTTTTTCGATCTCATCTAACAATACTACACTGTAAGGTTTTCTTCGCACTGCTTCGGTCAATTGTCCACCTTCATCATATCCAACATAACCCGGAGGTGCACCTACCAATCTTGAAACGGTATGTTTCTCTTGGTATTCACTCATATCAATACGCGTCATCAAGTGTTCATCGTCAAACAGGTATTCAGCCAAAGCTTTTGCTAATTCGGTTTTACCTACACCGGTAGTTCCGAGAAAGATGAATGATCCGATAGGCTTACGAGGATCTTGCAATCCGGCCCTGCTTCTTCTTACCGCGTCTGCTACTGCTGTGATCGCTTCTTCTTGTCCAACAACACGTTGGTGTAACTCTTCTTCCAGATGAAGAAGTTTTTCTCTTTCACTCTGCATCATCTTAGCCACCGGAATACCGGTTGCTTTTGCGATGTTTTCAGCGATATCTTCTGCATCCACTTCCTCCTTCATCAATCGTCTGCTTTGTTCACCCAACTGATTGAGTTGTTCTGTATAGTCTGCAATGATCGCTTCTTGCTCTTTGATCTTACCATAACGGATCTCAGCTACTTTTCCATACTCCCCATTTCGTTCAGCTTGTTCAGCTTCCAATTTTAGCGTTTCAATAGCTGATTTTGCTTGTTGTATTTTATCAACGACTTCCTTTTCATTTTTCCACTTTGCCTTTAATGTATCCCTTTGCACACTGAGATTACTGATCTCTATATTGAGTTCTTTTAATTTCTCCTCATCATCTTCACGTTTAATAGCTTCTCGCTCGATCTCCAACTGACGAATTTGTCTTTCTAGTGTATCTAATTCCTCCGGCATAGAGTTCATCTCCAGGCGAAGCTTAGCAGCACTTTCATCGATCAGATCGATGGCTTTATCCGGTAAAAAACGATCTGTAATATATCGATTGGATAATTCTACTGCCGCAATAATCGCTTCATCTTTGATACGAACATGATGGTGTGTTTCATAACGATCTTTCAGTCCACGAAGAATTGAAATCGCATCTTCAACACCCGGCTCTTCGATCATCACTTTCTGGAAACGACGTTCCAAGGCTTTATCTTTCTCAAAGTATTTCTGGTATTCGTTCAATGTAGTTGCACCAATCGCTCTCAACTCACCACGAGCCAACGCCGGCTTTAAAATATTCGCAGCATCCATCGCTCCTTCACCACCTCCTGCACCAACCAAAGTGTGGATCTCATCAATAAATAAAATAATTTCACCATCACTTGCTGCTACTTCTTTTACCACACCTTTCAATCTTTCTTCAAATTCGCCTTTGTACTTAGCACCTGCAATCAACTGCCCCATATCTAAAGTGAAGATGATCTTTGACTTTAAGTTTTCAGGTACATCTCCATTGATAATACGCATCGCCAATCCTTCAGCGATAGCTGTCTTACCCACACCGGGCTCCCCTACTAAAATCGGATTATTCTTACTCCTGCGTGATAAAATATGGAGTGTTCTTCTGATCTCTTCATCCCTACCGATCACAGGATCTAGTTTACCCTGTCTCGCAGCTTCATTCAAGTTGCGTGCATATTTATTCAATACATTGAACTGCGTTTCCTGTGTCTGTGATTGAATACTCTCTCCTTTACGGAGATCTTTGATCGCAGTTTTTAAACCTTTTTCAGTTAGACCTGCATCTTTCAATGTCTTGGCTGTATTATCATTGATCTGAAGTAAAGCAAGCATGAAATGCTCGGGACTGATAAACTCATCACCAAACTCTTTCAGTAAAGCATTGGCTCTTAAGAAAACAGTATTCAGATCACGACTTATAGTCTGAGCAGGCTCGCCTGTTTGATTTTTAGGTAATCGATTGAAGGCCTCTTCCAATTTTGTTTCCAGAAGAGGGATCGCTACATTATTTTTTTTGAGTAAAAACGCAATAGGACTTTCTTTATCTGCGATCAAGGCTTTCAACAAATGTTCCGTTTCAATAGACGCATGATTGGCATTGAAAGCCAACTGTTGAGCAGCCTGGATCGTTTCCTGCGCTTTAATCGTATAATTATTAACGTTCATATTTGTGTATTTGGACTAATAAATAGTATTTAGCAGAAAATTTATCTGCCTTGTCAAATGAATTCCTAATTTGTATACAAAAACTGTTCTAGTCTTTGTTTGTGCTTTTAAACACATGAAATCCTGAAATTATGTCTGTAAAATCTTTTTCTTCATGCATGAAAGTCAGTCTAGTATTGTATTTCATGCTATTCTTTCAGTTCGCATTCGGGCAATATGATTTTAGTCTTTTAGATAGTAAACTTGAATCAGCTAAAAAGGAATTGGAGGGAAATGTAGTGGCCATGATCTATAAAGATGGCAAAATCATTTATCAAAAAGCTATTGGCACTGATTTCAATGCAAAAGTTCAAGCCCCCATTGCAAGCGCCAGTCAATGGCTCACTGCTGCATTGATCATGGTATATGTAGACGAAGGAAAAATTGCTTTAACGGATCGTGTCAGTAAGTATCTACCCATATTCAGTAAGTATTCAAAAGGTTATATCACGATCAAAGATTGTTTGGCTCATTTAACGGGTATTGAATCTGAGCCTATCCGTAACCTAAAGGAAATGTTGAATCGAAAGAAGTATTCGAATTTGGAGGAGGAGATCAATGACTTTGCATCTGATAGGGAAATTATATCGAATCCCGGATTACAATTTAGGTACAGTAATATCGGATTGAATATTGCTGCAAAAGTATTAGAGGTCATTACTAAAAGAAGTTTTGAACAGATCATGGCAGAAAAGATCACACGCCCATTACAAATGCGCAATACCAGTTTTGCCAGTTTCAATGCAGTTAATCCATCCGGTGGTGCTCAATCGAGTGCAGGAGATTACATGAACTTTCTAGCCATGATTTTAAATAAAGGTGTACACAATGGCAAACGTATTTTAAGTGAGAAAGCCATTGAACAAATGGAAACAGTGTATACAACATCGGATATGATCAAGTATGCGCCAAAAGCTGCAGCGGGTTTTCAATATGGTTTCGGGCAATGGATCATGACCACCGATGAAAATGGAAAAGCTACTTCAATGGCTGCTCCCGGATTATTCGGCACATGGCCAATGATAGACAGATGCAGAGGTTATGCTTGCATATTTTTTACAAAGGGATCACTTGGAGAGGAAAAAAGAGAGTTATATCTGACCATGAAAGATATCATTGATGAAATTCTTCCTTCTACTTGTAAATAATCAGACCTATGTATGAAAACAAAAGAGATCCACTTGCTTCTAAGCCACTTTTCTATAGAAGAGTAGTTAAGAATCTCGTTTTTGCATTCAGTGTGCTGATCATGTGTTTATTGATAGGCGTTTTCGGCTATCATTATACAGCAGATATTGAATGGCTGGATGCTTTTCATAATGCGTCTATGATCTTATCAGGCATGGGACCTGTAGTAGAGATCAAAACAGTGAGTGGCAAATGGTTCTCTTCCTTTTATGCGATCTTTAGTGGCGTAGCTTTTATTACCAATATTGGAATTGTGTTGGCACCCTTAGCGCATAGATTCTTTCACATTTTGCACCTCGAAGAAGATTGATCCTAATTTTTTTAAAGCAAGGGATTTAAAATGTCAAATTATTCTAGATACCTCACTGTCCTAGTCATCTTGCCATCTGAATTGATCCCTTCCAACACAATCAATAATTTTTTGGAGATATCATTGTTATAAAATTCCACCCTAAAACGAGGGGTACGTTTATTGGTGAGGATGTAAGGATTCCAATACAATGTGCTTCTCACGTCCGGATCGTAAGAAGGATTATCTTTTGTATACACAGGATTATAAAACTCTCTGAACTTGGAGTATCCGGCAAGGATCGTGGTTTCCATTCCCTTTTTATTGGGATCAGATTTTCTTGCATCAGATCCTTTTTTGGTATAGATCGCAATGGCACCATCTGCTCCACCACCTCCTGAACCGAAGAATGGTGGACGCATTACTTTGATATATGCGATATCAGTAAGCGGAATACTTTGTACCATGTCTACATTACTGATCATTTCATTCAAATACAATGAAGGCGTACCCCCACGCCAGTTAAGTGACATTTGTGCACCACTACCGGATATCTGTAACCCTGCTACTTTACCCTGTAAATAAGTAAGTACATTCAACGCACCGGGCATACGGTCGTTCATGAGATCAAAACTATACGCATCTCCGCCGGAAAAAAGTCCACTGGCATATTTTTCATCCAATACCTGCATGGGATCTTTGATCTTTGCCTGAACAACCACTTCTTGCAGTGTGGCGGTTGCCATACTCTTTCTCAACCTTTCTTCCTCTTGCAAGAACATATTCATTCTGGCTAATCCAATACTATCCGACCAAGCTGAAAAAACAGGGGTTTGTGTCATAAGAGTTGTGCTACCGGGTTCTTTTCTTAGCAGACCATTCCCTAATTGAACCTGAGCAACAAATCCTGTTTTGTTTTTATCATTGAAATTGTAATACACTCTTGCAGTATCAAAGAAAATAGGTAGTGGCTCATCGAATGTCCCATCTTTTTGTATAGGTACGAAATAGACATTCGAACTACTATCTTTTCCTTGTAAAATAATATTCAATAACTCCGGACCACCGGCTCTGTTAGCTTCCATGCCATATACTTTCCCCTTTATTTTGAGAAAATCAGTCTCGGGTGCATACTTTATTTCAGGTTGTTTAGCCGCTTTTAATTTCTCCCAATCAAAACGTCTCCAGCCATTGGTCATCATCACAAGATCTAATCTGGATGTGATACTATCCGCATCACTTTTCAAGTAATAAGCCGGGTTGTGTATATAACCACGCAATTGGTTACTCAACAAAAAATCTGAAAATATGGTATGATGCTGCTCACCTGCTAATTCAGCGTCGGTTATAGAAATAGACATATTTGCAGCAGCAGTATCAGAAACCATGATCTCTACCACATTTCTACCTCTTTTCTCAAGGCTGACAATACCCGGATTGATCTTTGCATTGAATTCATGCATTCGATTATTCACAAACAAAATTCTTTCTTCGATAGGCATCCAATCATTTGAGAACAAAGAGAATTGAAGAACCCCTGTTTGTAATTCATCAATAGGAACTGCCGTGTTGATCACTGTTTTAGTGGTCATATTCAATCTTACCTTGTAAATAGGACGCTCATTCATATGCACCAGTAAATAAAGCTGTTGCATGTTTTCAGGAACATTGGGTGTTCTCTCAACCAATATCAATGCTTTATCATTGGTTCCTGATATGCTCAATGATAATCCTTCCTTTTGTATCGTTGTTAAAGCTGTTGACCCCTTCATACCGTTTTCGTCTGTCCAATCGACCCTGTATTGCTCTCCCGGCAATGGTTTCAGAAAGAAGAAGCCCATACCATCATGTTTTACACGCAGCGTATCAAGTACTTGGTTTTTAGCATTCAGTAACAATGCTTTTACCATTACAGGTCGACCATTCTGATCAGAAGCTTTAAATGCAATTTTTTCATCCAATCCTTGTACCAGATGGCCGCCTTCAGGAAATAACTCTACCCTTGTTTTCCGTACAGGTTTTGTTTTTGCAACAGGTATTCCTTTATTGATAGGAATGTCTTGCTGATAGATGAAACTCGTATCATCATTTAACATCCAACTGGTATATGCTTTTACACGTACAAACTCACCTTTGTAATCACTAGGTATATCAAAAGAACCTTTTGCGGTGGACTGAAATAGTGGCGCTACTGTTTGACGTAACATTTTTCCTTCGGTATCGTACCAATTCACATACACATTCTTACTCAAGGGACTAGGACTGTACTCGGCCAGCAAATATAATTTGTACCAGATGGTTTCTTCTTTGTTATAAAGCTGTTTATCAAAATGAATATGCATTTTTTCTTTGGGGAAAATATTGGCATGAGCATCCATGATAGAATCAATTTGTTGACCAATGACGCATTCGGATGCCATCACAGAAAAAATAAACATCAAAAGAGAATAAACACGCTTCATTTCACTCGTTTTATGGCGTAAGATAAAACATAAAATTAGTTTGACATTCTTCTGTTGTATTGATAGTATGGAATTATAATCCGGAATACTTCTTGCACGAATGATCAAATCCTCTGTACATTTGATTGACATGACCCATTGATACCGTGACAAGCGCACAAATCATCAAACATATTGCCTCTAAAAATGGATTTGACTATTGTGGTATTGCGAAAGCCGTTCCATTGGATGATGACGCGCGTAGACTAGAACAATGGTTGAAGCAAAATAGGCATGGATCTATGTCGTACATGGAACGCTATTTTGACCTAAGGGTCGATCCTACCAAATTGGTCCCGGGTGCTCGATCTGTGATCACAATTTTAAAAAACTACTACCCCTCCGAACAACAATATCCTGATGCTCCTAAAATATCAAAATATGCCTGGGGTGAAGATTATCATGAAGTGATCAGAGCTCAACTGAAAATATTGTTGGATGAGATCAGAATACAGATAGGAGATATTCAAGGAAGAGGTTTTGTAGATTCTGCACCTGTGCTGGAAAGAAGCTGGGCCACCAGAACCGGTGCCGGATGGGTCGGCAAAAATGGGAATCTCATCACCAAACAAAGTGGCTCATTTTTCTTCATTGCTACATTGATCGTTGATATCGAACTGGATTATGATGACCCATTCGCGAAAGATTATTGCGGCACCTGCAGAAAATGTATAGACGCTTGTCCAACAGAAGCCATTCTGGATAATAAAGTGATCGATGGTAGTAAGTGTATCAGCTATTTTACCATTGAATTAAAAGATGCGCTCATTCCTAATGAAATGAAAGGGCAATTTGATCAATGGCTGTTTGGCTGTGATACTTGTCAGGATGTTTGCCCTTGGAACCGTTTCAGCAAACCTCATCAAGAGCCGGCTTTCCATCCGCTTCCTGAGATATTGAATCTGAGTACGCAGGATTGGGAGCAATTAACAGAAGATGCATTTAAAAAAATATTTCGCCACTCACCACTAAAGCGAAGTAAGTTCAAAGGTATCCAACGAAATTTATCCTTTCTGAAATATGAAAGCGATCATTCAAAAAAAATATAAGCTTGAGAAAATTCCGGGTAAGGGAGGATGGACTTATGCCGCTATACCGGAAATTAATCAAAACGCTAATAATCCATTTGGCTGGGTTAAGGTGAAAGGTAGTATAGATAATTATGCCATCCGTAACTATAAACTTATGCCAATGGGTAATGGTAAATTATTTTTACCGATTAAAGCTTCCATAAGAAAGATGATCGGAAAAGAAGCCGGGGATAGTGTTTTAATTACACTTTATCCGGATAATGACCCTATCACTATTCCTCAGGATTTTTTAGAGTGTTTAAAGGATGAACCATCGGCCCATACTTATTTTTTTCAACTGAGAGAAGGTGAGCAAAAACAATATATTGACTGGATCAATGAAGCAAAAAAAGAAGCAACCCGAACAGAAAGAATGGCAAAAGCGATTACCAAAATTGCTGCCGGGTTGACATTGAAAACCAACACATGAGAACTACTCAGGCTTTACCATAAACGGTAAGCCACTTTGAAAGAAACTCTTTTAAAAGCATAATTAAATCTTCTAATGGTGGGATCTATTTGAGTAGGCCATGACCAAATAGATAATTCTTCATACTCTTCATACATCTGTTTCACTGAAAACCCCGTACTTAAAGCCAAAGCATGATTTTTTCCCATTTGTATATTGTATCCGATACCGAAATCAGTATATAAGCCGCCTCTTTGTTTTAATGTATTCATTGCCGGTGGCATGATATAAACCCTTTCGTCAATATTGTGTATCCATTCAAAATTGTATCCGATGTTGGCATAAGCAAATAGATTTTTTTCTTTCCCAAAATGATGACGAACATCAGCATATAGAGGTACACTTCTCAATTCATAATAATCAATACCTGCCCCTACTCCGAAATTCCAGTTATTCTTAACTAGCCCGCCTGCCAGTTGAAACTGTGTGCCTACACCACTGGAACCATTCAATAACGCTATTTGGGGCATAAGGTAAGAGCTTTTATTTTTTACCTTACCCGTTTGTGCCATCAGGTTAGTAGACAATAAGCAAATGCTTGCAATAAATAATTTTTTCATTTTTTGCTGATTCATGTGATCAATTTTTGTTGATTTCAATTTTCCCAATGATTCTAGCATTTGCAGGCACACGATAATCGATGATATACATTCCATTAGTTGCTACAGCAATGGCATAGCCTTGTATAGCAATGACATCATGAGGATCCATTCCACTCACGGTTTTCATATGTGTAACATTCGATGGATCTGTCACATCAAATAACTTAAGTCCGTCAGTGCCATCACAGATCAATAATGTGTTGCCATCTTTTGAGAGTCCTTTTGGAGATTTTAAAGGATAGGTCTTTACTAATTTGGGACTGAAAAGATTCTTGATATCTACCACATCCAACTGATTACTAAATCCACCACACATTGTTCCTCCACTCAATGTCACATAAGCATGTGTATCATCTGCAACAACAGGATCACAAGATCTGACGTGTGTGAATTGTCCGAGTAAAGAGGGTTGATCAGGATTAGATGCACTGTAAATAAACATTCCACCTTGGGCTCCAATGAATAAATTATTTTTATACGGGAAGATGGTTTCAATATTTCCTTGAACAAGATCAACTTTATTCACATAAGCAGGTGCATCAGCCTTGGTGATATTGAATACTTTTAAATCATCATGACTTACTGTGTACATTCTATTTTGCTGTAACCCAAATCTGGCTGTTGAGCCTGCGATACCAATGGCAGCAGTTCCTGAGAAAGATGAAGCGAAAAAACCAAAAGATGGAGATAGGAACATACCAGATCTATCAAAAAGCATTTGCTGTCCGGTTCTAGTTGTATATGCTTTCGTAATACTTGTATCTACTTTTACCCATTTCCTGATCACTTGATTCGTATCTGCAAAATAGCTACCGTAATATCTATGTGGAAAAACACCATTGATAAACTGCTTCACGCTTACATTCTGTGGATCAGTAATATCTAATGTTACAAGATCTGTATAACAATCTGTATAGAGGTAATTACCATTCACCGCCAAATCAATAGAGCCCGGAATATCAATAAAAGAAACCTTTTTCGGACTTGCAGGATCTGAGAGATCAATGACGTGAATACCTCTGTCAATATCATTTAAGAAAAGATAATGCCCTTTCAATACAATTTTTCCTGGTTGCTGAATGTCCGCAGCCGGAAGATTCTTAATACCATTCTTTATGGCAGCTTTTGTTTGATAAACAGGTCTATAAAAACTATATGATTCTTTTACAGTATCCTTCATACAAGAAGTAACTACCAATGGAATGACTAACAGTAGTAGATATTTTATTTGCATACAATAAGCTTTATAGCCAATTGACACAATACTTTATAAAACCGTTGCACTTTTATCTTTTGCCCTTTGAAAGTAACCAAGACATTTTAATAGAGGGACGATACAAATGTTGATTAATACCATTCTGCTTTGAAAGATTACTCATCATATACTGCAGTTGTGGACCAACAAATAAACGTTTCTGTTTGCCTATACCTATTTCAAGTCCTGTCACAGCATCGAGTTGAATTGTACGTAGTAAGGATCTATTTTTGAAATAATAAATATTATTGTTGGCTATGCCTACGTGTAGACTATTCCCACTCAACATGATATTAGTACCCATACCTGCATACCATCTAAGCTCTGTCTTTTTTAACCAATTCAATGAACGATACCACTGCAGTCCTAATCGAATAAAATGATAAGAAGCTATATAATTCACACTATCTCTTACTCCATAATATACATTGGATTCATTACTCCGATTTACATTACTAAACTGTAACGTACCGGAGTTAGTACTTCCTACTCTGTATTTTGTCTGATATAACTGATACCCAATCTGAATTCCCAGGCTATTTTTTTTCTTTTTTCCAATTGTTTTACTCATTTCAACAGATGCACCAAATGAAAAATGATCCTGTACTTTGGGTCTGACGATGCTTACAGCACCTGAACCCGGAGAGGGTGAAGTAGGAAAGACCGAACCTAAAAAATTATTATATACTGCACTACTACTACCCTCGAAAAGGGAACCTAATGAGTTACGGATACCGCTTCGTCCGACTACTAGTTCAGCTTTCCAATTCCATTTTTTTTCTTGTTGCTTTTTTGTAATCGCAGTGACCCCACTCGTATCATTGAATGTACCGGAAGAATCAACTACTTGTATTTGTTCTTTGGTTGGTTCAACTATATTTTCAGGTAACACATTTTCTTTTGTTTCTTTTGGTGTCAAGGCAACAGTATCCCTTTTCAAAGGAACAGATGTAATTAGATTTGACCCGTCTTGCTTCAGTGAACTTATTTCATTTGTATTCTGAGTAGTTTGAATTTTTACGTCCTCCTTTTTGGGGGATATATTATAAGTCTTATCAGATGCTTTTGTAGATAAATGAATCACCTCATCAACTTTGCGTTGCTTCTCAATATCATCAATATTTGGTTTAACAGATTTTGAAGTAAGTGGTATTGAAGTAATAGTTTTTTGTTGATCGGTATTGTTTTGCTTTTTAGGTAATGCTTTATCTTGATTGAATGTAGCGGGTTCTTGTGAGGTGGCAGTTATCTTTTGATCATTTTGTTCAGGCAAGAAAAGCCAGAATCCTGCACCGGATAATCCGATAAGTAATGTAACCATCCATATAGCCCAACGACGTTTACGCTTTTTTTGTAAACTTCCGGCAACAGTCTCCCATACTGCTGTATTGGGTTGAATACGCAGACCTGAAAGTTCCTCCCTCACTTGCTCTTCAAAAGACTTATCGGGCATAACGATCTTTTTTTCCGTTAACAGAATATTTTTCAAGCCAGCTGATCAATAGTGCCCTTGCTCTGGCATATTGTGACCGACTGGTACCTTCACTGATCCCTAAAATTTTAGCGATCTCTACATGTGTATAGCCTTCAACTGCATATAAATTGAATATGGTTTGATACCCCGCAGGTAATTGTCTGATAAGATTCAGCAAATCCTTCATTTGAATATTCAAATCCGGCTGATGAGTGTCTACCGGATGTAGCTGGCTGTCTTCAAATCCAAGATCCAATTGATACTGAGGCTTTCGTTTCAGATAATTGATAGCCGTATTGACCATGATTCTTCTGATCCATGCTCCGAGATCCCCCTCCGAACGAAACTGGTGTAAGTTTTGAAACACTTTAATAAATCCTTGTTGTAGCACTTCTTCTGCATCATTCATACTCTTGGTATACCGGAAACAGGTACCCAGCATTTGCTCGGCAAATGTGTCATACAGCAGCTTTTGGGCAGCCGGATGTTGCTTCAGGCAGTCTTTTACCAGTTTCTGTTCGTCTAACATGCAGTGAATTCATGAATTTGACACATACAATAGGACTTGCGTTGCATACCGCAAAAATCGGGGCAAAACTACCTGAATCCTTGTCTGAACAACTACCGTTTACACCCTACATTTGCCGTATGAGTATTGCATTAAGGGATAAAGAATGTATCTGGCACCCTTTTACCCGACAAAAAAATATGGCCGACCCAATCGCTATTGTCAAGGGTAAAGGATCCTTGCTGTTTGATGAACAAGGGAATAGTTATATTGACGCCATCAGTAGTTGGTGGGTAAATTTACACGGACATGCTCACCCTTATATCGCTGAAAAATTATATCGGCAGGCTTTGGAATTGGAACAGGTGATCTTTGCCGGATTTACGCATCGTCCGGCCGTGGAATTGGCTGAACGATTACTAGCGATCTTACCCGGTAATTTTTCAAGGATATTTTACAGTGACAACGGATCTACGTCTACAGAAGTTGCCATGAAAATGGCGATCCAATACTGGTGGAATCAGGATCAAAAACAAAGAAATAAGATCATCGCTTTTAAGAACAGTTATCATGGAGATACATTCGGAGCCATGAGCGTAAGCGATAGAAGTGTTTTCACATTAGCATTTCATGAGTTACTCTTTGATGTTGTTTTTTTAGACACTCCTACACAAGAAAATATCAGTGAACTAAAAACCATTGTGCAAGAGTATGCATCACAAACAGCCGCATTTATTTATGAGCCGCTGGTTCAAGGTGCGGGTGGTATGAATATGTACGACCCCTATTTACTCAATGAATTATTGAATACGGCCAAGCTGAATGATATTATTTGTATTGCCGATGAAGTAATGACAGGATTCGGACGAACAGGTAAATTCTTTGCCAGCGAATACATGCATAAAAAACCGGACATTATTTGTTTGAGTAAAGGTCTTACAGGTGGTACGATGGCATTGGGAGTAACAGCTTGTAACGACCGTATCTATCAGGCCTATATAGATGATGATGCCATGAAAACCTTTTTCCATGGACATTCATTTACGGCCAACCCATTGGCTTGCACAGCTGCATTGGCTAGTCTTGATCTTTTGCAAGAAGAAAAATGTATTACTCAAATTGAAAAAATTTGTGCCGCAAATATTGCTTTTGCCGATCAGTTACGAAAAAGTGCATTACCGGTCAAAGATGTTCGCACACTAGGTACTATTCTTGCCTTTGAGATTGATCAAGGGAAAAAAGAGTATCTGAATCAAGTAAGTACAGTCATCACGAAAAAAGCATTGGATGCGGGTATGTATATTCGTCCATTAGGCAACACGGTCTATATCATGCCGCCTTATTGTATTATGGAGGAAGAATTGGAGAAAGTGTATATGTTTCTTCTTTCGGGTTGGGAAATGGAGTTGACAGTTGACAGATGACAGTTTATAGGAAGAAGTAAAATAATTCATGCTTACTCCTTTTTAGTAATTACGCGTATGTAAAACACATAATCAATGACCTTACTGTCAACTGTCAACTCAATCTCTCTCCTTCCTCGGCGGCTTATAATCAAATGGCAGCATTGTTGCCAGCTTCTCCCACCAGCCCCAGTAGCCTGATGAGATCAAGTCTATTCCTTCAAAATAGCTTCCATTCGCTAGTACAGCGATCGCATTTTTCTTTGGAAGAAAAATCTCCGACATGATGGGAGTCTTTGGTTGAACAGAAAGTGAATTCGTTCTCACATATTCAATCGGAACTTGTTTGTATTTGTAAATTATCTGTAGATGATCATCAAAGTATAATCCGGCAGTAAAACTATCAATCGCAAATGCAATGCTATCACCCGGTAAAAGTTGATTGATCAATACAGCCATTTTTTCAGGTTGTCGCATGACTTTTCGATAATAGTCTGCACTGTCTTTGTTACCATTACCCAATAAACTATCATTCACTACAATAGTGCCACTACCATTGATATAAGTTCGTGAATTATAAATGGCTCTTACTCGTTTCTTTTCCTCTTCACTGATCTTAATGAGTTTACGTACTTCAAATCCGTTTTCATTTAACTGATTTCTGAAGAGTGAACGCATGAAATGCATCATGGATCCATAGTAAGCTTCCGAGCGATTTTTTTCCCAACGATTCAGCAAACGCTTGCGATCTGTCTGAATATCTTCAAAAAGAGGATACCCTTGAAAGTAGAAAATCCTCGTGCTATAGTTATATTCAAAAACTTTAAGGTCATAACGAAGAATATACCCAAGTGCTTTATTTTCCAAAACAATAGGTTCATCTGCAAATGCCCTGAGAATGTTTTCTTTTTTGCTATAGCGAAATCGAATGGTCTCCGGATTTTTAAGTTTACACTCTGCAGCTAGTGCAGATGTTCCGATAAAGTTTTCCATGAAAAATGTACCGTATCGTTCCCATCCATTTTTTTCATAGGGTTCAACCACCACTTCCTGTAATACATTGATCTTGGGTTTCAATATCACTTCAATGGTAGCAGGTAGTTGTGCATATTGAATAGTAGTTACATATGTTTCGTATCCAATACAAGAAACCACCACATCAAAACGGCCTTGTGGAAATCTGTCCAATATAAAAGTTCCTTCAGCATTGGTAACAGTGCCAATAGATGTATTACTCAAAAACACATTGGCTAAATGAATAGGCTGTTTGGTATCGCCGGCAATAACCTTTCCTCTTAGTGCAGGTTGTGCAAAAGAGGCATGAAGACTAAACAATAAGGTGAAGATTACCAATACGATTCTCATGCCATGATTTGAAGTAACAATTTCAATGAAAAAAGCCATCCACAAAAGCGGATGGCTTAAATATTAACGTCATTTAACATTGACATAATTGCGTGGCAACAAACTAAATCTAAAATATTTACATGCAGAGCACATAGTCGCTCTTGGCCGCTGGGCCTCGTCTCTGTTACCGGGCTGCATTGGCCTCTGATCAGATCTGCTGCGCAGTATCTGATCTGTCTTCGCTACGCTTGACACCGACCCCAATGAGGCCCGTCCACAGAGACTGGTTAGAAATTATTAAACAAAGTCATCGTCAACTTTAAAGCTGAAAAAAACTATCACAATCCAAACAATCCGCTGTTCAATAGTTGGAGTGTTTTGGTCTTGTACTGACTAGGTACGAGTAAAGAGATATTATGCGTACTTCCACCATAGCTAACCATCGTGACAGGTATTTCCTGAATGGCATTGAATAGCTTTTGTAAAACTGCGTCTGTTTGTGCGATCTCATTACCAACGATAGAAACGATGGTCTGATCTTTATCAACTTCTACTGTTCCAAACGGCTCGAGTTCCTTCACGATATTTTTTAAAGCTGTGTCTGTATCAATAGTCACTGATACTGCCACTTCGGAAGTAGTGATCATATCAATAGAAGTACGGTACTTTTCAAATACTTCAAATACTTTACGCAAAAATCCATACGCCAGTAACATTCTACTACTCTTGATCTTGATAGCAATGATCCCATCTTTTGCAGCTACAGCTTTTACTCCAACACTTCCTGCTTCTTTAGTGATCACTGTTCCGGGTGCATCCGGCTGCATGGTATTCAACAGTTTCACCGGAACATTCTCTTGTTGTGCCGGCCAGATACAAGTAGGGTGCAAAATTTTAGCCCCGAAATACGCCAACTCTGCTGCTTCATCAAAACTCAATTGTTCAATGGCTACTGTTTTGTTAACGATGCGCGGATCATTATTGTGCATGCCATCAATATCTGTCCAGATTTCACAAACAGTTGCCTGGATGGCTGCTGCTACCAAGGAAGCAGTATAATCGCTACCACCTCTCTTCAGATTATCAACTTCGCCTTTTGAATTACGACAGATATATCCTTGTGTAATGAATAATTTTTTGTCTTTGTGCAATTGCAACTGCTGACTCAGTTTTACCTTAATACTGCCTAACTGAGGCTCTTCGTTGGCATCAATGGTCATGAACTCTAATGCGGGCAGCAGCATATGATCAATCCCTTGCTCGTCAAGATAACAACTGAATAATTTAGTACTCATCAGTTCGCCTTGTGCCAAAATATCTTTATTCAGTGCTTCACTAAAAGAGATACGCAAGATGATATTCAAGAATTCGAAATGTTCACTAACAACTGTATTAGCTTTCGCACGTACGGCTTCCGTCTTTACCAAGTCAAGCACAAACTGACGGTAATGTGCTTCCAATTGATCGATCTTTTGTTTGGCTGCTTGTCTATCTGCTTGCGATAAACTATTACTGATCTCTACCAATGCATTGGTAGTACCGCTTAATGCACTCAGTACTACGATTTTAGATTCTGCATCTTTGGTGATCAATTGTGATACTTGATGCATACGTTCCGGCTTACCAACGCTGGTGCCGCCGAACTTCATTACTTTCATAAGATTCCCCCTCCCCCGATTTTTTAGTTGTTAAATGAGGTGCAAAGGTAAATGATGAGAAGCTATTTCTTTAGGTATTTTAAAAGAACAGTTGTTAGCTAGAACAGTATATCAAACTATCCAGTTAATGCCTAATTTCTCTCCTACAAGTTTCAAATCCTCCACTACACTTTTCACAATCGGTATTCCTTTCACTCTTCTCTCTTGCTCATATTCTCTCTCAGGGTCTCCCGGAATCAACACTTTATCATATCCTTCTGCCGGTTTTGCATCACGAAATCGGGTAATCCAATTATCCATGTGTGATTTAAATTCTTCTGCCGGACGAAAAGCATCTACCCGCATAGCCCCGAAGAAATGTCCGAGTCCTTTTCCGGGCATATTTTCAGGCATCGGTACATAAGCAGGAAATGGCGGAGCCCAAGGACCATAGCTACCTCCACTAAGCACTGCTGAAAAAATATCTACAATAGCACCCAATGCATAACCCTTATGACTACCATGTTCCCGATCACTACCAAGAGGTAACAATGCACCTTCTTTCTTCAAGATATTCGCATCGGTGGATGCTTGTCCATCTTTATCTTGTACCCAACCCAATGGCGCTTCTGCATCCTTCCTTTGCAGGATCTCCAATTTACCATTGGCAGCTGTCGTAGTGGCCATATCAGCGACAAAAGGCGGTTGCTCTCCGGCAGGAATAGCCACAGCGATCGGATTGGTGCCTAACATTCTTTCAACGGAAAAAGTGGGTGCTACCAAAGCACTGGCATTGGTCATGGCCATACCAATCATTTCGTGCTCCAGAGCCATCATAGCGTGATAACCTGCAATTCCAAAGTGATTGGTATTCCGCACACTTACCCATCCTGTACCCACTTGTTTTGCTTTTTCAATGGCAACCTTCATAGCAAAAGGTGCTACTACCAACCCTAAACCTGCATCACCATCAACTACAGCAGTGGAAGGGGTTTCATGAACAACTTGAATATTTGGACGGGCATTGATTCTATTCACTTCCCATAACCGCACATAGCCACTAAGGCGAGCTACACCATGACTATCAATACCGCGTAGATCAGCAGATAATAAAACAGTGGTTGCTGTAGTTGCATCTACATCAGAACAACCCATTTTTAAAAAGACATTCTTCGTGAATGCATACAAAGACGCGTAAGTATATACTTGATCCATGGTTGCAAGTTACGAAGGGAGTAGCAGTCGTAAAAGTGAAGACTAAATATTACTCTTCATGTGCATTGTATATACCATTCTTAATGGCATAGATTGCAACACCGGCGGTGGTTTTTACATTCATTTTTTCCAGAATTTTCACACGATGACCTTCTACAGTACGAGAACTCATGAATAGTAATTCGCCAATTTCTTTACTGGTTTTCTCTTCACAGATCAGTCGGATGATCTCTTTTTCTTTATCAGAAAAAAGCTTTGATGCATCTGCTTTATAAGGATTGAACTCACTTCGCGCTATGAGTTTCACTAGTCGGCTAGATGTAGTTTTACAGTAGTAAGGACTTCCGGTATATACCATTCTGATCGCATCAATAATTTCACCACGATCGGCATTTTTAATGATATAACCCATTGCACCGGCTTCAAGTGCATCGATGACCATTGCATCACTATCAAAAGAAGACAACGCAATGGTTTTGATATCAGGATATTGTTCTTTTATCAGTTTGATAGCTTCAATACCATCTACTTCAGGCATTTTCAAATCGGTTAAAACAATATCGGGCTGAAGTTCTTTTGTCATTTGTATCAGTAGCTTTCCGTTAGCAGCATCTCCTATCAGTTGAAGCGTGGGTTCCTTCATCAGTAGTAATGAGAGTCCGTCTCTGAAAATATCATGATCATCTGCTATCAATACGCGAATCGGGGCCAGTTGTTCCATGTTATAAAGGTATTCTGAAAAGATATTCGGTACCAGTTCCAGGGGCTGTTTCGAGGTATACTTTACCTTTTAGTATTCCGGTTCTACGAAGGATATTTTGCAATCCGAGACCTTTACCTTGATCCATCACTTTTTCTTTGTCAAACCCACAACCATTATCTTTTATCAGCAAACAAATTTCTTGTTTCTCCTGATACAGTTGAATATTGATTTCAGAAGCATTGGCATGCTTGATGGTATTGTTCAGTACTTCCTGAAACAATCGGAAAATATGGATCTCTTTTTCTTTGGTGATCGATAGATCGTTCAATTGATTATTAAGACGGATCGTTACTCCATTCCCTTCTGCCAATAACTCTGTCATTTCAGTGATTGCCGTCAACAACCCTTTCCGTTGCAAAGTATAAGGCATGATATTATTGGATATTTCTCTTAATCTTTTTGCGGTATGATCAATATGATTGGCTGTCTTACCCAAGATCATTAGATCATTTTTATCTTTTGTATCCAATAAGTGAAGATTCATTTTGATAACCGACAATAGTGGCCCCAGATCATCATGAAGGTCAGAAGCGATACGCCCTCTCTCAGTTTCCAGTAATTCAACTTCCATTCGCAAACGGTCATCGTATTGCCTTGACCTTTTTTTATGCTGTCGAATAATGGTCACAAGAAAAAAGGCGAGGATTGTACCAATTATTAAGGTGCTAATCAGTATCGTAAGGTAAATTCTTGCTTCGCTGGAATACATAATACAGCTAATGTATACACCAAATGTGCTAAAAAATTCACAATAACCATGATAAAATACACGCCTCTAAAAAAATCATTGCTAAACTCCTGTTGAAAAAGGAATAAACTTTCAATAAAAACACGATAGCTGTAATAAACAATTGAAGTGATGCTTATCAAAAAAATAGCATTTTTCCAGAGTGTAATATTATCCTGAAAAATCACTTTATTTAATTGATTAATAGAGCAAAGAATGAGTACCGTAGAATAATAGATCCTATAATAGGAATTGATCTGGAAAATACTATTCATGATCAGGTTATCAAATACCCAAATCAAAATACCGGCTAGAAATAATCCGATGAAAAAGATCTTATTATTTCGAGAACTCCAATTATAAAACAGCCATAAAAAAATGGGGAATTCAATTAAAACATAGCAATTACTGATAAATGGAGTTTTATAACCTAAGTCGATTATAATTTTAAACAATGAGTCAAATACAAATGCTACAATCAGGAAGACGTAATAAGGCCTATAATACGTTCCTATACTTTTTCTACGGATGAAAGCAAATACAACCCCTAAAGCCATCATGATTGTTCCACTGTACGATATTATTAGTCTAAACTGTTCTGGCATTCCAATTAACTGTTCAATGGTGATGGCGGGTCTGGGCAAAGTGGCGGACAGCGGTACCCTTCCTCTAAAATAAGATCGGATGCTTGAATCATATCTGCTCCTTTTTCATCCACACCTACCAGTATCGCATGAATGGTATCATCATTTTGTTTACCATAATAAATTCTAAGTGATACGCATCCGGGTTGATTTAATAAGGCTAAAACTGATTCTTTATGAAAGGTTTCTGAGTTAACCATACCTGCAGGAATATCTGCTTGGTATCGAGAAGTCATATCAATAGCTTCCTGTAAGGAAATTACATGTTTCATTTTCTCTAATTATTAAGAATTGTAAATATAGAGGAAGAGTAGATAAAACAGGAGCGGGCTGATCCCCCCATGAACCGACCCGCTCTTGAAATGCCCGGTTTGATGTCATAAACAGTTAGCCGGTATTTCAATAATGTCCTGTTATCTGATGAGTATTCTCCTGATGTCCTGGAAGAAAATAGAAGAACTCTTTTCAAGGCAATATTATTCCATACCTGAAAAAAAGTACTACGTAGAACTACGCAAATATGTGCGTACATCTACGGTATTTACGCATGTAAATGCTTATTGATGAATAGGTTAAATGGTCAAAATAATAAAGGAACCCTAAGGTTCCTTTATATTGATTTGTGCTTTGATTCCATTAAAATGGCAAATCATCCATGGGTTCTGTGAGTTCATTGGGAGAGGATACTGCTGGTTGACTGCTATAAGAAGCAGCTTGTGGCGTATATCCACTATTTCCTGTTGATGAACCACTACCACCTTCGTTACCTCTGGTACCTACCAACTGAATACTTTGTACCCTTAGGGTAAGTGTTGCCCCGTTTCTTCCATCTTGGGTTGTATAGGTTCTCACATCGGGATTACCCTCTACATAAACTTGGGTTCCTTTTTTGAGGTATGGAACAACACCTGTTCGATCTGTCCAATAAGAACAATCTACCCATACCGTACGGTCTTTTTGTACACCCTGAGCGTCTTTATATTTTTCAGTATGAGCTACCGTAAAATTGATCACGTTCTTTCCATTCACGTTGTTCAGTATGGCATCTTTTCCCAAATTACCAATCACCAATAATTTTATCATATCATAAGAGTTTCGGTAAATATCGGCAAAATGACTAATCATGCGTACCGTATTTCCCGCAAATTTTCAACGTTGTTTAAGCAGGTAATGAATTTGGTTTAACAAGCTTTCTGATTCTCAGCGCCTGATTATAAATTGTTTAGCATATGCAGGGATTACAACTTACCATACCTACGCTACAAGATCACGGACCGATTGTAGAAGCTGAAATTCATACCGATGAAGAAACCTTCTTGAATGTCAAAAATTTCAACGGATATCATACTTATATCACCACTCGATTATTGATAGATACGGGTTCCAATATTTCAGGATTGGATAAGTCCATCATCGATCGTTTACAATTGAATCAATATCGAGATGACGCTACTGTTGACGGTGCCGGTGGACGTTATGAATTAAAACTCTTTAGAGCCATTCTCTATCTACCTATTTTCAGAGAAAAAGCATTACCGATCGATCTTGTAGAAGGTGATTACAGTAATGCTCCCTATGATGGTATCATTGGCAGAGATGTGTTAAGATATTGCAGTTTTGTGTATGATGGGTGGAGTCATACCTTTAAACTCATGGCTGTAGACCTCTGATTTTTCGCTATTCGAAACCTCATACCCCCCTTATCAGCCCTCCTATGCCTCTCAATTCAAGCACTTGCTGTATTTTTGCAGACTAATTTGAATAACATGAGCCGTAAAGGAAAAGTGTTGGTTGCGATGAGTGGCGGTATAGATAGTACCGTTACGGCCCTCATGCTCCACAATGAAGGATATGAAGTGGTTGGCATCACCATGAAAACATGGGATTATGCCAGCAGTGGCACCAGCTCCAAAGAAACGGGCTGCTGTAATATTGATTCTTTCAATGATGCCCGTCAGGCAGCCGTACACCATGGCTTCCCACATTTTATTCTTGATATCCGAGAAGAGTTTGGCGATTTTGTAATTGAAAACTTTGTTGAAGAATACCTCGCCGGTCGCACACCGAACCCTTGCGTTATGTGCAACACACATATTAAATGGCGTGCCTTACTGAAAAGAGCAAATGCACTGAACTGTGATTTTATCGCTACAGGACATTATGCCGAAATCAGACAACATACCAATGGTCGATATGTGATCAGCAAAGGATTGGATGAAACCAAAGATCAGAGTTATGTATTATGGGGACTTGATCAGGAATTACTGAGTAGAACCATCATGCCATTAGGCAAGTATCATAAAAAAGATATTCGTCAAATGGCGATGGATATGGGTTATCCTGAACTCGCTAAAAAAAGCGAGAGCTATGAAATATGTTTTGTTCCTGATAATGATTACCGTGGCTTCTTAAAAAGAAATGTTGATGGGTTGGAAGAAAAAGTGAATGGTGGTTGGTTTGTAGATAAATCCGGAAAAAAATTAGGACAACACAAAGGCTATCCGTTTTATACCATTGGTCAACGTAAAGGACTTGATATTGCATTGGGCAAACCTGCTTATGTAACAGCTATTGATCCGGATACCAATACAGTGGTATTGGGAGATGAAGAAGATCTTGATCAGAATGATATGTTGGTCACCAAAATGAATTGGATCAAATACGACGGCATCACAGATGGAATGGAAGCGATCGCAAAAATTCGTTACAAAGACCGCGGCGCATTAGCCAATCTATACAACCATGAGAATGGTATCAGAACTCGTTTTTATGAAAATGTAAAAAGCATTGCACCCGGACAAAGTGCTGTGTTTTATGAAGGGAATGATGTGATCGGCGGAGGAATAATTCAGAGAGGGGAGTTAATTAGCATTTAATGCTTTCTTCGAAGTAAAGCTGCAAACATTGTATCTGATTTTTGCTGATACCCTGTCATCAATTGTTGTATCACTAATTCAAGCGTATCATTTTCGTCCAATAACTGCTTGACGATTTCTTCATTCTCTCTTCGGAATAAAGAACAGGTGATATATAAAAGATACCCGCCCGGTTTTACAGCCTTTGCCACATTCTGACTGATCTTACGTTGAAGTGCTGTGTACAAGGTTATTTTATCTGTACTAAAAAAAGCCAGCTGTTCAGGCGTTCTAGACCATGTGCCGCTTCCTGTGCATGGAGCATCGCATATAACAAGATCAAAAGGTTCATCTGTAAAGCTGAAAGTAGACACTGACAGATCTGCAATGAAAGATTGATATTGCTCTATACCGGCTCTGGAGAAGCGCTGTTTCAGATTATAAAGAATTGAGCTCCGGGCATCTGATACCGTTAATGATACCTTTGGTAAATGATCGTAAGTAAGAATGGATTTACCACCACTAGCTGCACAACAATCCCATACCCTCACTGGTGCCGGTAATTGAGCAGGCAACAATAACCTGACTCTTTGAGAATTCAGATCTTGTATCACTGCTTCTTTATCGATCTCCAGAACAGTATCCAATTTGATTCCATTAGCCATTGCCAATGTATTATCCGATAGCTCCTGAAATACGATCTCTGCTTCTTGAAGTTTCGCACGAACAGTTCTTTCGAAACCGGGTCTTATTCGAATGAACAGATCAGGTTGTGTAAATTCTCCCATACTTAACGATGGAAGATCGACACCTGCACTGATCTCTTCTTTCCAAGGATAAATATGTTGAATACTAAATACAGGATATAATTGCTCTATAAAAGCTACACGTTGTTCCAGATCCTCCTTCCAGTTTTTGACCCAATCAGGTTTGTACAAACCAGACCAATACCCCGGTACTTTCTCTGCAAAAAAGAGTGCGATCTTCAATCGTTCTTTTACAGACAGTTCTTTCAATGCATGTCCTAACCGGTAATAACTATAACAAAGGTGGGTAATGTATTTTCTGTCTTTGGCTCCGTGTTTCTTTTCCTGAGCAAAATAGGCTTTCAAATAATGCACAAGCGGTTGCGATCCGTTATATCCTTGAATCAGGGATATAGCAGTATTGAAATATGACTGGAATCGCATCATGGGGAATGGGGTTACATGAGCACGTAACATAACCTCACTATAAGCGAGATCTGTTTCCAGACGTGACTTATGAATTTACATTAAATTGTTGAAACCTAAACCTCCAGTAAAGTTTTTACCGGGTCTTTTCCGAAGAGCAACAATTCAGGATTTTCAAGTAATTCCTTCACTCGTACGAGGAAGCTAACACTTTCACGTCCGTCAATGATGCGATGATCATAGCTCAAAGCCAGATACATCATCGGACGAATCACCACCTGACCATTGAGGGCCATAGGTCTTTCCTGTATCTTGTGCATTCCAAGAATAGCACTTTGAGGAATATTAATGATCGGAGTACTCATTAAGCTACCAAATACACCTCCATTGGTGATGGTAAAAGTTCCTCCTTGTAATTCTTCAGCTGTGAGCTTACTATCACGGGCCTTTCCTGCTAACTCTACTACTTTCTTCTCGATATCAGCCATGCTAAGGCTTTCAACATTACGCATCACCGGTACGGTTAATCCGCGCGGCGTACTCACTGCAATGCTAATGTCTGCATAATCATGATATACCAGTTGATCACCATCAATATATGCATTGACTGATGGCCACTCACCCAATGCAATCGCACATGCTTTTGCGAAGAAGCTCATGAAGCCCAGATTTACACCATGCAATTCTTTGAACTTGTCTTTGTATTGTTTACGAACTTCCATGATGCGGGTCATATCCACTTCATTGAAAGTTGTAAGCATAGCAGTAGTATTCTTGGCTTCCACCAAACGCTTACTGATGGTCTTACGCAGATTACTCATCTTCTCCTGACGCACATTTCTGCTATACAGTTCGCCACCTGCAAATGCTTTCTTTCCGGGATTAGATAAGGCTTCCAGTACGTCATGCTTCACGATCTTTCCACCGGCACCTGTAGGTTTGATATTAGAGGGATCTACTTTTTTATCTGCAATGATAGCGGAAGCTACCGGTGTCGCTTTGATATCATTCGACACTGCTGTTACCGGAGCTTCATTTTTAACTGACGCAGCCGTTTCTTTCGCAACGGCAGGCGCTGGCGCTGCAGCGCCTTCAGGTTTAGCAGCAGTTTCATCGATTTTTGCCAAAACATCACCAATATTAAGTGTATCACCTTCTTTTCCAACAGTGGTAAGTATACCTGCCTGTTCTGCATTTACTTCGAATGTAGCTTTCTCACTTTCCAGTTCAGCGATCACTTCATCACGCTCAACCCATTCTCCATCTTTTTTTGTCCATTTCAATAAGGTTACTTCGTTAATGGACTCTCCTACTGTTGGTACTTTTATCTCAATCATCGGTGATACCGTTTATTACTTTATAATGATAAGTGTATTAAATCAATGCTTAAATATCAAAGGCTGTGTTAATGATCTCTGCTTGCTCTGCTGCATGTACTTTGGAATAACCTGTGGCTGTAGCTGCACTTGCATTACGACTGATCACTCCAAAATTGATGGTTTTCAGATTCATTTGCAGGAATGAAGCAGCACCCATATTCAAAGGTTCTTCCTGTACCCAGAACCAAGTTGCTTTATTGTATTTCTTATGCAATGCCTCCAATTGCTTTTGTGGTAATGGATACAATTGCTCTAATCGAACGATCGCTATATCCTCTCGGTTCTCTTTTTGTTGCTTATCTGATAATTCAAAATAGAGTTTACCTGTACACAACAATACTTTTTTCACCTGTGCCGGATTTGAAACAAACACGTCATCAATCACCTCTTTAAATCCTCCTTCAGATAATTCAGTGATACTGCTATAGGTAGCAGGATTTCTAAGATTGGCCTTTGGTGAGAAATTGATCATCGGCTTACGGAAATTCCATGCCAATTGACGACGAAATGCATGGAATAGATTAGCTGCACTTGTAATATTCGTGATGACCATGTTCAATTCAGCGCACATTTGTAAAAAACGCTCCAATCTTGCACTGCTATGCTCCGGTCCTTGACCTTCATATCCATGAGGCAACAACATCACTACACCATTTTGACGCTGCCATTTTTGTTCACCCGCAGCAATAAACTGATCGATCATGGTTTGTGCACCATTACAAAAATCACCGAACTGTGCTTCCCAAATAACCAATGCATTTGGATTTGCCATGGCATAACCATATTCAAACCCAAGCACACCATACTCACTCAACAAAGAATTATAAATACGGAAAGATTCCTGACTTTCTGTAAAATGATTCAATCGATTGTAGCCTTTATTGGTATTCTCATCACGCAGAATAGCATGTCTGTGACTAAATGTACCTCGCTGAACATCTTGTCCGCTCATACGTACAATATTTCCATCCATGAGAATGGAGCCATACGCAAGTAATTCTGCAGTTGCCCAGTCTATTTTATTTTCTGTCTCCAGCAATTTTATTTTATCCTGCAACAGTTTCTCTACTTTCTTCAATGGCTTGAACTCGGCAGGCCATGTCATGAGTTTCCCAAACATTTGTTGGATCTGGTCCTGAGGCACTGCTGTCACCGGAGAAAGATCAAAATCTTCTTCAGTGGCTTTTCGCATACTCTTCCAAACCAATTCAGGAGTTTGGTATTTGTAAGGGAGTGGATTTTGCTTTACTTCATCCAAACGCTCTTGCAAATCAGCCCAAAACTTCTTCTCCATTTCTTTTGCCAATTGCTGGGCATCAGGCTCACCATTTTGGATTAGGTATTGCGTATAGAGCTCCCGTGGATTCTGGTGCTTATCAATCAGTGCGTACAACTGTGGTTGTGTGTACTTCGGATCATCACCTTCATTGTGTCCGTGTTTGCGGTAACAAACCATATCAATGAAAATATCCGAATTGAATTCCTGACGATAGCGTGTAGCAATCTCCGCACATTTTACCACTGATTCTGCATCATCTCCATTGACATGCAATACAGGAGCTTGTACCATCGAAGCAACAGATGTACAGTAATCTGCACTTCTTGCATCATCAAAATCAGTCGTAAATCCGATCTGGTTATTGATCACATAGTGAATCGTTCCACCGGTATAATATCCACGAAGATTACTCATCTGTAATACTTCATACACAATACCCTGTCCGGCAACAGATGCGTCACCATGAATCAGGATCGGAAGTATTTTATCAAAATCGCTGTTATAGAGTACATCTGCTTTTGCTCTTGCAAAACCAACCACTACCGGATCTACGGCTTCCAGATGCGATGGGTTAGGCATGAGTTTTAAATGAATGGTCTTTTGCTCGGGTGTTTGGATCTCACTTCCATAACCCATATGATATTTCACGTCCCCACTTCCCATGGTTTGATCCATCACAGCGGTTCCTTCAAATTCACTGAATATTTGTTCATAGGTTTTACCCATGATATTGGCAAGTACATTCAAACGACCACGATGTGCCATTCCAATGACCACTTCTTGCACTTCATGGTTAGCCGCTACATTGATGATAGCATCCAAAGCAGCAATGGTTGTTTCTCCACCTTCTAATGAAAAACGTTTTTGTCCAATATATTTTGTGTGCAAGAATTTTTCAAACATCACGCCCTGGTTCAATTTTTCCAGTATGCGTTTCTTTTTATCCAAAGAAAGCGGTTGTACAAACTGCTGCTCCATTTCACGCGTAAGCCAGTCGATCTTCTTCTGATCACTGATGTACTTGAACTCTATACCTACATTCGATGCGTAGCAATTATTCAGATGCGAAAGAATGTTCTTAAGTGTAGTAGCCCCTAACCCGATCAAATTTCCCGCTTGGTAAGTGGTATTTAAGTCAGCCTCTGACAAACCAAAAAAAGAAAGATCCAAATTCGCACCTCTATCTTTTCTCTGACGAATCGGATTCGTTTTCGCGATCAGATGACCTTTGTTGCGATAGCCAAGGATCAAACGATACACTTTGATCTCTTTCATCCAGTCAATACCTTCAGCAGCGGTCATTTGACCATTACTGCTCACTACTGTTCCTGAGGCATTTGAAACAGCAAAATCAAAACCTTCAAAAAATTTCTTCAGATCCGGATCAACTGATTCAGGGTTCTGAACAAATTCCTGATATAGACTCTCAATGTATGCAGGATGGGAGTTTGTGATATACGAAAAATCCTTCATGTGTAATGATTGTACAACTGGTTTGATAAACAGGTTGGCAAATATCGGTCATTGAAGGCAGAAAAATTGTCTAAATTTTGCCCAAAATCAATTGATCCCTTGGGCTAAAGAATTAGGGTACAGGTGTAGAATTTTAATGGGCATGACGACTAAAATGAGGGTTCTTGGACTTTTTTTGATAAAAATTTCCTCTTTTGGTTCCGAGTCCTTACCTTTGCCGTCCTGAAAAAAAAGAACAATGGCAAATCATTCAGCTACTAAGAAAGATGTGAGACAAGCTGCTAAGCGTCGTGATCGTAATCGTTATTATGGTAAAACTACCCGTAACGCTATCCGCGACCTGAAAGCCGGTACAGACGTGAAAGCGTATACCGAAGAGCTGCCTAACGTTATTTCTATGATCGATAAGTTAGCAAAGCGTGGCATCATCCACAAAAACAAAGCTGCTAACCTGAAGAGCAAATTAGCAAAGAAGGCGAACGTAACTGCTTAATTTTTAAGCTTTTCGTTGAAACATCATATTGAACCAGCCTATGGCTGGTTTTTTTATTGTTACATATTAGCTTTTGGTAAACTCACGGTAAAACGGTTCACTTGATTAGGCATAGGTGTGTATGTCAAACTGCCTTTATGCATGGTAAGTATTCGATGTACAATGGTTAAACCTAGCCCTACTCCCGAAATTTTTTGTCGAGCCTGCTGTCCTCTAAAAAACGGGATCATGATCTTCTCACGTTCTTCCTCACTTAAATGTTCGCCCCGGGTTTCAACATGAACCAATATATCACGTTCTACAAACTCAAGAAAGATCTCTACCTTTTTATTGACTGAATAGAGATACCCATTTCTGATCAGATTACTGAACATGGATTTCAGCAAGGCTTCATTACCTCGAACATTAAGATCATCATCAGAAGAAGGCGTATTTGAAAAGACCAGAGAGATGCCAATATCTGGGAACATTTTGACACTGATACTGATTTTGTCATATAAAATTTCATCGACCCTACAGATCGGCCATGATTCATCAAAGCCCTGTTGCTCAAATTGGGAGATCAATAATAGCGAGTTCGTCAGCTCGATCATTCGTTCCTGATCTTGTTGCAAAGACGCCAAAACAGTTCGATATCCCTCTTCATTCAATTTGTTTTTCAATGCTGACTCTGTATGTGATAACATCGTAGCAAGAGGTGTCCGTAATTCATGGGAAGCATGATGAACAAAACTTCGCTGAAACTCAAAGGTTTTTTCCAGGCGTGAGAGCATCGCATTGAATTTACTTGCGATCATATCAATCTCTGCGATCTGAGCATTTTCCAATATTCTTTTTTTCAAGTCCATACCCGTCACATCTCCCATTTGCTTTCCAAGCTCAAGAAGTGGGCGCGTGAAAGATTTACTTAACCAATAAGAAAGAATGCCTGTAATCGTTAACGCCAGAAAAGATGTGAAGATCAAGATCCACATCAATCTCAATAACTGCTCCTGACCTACTATATCAATACCTGAAACGATGACGTTGGACTTACCGGAAGGGAAGTAAACATTGGCATAGAGCCTATCACCTTTTGGTCTTTTTAATTCTCTATTTTCTTTTAGATCTGTAATGATGTCGCGATAAGCACCAAGTTGGATGGTTGAAGGGTATGCAAAAACAACATTACGTGCAGAATCCAAGATCACGATTTCTTCGCCGGCAAGAATATTTTTCTGGATCTCGCCAAAAAAAGCCAAAGCTACAGGAGATTGATAGCGAAGCTGTTTTTGATAAAATCCATAAAACTGCTCGCCCTCCTGTTGCAGCCGCTTGGTGAACTCTTCTTTTCTAAAATCTGCATACAGAAAATAGATCGCAATAAAACATGTCATTAAGATCACTGCTACTACCACAGTAAAACGAAGTGCAAAGCGGAGTTTAAAACTCATCCTACCTTATTTATTTGATGTAATAACCAAATCCGGGTTTGGTATGGATCAGCTTTTGTTCAAATGGCTTATCGATCTTATTACGCAGAAAACTGATATACACTTCAATGGTATTGGTACCTGTATCAAAACTCAGATCCCATACTTTTTCTAAGATCTCCTGTTTAGAGATCACTCTCTCACGATTACGGGCGAGCAATGTAAGCAGGGTAAATTCCTTTGCTGTTAAATTGATATTGATACCTGCTCTTACCACTGATTTATTTTTCATATCAATGGTCAGATCATCCACAACAATCTTTTCATCTTCAGGACCCTTATCAGATCTTTTCAACAGTGCTTTCAGGCGAACAAACAATTCTTCGAAATGAAAAGGCTTCACCAGGTAATCATCTGCGCCCAGATCAAAAGCTTCCACTTTATCCTGTATCTGACCAATTGCCGTAAGCATGATGATCGGAATGGTTTTATTAGCTGCCCTGAACTCTTTACAAAGTTCTAAGCCGCTTTTATAAGGCAAATTCACATCCAATAAAACAATAGAATAATTTTTTGATTGAAATGCCAGTTCTGCTTCTTTACCATCAACAGCTAGGTCTACTTGGTATCCTTGACGTTTGAGTTCGTCCCTTACAATAGGTCCAAGTTTCGCTTCATCCTCAACCAGTAAAATACTATGCAGGTTTTCCATTACTTTGAATAAATTTTCAAATTGAAAATAATGAAAAAAACACTGCTTATACTACAACTATTTCTGGCTCAACAAATATTTGCACAGAAATGGCAAACCATCTTTGAACAAACATCAGGCAAACAGACCGTTACATACGAAGAATGCATTCGCTATTACAAGTCATTGGATGCTTCTTTTGCAACCATTAGTATGAAGGAATTCGGACTTACAGATGCCGGATATCCATTGCATCTTGTGCTTTTCAGTACAGATAAGACCCATGATCCTGAGATTTGGCATAAAAAGAATAAACTGGTCATCATGATCAACAATGGTATCCATCCGGGTGAACCCGATGGTATCGATGCCAGCATGATGTTTTTACGAGACCTTGCCACAGGAAAGATCAAAGCCCCGGATAATGTGGTATTGGGAATCATACCTGTTTATAATATCGGCGGCAGCTTGAATAGAAGTCCATTTTCAAGAGTGAATCAGAATGGTCCGGAGAGCTATGGTTTCAGAGGTAATGCTCAAAACCTTGATCTGAACCGCGATTTTATCAAAAATGATAGTCGCAATGCCAAAGAATTCGCTAAGATCTTTCATTATTTGAATCCGGATATTTTAGTGGACAACCATGTAAGTGACGGTGCCGACTATCAGCATACCATGACTTTACTCACTTCCCAGCATAATAAACTGGGGCCGATCATGGGTGCATACTTACATGATGTCTTTGAGCCTTCACTTTACAAAGGCATGGAACAAAAAAGCTGGAACCTGATACCTTATGTAAGTTTTGAAGGAGGGAATCCTGAGAGAAACTGGACTGCTTTTTATGATGCACCCAGATACAGTAGTGGTTATGCTGCATTGTTTCAGACCATGGCTTTTATGCCCGAGACACATATGCTGAAACCTTATGATCAGCGTGTAAAAAGCACATATGACTTGATGCAAACTTTCTTAGAAGAAGGTGCTAAACAATCCAATGCCATCAAAACAACCAGAAAAAAAGCGATAGATGCGGTGAAGCAACAAAAGGAGTTTCCTCAAACCTACCGTGTTGACACTACTCGTTTTGATCAGATCAAATTCATGGGATACACATCTGCACAAAAGATCAGTGAAGTAACAGGCTTGAATAGAATGTATTATGATCGTTCAAAACCTTATACAAAGGATATTCGCTATTATAATTATTTCAAAGGAGAGCAATGGATTACAAAACCCAAAGCTTACATCATTCCACAAGGATGGCATGAAGTCATTGAGCGATTATCGATCAATCGCGTTCAAATGCAACGATTAAAAAAGGATACCCTTATTCAAGTAGAAGTATCCAGAGTAACAGATTACAGAACAGCAACCAGATCATTTGAAAAGCATTATCGACAGTCAGGTATTCGTATGTCACAGCAAGCAGAAAATATTCGCTTTCTGAAAGGAGATTATATCATTTATACCGGACAGGCTGCCGATCGTTTCCTGATCGAAACACTTGAAACAGGAACTGATGACAGTTATTTTTCATGGAATTTTTTTGATGCCATCCTGCAGCAAAAAGAAGGCTATAGCAATTACCGATGGGAAGATGTAGCTGCAATATATTTAAAGGAACATCCGGAATTAAAAGCAGAATTAGATGCAAAAAAGAAGGCAGATGAAAAGTTTGCCGCATCTGCCAATGCGCAATTAGATTTTGTCTATAAAAAGTCACCCTACTACGAACCTGCACATATGAGGTATCCGGTGTTTAAGTTGAGGTAGGCGTTGCTAATAGTCCATAGCGTATAGTAGAAGACAAATAAGTCATAATGTATAACAAGATTATAATTTACTTACTTGTCTTCTACTATATGCTATAAACCATAAGCTATTTGCTACTAAGTAGCCTCGTACCCCCTCAACTTCTTCGCTATAAACACAGAAGAAAGTACGATGACGATGCTGAGATAGCCGACCCAGGAGTAGTGAACGATGGTATGGTCAGGTTTACTGATGACGATCATACCGGCGATCAGCGATGCAATTCCTGAAAACAGTTGTTGAACAGAGCCATTAAAGCTCATGAAACTACCTCTTTGTTCCGCCGGCACCACATTACTGATAATGGCTTGTGCCGGAATACCTCTTCCTGTGCTTAATACAAACCAGATACCGGTCACCATCAATACATAATAGTACTTGATAGCAGGCATATTGGTGATCAGAAATATGGGAATCAGAGATATCAATGCGAAGAACATGAAAGTGTTATGCTTTCCATATTTATCGGCCATCTTACCGATCAAGGGAGAAGTGATAAAAGTGGCGATGCCTCCTACCATATAGATCATGTTACGTTGTGTATCCGTGAATCCTACATTGAATTCCATATATGGATTCAAAAAAGGAATGATCAAAAAATGCCCCAGCATCAATGCTGCGGATAAAGCCAATGCCACCAATTGTGTTCTACTGGTCATCACATTTTTAAGCATGACGATCGGCTTTACTCTTTGTCCATGGATATGTGAAGACATGGAAGGTAAGTAACGCATCAACAGTACTGTTATGATGATACCCAACCCTCCGATTGATAAGAAGGGAGAATGCCATCCTAACCATCCAGCCAAATACAAAGCAGAAGGAACACCTACAATGGAAGCCAAGGAGAAAGCAGAGAATAAAATACCCATGGCTTGTCCTCTTTTTTCATAAGGAAAACTATCCGCAACAATACTCAACACTTGTGCGCCGATCAATCCACCGAATAATCCGGCAGTGATCCGTGCAAGCAGTAACAATAGATAAGAAGGAGCAATACCACAACAAAGAGTACCGATCGTAAATCCGATATAACCAAATAGTAATACTTTTTTTCTATCGTATCCATCTACATAAAAAGCAGCAGCAAAGCCTGATACAGCTGCACTGATACTGTAAGAAGCTACGATCACGCTGAATTGTCCGGGTGTAATATTAAAAAATGGCATCAGAAAATTACCCAACGGCATCATCACCATGAAATCAAGTATATGGGTAAAGTTGACACTTGCTAATAAGATCAATAAAATCCTTTCTTTCCAATTCATAATCAGCTTTTAAAAAATTCCGGGGATAAGGTTAATAACCTCGCATAAAAAAGGTAACCCGATTGAGTTACCTTTTTTTAATTTATTGCTGCACCTTTTTTACTTCTCCGCTACCACTTACTTTTTGGGATACGACTGCTTCTCCTTTATAATAAACGGAGCCTATTCCACTGATGGATACATCCAATTTATTATCTGCAAATATTTTGACATCCCCACTTCCGGAGATTTTTACAGAAGCGTTTTCAGCTTTTAAAGTCTCGGCATTACAATCGCCAATACCGCTGATTTGAATTTTGGCATCTCGGGTTTCACCGGAAAGTACAAGAGACCCACTGCCACTGATCTTTGCATCCAATTCGGGGGTATTGGTTTCTAAACGTAGGTCGCCCACTCCTGAAACACTTACCTTCAAACGATCGGAACCGGTAAATTTATTCATGCCAATGATGCTTCCGGAACCTGACAATTTTAATTGCTCAAGCTGAGCAGTGGTGATATATACTTTCAACTTTTCACTGGTAATGAAGTTGATATTCCCTCTCATTCTAACTACCAACTCATCACCGTCCATTTCTGTAATGATATATTCTTGAAGATTCTCATCAGCTTCAACTTTTACAGTCGTTCCGGTTCCCTGGGTCAACTCTACATCCATGAACCCTTTTAAATGAATTTTCCTGGCGGTAAGCCCATCTCTCTCTTCAACCGTTACATTTCCATTACCTTTTACCCTTTTAGACCCGTTGAATATACAGGACCCTAACAGGGAAACTAAGGCCACTGTGATGAAAAAAATTCTCATGTTGTAGGTTTAAGACTTCGAAATTATCAAAAAGGGCCCTGAATCCATCACCATTCCTGTGGATTTTATGACCATTTATACGGTCTGAAGACCACCAAATTTCATTTACCTTCGCGCCATGACAGAAAAAATCCTCATTCTTGACTTTGGTAGTCAGTACACCCAGCTGATCGCCAGAGCCGTTCGTGAAGCCAATGTGTATTGTGAGATTATTCCTTTTCATAAGCCCTTTCAATATGAAGCGGGTTTAAAAGGTATCATTTTGAGCGGATCTCCTTTCAGTGTCAATGAAGAAAATGCTCCCACTGTTGATATTGCCGATATGATCAGCAAATTACCGGTATTGGGTGTTTGTTACGGTGCTCAATTGACTGCTAAGAATTTTGGAGGACGTGTAGATAAGTCGAACAAAAGAGAATATGGTCGTGCTAAAATGGAAGTGCTGAAAGAAGACCAACTGTTAATGGGCGTAGCCAATGGATCTCAGGTATGGATGAGTCATAGTGACTCAATCGTTGCCCTACCGGAAGGTTTTGAGATCACTGCAGTAACAGAAAGTATTCCCGTTGCAGCATTTAAGAAAAATGGTACAGATACTTGTCCATTGTATGGTATACAGTTTCATCCGGAAGTATATCATTCAACTGAAGGAAAGAAAATCATCAAAAACTTCCTTGTCAATATTTGTGGATGTACGCAAGATTGGACACCTGCTTCATTTGTACATGAAACGGTTGAACAGTTGAAACAACAGATCGGAGATCATCATGTGATCATGGCTTTGAGTGGTGGTGTTGACAGTACTGTTGCAGCAACTCTTATCAGTAAAGCCATTGGGAACAGATTACATGGCATATTCGTTGACAATGGTGTGTTGAGGAAAGATGAATTTAAACAGGTATTGGACACTTATAAAACGATTGGACTTAATGTAACCGGCATCGATGCTCGTCAGCGTTTCTATGATGAGTTCAAAGACAAAACTGATCCTGAAGCCAAAAGAAAAGTCATCGGTAGATTATTTATAGATGTGTTTCAGGAAGAAGCCAAAAAAGTAGCCGGTGTAAAATTTCTCGGACAAGGCACTATTTATCCTGACGTGATTGAAAGTGTGAGTGTGCACGGACCATCACAAACCATTAAATCGCATCATAATGTGGGTGGCTTGCCTGATACCATGCATTTGGATCTGGTAGAACCGCTGCGATATCTTTTTAAAGATGAAGTAAGAAAAGTAGGATTGGAATTGGGTATCCCTCCAGATATGATCAATCGTCATCCGTTCCCGGGCCCGGGACTTGCTATCAGAATATTGGGAGAAGTAACCGCTGAAAAAGTGGCTTTATTGCAAGCCGCCGATGATATTTATATCAAAGCATTGAAATCTTTCGATCTCTATAAAGATGTTTGGCAGGCAGGAGCTATTTTGTTACCCGTTAAGAGTGTAGGTGTAATGGGTGATGAAAGAACATATGAATTTACTGTAGCACTTAGAGCCGTAACCTCTGTTGATGGTATGACCGCTGACTGGGCACATTTACCCTATGAGTTTCTGGCTCATGTTTCCAATGAGATCATCAATAACGTTCGAGGTATCAATAGAGTGGTATACGATATCAGTAGTAAACCACCTGCCACTATTGAGTGGGAATAGGCATTATTTTTGAATAGTTAAGATCGCTTATGCGTATACTGAAAAAGTTCATACTTGTATTCATTATTCTGATCAGTCACTATTCTGCTACTGCTCAACAACAAACAAAAGTTTGGAAAGTAGCTGTATTTGCACCCGTTTACCTTGACTCTGCTTATACGCAAGATGGCAACTATCGTCTGGGTAATCAGATATTACCTCGCTATATGATGCCGGGTCTGGATTTTTATAATGGGGTGATGTTAGCCATCGATTCACTCAATGCGGAGAAGCAACCTGTTGAAGTTGTTTTTTACGATTCAAAAAGTGTGAAAGGTAATACCAATAATGCCATTCTGGATTCTACACTTGCAGATGTTTCATTGATCATTGCTTCTTTTAATAGCAGAAACGAAATCAAACCATTATCTGATTTTGCACTGGAACATGAAATACCTCTGATCTCTGCTACTTACCCCAATGACGCCAGTCTTACAGAGAACCCTTATTTCATTCTGATCAACCCAACACTAAGAACGCATTTAGAAGGCATTTATAATTATTTACAAAGAGTATACCCTACTAGCACAATGACCATGTTCAGAAGAAAAGGTGCGGTGGAAGATATGATACAAAACGGTTTTGCAGACATCGCTAAGAGTTCAAGATCGGTTCCCTTAAAGATCAAAACCATTGAGCTAACAGATAGCTTTACTACTAGTCAGGTTATCGCTTATTTAGACAGCAGTCGTCAAAACATCGTGATCTGTGGATCACTCAATGAAAGTTTTGGAACCAATCTTGTAAAATCACTCAGTGAATCCAAGAAATACAGAAGTATTGCCATTGGTATGCCTACTTGGGATGCTTTAAGAGGCGTTGATAGAAATGTAGAGATCCTTTATACCACACCTTATCATTTCGTAAGAACAGATAAATTAGGTTGGGACATAACCAATATCTATCGAAATAAATTTTCAGGTAGACCCAGCGATATGGTTTTTAAAGGGTTTGAAGCCATGTATCGTTTTACCAAACTACTCATCAAACATGAAGGAGCACTGATGAAAAATCTTTCAGATAAAAGCCTGAGACTTTTTAATGATTTTGATATTCAACCTGTAAGACCGTATAGCAATAACCCCAATGCAGTTGACTATTTGGAAAATAAAAAACTGTACTACATCCGTAAAATGGATGGCCAGATCCGTTCTGTTAATTAATCCTCAACAAAAGGTTGGTCTCCTTGTTATTGTTGCATGAAAGATTTCAAAGGCAATAAATCTTCTTTACCCTCAAAGATCTGCGTTACCTGTCAACGCCCATTCTCTTGGCGTAAAAAATGGGAAAAGGTTTGGGAGGATGTAAAGTATTGTTCTGACAAATGCAGGAGGAAGCCACAAGCTGCAAGCTACAGGCTACAAGGAAGAAGTTGAAAGCCTCAAGTTTCACGGCACTGGCTACAAGAAATTAGATGTAATAATAAAAATTAGTTCATAACTTTTTACAAAGCTTGAAGCTTATAGCTTGAGGCTTGCAGCTTATCATGGCACTTATCACATTTACAGATCAAGGACTTTTTTGCGAAGCGGGTCAATTTTATATTGATCCTTGGCGTCCTGTTGACCACGCTGTTATTACACACGCTCACAGTGATCATGCGCGTTGGGGATCCGGACATTATCTCTGTCATCATGATACTTTACCCATTCTTCGATTAAGACTTGGTAATATTCAGGCCCAATCCATGGCCTGGGGTGAAGCTGTTTATAAAAATGGGGTTAAGATATCATTACATCCTGCAGGACATATTATTGGCTCCTCGCAAATAAGAATTGAATACAAAGGAGAAGTGTATGTAGTAAGTGGAGATTATAAAACAGAGGCTGATGGTATCAGTGGAAGTTTTGAACCGATTCGTTGTCATACATTCTTGACTGAATCAACTTTTGCACTTCCGATTTATCAGTGGGAGCAACAGGAGATCATGTTTGACAGGATCGGAAAATGGATAGCAAATAACCAACAGGAAGGAAAGACCAGTGTATTGATTGCATATAGTTTGGGAAAAGCACAAAGAATTTTACAGGCCATCACACCTATCACCCAAAATATTTTTGTGCATGGTGCTATTTGGAATACACATAAGACACTGCAAGATCATGGCATCAACTTACCTGATGTCCAAAGAGTAACACCTGATATTCCTAAAGAAAAATTTCGATCTTCAGTTGTCATCGCTCCCCCCGGTGCCACTGAAAGTAGTTGGATGAAAAAAATCCAGCCCTATGCCACAGCTGTTTGCAGCGGCTGGATGCAGGTTCGCGGCAACTTCAGAAGAAATAATACAGATGCAGGTTTTGCATTAAGTGATCATGCTGATTGGAACGGTCTACTCAGTGCAATAGATGCAACAGGTGCATCTAAAGTTTTTGTAACACATGGATTTCAATCTGTACTAAGCAGATACTTGAATGAAAAAGGTATTGAAGCAGCAGAGGTAAAAACAGCTTATGGGGAAGAAGAAAACATATCTCTCACGGAAAATCCTGGCGAACTATGAAAGCCTTTGCATCATTGGTTCAGCTGCTAGGAAATGCAACCGGCGTTCTGGAAAAACTGAATGCCTTATCACAATATTTTTCTATTGCACATCCCAAAGACAGAGTTTGGGTGATTGCAATTTTTAGTGGTAGAAGACCCAAAAGAGCCATCAGCACCTCACAATTAAAACAATGGTGTATCGAATCAACGTCCTTACAAGAATGGCTTTTTGAAGAATGTTATCATACCGTAGGGGACCTTGCTGAAACGATCGGATTATTACTACCGCTTATTTCTTCCAAAAAAGAAAATCCACCACTCCATTATTACATAGAACAACTTATTCAACTACAAAATGAAAGTGAAGAACAAAAAAAGAAATTCATAACGCAAGTCTGGCAAGAGTTGGACAGAGATGAGCTTTTTGTATTCAATAAGTTGATCACCGGTGGATTTAGAATTGGTGTTTCACAAAAAATGATGGTGAATGCTTTAGCCAAGGCTACATCATTGGATGCTTCTTTAGTGGCGCATAAAATCAGTGGCAATTGGAATCCTCAAACCATTTCTTTTGAACAGTTATTGTTGGATGATCAAGGCAACCAAGACGATTCCAGACCTTATCCATTTTACTTGGCATATGCATTGGATGGCGAGCCACATGAATTGGGGGATCCTTCGGAATGGCAAGCTGAATGGAAATGGGATGGCATCAGAGGACAGATCATTAAAAGAAAGGGCACTCATTATGTTTGGAGTCGTGGTGAAGAACTAATGACTGAGAAGTTTCCCGAATACCTCTCTTTTGTTACTTCTATTCCTGATGGAACAGTATTAGATGGCGAGATCATCCCTGCTAAAGATGGGCAGCCACTACCCTTTAGTATGCTACAAACAAGAATTGGCAGAAAAAACATAACAAAGAAGCAATTACAAGAAGCCCCGGTTTCGTTTTTTGCCTATGATCTATTAGAATGGGAAGGAAATGATATCAGACATTTATCAACTGCTGAAAGAAGGGTTCTGCTTGAAAATTTATTATCGATGCTTCAACATCCCTCTAATCTACACTTGTCACCATCGATCGATTTCAATCATTGGAGTGAGCTCATAACGATCCGAGAAAATGCCAGAGAGCATCACGCTGAAGGATTAATGCTTAAAAGAAAAAAAGGGCCTTATCAAGTAGGAAGAAAAACCGGAGATTGGTGGAAATGGAAAATTGATCCTTTAACAATTGATGCTGTGATGATCTATGCGCAGAAAGGGCATGGACGAAGAAGTAATCTTTATACTGATTATACTTTTGCTGTGAAAGATGGGGATAAGTTGGTAAGTTTTACGAAAGCTTATTCAGGACTTACGGATAAAGAATTTGCACAGGTAGATGCTTTTGTAAAAAATAATTCAATAGAAAAATTTGGTCCCGTAAGAACTGTAAAACCTGAATTAGTGTTTGAGATCGCTTTTGAGGGAATTGCAGCATCAAACAGACATAAAAGTGGAGTAGCATTACGTTTTCCCAGAATCAATAAATGGAGAACCGATAAAAAACCTGATGAAATCAATACATTAGATGATCTAAAACAGCTGCTGGCTGTATATGGAAAATGAAACTGATCAACACCCAGGGATATAAGGTAATTGAAGATTGGTTATCCACTAAAGGATACAGTCCATTTGCATTTCAGGCTGAGGCCTGGGAACATATTTTTCAAGGTCATTCGGGTTTGGTGAACGCACCTACAGGATGTGGTAAAACATTTTCTGTATTTCTTGGCGCTGTCATTCAATTTATCAATCAACATCCTGAAACATTCAGATCATCTAAGAAAAATGGACTTCAATTATTATGGATCACTCCCCTACGTGCTCTTGCAAAAGACATAGGAAGGGCCATGGAAGAAGCGATCCAAGAAATAGGTATATCATGGCAAGTAGGAATTAGAAACGGTGATACTGATACTTCAGAAAGGCAGAAACAGAAAAGAAATATGCCTGAGGTATTGATCATCACTCCTGAAAGTCTGCATTTACTTCTCGCACAAAAGGGATATCCGGAGACGTTCAAATCTCTGTCAATGATTGCAGTTGATGAATGGCATGAATTAATGGGTGGAAAGAGAGGGGTATTGGTTGAATTAGCTTTATCTCGACTTGTGGCATTGTCGCGACAACAGTCAACAACATTATCCGTATGGGGCATTAGCGCTACAATTGGGAATTTAGAACAGGCTATGGAGGTGTTGTTGTATCCATTAAAGAATCAGGGACATATCATTCGAGCAAACATTCATAAACCCATTGAAGTACGTTCTGTTATTCCTGATGAGATCGAAAAATATCCATGGGCAGGACATTTGGGGATTAAATTAGCGGAGAAGATTGTTCCAATCATTGAACAAAGCAATACAACACTGATCTTTATTAATACCAGAGGGATGAGTGAAACCTGGTATCAGACTTTACTCAATGTAGCACCACAATTAGCCGGTGCCATCGCCTTACATCATGGAAGTATAGAACAAGAATTGAGGTTATGGGTGGAAGATGCATTACACACTCAAAAATTAAAAGCTGTGGTATGTACAGCTAGTCTCGATCTGGGTGTTGATTTCCGTCCGGTAGACACTGTGATACAAGTAGGATCACCGAAAGGGGTAGCAAGATTTTTACAAAGAGCAGGAAGAAGCGGACATCAACCCGGAGAAATCAGTAAAATTTATTTCTTGCCCACACATTCCTTGGAATTGGTAGAAGCGGCTGCATTAAAAAAGGCCATTGGCGAAGTTGCAATAGAAATACGCGATCCCTTGCTTTTATGTTTTGATGTTTTATTACAGTACCTCTGTACACTTGCTATTAGCGAAGGATTCAGAGCAAAAGAAATGTTTGAGGAGATCAAAACAACACACTGCTTTAATGAAATGAATGAGCAGGAATGGCAGGAAGTACTATTACATATCACACAGGGAGGTACTGCATTGCAGCAATACGACGAGTATCGAAAGGTTGAAATTGACAACGGTATTTACAGCATTAAAAGCCGGAGAATTGCGATGCGTCATAGAATGCACATCGGAACGATCGTGAGTGATGCGATGTTAAAAGTAAAACTAATGAATGGAAAATTCATTGGCGTCATTGAGGAATGGTTCATTAGCAGACTAGAGCCGGGTACAGTATTTACACTTGCGGGAAGAAATCTGGAGTTGATCGGGATCAAAGAAATGACGGTAACTGTAAAACCTTCTACTTCAAAAAAATCAATTGTGCCCAGTTGGATGGGCGGACGAATGCCATTAACAGCTAATCTTGGTTTAATGCTTAGAAAAACATTAGATATTGCATTGACCAAAAAAGCCAAAGACCCTGAATTAAAAGCATTGACACCATTGTTTGAATTACAAGAGCAGCTATCACATATCCCTAAAGAGAATGAATTACTCATAGAACATATCGAAACAAAAGATGGTTTTCATTTATTCGTCTACCCCTTTGAAGGACGTTTGGTACATGAAGCAATGGCTGCACTAATCGCGTGGCGTATCAGTCGGAAAATACCCATCACTTTTTCATTTGTGATGAATGACTATGGGTTTGAATTATTAAGTGACCAACCTATTCCTCTTGATGATACGAATGTGTATGAATTATTCAGTACTGAAAATCTCATGAATGATATCACACAGAGCGTGAATTCAGTAGAAATGGCCAAAAGAAAATTCAGAGATATTGCTGTGATAGGTGGATTGATTTTTCAGGGATATCCCGGAGAACAAAAAAAAGCAAGGCACTTACAATCATCCGCCTCATTGTTGTTCAAAGTTTTTTCCGATTATGAACCTGACAACCTATTACTTAGACAGGCATACCAGGAAGTATTTGATCAACAAATGGAAGAAGTCAGGCTTAGAAATGCATTATCAAGAATCTTGAACAGTAAGATTGTGATCAAATTCCCACAACAGTTGACCCCATTCTGTTTCCCGATCAAAGTAGATAGTATGCGAGAAAATATGTCATCAGAACAATTAGAAGATCGTGTAAGAAAAATGCAACAACAATTGCAATAGGTTTATTACCCTGATCAATATCTTTGTCCGCCATGACTGCACCACTCCTTCACCATCTTCTGGATCATCATTTCTGGGTATCACCGGAAAGAGTTCTTTTTTGGGAAGAGGAAAAAACATTGATCGTTTCAGATCTTCATTTTGGTAAAACCGGGCATTTCAGAAAAAGTGGAATTGCTGTACCACAGTCTGTCTATAAAGAAGATCTTCAAAGATTGTTTTCACAGATCAGCTTTTTTAAAGCAGAACAGTTATTGATCGTTGGTGATCTCTTTCACAGTATCGAAAATAAAGAGATGGACTTTTTTCTGAAATGGAGAAAGGATATTTCACAACTTCCCTTTTTACTGATCAAGGGCAATCATGATATTTTACCGACTAACTGGTATCAAGAAGCAGCCATCGAGGTAAGAAACGACTATCATTTACATCAGTTCAGTTTCATCCATGATCCTGCAGAATCTCCAACAACATTAGATGCTACACGATTTGTTTTCTCGGGTCACCTACATCCCGGTATCATTATGCGGGGCATGGGCAAACAAACACTTCGTTTCCCTTGTTTCTATTTCACCGAAAACCAAGCCATCCTACCTGCTTTTAGTCATTTTTCAGGTTTAGCAGTTATTGAACCAAAGAAAAAAGACCGGGTATACGCTATTGTAAATAAGACCATTTTACAGATACAATGATTCGTATTGCTTTCGATCCCATCTATGCTCACCCACTTCCTGAAGGTCATCGATTTCCTATGCTTAAGTATGAACTGATACCTGAGCAACTATTACATGAAGGGTCCGTTACAGACGAATATTTTTTTGCTCCGAATATATGTGACGAAACCACTGTATTACTAACGCATGAAAGGTCTTATTTAGATAAGCTAATTCATCAAACATTAAGCGCATCAGAACAAAGACGCATTGGCTTCCCGCAGTCACCTGAACTAACCAAAAGAGAACTCATCATAACGCAAGGAACCATCGACTGTTGCACTTTTGCTTTTCAAACCGGTGTTGCATTGAATGTAGCCGGAGGAACGCATCATGCATTTGCAGATCGAGGTGAAGGTTTTTGCTTATTAAATGATATGGCTGTTGCTGCAAATCATTTATTACATCACAAAAAAGCGTCTAAAATTCTCATTATTGATTTGGATGTACACCAAGGAAACGGAACTGCCAAGCTTTTTGAAAATAATTCATCTGTGTTTACATTCAGTATGCATGGTGCACATAACTATCCATTTCACAAAGAAAGATCGGATCTTGATATTCCTTTGAAAGATGGCACCAACGGAAAAGAATATCTAAACCTATTACAAGAAACACTTCCTGAACTGATCGAAAGAATAAAACCTGATTTTGCATTTTACTTATCGGGAGTAGATATTCTTGAGACCGATAAATTTGGAAAATTAAAAGTTACAATCGAAGAATGTAAAGAAAGAGATCGTCTTGTTTTTACTTCATTGAGAAAAAATAATATACCGGTTGTAGTGGCCATGGGTGGTGGATACTCTCCCGACGTGCGAGTCATCGTTGAAGCACATTGCAACACATTCAGATTAGCAGCTGATCTTTATTAGATATCCTTTCGCTTTTTCTGTAAAGTGAGATAATCAATAAAGTAAATCAATCGAAAAGTAATTTCATTGCCCAATGGTTGTTGAAATACTTGTCTTAGGTTATCAATATAACCCTTGTGTGAGACTCCTGATATAGGGAAATCGGTACCTAACCAATTTTTCCATCCAATGATAAAACGACTACCATATTTAAAATCCCAGGTATAAAACATATCAAGGTTGAATGCATTGAAATTTTGATCTCTACCCGGAGTAAAAGGTCTTGAAGTGAGCCAGCCATCAGGAGTCACATCGAAGAAACTTACATATCGCACCCTACTCCAATAATGACGTGTACGTAATGTAAGATTCATTCTCGGTGTAAAATTATAGATGCCATTAATGAGTGTCGTGAAGTTGGTTACTTTTCTTCTACCTGCAATCGGTTCCCCATTTGTATCTCTGTAGGCATAACCAAACTGTCCGTTATCAAGATCACGTCTTGTTTCAATGTCCAAACTAAAATGTTCATTGAAACGATATCGCTGTCCAATTCCGGTGACGATGTAAGGATCATTAGGTATGGGGGATTCTGCAAAACCAAAATTAAATCTGAAAAAATATTTCTTTCTACTATCACTACTCCCACTAACACCTGTATACCAATAAGGAGTTTTACGAATCATTCTGCCCGGCGTACGTAAATCAAAATAATCTCTTTGCCAATCAGGCTGCCAGTTGAAGTTGATACTCAGGTCCCAGAAATTTTTGAAAAACCAGAAAGCCCTTGTCTGCACAATAAAATTTGAATATGCATTGGGCTTGTACAGATAAGTCGGTATCAGTGTAAGACTATAATTATAACTCAAAAACTGTTTGGTAGGCGTAAACTGATTATAACTCACACGAGCGGTAGTAGTGATTTCGTTTGGCGCCTGTAAAAATCCTAGATCATTTGGATCATATCTGTCAGACTCGATCACATTTTGAAATAAGTATTGAATCCTGCCACTCACTTTTCCATAAGAAAGTACATTGGTAAAGCCATTATAGTTTTCTTTACCCGTAATATGACTGAACCTTCCACTCCATTTGAAATTGGTTCGATTATTTTTATCAAAAAGATTGACATCCATCGAACTTACATTGGAGTTTCTACTTCCACCACTTCTCCATACATTGGCATTGGTGAAGGTTACGGATGAACGATTGGCCAATGCCTGATCGAGTACAAAAATGTTATAGTTTGCCAGAGGCTCTGTTTCAATTCTTGTTTGCTTACCTGTTGTTTTATCTTCTATAACAGCATGCATAGGGGCACCGATGGCATTGAAGACACCAATGCCTAACTTCTTTTTATTGCGACCGGAAAATTTTGAAGCATTGTATAGCTGTGTAATCCCTGGATTTGATATGATATTAAGATTGGGATCATTATTCACCATATTCCTCACTGCATTATACCCTGCAGGTGTATTCCCTACTCTTCTCGAGTAAAATAATCCTGCTTTATTAAATAATTCAATGCCTTCTGTAAAGAAAGGTCTGTTCTCTTGAAACTGTACTTCAAATGGAGAGAGGTTCAATACCACATTATCAGAGATCACTTGTCCAAAATCAGGGATCAATGTTGCATCTAGTGTAAAACTTTCATTCACCCCATATTTGAGATCCATACCACCGTTACGCAAAAATTCTGTCTTTGTTTCTCCATTTGCGTAAGGTACGATTCTGGTGCCGGCAGTGACATAAGGCAGAAAAGACAAACGCAAAGGGGGAACAATATTTTTGATGTCTTGCAGGTTTCCAAACTGATTAACAAAACCATTTTGGTTGGGATCAATTTTATTCCAAAAAGAACTTTCATTGTTTCTTCTGCTATAACGTTGAAAATTTACACCCCAATCCTGTATTTCTTTTTGAGAAAAACGTAGTGCAGAATAAGGGATCTTCATTTCAACGGTCCATCCATCTTTTTGCATTTGCACTTTACTTTCCCAAACAGCATCCCAACTATAATCTGAAGGCGGGCCAAATTGTGAGTTCAGATTGGGTAATAAACGTCCATCAGATTGCACGTTTCTGGATGTCACAAGAAATTGAAAACCGTTTTGATCATCATTATAGGTATCAAAAAAGACACTGAAATAATCCACATCATTACGTTGTTCTCCATCGCGTGATGTCAATTGTTTCCGTATCAGTGATGGGTCATCAAAGAGATAAGCACCCACATAAATTGCCTGATCACTGTAAAGTATCTTAACGATTGACTTTTGGCTTGCCGGATCTCCAAATTTGGGGCTATTGAGAATGAAGTCTTCTGCAGCAGCAGCCTCTTTCCAGATCGTTTCATCCAGTTGTCCATCTATTTTAATGGGTACATTGATTTTTAAAGCCTTCAGACTTCTTTCCTGAGCAAACAGAAAACCGGTGAAAAAGCAAGCAATGAATAGCAATAATTTTTTCATGTGAATCAAAGTGTCGCAAAAATAGCGGAATCAGGATGCGGCGACATTAAAATTGTACAGACGGAACAAGAAAAAGCCTGTGATGTTGTATCACAGGCTTCAGAGAAAATATTTAATTCAACTTCTTCTTCAAAGTACTTACTTGTTCTTGTAAGTTATTGACCATTCCTGCCAATTGATTGACATCCCAGCGAGGACCTGCATTGGCTTTTTGAAGAATATAGACTGCTTTCCAAACTTCCAATACATCTTCAGAACTCACATTGTAGGGTTCATACTGAGGATTATCACTGATCAGTGTGATCTTATTTTTCACCCTGTTATTCTTCATGATTCGTTTGTAGACAACCCCTTCATTTCTGGAAAGCACCACATAGGTATTACTGTTCTTTACATCGTCCAGGTCTTCAACTCTCTCCCCAACGATCACACTTCCGCTGGGTGTTGGCAACATACTATCTCCTACGATTTCAAAAGCACGGTATTGACCGGGGGCAAGCATGGGTAAGGTGAAAGTGTTCAATTCATCCACAAATTCAGGATCTGCATAACCGGCCAAATAACCGGCGGCTGCTTTTACCGGTACAAATCGAACTTCCGCAACCTCTGCCACCATTTTCATCTGACGTCTCTTCTCGATATAAGACCCTCCGCCTTTGGTAGCTGTAAGGTCTTTGAGTAAAAAGTCTTCCAGACTTAATTTAAAAATTTGACAGATCTCTTTCACCACTTCCAGCCTTGGCTCGGCGCGCTCTTCTTCATAGGCACCTACCAATGATCTTTTGATCTTAAGCTTGTTGGCGAATTCCTCCTGCGTCCAGCCACGTAGCTTGCGCAGGTGTCGTAAATTCTTTCCGGCGTTTGACATAGCTAATTGATTTAGCTGCAAAATACTAAATTTTTTAGTTCTACCAAATTTATTTATCCCTCCCCATCCCCTCCCTCCCAAGGAGGGGTGACGAGTATAGCGAAGTCGGGGAGGGTTCGTATCTTGCGGGTATGTCGAAATCAGTTAAAAAAGAAAACAAACCCGTCATCTTAGTGACCAATGATGACGGTATCAATGCACCGGGTATTCGTGCTTTAGTAGATGCAGTGAGGGGTTTAGGTAAAATCATTGTTGTAGCGCCGGATAAACCACAAAGCGGTATGGGACATGCGATCACCATCGGACAATTATTACGTTTACAAAAGTCTAATGTGTTTGAGGGTATTGAAGCTTATAGTTGCAGTGGCACCCCTGTAGATTGTGTGAAGATCGCGGTTGATAAGGTATTGCATCGCAAACCGGATATCTGTATCAGTGGCATCAATCATGGTTCCAATCATTCGATCAATGTGATTTATTCGGGCACCATGTCTGCTGCATTGGAAGCTTCTATTGAAAGTATTCCGAGTATTGGTTTTAGTTTAACAGATCTGAGTATTGATGCAGACTTCACTGCAGCAGGTAAATATGCACGCATCATCGTTGAAAAACTATTGAGTGGAAAAGCATTGGACAAACATCTATGTCTGAATGTAAATATTCCTGCCGTAAGTGAAAAGCTGATCAAAGGCATTAAAATATGTAGACAAGCCTATGCGAAATATCAGGAAGAGTTTGATGAGAGAAAAGATCCGCATGGCAAGAAATACTATTGGCTCACCGGAGAGTTTGTGAATTTCGATAAAGGAAAAGATACGGATGTATGGGCTTTGAAAAATAATTATGTGAGTGTAGTTCCTGTTCAGTTTGATCTCACCAACTACAAATTGAAACAGCAACTGGAAACCAAATGGAAATTCTGATGCTGAAAAAAGATAATCTCAAACTTGGAATTATATTGGGTTTTCTGGCACCTGTAGTGGGTTTCTTTGGGTATTACCTGATCAAATTCAGGCTCTTTACTTTCCAGGAGTTTCTTCATGTATTACGCGTGCAGCCTTCACTGTTAACCGGCATTATCAGTCTGGCACTGATTGCAAACGCTGTTGTATTTACAATCTATGTGAATCAACAAAAAGATAAAACAGCGAGAGGTATTTTTATTGCCACTTGTATTTATGCATTGATTACACTGACTATTAAATGGGTTTTATAAAAAACTAGCCACAGATTCACAGATTAGTAATCTGTGAATCTGTGGCTAGTTAATATCAGGCACTAATGCTCTACGATATCTTAGCAAAAAAGATTAATCATATCTTATCATTCCTCAGATACCATAAATGTTACTGTTTTTTCAACCATTGATGATACAGCTTGCCCTTTGACCTTACCAGGGTTCCACTTAGGGACTTTAGAAAACAATCGAAGTACTTCAGTACCTGTTCCATAACCTGGATCATTTTCCAATTTAACATTGTTGAGTTCTCCAGCTTTATCAACTTGGAAAGAAACTTTTACTACAAATTTACCCGGAGGACATCCATTGTTAACAGGAATATCTCTATTTAGATGCTGCATAAGAAAATCACGCCAAGCTGTGTCGCCCCCGGGAAATGATGGAGGAATTTCCGGATTGACATATACACTTTCAAGAACAACATCTTCCACAGTAATTGATTGATTATTTTTTGGATCTGATGGTGGTGACATCGGAGGTGGCGGAGCAGCTATTGGAAGCTTTCCATACTTTTTAATAGCCCTGTTTTTACTTTCGGTCTTTTCTAAATTGTAGACCTCTTCTGTTCCATCTTTCAATTCAATAGTCATTCTTAAAGGAGCATGCCGCCAGTATACCTGCTTTACATCTGGATTTCGCTTTCTAAAATCCTTCATACCTGATGGATCTTCATGCTGATTTTCTTTTTTTGCTTGAAATAACTCGGTATTGTTTGTACTAACCGCTGTAAAGTCCGACTTATCTCCATTTTGTTCTCTTTGCTTCAAATACAACTCAATACCCTGCAATATGGATAAAGCCATCTTACTTTGATACGACTCATCTTTCAATAATTTCAATTCCTCACGATTACTTACAAAACCCGTCTCAACAAGTACAGAAGGACATTTCATTGCTTGTAAGACATAAATACCGTTAGGACGAGATTTGATGCCTAAAAAAGGGGTCGCTACTGAACTAATCGTGTTTCCTAAATAATTTGCAAGCAAGTAACTATTGTCGTAATCATTAGATTTCTCTTTCGAGGACAAATAAAGTTCAGCTCCCTTACTTGGATTTTCTTTACTGGCTTTACCCTTGATCCGGATAGGCGGAGCTGAGTTCGCATGTACTGCAATGAACAAATCAGGTGAAAATTTTTGAGCCATTTCAGCAACTTCAGCAACTGAATTGTATACATCACTTTCTCGTGTAAGGACCACTCGAATGTTTGGATTTGAATTCAGTTCCTTGATTTTTTTTGCTAATGCCAGACTTAAATCAGACTCCTTTGTTCCATCATATCCTTTAGCTCCAACATCTTCTCCCCCATGACCCGGATTGATAACGATGGTATATGTTTTGTTAAGCACTGCACTACGCAAAGGTCTTGCAGAAAAAATCTTCTTCGTGTCTCCGGTAACATGTGATCGGAAATCATCCACTACATTTTCAACAACCGACGCTACAGAGATCGGCTTGTCGATTCTAGACTCCTTACTTCTAAAAGCAAATAGTATTACCAGAACTGCAAATAAAGGCAATGCCACCAGTCTTCGCAGATAACTGAATCTTGGGTTCTTATTATTCGTCAACATTTGTAACCTCCTTTTAATGGGTGAAAAAAAGAATGGATGCGTTAGTCCGAATTGTTGTTGCGGATATACCGCCGTTAGTAACATCTTCGCTAATGCAGCCGTATCACCATCACGTACCGATTTTTTATCTGCAATGAATTCGTGGATCATTTCCATTTCTTTTTTTAATAACCAAAAGAAAGGATTGAACCAACCTACAATCAGTACCAATTGTATCAGCATTTTATCTACTGAGTGACGTTGCTGTACATGTGTAAGTTCATGTTGTAGGATCTGTTTACCCGATGCGCTTCGGATATCGATCTCATCATTCCAGAATATATATCGGAAGAAGGAAAAAGGCGTCCCCTTTGCCTGTGTGATGATCAGAAATATATTTTCAATTTGTCTGTATGGATTCTTTTTCAGTAACTGATAGATACGATACAATGCATGCAGCATCGTCAACAGTAAAAAAATACCTACTGAAAAATAAAGTAAGGATACCAAGCTCTCTGTACTCCAATGAAATCCTTTTGATTTGACTACTGATTCCAATTCCGTATTATTATCTGCTACCACTGTCAAAAAACGAATGACTTGCTCATGATCACCGAAGCTACTCGTCCACTGAATCTTGATTAAAGGAATGATCCAAGATAATATCGCTACACTTAACAAGTAAAAGCGATTGTATTGATGAAATCGTTTATTGCGCAATACGATCCAGTAATAGCCCATCATGATGGCACTACATAATAAAACTTGCAGAAAATAATACGCAGTACTTAGCATACCTTATTTTTTAGCATTTTTAATTTCCTGTAACAACATTTCTAGTTCACGGATACTGATATCTTTTTGTTTGACCATAAATGATACTGCTTCACTAAAAGAGCCTTCAAAATATCCGTCTACCAATGTGCGAATCGTACTGGATGAATACTCTTCCTTAGACACCAATGGATAATAGCGATGCATCCGCCCTACGGGTGTAATGCCTACAAAACCTTTCTCCACCAATATTTTCAAAATCGTAGCCACCGTATTTGAATGTGGCTTGGGCTCCGGCTGTAGTTCTAGAATATCCTTCAAGAAAGCCTCTTCTAATTTCCAGATGCTTTGCATGATCTGTTCTTCTGCTTTTGTCAATGGTTTCATGGGGTAACTTTTTAATGACAAAACAAACCTAAAACTAATTTTTTAGTTTTACAACTATTTTTTTAGTTATTCTGAAAAAAATTGTCAGATTGCGTCAGGGGAATGTATTTTGTGTGCGTGAATGGTGAATGGTCAATGGTCAATAATGTTTTATATGATTATCCGATTCACAACTCACAATTGACAATTGACAAATCACATGAAATACTACCTCATATCCGGTGAAGCCAGTGGCGATCTGCATGGCAGCAACCTTATCAAGGAGTTAAAAAAAGAAGATCTCAACGCCAATATTCGTTGTTGGGGTGGTGATTTAATGGCTGAAGCAGGCGCTACACTGGTTAAGCATTATAAAGACTTGGCTTTTATGGGTTTTGTAGAAGTCATTAAAAATCTGCCTACCATTCTACGTAATATCAAATTTTGTAAAGAAGATATTGAAGCGTATCAGCCCGATGTATTGGTATTGATCGATTATCCCGGTTTCAACCTGCGAATTGCGGAATGGGCACATAAAAAAGGATACAAAGTGGTGTATTATATCTCTCCGCAAGTATGGGCATGGAAAGAAAATAGGGTAAAGAAGATGAAAGAATACATCGATAAAATGCTTTGTATCCTTCCTTTTGAAAAAGAATATTACACAACCAAATGGAACTGGGATGTTGAATATGTAGGACATCCGTTGGTGGAAGTGGTGGAGAGGAAGAAAGGATTGACAGTAGATCGTTTACAGTTGACAGAAGAGCATGTAGACAATTCAACAACACTATCAACTAATATCATAGCCCTCCTACCCGGGAGTCGGAAACAGGAAATCACCAAAAAGCTACCGATCATGCTAAGTGTAGCTTCGTATTTTCCTGAGTATACATTTGTTGTAGCAAAAGCGCCCGGACTAGAAGATGATTTTTATACTCCATTCTTGAGTACTGCTACCAATGTTACCAGCGTTCGCAATCAAACCTATGACCTCTTAATGAAATCCAATGCAGCATTGGTTACCAGCGGAACAGCTACACTGGAAACAGCATTGTTTGGCGTACCGCAAGTTGTTTGTTACAAAGGCAATAACATCAGTTATCAAATTGCAAAGAGATTGATCAATATCAAATATATTTCTCTGGTCAATCTCATTATGGATAAGCCCATTGTGAAAGAATTGATACAACACGAACTAACTACCGAAAATCTTGTAAGAGAACTAAAACTGATCACATATAACGCTGAACATCGACAGAAAATGATCGCTGATTATTCGGCACTAAAAGAACTTTTATCTAAGGGAGGTAATGCTTCAACACAAGCCGCTAAGCAAATCATGAACCTAGTATCCAAATCAATCGATTAGTTTTACGAGGATACTGTTTCGATCGTAAGACTTCAATCGATCCAACTCTTTATTGATCTTGTTTTGCCACTTTACCAACCGATTTCTGTCATCACTGTATAAAACATCCTGATCGAACTCCTCATCCATTTTATTTCTGGCAACATTAATAGAATCGCCAAGTAACTTCACTTTTTTTTCAAAACTATGACTACTAAAATCACGGGTATACAACAACCCGATCAATAGCCTCTTATGAAACTCTGCTATGTCGAAATGAATTTGTTCATGTTGTAATAAAACCAAATTGGTATTATTCTTTGTCCAGGAAGCCTTCTTGAGAAAAAGATTAGCAAAATCAAAACGAACGAGTCCCTTTATCATAGTGACCGTGTATCTTATTTCTGCATGAGTAAGTGCAGCGTAATGAGATTGTTTATCAGGGATACCTTTAAAATCAGACCATCTTAATTCTGTACCAAGATTCCACACCAAAGTATCCTGCTGTGCATTAGCAACAGTATTTGAGAATATAAGCAGCAATAACGCGATGAGTCTATGCATCTGAATCTGCTGAAAAAAGAGAATTATCCCCTGAACAAGGGCAATATCACCAATTTAAAAATGATCACGAATACAGCCAGTATGAACATAATAAGGGATATCCTATTCATCCCATGCATATACTTCATCCACTGTGTACGTGGTTCGTTAGGATCTCTTTTTCTCAGATACAGGTATTCTGCCAATTGTTTTAAAATGCCCATATGACTAATTTAAACAAAAATAACAAGTCTGAATGGATTTGGTTGTGCAAACCTTATTCAGGTAGATTTGTAATAAGTCAGATGCTAATGCCATGAAAAAATCAATTTGTATTCTCAGCTTTTCTTTATTCTTCTTTTCGCTTCAAGCCCAATTCAATATCGATAAAATTGATATTGTAAGAGACAGTTTCGGTGTGCCTCACATTTTTGCTCCAACAGATGCAGAAGTGGCTTATGGTTTGGCATGGGCACATGCGGAAGACGATTTCGCTACCATTCAACAGTCATACATGGCTGGAAAAGCCATGTTAGGTGCTTATAAAGGAAAAGATGGTGCAACCATTGATTATATCGTACATCTGATGCGTATTCAAGAGTTGGTAGCTGCCAAATATGAATCAGACATCTCCCCTGCTTATAAGAAACTATTGGAAGGATATGCTGCCGGTTTCAATGCGTATGCGAAAGCACATCCAAAAGAAGTTTTACTCAAACAGCTTTTCCCGATCACTCCAAAAGATATGTTGCAATACTCTGTACTACAATTATGTGTATTATCGGGTGCAGATGGAGCATTAAAATCAATATTCGGAGGAACTGTTCCTCTGTTAGACGATATGAAACCCGGCGGCAGTAATGCTTTCGCTTTTAATTCTAAAAAGACTACGGATGGACAAACTTACCTGGCCATCAATTCACATCAACCTTTGGAAGGACCTGTAAGTTGGTATGAGGCACATTTACAAAGTGAAGAGGGATGGAATATTATTGGCGCAAATTTTCCGGGTGCACCTTCAATTCTCAGTGGTGTGAATGAACACCTTGGTTGGGCACATACTGTCAATGAACCTGATAAATTAGATGTATATCAGTTATCGATCAATCCAAATAATAAATTACAATATCAATTTGATGGTCAATGGGAGACACTTGAAGAAAGAACAATAAAACTCAAAGTAAAAGTGTCGGGTATTCGTATTGGCGTTAAACGAAAAGTATATTGGAGTAAATATGGACCCACTGTGATCACAGAACGTGGTACATTCTCTATTCGAATGCCCGCACAAATGGATATTCGCGGACTGGAAGAATGGTATTGGCTCAACAAAGCCAAAAATTTTACTGAGTTCAAAAAAGTGCTGAATATGATGGCGATACCGGGTTACAATATTGTATATGCCGATCGCTATGACACTATTTATTACTTAAGCAATGGCCGCATTCCTGTTCGTGATCAAGCTTATAACTGGCGTGGTACTTTACCCGGTAATACTTCCAAAACTTTATGGACTGACATTCATCCACTCGAAAAATTACCACAAGTATTGCAACCGTCATCCGGATTTGTGTACAATACGAATCATTCACCATTCCACGCTACAGAAGGACCCGATAATTTCAAAATGATCGATCCTACCATGGGATATGAAACATTAGAGAACAACAGAAGCATGCGCTTTGCTGAATTGGTGAAACAATATGACAAGGTATCTTACGAAGATTTTAAAAGAATAAAATATGATGGGCGATATCCTGAAAAATTTTCTTTCCCTATCCATATCGATACTTTATTCTTATTAGATCCGGCACAGCATCCGCAAGTTGCTGACCTTATTGAATCATTGAAACAATGGGATCGTAATAGCGATATACAAAATACAGGTGCCACCATTTTTGCACATATCAACTATCAGATCTATGCCTTGGCCAGACAAGGGAAAAGACCGCCGGTACTCACTACCCCCATTTGCATAACATTACTTGAAAATACTAAGAAAGACCTCTTACAATATTTTGATAAAACAAATGTTCCCTTAGGCGATTATCAGAAGCATGTTCGCGGAGACAAAGTAGTTCCTCTTCCCGGTTTACCGGATGTATTAACAGCCATGTATTCAGTAGCTTGGAAAGATGGGATGGTGAAAGGTAATCAAGGTGAGAGCTACATTGAACTGGTTCGATTTACAAAAGATGGACCTATCATTGAAAGCATCAATACCTATGGAGCGTCCGCTAAAAAATCAAGCCCTCATTATACAGATCAAATGGAAATGTTTGCAGCGCAGAAAACAAAAAAGATGAGTTTGAAAAAAGAAGATGCATATAAAAATGCTATCCAGGTCTATCATCCAAAATAAATATCATCTATTCTCTGTTAACCATTCATTCAAATGATAACTGATCTGGGCAGTCTCAATAATGAATCCATCATGCCCGTAAGTTGAATCTATTTCAATCAATGTAGCATGCGGCATATGTTCTTTCATGAATCTTTGTTCATCTACCGGACAAAGGATATCGCTTTTGATACCCATAATCAGTACAGGTTGATGGATACCATTCAACGCGTTGATCAAATCTCCTCCTCTGCCCCTACCCAAATGATGTGTATCCATACATTTCGTGAGTAGCCAATAGGAATACGCATTAAAACGCTTGACCAATTTCTCGCCCTGATAATTGATATATGATGAAGCCCTGAAATCATCGATCTTTTCTGTATCCGGATCTGTTTGTGCTTGTTGAAATATTCCGTAGTTACGATAGGTAAGCATTCCTATTGCACGTGCAGCTTTGAGTCCGGCTGAACCTGCTTTCAAATCCTTATCTCTCCAAGTATAGTCTGCTTCAATAGCTAATCGTTGAGCAGTATGTACAGCTACTCCCCAAGCGCTTTCAGAAGGAGAAGTCGCGATCAAAAATATCTTTTGAATCAGGTCAGGTTCTATTATGGCCCATTCAAGCACCTGATAACCACCCATGCTTCCCCCCATCAATAAAGAAATCCTATCGATGCCAAGATGTGTTCGCAATACAATGTGGGCATTCACCATATCACGAATGGTGACTGAAGGAAAATCACTGAAATAGATCTTACCGGTTTCAGGATTGATACTGGTAGGTCCTGTAGTACCGTAACAAGATCCAAGTATATTGGCACAAACAATAAAGTATTCCTCAGGATTGATCAGACAACCATCTCCTACCAACCCTTTCCACCAATCTGCACAATCAGCACTGGCTGTTAATGCATGACATACCCACACTACCTTAGTATCTGAGCCCTTCCAAACACCATAAGTATGATATGCAATGGTGAGTTCAGGTAAAACAGCTCCATTTTCTAAAACAAACGGCTGTTTGCTTTCAAAATACTTTAGTTGATTATTTCGCATTTCAACAGCAAAATAAGGGGATGCGTGAATTACATTTGTAAAAATCTTTGAGTAGCATACCCCTTCTCATATAGAACAACTAAATTAAGTCTGCATGCCCCATAAAATAACAGATGCCATTCGCATACAAACGAATAAGACGGATGAAATGGAACACTCCACTCCCTTATTCCTGACCAGCAGTTTTTGCTTTGAAGATGCAGAATCGATGCGTGCCGCTTTTGCAGATGAAACGGATGATAATATTTACAGTCGCTTCAGTAACCCGAATGTTCAGGAGTTCATTGATAAAATATGTGCACTCGAGGGAGCAGAAGCCGGTTATGCAACTGCTTCCGGAATGAGTGCTGTATTTGGTTCTTTTATGGCACTGATGAAACAAGGCGATCACTTATTGTCTTGCAATTCCATTTTTGGAAGTACACATACTGTTATATCAAAATACCTTCCTAAGTATGGAATTGATTATTCCTATGTAACCGCAAACGCCACAGAAGCGGAATGGGAAGCAGCTATTAGGCCCAATACTAAGATGATCTATCTTGAAACACCTACCAATCCAGGTTTAGACATATTGGACATGGAAATGATTGGAAGAGTGGCTCGTAAGCATCAGATCATCTTGAATGTAGACAACTGTTTTGCAACACCTGTGAGTCAGCGTCCTATCGAATATGGAGCACATCTTGTGGTACATTCCGCTACTAAATGGTTGGATGGACAGGGTCGTGTATTAGGTGGTGTGATCGTTGGAAAAAAAGAATTGATCAAAGATATTTATCTGTTTTGCAGAAGTACCGGTCCTGCTTTATCTCCTTTTAATGCATGGATATTGAGTAAAAGTTTGGAGACACTAGATGTAAGAATGGAACGTCATGCTTCCAATGCATTGTACATTGCTGAAAAATTAGAGCATCATCCCGCACTCAGCTGGTTGAAATATCCATTTTTAAAGAGCCACCCACAATATGCCATTGCTACCAAACAGATGCAAAATGGTGGTGGCATTGTTTGTTTTGAACTGAAAGGTGGTCTTGAAGCCGGTCGTAGATTTTTAGATCGATTGCAAATGCTTTCATTGACGGCTAATTTAGGAGATACAAGAAGCATTGCCTCACATCCGGCCAGTACTACACATGCAAAACTTACAGAAGATGAAAGAATCGCAGTCAATATTACCCCGGGGTTAATCCGCATTTCAGTAGGGTTAGAGCATAGAGAAGATATTCTAGCTGATATCCTTCAAGCCTTATCCTAAGAGCTTTCTAATATCTTTAGAATATTGATGTTGAAATTCTAAATATCTTTAGACTCAGCAATTCTGATTGATCAATGCGTTTATATACGCCCTTGCTTCTTGTTTTTTTCTTTACTTCTTTGCATGTAAATGCTCAGGAAAATTCGTCGGCTGCAACATTGATCAGGGATATTTACAGCAATTGGTTCAATGACCGACCATTTACTTATCAGGAATGTGATACTTTTTTTTATTCAGATAAAGTAGATACTGCAATCATCAATAGGGTAAAAGCTAATTTTTTATCTGATAAAGAATTCAAAGAATGGGACCCCGATCAGGTAGCATATGTAAAAAGAAAGACCAGATTTACTCTTGAAGAAAGAAGATACATTGTTGCTCAACTAGATCTCATCAAAAACATGAAATGGCCTGCAAAAATGTTCCCGTTTGCCTACATGGTACCATTAGAACGTGTCGATCCGCTTATTTCCAAAACAGATCAAAGTAAATTAAAGCCACAACAGAAGATCTGCATGGAAATTCATCATTTCTCTACTCCTTTCTTTTTAAGGAATAACACATTGTGTTTCTTCTACCTGGGTAAAAGCAATATCTTCTCGAAAGAGGGAGCATTCTGGATCTACGAAAAGATAGATGGCGAATGGAAAAGATTGGCCAGTATTTATGAATGGTCTGTTGCCAATAAAGGCAAGTATGAAAAAGAGATCGATTTTTTTAATTGATCAATACTGTTTCATTTCTTGTTTGATTAGCCATTCCTGACATTACCTGTTTCATCACTTTTACTTTACCCCACCGCGGAAGTGTGCGTAAAGAATACACCAAAAGTTTAGTAAGCCATCCCGGAAAAATAGTGCCACTTCTTCCTAAAGCGTTTAATATGGGAACGCCCACTTCTTCCGGATTCGATGCTTTTCCCATTGTCATATTGGCTCTTGAACCAAAACCGGATAGAACAGGTCCCGGTGCTGCCGCTAAAACAGAAACATGGAATGGTTTCAACTCTTCAGACATTCCTTCTGCCAAAGATTGGATATAAGCTTTTGTAGCAGCATAATGTGCCGCATAAGGCACTCCTTGAAACGCTACCATTGAACTTAAGAATATGATTCCGCCTTTTCGTTGCTCAGAAAACCTTTGCGCGTAATAATGAGATAAGATCAATGCTGATTCACAATTCAGTCGCAGCATATTGATCTCTGTATGTAAAGACGATTCTTTTAGTAATCCTGATGTTCCATAACCTGCTGCCAGAACCACCAATCCAACATTTTTATGGTGTATTTTTTGGATCAATACATCAGTATTTCCTTCTACTGACAGATCAATAGGCATTATATCTACATGAACATTGTATTTTAACTGAATGGACTCTTTGACTACCAGCAGATTATTTTCATTGCGTGCATTGATGATCAGATCAAACCCTGCAGAAGCAAGCTTTTCAGCCAATTCTTTTCCGATACCGGATGACGCTCCTGTCACTAATGCACAAGGCCCATATTGATGGTATAACCGTTTTTTTCTTTAGGTGATAATAACATAACTGATAATTTAAAAAATTAGCGGAGTGTGATTTGAACAGTGATGGTTTTACCTGCCTCAACAGTAATAGCAGCGTCTGAAAAAGAAGGTGGCCCCATTTTAATACGGGCATCATTGGAAAAGCCGATCGGTTCCTTTGGAAAACCCAGAAAGTTCTTTTTTAGATCTTTATTGGCATCAATATCTTGAAAAGCAACTACACCATATTTCCCGGGAGGCACATCTTTGAATACAATACTCATCTGATCGTCATTCACAGGTACAGCTGTACCTATCAGCTGCTTTCCCGGTTTGGGGAAATTGGCCTCCAAGAAAATGCCTGCTGAAAGTTCTCCTCCTTTGGCTGGAGAAATACCTTTCACTTCTACAATAACACTACCGGATGACTTATTGGTTTGTTGCAAAAAGAGCAGATGGGCTGCCAGTACAAGAATATGAATCATGCTGCTTGATTTAATACAGCAAAAATCACTTGCACAGGGGCTTTAAAACGATAACAAATGTTTAGATTTTACTTGCGCTGATTTTTCAAGCGACTCAAATGCACCGGTGTAATACCTAAATAAGAAGCGATCATATGTTGGGGAACTCTGTTATGAATATTGGGAAAGACCTCTGTTATTGAATCATAGCGCTCTTTAGGGGTTAATGCAAACATATTTTTGATTCTATTATCCTGATAAATGAAATAATATTCTGCGATCAATCTTCCAAGTTTATCCCCTTCTTTTAATTCTTTATAACCCCATTCGATAATCGATCTCGGCATCACAATGACCAATGTGTCTTCCAAAGCTTGCAAGGAGTAAACAGATGGTCTTTTAAGCATAAAAGCCGAGTAATCTGCAATGAACTGATTCTCCTGTGCAAAATGGATGGTATGCTCCACACCTTCCTCATCAGTAATCAATACGCGAATCATTCCTTTTTGAATAAAAAATATTTCATTGGGTGTGATCAGCGGCTTACTGAGTATTTCATTTTTTTTAAAGCGTTTCTCCAGACAATGGTTCAGGAAATATTCCAATTCCTTGTCTGATATAGTGATCATCGCCCTTATTGTATTCACCAATGACTCCATGAAACAGAAACTCTTTAAAAATTTTATTGATTCGTCTATAGAAACTGAATAATCTGTAAATTCATCACTTCCTATTATACATAAATCTAACGAAACAAACCAAAACCAAAGCAATATGAATACCAAAACCGGATCGCTACTTGCCTCCATGATGTTCTTTGAATATTTCATATGGGGCGCCTGGTATGTTACCATGGGAACTTATATGGGAGAACATCTTCAGGCTACGGGGGTTGAAATTGGTGCTGCTTATAGCGCACTTGCCATCGCTACCATGATCTCTCCCTTTTTCGTAGGAATGATCGCCGATCGTTTTTTTGCTGCACAGAAGATCATGGGAGTTTTACACCTCATTGGTGGTGTATTACTATTTCTGGCAACACAGATCACTGATAGCAGTACTTTTTATTGGGTGATCCTTGGTTATTCTCTCTTATACATGCCCACCATTGCGTTAAGTAATAGTGTTGCTTTCTCACAAATGACAGATCCGGGAAAACAGTTCCCTTGGATACGTGTTTTCGGAACACTGGGATGGATCGTTGCGGGTGTTTTGATCGGACAACTAGGCATTGAAAAAACAGCTTCTACCTTCCATATGGCAGCTGCTGTTTCTGTTGGATTAGGTTTATTAAGTTTTGTATTACCCAACACCCCTCCTAACGGTGCAGAAGGTTCAGCTTCTAAAGCATTAGGTACAGAGGCGTTTGTTCTTTTTAAAGAAAGACCTTACCTCATTTTCTTTATTGCTGCTATCCTTGTCTGTATTCCTCTTTCATTTTATTATGGCTTTGCCAATCCATTCCTCAATGAATTGAGTTTTGAAAATGCGGCTAGTAAAATGACTTTAGGGCAAGTATCTGAAGCTGTATTCATACTCGCTATTCCATTCCTTTTCAATCGAATTGGCGTGAAGAATATGATCTTACTAGGTATGGCAGCATGGATCCTTCGTTATGTTTTCTTTGCTTATGGTGATACCGGAAATAACACCTGGATGTTATATGCAGGTATTGTACTGCATGGCATTTGTTACGATTTCTTTTTTGTAACAGGATACATGTACACAGAGAAAAAAGCAGGTGCAAAGATCAAAAATGCTGCGCAGGGTCTATTTACTTTCGCAACCTATGGTGTGGGTATGTTCATCGGAACATGGTTCAGCGGTTATATCGTTGATATGTATAAAACAGGCGAGACACATAACTGGCTCAACATCTGGTTCGTACCTGCCTATATCGCTATGGGTGTATTGATTTATTTTATTTTGTTCTTTAAGGAAAAGAAAACAGCATAGTTCGTGAATGGTCAATTGTGAATTGTGAATAGAATGAACCTATATATTCACAATTGACCATTCACAATTCACGATTCACAACGCACAAAAGCTCATTATGAAAAAAATTGCCATGCTCGGCTCAGGTTTTATTGGCCGCTTTTATGCCGACTCATTACAAGGTTATAGAAGCAGAGATAAAATTGTAAGTATCTATTCACGCAGAGAAGAAAGCGCTAAAAAATTTGCTGCTGATTATCATTGTGATCATTGGACCACTAATATGGAAGAAGCTATTGCGCATCCTGATGTGGATGTTGTATGTATCTCACTTCCTAACAACCTTCATGAATCTGCTGTAATGTTATGCTGCAAACATAAAAAAGCAGTGATGACCACAAAGCCTCTGGGTAGAAATGCAGAAGAAGCCAAAAGGATGTTACTCGCAGTAGAAGAAGCAGGTATTTTCAATGGATATCTGGAAGATCTTGTCTACACACCCAAGTTCATTAAAGCCATGGAAAGTGTTAAGAACGGAGCTCTGGGAAGAATTCTTTGGGCAAAATCAAGAGAAACCCACCCCGGCCCACACAGCGAGTGGTTTTGGGATATTGAACAAGCTGGTGGCGGATGTATACTGGATCTTGGTTGCCATTGTGTAGAGATCACTCGCAGTTATATTGGAAAAGACATCAAACCGGTGGAAGTTATGTGCTGGGCTGATACACAGGTAAAACCTATTGATGCAGAAGATCATGCCATCGGTTTGGTTAAATATGAAAATGGTGCCATTGGTCAATTCGAAGTGAGCTGGACCTTCCGCGGTGGACTTGATCTGCGTGATGAGGTAATGGGTAGTGAAGGTACTATCTGGATCAATAGTTTCTTGAGAACGGGTTTCGATATGTTCACTACCGGAAAAGGTGCTGATTATGTTGCAGAAAAAGCTGAAAGCAATACAGGGTGGTTATTCCCTGTAGGTGATGAATTAAATGAACTAGGCTACAATCATATGTTCATGGATATGTTCAACGCTATGGAAAAAGGCGTAGCACCTAAAGAAACATTCTATGATGGTTATGTAGTTAACTCAATATTAGACGCTGCATATAAATCTGCTAAAAGCAAACAATGGGAACCTGTTAAATTGGATATCTGGCGCGGACAAACAGGTCTTACAAAAGAAAGTCATTTGATCTCATTTGATAATGATCACTATCTGATCAAAGAAGAAATGACACATTTTGGTACAAAAAAATTAATCCTGAAACATAAAACAACAGGAAAAATCACTGAACGTATTCTGGAATCATAAATAAAATTGTTGAAGAGGCTGCTTTCATGCACTGAATACTTTTATCATTCAACCAACGCGCATGCGTTCTATTCTATGCAAGATATTAGTAGTGATGGGAATTATTTCCTGTAACAATCGTTCATATGACGACTGGACGGTGTATGGAGGCAGTTCTGAAGCAATTAAATATTCTTCTCTCTCGCAAATAGACAGCACAAATGTTACAGATCTAAAGATTGCCTGGGAATACCATACAGGAGATGCTGATACTGCTAAATTTTCTCAGATACAATGTAATCCCATCATTGTTAATGGAACCTTGTATGCTACCACACCAAAATTGCAGTTAATAGCATTGGATGCAAAAACAGGAAAACTGAAATGGAGTTTCAATCCTGATTCTGCTAATCGCAACAAAGAATTCTACCATTTTATTTTGAATAACAACAGGGGAGTCACCTATTGGGAAGACAAAGAAGATACCAGGATTTTGTATACCGCAGGATCTTCTCTATATGCTGTTCATGCACTAACCGGAAAGCTGATCGAATCATTTGGCAACCAAGGAAGCGTTGACCTGCATGAGGGATTGGGAAGAGATGTAAAAGATCTGTATGTAGCAGCTACTTCACCCGGAATTATTTATAAAGATTTATTTATTCTTGGTTCAAGAGTGGATGAAGGTCCTAATGCTGCCCCAGGTCATATCAGGGCTTTTGATGTGAGAACAGGAAAAATGAAATGGATATTTCATACCATTCCTCAACCGGGTGAATACGGTTTTGACAGTTGGGAAGATCCAAATGCATGGAAAAATATTGGCGGTGCCAACAGTTGGAGTGGCTTTAGTCTCGACAAAAAAAGAGGTATTCTGTTTGCACCAACCGGATCTGCATCTTTTGATTTTTATGGTGGCATGAGAAAAGGTGCTAATCTTTTTGCGAATTGCCTGCTTGCACTTGATGCAGAGACAGGAAAAAGAAAATGGCATTTTCAGTTTATACATCATGATTTATGGGATTATGATATTCCCGCTCCTCCGGTACTCGTCAGCATTCTTCAAAAAGGAAAAAAAATAGATGCTGTTGCTCAAACTACCAAACATGGAATGGTTTACGTGTTTAACAGAGAAACGGGTGAACCTATTTTTCCGATCCATGAGATACCGGTTGATACCACAACCAATATCCCCGGTGAAAAAATATGGCCCACTCAACCTATTCCTGCTCTACCTAAGCCATTTGTGAGACAGGGTTTTACCGAAGCTGATATCAATCCCTATTTGGCAGACAGTTCAAAAGCAGTCATCAGAAAAAAACTCGCTACTTATCGTTATGGAAAAATGTTTATACCCCCGGGTACGCAAACAGCAGTTCAGTTTCCAGGGTTGGATGGCGGGGCTGAATGGGGTGGTCCTTCTTTTGATCCTGAAACCGGTTTTTTATACGTGAATGCAAATGAAATGCCCTGGCTGATGACACTGATGCCTACGACTAAAAGAACTGAACAAAAAGAAACAGTTGCCGCAGCCGGCAACAGGTTATACACACAATATTGTGTAAGTTGTCATGGTACCGACAAAAAGGGAACCGGTAATAATCCATCCATTCTGCATGTAGACAAAACTTATTCAAGCGATGGTTTGGATACATTGATTCGTACCGGCAGACGAATGATGCCGGCATTTACTCAACTACATGAGCAAGAAAGAAAAGCCATTATTGCATATGTTCTCTCACTGCAAAAAGAAAAAACTAAAATATACAGTGGACCCAAACAGCCCATAGACAGTTTCAGAAACCTCCCCTGGACGATTACGGGTTATTATAAGTTTATGAAAGATGGCTATCCGGCTATTCGCCCACCTTGGGGATCTCTCACTGCTATTAACCTCAATAATGGTGAACAGGTATGGCAAACTGCTTTAGGAGAATACCCTGAGTTAAAAGCCCAAGGTGTTCCTGCAACAGGAACTGAAAACTATGGTGGATCAGTGGTTACAGCGGGAGGACTTGTTTTCATTGCTGCTACAAAAGATAAAATGATCCGTGCGTTTCATAAAAGAACGGGAAAATTATCATGGGAACATCCACTTCCTGCGCCCGGATTTGCAACTCCTTCTATTTATGCGGTAAACGGAAAACAGTTTTTGGTGATTGCATGTGGCGGAGGAAAACTTGGAACAAAATCCGGCGACAGTTATGTCGCCTTCTCACTACCCGATTAAAAGTTGAGATCTATTGAAGTTCTCCCTATCCAATCGATCTGCTGTTACACTACCGCTAGGTATAAATTGTTAAGGATGTTTATTGGCAGGTCATATCATCTTAGGCTTGTGTATTTCAATCAATATTGCAAGCCAGTTTTACCAACACTTCTACAGCTTTCTCCATGTCGTACACACTAACCCACTCGTGTTTACTATGAATTGCTTGCATTCCGGTGAAGATATTGGCGCAAGGCAATCCCATAAAACTCAATCTGCTACCATCGGTACCACCTCGAATGGGTTCTTTTCGCAATACCAGACCAGCTGCCCGATATGCTTTTTCAGCTCTCTCATTTACTTGTGGATGCTGGTCAAGTACCTCTTTCATATTACGGTACTGTTCCTTTACTTCAAAGGTGTAAGAAGTTCCGGGATATTGTCTAACGACTTGCTCGCAGATTTCACGCAGCCTATTTTCGTACACAGTGAGTTGCTGTGTTTCAAAATCACGTATGATAAATTCTACAGTTGCTTTTTCTGCAATCCCATCCATATGAACAGGATGAACAAAACCCTGTCTTTTTTCTGTTGATTCCGGACACCATTCAGTAGTAGGCAAGGCCGTCAGCAATGAGGACGCCAATTTTAATGCATTCACCAATTTTCCTTTTGCATATCCAGGATGTGCACTGATTCCATAAAATGTAATCATCACTCCATCAGCGCTAAAAGTTTCATCTTCATAAGTACCCAGTTCTCCCCCATCAAGTGTATAACCAAAATCAGCCGCGATTTTTTGCATATTGATTTTTTCTGTACCTCGACCAACTTCTTCATCAGGCGTAAATAATATTTTAATGACACCATGCGGCAGTTCCGGATGTTGCATTAAATAATGAGCCATGTCCATAATGATGGCAACGCCACTCTTGTCATCCGCTCCTAGTAAGGTTAAACCACTTGCTGTAATGATATCTTTCCCTATTTGCTTTTCCAGATAAGGATAGGCTTCTGTACTGATTTGCTGTGAAGAGTCATCAGGTAACACGATGACTTGGCCTTGATAATTTTTATGAAGAATTGGCTTTACGTTGGTCCCACTACAATCGGGAGCTGTATCAACATGACTACAAAAACAAATAACGGGTAAGACTTCATGTGTGGTAGCAGGTATCGTGGCGTACACATAGCCATAATCATCTGTTTCAACCGCATCAATACCCATGGCTTTCAATTCGTCGGCAAGAAGTGCGGAAAGTATTTTCTGTTTTTCTGTACTTGGGAAACTAATACTATGTGGATCACTTTGTGTGTCGATTTGAACATAACGCATAAAACGTTCTGCTACGGTAAAGGAGTATTGATCAAACATGCTGCAAAATAATGAAATCAGCTACTGTATCTATGAATACTTGCAATTACCAATTCTGTTTTTTATTTTGTATACAACCAAAAACAACCATATGAAAAAAACTTTGATCGGCTCAATTGTTGGAGCGATTATTTTGTTTCTCTGGCAATTTGTTTCCTGGACTGCTGCAGAGTTACACAGACCTGCACAAGCTTATACACCCAAACAGGATAGCATTTTGCAGTACCTCAGTTCACAGTTTACAGAAGATGGAACTTATTTCTTACCTACTTATCCGGATGGAGCCAGTATGGAGGAGCAAGAAAAAATGGCTGAAGCTGCCGCAGGTAAACCTTGGGCACAAATTGCTTATCACAAATCGATGGATATGAACATGGGGGTAAATATGGGCAGAGGTCTTGCCATCAATATTGTGATACTGCTGATCGTATGTTGGATATTTAAACAAATGGGAAGCCCATCATTCGCTACCATACTCTCTGCCTCATTGTGTATTGGTTTGATCGGATTCTTCAATATATCCTACACCAATCATATTTGGTTTCAAACACGCGACCTGATGGGAAACTTAATAGATGCGATTGCCGGATGGGGACTCACAGGCTTATGGCTGGGATGGTGGTTAAGAAGAAATTAAATCGCTAATAAAAAAAGCTCCGAAAAGATCGGAGCTTTTTTTTATCCTTTATTTATTCGATTATGGAGTGATGATCAGAGAACTAGCACCATTGATAGCAACTAATTCCAAATCGAACACGAGGTCTTCACCGGCTAAGGGATGATTTGCATCCAATACCACTACTGTTTCACGAACTTCTGTAATAACGACAGGGAAATTTTGTCCCGATCCATTACTCATATTCAATTGCATCCCTACTTCAGGAACCATATCTTCAGGGAAACGATCACGAGGAAACTCCATGATCATATGCTCTTCTTTTTGTCCATAAGCCTGATCTGCAGGAATATGAATGGTTTTTTTATCACCGATCGACATACCGGTAACTCCTTCATCAAATCCTGGAATCACCATTCCACTTCCTACTTCAAACTCCAATGGCTCTCTACCTGCAGATGAATCGAAGGTTGTTCCGTTGGTAAGTTTACCGTGATAATGCACTTTTACAGTATCACCTTTTTTTACTTGTTGCATATTTTTTTGTTGTGTTGAAAGATTACGGAACTTATCCAAGACATCCGCCTAATAAAGACCAGAATAAAAAGTTAAGTTCAGATTAAAACGTACCGAACGACAAAAGTACAATGTCTGAATCAAGTATCGCCAAGTATTTTTCGTTAACTTTCGGGCTTCAAAAATGCCTATATGAAGCATCTTTTATATGTTTTATTGATCATTGCTTTTTCTTCAACAACTATGGCTCAACCCAAATCCGGTTTAGGTAATAAAACGGATAAAAAGGAGGAGATCACCATCAAACCGGCTGCTTATCGCACAGAAGTTTATTTGCCGCTTCTTAGAGGAAAAAGGGTTGGCATCTTCGCTAATCATACTGCAACCTTGGGAAGAAAGCATTTGGTAGATAGCTTATTCACTTTGGGTGTTAAGATCAGTAAAGTATTTGGTCCTGAACATGGTTTTAGAGGTGATGCAGATGCAGGAGAAAAAATTGATACTTATACAGATCCAAAACTTGGTATTCCTGTCATTTCCCTATATGGCAAAAAAAGAAAACCAAGTGCTGAAGATCTTGCCAATGTCGATATTTTATTGTTTGATATTCAAGATGTAGGAACCAGATTCTATACTTACATATCTTCCTTACAAGAGTTCATGGATGCGGCTTTTGAACATGGAAAACCATTATTGATCCTAGATCGCCCCAACCCTAATGGATTTTATGTTGATGGACCAATACTAGATACTGCATACAAAAGTTTTGTAGGCATGCAACCTGTTCCCATTGTATATGGTATGACCATGGGAGAATATGCCATGATGCTGGCAGGAGAAAAATGGTTATCACCGAAAGCTAATGAACGTTATGATTATTATCGAAGAGCAGAGAATTCACGCGATACGCTCTTTCATTTTTTGGTCATCAAAAATGAAGGCTATGATCATAAGAGCAAATATTCTTTGCCCGTAAAACCTTCGCCTAACTTACCTGATATGGCTTCGATCTATTGGTACGCCAGTACTTGCTTTTTCGAAGGAACTGTATTAAGTGAAGGTCGCGGTACTGAACACCCATTTGTCATTTTTGGTCATCCCTACTTACCCAAAAACATGTATGCATTTACACCTGTAAGTCGAGATGGAGCTAAGGAACCAAAACTGAAAGACAAACAATGTTATGGCTGGAACCTTTCCGGTACCCAAGAAGAAATCTTAAAGAAGGTCGATAATAAAATACAATTGAAGTATTTATTGGAAGCTTATCAACTATTCCCTGACAAGGAGAATTTCTTTATCAAACCAAAAACGGATAACCCCACTGATTATTTTTTCAATAAACTAGCCGGATCTGATGCACTCATGAAACAGATCAAAGCTGGTAAAACAGAGAAAGAGATCAGAGATAGTTGGGCGCCCGGACTAGAAGCCTTTAAGAAGATCAGAAAGAAATATTTATTGTACAGAGATTTTGAATAAAAGGTGAAAAGTCAAAGGTGAAATAGTATTTTCACTTTTCACTTTTCACTTTTCATTTTTTACTTTTCACTTTTATCACATGCGTATTATTTTCATGGGCACACCTGAATTTGCAGTAGCATCATTGGATGCACTGATAAAAGCGGGTTGTAATATTGTAGCTGTTGTGACGGCACCGGATAAGCCGGCCGGTCGTGGACTTAAAATCCATGAGAGCGCTGTCAAGCAGTATGCTTTAGCGAATCACTTGCCGATACTTCAACCAGTTAAATTAAAAGATCCGGATTTCATACAAGCATTACAACAATTAAAAGCAGATCTACAAATCGTAGTTGCTTTTCGTATGCTACCTGAAGTAGTTTGGAATATGCCTGCATTAGGCACGATCAATCTCCATGGATCTTTACTACCTCAATACCGTGGTGCTGCTCCGATCAATTGGGCTGTGATCAATGGCGAGAAAGAAACCGGTGTCACCACATTTAAACTCAAACATGAGATTGATACCGGAGATATTTTGCTACAACGTTCGTTCCCTATCGGAGACGATGAAACAGCAGGAGAAGTGCACGATCGTATGAAAACAATAGGAGCTGAGCTTTTAGTTGCCACTGTTGAAGGACTAGCATCAGGCATATTGAAAGAAAGTCCACAGGATATTTTGAGTCAACATACTGTACTAAAACATGCCCCTAAAATATTTACTGAAACTTGTGTGATCAATTGGAATCATTCAGCTTCAGAGATACATAATCTCATTCGAGGGCTCTCACCCTTCCCGGGTGCATTGACAAAGTTAGACGGTAAAGTTTTAAAGGTATATAAAAGCAGCACTGAAATTAAGCAGCATTATGATCCTATAGGATCAGTCAACACTGATGGAAAAAGCTTTCTGAAATTTGCTGCTACTGATGGCTATGTGTATATCCTCGATTTGCAATTGGAAGGTAAAAAAAGAATGGCGATCACGGATTTTTTGAGAGGATATCGACCGCAATAACTAGCACTACTTGTTCAACTTCGATTGAATCACTTCTTTTGAAACAATACCGAAATCTCTCCAAACTTCTTTTCCATTTTTATAAATGATAAAAGTAGGAAGAGCGTCTGCCTTAATATGTTTCATCACTTCAATATCTACTCCACCATCTACTTTCACCAACTGAAATTTTCCTGATAATTCATTTTGTAACTGTTGAATTATTGGTTCCATTTTCTTACAAGGTGGACACCATTCTGCTCCAACATCCACTAAGACCGTACCTGTCTGTATCTTTTTTTCAAAATCACTAATGGACAATTGTATTGTCACTACTGACGCCTCCATAGGCTTACCAGACACCTGCCAGGCAGAAGTTCCTCCTTTCAGATTATATACTTGTTTGAACCCTTTCTTCAGTAACCATTTGGCTGCTTGTTCACTTCTTACACCTGAAGCACAATAAACCAAAAGAGGTTGATCAGGATTGAGATATTGAGTACGCTCTTCAAACTCTTTTTTATTCAACCAATCAGCTTGCAATGCCCCTTTTAGATAACCGGATCTGAATTCACCAGTAGTTCTGACATCCAGTATTTGATAAGTGCCTGAATTCAACTTGGATTCAAAATCAGCCACTGAAATACTAAGTGTATTCTGCCCACTGGTCTCACATGCAGTCAAGAACATCCAAATGAAAAAGTAGCAATACTTCAGTAACATGTTTTTCATGATCAAATGAATTATTCAAAAAAGGTAAGCGTCACAGAAAATTTTTCATCTTTGATCCCAAGCGCAGCTGCACCGGCATTATTCATTCTAAGTAAGAGTCCCTCATCGCCTTTTGTAAGCGGCAATGGCGAAAGTACCCTTGCACAGATACTCTTGTTATTTGATGCAGTGATACGAACGATGGTTCCCGGAGTAATGTCATTGATCAATACATAATATTTACGATCGGTCCATCCACTGATGGTTTTGAAAGTTGCTGCATCTCCTGAACGATATTGCTGTACAAGTGTCAGATCATTTCTAATATACAATGATGCGAAAAACCCTTCATCAGGAACACTATTATTTTCGATGGCCACAGAATCTTTCTTTTCTTCATTGTTCTGATGAAAAATGGGAGCTTGTTCTTTCTCCTTCACAGGAGCTGGTTTAGGTTGTTCAGTGACAGGAGGTTTTGTTGCAACTTCTGTAACAACAGGAGTCTCAGCAACAGGATCTTTTTGGACTAAGGCTTGTGAAGGTTGTTCCCCATTGATCTTGATATAACCAACGATCAATTCTTGTCCATTCTTCACAGCTGTAGCTCCTAATTTATTCCAACTCTTGAGCTGATTTACCGATACTTTATTGTATTGCTGACTGATCTTGAATAGATTATCTCCTTTTCCGACAACATGATAAACAGGCATCCCGGCTTTCTGGGTGATATCTTCAATACGGATCGGTATTCTGAGTGTGATTCCTTTTGAGAGAACGGCAGATGGACTTCTCCCATTAAAACGAGCCAATTGTGAAGCAGTCAAACCATAGATACGTCCAACAGATGACAAAGATTCTTTTTCGCCTACTTTATGTTCAACATACATGGCATTAGGCTTCCCTTTTAGGAATAGTTTCTGTTGTGCAAGTACACTGATACAAGCAACCATCATAACCATTAAAAACAATCCTTTTTTCATATCCATAACATGTACGAAGAGTGGCAAATTTAAGGGTTTCAACCCTTATAGCGGGATGAAAGCATCAGAATAAACAGTTCTTATTGTTTTAGGATGCGCCACTCCTGTGGGTAGTAGTTATTGATACGATTGGGAAGAGCCTTGATCCACCCTAATGGCAAATCTTGGTACAGGATCAAATTCCATCCTTTTGTAGCATGGACAAAAAGATCTTGCCGGCGGAGATACTTGAGTGCATCCTCTTTGTTTATCGTTACGCGATTGAAATGATGGAGTGGTAACAAGCTCATGGCAAGCTCATGAGATGGAATGATATCTTTTCCTTTGATCTCTCCAATTCCTATACCTGCTTTTCGAATATATAAACGATCCGCTATTTGTTGAAGATTATCAAACCATTGATGATCGAAAAGACGAAACTGCTCACCTTGCTTGAATAATTTGAATGACTCCGTTACCGGTAAGAAATCCATTATTTGTACTAACTCCTGCTTTTGTGGCTGTTTCAAAACAGCTGATTTTCCTTGTCCAAATGCTGTAGCAGGTGTCTTTTTCTTAAATGCAGCAATGAAAAACCCTTCCCCTTTTAGTTGATCAGGATAGAAGCGATAACCCGGTGCATTACTCTTTTCCGCATAAGTTTCAATAATACCCCATTGATCAGAAATATTCACCGTCAAAGCTTCAAATGCGCCGGATGACATCAGCCAATCAGCGATCATTTCATCTTCTTCTTGTGAATATGAACAAGTTGCATAAATTAATATTCCATTTTCATTGAGTGAAGGAATAATATCTTCTAATATTCTCTGTTGACGCAAACTACAATGCTGCACATGATCCAAACTCCATTCAGCTATGGCATCAGGGTCTTTCCGAAATAATCCACTACCGCTACATGGTGCATCCACAACGATTACATCAAATGTGATTCCTGCCTGACTAAAATGAGAAGGATCATTATTGGTCACTATTACATTGCTATTGCCCCATTTGGTTATGTTCTCAACTAAAATTGCAGCCCTTGATTTGATCACTTCATTGCACACAAGCAATGATTCAGTAAAGTATGATGCAAGTAATGTAGACTTACCACCCGGAGCAGCACAGAGGTCCAATACTTTTTTGTACCGAGGCTCCGGCACTAATTGTGAAAGGACTTCCCATAAAAACATGCTACTGGCATCCTGAACATAATAAGCACCTGCATGAAAAGAAGGATCTAAAGTAAAAGAGGGTCTTTCTTCCAAATAAATACCCAATGGACACCAAGGTATCGGTTCCCCGGTTAATTTCTGTTGTAACCATTCTTGCTTGACAGGATGAAAACGAATGGCAGTAACCTGTTCACCAGATTCATGAATTTGTCTGAAAGAAGTTTCTCGAAATCCTTTGACAGATTGTAAGGATTGAATCAGTTCATTCGGTAATGCCATGGAGCAAAAGTAAGCAACAAGCCATCATAAATGGTTATAATGACTTGATCTCAGCCACTAGTTTCTGTAAAGCAGCTTTAGCATCTCCAAACAGCATTGATGTTTTGGGTTGAAAGAATAACTCATTCTCAATACCTGCATAACCCGGCTTCATGCTTCGCTTATTAACGATCACCGTTTTCGCTTGCTCTACTTCGAGTATAGGCATCCCATAGATAGGAGATGAAGGATCGGTCTTCGCAGCAGGATTCACTACATCGTTGGCTCCTAAGATCAGAACTACATCTGTTGTCTTAAATTCATCATTGGCTTGTTCCATTTCTTGCAGCTTATCATAACTCACATCTGCTTCAGCCAATAATACGTTCATATGACCGGGCATACGTCCTGCTACCGGATGAATCGCATAACTAACATTGACGCCCTTTTCTTCCAATAATTTTTCCAATTCATGACACACATGTTGGGCTTGTGCAACTGCTAAGCCATACCCAGGTACGATAATGACTTTATTTGCATAACACATACACACTGCAGCATCGGATAATGATATTTCTTTGTGGTTACCCTGTGGACCTTTTGCTGTATTCCCTCCGGTTGACGATCCTCCAAAAGATCCGATCAAAACATTGGTCAAACTTCTGTTCATCGCTTTACACATCAAAATCGTCAATAAAGTTCCTGCTGCTCCAACAAGGATACCGCCTGTTAGCATTACTTGGTTATCATACAAAAATCCACCACACGCCGCAGCAACGCCGGTAAAAGAATTCAAAAGTGAGATCACAACAGGCATATCAGCGCCACCAATCGGCAAAACAAATAAAACGCCGTATACCAAGGCAGCTGCAGTGATCGCATAAAACAGATAAGTGTTATCTGCATTTAAGTTAAATACCAGATATCCTGCTGTAATCAATGTTACTCCTAATAATACCAGATTAAATATTTGCTGACCGGGAAAAGCAAAGTCTTTTATTTTACCATTCAATTTACCCCATGCAATGATACTTCCTGCGAAAGAAACGGTCCCAATGATCAAACCAAGAAAAATGGTTATCAAAGTACCCGCCATGTTAGGTGCCATGATTGTTGTATGCCATCCCTGATTATCCATCACTGAAACGCTTAGCATTTCAGTGATATGTCCAAATTCATTTACTGAGATCAATGCGGCACAGGCTCCTCCCATTCCATTAAAAAGACTTACCATTTCCGGCATGGCGGTCATCTTGACTTTTTTGGCTGCAAGTACTCCTACGATCGTACCTACTATTAATCCTCCAAATATCCAGCCGTAGTTTCCAAGCTTAACACCCTCTTTTTCATACAAAAAGATGGTTCCAAAGATGGCAATGGCCATACCCACTGCTGCCACGAGATTACCCTTTCTTGCAGAATCGGGATGTGACAACATTTTAAGACCAATGATAAAGGTCAATGATCCGATGAGATAACAAATGGTGAGCAGACTTAATTCCATAGCATCTATTTTCTTACTGTTTTGAGGACAGTTTTATTTTTTCTTTTTAAACATTTCCAGCATACGGTCAGTCACGACAAATCCGCCAACCACATTCAAAGTTCCTAATACAACAGCCAGAAATCCAATGATCAATGCTGCATAGTTCCCCTGCTGTACTTGTCCCATTACAATAATGGCCCCAATGATCACAACACCATGTATGGCATTTGCACCGCTCATTAATGGCGTATGAAGAACACTGGGCACTCTGCCGATCACTTCAATGCCTAGAAAGACAGAAAGTATCACGATGTAAATGATATCAATATGAGATTGTACCCAGTTTAAGATTGCTTCCATGATTATAAGTTGATTTTTAATCGTCAATTTTAGTGAGTATGTACTATGCAAATAAAACTCCCTATTCACTACTGACTACTCACTATTTGCACCCTTTCATTCACCACATTCCCTCCATGTGTGATACAACATCCTTTAACAATATCATCTTCAAAATTCAGTGTTATATTTCCTTCTTTACTGATGACAAGTTGTAGGAAGTTCAAAACATTTTTTCCATATAGCTTACTTGCATCCCAAGGCATATCAGCAGCCAGATTACTGTTACCCATAATGGTTACACCATGATGCATGATCGTTTCATTATTCCGGGTTGCGAATACATTTCCTCCGGTAGCTGCGGCGAGATCTATTACAACACTTCCCGGTTTCATACTATTCAACATTTGTTCATTGATCAGTAATGGGGCTTTCTTACCTGGGATTTGTGCTGTGGTGATAATGATATCAGATTTGGCTACGGAAGCAGCTAGTCTTTCCTGTTGTCGCTGCTTAAATTCTTCAGATTGTTCCACTGCATAGCCGCCGGCTTTAGAAGCATCAGCGGCACCTTCTACTTCAATGAATTTAGCACCAAGGCTCATGACCTCTTCTTTTACGGCAGGTCTTGTATCAGATACTTCCACAACTGCTCCTAATCTGCGTGCCGTTGCGATTGCCTGTAAACCCGCGACTCCTGCTCCAATGATCAATACTTTTGCGGGGGGAATACTTCCTGCTGCGGTCATGAACATCGGAAAATAACGTGGGAAAAGAGTAGCTGCAAGTAATACAGCTCTATAGCCTGCAATATTGGCCTGACTACTCAACACATCCATACTTTGAGCGCGAGTAGTACGTGGTATCATATCTAGACTAAAAACGGTCACCATTTTAGAGGCAAGTCGTTTCATCAAGTCAATGTGAAATAATGGTTGGAATACACCTACTAAAATGGCTCCGGACTTAAGTAAAGCAACTTCTTCATTTGAAGGTGGATGGATCATCAGGATCAAATCTGCTTGCTGTAAGATCTCTGATCTGTCTTTCAACATCACATTTTTTACTGTGTAGCCTTGATCATCAGCAAATGCTTGTTGACCGGCTCCGGACTCTATCCAAACAGCAACTTGTTGTTTCGTCAATACCTCTGCCTGTTCTGGTAGAAGTGAGACCCTTCTATCGTTTGTTTCATTGAGTATACCAAGAATCATGTTTACAATTTAAGCTATTTTTCAATTAAAGGCAAACGATACTTAGATCCCAGATATCAACAGGTTTTTAAGGAATATCAACGCCTATTAAAAGCGAATACTCAAATCTTGTTTTACCTTAAATTCTTTACGAAAGAAAACAAGCCCAATAAAAAAAAGGTCAATGCTGAGTGTTACAGAAGAATCTTGCTTGATTTCATTCCATGCCTGTTCCATACCCTTACTCCAATGAATATCATCAAAAATGAGTATGCTGTATTCGTCTGTTAGAGGAAGTATTTTTTTGAAATAATCTACAGTTGGAGCATATTGATGATTTCCATCGATAAATGCAAAATCGATCTTTGGTTTATTTTCAAGCCATGCCGATAATGTGTGATCAAAGTTTCCTTCTATCAAACGAACATTTTTGATACCGAGTTTTTGAAAATTTTCTTTCGCCACAGATGCTATAGCGGTTGACCCTTCCATTGTGGTCAATGATGCTGAAGAATTGGCCATGGCCAAATAGGAGCTCGTTATACCCAAAGAGGTTCCCAATTCAAGTAAATACTCAGGAGAATAGTGATCGATGATCCTGAATAGCAATTGTCCGTATTTAGCAGGTTTCAGAGAAGACTTAGCAATACTCGATACTGTTCTTTGATGGGTCTTATTCACTCTAGATCCCGCTCCAAAATCTTCTACTGATAAAACACGTGAATCCACTAGCATTAACTTTCGAAGATTCTCAATCGGTTGATAAGCATAAAAAAATCGATCATCATTTAAGACATGTTGAATAAAGTCAAAGACAAAAGGAGAATGTACACCATGTCCCTTACCATTATTGGCTGATACATAATAGCGCAAATATTTATAGGCAAGTTGAATGGGTGAATACATAAATAAAGATGATTTACAGCTTTCTCAGTTTTCTGGTTTTCCTTTGAAATGGAAGTTCCCGAAGCAACCAAAGTAAGGCATAAACTGCACACAATAAACACAGGTAATTTAATACTTTAAAAAGCAGATCAAAATCATTCCATGAACCGGTTCCACCGGAATAAATAACTGCCAGTAAAATAATGGCCAGCCAGGGAGTATTTCTGCATTTTCTGATCAGAAACAGCCAAGGAAGAATGATCATACCCATTAATCGATAGAAAAAAGCATCCGGCTCAAAAGGTGGAAGTTCATTCATTTTTATTCCCGCTTGTTTGATCCATTCTTGCGCTAATTGTGCCATGCGTACCAATTGTTGTAATAAGTACACAGCATACATAATCATGATCAAACAGGAAGCTGATAATAGGGCTTTTGCGTATGTTCGATAGCGAAATTTTGTCCACCAAGAGAATAGTATCAGAAAAGGTGCAGTGATAGCAAATGCCATTTCTATAAAAGCCATGCTAATACTAATTTATAAACGCTCCCAGCGTTGAAAGGTGAAAGCATATGCATGTTTGGCATCTGCTGAATGCGGCTCATCAAATACCAATTGCCAATCATCAGGCAGCTCAGGAAAAAAAGTATCCGCCTCAGGAGTAGCTTGAACTCTTGTCAGGTATACCTTATGAGCTATAGGTAAAGCTTCTTTATAGATCTCTCCACCACCCGCTACAAACACTTCTTTATAATCTGCCGATTTTGCTACAAAAAGGGCATCGCTCAAAGAATGAACCACCACAATACCTTCAGGCTTCCAATCTCTTTGTCTTGTGATAACAATATTCAATCTCCCGGGTAATGGTTTTCCAGATAATGACTCAAAGGTTTTTCTCCCCATGATAACCGGCATCGCCCATGTGATCTTCTTAAAGAACTGAAGATCTTTCGGTAAATGCCACAACAATTGGTTGTCTTTACCAATTCCATGATGAGTGGCTGCAGCGACAATGAGAGAAATGACCATAGTCAAAGATAAGTCATGGGAGGAATGTTTGATTTTTTGATCTTTGATTTCTTGTTTTCATTTACTAATTAAGAAATCAAAGATCAAAAAATCACAGATCTCAACTACACCGCTACCGGTGCCTTAATATGTGGATGGCATTGATAATTCTCTAGTGTAAAATCTTCAAATTGGAAACTAAAAATATCTTTTACAGCAGGATTGATCTTCATGGTGGGTAAATCATAAGGAGTTCTGCTTAGTTGCAGCTTTGCTTGTTCAATATGGTTATTGTACAAATGCGCATCTCCAAAACTGTGTACAAAATCTCCATATTCCAAATCACAAACCTGTGCGATCATCATCGTGAGCAATGCATAGGAAGCAATATTGAAAGGCACACCTAAGAATACATCCGCACTGCGTTGATACAACTGGCAACTGAGTTTACCATCTGCCACATAAAACTGAAATAATGTATGACATGGCATCAATGCCATTTTAGGAAGATCAGCAACATTCCAGGCACTTACGATCAACCTTCTGCTGTCAGGATTTTTTTTGATCTGCTGGATCAAGTCTGTGATTTGATCCGTAACTGTTCCATCAGGTCCTTGCCAACTGCGCCATTGTTTTCCATATACAGGTCCAAGTTCGCCGTTTGCATCCGCCCACTCATTCCAGATACTGACCCCATGTTCATTCAGGTATTTGATATTGGTATCTCCGTTCAAAAACCATAGCAATTCGTAAACGATACTTTTTAAATGCAACTTTTTAGTTGTGACCAACGGAAACCCTTTTTGGAGATCAAAACGCATTTGATAACCAAAACAACTGATGGTACCCGTTCCGGTACGATCGGTCTTTTGTGTACCGTTATCAAGAATATGCTGAAGTAACTGGTGGTATTGCTGCATGGGCGCAAAATACGTTACCTCTTCCGATGATACGAAGTGAAATTAAGAATGTTGAGAAGCTGTGAATTCTATGCAGATTTTCTGCGGGCAAGCTCTCTTTTGATCAACGATAACTCGCGGCCAGTTTGCCCACTCACACTGCTATTTTCCTGCGCGCGGCGCATCAGGTAAGGAATTACATCTCTGATAGGACCAAAAGGGAGGTATTTACTGACGCTGAAGCCTTCTTTTGCAAGATTGAAGGTGATATTATCGCTCATCCCATACAACTGTGAAAAATGAATATGGGGATGGTTATGAGCGATACTCTTTTGATCCAATAATTCAGCCGCCAATAAGTTACTGGCTTCATTGTGCGAAGCAATGATGACAGCGATCTGATCTAAATGATCGATACAATAACGTACTGCAAGATCATAATCCCTATCAGAAGCATCTTTATCGGGCTGTATCGGAGAAGGATAGCCCATTTCTTTTGCTCTGGCTCTCTCCTTTTCCATATAAGCACCACGAACCAATTTCACACCCAAAAGAAATCCTTTTTGCTGGGCTATCTGATGTGACAGCTTCAAAAAGTGTAAACGATCATGTCGATATAATTGAATGGTATTATACACCACCACTTTTTGTTTATTGAAGATCTCCATCATTTCCATGGTAAGTCTATCAATGGGATCTTGTATCCAGCTTTCTTCCGCATCAATAAGTACACCTATATTCTTTTCAGAAGCGATCTCACAAATCGCATACATACGTTCACGAACCCTGTCCCACTCATCAATTTCCATCTCATGATCATGAATACCACTGCGTAAACGCGGAGCTTCATTTAATGTTTGTAGCAATGCAAAGCGAGCTAATCCGGTGACTTTGATACTGATAAACGGAATATTGGTTTGTGTAGCAGCATAATTGATCACACGAATGAACTCTTCTGTAGCATGATCAAAACTATCTTCTCCTTCTTTGCCCTCAACACCATAATCCAGAATCACCTGAACGCCATATTTACCCAGTGTAGCACCAACTGCCGCAGTTTCCTCAAGTGTTTCTCCTCCAACAAACTGTTTGAAAATGGTTTTACGAATGATACCATGAACAGGTAATCCTGTTTTCATGATAAAGGGGGTCAATCTGGTACCTAGTTGCACAAACCACGGATACCCCATGGTACTGAATAAAAACTTGGCGCTTTTCAGTTCTTTATCTGATTTATATGCAAAGGCATTTTCGGTATTGTCAAAAGAGATATTCATTGCTAACATTCGTTCGTACTGCGAATATCGGTGCTGTAACGTTTAAAAAAAAGATTTTATACAGCAACGGAACAATCCTTCATTAAATCGCCTGATGATTGAATGGCTGCAGCACCATTTCACTAACCACCCCACTGGCCGGTTGTTGACAGAGGAACCAAATGGCTTTTGCGGCTTCTTCAGCGACCACCATTTTATCTCGCTGCACCCGTAGATCGATGGTATCCCAAAACGGACTATCTACGCCCCCTAAAAAAAGATTCGTAATACGTATTTCTGTTCTCTTCAATTCTTCCCGAATACTTTGCATCATCCCTACAAGCCCATATTTACTGGCACTATAAGCAGCAGCACCCGCCATTGGCACTTTGCCTAATACCCCAGGAATATGAATGATCAATCCTTTTTTAGCTTCTTTCATAGCCGGCAGAATGGCCTTGGTCACCCAAAAACTTCCGATCAAATTCACTTGCAGTGTTTGTATGAAATCTTCTGTCGTTAGTGTGTCCATGGATTTAATGATCCCGATTCCTGCAGCATTGATCAATATATCAACCGGTCCATCTTGTTGCACATGAGCAATGGTTTCAAATACTGAAGCTTCACTCGTTAGGTCCAATTGGAATTGCCTTGTTGGAGGAATACCCGCTTGGTCACCGGCCACTGCCAATTTTTCTTTGTTTCGTCCTGTTATATATACCATGGCCCCTGAACCTGTCAGCAATTTCGCCAATCGCATCCCTATTCCACCTGATGCCCCTATCAATAGTACTTTTTTCCCTTTGAGTGACTCCATAACAAGAATTTATGGGCTTATAAACAATAAGCAGCTCATTTTGTTTTGAGATAAGATCATGAATGCAGAAATATCGCTTTTATTCCCTCATCAATTATTCAGGAATAACAAGGCGCTTGTTCCCGGAAGACCTGTGTACATCATCGAAGAATCCCTCTTCTTTGAACAATATCCATTTCATCAACAAAAACTGATTCTGCACCGTGCTTCCATGAAAGCATATGCAGATGAGTTGATTCGAAAGGGTTGGGATGTCACTTATATAGAAGCTAAAGATCCGCTGAGTGATATACGTAAATTCATACCGGCATTATACAAAAAGACCATTACAACTATACATGTCACTGATCCCACTGATGAGTGGCTTTTGAAAAGAATACAAAATGCATGTGAAAAAAATAAGCTGTTACTTGTACTGTATGACAATCCAAATTTTATCAATACACCCAAGGAGATAGACGATTATTTCTCAAACAAGAAAAATTACTTCCAAACAGATTTTTATATCCACCAAAGGAAACAAAGAAAAATTCTCCTGAATGATCAAGGACAGGCATTGGGTGGAAAATGGACTTATGATACAGATAATCGCGAAAAGTATCCTAAGAACACCCCTGAACCAAGTCAACCTTTTCCGAACCGGAATGCCTATGTTGAGGAAGCCATCAAGTATGTAGAGAAGCGGTATCCAAATAATCCGGGTAAAGCCGGCAATCCCTTTGGTAATCATGGCCACTTTTATCCAACCACATATACTGAAGCAGAATTGTGGCTAAAAGCTTTTTTGAAAGATCGTTTTGCTTTATTTGGTCCTTATGAAGATGCGATGGTGAAAAATGCATCCATTCTACATCATAGTGTGCTTACACCCATGCTGAATATAGGATTGCTCGATCCGAACCAAATCATTGCATCTGCTTTAGAAGTAGGAAGTCAACAGGACATTCCTTTGAATTCATTGGAAGGATTCATTAGACAAATCATGGGATGGCGAGAATTTATCAGAGCCATTTACCAACGAGAAAATATTACACAAAGAACACGCAACTACTGGGGATTTCATCGAAAAATTCCACCCTCCTTCTGGACAGGCACTACGGGTATTGTCCCCGTTGATGACGTCATTCAAAAAGTCTTGAAGAGTGGTTACGCACATCACATTGAACGTCTGATGGTCTTAGGCAACTTTATGCTTTTATGCGAATTTGATCCTGATGACGTGTATCGCTGGTTCATGGAACTATTTATCGACGCATATGATTGGGTGATGGTGCCGAATGTATATGGAATGACTCAGTTTGCTGATGGTGGGCTCATGACTACCAAACCATATATCAGCGGTAGTAACTATATCATGAAAATGAGTAATTACGAAAAAGGAAACTGGCAACAAATATGGGATGGGTTGTTCTGGCGTTTCATGCATGTACACCGTAATTTCTTTTTACAAAACCCACGACTAGGTATGCTGGTTAAAACTTTTGATAAGATGAAAGAAGAAAAGAAAAATGAACACTTGAAAACAGCTGAGACATTTCTTGCATCACTTTCCTAAAACCTGATCATAAAAACAACTATGCCAAAAAGACCTTGGAATCGAGTGAATTTACCAGTGTATTCTATCTCTAGCACTGATGGACACGGTAATTACAATATGCATATCATCACCTATGCCAGCCAAATCAGCATGAATCCGAAACGTTTTGTTTGTGGTATTTATGAAGGCACCAAAACACTTGAAAATGTGATCGGCCATCCTGAATTTGTATTACAACTCTTATCCGAAAGCCAATATAGACTCGTTGAACTACTGGGTAAAAAAACCGGACATCAGCTCAATAAAATAGAGCGATTAGAAAAAAGAAAATTACTAACCCATTGGAATGGGTTTCCAATTCTTACAGATGCATTGGCGGTGATGCTATTGAATACCATCAGCAGTTTCCCGGGCGGAGATCATACTGGTTTTTTTTGTGATGTAGTTCAATATAAAAATCTGAATGAAGGTAATCCACTCACATTAGATACGCTTAGAGAACACAAACTAATTAGAATATGATTCGAGAAGATTTTCCTACAGCATTATCTGTGATCAAAGAACGTATTGCAGCGATCAATCCTATTGCATATGCAAAGACAAGAAACTTTTTGACAGGCTCGGTAACAAAGCTTTCACCTTATATATCAAGGGGTATTATATCTCTACCGCAGATCCAATCATCCGTATTACAAAGATTTTCGGTTTATCAATCAGAAAAATTGTTACAGGAGCTTGCATGGAGAGAATATTACCAAAGAGTATGGCAAGCAAAAGGAGAGCTGATCTTTTCTGATCTTAAGCAACTACAACCGAATACAGCTCATTATAAAATGCCTGAAGCAGTACAAAAAGCTGCAACAGGCATACAAGCCATCGATAAAGGCATTGATACTTTATATGAGACAGGATATATGCATAATCATCTACGCATGTACACTTCTATGCTTTGTTGCAATATTGGAAGAGCTCATTGGCTAGCTCCGGCACAGTGGATGTATTATCATTTAATTGATGGAGACTTAGCGAGTAATGCTTTGAGCTGGCAATGGGTGGCGGGAAGCTTTAGTAGTAAGAAGTATGTCGCCAACCAAGAGAATATCAATAAATACACAGGGAGTAATCAATCGAATACTTTTCTTTCCGTACCGTATGATGCTTTCGAAGCATTTCCTGTTCCGGATATCATGAAAGAAAAGGAATCATTATCCTTAACCACTTCACTGCCCGAATCAGATCAAATACACACATCCAGTGATCCTATTTTTATCTACAACAGTTATCAATTAGATCCAGAATGGCATGCAGGAGAAGCAGGAATACGAATTCTCTTATTAGAACCAGAGCATTTCAAACGCTTTCCTGTAAGTGCAAGAGTTCTATCATTTATAATCACCCTTGCAAAAGAAAATATTCCCGGGATTAAGATATTTACAGGATCCTTTCATGATCTGCAGCAAAAGTTCTCTGCATCAAAGATTTATTTTAAAGAACATCCACTTACTCAGCATTATAGAGGAGCACAAGAGTCTAGAGAGTGGATGTTCCCGGAAGTAACAGGGTATTACCCTTCTTTCTTTGCTTATTGGAAGAAATGTGAAAAGTATTTGCGATAATTTCAGAAATTCGCGAATGACCATCACACAAACAGAGATCTATAAGTACTCTATTCCTATGGTACCCTTCACCATTGCAACAGGTACCATGCATTATGCACAGAATATTTTCATCAGAATACATACCCGTGAAGGCATTACAGGTGTCGGTGAATGTTCTGCATTTCCCATGATCGCAGCAGAGACTCAAGCCACTTGTTTTGAAATGGCAAAAGATTTTGCTACTCTTTGGAAGGGTAAAGATCCCTTATTGATCGATGAGCGTTTGAATGAATTGGATCTTTTCACTGCCGGCAACTATACAGCCAAAAGCGCTTTTGATCTTGCCTTGTATGATATAGCAGCAAAACATGCCAAGCAACCACTTTACCAATTTTTAGGTGGTCAAATAAAAAAAATAGAAAGTGATCTAACGATAGGTATAGGTGATCCGGAAACAATGGCAAAAACAGCTATTGCCTTTAAGGAAAAAGGAGTAACCATGATCAAGGTAAAACTTGGTAAAGATGTGGCCACTGATATTGAAAGAATTAAAAAGATCAGAGAGGCTGTTGGTGAAAATATCATCTTACGAATTGATGCCAATCAAGGATGGTCATATGATGATGCTGTAACAGCACTTACATCACTCGGCAAATACAATATTCAATTTTGTGAGCAACCCATGCGTAAATGGAATGATCATTTGCTACCTGAGCTTTGTAAAATTTCTCCTATACCCGTGATGGCAGATGAAAGTGTTTTCACACATCATGATGCAGCAAATATCATCAGAAATAAAGCCTGTGCTTATATCAATATTAAGTTTGCTAAAAGTGGTGGCATCAGAGAAGCTATTCGCATCAATGAAATAGCTGAACAGCATAGTATCCAATGTATGCTGGGTGGTATGTTAGAAAGCAGGGTTGCACTTACAGCCAAAGTTCATTTTGCCATGGCGAAAAATAACATCAAATTTTATGATCTGGACACTTGTTTACTCGGACATAAAGAAGATCCCGTTACAGGAGGTGTTAGCTATGCCGGCATGGAATTACAGTTAACCGATGCTCATGGTATTGGTGCAGATGTAGATGACAATTACTTGTCTACGCTGGAAAGTGTAGTTATTTAACAGTAACATTAACTTCAACCGGTTACTGATCATGTAGTACTCAGCCATCTCCCTTATCTTTGCTAAAATTTAATTTGTATGGAAGGGAAAAAAGTGAGCGAGAGTTTTACCATCATGAATGAGCTGGTATTACCGAATGACACCAATACATTTGGTAACCTGATGGGTGGTCGTTTGATGTACTGGATGGATATTGCAGCGGGTATTGCTGCAGGCAGACATTGCAATACACCCAGCATGACCGCTTCTGTTGATAATCTAAGTTTCAAGAATCCGATCAAGTTAGGAAATGTGGTACATATTGAGGCTAAAGTATGTAGAGCATTCAATACCTCTATGGAAATTCATATTAAGGTTTGGGGTGAAGATCTGCTACACCAATATAAGTATGAAAGCAATGAAGCTTTTTTCACTTTTGTAGCGTTAGATCCGAATGGTAAACCCAGAAGAGTTCCTGAACTCATTCCTGAAACAGAAGAAGAAAAAAAATTGTTTGATGGCGCTTTAAGAAGAAGACAGATCCGTTTGATCCTCGCAGGAAAAATGAAGCCGGATGATGCCAATGAATTAAAGGCATTATTCATCAAAGACTAAGCAACATTATTTATCGAGTATACTTAGTAAATGATGTCTGCCTTTTAACATGTAGTCTTTACTCTGTTCGATCGCATCCATCACCTGATCAAGTATGACATCAATGGGTTGTGTATAGTCTATTACCATAGGTTCTTTGAACCTGATAGACAATACAGAACCCTTTTTCTTGAAGGCCAAACCCTTCTTGTTAAAAGCACGCCAGAAACCATTGATAACAACAGGTACCACCACAGGCTGATTATTTTTGATGATGTGTGCTGTACCCTTTCTACCGGGAGCAAAAGGCTTGGTAGTGCCTTGCGGAAAAGTGATGACCCAGCTTTTATCCAATGCTTCACCAATTTTTTGTGTGTCGGATTCATCACGGTTACGTTGTACATCTTTGCCCTCTGCTCGCCAAGTTCTTTTAACGGTTAATGCACCGCCTAATTTGAATAAGCGACTCAACCAGTTACCATTCATTGTTTCCTCGGCAGCTACAAAGTATACGTTTGTAAAAGGATTCAGTAAATAAAAGGGAAGTCCAAGTTTATTTTGTCTTCGCCACTTCACTGCACAGAAAATATGAATAAAGGCAATAACGTCTGCGAAATATGTTTGGTGGTTACTAACGAATAGAACATTCTTTCTAGGCAGACGCTCTAAGTGTTCAGTTCCTTCAATTTTTATGGTATTCACGATAGCCAGACCAGGGTAAGAAAATATTCCCACAACGGCATATACAATTGAACGGATAACTTTAATATGCTTGAGGCGTTCAGTTAATCGCATAGGGTTGAAAGTTGGCAAGTCGTGCAAAATAAGGAATGTAATCAAATTGTTAAGTGATTGTTCAAAAAATGACCTAATCAGGTTAAAAAAATAGAAGCGGAAGGATACTTTTGCGCAGTAAAATCAGATTATGGAATTGAATACAGTGATTTTTGACATTGATGGATTATTGATCGACAGTGAACCACTTTGGAATGAAGCAGCTACAGAATTGTTTCGTCAATACGGTGTGAATATGACTGAAGAGCAGTATAAAACTACTACCGGACTCAGAACCAAAGAATTTGTACAATGGTGGTTTCAGTATTTCAATATTGGAGAATCTGAGATGAAACGTGCGGAACAAAAAATTGTGGAGCTGGTATTGGATAAGATTGAAAAGAAGGGGAAGATCTTGGCGGGAGTAGATTATATTTTTGATTTCTTTGAACGCAAATCTTTTAAAATCGGTTTGGCCACATCATCACCTCCCGCTCTTATTGATTTAGTTGTAAGTATTACGGGTATTGGAAAATACTTACAAGCCACTGCTTCAGCAGAAGATCTGGCTTATGGCAAACCTCATCCTCAGGTGTATTTGAATTGTGCAGCATCATTAGGAAGTCATCCTACAGCTTGTATTTGTTTTGAAGATTCATTCAATGGTTTGATTGCAGCAAAGGCAGCAAGAATGAAATGTGTGATCGTACCTCATGTGTCTCAACTAAAGGATGAAAGATGGGGTGCTGCTGATCTAAAACTCTCTTCGCTTCAAAATTTTGGTGAGCTCCATTTTAATTTAGTCAATGGTCGATAGTCCATGGACCATGGGCTATTGACTATCGACCATAAAAAAGAGACCCGATCAATATTGATCGGGTCTCTTTTTTATAAGTAACTAATTCGAGATTAGTTTCTGCTTTTCAGATTTGGGTGTGGAGCAGGTACTGTATTTGGACCAGCATCCAGAGTTCCCTGAAGATCAACTGTGTTAGCATCTCCATCCTGACCGTAAGTAAAGATGAAACGGCTTTCAGAAACACCTTGCTTTTCTACCAGGTATTTGATCACAGCGTTAACGCGATCCCAGCTCAACTGCTGCGCAGATTTGCTAGACGCACCGTAACCAATTACTTTGATGTTACAAGCAGGGTTTGCATTGATTCTTGCAGCTACACCATTCAAGATGTTCTGAGCATCTTTAGAAAGAGTTGCTTTTCCTTTGAACTGAATGCTTGGTAAGCTACCGATGTTACACTGAGGAGCAGGTTCTGCAAGCTTCATGTTAGCGATCATGTCTTTGATCTCTTTGCAACATGCAGGCTCAGGACAAGTACCGATACCATCATTGTTAACAGGGAAACATTTTTGAGCAGTCAACAGTTCTTTATCCTTATAATCAGGAACGCCATCACCATCGCTGTCTTTTGCACGACCACGGCTATCAACTGGTGCTCCGGCAGGAGTATTTGGTTCCAGATCAAACTGATCAGTGATACCATCTTTATCTGCATCAGGCAGTACAACTTTTGGCATCTTCATGTGAGCTGGAGAATTCAACTCGCTGTAGATAAAGTTGTTCTGGTTGAGCCACCACAAAGGCTGTACTTTCTTAGAAGAGTTACCGATGTTGATGTTCAAACGAGCACTGGTAAATCCAAAATAGTCATTGCTGTTACCGGCTCTTGATGCATCCAGATAATCATATCCTGGAGCAGTGAAAGTGTACTTCTGCTCAAGAGCGAAGTTTACTTTGTTGCTCAGTTTGAAAGCGATACCACCACCTAAATTCAAACCACTCAATAAAGTATATGCATTTCTTCCGTTAACAGTAGAACCACCAATGGTAGTAATGGTACCTCTGTCAACATCAGGCTCATTCAAGCCATAGAAAACGCTATATCCACCTGCCTGACCACCACCAGGAATTGGTGTTTGATAAAGCACGCGAGATGCATTCAATGCATAACCTGCAAGCAGGTAAACATTTGTTTTAGGGTTACCACGATAATTGCTAGCTCCATTCAGAGAAGCAATCACATCAATACCTAACTGATAAGTTTGGTTTTTGTAAGCGCGGCGAAGAACAGAAGCTTCATATGCATTCGGTGTTCCTGAATTGATCAAACCAGTTAAACCGGTTCTTACAGAAAACACATGGTTCAATGCTTTACGAAGAGAAACGGTTCCACCAAAGCCGATTTTAGAATCAACATCACCTTTGATAGAAGAAGCACCCAGACCAAAACCTAACTCCCACTGATTACGTGGAGCTGCAGGATAAGGATACTGGTTGTTCAGGAACTCGTTATGTTGGGGCAATTTCTTTACAGAAATCTTAGAAGTGTCCTTCCAATCCCAACCCCAATCTGTTTGCGCCATACCGATCGACTGTATCAGAACGATCAGTGCTAATGCTAAAATGTTCTTTTTGCTTGCCATAATTATTGATTGATATTTAATGAGAACTTATTGATAGTAAAGAAACATTGCAAATTTACATCTTATGATACATATCCGCAATATTTATGCAAATATATTGTTTAATCATTTCGTCAGCAATATTCATACCAGACTCAATTTCAAGGCAAACCGCTGCTTAAAAGAGACCATTTCTTGGTTTCGATAGCTATATTGCAGCTTATTCAGGATAATGGAATTAGCTAAAAAAGTAATATCAGAGGAACTGATTCATTTTGAAGGGCATTTCAGGGAAGCAGTGAAAAGTAGGGTTGCCTTACTCGACCGTATCATGCAGTACATTGTAAAACGGAAGGGGAAGCAATTAAGACCCATGTTTGTTTTACTGAGTGCCCGATTGGGAGGTGAGGTAAATGATAGTACTTATCGCGCTGCTTCACTCGTAGAATTGCTACACACTGCTACTTTGGTTCATGATGACGTAGTAGATGATGCCATGGAAAGACGTGGCTTTTTCTCCATCAATGCTCTTTGGAAAAATAAAATTGCTGTACTCGTTGGTGATTATTTGCTTTCAAAAGGTCTCTTATTATCCTTGAATAATAAAGATCATGAAGTACTTAGAATTTTATCCGAAGCTGTAAGACTCATGAGTGAGGGAGAATTGCTTCAGATCGAAAAAGCGAGAAAGTTGAATCTCAAAGAATCCATTTATTATGAAATAATCAACGGTAAAACCGCCTCTCTTTTAGCCTCCGCCTGTGCCGCAGGAGCTTCCACTACATTTGCCGATCAACAAGAGGTAGAAAAAATGAGACTCTTCGGCGAAAAAGTGGGTATGGCTTTTCAAATCAAAGATGACCTATTTGATTATGGCAGTGCTGATATCGGCAAACCTACCGGCAATGATATCAAAGAAAAGAAATTGACTTTGCCTTTGATCTATACACTTAATCATTGCGCTCCTGATATCAGAAGAAAGATCATTTACATCATCAAGAATGAGAATACTGAAAAAGAGAAAGTAAAATTTGTGATCGACAATGTTGTTGCTACCGGTGGTATTGCCTACGCAACACAGAAAATGTTCGAATTCCGTGATGAAGCTTTGCAAATATTACATCAGTTCCCTTCTTCTCCATTTAGAGATGCCCTTGAAGAACTTGTTAGATATACCACAGACAGGAATTACTGATGACGAAACGATGGAACATATCAGTGGCTGATGCGCAAAAAACTTTGTTGCTTCATGAAGCATTGAAAATCAACAAAACCCTTTGCAGCATACTCGTTCAAAGAGGTATCGACACATACGATAAGGCAAAAGATTTTTTTAGACCCCAGCTCTCTCAATTGCATAGTCCATGGAGCATGAAAGACATGGACAAAGCTGTCTCAAGAATACTGTATGCCTTTCAACAACATGAAAAAGTATTAGTGTTTGGCGATTATGATGTGGATGGCACAACCGCTGTTGCTTCCATGTATCAATACCTTTCAGGAATTTATGATCAAGTTGATTATTATATCCCTCACCGATATCGGGAAGGATATGGTGTTTCGAAGATGGGAATCGACTATGCTAAAGATGCAGGTATTACTTTGATCATTTCCCTAGACTGCGGTATCAAATCTGTTGATCTTATCCGATATGCAAAGTCGCTGGGCATTGATTTCATTATTTGTGATCACCACTTACCAGATCATGAACTACCACCTGCTATAGCCATTTTGAATCCTAAACAAAGTGATTGTAATTATCCTTACAAAGAATTATGCGGCTGCGGTGTTGGTTTTAAACTGATGACCGCATTAAGCGAGAAACTTTCACTTCCTGAGAGTACCCATTTTGCATATTTGGATTTAGTAGCAACGGCTATCGCTGCTGATATTGTGCCAATTACAGGCGAGAATCGAATACTTGCTTATTATGGTCTTGAAAAAGTCAATCAAAACCCTTGTGCAGGTATCAAAGCACTGATGCAATTGGCTGCAGTACAAAAAACCATGCATATCACAAATCTGGTTTTTATCATTGCCCCTAGGGTGAATGCTGCGGGAAGAATGGATGACGCAAAAAAAGCAGTTCAACTTTTTATAGAAAAAGATCCTGCGAAAGCAATGGCTTATGCAGAAATGTTACACAGCGATAACGCAGATCGCAAAGAAGCCGATAGCTCTATCACAGAAGAAGCTCTGGCATTGATTGAAACAGACCCTTCATTTTTACATAAAAAGACAACAGTTGTTTATCAGGAACATTGGCATAAAGGGGTAGTAGGTATTGTTGCGAGCAGGTTGATCGAAAAGCATTATCGTCCAACGATCGTACTTACAAAAAGCGGAGAATATGTTGCAGGCAGTGCAAGAAGTGTAGCCGGATTCAATTTGTATGAGGCCATTCATGCATGCAGGGAACATCTGTTAGGATATGGAGGACATTTCGCTGCTGCCGGAATGACTTTATTACCTGAAAAGGTCAATGACTTTGCTGCTGCTTTTGAAAAAGCAGTTCAGGAACAAATCAAACCTGAACAGTTGATACCTGAGATCATTATTGATGCTTCTATCCAATTTGAAGAGATCACACCCACGCTCTACAATATTCTCAAACAAATGGAGCCATTTGGACCTGATAACATGCGCCCCGTTTTTATAGCTGAAAAAGTATATGATACAGGATTTTCTAAGATTGTAAAAGACCAGCATATTCGATTTGTGGTAAAACAAAAAAATATCACGCTTGCCGGTATTGGATTCAATATGGCAGAAAAGTTTGCATTGATGCAACAACAACAACCACTAGACCTTGTTTTTACTTTGGATGAAAATGAATGGAATGGCGAGAAGTCTATTCAGTTAAAAATGATCGACTTACGTGTCAGTGAATAACAGATTCGATCCGTTTTTTAGACTATATGAAAATTGTATAAAAATATATCGGCAATAAAAAACGACCCAATGATTGGGTCGTTTTTTATGTATACTATTTCCTTTATGCTTTGATCTGTTCAGGTTGTAGTAACTCCACACTTCTATTAATAAAGTTTGTCAAGTCATTACCTTTTAATAATCCCTGTGACAGCAAAGCGAGATCTGCCAAATTACGAACCTGCTTTTGTTGCAAATCAGTGTTATTCTCTCTCAATAATTGCTGATAGATCGGATGATTACCATTAACAGTCAAAGTTACTTCATCCGGCATCTGAGCATAAAAAGCAGTCATTCCACCTCCTACTCCTGCCATGTCTTTCATACGACGCATGAACTCCGGGCGTGTTGCGATAATAGGCGCTGAATCCGGACTCAATCCTTTAATCTCAGTAGTCACATGCAGATCAGGAATCGTAAGGGTAAACAGCTCTTTCAGCTTATCGGATTCTTCTTGACTTAAGACAGATTGATCAGACTCTTGTTTATCGATCAGATTATCGACAATATCAGCATCCACTCTCACAAAACTTACATTTTCCCACTTCATTTCCATGTTATTAATGAAAGCAGCATCTACCAGTGTTTCCATTTTCACAACTGTATACCCTTTTCCTTTACATGCTTGTATATATGCATCTTGTTGAACAGGGTTGGTTGTGTATAGAATGATGTGTTTACCATCTTTATTTTTTTGCAAAGCTTCTGTTGCAGTTTTGTATTCATCGACTGTATGAAATTTGCCTTCCACATCTTCCATGATCAGGAACTTATTAGCCTTATCTAGGAACTTATCATCGGTCATCATTCCATACTTCACAAATAATCCAAGGCTCTCCCATTTTTCTTCGAAAGAAGATCTTTCATTACGGAAAATCTCTTCCAGCTTATCGGCTACTTTTTTAGTGATGTGTGCATTGATCTTTTTCACATTCGGATCACCTTGCAGATAACTTCTACTCACATTCAGCGGAATATCCGGACTATCGATGACACCATGTAGCAACATCAAAAATTCAGGAACAATATCTTTTACTTCATCAGTTACAAACACTTGGTTACAATACAACTGGATCTTATCCTTTTGAATCTCATAACTCTGCTTGATCTTAGGGAAATACAATACACCTGTTAGATTGAAAGGATAGTCCACATTTAAATGAATCCAGAAAAGCGGTGTTTCTCCAAAAGGATATAACTCACGATAGAATTTTTCATAATCCTCTTTGGATAATTCTGATGGCTTTTTGATCCAAATCGGATTGGTATTATTGATTGGCTTTTCTTCCTCCTCTTTTTTCTCTCCAACTTCAGAAAAGTAGATAGAGATAGGCAAAAATTTACAGAAGCGTTCCAAAATACTTTTGATGCGTGACGCTTCTAAAAACTCTTTACTCTCCTCATTGATGTGTAACACTATTTTGGTTCCACGATCATTGTAATCAGTTTCATACAATTCATATTCCGGACTACCATCACAACTCCAGAAAACACCACTTCCTTCTTTAAAACTTTTTGAATGAATGTCTACCTTATCACTAACCATAAAGGCACTGTAAAAACCTAATCCGAAGTGCCCAATGATACTAGCATCTTTATACTTGTTCACGAATTCTTCTGCACCACTAAACGCAACCTGATTGATATATTTATCTACTTCTTCAGCAGTCATACCTACGCCACGGTCTATGATACTCAGTGTTTTTTCTTTGGCATCAAGAACAACATCAATACGTAATTCACCGATATCGCCTTTTGCCTCACCAATTGAAGAGAGTGTTTTTAATTTTTGGGAGGCATCCACCGCGTTACTTACCAACTCACGAAGGAAAATCTCATGATCACTATACAAGAACTTCTTGATGATGGGGAAAATATTCTCTGTTTGTACACGAATCTGACCTTTTTGCATGGCTCACTTGTTTTTGCGCAAATGAACAAAGAAAATACCAAAGCAGGCAAAACTGACAGGTTGACAACTTATCCACAAAGTGAAAAATTAATAATAGGTTGATAGTCCGAAAAATTGTCATTACCCCCTGAATTGTACTTTTACAGCACCAAAACTTAAATTCAAAACCCATGAGAAAATTGTACCTGCAACTTTTTGCAGCTCTATATTTCTTTTGCAATGGGGTGCTGTTTTCTCAAACCGCACCTACTCCGCAAACACTTCCTTACACACAAGATTTTAGCTCACTTTCCAGCTCATCCACTACCTACCCTACCGGTTTGAATGGATGGCGCTTGAGTAGTACGAATCCCTCCAGCTACAATACCGGCGGCGGAACTGCAGATGCCGCTCTTACAGTTGGATCAGCCTCTTCAACTGCCGGAGCTATGTATAACTACAACCAAAAAATTGGTTTTCTAAGTAGTGGTTCCGGTGACTTTGGTTTGGTATTAGCAATCAATACATCCGGTGTATCCAATATTACTGTTGCTTATGATGCGATGGTGATTCGTAATATCTATAATGGCACTACGAATACACGTATCAATGAAATGTCATTACAATATAGAATTGGCACTTCAGGAAGCTTTACAACATTGAGTAGTTCTGCATATCAGAGCAATACCACTGCTCAGTCGGGAACTGGTGTTACCACACCGGTAAATCTTGCAGCTCGTTCCATTACATTACCCGCTGCTTGTGATAATCAGCCCGTAGTACAACTTCGTTGGGCTAATCGTGATCTTTCCGGAGGCGGATCAAGACCTAGTTTCGCTATTGATAATATCTCTGTAACCGGAATAGGTGGTGGTGATGTAACTGCTCCCACCATTACGACTTACAATCCATCTATTGGTTCTATCGGACTATCTCCCTATACAAGTATTAGTGCAACATTTAGTGAAAACATTGTTGCAGGTACCGGTAATATTACTTTACATAATGTAACCAATGGAACACAACAATCTTTTGCTATCGGTTCATCATCGGTTTCAATTTCCGGTAACACCATTACACTTTCAACTGCACTGAGTGGTAACAAATCTTACTATATCACTTTAGATGCGGGTATTGTAAAAGATCAGGCAGGGAATTCTTTTGCAGGTCTTTCCAATAACAGCTGGAGCTTTTCAACCGGTGCACAACCCACCAGCTTTAATTTCAATGATTGTATTAGTAGTCTACCAGGAGGATTTAAACAATACAGTGTTAGTGGAGCACAAATATGGGGTTGTACCACATTTGGACAAACAGGAAACGGTGTGCAGATCAATGGATTTTCAGGTGGTGCACAGAATAATGAAGACTGGTTGATATCTCCATCTTTTGATCTTTCTGATTTCAATTATCCGATTTTAAGTTTTGCTTCAAGGGTTCGTTTTGCAGGTCCGTCCTTGAAATTACTTGTGTCGACAAATTATAGTGGTACAGGTGACCCCAATACTGCACAATGGACTGAATTGAATGGTCGCTTTGCGGAAGCTGAATCAGATGTTTGGACAACCAGTGATCAGATCGATCTTTCAGCATTCAAAAGTGCGAATGTCACTGTTGCATTTGTGTATACATCTTCACCATCTTTAAATGCAGCGAGATGGACTCTAGACGATATCAACATTGCAAACTCTTCAACACCGGCTCTTGCTGGTCTTGATATCCGTGGAGGTAATATTGATTTTGATTATGTAGCCAACGGACAAACATCTATCAATCGTAGTTTCTCATTGGAGGGTTACAATGTCACTAGTCCGTTACTGGTGACTGTACCGGCAGGTTTTGAAATAAGTTTAGATCAGTCTATCTTTACTACATCTATCACAATTGATGCAGCCAATGCAAATACGAAAAGAACAATTTATGTTCGATTCAAACCTACCGCTGCTGACCAAACCTATAATGGCAGTGTAACAATTTCCATTTCGGGAACAGATGTAACCAATCAATCAATTGGATTAACCGGAACTTCATTAAGAACCTTGAAAGTAGTGAACTGGAATCTTGAATGGTTTGGCAGTACCGCTTCAGGCTTAGGACCCACTAATAAAAATCTTCAGCAACAAAATGTACAACAAGTACTTACTACATTAAATGCAGATTTATATGCTTTAGTAGAGATTGTAGATACATTAAGATTTAAAAATGTAGCTGAAGCATTGCCGGGCAATTATGGATACGTTGTAAATGATTATGGATCCTATGCTGATGACGTGAATGATCCTGACTATGCAGGCGCTCAAAAGCTTGGATTTATTTATAATAAAGATGTTATCAAAAAAATTAGCACCAGAGGCATTCTTAGATACAGCAGTGGCAATGCATTCAACAGTTGGGCTAGCGGTCGTTATCCTTTCCTGATGCAGGCTGAAGTAACATTAAATGGCGCTACCAGTATCGTTGATTTTATCGTGATCCACGCAAAAGCAAATACAGGTAATACAGCAGATAAAATCGAATCGTATGATAGAAGAAAAGCAGGTGCGGATGAACTGAAAGATTCTTTAGATGCCATGTTCCCTAATAGCAAGATCATTATACTGGGTGATATGAATGATGATTTTGATAAAACCATCACAACAGAAGTAGCACCTAATACAGTGAGTTCATACAGCTCTTTCTTGAATGATGCAGCTAATTATCATCCTGTTACCCTGCCTTTAAGTTTAAGTGGCAACAGTTCAACTGTTTCGTTCCCGGATATGATTGACCATGTTATTACATCCAGTGAACTGAATATCGCATATGTACCTAATTCAGCTAAAGTATACAGAGATGTATTAACACTGATCAGCAGTTATGCAAGTACTACATCCGATCACTTCCCGATCATTACCAAATATGACTGGCGCTATTTTAGCAAACCGGTGATCACCGTTTCAGATATAGGATTATTTGCAGATCAAGGTTCTTGTTCTGCTACGATCACACTTCCTACTCCTACTGTGACCGGATTTAACGCGATCAGCTCTATTACCAGTAATGCCCCTGCTTCATTCCCTGTTGGCGTTACCAAAGTAACATGGACAGCTATCGACCAATATGGTAATACTGCAACGAAGGAACAATTGATAACAGTATCAGATAACCAAAAACCATTGATCAAAGCACCTGCTCGTGTTAGTGTGGTGAATGACAATGGTACTTGCGGCGCTACAATTGCATCGCTTGGTACGCCCATTGTTTCTGACAATTGTGGCGTTGCTACTATTACGAACAATGCCCCTGCTGTTTTCAATATAGGCACAACTACTGTGATATGGGCAGTGACTGACGTTCATGGAAATATTTCAGACACATCACATCAAAAAGTAACAGTTATTGATAATCAAAATCCAATGATCATTACCAAACCTGTTACCATTCATTTGGTGAATGGAAGTGCTTCAATCACAACTAGCGACGTGAATAATGGCAGCTATGATAATTGTGGCATCGCAAGTATGACTATTTCAAAAAATAACTTTACCTGCAGTGATATTGGTATCAATACCATTCAGTTTACAGTTACTGATATCAATGGAAATCAGAGTACTTCCAATGTGAATGTGACCGTGATAGGTAGTACACCTACAGCAACTATTCAGATCACGCCTTCTGAAACTACCTTCACTGGAGGTGTTGTTACTAATTTGTATTTGGGTTACGGTGCACAATCCGCTACATTGAATGTTGCTGCAACAGGCGGCGCCCCTTATACTTATACTTGGACAGGTGCTACCGGATTAAATAACTACAACACAGCTAATCCTGTATTCACACCTACCGCAGCAGGTAATTATAGTTTCACCGTTACTGTCACTAATGCTTCAGGATGCACTACCACATCTTCGGTAAGTTTCTGTGTAAAGGATATACGAGTGCCCGGTAGCAATGGTAAGAAAGTATATCTCTGCCATAATAATCAAACACTCGAACTGAATTTGAATGCAGTTGATGCACATCTTCGCAATCATTCGGGTGATAAGTTAGGAAGCTGTATACAACAAGGATGTACCCTTACTACCAGCAACAGTATCGGAAGCTTTACACAAAAAATGAGTGAAGAAACAGTGAATGCCATTCAGGTTACGGTATTGCCTAACCCAAGTAGCGACTATTTCACACTGAAGATTTCCGGTAAAACCAAAAGCCCTGTTCAGCTTCGTATCATTGATGCAAGTGGCAGAGCCATGGAAAACAGAAATAATTTGAATGCAAATAGTACTGTTCAGGTGGGACATCAACTTAAGCCTGGTTCTTACTTCGCAGAAGTGACGCAAGGATCAGAAAGAAAAGTTGTTCAATTAATAAAGATCAAATAATCACACACAACTAAAAATGCAAAGAGCGTCCTTGATGGACGCTCTTTTTTTAATTGCCGGTTACAACAATATTATCAAGCCGAAATGTTGTTGTAAGCTTAGCAGCCTGCACGGGGGGATCGTTTCCTTCATATCTAAATGCGATATGGACTTTTCCTTTGAGGTGGTTCAGACTGACATCACCTGAGCTTACCCATTGTTTTGCATAACCTGTTACAGACCCTTTTGCAATAACTGCCGGTAGTACTGTCCATTTTGCTTTCCATGGTGTATTACCACCATCGTAATTTGTAGAAACCAATACTTGAAATACAGCGCCATTATCAAAACCATCTTTAGTAGAAAAACGCAATATTTCATTACCGGAATGATCAAGGTCAATAGCAGGAAGTACGAGCCAACTGATGACGGCCTGTTCCTTAGTAGCAAATGCACTGATCTCTGCACAAGCATTACCAGATACTATTTTCGTAATAAAAAATTTACCTCCTGTTTCACTCAGGTTCTTGATCTGCGGTACAGTTATCAAACTATCTGTAATCTGTCCTGAGAAATCCTCGCTATAAATTTGTCTTGGTCCCGTTGCGGTACAACGCAACCCATTCATTTGAACATCATTTGTATCTCTGATCAGTAATTGTTTTTGCGTTCGAAACATACTAAATACACCTGTTATATCACCATGGCCTCTGGCTGTTAGCGCTGATGCGAATTTGGCAAATCCACTGGTGCGCACGTAGACAGTTCCTATGCCACAGGTTCTTAGTGTATGAGCAACCGTTTGCTTGTTAACCGCATCAGCATATGCCTTTCCGGTATCAGAATGATCGAACTCAACTTGTGTGAGTGTTACCAACATACTTTGAAGTGAATCATTGAGATCTTCCAATTGTACCCTACGTGGCAAAACTTTCTGATCGAGATCACCTTTAACAATGACCCTATCAAAAAGTGGTTGAGGTATGGGAATGAGTTCCGGAAACTGTGGATCGGATCTATTCACTCCGGCACCCAACTGTATCGTACTTCCATAATCACCTAGCCAAAGTCCTTTTAAGCGGATAAATATCTTTCTTCCGATCGGGTAGATATTAAACAATGAAAATCCATCCAAGCGAACGGTAATACCTGCCGTGCTATCTTGTATCACAATCGATTTATAAAAGTTATCAGTTTTGTCATTTGCGGTAACGATTCCTTCAATGATCAGATCTTCTGTGATCTTTTCAAAATTATTCGGGATATGTAATCGTTTTATTTCAGTGATAGAAATATTTGCTTTCACTTTGGGGCCTGTATATTCAGGCGGTTCATCAAAATGCTTTACACAAGTAGTGGTACCGGAGATGAATAATAATGCCATTAGCATTAAATAAAGTGGTCTCATCATAACACTCATTTATAAATTCATAGAAAGAGATACGGCATAATGCAATCCGGGTGCAAAGAATAGTTTTGGAGGAAATCGATCTACATTTTTAGTTTCTTGATCAAATCGAAGCTGCTCATACCCGCCGGAGACCACTCCTTGTTCATTGAGGAGATTTTGTATACTGAGCGAGCAGAAATAGCGAAGGTATTTTCCTGAAGATCCGGTCTTAATCGAAAAACCCTTTCCAATAAATGCATTGACTGTCACAACAGATGATAAACGCGTTTGCTCAATGATGGTTTTCCAAAGATCCGATCTGTATGCGACTCCTTGTAAAGCATCATAAGTTCGTCTAACAGGATTGAAGTCTAACCAACGTTGATCAAAATAATTCCAATTAAGTCGTACAAATAAAGCCTGGCTATTTCGATATTGAATACCGGAGCCAATCACCATTTGCGGAGATCCTGCCACTCGAAAATTTTTGGAATAAACATCCATTTTATCCAATAGAAACTCATTATTATCTAAAGAGACGGTCACTTTTTGTCGACTGGTATATCGATGGTCTCCCAATGCAGCAGCGATATCAATTTGCCAATGTTCATTGTGCGTATATGCCATTCCAGCTTCAATACCCATATGTCTCCTGTCAATATTTCGGATCGCATAGTTCACAAAATTTCGATATCCATCATGATAAAATGTCAAGACATTCATAGCATTCTGAAATAATGTGTAATAAGCACTCCCTCTAAAATGAAATTTTTTGGAAATAAATCGATACATCCATTCGCCTGCTATTATTTTTTCAGACCGGATGAAATCCTGCTTCGTGTTACGCATGCGTGGTGATACATAAATATTATCAGCAAGCGGTGCCCTTGATGCAATGACAAGAGAAAAAAGCAATGATTGATAAGCAGAAAGATTACGAGTGAACACCAGCTTGAAAGTTGGATTAAAAAAATGATCGGTCTTTGCATTACCTTTTGAGTTATCAGGGAATAAGCCATTTCTTATCATGCCCTTTCTAAAAAAAGTTTGTTTAGAAAGATGTATACCGATTATCCAATCTATTTTCTTCCCTTTTGTTTCAGCCTGTATCCATCCATCAGCCGTTGAATACAACATCTTGTAATCATATCCATATCGATCGCCTTTGTATACGATCTGATCCGGCTGATCTAAGTTGTATTGCAGGATTGACTGATCCGTAGGAACATCGCTTTCTGCAAATTGATTATGATTGACATGAAAATCAGCACCCAAGAGATCATCCACAATTTTATAGTAGTGATTGTGCTGTAATCGAATTTGAATACCCGTAGCAATCTGCCATTTCGGACTAATCCTATTCTGATAATTACTAGCTATTAAAAAAATATTCGAAGCCTTTATTCTGTTTTCCAAAAGATAGCGCGCTCGTTTACCACTGATTGCGTTCCCTATAACTCCATTAGCATTATTGATCTGATCAAAACTATTTCGATTGGTAGTATATAGTTTCTCCCAATTAATTTGTTGCAATGATATTTCTTCTTGTAAAGTTGTCCTAACCATTTCTTTGAGTAAACTGTCTGTTTGATACTCAGGCAGATACCTGTAATAATCAGGTCTGGGGTCTGTTGCCTGAAACCAATCTAATCCTGTATCCGATCTCCTACCTGTAATGTATCCCACACTACTCCGCCATGAGCTATGATTATTGGGTTGCCATTCATGCATGATGATCATCACAGGTTTATGCTGATATGCGTTGGCAGCATTTCTCTTCACACCCTGCTGATACCCCCAATTAGGGTTATACCTGTTTCCGAAAAGATGTACTACCGGCATTGTGATGGCTGCCTGTTTCCCATATTGGGTTGGATTACCAAAAAGAAGACAAGAAAAGACATGATTTCTCGCGAGTTGTTTATCTGCTGCGAAATAATACCCGATAGAAGAATAGTATGTGCCTGTATTCCAAGACTCCTTTGCAGATCGCATGGTTACAGCAGCGGCAAATGTCCAGCCATGATGATTGGGAGCTGTAGTATAACTAAGCTGATATCGATGTGTATAGGTTTTGTTGGATGATCCATACACCCATTGTAACTGTTGTCGTTGTGATGAAGCACGAATATCAGAGTAAGTGATATTACCAACACTACTCATCCAGTTATCATGAAATCGAACGGGTAGATATTCAATGGTATTTTTCATAACAGATTGTAATCCGCTCCATAATGACCATGCGGGAGTCCCATCATTCAATTGATTCATATTTAATCCATTGATGATAACCTGATGAAAACTTGCGTCATACCCTCTTGGTCTGAATCGAAAAGCACTGAATTGAAAAGATGCCATTTGATAAAACACATCTTTCTCCGCATATAACGGTGAAGCATATCCGACAGAGGTTAGAACAGATCGATCCTGCTCATTCATCAATATTGCTTCAGACTCTACGGACTGTTGTTGATCCGCGAGTAGTAGTAATAAGCTATCTGTTCGAGCAGGAATCGTATCTGATAAATGATGTTGCTCGATCGAAAGAACAGATCCCGCAGAACAGAACAGAAAAAATAACAAGGGCATGGCATGAATTTGAATCAAAGTAATTCGATGAAAAATATCCAAGAACACCAGCGATCATTTTTGCGGGAAATACGGTATACAAAAGATGTATTTAGCGAAGGATATCAACTCTTTTCTATGAAAAAAATATTGTTATTTGTAATGGTACATTGTTTAGTAACGACATCACATGCGCAACTGAAACGTTATCAGGTTGCTTTGATCGGCTTTTACAATCTTGAGAATTTGTATGATACCATTGATAACCCGATCACTCTTGATAATGAGTTCACACCAAATGGTACAAAGAAATACAACACGATTATTTTTCGCGACAAGCTGAATAAACTAGCATCAGTGATCAAAGACATCGGAACTGATTACCATGAATTAGGTGTGGCTATTTTAGGAGTAGCTGAGATAGAAAATGATACGGTACTTCAATTTTTAGTGCAACATCCTGTATTGAAAAAAAGAAACTACCATATCGTACATGCATCATCTAAAGATTTGAGAGGTGTAGATGTAGGATTGTTATACCAACCATCCTTTTTTTATCCGATAGATGCTCAAAAAATATTTGTCCCTCTTCCGGGAAAAAGTAAAGACGCTTCTTTCACCAGAGACATATTGTATGTAAAAGGAATGATGATGACTGATACTTTACATCTCTATGTTAACCATTGGCCAAGTAGAAGGGGTGGAGAAGAAAGAAGCTCATCTGCAAGAATGGCTGCAGCGTCTATTTGTCGAAAACATATTGATTCCATTCAAAAGAGTACACCTGAAGCCAAAATAATTGTGATGGGAGATTTGAATGATGATCCGGAAGATAAAAGCATTGTTGAAGGATTGTATACAAAATCGACCCCAGAGGATTTAAAGCAGGGCGAGTTCTATAACCCATGGGTACAGCAGCTAAGAAAGGGCAATGGTACTTTAGCGCACAAAGACCATTGGGGGCTGTTTGATCAGATACTTGTATCTAAAGCATTATTGACGCGGGAGCCAGGTCAATTTTTCTTTTTTAGGGAATATATTTACAACAAAACCTATCTGACCGAATATACAGGCCGCTTCAAGGGGTATCCCATGCGCACCTGGGAGGGAAACCGATACAGGGGTGGCTATAGTGATCACTTTCCCGTTTATACGGTATTTTTACGTCAATTAGTTGAAAAACAATGATTTGCAAATAAATATTGGATGCAATTTTTACAATCCCATCCTGCCAACCGGATGGTCTCATCCAACTTGTTCCTTGTTCCTTGTTTCTTGTGCCTTATTTTGTCGTTTCTTATTCCATTTTAGCCTCTTTTCCCCTACCTTTGCAGCCCCAAATCTGTTTTGGCAGATTTTCTCCCAACAGCAATGTCGGGGGAATCCACTGGGAAAAACCAATTTAAAAACCTAAAAATTCAGGTAATGAGTAATTACGAATTGATGGTGATTTTCACTCCGGTACTGTCTGAAGAAGATTTCAAAGCTTCTCAGAAAAAGTACGAAGACTTCATCAAAGAAAATGGTGGAGCAATCGTACACAGCAATCCATGGGGATTAAAATCACTGGCTTACCCAATCCAGAAGAAAACAACAGGTATCTACTGGGTTCTGGAATACAGTGGGCCAACCGACCTCAACGAAAAGCTGAAAATTCAGCTGTTACGTGACGAACAAGTAATGCGTCACATGGTAACCAAACTCGATAAATACGCCGTCGAGTATAACTACAAGAAAAGAAATGGCGGATTTGCTGTAACTGAAAAAACGGAGGGTTAATCATGGCAAAAAATGAGATCAAATACCTGACCGCGATCAAGCAGGAGAAGCCAAAGAAAAAATTCTGCCGCTTCAAGAAGTATGGCATTAAATACGTTGACTATAAGGATATCGAGTTCCTGAAGAAATTCATCAACGAACAAGGTAAATTATTACCTCGTCGTTTGTCCGGTAACTCTCTGAAGTATCAGCGTAAAGTATCTGATGCAGTTAAGAAAGCACGCCAGATGGCGTTGTTGCCTTATGTAACAGATCTTTTGAAGTAAAAATGTGAAAAGTGAAAGGTGAAAAGAGAACCAATGTTTGACATTTCACTTTTCACTTTTGACCTAATATTATTAGTCACCTTCCCTAATCCCGATAAGGTCGGGAGACAGTCTAGCCTCAAGCAAGACTGGGCTCTTGGGAACTAAAAAAACAATCATGCAAGTAATTTTAATTCAGGATGTAGACAATCTGGGTGGACGTAACGAACTGGTAAACGTAAGAAACGGTTATGCCAGAAACTTTTTGATCCCTCAGAAATTCGCAGTAGAAGCTAACCCTTCTAATTTGAAACAATTGGAAGAGCGTTTGAAAGTTCAAGCGAAGAAAGAAGCTGCTATGTTAGCTGAGATCAACAAAGTGATCGATGTATTGAAAGCTGCTCCTGTTAAGTTGACCGCTAAGACCGGTACCAGCGGTAAGATTTTCGGAACTATTACCTCATTACAGATCGCTAGAGCGGTTCGTGACCAAAAAGGTTATGAGATCGATCGTAAGCGTATCTCTATCGTAGATGATGTAAAAGAACTGGGTTCTTACAAAGCTTCTATTGATTTCGGTAATGGCAACGTTACAGAGATTGATTTTGAAGTAGTTGGAGAATAATCACTTTCTGAGAAAATCATTCAGCCCTTGTTCTTTTGAACAGGGGCTTTTTATTACCCCAAAGCCGGTATTTCATTAGAATCCTGTCTTTTCCTGTTCAAAATCCGAAAAAAACTTGCCAATCAGCCAAAATCACTATCTTCGGTAGTCCAATGATAGGTCTTCCATATCTCAGAACGTTTTTACGTAAATGTTTCAGGATTTTTGGTTACTGGTTTCTCATTGGTTTTTGATCACTTAATTTTTTTAAAGAACATGAACATTTACGTTGGAAATCTGAACTGGAACATGACCAGTGATGATCTGCAGAACCTGTTTACTCCCTACGGTGAAGTAACGAGCGCCAAAATTGTTACCGACAAATTCAATAACGACCGCAGCAAAGGTTTCGGTTTCGTTGAAATGTCAGATGATGAAGCAGCTCGTACTGCAATCAGCGCACTACATGACACAGAAGTGTTAGGTCGCAAGATCGTAGTAAACGAATCTACCCCACGCCCTGAAGGTGAAAGAGGCGGCTTCAAGAAGAAGAGCTTTGGCGGCGGCGGTGGCCGTGGCGGATTTGGTGGTGGTGGTAACCGCGGAGGCGGTGGCGGATACAACCGCGATCGTGGAAACGGTGGTGGTGGAGGTTATAACAGATACTAATCCTATTACACTACTAACATTTTTAAGTCCTGTTTCATTCTTTGAAACAGGACTTTTTTATTTTCTTGATTCGCCTTTTCTGCCATTTGCTTTGATTTGAGTAATTTAAATGTATGAACACATCATCTGTTATTAAAGCACCCATCGCAGGATGTATGCGTTGGGGTAAATGGGGCGCCGGATTTTCCACCAAAGAATATCGTCAACTGATAGATGCTTGTCTTGAGAATGGAATACGTTCTTTTGATCATGCAGATATTTATGGTGATTATACAACCGAAGCAGAATTTGGTGAAGCGCTAAAAGAAGCACCCTCTATCCGATCGGAACTACGCATTATCACCAAATGTGGGATACAGATGGTCACGCCAAATCGGTCATCACATGCTATCAAATCGTATAATACTTCTGCAGCTCATATCATTGATTCAGTTGAACAATCACTAAAAAATTTCGGAACAGATCATTTGGATCTACTATTAATTCACAGACCTGATCCTTTGTTGAATCCGATAGAAGTTGCCGGCGCTGTCGATCACTTAAAACAACAAGGAAAGATCTTGCAGTTTGGTGTTTCTAATTTTCTACCCCATCAGGTAGATATGTTGATGAACTACACATCGGTTGAATATAATCAGGTAGAAATTTCCATTCTACAGTTAGCAGCCTTTCTAAATGGTACTGTAGAGAATTGTATCAAACATAAAATTGTTCCAATGGCTTGGGCTCCGTTAGGTGGAGGAGCTTTTGATGATGATACCCATCCTCGTTTCCGAAGTATTGTTACCACTGCAACCATGTTAGCCTCTAAATATGGATGTGGTGTAAATGAGATCTTGATTGCCTGGTTACACACACACCCATCAGGTATACTTCCTGTTATCGGTACCACGAAAATTGAAAGATTAATTCAGGCAAAAAATGCTTCCAGTATTCTAATGGAAAGAGAAGACTGGTTTAAACTTTGGATTGCATCTACCGGTGAAGATGTGCCCTGAGATATTTAAGGTTATTGTAATGGCAGCTCAACTGTGAATGTTGATCCTTTGTGTTCCTCGCTCTGTACAGAAATATTGCCATGATGCTGTTCAATGATTTGTTTACAGATGGACAATCCCATACCAAAACTTTTTTCACCTGAAGTTCCTAATCGCTGTGCCTTTGAGAACATATCAAAAATGAGTGCTTGCTTCTCTTGCGGAATACCGATACCCTGATCGGTCACTATGATGCGCGCATATTTATCATCTGCTGATACCTGAATAAATATTTTACTTCCATCCGGACTAAATTTAACTGCATTATTAACCAGATTGGTGATCACACGCTCGATCCTATCTACATCAATTGAAATATCGATAGGTGCAGAAAAAAAATGAGTGAGTATCTGTATGTTTTTCTCATTAGCTCTTAGTTGTAAAGAGGGTATCCAAGAATTGAGCAACTGATTTAATTCAATTATTTTGAAAAGGGATTCCCGAACTTGTGTATCACTGTTCTGCAGCAAATCATTGATCAAGTGTAATGCAGATCGAGAAGACTGATCGATCAAGCGAAGAAAATTTGTTTTATCAGCTTGAGATAATTCATCCGATTGGATCAACTCCGTAATATTTGAAATATTGGAAATAGGGCTACGCAAATCATGTGCAACAGTACTGAGTATTTGATCTTTTTGTCTTGTTGTAATGGCCAATGCTTTGTTCGTATCTTCTAATTGTTGCAAGTTTCTAAAATAGATGATCTTGAAATATAAGAGAGATAAGACATAGAGTAGGATGGGTAAAAACATTTTAAGACTTGTAAAGATCAAATCTCCTATGGGTTGATCAGCAACGTCTGGGATTTGATGCATTCTGATGTAAACAAATGCTGCACATGCAAGAGCTGCGTAGATCATGTATTGCCATGATCGATCAAATAATACTACCGCTGCGACGATCATGATCAACAATCGATATTCCCCTGAATTTTGATAAGAATAAGAAGCAATCATTGCTACCAGAGAGAGAACGATAAGAATGACAACCCGATATTGCTTCCATTTACCCGAGATAGTAATCCATAAAGCAACAGAGAAGCAACTGATTTGAATGATATTGATAAATGCAGGGAAGTAGGCTTGTTGCGTCAAATTAACCAAGAGTGATAAGACAGCAAATGGTGCTCCGATCAGAATAAAGAGGTTAAACATGTAACCCTTTTGTCTTTCAATAAATGAGGCATCATCCGGAATACCTAGATAAAGAAAAGTAAGGATAGGGTTTCGTTTAACGCTAGGATTCATAAAAGTTTTCTATTAGGTATTGGGGCTCTGAAAATAACAAGAAAATCTAATATAGGATTGGATCTACTCAAAGTATATACAACAAAAAAGCCTCACTGAATAAACAGTGAGGCTTAATAAATATGGCAGCTACCTACTCTCCCAGCGTAATGCAAGTACCATCGGCCATGGGGGACTTAACTTCTCTGTTCGGAATGGGAAGAGGTGAACACCCCCGGCAAAACCACCATAAGATTGTAAATCATGGTAATAAACCAGTGACAATAAGTTACATATTGGGAAGGAAATGATAACAAGAAAAAAAATAAAGCTTACGGGCAATTAGTACTACTTGGCTTTGCTGTTACCAGCTTTACACCTATAGCCTATCAACGTCATAGTCTTTGACGACCCTTAAAAGTAAACTCATCTTGTGGAAGGTTTCACGCTTAGATGCTTTCAGCGTTTATCCTGTCCGTGCATAGCTACTCTGCATTGCACCTGGCGGCACAACAGATACACCAGCGGCACGTACGACCCGGTCCTCTCGTACTAAGGTCATGTCCACTCAATTTACTAGCGCCCACCACAGATAGGGACCGAACTGTCTTGCGACGTTCTGAACCCAGTTCACGTGCCACTTTAATCGGCGAACAGCCGAACCCTTGGGACCTTCTCCAGCCCCAGGATGTGACGAACCGACATCGAGGTGCCAAACCTTACCGTCGATATGAGCTCTTGGGTAAGATCAGCCTGTTATCCCCGGAGTACCTTTTATCCTTTGAGCGATGGCCCTTCCATGCAGAACCACCGGATCACTTTAGCCAGCTTTCGCTCCTGCTCGGCGTGTTTGCCTCACAGTCAAGCACCCTTATACTAATGCGCTCTACGTACGATTACCAACCGTACTGAGGGTACCTTTGCGAGCCTCCGTTACTTTTTAGGAGGCGACCACCCCAGTCAAACTACCCACCATGCAATGTCCCCTTGTTCAGGGTTAGGTTCTAAGCAACAAAAGGTTGGTATTTCAACGATGACTCCACAATGCCTGGCGACACTGCTTCAAAGTCTCCCAACTATCCTACACATTTGTTGCTCAAAATCAATGCAAAGTTGTAGTGAAGGTTCACGGGGTCTTTCCGTCCCGTGGCGGGTAACCGGCATCTTCACCGATACTACAATTTCACCGGGCTCGTGGAGGAGACAGTGTTCAACTCATTAGACCATTCGTGCAGGTCGGAACTTACCCGACAAGGAATTTCGCTACCTTAGGACCGTTATAGTTACGGCCGCCGTTTACTGGGGCTTCAGTCAGGAGCTTTGGCTTGCGCCGAACACCCTTCCTTAACCTTCCAGCACCGGGCAGGTTTCAGGCTCTATACGTCAACTTACGTTTTTGCAGGGCCCTGTGTTTTTGTTAAACAGTTGGTTGAACCATTTTACTGTGACCGCATCGCTGCGGTACGCTTTATCCCGAAGTTACAGCGTCAATTTGCCTAGTTCCTTCTCCACGGCTCACCCGAGCGCGTTAGAATACTCATCCCGTCTACCTGTGTCGGATTCCGGTACTGGCTGCTATACTCGCTTTTCTTGGCAGGGATTTTATGATTTCGCTTTGTCCGAAGACTCCACTCAGGCGTACACTTCCGTCCGTACGCAACCACCACGTCCCTGCGTCACTTTTAATGTATAGCAGGTGCTGGAATATTAACCAGCTTTCCATCAGATGCCCCTTTCGGGTTTTCCTAAGGACCAGACTAACCCTGATCCGATTAACGTTGATCAGGAAACCTTAGACTTTTCGCGTTAAAGTTTTTCACTTTAATTATCGTTACTTATGCCTACATTTTCTTTTGAAATCGCTCCAGCATATGTCGCCATACACCTTCAGTGCAGATTTCAATGCTCCCCTACCACTCAGCTAGGCTGAATTTAGAACTTCGGTTCGTAGTTTGATGCCCGATTATTTTCCGTGCAGGATCTCTCGACCAGTGAGCTGTTACGCACTCTTTAAATGAATGGCTGCTTCCAAGCCAACATCCTGGCTGTTATAGAAATCCCACCTCGTTTGATCAACTTAACTACGTATTAGGGACCTTAGTTGCTAATCTGGGTTATTTCCCTCTCGGCCCTGGACCTTAGCGCCCAAAGCCTCACTGCTGCAGATATTTATTAGCATTCGGAGTTTGTCAGGGTTTGGTAGGCGGTGAAGCCCCCTAGCCCAATCAGTAGCTCTACCTCTAATAAACTTCTATATGCAACGCTGTTCCTAAAAACATTTCGGGGAGAACGAGCTATCTCTCAGTTTGATTGGCCTTTCACCCCTATCCACAGGTCATCCCAAGACTTTTCAACGTCAACGGGTTCGGTCCTCCAGTTAGTTTTACCTAACCTTCAACCTGCCCATGGATAGATCACAAAGTTTCGCGTCTACCCCAACTGACTAATCGCCCTATTTGGACTCGCTTTCGCTTCGG
>OZ257248.1:0-1095000 GCA_965279585.1 Sediminibacterium sp. | reverse complement strand
TGTTTTACTACCTGCTTTTGCGGTAGCCCAAACTTCGGGAAATGACGACTGGAAAAAGATCTACAGATCCTTCCCTACCAAGATCAACAATCTGGTGCATACCCGTCTGGATGCGAAATTCGATTATGAAAAATCCTACTTGAATGGAAAAGTATGGATCACTCTTGAGCCACATTTCTACGCTACCGATTCTCTTCAACTGGATGCGAAAGGAATGAATATCTATCAGGTTGCAATTGTAAAAGCCGGAAAAAATATCCCGCTGAAATATCAATATGACAGCCTCTTCTTGAATATTCAATTGGATAAGAGCTATAAAAAAGGAGAGCGTTATACAGTGTACATCGATTACACAGCTAAACCAAATGAATTCAAAGCCAATGGCAGTGCTGCGATCACCGATGCTAAGGGTTTGTACTTTATCAATCCGAAAGGAGAAGAAAAAGATAAACCCACACAGATTTGGACTCAAGGCGAAACAGAAGCCACTTCTGTTTGGGTACCCACCATTGACCGTACCAATCAGAAAACAACACAATTATTCAATCTGACCGTTCCGGCTAAATATGTATCCTTATCCAATGGAAAGCTGATCGCTCAAAAAGCCAATGGTGATGGAACTCGTACAGACACTTGGTCAATGGATCAGCCACATGCTCCCTACCTTTTCTTTATGGGTGTCGGAGATTTTGCGGTAGTAAAAGATACCTATAAAGGAAAAGAAGTGAATTACTATGTAGAGAAAGCATATGAAAAAGTAGCACGCAGAATTTTTGGTGATACTCCTGAAATGATGGCTTTCTTTTCAAAAAAATTAGGTGTTGAATATCCTTGGGTGAAGTATAGTCAAATGGTTGCTCGCGATTATGTAAGTGGTGCGATGGAAAATACCACGGCAACACTGCATCAGGAAAGTGCACAACAGGATGCCAGAGAATTGACTGATGGCAATGTATGGGAGTCTACTATTGCACACGAATTATTTCACCAATGGTTTGGAGACCTAGTGACTGCTGAAAGTTGGAGTAATCTTACCGTGAATGAAAGCTTTGCTGATTATAGCCAATTATTGTGGTTAGAATACAAGTATGGTAAAGACGAAGCCATGTTTGAAAATTTCAATCAAATGCGTGGTTATATTGGTAGTGGTCAGCAAACACGTGATCTGGTTCGTTTTTATTATAAAGACAAAGAAGACATGTTCGATGCAGTCAGCTACAACAAAGGCGGACGTATTCTGCACATGTTGCGTAATCTTGTAGGCGACGATGCATTTTTTGCTTCTTTGAATAAATATTTAACCACGAATAAATTTGGTACCGGAAGCGGACATAAACTACGTTTGGCTTTCGAGGAAGTAACAGGTAAGGATTGGAACTGGTTCTTCAACCAATGGTATTTTGGAAACGGACATCCCAGAATTGATATCAGCTATCAATACAATGCTGAAAAGCAATTATCTTCTGTGATTATCAAACAAATTCAATCAGGTGATAAAGTATTCAAACTGCCTTTTGCTATTGATATCTGGCATGGTAATGAAAAGAAAAGGCATTTGGTTTGGATGGAAAACAAAGCGGATACTTTCAACTTTAGTGTAAAATCAAAACCGGATCAGATTAATGTAGACGCAGATAAAATCTTATTGGTTGATAAAAAAGACAATAAAACACTGGCTGAATTTATTCATCAATTCAAACATGCAGGTAATTATTTGGATCGCCGCGAAGCAGTTGCCTTTGCCGGTAATAATACCAAAGAGCCTGCTGCCGTTCAATTACTGGTAGATGCTTTGACTGATCCTTATTTCCGAATTCGTTCTTTGGCCATTACCAATTTGGGTAAGGTAAAACCTGAAGATGCTATCATCGCAAAAATTGAAGCGATCGCTAAAAATGAAAGCAGAAAAATGGTGAAAGCTGAAGCGATCACGTATTTGGCGAATCTCAAAAAAGATAGTTATAAAACATTCTTCAAAGAAGCTACTAAGGATTCTTCATATACTGTTGCAGGTGCAGCTTTAGAAGCCTTAACCGCACTTGATAGCGTGAGTGCTTTACAATTGGCCAATGAATTGAGTAAAGAGCCGTCTAAAGGTCGTTTGAGTGAAGCTATTTCAAACGTGCTGATATCATATGGCGATGAGAAAGCTTTCAAAGCTGTATCAGAGAGTTACGATAAAATGCCTCTATCTTTTCCTAAAGTACAAATGAGTGCTACTTATGCAGCATTTGCAGCCAAGCTGACCAATATGGAAGAATTCAAAAAAGCAGTTGATGCGATCATTGAATTCCGCGATCTGATTCCCGCTTCCGCAAAAGCGCAAACTGATCCTATTATCAATGGTGCACTGAAAGAATTGGTACAGAAAAAAGAAGCTGCGGGTGCTACGGCAATGGCAGACTATGTAAAAGGCAAATTACCTGCCGATAAAAAATAATCATCATTTCTCTTAACAAATAAGGCCGCCCGGTAATACCGGTGCGGCCTTTTAGTTGAAGTTGGATCAACAAATTTATAACATCTTAACGCTTGTTTTTGTTTCAATTTTACTGGTCAATGGCATCTGTTGCCCCATCACTTCCATATTGCCCTTGATCTCACCACTTGATGATTCAGAAACCATTAATCCGGTTGTTCTATCATAAACTCGGGTAGATTTAATGGATCCTTCGGTTTGTTGTTTGATTTCCAAACCATTTTGATTCATGGTAGAGGTAACTTTTATTTTAGAAGTAGCTTGTATGTGAACTTCAGTATCTGTTACTTTTTCAATCACATGATTGGCTTCAACTGCTCCGCTTTCAGAGGATACGTTTGATGTCCAACTATGGCCCACTTTAATTTCCTCATCTTTCAATAATAAAAAGACACGGCCCATATCATTTCCTTCAGACGCTGCACCGGGAATATTTTTCAGCACATCCATCATCTCTCCCTCCATACTAACTTTTCCTGCATCAACAGTAACAATACCTTCTTTACCTAATGACTTAAAAGCATCTGCTAATGCGGGATTGGATTTTATTGTCTCATCATCAGAGTCAATACTTTGCTCTTGTCCCATCATTGAAACACTTGCAGTAATTCTTTTGATTACCACACCCATTGAAAACTTTTTCTCACCTACAGATTTTAACTCATGATCCAAGTATACGGTTGATGTATTAGACATTTCCATATCCTGTCCCATAGCTGAAGTAACAGTATTACTTTTTACTTCTGTAACAGCTTGAAATTTTTTACCAACAGGAAGTTTCACTTGTTGTGCTGATACCATGGCCATAGAAGTCATGGCAAGAGCTGTCATCAATAATTTTCTCATATTATTCTATTTAATTTTTACTACCATCCACCACCGGCACCGCCGCCGCCACTACTTCCGCCCCCAAAACCCCCAAAGCCTCCGCCACCAAATCCACCGCCGCTACCACCACCCCAGCCTCCGCTGCTTCTACGACCACCGCCTAAAACGGATGACCAGAAAATAGCTTCTGCGATATCGCCATAACCTCTTCTACTCATCATTCCACCCCCTTTACCACCTCCACCGCCTCGAGCAACGATCATCAATACCACAAATAAAATGATCACGAATGTTAGGATGGACTTACCGGTAGTACGACCTGATCCTTTTCGCTCACGTTTGATTTTATATTCTCCTGCCGCAGCTTTTCCTAATGCATTCACTGCATCATCAATACCACGGTAATAATTTCCTTCTTTGAAAGCAGGTACAATTTTATTCCGATAAATGTCTGAAGCTACAATATCCGGGATGGCTCCTTCTAAACCATATCCCACTTCAATCCATACTTTTCGATCATCAATGGCAGCAAGTATCAAGACACCATTATTTGTTCCCTTACTTCCTATACCCCACTCACGAAAAAGCTTATTGGCATACTCTTGTACCTCATATCCATCCAAAGTAGGGATCAATACTACAGCGATCTGGTTAGATGTACTATCATCCAATGCTACCAGCTTCTGTTCCAATATCTGTCGCTGCTCCGGTGATAACACATTAGCAGCATCATTTACCAACTTTGGTGGATTGGGTTTGGGTAGAATATTCTGTCCAACACCCACAGCCAACCAACAAAAGGTCAGGAATAAGAGTAATAATTTTTTCATGCTTTCAGTTCGCTGTCATTTATATGATCAGCCATTGATTTTATTTACCAAAAACAATATCGTCAGGTAATTCATTTTTATCGCCCTTATTGTCATAAGGGAAATGAAAAGCCAAGGCTTCCCCAATATCTTCAATGATGGTTGCTAATCCTTCCGCATAGTGTTGCTCTCTGAATTCTGTCAGCATTTTTTTCACTTCCGTATTCCAAAAGTCAGAGCCTACTTTCTGATGGATTCCTTCATCACCAAAAACAGCCAGTTGTCTGTCTTTCATGGCGATATAAACCAAGACTGCATTTCGCTCCGCTGTTTCATACATTTTCAGGTTGACAAAGATCTCCTGAGCCCTGCGAAGCGGATCGATATATTCACACTTGTTCTCAATAAAAATCCGCACTTCACCACTGGTCCTTTGTTCTGCATTTCGAATGGCGGTAACAATACGCTCTCTTTCACTGTCTGAAAAATAGCGATCCGGTTTTTTTCTGAAGAGTCCAAACATGACAATGATGCATTAAAAAACCACAGTGAGAATAGCTATCAGGATCTCCTGATCATCAACATCTGCACTGTGGTTTGTATGATTAAAATTTAACTTCCGGAGCTTTTTCAGCACCAGCATCCGCTTTAAAGCCTTCTTTCACTTTAAAGCCAAACATGCTAGCGAGAATATTCATCGGGAATGAACGTGCTTTGACGTTGTAATCAGCAACAGCCTTGTTAAAGTCGTTACGTGATACTTTGATTCGATTTTCTGTTCCTTCCAATTGAGCCTGTAATCCGCGGAATGCTTCATTGGCTCTAAGATTAGGATAATTTTCAGTCACCATTAACAAACGACCCAGTGCCTGAGACAGTTGTCCTTGTGCTGCCTGGTATTGCTGTAATTTTTCCGGAGACAAATCATTTGCATCCACTTTGATCTGTGTTGCACTTGCACGTGCTTCAATCACATTCTGCAAAGTAGTTTGCTCGAAATTGGCTTCACCTTTTACAGTGTTCACCAGATTAGGAATCAGATCCGCACGACGCTGATAATCGCTTTCTACATTCGCCCATGCATTTTTCACTACTTCATCCTGTTTTACCAATCCATTATATCCTCTGCAGCCACAACCACCCAGAATAAGGATCAATGCGGCAATGACAATAAGGGTTAAATTTTTTGTACTCATGTTTAACGTGTTTGTTATGAAATTAAGTGTTTTTTATTCCTTTTAGAGCATTAGTAGTTGGGTTAGGTAAAATATTACATGGTCCATAGCTAATGGTCCATGGACCATGGTCTATCGTCTATGGACTATTCTTCTTACGCTTTCACCGCTGCTATACCCGGCAGTTCTTTGCCCTCAAAGTATTCCAGCATGGCACCGCCACCTGTAGATACATAGCTTACTTTATCGGCAAACCCAAACTGGTTAACTGCTGCTACACTGTCTCCGCCACCTACCAGTGAGAAAGCACCGTTGGCAGTGGCTTCGGCTACTGCTATGGCGATGGTTTTTGTTCCGTGTTGAAATTTTTCCATTTCAAATACGCCCATCGGACCATTCCATAAGATGGTCTTAGACCTTTTGATACAGTTAGCGAATTGCTCACAAGCGTTTGCGCCGATATCCAACCCCATCCATCCATCAGGGATATGATTGCTGGGGGCAGTGGATGTATTGGCATCTGCAGAGAATTTATCCGCGATCACAGAATCAGAAGGCAAATGAATACAAACTCCTTTGGCTTCTGCTTTCTTTAGTAACTCAACAGCTGTCTCTAAACGATCATCTTCACACAAAGAATTACCGATCATACCGCCCTGTGCTTTCATGAAAGTATATGCCATACCTCCACCGATGATGATATCAGTTGCCCTTTCTAATAAGTTTTCGATGATCAATATCTTATCACTCACTTTAGCACCACCAATGATCGCTGTGAAAGGTTTTTCACTTTGATGCATCACTTTTTCTGCGCTCGCTACTTCACCATCCATCACTGTTCCAAACATTTTTTTATCACCGGGGAAGAACTGTGCAATCACAGCTGTAGACGCATGGGCGCGATGTGCGGTTCCAAATGCATCATTTACATATACATCTCCCAGCTTACTTAATTTTTCAGCAAATGCAGTATCCCCTTTTTCTTCTTCTTTATAAAAACGAAGATTCTCCAATAATAATAATTGTCCGGGTTGCAGTGCTCCAGACATACTCACAGCTGATGCCCCAATGCAATCATCCGCAAATAATACTTGCACTCCTCCCAATAATTGACTCAAGTGTTTCACCAAATGTTTCAGTGAATATTTTTCAGTAGGGCCTTCTTTAGGTCTGCCCAAATGACTCATGAGAATAACGCTACCGCCATCTGTCAGAATTTTCTTGATGGTAGGGATGGTAGCACGCATACGATTATCATCTGTTATTTCATATGCAGCATTCAGCGGCACATTAAAATCAACACGGATCAATGCACGTTGATTACTAAAGTTGTGGTTCAAAAACTTGCTCATAAAATGAATTGACATTGAATGGTGAAAATAAGAAAGTGTGACCAACCTATAAAGAAAAAGAGGCTGTAATCGTGATGATACAGCCTCTTGAATATGATCAATGATCAGATTTTATTTTGAGATCAAACCTGCAAAATACTTTACAGTTCTAACGAGCTGACTTACATAGCTCATCTCATTATCATACCAGCTCACGGTCTTTACCAGTTGAGCATCTCCAACAGTCATTACTTTGGTTTGAGTAGCATCAAACAAAGAACCATAGCTGATACCGATGATATCAGAGCTTACGATCTCATCTTCGGTGTAGCCAAAGCTTTCATTGCTGGCTGCTTTCATGGCTGCATTGATCTCTTCAGCAGTTACTTTTTTATTCAAGATCACCGCTAATTCAGTCAATGAACCGGTAATGGTTGGAACACGCTGAGCACCACCATCTAATTTACCTTTCAACTCAGGTAATACCAATCCGATCGCTTTCGCAGCACCGGTGCTGTTCGGAACGATATTCGCAGCAGCAGCTCGTGCTCTACGCAGGTCTCCTTTCGGATGTGGAGCATCTAAGGTATTCTGATCATTGGTATAAGCGTGAATGGTGGTCATGATACCGGTTGCGATACCAAATTGATCATTCAACACTTTCGCCATTGGCGCTAAACAGTTAGTTGTACAAGATGCACAAGAGATAATGGTTTCACTACCATCCAGGATTTGATGGTTCACATTAAATACCACTGTTTTCAAATCTCCTGTTGCCGGAGCTGAAATCACCACACGCTTAGCACCCGCTTTGATATGTGCTTCCGCTTTGTCTTTATCTGTAAAGAAACCGGTTGATTCGATCACTACATCTACACCATGATTTCCCCAAGGAATTTGTGCCGGGTCCTTTTGTGCATAGATCTTTACAGTTTCACCATTTACCACAATTGCATCATCGGTAGATGTAACAGTAGCATCGAAACGACCTTGTGCACTATCATATTTCAATAAGTGAGCTAATACTTTAGGACTGGTCAGATCGTTGATCGCTACTACATCAATTCCTTCCATGTTGTAAATCTGACGGAACACCAAACGGCCGATACGTCCGAAACCGTTGATGGCAACTTTTACTGTACTCATTTGACTAATTTTTAAGGTATATGGGCTTTAAGAGTGGCAAATTTACATGGATTGAGAAGAAATAGGCAGATATTTTTTGAGATGTAGCAATTGTAGGGATAGTTGACCATACGATGACGGGGTCTATAGCCACAGATTCACAGATTAGATGCTTAATCTGCGAATCCGTGGCTTATTAGTGACATTCTTGAAGTAGATCTAAATCATTGATTTCCATAAAAAGCATAAAAAATTTTGGCAGGAAGTTTTCAAAGCCTATTTTTGCGTCCCGATTGACAAAAAAATGCCCGGTTCGTCTATCGGCTAGGACATCTCCCTTTCACGGAGGAAAGACGGGTTCGATTCCCGTACCGGGTACAAAAGGCACTCAGATTGAGTGCCTTTTTTGTTGTCTTGAGTTTAGACTAGTCTCAAGAAACTTTCTCAACCATCCTCACCCGCCTTTTGCTCATCATTTTACTTATCAAAATGTGAAAAAGAAAAAATTTCTCTGTCATGTGCAACAGTTTTCCTACTTAAAATATCAAGCCTAAAAACAAACTACCATGAAAAGAAACAGTTTCATCATTCTAACGAGCCTGGTTTTGTTTTTATCTATGGGTTGCGAAAAGAATGAACAAAACAATACCGAAGGATGTGTTCAGGTGAAAGTATTGGATGCTCTCTGTAATACTGCCGTGTTACAGATATTAGATCCCGATTATTATCACCTCGGTGTTAATGGCTACCAGAAAAATGGAATTACTTATGATCATGTTTTTGCTACGGTACTGCCATGTAAACTACCCATTACAAACACGCTCTCCAGACCTAATCAGGGTGTTGCAGATAAACCATTGTATGTAAAAATCATCGATCAGCCTAAACCTAGTGACCCTAACTGTGGAACTTGTTTCGCAGTAGTGAGCAACGCTCCTAGTAAATGGTTACATATTTCTATTTCTCAAGAATGCAGTTCAAATTCAAACTAATATTATGAAGCTTAGATCTATCACCTTACTACTTGTACTATCTTTTGCTCTATTTTCTTGTGACAAATCATCCGATGTGTTAAAAGACGAATGTCTTGAAGTAAAGATTTTGGATGAGATCTGTGGTAATGCAGTGGTACAAATACTTGACCCAAAGCTTTATGACTACGGAGAAAATGATTACAAATCAGATGGCGTTACCTATGATCATGTTTTTGCGACCAGATTCAGTTGTGCTGATATGTCAAAACTATATGCCAACGCATCTTCACTGAAAGGTTTACAAGTAAAAGTAAAAGCTACTGAAAGACATGAGGATGACGCCTATTGTACCAGGTGTGCTGCTACCATAGCGAATGCACCGCAAAAGTTTGTGCTACTAAAAGTGGTCAACGACTGTCAATAAATCAATCGCTTTGTTCCATGTGCAGTTTCTGGTGATGTGCGCCTGCAGCAATATGCAGTGCAAATCCGGCAATGGCGGTATCTTTTAAAAGATTGACAAACGCCATTGCCTTCATTTCTTTATCACCTGCATTCAAATAGTTAGGTACATGCAGCGTGAGAATAAACACAAAAAGAATAAAAGCCAGTAAATACGCCGATGTCTTCACCATTCTGTTAGTAATAAATGAGATGGCTACTAAAATGAAAGCTGCACCTGTCAGGTAAACCCACCATATTCCTCCGGGCAAAGAAGAAGGAATATAAACGACCAGATCCCTTGCATTTTGGAAATGATAAATCCCAAAACTGATCATCACTACCGACAAGAGGTAGATCGCGATTTTAGATACGATGTGATAGTTTTTCATGGCCGATTGTTTTATTGTTCTCAAAAATTACAACACGAAATCGGCTCTTGCAAGTAAACGACCTTAAAATTGAGCTTGCACCAAAGAAGTTCCTTCCGATATGGTTACAGGATAAGCTCCGGGTAATATCCCAAATGTTTCTAAATAGGTTTCTGAAGCCCTATCAATAAAGTCAGATACCCCTTCCTTTTTGATCAAATTGATGGTACAACCTCCAAATCCGCCTCCCATCATACGTGCTCCCAGAACATCTTTATGCTTGGCTGCGAAAGCCACAAGAAAATCAAGTTCAGGGCAACTTACCTGATACATTTCGCTTAAGCCTTTGTGTGTCTCAAACATCTTCTTTCCAAATGCCGGATAATCTTCATGCATCAGATCATCACAAGCTTCCTGCACCCTTTTAATTTCTTGAACCGCGTACAAAGAGTGATTATACACATCTGTACTTAATCCTTTTAATTCAGATTCGATCATAGCTTCTGTTGCATCTCTTAAACTAGTCACTTCGGGAAATATTCTATTGAGATGTGCCACACCCGCCTCACAATCCAATCTTCGAAGATTGTATTCAGAATCTGCCAAAGAATGTTTCACTTTGGTATTGAGCAATAAGAGTTGATAATCTTCCGGCTGAAATTTAAAATAGTTGTACTCAAGTGATCGACAGTCTAACCGGATCACTTGATCTTGCTTACCAAACATACTGGCAAATTGATCCATGATACCACACTTCACACCTATGAATTCATTTTCGGCCTGCTGTGCCAGTTTTACCATTTGCATTTTATCAAGCCCCAGTTCAAATAACCGGTTCAATCCAAAGATCACAGCACATTCAACAGCCGCTGATGATGACAGTCCGGCTCCAATCGGAATATCTCCTCTTACTACTGCATTAAATCCACCTAAAGAATATTCGGCGTTTTGTAATGTCACTACAACGGACAAAACATAATTGGCCCAATGAACTTGTGTTCTTTGAATATCTGCTTGTTCTATTTCAAAATGTTCCCGATAGTCTACCGAGTATAAAGCAATCTTTGTATCATTTCGTTTACCAATTGATACATACACAGCATTATCAATGGCTGCGGGTAATACAAACCCACCATTATAGTCTGTATGCTCACCTATAAGATTGATCCTTCCGGGTGAGCGAACAATAAAATCGGGCTCTCCAAACTGTTCCCTGTAATAGCGACCTGCATCCTGTATCAGTAGATTCATTATTGCAGTTTTGTCTGATAATGCATTTCCGGTATTACTACTTCCTGAAAGCCTTTTCGCAATAATCGATGAGCAAAATCTTGTTGCACATCATATTCACCATGCACTAAAAATAAATTGCGTACTTGTTTAGGATCCTGACAAGCCAGGAACTGACAAAGATCATCATAGTCGCCATGTGCACTCATACTCCGCATCTGTCCGACTTCTGCTTTTACCTCATACATTTCTCCAAATATTTTTACTTGCTCTGCACCATTAGCTAGTCGTCCGCCTAAAGAACGTGGTTCACAATATCCTACCAATAAAATGGTATTTTTTTCTTCACTAATATTGTTCATGATATGATGTTTCACTCGGCCTGCATCTGCCATACCGCTAGCTGATATGATGACACAAGGTTGTGTTAACACATTCAGGTATTTACTTTCGTCAACCGTTTTAATAAATTTCAATCCCGGAAAGTCAAATGGATCTTCATCTTTCTCCATCACTTTGCGGATACGTTTATTGAAATACTGAGGATATGCTTTGAGCATTTCTGTAGCTTCTCTACTGAGCGGACTATCTACATAAATAGGAACTTTGGGCAATCTGTTTTCTATATCCAGTTGATTCAATGCATACAATAACTCCTGCGTTCGTCCCACACTGAAGGCTGGTATAATGAGTTTCCCTTTTTTCTGAATACAAGTTTTATCGATCCATTCATATAAAGTATCAGGAGTGCCGTGCACTTCATCATGCAACTTATTTCCGTAAGTGCTCTCCAGAATAATATAATCAGCTTGCGGAAATACAGATGGAGAACGAAGAATAGCATCATTGTATCGTCCAACATCTCCGCTAAAAGTCAGCTGCCGAGTAACTCCATTTTCAGATATTCGCAAATGCACTGCGGCACTTCCGATGATATGTCCGGCATCCGTAAATAATAATTCCACTCCTTTACTGATCGTGGTCCACTCATCATAATTCACTTCAACAAAAAGTTCCAAAGCTTTTGCAGCATCCTCCAGATCATATAAGGGTTCGTACGGTGGTAAGCCTTGTTTGGCTCTTCGTTTGTTGATGAATTTGGTATCGTCTCTTTGGATCACCGCTGAATCTTCTAACAAGATTGCACCCAACTCTTTGGTGGCAGGTGTCGCATAAATTTTCCCTTCAAAGCCTTCCTTCACCAGTTTAGGAATCAACCCTGAATGATCGATATGCGCATGTGATAATACAAGCATATCAACTGAACGAACATCAAAACCAAAATCGGCATTGAGTTCATCTGTTTCCTTACCCATACCCTGGAAGAGACCACAGTCTAACAGGATTTTTGTACCGTCATCCAATGTTAGCAGGTGTTTAGAGCCTGTTACCGTTCTCGCTGCTCCGTGAAATGCTATTTTCATACGACTATTTTAAGTTGATCTATGTTTTGCTTTAAATGTCCATGTTACCCAGAATTCTGCTACCACTTCTTGTTGTTCATTGGTTCCGGTCGAACGACAAATAACAGTTTGCGCTTCTCCTGTTTGTATCGCTTTTTCAACTGCCTCCTCGATCATTGTACCATCTTTACAGGTAAAGGATATAAACCCGATCGCTTTTTTTGTAAAGCTCCCTTCTACTTTCAAGACCAGCATACTAACAGAAGGTTTTCTTTGATAGATCTGCGCAAAACCTAAAATACCGGTGCTCATTTCTGCCGCCATTGCTTGTACAGCAAAATACATAGAGCGAAAAGGATTTTGCGAGAACCAACTATAACGAACTCCAATAACGGATTGATGCTGATCAAAAGACCGAATCCTTAATCCGGAGAAGAATGCTGACGGCAATCGTTGCAATAAAAAGAAACGAAACTTAAGCGGATTGGAAATCTGCTTCCGGAATGAGTCGAAAGATGGATTCATACAGCAAATACTTGTACTATAAATGTAACAAGAGCTGATGGATTGACATCAAAAAGAGTTTTAATTTCTCATTATAAAAGTAAAGATGCCAGTAGATAATCGGCACAAAGAATCAAAATACAGCTTACCACCACAGCACTTGTACTGGCTCGACCGATTTCCAGAGCTCCTCCTTTTACATTATAACCATAATATGCTGAGATGCTGCTTACAATAAAAGCAAATGTGTAAGACTTATACAATGCAAAATTGATATTATACAAGTTGAGATTTTGTCTTAATCCAATATCAAAAATATCAGGTGCCAAGATACCGGTAAGATTTCCTGCTGTTCTTCCTCCCCAAATACCCAATACCGCTGAAATAGTGATCAAGCAAGGAATGACCAATAAAGAGCCGAGTATTTTAGGCATTACGAGATAACTTTTGGTATTGATACCCATGATCTCCAATGCATCTATCTGCTCACTGATACGCATATTGCCCAACTCGCTTGCTATTTTACTCCCTACGACACCTGCTAATACAATACTCACAACGGTTGGCGACAGTTCAAGTATCATACTATCTCTTACAATTTGTGCAATAGTTGCTTGAGGAACCAATGGACTCACCAATTGATAAGCTGTTTGTACCGTAGTTACAGCTCCTAGAAACAAAGAAATGATAACCACAATGGGCAATGCCCCCAAACCAATTTCCACACACTGATGCATGAACTCTTTCCAATACATACGCCAGTTCTCAGGCTTGGTAAACATGCCTTTTAACATGAGAAGGTAAGAACCTAAGTGGGTGAAGAATGACATGGTATGGTTTTTTGCTTGCTGTTATTTTGTCCATAGTCGATGGACCATGGTCTATGGACTATTAGCTATTTCTTTCTTTTCTTCAATCTCTTCCACCAACTGCTGCGTTGAACAACATCGTTGGTATCCATTCTGCATTTTAATTGGGCATCAACTACGGCAACCAATGCCATATTGATGATGCTTCGAACGGTGCTTCCGAGTTGTAATACATGTACAGGTTTTTTCAATCCTAACAGTATCGGCCCGATCGCATCAGCACCACCTACTTCTTTTAAAAGATTATAGGCAACATTACCTGCAGTTAAGTTAGGGAACATCAACACATTCACATCTTCATCCACTAATTCACTGAATGGATAGTTGTCGCGCAGTATTTCTTTATTAAATGCCATACTTCCCTGCATCTCACCATCGACAATCAAAGAAGGATTTCTCTGTTTTAAGATTTTGGTTGCTTCTGCTACCAATTTAGCTTCGCCTGAATCACTACTTCCAAAATTGCTATAACTCAACATGGCAATACGTGGTGTTAGATTGAAGTTGCGTACTTCTTTGGCCACCATCATCGTAATATCTGCCAATTCTTCTGCAGTAGGATTAAAGTTAACAGTAGTATCAGCTAAGAATAAAGGGCCTTTTTTCGTTAACAACAGATACATACCTGCGATCTTCTTCACACCTTCTTCCGTACCGATGATCTGTAATGCCGGACGGATCGCTTCTGCATAATTTTTGGTAAGCCCCGACAACATAGCATCCGCATCACCCGTCTCTACCATCATGCAACCAAAATGATTTCGGTCTTTCATGATCTTGATGCTCTCATAGTGATTGAAACCTTTGCGCTGTCTTTTCTTGAAGAATAATTCACCATAAAACTCACGCTTGGATTCCATTTCATCACTGCGTGGATCAATGATCGGCAGATCGGTAATATCAATATTATGCTCTTCCGCAATGCGGTTGATCTTAATAGGGTCTCCCAATAAAATCGGATAAGCCACACCCTCATCATAGATGATACTCGCAGCTTTTAATATTTTCTGATTATCTGCTTCCGCAAATACCAATCGTTTAGGATCACGACGTGCTTTGTTTCCGATCACACGAATCAGTTGATTATCCAAGCCTAATCGTTTGTTCAGTTCCAATACATATGCATCCCAATTCTGAATTTTTTTCTGCGCCACACCACTCTCTACTGCTGCTTTTGCAACAGCAGGGGCTACTGTAGATAATAGTCTTGGATCTAGAGGTTTGGGAATTATATATTCAGGACCAAACGACATATTGGTTTGGTTATAAGCCATATTCACAATATCCGGCACAGCCGTTTTGGCTAATTCTGCCAAGGCCTTTACTGCTGCGAGTTTCATGGCCTCATTGATCTGTGTCGCACGAACATCCAACGCTCCACGGAAAATATAAGGGAAGCCTAGTACATTGTTCACCTGATTCGGGTAATCTGTTCTACCCGTTGCCATGATGATATCTTTGCGCACAGCAATCGCATCTTCGTAACTGATCTCCGGATCAGGATTTGCCATCGCAAATACGATCGGATTTTTGGCCATGCTTTTTACCATCTCTTGCGATACCACATTACCCACACTCAAACCCAAAAACACATCTGCGTCTTTCATGGCTTTATCGAGCGTAGTATCGGAACGCTTTACTGCAAATTTTCTGCGCGTTGCATCCAAATCTGTTCTCCCTTCATGAAGAACACCATCTTTATCAAACAAAATAAAGTTTTCATAACGCGCACCTAATGCCACATACAATTGAGTACAAGCCATTGCAGCAGCACCGGCACCATTTACAACAAATCGAACCTTGTCAATTCTTTTTTTCTGTAATTCCAATGCATTCAATAATGCAGCTCCACTAATGATCGCTGTTCCATGCTGATCATCGTGCATCACGGGAATATTCATTTGCTGTTTAAGCTGCTGTTCAATATAAAAACACTCAGGAGCTTTGATATCTTCCAGATTGATGCCTCCAAATGTTGGCTCCAATGCTTTTACAATCTGAACGAATTTCTCCGGATCTTTTTCATTGATTTCGATATCAAATACATCGATGTCTGCAAATATTTTGAATAAGACCCCTTTCCCTTCCATCACAGGCTTACTTGCTTCCGGACCAATATCTCCTAAACCCAATACAGCAGTTCCATTACTTATTACAGCTACTAAGTTTCCTTTGGCTGTGTACTTATATACCTCTTCAACATTATTATGAATTTCTTTACATGGCTCAGCTACACCCGGACTATACGCCAATGAAAGATCTCTTTGGGTTTTAGCTTCTTTGGTGGGAATCACTTCAATTTTTCCGGGTCTGCCACTTGAATGATACTCAAGTGCCTGTTCCTTCCGCAGATCTGTATTTTTAGCCATATTATTTTTTTTCGTTACCGGCAACACATCGCTGATCAACTGCTGTTGTGTCACTCACTTCAGGCTCCGGTTCCCTAACCGGACCATTGGGGGATTGGGGTGCAAAATACAATATAAATAAAAATCAGGCGGTTATTTCATAAAGCCGATTCTATTGCGGTTTTGAAGTGCCTTGTATTCAGCTTGTTCGTCAAGAATATTTTCAATGGCCTCATAGATCAATCCTAGTTGCTCTCCATGATTAGAAACCGATTTTCTGATCAGTTCTACCTCGGATGCCAGTTCACTATACTGCATCATCATTTTACGTACAGCAATGAATGCACGCATGATGGCTATATTCATTTGAATTGCATGCTCCGAACTTAACACACCACTTAACATAGCTATTCCTTGTTCCGTGAAGGCAAATGGAGGGTACTTACTGTATTTCCCTTTACCATTTTCTAAGGACGCAAATTGCGTCCTTAGAAAATGGTATTCTTGTTGCGTTAACTCAAACATAAAATCAGGTGGAAAACGCTCAATATTACGTCTGACAGATTCCTTCAAACGCTTTGTTTGGACTCCATACAACAATGCCAAATCAAAATCAAGAATAACTTTCTGCTCTCGTAGTGTGTGAATTTTATGCTGGATATGAATAGCGTCCAAAGCGATTTTTTTTGCTAAACTACCCGTAGCTAGCCTACAAAACATCGCTGGTTCTGCAATCGCGTGTTAATTCCTGTAAAAACATTGTATTTACCGCAAATACTAGCCTACAGTCGCTCCCAACCAAGCCATATTGCCCATGCCGATTTCTATGGCACGTTCATCAATATCAAATAATGGTGTATGAACATTATGGATAATGCCCTTTGCTTCATTACGAACACCCAATCTAAAAAAGCAACCCGGAATTACCTGCGTGTAATAACCAAAATCTTCCGCTCCCATTCTCATTTCAGTTTCCAGTACATTTTCTTGGCCCATGAACGCATCTGCTTGTTTCCATGCTGTTGCAGTGAAAGCAGGATCATTATCAACAGTAGGATATCCAATATCAATATGTAGATCAATTTCTCCGCCCATTGATTCTACTAATCCGACAGCATTTTTACGAATCAAATCATGTGCTTTAAAACGCCATTCCTCATCCATCGCTCTGAATGTTCCCATGAGTTTTACTTCACTGGGTATTACATTGGTGGTATGTCCACCCTGAATAGAACAAATCGATAAAACAGAAGGCGACAATGGATTTTTGTTTCGTGAAATGATCTGTTGCAAACTCACGATCAAATGCGATGCGATCAATACTGTATCTGCTGTTAAATTAGGAGAAGCTGCATGCCCGCCTTTCCCTTTGATCGTGATATATATTTCATCTGCACTAGCCATCACTCTCCCTTTTCTAAAGCTTAACTTACCTGTATCCAATCCCGGATGAACATGCAAGCCGATGATCCCTTGCGGTACTGGGTTTTGCAATGCCCCATCACGTATCATATAACTAGCGCCTCCGGGATTTTTTTCCTCACCCGGCTGGAATAACAGTTTCACAGTTCCTTCCCAGTTATCGCGCAGTTCATGTAATATTTTAGCAGCACCTAATAATATAGAAGTATGCACATCATGACCACATGCATGCATTACACCATCATTTTTTGAACGATATGGACGATCGTTTTCTTCTTGTATCGGTAATGCATCCATATCTGCACGCAATGCAATCACACGAGTTTCCGGATGCTTTCCTCTGATCACACCCACAACTCCGGTGGTAGCCATCACCGTAAACTCAATACCTATTTCTTTCAGTTTATTTTGAACAAAGGCCGAAGTATTGAATTCCTGATAACTTAATTCAGGATGTGCATGTAAATGAGAACGTACAGCGATAAATTCTGATGCGTATTGTTGTGCTAGTTGTTTGATTTGTTCTTGCAGCATGTACTGATAAATTATTATTGCAGGAGTTCTTCTTCCTCAGTCAAGGTATATTCGATAACATCTTCTACTACATATACTCCTTTGGGATAAAAGCGATTCAATGTTTTTCTAAATTGTTCTGCATCTTCTTTTTTCAAAAAATTGCCGATTCGTACTTTAAATAAAGGTGATTGATAAGATGTATAACTTTTTTGATCGGGGAAACGACTCAATAACTCTGTTTTGATTGCAAAAGCCTGTTCCCTATTCGTAGTACTGATGACCTGAATACGATATCCTTTATACTGTCCACTACTGGTCATCATAGCTGAGCGCTTATTGATCTGCGCTTGTTTAGCAGTAAGCAGATCTAAACGAGGATCTTTTCTTACAATGATAGAATCTGATGCCTGTAAAGCATGTACACATCCTACCCAAAACAAAAACAAAACAAAACGCATAGTAGATGTTTTCAGAAAGTTAGTAAAATTCTTTCGCAAAGATACAAAGCGCTATCTCTAAGGAAGAAGTTCATCTATCGTTTAACAAATCAATAGCCACCTTCGCCCTTCGCACCTTGAACAATAGCTACGCCGGCACTGCAGCCTAATCTGGTAGCCCCTGCATCGATCAATTGTTGTGCAAATACATGATCTCTGATTCCACCGGATGCTTTGATCTGTACCTGCTCCGGAAGATGTAGACGAAACAGTTTCACCGCTTCAATCGTGGCTCCTTTTTCTGCATATCCCGTGGAAGTTTTGAGATAATCAATACCTGCCACTCCATATAATTCACAACATTTAATGATCTCATCATCCGTAAGCACGCCACTTTCGATAATTACTTTGATCACTTTATTCTTACTCTTCACTACCGGCATGATATGGTTGATCTCATTGGCCAGATAGACCCAATCGGCATTTTTAATAGCTGAAATATTGATCACCACATCCAATTCATCAGCTCCATCCACCATCGCTAAAACGATCTCTGCGATCTTCGCTTCCACTGCTGCATAACCAAAAGGAAAACCAATAACGGTAGCTACTTTAACAGCTGTGCCTTCCAGCAATAACTTAGCTTTCTTAACAAAATTGGGTGGCACACATACTGCTGCAAATTGATACTGTTTGGCCTCCTGACAAAGTTTTTCAATATCAGTTAACAGTGTGGTGGGTTTGAGAATAGTGTGATCAATGTATTGATTCAATGCCAACATATGCTTTTATCGTTTTATAATCTTTTCGTAACAATAACACAAGCCATACAAAACCAAGTCCTAATATTATAGTTACCCATATGAAGAATTTTCGTTTCGCTGCAAAATCTTTCAATTGCCAGTGTTCATTCTCTGCATTTATAACAGTTATAAATTGTCTTTCGCCATCCAGGACGACACCATCATATTGCAAACGCATGGCATGTTTGTGTTTGATCTCTTTTTCGAATGCCATCCACTCAGATGCTTTTAGCTCATTCAACCTCAGCAATCTGTTCGACTGATCTTTTAACTGAAAGAAAAAATCTCGATGCGGAATCATCCTCCTCCTTTTGCCTTGCGGAAGTTTATATTCATTAAAGCGTGTCTCCATAATAATACCAACTAGATAAGGCCTTTGTTCCTGACGCTGTAATTGTTTTGAATTCACCCAGGAAAATACTCCGATGAACAAAGTGAAAATTAATATTATCCAGATAGTAAAATGTCTTTTCCAAAATCGACCTGTCATGCTACAAAACTAAAGAAAAAGCCTCCCGTTCAGGAGGCTTTTTCTTTATAAGTCTTTACCATGACAGGCTTTGTATTTCTTACCACTTCCACATGGACAAGGATCATTACGTCCAATTTTTGGACCTGCTACAACGGGTTGTTGTTTGACAGGAGTAGGATCATAATAATCATTCTCAGTAGGTGGCGCATCGATATCTTCTTTGCTGGTACTTAACTTACTCAGATCCGTTTTTTGTTGACGACCCTCACGTACTTCTTCCCCTTCATTCAAAGGAATGCCTGCATGACAAAGGAATTGAACGATGCTCACATTCACTTCACTGTCCATTTTCTTGAAGATATTGTAGGCCTCCATTTTATAGATCACCAACGGATCTTTCTGCTCATAAGTAGCCGTTTGAACACTCTGCTTCAGATCATCCATTGCACGCAGATGTTCTTTCCATGCGTCATCAATCAATGCCAATGTTACCGTTTTTTCCAAAGCATTCACCAGTTCTGCGCCATTGCTGTTAAGCGTCTTCTCCATATTCGCCAAGACCTGCATTCCTTTTCTTCCATCTGTAAATGGCACGATCACATTTTCAATATGATTACCCTGTTGCTGACGAATATTTTTGAATACAGGAATGGCTTGTACCATCATCTCCTGTTTTTTTCGATCGTAATTGCTCACCGCCTCTAGATATAACTTCTCGGTGAGTTGCTGTTCAGAAAGTTTAGATAGTTCTTCTGCTGAAATAGTTGGGTCGATTCCGAAATTCACAATCACCGCCAGTCTGAATCCTTCATGATCATTCTGTTCTCTGAATGAATTGACCAGATCTTCTGCCACCGCATAAAAAGCATTATCCAGATCCAACGCCAAACGATCTCCAAATAGAGCATGACTTCTCTTGGTATAAACAACCGTTCTCTGCTTGTTCATAACATCATCATACTCCAGTAATCGCTTACGAATACCAAAGTTGTTTTCTTCAACTTTTTTCTGCGCACGTTCAATCGATTTGGTGATCATGCTATGTTGGATCACTTCACCTTCTTTATATCCTGCGAAGTCCATGATCTTAGCAATACGATCGCTACCGAACATACGCATCAGATCGTCTTCCAATGACACAAAGAATTGAGAAGAACCCGGATCACCCTGACGACCCGCACGACCTCTCAACTGTCTGTCTACACGACGAGACTCATGTCTTTCAGTACCTAGAATCGCCAATCCACCTGCCTCTTTCACACCCGGTCCGAGTTTGATATCTGTACCACGACCTGCCATGTTGGTAGCAATGGTGATAGCACCTGCTAAACCGGCTTCTGCTACTACCTGTGCTTCACGGGCATGTTGTTTTGCATTCAATACATTGTGTGGGATTTGTTTTTGACGCAACATCCTACTCAACAATTCACTCACTTCTACCGATGTTGTACCCACCAGTACTGGACGACCCGCATCACGAAGTTTTACAACTTCATCGATCACTGCACCAAATTTTTCGCGTTTGGTTTTATATACAAGGTCTTGTTCATCTTTTCTGATAGCAGTTACATTCGTTGGAATGGCAACCACATCTAATTTATAGATGTCCCAAAATTCTGCTGCTTCTGTTTCAGCAGTACCGGTCATACCACCCAACTTATGATACATCCTGAAATAATTCTGGAGCGTAACGGTTGCATAAGTTTGTGTAGCCGCTTCGATCTTTACATTTTCTTTTGCCTCGATCGCTTGGTGCAATCCATCAGAATAACGACGGCCATCCAGGATACGACCTGTTTGTTCATCTACAATTTTCACAGAGCCATCCATTACCACATACTCCACATCTTTATCAAACAAAGTATAGGCTTTGAGTAATTGATGAACTGTATGAATACGATCTGCTTTTACAGAATAATCATTGATCACCTGTTCTTTTTGGTGAAGTTTTTCTTCTGCTGCAATACTTTCATTCTTGTCGATCGATGAAAGCGATACACTGATATCAGGAAGTACAAAGAATTGAGTGTCTTCACCCGCTTTGGTGATCAACTGAATTCCTTTATCAGTTAATTCAACCGAATTATTTTTTTCGTCGATGTAGAAGTATAATTCTTCATCAGCTTTTGGCATTTCCCTTTGCTGATCTGCGAGATAATAGTTTTCTGCCTTCTGCAATTTCACACGCATTCCCGGCTCACTCAAGAACTTGATCAATGCACTGTTCTTTGGTAAACCGCGATGAGCGCGGAATAATGCCAGGCCACCATCCTTTGGATCGTCATTGCCTTCTGCAATTTTTTTCTTCGCCTCATTCAAGAATTGATTCACTGCTTTCTTCTGTGCTTCTACCAATCTTTCGATTCTTGGCTTCAGTTCAAAGAATTGCTGCTCACCTGTGTTATGTCCGATCGGACCAGAAATGATCAATGGCGTACGTGCATCATCGATCAACACTGAATCGACCTCATCCACCATCGCAAAATGGTGTTTGCGTTGTACCATCTCTTGTGGAGAGTGCACCATGTTATCACGCAGATAATCGAAACCAAATTCATTATTGGTACCATAAGTGATATCTGCTAAATAAGCGTTGCGTCTGGATTCAGTACTAGGTTCGTGCTTATCAATACAATCTACTTTCAGACCGAGCCATTCAAAGATGGGACCATTCCATTCACTATCACGACGAGCCAGATAGTCGTTCACGGTTACAATGTGAACACCTTCTCCGGCAAGTGCATTAAGATATGCAGGTAGGGTAGACACCAAGGTTTTACCCTCACCCGTAGCCATTTCTGCGATCTTTCCTTGATGTAACACACTACCACCGATCAACTGCACATCATAGTGAACCATATTCCAAGTAACGGTACCACCCGCAGCTGTCCAGGTATTTTTGAAAATACTTTTATCTCCTTCGATACGAATATGCTCCTTCTTTACACTCAGCTCTCTGTCTAATGCTGTGGCTGTAGATACCATCTCAGGGTTTTCTTTAAAACGTCTGGCAGTTTCTTTTACAACAGCAAAAGCCTCGGGCTGGATCTGAGCAAGTATCTCTTCGATTTTTTTGTCTCTTTCTTTCTTCAGCTTATCTACTTGCTGATAAATCGTATCTCTATTATGGATCTCATTTTCAGGTAAGCTTTCTGCTTCCTGTTTTTTGGCAGCGATCTCCTGATCGATATCTGTCAGATAAGACTGAATGCGCTGTTTGAACTCTTGTGTCTTGTTACGCAGTTCATCATTGGTCAACTGCTGGTATTGTTCGTAGAATTGATTTATTTTTTGAATGATGGGCATGATCTGCTGCACATCCTTCTCACTTTTACTACTTCCGAATAATTTTGAAAAAAGTTTCAACATATATATTGCGTCTGGTGTATTAGAAAAAAGTTAACAGTCAAAAACGGTGCGCAAAAAGTTTTTGAGTCAATTTGGCATTTTTAACTGAGGCCGCCAAAGGTAAAGAATTTGATCAGAGCATTTGCTCCGCTTATCAACTGGCGATCATTTATACAAATACTTAACGAATTGAAGATGACCTTACTACGTGTCGTATTGCTGATTCCGGCTTTTTTTTCCGCCTTTATGGCATTATCCCAAGTAAATGAACAGGATTCTATTGCACGTCAGCGTATCAAATTGGTACAAAATAATATGTATGTGCTGGGTGCTTGGGCGAGTGCCAATATCATTCAGGGTACGATCTCTGCCAGCAATACCCAAGGCAGTGAAAAGGCATTTCATCAAATGAATGCTTACTGGAATACCGTCAACTTTGCGATTGCAGGGGTTGGGTTATTGGGAATCAGAAAACAAATAAATAAGCCATTTGGACTAGCTTCCAACCTGAAAGAACAACAAAAACTGGAAAAAATACTCTTGTTGAACAGCGGACTGGACTTGGCTTATATCACCACGGGGTTATACCTAAAAGAAAGGGGTACTCGCTTGAATAAGCCTCGGACTGAGGGATTTGGCAATAGCCTGATACTCCAAGGGGCATTTTTATTGGTTTTTGACCTGATTCAATATGGACAGCATCGCAAAAACACCAAATGGCTGGAAAATAAGATGGATCATCTACAAATGGGCGTTTCAGCGAATGGCTTAGGTCTCAGTTACCGTTTTTAAGGGGCAGATCAATGTGGTGGGTAAAAAAGCAAAGTTTTGATGGAATTTCAGGGTGATTCTGCTACTTTTGCAGCCAAATTGAAAAAGGGAGTTCAAGACATACTTGGACCCTTGTTTCTTGAACAATTGAAACTTTTTTACCCATGGCAGGTCAGTTAAAAGAAGTACGTAACAGGATCAAGAGTGTTCAAAGTACCCAGCAGATCACAAAAGCAATGAAAATGGTGAGTGCGGCCAAATTACGCCGTGCACAAGATGCCATCACGCAGATGCGCCCTTACGCTCAGAAATTGCAGGAAATGCTGAGTAATATTGTGAGCAACACAGAGGGTGATATGCACATCAAACTGGCTGAGGAAAGAGCTGTTGAGAAAGTTTTATTGATCGTTATTACCAGTGATCGCGGACTTTGCGGCGGTTATAATGCCAACCTGATCAAACTGGCCAAGCTGACCATTGCTGAAAAATATGCAACACAACACCAGAAAGGAAATGTGAGTATTTGGAATATTGGTAAAAAAGGATACGAAAGCTTACAGAAAGCAGGTTACAAAGTAGACGCTACTTACAAAGATATCTTCCTGAACCTAAATTTCGAATCCGTTCAAGCTGCTGCACAAGCTGCCATGAAAGCTTTTGAGAATAAAGAGTTTGACACGGTTGAGATCATTTATAGCGAATTTAAAAATGCGGCTACCCAACAATATAAAGCAGAACAATTCCTGCCGATCCCTAAAGTGACCAATAGCAATTCCAACAAGAAGTCTGACTTTATTTTTGAACCGGCTAAGGAAGAACTGATCGCTGAATTGATGCCTAAGATCCTGAATACTCAGCTATTTAAAGCGGTATTGGATTGTAACGCCAGTGAACACGGTGCTCGTATGACCGCTATGGACAAGGCTAGTGAAAACGCAAATGAGTTATTGAAGTCACTGAAGATTAGTTATAACAGAGCCCGTCAGGCTGCTATTACCACTGAATTAACGGAGATCGTTAGTGGTGCTGCCGCATTGCAGGGATAAGATCATTTGGAAATAAAGGAATGGAAAATGCTGCTTTGCACATTTTTATGTTCCATTTATGACAATTCGTTATTTTCAAATTTTCAAATCAGCCCTTTTTCAAATTAATCATGGAGATAAGCCAAATCATACCACACATTGAAGTGTTGATCTTTGCAAGTGAGAAACCTCTCACTTCTTTGGATATCGTTGAACTCATCAACAACACATTTGGCTTTCTGGAAGAGCGTGTAACGCTCGATCAGGTTGAAGCTGCTATTCAAGGTATTTGCGAAAAATACAATTCTGAATTTTATCCCTTTGAAGTACGCGAAAGTGGCGGTGGTTGGCAATTCCTGACCAAGAAAGATTATCATAAAACGATCGCCCAACTCAATGGCGATAAATTTCTCAAGCGCCTTTCCAACGCAGCGTTGGAAACACTCGCTATCATTGCGTATAAACAACCGATCACCAAGGGTGAGATCGAATCCATTCGTGGTGTGAACAGCGATTATAGTATCCAGAAATTACTTGAAAAAGAACTGATCCTGATCAGTGGTCGTAACGAGCAGATGCCAGGCAAACCTCTGGTATACGCTACTTCTAAAAACTTCATGGACTATTTTGGCATCAATTCTCCCGAAGATTTGCCAAAGATCAAAGAAGTATTGGCAGAACAGATCGTTGAAGGAACTGTTATTCGTCCCGAAGACTTTACCGATCAACCCGTGGCCGATGCAATTGAAGAAACCGTAACGGAAGAACCGGTGATCGATGGTGATACTTCTCTTCTCACCGTAAATGAAGATGGCGAATTGATCATCCAGGGAGAGGAGATAGAGGAAAACAATGAGTCTTCTGATTCAGATCACGATACTCCCACCGACGAAGAAAACCCTTCCGACGAAAATCAACAATAAGATGGAACAGCGGTGACATGAATATCTGCCAGACAATTATCTTCGCAGTATGTCATCTTTTTTATCCAACGAGCAATTAAGAAATATTGCTGCTGAATACGGCACACCTCTTTATGTGTATAATGCAGACCGTATCACCGAGCAATTCCAACAATTACAACAGGCTTTTAATAGTGATAAGGTCAATTTTTTTTATGCCTGTAAAGCATTGACCAATGTTAGCATTCTGAAACACATTAAGTCTATTGGTTGTAAAGTGGACTGTAGTTCTATCAACGAAGCTAAATTAGCGGCACATGCCGGTTTCCCTTCCAATGATATCTTATACACCAGTAATGGTATTGCTTTTGATGAAATTGAAGAAGCCGTTTCAATGGGTATCAACATCAATATTGATAGTCTTTCCAATCTGGAAAAATTTGGAAAGAAATACGGACACAGTTACCCGGTAGGCATTCGTCTTCGTCCGAATATCATGGCCGGTGGTAATCTTAAAATCTCTACCGGGCATGATACAAGCAAATTTGGGATCCCCATTGAGCAGTTATCTGATATCGTTCGAATCATGCAACAGTATCAAATTCATATTGCCGGATTGCATGTGCATACAGGTAGCGAAATCAAAGACGTAGATGTCTTTATGAAAGTGACCGATGTGTTTTTTGACTTGGTCCCGCATTTTCATGAATTGCAATTTCTTGATCTAGGTGGTGGATTCAAAGTACCCTATCAAGATGATGAGGAAGGAACTGACATACAACTGTTGGCAAAGAAGATCCTTGCATTTGAGCAAAAAATCGAACAAACTTATCAACGCAGATTTCAAGTATGGTTTGAGCCGGGTAAGTTTTTAGTGAGTGAGGCAGGTTATTTACTTACGTCGGTCAATGTTTTAAAAGAAACCAGTGCTACCACTTTTGCGGGTGTGAACAGTGGTTTCAATCATTTGATCAGACCTATGTTTTATGAAGCTTATCATCGAATTCGAAACATCAGTAACGAAAAGGGAGCCATAAAAAATTATACCATCACCGGTAATATCTGCGAAACAGACACATTCGCCTGGGAACGTCCCATGAATGAGATCAGAGAAGGAGACTTGCTGGTATTTGACAATGCCGGTGCTTACGGATTTGAAATGGCAAGTAATTTCAACTCCCGTTATCGCCCCGCAGAAGTCATGGTCAAAGACGGGAAACCTTATTTGATTCGGAAAAGAGAAGTTTTTGAGGATTTATTAAGGAATCTGGTAGAGCCATTCTAAAACAAAAGATTAGTTTGCAGTCACATGATCGAGATCAAGAACATAAAAAAGATTTTTGGCGAACGTACCATCTTGGAAGATATCAGTGCGGTAATGGAAGCAGGTAAGTGTAATCTTATCATCGGTACCAGTGGCAGTGGAAAAACTGTTCTTACCAAATGTATGGTTGGGCTCTTTCGTCCGGAACAAGGTGAGATTCTTTATGATGGGACCGATATGTTGCAAATGAACAATGATGAAAGAAAATTATTGCGACAGCAGATCGGTATGTTGTTTCAGGGTACTGCTCTATTTGACTCGATGACCGTGGAGCAAAATGTTTTATTTCCATTGGATATGTTCACCAACTGGTCTATGGCTGATAAAAAGAAACGAGTGAACGAAGTTTTAGATCGTGTGAACTTGAAAGATGCAAACAAAAAATATCCTTCTGAGATCAGTGGTGGAATGAAGAAAAGAGTTGGCATTGCTCGTGCGGTGGTACTGAATCCGAAATATTTATTTTGTGATGAGCCTAATTCAGGATTAGATCCACAAACATCCATGGTGATCGATCGTTTGATCAAAGAGATCACTGTCGAATTCAATATCACCACTATTGTAGTAACACATGATATGAATAGCGTAATGGAGATCGGTGATCATATTGTTTATCTGCATCAAGGTAGAAAACAGTGGGAAGGTTCGAACAAAGACATCATCTTCAGTAAAGATGAACTACTCAATAAATTCATTTTTGCATCTGAATTCTTACAGGATGCCAAAGAAATGAGAATGATGGAAGCAAAGGCTGCCAATGGGAAAAATGCTCAATAATTGACGTATGAAAAAAATCCTCTCTGTTCTAGTAGTAATATTAATAAGTATGGTATCCTATGCTCAGGATACAAATTCAGATCTGCCTCCCTTTTTAAAGACCAAAAAATTACCTGAGTTTACGATTCTACAAACTGATAGCACATGGTTCACTAAGCAACAGTTACCTGCATCAGATTTTACGATCATCGTTTATTTCAGTCCGGATTGTGGTCATTGTCAACATGAAGCCAAGGCAATGATCAGTGTGATGGATAGTTTGAAAAACAGTTTTATCCTTTGGGTCAGCTATCGCGATATGGCAGATATCAAAGGTTTTGCACAGGAATATGGCTTTTTCAATCATAAAAATCTGAAAGTAGGCAGAGATCCGAATTATGGCATTCCGTCTTTCTTTCAGGTAAAATATACTCCTTATGTGGCTGTGTATGATAAAAAAGGCAACTACATAAAAGCCTATGAAGGAGGTGTTGAAATGCCGGAGTTATTGACCCTTTTAAAAGGTTATCAGCAATAAATCAGGCCAACAGGAAAAGTTTGTTAAACCGCTATCCACAGTGGTATCAAAAAGCCTGAAACGTCGCTTTCAAACGACCACCAACCCTTACCTTTGCAGCGGAAAAAATTCCTCACTTTAAATAATCATTGTTTATGAAAGTAACCGTAGTAGGTGCCGGAGCCGTAGGAGCTACTTGTGCCGACAATATTGCACGCGCCGCATTGGCCGAAGAATTGGTATTACTGGATATTAAAGAAGGTCTGGCCGAGGGTAAGGCACAAGACATGATGCAAACCGCCGCATTGTTGGGTTTTGATACCCGCATTACCGGCAGCACCAATGATTATTCAAAGACTGCAGGATCTGATGTGGTAGTGATCACTTCAGGTTTGCCTCGTAAACCGGGCATGACACGTGAAGAACTGATCGGTACCAATGCAGGTATCGTAAAAGGTGTGTGTGAAAACATCCTGAAGTATTCTCCTAATGCCATCATCATCGTGATCAGTAATCCGATGGATACTATGACTTATCTGGCATTACAATCTACCGGATTACCGAAAAACAGAATCATCGGTATGGGTGGTACTTTGGATAGTGCCCGTTTCAAATATCAACTAAGCCAGCATTTGGGTTGCAGTCCTGCAGACTTGAATGCAGTTGTAGTGGGTGGACATGGTGATACTACCATGATTCCATTGATCCGTCTGGCTACCTGGAACAGTGCACCTGTTTCTAATTTCCTCACAGAAGAGCAGCAAAAACAAATCGTAGCTGATACCATGGTGGGTGGCGCTACATTGACCAAATTGATCGGTACCTCTGCATGGTATGCACCGGGAGCTGCCGGGGCTGCTTTGGTGGAAAGCATTCTGCGCGATGAAAAGAAATTATTCACGTGCTGCGTTAGTCTGGAAGGTGAATACGGACAGAAAGATATCTGTTTAGGTGTTCCTGTTGTGATCGGTAAGAATGGTTGGGAAAAGATCATCGACTTCAAACTGAATGAAGAAGAACAAGCACTGTTTAATAAGAGTGCTGAAGCTGTGAGAAGTATGAATGATGTGTTGAAGACTTTATAAACAACTGTTCATCCTTTTATTGAACCGTTTGTACATACATCCCTGTCTGTAAAAAACAGACAGGGATTTTTTTATCTCGACCTGCGACCGCTTGTCATGTCTTTGTCACTGCTCATCCTGAAACAACCAAGTCTGCTGTAACATTCTTAAGTGCTTTGCGTCTGATTGAGCAACCTAAACAACAAAAAAATGAGAAGGATTTTAACTGCGGCTGTGATCGGATTGAGTTCATTATTGAACACCGCTATCGCGCAAACAAGCAGTACAATTAAAGGAAAGATCAGTGATAACACTGGTAAGGCTTTACAGTCTGTTACTGTATCCTTACTGAAGTCTACCGACAGTTCCCTTGTAAAAGCAGATGTAACAGATGCCAATGGTGTATTTGAAATGGTATACGGCAAGGAAGGAAAGTATTTACTCAGCTATGTGATGATCGGGTTTGAAAGAACTTATTCACCTGCATTTGAAGTAAAAAACGGACAAGGATTTGATGCAGGTAACATCACATTACAACCTGCAGCAACAAAACTGCAAGATGTAACTGTTACCTCTCGTAAACCGATGATCGAAATCAAAGCAGATAAAACTGTTTTCAATGTTGAGAATAGTATCAATGCGACAGGTAGCAATGCATTAGAGCTATTGCAGAAAAGTCCGGGTATTCAGGTCGATAATAATGAGAATATTTCCATGAAAGGAAAAACAGGTGTTCGTATTTATGTAGACGGAAAGATGACCCAGTTGGGTAGTCAGGATCTAGCTGCTTATTTGAAGAGCATCAATAGTAATGACGTTGAAGCCATTGAAATGATCAGCAATCCAAGTGCTCGTTATGATGCAAGTGGTAATGCAGGCATTATCAATATCAGACTGAAGAAGAATAAAAGATATGGTACAAACGGATCTGTGAACATGGGATTGGTGCAAGGTGTTACACCAAAAGGGAATGGTTCTGTTAGCTTGAACTATCGCGATAAAAAAGTGAACCTGTTCAGTAATGTAGGTACCAATATTGGCAGATATGAAAACACCTTGGATCTGTATCGTGTACAATTGGATTCTATCTATGATCAAAAAAGTACCAACTGGAGCAATAATAAAAGTGTGAATGCAAAACTGGGTGCTGATTTATTCCTGAATAGCAGAAATACTTTAGGTTTTCTGGTAACGACCAATGTGAGTGATAATGATTGGACCAGTGAAAGTAATACCAATATCTCTTACAACCCAACAAAGCAGTTTGTAAAAAAGCTGGTAGCATTGAATACCATTCCGGGTAGCAGAACGAATATGAATTCTAATATCAACTATCGTTATGCTGATACCAGTGGTAAAGAGATCAACTTTGATGCTGACTATGGTTTATTTCGTGGTACAGGTAGAAGTTTTCAACCTAACAATTACATCGATAACTCCGGTAATATGTTGTCGCAAGTGATCAACCGTAACTATACACCTACTGATATTGATATCTATACTGCGAAAGTGGATGTGGATCAACCAAAATGGAAAGGTAAACTAGGTTATGGTGCTAAGTTCTCTTACGTAAAAACAAAAAACACATTTGATTTCTTCAATGATATCAATGGTGTTCCTATCAAGATCTTAAGTAGAAGTAACAGTTTTACTTACAAAGAAAATGTAAATGCTGCTTATGTAAACTATCAGCGTCAGTTTAGTCCGAAATGGAGTTTGCAGACAGGTTTACGTATGGAGCAAACCAATAGCGAAGGTATATTGACCAGAGCTGATGGTATCATTCAATCAGATAATACTGTTAAACGTAGTTACTTAGATTTCTTCCCAAGTGCTGCTTTAACCTGGACCGTTGACCAGAAGAACACCTTAAACTTGACTTTCAGTCGTCGTATCGATCGTCCGACATATCAAGATCTGAATCCGTTCGAGAATAAATTGGATGAATTGACATACGAAAAAGGAAATGCATTCTTACGTCCGCAGTACACAAACACTGTTGAGTTGTCGCACACATTCAAATACATGTTGAATACTACCATTGGTTATAGCCATGTAAAGGATTTTGCTACACAAACAACAGATACCACGAATAATGCTACTTATGTACAGCAAAGAAACCTGGCGACACAACGTATCCTGAGTTTCAGTATCGGTTCTCCGTTACCGATTGCAAAGTGGTGGAATGGTTATGCAAATGTTTGGTACAATTATCAGATGTTTAATGGAAAGATCGGTGCGAATGAGATCAAAACTGAGATCCCCATGTTTGGAGCTTATATGCAACACACATTCACGTTAGGCAAAGGATACAATGCAGAATTGAGTGGTTGGTTTAGTGGCCCGAATGTTTGGGGTGCCACTTGGAGAACAAAATCATTGGGTGGACTGGATCTTGGTTTCCAAAAACAGATCCTGAAAAAACAAGGAACATTGAAATTAAGTGTGACCGATATTTTCTTCACCAATCCATGGACAGCAACGAGCAATTTTGGTGGATTGTTCATCAATGGACGTGGACAGAATGAAAGTCGCACTGTACGTTTAGCGTTCTCATGGAGATTTGGTAACAATCAGGTAAAAGCTGCACGTCAGCGTCAGACCGGATTGGAAAGTGAAGCAAAACGTATCAAAGGATAATAGTTGGTTTTGGTAATAAAGAAAGGGCTCCGAAATTTCGGGGCTCTTTTTTATGCAATAGAGAGATATTGATTGGCAGTGGCAACTATTAAATTAATGTCCTGCTCCTGCATACATTTAAAATGTGCTCGCGGACAAGTCTTTGTTCCATAATTAGAACAAGGCTGACAAGCCAACGCTTTTACAATGAAGTTTTGATAAGCAGGTTTGTTGTGATGTAGTAATTGTTCTGTACCATAATAAGGCTCTACATCCAGTGCCGGTGAAGTACCTCCCCAAATAGCGAGTACGGGTTTATTGAGTGCGCAAGCAATGTATTGCATACCGGTATCATGCGATATCACGAGTTTAGATTGACGAATGATATCTGCCGATTCATGCAAACTGAACTTACCGCAAGCATTGTAGATCTTAACAGGATCTATTTTCACGATCTCCTCTCCTTCTTGCTTATCTTCTTTTCCGCCTACCAGTACAATTGGATATTGCAACTTAGCACAGAGCTCTCGCAATTTATATACAGGTAATTTCTTAGTGTAATAACTGGCTCCAATCACAATGGCTACAAAACCCGCACTATGCGATAAAGGAAGATCTTCTGCCTTTACACTGACAATTGCAGGAATAAAATAATCCATCCCCTTCCCATCATTCTGGACACCTAGGGGTGCTAGCGTATCCAAACAACGATCCACAATATGTCTGCCTGCCATTTTATTAATGTGCAATCGTGTCAGCAAAACTTTTTCTATGACTTCCTTATTGTAAGCCAATACTGGAACTTTCAGTGCTTTTTTAATACGCCAAGTCCTGAAATTTTTGTGTAGATCTATGATGTAGTCATACTGCTCCGCTTGTAAATCTTTTATCAGCGCATCAAGGTTGTGAGAGAAATAATAAAACTTATCGATATAAGGATTCGCTTCCGTAACTGCTTTCATCGATTGTTTGGTCAAGAAATGTACTTCAGCATCGGGTACTTGTAATTTCAAACAACGGATGGCCGGTGTTGTCAAAACAATATCTCCAATAGAAGAAAAACGAATGACCAAAAATTTCATAGCTGCAAGATAAGAAGTATAGATGTCTCCTCTAACAACCACTCTCTGCGCAACTCCATTACACAGCGTGATAATTATTCTTCAACGTAGTTCAAGTCTTTATGGAAGGTTTCTTCTGTGAAGTAATAGGCGATCAGCGTAATCGTCATCACAACGATACCCGTGATGATACCACTGTACACCAAACTCCATCCCCATGACTTTTGAAATAGATCCAGGAACATCATATTGATCAATGGCAATGCTCCTCGTACCATATTAGGAATCGTAGTAGCCGCTGTCCCACGCAGATTGGTACCAAATTGCTCTGCTCCCATTGTTACAAAAATGGCCCAGAATCCGGTACTGAAACCTAACAGTGTACAAATAGCGTACATCGTGGAATCTGATCTATTATACCCACTAAAGAAGAGAATGAGTCCAACGATGGTGAGCATATAATAGATCAATAATGCTTTCTTGCGACTTTTAAAATACTGACTCACCAATCCAACCAACATATCACCAATGGCAATGGCAGCATAGGCAAACATGATCGATCTTCCGGAGTCAATGGTCGTACTTCCAAACATGGTATTACCAAAACGATCGCTTTGGTTCACGAGAATACCAATCACATACCAAGTGGGTAATCCGATCAGAATGGCGAAAACATATTTCTTCAATCGCTTACCATTATTGATCAACATAAAGAAATTACCACGTACTACTTTCTGTTCCTTTGCTTCTTTGAACATTCCTGATTCTGCAACACTCACACGTAACAATAACAGTGCAATTCCAAGTCCACCACCGATCTTATAACACAAGCGCCAATCGTCTGTAAATTGATAGGTAAAATAAGCTGCTACTGCACCACTGAGTCCGATCCCGGCAACCAATGAAGTTCCTACTCCTCTTTTATTTTTGGGCAATAGTTCACTGACCAAAGTAATACCGGCACCCAATTCTCCTGCCAGACCTAATCCACCTACAAATCGACAGGCTGCATACTGATCAACAGTTTGAACAAAACCGGTTGCGAAATTGGCAACAGAATATAAAATGATGGAACCAAACAAAACACTCAATCGTCCTTTTTTGTCTGCCAGCATTCCCCAAATAATACCACCCAATAATAAACCGGTCATCTGCCAGTTGATCACGCGGGTACTATCTACGAGCATGGTAGCGTCTGTTGATCCCACACCCAACATGCTGGGCTTTTTAACGATCGTAAAAAGGAGAAGATCGTAGATGTCAACAAAATAGCCAAGTGCAGCAACAATTACGGGCAAAGAAAGAACACCGTATTTTTTTTCGGTCATGACAAGCAGTTTGGAGAGTGAACGTTTCTTTCTTTATCTATCTGACAAGTTGAAAGAAACAGCTATGTTTTGTTAAGCGTCTTTTTTGTCTTTCTTTTTCCCGGTAAACAACTTAATGAATACCGGTGCAGTAGTCACCAACACAATACCCAATACAATCACTTCCAGATGATCTTTCAGATCAAATCCAAATTGATTCAATATCCACTTCTGCAGAAAATGTCCGGCAAAGAGCATACTGAATACCCATGCAAAACATCCTATAATATTGAAGAATACAAACTTCTTTTTATCCATCTGTACAATACCTGCTACGATCGGTGCAAAGGTTCTTACGATCGGAATGAAGCGCGCAACTATAATTGCTCCTCCACCATGTTTCTCATAGAATTCATGTGCTTGTTCTAAGTATCTTCTTTTGAAAAGCATATTTTCTTTCCAGTTATACATGGCCGGACCCACTTTTCGTCCGAACCAATACCCTACAGTATTTCCAGCAATACCGGCGGCCGAAATCAGTAACATGAGTAGTAGTAGATCAAGGTATTCATTTCCCGTTGGAATAAATTCATTGGCCAAATTGCTACTGTAAATACCCGCTACAAATAATAAACTATCGCCCGGTAAAAAGAATCCGACAAACAAACCTGTTTCTGCAAAAACTACAAAGAGTATGAGCCAGAGTCCGCCATGTTCAATATAAAATTGTGGCTGTAATAACTGACTCCAGTGAAAATCGGATAATAATATCTGTAGCATGTTAAGATTCTAAAGTTATGCTGAAACTGAAATATCGGTAGGCTCATCCAATGCACCTTCCCATTTACTTACTACACTTGTAGCCAATGCATTTCCAACAACATTGGTGGCAGTGCGGAACATATCACAGAAGTGGTCGATGGGCAAGATGAGTGCAATTCCTTCTGGAGGGATATTGAACATGGCACAAGTGGCAGTTACCACTACCAGTGATGCGCGCGGTACACCTGCAATCCCTTTACTCGTAAGCATGAGTACAATGAGCATGGTTAATTGCGTTCCCAGATCCAATTGTATACCATAAGCTTGCGCAATAGCAATACTGGCAAAAGTCATGTACATCATACTTCCATCCAGATTAAAAGAATAGCCTAATGGAAGAATAAAGGATACGATCTTATCCTTGCAACCAAATCTTTCCAACTCTTCTGTCAGTTTCGGAAATACCGCTTCACTACTTGTTGTACTAAATGCAATAATGAGTGGTGGGAAAATACGGCGTAGCAGATCAGGTAGACGCTTTCCTAGAATGATAAAACCTACTGTTAACAATATTGCCCACAATGCAGCGATACCTATCAGGAAATACAAAAGATATTTTCCGTAAAAAATAAATACATCTAATCCTTTAGTGGCAATTACTGCAGCGATGGCTCCAAAAACACCGATCGGTGCAAAGTTCATGACATAGCCTACCATTTTCAAGATCACATGTGCAACAGCATCCAATCCTTTTACAACGATTTTGGCTTTTTCACCCAGTGCGGCAGTAGCAACACCAAAGAATATACTGAATACTACCAATTGCAAAATCTCGTTGGTAGCCATTGCATCAATCACACTTTTAGGAAATACATGCTCCACAAATTTCTGAATGCTGAACTCCTGTGTCTTACCCACCAGATCTTGTGCACCGGTGATATCAGCATTGCTTAAATCAATTCCTTTTCCGGGTTGAAAAATATTCACCAGTAACATTCCCAATAACAAGCTCACCAATGATGCCGAGATAAACCATAACAAAGCTTTGCCCCCCACTCGACCTACTGTTTTCAGATCACCCAATTTAGCAATACCCACTACCAGTGTAGAAAATACCAATGGTGCGATGATCATCTGAACCAGACGAAGGAAGATGGTTGTAAATAGCTTTAGATTTTTAGAAAAACTTTGAATGGTTTCTGTCGATGCATTGTTATGTACAAAATAGCCAAGGATAACACCGGCGATCATGGCAATGACAATATATAAGGTAAGCCTATTTGATTTCTTCATTGGGGCTTTGTTAGTGACGCAATATAATACTTCTGGTGAAATGGCCTCTGTGAACGGCGAAATGACCGATTCATAAAAGTTTTAGGGTGCGAAAGCCAGAAATCCCTATTTTGCCAAATCTTTCTAATTCAGAAACTTAACCAAACTGTACTATGAGTTTATTTGTAAAGAAACCATTGGGTCAATTACTGGCTCAGGCTGATGAGGGCGACAAAGGATTAAAACGTACCCTCGGAGCCGGCAATCTAATTGCTTTGGGTATTGGTGCCATCATTGGTGCCGGACTTTTCGTAAGAACAGCTGCTGCTGCCGGACAGGCTGCAGGTCCTGCTGTTACCATTTCATTTATTATTGCTGCGATTGGTTGTGCTTTTGCAGGTCTGTGTTACGCAGAGTTTGCAGCTATGATTCCTATTGCAGGTAGTGCTTATGCTTACAGTTATGTAACCATGGGTGAACTGGTTGCATGGATCATTGGTTGGGCATTGATCATGGAATATGCATTGGGTGCTGCTACAGTATCTATTGCGTGGAGTGAATACCTCAATAAACTTTTTGACGGAGGCATCCCCTATGAATGGTCGCATAGCCCCTTCGAGAGTTTTACAGACTCTGCCGGGGTATTGCATAAAGGGATAATCAACGCTCCGGCATTGGTGATTCTGCTTTTATTGACTTTATTATTGATCAAGGGAACACAGGAATCTGCTATGGTGAATGCGGTGATCGTATTCATTAAAGTGGCCATCGTAATTCTCTTTATTGTATTGGGTTGGCAGTATATCCGTCCTGAAAATCATACCCCTTACATGATCCCTGAAGGAACTGCAGCTGTAACTGATAGTGCAGGAAAAGTGATCGCTGATTATACCGGTGTATTCAAACATGGATGGGGTGGTGTTCTTGGTGGTGCAGCCATCGTATTCTTTGCCTTTATTGGTTTTGATGCGGTAAGTACTGCAGCGCAAGAAGCAAAGAACCCTAAACGTGATATGCCAATTGGTATCTTGGGTTCATTGGTGGTATGTACCATTTTATACATCCTCTTCGGACACGTATTAACGGGTGTTGCTAACTGGCAAGAGTTTGTTGATCCTGAAAAAGGACGTGAAGCTTCTGTTGCTTATGCGATCTCTACCTATATGGTGAAATATCAGTGGTTATCAACCGCTGTAACGGTTGCCATTCTCGCAGGTTTCTCTTCAGTGATCCTAGTGATGTTGATGGGACAAAGCCGTATTTTCTATACCATGAGTAATGACGGATTGATCCCTAAAGCGTTTGGCGTATTGCATCCAAAATTCAAAACACCGTATAAAGCCAACTGGATATTATTTGTATTCGTAGGACTGTTTGCAGCGTTTGTACCAGGCCACGTAGCAGGTGACTTGACCAGCTTTGGTACTTTGTTTGCCTTCGTATTGGTGAGCGCAGGTGTTTGGATCCTTCGTGTGAAATCACCTGAGATCGAAAGACCTTTCAAAACACCATTGGTTCCATTGGTTCCAATTTTGGGTGTGATCGTTTGTACGGCTATGATCTTTGCCTTGGATGCCCAAACCCTGAAAGTAGCTTTCGGATGGATGGCATTGGGTCTGGTAGTATATTTTGTATACAGCAGACATCACAGCAAACTCCGTAACGGACAATAAAACAACCTAACTAACTGCTAAAAAAGCCTGCCCAAGTGGCGGGCTTTTTTATGTCCAATACACTTATTTTTGCAACCCGTTCACCTAAACAGATCATTATGGGAAGGATTTTTGAAGTACGTAAAGCAACCATGTTTGCCCGCTGGGACAGAATGGCCAAGCAGTTTACCCGTATCGGTAAAGAGATTGTGATAGCTGTAAAAGCCGGCGGACCAGATCCTGCTACCAATCCGGCATTGCGTCGTTGTTTTCAGAACGCCAGAAGTGTAGGTATGCCCAAAGATCGTGTGGAAGCAGCGATCAAAAGAGCACAAGGTAAAGACACTTCAAACTATGAAGAGATTCTGTATGAAGGATATGCACCACATGGCGTAGCATTATTAGTAGAAACAGCTACAGATAACCATGTAAGAACCGTGGCCAACGTAAAAAGTCATTTCAATAAAGGAAATGGTGCTTTGGGAAATAGCGGTAGCGTTAGTTTCCAGTTCAAGAAAATGGGTGTATTCAAACTGAAACCTGAGGGATTGAATATTGATGACCTTGAATTAGAATTGATCGATTTTGGCTTGGAAGAATTGGGAGAAAGCAATGATGATAACGGAAATCCGATCATAGTACTGCGTTGTGCATTTGTAGATTTTGGTAGTCTGCAAAAAGCACTGGAAGACAAAGGTCTGAATCCCATCAGTGCAGAACTTGAATGGATTCCCACCACCACTGTTCCTGTGACAGATGAACAAGCCGAAGATGTCAGCAAACTGATCGAAAGATTAGAGCAGGATGATGATGTGAATAAGGTGTTTCATAATATGGGTTAAGGGCTTCGAGCTACGAGCTGTGAGCTGTGAGCTTTTTAACGATAAAACCATCTGTTACCAGAAGTAATGGATGGTTTTGTTTTAGAACGATATCCAACAGCTAAGAGCTCGTGGCTCATAGCTCGCAGCTCGTAGCTAAAAAATAAGATTGTAACTTCACATTATGAACACAGCTACTAACACTTCCCACCCTGTCATTCTTTTCGATGGGGTGTGTAATTTGTGTAATGCAAGTGTTCAGAAAGTGATCAAGAATGATCCAAAAAGAAAATTTCGATTTGCCTCTTTACAAGGTTCCTTTGGACAAGAAGTTTTGAAACAATTTCATTTATCCGGTACAGATTTCAACACGTTCATTTTATTGAAGGATGATCAGATCTATACCAAATCTACAGCAGCATTAAAAGTGGCTAAAGAGATGAATGGATTATGGTCTTTGCTCTACATCTTCATCATCATCCCTTCTTTTATCAGGAATTTCTTTTATGATCTGGTTGCCAAAAACAGATACAAATGGTTTGGCAAACAAGATGCTTGTTGGCTTCCTACTCCTGATTTGAAAGAATTATTTTATGAATAAATTAGCCACAGATTCACAGATTAATAAACAATCTGTGAATCTGTGGCTATAAATAATCACTTGCAGCTTGTAGCTTGATGCCTGTAGCTTTTCACTCACTCCGCCATCAAAGCCCTCACCGCATCCATTACATCTTCTGCATTCGGCTTAGCGAAATAGTCTCCATCACTTCCGTATCCCGGACGATGCGCTTTGGCAGTTAATGTTCTTGGACTTGCATCCAGCCATTTATAACCGCCTTGCTCTTCCATTACTTTGTTGAACATGTATGCAGCTGCACCACCCGGTACATCTTCATCAATGAAAATGATGCGACTGGTTTTTTTCAATGATTGTAATATCACATGATTCAAATCAAATGGCAATAAGGTTTGCACATCTACGATCTCACAATCTATTCCTTCTGCCGCCAGTCTATCTGTTGCATCTTGAATAATGCGTAAGGTTGAACCGTAAGAAACAATGGTGACATCTGCACCTTCACGAATAATTTCAGGAACTCCCAATGGAACGGTGTACTCCAATAAATTATCCGGTAATTTTTCTTTTAAACGATATCCATTCAAACACTCTACGATGATCGCAGGATCATTCGATTGTAACATGGTATTGTACATACCCACCGCCTGCACCATATTTCTGGGCACACACACATACATTCCTCGTAGCGCATTGATCACTACGCCCATCGGAGAACCACTATGCCAGATACCTTCCAAACGATGTCCGCGTGTGCGAATGATCACCGGACAACTTTGCTGTCCTTTGGTTCTGAAATGAGTGGTTGATACATCATCACTCAATGGTTGTAATCCGTATAACAAATAATCGAGGTATTGAATCTCAGCGATGGGTCTTAATCCACGCAGTGCCATGCCGATGGCTTGTCCAACAATGGTCAACTCACGAATACCTGTATCCAGGATTCTGTCTTTTCCGTGTTTATCCTGCAATCCGGCAAAACCTTGATTTACATCACCGATATGACCTACATCTTCACCAAAAGCATATACTTTAGGATTGGACGCAAATAATAGATCAAAATATTTGTTCAGTACTTCATACCCATTTACCGTTGGTGCATCAAATGCGATCAATGGTTTTACTTCAGGTACATTCAGCGCACTTTTAGCGCCTTCGTTATAGAGATGACTGTTATAGAGTGAAGCATTTTCTTCAAGTAACTGCGCTCTCAATGTTTTCAACTCTTCTGCCGAAGGTGAGAAAGGAGCCGTTTCTGTAGCAACAGCAATCGCTCTTAAAATATCTCTTCGTAAGGGTTCTTTATTAGCTGCCAATTCATTGGCCATTTGTTGAATGGCATTGTACTTATCAATATCATTCACCATTACCTGACGGATCAGTGTTGCAGCTTGTTCTGCTTGTTGTTTGATAGGCGCAACATATTTTTCCCAAGCACGATTACGGGCTTCTTTTACGGTTTCTTTTGCAGCAGCTTCTACTTCTGTCAATTCTTCTACAGATGCAAGTCCGTTTTCAATCATCCATTCTTTCATCTTCTTGATACAATCCCATTCTTTCTCCCATTCCAATCGCTCCGGACTTTTATAACGCTCGTGACTTCCACTGGTAGAGTGTCCTTGTGGTTGTGTTACTTCTTCAACATGGAACAAAGCAGGTTCATGCGTTTCGCGTACTTTTTGAAGGGCTTCTTCAAACACTTCACACATACCTGCATAATCCCAAGCTTTCACTTTGTAAATATGAACGCCATTGGTATCTGCTTGTTTCTGAAATCCTTTCAATGCAGCAGATATTGAACCTTTAGTGGTTTGAAAATTTTTCGGAACGGAGATACCATATCCATCATCCCAAACAAATACAGCAAGGGGTACTTGTAAAACACCTGCAGCATTAATGGTTTCCCAGAAATGTCCTTCACTGGTACTCGCATCTCCTATGGTCGTAAAACAAATTTCATTTCCATTATGACTCAACTGTTCAAATGCTTCCGGATTTCTGTTAGAACGAAAACAACGTGAAGCAAAAGCAAGACCCAATCCACGAGGCATTTGTCCGGCAGTAGGTGCAATATCAGAAGATACATTTTTTCTGTTGGCGAGATCCAACCAGTTACCATTCTCATCTACAAAACGAGTGGAGAAATGTGCATTCATTTGGCGTCCGCCGCTGAAGGGTTCGTTCTTCACATCAGGATCTGCATACAATTGAGCAAAGTATTGTTCCACACTAGCCAAACCGGTTGCGAACATGAATGTTTGATCACGATAATAACCACTTCTAAAATCACCCGGCTGAAAAAATTTGGCCATAGCGATTTGCGCCACTTCTTTTCCATCACCAAAAATTCCAAACTTGGCCTTTCCGGTCAGCACTTCTCTTCTACCCAATAAACTGACTTCACGGCTGATCATGGCAATACGGTAATCTTCGATCACAGCATTACGGAAACCGTCGAAAGACAACATGTCGTTTTTGTATCCCAAAGATGAACTTGATTCCATGCGGCAAAAATAACATTACCAACGGAATAGGCTAACGGAAATTAGTTTTCTGTAAAAAATGCAAAAAACGGCATGATATTGGCTCTATTCATCCTGAAAAAGCGAGATTGAGACGCCGGAAGATCAAAAAAAATGACAAAAGGTAGTCTTACCGCTTTTATTTCTGTTGTAACTTTGAAAAAAGCATAAAATACCTATTGATATGAAGAAGTTTTTGTTTTTAACAGTACTTGGTTTGATTGCCAGTTTTGGGGTGATGGCTCAGGATGTAAAGTTTTCTGAAGGCTCATTCAAGTTTGGAAAAATTGAGCAAAACAAACCTGTTACGCATGTTTTCACTTTTACCAATAACAGTTCAAAGCCTGCTGTAATTGAGTTTGCTTCTGCCGAATGTGGTTGTACAACTCCCGAATACAGCAAAGAGCCTGTTTTGAAAGGTAAGAACAGTACGATCAAAGTCACTTACAATGCAGCGGCTTTGGGTACTTTTAGCAAGCGTGTTACCATCAAATTTGCCGGTATCAATGATCCTGTGATTCTCACCATTGAAGGTGAAGTGGTGGCAGCAAAAGCTTCAGGCAAGGCACGTAAATAATTGTTGATTCAATCCGATTTATAGGAAGAGCGGTCCCCAATAAGGATCGCTTTTCTTTTGTACCCAACTGTCACCCTATCTTTGCGGCATGTTACAGATTAGTCAACGCGGACAGGCGATGCCTGCCTCCCCTATCAGAAAGCTGGTTCCTTATGCAGAAGCTGCCAAAAAGAAAGGAACCAAAGTATACCACTTGAATATTGGACAGCCTGATATTGAAACACCCAAAATGGTATTGGATGCTGTTCGCCATAGTGATTTCAAAGTATTAGAATACAGCCATAGTGCGGGTAATGAAAGTTACCGAAAAAAATTAGTCGGCTATTATCAGTCTGTAGGCATTGATGTGACACCACAACAGATCATCATTACTACGGGTGGCAGTGAAGCCATATTATTTGGTTTCATGTCTTGTCTGGACGCAGGTGATGAAGTAATCATTCCCGAACCATTCTATGCTAACTATAACGGTTTTGCAGTTGCCGCAGGCGTTACAGTCGTACCTGTAACTTCTCATATTGAAAATGGATTCGCTTTACCACCGATCGAAGAAATTGAAAAAAAGATCACTTCTCGCACCAAAGCTATTGTGATCTGTAATCCCAATAATCCAACAGGATATTTATATAGTGCTGCAGAAATGGAACAATTGAAAGACATTATTCTGCGTCACAATCTCTACCTGTTCTCAGATGAAGCTTATCGAGAGTTTTGTTATGAGGGGCATCAGGTAAGTGCTTTACATTTAAAGGGAGTAGATGATCATGTGATCATTATGGATACCATCAGTAAACGATACAGTGCTTGTGGAGGAAGAATTGGCGCATTCATTACACGAAACCAACAAGTATTGGATGCTGCCATGAAGTTTGCGCAAGCCAGATTAAGCCCACCGAGTTTTGCTCAAATTGCCGGAGAAGCAGCTATTGATTTACCTGCAGACTACTTTGATACTACAAAAGCTGAATATAAATCTCGCCGTGATCTGATTGTTCAAAGACTGAATGCCATGGAAGGAGTCTTTTGTCCGAATCCGGGCGGGGCATTTTATGCGATGGCTAAATTACCGATTGATGATGCAGATACATTTTGCCAATGGCTTCTGGAATCTTTTGAACACGAAAAGCAGACAGTTATGCTGGCACCTGCTACCGGATTTTATGGAACACCCGGGTTGGGTAAACAAGAAGTAAGATTGGCATACGTACTAAATTTGACAGATATCAATGCAGCGATGGATTGCTTGGAAAAAGCCCTGAAAATCTATCCCGGCAGAAAATAAGTTGATTTTCAAATATTTACAGCAAATAATAGCCTGACGAGCATTCATCAGGCTATTATTTTTTAATATTATTAAATTATTAATATTAAAATATTGGAGTTAAAATGAGTTTATTTGAACAAAAATAAAAAAAATTATCAAATTATTTAAAATAATATGTGATTGAATCTTAAAAATCTATATTTTTGTTTTGTGCACATGAATAGTAGGGTTTTCCGTTAAATGATCTCTTTTCTTATATGGCAAGCAATCGAAGACCGTCCCCTGTTTCTACAGGGGACTTTTTATTGCGAGCTAAATCATTGAATTTTCAAAAGACCACTTACTAAAGCGTCCATAAATCAGAATACTCCCCCTCTTAACTGATTACGTACAGAAATTCATTAAGTCAACAAGCGATAGTAAGAAATCGATTGCCAAACATCACTTTAATTTGTTCGGAAAGAAGATCAAATATTTCCAGCTATATCTATCTTTCCACAAAATCTTTTGGTGATTGTTTAACAGGATCTGAACCATTTTAGAGCAACGGTCGGAGTAAGAAAAGTATCTCTTTCTTTATGAAACATATCCCCCACATATCGATCGTATTCTTATTCATCATCAATAATGCTTTTGGACAAAGTTATACAGCAACATATGGGTCTGCATATGCCGGAAGTTCAGGAATCAGAAACAATCCTGCTGCTTCCGTCAACAGTGCTTTCAAATGGGAGGTAACGCCATTTTCTGTACAAACAAAAGCCAGCACCAACTCTTTTTCACTGAGCAAAAACGAACTCTCATTGATTCCTGATTCCATGAATCGTTTTTTTCATCATAATGTTGACGTGAGTTTTTTGAATGTTTTATACAAGCTTAACGCATCATCGGCGTTTGCATTCAATTTGAGAGGTCGCGCCTATAACCATATACGTACATCCCCTGTTTCAGGCAGCAATAGTATCAGTAGTATTCAAGAATTCATGAACCTGAATAATAACCACGCTTATCTAGATGGTATCGCGACACATAATGGTTGGATTCAAGCAGATCTCAATTACTCCAGGATCATACATGAAAATTATAACAGCAGACTAACAGCCGGTGCTACTTTACAGATCCATAAAAATATATCCGGTGCTTTTGCCCGTATTGGTAAGCTCAGCTATCTCGAATCAAAATCACCTTCAGATACTGTGTATACTTTCACGGCCGGTAGTGCTGCTTTAGCCTATTCATCTAATTACGATGGATCGGCTCCGGGTGCAGGTTCTCCTGTCAAAGAATTTTTGAAGAACAGTCTGACAAGTTTGGGTCTTAGTTTTGGCGTAGAATATCTTCTGTACAATGAATTCACCAACAACTATCAGCAAAATAATGCTCTTAACTACCAGTGGAAAATTGGAGTAGCATTAATGGATCTGGGCGCCAATCGCTTTAAGCCCAGTGAGTATGCTTCACAATTTCGAAACTTAAATCCGGGTATTACGGATAATTCCTTAGACAATAAATTGCTCAATACTTTATTGGGAAATGACTTCAGAGATTCACTTGCCACTATTTTCAGCAATGGTGAAGCCATTACCAGCAATTTTAAAATTGGAAACCCAACCCGACTCGTTGTTAACATAGATCGTTCTTTTGGAAAGGGCTTGTATATCAATGGAGATCTGAATATTAACTTACATGGTTCTTCTAACAATCGTAAACTACTCACACGAGAAATCAATCTACTCACCATCACACCACGCTGGGAAACTTTGAGTTGGGGGTTTTATATGCCTGTACAATTCAATAGCCAAAAACAGTTTCATATTGGTGCGGCTATAAAAGCGGGACCATTAATGATCGGTTTACATAATATTCAGTGGGTAAAAGACATTAGAGATTTGAGTGGTGGAGGTTACCTCATGCTGAGGATCCATCCATTCAATAAAAAGAAATTACTCAACAAACTGGATTGTCCGGAATAAAAAATGGGCGGTAATGAAACCATGAAACTAATCGCTGTGTTAATCCGCTCCACTACAATCAGATATTCAGTATTGATTCACTACCGACCCAACTATGTTAAGCAATCATCTGCTTTTCAACCCCCTGTTGATGATTTACAGGTGGGAAATTGAAATTCATTTTTTCATACTTCAACTTCAACTCATTCAAAATTTCGAAGCTAATCGGATGACGTATCAGATCAATCACCGATGAAAAACGTTTCAGTTTAAAAATATCATCCGGATCAATAGAAGAAGAAAGAATCACAAAACGTACAGATGGAAATATGTAGGCATATTTTTCTGAGAATACTTCCAGAAATTCCCATCCATCCATTACCGGCATATGAAGATCCAGAAATACCAATTCAGGTACATCAGTAGGTGCTTTACTATTGAGCAATAATTGATCGAATACTTGTAAAGCTTTTAACCCATTCCCTGCGGTAATAACTTCAGCAGCAAATGTTGTTTTGCTGATCATTTTACTGGATACAAACAAAGAGATCTCATCATCATTCACAACCATTACTTTCCTGAACATAAACTTTGTTTTTAGGTTATCTAATCCCTATCCACTGTTGGTTAACAGTGAATTTCATTAGGGGGTGGATATTGGATTCGAAACCTCTAAATGGGTTCATTTCATGTACGAAATATGAGCTCATTCAGTTTAACAAAGTAAGACTCCTTTTCAGCCACGTACAATAACATTTCCCTTTAAAAAGCGGTAGGTGTTCGGATACACCCGGTAGTAATTCCACTACATAAAAAAGCCCCGTGTTATTGAAACACAGGGCTTTTAAATACCATAAAATCTATTAATTCAATCCGCCTTTGCGGGTAGCTTTTGTAGGTGCAGGCCACTGTCCGGGTTGACCTGTTCTTGGATTGATCGGAAGTACAATTTTTTCACGTGATGTTTTTGTATTGTCTTCGCTCGCCATGTAAGCCAATATTGCTGTAAGAATGGCATTATTCTTTACATCATCAAAAACGATTTTATCATAGGTATCACGGTTGGTATGCCAGGTATAATTACCATATGACCAACTAAGCGAACTCAATGAAAAAGCAGGTGCTCCGGCTGCAAGAAAAGAAGCATAGTCTGATCCACCACCTCCGGGAGAACCGGGAAAGTTGGTTGTGATGTGTTGACGTATATCAGTAGGTACACGTGTCAGCCAGCGACTGATATATTCATAAGAATGAAGAAAACCTTGACCTGAAATATTAGTAACACGTCCGGTTCCATTGTCTTGATTGAACAATGCCTGCATATTCTGTACGATCTCAGGATGGTCTTCCACAAATGCGCGTGAACCATTCAAACCTTGTTCTTCACTACCCCAATGTCCAACAAGAATGGTTCTTTTAGGATTGGGTAGGATCTTTTTCAAAATACGCATGGCTTCCATCATCGTAAGCGTACCTGTGCCATTATCCGTTGCACCTGTACCACCATCCCATGAATCGAAGTGTGCAGAAAGAATCACATACTCATCGGGCTTTTCTGACCCTTTGATTTCAGCGATCGTATTAAAAGTTGGTTGAACACCTGTTTCTTTTGAATCGGCACGAACACTGATTTGTGGTTTGCCACCTGATTCAGTTAAACGAAACAATAAGCTATAGTCTTCCAAAGAAAGATCAATGGTGGGTGTTTTTTTGGTATTGGCACTGAAGATTTTGTTGACACCGAAACCTTGCGACCAGTTAGATTGAATAACACCCAAAGCTCCTGCTTCTTCCAATGCAATAGCGAGTGTGCGTGCATTGTAGCCTGATTTGGTAATTCTTCTCTGCCATGCCTGCGTTAGTTCAGTGCGATTTTTCTTCATCTTTTCGATTGACTCTTTGGTACCAAATTCATCCCAGTTATAATCAGGGCGACCGGTAGGTTGCGCCATGGATACCAATACAAATTTCCCTTTTACAGAAGGGAGCCATTGTTGAAAAGCAATTGAATCAGCTGCATCGGCCAGAACAATGGTTTCACCTGTAACTGTTTTACCATTGGTACTAGGGCTCCATGCCAGTTGCATTCCTTCTAATGATTTCACCCATGGAGAGATCATGTCTACATGGGTAATTCCACGATCCCATCCACGCCATTCACCCCACTTTTCATTGCGTGCAGGGATTCCCCATGCGGTATATTTTGCTACAGCCCAGTCATTGGCCTGCTTCATTTTCGGACTTCCGACCAGTCTTGGACCGATACCATCCATTAATTCATGCGCCAGTTTTTCTAAATGAGAATTTTCTGTTGCTTCTTTTACAATAGCATCCACGATTGGATCTTTGATAGACTGAGCAGGACCAAATCCGGGGCGCTGAGCGTATGTTAGATTAGCGGTGCAGAGAGCAACCACTACAAAAAGCGAAGCCATATACCTGATACGACCATTTCGCAAAAAGCTGGTGTTGGTTTTCATTTTCGAAAGATAGCCAAAGCCGTGAGAAGATAAAAGTGTAGTTATTGTTTTGGGATGAGTGGATAAATCATCGGTAAGAAAGCTTAAACATTCAATTGGGTCTGCTATGCTCTTTATAGATCAAAAAGAGCTTTCGTTAAAAAGCTCTTTTTGACTATAGAAAAATAACCATATCAAGCAGTTATCGCTTTATTTTAACCGTCAAATGAGAGGTAAAATGTGTATTGTAACCATAAACAGTAATATACCATTTTCCTGCTTGAGGAGAAGTAATCCTTATAATCTCTTGATCTCTGTTCGGATTGATACTATATCTGGTAGCAGTCCATTTATAGCCTGAACTTGTACTGATGACAGGTGCTGCATTATAACGTACAAAGAGGTCTGCAGTATTGTAATAATATTCGCCTGCTTTTTCACTTGTAATTACTTCGAGTTCTTTAATACCTGTAGGTAATGTTACTGTAAAAATTTTCTGATCTGTTCTATTACCGGTTACTTTTTGGTCAATAAGTGTTTGGGTTGTTGGTGTTGTGGTTCCGCCCCCCGTACTACCTCCTGATCCACTTCCTGAACCGCCACCACTACTTCCACCACCGCCTGATGAACCACCACCTGTTGTTGGACTTCCTTTCACACCTCTGGTTCCGCCATAGGTTTCGCCTGCATCGGTATTAAATACAATCACATCACCAATAATATCAACAGTACCCGGCACCAAAGAACCATACCCCTTTTGATTTCTTACACTTCCTTTCCATGAATCTTCATCTACCCTACTCAGTCCTGTAGCAATTTTGCTACCCAAGCTGATTCCAGGCTTACTACTACCTTGAGTTACAAATATGGCTTCATCGCCTGAAAGTTCAACTTGCCAGCCATCTGAAATATCAAAAACTCCATTCCAATAATAATCCCATAATTCTTCCGCTTTTGAACAAGCTGTTATTTGAAACATGAGAAGCGTTGCAATTACAGCAACTAAAAAACGATTGGATTTTAAAAGTGAGTGCATAAAAAAATTTCATCAAAACTATATTAACACTCTATGAGAACAAATACCCAATAATGAGTAAGTTGATGATTTTAAAAAAATACTTGATTTTGTGTAGTACACATGAAACGAATTCACAGAATAAAATCAAATGCCGAAAGAACTACCGAAAATTTTGATGGGAGTCATAATTTTCGAGAGTAGAATAATGATGTACAAAAAATAAAATGATTATTTTAAGCTACTTAAATATTGAAGAGAAGATTTTATCTAAAAAACATGATCATTATGAATTGTTGAGTATAGTATTACCAGCAGGTAAATAAATAATAAACTTAGCGCCTTTCCTGCTCTCTGATTCCACTGACAATCTTCCTCCATGCCCTTTTGTAATAATATCATAACTCAAACTCAACCCTAAACCTGTTCCTTCTCCGGTAGGCTTTGTGGTAAAGAAGGGTTGAAAGATTTTACTTTTTATATGCTCAGGAACTCCCATGCCATTATCTGCAACAGTAATACTGATCTCATTATCATGCTTCCTGGTTTCAATAAATACCATTGGCTCATAATCTTGCTCTCCGGATTTCTTTCTTTCATTAACAGCATAAAGAGCATTATTGATAAGATTCAATATCACACGTCCTATCTCCTGAGGCATTACCTGAATGACGCCTATCGTTTCATCAAACTTGGTTTCAAAACCGGCATTGAATGTTTTATCCTTGGCCTTTAAGCCATTATACGCCAATCGGCAATACTCATCACACAAATTATTGATGAGAACAGATTCCTTTTGTCCTGTACTACTTCTGCTGTGTTGCAGCATTCCTTTCACAATATCACCTGCGCGTTTACCATGATAATTTATTTTCTCCAGATTCTGTTGTATGTCATCTGCAATATCTTTTACATCCTTTAAATTTCCTTTTTCAATCTCTTGTTTCATTTCTTCTAATAACTCAGCACTTACTTCACTGAAATTATTGACAAAGTTCAACGGGTTCTGAATTTCATGAGCAATACCTGCGGTCAGTTCTCCTAAACTAGCCATCTTCTCCGATTGAATCAACTGGGTTTGCGTATCCTTCAATTGTTTTAAGGTATCCTCTGCTATTTGTTTTTGTATCTCAACATTTTCTTTTTCTTCTCTTATTTGTTGTGTAGCCAGAACCACCTTTTGCTCCAAGGTTTTTTTCTGTTGTAAAATCCTCCTAGTATTCCAACGTAAAATAAGTGTGATACCGGCAAAAGCTACTATCACATACAATCCATACATCCACCAGGTTCTCCACCATGGTGGTGATACTTTGAATGTATAAGCCAAAGGTTCACTGAGTAAACCCTGATCATTTTTAGCTTTTAATCTGAATGTATAAGTACCTTCATCAATATTACCAAAGGAGGCAATTGGAATACTGGTCCATGGGCTCCAGTCTTTATCATACCCTTCCAGTTTGTACTGATACTTTACCAAATAGTTTTTATCCGGTTCTATTGCATTGAACTCAAAACTGACACTGTTTCTGTCATAGGGTAACACCAAGTTCTCAGGAATCGAATACCAGCTGTTGATACCTGAGAATTTAATCTTTCCGAATTTATTTTTTTGCAGTGCTCGCTCTTCCTCATTTAGCTGTCTGCCAAATGCATTCATTTCTTCAATGACAATAGCCTTGCCTCGATCTACACTCATACTGTCAAGATCATTCCAAATTGGATTTTCGTTATTGACTTTTAATTTTTGAATGACCAGAACAGGAGCTTTGGAGGATGTATTTCTTATTGCTGTAGGATCAAACCTTACCAGACCCGTCTTCTCTGAACCGGTTGCAATCCAAATAATCCCTTTGCTATCAAGATACATGGCACCCTGACCGGCATTCACATCTTTGATAGGATAACCTGTAGTCATATTAAAAACTTGTCCCACTCGCCACAATGATTGCATTTGATCAGCAGATGAATCAGGGATCAGCTCAAACATACCTAAATTGGTTCCAATATAAAGTATGTGATCATCCCCTTCCACTACTTGAGTAACAAAATTATCCGGTAACCCGTTTCGAGTGGTGTAGGTTTGGAATATCGGCTTTGTAAATACAGTGTCATTAGAAGATAAAGAGTGTAATGTTTTTACTGTTACTTTCGGTATCATATTCAGTCCCTGTTGGGTACCGAACCAAAGATTATTGTTTGAGTCTTCAGTGATTGTCCATACAGTATTATCAGCAAGACCATGTTGTGTATTCAAATGGATGAAAGATTTGCCATCAAACTTGCATATGCCTCCACCATAAGTACCGAACCATAAATCACCTGATGAATCTTCTGTAATACAAAACACCCCATTAAATGGAAACCCTTGTTCTTTCGTGTAATTGGTAAAACTCTTTCCATCAAATTTGCTGACACCACCTGTAGAAGTGCCAAACCACAAATTACCTTTTGAATCTTCTTTAATACAAAACACAATATCGTCTGCTAAGCCATTCGCTGTGGTATATGTGGTGAAGTATTGACCATCAAATTTTATCACCCCCCCTTCAAAGGTCCCAAACCACAAATTACCTTTTGAATCTTTTGAAGCACAATAAATATTATAATTTGAAAGTCCTTGTGCTAAGCTATATGTGGTAAAGCTTTTACGATCATATTTACAAATACCGCCACCAAAACTACCCAGCCATAAATTACCCGCCACATCTTCTGTGATTCCATAAATGATATTATTGGGCAGCCCCTGTTTAACCGTGTAATTACTAAATCCATTACCTCCAAATTTGCTGACACCTCCACCAAATGTCCCGAACCATAGATTGCCCCTATCATCTTCAGTGATACATGGAATCCTATTACTTTCTAATCCATTACTGGATGTGTAGTTAATAAACTTTTGGCCATTGTATTTACTCACACCACCACCATTGGTTCCGATCCATATATTCCCTTTTGAATCACCTCTAACCGTCATCACTTTATTACCGGCAAGTCCATCTTTGATGGTATAAGACATAAACTTTTTTCCATCATATTTACACAAACCCGCGCTATTGGTGCCGAGCCAAAGATTACCTGCAAGATCTTCATAAATACTCCGAATGGTATCACTGGATAACCCATTCTCCGACCGATAACTTGTAAAAGTGCTGCCATTGTATTTACTCACACCACCGCCCAATGTTGCAAACCAAAGATTCCCTTTTTTATCCTCAAGAATATCTTTAATGGTATTATTATGCAAGCCATCAGTAACCGAATATTGTATAAATTTTTTACCGTCATACTTTGTAATACCTTCTGAGGTGCCGAACCAGAGATTTCCTTTTCTATCTTCTTTGATACTGAAAATCACATCACCGGATAATCCTTCTTTAGTAGTATAGTTGGTAAATATTTTACCATCATATTTGCTCACACCATTACCATCAGTACCAAACCATATATTTCCATTTCTATCTTCCAAAATGCTCCAAACGATATTGCTTGCCAGCCCTTGTATGTTTGTATAATTAGTAAATTTTTTACCGTCGAACCTACTTACACCACCTCCGTTGGTACCAAACCAAAGATGTCCATTACGGTCTTTATAAGAACTGTGAACCTGATCCAATGCCAGACCATTATCACTTGTGTATGTCGTAAAAAGGGCTTTGCCCTGTGCTTCTTCGGGAATTGACAGGCTAGTATTTTTATCTACAAAAAGATGATTTCCCGGACTTTCATTTTTTTCAAAAGATATTTGACCACCCCTGATCTTTGTCTTTTGAGGAGTCGGGTAATTCGCTAAGAAATATTGTTTTGGTTTTTTATTTACCATCTCATCTTGTAACCCGATCCTTTTTACTTGAATCATGACAGTTTCAGTGCGCTTTGCTTTCTGAGCGTTTTCGCCACATCCACACAAGAATAAAAATGGAATGAGTAGAATGATCAGAAGGAATGAGGGCAGATCTAATATTCTTTTATAAAGAAGCATTCGCAGGGATTATTTTCAAAATGAGTAGAGATAATTATCTGTCAATTTTTTTATGAGCGACCTATACGAAAAGTATATATGATGTTAACTACACTTCAGTTCCGATTCTATAACCAACTTTTTAGCAACAGATTCTTTTGATCTATTAGTCCTATGATAGTTGGTTATCCACTTGCCATTATCTTTTATATGTTGGTTTTCTCAATTAAATTACTTATTTTACCTTAAATGGTAGATATGAATTATCCAACCATTTATATTTTTTACACCTAAACCCATTAATTATGCCAAAAGCAAAAAAGGCTGCCCCAAAGAAAAAAGCAGCCCCTAAAAAGAAAGCTGCTCCAGCTAAAAAGGCTGCGGCAAAGAAAAAAGCAGCTCCTAAGAAGAAAGTAGCAACAAAAAAGAAAGCAGCCCCTAAAAAGAAGGCAGCCGTAAAGAAGAAAGCAGCTCCAAAGAAAAAAGCAGCTCCTAAAAAGAAAGCAGCAGCAAAAAAGAAAGCTAAGCCAATAAAGTTTGGTGGAGGAGTACCTAATAACGGGAGCTAGTACCCTTGATCTTCTGATAAATAGCCTTGATCATAGAAGGTCAATTGTTGTAATTGTACAACATAGAAATAAAAAGCAGGATATTAATCCTGCTTTTGCTTTTTTAGATTTTCAATATCATTCAGTAGCACTTCAACAGATATTCCGGTGGGTGTTTTATCATTTTTGATAAACGTTTCACTGAATACAGCATAAGACTCTTCTCCGTATTCTTTCCAGAAATCAATCGTCATCGTAATCTCTCTACCCCATGTTACTACTCTTAGTTCATCTTTATTATAACCGGTAACCAATACCATATGCCCGATCCATGAGCCTTTCTCTGCATCTTTCTTTTTACCGCCACGTGGAATTGTCCATTTTTTAGTTGTATTGTATTGTCGTTCCGCTGATTTGGGCAAATGTAATCCTACATAACATCCACCAAAAAGGTAAATGGTTTTCAATAGCTGTTCATGATTGCCATCCTCCACTTCTGCAAATGCGATGATTTTTTCACCTGCTATACCATTTTTTCTCCAATATTTTAAAACCTTCAATGCTTCTACCCCTTCATCATTTTCATCCGTTTCCGGAATGTAATTTGTGAGATCGCAATAGGCTTTCATGATATCCTCCTCTTTAGGACGCTGCAATTTTGAAGTATTAGAAGTCCAGACCATAATTAGATGTCCAGCCGCAGCGCAGGTACATAAATTGGTTCGGAAATTACCCATGACTCCCCACTTATCTTTCTTGATCTTTTTGCCCCAATTATATCTTTTAGGAATCTTAAGATCATTTTGCGCATCAAGATAGCCACTCAGTTTAAATGTCCTTTCATCAGAAATACGTGGTCGTCTTCCAAATTTAATTTTGGAAAACTTGATCTTATCTGTTTGTATAGATTTCATAGTCGGGTATTAATAAAGTATCTATCCTTTTTCGATAAGGAATTTACATATTTTAATTGAAAGATGTTTGACTGGTACCAAGATTGCTAAACGATAGAATATACGCTCATGTGAATGAAAGCAGTGGTAAACAAACTTTGACTATAGCGGAACTTGAATCTAAGTATCGATGATCTGATAGATATCAAGACAGCAACAGCATTGAACTTCCCAACCCAAGACATTGGAATTATGGGTAAAAAAGAGCGTTCTATGAAGACTCTTAATATCCTGTAGCGATAATGGGAAACTTATCTAATGATATAATTAAAGACTTTACCCTATTAATAGACTAATGATATACACATCATATTATGCTATTTTTTTCTGTGTATATGGAATAGGTAATTTGCAGGTCGTTTACCTGTGATAGTGGGTGTAGGAATAATAATATCGAAGAATCATCCAAAAGCGATCATTCTATACCGTAAGTATATTGCATTTTAAAATATTTATCACAACCCTATCATTCACGCTTCTATTCTATTCATCATTTGGATCAGAGCTACTGTATGAAAGTCTCAACATAACTACCCCAAAAATCAAGTATACCAAACCACTCCATTTATTAACAGTAAGATGCATTTCGAGGTTGATATCGGTCAGAAAATAATACCCGATTAATATCACACCCATACTCAGAAAAAAAAGACCAATGACGAATCGCAAATCGAAAAGCTTTTTCATAAACTGTAATTATGGATTAATAAAAAATAATGTTTAATGCCAATGTAACAACCAACAGTATCATGCCAATTATCAAAGGATTTTTATACCAGATCTTTTCCTTAGTCTTTTCTCGTTTAGTCAAACTATATACCAGTCCTATTAAACTATCTTCCGGTTTCGGCTTAGTAAATAGACTTACCAGAAAAGTAATCACAAAACAAGCAACAAAAGAAATCCAAGCAATATTAAAGGCATGACTAGTGCCTGAGTAATATTCATGTAATTGTGCAATCCATCCACCTTTACCTTCTGCTGTTGTTAGTCCATGAGTAAATGCAGCAGCTAAAGTTCCTCCCAACAATCCAAAGAATGCACCATTTGCAGTGGTGCGCTTCCAGAACATTCCTAAAAAGAAAGTGGCGAACAATGGTGCATTCACAAAACTAAATACGAGTTGCAGCAAATCCATGATACTGTTAAAGCTTCTTGCGATATACGCAGTTCCAATAGAGATCACAATACCTACAATCGTTGATGCTTTTCCGACAAAGAGATAATGTTTATCAGACGCATTCTTTTTGATATATGCTTGATAAATATCAAAAGTAAAAACCGTATTAAAGGCAGTCACATTCCCCGCCATACCTGACATGAAAGATGCGATCAAGGCTGTAACCCCAATACCCAATATTCCGTTTGGATACAAATTGGATAACAAAACGGGCAATGCCATATTATAATCCTTTTCCCCCGCAGCATTTACCGGCAGATCGTAGCCCGAAAATTGACCTTGCAATGCCAATAAGATAATTCCGGGCATGATCACGATAGCAGGCATCAATATTTTAGGGATACTGGCAATGATAGGTGTTCGCTGTGCTTCATTAAGGTTTCTTGCGATCATAGCACGTTGCACCACTAGAAAATCTGTACACCAATATCCAAATGCTAGTACAAATCCCAATCCAAATACTAAACTAAAAGCATCAACTCCCATCGGATTGGTGGATGCGCTTCCCATTCCCTTCCAAACATGGAGCTTGGCATCTTCTACATTAGCAATGATGCCTTCTACACCACCTGCCTTATCCATCCCTAATATGATCAATGGAGCGATACCTAATACAATCAGGAAAAATTGTAACACTTCGTTGTAAACAGCACTCGTCAATCCTCCTAAAAATGTATATACCAGTACAATACCCGCTGCCAAGAAAATAGAGAGGTCAAAATCCCATCCTAATGTAATCTGTAGGAGCATCGCTAGTGCATACAAGGATACACCTGAAGAGAATACCGTCATCACAGCGAATGAAACAGCATTTAGTCCTCTGGTCTTTTCATCAAAACGCAGAGCCAAATACTCAGGTACAGATCTGGCTTTACTACCATAGTAAAACGGCATCATAAAAATGCCCAAAAAGATCATGGCCAATGCTGCTCCGAGCCAGTAGAAATGTACCGTGTACAATCCATATTTCACTCCATTTGCCGCCATCCCCAAAACTTCCTGTGCACCCAAGTTCGCTGAAATGAAAGCAAGTGAGGTGATCCACAATGGAATATTACGATTACTCATCAGGAAATCATTTCCTGTTTTTACTTTCTTTTTCAGCATATAGCCAATAGCAACTACAAAAAGAAAGTAGATGGCAATAATGATGTAATCAATGATTTCTAGTTTCATATTGATTGGGTATTACAGTTGTGTGGTAATATTTTTTTGCCAGTTCCAAGCAGATGTTACCATTGCTTCAATTCCTAATGTCGCCTGCCACTGAAGTACTTGATTAGCATTCGTTGGATCAGCAAATAATACAGGCGTATCGCCCATTCGTCGCGCTCCGATGGCATAGTTCAATTTTATATCATTTGATGTCTCAAAGCATTCGATCAACTCTTTTACTGAAACCCCGTTACCAGTGGCAATATTGAATACTTCATACGAGTCGGATAACGATAAAGCAGCTAGGCGGTTACAAGCAGCCACATGGGCTTTTGCGAGATCTACCACATGGATATAATCGCGTATACAAGTACCATCCGGTGTATCATAATCATCTCCAAATACGGTCAGTTGCTCTCGTATACCTGCTGCCACCTGAGTGATATAAGGCATCAGATTATTCGGAATTCCTTTGGGTAACTCGCCTAATAAGCCGGATTCATGCGCTCCTACCGGATTGAAATAACGTAAAGCAATCGCATTTAATCCACCTGCTTGTACCACTTTATCTAATATATCTTCACCCATTTGTTTTGTACTACCATAAGAGGAAAGAGCTTTCTTAATAGCCGCTGTTTCTTTTACGGGAACTTCATCAGGATCTCCATATACAGTTGCAGAAGATGAAAAAACGATTCTCTTACAACCATGAGCGCTCATCACTTCCAATAAGTTGATCAATGACAATAAATTATTCCTGAAGTATTTTAAAGGCTGATGATACGATTCTCCTACTGCCTTAAAAGCAGCAAAGTGTATGACCTGTGTTATATTTTTTTCTTTTTGAAAAACATGAGATAAAGAATTTGTATCAGCAACATCAATCTCATAAAAAGCAGGGCGCTTTCCTGTTATAGTCTGAATATTATCTAGTATGAACAGTTCAGCATTGCTGAGATCATCCGCTATCACAGGTTCATATCCTGATTGTATTAGTTCAACAACAGTATGAGAGCCGATGAATCCCATACCTCCTGTTACTAGCACTTTAGACATGGCTTCCACTTTTTCTTTCTTTATAATGTACTTCACTGAGTTCTTTCAACCTCTCCGCAGCATATTCGGGTGTGATATCTCTTTGAGCATTTGCCATCATTTCATAACCCACCATGAACTTTTTTACTGTTGATGATCTAAGCAAAGGCGGATAAAAATGCATATGTAAATGCCATTCGGGATGATCCCCATCATTTACCGGCGCCTGATGTATCCCTGCTGAATAAGGAAATGAGATATCAAAAAGGTTGTCATATTTCGTTGTCAATCTCTTAATAATATCACTAAAAGATTTTTTTTCATTGTTTGTAAGATCTGTGATATAAGAAACATGTCTTTTACTAATGATCATTGTTTCAAAAGGCCAGATTGCCCAAAAAGGAACCAGTGCCACAAAATCTTCATTCTCTATAACGATTCTTTCTTTCAGCTCTAATTCAAGATTCAAATAAGCCTGTAGTAGACTATGTCCATTTTCATTGTAAAATGAATATTGCGATATAGTTTCTTTATGAATTTCAACCGGTATGGTATTTTGAGACCATATTTGTCCATGTGGGTGTGGATTAGAGCACCCCATGATATCCCCTTTATTTTCGAATATCTGTATATATCTAATCGATGGATCAGCTGCAATATTGCCAAACTCATCACACCAGAGTTCGATTACTTTTTGTATTTGTTGCTCACTCAATTGTGGCAATGTAAGACTATGATTAGGAGAAAAACTAATAACCCTGCACCTCCCTTTTGTACTTTCTGCTTTGATAAGTCCCTGCAAATTGATGCTACCGCTTGGTGTATCAGGAAGTAAAGCCGAAAAATCATTGGTGAAAACAAACGGGTCTTCATAAACAGGATTCAAGCTACCATCTGCTCTTTTATTTCCTGGACACAAATAACATTCCGGTTCATAAGCAGGTCGGTCATTTACAGACACTGCTTCTACTTTTCCCTGCCAGGGTCTTTTAGTACGATGAGGAGATACCAAAACCCATTCTCCGGTAAGAATATTATACCGAGTGTGTGAATGTTCTTTAAGATCAAAATGTTCCATACTATCTGTGTTGAACAATTTCAGTTCCGTTTTCAATAGAAGAGATGTAATAAGTCAATGGAAGTTCCATGGCTGTCTCGTATGCAGGCTTTATTTCAGCAAGTAATTTTTCAATTTCATTTTCTTTAATCAAATTGATAGTACACCCTCCGAATCCTCCGCCCATCATTCGGGCGCCAATCACCTTTTTTCTTGCCTCTACAAATTGAATCAGCCAATCCAACTCTTTACAGCTCACGTCATACATAGCACTAAGTCCGTGATGCGTAGCATACATTTTTTTTCCAAGTGCAAACAAATCACCTTTCTGAAGATCGATACAAGCATCCTGTAGCCTTTGTATCTCCTGTACAATAAATAAGCTCCGTTGATAGACCAATGGATGATCATCTTGGACATATTGATTTAACATTGTTTCTGTAACATCTCGTAAAGACCGAACAGAAGGAATATACTGTTGAATGATCGAAACTGCTTGATTACATTCTTGTCTGCGAGTGTTATATTCTGAAGAAGCAAGAGAATGTTTGACATTGGTATTCAGTAAAACCACTTTGATATCTTGTAACTGGAAGGGTACATAAGTATAATCCAACGAGCGACAATCGAGCTTAATTACATGGTCTTTCTTACCCATCATAGAAGCAAACTGATCCATAATTCCACAGAGTACACCTGCATATTCATGTTCAGCCTTTTGTGCCATTTTTACCATGGATACCCGGTCAATGCCAGAAGACAGTAATGTATTTAATGCAAAAACAGTGGCACATTCTACTGCTGCAGAAGAAGATAAACCAGCACCAATAGGTACATCACTTGTCAGCAACGCATTAAACCCCTTAAGTTGTGTACCAGTAATATTCTGAAATTGTGCTGCTGCTCCTAAAATATAATTGGGCCAACTTACATCACCAATAGGTTTCAGTTCATTTAATTTGATAGTGAATCTTTCATTCAGATCATGCGCTAAAAGGTGTATTTCGTCATCGTGTCTCAACGTGATAGCGATATATGCAGCTTTATCTATAGCTGCAGGCAATACAAAGCCTTCATTGTAATCGGTATGCTCACCAATAATATTCACACGACCCGGCGATCTGACGATCAAGGGTGTTTCAGTGCTATTGAAAGCTTCCTGAAACAGAGATGTCAGTTGTGAAGCAGCTAGGTTCATGATGAATATATTTATTTAGTACAGCTGTAAACCTCTTATTATCTTTTCGGAATAAGCAAAAGGTTTAGCGTACGAGGAATTTTGTTGAATTCCTCGTACAAAACCGAACAGATCCAGATAAATTTTATTGTTTATACAAATGAGCTGGCTACCCTACCATGCCGGATGTTGTGTTAGTTGAGAGTTTGCATTCAACTCACTCAACGGTATCGGGAAAACTTCAGATCGTTTATTGCGGAAAGTAGCACCGTATCCTGCGATATTATCCACTGCTACACGCTGAAATGCTGCTTGAACTGCTCCCCAACGCTTCAGATCATAAAATCTCAATCCTTCAAATGCAAGTTCAACTCGTCTTTCATGTCTAATTACATCTCTGAATGCAGCTTGTGTTAAAGCACTACCTTCTACAGCCTGTACTGTAGGCATACCCACACGCGCTCTCACCTGATTTACCAATGCATAAGCGCCAGCTAATTGATTTAATTCTACCATAGCTTCTGCACGCATCAATAATACATCAGCATATCTCAACACGATAAAATCTTGTCCACCCGGATTGAACACTCCAATACCTGCAGCTGAAGCAGCAGTACGAATGTATTTTTTCAATCCAAAACCTGTAGCTGTGTTACCTGTAAAGGCCCTATTAAGATCTGTAATGAAAATATCATTTCTGAAATAAACAGATGCTGTAAGACGAGGATCTCTGTTATTTTTTGGATTTGCAGCACTATATAATGGAGAAGTTGTGATTGGCCTTCCATCTGTACAATAATAATCTCTTACCAGATTAGGCATCGGTTGCTGATCTACCTTCGGTGCCGCTAGGAAAGTGCCTGAAAATAGTTCGCCATTATTCGAAGCATCCTGAGAAAATCTTACAGAAAATAAAATCTCATTTGAAAACTCTCCTGCTTCTGTAAACAGTTGTGAATAATTTGTATTCAATGCATATCCCATTGTTAACAAAGTGGCAGTCGCATCCATCACACCTTGATAATCCTTATTGTATAATTGGAATCGAGCCAACATGCCAAGTGCTGCACCTCTGGTTGCGTAACCATATTGTGCTGCTGAATATCTAACAGGTAATAAAGTAATTGCCTCTTTAAGATCATTAACAATCTGAGTAGACAACTGCTGATATGTATTCTTAGGTACATAAGATTCTGCCAATGTCTGTACTTTCAAGATCAATGGAGCATCTTCAAAATACATTGCCAGGTGCATATAAAATAATGAACGAAGGAAGAGTGCTTGTCCACGCAATGCTTTACGACTGGAATCCGACATTGCCGTTGTTGGAATTTTATCCATGTTCTCCAAAGCATTATTTGCTCTGGCTATCCCTTTGTACAAGGATACCCATAATGAACTAAAGAAAGCATTGGAAGGATCAATATTAGCCGACATGAAATTGCCGGGTCCTTCAAACTTGAATGAGTTATAGGCATTATCACCAAAAGTATCATACATAGGTAAACCGGCTGTTCCATTCAAGTTTCCACTGAATAATACTCGATCTTGTAATACCTCGTAAATACCATTAACGCCTAATACTGCATCCTGTTCTGTTTTCCAGAAACTAGCCTCTCCCAACTGTGTCAAAGAGCGCTTATCAAGAAAGCTTTTCGAACATCCGGTTGCTACTGCAACTATGTATATAAATATGATAAACTTTTTCATGCTGATTAAAATTTAAGATTTACGCCAAATGTGTAAACTTTATATAGAGGAACCAATTGATCACTATTACCACCACGAGCTCTTTCAGGATCAAAGTTTTTCATCTTAGTAAATGTTAACAGATTTTGTGCTCCCAAATACACTCTTAATTTAGATATGCCATACTTCTGTGTGAAAGATGTTGGTATAGAATATCCTATTTCTAGATTCTTTAGGCGCAAGTAAGAGGCATCCTCCACATAGAAAGTAGATACTACTTGATTATTTTGTCCACCCACACGTGGAAGTTTAGTAGAGGGTGCAGTAGGAGTCCATCTGTCGATCCAATAAGTCAATACATTGTTTCTGTCACCCTCGAATGGTAATTGACCATTGTCATTTAGTAATCTGTCAATTCCACTTACCCCTTCAAATAGGATGCTCATGTCTATGTTCTTATAATTGAGGGTTCCATTAAAATTGTACAGCATTTTAGGGAATGGGTTACCAATGATAGTTCTGTCGAATGCATCGATCACACCATCCGGTTTTCCTCCGGGACCTGATAAATCAGCGTATTGGAAATCACCCGGTGCAGTTCTTACGCTACCAAATTGTCTAGGAGCAGCAGCTACTTCAGCAGCTGATTGGAAGATGCCTATTACCTGATAACCATAATACGCATTGAAAGGTGCACCAATTCTAATAATACTCTCGGCATTAATGGTTTCGAGAGCTCTATCACCCAAACCAGTTACATTATTGTCTGCGAATTTGCTCAAGCTAGCTCCTACGCTATAGTTAACTGCTTTCTTAATAACACCACGATAGTTGGCAGTGATCTCAAGACCTCTATTTACCATACTCGCAGCATTCTGTGCAGCAAGGTTGGTAACACCAATAGTACTTGGAATCGGGAAGTTTGCATATAACACATCTGAACTCAAGCGCTCAAAATAATCTGCTGACAATGTCAATCTATTTTTAAATAATCCCGCATCTAAACCAATATCATATTGTTTTACGGTTTCCCATGTAATGGTCTGATTAGCTAATCTGGTAATGGCTACAGCTCCTACGATATTGCTGGTTCCAAGATAATAATCGAGTCCGCTATTATATGTTTGATCAAAAATATAGTTACCAATATTATCATTACCGGTAATACCCCAGCTACCTCTCAATTTCAGATCAGAGATCCAATCTACTTTTTTCATGAAAGGCTCTTCACTGATTCTCCATCCTGCAGAAGCAGAAGGGAAAGTTGCATAACGATTATTAGGACCGAATTTGGAAGACCCATCTCTTCTGATATTGAATTCAAAAAGATATTTACCATTGTATACATAGTTGATCCTAGAGAAGAATGACTGAACAGCTTCTTCTGAAGCACTACCGGAAACACTTGGATTCAATACACCACCGCCATCGAATTCCTGAATAGCATTAGAAGGGAACCCTTGTAAATTTCCTGAGAATCCATCATTGCGATTATAGATCAGAGAATGACCCAATAAAACTGTCAGATCATGCTTACTGTTAAAACGCTTGCTATAACGTAAGATATTTTCATTCAGTAAACGATAATTAAAATTGGTACTATTGGTCAAAGAGTTTACAGTATTCTGCTGAACAATATTTCCTGCCCAATCAAAAGTGTTCTCTGCAGGATTAAAATTGGAAACATTGGTATAATTCAAATTGATACTTCCACTGGTTTCGAATGAGAGATTTTTGGTAAAATCAACTTTAATACCAAAGCGATCTGAAATATTAATCTCATCACTGATATAATCCCCAAGAAAACCTCTTCTAATCGGATTCTGAATTGGGAAACTTGCATTCACTTTCAAATAAGAACCATCCACAATTCCGTATGCGCCATTCGAGTAAAAAACAGGAACTGTAGGTGCAGAACGCTGAAACTGATTGATAATACCGTTCTCACCGGTAATAGCATCAGCACCACCTACAGGGCCTTTGAATTTTGTCCAATAAGCATTGGTCACATTAGAAATGGTCAACCAATCTTTCACTTTAGAATTAATATTCAAAGAGATATTAAAGCGATCATTCTTGAACTTTCCTTTTACAATAGCTTCCTGTCCTAAGTAGGCTAAAGAAGCGCGATAAGTAGTTCTATCATTACCGCCGGAGAATGCTACATAATGACTCTGAATAGGTGCATTTCTGAGGATCTCTTTTGCCCAATTGGTATTGGCATATTGATCACGGTTACTGCCACTTTGCATAGCCGCTATATCCGCATCAGAATAACGAATAGGGGTGCCTGTTCCATTCTGATTGACATCTCTTTCATTTTTCAGCTTTGCATAATTTACTGCATCAAGATATTCTGGCACCACTGTTGCTTTTTGGAACCCTGTATAACTATTGTATACAACACTCATAGATCCGCTCTTACCTTTTTTAGTAGTAACAACGATCACTCCATTCGCTGCTCTCGCACCATAGATTGCACTTGCAGATGCATCTTTTAATACAGAAATGGATTCAATATCTGCGGGAGAAAGATTATTGAAAGTTTCTAAACCAGTATACTGAATATTATCAATGACTACTAATGGTGCTGTAGAACCAAAAGTTCCCACACCTCTGATGGTTACTGAAGAAGCATCTGCACCCGGCAAACCACTACCCTGTGTAATTTGTACACCGGAGAATTTACCATACATTAATTGACCTGAATTGGTTACCGGCTGGTTTACCGCATCATCCAGTCGCATGGTTTGTACGGCACCGGTCTGATTAATTTTCTTCTGTGTACCATAACCAACCACTACTACATCTTGCAAAGCAGATGCAGCTTGTTCCATCGATACTTTAATAGTAGCAGAACCATCCCAGGTTACGGTATAGTCTTGAAATCCTACATAGCTAAAGACTAATACAGGGTTTGATTTTGACACGGTTAGTTTGAATTCACCTTTCTGATTGGTAGTAGTACCCTTATTCACACCTGATTCAACAACAGAAACACCCGCTAATGGAGTATTATCTGATGCATTCACAACAGTACCACTTACAGTGGTCGTTTGTGCAAAAACAGAAACGGTCATAGTGAATAGGAGAAAGATAAATAAACCTATACGTGTAAGCAGATTTCTCTTTGGCAAAAGCATCGTTATTTGTTTTGGTTTAGGTTTTTTATTACAAATACTAAGTAAGTAACATTATTTCGCTTATCAGGTATACGCTTGCTTCAAAAAAGAGGTATAATCAGTTCAAGGATTTATAGTCCGAATAGCCGCATAAAATTGCAAAAACAAGCAAAAGTTCAGATTTGTATTACACTTTAACAGAGATGATTAAACAAAGAAGGTGATTCGAACGATAACTTAACCTTATTCTTGATATAAAGGATTTTTCTTCGGGAAAGCAGACTTTGTTTTTTGTAGCCATTGGAATAGTTCTTTCTTCATGTCTATCGCTAGATCTTGTTCTTTGGCTATAATATTTTCCTTTTCATATGGATCTTTAGATAGGTCAAAAAGTTCCATACTGTCTGTCTCATAATCGTAGACCATTTTATAATGTCCTTTTCTGATGGCCGATCCCGGCTTACCCCCTTGATTACTATAATGCGGATAATGCCAAAATAAAGTTCGATCTGATTTTTTCCTCTGCATTAATTGTAAAAGATCGATCCCATCGATCGCAGATTCAGTTTTGTATCGCGCATTCATGATCCCCGCTACTGTTGGATAGATATCATTACTGATAGCCGGCCAATCAATTTCCTTGTTTTCCGGAACTTTTCCTTGCCATCGCATAATCATAGGAACACGAATACCGCCTTCATACAGCCACCCCTTACCTGCTCGTAACGGAGCATTACTTGTGGGGCTACCTTCTGCTGTACTTAGTCCGCCATTATCAGATGTAAAAATGATGAGGGTATTTTTATCCAGTCCCAATAGCTTCAATTTTGCAAGTATCTTCCCGATGCTCTGGTCCATATTTTCCATCATGGCTGCATAGACAGGATGATCCTGTAACAATCTTCTTTTCCATTCATTTTCATTTTGCATCCAAGGTTCATCTTTTGCAAATCTTTGTGCAGGAGTGAGCCCTAATGTTTGTTGTTTGGCTTTATACTTTTTTATCAAACTATCGGGAGCTTGAAGTGGATTATGAACTGCATATAATGAATAGAACAAAAAGAAAGGTTGATCTTTTTGTTGATCCAAGAAATTTAAACACTCGTTTGTCAAACGATCGGTTAGGTATTCACCTGTGGGGCCGTCAGACAAACGTGGGTTTTTATATGGAACAAAAAAACCACCTGTACTATCATTCATTCTTCCAGTAGGAGATCCTTTACTCCATCCTCCTTTATTGGTTTGAAACCCAAAAGATTCAGGCCAATCGTTTTCGGTTTCTCCCAAATGCCATTTACCCGCAAAAAAAGTAGTGTATCCATTTTGCAAAGCATATTGTGCAATGGTTTTTTCTTCCGATGATAACTGATATGCTGTTTCAGGGCCAATCAATCTTTCATAAGGTTTTGCCTTACCTCCTGCTTGTCTTCCTGTGATCCAATCTGTAACACCCGTTTTATTGGGATATTTTCCTGTGAGTACACTTGCACGGGTTGGACTACAAACCGGACTAGCAGCATAAAACTGTGTAAATCTTGTACCTTCTTTTGCTAACTTATCAAGATGAGGTGTTTCATAAAAACTGCTCCCATAACAAGAAAGATCAGCCCAGCCAAGATCATCTGCCAGTATGATCAGTATATTGGGTTTAACTGTATTTTTCTGTGCGATCACTAGAGAAAAACATAAACAACAAATAATACCTAATAAGATGGCTCTAAACATAAATTCAGGATGAAGATTTGATATCTTTTACACAACGAAAGCCTGTATGCTCTAATCCTGTATCCGGACTACTTTTCATTCTTCTTGCAACTCGGTAACCACTGCAATAACTATCATTACATAAAAAGCTTCCCCCGCGTAATACCTTTTTAACTGCAAAGGGTTCTGCGGGATCATTACTTTTAGTGGGCCCTTTTGGATTACGTGTAGTTGTTTTTTCAAGTGCACGATAATAATCATGATCATACCAATCACTACACCATTCCCAGACATTACCTGCCATATCAAATAATCCATAGCCATTACAGGCATAGTTTTTTACTGGCCCCATTTTAAAGAACCCATCTTTTTGTTCATTATGATAAGGGAAATTCCCCTCCCAGCTATTTGTCTTAGATTTTCCATTGTTAACAGGTTCATTACCCCATGGATAAATATTGTTCAATACCCCTCCTCTTGCAGCATATTCCCACTCGGCTTCTGTTGGCAAACGCTTACCTGCCCATTTACAATATGCCATCGCATCATACCAACTCACATGAACTACGGGATGATTTTCTTTTCCTTTCAAATCACTTCCCGGACCTTCAGGATGTTTCCAATTAGCGCCTTCTTTCCAATTCCACCACTGAGAATAATCTTGAAGATCTACCGGACCCCCTGTGGCTTTAAATACCAATGATGCTGGCACTAATAATGATTCATCAGGCTTAGGTGTTCCGGGAGGTAATGTCTTTTTTAATTCATTCCAATCAGGCTTTCTTTCTGCTGTTGTAATATAACCTGTTGCATCTACAAACTTTTTAAATTGTGCATTCGTCACTTCTGTTGCATCCATATAAAATGAATCAACCTCGACACGATGTTTAGGATATTCATCCTGAGCTGCCTGATCATTATCCGCGCCCATATCAAAAGCCCCGGCAGGAACCAATACCATTTCTGCCGCAGATGGGTCATCGTCAAATACAAGCAGACCTGCATCTCCTGACTTTGCACCAAATCTTACCGGCACCTGAAGACAGCTAACAGCTTCTTCTTTTACAATTTCAGACTGCTCTTTGTCTTTAGGAGTATCACAAGCTGAAAGGCTTAATAATATCAAAAGCAACATATATGGCCCCAACTGCTGATAGTTCTGAAAAGAGCATTTGAATTGCATTACTTATTGTTTTGTTTCAACAAATCTAAAATAAGCTTCATTTCACTTACTTTACCCGGATATTGCTCTACCAGATTTTTTGTTTCACCCGGATCTTTTGATAGATCATACAATTGTGGTCGTGGCGAATTTCCCAATTCAGTATTTGTGTCTTTATTTATGGCAGGACCTTTAGAGGGTTCAATATATTTCCAGTTACCAATCAGTAGTGATAAAGTTGAATTCAATGACTGCTCGATCAAAAAAGTACGAGACTCATTACTTTTATTCAACAACACAGGCAGATTATCTTTACTATCAGGTGCCTGTCCTGATTCAATCGCCACACCTGCTAAGCTTGCTAAACTCGCATATAGATCTATTTGACTGAACATCGCATCATTTACTTTACCTGCTTCCATCACACCATCCCAACTCACAATAAAAGGAACACGAGTACCAGCTTCGAATGCACTATACTTTCCTCCACGATAAATACCGCCGGGTTTATGATTACCTAATTTTTCTACTGCCTCATCTTTATAGCCATCGTCAATCACCTGACCATTATCACTTGTGAAGATGATCATAGTATTTTCAAGTAACCCATTTTCTTGTAAGATCTTTTCGATTTCACCAACGGTCCAGTCTAGCTGTAATAACACATCTCCTCTCGGGCCGAATCCACTTTTACCTGCAAACCTTGGATGCGCAATTCTTGGAACATGAATATCATGTGTAGAGAAATACAAAAAGAAAGGACCTTTTTTCTGTTGGGTGATATATGCGTTGGCCTTTTTCACCAAAATATCTGCAAAGTCTTCATCTTTCCAGAGAGCAGCATTACCTCCAGACATATATCCAATTCTACTGATGCCATTAATAATGGTCATATCATGCCCATGCGAAGGGTGTAATTTCAATAATTCAGGATTCTTTTTTCCGGTAGGTGCATTCGGATCAACAGGTCCAACATAACTCACTTTGATAGGATCATTTTTATCGAGATTCACTACTTCATGGTTCTCAACAAACACACAAGGCACACGATCTCCTGTAGCCGGTATTAAAAAAGAATAATTAAAACCGATTTCCAGTGGTCCCGGCGTGACTTTCCCATTCCAGTCAACTCCTTTTGTATCTCCCAAACCCAAATGCCACTTACCGATAACAGCAGTGTGATAACCCGCTTGTTGTAAAGTACCCGGTAAAGTTTTAGTAGCAACAGGTATAATCAGAGAAGCATCTCCCGGAGCAATCCCCGTTCCCTCTTTACGCCATGCGTACTTACCGGTTAATAGAGAGAAACGCGAAGGTGTACAGGTTGCTGATGTAGCATGAGCATTCGTAAATCGAACCCCCTTTTTCGCTAATCTATCGATATTGGGAGTAGGGATAGCAGAAGTGCCATAACTACTTACATCACCATAACCAAGATCGTCTGTATAAATTAGAATGATATTAGGCTTTGACTTCACTGTTCCTTGTGCTGAAAGCATCCCTGTTAACAATAACAGAGGTACAAGACCCACCCATATTTTATTCATGGTACTCATTTTATATAAGGTTCTATAATATAGCCGTATTGATATTTACCTGCTTTTAAAAGATACGATTCATGTGGCAAAGCACCCCAACTATTATCTCCACCTAACCCTCTTTGCCCAAGATCAATGTGGACCGATAAAAAGTCATTTTCATTCAAATCAGAAGGATGCTGTTGTTTTTTGGTATAGCCCGGATCAAGATCTTCCGCAGTATAAGGCAAAGCACTGAAACAAATAGGTTGCAAGCCTGTAACTCGAATACCTTGATTGTCTTTGTTTGAAAAATGGATCCAACGAACGTCTGTTCTATATCCATTTTCTTGTGGCCTGATATAGTTTTTTACAAACTGTTCTGCTGCTGTTTGTTGATAAACACCCATGAAAGATGCTGTATTCCTGTCTGCATAATTCTCCCAAGGTCCTCGGCCATAAAACTGAATTTGCTCCATCATTTTCGGCAATGACATACGCATTCCGAAACGCGGTATTTCCATCGGACTTTTCTTCTCAAAACTCATCATCACATTTACTTTGATAGCGCCATTATTCAATACCTGGTATTCAATTGAATATGGTATATCAAGCCCTTTGAGTGTATAATGGCATTCGATCAATAACCCTTCCTTATTTTGTGTATGCACTTGTACAGAATCTAGCTCTAGCATATTATGTGCATTTCTCCAGAACCCTAGTTTTTTCGGCATTTGGTTACCAAAATCATTATCAGTTGGTGCTCTCCAAAAATAAGGTTCCGGAAAACTTTGAATCAAAGAGTTCCCGTCAATAAGATAACTCATCCACTTACCTTGTTTCACATTAAAACTACCTTTTACCTTTCCTGATTCAAACTGGATCAGTTGATCTTTCCTGCTTATTTTCAAATTACCATCAGCGCTTGTGCGGTTAGTAAAAAATACCGGTTTACTTAAGAACTGTTCTCTTGCTACTTCATGATTGGCTGGAATAGATGGTGTTGCATTCTTTGTAAAAGCGTAGATGCTCAATGCCATTTCAACATCTGAATCTTTGACTGTATATGGTAAGCGAATTTCTTGTTGTTGAGAGGGCTGAATATTCACCGAAAAACTATCCGACTGAACAGGAATACCATTCTTTAATAAAACCCATTTAAAATGATAACCTGATAAATCTGTAAATGCAAAGTCATTATGAATACGGATCTTCCCATTTTTCCAATCAATATCGCTGAAGAGAATATCCTGGTATACTTTTTTGACTTCAAAGATTCCCGGATGTGGTGATCTGTCTGCAGCAACTAAACCATTCGCACAAAAGTTTTCATCATTCTGTAAATGTCCGGCACCAAGATCTCCCCCATAGGCCCAATACTTTTTACCAAAGCCATTATCTGTGAGTATTCCCTGATCCACCCAATCCCAAATAAACCCTCCTTGCATGTTTGGACTTGATCTTATGATATCAAAATAGGTTTGAAAATTACCGCTACTATTACCCATGGCATGTGAATACTCACACATAATAAAAGGTCTTGTCTTACTTTTGTCTGCCGCATACTTTTTCATGTATTGTATGGGAGGATACATTGGGCAAACAATATCTGTATTCCGCTGTTCATTTGCCTGTTCAAACTGAACTGGTCTGAAGGTATCTCGCTTTTTTAGCCAATCATAAGCATCATAAAACACTTTTCCATTTCCTGCTTCATTACCTAAACTCCAGATAATGACGGAAGCATGATTTTTATCGCGTTCTACCATTCTCTCAATTCTATCCAAAATGGAAGATGCCCATTGTGATAGATACGCAGGGTGATTGGTAGTATCTACCCCTCTTCCTGGCGTAATAGATCCCATTCCATGAATTTCTACATTGGCTTCGTCTACTACATACAAACCATACTCATCGCAGAGTTTTAACCAAAGAGGATCATTGGGATAGTGTGCTGTTCTAACTGCATTGATATTGTACTGCTTCATCAGCTGAATATCTTTGATCATCATTTCCTTGGTTGGCACATGTCCCAATTTTTCATCATGCTCATGTCTGTTTACACCATGTACCATGATTTTTTTCCCATTCACCAATAACTGTGCGTTCTTAATCTCTACTTTTCTGAATCCGATCTTAGCACTTGTTACTCCCAACACCATACCGTTTGCAGTTTGAAGTGTCAATACACATTGATATAGATTGGGCGTTTCTGCAGTCCACTTTGCAGGTGAAGGAATATTTCCACTAAAAGATACAGCTTGCAAACTGTCACTCCCCAATTGCATTTGCTTTGTTTGGTTGAATACAGTTTTCCCTTCCTTATTCATTACTTCCACAAGTACATTTATTAGTTGCGGCGAAGAATTTTTAAATTTTCGGATAGTAATATCACCCGAAAAAATACCCTCTTGATAGGTGGCATCAAGGTCTGCTTTGAGATAGAAATCCCAGATACTCACTGAAGGTAATGCATACAAAAAGACATCTCGTTCAATACCTGTTAAACGCCAGAAATCTTGGTCTTCCAGATAACTTCCATCATGCCAGCGAAATACCTGAACTGCTAATAGGTTATCGCCTTTTTTGATATAAGGGGTGATATTGAATTCTGCAGCCGTCTTTGACACTTTACTCATCCCTACTTTTTGTCCATTCACGTAGATAAACGCACAACCTGTAATAGATCCAAAATGTAAGATGACTTGCTTACCATTCCAAGTATCAGGTACTGAAAAAGTTTTACGATAAGTACCTACCGGGTTATCCTCCCCCACAAAAGGTGGATTTTTAGGGAAAGGATAAATGATGTTGGTATAGATCGGTAATCCGAAGCCCTGAAGTTCCCAGTTAGATGGAACTGTAATTTCTTTCCATGACGCATCATTAAATGAAGTTGCATAAAAATTTTGTGGTCGTTTTTGATAATCGTCGGTATAGTTGAATTTCCAACTACCATTCAAAGAACGATAATAAGGAGATGTCTCATACTGATCTTTCACAGCAGTTTCTTTACTGCTATATAACATGAAAGGTACATGGGGTTTCTCTTTGTTCTCCTCAACCCATTGTGGATTTTCCCAAATATTACCATTAGACTGCCCATGAATATTGGCTGTCATCCAAAACAGCATTATAAAAGAGACAGATATACGTAAAAAAGTGACTATACCCTTTTGATTCATTTGAATAAATTATATGACTTCTACAATCGTTCATTCCTTTAAGGAAAAGAACACATAGCTAAAATATCGCTTTGAGAAGACCTATAATTTCCAAAAAAAGGGGGCTTTTGTAGCAGCCCCTAAATAATGTGTGATTACTGTTTGTATTCCGAAGGTGTTACTCCAAACTGATCCTGAAAACGCTTTCTGAAGTATTTGATATCATTAAACCCTGATTCAAAGGCTGCTTCCGTTACTGAATATTTACCACTGGCTAATAATTTAGACGCATAATTCAGTCTTGTAGTTCTAATAAATTCATTTCCCGACATACCGGTTACAGCCTTGAGTTTACGATAAAATGTAGACCTACTCATAAACATCATATTAGCGAGTTCATCATTATTGAATTGACTATTTGATATATTATCTTCTACCAGTTTTACCAACTTGAATAAAAATTCTTCTTCAAAAGATTTGATCTCAAAATTCCCGGAACCAAGAAAAACCTTCTTAGCATACAATTCCTTCAACATGTTTCGAGAATTGATCAGGTTATGTATGTGCACCAATAATAATTGTGAATTAAATGGTTTAGGAAGATATACATCTGCTCCCTCTCTGATTCCTTGTACATGATGGGTCATATCAGATAAAGCTGTAAGCAAAATGATAGGAATATGTGAAGTCCCTTTATCTGATTTTAGTTGCTTACACAATTCAATACCGTCCATCTCCGGCATCATTACATCACTGACAACGAGATCAGGAATTACTTCTAGTGCTTTTTGTAACCCTTCTTTACCGTTGGTAGCTGTTACCACACTAAATGACGGACTGATGATATCATAAACATATTGCAGCATGTCAGACTCATCTTCAACAATGAGAATAATAGGCTGTTCTGTTTCAGTGGAGATTTGTTCCTGTTCTTCTTGCATAGGTATAGGGTTTACAAGTATTTCCTGTAATGGATTTATTATGGGATTCAGCGATTCATCATTATACATTAAAGTAGTTTCATGGATCGGTATATGAGGTAGCGTGACAGTAAAAGTACTGCCTTTCACCCCATCACTCTCTACCTGAATGTTACCCCCATGTAATTCTACCAACTCCTTCACAAAGGAAAGTCCAATACCTGTACCGGAAATGGTAGTAGCATCATGTTTCTTACCTCTGTAAAACCGGTTAAAGATATCGTTCAGCTCATTTGGTGCAATTCCTGAGCCTGTATCCTGAATAATGATTTGACAATTCTTTTCCCCCAAACGCTTCACGGTTAGACTAATATTTTCACCATTAGGTGTGAATTTAAAAGCATTGGAAAGTATATTGAAGATCACGATCTCAAGTTTATCCGGATCGAAAGAGAATGAGAAATACCTTTCATCTGAATGAAAAGTATAGTGCATATTTTTTCGCTTAGCTTCATCTTCGAAAAGCGAGAATACGTTATAACAAAAAGAAATTATTTCTCCCGGCTGAGGTGTTAGAATAATACTTCCAGCTTCTGCTTTTTGAAAATCTAACAATTGATTCACCATTCTCAGCATTCGCTTGGATTGTTTTTGAATCAACTTCAGATTTTTTTCTACAATACCATCCATTTTTTTTCTTTGCAATAAATCTTCCAGTGGGCCTAGAATCAATGTCAATGGCGTTCGAAACTCGTGTGATATATTGGTAAACAATCGTTCTTTATAGTCAGACAAATTCTTTTCTTGATTTCTCTCCATTCGGGAAATCATTAGCTGATTCTTTAATGCAGCTTGTCTTAAACCTAGGTATCTGGTAGCCCATAATAAGGAAAGGAAAATACCCACATAAATAGAATAAGCCCACCATGTTTTCCAAGGTGGAGGCAGAATCGTGATCTTCAATTCTCGATATTGGTCATTCCATATTTTGTCACTGTTAGTAGCTTTTACCTTTAAATAATACGTACCTGCTTTTAAATTGGTGAAAGACACCAAACGACTACTCCCTGCATACACCCAGTCTTTATTAAAGCCTTCCAGCTTATACATGTATTCATTTTTATCAGGGGCATGATAGTCAAGTGCAGAGAAGCCAATAGAAAAAATATTCTCTTCATAAGTAAGTGTAATTGCATCTGTTTCATAAAATGGCCGATCCAGAATGGCACTGTCTGCTCTTGTTTTTCCAAATTCATACGGACGATTATTGATAGTCAGACTCGTGAAATAGATGGGAGGAACAAAGCGATTGATCCTGATACTATCCGGGTCAAAAAAAGTAAGTCCTTCCAATCCGCCAAAAAATAGTTTTCCCTGTTTGTGTTTATAAGAAGCATTCTCAGAAAACACTACTGATCGTATACCATCTCTTTTATCAAAAACAGCAAAAGAATGTTTAGTGGTATGGAAACGAATGATTCCTTTATTGGTGCTAGCCCAAATATAATCTCGCTGATCAGGTTGAATAGCATGGATATAATCACTAGGCAGTCCATCTTTAACAGTAAAAGGAATCACATTTAATTGATCACCGTCAATGCCTGTTATCTTGTTCAATCCTGATTGTGTGCCCGCCCAAATATTTCCTTGCAAATCTTCAGACAAACAAAGGATTGTATTATTACTGATACTTTTACCCGGCGTTATATTTTGAATAAAAGCTTGAAACTGATCAGTTTCAGGATGATAGAGATGAAGTCCTTTATAGGTACCGATCCACAATCTTTGTTTAGAATCGATCAACAAACAACTAATACGTTCATTTTGAAGCGCAGTTTTATTTCCAAAATCAGGTAAATAATTTTTAAATATGGGTTGCTGATTCTTATCAAATCCAATGATGCAACTCAAGCCATTTTCTTGTGTACCGATCCAAATTTTTCCACTTTTGTCTTTTACTACTGCATTGATTTTTTTTCTGCTTGCCAATGATGCATTCTGTGCATCAGGTGTATAAATATCATAGTTCCCAATTGCTGTCGATCGATTCAATATTCTAATCAATCCTTTATTGGTAGCGATCCACAGAAAATCCTTGTCTTCCATAAAAGAACGACACTCATAAACACCCGATCCTGATTGTGCAAATGATTTTTCCGTGAATGGTACTGTCTTGAACTGTTTCCAATCTTTGGAATAATGAATCCCCCCACCCTTTGTTCCTAACCAAAGTTTATTGTACCGATCCACAAATACAGATAATACATGTGTACTGGCTTGTAACCCATTCCCTCTTTGATCATAGCCAATATTGATAAACTTTTTTTGATTGAGATCAAATTTGAATACACCTGCACCATCTGTCCCAATCCATAATAAACCGGATGGGTCTTCCATAATGGTTAGAATGATCTGATTGTCATTCGTGTATAATCCGGGAATAATCAACTCAATCTTTTCGAATCTCGTTGTTTCCGGATTGAATTTATTAAGTCCTCCACCCCAAGTACCTACCCATAACATACCTTTTGAATCCAATACCAATCGATACGTATTATTTGAACTTAGCGAGAGCGGATCACTTTTCTGATGGCGATAGTTGGTATAATTCTTTGTATCTAGATCAAAACGTATCAACCCCTGATCCCAGCTACCTAACCATAAACAATTTCGCTTCGTATCTCTAACAATGGATGTGATGTTGATACCGGTTTTATCAAAGTTGTATGATGCATCATTTTTTAACTCGCGATTCAAATGCTTTAAACCACTGCTGGTCGCTACCCAGTAACCCGATTGCCCATCAGATTGGATATCAAAAGTTTTCCAATTGGTATTAATGATGAAAAACTTTCCCGTTTTTTTATCCATGTATTGAAATCCTTTCCAGGTTCCAATAAATAATTTTTCATCATCTGCATCCAATATCGATAGTATATAATCACTATTAAATCCTGCCGCACTTTTAATCTGATTGACATGATTGGTAATCTTACCTGTCTTCAGATCATAAGAACTCAATCCACCCGACTTAGTACCGATCCAAATCGTATTCTGTTGACCATTTTGTAAGACTTCAATGGATTGACTCAATAGATTATTACCTTGCTCAAAATTGTTCTTGAGTAAGCTCATATCATAACCATCAAATCGTTGTAAACCACCTCTGGTGCCAAACCAGATGAAACCATTTTTGTCTTGAATAACAGAAGTTACTTCATTGTTGACCAACTCATCAGAAATACTGATAAAGGAACTACTCGTTTGTGCATAGGGATACAATGACCATACACATAGTAATAATGCACAAGTATATTTGGCAATAGCAGCAAGCAAATCTTCAGAGTTAAGTTCATATAGATCTAACAGTCATCTAAATTTCAGATCCAGCCTTCGTGACTTATCAGATCAAAACGATCAGAAAAATAAATAAAAGAATCAATAACATATAAATAATGGCCAGTTTTATACTCAGGCGTTGATTATGTTTTGAAATTCTTTCATGTTTTGGCTTTGTAAACATGATTTTTTGTATTTATCAGGGCTAATATTTATTTTTTATTGAACGAAACCTTTCTAATTCTTCAGGATTACGAACGCGTACCTTTCGATTGTTCATAAGATCATCATGAATCATCAACGTAATACTATCCCACAATGCTCCTTCAGTCCAAATAGGGTTCATTTTATCTTTTTCCCAAAGCGCAAATCTTGCTTTTAGATCACTGTAAACATCGGGCTTCGTTGATTTGATATCACGTGTTTCTCCAAGATCACTGCTTAGATCATATAAGCGATCTTCCAATCCACGAAACTGTATCAGCTTATGATTTCCTTTTCTGATTGCAGTAGCTCCATCTTTACGCCAAACCAATTCTTCATGTGGTGAGCCTTTCTTTGTACCTGTTAAAAAAGGAATCAGACTTACACCATCTAAGCCGGCGAATGCATCACTCTTAGCTCCTGCCGCATCCAGAACAGTTGGAAAAATATCAAGTGATGAACTAAGTCCGGTAAAGTTGGTGCCCCCCTTCCACTTAGCAGGCCAATGAACAAGGAATGGAACACGATGCCCTGCTTCATATTTATTGCCTTTAAATCCTTTTAGTGGAAAATTATCAGATTGATTATTATGTGCTCCTCCATTATCACTTAAAAAGAAGATAAGGGTATTATCGAGTAATTGATCTTGCTGCAATGCATCCAATAATTTTCCTACTGCTCTGTCCAACGCAAAAGTCATTGCGGCTAACTTTTGACGAGGATGACCCAGAAACTTCTCTAAATCTTTTTGATCAGCATCTAGAGGAGTATGTACTGCATTGGGTGCCCAGTACATAAAGAATGGCTTGCTTTTATTTTCATGAATAAAGTCAGCTGCTTTATCTCCTAACACATCCGTTAAATACCCCTCAAATGCTACCTGTTTACGATTCTCTAATAAAGCAGTTGGCACACCCGGGCGATCATCCTTATCCGGTTTATAAAAATAGCTTCTGCCACCACTCAAAAATCCATAATAATATTGGAAGCCATTAGACAAGGGGTGTTGTTCCTGTTTGAAACCTAGATGCCATTTGCCAAATGCGGCTGTTACATAACCTGCTGTTACTAATCTCTTGGGAAGTAGTGTTTGTTGAATATCAATTCCTGTATAACCTTCTCCTTCATTACATTCATAACCAAAACGCTGCTGATATCTGCCTGTTAATAACCCGGCTCTTGACGGACTGCAAACAGAAGCTGAAACATGGGCATCAGTAAAACGAAAAGATTTTTTAGCTAGTTCATCGAGCCTAGGTGTTAATAAATCTTTGGAGCCCATGAAACCAAAATCAGCATACCCTGCATCATCAATAAGTATTACAATGATATTAGGCTTTGATAAATTAGTTGTGATTTTAAAACTTGTATTACCTAACATGAGTATTCCACAAAGGATCAATATCACCAACTGATGAGAAACTTTACGTAAACAAGTATGAATAGAATATCGCTGTACTTTTTTCATATGCTAGGTCTAAAGTGATACTCCTTTATTATTGCAATTCAATAGCCCCGATATCAGGCTTGCCTTTGATCTTATTTCCTAAAATGTCAACTGCCATATCCAACCCTATTTTAATACCAACATTATCTCCCGGTATTTTCGGTATCACCATACCTTTATCCTTAATCATTTTCGTATTTCTTGGGTGATAGTCCACCAATGCAAAACCCGCTTTTTTTCGAAACTGCGGATCACCAATTAAAGGACGTGCTTCCTGAATGGGAAAAGCAGCTGGCCAATTATGTGCGTACAAAAACAAGTTATTATTGAAGATGGTATTACCTGATTGCAGGAGATTAGCATCGGTTTTGAATTGATCACCAGCAACCATTACAGCAGAATCTTCAAAATAAAAGATATTATTCATGATCAGTATTCCGCTGGCAGTAGCACTGATCGCTACTTTGGGAACAATGCCCGATCCAACATACATAGTATTATTATAAAAGTAGCTATTGAATGGACCTGTAGGTTTTTGTTTATCGCCTTGATACCCACTCAACCAGAATATCTTTCCTTCCTGAAAAGCACCATCTTTTCCTTTAACACGATATCCATCATTCACGCTGATATTATATCGATAAGAGCAGTTGTAATTATTTCCGAGTATTTCACAAAATCCACCGGCGTTATTGGCACTGAAATTATATTGTACCACTACATGACTACAATTGAAATCAATATGGACACCGGCTGAATCACCCGGACCATTGGCATATTCAAAACGATTATGTTCGATTAAAATATCAGAACAACTCCAGGTCCATAGACCACTGCCTCGGCCCCAGTTACGCGTATCCTTTATAGAACCTGAATGATGAATATTGTTGTGATGAATATGTCCGTCATTCACACCAGAAAATTGCATACCCGGACCTCCCGTATCAAATACTTCGTTGTTATTAACTTCCATACCCTTGATACCTTCAGCAGGTGCCGTAATCTTGATCCCTGTATGACTAACATTGTAGACTTTACAAAAGGATACAGATAATTGTTTCATCACTCCCTTCTTTGATTGGTTGATAAAACGAATACCCCAACCATAGCTTTGTGTGCCATTCGCTGACTTTGTTTCAGCTGCGGAACGTTTGAAACCGGGCTCATTGTAATACACATCATGTACTACCAAATGTTTCAACACAATATTCTGAAATATTTCTTCTTTGGTTGTTTCTACCAGAATACCACATCTTAATTCAGCCTTACCTGTTTCACTTTTTCCATATGGAGTCATCGCTGTTAACTCAAGTTGTGTTACCTGAATATGTGAAGTATTCTTAAGGTGTATTGTATTAAGATCATTACCTGCATCTAGTATAGGTTTTGTAGTATCGCTTCTAAAACGATAGTTGCTGATAACAATAGGACGATCCTGCGTTCCGTTCACATCCGATAAAGACAACATACCGGTGTATCGCAATCCGGTTGCAAACAAAATAGAATCACCCGGCTGTAATGAGATTGTACGCACAGGGATGGCTGTTTTAAAAGGTCGATGCTTACTCTTGCCATCATTGGTATCACTACCGGATTGAGAATTGATATAATAATTCGTTGCTGAAGAAGATACTCCAATCATCATCGCTAATAATAAAAAAAGGAAGCCTTTGATCTTCATGGCAAGTGGTTGAAGTGGTTGATGAATATGACTGTTATTAAACCAACAATCAATAGTATCACAGATATCAAATTTATTTGATAAGAATCACCTTTATAGCAACGGATATTTCAAAAATGAGGGGGATTTATGGCAAATCAGTTGCTAAGACTACCAATCATCCGTTCTAAAAGAAGATGCTGGCAACCCTTCAGCATTAAACAGTGAAGCATCTGTCCAGCTTTTGAAAGCATAGCGTACGCTTTTGGGACTTTTCACTTGTTCACTCCATACGACTACCACTTTAGGATTATCTCTATTGATCATGGCAGTAGCCGGATAAAATACACTGTCCTCGCCCGCAATTTCAAATTGAGTCATAGGCTTATTAAAATTAGATAAGCCATTCGGACAATTTTCAAAAGTTAATACCATCCTGCCTTCTTTATTTGGCATTGCTGTTTTTACCACTGGACCGGCAAATCCAATGCCTTTGATTTGATATGTTTTTGCCAATGCCCAATAAGCCAATCGATTTCCTACTTGCTCTTTTTGCGGAGGATGAATCACTGTTCTATCACCGATATCTAAGGTTACTACCATACCTGTGTTGGAAACGGATTGCATGGTTTTAAGTTGAGCTTCACGTAAAAATGCAGCATTGGTTTTTCCCATTTCAAATGGCGCGATCTGTACGAAATAAAAAGGGAAATCGCCTTGCTTCCAATGTGCCCTCCATGACTGAATCATGGTGCTGAACAATGCCTGATATTGATGAGCATTCTCTCTGTTGGCTTCTCCTTGATACCATAATACACCTTTAATAGTGTAACCGATATAGGGATATAACATAGCATTGAACATAATAGTAGGTTCTCTATTCGGCGTAATCTTTGGAAGCGTATCAGGAATGATAGCATGAGGAAATGATGCCAATGACTCTTTATCCATCCAGCTTTCAATCGTAGATGCACCCCACGAAGACTGAATGATGCCTACAGGTACACCTAAAACAGATTGTACTTTTTTTGCAAAGAAATAAGCAGCGGCACTGAACTCCGATGTGTTAGCAGGTTCTGCTTTTTTCCAGGTAGACTTTACATCTGTTACAGGTAATAAACTCGGCGTTTTAGGTGTGTGAAAGAAACGAATCTGATCATTACGCGATTGCAAGACGGCTTCATTACTGCCTATAATTGGCTGTCCCGCAAAACCTTTCATTGGCATTTCCATATTTGATTGTCCAGAACAAAACCATACTTCCCCTAAGAGCACATTTTGAAAAGTCAGTTCTGAACTTCCTTTAACGTTGACAATATGAGGTCCTCCTGCTTGAGTTGTAAGTAATTTTAGTTTCCAATGCCCGCTTGTATTTGTTACTGTGGTTACAGATGCTCCCCAACTACCCGTTACTGTAATTTTTTTTCCGGGAGCATCGGTTCCCCAAATAGCTACAGAGTCTTTTTGCTGTAATACCATATTATCAGAAAAAAAAGAAGGAAGTTTTGTTTGTGCATCTACAACAGACAAAGAGGCCATTATTATAAGAAGCACTACTACATTTCGAATGATCATAAGTGACAATTGTATGTACAATCCTGCAAGACTTTGCTGCCAGTTGCAGGTTCTGTTTAAATTTTTGAATCGTACTTTAAAATTAGCCTAACAGAAACCAGTTTTAGGAAAATAAACATTCATTCAAGGGGCACAAATGTTTCAGTTCATGAATAAAACCGCATAAACACATACCCAAAAGATAAGTTTCAATAAAAAAACAAATGGACCTCTTTTCTGACCAGATAAGCCCTCAGTACTAAGAAATGGCTAAAATAAATTTGATACAAGCAAAATTCACCAAAACTAAACTTGCCATGTATCCTCTTTACACCCCTAAACGAACTCTTTTCGTCTTGTTCACTTTTTGTTGCTTACTCTTATGCACTATTACTGTTCAAGCACAAAAAGGGAATCCTTGCAATGCTTCTTCACAATACCTTTATTGGACAGGTGAAGAGAACCAGGATTTCTTTAATGAAAAGAACTGGCGCATTACCAATGAAAAACCAAATCCACCTGGTAATCCGGGAGTAAGCCCGATTTGTTTACCCGGCGCAAATTCTTTCCCATACGCTATTTGCAGAGGTCAACACGAACCTACAAAAGATAAGTATCCCAAAGCTGGTAGTATTGAACCTGGAATGCCTATCGATTACAATATGCTGATCGAGTCCGGACAAGTAAATGCCAATGGATCGATCGTATTTGCGTGTGCACAGAAAGGGTTGACAATATCTTCTACGCAATTGTCTATCAATGGAGGAAGTCTCAATCAAGGTGTACTTTCTTTATTAAGTGAGAGTACTGTACATTTCAGAACCGGAGCTTTTTCATCTCAACTAGTACTGAATTTTTTAGATACCGCCTCATGGGTATATATGCACCAACAAAATCCTGATCAGCTCGCTACGAAAACAGGCAGTATCCTCGTTAAAAATGTCGCAGGCACATTGGATCAGAATTTCAGAATACACCAATACTATCAAACAGGTGCGGTGATCAGACCTTATGCAAGCAATTTTACTGTACTAAAAATCTTTAGTGGCTCACAACAATTAGGTAATGCTGCTGAGATCAAAGAAGATATTATTTACAAGGGAGCAACTATACCCGGTGGTCTAGATAATGCGATATCATCATTTATTTTGAAAAGAGGTTATATGGCCAGTTTCGCTAACAATGTAAATGGAACCGGCAAGGGTAAAGTGTACATTGCTTCTGAAGCAGATATGGTCATCAATAATATTGATATTGCTTTACAAGGTAATATCAGTTTCATTCGAGTAGTACCCTGGAATTGGGTAACAAAAAAAGGGACCGGTGGCAGCTATCCGCAGTTAGATGCAGGATGGTATTACAATTGGGGACTTGGAAGTAGTTCACAACCTAATTATGAGTATGTACCTATGGCATGGGGTGCAGGTGGTGCCTCACCCGCTTCAATCAACCAAATGATTGCGAAGAAAAAAACAACACATGCTCTTGGATTTAATGAATCTGATAACTGTAGTGGCGAATCCGGACAATACAATAACCTTTGTCAGCCTGCTGTTGCAGTTGCTTATTATGAAAATCTAATGTCAATGGGATTGAGACTGGGTACTCCGGCACCGAGAGAAAACGGACCTACTACCTGGCTACTTGAGTTTGCACGCATTGCCAAAGAGAAAAATGTTCGCTTTGATTTTGTAGCAGTACATTGGTACGATTGGGGGAGCAATCCGGCTACCAGTCCAAATGCAAGTGCACAACAAATTTTTGCTCGATTCAAAACGTACTTAAATAACGTTTATAACATTTATAAACTACCGATCTGGATCACAGAGTTCAATGCCAATCCAAATCGTACGAATTCTATTCAAGAAGACTTTTTAAAACTGGCTTTACCTTACTTGGATACACTTCGTTTTGTAGAACGTTATGCCTATTTCCAGCCCAATGCAGCCAACTCACAGAATCCGGTGGAGAGTGCAAATTATTTAAATGCGGATGGAAGTTTAACTAATATTGGTGAGGTATATAAAAATCATACTTCTGTTCCATCTATTCCACAAGCTACATTGGAATGTAGTAACAATCTTGATCTTACGTTACCTGTTGTTGCTGTATCAGGCAATACGATTGCGTTTGAAGCTGAGTGTGGAAAGTCTTTAGGAAATAAATGGACCATCCATGCACAGGAGAACGTATCGAATGGACTATATATTCGCGGTGATGATAATTTAGTAGGAGAAAGCGCGCTTGCTAAACAAGTACATTTTGAATTTGATCTGGCAACTGCAGGTACATACCGTGTTTGGCTGAACGCTGCATCGGTAGGAACAGGATCTATTCGCATAGCTGTTGATGGCCAAACAGTAGAAAATATCACGCCACTCACCAGTGCATCATTTACATGGTTTCAAATACCGCGTTTTTATGATCTGGGTGAAGGGAAACATAGACTTACACTCGAATTTCCCAATAGTAATATTCTCTTAGATCAAGTAGTAATCACCAATGATCTACCTGATTTTGATTCCCTGAAAAAAGAAGTAGGTCATTGCACACCTTCTGAATTAAGATGGGGTTTAACCACAACGAATATTGAAACTTTCTATGAAGCAGAAGCAGCAGTTAAAGGTGTTCATTGGCAAACCAAAACTACAACGAACGCAAAAGGCGGTGCTTATACAGAAAGCGAAACCGGTGTTACCTCAACCGATGCTCCGCAAGGAATTGATCAAGTATTGTCATTCACAGTGAATGTTACTACTGCTGATGAGTATGATATTTGGGCTAAGATACAAGCATTAAACACTGGTGCAGGCTTATGGATCTCTGTTGATCATGAACCATTCAGAAAATGGAATAATTTAACGAATAGCACTTTCGAATGGTATTGGAAAAAATTTCATTACAGTTATGGTAGTGAAGAAAGAGGCTTTAGCTATTTCTTAGAGCCCGGCGATCATAATGTAAGAATAGCTATTGCTAGTGGCGGTGTGCAGGTAGATAGATTAGCGGTTGTAAGCAAAGGAAAAAATCCTGAGAACACAGATCCGAACGTATTATTATTGTCTGCAAAGCTTGAATTTGAAGCAGAAGATGCTGTTATTCTAGGCAATGCAAGTATTGTCACCTGTTCAACTTCATCAAATGGTAAATTGGTGAATCCATTTAACGTGAATACCAATGGTGTGAGGTTTAATCAGATCGTAGCTGAATCTGCAGGTGCATATAAATTGAAAGTGTCTTATATCAGTGCAGCAGTTAGATCATTCAGATTGATTGTGAATGGAACCATAATGGGTAGACAACAAGTGGCTATATCCGGTGCATGGTGTTTCAATGGAGGTACTCCTGCTATTTATGAAACAACTGTGATCCTGAAAAGAGGCAACAACAATATTGATATTACACCATTTAGTGGTGATGCTCCATTCATCGATAAAATAAAATTAGAAAGAGCAGACGTAAATGGATTGTCACTCGAAGCTGAAACAGCAGAATTGGCAGGTGCTAGCGCTATCGTTACTTGCAACACTTCTTCAAATGGCGCATTGGTGAATATGCTGGCAGCTACAGGAAATGCAATTCGTTTCAACAATATACTGGCAGCTGAGGGTGGTAATTATCTGATGGATGTTTATTACATCACAGCAGTAGACCGTAATCTTCGTTTATCTGTGAATGCACAGCCGTTTACTACACAAAGCTTTATCACATCAGGTGCATGGTGTTTTAATGGAGGAGCTCCAAAAATGAAAACCATTGAGGTAAGTCTGATACAAGGTATCAATTCCATTGAACTCCGCCCTACAGGTTCTGATGCACCATTTATTGATAGAATTGTTTTCAGACAAGCGGTACAACAAACAAATAATACTAAAGAAACAGTAGCAGTAACAACCAAAGAAACAATAACAGAAAATACTAATGATAAAGAATTTATACTGTACCCTAATCCAGTGAACGCGAACACAACTGTTACGCTGATAGTACCGGAAGTATTTCACGGACAGTCTCTATCAGTGAGAGTAACAGACATCGGAGGCAGGGCAACTTATACTGCTGAAAAATTACAGGCTGTAAACAGACAAATCAGGCTGCAGCAAGGATTTAACAGAGGTATGTATACTGTTACTATTTCAAATGGAACAGCGACCATTACCAGAAAAATGATTGTTCTATAGTGGTTTGTGTATTAAGCAATAAAGGGGCTTGCAAGTCAGGCCCTTTTTTATGGATCACTTATATAATGATTTTTGAACGTATATTTTAAATTGTAAGTATCTCTAGAAGGATGGTTATAATAAAGAAGCCCCTACATTGTGTAGGGGCTTCTTTATTATTTTTGAAAATAACGAGTAGCGGGATCGGGAGTTGAATGCCGACGATTATATCGGCACCGAGATATCAGCTAGGCTGATCGTCTCGGCCCAAGATCTTTGGGTTATGAGCAAAAAAAAGAGCCTTCAATGAAGACTCTGTATCGTAGCGGGATCGGGAGTTGAACCCGAGACCTTTGGGTTATGAATCCAACGCTCTAACCACCTGAGCTACCCCGCCGTGTAAATTTTCATTTACGGGGTGCAAATATAGGGGTTCGGCTTTAGTATGCCAACAATTTGACGATCCGTTCTTTCACTGTTTGGGCATTGGGCAGCATGGCGGCTTCCAATACCAGGTTGATGGGTACTGCAGGCAGATTCAATGCCCCCATAACTTCTACACGGGCATCCAAGAAATGATAACATTGGTTGGATATGCGTAATGCCATCGCTTCGGCAAAAGAATTATTTTGTTGTTCCTCGCTCAATACCAACACTTTTCCATGTTTTTTGACCTGATTAAAGATCATTTCCTCATCCAATGGGTGCAGGGTCCGCAAATCCACGATTTCAACTTGTCCGGGCAATTGTGCCGCAGCCGCTTTTGCCCAGTATACTCCCATCCCATAGGTAATTACACAAACAGTTTCTCCCTTTTTTACTCTTTCTGTATCCGCCGCAAGTACAATATTTGCTTTTCCCAGAGGCAGGATATAATCCCGTGATGGCTCTACCATCTTAGCATCTTCTGTTCCGGGTACTTTACTCCAGTATAAACCTTTATGTTCTAACATCACCACCGGATTAGGATCATGGAATGCTGCTTTGAGCAAGCCTTTCATATCAGCGGTATTTGATGGATAGACCACTTTTATCCCTTTAATGGTCAATAATGTGCTTTCTACACTTCCACTGTGATAAGGTCCACCTCCCCCATAAGCACCTGTAGGCACCCTTAATACCATGCCAACAGGAAATTTACCATTAGATAGATAGCATGATTTAGACAACTCTGTTACCAATTGATTGAACCCTGGATAGATATAATCTGCGAATTGTACTTCTACCATGGGTTTTATTCCCAAAGCAGAGAGACCCGCCGTAGAACCTACAATATAAGCTTCTTGAATAGCCGTATTGAATACACGGTGTTCCCCAAATTTATCTCCCAGCGTTGCCGCTTCTCTAAACACACCTCCTAAACGAGCACCTACATCTTGTCCATATAGGATCGCTTCAGGATGTTCTTCCATGATTTCCTCGATAGCATGTAATGCCGCATCCACCATCAATACCTTTTCACCATTTTTTGGACTACGGTGTCCTTTTTCCTCTTTAATGGGTGATGGTGCAAATACATGTTCTTCAACAGAACGAGGATCAGGATCAGGTGCAGATTGTGCTCTTTGAAAATCTGCCAGCACTTTTTCTTCTGCTTGCTTTTCTATGTCGGCGATGATGTGTTCTGCAATACCTACATCAGTAAGTAATAATCTCAATTTAGGAAGCGGGTCATACAATCCATGCTTCAACAAATCTTCTCTGTTTCTATAAAACTCTCTCCTCACACCGCTTGTATGGTGCCCAAGCAAGGGCACTTTGGCATGCACCAGTGCGGGCTTCCTTTCTGTACGTGTATATTCAATGGCTTCAGCCATGGTTTCATAGCTGCGAATAAAATCGCTACCATCACATTGCCATCTTTTCAATCCTTTGAATCCTTGTGCATAGTCATAGGCATTCATCGCCCTTACTTCTTCTGCAGAGGCACTGATACTCCACTGATTATCCTGCACCAAATAAATAATGGGCAATTGTTTCAATACTGCAAATTGTAAGGCTTCACTCACTTCTCCTTCTGTTACACTTCCATCACCCAAAGAACAAACAACAATCGGCAACTGCCCGTTGACGGTTCTCAACTTATCACTCTGTATTCTTTCCAGATATTGAATGCCTTGCGCCAATCCCGTTGTAGGGATGGTTTGCATGCCGGTTGCACTACTCTGATGAATGATGGATGGACGATGCTCATCTCTACTGCTAGGGTGACAATAATAAGATCGTCCACCTGAAAAAGGATCTTCTTTTTTTGCCAATAGTTGAAGCATCAATTCATATGGCTGGAACCCGATGGATAACATGATACTGTCATCTCTATAATAGGGGCTCACCCAATCGCAAGGCAGTAATTGCATACCGGTTGCCAATTGAATGGCTTCATGTCCGCGAGAAGTAGAATGTACATATTTACAGACTTGTCTGTTAGCTTCATAAGTGTCACACATGGTCTTTGCAGTGACCATGAGCTGATAAGCTTTTAAGAGTAATTCCGGGGTAAGCATCAAATAGACGATCTTCTTTTCCTAATGATTATTTGATCTCGAGTTCAAACATTTTTTCTTCTTTAAGATATCCTTCCAAAATATCTCCCACTACACATTCACCAACTCCCGCGGGGGTACCTGTAAAAATCAGATCCCCAATATTCAATGAAAAGTACTGAGAAATATGTGCTACAATATAGTCACAGGAAAAAATCATCTGAGAAGTATTTCCATCCTGAACCAGTTCTTTGTTTTTCTTCATCGAAAACTGTATCGGCGAACGCATCATATCAGGTTGCGCAGGTATCCACTTACCAACAACCGCAGATTGATCCCAGGCTTTTGCTTTTTCCCAAGGCAGTCCTTTTTTTTTCAATTCTGCTTGAATATCTCTGGCTGTAAAATCGATACCCACAGTAACCGCATCGTAATACTTGGATGCCTGATGTTCTTGTACGTATTTACCATTCTTAGAAACCCGTAATACCAATTCTGCTTCATAATGAAGCTCGTTGGTAAACTCCGGGTAATAAAAAGGTGCGTTGGGCTGGAGCAGCGCAGATTTGGGTTTCATGAAAATAACCGGGTCGTCCGGAACCGCATTACCCAATTCCTTCGCATGATCCGCATAATTCCTGCCTACACAAAAAATTTTCATATTCGTACGTTTATCATATTAACCAGACATCTTCTTAATATCTGTGTACTCGTAAGGCGGTATTTTCACAGGATCAATACGGATAATATCTTATAAAGAATAACGTCTGAAATGGACTTATATTATAAGAAATTCAGGTTATTTACCTGACTCATGGTTTTCTCCAACCCAACAGAAGCAAATGACTCTATAATTTCTACAGATTTGTCAATCTTTGCTTGAATAATTTTTTGTTCCTCCGGCAACCACTTACCCAATACAAATTCAACCTGCCGGCCTTTTGGGAACTGATTACCAATACCAAAGCGAAGTTTAGGATATTGATCCGTACCCAGTGTTAGTTGAATATCTCTTAACCCATTATGCCCTGCATCGGAACCTGACCCCCTTAGCCTCAGTTTGCTCAAAGGTAAAGCCAGATCATCAACAATGGTAAGCGTGCGAGTAATATCAATCCCTTCCTTATCCATCCAGTACTTCATCGCTTTCCCACTTAAATTCATATAAGTGGTGGGTTTGATACAAACAAAAACTCGCCCTTTCCACTTCACTTCTGCTACCTCTGCCAAACGATCCAACTTAAAAAAGCCTCCATGTTTCAACACAAAAGCACTCACCACATCAAATCCGATGTTATGTCGAGTGTGTTTGTATTCATCGCCAATATTGCCAAGCCCTACGATCAAAAATTTATTCATAGACAAGCAAAAATAAACAAGAGTTTTCTCAGTAGATGACTTAATTTTCAAGGGTGATATTTATGGTTCAGATATGTACATTCCCCAAGCAATAAGAAACATCCTTGATATTGGCATTCATGCTACCCTAGATCCCATTGAATTAAAGAAAACAAGGGTTTTGAATTTGTGTGTATTACTTGGGATGTTGACCAATACGATATTCATTCCTATCAACATTTATGAAGGACATTATTGGAATGTAGGTTTATTATTATTGAATGCTACCGGCAGTTTGATCTTTCTACTGATCAATTACTACAAATACATTCAAACAGCTCGGTTGATCTTGAATATTTTAGCAACTATCAGTATTTGCATAAGCGCCATCAAGTTTCAAAATGGGAACGAATATTTTCTGATCGCGAATTTGGTGATCATTAATATTATTTTTAAGAAACCCTTGCTGATAACCATACTCTCGGCTATTACCATTTTCTGCTTTGTATTCATTCGCATCACTGACACAAGTATTTGGATGTATGAAGCATTTCCTGAACATCGGGTAAACATCAATATTGCCAATGCATTAATCTTGACCTTTCTTGGGCTACTCTACTATAGATATGAACAGATCTTTTATGAAAAAGAATTACAGGAAAGTCAACAAAAATTAGAGAAAAAAAATGCAGAACTGGAGGATTCTAATACTACCAAGGAAAAGCTTTTTTCCATCATCGCGCATGATCTTCGTTCACCCATTGCACAACTTCGTAATACCCTTGATCTGGTGAACAGACAAATGTTAACTACAGAAGAATTCAATAAACTCACAGAACATATCGCTCTACAGGTAAAACAACTGCAAGGTGGACTTGACAATCTTTTGAAATGGAGCAATAGTCAATTAGAGGGTATTGAAGCCCATCCTGAAAAAGTCAACTTCCAACAGATCATGGGGCAGGTACTCTCACTCATGGAAGCCGAGTTGGAAAATAAAGAGATCACCGTCAATGTACAATCTGAAGGAGGACCTATTTGGGCGGATTCGGATCACTTACAATTGGTGTTGAGAAATCTTTTGTCGAATGCTATTAAGTACAGTTATAAAAGCCAGTCTATTCATATCAAACATTATACAAGAAATCATGAAGTCATCATTTCGATAGCAGATCAGGGAGATGGGATGGAAAAATCTTTAAGAGAATATGTATTCTCATCTGCAAACATCATATCGAAAAGAGGTACCATGAATGAGAAAGGAACGGGATTAGGTTTAAAGCTGTGTAAAGAGTTTGTAGAGAAAAACAATGGTAGGATATGGGTAGAAGACAATCAGCCGAAGGGCACGATCTTTTTTGTTTCATTTCCGGCAACTATCTGATACAAAAAGACCCGGCATGTACCGGGTCTTTTTCAATAAGAAGTATGATCGACTTACTTTTTCTTTTCTTCTTTTGCTGCTGTAGCTTCTTCTTGTTTCAGCTGACGAGTCATTACAACTGAAGCGATAGGAATACGAGGAGAGTTTAAGATCTCCATGTTTTCAGCTTTTACATCTTCTACACGAATGTTACCATTCAGTTCCAGATTAGTAATATCAACAGTGATATTTTCTCTGAGATCTTTTGGTAAAGCTTTTACTTTCAGAGCTTTCATCTTCGTTACCAACTTACCACCTTCTTTCACACCGACAGAAGCACCGGTAAATTTCAATGGTAATGTAGCGATTACTTTTTTGTTGTCAACCAGCTCTAACAGGTCAACATGGATCAGTGAATCATCTACTTTATCAAACTGAAGATCTTTCAGAATGCATTTGTAGGTTTTGCCATCCACTTTAACCTCTGCCAGTTGGAATTCACTTGTGTAAACCAAAGACTTGAAAGCCTTTGCAGGAGCAAAGAAATTGATCTCCTGTGCACCCCCGTAAATTACACCTGGCACGTTTTCCTGAGAGCGAATCTGGCGGGCGGCTTTTTTGCCATGCTCGGTCCTCAGTTGTCCTTCGATTGTAATTGTTTTCATGTTTAAAATTTTGGACGGCAAAAGTAGGGAAAATCTGACGATTTAGAGCTACAAGTTTCAAGCTACCAGCTTCAAGAAAGCAGATCGCATGAAAACGCCTGTAAATCATTGGTTTACAGGCGTTTAAAAACTTGTGGCTTGAAGCTTGTAGCTTGTAGCTGATCTCTACCCTCTTCCTTTCAGTTGAGAATGAATAAAAAGACTGGTAATACTTTTATTCTCGTATGCATTGCGGATAGCAATAGCGAAAAGGTCTGCTACGGAAATGACTTTTATCTTCGGAGACTCTTTTTTCAGAGGGATGGTATCACAAACCACCAATTCTTCCAATACACTTTCTTCAATGTTTTCGTAGGCTTTCCCACTCAATACAGGATGTGTGATCAATGCTCGTACACTTCGAGCACCTTTTTCTTTTAATAAGCCGGCTGCTTTCGCAAGTGTTCCACCCGTATCACAGATATCATCTACCAAAACGATATCCCTGTCTGTTACATCACCAATGACCACCATGCTGGCAATTTCATTAGCTCTTTTGCGGTGTTTATCACAGATCACCATTTCAGCATTGAAGTAGCTTGCAATTTCTCTAACACGATTCGTACTTCCCACATCCGGTGCCGCAAACGTAAGGTTTTGCAATTTCAATTGCTCGATGTAAGGAATGAATATAGCAGAGCTGTCTAAATGATCCACAGGGACATCAAAAAACGCCTGAATTTGAGCGGCGTGGAGATCCATGGTTATCACTCTATCCGCTCCGGCTGCTTCCAACAGAGTTGCTATAAGTTTGGACCCGATAGCGACCCTTGGTTTATCCTTACGGTCTTGTCTGGCGAAACCATAATAAGGTATCACCGCAATGATCTTATAAGCACTGGCACGTTTTGCTGCATCGATCATGAGCAACAATTCCATTAGATTATCAGTGGGTGCATAAGTGCTTTGCACAAGGAAAACATAGTCGCCACGAATACTCTCCAGAAAGATGGGCTGAAATTCGCCGTCGCTGAATTTCTGAATGTTGATTTTTCCAACAGGAGCGCCAAACTGTTGCGCTATTTTTTCTGCCAGCACCTGAGATCCTGTACCGGAGAAAATCTTGACAGATGGATTCATAATTGCAGGAATGAGCGGCGAAGATAGAGATTAGGTTCACAAATTTTTATTTGAAGTTTTCAATTTTTTTACAATGCAAAAAAATACCATCAAAGATTGGGCTGTCGATGACCAGCCCCGACAAAAATTGTTATTAAAAGGTGCTGAAAATCTCAGCGACTCTGAGTTATTGGCCATCCTGATCAATAATGGCGTTCCCGGCAAATCGGCACTAGAGTTGGCAAAAGAGCTACTAGCCAAGTGCAATCAAGACCTTAATACCATGGGGAGGTGTTCTGTTCAATCGTTGTGTAAACTGAAGGTCAAAGGATTGGGGCAAGCCAAAGCCATTCATATTACCGCGGCTCTGGAATTGGGCTTACGCAGACATATTAGCAATGTAAAGAAAGAGGTCATCAGAAGTAGTGGAGATATTGCAGATTACTTAAGGGCGAAACTGGCGCATAAAGCCAAAGAAGTATTTGGGGTGTTGTTTTTGAACAGAAGCAATAAAGTGATTGCATTTGAACAAATCAGCGAAGGGGGAATCACCGGCACAGTGGTGGATATTCGGATTATTTTAAAAAAAGCCTTACTACACGAATCCGTCTCCATGGTGATTTGTCATAACCATCCGAGCGGTAGTTTAGACCCAAGCACCGCTGATGAAATGATCACACAAAAGATAAAAGAAGCAGGACTGCTACTGGATATCAGATTATTGGATCATATCATTGTAAGTACTGAAGGACATTACAGTTTTGCAGATCATGGTAAAATCTGACAAGGTGATTAAGCCTGAGCAGTGGGTCCACCAAAATTCATAGGGATTTCAATATGCTCCAGATCTTGGATGGTACCATTGGCAGCTTCAAAGCGTGCAATATTTTCTTCCAATGCTTTCATGAAACGCTTTGCATGCATGGGTGTAAAGATGATGCGCGATTTCACACGGCTCTTAGGCGTACCGGGCATTACATTCACAAAATCAATTACAAACTCAGCATTACTATGTGTGATGATCGCAAGGTTGGCGTACTCCCCTTCTGCCATTTCTTCACTGATCTCGATATTTAACTGATTAGGTTGCTGTTCCATTTCGATGATTTAAGGCGTCAAAAATAAGCGATTCATGATTGTTGGATGAATAAAAAAGAGAAGGCCGGTAAGACTACCGGCCATTCTCATGTGCATGATAAACTATAAAAACTGAAAACGAGTAAACTTAAAATCGGTACTGAATATACGAAATTTTAATATTTCCCAAGTTATTTATCCCACCAAACTTTTGCATTTTGTGAGTTGGAATTATAGCTTGCCGCAGCGGTTGCATAGTTCGCTGAATTATACAATGGTTCGTTCGGACCATATGGAATTCTTCTTGGAACCTGACTAGAAGAACCGGGAACAGCCGCCAATGCAGGGAACCCTGTTCTACGCCATTCTGCCCAGCCTTGGTTTCCATCAGGGAAATAAGACAGCCATCTTTGTTCTGCAATTTTCTGATTATCACTTGCAGCACCTGTCAGTGCAATGCTAGGTTGAGCCAGATAGGTAGCGATAGCAGAACTGCTGGTAATACCCCAACGGTTCATCTCAGCAGTAATACCTGCCTCATACATAGCAGCGGCAACTTCTGTAGTCCATCCCAATCTTGCAGCTTCTGCTCTTGCCAGATACATTTGACCGGCTGTCATCAGGAACATCGCCCCTGTTTGTGGTGTAGCTGTAAATGCGTAAAGGAAAGCGAAGGTTGGATTCGCAGTCTGCCATGCCAATGCATCACTACGAGTCAATCCATAAGGGAACCCTTTCGGATTGCTACCAAATGTATTGATACGTGGGTCATTCTTTGCAGTAAGATTATCAGTGATGGTTTTACTTACAGCAAAATCAAAACGCTGAGTGATCACGTAATAATTATAAATCGGATTACGATAGTTACCGCCCGGATACGTAATACCTGCATTATCTGCGTTGTTATCAATCACACCGGCAGCAATAGCGGCAGCAAATTCTGCCTTTCCTAAAGTTGCATTGGCTTTTGACATACGCAGTGCAATGGTTGCAATGAGTGAGTTAGCAAACTTCTTCCAACGAGTTGTATTGCCACTATACATTACATCGCCCTGAACAGTAAGACCTCCATCGAATTGAGCAACTGCTGCTTTCAATTCTTTGATCAAATCAGGATAGATGAGCTCTTGCTTATCATAGGCAATGGTTCCTTTTCCTTTGAGTGCTTCAAAGTATGGGATATCACCATAAGCATCTGTCAGCATCATAAAGTTGTATGCTTTCAGAATTCTGGCAATCGCTATTTGGTTATTGTTTGAACCAAATTGTGCAGCTGCGGTTTTGGTTGCAGCATCTGTATTTACATTGATGATGTTTTGCAGATCATACAAATCACCCGCATAAATACCATCCCAGTTCAAAGTAGGAGTAGCGTAACGAGAGATATCTGTGTACTGTGTCTCTGACATGTACTGACAGTATAATCCGGCGGTGGTATTGATACCATTACCCCACACATTGCCGCCTGCATTAGCCAATACGTTGGTCAATAAGGCTGATGTGATAGGAACAGTTGTTGCATTCGGATTGGTATTGATATTGCCGAAATCGCCAATACCCTTGCTACAACCCGTAAGTAAGGTAGCAAAAACCCCTAACGCCAGTGCGGCTCTTTTTATATTCATTTGTTTCATATTAAATGATTTAAGGGTTTTAGAAATTGAGTTTTAAGTTGAAACCAACAGAACGTGAACCAGGCAGGTTACCATCTTCACCGAATACACCACTGATCTCAGATGGATCAAAGTTTTTCGTATCACGATAGATGAAGAAAAGATTACGTGCAATCACAGAAACTGATGCTCCTTGGAATACTTTACTCAGCTTGCCCAATTTTTGCGTAGGGATCGCATAGCCTAAACTCAATTCACGCAACTTCACAAAAGTGAGGTCATGAACGAATGGTTCTGCAATTTGCTGATAATAGAATTGGTGGAAATAATCATAAGCATCCACATACACATCTACAGGTGTTTTTCCATCAGCTGCATCAACACCTCTTACACGTACACCACCGCCCGAAGCAACCGGGTCACGAACAGGATTTCCTTTATCGTTCTTACCAGCTGTAGAAGCTAACAGACCGGAGAAAGTTCCCCACTGCTCAGACAATGAGAAGAACTTACCACCTACTTGATAATCAAATGTGAGACCTAAGTTCCAATTCTTGTAGCTAACAAAATTCTGTAATCCACCTGTCAACTTAGGAACAACTGAACCCCAGTCTTTAGTAGCATCACCCTGATACCATCCGAGTCCACCACTGAAACCATTGGTAGTGATCAATGGCTGGCCTTCAGCATTACGCTTGATACCACCACCTCTCAACATACCCCACTGCTGACCTACAAAGTGGAAAGCACGTGCGAAACGAGTACCGAATGAACCACCTGAAAGTGTATAGCTCGTTAAACCGGGAGCCAATGCTTGTACTTTATTATCTAAGAGATACGCAACTGTTTTGCTGATATCCCATGTTAGATTCTTTCTCTTGATAACACTTACGCCCAGTTCCAATTCAAGACCTTGACGAGTCACGCGTGCAGCATTAATGGTTTGAGAAGTAAATCCGCTCACACCACTTACTGATACACCCAATGGCTCATCTCTGTTGTCTTCATTATAGTAAACAAGGTTCATACGTACTTTATTCTTGGCAAAACGCAGATCTAAACCGGCTTCCCATGTTGTAGTCAAGGCGCCACGCAGATTAGCATCCGGTGTTGCATTTGGGGTAGACATCAGGAAGTTTGAACCCCACAATAATGGATTTACTGCATAGTTCAAGTTCAAAGCATATGGATTGAGGGTCTTAGGTTTCTTACCCCATGAACCAAATACTTTACCAAAGCTTAACCAGTTTACGCTCTTGGTGAATTCACTGAATACAAATGAAGCACCTACTGATGGAGACAACAACGAGTTATTTCCATTAGGTAATGTTGAGAACCAGTCATTACGGATAGCCCATGTTAAGCTCAAGTATTTTTTATACTCAAGATCACCAAATGCAAACAATGAATTCGCTTGTTGATCAGATCTTGTATTCGTAATAGTAGGCGTTGTTTTAGAGTTGCTGATAGCATATAACCCGGGAACATTCAAGCCGTTGTTGGTATTGGCAGCAACCGCTCTTTGACGAATATTCAATTTATTCGCACCGGCATTTACCGTTACTGCAAGATCGCCGAATGTTTGATTGTATGTTGCTACACCTTCAAAATTCCACTCGTTGTTAATAGTGTTACTGGTTCCATAACTCGCTAACAAACCTGTTTGTCCACCGGAAAATTCAAGCTCGTTTGGCAAAATATTTTCAACATTTCCATTAAACTGGTCTTTACGGATCGCACCTTTAAATCTGAAGTTTTTAGAAAACTTGATCGTCATATTCACATCACCATATAAACGATCTCTTCTTTGTGTGAGATCAATATTTTGGAAATAAGTAAATGGATTATACCAGTAGTTAGCAGCGTACACGCTGTTTCTAGGTGCAGCTGCACTCCATGAACCCGGATTACGACGGAAGTTCCATGAAGCAAATGTTCCAATCGGTGTTTTTAAGCCGGCTAACTCGCGCATGATATCAATGTCCAGATCGCGATGGAACCACTGACTAAAGTTACCTGCTGAGTTATTTGCATAACCATCAGAAAAATCACCGCTGATCTGCTGATTGGTATAATTCAAATTAGCACCCATAGTGATGTACTGACCCATATCCATTGTAAATGAAGTATTCAAATTATGTCTGAGAGATTTTGAATTCTCCAACATCCCCTTGATACTTTGATTGGTATATGATACACGGAGACTTTGTCCGGCACCATTACTTTGCGTGAAGCTTACATTGGTATTAGATGTAACACCTGTATTCCAGAAATCTTTCGCATTGTTAGGTTGAGGCGTAAAGCTCGCCGTCTTTCCTGAACGAGCATGTCCGGGAATGAAAGCATACCAAGGAATATATTCAGATCCATCAAACTTAGGACCCCATGAAGCATCATCTGTAAAATCACGATAACGCTTACCATTGAATGCTTGCCATTCTGTAGGCATACCAGCTACATAATTAAACGTTAACCAGTCGCCATCACCTCCACCGTACTCATTTTGATATTGTGGTAAAAAAACAGCTTTATCAAAAGTAACAGACTGATTTACCTCTACACCAATACCTTTTACTTTTCGTCCTTTTTTAGTCGTAACAACAATTGCACCATTACCGGCACGGCTACCAAATAATGCAGTAGCATTTGCCCCTTTCAATACAGTGATATCTTCAACGTCATCCGGGTTAATATCAAATGAATTGGTAATGGTACCATCTACGACATAGATAGCACCTGCATCATTCAATGATCCACCACCACGTATACGCAAGAAACCTTGATCATTCAACTTTGCAGATGACTGACCTCTGAACTGTACACCGGCAACTTTACCTGCAAGTGCATTATTAAGGTTTGGCTGACGAATTACATTCAATTGCTCTGAACTTACCACCTGAGAACTAAAAGGAGTGGTACGCTGAGATTTTTTCACACCAAATGCACTCGTAACGAACACTTCTTCCAATTCTCCTGCGAGGGTCTTGATTTGAATGTTCTGGAAAGCAGAACTAGCCGTAAACTCATAGGTCTCATGACCAATGGCAGATACGGTAACTTTTGCGCCCTGCTTTACTCTTAGTGTGAATTTGCCGAGATCGTCGGCTCGTACGGCATTATTCGTGCCTTTTTCTTGGATAGTGGCATTGGGAACAGGACCTCGGTCGTCTGAAACCTGACCCTGAACCACCACTGTTTGTGCAAAGCTGGCTAGCGTCCATAGCAATGCAACAGCTAACAGTGTTAGACTTTTTCTCATGTGTGTTATTTTAGAATGAAGAATAATTGTTAAAAGGCTTTAACAATTTTCGTCTTCAAGATAAGTCGTTTTTGTTCAACCGTTAAAAATTTTTTTGTTTTTTTTTAACATTTGCAAAAATTAGTTTGATTAGCAGTGGTTTATGTAAAAAAAGTAGAAATATGACAATTTTATTTATGCATCAAAAGGCCTTCTCATGAAAGTATTGTCGGTGAATCAGTATTTATAATCGCCGAATAAGCCATTCTTCGTTTATGAATGATCAAGCCTATAAAAATGGAAGAGGTTAATTTCCTTAAAATATTAAAAAAATAAACAATTTATACTTCTTTTTTTAATACAGAAGCGAAGTCCTGTTGCATTTGAATACTTTTGCGCCATGTTAGTATTAGATGGCAAAATAGCAGCAGCAGCAGTCAAAGAATCCCTCAAACTCAAAACAGCACAATTGGCATCAGATGGCAAAAGAAAACCCCATCTTGCCGCCATTTTAGTGGGAAATAATGGAGCGAGTGAAACCTATGTAGCCAGTAAGGTGAAAAACTGCGAAGAAACCGGTTTTGCATCTACCCTTCTTCGATTACCTGAAAACATTGACGAAGCCTCTTTACTCAATACCATCATTGAATTGAATAATAACCCAAGCATTGATGGTATTTTGGTTCAATTGCCATTACCCAAACAGATCAGCGAACAAAAAGTCATCGAAACCATTGATCCTTCAAAAGATGTTGATGGATTTCATCCCATTAATGTAGGCAAGTTGGTGCAGGGATTATCAACATTTATACCCGCAACACCCTACGGTATCATGTTGATGTTGGAGCATTATAATATTGAAACCAAAGGCAAACATGCGATTGTGATCGGAAGAAGCAATATCGTTGGAAGACCCATGAGCATTCTCCTTAGCAGCAATTTGAATAAAGGTAATTGTACCGTTACTGTTTGTCATTCCCATACACCCAACTTAAAAGAACTTTGTCTTCAAGGTGATATTATTGTTGCCGCATTAGGAAGACCCGGATTTGTTACTGCCGATATGGTAAAACCAGGAGCAGTGATCATAGATGTAGGTATTACTCGCGTAGAAGACAGCACAGCAAAAAAAGGATTTCGTATCAAAGGAGACGTAGCATATGAAGAAGTAGCCGCCAAAGCATCTGCCATCACACCCGTTCCCGGTGGTGTTGGATTGATGACCATCGCAGGATTACTTAAGAATACGATGCAGGCGTACGAGCAGCGAGCAAATGGCTAATGGGAAATAGCTTATAGAAAAAAGTATACTCGCATATACCACTCCATCGTTCCCAACTATAAGCCATGAACTATAAGCAATAAATAAATGAACACATCATCAACCATAGTAGAACAACAAAACCTTCCCGTTATGGAAGCCTTCTACACCCTACAAGGTGAAGGTTTTCATCAAGGTCGCGCAGCTTACTTTATTCGTTTAGGGGGCTGTGATGTTGGTTGTGTGTGGTGCGATGTAAAAGACAGTTGGGATGCATCAAAACACCCTCAACTATCCATTGATCAAATCGTTGAAGAAGCGAAAAAGCATCCCGGTCGACTAACCGTTATCACCGGTGGAGAACCATTGATGCATCAACTCGATGAACTTACCAAAGCATTGAAAGATGCAGGCTTTGAAACCAATATAGAAACTTCAGGTTCCTCACCGCTTAGCGGGAGCTGGGATTGGATCTGCCTATCACCCAAAAAATTCAAAGCACCCTTACCCGAAATTATCCCCCATGCCCATGAACTGAAAGTGGTCATTTTTAACAAACATGATTTTGAATGGGCTGAAACTTATGCAGCACAAGTAAATCCATCATGTAAACTATACCTACAACCTGAATGGGATAAAGCAGAAAAAATATTACCACTAATCATTGATTATATCAAAGCCCATCCAAAATGGGAATTGAGTTTGCAAACACACAAATACATCAACGTTCCCTGATCATGGGAATTTTAACAAGATGCCCTTTTCTTTTTTCCGAACTTTCCACAGTGAAAAGAAGTATCCTTTTTTGTGTCGGTATCCTATTTGCCTTAATGAGTTCAGCACAAGGCTATGATGCTGATAAAGTGAAGCCGAAAGCATTGGCTCGTTATGAAGATGCCATTCAATTATTAAAAGATGGACTTACAAGAGAAGCAGTTCCTGTATTATTAGATTGTGTAAGCATAGACTCTAATTTCCTAGATGCTTATTTGTCACTTGCAGGTGCGTTCGGAGAACTAAAACAATACCAGCGTTCTGTGAATTTGTATGAAAAAGTACAAGCAAAAGACCCTGATTACTTTAAAGTATATCATCTACCCTACTCCATCAACCTTGCCGGACTTGGAAGATTTGAAGATGCCTTGAAAGCGGTGAATATTTTTCTTGCTATTCCAAACATTAGCGAGAGAGGACAAAAAAGTGCATCCTATCGCAAACAATGTTACCAGTTTGCTATTGAATATGCTTTGCAACATCCTGTTACAGATTATCAGTTCACACCCGTGAATTTGGGTGACAGTGTAAATGGCGCGAGATCAGAATATTATCCATCCGTAACCGTTACTGATAGCTTATTGGTATTTACAAGAAGAACAGGAGATCAGCGTGAAGATTTTATGCAGAGTACCATCAAGAATAAAAAATTTGGCAAAGCACAATTGATTGATGGCGATATTAACCTGGAACCTAGAAAAGGGGCCATTACTGTTTCTCAGGATGGCGAATGGCTATTGTTCGCAGGAGATTTCTCCGGACAAGGTTTGGGGTGGTATGATATTTATCTATCACAATACACCCCACAAGGATGGAGTGAACCTGAAAATTTAGGCCCTTCAATCAATACAGAATTTTGGGAAAGCTCCCCTTCCATCAGTCCGGATAAACGTGTGCTGTACTTCAGCAGTAATCGTCCGGGCGGTTATGGTGGAAGAGACCTTTATATGTCTTTCAGGCAACCCAACGGGAAATGGGGTAAAGCCATTAACATGGGACCGAGCATCAACTCTGCTGGTGATGAATTTTCTCCCTTTATTCATGCCGATAATCAAACACTATTTTATACTTCGGATGGATTACCCGGTTACGGAAATTCCGATCTTTTTGTGTTACGTAAAAATGAAAAAGGAGAATGGGGAAAGCCTGAAAACTTAGGTTACCCTATTAATACCATCGAAAACGAAGGCAGTCTGGCTGTTTCTGCTGATGGTCTTACTGCTTATTATGCCAGTGACCGCAGTGATAGCAGAGGAAATTTGGATCTATATTCTTTTCAATTACGTCCGAATATCCGTCCTAATAGAACCTTGTATGTAAAAGGAAAAGTTTTAGATGCCGTTACGCAAAAAGGTGTTCCCGCCACAGTTGAGTTAACAGATAATAACAATGATGTAGTGTTAATGCGCGTGCAGACAGATGAACTAGGAGAGTATTTTATCACATTGCCAACAGGAAAGGATTATACATTCACAGTCAATCGAAAAGGTTATCTGTTTTATAGTGAATTGTATACACTGAGTAAAAAAGAAGCAGATAGCGTTTACAAAAAAGATATTAGTCTCAAACCGGTAAGACTCAATGAAAGTTTTGTTTTCAACAATATCCTATTTGCTTCTAATAGTTATGCATTACCGGAAAATGGTTTGGCAGAGTTGTCACAATTGATACAGGTTTTAAATGATAATCCCACACTAAAAGTTGAGATCCGTGGTCATACCGATAATACCGGTAATGCAAAAGATAATCTCATACTTTCTACCAATAGAGCCAAAGCCATTGTAGAGTATTTAATGATGAAAGGAATTAATGCCGAGAGGTTATCGTACAAAGGTTATGGAGATACACAACCGGTTGCAGATAATCAGACAGAAGAAGGAAGAGCTAAAAACAGAAGAACTAGTTTTACGATTACAGGTTTGTGATCAATAGTTCATTTTTTGTCGGAGGGATTCAAGAACTTTAAAAAAATCTTGCTGACTAACCGGCTTTCCTTTGAAGGGCTTAACAATTGTTCTTGTTTCCGCTATGATCTCTTTTGCGATCAATGCAAATCTACTATGCGACTGATACGTTTCTGATGCGAGTACCAGACCGGGTAAACCACTAAACCCTAAATGAGAAACAGAATAAGGCAATGAAGGTGCATACCACATGACCGTGATACTATTTGTTTGAGCAGTGTTTTTTAGTAACGCTTTATAACAAGTATATCCAAGTATTGTAATAGAGTCATTCTCCAAATCATATTGAATATCCCGGTAATTTTCATTGACCAAAAACTTTTCTACTCCATAAGGTTCCGATTGGAAATACTGTCGCTGATTCAAAAAATCAACAAACATAGTATGTGATCGAAAACCGGATCCAAGAATACGCTCACTCCTTTGTTTTTCATTGGCATAAGGCCTTATTAAAGCAGCTGTATCTACAATAGTGATTTCATAATTAAGCACCCCGTGAAAGCGATGCTTTTTCATAAAATTCTTGATCTGCAAGGAGTCTTTAAGACCCATATAACCGGAAACATAGTTAACAGAAAATGGCTTACGTAATTCCTGAGATATAGACTGAAAAGAGAGAAAGAATGCCACTAAAAAAATGACTCCACGCATAAAAGCAACAAATTGACTTCTCTAAAATAAGGTAATTCCCTATGTATAAACACCTGTTTTCTTCATGCAGTTTTTTCTGATATTGGTTTTTATGATCACGGAAGAAAGTATTTATCAACTATCCCTAACTCGCATACCCGATATCGGCAGTATTCTCACCAAACAACTGATCGACCATTTTGGAACGGCATCTGCTATTTTCAATGCAAGAAAAAAAGACCTTGCGATCGTAGAAGGCATTGGAGAAATAAGAGCTGCTAAGATCAAAAAGTTTACAGATCATCATTCATCCGAACAAGAGCTGAAGAAGATCGATCAACATGGTATCTCCCTCATTTTTATTACGGATGAACGATATCCGCAACGATTAAGGAACTGTTCCGATCCTCCATTGGTACTTTTTTTTAAAGGAGATAGAGCTTTGAACCCTTCCCGAATCATTAGTATCATCGGTAGTAGAAATGCAACAGACTATGGCAAAATGGTAACCGAACAACTGATCAAAACATTACAGCCTTATGATGTAATGATCGTAAGTGGATTAGCACATGGGATTGACGCTATTGCACATCGATCTGCTTTACAACAACAGTTGCCGACCGTTGGTGTTATGGCGCACGGTTTCAAAACAATTTATCCGCATATTCACCGATCTATGGCAAAAGAAATGATACATCAGGGTGGACTACTCACTGAATTTTGGTTTGATGAGCTACCCGACAGACATCATTTCCCGCAACGCAACAGAATCGTAGCCGGAATTTCGGATGCTACCATTGTAATAGAAACTGCAGTGAAGGGAGGAAGCATGATCACAGCCGATCTAGCTTTTGAATATAACCGGGATGTTTTTGCAGTACCCGGACGTATCAATGATCAGCGAAGCAGTGGTTGTTTACAACTCATCGCTCAAAATAAGGCCAATATATTTACAAGTCCTGATCAAATTATTCATGCTTTAGGTTGGCTGGAAACCAAGAAGAAAAAGAGTCCCCAAAAAAAATTATTCACCGAACTCACACCGGAAGAAGAAATCATTATCTCTATTCTCATATCACAAGAACAAATACATATAGATGAACTATACCTAAAAAGTAAACTCCCCACCTCAGCCATGGCCTCGGCAATACTCAACCTGGAATTACAGAATTTAATTATTCAACTACCCGGGAAGAGGTACCAGTTGAGCTGATAGCTAATGGTTCATAGCATATTCTACACTATGCTATGAACCATTAGCTATCTCCTATAAGCAAAAATCATTTTTTGGAACCAATATCCCCATTGAACTATCTTTGCACATGGCAACAAGAAAATCTTCTCCCCACAACATTGCTGCAGCATCCAGGTTATTCGGTGAAGGTCTCACCTTCGATGATGTTCTGTTGATGCCCGCTTACAGCGAAATCCTTCCCCGCGAAGTAGATATCCGTTCTCAACTTACCAAAGCCATCACTTTAAATGTTCCGATTCTATCTGCTGCGATGGATACCGTAACAGAAGCTGGTTTGGCCATTGCATTGGCCCGCGAAGGTGGATTAGGTATTCTCCATAAAAACATGACCATCGAAAAGCAAGCCGAACAGGTTCGCAAGGTAAAACGTAGTGAAAGCGGAATGATCATTGATCCGGTTACCTTATTGGTAGATGCGACTATTGGCGACGCTTTAAAGTTGATGAAAGAAAATAAGATCGGCGGTATCCCTATCATTGATGGTGGACAAAAACTCGTCGGTATTCTTACCAACAGAGACCTTCGCTTTGAAACAGATAAGAAAAGAAAAGTGAAAGAAGTGATGACGAAAGAAAATCTCATCACCGCGCCTGAAGGTACTGACCTGAAAAAAGCAGAGAAGATCTTACGTCAATATAAAATTGAAAAACTTCCGGTTGTCAATAAACAAGGAAAACTCATTGGACTCATCACTTACCGTGATATCATGCAAGTGAGTAATTTCCCTAACGGTGTTAAAGATAACTTAGGAAGATTATTAGTAGGAGCTGCATTAGGTATTACGCGAGATCTAATGGATCGAGCATCTGCTCTACAACAAGTGGGTGTAGATGTGGTAACCCTTGATAGCGCGCATGGACATAGCAAAGGTGTGATTGAAGCATTGAAAGCACTGAGAAAAAATTTCAAACATTTACAGATCATTGCCGGAAACGTAGGTACAGCTGCCGGTGCAAAAGCTTTGGCTGATGCAGGTGCTGATGCAGTGAAAGTGGGTATTGGCCCTGGTTCTATCTGTACTACACGTATTGTTGCCGGTGCCGGTGTTCCCCAACTCACTGCCATTATGGAAGCTAGCCATGCACTAAAAGCAAAAGGTACTCCGATCATTGCTGATGGTGGTATTCGATATACAGGTGACATGGTAAAAGCTTTAGCAGCAGGCGCCAATGTTGTGATGATGGGTAGTGTATTTGCCGGCGTTCAGGAAAGTCCGGGCGACACCATTATATATGAAGGCCGTAAATTCAAAGAATACCGTGGCATGGGAAGTTTAGGTGCTATGAGTCAAGGTAGCGGTGATCGTTATTTCCAAGATGTTGAAGATGACATCAAAAAGTTTGTTCCCGAAGGAATCGAAGGACGTGTGGCGTATAAAGGAAGTTTGAGTGAGATCGTATACCAATATGTGGGTGGCTTAAGAGCCGGTATGGGTTATTGTGGCGCTAAGAATATCAAAGCTTTACAACAAGCAACATTTGTAAAGATCACCAATGCCGGTATGAAAGAAAGTCATGCACATGATATTGATATCACGAAAGAAGCTCCCAATTATAGCAGGAAATAAAGTTTATCATATCTATGAAAAAGCTCCGGGATCTTCCGGAGCTTTTTTGTTTTTTATTCCGAACTTGGGGCAATAAATACAACTTGTGAAAATACCTTCTTTTTATCTCGTCATATTATCAGGACTGTTACTATACATAGCATGGCCTGCTTCTTCGCTCATGCCATTGATATTCATTGCTTGGATACCATTATTGATGGTAGCAGATAGAGATATGACCGCTTCTCGTTTTTTTGGATGGACATTTCTCACAACATTGATCTGGAATACAGGCACCACCTGGTGGATGTGGAATTCAACAGATATTGGAACCATCGCTGCGATCATGTTTAATAGCATGTTGATGACTTTCCCATGGTGGGGTTATTATCACTTGAAGAAAAAGGGGAAACACATCGGTTATATTTCTTTGATCAGTTTCTGGATGTGTTTTGAGTACATTCATCATAACTGGCAACTCAGCTGGCCTTGGTTATCATTGGGCAATGTATTTGCTATGTATCCCGACATCATTCAATGGTATGAGTTCACTGGTGTTCAAGGTGGAACTTTATGGGTATTGATAGGAAATATTGTTTTTTATGAAACGATCTTATCTTATCAACAAAAAAATCTTTTTAAAAAAAATTTGGGAGTGATAACAATCATTTTAATCATTCCTATCATCATTTCAGTTTTACTCAAGCCTGCACTGAAAGAAGAATCAGCTAAGCAAAACCTTGTCATTGTACAACCTAATGTTGACCCTTATGGAAAATTCAATGCAGGATCAACTGCTGATCAGATTCATGCACTACTTCAGTTAACGGAGCAAAGTATTGATAGTAATACTGCGTTGGTATTATGGCCGGAAACTGCTATGAGTGATGCTGAGTGGCAGGACAATGTTTTGTACAACAGCTATTATCAACCGGTATTTGAGTTTAGCAAAAGACATCCATCCATCAGTATTGTTTCAGGGATTGAAACGTTTAAAAACTACGGTTATGAAAAACAAACTGCCACTGCAAGGATCACAGGAAGTGGCACCTATTATGATGCCTTCAATGCAGCCGTTCATATTAATAATGGATTACCGATTGCATTTTACAATAAAAGTAAATTAGTGCCGGGTGTAGAATCCTTGCCAACATTTTTAAATTTTATGGCTCCTGTTTTTGAGCAATTTGGGGGAACAACCGGAGGTTATGGTAGATCAGAAAGTGCTACTGCATTCAATACACCACATAATCCATACAGCAGTGCTCCAATCATTTGTTATGAAAGTGTATATGGAGAATATGTCGGTGAATATATAAAACAAGGAGCCAATATTCTCACCATTATGACTAACGATGGATGGTGGGGAAATACACCCGGACATAGACAGCATTTACACTACGCCAGACTACGTGCTATTGAAACAAGAAAATGGGTAGCCAGAAGTGCCAATACAGGTATCTCAGCGGTGATAGATCCTACCGGAGACATTAAAACCAGTCAGCCATGGGATGCCAAATCCACGATCAAATATGCAGTACCTGTTGTTGGTGGAGAAACATTCTACGTTCGCTTTGGTGATTACTTATACAAACTCGCTTCCATCATGAGTGTGTTACTAGTTCTTTGGAAGTTCAGTGACAGGTTCAGAAAAAAATAGATCACATGCACAAACAATGTACTTGGTCAGATGGCACCATTCACTATCAAATATCAGGGAAAGGAACTGCTGTGGTATTGTTACATGGTTTTGGTGAAGACAGTAGTATCTGGAAAGAACAGGTCAACTATTTACAAGAAAAATGCATGGTCATCACACCCGATTTACCGGGAACAGGTTTTTCAGAATGGAATGCTGTGAATGGTGAATGGCCAATGGTGAATGATATAAATGATTCACAGATTACTATTGATAAACTTGCAGAGTCTATCAATGCCATTCTTACGACTGAAAAAATTGATCAATGTTGCATGTTGGGGCATAGCATGGGCGGATATATTACTTTGGCATTTGCTGAAAAGTTCCCGGACAGATTAAAAAGCTTTGGGCTGATTCATTCTACCGCATTTGCGGATAGTGAGGAGAAAAAGAAAAATCGATGGAGGGGGATTGAACTGATGCAAGAATATGGTGGTTACGCATTTCTTAAAACAACCATACCTAATTTATTTGGAGAAAGACATAAGCATGAACACCCGGAAACAATTGATCAATTGATAGAAAAAGCATCATTTTTCTCAACTCCTGCTTTACAAGCCTATTACTATGCGATGATGCATCGCCCGGACCGAAGATCCGTCTTACAAGGCAACCCATTACCCGTTCTGTTCGTTCTTGGTACAGAAGATGTGGCAGCACCCTTAAACGATGTTTTGCAGCAAACGCATCTTCCACTAAACTCGTATATTCATATACTAGACGGAATCGGTCATATGGGCATGTTAGAATCAACAGAAAGGATGAATCACTATATCGATGCGTTCATACATCAATCCTAATACTTTTTATGAAGAAAATATTCTTCATAATATTTCTTCTGATATGCACATTCCCCGCACTATCCAGACATGTGGCAGGTGGGGAATTGTATTATGAATATCTCGGCTCCGGTAACGCACCTAATACCAGCAATTATCGAATCACACTACGATTATTTAGAGAGTGCTCTTCCAACGGACCTCGTTTAGAAAATGAAAGAGTGAATGTGGGTATTTATGATAATGGAATTTTATTTACAGAATTGTCTTTACCCATTATAGGTGGAGTCAATACGCTTAAGTTAAGAACAGATTTATTTCCATGCCTCGTCGGTGATCCTGAAGTGTGTTATGAAGTAGCTATTTATTCCAACGTGATTGCTTTACCCAATAACCAGAACGGATACCTACTATCACGAACTGGTTGTTGCAGGATCGATAGAATATCGAATTTGGCAACACCTGTCAGTGTAGGAAGTAATTACATCACAAAAATACCCGGCACAGCTTCTCTTCCTGATGGACAACATAATAGTAGCCCACAATTTCGTGTGAGAGATACTGCACTGGTATGCACAGAAAAAAAATTCGTTCTTGATTTTGGTGCAACTGATACTGATGGTGATAAACTTACTTACTCATTCTGTGATGGATTTGCCGGTAACAGCGGAAGCAATACGGCTCCAATTCCACAAAGTCTCGTACTAAATCCATTGAGTTATTCTTTTCCGTTCAGTGGTAGTCAGCCTCTTGGTGACAGAGTAACCATTGATCCTGAAACCGGAATCATTTCAGGTATTGCTCCTGCTGGTGGACAATATGTTGTAAGTGTTTGTATCACAGAATGGAGAAATGGCAAACCTATTACGGAGCATCGAAAAGATTTTATTTTAAAGGTTGATGATTGTGATCTGATAGAAGCAGATCTGCCTGCCAGGATTGTAAAATGTGATGACAATACTGTCAAATTTGAAAATGGATCTACCTCCTCTGCGATATCTTCTTATTTATGGGAGTTTGGAGTGCCCGGTAGCATCAATAATTTTTCAGCTTTACCTACACCCGTTTTCACTTATGCCGATACAGGTAAATACATGGTCCGATTAACTGTTAAGGGCCCTGAAGGATGTGAAGGAACAGATAGTACAGAAGTATTAGTGTACCCCGGTTTCAAAGCGGATTTTAACAGTACCGGATTTTGTTCTCAATTACCTTATCAGTTTACAGATGCAAGTACAGCGAAATATGGCAACATCAATAGTTGGAAATGGAATTTCGGTGTTGATACTACAGTTGCTGATACTGCTGTAATTGCCAATCCTCAATATAAATATGCAGGAGCTTTCAATGCTTCAGTTCGGTTGATCGTAACGAGTACTAAAGGATGTATGGATAGTGTGAGAAAAAATATCACCATCAGAGATAAACCGATCATCCAACTTCCTTTCAAAGACACCGTTATCTGCAGTATCGATAGTTTATTGATACCTGTTGGCGGTTCTGGAAATTTTACTTGGCTACCCAATCAGCATATTCTTGGAAGAAATACCAATAGGCCGATCGTATTTCCGAAAGATACTACTCAGTATATCGTTACCATGTCAGACAATGGGTGTACAAATACAGATACTATCACGGTCAATGTAGTAGATTACATAACAGTACAAGTAGCACCTGATACCACTATTTGTTTAACAGATCCCATCACACTAAGAACAAATAGTCTTGCCTCTTCCTATTCTTGGTCTCCTGCTTTAACACTGAATGATTCAAGATCCAAGAACCCGATCGCCCAACCTACTGCTACTACTACATATACTGTTACCGGTAATCTTGGAAGATGTCAGGCAACCGATCAGATAACCGTTACTGTTGCACCTTATCCGCAAGTAAATATTATCACACAGGATACTGCCATATGTTACGGAAGCAGAATACAATTAATGGCAGCATATATTGGTACTGATTTCCGTTGGACATCCACCCAATCATTGTTCAATGCCAATACCATCAATCCATTGGCCGGTCCGGAAAAAACAACAGTCTATACGCTTACAGTAAAAGATACGATTTCAGGATGTCCTAAAATGGTAAAAGACTCTATCAGAATCATTGTAACACCGATGATATCTGTAAATGCAGGAAGAGATACTACCATTGTTCCTGATCAGATGCTTGCACTCAATGCTACTGCTTCGGGAGGCACTCAATATCAATGGTCACCTACCATTGGATTAAGCAACCCACTCATTCACAATCCGGTTGTGCAACTTGGAGATGATATAGATTCAATTCTTTACCGAGTTCGAGTAAGAGATAATATTGGTTGTTATGGAGAAGATCACTTGCTTGTAAAAGTGTTTAAAGGACAACCTGATCTTTTGGTTCCGAATGCATTTACACCTAATAGTGACGGCAAAAACGATATTTTACGACCTATTGGAATAGGTATCACTGAACTTCATTACTTCCGTGTCTATAATCGTTGGGGCCAATTACTCTTTAGCACACAAGAGCAAGGTGCCGGTTGGGATGGAAATTTCAATGGTGTCAAACAAGGTTCAGGAACTTATGTGTACATCACACAAGGGAAAGATATTTATGGAAAAATAGTATACCGCAAAGGCACGGCTGTGCTGATTCGTTGATTTTATCCTCCTTTACAAGCAACATTTTCTTATTTTGAAAGGTCAAACACAAGAATCTTTGATTATTTGACAAAAAAAGCAGCAAATCATACCTGATTGTGCTCTTAGGGTTGTTGTATGTCCGTTAAAAACTGATAATACTGATTTTACAAGTAAGATGGTATGTATTTTCATAACTAAATCGAATAAACGACTATCGATTCTCGCCCAGATCAATTCATGAAGAAGTTACTTATATTAATGTTCTTTTGTTTTGTGGCTTCTTTTGCAGAAGCCGCTCACCTAAAAGGTGGGTGGATTCAATATGAGTATTTAGGTCAGGGTAGCAGCTCCAATACTTCGCGCTGTAGAATAACAGTGCGACAATATCTTGATTTTAATTCAAGTTCAGGTCAGGTTGATGCATTTGTATCAGTAGGGATATTCAATGGTTTAAACAATACTACAGTACAAACTATCAATGTGAACCTTACTAGTACGGAATTCCCTGAGAAGACGGATTATGATTTATGTCTAAACCCAAGACCACCAAACCCACCGGTAAGATTCAGAATTGATAAGTATGAAACGACAGTAGAACTTCCCAATATTGATGGGGGATACACATTAGCCATACAAAGATGTTGCAGGATCAATGGTATTGCCAATGTAAGCAACTCCGGTACTGTTGGTGTTACATATACAACCAGAATTTCCGGTATCATTAATGGCATCGACTATTCGGCGAATAGTAATCCTGTTTTTGTTCAGAGAGATACTGCCCTGATTTGTTTTAGCGCACCGTTTACTTTTGATTTTGCTGCTACGGATAGTGACGGAGATAGCCTCGCTTACAGTTTTTGCGATGGTATAAATACTCCAACGACAGAAGCAAAGCCATTAACACCTAGCAACCCTCCGTATCCAAGTGTTCCTTATTCTTTAAATTATTCAGGGAATAGTCCGATGGGATCAACTGTAAATATCGATCGAAATACAGGGCTTATCTCGGGTATTGCACCAGCAACTATTGGCGACTATGTAGTAGCTGTTTGTGTGGAAGAATATAGAAATGGTGTACTGATTGGCTCAACTCGAAAAGAAATTCATATAACGGTGGGCAACTGTACTTTGGCAGGTGCCAGTTTAAAACCAAGCTATATTACTTGTGACGGATTCACTATGAGTTTTCAGAATGAATCTACCAGTTCCAATATCACCGGATATCTATGGGATTTTGGTGAAAAAAATTCTTCCGCTGTTTCTACCAATCCAACCCCTACACATACTTATGCAGATACAGGAACCTACACATTAAAACTGAAAGTAACCAATTCAGGAGGATGCCAAGATTCTACTACTGCTGAAGTTAAAGTCTATCCGGGTTTTAATCCTGATTTTAATGTACAAGGCACTTGTTATTTGAATCCATTTTCTTTTAGAGACGCAACCACCACTGCATATGGTATTGTGAACAGTTGGAAGTGGGATCTTGGTGATGTTACAACCAATACCGACGTGTCCACCAGAAAAGATACTGCATGGAAATATGCAACACCACAAACTATTCAAGTAAAACTTGTTGCTACCAATAGTAAAGGATGTATCGACTCTATTACAAAACCCGTCATCATACGTGATAAACCCTTGGTCAATCTTGCTTTTAGAGATACATTGATTTGCAGCATTGATACACTCACACTTCGTACCACTACTGGAACCGGTTCCATTGCATGGACAACTGACAGAGCATCAAGTTTGTCGCGTATGCAAAATAGCAATACCGCAAATCCCATTGTTTATCCTGTTGATACAACTCGATATATCGTTACCATTAATGATAACGGTTGTACCAATTCAGATACGGTTACAGTCAATGTGCTGGATTTTATTGATGTTGAGTTAGGATTAGATACCACCATATGTCGAACAGATCAATTCACCTTAAGCCCCGTCAGTGATGCACTGAGTTATCAATGGACGGCATCTACCGGTGTTCCCATTCCGGGTAATGCCAAATATCCATTGGTGCGCCCATTGGTAAACACTACCTATTACGTAACAGCAAATTTGGGCTACTGCCAAGATAGAGATTCGGTTTTTGTACGCGTGGCACCCTATCCACAAGTAGCTGTACAAAATGATACTACCATCTGTTTTGGAGATCGAGTACAATTACAAGGAGCTATTGTTGGTGCCGCATTTAATTGGTCACCAAGTAGTACCCTGATCAATGCCAATACTTTATTTCCAATTGCCGGTCCTTCCAAAACCACACAATATGTTCTTACAGCTGTTGACACATTGGGATGTGACCGACCGGTTAGAGATACCGTCACCGTTTTTGTAACACCACTATTCAACGCGTATGCCGGACGTGATACTTTTCTACTCGCCGGACGATCCATTCAACTGAATGCTACAGGAGGAAGTGCTTATTTATGGAGACCCACAACAGGATTGGATGACCCTACCAGCGCTACACCGAATGTTACTTTGCCTGAAACCATCGATTCTATTCGTTATATCGTTAGAGCCATAGCTCCGGGAGGTTGTTATGCTGAAGATGATGTAACAGTGAAGGTCTTCAAAACCGGACCTGATCTTCTGGTACCATCCGCATTCACACCCAATGGTGATGGTAAAAATGATATCATCAGACCTGTAGGTATTGGTATTGCCTCTTTACAGTATTTCAAAATATACAATCGTTGGGGACAACTACTTTTCTCTACTACGGAAACAGGTAAAGGATGGAATGGTAATTATAACGGCATCGTACAACCTGCAGGCACGTATGTTTATGAAGCACTAGGTACCGATCAATCCGGAAATCGCGTTTTCAAAAAAGGTACCATTGTATTGATCAGATAGCGTGAATGGCTAATAGATCATAGCATATTGTGTATAGTAGAAAAAAGTCTCCTTTTTTTGCCATACGCTATAACCCATTAGCCATCTCCCACTTACCTTTACCGCATGAATAAAACCATTTTAATTACAGGCGCTACATCCGGTTTTGGAAAAGCGATAGCATATGCATTTGCTGCAGCGGGATGGAATTGTATGATCACAGGTAGAAGAAAAGAAAGATTGGATCTCATTGCATCCGAATTACAAGATAAATATTCCATCAAAGTGAAAGCTTTTGAATTGGATGTACAGGATAGAAAAGCTGTGACACAAACATTTGAGGGGCTCTCTGAAGAGTGGCAGGCAATTGATGTGTTGGTAAATAATGCAGGACTTGCATTGGGAAGAGATAGTTTTGAAAATGCGAATCTAGATGATTGGGATACGATGATCGATACCAATGTCAAAGGTTTGATGTATGTAACCAAAGCCATCGTTCCTTTTATGATCAGCAGAAAAAAAGGTCATATCATTAATATTGGTTCCACTGCCGGAAAAGAAGTGTATAAAGATGGGAATGCTTATTGTGCCAGTAAACATGCTGTTGATGCTATCAGTAAAGCAATGCGGATCGATCTACTTCAACACCGAATTAAAGTAACTGCTATCCATCCGGGCGCAGCAGAAACAGAGTTCTCAATTGTAAGATTCAAAGGAGACGCATCAAAAGCAGATGCTGTATATGATGGATACCAGGCATTACAAGCAGAAGACATTGCAAACATCACTTATTACGCTGCTACCCTACCGGAACATGTTTGTATCAATGATCTGGTAGTCACCTGTACTTCACAGGCCAACTCTTTTTATCTGCAGAAATGATCATTTGAAAATACAGTGATAAAAACAACTCTAGCAGTATGTTCATCACTGTATTTTCAACCTTTCTAAGTTTTGTAAACCAAGATGATATTCATCGATCATTTCCTCAACAACAGCTGCTGCAGGTTTGATCTCATGAATGAGAGCACTGACTTGTCCGATCTCAAGTTCACCTTCTTCCATATCACCTTCAAACATGCCTTTCTTTGCTCTCGCTCTTCCGAGTATTTGTTTCAGTTCTTCTTCTGAAGCTCCCCGTAATTCAGCTGCTTTGATCTCTTCCGCAAATTTGTTTTTTAAGAGTCGAACAGGAACAACTTTTTTCATAGCTAATTGGGTATCGCCCTCACTTGCTTGAACAATCGCCTCCTTAAAAGATGGATGTGATGATGCTTCCGGTGTACATACAAAACGACTACCTACTTGAACTCCATCAGCACCCAAAACCATTGCTGCCAGCATTTGTGTACCCGTTGCAATTCCTCCGGCTGCAATCACCGGTATACTTACTGCCGCACGAACCGCCGGAATCAATACCATTGTTGTTGTTTCCTCCCGACCGTTATGTCCGCCCGCCTCAAAACCTTCTGCTACTACTGCATCACAACCTGCTTCTTCTGCTTTTTTTGCAAACTTGCTACTACTTACAACATGTACAACTTTAATTCCTTTATCCTTCAAAAAGCCTGTCCATGTTTTCGGATTACCGGCACTAGTAAAAACAATCGGTACTTTCTCTTCAACAATGATATTCATCAACTGATCGATATCAGGATACAACAGTGGAACATTCACACCAAAGGGCTGAACAGTAGCTGCCTTACACTTTTGAATATGCTCACGTAATACATCAGGATACATACTCCCGGCACCCAACAAACCCAATCCCCCCGCATTACTCACCGCACTCGCCAATCGCCATCCACTCGCCCATATCATGCCGGCCTGGATGAGGGGGTAGCGGGTGGAAAATAAGTCGGCGAGCCTGTTTGTCGATAGCTTATGGTTCATAGCATATAGTTATTGAAGTGATTTTTGAAAATTTGTAATCATTTTACACAAATACTCATATTTAGCATAAAATACTTTGAAGACTTCTTCTGAAAGATAGCCTTTCTCTTTGGCAATAAAAAAACATGAAACGACTTCAATACCTGACCTAAGTGCATATCTAAGAAATCGACAAAACTCAAGTTTACTTTGACCAGTTGATCCTTCTGCAATATTTAAAACTACAGAATCAGAAGCTCTCCTGATTTGATTTGATAAACTATAAAGTTCAAATGATGGAAAAGTTTTTACCAACTCATTTACTTCAACAGACAATTGAAGTGCTTGATGCCATATTTGTAATCCCTCGAATCGAAATGCCATAGAATAAAATTACTATTCAAGCGTATTCTAAAAGCAAGCATTTCTACCAAGTATTTATACCTATTGGCTATGTACGATTAGCTATCTGCTACCCAAAATCAATCTCCGTATTATCTCCAATATTCAAACTTCTGCTGAGGCCTTTAACAGAAGCATCACTGCCGATGAGGGAATTATCTAGCACGACTTCATAAAGACTTGTGTAAGATCCGATGATACTATCACGAACGATAGAATGTTTAATGGTTGTGTTAGCACCTATTGCTACGTGTGGGCCAATTATAGAGTTAGAGATATCACAACCTGGCGCAATACTTACGGGAGGAATGATGATCGTGTCTTTAAAATCATGTCCATCAACAATATTGCCACCAAACTTTTTCAACAAAGTGGCATTGCTTTCGAGTAAGGTTTCCTTTTTCCCGCAATCAAACCAGTTCTTTACTTTGAATGATTGAAACTTAGCACCGCGTTTGATCATACAATCCAAAGCATCAGTGAGATTGTATTCTCCATATGTTTTAATATCCTGTGTAAACAGATGATGTAAACATTCAAAAAGGAAATGGGTTTCTTTGATCTTATATAACCCCACCAATGCCATATTACTTTTTGGAATAGCAGGCTTTTCAACAACCTGTTCAATAAACCCATCATCTCCGATAGATGCTACTCCGAAATTTCTAGGATCATCTACTTTTTTGATACCTAACATACTATATGGACTGTTCACTACTTCTCTTACATCATACTCACAAATAGTATCTCCTAAGGCAACAAACACTTCATCTTGTCCAACAATATTTCTGGTTAATTCAATGGCATGTCCAGTACCTTGACGCTCATTCTGATACACAAAATGTGCTGTCATATCAGGATATGTTTGTTTCACATAATCCTGAATTTTTTCGCCCAAGTATCCAACAATAAAAATGAATTCATTGATACCTGCTTCCCTCAATTGATCAACGATATAACTCAGAATGGTTTTTCCTGCAATAGGAATAAGGGCTTTGGGTTGGGTATATGTATGAGGTCTCAGTTTGGTACCTGCACCCGCTACTGGTATGATTGCTTTCATGGGAGATATTTTTTGATGAGCCCATCCGCACCATGCTTACAACTGCTCCACCCGGAAGCGGTCTTACTCATCAAGAGGTCGAAAATAGGAAAATCTGAGCATTGGGCAAGTGGTGTGGAAATTTAAGCTGCAAGCCCCAAGCTGCATGCTGCAAATATTTATTTATGTGATCCAGTGCTAATTTATTAACTACTTGTAGCTTGTGGCTCGTGGCTTGTAGCTTGCGACACATCGCATATATTTGCACTAAATACCTCATCATGCAAAGAGATACCCTCGTATTCGATCTTATCAGACAAGAATTGGAACGTCAGCGTCGTGGCATTGAATTAATCGCTTCGGAAAATTTTACCAGTTTACAGGTTATGCAGGCCATGGGCAATGTAATGACCAATAAATATGCTGAGGGTTATCCCGGAAGAAGATATTATGGTGGTTGTGAAATTGTGGATCAAACAGAACAGTTGGCTATTGATAGACTTAAACAAATATTCAATATTGAATATGCCAATGTGCAACCCCATAGTGGTGCACAAGCAAATGCTGCATTGATGCTGGCAATATTACAACCCGGTGATAAAATTTTAGGTCTTGATCTCAGTATGGGTGGACACCTCACACACGGGTCTCCGGTTAACTTCAGTGGTAAATTATATGAGCCGCATTTTTATGGTGTGAAAAGAGAAGACGGATTGGTTGACTATGAGATGCTGGAAGAAAAAGCCAGATCTGTAAAACCAAAACTGATCATTTGCGGCGCTAGTGCCTATAGCAGAGACTGGGATTATGCACGCATTCGTAAAGTAGCAGACGAGGTAGGTGCTTTTGTATTGGCTGATATTGCACACCCTGCCGGACTCATTGCAAAGGGATTGTTATCTGATCCTTTTGATCATTGTCATTTTGTAACATCTACTACACACAAAACTTTACGTGGACCTAGAGGTGGGGTGATCATGATGAAAAAAGATACCGAGAATCCTTTTGGCTTGAAAGATGTAAAAGGTAATCTTCGTATGATGAGCAACCTGATCGATATGGCTGTATTCCCTGGTACGCAAGGTGGACCTTTAGAGCACGTGATTGCTGCAAAAGCAATTGCCTTTGGTGAAATTTTGACGGATGAATTTTTGACCTACCAACAACAAGTACAAAAGAATGCCCAAGCCATGGCCAAGGCTTTTGTGGATCGCGGTTATCAGATCATCAGTGGTGGTACAGATAATCACTTGATGTTGATCGATCTGAGAAATAAAAATATCAGTGGTAAAAAAGCAGAACAAGTATTGGGGCATGCGGATATCACGGCAAATAAAAACATGGTACCTTATGACGATAAAAGCGCTTTTGTGACTTCAGGTATCCGATTTGGTGTAGCTGCGATCACCACTCGAGGAATGATTGAAAAGGATATGGAATTTGTGGTAAATTCAATTGATCAGGCTTTAATGAATGCAGATGATGAATCAAAACTCAAAGAGATCAAGAAGCAGGTGAATGATTTCATGTCGCAGTTCTCTTTGTATCCGGAAATGAACTAAAGAAGATTCAGAAGAAAGAGACAAAGAACAAGGCTATTATTAAAAGAAACTTTATGATACAACGTGTACAATCATTGTGGTTACTGGCTGCATCCATTTGCGGATTTGCTACTTTGAAAATACCTTTTTATGTTGGAAGCGTTGGCACCGCTCCTGCAGAAGAATTCACAGCTATGAGCCATTTACTCATACTAATACTTTCCATTGCTGCTGCTATTGTGGCGTTAGTATCTATTTTCTTGTATAATAACAGACCTCTTCAACTCAAAATAGCATTAGCAGGAATGGCAGTGAGTATCTTGAATATTGTACTTTACTTTGTATTCACTAAGAAATATGATACCGGTGCTATCGCTTTGAGTGCTGTGTTTAGTTTTGCGATACCTATTTTCTTTATCATGGCGATGATTGGAATCAATAAAGATGAGAAACTGGTCAAGAGTGTAGACCGATTAAGATAATACTTAGACTTTTTAAAAATAAAGCCACAGATTCACTGATTGCTGTGGCTTTATTTTTTATAGGAACTTTCCTGTATAACTTTCTTTTGCTTTTTTGATCCCTTCAGGAATACCTGCATATACAACTTGTCCGCCTGCATCACCCGCCTCGGGTCCCATATCAATCAACCAATCTGCGGATCTGATCACATCCGTATTGTGTTCGATCACGATCAACGAATGTCCTTGTTCGATCAATGCCTGAAAAGAAGCAAGTAATTTTTTGATATCGTGGAAATGAAGTCCTGTCGTAGGTTCATCAAAAATAAAGAGCATATGCCCACCCCCTTTTCCTTTACCCAGAAAACTGGCAAGTTTTACACGCTGCGCTTCTCCACCACTAAGGGTATCACTGCTTTGCCCGAGTTTGATATATCCTAAGCCTACATCCTGTAAGGGTTGTATCGCTGTTTTAATATTTTTTTCTTCTGCAAAAAAATCGAGAGCCTCATCTACACTCATATCCAATACATCAAAAATACTTTTGCCTTTGTAGTTCACTTCCAGCACTTCTTCTTTGAATCGTTTACCGTTACAAACATCACAGGTAAGGTGTACATCTGCCAGGAACTGCATTTCAACAATTTGTTCTCCTTCTCCTTTACAAGCATCACATCTTCCACCATCAACATTAAAAGAAAAATGTTTGGCTTGAAATCCTCTCATCTTCGCCAAAGGCTGTTTGGAATAGAGATCACGGATGGTATCGTAGGCTTTGATATAGGTAATTGGATTACTTCGTGATGATTTGCCAATAGGGTTTTGATCTACCAATTCGATCTGAGAAATATAATCCGTATCACCGCTGATCTTGTTATGTAAACCTACTTTTTCCGCCGGCTCACCTTTCATCTTCTTTAATGCAGGATATAACACTTGCTTTACGAGGGTAGTCTTCCCACTACCACTGACTCCACTCACTACGCAGAGTGTATTCAATGGAAAAGTAACCGTAATATTTTTTAGATTATTCTGAGCTGCGCCTTCAACTATGATGGATCGATTCCATTTTCTTACTTTCTCAGGAGCTTCTATCTTTAGTTTTCCTGTGAGATATTTACCGGTCAGACTTTCCGGATGATGTGTAATTGTATCATAATCACCTTCAGCAACTACTTCACCACCTAAATGAGATGCCAGCGGTCCCATATCAATAATATGATCAGCCTCACGCATCATCATCTCATCGTGTTCAACCACTACTACCGTATTACCGAGATCACGTAACGACTTTAATACACTGATCAATCGCTCCGTATCTCTGGAATGAAGACCGATAGATGGTTCATCTAAAATATACAAAGAGTTGGTAAGATTGCTTCCCAAGCTTCTTGTCAATTGAATACGCTGACTTTCACCACCACTCAATGAATTGGCCAATCGATTCAATGTGAGATAGCCTAATCCCACATCCAATAAAGTTTGTAAGCGCTGATGAATTTCAATGAGGATTCTTTTAGCGATCTGTTGATCATTTTCAGATAGTTTCAATTCATTGAACCATTGTTTAAGATCACGAACCTGCCATTCACATAATTCTCCGATGTGCTTACCTCCTACTTTCACATACAATGCTTCTTTGCGCAATCGATATCCTTCACAAGGCGTACAAGTTGTTCTCCCTCTGTATCGGCTCAACAATACCCTGAATTGTACCTTGTATAAATTCTGTTCTACATCTTTGAAAAAATCATCGATACCATAAGCTCCATTTACCCCTTTCCATAATTGTTGGTACTGTTCTTTGGTAAGTTCTGCAATGGGTTTATGTATCGGAAATCCGACCTTAGAAGCTCCTTTGATAAACTGGTCTTTCCACCAACTTAACTTTTCTCCTTTCCATGGAGCCACTGCACCTTCGTAAACACTGAGTCTTCGATCCGGTATCACAAGATCAGTATCAATTCCCAGCACCTGGCTGAATCCCTCACAAACCGGACAAGCGCCATACGGATTATTAAAAGAAAAAAGATTGGGAACGGGCTCCTCAAATACAATACCATCCAATTCGAAACGATTACTAAAGTGATGAAGATGATCTCCATCTACTTCCACGATCATTTCTCCATCCCCCTCATAAAAAGCAGTGTTCACAGAATCAGATAAACGATGGAGGTCTTCTTCTTCAAAATCTTTCACCACCATTCGATCGATGAGAACATAAACAGCATGCTTAGCAACTTTTGAAACCGGAATGGCTTTTTGCAAAGCCTTATCATCCATTTCAGTGAGTTCTTCGATGCGCAACATTTGACCTTCTCCCGCTTTACTCCATATCCTTGAAAAACCTTTCTGCATCAGGATATTCAATTCTTCACGTGTATCTCTATGGGCATGTTGTTTAAAAGGCACCAATATGACTACTTTGGTTCCGTGAGATAGCTTTTTTACAAATGATACGACATCTGAAACATCATCTTTTTTTACCTCTTTCCCACTGATGGGAGAAATGGTTTTCCCGGTACGCGCATACAATAATCGCAGGTAATCATAGATCTCGGTCATACTACCCACCGTACTTCTGGGGGTACGTGTAATGACTTTTTGTTCAATCGCAATGGCCGGACAAAGACCCTTAATATAATCCACATCCGGTTTTACCATTCTTGCCATGAACTGACGAGCATATGCACTCAAACTTTCTGCATAACGTCTTTGTCCTTCAGCAAATAAGGTATCGATAGTGAGTGAAGATTTGCCACTACCCGAAACACCTGTTACAACGATCAATTTATTACGGGGAAAAGCTACGGTTACATTCTTTAGGTTATGCATCCTCGCACCTTTTACCAGGATGGTATCAGTACTCTCCAACTCACGTGAAATTCTTTGTTTCGTCTTTGTAGCCATAAGTGCAGCAATTTAAACACAATAATGACCTGTAGGTTTAGAAAAAAAGAAGATTTACCCGAATCCTTTGGAAAACAGATGTGAAAAATGTGAATAACCATTTCATTGAAAAACAATGTATCCACAAAAGAAACCAGCATATAAAAGATAATTAATTTAACATAACCGATTTAAAATCAGGATAAACGAATCCTGAGAGAAAAGCTTTTTACAATCCAATATCCTGTTTTTAAAACGTAGCCAAACGACCCAAACATGAAAACATTAGACCATGTGTCTGATATTGATCTGATCCGTTCCTTTCAGGAAGGCGATGCCGGCTCCTTTGAGGTTTTAGTGAACCGATACAAAGACAGGATCTATTCTTCGATTCTTTTCTTTGTGAAAGACACTTACCTCGCTGAAGATCTCTTCCAGGACGTATTTATCAAGATCATCGACACTTTAAAGAACAGACGTTACACGGAAGAAGGGAAATTCCTGCCTTGGGCCCTGCGCATTGCACATAACCTGTGCGTTGACTATTTCCGCAAAGTAAAAAGAGCTCCGGCTATCAAGACCAGCGACAACCAGGATATTTTTGAAGTGATACAGATCACGGAAGAAGGTCCTGATGCGAAACTCATGCGTGCACAAAGTCATGACCGTGTTCGTAGAATGCTGGATCTTTTGCCTGAAGAACAAAGAGAGATCATTGTTTTAAGACATTATGCCAATCTGAGTTTTAAAGAGATCGCACAAATCACCAATTGCAGTATCAATACAGCTTTAGGACGGATGCGGTACGGGCTTATCAATCTTAGAAAAATGATGGTAGAGAAACAGATCGCCTTATAAGTTTGCTCACACTCGTTACGATAAAAAATAAAGCCCCGATCTAAAAAATCGGGGCTTGTCAATTCTAAGAAGTTGTTTTACTATTTTTTCTTTTCAAACGCTGCTTTCATCGCATCCAGATGGTCTATGAATTTTTGTACGTTAGGTACATATCCATATTTGATATCACTTAAAGGATTACCCTCCAGATCCAAGAACATATACAGGGGCTGTGCATTGAAACCGAACTTGGTTATCTCATAATCCAAATTCTTTTGACCCACGTTTGTGATCATATTCCCGTTCTTGTCTTTATAATGTTCGCTTTCAGGCAACTCTGTATCATACTCATCGACATACAAACTCACCAACACAAAATTTTCTTTGATCCTTTTTAATACCTCAGGATCTTTCCATACCTGTTCTTCCATTTTTCTACAGTTAGCACAAGTGTGTCCTGTAAAATCAAGCATAACAGGCTTGTTCAGTGCTTTTGCGGCAGCCATTCCTTCTTCCAGATCAAAATATGCGACCAAGCCAAAAGGTACTTTGAGTTTATTGGTATATTTCATCGGAGGTTTTGCAGCAGCAACATTACTGTTTGATACCACTGCGGTATTACTTCCAATTTTATATTTAAGATCATCCAGATTGAACTCCTGCGTTGTTGATGGAGGAATAAATCCACTCAACAATTTCAAAGGTGCTCCCCATAAACCCGGTATCATGTACACCGCAAAGCTAAATGCGGCTATGGCAAAAAATAAACGAGGAACGCTTATGAATTTCAAATCGCTGTCATGAGAGAATTTCAGCTTACCGATCAAATACAATCCCATCAATCCAAATATCACGATCCATAAAACCAGAAATACATCACGATTCAATAAACCCCAATGATAAGTCAGATCTACATTTGATAAGAATTTCAAGGCTAATGCCAATTCAATAAACCCAAAAGTTACTTTCACTGAATTTAACCAACCACCACTCTTTGGTAATGACTGCAACATGGATGGGAAGAAGGCGAACAACGAAAAAGGAATAGCTAGTCCAAGACCAAATCCCATCATACCTATAATAGGTGCTGCGCTAACACCTTGTGTACTTGTTTGTCCGAGTAAGGTCCCCACCAATGGACCGGTACAAGAAAAAGAAACAATGACCAGTGTCAATGCCATAAAGAAGATACCCAATAAACCGCCTTTCCCGGCCTGTTGATCTGCTTTATTCGCCCAACTATTAGGTAGCGTTAATTCAAACGCACCAAAGAAAGAGATGGCAAAAACAATAAAAAATGCAAAGAATAGCAAATTGGAAACCGGATGTGTTGAGATCGTATATAAAATCGTATCTCCGAAGATCAATGTCAATATCAGTGTTGGCACTGTATAGATCAATACGATACTAAAAGAATACCACAAAGCGTTGCGAATACCTTCAGCTCTGCTTTTACTTCTTTTCAAGAAGAAACTCACCGTTACCGGTATCAATGGAAATACACAAGGCGTAATGATGGCAAGTAATCCGGTGATGAAACAGATGAAAAAAATATTCCACAATGATTCATCTCCTGTTGCTGAAGTATCAGTTCCCGTTGCATTAGCAGATGGAATAGTAACAGATACCAATTCTGAACCACTTGGAAACTCATCTCCATTAATACCCAGCCAGTCGAAACTTCCTCTGATCTTCACAGTATCTTTTCCAACCTTCAAAAAGTATTGGAATATGGCGCTGTCCGTATAAACCAATGAATTTTGTTCTGCACCTGCGGGTTTAACTGACTGACCTACACCAACAGATTGAATGGAGTCAATGGTAAAACGACTATCTGATTTTGTTGTATCCTGATTGAGTGTACTTACAAATACATCGTCTGCATATTGTTTTTGTACACCGAACAGCTGCAAACTCTTACCAATAATTGCTTTCACAGTAACCACAGCAGTTGTATCTGAGGTACGTTCAGCCTTGAAAGAAAACTGCACAGGTTTGTTATCCTGTGCAGTAAGTATATTGGTAAAAGATAATGCTGTAATTAATAGGGTCGCTAAAAAATACTTCATACTTATTGTAGCTTAATATCAAAAGATTTTTTGGTAGGAGGTAAACACTGTGCATCATCACAAACCATGTAATCAATGGTTCCGGTAACATTGGTTTTAACCTTTCCTTTCAATTTTACAGTTTGTACATATTGTACTTTGTTGGATAGATAGAGTACATCTGTTTGAAATATTTCATCATAGATCTTTTCTACTTTTCCAATCTCTTTAGGTGTACCAACCAGCGAGATCAATGGGTTGGGCTTTACAGTCATTTTTGTTGGGATCGGACCACCTTTTCCTGTTTTTTGAGAGTAGATATGCCACTTACCTTGAATGGTAGCAGTTAGTACCACATCATAAGTATCAGCTGTTTTTTTCTTAGCTTCAAAAGTCCAGCTAACAGGATCTTTGATCTGAGCAGTCACCACTCCTGCCAGCATCGTTAATATAAGTGTGTAGATTATTTTTTTCATAACTAGATATAAAGACGTTACTGATTTAAAATCCTTACCATTAATTCAATCCTAATAATTCAAATACTTTTTTACCATCCAAGTTATTCAAAGCAGTTGATGTAGCTCTTTCTGGATGTGGCATCATGCCAAATACATTATTGGCAGCATTTCTGATACCTGCAATATTTCTTACGGCCCCATTCGGATTATAAGCCGCATCAATATTCCCTTTTTCATCACAGTAACGGAAGATGACTTGATTATTTGCTTCTAATTGATCAAGTGTAGCATCATCCGCAAAAAATCTTCCTTCTCCGTGTGCGATTGGAATTTTCAAAGCTTCTCCATTGCCATTTTTAATATATACGTTCTTACAGATAAATTGTTGATTGGCGTTTTGAAGCAGTACACCCGGCAGTAAGCCACTTTCACAAAGAATTTGGAACCCATTACAAACTCCCAATACTTTTCCACCTCGGTTGGCAAAATCAATCACACTTTGCATCATCGGGCTGAATCGTGCAATCGCACCACAACGGAGATAGTCACCATAAGAAAAGCCACCCGGCAGAATGATGCAATCATCGGTAGAGAACATACTCAGGTCTTTGTCTTTATGCCAAAGCATGATCACCTCTTTACCCAGGTCCTGTTGTAATGAATCCTGCATATCCCTGTCACAATTAGATCCCGGGAAAACGACAACACCGAATTTCATGAAAGTTGATTTATAGATGATTGCGTTCCTATTTCAAGGCAAAAGACCCAAAAACAGGGGCGCGACTAAATTTTGGCTCAAAGGTACGTTTGCGCAAGTTAATACACCCCTAATTTTTCAACAGGTACCAGTTATTAAGCGCAATAATAACGATGGCCGCAATAAATAAAAGATTCGGGAAGCTGAGATTTCGTGGATTGGAAAAGGCATTGGCCACAAAGGCACTGATGGGTATCAGGCATAATATGCCCGACTCTAATCCTCCCAATTGAAAAATAAAGGGTACGGGTAATAAGGTTAATAACATAACAACCATCACCCCCCAATTTTTACGGATCTGTATCACCATTCGATTGATACTAACCTGCCAAAAGAAAAGTCCACATAGTAAGAGAACACCAAGTCCAATAATACCCCTCAAAAAGACAGATCCGGATGCGCCATCTGGAATACCCAGATAAAAATCAGGTATCATGGATTGAAATTCCGGCAATCGGTCGGTTAGAAATAAGATAGATAATACAAAATAATAAGGCAGAACGATACCCATTAACAGAATCAGCCATTCTGCCAATCGAAAAGGTCGTACTACTGCCAATGCAAATAATACCACACCAGCCAGTATGGCCATTGGATGATAACACAATACAGCAAGACCGGTGATCATTCCTGTATTGAATAAAAGGGTTTTAGGATTAGGGTGATTATATAGTCGGCTGAGTTTTACAAAAATCCAGATCACCAGAGAATTAGACACCAATGCCGGAGAAATAGCACACCATTGAGGAATAACGGCCGTAAGCAATACATAGGTCATCGCAGGTACATAATTCGATGTTTGGTACATCCTCAGCTCATTCAGTGCTAAATTCAATCGAATAGCTTGTACCAATACCAGCCCATGATACAAGAGCAATCGAACCACAGAAGGTAATGATGCGATATAACGATCCAAGATCAGAGAGATGAGTCCATCATTCGTTCCACTATTCGTGTCAATGACCGGTGACTCAGTCAAGAAATGAAAATGAATCCCTACACTTAGTAGAATTAAGAAAAAAATATTGATGAACGACTTATCTCTAAATAATCCGACCACAAAAAGATATCAAAGGGTTAATAATCAATTTTAGCAAAGCAGGTGTAGCCTCTATACTGACAAGGGATGATCAATTGTCGGGCACCTACTTGCTTTGCATGTCTGGGCATAAAGTTATAACCTCTATCCAGATTTTTAAAGGTCGGATTTCGATTGATTTGTCCATTGGGTGCAATACTTTGATCAGACAGTATATTATCTCTTTTCTCCTGAACATTGAAAAGGAAGTGCAGTCTATCTCCCGCATTTAGCATACCGAATCCAATAAAATTATCGGTATTGTCATCATATTGTGATTTTCTGATCACATTGCTCCACTCCATTTTACCGGTTTTATCGAATGAGATAACGGTTACATTGTCTGCATAATAACGTGTCATGTTATTATTGAAAGTATTCATCCTCCACCATGGATAAAAACCAAGTGGGCTATTCCAACTGTAATAATCAAGCTGCGACCAATACGGGGAACCATATAGATAATCCCATCTACTGAGTGTGTTACCACGAGTACTGCTATATGCTGATTCAGAGATCACAATGAAACCACCATCTTTTCTCAGAATGATATTATTCAAAAAGAAATCATTAAAAGCTGTTTTGGTATTGCCTTCATTGCGAGCATCACCTCGAAACTCATCAGTAAATACTGTGGCAGTGTTGAGCATTTCTTTCTGTGCATCTTTATCCCACAGGTAATAATACAAACCATCGATATTACCTCTTCTTTGTTTGCTGAAATAAGAAGTTACGATATAGTGTCTGTTTAAGTTATCGGCTTTGATCCGTATATCATCCAGATAAAATCCTTTGATTGACAAATCGGTAAACTGTACCGCATCCACATACGCTTTTTTTGTGACCAGTGTCACTTTATTGATATTGTCATTTTGAGAAGTACCTGATGCACGAATACAGGCCATATCACCGTCATTGTCTACAATAAATTCAGAGAGGAAATCATTACGCTGTGGCATTTCAACACCTACCCTACTTTTCTTGAGCAGGTTCAGATCTTTATCGAATAGAGCTGTAGTAAGCACATGCATTCGATCATTTCTGCTACTGATTTTGAAGACCATGATCTTCTGTTTGTCTTCACTGAAAAGAACAGTATATACATTTCTGTTACTAGCATACGTCATGTTACTGGTGGTATCCAGTTGAATGGGGTCTCCTATTCGCTTCCCTTTGGAATCAAATTTCACGGCCATGCAGTAAAAGATATTCCTACGCTGAAACTGATAAAACATATAGGCAAAGCCCGGATAAATCTGAAACTCAGCGCTGATGGTACGTTCAGGTAGAAAATCGAGTTTGTTTTTCTCGATCATTTTCATGCCATTATCAAAAACACACATGAAGCCGATATCCCGATAGCTCTTGTACACTAAAATATTCCCATCTACTTTACCCAAAACCTCAAAGTTCATAACACGGGCATCTTCCCTGTCCGGCTCAGAGTATGTGATCTGTTGGGCAAAAATGGATTGACCTGTCAGAAAAAGAAGACATGTCAGAAAGAATAGGAATTTTTTCATTTCCGAACCCGTTTTAAGTATTTCAAATGTAAGATATATGCCTTATACAAGGCAATTAAGGTCTGAACCGATTTAAGAATAGTTTGAACATAGAAACAGCTACCCAGCCCAATAGTTGCCTGAAGGGGGGTGAAATAAATCTTAATTTCTTGTATCGAATACTCTTTATGGTTACTTGAAATTTCCTATACATTTGTTAAAGATTCAGGCACAAATGCCGGACTCTACTTCGAGTGAGTAAGAATTTAAACAAGGTTACCTCTGCAGGACTCATCATTGCACTCGGTATCATCTACGGCGACATCGGTACTTCCCCTCTTTATGTACTGAATGAAATCATTCATGGAAAAGTCATTAGTGAAGCACTGATCTTAGGGTCTTTGTCTTGTGTGATCTGGACACTCACCCTTCAGACCACCATCAAATATGTGATCCTGACCCTTAAGGCTGATAACAAAGGAGAAGGCGGCATTTTCAGTTTGTATGCATTGGTACGAAGAAGAAAAAAATGGCTGGTAGTACCTGCTATGATCGGGGGTGCTGCATTATTGGCTGATGGGATCATTACTCCACCCATCTCAATCACTTCTGCTATTGAAGGTTTACGACAATTACCTTCATTAAGTCATATACAAACCAGTACCATTGTTGGTATTGTGATCGCCATTATCAGTGTGATCTTTTTCATGCAACAATTTGGTACAGCATCGATAGGTAAAATGTTTGGACCGATCATGTTGGTATGGTTTGGTATGCTGGCTGTTTTAGGTGCGATTCATTTGTTGGATGATATAGCCATCTTCAAAGCATTCAATCCATATTATGCGTTTGAATTACTGACCATGTATCCGAAAGGATTCTGGTTATTAGGTGCGGTATTTCTCTGTACAACAGGTGCTGAGGCATTGTACAGTGATCTGGGACATTGCGGAAAAGGAAATATCCGTATCTCCTGGATGTTTGTAAAATGCTGTCTGATATTGAACTATCTCGGACAAGGCGCTTGGCTATTGGCCAATTATGAAGGTGGCCCCATTCCTGAAAATCTTATTGCCGGCGGCTTTAACCCCTTCATTGGTATCATGCCACAATGGTTCAAACTCGCAGGTATCATCATTGCCACTACTGCTGCCATTATTGCGAGCCAGGCTTTGATATCAGGATCATTCACTTTGATCAGTGAAGCCATGCGTTTGAATCTTTGGCCTAAAATGAAGATCCATTATCCAACAGAAGAAAAAGGCCAATTGTACATTCCGGGAATCAGTTTGCTCTTGTATATTGGTTGTGTAGCCATCGTTTTATACTTCCAGAAATCAGCAAACATGGGCGCTGCCTATGGGTTGGCGATTACGATGTGTATGATCAGCACTTCTATTCTCTTTGCTAATTTTCTCGTCAGTAGAAGGGTATTACCTGTATGGATCTATATCTATTTGATCGTTTATCTCGCGATTGAATTATCGTTCTTGGTTGCCAATCTGGAAAAATTCATGCACGGCGGTTATGTGACACTGATTGTTGGTGGAGCATTATTCGCAGTGATGTATGTATGGTTTAGAAGTAGAAAGATCAAGAACAGGTATGTGGAATTTGTACGAATGGAGCATTACATACCAATGATCCAGGAGTTGAGTAATGATAAGACCATCCCCAAATACGCTACCCACCTAGTGTACATGACCAGTGCCAATAATCCTAAAGAGATCGAGCATAAGATCATGTATTCCATCTTGAACAAAAAACCCAAGCGTGCCGATATCTACTGGTTTGTACATGTGGATGTTTTGGATGATCCATACACCTGCGAATATTCAGTAGAACATATCATTCCAAATGACATCATTCGTGTCGAATTCAGATTGGGATTCAGGGTGGAACAACGCATCAATCTCATGTTCAGAAAAGTAGTAGAAGAACTGGTAAACAATAAAGAAGTGAATATCACCAGTCGTTACGAGAGTCTTGAGAAAAACAATGTGGTAGGTGACTTCCAGTTCATTGTATTGGAAAAATATTTGAGTCAGGATAATGAGTTGCCATTCTTTGAACGCATCGTGATGAAACTATATTTCTGGTTGAAAGAGATCAGTTTGGGTGAAGAACGTGGCTTTGGACTAGACCCTAGCAATGTGACCATTGAAAAATTCCCGTTGATCGTTGCACCCGTATCAAAGTTGAATCTGAAGCGTGTGTATTATGAAGGAAGCGATTTTGAATGAAACATATCTCTCCTGAAGAACTCAAACAACGAATAGATGATGATTCATTGTTTCTTTTAGATGTAAGGGAACAATCAGAACATCAGGAATTCAACATCGGTGGTAAGTTGATACCATTGGGGGAGCTTATGCTACATTCCCATGAGATCCCATCAGATCAAACTGTAGTTGTTTATTGCAAGAAAGGCATCAGAAGTCAAATCGCCATCCAAAGACTTGAAGAAAAACTTGGGCTGAACAATCTAATCAATCTCAAAGGCGGCATGGATGCTTGGAAGAGAATCTTCAATCTTTGATTTTTTCCCTCGTGTTTCTTGTTCCTTCCTTCTTGTCTCTTGTTATTAGTATTTGAGAATGTCCCTAATAAAATTATGATACTCATGAAATGAGGGCAGGTTGTTATGCCCACCACCCTCAATTCTAATCAATGTGATCTTATGCGGATTGAAGCTTTGTAGTTTCTCGCTATGACTGATCGGTATCAACCAATCTTTTGTTCCGTGAATGATATAGGTATGACAATTCACTTTCTGAATCCATTTATCAGTCCGCAAGTGAAAACGAAGTACATACTTAATAGGCAGTATCGGCATAAATCGCTCCGCCACTTTTTTGAAACTGTAATAAGGTGCATCCAAGATCAAATAACGAGGTGTATTATCTGATGCAATCTTGGCTGCAAAACCACTACCCATACTTCTTCCATATACCAGGATATGATGTTGCTGATATTTTTCAGCCAGCTTTTCATAAACAAACTGCATATCATTCAACATATCTTTTTCCGTACGCTTACCGGTGCTCTTTCCAAATCCGCGATAGTCAACCAATACCACATCATAATCATACCGATAAAAATCTTTGGCATATTTAGCCCAGCCTTTGATACTACGTGTATTGCCGTGTAAGTAAAGAATCAATCCTTTGGGTTCAGGTCTATAGAAATGTAGTCCATTGATACGCACTCCCGGAGCAGGGTCAAAAAACAGTTCTTCAAAAGGAATATCATACTCAAACCTGAAGTCATGCTTTAGCTTTTCAGGCTTGAATATCAATCGCTCTTGTACCAAATAAGTGAGTACAGACAGCAAAACAACAGCTAGTGCAATATATAACAGCAGTTGACCCAAGGGTTTCTTTTGCTGTAAGTTCCGAAAAAAGAAGGATTTGATCTTTGATTTTTTGATCTTTGATATCTTGATTTGACTTTAAAGGGTGGGATAGCTCTTTTCAAATCACAGATCAAAAAATCAAAGATGAAAAAAATCCCTCGTTGGCTCAAGATCGTACTCATTGTGTATGCACTGATTGGGATCGCTTTTTACTCTTTTCAAAAGAAAATATTATTTCAGCCGGTGGTGGTGGCAAAAGATAGTGTGTATCAATTTGAGCAACCCTATGAAGATATTTGGATCCCTGTAGATGAAAAAAGTGAAACCCATATGGTACACTTTACTGTTCCGGATAGTCTGCGAAAAGGGTTGGTACTGTATTTTCATGGCAATCGCGGTAATGTAAGAAGGTATCGACGTTTTGTCGAGCAATTCACCTCTCATGGTTATGCTGTTTGGATGCCTGACTATCCGGGTTTTGGAAAATCAACCGGAGACCTTACTGAGCAAGCTATTTACGATCAAGCTTTGCAAGTTTACAAGCGTGCCAGACAGTTCTATCAACCCGATCAGATCATTATTTATGGGAAATCTATGGGAACAGGAGCGGCAACACAATTGGCGTCGGTAAGAGATTGTAAGAGATTGATACTGGAAACTCCTTATAACAGCATGCGTTCATTGATCGGCATGTATTTATGGATGTATCCGTTGAAATCTATTTTGAAATACCAGTTCCCATCCAATGAGTTCATGAAAAAAGTGACAGCACCCGTGACTATTTTCCACGGAACAGAAGATGGTGTCATTCCCTATCGTAATGCAGTTAAACTCAAATCAGCTCTCAAACCCGGCGACGAATTCATCACCATTGAAAACGGCTCTCACAGAGATTTGAATACGTTTATTGAGATGAAGAGTAAGATGGATAGCTTGTTGCGCAGCAGATAGCTTATGGGTTATGGCTTATGGTTCATTGGAGATAGTAAGAAGTAAACACAGCACCGTTTTCTTGATTCTAAATTAAATCAACAACTATGCGCCATGACCTATAAGCTATCAGCTAATATCGCTCCCCCCTTACCCACTTTCAACTCATGCTTCACTCCTACTTTGAGCGGGTAATTTTCTCGGTTGTGGCTAACGGGAAAATCGAAACAGATGGGGTATTTGTATTTTTTTACTCGCTCGTGAATCACTTGGGTAATAGATGCGCCAAAAGGAATCACAGTGTCTTTCATATCTGTAAATCCACCAATGATCAATCCTGATAATTTTTGTAAGGCACCACTTCTTTCCAATTGTATCATCATGCGATCGATGTTATAAATGTATTCGCCAATATCTTCGATGAACAATATTTTCTTATTGAAATTAAAAGCTGATCTACTGCCGGTCATATGAGCCAACAAAGAAAGGTTCCCTCCAACCAACTCCCCTGATCCGGTACCAAATTGATTCAAAGGATGTGCAGCAGAACGATACTTGTAAGAACCGCCTTTCAGTATTTTCTTTAATGATTGAATGTATTCATTCTCAAATTCACCATCATTAAAAGCTGCTGCCATTGGTGAATGCAACGATGCAGTTTTTAGTTGTGTAAATACATGAGCATGCAGCAAAGTGATATCACTATAACCAATGATCCACTTGGGATTTTTTTTGAATGCCTTAAAATCTAACAGATCAATGATCCTACTCATCCCATAACCACCTCTTCCGCAAAGAATGGCTTTTACAGATGTATCATCCAACATTTGCTGCAGGTCTTCCAGTCGCTCCTGATCTGTACCGGAAAAGTAATGAAACTGGTTACCCAGGGTCTTACCTATTTTAACCTGATAACCCCATTCCTGTAGCGCTTTAATACAGGTTTGAGCCTTGTCGGAGGGCATATATCCGGACGGACAAACAATGCCGATGGTATCTCCTTTACGTAAATACGGCGGTATCTTGATCATGTGGCAATTTAGCGTATTTGCACTTTCAGCGACTCTTACAGGGCTAATCTGTATTTTTGCAGACTTAAACACAAGGAAACAGCCAAGAGCGGATTTATGGAGCAACCTAAAAGATACTTGATCACAGCAGCCCTTCCCTATGCGAACGGCCAAAAACATATTGGACACTTAGCAGGCGCTTATTTACCGGCAGATATCTATGTGCGTTATCTAAAAGCACAAAAAAGGGATGTCGTTTTTGTATGTGGAAGTGATGAACATGGAACAGCGATCCCTATTCAGGCCACCAAGGAAGGAACAACTGCAAGAGCCATTATTGATAAGTACCATCCATTGATGGAACAGAATTTCAAGGACCTGGGTATTGCTTTTGATGTATACCATCGTACCAGTGATCCTTTACATCATGAGACGGCACAGGAATTTTTCACCAAACTGAATAGTAACGGTGATCTGGAGATCAAAGAATCGGAGCAATATTTTGATGAAGAAGCCAATTCCTTTTTAGCAGACCGCTATATCAAGGGAACTTGTCCGAACTGTAGTTTCGACAGTGCCTATGGCGACCAATGTGAGCGTTGCGGAAAAAGTTTGAGTCCGGATGAATTGATCAATCCGGTTAGTACACTCAGTGGAAAAGCTCCGATAAAAAAATCTACTAAGCATTGGTATTTACCGCTGAATCGCCATGAAGATTTTTTAAGAAAGTGGATCCTGGAAGAACATGCCAACGATTGGCGTTCCAATGTACTCGGACAATGCAAAAGCTGGATCGATGGTGGATTACAGCCTCGTGCTGTAACACGTGATCTGGATTGGGGTGTTAAAGTACCGGTTGCAGATGCAGCAGGAAAAGTGTTGTATGTATGGTTTGATGCGCCCATTGGTTATATCAGTGCTACAAAACAATGGGCAATCAATACGGGGAAAGATTGGAAACCTTATTGGGAAGATAAAGACACCAAATTGGTGCATTTCATTGGTAAAGACAATATAGTATTCCACTGTATCATCTTCCCCGTGATGCTGAAACTGCATGGTAATATTTTACCTGATAATGTTCCTTCCAATGAGTTCATGAATTTAGAAGGAGATAAAATGAGTACCAGTCGCAATTGGAAACTCGACATGCAGGATTATATCAATGATTTTATCCATAAAGAAAATGGCGGTAGCCAAATGGCTGATGTACTTCGCTATTATCTTACTCAGATCGCACCCGAGACAAAAGACAGTGAATTCATGTGGAAGGGTTTTCAGGATGCGAACAACAGCGAGCTGGTCAGCATCTTCGGTAATTTCGTGAACCGCACATTTGTACTGATGCATAAACTATGCAATGGAAAAGTTCCGGCATTCCATCAGGATATTGCAGATGAGTTAGATCAGCAGACCATTGCAGACATCAAGAACAGCGCTTCAAAAGTTTCTTCACTACTGGAAGAATATCGCTTTCGTGAAGCCTTGTTTGAAGTGATCAATCTGGCTCGTATTGGTAATCAATACATGCAGAAAAAAGAACCTTGGATCGTAGCCAAATCATTGGCAGAAAATCCGGAAGCGCAAAAGAGTATTGATAATTGCTTACATATTTGTTTGCAGTTAACAGCCAACTTATCGATCCTCATCAATCCATTCCTTCCATTTACAGCGAAGAAAATGTGTCATATGATGAAAGTTGTTGAGAAAATGCTGGATTGGGAAAACGCAGGTAGCATGAAATTGTTGAGTGTGGGTTATAGCCTTAGAGCTCCTGAATTATTATTTAGAAAAATTGAAGACAGTGAAATTATGGAACAGATAGAAAAATTAAATGCGGCGAGTGTGAAGAAGGAAAGTGAAAAGGGAGAAGTGAAAAGTGAAAAGACAGAAGTCAAAGAGATGGCAGTGAAACCTGAAATTGTATTTGATGATTTTGCTAAGATCGATCTGAAAGTGGGAACCATTGTATCAGCGGAGAAAGTAGAAAAGGCTGATAAATTGTTGAAACTACAGGTAGACCTTGGTTTTGAAACCAGAACGATCGTGTCAGGTATTGCTATGCATTTCAAGCCAGAAGATATTGTTGGAAAGCAGGTAACGGTAGTGGTGAACTTAGCTCCACGTAAAATGAGGGGGATTGAAAGTAATGGAATGATACTGATGGCGGAAGACGCGAATGGAAAATTACATTTCATCAATCCGGAGGAAAATATCAATCCGGGTAGTGGTGTAAGTTAACCAGCTCTCAATACCTCATAAGAAAAACGCTGTGTGATTTTGATGATCACACAGCGTTTGTTTTTTAGCTATAACTCGCACACTCTTTTAGTTCTCGTTCTGAGTATGCCAACTTGTATTGTTGTAAGACATCATCAGGTACTCCATTCCATTTATTTGGAACATTCCCACGATAATCAAGATCTTTAACGCCGATCTCAGAAGTATAAAAACCGGTCAATGTGAGATCACGCATCAGATTAAAGAAAGAGACGCCTTGCGCCATTTCAGGTTTTGCTTTTTCCGGATAGGCGATCTGATCTACCAGTTGTATTCTCTGTGCTGCCGTACAGTCTACAAAAGATTTCTCAAACTGTTTGAATGATTGGATATCCAACCAACGAAGACCTCCACGCATCGGTGTTTGATGAGATGGCATATCCTTTACAATGAATTCCAGAAACTCCGGAACTTTTGCATCAGTAGCACTACCACTTACATCATCTTTTGGAACAATGATGTCCACTAAAATAGTAATGGTCGCCATTTCATGTTCTGTGAAGAATTTCTCCTCCTTCTCCAGTTTAGCGAGATACTTTTTTTCTTCTTCCATTCTGTCATCCAGACTGGCGGATGCAGTGGTATTATCTTTTTTATCAGTAGGCTTACAAGCATCAACCAATACACCGGTTGCTACCGTACCCACTACCAGCGCTTTGATGGATTTTCTTCTGTCCATATGAATATGTTTTGTCCCGACATGTCGGGAAGATTTACAGATTTTGTTTTTTCATTTCATCAATGATGTATTCAGATGCGCGCATAGACAATGCCAGGATCGTCCATGTGATGTTTTTATCTGCCTGTGAAGTAAACTGACTTCCATCTACACAGAACAATGTTTTACAGTCGTGTGCCTGACTCCATTTATTCAATGCAGAGGTTCTTTTATCGTTACCCATACGAGCAGTTCCTGCTTCATGGATGATGTTACCCGGATTGGCCAGTCCATAATTATTAGAAGCATCATCGTCACCACCCCAAGTAATAATCGCACCCATTTCATGCATGATCTCTTTGAAAGTCTCCTTCATGTGTTTGGCCTGCTTGATCTCATAGTCAGAGTGAGTAGTATGGAAACGTAAAACAGGAATACCGTATTTGTCCACTACTTTAGGATCAATCTCACAATAGTTATCAATTCTTGGAACAGCTTCCCCTCTTCCCGCCATACCTACACCTGCACCATAGAAATAACGTACATCTTCTTTCAAAGAAGCACCATAACCACCTGCTTCTTTTTTCACACCATTCACTGAATATTTACCATTCATGCCCTGCATACCAAAACCAAATCCATATGCAGGTTGACTCATTCCGCCCCAATATTCGATATGATACCCGCGAGGGAAGTCTAATTTTTTATTATCCAACCACCATGGTGTATATACGTGCATACCACCAACACCATCTTCATTGTAACGCTTACGACCAAAGAGCTCCGGCAAAACGCCACCCAATGCAGCGCCGGTAGAATCGTGTAAGTATTTACCTACTACATTACTGCTATTGGCCAATCCGTTAGGATGTCTGGTTGATTTTGAATTGAGTAACAAACGAGCTGTTTCACAAGCACTCGCTGCAAGGATCACAACACGACCGCTCACTTGGTATTCCATCATGTCTGTTTTGTCGACATAAGAAATACCGGTAGCAATCCCTTCACTATTGGTGATGACTTCACGCGCCATCGCTTGTGTAATTACATCTACATTTCCTGTTCTTACTGCAGGCTGCACCAATGCAGAAGAAGAAGAGAAATCAGCCGCTGCTTTACAACTTCTACCGCATTGAGCACAGTAGAAACATTCTCCTCTTTCTTTATTGATCTGTTTGGTAAGAATCGATAAACGTGATGGGATGACCGGAACACCAATACCTGTGGCTGCTTTTTTAATCATCAACTCATGTAAACGAGGTTTTGGTGGAGGAAGAAAGATACCATCGGGATCATTCTCTAATCCTTCTAATGAACCAAAGACACCCAATAATTTATCGATCTTATCGTAGTAAGGTTTTACATCATCATAACTGATCGGCCAATCATCACCAAGTCCATCAATACTTCTACGTTTGAAATCTTTTGGACCAAAACGTAATGAAATCCTTCCCCAGTGATTGGTACGTCCACCGATCATACGGGCACGCCACCAATCCCATTTATCACTGCCTTCTGCCATGGTGTAAGGTTCTCCATCAATTTCCCAGCCCCAGAAGCAGCCATCAAAATCGCCGAAGGGACGAAACTTGGTACTCGCTCCTCGACGTGGCGACTCCCAAGGATTTTTTAACTGAGAGGAATGTTTCGCAGGATCATAGTCTGCACCTGCTTCCAATAAACAAACTTTTAATCCGGCATTGGCCAACACATAAGCCGCCATACCTCCACCCGCTCCTGAACCTACGATGACTGCATCGTATTTCTTGGGTTGTTTTTTGATTTGGAGATCTCCCATGGAAATTTGAAAACCTGTCTACCGACAGGCAGGTTTGAAAATTTAGAATGAAGTTATTGATTGTTTCTTGACAGTAATTCTGCTTTTATTTTTTTCCTATTGGCTATATTCATTGTAAACAAAGGAAGAAATACAATTGGAAGAACGGTTGTTGCGCTAAACCCTTTTTGCGTAAAAATATAGATGGCAGATGCCGTCATCAATACAAGCACCACTCCCATAATTTGAATCGCAAGCTTTAACGATTTATCCGTTTTGTGCAACTCTTCGATTGTCATTTCTGAAATAGGTTTTGATGCCATAAGGAGTGATATAAGTCAAGCAATATTGTGAATTCATCTCAAGATAAAGAAAAGATGATTTGAAAGATGATTCAGAAAAATTGTGGGTTATGATTTTACCGACTCCTTCGTCGCACGCAATAACCTGCGGTTATTACTGCTCCTCAGGATGACGGGGTTGTAAGATAAAAAAAACCGCCCCTTAAAAGGAAGCGGTTTCTCATTGTATTTACTAACAATTTTCATGTCAACTACTAGCTACAACCCATGCTGTTACCACAGTTCAAGCACTTGTAACAAGTACCCGAGCGAATGGTGATATGTCCGCAAGTATTACAAGCAGGTGCATCACTTTGCATGTTCTTCGCTGCTGCATTTACTGCATCCATGCCGCTGTTCTCTGCTTTTACGGCTGCTGTTGCGCGCTGTAATTTTTGAGGTTGTGCAGCAGGAGTGGTATTTGCTGAAGGAGCGGTTACACGAACACTGCTCAGTTCAGGCTTTCCCAGCAAAGTAGCATCTCCATCATCTTCTCCGGTATTACCGATGGTTGGACGATCCAGCACATGTACCAGATCTGTTCTTCCCAGGTACTCATAAGCTAATGCACGGAATACAAAGTCTACCAATGAAGTGGTGGTCTTGATGTTTGGATGGTCTACCATTCCTGATGGTTCAAACTTGGTAAACACAAACTTCTCAACAAACTCTTCCAATGGCACACCATATTGTAAGCCTACAGAAACTGCAATAGCAAAACAGTTCATGAAGCTGCGAAGGGTTGATCCTTCTTTTGCAAGATCAATGAAGATCTCACCCAATGTTCCATCAGCATATTCACCTGTGCGCAAGAAAATCACTTGTCCACCGATCTTTGCTTTCTGTGTGAAACCACGACGCTTAGCCGGTAATGATTTCTTCTCAACGATGGTAGATAACTGACGCTTCAGTTTGGTATCTGTAGAAGCATTCATACGCTTCTGTACTTCTTCCAATAACTCATCCACTGTCAGTTGGCTCAGGTCAACAATATTAGAACCTGTTTCAACTGCAGCAGTCTCCTCACTAGTAGCTTGCAGTTTGTCTGTTGCAGCATCTTCTTTCTTCTTCTTATCGGATTTATTGCTCAGAGGCTGACTCAATTTAGAACCATCACGGTAAAGGGCATTTGCTTTCAACCCTAATTTCCAACTGAGCATGTAGCAATCTGCGATCTCTTCTACTGATGCTTCATGTGGCAGGTTGATGGTTTTAGAAATGGCGCCGCTCAGGAAAGGCTGACAAGCACCCATCATGCGGATATGTCCGTAAGCGTGGATATAACGCTCTCCTTTCTTACCACATTTATTTGCGCAATCAAATACAGGCAGATGTTCATCTTTCAGGTATGGAGCACCTTCGATGGTCATGGTACCACATATAAAATCATTCGCCGCATCGATTTGCTCTTCTGTAAAGCCTAATGCTTCAAGAAGATTGAAACTCCAATCTGCATATTGTTCTTCTTTGAATCCTAAGCGCTGCATGCACTCATCACCCAAAGTGAAACGGTTGAAAATAAATCCGATCTCAAATGCAGATTTAGCAGCTCCATTCAATTTAGCGATCTCTTCAGCTGTAAATCCTTTTGCAGCCAATGTTTCATTGTTAATGAAAGGTGCATTTTCAAATGAAGCAGCTCCTACCGCATATTGCTCTATAGCTTTTGCTTCTGCTTCATTGTACCCTAAGTTCTTCAATGCCTGAGGCACAGACTGGTTGATGATCTTGAAATAACCACCACCTGATAATTTCTTGAATTTCACTAGTGCAAAATCCGGTTCAACACCGGTAGTATCGCAATCCATTACCAAACCGATGGTACCGGTTGGCGCGATCACTGTGGTTTGTGCATTACGATAACCGTATTGTTCCCCTAGTTGTACTGCATCATCCCATGCTTTGGTAGCAGCTTTCAACAAGTAATCAGGACAATATTTTGCTTTGATACCTTGTGGTTTGATCTCCAATCCAACATAAGCATCTTCAGCATCGTAAGCTGCAGCGCGGTGGTTGCGCATTACACGCAACATGTCTTCTTTATTTTCTTCGTACTTATCAAAAGCACCAAGGAAAGAAGCCATTTCAGCGGATGTCTTATATGCTACACCGGTCATGATCGCAGAGATCGCACCGGCAATACCGCGCGCTTCTTCACTGTCATAAGCGATACCGCTTACCATCAGCATAGAACCGAGGTTAGCAAAGCCCAGACCGAGTGTACGATAATCGTAAGAAAGCTGAGCCACTTCTTTTGAAGGGAACTGAGCCATCAATACAGAGATCTCCAACACAGTGGTCCATAAGCGGGTAGTATATTCAAAACCTTCTACATCAAATACGTTGGTATCATCATCATGGAACTTACGCAGGTTGATAGAAGCCAGATTACAAGCTGTGTTGTCTAAGAACATGTACTCTGAACAAGGGTTAGACGCATTGATGCGACCACCTTTTGGACAAGTATGCCATTCGTTGATGGTAGTATCATACTGCGTACCCGGATCAGCACAACGCCATGCAGCGTAAGCGATCTTATCCCATACTTCGCGTGCAGGGATCTTTTTCATGGTACGGCCATCGGTACGCGCTTTCAATTCCCAATCACCATCTTCTTCCAATGCTTTGAAGAAGCTGTTAGGAATACGTACTGAGTTATTAGAATTTTGTCCTGATACGGTAGCGTAAGCTTCTCCTTCGTAACTATTATCATAACCTGCAGCAACCAGAGCAGCCACTTTCTTTTCTTCTTCTACTTTCCAGTTGATGAAATCCATGATCTCAGGATGATCCAGATCCAGACACACCATTTTAGCGGCGCGACGGGTAGTTCCACCACTTTTGATCGCACCCGCAGCACGGTCACCAATTTTCAGGAAACTCATTAATCCGCTTGATGTACCACCACCGCTTAATTTTTCTCCGCCGCCACGAATTTGAGAGAAATTGGTACCCACACCAGAACCATATTTGAAAATGCGGGCCTCGCGAGTCCACAGATCCATGATACCGCCTTCGTTCACTAAGTCGTCGCTCACGCTCAGGATGAAACATGCATGCGGCTGAGGACGCTCATAAGCATTGGTAGACTTTTTCAGCTTACCATCTTTTGCGTCAACATAATAGTGACCTTGCGGTTTTCCGGTGATGCCGTATACTTCATGCAAACCGGTATTGAACCATTGTGGAGAGTTGGGTACACAAGCCTGATTCAGGATACTGTATACTAACTCATCATAAAATATCTGAGCATCTTTTTCAGAAGCGAAATAACCATAACGTTCACCCCATACACGCCAACAATGTGCCATACGGTGTGCTACTTGCTTAACGCTCGTTTCTCTTCCCACTGAACCATCGGGTTGCGGTACACCGGCCTTGCGGAAATATTTCTGAGCAAGGATATCGGTGGCGATTTGGCTCCATTGTTTTGGAACCTCCACGTTGTTCATTTCAAATACTTTTTCACCATTTGGATTTTTGATCACAGAGTCTCTGTAATCGTATTCAAACTGGTCGTACGGACTAACGCCTTCTTGGGTAAAGCGACGTCCGAATTGCAAGCCTTTCTTAGAGCGAGTAGTAGCCATAATGCAGTTCTGATTTTAGCGGTTATTTAATGGGTCCCAGCGGATTAACGAAATGTTAAGCGGTTGACGAAAATATCTTTCCGATTTGATAATCCAAGTCCGTAAATATGCACAGCTTGTGAATAAAGATTGTGGATTTTTTCGCACCTCAAATCAGGGTTGAATTTGAGGGAATATCCCCCATTGTGGGAAAGATTTTTTGGCCTCAGCCCTTGTTGAACAAAGAATTTTCCGTAAATAAAATGTTGAAACAAAACCGAAAATCCTGCTTTTTAACGGTCTGAAATTGCTTTCAACACATTATCTTTCAGATAAATACGAAACAAACAGGGGTTTAGCGCCTTAAACAAAAACTTTTCTGCATTTTTGCAGAAGCATCTATCTCATATTGAATGAAGCAGGTTATCTATCAACAACTGGCAGAACGAAAGCAACTGGGCAAAAAATCCTTTACCGTCCTTATCGACCCTGATAAGGTAGATAGCGGAAGTATTGACCAACTGGTAAACCTGTCTGTAGATGCCAAAGTAGACTATTTCTTTGTAGGTGGTAGTCTGGTGATCTCTAGTCATCTGGATGATTGCATTCGCCAACTCAAAGCCGCCTGTGATATTCCTGTGATCTTATTTCCGGGGTCTCCATCACAAGTCAGCAAATATGCAGATGCTTTATTGTACCTCTCATTGATTTCAGGAAGAAATCCCGAATTATTGATCGGTCAACATGTGATCAGTGCTCCTTTTGTAAAGAAAAGCGGCTTAGAGATCATGCCTACCGGTTATATGGTCATTGATGGTGGCGCCCCTACTACTGTATCTTATATCTCCAATGCCACACCTATTCCTGCCGATAAAAGTGAAATCGCCATGTGTACCGCTATGGCAGGTGAAATGCTGGGTATGAAACTCATCTACATGGATGCAGGCAGCGGCGCCAAAAAGCCCATTCCTGAACAAATGATTGAAAAAGTGGCACGCCATATTGAAGCCCCTCTCATCATTGGCGGAGGTATCATTGATCCTGAAAAAGCTTATCGCAATTGTAAAGCCGGTGCCGATGTGATCGTGGTTGGTAACGCTATTGAAAAAGATCCTTCTTTGATCAAAGAAATGAGCGCAGCCATTCATAGCAGTTCTCCTGTTCAACAAAACAATTGATATCATCAGTTCGATAGATTGACTCATGAATGATTAGCTACCGCTAATGGAATTCATTCGTTCATGTACAAGTGATTGTTTTTTCTTTGCCTAAATTAAACCCTTATGAACAACGTCCCTTTGTATCTTCCATTGGGCTTTGTAGCCACTGTTTTACTTACCTGTTTCTTTTTGGTAAAAGCCGCACATGGTAACAAGATCGTTGGATTCGTATTGATCATTTGGTTGATCGCTCAAGGATCTGTAGCTGCAACCGGTTTTTATACCCAAACACAAAGCATGCCTCCGAGATTCATGGCATTGTTTATTCCTCCGATACTTCTGATCCTTTCTTTATTTGTTACTGCTAAAGGACGCCATTTTATTGACCAATTAAGACCTGACCAATTAACACTTTTACATGTGGTACGTATACCTGTAGAACTTTGCTTATTCTCACTTTACTCCTATCAGCTTGTACCACAGTTAATGACTTATGAAGGTATCAATTACGATATCCTATCCGGTATTACCGCCCCTTTAGTTGCTTATTTAGGATACTACAAGAAACTTTTCAATAAAACTATCCTATTGGTCTGGAATCTTTTATGCCTGGGCTTATTGATCAATATCGCTTATCACGGTATTCTCTCCGTTCCTACTCCATTTCAGCGATTTGGATTTGAGCAACCTAATATCGGCTTAACCTTTTTTCCTTATGTATTTCTTCCGGGGCTTATTGTACCAACAGTATTTTTTGCTCATCTCGTTTGCATCAAACATTTATTATTTAAAAAAAATAGCTAACCAACCACGATCTACGGATATCGGATTACTCATTGCAAATGAATGCATCATTCTCTTTCGCTGCTTCTAAGAAACTGCTTATTGATCAGCGCTTTTGAAGATTAGCCATTCTCTTGCACGTCTCCACAACATATAGTGGCAAGTAAATGATACAAGAAAAATAAGAAATTATGTAAGCATCATTAACATAAGCAGGAGCATATTGCAGACAACTTTGCCCGCCAAAAGGGTAAACAACTTTGCCTATGTGTAACCCTACGGATGTACCTAAAATTTTACAAAATACCTACATTCCTACTTCTGAATTTTATAGTCAGATCATTGATAGCTTAATAGATTATTCAATATTCACAATGAACACAGCATTAATTATTAATAGCTGGAACTCAGGTGCTAAAGGTATATTTCAATATGAGGCAAAGGAAATATTGGGTAAACCATTTCATTCTATTTTTACTGAAGAGGACAATGCCAATGGTGTTCCAGAGAAGGAAATTCAATTAGCTATTAAAGAAGGAAAAGCAATTGATAACCGATGGCATGTCTGTAAGGATGGTAAACGCTTTTTTGCGTATGGATTGGTTTTCCCTCTCTTAGGTATTGATGGCGAACTACTAGGCTTTGTAAAAATACTCAGAGATATTACAGAAAAGAAGACCACAGCTGATGCTATTGATGCCTATGTTAAAGACCTGGAAATTTTGAATACGCATAAAGAGAGTGTTATTTCTATACTATCGCATGATTTAAGAAGTCCACTTACTGGATTCATCAGTTTATTGGAGCATACAAGAACGAATCTTCAGGATATTAGTCAACTTGAACTAGAAGGCATTTTAGATCTTTTATACAACTCAGCTATAAAGGAGTTGCATCAATTGGATCAGTTGGTAGAATGGGGAAGAATAAAATATGCTTCGGAAACATTCTTACCCATTGAAATAAACTTGGCCCATGTAATCAAAAAAGTTCTTGGAATACTTTCTGAAAATATTCTTGCTAAAAGTGTTGATATAGTCAATAATACTGACGAGTCTTTCTTTGTATTTGCGGATTTTAAAATGATTCAATCTATTTTGCAGAATTTGATTTCTAATGCCATTAGACATTCTGATTATAGGGGTACTATAACAATTAGCGCTATTCATGAAGAACGTATCTCCATAATTTGTGTGACTGATTCCGGTTCAGGAATGAATGAAGAAACCCTTTCAAAAATTTTCACACCACAATTAAATTTACTCTCTGAACCCAGGTCATCGAATTCCGGTGCGGGTATCGGACTCCTGTTAACTAAAAATCTTATTGAGAAACACGGAGGTGAAATATGGGCAAAAAGCATAGAACTGAAAGGATCCAGTTTTTTCTTCTCGCTACCCCAAAAGGATAATAAGGACGATGAGTCGAAAGTAAAAAGAAAGGCGTTTTTTGAAGATTATAAGATAGCAGAAGAAAAATAAACTCCCCTTATTGTAGTGTGCCACAGATTATAAAAGCCATCACAAAACAAGAAAAAAGTGAAAATTCATATTAAATACATGGTGTCATTCCGTTGTAAACTAGTAGTAATAGAACAGCTTGATAAATTAGAGATTGATTATTATGAGGTTCTTCTTGGAGAAGTTTCCATAAAGGGAATCATTACCGATGACCAAAGAGAAAAACTAAGAATTGGTTTATTAAAAAAGGGGTTAGAGTTAATGGATGATAAAAAAGCGATGTTAATTGAAAAAGCAAAAACAATTATTATTGAAATGGTACATTATTCTGAAGAACCTCCTAACACCAATTACTCTGATTTTATAAGTGAAAAGTTAGGCTGTAGTTATACCTACATAGCCAATTTATTTTCAGATGTGACCGGCACAACTATTGTAAATTTCATTATTGCACATAAAATAGAGCGTGTAAAGGAATTGCTATTATATGACGAACTCACACTCACAGAAATCAGTTATATGCTTCAATACAGCAGTGTAGCACATTTGTCTAATCAGTTCAAAAAGATCACCAGCCTTACCCCCACTTTCTTTAAGCAAATGCGCCAGTTCAGAAAAAGAATCCAACTAGAAGAAATAGGCAATATAAATGATGAAGGATGTATGGTTGATAATACAGCGTTATGATTAAAAGGATAAAAAATGTGTTCAATAGATTTTATACTAATGATTGACATTCATTTCACCTGCCTCAATAGCAATATTTATAACATTCTGCTTAGGTGGTAGAAGACAAGTGGCATAAGGTGTAAAAGCACAAGGCGGGTTGAATGCTTTATTAAAATCAACTATTGTATACCCATCTTCGCCCGGCATAGTCGCATATAAATAACGGCCGGCTGCATACGTAGTGTGACCACTTGTTTTATCGCCAAAGACGATAAACAATTTATTACCCTCCTGCAAAGCATCCAAACTATAGGTTTTCCCTTGTATACTAAACACTAGTTTTCCGGGTGAAAATTGCTGTGTCATTTGACCTAATACATTGGCTACAGTAATTTTAGTGGGTATCAATGCCGGAATCAATCTTGCTTTAACACGATAAGATGTATCAATAGGAAAATAAGGAATGGATTCCAGTGTTTTTATCGCGGGATGTTGCAGGTCTCTAAAACGGATACCGATCAACTCATTTCTTTGTAATAAAGTCCAACGATAATGAGCAAATGACATTTGTGGTTGCTGCGCAGAGTCTTCACTAAATACGACTCTTTCTTTTTGAAAAATGCCATTCGTATGGAGTGCAATATTTTTTTCGATTACTTGAATAACTACATTTCCTTTTCTTTCGAAATAACCAACCTTGGCCGGAAAAGAAGGAATAGGGAAACGTATATCATCAGTAGCAGTACCACCAAAATATTGTCTTCCTTCTTTGATCCAGAAAAGTCCGGCAAGATTCAACCAGCCATTTTCTGATTTCAGTTCAGTTAATCGTTCCTCTTTCCATATGCTGATTTCTTCTTGATAGGTTTTTTGTGCAGATCCATATTGCACCGATACAATAACAATTAGCAAAAACCACTTTTTCATCATTGCTTTAGTTAATCAGGTAAAGTGACAGACACTGTAATTTCGGTATTTTGTTAATTTTCGTGTCAGATATATTTTATTTTCTGATAAAAGACAATAGTTTCCGACCTTTACGACACCCTGGCAAATTTTATCTTATTTCTTCATCTAATCGAAGCAAATGCCGGGTAAACATGATGCCATATCAATTTTTAATGCTGCCATTGAAGCTGTACATCCATCAAAACTTATCGTACAATATCTGCGGTTAGAAGACAATGTTTTGATCATTGGGAATGAACAAATAGCATTAACAGCTGATCAGAAAATTTTTGTCATCGGTGCCGGTAAAGCAGTTGCAGCCATGGCAGAAGCAACAGAAAAAATCCTCGGTGCTCGTATTCACAAAGGAATTGTAACCACTAAGTACCGGCATAACATTCCATTAAATCATATCCGCTGCCTAGAAGCGGCCCATCCTGTTCCTGATAAAAATAGTTTTGATGCTGCGAAACAAACAATAGAATTATTACATCAAGCTGATGAAAACGATATTATTATTTGTTTACTAAGTGGAGGAGCTTCCTCACTATGGGCTGATGCCCCGGAAGAGATTACGCAATCAGATATGCTTGCTGTTTTTGATACCCTATTGAATTGCGGAGCAACCATTCATGAAAACAATAGCATACGAAAACATTTATCTAAAATAAAAGGTGGACAAATATTACGACATGCCCCATTGTGTAAATGGTTCAGCTTAATCATATCTGATGTTAGCGATAATGATCTGTCTGTTATTGCAAGTGGTCCAACTGCAGCAGATAATAATACTTATCCGGATGCTCTGCAGGTGATTGAAAAATATCAGATAGAATCCAATATTCCTCCACGCATTTTGGAATACTTAAAAAGAGGTGCAAAAGGATTGTTTGAGGAAACTGTAAAAAAGGATGACCCACTTTTAAAGATCGTTTCCAACGTAATAATTGCAACAAATGATATTGCGCTAAAAGCAGCTGCTGAAAAGGCTTATACATTGGGTTATCAGGTAGAGTTTTATCATGCATTAAATGGAGATGCGGCTATCATGGCTCAAACCATGATTGAATTTTGCAAATCATATAAGGGTGAAGTACCGGCTTGTTTAATTTCCGGAGGAGAAACGACCGTACATGTAACAGGAAAAGGTATTGGTGGACGCAATCAACATATGGCATTAAGTGCATTGATAGAAATGAAAAAGCGAAAAGACAATGAAACTTTCACATTCACTTTTCTTGCAGCAGGAACCGATGGCACAGATGGTCCAACAGATGCTGCGGGAGCCATCGCAGATATTGAATCAATTGCCATCTCTGTACAGAAACAGTTAGACCCGATTGAATATCTCAACAACTTCGACGCTTATTCCTTTTTTAAACATACAGGAGGCTTATTTAAAACAGGCCCAACACAAACCAATGTAATGGATTTGGCATTGGTCTTGATAACCTAACATAAGCTTACAAATACATCTGTTTATTCATTTATCAAAAGTTTAGTTCATGTCTCTCAGACAATTCATTGCTTCAAGAAAGTTTTTACGCCCATTCAGTTTTTTAAGAGATACTGCAACAAATAGTTGGAATGAAATTGCCGACTTATTTGGGCTGAATGATGATATTTTTTTTAATCCATTACATAAAAAAATAGAAACTCCGGTAAAAGTAATTCTGATCGGCGCCGGACATAGGGGTAATATTTATGCAAGTTATGTATTGGAAAATCCCGAAGAAATGCAAATCATTGCAGTAGCTGATTCAAACCTATCCAGAAGAAAACTGGCTGCAGAAATCTATAATATTGATGCTAACTTTTGTTTTAGTGATTGGCATGAAATATTCAAGCAACCCAAATTTGCTGACGCAGTTATTATAGCGACCCCTGACCAACTTCACACTCTACCCTGTTTAGCTGCATTAGAAGCTGGATATGATGTATTACTAGAGAAACCTATTGCCCCTACAGAAGAAGAGTGCAGAAAAATTTTGCAAAAAGCTAATGAAACCGGAAAAATTGTTGGCGTATGTCATGTGCTTCGCTACTCCCCATATTTCCGCGAACTAAAGCAAGTTATAGATGCAGGTTTGATTGGTGATATCATAAGTGTACAACATATGGAACCCATTGAACACATACACATGAGTCACTCATATGTGAGAGGTAAATGGCGTAATAGTAAAAAAGCAACACCGATCATTCTGGCTAAATCATCACATGATACCGATATCATTCGATGGTTGGTGAATAGTCCGGTACATGATGTACACTGTTTTGGGAATCTTAGCTGGTTTACAAATCGGAATGCTCCTAAGGGAAGTACAGAAAGATGTACTGATGGCTGTTCGGTTGAAGAAAGTTGCCCCTATTCAGCTATTCAAATTTATTATCGCGACAGAAAAAGACTTTATGTATTTGATCCGCCATCAGAAGCTGACGATTGGGGAGAGCATATTCTCGAACAACTCAAAACATCAGATTACGGAAGATGTGTGTATAAGATGGATAATGATCAACCTGATCATTTAACAGTAAATATGTTATTTGAAAATGGCGTGACCGCTGCATTCTCCATGGAAGCACATGTTTCCTATGAGGGCAGACGAACACGTATTATGGGTTCAGCCGGTGATATCATGGGCGATATGGAAACTTTTGTACTGACTGATTTCAAAACAAGAAAACAAACATCTTGGAGTCTGAAAACTGATCCACATGGTGGAGGTGACCATAGATTGGTAAAAGACTGGCTTCAGGCTGTATATCAACAAGACAAAACTTTATTGAGCTCCTCTATTGAAGTATCAGTTGAAAGTCATCTAATGGCTTTCGCCGCAGAACGTAGCAGGCAACAGAGAACTATTGAAGACGTCAGGCTATAAACTTATCATTACTTTTTATTCTTCATTATACAAAAGAAAATATGTCTACTACTCAAAAACTAAATACATGGAAGGCCACTGCTATCAGTGGAAATGATATTACTTCTTCCTGTTTATATGTTTCAGCTATTACAATAGCCATGGCCGGTCAATATGCCTGGATTGCATTGTTAATAGTAGCAGCCGTATTATTTTTATTTAGAAAAATTTATGGCGAAGTAGTAGGAGCATTACCGCTGAATGGAGGTGCATACAATGTGTTATTGAATACAACTTCAAAAAGCAATGCCTCTGTTGCAGCTTGTTTAACCATTCTTTCTTATATGGCCACAGCTGTTATTTCAGCAAGTGAAGCCATGCATTACCTACATCATAGTTTACCTCAGATTAATATTATTACAGCAACTCTTTTACTCTTATTCTTTTTTCTCTGTCTTACCATCGCAGGTATTTCTGAAAGTGCTATTGTGGCTCTTGTCATTTTTGTGATCCATATGGCAGCAATGGCGCTGCTTGTTATAAGCGCTATCTACTTTTTACTGACGCATGGCACTGCTACTCTTATGGAAAACTTCTCTTTGCCTATTCGTGGTGGGAGTTTTGGAACTGCATTGTTTTTTGGATTTAGTGCCGCACTACTAGGCATTTCAGGGTTTGAAAGCTCCGCCAATTTTGTAGAAGAACAACAAAAGGGTGTATTTCCGAAAACGCTAAAGAATATGTGGCTCGCTGTATCAATACTTAATCCACTTATCGCATTTTTAGCAATTGGAGTAATGCCGGTATCAGAAGTAGATGCTAATCAGCAATCATTGTTAAGTCATATGGCATCATTAACAGGAGGGCGTTGGTTGGCGACCATTATTTCAATTAATGCGGTACTGGTCTTAAGTGGTGCAGTTCTTACTTCATTTGTTGGAGTGAATGGCTTGATCAAAAGAATGACCCTGGACAGAGTATTACCGCAATTTTTATTGAAAGAAAATAAAAGAGGGAGCAGTTATCGTATACTCATCACTTTTTTTATACTGTGCGTATCTGTACTAATGGTGACTAAGGGAGCATTAGGTCCTTTGGCCGGAGTATATACCATCTCGTTTTTATTAGTGATGATATTTTTTGCTTTAGGGAATCTCATTTTAAAAATTCGAAGATCAAGATTACCCAGACCGGAATATGCATCTCCATTGTTTGTAGTGATAGCATTACTGGGCGTATCAATTGGCTTGTATGGAAATATTAAAATGCATCCGGAATACCTGGTTGTATTCTTACAATATTTTATTCCCGCGATGTTATTGATATATGCCATGTTAAACAGAAATCATATCATGGAATTTCTCTTAACAGTATTAAAGTCTATTACAACCGAGTTGAGAAAACTATCATTATTGAGTCATCTTGTAATCAATAAATTTTTGGATAAGCTTCATGAACAAGATTTTGTTTTCTTTTCCAAAGGCGACGATATCGCTACATTAAACAAAGTGATGATCTATTTACAAGAGAATGAGATTACCAGAAAAATCAGAATCGTAACTGTTTTATCTGAACATCAACCCCTTCCCGAAAGATTTCTAAAGGATTTTGAGGTATTAGACAGGGCTTACCCTGAGATAAAAATGGAATACATTACCATACAAGGAAAATTTGGGCCCGAACTGATTACGCAGCTTAGTAAAGAATGGAATATCCCAAAAAATTTCATGTTCATCAGTTCTCCGGGAGATAAATTCAGCTACAGAGTTGAAGAATTAGGCGGAGTACGTTTGATCCTATAGTACACTCATTCTAAAAAAAAGACTTAGTTTTGCACTACTTCTAAGTCAATAGTTTGACGTTTCTCTTCCCTGAGTGATTATTTATTTCATCCTGCGTTGTTACTGATACAACAAAATAAATAATGACATATTATGAATCAACATTTTTCTGAATGGCTAAATCTTTTTTGGCCTTGGTTATTAACACATGGTATTAAGATCTTGCTTGTAGTAATCTTTGGATTTATTCTGTATCGCTACATCTCACTGTTTATTCGAAGAATTGTTTTGGCAAGTATGGTAAGTGATAGCGACAAGAATAGTGAAGCAGAAAAAAAACGAAAAGACACTTTAATAAGAATATTTAGCTGGGTGAGTCGTATTCTTATTCTGGCAATGTCTATATTGATCATACTACAAGAAATTGGTGTGCCTATCGGCCCTATTTTAGCAGGTGCAGGTATTGTTGGTCTGGCCCTTGGTTTTGGTGGACAATACCTTATCCGAGACCTAATATCAGGCTTCTTTATCATCCTAGAAAATCAATACCGGATTGGTGATGTTGTAAACTTGGATGGAACAAGTGGTTTAGTGGAAGACATTAGTCTACGATTAACAACACTTCGAGACTTAGATGGAACTGTGCATCATATTCCACATGGAGAAATCAAAAGGGTATCAAATCTTTCTAAATATTTTTCACGTGTAAACCTCAATATTGGTATTGCATATCATTCCAAATTAGACCATGTGATCTCAGTAGTAAATAAAATTGGTAACGATATGGCAGAAGATCCATTATGGAAGGAAAGTATTTTAAAAGCTCCTCAATTTTTGCGCATTGATAATTTCGGAGATTCTGCTATTGAAATCAAAATAATTGGGGAAACTCCGGCACATAAAAAATGGGATGTAACAGGCGAACTGAGAAAAAGAATAAAAATCGAATTTGATCGAGAAGGAATTGAAATACCATTCCCTCAGAGAGTTATTCATCAAGTGCCTGCACGCTAAAAAATAAATAACAAGACCAAATGCAGGTTAAGAAACAACAAAATGAGTCGACTATTGTTAAATATAAAAATTTATCTATGAAAAGTTTTACTACCACAGTCTCCTTGATTGCAATACTATTTTTCGGTATGACTGCTTGCTCTTCCAAAGTTGTAGGCACATGGACCATCAATAAATTTGAAAATGCTGCTCCATCAGAACAAGGTTATTCATTAAATAATATTGGCTTCATTACGTTTCATAAAAATGGATCGGGAGAAAAAAACATCAATTACACTGTATTGGGCACTAATCACACAGATATGTTTCCATTTAAATGGAGTAAAGCGGATGCGGCTATAACAATCATTGGCGACAGTACCGAATTCTCCAAAACATGGATCATCATTTCAAATAAGAGAAATTATCAGCAATGGAAATCCACCAGTGGGAATAAAATTCAAACTTTAGAATTAAAGAAAAACTAGAGAAACAAAAAAGACTACCTAAATGCGGTAGTCTTTTTTTTTATTCATATTGAATCATTATCTCAAATCACTCGTATTCACCCTCGTAGGTGTTTCCTTCCCGCTTACAATACCTCTTGAACTCAATGCGATGGCACGAATGATACGTGTCATATTATCGGTATCAATGGTGCTGAATTCATCACTTGCTTTATGATAGTAAGGATCTACATCAATTTTAGTAGTAGAGATAGTGTGTGCCGGAACACCCAATCTTGCAAGTGTTGCATTATCTGAACGATAAAACAATTGTTGTGTTGGATATGGATCAGGATAGAAAGTAAAATCAGTACCTGTTAAATTACTCTGCAAAATTTTACCCATATCTGTTTTTTCATACCCGGTAATGAAAGCAGAATTTTTACCCCACTTACTTTCTGAACCAATCATTTCAATATTAAACATCGCCATCACTTGTTCAGGATTGAATTGACGAGAAAAATAATTAGAGCCGTATCCACCTACTTCTTCTGCTGTAAAAGCTACAAAGATCAATGTACGCTCATTGTTATTGACAGCTTTGAAATATTGTGCCAATACCATCATTGCAGTAGTACCAGCAGCATCATCATTGGCTCCGTTAAAAATAGAATCTGTTTGTACATTTCCATTTCTGTCTTTCCCCATGATACCTAAATGATCATAGTGTCCGGAGAAGATCACATATTCATTCTTCTTACTCTTGCCGGGTAATACACCTACCACATTGGCTGCTTTTAATTCGGTAATCTCATGTTTGCTTTCAATGGTATAGGTCTTAGGATCACTCGTGGTGAATACGAAAATCAGGTTCTTATCAGTCTTGAAGAGTGTGCTCTTCATACGTGTCAAACCGTTTGCAGAGCTTTTATAACTGGTATCCAATAGAACAAAGTAGTTCTTATCGGCATTCATTAATTTTCTGATTTCCGCTCCAATATTGGCCCCTTTACCAATAGCAACTTTTTCATATCCCGATTTTTCTGTCACTTTAATTTCCGGCTGACAAGTGAATACAATAACATCTCTGCTATCCACATTAGCACCATCTAAACTAGCCGTAACACTTATAAATCTTGGGCGTACCATTAAAAACTCTTGCAGATAAGAGCCACTGTTGTTCCAGGTTTGCAATCCTGTTTTTTTGAATTCATCAGCAATAAAGGCTGCTGCTTTATCAATTCCTCTTGTGAAAGTTCGACGTCCTTCCATTTCATCAGAAGACAAGATCTTCTCAATGCGTGCCACTTCTTTTTCCGTAATTAAATCTTCGATCTTCTGCGCAAAACTGCTCAGTGACAATAAGATAAAGGCAGCAAGTAGTAGGTTGTTTTTTTTCATATAGCTGGGGGTTGATGGCTTATAGATCATAGTTCATAGCACATGTCTACTAACATTAATGACTATTGCCAATTTAAAAGTCAGAAATTGAATAATAATGTAAAGCCAATGACAATAATCTATACGCCATTAACTATTAGCCAATAACTACAAGCTCATCATCTCCTTGAACTTCACCGTTTGCCTGCGGCTTACTTCGATCTTTTCGCCGCCTTTGAGGTCAACAAGGAGACCGCCATTGAAGTAAGGTTCGATCTTTTCGATCCAGCGGAGATTGATGATATGTTTACGGTTAGCGCGGAAAAACATTCTGTCATCCAGGCGCTCTTCCAATGCGTTCAGTGATTTTAAGATCAGTGGTTTATTGGTACCAAAGAATACTTTAGCATAGTTACCAACGCTTTCAAACAAACGGATCTCACCCAATTTCACAAACCAGCAACGCTCTCCGTCTTTTACAAAGACCTGATCGTGTTCTGTGAGTGGACCCCTGTTAATGCCATTCAATCCTGCTGATTCTTTGAAAATTTCAGCTTGAAGTTTTTGAATAGCATCTGCCAAACGCTTGGGTTCAATAGGTTTGAGCAGATAATCCAGTGCATTCACCTCAAATGCCTTGATGGCATATTCATCATATGCGGTAGTAAAGATCACTTTAGGCGCTTTCTCTACTTCGGCTAATAAATCAAACCCTGTTTTTCCGGGCATTTGAATATCCAGGAAGATCAGATCGGGATTGAGGGATTCAATTTTTTCGATTCCATCATCCACATTTGCTGCTTCTTCAATTACCTCTATATCAGAATGGTCTTGCAATAACTTTTTTAACTCATTACGTGCAAGTCTTTCATCATCAATAATGATCGCTTTGATAGCCATAGATCGGTATTATATAGAATTAAGAATAAACAGGTTGTACGGGCATTTTTACGATTGCTTCCACCATATTATTGCCAATATCCCTGATCTCAAAGTTAGCTTTTCCGCCGAATAATAACTTCAGTCGGTTTCGGGTACTGTTGATACCAAATCCATCTGAATTCGTGTTACTGTTCAACTGCCCGGTATTTTGAATGATCAGCTCATGGTGGTTATCACGATAATCAGAGACCACTTTGATCAATCCACCATCTTTTTGCTTGCCAATACCATGTTTAATGGCATTCTCCACCAGCGTTTGCAACATCATTGGGGGAACAGGTTGATCCAATGTATCCTCATCAATCTCATACTCTACCCGCAGCCTATCCTCAAAACGAATATGCTCCAATGCCAGATAATCTTTTACAATATTCAACTCCTTTTCAAAAGGAACTGTTTCCAGTTTCTCCGCCTGCATACTACTACGGAGGATATTACTCAATTCAGTGATCGCAGTACGTGCACGATTCGGATTTTCATCTACCAATGCTCTGATACTGTTCAAGGCATTGAAAATAAAATGCGGATTGATATGCGACTTGATCGTTTTCAGTTCCAACTCCTTTACCAAACTTTCCAGTTTCACTTTTTGGATCTCGCTCTTCGTTCCCAATTCCACATAATGCCAAATGTAATAAATAGACACCCAAACCAATATCATGGGTGAATCAAAAATCAGATTGGATAGAAATCTTTTCGCAACCGAAGCTTTGATGGCGGGATCATAATACTGTAACCATTCTACGATCGCACTATTAGATAAGCTATACAATACAATGATGCATAATATGGTTATGGTCAGCAGCCACCATTTATTAGAGTCAATAGGTGGACGTAGCTCTAACCAGATCACCAACTCACGTAATAAGTGGGTAAATACCATACCGGTTAGGATGGTCACCACCAATCGATAATAGAATATTTCATTAATAGCGCCCTGACGATCTCTGAAGACGAAGGCAAAGAAAACCATGGTCAATCCATAGAACAACCAACCCCCTAACTGGCACCACCAATACAAAGTAGATTTACTAGTCTTCATGTGAGAACAAATATAGAGGTAAAGCCTTTCCTGCATATCCCGAAATTTGATTAAAGGCAAAAAGCGCACTTGTTTGGCATAAATTAATGTCCCCCATCGACGAACCTTCTCTTTTGCCAACTGTTTCTTTACGTATTATTGGCATTTTTCTAAATACGAAAAGCCTATTTTTACATTTCAAACCCTTCCGCATGGAGATTAAACCGGGACAGTTACTAGGTAAAATCAATAACCCCGATGACCTTAAAACCCTTACCAGAGAGCAATTACATCAGGTTTGTGATGAATTGAGGCAATATATTATTGACGTGGTAAGCGTTCATGGCGGACATTTTGCTGCCAGTTTGGGAGTAGTAGAACTGAGCGTTGCCCTTCATTATGTGTACAATACACCTTATGATCAATTGGTATGGGATGTGGGACACCAGGCTTATGGACATAAGATCCTGACCGGTCGCCGCGACCAATTTATTACCAATCGTAAATACAAAGGCCTGAGTGGCTTTCCCAAACGTTCTGAAAGTCAATACGATACGTTTGGTGTAGGGCATTCCTCCACCTCTATTTCCGCTGCCTTGGGTATGTCGATGGCTGCCAAATACAAGGGTGAAAACCGAAAATCAATAGCGGTGATTGGTGATGGATCCATGACTGCGGGTATGGCATTTGAGGCGATGAACCATGCCGGTGTTGCCGATAGTGATGTATTGATCATATTGAACGACAATTGCATGAGCATTGACCCTAATGTGGGTGCGCTCAAAGAATATCTAACAGATATCAGCACTTCCCCTACTTATAACAAAGTAAGAGATGAGGTTTGGAACTTGTTGGGTAAACTCCCTGTAGGTAAAAACCTGAGCCGTGATCTGGCATCTAAAATTGAAGCCGGTGTAAAAGGTGTGGTGAGCAAGAGCAGCAATCTGTTTGAAGCATTAAAGATCCGATACTTTGGTCCGATTGACGGACATAATATCACCAAGCTGGTAGATACATTAAAAGATCTTAGAGAAATTCCGGGACCAAAACTGTTGCACATCATTACTACTAAAGGGAAAGGATATGCATTGGCTGAAAAAGATCAAACAAAATGGCATGCTCCGGGCTTGTTTGATAAAGTGACCGGTGAGATCTACAAGAAAAAAATTGATGTTCCTCAGCCACCTAAATACCAGGATGTTTTCGGACATACCATGATTGAATTGGCTGAAATGAATGATAAAGTGATGGGAGTTACACCGGCCATGCCTAGTGGATCTTCACTCAAATTCATGATGGAAAAAATGCCACACCGTGCATTCGATGTAGGCATCTGTGAACAACATGCTGTTACCCTTAGTGCCGGGTTGGCAACTCAAGGTATGCGTGTGTTCTGTAATATCTATTCTTCCTTCATGCAACGTGCTTACGACCAAGTAGTACATGATGTAGCTATACAGAAATTACCGGTAGTAATGTGTTTAGATAGAGCCGGACTGGTAGGAGAAGATGGCCCTACACACCATGGCTGTTATGATATTCCTTACATGCGTTGTATTCCGAATTTGATTGTGAGTGCACCAATGAATGAACAGGAACTACGTAACCTGATGTATACGGCACAATTAGAGAAAACAGAATATCCATTTGTGATTCGTTACCCACGTGGAGAAGGAGTGATGCCTGAGTGGAGAACTGCTTTTGAAGAGGTGCAAATTGGTAAAGGAAGAAAAATAAAAGACGGACGAGATGTTGCCATTTTAAGCTTCGGTCATCCCGGTAATTTTGCAACAGCTGCTATCAGAGAATTACGAACAGAAGGATTAGATCCTGCACATTATGATCTGCGTTTTGTGAAACCGATCGATGAAGATCTGTTACATGAAGCTTTCAGTACATACAATAAAATTGTAACTGTTGAAGATGGTACAGTAGTTGGCGGTTTCGGATCAGCAGTATTGGAATTCATGAATCAACATGGTTATAAGGCAGATGTAAGAGTGCTGGGTATTCCTGATAGATTGGTAGAGCATGGCACCCCTAAAGAATTACACAGAGAGTGCGCATATGATGCGCAAGGTATCGCTGATGCAGTTCGTGAACTGATGCGTGAGACTGTGACTGCTACAGTATTATTGGGATAATTAAATTATATAATCTGCGAATCTGCGGCTACATTATTTAGCCGCAGATTCGCAGATTTTTTTATTCGGTAATGGGTGTAGGATCGTCAGTAAATGTGTTGGTGAAATCTTCGTCAGTAAGACCTTCTTCTTTTAATTCTTCTTCACGTTTGTCGTTCCACTCTACAATGAAATTATTCTTCCCCTCGGCTACCAACAGTTTCATGAATTTTTGTTGTGTCAACTCCAGAATTGAGAGGAATAAAAAGATGGCATGTATTCTATCATTACACACTTCGAATACTTTTTCAAAAGCTACTGTCTTTTCCCTGCCTACAAAATCGAGCATATAATCACGGCTACCCTCCATCGTATAGTTGTAGCGCACTACGGTATGTACCGGTTTGTTCTGGCGATCATGTACACGCTGCATCACTTTTTCAAAAGCCTTCATCAGCTTGAACATCGTGATGTTCTGGATCTCAGTTCCTTCAGATGCATCTTCACCAATTTCAATTAGTTCTTTCTGAAGATTACCACGCTTCACCATCAGCATACGCATGGCTTCCATTTCTGCCATTTGTACTGCTGCTTCTTTGAAACGTTTGTATTCAAGAATTTTATCGATCAATTCCTGACGAGGATCGATCTCATTACCTTGTGCATCGATCTCCTTACGTGGCAATAACAATCTTGCCTTGATACGCATCAGTGTAGATACAAACAGAATGAACTCACTACTCAGTTCAATATTCAACTTTTCTCCTTGATGAATAAAATCAAGAAAGTCTTGAATGATCTTAGTAATGGGAATATTATAGATATCCAGTTCATCCCGCTCAATAAAAAACAAAAGCAGGTCAAACGGACCTTCAAACTGATCTAATTTAATTTGATAATTCACTGTATTCACAACACATACTTTAGCTGCAAAGAAAACCCCTTCAGGTCGAAATAAGACTTGAAGGGGCTAATATTTATCCACCTAGTCCATGGTCGATAGTCCATAGACCATAGTATAAATGACAAGAATTAGATCCCTAAGCTATAAAGCGATTGCTTCGCTAACCTGTGATCCCATTCCTACCATGGACCATTGACTATGGACCATGGTCTAATCCACTTTCCTCAATGAATCCCTGATCTCTGCCAGCAGTTTCTCGGACTCTGATGGACCTGCGGGAGCACCTGATTCTGCCGGCCCTTTCATTTTATTGATGGCTTTGATGACCAAAAAGACAGCAAAGGCTACGATAATGAAATCTAACAGATTGGTAATGAATGCGCCATATTTAACAGATACTTCTGCTGAAGCCTGTGTTACTACAACCCCGGCAGCATCTTTTACTTCCGCGACTGCCTCTTTTAATATCCATACTTTGTCATTGAAATCTACCCCGCCGGTCAACATACCGATCAAAGGCATTACTATTCCGTCAACAAAAGAGGTAACGATCTTTCCAAATGAGGCACCCATAACAAAGGCAACGGCGATATCTACCAAATTGCCTCGCATGGCAAAGTCTTTGAATTCTTTCAGCATTCCCATGGTTGTGTTGGTTTGGTGAGTAATGAAAATACTCAATAAAATTGAATAATGAAAGCAATCCCTCACCTTTACAAAAACAACACTTTGAGAGACCGGATCATTAACTGGGGGATTTTTTTACTACTATCTATTATTTGGGGCAGTTCCTTTATTCTGATGAAAGAAGGGATGCATGTATTAACACCCTATCAGGTAGCGTCTATACGTATTCTAAGCGCAGGACTTATTCTTACACCTTTTGCAGTAAAAGCATTGAAACAAATACCACAGCGAAAGTGGTTTTTGGTGATCCTTTCCGGATTGTTGGGCAATTTTTTTCCGGCTTATTTATTCTGTATCGCTGAAACACAGATCGACAGCTCTTTGGCCGGTATCCTCAACGCGCTTACTCCTTTGTTTACGATACTGGTAGGTATTTCATTCTTTCAATTAAAAGCGAATGGAACTAAAATTGCCGGCGTGATCATTGGATTTATCGGACTCTGTCTATTGATGTTTGCCGGTAAAGAAGTGAGTTTTCAAAACTTTTCTTACGCCGGTTTGGTTCTACTCGCTACCCTTTGTTATGGTATCAACGTGAATATGGTAGGCAGGCATATGAGAGAAGTAGGATCTCTGAATATTGCTTCTCTCGCCTTTGTATTTCTGATCATCCCTTCAGCTATCATTTTATATTACACGGGATATACGGAGATGGCTTTATCTGAAACAGCTGTCATCAAAGCAACTGGAGCATCTTTTATTCTGGGTGTTTTGGGAACCGCTTTTGCTTCTATTATTTTTTACATGCTTGTAAAAAGAGCAGGAACATTATTTGCATCCATGGTCACTTATGGAATTCCCTTTGTTGCTGTTTTCTGGGGATTATTAGACGGAGAACAAATTACCATCCTACAGATCGGATGCTTAGGAATTATCCTTTGCGGAGTATACTTGGTAAATAAGAAGGAGAAAGTTTGATTTTTTGATCTTTGATTTTTTGATTCGTTTTTTATCAATCAAAAAATCAAAGATCAAAAAGTCAAAGATTAAACCGCCATCACTTCTTTTTCTTTGGCAGCTAAATGTTTATCAACGAGTGAGATAAATTTATCAGTGATATCCTGAATACTTTTCTCAGCATCTTTTGCAGCATCTTCACTCAAACCATCTTTCTGTAATTTCTTCACCTGCTCAATGGCATCGCGACGAATATTTCTGATAGCTACTTTTGAATGCTCTCCTTCACCGGCTGCTTTTTTCACCAACTCTCTTCTTCTTTCTTCAGTCAAGGGTGGCAAAAACAGACGTAACTGAACACCATCATTCTGAGGAGTGATACCAATATTTGCTGCCATGATCGCTCTTTCGATAGCTGCCAGCATATTCTTTTCCCAGGGCTGAATACTGATCGTACGAACATCCAATACACTGATATTCGCTACCTGATTGATCGGCGTAGGAGATCCATAATAATCTACCATAATACCATCCAACATGGTCGGATTGGCTTTACCCGCCCTGATCTTAGTAAGTTCTGTTTCCAGGTGCCCAATGGCCTTGGTCATACTTTCTTCTGCGTCGGCCAATATTAAATCCAAATCTTCTGACATATGATGATTTTGTGGGGGCAAATATAGTGAATAGTCCATAGTCGATGGCCCACAGTAATTTGTTGGCTGGATACCCCAATTAGTTGACATTTTCTTCCCATCTGCTATGGGCCATCGACTATGAACTATCGACTATTCCCCTATCTTCGCAACCACAAAACAAGCATATGGCAAGTATTCAGGAATTGAAAGCGGCTGCCTCTCAGATTAGGCGCGATATCGTTAGAATGGTTCATGGGGTTCAGAGTGGACACCCGGGTGGTTCTTTGGGTTGTACCGATTTTCTCACTGCCCTGTTTTTTCACACCATGAAACATGACCGCCAATTCAAAATGGATGGTGTAGGCGAAGATCTTTTCTTCCTTTCTAATGGACACATTTCCCCTGTTTATTATTCAGTGCTTTCTCGTTCCGGTTATTTTGATAAGAAAGAACTGGCCAGCTTCAGAAAATTAAATACACGTTTACAAGGTCACCCTACTACGCACGAAGATTTACCCGGTGTTAGAATTGCGAGTGGTTCTTTGGGTCAGGGTATGAGTGTGGCGATAGGCGCTGCCCTCACCAAAAAATACAATAATGATCCTCACCTCATTTTCTCTTTACACGGTGATGGTGAATTACAAGAAGGACAGATCTGGGAAGCCGTGATGTTTGCCGCACATAATAAAGTAGATAACTTGATTGCTACTATTGACTGGAATGGACAACAGATCGATGGCCCTACCAGCAAAGTATTATCACTCGATAATCTTCACGATAAATTCAAAGCTTTTAACTGGACTGTTCTGGATATGAATGGCAACGATATGGAAGATGTAGTGGCTGTTCTGGATAAAGCTAAATCTATGACCGGACAAGGTAAACCTATCTGTATCCTGATGAAAACAGAAATGGGTAAGGGTGTTGACTTCATGGAAGGCAGCCACGAATGGCATGGCATTGCTCCAAGTGATGAGCAGTTGGCCAAAGCTTTAGGTCAGTTAGAGGAAACTTTGGGAGACTACTAGAAGAAGTCAAAAATCAAAAGTAAAAATAGTTATTACGGTAGCCGCTTATGAAAATTAAGCGGCTTTTTTATGACATCATGCAATCCTATGTTTAACCCGAAGAAATTATTTGAGAGCAAGTTCTTGACGACTTGCTTTACGTGAAGGAATCCAAGCAGCGAGAAAGCCTATAATCATAACAGTGACTGCTACTAAGAGATAATCTGTAGAAATCAGTTTTACAGGATATGCTTTGACGATAAATGTATCGCCCGCCAACTTGATCAATTCAAATTTTATTTGCAGCCAACAAATAAAGGTTGCTAATAACATACCGAGAGCTGCACCAAAACCGGCAAGCAGTAATCCTTCAGAGAGAAAAATGGTTTGTATCCTTTTTTGAGATGCGCCCATGGCTTGTAATACTGCAATGTCTTTTTGTTTTTCTAAGACTAACATGGTAAGTGCACCGATCATATTAAAAGCTGCTACCACTAATATCAAAGAAAGAATAGCATAGATCACCCATTTTTCCATTTGCATGACCGCATACAAGCTTTTGTTCTGTTCATATCTTGTTTGAACAAGATACTTATCCCCCAGCGTTGTCTGCAGTTGTTCTTTGATCTTATCTGCGTCACCATTCACTTTGATCTCTGCTGCGCTATATTCATCCGTTCCCATGTTGAGCATATAACGAAAGAAAGCAAGGTTGGTAAATGCATATTTGTTATCGAACTCTTGTTGTACCTGAAAAGTTCCACTGGCTGTAACATTATTAACGCTGAGTCCATCCAAAGAATTAAACCTGGCTTTTCTATTAGGCGTGTACAACGTAAGCGGATATATACCTCGCTCCACATCTGCACCAATGGCATTTTCAATTCCATAACCTAAAACAATAGATGGGGTTTCCAATGTACCCAATAGGAACTTTCCGCGCTTGATGTGAGCCGAAATTTTGTTGGTAGCTACATACTGTTCATCTACCCCCTTCACCAAAACAATAGACTGATAAGGACCATTCACTAACAAAGCTTTTTCCTCTGCTACTAAACTAAAAACAGCTACTCCCGGTGTTGATTTGATCTGTTGCTGTAATGCATCATTGAGTACAATGCTTTTACCTTTTGCAGGAGAGATGCGGATGTCGGTATAAAAATCTGTGTACAATCCTTTTACCAACTCTTCAAATCCATTGAATACACTGAGAATGATAATGAGAGCAGCGCACCCCACCGTAATAGCCGTAACACTGATCCACGCAATAACATTGATGGCATTGGTAGATTTTTTTGATCTGAAATAGCGCCAAGCAAATAGAAAGTTCACGGGATTGGGTCGTGTAGTTGGTTAAATGTATTAGTTGGGGTGAGTAATGAATAGTGAGTAGTCAGTAGTGAGTGTAAAAATTACTCACTACTGACTACTCACTATTCACTATTCATTAATCACTCTCTCCTTCCCCTTTCTTCTCCTCACTAATATTCTTAAAGATCTCTTCCATTTTGAACACATAATCCAAAGTGTCGTCGAGATAGAAATGAAGAACGGGTATTCTGCGGAGTTGATGTTTCATTTTATCAGCCAGTTCCTTTTTGATCTCCCATGCACGACCTTCAATGGTCTTCATAGTGGCCTTGGTATCTTTTACCTGAAACAGACTGAGATAAATCCTAGCTTCTAACAGATCGGGAGTGACTTTAACAGAGGAAATGGACACCATTCCTCCATCGAGCATGGAAAGATTCAGTCTCCTGAAAATATCATTCATTTCCTCCTGAATGGCTCCTGCTACCTGACGCTGACGTTTTCCTTCTTCCATGTTGAACTGTTTGATTGGCTGTAAAATTACTTACTTTGCTGTGTTTTACCGATTTTATCCTGATATGAAGCGTTTTTCAAGAATACTTTTTTACCTGAGGAGTCAAAAGCAGAACATAGTCCTGTATTTGGTTTTCACCCTGTTTTCAATCCTATTCTCACTGATATCACTGGCCATGCTGGCCCCATTTCTGCAACTGTTATTCAATAAAGAAGCATTGATCAGTGTTGAACCTGAGTTCTCGTTGACTGCCAATGGCGTGTTAAATTATCTGAAATACTTCATCAGCAAACTGATCAGCGACAAAGGGGAAGTATACGCTTTAGGTGCTATTTGCGGATTAATCATCATTTCGATCTTCTTTAAAAACGTATTTACGTATCTCTCTTTCAGGGTATTGGCACCCATGAGAAATTATGTCATGACCAAACTCCGCGCAGATCTATATAGTAAAATACTGGAGCTGCCTATCGGGTATTTTACGGAACAACGTAAAGGCGATATCATCAGTCGCATGAGCAATGATGCCAATGAAGTGGAATGGAGCGTAATGGGAACATTGGAAGCATTAATACGTGATCCTTTAAACATTATCATAATCCTCGTTTTTCTGGTGATGCTGAGTCCGGCATTATCTTTATTCTTATTGGTACTATTACCACTTACAGGTTTTATTATTGGCAGGTTGAGTCGCTCATTGAAAAAACAATCCACTTCTTCGCAAGAGAAATTAGGAACGCTGATGTCTATTCTCGATGAAACACTTGGAGGATTACGTGTGATCAAAGCATTCAATGCAGAGAAGATTTTACACAACAAGTTCATCAGTAATAACAATACACTGAACCAGATTCGTAACAAGATGAACTTTAGAAAAGATCTGGCTTCACCGATGTCTGAGTTTTTAGGGGTGCTGGTTTTATCATGTATTCTTTGGTTTGGTGGTAAGTTGGTATTGGATGGGCAATTCGGATTAGAACCGGAGAGTTTTATTACGTATATCGTATTCTTTACGCAGATCATCAATCCGGCGAAATCCTTATCAGGCTCATTTTACAGTGCTCAGCGCGGCAGTGCTGCTATCCAACGCATTGAAGAAATTTTAAAAGCACCTGTAACCGTTACAGATCATCCTAATGCGAAGACTTTAACAGAATTCAATGACAGTATTGAATTTAAAAATGTCTCTTTTTCTTATGAGGATGTAACGATCTTAAAAAATATTAATCTGAAAATCAAGAAAGGAAAAACAATTGCTTTGGTAGGCTCATCAGGTGCCGGGAAAAGTACATTGGCAGATCTTATTCCACGTTTTCATGATGTCACCAGTGGTGAGTTGTTGATTGATGGCATCAACATAAAGGAATACTCATTACACTCTGTAAGAAATCAAATGGGCATTGTAACACAAGAGCCGATATTATTTAATGACACTATTTCGAATAACATTGCTTTGGGTATCGATCATGCAGATCAAAAGCAAATAGAACAGGCAGCAAGAGTTGCTAATGCTTATGATTTTATTCAGCGTAAAGAAGAAGGGTTCGATACCAATATTGGCGACAGAGGAAGTAAACTAAGTGGCGGTGAACGTCAGCGTGTAACCATTGCACGTGCCGTATTAAAAAACCCACCGATCCTGATTTTGGATGAAGCCACTTCATCGCTTGATACGGAAAGTGAGCGACTAGTACAGGATGCTATCAATAATATGATGCAACAACGTACTTCTATCGTTATTGCTCACCGTCTCTCCACCATCCGCAATGCAGACGAGATCATCGTTCTCCAAAAAGGAGAGATCGCTGAAAGAGGCACACATGATGAGTTGCTGTTGGCGGGTGGGATTTATAAGAAATTAGTAGAGATGCAGGAAGTGAGATGAATAGTGAGTAGTCAGTAGTGAGTAATATAAAAAGAGAAGCCCTCAAGTAAAATTGAGGGCTTCTCTTATATTTTTAAGTCATTCAAACTCACTACTGACTACTCACTACTCACTATTCCGCACTAGGCTTCACTAAACCCAGTTTTGCTTCCAAACTCAATGTAGCATGCGGTACTGCACGTAAGCGAGCTTTATCGATCAACTTACCTGTAACACGGCAGATACCGTAGGTTTTATTTTCGATACGCATCAGTGCTTTTTCGAGGTGATCAATATAAGTGATCTGACGGCTGGCCATTTGGCTGAGCTGTTCTCTTTCCATGCTCATGCTACCATCTTCCATGGTCATGTAACGAGCATCGTCGTTATCACCACCCATTTCATCTTTACGGGTGATCAAGCCCTGGAGATAAGTCAGCTCTTTTTTTGCAGCTTCCAGTTTCTTATTGATCAACTCACGGAATTCATTCAAATCCGCATCACTGTACTTAACTAATGTTTCGTTGCTTCTCACAGTTTCTACTCTTTTTTCTAATGGTGTATATCCGGGCTGATAAGGGACGCTGCTCTTGGTATTGGTCTTAGGAACTTTTACTTCTTTCAACGGCTCTGGTGCTCTACGCACTGGTTTCACAGGCGGTGCTGGTGGCCCTTTTGGTTCTGGTTTCTTCATCGGTGGTAATGGCGTAGATACAGGCTTAGCGGCAGGTGCAGGAGCTGCGGGTTTTACCGGAGCTTTTGCAGCAGGCTTAGCCGGTACAGCAGCTTTCTTAACAGGAGCTGGTGCCGGTTTAGGAGCCGGTTTTGCTGCAGGTTTAGCTGCTTTCACAGGTGCCTTAGCAGCCGGCTTAGCAGCAGCCTTTTTTGCAGGTGCCGGTTTCACTGCTGCTTTCTTAGCAGGAGCCGCTTTTTTCGCAGCCGGTTTAGGTGCCGGTTTTGCTGCTTTTTTAGGAGCAGGCTTTGCAGCAACCTTTTTAGGCGCTGGTTTTGAAGCTGTTTTCTTGGCTGGTGCCGCCTTTGGAGCCGGTTTTTTCGCTGCCTTAGGGGCTGGTTTCTTAGTAGCCATACGCTTTTATCCTTTTTTGTTTACTACCACTTTCAACAGGGTATCATTGACTTCGATCTCAGTACCGTCTGGTAACTGAGGTACCCATTCAATGACATCTGCCAAAATTTCGCGGCAAATATAATCGTTATACTTAACAATGGACTCCTTAAGGCCTTCTGCCTCAAGAACGGTCACGAATATACGGTCTGTGAGTTCAAAACCGCTTTCTTTCCTGATATTTTGTATCCGATTCACGAATTCTCGTGCATCCCCCTCTTGTTTCAGCTCTTCCGTGAGGGTAATATCCAAGGCTACGGTCAAACTACCCTTCCCCGCCACACTCCAACCCGGAATATCTTCTGCAGCGATCTCTACCTCAGATAACAAAATGGTAATGGTTTCTCCATCCAAATTCAGGTCTATTTGACCTGCTTTCTCGATCGTGGCGATCTCATGCTGACCAAAACCGGTGATCAACGCACCCGCCGCTTTCATTTTTGCACCCAATTTGGTACCCAGTGCTTTGAAATTAGGTTTGATCTTTTTCTTAATGATACCTTCCGTTTCGGTGATATATTCCATCTCCTTTACATTCACTTCTGCCTTGATCAGGTCTTCGATCAATTCCAACTGATGTTTCATATTGGGATCAAGTACCGGGATCAACACTTTCTGTAAAGGCTGTCTTACTTTAATGTTTACTTTCTTACGCAGTGATAATACCAACGAACAAACATCCTGTGCCAGTTGCATTCTCTCCTCTAATACTTCATCAATCGCAGCTTCATTCGCTTCAGGGAAATCTGCATGGTGAACAGATACAACATTAAATCGATTCGTTACCGCATTCAGGTTTCTGAATACTGCATCACTAAAGAATGGAGAGATAGGCGCCATCAATCTTACGATCGTCTCCAAACATTCATACAAAGTTTGGTAAGCACTGATCTTGTCTGTTTCATAATCACCTTTCCAGAAACGACGGCGACATAAACGCACATACCAGTTACTCAAATGTTCATCTACAAATTCCTCAATAGCTCTTCCTGCAATAGTTGGCTCATAGTCGTCCATCGCTGCTGTTACTTTTTTCACTAGAGTATTGAGTGAAGAAAGAATCCAGCGATCGATCTCAGGTCTGTCTGCCAATGCGATCGGCGCTTCTTTAAATGCAAATCCATCTACGTTTGCATACAAAACAAAAAACTGATAGGTATTGTAAAGCGTACCGAAGAACTTACGCTGTACTTCCTGAATACCTGCCAGATCAAATTTTAAATTATCCCAAGGTGATGCGTTCGTGATCAAATACCAACGTGTTGCATCAGCACCATATTTCTCAATGGTGTCAAACGGATTCACCACATTACCCAAACGCTTACTCATTTTGTTCCCGTTCTTATCCAAGACCAACCCATTACTCACAACGGTTTTGTAAGCGACACTATCAAACAACATCACACCGATCGCATGCAAAGTATAGAACCAGCCACGCGTTTGGTCAACACCTTCAGCGATAAAATCTGCAGGGAATGATTGTCCCTTATCAACTAGTTCTTTGTTTTCAAAAGGATAATGCCATTGTGCATAAGGCATGGCACCACTATCAAACCATACGTCGATCAGATCCGGTACTCGATGCATAGGTTTTCCTGAAGCACTCACCAATACGATCTCATCCACATAAGGTTTATGCAGATCAAGGATGCCTTCATGTAAATAGTTCTTGTTTACATCACCGCCCAATACTTCATTGGCTTTGCGAATACCTTCATTCAATTCTTCGATAGAACCAATACAGACTTCTTCACTACCGTCTTCTGTACGCCAAACAGGTAAAGGTGTTCCCCAATAGCGACTGCGACTCAAATTCCAGTCTACCATGTTTTCCAGCCAGTTACCAAAACGTCCTTCACCGGTACTCTTCGGTTTCCAGTTGATGGTCTTATTCAATTCTACCATCCTGTCTTTAACAGCAGTGGTCTTGATGAACCATGCATCTAACGGATAGTACAGAATTGGTTTATCGGTTCTCCAACAATGCGGATAACTGTGTTCGTATTTTTCAACTTTAAATGCGCGGTTCTCTTTTTTCAGTTTTACGCAGATGTCTACATTTACATCCACATAGTCTTTCTCATCTTTATAATTCTTTACATAGCGACCACTGAACTCACCCAATCCATCCACAAATTTTCCTTCTCTATCCACCATGGTGAGAATACCGATATTGTATTTCTGTCCAACCTTATAGTCATCTGCACCAAATGCCGGAGCAGTGTGAACGATACCGGTACCGTCTTCTGTTGTTACAAAATCACCACACAGCACACGGAAAGGTTTTGCACCCGGTGTGATCTCTTCTACAACTGATGGTGAGTTGGCTTCATAAGGAAGCAGTTGTTCATAAGTCGCATCTTCAATAGCAGATCCTTTGAACTCGGTGATGATCTTCCAAGGCAATAATTTTACTTCTGCATTATATCCGACAAAATCTCCATTTTCTCCTTCCGGCTTGAAATACTTACCCAGCAAGGCTTTTGCAAGCACGACAAATACAGGTAAGTGTGTATACGGATTAAATGTTTGCACCAATACATAATCAATATTCGGCCCAACGGTCAATCCTAAGTTAGAGGGTAGTGTCCATGGAGTGGTTGTCCAAGCCATGAAAAATACTTCATCAGAACCTGCAGCATCAAATAAGAATTGAGTCTTTCCGGTTTTGATGGCTTTAAACATCGCTACTGCACTTGTATCCTTCACATCTTTATAAGTTCCCGGCTGATTCAATTCGTGTGAACTTAATCCGGTTCCTGCTGCCGGTGAATACGGTTGAATCGATACGCTTTCATACAGGTATCCTTTCTTGTACAACTGACTCAATATCCACCACAGTGATTCAATGTATTTGTTATCAAAAGTGATATAGGGATCATTCAGATCAACCCAGTATCCCATTTTGGTAGTGATATCATCCCAAATGTCTTTGTAACGCATCACTGCCTCACGACATTTCTGATTATAATCTTCAACAGAAATTTTCTTACCGATATCCTCTTTTGTAATACCTAGTTCTTTTTCAACACCCAATTCCACAGGCAAGCCATGGGTATCCCATCCGCCTTTACGCTTTACCTGAAAACCTTGCATAGTCTTATAGCGACACACCATGTCTTTCAACGTACGGGAAATAACATGGTGAATACCCGGCATACCATTAGCACTGGGCGGACCTTCATAAAACACAAAAGGTGTTTTGCCTTCACGAAGCGAAACACTTTGCTCAAAAGCCTGTCCATCCTTCCATTTGGCCAGTATCTCTTTCTCGATAGCCGGCAGGTTCAATCCTGAAAATTCAGCGTATTTAGCACTCATAGTCTTTCGGTCAGCTTGAAAATTGCCTGTAATCCTTTAACAGGCAGGTTTTAAAGGCTGCGAAGGTATGAAATGTGGGGGAGGAAAAGTGAAAGGGGAGAGGTCAATTGTGAATGGTGAATGGTCAATGCTCAATTGTAAATAGAAAGGCATCCCAAAAGCACACTTATAAAATTGATTTTCAATATGTTATATACTTATTTCAACTACCAACTATATCGACAATTGACCATTCACCATTCACTTCCTCACTCGCTTGTACACCCGAATGGCGCTCATGAGCAGCAGTACAAACAGGATCAATCCCACCAGCCCCCATACAAAACTGAGGCTTTGTTTGACCACGACCAACATGACGATGGAGATAAGAAAAATAGTGGCCACTTCATTCCAGATACGGAGTTGATTAGAAGAATATCGATAAATGCCTGCCATCTCCTGCTTAAAAATGCGATGCAGGGAAAAATGATAGACATATAAAAACAAAACAAAAATAAGTTTCACCAATAGCCATCTCCCCGATGCATCAAAAACAATTTTATCCCAATTGCCGTGAAACAAAACAGACAACCCAAATATCAATGTGAGAATCGCAGAAGGCCAGGTGATACCATACCACAATCGTTTCATCATGATGGAAAACTGCTCACGTAAAACCTTACATTCTATTTCGTTTTTATCACCAGCCTCTGTTGCATAAATGAAAAGTCTGGGCATATAAAACAACCCCGCAAACCAGGTAACGATGAAGATGATGTGAAGTGATTTGAGGTATTCGTACATGAGGGTTGAAGGGTGATAGGTTATTGAGATATTCGAAAGCTACGGAATATGGTCGATAGTCCATAGACCATGGTCCATGGACTATCGACTATGGACCATCACGCCAAAATCATCTCCTCTTTCCCACTCCTGATCTCCTCCATCCATTGCTTAATAGTAGCTGTCCAGGCGGGATGTACGTTGAGACAAGGTATCAGTGTGAAGGATTCACCACCCGCGTGCAGGAATGTTTCTTTTCCTTCCTCTCCGATTTCTTCAATGGTTTCCAAGCAGTCACTGATGAATGCCGGACAAGCTACCAGTAGCTTCTTTACGCCTTCACCCGGCATAGCCTCTAAACGTTTATCTGTAAAGGGTTGTAGCCACCCGCTACCCAATCTTGATTGAAAAGAAAGACTGTATTTATCTTTAGGAATGCCTAATTTTTCTGCAACTAATTTGGTAGTCACTACGAGTTGATGACGATAACATTCTTTATGTGCAGGAGAAGCCACTTCACAACAATTCTCCACTTTCAAGCAATGACAACCTGTTATATCGCTCTTGCGGATATGTCTTTGTGGTACACCATGGTAGCTGAATAAAATATGGTCATACGCCTGTTCCGTGTAAGGTTTGATAGATGCAGCCAGAGCATTGATATAAGCTTCATCATCATAAAAAGGTTTGATGACACTCAATTTAAAGGAGTAACCATACTGTTTATGTTGCTCTTTGGCATATTCCACAGCTGTTTCATAGCTACTCATCGCGTAATGAGGATACAATGGCAATAATACCACTTCTTCTAGCTGAGGATGATCTTTTAATAATGCATCATAGGCTTCTTTAGGAGAAGGCGTACCATAGCGCATCGCAATACCAATAGGCTCTTCCATATCATTTTGCAATGCATCTTTTAGTTGTTGGGTAAGTACGATCAATGGAGAACCTTCATCGGTCCAGATACTTCTATATGCTTCTGCTGACTTAGGCGCACGAAAGGGAACAATGATTCCACGAACCAATAAAGCCCTTACGATATAAGGGATATCGATCACTCGTCCATCCATTAAGAACTCATTGAGGTATTTTCTTACATCTTTTACCGCTGTTGAATCAGGTGAGCCCAAATTCATCAATAAGAGTGCACGTTTCGCATTCGTTGCCATAATCACATTTGAGTTTGCAAAGTTAGAGTAACAAATCGCTTACTTAAAAGTTCTGAAAGATTTGTTTGCAGAAAAGAACGAAACAAAAACAGAAAGGGTTTTATTTCAACAGTATAAAAGACCGCTTATCAGAAAACTGACAGAGAAATGACAATGTAATGACGTTTGTCATGTTTTAAAAGAAACCATGCAGGATACCTTTGCGTACTTATTTAAGCGAGACCAAAAGGATCGTGGCAGTTTATGGAGACAGGACAATTTTTCATAGCAGGAATTAACTATAAGAAGACCGATGCGGCTGTTCGTGGTAATTATGCGATCAATCCGGAACAATATGCCATTATTCTTCAGCGTGCAAAGACTAGGGGGGTAAAAGAACTATTTGTTCTAAGCACCTGTAATCGCACCGAGATCTATGGAGTAGCGCCAGATGCAGAAACATTGATCGATCTCTTATGTACTGTTACATTAGGAAGTAAATCTGATTTTGTTCAACGCTGCTATATCAAACAAGACGAAGAAGCTTTACAACATATATTTTCAGTTGGTGCAGGATTGGATTCACAGATCCTCGGAGATTATGAGATCGTTGGTCAGATGAAACTGGCGGTTAAATTTTCAAAGGAAAAAGGAATGATCGGTTCTTTCATAGAGCGTTTGTTCAACACCGTGCTGCAGTCTTCCAAGCAAATTAAAAATGAAACTGCATTGAGTGGCGGAACCATTTCTGTTTCTTTTGCTGCCATTCAATTTATTCGTCAGCAATTGCCTGATACTTCTGATAAAAAGATCGTACTACTCGGAACCGGTAAGATCGGCAGAAATACCTGTAAGAATCTGGTTGATTATTTAGATACAAAAAATATCACCCTCATCAATAGAACTGCAGAAAAAGCAGCTGAACTGGCTGAAAACCTACAGTTACAGAGTGCAGATTGGAATCAGTTGGAGAATGAGATAAACAGTGCTGATATCATTATAGTAGCAACCAATGCAGAGCAACCGGTAGTGACTACAACGAATTTGAAAGCAAATACTAAAAAGATCCTGATCGATCTTTCTATTCCTCATAATATTGATCCATCACTCGCACAACAAGACCATATCGTTCTGGCGAATGTGGATGATCTGTCAAAGATCAATGATCAGACCCTGCAGAAAAGAAAAGCAGAAGTACCCAAAGCGATGAGCATCATACGCAAACACATGAATGAGTTTGCAGTTTGGAATCATCAGCGCCGTCATGTTCCCATTCTAAAGGCGGTTAAGCAGAAATTACATGATATGCATTCCTGTGGATTGTTTTTAACTTCACGGAGAGCATCAGAAGATATCAATACAGAAGCTATTCAGAAAGTGGTGAACAATGTAGCCGTTAAGATGCGTAACAGACATCAGCCCGGTTGTTATTACATTGAAGCCATCAACGACTTCATGACGAGCAGTCATTAAACCAAGATATGACCAAGGTAGTACGTATAGGAACACGCGACAGTCAGCTCGCCGTGTGGCAGGCCACATGGGTGCAAGACCTCCTGAAAGAAAAAGGAGTAGCTTCTGAACTCGTGTATATTAAAAGTGAAGGAGACATCGATCTCGTTACACCCTTGTATGAAATAGGTGTACAAGGCATTTTCACCAAAACCTTGGATGCTGCCTTACTCAGCAATAAAATTGATATTGCTGTTCACTCCATGAAAGATGTGCCTACTCAACTCGCCAAAGGCATACAAGAAGCAGCAGTATTAAAACGTGCATCGTACAAAGACATTCTTGTATATAAAGAAGATCATATACCCGAAGCGCTGGGTTATGTGAATGGTGAATGGCGAACAGACCATGGACCATGGACCATAGACCATGGACTATTCGCTACAAGCAGCGTCAGACGTAAAGCCCAATGGTTGAATCGTTATCCTGATCATCAATTTGATAATTTAAGAGGAAACGTAAACACACGACTCCGTAAACTGGAAGAAAGCAATTGGCAAGGCGCCATCTTTGCAGCTGCGGGACTAGAGAGAATCAATCTTCGTCCGGAAAAAGCAATTGATCTGGATTGGATGTTACCGGCTCCTGCACAAGGCGCTGTAATGGTAGTGTGCAGAGAAGGGGAGACTGAAATTTTCAATCACTGTCAACAACTTCATCATAACGAAACAGCGATCTGTGCTCATGCAGAAAGAAATTTTTTGCGCCAGTTGATGGGTGGATGCGCTACTCCCATTTCTGCACTTGCACAAATACAGGATGATCAGATCTTTTTCCAGGGTAATGTAGTGTCACTGGATGGTCGTCAAAAAGTTGATATCAGTACAACCGTTCCTGTTTCTGTAGGAGCTTCCATTGGTACAGAAGCGGGACAAGAGATCTTAGCAATGGGTGCAGAAGAAATCATACAGGAAATTAGAAATGCAGGAAAATAAAAAGAAAATATTATCTACCAGACCTGTAAAAGAAACGTTACTACAGGAAGCCACTGAACAAAACATTCAGTTGGACATCATTCCTTTGATCGATACCGAGCCTGTTCAGGATATTGATACGCAACAGGAAGTTGAACAAATTGCTCTGCAATATGCCACGATTGTATTTACCAGCATGAATGCAGTAGAAAGTGTGATCACTATGCTAGATCAACAAGTGCCGGAATGGAATATTTACTGCATGGGTAATACCACTCAAGAACTTATTCGTAACTATTTTGGAGAACATTCCATCAGTGGTACGGGTAATAATGCATCAGAACTTGCAGAAACCATTTTATCAGATAACGATGAGTTGGATGAAGTATTTTTCTTCTGTGGAGATCAGCGGAGAGATGAATTACCTGCCAAACTTAAAGAAGCTGGTATCAGTGTTGAGGAGATCACCGTATACAAAACCATCCCACTCTATCAAAAAATTGATACAACATATGATGGTATTGTATTTTTTAGTCCAAGTGCCGTAGAAAGTTTCTTCACCAAAAATAAAGTCACTTCTTCAACCGTATTCTTTGCCATAGGAACCACGACTGAAGCAGCGATCAAAAAATATACAAACAATTCAATCATAACAGCTCATTCACCGGGAAAAGAAGAACTGGTGAGGAAAGCGATTCAACATTTTAGTGAGTAGTGAGTAGTCAGTAGTGAGTAAAAATCTCTCCCTACTGACTACTCACTATTCACTACTCACTTTATAATTTATGCTAAAAAACGACCTACTACTCCGAACCCTTCGTGGTGAAGCAACTGAAAGAACTCCTGTATGGATGATGCGTCAGGCCGGACGATACCTTCCAGAATACATGGTATTACGTGAGAAATACGGATTCTTTGAACGTTGTCAGACGCCTGAACTGGCATGTGAGATCACGTTGCAACCAATAGATATTGTTGGTGTTGATGCTGCTATTTTATTTTCTGATATTCTGGTAGTACCACAAGCTATGGGACTAGAAGTACAGTTGATCGAAAGTAAAGGCCCTATTCTCCCCGATCCGATTAAAACCAATAAAGACATGGCGCGCGTTCGCGTACCGGATGTTCATGAAACATTAGGTTATGTGATGGATGCCATCAAACTCATTAAACAAGAACTCAATGGAAGAGTGCCATTGATCGGTTTTGCAGGAGCTCCTTGGACCTTACTTTGTTATATGGTGCAGGGTAAAGGTTCTAAAACTTTTGATGAAGCAAAAGCATTCTGCTATACACAACCTGAACTGGCTCATCAGTTATTACAAATGATCACTGATACTACCATCGCCTATCTGAAAGCACAGGTGAAAGCAGGTGCAGATACGGTTCAAATTTTTGATAGCTGGGGTGGCTTATTAAGCCCACATGATTTTGAAAATCTATCATTGCAATACATGCGTCAGATCGTTGCTGCATTAAAAGATGAAGTACCTACCATTGTCTTCGCAAAAGGTGCATGGCATAGTTTAGAAAGCATGGCAGCAACAGGTGCACATGGCTTGGGAATAGACTGGTGCATCAAACCCGAACTAGCGCGTCAGTTTGCAGGTGATCATGTAACACTGCAAGGAAATTTTGATCCTGCTAAATTGCTATCACCGATTCCTGTGATTCAAAAAGAAGTAAAAGATATGTTACGTGCATTTGGTCCGGGTAGACATATCGCCAACCTCGGACATGGCATCCTCCCCAATGTTCCTGTTGATCATGCAAGAGCATTTGTGGATGCAGTAAAAGAATTTCGACATTCGTGAATTGTGAATTGTGAATGGTGAATCGTATTGACAATTCACCATTCACAATTCACAAAACAATACAACCTTATGATAAAAGAGCAATGGATATCCTTTATTCATCAGCTGCAAGATGATATCTGCGCTGCATTGGAGAAAGCAGATGGGAAAGCGAAATTTCAAGAAGATAAATGGGACCGAGCAGAAGGTGGCGGTGGACGCACTCGTGTGATTGGCAATGGCGCCGTATTAGAGAAAGGCGGCGTGAACACTTCTGTTGTTTTTGGTCCGGTTACGGATATGATGCGTACACAACTAAAGATCAATGGACATAGTTGGTTCGCATGTGGATTGAGTTTGGTAATACACCCTTATAACCCATTCGTCCCAACTGTACATTGTAATTATCGCATGTTTGAATTGTACGATGAAAAAGGTGAAGTGATCGACAGATGGTTTGGTGGAGGTACCGATCTTACGCCCTACTATCTATTTGAAGAAGATGCCATTCATTTTCATCAGACATATAAAAATGCCTGCGATCCATTCGATCCTTCATTTTATCCCACATTCAAAAAAGAATGTGATGAGTATTTTGTGAACTGGCATCGCAATAAAGAAAGAAGAGGCATCGGTGGAATCTTTTATGATTACCAGCGTCCGGATGAAAATAAAGATGTTCATTTCTGGATGGCATTTGCAAAAGCTTGTGGTTATGCGTTCATTGATAGCTACATCCCCATTATTGAGAAAAGAAAGCAAACTGAATTTACTCCGGAGAATAAATATTGGCAGGAAATACGTAGAGGCAGGTACACAGAGTTCAATCTGGTACACGATCGTGGAACTATCTTCGGACTCAAGACCAATGGAAGAATTGAAAGTATTTTGATGAGTCTACCGCCAACAGTAAGATTTGATTACAATCATCAACCGGCTGAAGGCTCAAAAGAATGGGAATTGTGGCAAGCTTGCTTACATCCAAAGGAATGGATCTAAAATTTAAGATGTCAGATCGCAGATATAATTAAATCTGACATCTGCGATCTGACATCAATAAATATATCTACTATGTATTTACAACGACGCAACCGCATACTCCGCCAATCACCTGCTATTCGTGCAATGGTAGCGGAGACCATATTGAAGCCTGCAGATTTTATGGCTCCATTATTTATTGATGAAGGAGAAAACGTGAAAACGGAGATCGCTTCTATGCCCGGATATTACAGAATGTCATTAGACCTTACTGTAAAAGAGGTGAAAGTATTGTGGGAGATGGGTATTCGTTGCGTATTGCTTTTCATCAAATGTAAAGATGAGCTGAAAGATAATACTGGGAAAGAAGCGTGGAATAAAAACGGGTTGATGCAGCGAAGCATCAAAGCGATCAAAGATGCAGTTCCTGAAATGGTTGTGATGACTGATGTGGCTTTAGATCCGTTTTCATCTTATGGACATGATGGTATCGTAAAAGACGGCGAGATCGTAAATGATGAAACCGTAGAAGCATTGGTAAAAATGAGTATCAGTCATGCAGAAGCAGGATGTGATTTTGTCGCACCTAGTGATATGATGGATGGAAGAATTGGCGCTATCAGAAATGGTTTAGAAGAAAGTGGATTTACAAAAGTGGGTATCATGAGTTATAGTGCCAAGTATGCATCATGTTTCTATGGCCCATTTAGAGACGCACTGGATAGTGCCCCCGGATTTGGTGATAAAAAAACTTACCAAATGGATTTCGCCAATCGAACAGAAGCGATCAAAGAAACGTTGATGGATGTAGAAGAAGGTGCGGATATCGTCATGGTAAAACCTGCCATGGCTTATCTGGATATCATTCGTGAAGTGAAAAATGCTGTAGAGGTTCCGGTTAGCGCTTATCAAGTAAGTGGTGAATATGCAATGATCAAAGCAGCATCAAAAATGGGCTGGTTGAACGAAGAAAAAGCGATCATTGAGAGCCTTACATCCATCAAACGAGCAGGTGCAGATATCATAGCCACTTATTTCGCGAAAGATGCGATTAGACTGATGAGTGAGTAGTCAATAGTGAGTAGTGAGTTAAGTTTGCGGGAAATACGTGAATCTTAATAGCTGTTAGAGACTAGTTTTGACAACTATGTTTTTACAGCTTGCTCATACAAAACTATCAGTCTTTTCAAAATCTAAGGATTTGGTACTTGAATGTTATAAGTTATCAAGGAATTTCCCTGCTGATGAAAGGTTTGCTTTAGTTCAACAAATCAGAAGGGCTTCCTGTTCTGTTCATTTAAATATTGCAGAAGGATGTTCTCGCAAATCAAGTATTGAAAGAAAAAGATTTTTTGAGATTGCAAGAGGATCACTGGTTGAAGTTGATACGACAATAGGATTAGCCGTAGATCTTGACTATATAACTCTTGAAAAACTAGATAGTATAAAAGTTTTGATAATAGAAAATTTTAAAATGATCTCAGTAATGATTAGCCCGGATAACTGACTAATCACTACTGACTACTCACTAAAATATGGAAACATCAAAAAGTATTACACTCTTCCAACGCGCGCAGCAATCTATTCCGGGTGGTGTAAATTCTCCGGTGAGAGCATTTAAAAGCGTAGGTGGCACACCCATCTTTATTGAAAAAGCCAAAGGAGCTTATCTCTATGATGCTGATGGTAATCGTTACATTGATTATATCGCTTCATGGGGACCGATGATTTTAGGACATGCCTACGAGCCTGTGGTGAAAGCTATTCAAGAAAAAGCAGTTTTATCTACTTCGTATGGTGCTCCTACAGAATTAGAAATTGAAATGGCGGAACTCATTAAAAGTATGGCGCCCAATGTTGACCTGATCAGAATGGTGAGCAGTGGAACCGAAGCTTGCATGAGTGCTTTGCGTTTAGCAAGAGGTTATACCGGCAGAAATAAACTCATCAAATTCGAAGGATGTTATCATGGTCATGCGGATGCATTTCTTGTGAAAGCGGGAAGTGGGTTGGCCACTTTTGATATTCAAACAGTTCCCGGAATCACCGGCGGCGTATCTAATGATACGTTGACCTGTGCTTATAACGATCTTGAAGCTGTTCAACAATTAGTAGCAACACATAAAAATGAAATCGCTGCCATCATCGTTGAGCCTGTTGCTGGAAATATGGGTTGTATCTTACCTGCCCCCGGATTCCTTGAAGGCATTAGAGCTATTTGTGATGCAGAAGGTATTGTTTTCATTTTCGACGAAGTAATGACCGGCTTTCGTTTAGCACAAGGTGGTGCACAACAAGTATTGAATGTAGATGCAGACCTTATTACTTATGGGAAAGTGATCGGCGCAGGAATGCCTGTTGGTGCTTTTGGTGGGAAACGTGCCATTATGGAAAAAATCGCTCCACTTGGAAATGTATACCAGGCGGGAACTTTAAGTGGAAACCCGATTGCGATGATTGCAGGTTATACTTTGTTGAATGAATTAAAAAATAACCCATCTCTCTACCAAGAACTCAATGATAAGACAGCCTATTTACACGAGGGGTTGAACAAAGTGCTCACTGAAAGTGGAACTCCATTTGTAATTAACAGATTCGGATCGATGATCAGTATCCATTTCAGCGAAAAGCCTGTAACCGATTTTGCATCTGCATCCGCTGCCAATAATACCTTGTTCAACAAATACTTTCATGCCATGCTCAAAAAAGGTATCTACTTACCTCCCTCTGCATTTGAAAGTTGGTTCCTCAACAATGCATTGACTTACGCAGACCTTGATGCCACTATTCAAGCCACAAAAGAAAGTCTCTCAGAAATATTATAAACAAAAAAGGGGTCGATTAAATCGGCCCCTTTCAGTATATCGCTGTGTCCTCAGTGGCAATAAATCTATCTAAACAACTCCGACTGATTACCCATCGAAGGACGATCTTTTCCCAAATGTTGGTAAGCCTTCAATGTCACTTCTCTTCCACGAGGTGTTCGTTGCAAAAAACCTTCCTGTATCAAAAACGGTTCATAGACTTCTTCCAATGTACCTGCTTCTTCCCCCACAGCAGTTGCAATAGTCGTGAGGCCGACAGGCCCTCCTTTGAATTTATCGATGATAGCTGATAAAATACGGTTATCCATTTCATCTAATCCATGTTCATCGACATTCAATGCTTTTAATGCATGCTGCGTAATACCTAAATCAATTTTCCCGTCATTCAATACTTGTGCAAAATCCCGTACCCTACGTAATAACCCATTGGCGATACGAGGTGTTCCTCTGCTTCGTCTCGCAATTTCAAAAGCTGCATCCGGAAGAATCCCTGTATTTAAAATCGCAGCACTTCTTTCAATGATCTTCTTTAAAGTGTCGGCATGGTAATACTCTAATCTGGATTTGATCCCGAAACGCGACAACAATGGTGCCGTCAATAAGCCACTGCGGGTAGTAGCACCGACCAATGTAAACGGATTCAAATTTATTTGCACGCTTCTGGCATTGGGACCGGAATCAATCATAATATCAATTCGGAAATCCTCCATCGCTGCATACAAATACTCTTCCACCACTGTACTCAAACGATGGATCTCATCAATGAATAATACATCATTGGGTTGCAGATTGGTCAGTAAACCTGCTAGATCTCCAGGCTTTTCTATCACCGGTCCGGAAGTTTCTTTGATATTTACCCCCAGCTCATTCGCAACAATTCTACTAAGTGTGGTCTTACCCAATCCCGGTGGACCATGAAACAAAATATGATCCAATGCCTCACCTCTCAACTTAGCGGCTTTGATAAAAATCACCAGATTCTCGATCAATTGCGGCTGCCCTGAAAAGTCATTGATCTCTGCCGGACGAATGGCATTCTCGAACTCCTTTTCAGCAGCACTCAGATTCTCTGTATCTCTGTTCAGATTGGGGTTGGACATGGAGTAAAGGTAGTAAATTGTGAGATAGTCGAGAGTGAATGGTGAATGGTCAATTGTGAATATACTTGGTAACTTTTTTTGCCGAACACATTATTCACCATTCACAATTGACTATTCACTACTCACTCCCCCTATCTTAGCTTTGAAAAAAACTCCATGCAACAAAAGACCGCACTCATCCTTGGCGCTAGCGGATTAACCGGGCAACACCTGTTGGAGTTGTTATTGAATGATCCATTGTATGCTCAAATAACTATCTATGTACGTAAGCCGGTGCATATAAGCCATCCTAAACTGGTTCAACAGGTCGTTGATTTTGAGCGGCTGGATACTGCTATAGATGCAACAGATGTTTTTTGTTGTTTAGGAACAACCATTAAAAAAGCAGGCTCGCAAGATGCATTCAAACAAGTGGACCTGATCTATCCACAAAAAATTGCAGCACTGCAATTCGCAGCTGGCTCTCAAAGATTTTTAATGATCAGTGCAGTAGGAGCTGATGAGAACTCCTCTATTTTTTATAGCAGAACCAAAGGTCAGCTAGAAAAGGCTTTGACCTTATTAAGATATCCATGTCTCTGCATTTTTAGACCTTCTTTTATCATGGGGGATAGGACAGAAAACAGAGTGGGTGAAAAGATCGGCATCTTTATTGCCAAATTAATAAGTCCTCTTTTGATGGGGCCACTCAAAAAATACCAACCTGTTTCTGCATTAGCATTAGCAAGGTCTATGCAATATGCAGCACATCATAGTGAAAATGGCACTCGATTTATCCCTTCAGATGAAATAAAAACATTTGAATAATCTTCTGTTTTTTCTGTGTCTTCAGTGGTAATAAAAATGCCACAGAGAACACAGAAGAAGATTATTTATAGAAGGTGTTTTTTAAAACGATACTTGGATCTGGACAGTTAGACAAATACTGTTCTCTTTCACTGAATTTACAGACTCCCGGATAGTCTCCTACTTTTTCTTGCATGTCTTTGATCAATTGAAAATGCAGATGTGGTGGCCAGTGTCCGTTTTCATGGGGTTCTCCAAAATGTGCAAATGCCTCTCCTTGATAAATTGCTTTTCCTTCATACAATTCATTCAAGTCATGAAAGGATAGATGTCCATACAAAATGTGTAACACTTGCCCTTCCCATTCATGCTGTAAAATGATCACTGCGCCGTAATCTCCATACGTTTCGTGAAATCCAAAACTATGTACTACGCCATTCATAGGAGCGAATACCGGTGTACCGGCATGCCCCCAAATATCTGTTCCTAAATGCAGGCGGCGTGGTTCTTCCGCATCATCAAACACCCTACTCCTGCTGTATACTGTTCTGTGTTCATTATATCCTCCGATAGCATAACGAGCACCGGAGTCCATTAAACACTGATCGATATAAGCTGAAAAAAGATCAATATCATTGACCATCGTTTCAGTAACTGCTTTATTATTGGCAGTCAGATCCAATGCCAGTAATTGGTCTACACCTATTTCAAATGGAACAACAGGATGAAACATGAATGAAGTATTTTGACAAAGTTTCATGGAATTACTTACAAAAAAAAATCTGTGAATCTGTGGCAAAATAATAAGCCGCAGATTCACAGATTACTTGTATCAGTTCTATTAATTCTTTAGTTTTTTCAAAATCTCGTCAATAGCACGATCCAACTGTGGATCACGACCATTGATGCGATCTTCGAAATTCATAGGGATCTTGATATCAGGTTCTACACCGGTAATCTCTAAATCCTTTCCATCCAAACTATAACAACCCCAACTTGGTAGTCGAACAAAAGATCCATCTACTAAACCGGTTCCACTGGTGAAGATGATCCAGCGATAAGTTGGCATTCCAATAATAGTTCCCAACCTCAAAGCTTTAAAACCTTGTGCCGTCATTTCAGCATCACTCAAAGACTGCTCATTGATCAATAAGACAATGGGCTTATCGGCCGGGGCAAAATTCGATTGTGGTGTCAACTTACCCTCACGGTATTTCCACTGCAAATAAGAACGCTGACTCAAGAATTTCAATACTTCATCATGCACATTTCCTCCTGTATTGTAACGCAGATCCAAAATCAATGCATCTTTCTGATAAAAATCTTGTGTCATATCGATCAGAAACTTATCCAACTCTCCTGTACCCATGTCTTTCATATTGTGATAAGCAATGCGTTTCTTACTTTTTTCATCCACTCGTTTCTGATTGATATCACTCCACTCTTCCGATAAATTCGCAAACAAAGATGCTTGTGGATGAATCTTTGTAGTGACCATTTGTCCATTTCTGTTAAATGTCAGCATGATCTCTCCATCCAATGAAGGCTTACTGAAATAATAGCTTCTATCTACAGATGGATCTACTGTTTCATCATTTACTTTCACCAATACATCGCCGGGTAATACATCGACAGTGGATTTATCAGCATTACTTCTAGCCGCGATGTATTTTACTTTATAAGGATTATTGTTTTCAAAGATGATCCCCGTTTCCATCGTACGATTGGATAGTTGAACATTCTCTTCATCACCAAAAGAGTTGAATCCAAGGTGAGATGAATTCAATTCGCCCAACATATCAGCCAATAAAGTACGCAGATCGCCTCTTGTATTGACATGTGGCACGTACGCCTCATAACGTTTACGCGTAGCCAGCCAATCTATACCGTGAAATTTTTCGTCATAGAAATTTTCATTCAGGTGTGCCCAAGCTTCTTTGAACATTTGTGCAAACTCACCTGACAAACTTCTTCTGAATGTATAGACAATATTTACAGGATCAACTTTGTTACCATCCACATTCAATTTATAGATCGTACCATTGATCAAGACCATAGGTTTATCTCCACCTTCCGCATAATCAACACTGAATGCATCTGCACCATTGATCTTTTCAGTTTTGGGTGCCTCAAAAGGTTCTAAAACTGTTTTCCAAAGTGCAGGTCTGCCCTCATCATGATTACTTACATAAAGGATGGTCGTCTTATCTCCTTTCTGCAATACATTCAACAGAAACTGGGACCCGAAATTTGGACCCACCTGTTCCAGTCTATCCATGATACCCGTCATATCTATCTTAATAGGTGCCGGTTCTTTTTTGGAAGTATCTTTCTTTTCGGTTTTGAACAAGGCTTCATATTTATCACTGCGATATGGTGCATCGATCTTTTCCAGTGGCATGCGATAGATACGTGGGTTTTGCATTCCGAATGGATAAGATGGCTTTGTTCTTGCGGAAATAAAATAGATATGCTTACCATCGGGACCCCATACCGGACCGGCTTCGGTTACACCTGTATTGGTGAGATTAATGGTTTTGTTCTCTTTGATATTATATACAAATACATCTTGTTCAAAATTTCTGATCGCTGTAAACAACACATATTCATCATTGGGTGAAAATCCGGGATCTGAATTTTGAAAAGCCCAGATCTCATCTTTCACGATGGTTTTATTCTCCCAAGTTTTGAGATCCAGTAATCTTACTTCATCACGACCACTCAGATACACCATTTTAGTTCTGTTCTTATTCAGTACACCTGAGCGATTATTTCTGGTTTCATTGGTGATTGCCTTTACAGCTGCACTTCCATCTGCTGCTACTGTAAACCAATTCAACCAACCGTCAACTGTTTGATTGAAGAGTAATGTTTTATTATCACTCATCCATTTTACTTCTCTTGCACGTTCGGCGTTCCCTTTATTGATCTGTTGAACAAACTTTCCATCAACATCACTTACAAAAATTTCTCCGCGTGATGTAAATGCGATCTTTTTACCATCAGGCGATACATCCAGATTGGTAATATTACCTCGAACATTATAATCTTTATCCGCAGGTAAAACATAGTTACGAACCAGATTGATATTCAATTTCTCAGCTCTTTTAGCACTAACATCGTACAGCCATAACTGATAATCCTTTTCAAATACGATCTTATTACCATTGGCATTGACAAGTGGAGTTTTAATCGAAGTATTGAATTTTGTCAATGCGGTTTTCTTTCCACCGTCTATGGTATAGAGATTATACTCGCCATTCGCCTCATCAGAAACAAAATATACTTTCCCTGAGCGATCGATCGTTGTACCGAAGTCCTTTCCTTCCCAATCTGTATGTTTTTTGTATTGCTTAGTAGACGGGTTATAGGATTGGATATCAGGATTGAATGGGCCTTTGTAACGTTTACGTGTTAATTGATTAGAACTTTCCCAAGTATCATTGAAATAAATATCACCGGAAGGGTGTTCTGCAATTCCATGATCCAACAAATAAAAATGATCACCGAATAATCGCTGTGCGTTACCCCCAGTTGCAGGCACTGCAAAAGCAGATAATTGTCCCATACGGTTAGAAGTAAAATAGATCTTCTTACTATCCCAGCTCCAGTTATTGACTTCATCGGTTGCACTATGATAGGTCAATCGTTTAATTTCTCCACCGGCCAAAGGCATGATATATACATCTGCATTTCCGAGTTGTCGGCTGCTGAATGCTACCCATTTACCATCAGGTGAAATGCGTGGGCTTGATTCATAACCTTGCATGGCAGTTAACCTAGTGGCCTGACCATCTTTTACGGAAGCCTTCCAGAGATCGCCTTCAAAAGCAAAAACTACCGTTTCGCCATCCGGACTCAAAGCAGGATTGGATAAGAAGTAGGCTTGTCCGCTTTGTGCTATTGCAGTGAGCGACAAACAAGTCATTAAAAATGAAAGAATGAATTTCATTGGAAAATAGTTTTGGATAAGTAAGATAAACATAAGCTGCCCTATTTTACAAGGGGTTGGGAGGAATGGCAGAAAAAAGGGGATAAGGTTCCCTAAAAAATTATAAAAGACTTGATGTATCAGTACTTCTCATACCAATCAAATTGCTCATGTACGATCTTCGACTTCTCTTTTTTGATATACTTTAAAAGCTCTGCAGCAACAGGTGCATGTTTTTTCCCTTTTAGCCAGATCAGACTCCATGTTGTTTTGATCGGCAACCCCGGAATAGGGATGATCTGTAATTCCTGATTACGCAATTCATTACGAATACCGATCAATGGCATGATCGAGTAGCCTAGCCCTGCTAAAACAGCCTGCTTAACCGCTTCATTGGATGTCAATTCCATTTTCTTTGCCACTTTAATTCTTTTACGCTGAATAAAGCTTTCCATCGTTTGTCGGGTACCCGAACCTTGTTCCCTGAAGATCAATGGCAGTTGATCAAAAATGTCTTTTGTGTGGATGTGTTTGATCTTTTGTCCGGACTTACCGATCAAGAAAAGTTTATTCTGTAATAGATCCACTTTTTCGATCGCTAATTTTTCCGGTAGGATCGATACCAGTGCAAAGTCGACTTCATTGTTTTGTAAGCTTTGCACCACCGAACTCTTATTGGTCACATCCATTTCCAGTGTCACACCCTGATTTTCTCGCATAAAGGAAGAAAGAAAATAGGGCATAACATACTTACCTGTTGATACAACCGATATTTTGACACGACCTGTCAACTGCCCCTTATAAGCATGCATCTTGTGTTGAATGGCAGTAACCTGATCCATGATTTCTTCCGCCGAAGCAGCAATTTCTTTTCCGAAATCAGTCACATATAAAGTACGACCGATCATTTCAGTAAGTGGCAGATCAAACTGTTGCTGAAAATTTTTCAATTGAATAGATACTGCCGGTTGTGTTAGAAATAGTTCTTCCGCAGCCTTTGAAACACTCTTGTTTTTGACGACCGATAAGAATATTTCCAATTGGTTCAAAGTATAGTTCATAAAATTTATTTATGATTAACATAATAAAGATATATAAATACTTATAGACTCTTTCATACAACTTTGCGGTCAAATTAAATGTATGGAAACAAAAACTCTGACAACAGCACAAGGTTCTAAGTCACAACACCCTATTCGTAGCATTAACCTGATCGATGGTGTATTTACAACAGAAGAGGCCAAGGAGATCCTGAACAATTTGTACAATAGCAAGATCAATTTCCACCATATGAAGAATTTTAGCCATCTAGAACGTTATGGTCGTCCACACAGCGCCTCACTGGCTCGTATTGAATCATTACGCATCAGTTTACAAAAAGTAAGAGAAGCCATCAGAGAAGCGGAAAAGGCGAATCAAATGATCAAGATCAGCTCTGCGGTGGAAATTGGCTTTATAGGTGAATTACAATAAGTGATCAGTGATAACTGTACACATTTTTCTTCATCTATTCCGATACATTCATGAATTTTGATCTCTTACTTGAAAATCTTACCAACCCTGCACTTTTATTTTTTGTTCTCGGCATCGTAGCGGTACTGTTGAAAAGCGATCTGGAGATTCCGCCGAACTCTTCCAAATTCATTTCACTGTACCTGCTCTTTGCCATTGGTTTCAGAGGCGGACAAGAATTATCGCATGAAGTATTCACCAGTGAGATATTGTGGTTGATGTTATCAGGAATAAGTATTTCATTGATCATACCTCTCTATACATTTTTCATCCTTAAACAGAAATTCAATGTATTTGATTCCGGTGCTATCGCTGCTGCTTATGGTTCTGTAAGTGCAGTAACTTTTGTTACAGCCACTTCTTACCTGGAACATCAACAGTTGGAATTACATGGCTATATGGTGGCCGTTATGGCCATGATGGAATCTCCTGCAATCATTGTCGGACTCCTTTTGATCTCCTACTTCTCCAACAGTGAAACCCAAGAGTTCTCCAAAAGATCTGTTGCCAAACATGCGATCACCAATGGTAGCGTACTATTGATACTTGGTAGTTTGATCATCGGCTACCTTGCAAATAACAAACAGGCTGAGGATATCAAACCTTTTACCAATGACTTGTTCAAAGGATTTCTTGCGATCTTCTTATTGGACATGGGTATTACCAGTGGTAGAAAGCTCAAATCATTGTTTGGCTTTGGATGGTTCCCATTTGTATTTGCCATCTGTATTCCTTTGTTCAATGGAATTGCAGTGGCTTGGTTGAGCCAGTTCGTTACACATGATGTATCCAATAGATTTATACTGGCCATTCTTGCTGCAAGCGCTTCCTACATTGCGGTACCTGCAGCGATGAAGATAACAGTACCACAAGCCAATCCCGGACTATTCTTACCGATGACACTGGCAGTAACTTTCCCCATTAATATTACAGTGGGTATGCCTTTGTATTACTGTGTGATTGTATAAATATTTTTCTGTGCTTCTCTGTGTTTTCAGTGGCAACTAACTTGTAACATTTATCCCCACTGAAAACACTGAAGACACAGAAATCATACTACTACGTTGATCATTTTACCTTTTACGAAGATGAGTTTCTTCAAAGGTTTTCCTTCCATCCATTTTTGCACCAGCTCATGGGCGAGTACGATCTCTTTTACTTGATCTTCAGTAGCGTCCAATGCAATGGAAATATTCGTACGTGTTTTACCATTGATACTAATAGGATATTCTTTACTGCTTTCAGTAACATATGCCGCATTGAATGCAGGGAAGGTAGCATCCAATACAGAACCTTCATTGCCCAATTGCTTCCAGAGTTCCGCTGCAATATGTGGTGCATAAGGCGTTAAGAGGATCAACAGATCCTGAAGGATTTGTTTTTTATGACATTTCAGATCACTCAACTCATTCACACAGATCATAAAACTACTCACAGCCGTATTGAAACTGTAACGCTCAGTATCGTCATCAATTTTTTTAATGGTGCGGTGTAAGACTTTCAGCTCTTCAGCAGTGGGTTGTTCATCTGTCCAGATCTTTCCTTTGTTCTCATCGAAAAATAAACGCCATAATTTTTTCAAGAAACGATGCACCCCTTCAATACCCTTGGTGTCCCATGGTTTACTTTGATCAACAGGACCGAGGAACATTTCATACATGCGGAAAGTATCGGCTCCAAATTTCTCTACCAAAGTATCCGGATTTACGGTGTTGAATTTGGACTTGGACATTTTTTCTACTTCAACCCCGCAGATGTATTTACCGTCTTCCAAAACAAATTCAGCATTGGCATATTCACCATTACGCCATTTTTTGAAAGCTTCAATATCTAATTCTATACCATCCACAATATTCACATCGACATGCAACTCATCTACTTCTATACCTTGCTTTAGATTTGAAGAAATAAAGGTTTGAGTTCCCTTTTTTCTATACACAAACCTACTACTACCCTGTATCATCCCCTGATTCAACAATTTCCTGAACGGTTCATCAAAACCAATATAGCCTAAGTCATACAAGGCTTTGGTCCACATACGGCTGTACAATAAATGTCCTACCGCATGTTCTGTTCCACCGATATACAGATCCACCTGGTTCCAATAATCACTGACCTTCTTATCACAAAATGTCTGCTCATTGCTGGGATCCATATAACGTAAAAAATACCAACTACTACCTGCATAACCGGGCATGGTATTGGTTTCACGCACTGCGGGCTTGCCTTTATAAGTTATGTTCTTCCAATCATTCAAATTGGCTAGTGGTCCTTCTCCATCCGGCCCCGGACCATAACTCTCTACATCTGGTAATAAGAGTGGCAATTCTTTTTCATCCAATGGATATGCAATACCATCCTGCCAAACGATCGGAAATGGTTCACCCCAATAACGTTGGCGACTGAATGCTGCATCACGCATTTTATAATTCACTTTGCGTTTGCCGATACCCATGGCTTCTAATTGATCAATCACCACTTCAATGGCATCGCGCATTTTCATACCATTCAAGAATCCACTATTGCTCAGCACGGCATCTTTGGTAGCATTGGCATCTGTTCCATCAAAAGCATCACCAATAATATTCGTGATCGGAATATTGAAATGCTTGGCGAATTTGAAATCTCTTTCATCACCACAAGGAACGGCCATGATAGCTCCGGTTCCATATCCTGCGAGTACATATTCAGATATCCATACCGGGATCTCTCTTCCATCAAAAGGATTGATGGCATAAGCTCCCGTAAAACATCCCGTAATTTTTTTCTCCGCCTGACGCTCTCTATCGCTCCTGCTTTTCACATAAGTGATATATGCATCCACCGCTTCTTTCTGCTCAGCTGTTGTAATTTTTTCGATCAATTCATGCTCCGGAGCAACTACCATAAAGTCTACACCGAAGATGGTATCGGGTCGGGTAGTGTAAACAAGAAGCTGTGAGCTGTGAGCTGCGAGCTGCGAGCCTTTTTTTTGCTCGAAGCTCGAAGCTCGAAGCTCGAAGCTGATCTCTGCTCCCGAAGATTTACCGATCCAGTTCGTCTGCATTTCTTTCATGGCTTCGCTGAACTCGATGGTATCAAGTCCGCTCAACAAACGATCTGCATATTCAGTGATACGCAGATACCATTGGCGCAATTTCTTCTTTACTACAGGATGACCGCCACGTTCACTCACACCATTCACAACTTCATCGTTGGCCAATACGGTTCCCAAAGCTTCACACCAGTTCACTTCGCCATAACCACAAAAGGCAAGACGATAGTTCATCAGAATATCTTGTTGTTCCTTTTCAGAAAAAACTTTCCAAGCTTCAGCAGTGAATTGCAGTGTAGGATTACCCGGACAAATATGTTTTGTGTTTCCCTCTTGTTCAAAAGATCGAATCAGTTCACTGATCGCAACTGCTTTTTGTTGGTGGCGATCATAAAAACTATTGAATAGTTGCAGGAAGATCCATTGGGTCCATTTATAATAATCAGCATCACAGGTACGCACTTCACGATCCCAGTCATAGCAGAATCCGATATTGTCTAACTGCTTTCTGAAATTATCAATATTCTGAGCCGTACTTTTTGCAGGATGTACACCATGCTCCAAAGCATACTGTTCCGCAGGTAGGCCAAATGCATCATAACCCATGGGGTGCAATACATTGAATCCTTTGAGTCTTTTAAAACGACTCACAATATCAGAAGCGATATAACCAAGGGGATGTCCGACATGTAACCCTGCTCCACTCGGATAAGGGAACATATCCAGCACATAATATTTAGGCTTGGTGCTACTATTGCTTACCTGATAAGCTTTGGTATCCGTCCATTCTTTCTGCCATTTCTTTTCTATGTCCCTGAAATTGTATTCCATAAGTTAAACGTGTACTTATAATTTTTTATGCTGTTTGATCGTTATTGAAGTGTCAGCAAGGCATGTTCAAGTCCGGAGATACGGCCACATGCAAGCGCTGCCGGCAATCCTAACATATATTTAACCCAAATACGTTGAGATTGCTCTATTTTCAATGGCAAATTGATCGTTAGAGTGGTTGCAAATGTAAGTCTTTAGGCGTCAAAACCCTACATTTGTGACCTCTTCCCCGGCCCTTCTTCCGTGGGGAGAAGGGGGCTAAAATTTTAAGAATATGGTAGATAGTGCAAAATCTTCTTTGAAGCGTAGTAAACCGAATTATATCTATACCATTGTAGGTGTGGCTTTGGTGTTATTGATCATGGGTATCATGGGGTGGTTTTTCCTCAATATCAATTCGGTAGGTAGTGCTTTTAAGGAAGATATTCGTATCAGTGCTTATCTAAGAACATTAAATAAAGATACCATCGGTCAGATCCAGCAGCATATTGCATCTCGTCCGTATACGAAAACGGTGACCTATGTAGACAAGAAAAAAGCGCAGGAGATCTGGAACCGTGAGAATAATGAGGATTGGGCAAAAATCCTGGATGTGAATCCGCTTCCTGAAAGCATCGATTTTTATGCAAAGGCGGAATATGTCAACAAAGACAGTCTGAATAAGATCTCTGCAGAATTATTGGGCAAGTATGGCAATCAAATCACGGATATTCAGTACCCACAGACATTGGTAGGTAATTTGAATGAGCGTGCCGCCAAGATCGGTTTGATATTTTTAGTGATCGCGATCATTCTATGTATCATTGTGATCATCAGTATTGATAACACCATTCGTTTAGCGATGTTCAGTAATCGATTCCTGATCAAGACCATGCAAATGGTAGGTGCTACGAGAGGGTTTATTGCTCGTCCATTAAATATCAGAGCAGTAGTGAATGGATTGATTAGTTCCGGAATTGCGATCATTTTATTGTTCAGCATCATCAGCTGGGCAGAGAGCCAGTTCCCGCAACTGAAAGCGATTCGCGATTGGAAACTTACTTTTATACTCTTCGGTGGACTGATCATATTGGGTGTAGGTATCTCTGTCTACTCCACCCATCGCAGTGTGCTGAAGTATTTGAAAATGAAATTGGATGATCTTTATTAGTGAATTGTGAATGGTGAATTGTCAATGATTTTATATTGACTACTCACCATTCACCATTCACATTTCACAATTGACAAAAACAACTCCCATGAGTGAAACAAAAAATACCATGAGTCCGCTTTTTACGAAAGAGAATTATAAGTGGATGATCATTGGCGCTGTGATTATTGCTATTGGATTCTTTTTAATGAGTGGTGGCAAAAGCAGTGATCCTAATGTATTTGACTACAAAGAAGTATACGGCACTACCCGCATCACCATCGCTCCCATCCTCATCGTGATTGGTCTGGCGATTGAGATCTTTGCGATTTTTAAGAAGAAATGATGATAGTCCATGGTCCATAGTCCATGGTTTATAGACGTTATCGACCATGGACTATGGACCATGGACTACTAACTATCGCCCCATGAGTATTTTCGACGCTATTATCATTGCCATTGTTGAAGGACTGACTGAATTCTTACCGGTTTCATCCACCGGACATATGATCATTGCCAGTTCGTTTTTAGGCATAGCAAAAGATGATTTTACCAAGTTGTTTGAAGTGGCTATACAGTTAGGCGCTATTCTTTCTGTAGTAGTCCTGTATCGAAAGAAATTTTTCCCGCTCAATCGATGGAGTTTTTATCTCAAGTTATTGGTAGCAGTCATTCCGGCATTGGGATTGGGTGCCATTTTTTCTGATAAGATTGATGCTTTGCTGGAGAGTCCGTTAACCGTTGCTATTACTATGTTGGCAGGTGGCATTGTATTATTGTTCATTGACAAGTTGTTTCAACAGCCAATGATCGAGAAAGAGGAAGATGTAAGTTTTCTTCGCGCATTAATGATCGGATTTTGGCAGTGTGTGGCGATGATACCCGGTGTTAGTAGAAGTGCTGCCAGTATCATTGGTGGTATGCAACAAAAATTAACCAGAAATCTAGCAGCTGAATTTTCTTTTTTCTTAGCTGTACCAACGATGGCTGCCGCTACAGGATATAAATTATTGAAAGCATGGAAGGAAACACCTGAAATGCTGATGAATACCGATAACCTAATTGCATTGGCTGTAGGTAATGTAGTAGCCTTTATCGTTGCCATGCTAGCCATCAAATTCTTCATTGGCTTTCTTCAAAAACATGGCTTCCGCCTCTTTGGATGGTACCGTGTTATTGGTGGAACGATCTTGTTGGCATTGGTGTTGACAGGATACTTGAAATGATGAATGATATCAGATCGCAGATGTCAGATTTGATATTATATCGACATCTGCGATCTGATATCTAAGATTTTTTCTTCACTCTCTCCGGATGTTTATTCAAAAAATCTTCCCAGCCTTTTAAAGACTTTCCTACTTTGACAAGTGGTGATGAGGATTGATAGTGATGACAGAGTGCTACCGCCAAAGCATCTGTTGCATCAAAATATTGTGGCTTTTCTTCGATCTGCAAAATGCGTTGCAGCATTTTCCACACCTGATCTTTATCGGCATTACCATTACCGGTAATAGATTGCTTTACCTTTTTGGGAGAGTACTCAGTAACATTCAGACCTGCTTGCATAGCAGCTGCAATCGCAACACCTTGTGCTCTTCCAAGTTTCAGCATACTTTGAACATTCTTTCCAAAAAAAGGAGCTTCAATAGCAAACGTGGATGGTCTGTATAATTTAACTAGTTCGCATACACGGGTGTGGATCATTTCTAATCGGGCATAGATGTCTTTTTCTTTGGTGAGTTTGAGTACATCCATTAAAAGAACCTGAGGTTGCCCTTTATGGATTCGCAACAAAGCATAGCCCATCAATTGAGTACCCGGATCGATCCCTAAAATGATCTCATCTTTTGCCATGGGGATGAAAATAGTGAAAAGTAAAAGGTGAAAAGTCAAAGAACGGAATAAATCTACCGGCAAGAGCACGTTCATATATTAGAAATACCCCTCTTCACCTTTCACTTTTCCCCTTTGACTTCTTTACCTTTTCTTTGTAATGACCTAAAAAGCAAGCACTGAATAAGAAACTGAAAATATTTCTCAATTATTTCCTTGGGCCGATCCTCTTTATCTGGCTCAGTTATTCGATCTATCAACAAATCCGAGCACAAAAAGATGTACAAGCTTCATGGGATATGATCTTGAACTGTTTTTCAGGGCCGGAATCCTATCAGCTTTATCTGGTGCTTTTTCTGATGTTATTGAATTGGGCTCTTGAATCCTTGAAATGGCAGTGGTTGGTAAGTCCGGTACAAAAGGTTACTTATTGGCGGGCTTTTAAAGCTGTTTTTTCCGGACAAGCACTCGCTTTCAATACGATCAATGGTTTGGGTGATTCGGCAGGAAGAGCTTTATTTCTGGAAGATGGAAAAAGATTAAAAGGTATTGCCATATCGCTGGTGGGCAGTATCAGTCAGACCATCATTACGTATGTTTTTGGTCTGATCGGATTGGTATATATGCGTTCATTTATTTTAGATGCAACACATCATCTGGAAGGATTGTCGATATTTTGGCTGACAGGACTAATGAGTGTGATGACTTTAGTAACAGCGGTATTGATCTTATTATTTTTCAGATTATCCTGGATGATCCGTTTATTGGAAAAGATACCGATAGTGGCCAAGTATCGGTTTGTGGTAGAGAATATGGAGTCATTACACTGGTGGTTCTTAACAAAAATTTTAATCCTTTCTGCCGCTCGGTACGTTGTATTTGTGGTACAGTATGTGCTATTATTATCCGTATTCGAGGTGAACATTGCTTCGATTGATGCCATAGCCTTGCTGACTGTCATGTTTTTGGTATTATCCATTGTACCGTCAATAGCTTTGGCGGAACTGGGTTTTAGAGGTAAGGTCAGTATTCAGTTACTGGGATTACTTAGTTCCAATACTGTAGGCATCGTTGCAACGGCTGCGGGTATCTGGGTTATTAACCTGATCATTCCGGCCATTGCAGGTACTGTTTTTCTGTTGGGTGTCCGTTTGTTTAGGAACAATAAATAAAGAGCAGAAATGAAGAAATTATTTTTTTTGATGATCTTGATAATGGGATTTCAACCCATTTCTGCGGGTGATGAATTTTGTGGTATTCGAAACAGGGCTTTTGAAGAAGGAGAGAGTATTTCTTACAATGTATTCTATTCGGTCATTGGATTATATGTGAATGCCGGCAGTGCGAATTTTTCTGTTGCGCTGGACAAGATGAATAATCGTACAGCTTATCATGTAGTTGGAAAGGGAAGTTCTAATCCAAGTTATGACTGGATCTTCAAAGTGCGCGATCGTTACGAGAGTTATATCGATACGGCGAATTTACAGCCGTTAAAATTTATTCGAAATATTGAAGAAGGTGGTTATAAGAAATTTGAGAACATCACATTTAATCGAGAGAATAATACTGCAGTAACTACGGAAGGCGTTTTTAAGGTACCGGGATGTATTCAGGATGTTTTGAGTTCTATTTATTATGCCCGTAATATCGACTTTAGTAAGTACAAGCCTGAGGAGAAAATCCCTTTCTCGATGTTTCTGGATAATGAAGTGTACAATCTCTACATCAAGTATTTAGGGAAAGAAACCATTAAAACCAAGTATGGTAAGTTCCGTGCAATCAAGTTCAAACCCCTATTAGTTAAAGGAACTCTGTTTGAAGGCGGTGAAAAAATGACGGTTTGGGTAAGTGATGACCCTAATCATATCCCACTAAGAATTGAAAGTCCGATCGTAGTAGGAAGCGTGAAAGTAGATATGATGCAGTATCGAAATCTGCGTTATCCACTTAGCTCCATGATCAGTTTCAACCGTTGATGATCATAGGATTTTCTGCGGGTCGATAATGAATAGGTCTTGTATTCACATTTTGATGCAGTTGCGATCGTTTGTATAAGATCCTGCAAATAATAATGACAAACAGTGTTGCTAAAGAAACACCCGCGATCAATCCCCACCAAAAAGAGTCATAATACTGTTTGCCGATGTAGGCACTGAAGACAAGTGTTGCTGCAGAAACAACTCCAGAAACAGCTGCGATAACTGCATTTCCATCACGATTTGAGATCTCGATTCTGGCATGGCAGGTATCGCAGTTGATGGCGGAAAAATTGTTGAGCAAAATAAATTGCTTGAAAGATATCCGGCATCCGCAGCTCGGACATCCCACTACCTGGTTTTTGGACATTGGATTTTAAAATTGCTTGTTAAAGCTAGGATTCGATTGTAAACTTAATATGAAACAATCGGACTAATTGCCTGAAAAACACCGATTTTTAGTCGTTTTTTCACGGATTTTTTGTCGCAAAAAATCAGGCGTTTTACTACATGCAGGTAAAATTACAATGTATTTAGGGCAAAGGTTTCAGCAACACGAACCCCTTTTTCTGTAAGCTGTAAGGTGCAGCATTCGTTATTATAATCGTGTTCGAAGTATAATATGTAGTTATTTTCTACCGCTTCTTGTAGAAAATTCTTTTTCTCATGTAGTGTTGTTAATGGGAACATGTCATATGCCATCACATAAGGAATGGGCAAATGTGCAGTGGAAGGTAATAGATCGGCCATATAAACAAGGGTATGACCTTTGTACCGGATCTGTGGTAACATCATTTTTTCGGTATGTCCGTTCACGAAACGAACTGAAAACTGATTAAAAAGTTCAACACTATGTAGATGACCATCTTCCCGAAAACCTGAAGCCGGGCTTTCAACAAAATGCAATTGACCACTTTCCTGTATGGGAAGGATATTCTCTTTAAGAAAAGATGCTTTTTCTCGATCATTGGGTTTAACTGCCCAGTTCCAATGACGTTCATTACTCCAATAAACAGCATTCTTAAAAGCCGGCACCAGTTGATCTCCATCTCGAATGATACTACCACCACAATGATCGAAATGAAGATGGGTTAAAAAAACATCCGTGATATCATCTCGATGAAAACCGTGACGAGCTAATGATTTATCCAATGTATCATCACCATGCAAATAATAATGACCAAAGAATTTGGCATCTTGTTTATCTCCCATCCCATTATCAATCAGTATCAACTTATTTCCATCTTCGATCAATAGACAACGCATGGCCCAAGAGCACATATTGTTTTCATCTGCCGGATTCAATTTATTCCACATGCTTTTGGGAACAACACCAAACATAGCACCGCCATCCAATTTAAAATTGCCACTATTGATCGTATATAATTGCATAACTCAGTTTACTTTTCCTTGTTTATGTTTTGTTGCGGAGGCAAAGGTCAGTAATATCAATCCAATCACAAAGAAAACAACCAAAGCCAATACTGAATTACGCTGTGATCCGGTGTATTCATTGATATAACCAAAACTAAACATACCGATTACAATAGCGATCTTTTCTGTGACGTCATAAAAACTAAAAAATGAAGTGGTATCTTTTGTTTCAGGCATCAATTTCGCATAGGTACTTCTGCTGAGTGATTGAATACCACCCATTACAAAACCTACTAAAACAGCCAGTGCATAAAACTCATTCACACCATCACGAGGCAATAGATATCCAATGATACAAAGTATGATCCACAAGGATACCGTTACCATGAGTGCTCGAAAATTGCCTAGTCTATCTGAAAGTTTGGCAATGGTATATGCACCGGGAATTGCAACCAACTGAATGATCAAAATGGCAATAATCAGATTTTGTGTAGGGATATTCAGTTCACTTTTACCATATAAGGTTGCCGCAAGCATCACCGTTTGAACACCCATATTATAAAAGAAAAAAGCTGCGAGATAACGCTTCAGTACCGGAAGATGTGACAATTGTTTCCATACCTTATTCAATTCCTTATACCCATGTGTAAAGACACTTCCTTTGGCAGAGGGTTGTCCGGCAGGCGTACTTTTCGGAAGTCTACTCAATGCCAATTGACCGAAACCCCACCACCAAATACCTACGAGTAAAAAAGATATCTGTGAAGCTTTTCCGGTTGTGATACCAAAAGCATCCGGCTTCAAAACGAATACAAAGCAAATGATCTGTAAAATCACACTTCCCATGTAGCCCATCGCAAAACCTTTAGCGCTTACTCTATCTTGGTCTGCGGGTGCTGCAATCTCCGGGAGAAATGAATTATAAAAAACCAAACTACTCCAATAACCAACACAGGCAATGATCATACACATCAATCCATAAGCAAGATTGCTACTATCATAGAAAAACAATGCACTACAAGCAATACTTCCGAGTGTGCAGAAAAAAAACAGGAACTTCTTCTTGTTACCTTTAAAATCCGCAATCGATGATAACATGGGAGACATCAAGGCTACGATTATAAAGGCAACACCTAAAGCATAATTATACAGTGAGGTATTGACAAACTCTCTCCCAAATAAACGAACGGTATCATTGGAAGTAGCATCATTACCATCGCCGGTTACGGCCTCGAAATAAGCAGGAAAAATCGTAGAAGTGATGACTAAATTGTATACGCTGTTTGCCCAGTCATACATGGCCCAGCCATTAATGACTTTTTTGGATGCAGTTGTTTGCATGTGGAGGGTTTTGGTTCTTAAAGATAGGGGAAAGTGAAAAGTCAAAAGTCAAAAGTCAAAAGTCAGAAAATAAGTGGAATATTATAGTCCGACTTACCTTTTCACCTTTCACTTTTGCCCCCCCCTTACAACTCCGCCAGTATCTTCTGCTGAACCTGTTGAAGCTGTTCCGGTGACAATTTTAATTTTCCACGAGTAAAGTTGAGGTCGTCAGCTGAATTAATCGGAATCAAATGCACATGTGCATGTGGGACTTCTAGACCTACCACACTCATTCCACACCGATCACAAGGAAAAGCTTTTTCAATCGCTTTTGCAATAGGCCGGGCAAACAATAATATTTCAGATAAAAGATGTTGATCCAGATCAAAGAAATGATCGGTCTCCTGTTTAGGAACAACCAGTACATGACCTTCTGTCAACGGGAAAATATCAAGGAAAGCAAAGAATTTGTCGTTCTCAGCTATTTTATACGATGGGATTTCTCCGGCAATGATCTTTGAGAAGATGGTCATGATGTAGAGATTTATCAACCAATAGCAGCTTGAAATGAAGCATATCATTTCAAGCTGCGTATATATTATCAGACAGTAATGTCTTCAATTTTGAACTTGATGATACCGGTTGGAGCCTGCACTTCTGCTACCTCACCTTTCGCTTTACCCATCAAGCCTTTACCAATAGGCGATCCCGCAGAGATCTTGCCTGCTTTAAGATCCGCTTCTTTTTCACCCACGATCTGATAGGTGACTGTTTTTTTAGTAGCGATATTGGTGATCGTTACCTTAGTTAGAATGGTTACTTTACTGGTATCGATATCACTGGTATCAATGATCTTGGCATTTGCAATCGCGCCTTCGAGTTGCTTGATCTTGGCTTCCAGCATTCCTTGTGCTTCCTTAGCCGCATCATACTCTGCATTTTCTTTTAAATCACCTTTTTCACGGGCTTCCGCAATAGCTCTCGATGCAGCCGGACGATCCACTGATTTCATCTTCTGCAACTCTTCACGCATTTTGTCAAATGTCTCCTTGGTAACATACATAGTACTCTCGCTCATACACTTTCGTTTAAAAAGGGTAAAAAAAATACAACGCCACATTTGATTGCAGCGTTGCACAGATATCCAAAAGTAAAAAAATCTTCAGAATGAACCACTCTTTTATTGTTTTTTATTGAAAATAGAGCTACTTTAAAATTGCTGCTACTTACAGCACTATAACTATGATATTCAACAAATTATGATCGGAATATTGATCCAGCTACTCCTATCTGCCCTCCTTTTGTGGTGGTTGGAGAAACAAAACTTATCTGTTCTAGGCTGGAAGCCATCCGGTCAGCGAATCGTTCAATTATTGACTGGGATTTTTTTAGCCATTATAACAGCAGCAACGTTTCATCTTATCAGTGGCGTTTTAACCGGAACGAGCTGGCAAAAAAATCCTTCTTTTCAATATACCAATTTATTCAACGGAATTTGGTGGATGCTTCGCTCAGTATTATATGAAGAACTTATTTTCAGGGGTGCTTTATTTTATATCGCTTTAAAAAGATTAGGTATAACAAAAGGTTTATGTTTGTCAGTCATCGCGTTTGGCATTTATCATTGGTTCTCTTTTGGTGCAGTTGGGCAACCTTTTCAAATGCTCTTTATCTTTTTGATCACCGCTGCTGCCGGCTGGATGTATAGTTATTCATTCATTAAAACGGGTTCACTCTACGCAACAATCGGACTTCATTTCGGATGGAACATTACAGGTAGTTTATTGTTCTCGCAAGGATCCATCGGAAAGTATATTCTGATCCCGGTGAAAGATGTTTCTTTTGAGCAGCATGAATTAGCGTCTTTCCTTTTCATGATACTATATCAAATGATCATTCCAGCGCTAGTCACATGGCTCTGGCTGAGGAAAAAAGACGGAGAAAAGATATTTGTAAAAAACAATGATTAATTATCTATGCCTAACTTATCCAAGACCACTTTTGCCATTAAATAAAATGCTTCATGGCTATATCCGGCAATATGGGGAGTAATGATCACATTGTCTTGTGAGAGCAGCCAATCCAGATCTGCTTTTTCATCTGTAGTATATGTTTCTAGTTTTTCATTTTCCAACACATCCAATCCGGCAGCTTTAATATGATGATTTTGCAATGCCTTGATAACAGCTTTTGTATCGGTCACTTTTCCTCTGCAGGTAGTAAGAAAGTAGGGCTGCTTTTGAAATCTGCTAAAGAATGATTCGTTGGCATAATGAAAAGTTTCATCTGTCAATGGCAAATGAAGACTCACTACATCCACATAGCGTTGGATCTGTTCTAGCGACGCCTCTTTGATATAATTAGATCCGAACCCCGCTTTATTTGTATCCAAGGCGAGTACAGTCACATTGAATGCTGCCAACAACTTTGCAAAAGCTTGTCCCGTATTGCCAAACCCAATGATACCAACAGTTTTACCGGTCAACTCGTCAGCCCTATTCGCATCTCTGATCCATTTACCTTCTCGCACTTCTCGACTACTGCTATTGATCTTATTCATGAGATTCAACAACATTCCCAGTGCATGTTCTGCTACTGCATTTCTATTTCCTTCCGGACTACTTTCGCAGCGAATACCTTTTTCTGATGCATAGGGTACGTCGATCAACTCCATACCGCTGCCTAATCTGCCGATCCATTGAAGAGATGTTGCAGCATCCATGATGGACCTGTCAATTTTCAATCGAGTTGTCACGATCAATCCTACTGCATCAGCTATTTTTTCTTTGAGTTCATCATAACTGATCAAAGGTTCATACACACAGTGGTATCCCGCTTTTTCCAGTCTTTCGATAAGATACGGATGTGCTTTTGCTGTGATAATGACTTTTGAACCTGACATGTATGAATAGTATTAGCGATCGTTATTTCATCCTATAAGTGAGCGCAGCAAAATCTGCTACGGATAATTGTTCAGCACGTTTTGTAAAAATTTCTTCTTGTAATATCTCCGGATCGAACATGCCTTTCAATGGGTTTCTCAACATCTTTCTTCGTTGATTGAATGCAGCTTTCACCAACACAAAAAAACTACGCTCTGACTTCATTTGTTCGTAAGTGGCTCTACGCTTTAATCTGATCACCCCACTCATGACTTTAGGCGGTGGATTAAAAGATTCCGGTGGTACATCAAACAAGTATTCTACTTCATAAAAAGCCTGTATCAATACACTCAGAATACCATAATCTTTACTACCCGATGAAGACACCACTCGTTCTGCCACTTCTTTTTGAAACATCCCGATCATCACCGGAACCTGTTCTTTCCATTCCAGTATACGAAACAATATCTGAGAGGAAATGTTGTAAGGGAAGTTACCGACTACAGTGAATTGATCGGTAAAAGGGGCCGGGGTATCAAGAATACTTTGATGAATGATCTTTCCTTTAAGAGAAGGATAGGTCTTTTCCAGATACACTACTTTCTCATCATCCAATTCCACCGCCTTCAATGAAATATCCTTTATGTCCAGTAAATATTTTGTTAGCGCTCCACCCCCTGGACCTACTTCCACCAACTGCGTAAGATGATCTTGTTGCAGAGCATCTACAATACGCACACATACTGATTCATCTTTCAGAAAATGCTGCCCGAGTGATTTTTTGAGGGTATATTCCATTGAGGCAAAGGTAGGCAGTATTTGTACTTATAGCTTATAGGTTATTGCTTATTGAAAAGTGACTCATCACTATTATGTACTCCCATTTGCCATTACCCATAAGCCATAAGCGTCAGTAAGTACTAAATGCTTAATTTTATACCCTAAAGCTATACTGATGAGTAATGAAATGCAAAAGCCTGTGATTGGTTTCTCTTGCGGTGATTTGAACGGGATTGGAATTGAGTTAATCTTGAAGACACTGGGGGATCATCGTTTATTGGATTTTTGTACGCCTGTTGTTTTTGCCAGCAATAAAAGCATCAACTTTTACAGGAAGAGCTTACCGGAAATTAATTTCAACTACGCCAGCGGAAGGGATTTTAGCAGATTGAATCCTAAGCAAGTGAATATTTATAATTGTTGGGAAGAAGAAGTAGCCATTACACCCGGCCAACTTAATGAAACAGGTGGAAAGTATGGTTTGCTCTCTCTGAAAGAAGCTGCACAAGCTTTAAAAGACGGACATATTCATGGATTGGTCACGGCGCCTATTCATAAAAAGAATATTCAATCAGCAGATTTTCATCATACCGGACATACTCCTTTCTTAAAAGAATTATTTGGTGTGAATGATGTATTGATGTTCATGGTGGCTGATAATATGCGTATTGGCTTATTGACCGAACATGTAACTGTTGCAGATGTTTCTAAACACATTACCAAAGAAAATATCATCAGCAAATTGAAGATCATGCATACCAGTTTGCAAAAAGACTTTGGTATCGATAAACCTAAAATTGCAGTATTAGGATTGAATCCACATGCGGGTGATGAAGGTTTGATCGGCAGTGAAGAAGAAAATGTCATAAAACCAGCGATCAAGGAAGCGAAACATCAAATGATGGTATTTGGTCCTTACAGTGCTGATGCCTTTTTTGCAAGAGGTCAACATGAAAGATTTGATGCAGTGCTTGCCATGTATCACGATCAGGGATTGATTCCATTCAAATCGCTGGCTGTTGGCGAAGGTGTTAACTACACTGCAGGATTGAATGCCGTAAGAACCAGTCCCGATCATGGAACGGCTTTTGATATTGCCGGAAAAGGAAAAGCTGATCACAGCTCATTCCTAGCTGCTACATTTACTTGTATTGAGATCATTCGCATGAGACTTGGTTTCGCTGAAATGAGACAGAATCCTCTACGCAAAATGAGCGCCCGAATGATTGCCAATGCTGTTGATGAGCGTATTGAAGAAACCGAATAGTGCATGTACGAATTATCCAATGATGAGTTAAGTGTTGTGATCAGCTCCAAAGGAGCAGAATTACAAAGTATTCTTGGAAAACATACCGGTATTGAATACATGTGGTCCGGCAATCCCGCTTTCTGGGGAAAGAAAAGTCCGGTCTTATTTCCTATCGTAGGTGGTCTGAAAAATAATCGATACAGTTTTAAGGGTAAGGAATATTCCATGGGTAGACATGGCTTTGCTAGAGATCGTGTATTTACCATCAGCAAACAAACAGAAGACAGCGTGACTTTTTCATTGAAATCGGATGAAGAAACAAAAGCTGTCTATCCTTTTGATTTCATCTTTTCCATCAATTATCAATTGATCAAGCATACATTAATGGTCAGTTACCAGATCGAAAATATCGGAGAAGAAACCATGTTTTGTTCAGTAGGTGCTCACCCTGCTTTTGCTGTACCCTTGATACCTGATACCAATTTTGAAGACTATTATCTGTCCTTCGATCAGAAAGAGCATGCACCGATCTGGCCTTTATCGAATGAAGGATTGCTACTGAAAGAGCCGGTCACTTTTTTTCACCAAGAAGATAAAATAGCCTTACGCAAAGATTTATTTTATGGTGATGCGCTTGTTTTTAAATCACTACAATCAAAAGCTATTTCAATTTTGTCTACCGAGCACAAACATGGTATCACTTTACGCTATGAGAATTTTCCTTTCATGGGAATTTGGAGTGCAAAGGATGCAGACTTTGTTTGCATAGAGCCATGGTGTGGTATTGCAGATGCGGCTGATAGCAATGGGGAACTGATCAATAAAGAAGGTATTCATCCATTACCCTCTAAAACAATCATGAATAGACAATGGTCCGTAGAAGTCTTTTAATTATTTGAATACGGCATCAGCGATCCCTTTGTTGATCGCATAATTGGTATATACAATTTCAACCCTACCCTTTTTATTCTTCAATTTTTGTTCTTCGGTAAGTGGCTTTTCATTGTCATCGAATTCCAGTGTAAGGCCTTTGGGCAGTTTGTAATTTTTGGTATTGAAGCTAAAAGTGACTTTATCAGGCAACCCGAAATTGGCAAATTTGCCATAGGTCATTTCAATTTCATAAGTGCCGTTTTCTTTGGTGGTTGTTACAGCTTTTCTTACCAACAAATTAGCTTCATCGATGTACATAGTCGTAAGTACCACATCACTATTCTCATTGACAGGCAGCATCTTTACCACTTTTGTTTTTATGCCTGCTACCATGGCTTCACCCGCAGCCAAAGCAACGAACTGATCTGTTGTAACGATCGAGTTCATATTCACTGATACACCTCCTTTTGGCAACAATGAGATCCCACCGTCTTTTCTTAAACGAAATTTATCAGGTTTTTTGAAGTATATCTTTACTTTCCCAACCGGTGCTTTGATGAAAGCTACATCGGTTTTCATTCTGCCATCTGCTTCATAATCATTGACCTGATCAAGTTTGGCTTTGACTTTCATCACCAATGGGGTCATATCTTGGGCTGAAGAAGTGAAAAGTGAAAGGTGAAAAGTGAAAAGTATTATGATGAGTGTTCTCATGGTTATTGATTTAGCTTAAAACATCTTTTTTTCTGAACACAACAATAGCTGCAGCCACAAATAAGATAATATGAATAAAGAGTACCAATGCTGAGTTAACGATTCGTTCTGGATATTGGATACTACCAACAATAGCTTCATTGGTATCTGTTACTTGAATATCGAAGAATTCTTTCCATCCGATCATATGTGTAGTGAACAGATAGGGCTTTACTAAATTAAATATTGGAATATTCATTGTACTGAGTATGGTAAAGAAGATGATCACACTCATCGTAGCAACAATGGGGCCTATTGAATTTTCAGCAAAGACGGATAAGAAAAACCCAAGCGCAGCAACGGTTGTCATAGCAAGCGCTGCGAATCCAAAAGCACCCACATATCGCCAAAAGACATCATTTTCTTTGAGTAATACTACATAACTGCTTTTCATCAGAAACATATCATCCGTTCCAAAAATCCACATGCTCACGAATAGTGCAAGAAATGCTAACCACACCAATAACAGCAAAGTGTAAATCGTAGAAGCTATGAATTTAGCCAACATAAATTGTGTTCTGCTATAAGGCTTAGAAAGTAATACCCGCAGTGTACCCATATTGGCTTCACCCGAGATCATATCAGCAGCGATCAATGCAATTAATAATGGCACATGCACCAATAACAATTGCAACATCACATAGCAAACCAGATAACCATTCATGATATTGCCATCAATTTCCAGTGTTGATCCAAGATCATTGAGCATGAAGTCTACATAAGTTTTACCATCTACTTTCAAGCCAAACTGAATCATCACAATTAATGCTGTAATAGCAGCGAACGCGATGTAGGTGCGCGGTCTTTTGAATATTTTGTAGAGCTCTATATTAATAAGTGTTCGCATATTGACCTGAGGTTACCTGTAAGAAAAAGTCTTCGAGTGAATGTCTAGGTTGTAAGGATAAAACCGGAATATCAAGTGCTACTAAATCGCGATGCAGATCCGGGATATGATCACGATGAAGCTTGATCAGTATAGTACTTGATCTTCTTATTTGAAGTGCTTGCTGCCACTTGCTTTGCTCTAGTTTATGGAAAGCGGATTCATTATCCAATGTTTCTAACTCAATCAAAGTTTGAGCCGGATCAAATAATTCTGCTGCAGAACCTTCCACTAATTTTCTGCCTTTATCAATGATCAATACCCTTGTAGCGATTTGTTCAATCTCATTCAATAAATGTGATGAGACGAGTACAGTTTTATTGAGATCCTTGCTGAGATGTCTGATCAGATTTCTGATATCAGCAATACCTTGAGGATCTAATCCATTCGTGGGTTCATCAAGAATGATCAGTTTAGGGTCATGTACCAATGCAACCGCAATACCCAGTCGCTGCTTCATACCCTGTGAGAATGTTTTCACGATATCTTTTGCTCTGGATGCAAGCCCGACCATCTCCAATTGATCCATGAGTTGTTGGCGAGTAGGCTTCAGTCCACTTAACCGAGCAAACAACTGTAGATTATCTATTGCACTCAGGTATTTGTAAACATCGGGTTTTTCGATCACCGCACCCACCTGTCTGAGTATTTCGGTTCTATGTGTCTGAAGTGATAAACCGAATAATTCAATTGAGCCGGCAGTAGGTTCAATGAGTGTCAAGAGCATACGGATGGTGGTACTTTTTCCGGCTCCATTTTGCCCAAGGAATCCGTAAACATCCCCTTCTTTGACCGAAAAAGAAAGATCGTTGACAGCGGTTAAATTTTTGAACGATTTGGTAAGATGATTTACCTGTATGATTTCCTTCATTTCCATGTATAACAACGAAGGTACGGAGTAAGTTCGCAGCAGGTGAAAAGGGAAATGTGAAAAGTGAACTTATTCTTTTCCTACCTGAAGGTATTGCTGCAGCGCCTGAACATAGGCTTCAAAAGCCTCGATGCCTTTGGGTGTTATTTTACAGGTTGTTTGGGGATAATTGTCTTTGAATTGTTTGGTTACCTCAATATAACCGGCTTCTTTAAGTTTTTGTACCTGCACACTGAGATTTCCGGCTGTCGCATTGGTCTTTTCACGGATAAAGGTGAATTCAGCCTCCTTTACTCCAATGAGCAGACTTACGACTGCCAGTCGCAACTGAGAATGTAATATGGGATCCAGTTCTTTAAACATTCGCTTTTTGTTGTGCCAAGTATTTTCTTCTTAAAATCACGCCGGGAATGAACCAGCAGATCAATGCTGCAAATCCGCCCAACAAAAAGTCATATTCAGAAATGGTAAAACAGGACCAGATAAAAAGTCCGTAAGTGATCAATCCTCCATATAACATGGGCTTGAATTTTTTTACAATTCCCGTAACCAATGTTGGGAGTGCATATATGAGGATGAAGAGTGAATAAATACTTGGCGTAAAAGTGCTGATGGGTTCATCCGGTTGATTGCTATTCAGATAATGTTTGGTCAATTGCCATCCCTCTTGTTTGAGGAATTCATTGGTTACATCGGGAACAATCATCTGATAAATATTTAAACCGAAAATGGTAATACCAAAAACCAGCCAAACAGCATTTAAGGCATCGTCTTCATATTTCTTTACTTTATTGGATTTCTTTTCTTGTATGGAAATCACGATTTGAGGAATAATAGCTGCCAATACAATCAGCCATATATCAAACCCAATATAAAAATCATAGGTACGTTCAAAATAAGTGATCACGGATGCCAGTGTAACAACTGTTCCCCACAATAGAGAACCAATACCTGTTTCATGATAGCTGCCTTTGGCCTTTTGGATCATGTTGGTGATCAGGTCAAGGCTTTCCTGTTCGGTCATTTGTTTTTGGTCTGCCATGAATTAGTTCATTTTAGTATTGTATCGAATGCGCAATAGATGTCCGGGTATGATGTAGCTGATCAATATAGCAAGTGCTCCCATCAGTAACTGGCCAGCGAAATTAAACTTTATGGAAACAGCAGCGATGATAAAATTCAAGATTCCACCGATAACTAAAGGCTGAAAGCGAATCAGTCTTCCACTTACAAAAGTGCCGATCGCATACATCAGAATATAATAAGTGAAAGCTGTTTTCCATGCCTCAGATACGACATTCACAAATACCATTACAAAAAAGGCAAGGCCGATCGCGATCCATAAATAGCTTAACGCTTCCTCGATATAGGTAAATGACTTTTGTTTTTTTGCCTGTCGAGAACTATAAATACCGGAAATAACACCACCTATGGGCATGGTCCACCAAACAAAACTGTGATAAGGATATTTTAGATAGACCATCAATACATATTCTACAATACAACAAACGAAAACAAGCCATCCCCAGAACAGCAGATAAAAACTATCAACTGCAACCGAATCTTTTGTCTTCCGTATCATGGTTTGAATCAACTGAAGACTCTCTTCGGGAGAGAATACTTTTTCATTGTCGTTTTGATGTTCAGTGTTTGACATGAGTATTATTTTTAGGCAGGGTATACTTTCTTAAAAATATCGTAATAAAGATACTACCGATCACGGAAGGCAATAACCACAATATCCACTGCATATCAATCTGGACATTCACTACTAAGAATGCTGTATAAGAAGCGATCATTGCGCCCATCATCCTTACAATATGATTGTATAACCATGATTGTTTAACCGTAGTATTACCCGTCAATAATTTAATATCTAAAAGAACATAACTCAAACAAATCAACCCGAATACACCGGGTACGATACTGAATGTATGTCCTTGTAGTAAACCCTTGACCGACTGAATCAATAAAAAAACAGCGAAAGAAAAACCAAACAAAGTGATCAAATAATCAATTGAAAAAAATGCCTCACCTTGTTGTTTGAATTTTCGTTTTAATAGTACAATCCTGTAACCGCTCAAGATCATATACAATGTAAATCCACCTACTGCAAAAAGAAAAAGACTTTCATGTCCCGGAATCCAGCTTAATACCAAGGCACTGGAAGAAGCCAAGAACATTCCCCAAAAAAATATTTTCCCTGATACCAAATGAGGTTTGGAACCCTTCTTTACAGATGCGGCAATAGTGCCGGTAATTAATCCGGCACTACCTCCTAAAATATGGAGTATCAATAAAGGAGTGAATAGCTGCTCCATCGTTTAAAGTTATTGGATCACAATTTTGTTTACTGAATAATGCGCAGAAAATTACTGACAAGCAGCTAACAATTTCGTAGCCTGGTCTTTACCCCAGCTTGGATGCATCGCAGATTGTGGCTTGTATGTTTCAAATAATTGTATCGCTTTTTCAAATAATTTTTTAGCTACTGCTTTACCACCACCAAATGCCTCAGGTGTATTCATTAATGTTTGTCCATCCAGTAAATAAATACGAGGATTATTGGAATCTGCTTTTTTTGCTTCTGCTAAAGCATTGGTTGCCTCGGTACCGTAGGTCTGCCAACGTGCCATTGGATCAACAGTCATTTGTTGAATAGCGATCATTTGACGCATACAATAGGTTTCAGCATTTCTTTCCAAAGCTTCAGCTTTACCTAATAAGTCTTTACTCTTTTCAGCAACTTTGTCTTTATCTGCTTTGGGATTCATCCAGCCGGTGAGATGATTGGCATATGCAGCATAATAGTAAGGCAACCATTTATCTTTTTCTGCGTCCGCAATACGTTCAAAAAATGCAGAAGCGGCAGCCATATCCTCTGCTGTTTTAGCAGCACTAAACTGCTCTAACCCTTTTTGCATTCCTGCTTCATATCTTGTTTGTGCAGCAAGATGTCCGGCAATAAACATCGATAAAATGATAATGATCTGTTTCATGGTTTTAGGTTTGATTTTGTGATCTATGATTTTTTGATTTTAGTTTTTGACTTTTGACTTCTCACTTTTCACTTGCCTCTCGCTGCTTCAACTTCTCATACTCTTCTGCAGCGGTTAAAAATTTTGTACCGTGATATGCGTGGAAGTATTGAAAGGCTAGTCCCACGCCCCATCCTAACATCACCCAGATAGGCCAGAAGTAAGAGTCGATTCCCGATGTAAAGAACCATACCACTACTAAAAAAGCGTTGACGATCAGGTAACTAAAGAGTCCCCATTTAAATCCGGCTCTAGCTTTAGCAATTTGCCAAAGTTGTTCATCGCGTTGTTCGTTATTCATGATTTTAAGTTTGATTTTTTGATCTTTGATTTTGTGATTTGATTCTTACTTGCAGCTTGAAGCTTATAAATTGTTATTTATGGCATCTTGTCTTCTATCCACTCCCCAACTTAGGAACACGCCTAAGAAAAAGAATTGCGGCGCAGGTGGCGTGATGGCTTCTTTTCTTTGTCCATTATTCGAATAATTATATCCGAATACTTGTTTACTATTGAGCACATTCGTAACCGATCCAACCAATACGGCATAGGCTTTACCCAATGAAGTCAGATAGTTGAAACTGAATCCCAAATTGTGATAATCGATCGTTTTACCTTGATCCGCAATATTGAACTGACTTCCACTTTGAACTAAATGATAGTAAGGGCGACCTGTAGCATAAGAATAAGTAAAATTGAATCCGGTGTTGATCTTACTGATAAAACGCTTCATCACGAATGATGCTGTATGATTGGCTGCAAATGTGGGTTGCAATTGTTTGGGATAGTTCAAAAAATTACGTTTGGTATCCAGGTATGAATAGCTCACCCAATAATCCAAGCCCTTGAATGTTTTTTTATCTCTCCAGAATAATTCAACACCTTTTGCATCACCGGCTCCTGCATTATTGAAAGAGGGATGTGTTTTTACAAGCCCATCATATTTTTTGTAAAATGCCTCTACACGAAAAGTTTGTAAAGCGGTATTCTTGATATAGTTCGCAATGAAATGTGTGGCTTTTGCATAACCAAAGTTTGTGGTTGCATATAGGTAATTATTTTCGGGTTTCTGATAAAACTCACCATAAGCAATACTCATTTGCGCTCCTTTTCCTGTCTTATAAGCCAGTGATAAACGAGGTGCGATATTGGCTTTATTGATCAAAGAAGAGTGTTCAAAACGCGCACCCACTTTTGCAGCCAGATCATTGGTGATATAGAGATCCGCTTCGGAGAATAATGCTTTGAAATGATCAGGCAATGTTGCGGTCTGGTTATTGAATGTACTACGGTTATAGAAGTACATGTATTCACCGCCCATACGTAATACACTGATGCCACTTAATCTTTTATCAAAAACAGCTTTGATCTGTGATAAATCAGAGCGTGTCTTGATTCGGAAATTATTGTTATCAATCCAGGATTGTCCGGTTGTGATCTTTTGGTTTTGTTGGTTCTGTATTTGTTGATCAATATCATTGAAATCTGTACTGTAACCCAATCCCAAGTTCATTTTCCAGCCATTACCTAAATTTTCCCTCCAACTTAAATTGTTATATACATTGATATTGTTCAGACCAAAAGCGTTTTTCAAATTGGGGTCATCGATATTCGGTCTGCGTAAACCAAGATCACTGGCTCCAAAAGTTCCGTAATACTTGATCATGCCACCGTTTTTTGTTTTCATACGGAAGTTGAGATCTGCAGTATGAAACTCAGGCATGCGGAAATAATCAGGTTTTTGTTTGACAATACTGAAGTACGGAAGTAAGTTGGTATACCCATAGTTAGCGCCCCAAGAAGACTTTTTATCTTTTGCTACTTTTTGTAAACCTGCTCCAAGAAATACAGATGAAATAGATGCAGACACTTCTGAACGATCAGGAATATCAATACTTTCCATGATCAATGCAGATGATAAAGCTTGTCCGTATAACGCTGAATAACCACCGGTACTAAATACCGTTCCTTTAAAAAGTGCCGGAGCAAAACGACCGCGTGAAGCGATATCAGGTACGCTGGCAAAGAATGGATTGTTCACTAAAGTTCCATCGATAAATTGTTTGGCTTCATAACCTGCACCACCTCTTACGAATAAGCCTTCCTGCTCACCTACTTGCTGTGCACCCGGTAAGGTTTTTACCACAGCTGAAATATCAGCATTAGCGCCACCTGTTGTGTAAACATCTAAAGAACTTAACACCGTAGCAGCTCTTTTTTTGTCACCTGCTTCAAAACTTCCTGCTGTTACAGTTACTGCTTTTAATTCGCTGATTTCTTCTTTCAGTATAAAATCAATTTGAACTGGGAGAGAATCGATGGTTACTTCCTGCTCTACCGTTTTATTACCGATACTACTTGCCACGATGAATTGCTTTCCTTTTTCATAGGTCTTAAAAGAAAAGCTACCGGTAGAATCAGATACGGTACCATCATAAGAACCTTTGACTACAATATTGGCCCCTGCCAGGATCCTACCTTTTTGATCTTTTACAGAACCTGTAATCTTAGTCTGTGCTTGAATACCACTTACCAGCAGTAGCATTATCAGACTTATCATCCATTTTTTCATTGCTCAGTTGTTTTGACAGGACAAACATAGAATAGTTTATTTTATAAACCAAATTATAAAAGAAACTTTTTTATTTGAATATTAACAGATTGATATTCAATGAAAAAAGGAATTACGTGACGTAATTCCTTAGAGATTTTACAAGATTTTGCCCGCTTTAACCAATGAATCGATCCTTCGCAAAGGCCTTCGCATACATCAATAATGCCCCGATCACCATGATATTTCTGAAAATATTCAGCATATCATTACTGCTTTCCGCCGCACGGGGAATATGGATCAGGAAGATCATGAGTAATACATACAATGCCATCAGCAAAGAAGCCAACTGATCATATTTACCGATCAAACAACTCACGATAAAAGCTGTGATCAGAACCCCTGTTGCATAGTTTAAAAAAAGTCTTCCTGGAAAAAAGGATGGTATCATATCAGCTCCCACTTGTGGTAATCCAAAATGAAGTCCTGTGTATAATAGAAATGACAGAATGAACAGCCATTTTCCGATTGATAATACTTTTTGCATAAGATTTCTGTTTTGAGGTTTATATTTCAAATGGCATGATCGGACGAATTTCAACCGCGCCTTTTTCATATTTCAGAATGGGACAAGTTTTTGACCAGTCTGTGACTTCATCTAAACTTTCTGCTTTACAGATCAGATAGCCTGTCAACAAAATTTGTTGCTGAATGAATGGACCATTCTGTGTTCCTTTTTGATCTATAACAGTACCGTCGAATTCAATCGGTTTACTGGATACCAATTTCCCTTGCATCGCGATATTACCGATCCATTGTTGCCATTTGGGCATGTCTTCCAGCATATCTTCCGGTGAAGTGATATACTGTCCGTTTCCGGATTGATTGTAGAATAATAAAAGATACTCTTTCATAATTGTAACGATTTAGGTTTTAAAATTTGATCGTCACAAAAATGGAAAAGCCAGTATGAGCAGCTCTTGACAAATGTCAAGATTTTACAGTTTCCCTTTTAATCTGGTATAAGTTTCAGGAGAGATGCCAAGATAAGATGCGATCATTTTACTGGATAAGCGAGTGAACAGTTTAGGCTGATGATCCATCATCCATCGCAAACGTTCGATTGCGTCCATTGAAACAAAACTATTGATACGATATACTGAATTGGCATAAGACAGCTCAAGTATCTGTCGGTACATTTTTTCAAATTGAGGAAAACGAGCAGATAGTTCCATAAAATGATCCCTATTGATGAACAACACTTGTGATGGTTCTGCAGCGCGAAAAAATTCTTTTGATGGTATTTGTTGTAAAAAACTATTGATCTCCATCAACCAGTGTTCCTCTAAAATAAAATCACGGGTTGTTTCATTCCCCACCGCATCTATGGTAAATACTTGGATTACTCCGTTTACAATAAAATAACAGGATCTGCAGAGTTCCCCTTCCCTTAACAGGTACTCATTTCTTTTCAACTCCAGCGCTTGAAAATAACAGATCACTTCTTCCAAACCGGCTGTATCTGTACCGAGTTTGGCTCTGATGTGTTTTTCTAAGACCTCGTGCATGAGTTGAATGATTGGGTGTATCTAATGAAAATTACCTAATAATTACATTCCATGCAGCCAAACGGTTGAATAAAAAAGCCCCGGAATACATTCCGAGGCTTTGTATAGTCAATTAAATGAATACTGATTATTTATACTGAGGCATCAAACTCTTCGCCAGTTCAACCATTTTGTTGATACCGTCTTCAGGCAGATTACCTTTTTTGAATTCAGCCAGTACATCAGGCAGTTTGTTTTCCATTTCCATGAGGAAGTGTGCTTCAAAGTCTTTTACTTTTTTCACAGCTACTTCACGCAACAAACCTTGTGTACCTAAGTAGATGATCGCTACCTGCTTTTCAACAGAGAATGGAGTGTACTGAGGTTGTTTCAGGATCTCCACGTTACGAGCACCTTTATCCAGTACCAGTTTAGTAGCAGCATCCAGATCACCACCGAATTTAGAGAAGGCTTCCATCTCACGATACAATGCCTGATCCAGTTTCAGTGTACCTGCTACTTTCTTCATGGATTTGATCTGTGCGTTACCACCCACACGACTTACAGAGATACCTACGTTGATCGCCGGACGAATACCTGCGTTGAACAAGTTACCTTCCAAGAAGATCTGTCCGTCAGTGATAGAGATTACGTTGGTAGGAATATATGCAGAAACGTCACCTGCCTGTGTTTCAATGATCGGCAATGCAGTCAAAGAACCACCACCTTTTACAAGGTGTTTGATAGATTCAGGAAGATCGTTCATGTTTTTAGCAACATCATCGTTAGCGATCACTTTTGCAGCACGCTCTAACAAACGGCTATGCAAGTAGAATACGTCACCAGGATATGCTTCACGTCCCGGAGGTCTTCTCAACAACAGAGAAACTTCACGGTAAGCAACCGCTTGCTTAGACAGATCATCATAAATGATCAAAGCAGGACGACCGGTATCACGGAAGAATTCTCCGATAGCAGCACCGGCGAATGGAGCATAGAACTGCTGAGGAGCAGGATCAGATGCAGAGGCAGATACGATAGTGGTATAAGCCATCGCACCATTATCAGCTAAAGTCTTCATTACACCGGCAACGGTAGAAGCTTTTTGTCCGATCGCAACATATATACAATAAACAGGCTTACCTGCATCGTAAAATTCTTTCTGATTGATGATTGTATCGATACAGATAGCGGTTTTACCGGTCTGACGGTCACCGATCACCAACTCACGCTGACCACGACCCACAGGGATCATTGCATCGATCGCTTTGATACCGGTTTGTAATGGTTCTTTAACCGGCTCACGATAAATTACACCCGGTGCTTTACGCTCCAGAGGCATTTCGTATAATTCACCAGCGATTGGACCTTTACCGTCGATAGGTTCTCCAAGGGTATTGATCACGCGACCAACCACACCTTCACCTACTTTAATAGAGGCGATCTTACCAGTTCTTTTTACTTTGGCGCCTTCTTTGATCTCACCGCTCTCTCCCATCAATACCACACCCACGTTGTCTTCTTCAAGGTTCAGGGCGATGGCTTTGGTGCCATTTTCAAATTCAACCAGTTCACCACTGCGTACGCCATTCAGGCCATACACACGGGCGATACCGTCACCTACCTGTAACACGGTACCCACTTCTTCTAAATCGGCAGATACATTGAAGTTGCTGAGCTGCTGTCTCAGTATCGCTGATATTTCATCGGGTTTAATGTCCACCATACTGTATTCTTTTAATGATGATTGTGTTTATTATTATCGTAACTGCTGAACATATAAATTCTGCAGGAACTGTTTTTTAATATCTTTTAAGTCGCGCAAGATACTTGCATCAACCAGGTTGTTATTGAATTCCAGAACAAATCCACCGATCAGACTTTCATCTGTTTTGGTTTCCAGTTCAATATTTGCAAAGCTTTTTTCACCTTTTACTTTCTGTTCGATCGATTTCTTCAACTCTTCGCTTACAGGAACTGCAGTGGTCAATACTACTTTATGAATGCCTTTGATCTCATTGTATTGATCAATAAAAGCATTTGCGATTTCATATAAATCACCTTCACGTCCTTTTTTCACCAACAGGTTATTAAAAGCAGCGGTTAACTCACTGATCTTTCCGGTGGTAACAGCTGTGATAATGCTATTCTTCTGATCTGCTTTGATCACCGGGCTCTTCAACAGGTTTACAAAATCTCTGCTGCTTTTACAAACAGCCTGCAGGTACTTCATATCTGCGTACACCGTTTCCAGCTGACCTTTTTCTGTTGCGAGGTCAACCAGGCTCTTAGCGTATCTTCCTGCTAAACGTGGATTCTGCATTTATTATTCAGTTTGAGAATTTGATTAATTCAGTTTTACTCCATCAGCCAGTTGCTTGATGTAGTTTTCCTGCTCAGATTTATTGGTCAATTCACGACGCAATACTTTTTCAGCTACTTCTACTACCAGTGAACCCACTTGGTTTTTCACATCCGTTAAAGCAGCATTTTTTTGTTGATTGATGGCCACTTGAGCATCAGCAACAATTCTATCGTATTCGTTCTTAGCTTTCTCTTTAGCGTCAGCAACCATTTTATCAGCGGTTTCTTTCGCTTCTTTGATCATCTGTGCTCTTTCTTCACGGGCTTTTGCCAGCAATGCTTCGTTTTCACTTTGCATAGCAGCGATATCTGCCTTCATTTTATCGGCTTTGCTCAAAGCATCTTCGATTCCTTGCTCACGATCATGAATCGCTTTCAGCATAGGCTTCCAAGCGAAAGCACGCAATACAAAGAATAAAACGATGAATGCAATAGTATTCCAGAATACTAATCCGATATCAGGTAATACCAGCGGGTTGATCTCTAATAACATAAACTATGTTTATACAGCGTTTGAAATTTCTTTCTTTGAAAGTTATACGGACCCTTCCGCCCTTTGCATGGGGTCCGTATAAAAAGTTGAACGGATTATCCGTTACCCAACAGGGCAACTACCACCGCAAACAGGGCAACCGCTTCTACGAAAGCCGCAGCAACGATCATGTTTGCACGGATATCGTTAGCAGCTTCCGGCTGACGTGCAATACCTTCTACTGCACCTTTACCGATCTGACCGATACCGATTCCGGCACCGATAGCAGCTAAACCAGCGCCGATTGCGGCAACACTTCCTACTACCATTGTTTTATGTTTTAATTGTGAGTGAAAAAAAGTTTTTATTAATGATGCGCTGCTTCATGGTGATGCTCTTCTGTTGCCATTCCTATATACATAGCGCTCAACATGGTAAAGATGTATGCCTGCAGGAATGCCACAAGCAATTCGATCAATCCGATGAACACTGCAAAAGGAACTGCAATAGCAGATGCAAACACAGTTTTAAATATGAAGATCAGGCAGATTAAGCTCAATACAAGAATGTGACCCGCTGTGATGTTCGCAAACAATCGGATCATCAATGAAATAGGTTTGGTAAATACACCAATCAACTCAATAGGTGCCAGGAACAATTTCATGCTCCAATGCATTCCGGGCATCCAGAAAATGTGCTCCCAGTAACTTTTATTACCATTCAGGTTTACTACGATGAATACAAATACCGCCAAGGTCATTGTGAAGGCAATATTTCCACTCACGTTCGCTCCACCCGGGAAGAATGGAATCAATCCTAAAAAGTTATTGATCAGAATCAAGAAGAAAATAGTCAGCAGGAATGGCATGTACTTAGCGTACTTGTGACCAATATTTGGTTTTGCCACTTCATCGCGTACAAATAATACGATCGGCTCCATGAATGACTGCAATCCTTTTGGAGCAGACTTCACACCTCTTTTGCGATATGCACCACCAACAGTTAAGAATACCAGTAATAAAATAAGAATCGATACAAACAGAGAAGCAACGTTCTTAGTGATAGAAAAATCCCACACTTTGGCAGTAGCTGCCTCATCAATAGAACCATCCGGATTCACAACTTTGATCTTACCCTCAATGGTTTTGTAATTATAATTACCTGCATACATGGCAGGCTCATGATGTTCGTCCATCAGCTTTGCTGAAGAGAATACTTCCAAACCCTTGTCTGAATACAAAATCACAGGCAAAGGAAGGGTTGTATGACCCCATAAATGCCAGCTATGATCGTCTTTAATGTGCTCGAGAATGGTCTCTGTTACATTAAAGTCGCCTTCGCCATGACCTGCGGCTGCAGTCTGAGGCGTTTCATTGGCATATGAAAAAGTAGAAAACAGCAATGTGAAAAGGCTGAAAGTCGCTACCAGTAAAGATTTTACACTCATGCGGGCCATACCTGTCTCGAAATTTGCGGCAAAGATAGGGGTAAAGGGGGTGAAAAAGGAAAGTCTAAGCAGGAAAAGAAAGAAAAAAATCAACTATGACCTTCCGGCTCATTTTCCAACAAGTTTTTGATTTTTTCATGGCTTTTGAGGGGTATGGAAAGGGATCATCCGTTAGCTTAACCGGATGATGCTTGTGCGCATTTGATCTGCTAAGCGGGCATTTATATAAAGATTTATGAGAATACGTTTGAGTCAGTCTCTTTTTTAGACCAAAACGCTCTTCTTTTTCTCAAACTGCATTTCATGCAATTTGGCATAAAATCCGCCCATCAGCAAAAGTTCTTCATGACTTCCGATCTCTTTGATCTCACCCTTATCAAGTACGATAATTTTATCTGCTTTACGGATCGTAGAAAGTCTGTGAGCTATTACAATAGATGTTCTGCCGGATATGAGTTTATCGATGGCTTTTTCGATCAGCATTTCACTTTCTGTATCAATAGAAGAAGTGGCTTCATCCAAGATCAGAATGGAAGGATTATATAACAACGCACGAATGAATGACAATAATTGTCTTTGCCCCAAACTGAGTGTGCTGCCTCTTTCCATTACATTATAGTCATACCCACCCGGTAATTGCATGATGAAATCATGTACCCCAATCATCTTTGCTGCTTCCACTACTTGCTCTTTACTGATCGCAGGATCACGAAGTGTAATATTATCCATCACGGAACCCGAAAAAAGGAATACATCCTGCAACACCACACCCATACTTTTTCTTAATCGATCAATATCATATTCATTGATATTCACCCCATCTATTTTGATCACACCGTGTTGAATATGGTACAATCGATTCAGCAGACTGATGATGGATGTTTTACCACTGCCGGTATGTCCAACAAGTGCTACCGTTTCCCCGGCTTTTACCCGAAAGCTTACATTTTTAAGTACAAAATTTTCATCCACATAAGCAAACGACACTTGTTCAAAATCAATATCACCTTTCACCACAGTCGGATGAAAACTACCTTGATCGGATGCACTGAGCTCATCAGTATTGTCCAACACTTTGAATACTCGTTCAGCTGCCACCATTCCCATTTGTAATACATTGAATTTATCGGCTATCACTCGCAACGGACGAAATATCTGATTGAGGTATAAAATAAAAGCCATCAACAAGCCTGCATCCAATGATTTTCCTGCGATCCACCACACCAATAATCCGGTACTGAGTGCCAGTACTACTTCCACAACAGGAAAGAAAACAGAGTACGCAAAAATGGCCTTGATATTAGCATTACGATGTTCTGCATTGATCTTTTTAAACTTATTCATTTCTCTATCCTCAGCCGCAAATGCTTGTACCACTTGCATTCCCGTGATATGCTCCTGGACAAATGCGTTCAGACTGGCCACTGCATTTCTCACCTTGATAAAGCTTTTGTTCACACTCTCTTTAAAGTAATAAGTAGCGATGATCATGATCGGAAAAGGAGCCAGACTGATAAGTGTCAAACGCCAATCCATCCAGAACATGGTTGCGAGTGTGATGATAATCGTAAGAAGATCCGCGATGATGGGAATGAGTCCATCGGAAAAAATATCATTGATTCTTTCAATGTCATCGATGGTCCTGGTTGTCAATGTACCGATCGGTGTTTTATCAAACTGACGAAGATTCAATCCCAAGATCTTTTTGTACACTGCTATACGCATATCTTTTACAACATGTTGCCCCATCGATGCCGTTATAAAACTAAAAATGAAACGGATGGATGTCTCAATGACTAGAAATACAATTTGAAAAAGGGTAACAGCTATAATAAAGCGACTGGCATCTGAGAGATCGGTATTGAAAAGGACCGACTCCAACCAAGCGGGAACATGAATGGACTTACCAGTTGCTTTATCAACTGTTAGCTGTATCAGATAAGGTCTGATAGGTGCAAACAAAGCCATTACTACAGCTAATAGTAAACTGAGATAGAACATGCCTTTGTAAGGCCTTACAAAATGAAATACCCTACTCAGCAAGGAGAAATCAAATACCTTCTTTTTACTCGTTTCAGTCATGACAGCTGTCAAAGGTAATAACAAAGGCGGGGCAGTGTTTACCGATGCTGTAATTTTTGAGGAGGTCCATGGTTGATGGTCCATAGGCCATAGCATATGGTTCATGGCATATGGTTAATCGTTTTCTTCAAGTAGACTAATGCAAGCTCCAATTGTACATTTCTATTTCCCTCCAATTAGCCATGACCCATAAGCCAACCATAGACTATCGACCATGGACTATGGACTATCAACATCCCTCTTTCCTACTATTTGCTATGAACCATACGCCATAAGCCATGGACTATCGACCATGGACCATGGACCAAAGACTATCCGTATATTCGTATTCAGATATGGAGCAAGCGAAAGATACTACTGCGGAGGTGGTTTTACCTCGTTATAACCTGAACCCTGATCAGGAAAAAAATGAAATATTACGGCATTACCGTGCCCTTTTGAGAAGTCTGAAATCAAAGTTAAAAAAGGGTGATAAAGAATTGGTCCGTCATGCTTTTCAAATGGCTGCCGATGCTCATAAGACCATGCGTCGAAAAAGCGGTGAGCCTTACATCCTTCACCCGATAGCTGTGGCCATGATTTGTGTGGAAGAGATCGGACTCGGTGTAAGAAGTACCATTTGCGCATTATTACATGATACGGTTGAAGACACGGATATTTCACTGGAAGATATTGAACGAGAATTCGGAACAGAGATCGCAAGAATTGTAGATGGTTTGACCAAGATCTCTACCGTGATGGATACCAATACTTCTCAACAAGCTGAGAATTTTAAAAAGATCCTTTTAACACTTACGGATGATCCCCGAGTGATCTTGATCAAGCTCGCAGACCGCTTACACAACATGCGAACATTGGATCACATGAAGCGTGAAAAGCAATTAAAAATCGCTTCGGAAACGGTTTGGGTATATGCCCCACTGGCGCATAGGATGGGATTATACAATATCAAGACCGAGCTGGAAGATCTGTCCATGAAATACATGGAGCCTGAAGCTTATCGGGATATTGCTAAAAAATTAGCTGAAACCAAAAGAGAAAGAACCCGATATATCAATGAGTTTATTCGTCCGATAAAAGAAAAAATGCAGGCTGCCAATTTCAATTTTGAAATCTATGGCCGTCCAAAAAGCATTCATTCCATTTGGAACAAGATTAAAAAGAAGGGAGTGGCTTTTGAAGAGGTATACGATCTCTTCGCTATTCGTGTGATATTAGATTCCCCTACAGAAAAAGAAAAAGAAGATTGTTGGAAAGTGTATTCCATGATCACAGATGAGTATATGCCTTCCCCAGAACGTTTACGTGATTGGCTCAGTAACCCCAAAAGCAATGGTTATGAAGCATTACACACAACAGTGATGGGACCTCAGGGTAAATGGGTAGAAGTGCAGATTCGTACGAAACGTATGAATGAGATCGCAGAAAAAGGTCTGGCTGCACATTATAAATACAAGGAAGGAAATAATGAAGAAGACAGATTCGATAAATGGTTTGGTCAGATCAGAGAAGTATTAAGTACACAGGATACCGAAGGCGTTGATTTCTTACAAGATTTCAAAACATCATTCCTTGCAGAAGAAATTTATGTGTACACACCCAAAGGAGAGGTCAAAATGCTTCCCATGGGAAGTACAGCACTTGATTTTGCATTTTCCATCCACTCAGCCATCGGCAGTAAATGTATCGGCGCCAAAGTACACCACAAGCTGGTTCCGATCAGTCATAAATTAAGAAGTGGCGATCAAATTGAGATCATCACCAGTAACAAACAAAAACCATCTGAAGACTGGCTTGGTTTTGTTGTAACGGCCAAAGCAAGAAATAAAATAAAAGATGCTTTACGCGAAGAAAAAAGAAAAGTAGCGGAAGATGGTAAATACCTGCTCCAAAGAAAACTGGAGAGTATGGGTGCTGCGTATAGCCAGTATAATATCGAAGAACTGGTTCAGTTTTATAAACTCCCTTCATCACTCGATCTTCATTATAGAATTGCCACCAAAGTCCTGGACCTGAAAGAATTAAAAGATTTTCAGGTTTTAGGTGATAAAATTGAAATTCCAAAACCCAAACCTGTTATTCAGGAGATCATCACAGATCCTGTACAAAAAACGTATAGTAAGAAGGAATCGGAGTTGATCATTTTTGGTGAGAGCAGTGATAAGATCATGTACACATTAGCTAAATGCTGCAACCCGATTCCCGGAGATGATGTATTTGGTTTTGTAAGTACCGGCAAAGGACTGATCATCCACAGAACCGGTTGTCCGAATGCAGCACAATTACTCGCTAATTATGGTCATAGAGTAGTGAAGACCAAGTGGGCTAAAAACAAAGAGATTTCATTCCTAACAGGACTCAAGATCATTGGTTTGGATGATGTAGGCGTAGTGAATAAAATCACAAACGTCATCAGCGGTGATCTACGGATCAATATTGCAGGTTTAACCATTGAATCCAGTGAAGGCTTATTCGAAGGAACCATCAAAATATTTGTACACGATAAGGAAGAGTTAGAAGAATTGGTTGACAGACTGAAATCTCTCAACGGTATTCAGCGGGTGGATCGATTTGATACAGAAAGTGAGAAATGACAAAAGTGAGAAAGGTGAAAAGTGAAAAGTTTTTGCACATTTCCTTTCACTTTTCACCTTTCACCTTTCACCTAAAAATATTCTTCCCAAAACCCCAAACTATCTCCTATTTTTGCCGCGATTCAAAGCAAACTTATGGTGGACGTTTTACTGGGTTTACAGTGGGGTGATGAGGGTAAAGGAAAGATCGTTGATTACTTCGCACCCAAATATGATATCATTGCCCGTTTTCAGGGCGGTCCAAATGCAGGACATACCTTATATGTGAATGGACAAAAAATGGTGTTGCACCAGATACCTTCAGGTATTTTTCATCAACATATTATTAATATTGTTGGTAACGGTGTAGTGCTTGATCCGGTAACATTAAAGCGTGAGTGTGATGCTGTAGCCGCTTATGGTATTGATGTGCGTAAGAATTTATTTATCTCACAAAGAACCAATCTCATCGTTCCAACCCATCGTGCTTTGGATAAGGCATCCGAATTACAAAAAGGTGACGCTAAAATCGGATCAACCTTAAAAGGGATTGGACCTGCTTACATGGATAAAACCGGCCGAAATGCACTGAGAGTCGGCGATATCCTAAGCCCTTCATTTGATACCCAATACAAAGAACTACGTGCGAAGCACCAGACCCTGTTGAACAATTTTAATTTTACAGAAGATATTTCTGCATCTGAGCAAGAGTTTTTTGAGGCGATCGAGTTTTTGAGAACATTGAATATTATCAATTGCGAATATTTTATCAATAAAAGTCTGGCAGAGGGTAAAAAAGTACTGGCAGAAGGTGCTCAGGGAAGTATGCTGGATGTTGATTTTGGTACATTTCCATTTGTAACTTCTTCCAATACTATTTCTGCAGGTGTTTGTACAGGTTTAGGTGTTTCTCCAAAGCAGATCAATGAAGTATTAGGTGTAACCAAAGCTTATTGTACACGAGTGGGCGGCGGACCTTTCCCTACGGAATTAAATGATGCTACCGGAGAAGAATTAAGAAAAATCGGAAGTGAATTTGGTGCTACCACCGGACGTCCGCGTCGTTGCGGATGGATTGATCTGGTTGCATTGAAATTTGCCTGCATGATCAATGGTGTAACACAACTCATCATGACAAAAGCTGATGTATTGGATAGTTTCGATACATTGAATGTATGTACAGCTTACAAAATCAATGGCCAAGAACATACAGAAGTTCCTTTTCAGATGTCGGGTGTTGATATAGAACCTGTTTGGAAAAGTTTTTCCGGCTGGAAAATCGATACAACCGGTATTAAAGATGCCGCGTCTTTACCGGGAACCATGACCACTTATATCGATTTCATCAACAATTATGTTGGCGCGCCTGTTAAATATGTTTCAAACGGACCAGGCAGAGAACAGATTGTGGCCATTTAGTTTGTGGCATCGCATTTGTAACAAAAAAATTTTTTTGGTTAATCAGAATTTGCGTTGAAATTTTACGCAGTTAATCTTATTGGAAATATGGCAGCAAGATCTGATAAGGATAAAAAATCCTCCACCCCTAAGAAAGCAGCACCAAAAAGTGCTGATGAGAAACCGTCTCCAAAAAGCAAAAAGCAAATGGAAGACGATGATGATGATTTGGAAGATGATGATGATGAGATGGATCTCAAAGCTTCTTCCAGAAAAACCGCTTCTAAATCTTCATCGAAGAAATCAAAGTCAGAAGATGACGATGATGAAGACGATGATATCGATGATGAATCTGATGATTGGGAAAAAGCAGAAGATGAAGAAGATGACTGGGATCCCGACTTCGATGAATTTGATATTCCAAAAAGTAAAGGGAAGAAAAGTACCGGTGGCGCTAAGAAAAAAGGCGATGACGATGATGACTTTAGTCTTGATGAAGACTTTAAAGAATTCGACCTCTTTGATGATAAAGCAGGCGGATTTGATGATGATGACGATGATGATTTTTAATCGGCTTAAAATAAGCGGTCTATCACCTATACTTTCTCTATAACAGATAGTAAAAAAACCAAGCAGCAAATGTTGAGCTGGGCAACCCGGTTCAACATTTGTTGTTTTCTGGACAACCATCAATATCAAAGTTCTGAATCTGTTATAGAATGTATGCTGGCTTGTGGCGTAACTGCTGCATTACCCATGGATGCAACGCTGGAAAGTCTTGATCAATTTATTCACAAGCACTCCGGTAAATGGATCTTTGGTCATCTGGGTTATGATATCAAAAACCAGATCGAATCATTGAATTCCGATCATCCGGACGGTATACAGTTTCCCGATCTGTTCTTTTTTGTTCCTGCGACAGTCGTTGCATTAAAAGACGATACACTTCATATTGATGTGTATGATGATGCGGATGCTTCGTCGATTTATCAAGCCATCATCAACACAACGATGGTATCACCGCTTCCGCATCCTGCTATTACCATACAACCGAGGATGAGCAGGGAGCAGTACCTGACAACCATTCATCAATTGAAACATCATATACAACGCGGCGATTGTTATGAGATCAATTTTTGTCAGGAATTTTATGCAACTGATATCAGCATATATCCGAGCGCTCTGTATCAGCAATTGACCCATATCTCTCCCAATCCTTTTGCTTGCTACTATCGACTCACAGATAAATACCTTCTTTGTGCGAGTCCGGAACGTTTTCTGCAAAAAAAGGGGGATCGTTTATTATCACAGCCCATCAAAGGAACCATTCCGAGAAATCATTCAAACCCTGAGGCAGATCAAAAACTCATCGAGGAATTAAGGAACAGTGAGAAAGACAAAAGTGAAAATGTAATGGTGGTAGACCTGGTTCGTAATGATCTTAGTAAAGTTTGCCAACAAGGATCTGTTGAAGTAACAGAACTATTTGGCATTTATAGTTTCCCACAAGTGCATCAAATGATCTCAACCGTTGAAGGGGATCTGGATACCGCATATCGATTCTCTGATATCATCAAAGCCTGCTTTCCGATGGGCAGTATGACAGGTGCTCCCAAAAAAAAAGTGATGGAACTGATTGAACAATACGAACAAAGTAAAAGAGGATTGTACTCAGGTGCAGTAGGGTATATTAGTCCATCAGGCGATTTTGATTTTAATGTTGTGATTCGAAGTATCCTATACAACAGCAGTAACCGATACCTTGGTTATCAGGTAGGCGGAGGCATTACTTTTTATAGTGAACCTGAAAAAGAATATGAAGAATGTTTGGTGAAAGCAACAGCTATTCGAAAAGTGTTAGAAGGGCAATAGATTATTTAGAAGCAGAAGCACTTTCCAATAATGATTTCAATGATTCCATGAGGAGCTGTTGTTTTTTTGCTTGAAACACCTGCTCTTTATCTTTCAAAATACGCATGGAATATTTTTTTCCTTCTGCGAGTGTTTTATCAAAATTGGGATTCCATCTGTTGAACTGATTTAGATTCATCAACAGCGCATTGGAAACGATCAGAGAATTGTATCTGCCTGCTATTTCAACAATTGTAGAGTTATTGAGCTCGTCGGTTGTCAATTGAACTGTTTCGGAACTCTGCAGAGCAGCTCTTTTTTGTTCTGTTTCGGCAGCAGTCATGGTTGTCCAACCACCACTTCCTTCAAATGCATAATGCGTACCGATGAATTTCTTAACATGATTTCGTGTTTCTTCAGGAAGATGATATTGAAGATCCCAGAAATCGCGGCTACCTGATTTTCTGATCGCTTGTTTAATTCTTCCGGCACCTGCATTATAAGCTGCCACTACCAAAAGCCAATCATTGAATTCCGCATACAATTCACGCATCAGTTTAGCGGCGGCATGAGTGCTTTTATAATAATCCAATCTTTCGTCTACAGCACCTACACGCAAACCAAAACGCTTTGCTTCGTAAGGCATCAACTGCCAAGGACCGGCAGCCCCGGCCCATGATACCACATTTGAACCTAAATGACTTTCTATAACACTTAAGTATTTCATTTCTCGTGGCAGACCATAAACTGTAAGGACATTATCATATAAATCGAAATAAGGCTTGCCCCAGCTTTTCATTTTCTCGAGGCTCTCTCCATTTTTTCGAACATATTCCTGTACAAATGCAACGGCTCTTGGATTCAGTTGAGCTTCATAAGGCTTAGAGGCATCAAATTTTTGTGCTGTGAATAAGCTTTTAAAGCCGCTCTTGTCATTCAAAGTAGAATCGTTACCTGACCCGGATGAACCAATATTGGCTGCCTTAAATGACATCATTCCCAAAGAACCTGCTACAAAAGCAAAGCACACCAATAATGCTTTGCTGGTGCTGATATGACTTTGTATGCTGATACCAAACCACTTCATGTGATCAAATCCTTTAATTATCAATAAGTTCAGTAATGGGTTGCAGTAAGTTGGGTTTTGCTCAAAACAGTGGGTCTATTACTTAGACAGTTCCAAAAACTGTTTTGAAAGGCGAAGCAAAGATACCTCATCGCTCTGAGAAGTCATAATCTGCAGTCCAAATGGCATACCATTGGGGTGTTGGAACAAAGGAATAGAGATTGCAGGAATTCCGACCAGATTAGCGAATACGGTATAGATATCCCCTAAAAACATCGCGAGCTGATCATCCTGTAATTCACCAATGCGATAAGCAGGTGCGGGTACGGTAGGTGATATAATGGCGTCGTAAGAACTAAAAACAGTATCTGTGAGTAGCTGTAATTTCTTTCTAACTTGCTGAGCCTTAGTGAAATAGGCGTCATAGTAACCCGCACTAAGTACAAATGTGCCCAGCATGATCCGACGTTTTACTTCCTTCCCAAAACCTTCACTTCTGGAGCGTTTGTAGAAGTCCGTAAGATCGTTTGTAGGCTGCGCCGATCGATGCCCAAATCTCACCCCATCAAAGCGTGAAAGATTGCTGGAAGCCTCAGCAGTGGTTAAAACATAGTAAGTAGGAACAACATACTCAAGCAATTCAAAATCAACGACTTCTACAATATGACCTTGAGCTGTTAATTTTTTGATAAAGCCCTCTGTCGCCTCTTTTATGGCCGGATCTAAACCGGGATGATCCAACGCTTCTTTAAAATAGGCAATTCTTTTAGGTGCAACACCTAAGGTTTCCATTGCGACGGTATAATCTGGAACCGGTAAATGAGAAACGGTACTATCAAAATCATCTGCACCGGCTATGGTTTGAAGCATGAGCGCAACATCATCTATATTTTTTCCGAAAATGCCGATCTGATCAAAAGAAGAAGCATAAGCAATTAAACCATAGCGTGATATTCTTCCATAACCGGGTTTCAGTCCGATGATACCACAGAAATCAGCCGGCTGTCTCACAGAACCACCTGTATCACTTCCCAAACTAAGCATACAATGACCGGCTTGAACAGCCACAGCAGAGCCTCCTGATGATCCACCTGGAACCCGGGTTATATCCAAGGCATTTTTAACCGGACCAAAAGCAGAATGTTCATTGCTGCTGCCCATAGCAAACTCATCACAATTTTGTCTGCCAATGATGATGGCACCTGCATCCAAAAGTTTTTGTGTGGCGGTAGCATTATAAACGGAAACAAAGTTCTCCAGAATATGAGAAGAGGCGCTTACCTGATGATCTTTATAACAGATCACATCTTTTAATCCAACCACCACCCCATGTAAAGGAGCTAATGGTTTACCAGATTGTCTTTCTTGATCTAATTGTGCGGCTTTGAGAAGTGCTTCTTCAGCATATACTTCCAACCAGGCATTGAGATGCTGGTCTTGCGCTATCCTATCCACATAAAAACGAACGGCCTCCACACAGGTGGTTTGGCCGTTCTGTAATGCTTTATGATAGTCTTTGATTGTGCTGAAGCGAAACAAAGGCTAAAAGGCTTTTTTTGAATGAAAAACTATTGTGCAGCCTGGTCCTTCTCTTTGATACCTTCTTCGATCTCTTTCTTCACGTTATTCTTAGCATCATTGAATTCACGAATACCTTTACCCAGTCCACGCATGAATTCGGGGATCTTTCTACCACCAAATAATACCAGCACCACTACTGCGATCAATAAAATTTCCTGAAATCCTAAATTACCCATAAAATATGTTTTGAGGATACCAAAGGTAAGGTAAAACCATGCTGAATTAACCAATTTAACAGCAAAGTTTATGGATAAATATTTGAGGGGTGATCAGATAAAAAAAGCGGAAACCGAGATCATCAGTTTCCGCTTTACTATTCAATCCGAAGAGATTAGAATCTTTTTTCCTTGATACGTGCGCTCTTACCGCTACGCTCACGCAGGTAGTACAATTTAGCGCGACGTACTTTACCGGTCTTATTCAGAACGATAGAGTCGATGTTTGGAGAAAGAATAGGGAACAAACGCTCTACACCTACTCCATCAGAGATCTTACGTACAGTGAAAGAAGCAGTTGCTCCATTACCCTGTAATTTGATCACATCACCACGGAAGCTCTGGATACGCTCCTTACCACCTTCAATAATTTTATAGTTAACAGTGATATTATCACCTGCTTTGAACTTAGGATATTCTTTTTTAACCGTTAACTGCTCGTGTACAAACTGAACTGCTGCGTTCATAACATTTAATTTTTGCGGACGGCAAAGGTAAGGATGGGGGCGGGATTCTCCAAAAGAAAAATAGTTCTTTTTGAGCCGCAAGCGGCAAGCCACAAGCTACAAGTTTGTTTTTGAAAGTATCCTGATAAATCCAATCAACATTTTTTGAACCTCTTTTACATTATAAATCATTGATTGTCTGTCATTTAAACTTCCAAAATGCAAAGCGTCCGCAATCAAGAGCTGGGTCTCTAGTTCATATGCAGAACCTAAAGCCATTTCTAAAAAGCGCCTATATTCTTTTTCACTATTTCTACTACCGCCCTCCGCAATATTGGATGGAATGGAGATAGCGGCACTATTTATTTGGCTGATGAGATTATATCGTTCAGTATCTGGAAAAGATCTTGTAAGCCTATAACAAGCAACCGATAATTCAAAACTTTTTTGCCAAACCCTCAACTCTTTGAAATTCTTCATTGACTGACATATTGAAATATTCCAGTCTCAAAATTAAAATATGCCACTACGGTACATTTGTAGTGGCATATTCTGAGAATAACTTGTGCGTATTTCTACTCTAACTTGAAGCGTGTAGCTTGTAGCCTGCAGCTCACAGCTTACCTCGCTACATTCACCGCTCTCTTCTCACGTATCACAGTGACTTTGATCTGACCCGGATAGGTCATTTCGGTTTGAATTTTTTGAGCGATCTCGAAGCTGAGCTTATCACTGTCACCATCCGTTACCTTTTCAGCTTCTACAATGACACGCAGCTCTCTTCCGGCCTGGATAGCATAGGCTTTTTCAACGCCTTGGTAAGCTAAAGCCAGATTTTCAAGGTCTTTGATACGTTGTAAGTATTGTTGCATGATCTCACGACGCGCACCCGGACGAGCACCACTGATGGCATCACATGCCTGTACGATCGGAGAGATCACATATAACATTTCCATTTCATCGTGGTGAGCTCCGATGGCATTGACCACTGCCGGATTTTCACCATACTTCTCAGCCAGCTTGGCTCCTAACAATGCGTGGCTCAATTCAGTTTCTTCATCAGGAACTTTTCCAATATCATGTAACAGACCTGCACGCTTAGCTAACTTAGGATTCATACCCAATTCAGCTGCCATGATACCACATAGATTGGCAGTTTCACGGCTATGCATCAACAGGTTTTGTCCGTAAGAAGAACGGAACCTCATTTTTCCAACGATACGGATCAGTTCTTTATGCAGTCCATGGATACCCATTTCAATTACCGTACGCTCTCCGATCTCCATTACCTGTTCTTCTAATTGACGTCGGGTTTTTTCTACTACTTCTTCAATACGAGCGGGGTGAATTCTTCCATCAGCAACCAATCGCTGCAAACTCAATCTTGCGATCTCTCTTCTTAAAGGATCGAAAGAAGAAAGAATGATGGCTTCAGGTGTATCATCTACAATCAGATCTACGCCTGTTGCAGCTTCAATAGCACGGATATTTCTACCTTCTCTACCAATGATCTGACCCTTGATCTCATCTGTTTCCAGATTGAATACCGTAACAGTATTTTCAATGGTTTGCTCAGCAGCAGTACGCTGAATAGTTTGAATAACGATCTTACGGGCTTCTTTATTCGCCTTCTGTTTCGCATCTTCAATGATCTCCTGCTGTAACGTAAGGGCTCTTGTCTGTGCCTCCTGACGAAGACTTTCAACCAACTGTGCCCTTGCTTCTTCTGCACTAAGTCCGGCTATTTTTTCTAATCGACGGATATGTTCTTCCTGATGTTTTTCAAGTTCTGTACGCTTCAGATTTACTACTTCGATCTGACGATTGAGGTTTTCTTTGATGGCCTCATTTTCTTTGATCTGCTTATCTAATGCAGTTTCTTTCTGGTTGATCGATATCTCTTTCTGTTTCGCACGATTTTCTGATTCACTGATCTTACGATTGCGCTCATTAACCTCACGCTCATGCTCGGCCTTTAACTGAACAAAGCGCTCTTTCGCTTCCAGCTGTTTTTCTTTTTTAATGGTTTCAGCCCTCAGCTCAGCTTCTTTCAGAATGTTTTGCGCCTGTAAATTGGCTTCGTCAACTTGTTTTTGGGTGTTTTTAGCAAAGATGAATTTCCCTGCAATCAATCCCACAATGAGTGCCACAGCTGCGGCTATGATCAAGACTAGCGTCTGGTCCATGTTGTAGTTCGTTTTTTAAATAGTTCAAAATCATTGATTCACAATAACACATCACAATTTACCATAATGAGTAAACGGATAGAAGCGAAGATAATTAAATACGTAGAAGAAAAGTGAAATCTGTTTAGAATAGTCCATAGCTTTCAGTCTATGGACCATGGTCTATGGACTATGACCACTATATCCCTTCTTCCATGGCTTTATCGAGCTGACGCTCAAGAGCGGCCAATTTTTGTGACGCTTCCTGCCATTTTACCAATTCAATACCACTTTGGTTTTGCTCGGTAGCAAACCAGAGTAGCACCATCGAAACATAGTCCTGCATGTCTTTGCCTGCCAGATTGGTTTTAAATTCAGCAATCTTATCATTAATCAATCCGGCCGTTTTGCGCACCATCTCCTCATCCTTCGGCTCGATACGAAGACGATAATTGCGGTCTGCGATGACAATATTGACAGGAATTAATTCAGACATGGTATCAGGTATTTAGAAGCGCTAAACATTTATCAATTTCTTTCAGGTACCCATTGATCCGCTTTTCCAATAGCGCTTTTTCTTCCGGAGACCGCGCTGTGGTACTCAGTTTCAGGGCATCCAACTGTTGACGAAGTGCTGCAACAGTAGCTTCTTTTTCCGATAGCAACTGTTTACTTTTCTCCAGTTCTTTCATCAACCGTTGGTTCTCCTTCACCAACACTTGTTGATTACGCAACAACTGCTGTAGCTTTTCCTGAATGTTCTTTATATGCAGATCAAGATCTAACATCTCTCTAAGATAGTTTCAATTTTAGGGGTTGCAACATTTTTAGTGCACTTGTTATACACGAAGAGTGAGTAGTCAGCAGTGAATAGTGAGTAGAGTAGTTTGTATTATAACTCACTACTGACTATTCACTACTCACTATCTCCTGATTTCCGCCCCCACTTCTTTCTCCAACGCCTGTATCAACTTGGCTACCATGCCGTCGGCTTCTTTATCGGTAAGCGTTTTTTCTTCATCAGTAAAGGTAAAACTGATGGCCATGGATTTTTTTCCTTCTCCCAGTTTATCACTTTCAAATACATCGAATAAACGCATATCTGTCAGACGCGGTATTTTGAGCTTCTGGACAACTGCTTCAATAGCACCATAAGTAGTATTACGATTCACCACCAACGCAAGATCACGCTGCATGGTTGGGAACTTATTGACTTCTTTGTAAGTGATCTTTTGCTTGGATACCAGATTGACCAATGCCAAATAGTTGATCTCTACAAATACCACCGTTTGCTTGATATCAAATGCAGATGCTTTCTTTTTATCAACCTCCGTTGCGATTCCTACTTGTTGCTTTCCGACATATAGTTCAAGAACCGATGCATCATTTGCTGATGGCTGAAAATGTAAGCCTTCCAATCCTGTTAATTGAAAGATCGCTTGTACAATACCTTTCCCGTGATAGATATCAAAAACTCCGGGCTTCCCTCTCCAACCTGCTTCATGTGATTGTCCGGTCAGATAGATACACAAACGTTCTTCTTCGCGATATTGACCGGTACCCTCCGTTGCATACACTTTTCCAAATTCAAACAATTGCAAGTGTAGATTTCGACGGTTCAAATTATAAGCAACCGTTTCAAGTCCCGTTTCCAACATGGTTGGACGTAACACATCTAATTCCACACTCAAATTATTCAGCATCTTCACAGAGCCTGCCAACACTTCTTCTGAGAAATATTTGCTGTTAGTGATAGAATTGGTAAGTATTTCAACAAACCCAAGTCCGACCAAATAGCCTGCGATTTTATCTTTCAATGCTTCCTTCACACTTGATGCTGCAATAGCAGGACTAATCGTGATAGAAGTAGGAATCTCAATATTATCCAATCCATCAATACGAATGATCTCTTCCACGATGTCTGCAGGAATACTGATATCCGGTTTATTGTATGGAACGGCTACTTTCAGTTCATCTATATCTTCTTTGATCACTTCAAATCCCAATGCTGTGAGGATCTTTTTAACTTTATCCGGATGATAGTTCTTACCACTTAACTTTTTAATGTAATGGTATTTCACCGCTACTTCCGTTTTGTCTTTGGGGGAAGGATAAACATCTATCACATCACTTGCGATAGCACCACCCGCCACTTCTTTGATGAGCAATGCGGCTCTTTGTAATACCTGTACACATCCGGAAATATCTACTCCTTTCTCAAAACGAGTAGCTGCTTCTGTTCTGAGTCCATGACGTAATGATGTTTTACGCACACTTACCGGATGAAACCATGCGCTTTCCAAGAATATTTTTGTAGTAGCAGTTGTTACGCCACTCTTACTTCCACCAAAAACTCCGGCAATACACATACCCTCACCTGCTCCATTACAGATCATCAGATCTTCTGCAGAAAGTTTTCGTTCTTTATCATCCAATGTGATGAAACTGCTGCCTTCCGATAAATTTTTAACAACCACTTCTTCGCCTTTGATTGCGTCTGCATCAAATGCATGCAGGGGTTGACCTGTTTCATGAAGAATATAATTCGTGATATCGACAATATTATTGATGGGCCTTTGTCCGATGGCCAGTAAACGATTTTTTAACCAGTTTGGAGACTCTTTTACAGTAACACCCGTAATGGTAACACCCGCATATCTCGGACAAGCTTCTTGATTTTCAACCCTTACTTTAATAGCAAGCTCTTTACTGTCTGCTTTGAATGGTTGACCTAGAGGTGATACAGGCTTTGCCTCTTGCTCATGGTGGGTCAAGTAGGCACAAACATCTTTTGCCACACCTAAATGACTCATGGCATCCATACGATTGGGTGTAAGACCGATCTCATAGATCCAATCATTGTAAGGGGTAAACAATGACGCTGCGGGAGTACCGGGAATAGCATCTGCTGATAATACCATAATACCATCATGGCCGGTGCCAACACCAATTTCATCTTCTGCACAGATCATACCCTGACTTTCCACACCACGGATCTTGGCAACCTTCATGGTCAAAGGATCTCCGGTAATCGGGTAAATGGTTGTTCCAACGGTTGCTACGATCACTTTTTGTCCGGCAGCCACATTGGAAGCACCACAAACAATCTGTAAAGGCGTTTCTCCGCCGGTATGTACAGTTGTGATCTTTAATTTATCTGCATTGGGATGTTGCTCGCAGGTCAACACTTCACCAACAACCAATCCTTTTAATCCACCTTTGATACTTTCATAAGCTTCCAGACTCTCCACTTCCAATCCAATAGAAGTCAGAATTTTAGACAGTGCTTCAGGTTCAATGCTTTTCGGGAGATATTCACTCAGCCAATTGTAACTAATGGTCATATTCGGTTGCTCTTTTCGGGGTGTAAAAGTAAGGATAATAAGCTGCAAGCCACCAGCTACAGGCTACAAGCTTTGGTGTAAAAGATTTAGATCTGAAATTTTCAAGTACAACACCTCATTTTTTGATAACAATTTGTCGATAATCGGGCTTTCTTCACTTGAAGCCTGAAGCTTGCAGCTTGGGGCTATAACAATACTGCAGTTACGATTTTCCTTCTTCTCCTACCCGTATTTTTAGAAATTTCTTTGTGCACAGCCTTTTGTGCATTTCCTGTGTGTTTGGTCGGAAAACTTTTGATTTTGGGGGATAACCTTAGTAATTTGTGTGAATAGAGCGGTGAATAAACTGCGTGGAACTGTGAATTGATGTGGATGAAAAATGCCCGAAAAAAATTTTAGTAAGACAATTTTCTACCCCATATTCGCTCCCCCTAACTGCCGAGGTAACAATTCCGTAACAAAGGAAATGACTAAGGAAGGAAATAGGAATCTTACTAACAACCACCAAAGAACTGACTACGACCATGGATCTTACTAGCCTGAATAAAGACCGAAAAAGAAGAAAACCCGCGATTGATCTTAGCACAATGGTATACGGAAAAGTACCTCCTCAGGCAAAAGAACTGGAGGAAGCTGTACTGGGCGCTATCATGTTGGAAAAAAGCGCTTTTGATACTGTTACAGAAATCATTAAACCCGAATGTTTTTATGTAGAAGCACATCAACTCATTTTCACAGCGATGCAAAGCCTGCAACAAAAAAGTATGCCCATCGATATCCTTACTGTTGTAGAAGAACTGAAAATGAAGGAACAACTGGATGCGGTTGGTGGACCTTACTATGTTACGAAACTCACCAATTCCGTTGTTTCTACTGCGAATATCGATGCACACGCTCGCATCGTTTTACAAAAATTTATTCAGCGTGAATTGATTCGTATCAGTGGCGAGATCATTGGTGATGCGTATGAAGACAGTACAGATGTTTTTGATCTATTAGATGATAGTGAAACCAAGATGTTCAATATCACCAACAATTATCTGAAAAAGAATTTTGAAGATGTTGGTAATGTATTGGCCAAAACGCTCAATAGAATCGATGAACTACGAACCAAAACTGAAGACGTATCCGGTGTACCCAGTGGATTCTCTACTTTGGATCGTGTAACTTATGGATGGCAACCTACTGATCTTATCATTCTTGCGGCAAGACCTTCTGTAGGTAAAACTGCTTTTGCGCTCAACCTTGCCAGAAATGCAGCATTGAATAAAATTAAACCGGTAGGTGTTGGATTTTTCAGTTTGGAGATGAGTGCATCTCAGCTTGTACAACGTATCCTAAGTGCAGAAAGTGAAATACCATTGGAGAAAATATCGCGTGGTAAACTGGAAGATCATGAGTATGAACAGTTACTCCATAAGGGTATCAAAGCTTTGGAAAATGCACCACTATACATAGATGATACCGCTGCATTAAACATCTTTGAATTCCGTGCGAAAGCCAGAAGAATGGTGAACAAGTACCATGTTGGATTGATCATCATCGACTACTTACAGTTAATGAGTGGTAGCGCAGACAGAAATTCAAATCGTGAGCAAGAGATCAGTACTATTTCACGAAGTTTAAAAGCATTGGCAAAAGAATTGGGTATACCGATCATTGCACTAAGCCAGTTGAGTCGTGCTGTGGAAACCAGAAAAGAAAGTAAAATTCCTCAGCTGAGTGATCTTCGTGAATCAGGTGCTATTGAGCAGGATGCTGATATGGTAATGTTCATCTATCGTCCTGAATACTATGAAGTAAACAGTAATGAAATGGGTGAAAGCACCAAAGGTGAAACCCATATACGTATTGCAAAACACAGAAATGGTTCGCTGGAAAACATCATCCTTAAAGCCAACTTATCTATCCAGAAATTTGAAGTGGCAAACGATGACTCCAAGTTTATGGGACCCGGTAACTACAGACCATTACCACCGGGTACTTTATCCAACTCAAATACTGAACCTGAGGGTGGTAAAGTATTTATCCAGAAAGGAAGTAAAATGAATGGTGGAGATTTTGATGAAGGCTTTGATAATGACGTTCCTTTTTAATGTGTGAATGATGAATGGTCCATTGTGAATAATCTTTTTTCTTCATGGCTTTACCTTTCTTTTACGAATCAACAGTTGCAGCATCTTCTTCTTTATTCGAACTGAGTGAAGAAACAAGCAAACACTGTATTCAAGTATTGAGAATGAGATCCGGTGAATTGCTACAACTCACCAATGGAAAAGGCGGATTGTATACAGCCCGGATAGCACATGAAGATAAAAAACATTGTACCGTCACTATTGAATCAGAACATCAGTCCCCATCTTCTGCTAAAAAAACAAGCATTGCTGTTTCATTATTAAAAAATGCCAGTCGCTTTGAATGGATGTTAGAAAAAGTAACGGAAATAGGCGTTACAGAGATCATTCCATTGATCTGTGCCAGAACAGAACACAGCCGTTTTCGTTTCGACAGAATGCAGCAAATTTTGATTTCAGCCATGTTACAAAGTCAGCAAAGTTGGTTGCCCGTTTTACATGAACCCGTCAAATTCAACACGCTGATCCAGCATCACGCATCCACCCAAAAATTGATCGCTCACTGTGAAGAAGATGTAAAAACACCTATTCAATCAATTGGACTTACCGATTCCGTTCTGATGTTGATCGGTCCGGAAGGTGACTTTACACCCGCAGAGATCGAATTGGCGCTTGGAAATTCCTATCAACCTGTATCTCTGGGTAATACCCGATTAAGAACTGAAACAGCCGCAATTGTCGCAGGCACTTTTTTATCTATACGATAGAAAATTATTCTAAAAAACTCGGCATAGATCATCATTAAACCCGCTTCCTTTTGTAAATTCATTACATGAGCAGGTATTTTATTTTTTGTTGTACACTTTCTTTTCTACTGATACAATCTTGTAAAAATGGTAGAACTAAAAAACCTGTAATCAGAGATACATCTATTACCGTAGCTACTTCTTTCAATGACCTGTTCATGGATAGTCTCGAACTCGATCAATTCCTAAAGAACAATAATGCTTATCAAGATTATACCCAACAATTCAATGATTTTTATAAAGATCGAAACTATGCATATGCATGGTTTGATAGTACCGGACTTACAGAGCAAGCCTCTAACTTCCGGAATCTGCAATTGAATTATATCAGCAGTTTTGAAGATAGTAGTTTGTATCATCCTGAAATGGAGCAATTATTGAATCAGCTCATTGCATCAGGTAAAAAAAAGAAGCAGGCAGATTCTTTGGTTTTGAAGACTGAATTGTTATTAACAGGACAGTTTTTCCGTTATGCAGCTAAAGTGTACAAAGGAAGTGATATCGATGCAGCTGAATTAGGCTGGTTTATCCCGAGAAAAAAAATAGACTTACATGCATTACTTGATTCAGCAATCCTGCACAAAGATGTAGACGCATATGCTCCACAAAATGAACAGTACAAAAAACTGAGGCAATATGTAGAACGCTACTCTATATTAGCAAAACAAAATTCACTCAACGTTATTCCAACACTGAAAAAATCATTGCGCAGCGGAGACTCTGCGGCTGTTCTTTTAGACATCAAAAAGCATTTACAACTGATTGGGGACCTAGAGCAAAATATCGAAAGTCCTTTATTTGATAGCGCTCTTGTGGTTGCTACGAAGAAATACCAGCAAAGAATGGGGTTGACTGTTGACGGCGTCATCGGAAACAAGATGATCGCAGAACTCAATATACCACTGAAGTATAGACTTCGCCAAATACTCATCAATTTAGAAAGATTAAGATGGATGCCTCCTGAGAAAGATACGAATTACATTCTGGTAAATATTCCTGAGTACCGGATGCATGTGTATGACAGTGGTAAACTTCAATTTAATATCAATGTCATTGTAGGTACCGCTGCAAATAATACAGTCATTTTTAATGATAAACTCCAATACGTAGTATTCAGTCCGTATTGGAATGTGCCTGAAAGTATTGTCACAGGTGAGATTCTGCCTGCCATCAAAAAGAATCCTGATTACTTGACCAAACAAAATATGGAGATCATAAAAGAGGGTAAAGTACCTATGATCAGACAGAACCCCGGACCCGGCAATTCTTTGGGGTTGGTAAAGTTTCTTTTTCCCAACAACTACAATATCTATTTTCATGATACACCCAACAGGAATCTGTTTTCACAATCAAGCAGAAGTTTTAGTCATGGATGTATCCGGATAGCAGAACCCAAAAAAATGGCGGCATATCTGTTGCGTAATGATACTAGTTGGAATGATCATAAGATTGATAGTGCCATGCATTTAAAAAAGGAAAAATGGGTAACATTAAAAAAAAACGTACCGGTTTTCATTGTTTATTTTACTGCCTGGGTAGATCATAATGGTGAATTGAATTTTCGAAAAGATATTTACAAGCATGATGAAAAAATGGCCAAGAAATTATTCAGATCATAATAAAAAGTTATTCAGTAACGTATCAAATTATTGACTCATACTACTTCCTTACCTTTGTTTAAACCTGCAACCATGCATTTGATTGAAGTAAATGATACTGCTACCAAAAGAGCCTTTCTGGAAGTGAGTGCAAGACTCAACCAACATAATCCGGTATATATCAGACCATTGGATAATGAAGTAGAGGCGGTATTTGACCCACAAAAAAATAAGCAATTCAAATACGGTCAAGCCAAAAGATGGATCCTAGAAACAGATGAAGGTGAAGTGGTTGGACGTATCGCAGCATTTACCAGTTCAAAATATATCAATAAAGGAACAGATTTTCCAACGGGTGGCATTGGTTTCTTTGATTGCATCAATGATCAAGCCACTGCCAATCTTTTGTTTGATACCGCTAAACAATGGTTACAAGAACAAGGTATGGAAGCCATGGATGGCCCTATCAACTATGGAGATCGCGATAAGTGGTGGGGATTAATGGTTGAGGGATTCGACAAAGAACCCATGTATGGCATGTCATTCAATCCGGATTATTATGAATCGCTTTTTACAGGATATGGATTTCAGAACTACTACAACCAATATTATTATTCGATGAAGGTTGATGATCCATTACCTCCACGTTTTCCTGAGAGACATGCGAAATTCAAAGGCAAAGCCGGATATGAAGCAAAGCACGTGAAATTATCAGAGCTGGATAAATATGCAGGCGACTTTGCGACCGTATACAATGCAGCTTGGGCCCAACATGGAGAAAACAAAGAGATCACAAAAGAGCAAGTGATCAAACTGTTCAATACCATGAAACCGATCATGGATGAACGTGTGGTATGGTTTGCCTATTACAAAGAAGAACCGATTGCTATGTTCATCAATATCCCGGACATCAATCAGTATTTCAAACACTTCAATGGGAAATTCGGATGGTGGCAAAAAATACAATTACTCTGGATGAAATACAGAGGTACCTGTAAACGTTTAACAGGTCTGGCTTTTGGAGTGGTTCCTAAATACCAGGCTTTAGGCATTGATAGTTTTTTGATCTATGAATGTGGTTTACTCATCCAAAACAAAGGATGGTATTTCGAATATGAAATGGGCTGGGCCGGAGACTGGAATCCAAAGATGTTGAATATCTACAAAAGTCTGGGAGGTAGTCAAAGCAGGCGCATGGTCACCTTCCGCCATATTTTCGACCCCAACAAACCGTTTGAAAGACATCCGGAGATGGAATACAAATAACCTGAAAAGCTACAAGCTTCAAGCCACAAGACAATATTTTTTTACACATTTCTGCGTGCAGCTTGCAGCTTGTAGCTTGAAGCTAACCTCTTCTCCTTATATTGCACCACTGATATGGACAATAAATTCATCGTTTCGGCGCGTAAGTATAGACCACAGAATTTTAGTACGGTGGTGGGGCAGTCGCATATCACTACTACACTCAAAAATGCGATCAAGAATAATCAACTGGCCCATGCATTTTTATTTTGTGGTCCAAGAGGCGTGGGTAAAACCACCTGTGCCCGTATTCTTGCTAAAACGATCAATTGTACCACTCCTACACCTGATGGTGAAGCCTGTAACACTTGTAATAGCTGTGTATCATTTGATGCAGGTACTTCTTTAAATATTCATGAGTTAGATGCAGCGAGTAATAACTCTGTTGAAGATATAAGAAGTCTGGTTGAGCAAGTACGCTTTGCACCTCAAGCCGGTAAATACAAAGTATATATAGTGGATGAGGTACACATGCTTAGTACCAGTGCCTTCAATGCTTTTTTGAAAACACTGGAAGAGCCCCCATCCTATGCTATTTTTATTTTAGCAACCACAGAGAAACATAAGATCCTGCCGACCATATTAAGTCGCTGTCAGATCTTCGATTTCAAACGCATCACTAATAATGATACAGTTGAACATCTGCAAGAGATCGTAGAGAAAGAATCGATCAAAGCAGAGAAAGCGGCACTACAGGTCATCGCTCAGAAAAGTGAAGGCTGTATGCGTGACTCTTTGAGTATTCTGGATAAGATCGTAAGCTTCACCAATGGTACACTCACTTACCAGAACACACTGGAACATTTGAATATTCTGGATGAGGACTACTACTTCCGTTTACTCGAATCCTTACAAAAACAAGACATGGCTGCTGCCATGATGTTATATGATGAGATCAACCGAAAAGGTTTTGAAGGGGATATGGTATTGAATGGATTTGCAGAATTTATTCGCAATCTCCTTGTTTGTAAAGACCCTAAATCAGCAGCACTACTTGATGTGGTTGAAGGCTTGCAGGAAAAATATATTCAAACTGCTGCAAATACAAGTCTTTCTTACCTCGTAAGTGCCCTGAACATTTTGAATGAAGCAGAGATCCAATTCAAAATGGCTCGTAATAAACGATTGCATGTTGAATTGGCCATCATTAAACTCAATTTCCTTCAACAAGCCATTGAATTGTCTACAGAAAACGGACAAGTCATTAAAAAAAAACGACTTGATGGTCCGATAGCTTTTCGAACAAAGACAGTTCCGTCCATTCAAGTAAAGACCATTCAAGATTCAGCTTCATCTAAATTATTGATACAAGAAGAAAAAAAAGCTGCGATCAATCCTGTTGTATCAACACCAAAAGTTCAAAGCACGCCGGCACCAACACCTCCACCAACTCGCCCTGCAGTTAAGCCTATCACCACACCTGCCGGTGGCCCTAAAAAAAGCTTGCTGGATGCCTTACGTGAAAAAGTAGGCGATCAGTATGCCATTGAAGAAGTAAAAGAAGCAGAAGTATTAAATTTTGAAAAGCTGACTCACTGCTGGAATGAATACATCCAAAAACTTGAGCAACAACAAAAGCACTCATCCGTAGGTACTTTCAAAATCGCACAATTACAGATCGAAGATGATATCCACTTCTCCGTAACCGTTCCCGCTCTCACAGCACAAAAATTTGTAGAGCAGGAAAAAATGATGCTGCTTGAACACTTGCACAACGCATTCAATAACAGAGCCATCACTTTTAATGTTCTGGTAGAGGCGACAGAACGTGAAGATGTACCTATACACTTAAAACTGAACAGCAAACAAAGATTTGAACGCATTGCTGAACAGTATCCTCTTATTCGCGAACTGAGGGACAGATTGAAACTGGAGATAGATTATTGATTATAGTCCATAGACCATAGTTGATAGCAAATAGAACTGGTTTGATTTGCGGCTTGAAGCTTGAAGCTAATGGCTATTTATTTTATACGTATCTTAATAAGAAAATTCTATGCCTAAATCCACTTTCAAATACACCAATAATGAGGTGACTGTTGTATGGAAACCGGATACCTGTATCCATAGTAGAATTTGTTGGACCCAGTTAAGGGAAGTATTTGATCCGGCGAAAAAGCCTTGGGTGAATATTGAAGGAGCTACCACCGATGCCATCATTGAACAAGTAAGGAAATGCCCGAGTGGCGCATTGAGTTATTTTATGAATGCTGTAGGTGAAAACAGTAGTGAAAAAGAAGTGCAATCGGAAGCCGCAAGTATTATGAACATTGAGATCAAGCCCAACGGACCTATCCTGATCACAACGGATTGTGAGATCACGCACAGCGATGGAAGAAAAGAGATCAAACAAGGAACTACTGCATTGTGTCGTTGCGGACAATCATCCAACAAACCTTATTGTGACGGAACCCATAGAAAAGTAGGTTTTGAAGCGGAATGAATAATCAATATTGAATCATGAATTTCCAACTTCGAAATTCATGATTCAATATTCATCCTCTTCTCCTATCCTATTTTTTTGCTTTTTGTATACCCGTTTTTTAACAGCCACTGTAATACTTTTTCTCTCTGATCACCCTGAATGATCACTTCTCCGTCTTTTACTGAACCTCCGGTGCCACAAAAGTTTTTAAGCTGTTTACCCAATTGTTCGAGATCATCTGTTTTACCAATAAAACCGGTAACCAATGTCACTGATTTTCCGGCACGTTGTTTTTTATCCAATAGAATACGAAGAACTTGTTGAGCTGGAGTCAGGGTATCTGTTTCTTCTTCTTTTTCCGGTTGGAATTGAAAATTAGGATCGGTACTAAAGATAAAACCGTTGCTGTCAGATTTAAATTTCTTAGACATACTTAGATTTTGGCAAAGTAACGGAAAACTGAGAACCATTTCCCGGCTCACTTTTCACCGATAGGGTTCCTTGATTAGCCTCAACAAACTCCTTACACAATAGTAATCCAAGTCCGGCGCCCTTTTCATTCTTTGTACCCGTAGTAGTAAAATGGGTATTGACTTTAAAAAGTTTACCGATTTGTTCTTCGGTCATACCCACTCCTGTATCTACAATATCCAGCGTGACTTGATTGTCTTCATCACGACTTTGAATGGTAATCGTACCCCCTTCTTCTGTAAATTTTAATGCGTTCAGCAAGAGATTTCTAACAATGATATCGATATGATGAATATCTGCATAGGCTTTTGCAAGAGCTGATACCTCATTATGTATGACAATTTTTTTCTGATTGGCCACGCTTGCCAATAGCTGGCGATTATTTTCTATGATTTCATATAAAACACATTCACTTGCCTGCACATCCGTTACTCCTTCCATCTGATTACGTGACCATAACAAAAGATTATCCAGCGTAGTGTTAAGTGATGTGATCTGTTTACTCAATGCATGTTTGATTCTCGAAAATGCTTCCTCAGATAAACTTTGCTTTTCTACTAATTGTAACACACCACTCAGTGATGCGATCGGCATTCTGAGGTCATGGGAGAGGATAGAAAATATTTTATCCTTTTGATAAGAAGCTTGTTCCAGCGCTGCTTTTTGCAATCGCAATTGCTTGTTAGCCACTTGCTTGAATTTATTCCTACGCCAGGATACCAACCACAAGGCCATCACCAATCCCACTACCACCAATAACAAAAAAGTATACAATCGCTGGTCTCTGATCTTTTCTTTTTGAGCTTCATCTTCTTTTTTCAAAAGATTAATCTCCGCTTGCTTTTTTTCCGTTTCAAAAGCTACTTGCATTTGTGCAAATCTTGCGCGACTTCTCTCTTCAAAAAGAGTATCATTCAATGCAATATGTGTTGCTTGTGATTCATAAGCTTTTTTATAGTCCCCTATTTGAGCATAGGAGTAAGCTAATAATTTCTGTATCGTGGCTTGTTCACCTTTAGCACCTAATGTTTTTGATACCTCAATAGCTTCCTGTAAATATGCGATGGATTCTTGCCATTGTTTCTTTTGCTGATACGCTTTACCTAGTCGGTAGAGTGAAGTTTCAATGATGAAATTACTTTTAGCAGCTCGGGCAGCAACCAGAGAGGACAAAAAGTAATCAATAGAGCGATCGATAGCACCATCATCAAAATACACATCCCCTAATGTTCTTAAACTAAAAGCAATAAGATATTGGTCGCCTAGTTTAGAATTGTGTTCTAATGCTGCTTGTCCAAAAATAATTGCTGAATCTTTCATCTTACCGCGATGAGCTGAAAAAGCAATGTTATTCAAACTCCTACCCAAGCCTAGTTTATTATTGAGTTGTATATGGATATTCTTTTCTTTATGAAAATAATCCATCGACTCCCTGTATTTGGCTTGTGAATTATAAATCGCTCCTACATTTCTATAAGAGATCGCCAATTGTGCAAGAAATTGTAAAGAATCATTGATGCGTAATGCTTGCAAAGCAAAATCAAATCCTTTAGAGTAATCACCTTTACGGTAATAAGCCCAACCCATATTATTCAATGCATTGCCCAACCCTTGTGCATATCGGATCTTTGCCGCCATTTCCTTCGCTTTGGTAGCAAAATCAAGTGATTGATCCGCGTCTTTATCCGATAGCTCTTCTGAAATTTTATTCAGTACTTGTATATAAACACTATCCTTTTCGATCGTCTTTAATAACTGAATGAGAGAGTCAGCCTTGGGTGTTTGAGCATTGATAATCCCATGGAATAATAAAAGACACAAAAACGGAATAAATTTTCTCATCATGGGCAAAGAAGGCGTATCTATCGGAACATCATTTGATAAATATGTCAAGTTAAGATAAACCTTGTTATTTTCCAAGATAACTATGTAAGGATCACGGCTTTCAGACTTAAATCCAAACTCTTTGCCTGATGGATGAGTCCGCCCACGCTAACATAATCAACATTGGTAGCTGCATACGATTCAATATTCTCTTGTGTAATTCCACCACTGGCTTCTGTTTCAAAACGGCCTCCGATCAACTGTACAGCCTCTTTTACCTGATCTGGCGTAAAATTATCTAACATAACCCTGAATACCTTGCCTACAGCATTTGCACAAACCATTTTTACATCTTCTAATGTTCTTGTTTCTACCTCAATTTTCAAGTGTGGTTGATATTCATTTACGTAAGAAAAAGCTTTATCAATAGCTTGTATGATCCCTCCTGCATAATCAATATGATTGTCTTTTAACATGATCATATCATACAAACCAAATCGATGATTCACTCCACCGCCAATTCTTACGGCTTCTTTTTCAAGTAAACGAAAATTAGGTGTTGTTTTTCGAGTATCCAGTAATCTTGTTTTGTACCCATTTAGTAGTCGAGTGTACTGATGCGTAAGGGTTGCGATACCACTCATGCGCTGCATACAGTTTAGTACCAACCTTTCGCAAGACAAAATGGTATGTATAGAAGCACTGACTTCAAAAGCAGATTCACCATTACGCATCGAGTCACCATCTTGTTTGTGGAGTGTAAAAACAGCTTCAGGATCCTGCATTTGAAATATCTTCTTCGCCACATCTACTCCTGCGAGGATACCATCTTGCTTGATCTTCAAAACAGCTTTCCCTTTTTGATGAGCTGGAATACAACTTAAAGTTGAATGATCGCCTTCACCAATATCTTCTTTGAGTGCAGCCGTTACAAGTATCTTTAATTGTTCATCAAAATGATTCATAGCGCAAAACTAAAATATATTCATCGACCCCCGGAAATAATCAGCCCGTTGTTTTACAATCAACAACGGGCCAATCAATGATCTTAAACTGTAGTATTAATTGATACGAAGGGAAATGATCTGGTATTTACCGGATTGTTGTTTGATCAATACGGTAATATTATATCCCTTATTATTTTTATCAGCTGTTAATAGCTTACCTGCCAGATAAGTGGTACTACCCAGATCTCGGTTAGACACTTTTTCAAATCCGGTGATCTTATGTTCGGCAAAAAAAGTTTTCAGCGCAATCGAAGCCTGGTTCTTGCTGATATTTTTTATCTCGTCTTTATCCAGAAATTTCAAGTCTACATAATCATCAAACGACTTGCCTATTTCTTCTGTATCAGCATTTTTAAAGGCATTCACGATCTGATCAACCGTATTATCTTGTATACTAAAAGACATAGATAATAGCGCGAATCCAATGGTTAAAAAAAATGTTTTCATACAGTTTATTTTGTATTCAGTCGTATATTTTGCCAAAAACATGCCAACTTTGAGTGTTGATGGCTACCTGCTAAAGTTAATACCTAATCAGCAATTAATAAACCATATCATTTTTTAATATGAATAAAAAAGTCATTCTTGTAATCATGGACGGATGGGGTTTGGGGAAAATAGCAGCTTCAGATGCCATACAACAGGCCAATGTGCCATTTGTATCATCATTATATAGCCGGTACCCTAATACAACACTCGTTACTTGTGGAGAAGAAGTAGGTTTACCTGACGGACAAATGGGAAACAGTGAAGTAGGGCATCTCAATCTTGGCGCAGGGAGAATCGTTTATCAGGAACTCCAACGGATCAATGTAGCTGTTAAAACAGGTGAATTGGCGGGTAATATAACTTTTCTAGAGACCCTATCTTATGCCAAAAAGAATGAAAAAGCACTGCACTTGATCGGATTAGTAAGTGATGGTGGTGTGCATTCACATATTGATCACTTGAAAGCCATCTGTGACCTCTGCCAAAAAAATGAAATACCCAACGTATTTATTCATGTTTTTACTGACGGTAGGGATACAGACCCGAAAAGCGGACTTGGATTTGTGAAAGAATTGCAAGCTCATCTTCAACATTCTGCAGGAACGATTGCTTCTGTGAGTGGAAGATATTATGCCATGGACAGAGATAAAAGATGGGAAAGAGTGAAACTGGCTTATGATTGTTTAGTACACGCAAACGGACCAACCGCCACAAGTGCAGCAAACGCCATAGAGCAAGCTTATGCAAATGGAACAACAGATGAGTTCATTCTACCGACTGTTATTGTCAATGATCAAAATCAACCCATTGCTACGATCAAAGAAGGAGATGCGGTGATTTGTTTCAATTTCCGCACCGATCGTTGTCGAGAGATCACTGAAGTATTGACACAACAGGCATTTCCTGAACAAGACATGCATCCATTGCAACTGCATTATACTACGATGACGCAGTACGATCAAAAGTTCAAAAAGGTAAATGTGATCTTCGAAAATGACAATCTCACCAATACCCTTGGTGAAGTTTTGGAAGCACATGGAAAGAAACAGATTCGTATCGCTGAAACAGAAAAATATCCGCATGTTACTTTCTTCTTTAGCGGAGGAAGGGAAATACCATTTGAAGGTGAAAAAAGAATCATGGTTCCTTCACCTAAAGTAGCAACCTATGATCTTCAGCCTGAAATGAGCGCAGTTGAGATCACTGATCAACTCATCCCGGAGATCGAAAAAGGTGAAGCCGATTTTGTTTGTCTTAACTATGCCAATACTGATATGGTTGGACATACCGGCATTTTTAGTGCTGCCATTAAAGCCGCTGAAACAGTGGATGCCTGTGTGAACCGCGTTGTTACTACCGGACTTGCCTCCGGTTATACCATTTTTTTGACTGCAGATCATGGCAATGCTGATTTCATGATCAATGAAGATGGCAGTCCCAATACGGCTCACACATTGAATCCTGTTCCATTCTTCATTATTGATAAGGAATGGAAGGGAAACATCAAACCAGGTAAACTGGGAGACATCGCTCCTACTATTTTAACGATGATGCAAGTTCCTATCCCGGCTGAGATGACGGGAAATATCTTAATTTAATAGCTTCAAACAACCCTAACCAATCATGAAAATCATCAAAAAAATCTTGTGGGTATTATTGATCGCTTTAGTTGTGATTCAATTCATACGCCCCGAAGCCAATGCCTCTACTGATACATCAGGCAATATCAAAAATTTATATGCTGTGCCTGAGAACGTAGATGCTATCTTAGTTAAAGCCTGTAATGATTGTCATACGAACAACACTGTTTATCCATGGTATTCCAAAGTACAACCGGTAGCATGGTGGCTGGATGATCATGTGAAAGAAGGTAAATCACATTTAAACTTTGATGCTTATACCTCTTATAACTTGAGAAGACAATACCACAAGATGGAAGAAGTGATTGAGCAGGTAAAAGAAAAAGAAATGCCACTGAATTCTTATACATGGGTACATCGTGATGCAAAACTCACGGATGATGAACGTGTTGTGTTGACCAATTGGGCTCAGTCTGTAATGGATACTATGAAAGCAAAGTATCCATTAGACAGTCTGATCAGAAAAAAGAACTAAGTTGTCTTTACAGCGTAAATGCATAGCGTTCTTCTTCTTATTGTTGGTGTTATTTCCGCTGACAGGATTTGTTTTGTTTCATTATCAACAAAAACAAATTCGCATCAGTGTAAAAAAAGCATTCAAGTCAAAAGAGCTTTCTACTGTTCATCTGCGGCAATTACGTTGGTATAAAAAAAATAAAGAGATCATCGTGAATGGCACTTTGTTCGATGTAAGTTCTATCCGTAAAGAAGCGGACGGAACTTACACTGTAACAGGTTTATACGATCATCAGGAGCAGCAACTGCATGCGTTAATGGATAAGGCCATGCGTAAAAATAAAGGAGCAAGCAGTATAGTATCCTTTTCTTTTTGTTTTATTAGTGATCAAGGTCTTTCAACTGTTATGCTACTTGATCGCAGCTTTACTCTTCGTACTTGTTACCCCACTACTATTGTTTCCTGGGAACCGCAATTTCAACCAGACCTCGTCGCACCTCCGCCCAAAAAAATTACTGTTTAGCGAATCATTTTTTAATTATTAAACAGTAAATCCATGCGAACTATGATGGTGTGGACATGTACTTTATTGTCATGTCTGCTATTGAATATACACTTACAAGCACAAGAGCAAAAGATAGACAGCAGTTCAACGAATAATGAGACCATTAACCTGAATGAAGTAACGGTGTATGCCAACAAATTTGCAGAAAGGTCCGGCCGTATTGCTCAAACAGTAAAAAGTATCAGGGATAAGAACACCTTAAATATGCAACCCAATACCGGTGATATCCTGATCAACACCGGAACTTTATTTGTACAAAAAAGTCAACAAGGTGGTAGTAGCCCGGTAATCCGTGGGTTTGAAGCAAGCCGTGTATTGCTTACGGTAGACGGAATAAGAATGAATAATGCGGTATACAGAGCCGGGCATTTACAAAACATCATTACCATCGACAATATGATTCTCGATAGAATGGAAGTATTGTATGGGCCTTCATCCACACTGTATGGTAGTGATGCATTAGGAGGTGTAGTGAGTATGTATACACGCAATCCTAAATTATCAGGAAGTAAGAAAACAGTGATCTCCGGTAGCAGTACATTACGTTATGCAAGTGCTATTGATGAACAAAGAGGTAATATCATCCTCAATATCGGTGGAGCTAAATGGGCATCCTTAACATCGGTCACATACGGATCCTTTGGTGATATGAAGCAAGGAAAAAATAGAAATAGCAAGTATCCTACGTTTGGATTGAAGCCATTCATCGTACAACGAATGGGCAATACAGATGTTGCTGTTCCGAACCCTAATCCCAATCAACAGATACCATCCGGATATGATCAGATTGATGTGTTACAAAAGTTCTTATACAAACAATCAGAGAAGATAGAGCATATTTTTAATTTACAGTTCTCTAATACGGGAGAAGTGCCACGTTACGATCGATTGAGTGAGGGCACATTGACGGCACCTGTATTTGCCGAATGGTATTATGGGCCTCAATTACGCAATCTTGCTTCTTATCAACTAAATGCATCCAAACAAAACGGATTCTTCCAAGATCTAAAACTGACCACTAGTTTTCAGGATATTGAAGAAAGTCGTATCACACGCCGTTTCAACAATAACAACAAAGATTATCGTTGGGAAAGAATCAATGTGTTCGGATTGAATTTTGATGCGAAACACTACAGCGGTAAACACGAACTTCACGTAGGTGCTGAAAGCTATACCAATTTCGTTCGTTCAACTGCTGAGAGACGCAATATCGTAACCGGAGCGTTAGGCAGAATCACGACCAGGTATGCAGATGGACCAACAAAAATGGCATCCAATGCATTGTATGCCCAACATACCTATAAGATCAATGATGAATGGACTTTGAATGATGGTATCCGATTCAACTTGGTGAAATTAGATGCAAGATTTGCTGATACTACACTGATGCATTTCCCTTTTAATAAAGCACAACAAAATAATGTAGCTGTTACCGGAAATATTGGTTTGGTATATGCAACTAAAGATAATTTCCGACTGGCCATGATCTTAAGTAGTGGCTTCCGTGCTCCCAATGTAGATGATCTTTCAAAAGTATTTGATACAAGAACAGGGATCGTAGTGGTACCCAATACCAATATCAAACCTGAATATACCTACAATGGAGAGTTTAGTATTGCCAAGCAAACAAAAGCTTTTTCAATAGGGGCTTCTTTCTTTTATACCATTTTCAGAAACGCACTTGTTCTCGACAAATATAAGTTCAACGGACAAGACAGCATTTTATACAGTGGTGTTAGAAGTGCGGTTTTTGCGAATCAAAATAAAGCCAGTGCTTACGTCACAGGATTTAGTTTGAATGGCTCTATAACTATTGCAAAAGGAACTACGATAGATGGTGTTGTTACGTACACATATGGACGATATACCGATCAAAACAAAGTCAAAATTCCGTTAGATCATATTCCTCCAGTATATGGAAGATTGGGTATTAAAACACAACAGAATCAATGGAATGCCGAGTTCTACACATTATTCAATGGTTGGAAAAAATTGAAAGATTATAACCCGAATGGCGAAGACAATTTACAATATGCAACAGCCGATGGTATGCCTTCCTGGTTAACATTGAATGTGAGAGCCGGATTTTACTTCAGCAAAAAGGTTCAATCAGTATTGTTATTGGAAAATTTAACCGATAAGAATTACCGCTATTTTGCAAGTGGCATTTCTGCTCCCGGGAGAAATATATCCATCTCCTTGAAAGTAGACTTCTGATCCTTAGTGTAAGCTAATCGTATTCTTTTAGGCCCGCTAATCTTTCATCAGCGGGCTTTTAGTTACTTTGCAACATGCAGATCCGTAAAGCTTCTTACCTCATATCCAGTCCAACTTTCGATAAATGTCCCAAACCGGACAAACCGGAATATGCATTTATCGGGAGAAGTAATGTCGGGAAATCTTCGTTGATCAACATGATCACCGGGCAAAGAAGTCTGGCTAAGACGTCTGCCACGCCCGGAAAGACCCAACTTATCAATCATTTTGTCATTGAAAGTAGTACTGCCGAAAAAGGACCTCGTGAACAGTGGTACTTGGTAGATCTTCCCGGCTATGGCTACGCTAAAAGGTCACAAACTGATAGAAGAAGATGGGAACAAATGATCGAAGGATATTTTAGAAAGCGATCAAATCTTTCACAAGTATTTGTACTGATCGACAGTCGTCATGGTCCTCAGAAAAATGATCTGGAATTCATCAGTCAGTTAGACAAATGGGGAGTTGTATTTTCATTGGTCTTCACCAAAACAGATAAAGAGAAACCGGCAGTTGTAGAAAGGAATATCAAAGCTTTTTTTGATACACTTAGAGAGAGTTGGCAATTTCTACCGAGGCATTTTGTAACAAGTGCAGAGAAGAAGTTGGGTAGAGAAGAAATGCTTGCCTTTATTGCAGAATGCAACAACACTTTTAAAGAGGGGGAATAAATAAGGGTGACAAAGACCCTTTAGCAGTATCATGATATTGCTAAAGGAAAAGATATTCTGTTTATTACTACTTAGTTTACCACCTTATCTGCACAACAGCTGCTCGCAAACGCTTCGGGCTTGGCTTTGAATGCAAATCCCATACCCAGGATATAACCCATGGCTTCGCGTAGTGCATCATTACTTTTGAATTGCGGGTTGGTGTTGATGTCGGCATGCACTTCCATGTCAACATGATGTTCAATAAAGAGATCACAAAGCTCATAAGCGATCTCAATACTTTTAGCTACTTCAACCAGCATTCTTTCTTTGATGTGGTATTTCTGTTTTGTCTTCTCATTGTGAATGTACATGAACCCACCATTGTGTTCGCGCAGAAAAACGATGACCGTTGCAAATTCGGTATCATCGCCCTTTACCTGGCTGTCGGTTCCGATACATACTTTGAGCTTAGTGCCGTTCGCAGACTCTCTTGTGATAGCTTCTGCAACTGCTTCTTTGATGGGAAGGTGAATAGGTTCACCATTGAATTTTCTCCAACGCATATGTGGAAGGTTTTTGTAAGTTACCGATTAATCTCCTTTCCTTTAGCGAGTTAAGAATTTCTTATTATTCACAAGTGTGGATAGTGCTTATGGCAAATGGGTCATGGCGTATAGGTCATAGCCAATTACTATTAGCGAATAATTAGGTGTATTGATAATGCTACTAGTAGCCATAACCTATTAGCCATAGCCTATATGCCATATGCTAACCCGCAACTTTGTCACATTTTCAATATTTGTACGGAAATTGAAGGTTAATTGCACTCAAATCTTATACATGAAAATTCTCCTGCATTATCTTAAACCTTATAAATGGCTGGTAGTACTGGCTTTGGTACTGGCCGGGATCAATCAGACCTTCTCTCTTTTCGACCCGATGATCTTTGGAAAACTCATTGACCAGTTCGCCAATAGCCCCAAAATAAACCCGGATGGCAGTTTTCGTACAGAAAGTCAGTTCATCAATGGCATTATGTTCATGTTACTTCTCTTAGTAGGAACTGCTATGGTGAGTCGTATTGCCAAAGCTTTTCAGGATTATACGGTCAATGTGATCATCCAGAAGTTCGGGGCCAAGATCTTTACTGATGGGTTAAAACACTCTATGCGTTTACCCTACCAAGAATTTGAAGACCAACGTAGTGGTGAAACTTTATCGATCCTCACCAAAGTACGATCTGATACAGAAAAATTCATCGGCTATGTCATCAATGTACTGTTTGGCATCATCGTGAGTGTGGTCTTTGTTTCCATTTATGCTACACGACTCCATTGGTCGATCGTTCCCATATATCTGGGTGGTGCTTTGATGATCGCTTTTGTAACGAACCTACTGAGCAAGAAGATCAAAGTGATCCAGAAAAATATTGTAAAGGAAACAACATCATTGGCCGGTTCCACTACAGAGAGTCTAAGAAATATTGAACTGGTAAAAAGTCTAGGATTAACAGATCAGGAAGTGAAACGTCTCAATACCAATACCTATAAGATATTAGGATTGGAATTGAAGAAAGTGAAGAGTATTCGTTCACTGAGTTTTATTCAGGGAACGATGGTAAATTTCCTCAGACAGGTCATCACATTCACTTTGATGTGGTTGATCTATCGTGATGTTTTGACCGTGGGGCAATTGATCTCACTTCAGTTCTATAGCTTTTTCATTTTTGGACCATTACAGGAAATTGGAAGTATCATCATGAGTTATCGTGAAGCAGAAGCTTCCTTACAGAATTTTCATAATCTCATGGGCAAAAAAGTAGAGCCGAGACCTGATCACCCACAACAAGTGGGCACAATTGAAGAACTGGCATTTGATCAGGTAGTATTTAAACATCAGACCGCTCAATATCGCGCACTAGACGGCATTTCATTTGATGTGAAAAAAGGTGAAACCATTGCCTTTGTTGGACCATCCGGTTCAGGAAAGAGCACATTGGTGAAATTATTGGTAGGATTGTATCGCCCTCAGGAAGGACATATTTATTACAACAAAGTGAATGGCGCAGATATGAATTTTGATGAGCTCAGAAATCAGATCGGATTTGTGACGCAGGATACACAATTATTTGCAGGCACCATCAGAGAGAATCTCAGCTTTGTGTACCCACAGGCGACAGAAGAAGAATTATTGGAAGCTTTATCCAAAGCCAGTTGTAATAATCTGTTATCAAGAGCGGAGAAAGGTTTAGATACGATGATCGGAGAAGGCGGTCTAAAATTGAGTGGTGGAGAAAAACAGCGTTTATCCATTGCCAGAGCCTTACTCAGACATCCTCGTTTATTGATCTTTGATGAAGCTACTTCCGCATTGGATAGTATCACAGAAGAAGAAATCACGAATACGATTCGAAATATCTCCAGCGAAAAAGAACAGATCACTGTGATGATCGCTCATCGTTTAAGTACCATCATGCATGCTGACCGTATCTATGTATTGGAAAAAGGACAGGTTGTTGAGACCGGTAATCACAATTCTTTGATCAATGAGAAAGGCTTGTATTATGCCATGTGGAGACAACAGATTGGGGAGCGTAAAGTATTGGTTGCAAGCTGAAATAACAGATGAACAGAGAAATATCGAATGTCCAACTTCGAAGTTCGTTATTCGACATTCGATATTTCTCTGTTCATCCGTTATTACCCCTCTCTTCCGAATTTCTTCTTAAAATATTCAATCACGGAGGGATCTTCGAGTCCTTCCATATCACTCAGTTCAAGCTCGAGGGCTTTGGTACTGAGTTGTATTTCTATGAGTGAGAGAAATAAGGAAGCTGCAAAACAAATCAAACTGATAGCAAAAACAATATTGGCAGCGATCAGGAATTGTGTATAGATGAGATACATACAAATGATACATCCTAAAAAAGTAACTACACCCAATGCCTGCATGTTTTTGATCAACTTCAACCGATAACGAAGGTTTTTGATCTGCCCATGAATGATATGCTTTTGTTCATGGCTTTGATATTTATCATGCAGATTTCGAATACGATTTGATAAAGACAGAAATCGATTAGTATACGCCAGCATGATCAGACTGATCGCGGGAAATAGCAAAGCAGGGGTGTTTAGGTTGATCTCCATACTTAAAATTAAGAAAGAACTGTTATCTATATAAAAAAGTATCCCGATAACTATCGGGATACTAAATGCTCAAACTAAAACAAAACCCTGAGAAAAATTATTGCACACGCGCTGAGAAATTGATCTCAATATCTGTTTCACCAACTGTTACAGGATCATTTGATCCTTTTGCACCCGGCTTATGCTTCAATGTAACTTTTACTGTACCAGGACCACTTGCTGCTCCTGCTGTCCAAACGCTGGTAACACCTAAAGGACGTCCTAATGGATCATTATTCAATCCACTCACAGTGATATTAACACCACTTGGAGCAAAATAGAACTGATGATCATTAGCTTCATCCTTGATCTCTTCGGTAATATCTTCAGCAGGTGATTTACTTTCATCCAATACCTGTACAGTACAATTATATTGTTTGTTAGGGGATAAAGTGATCAACTCATTCAGTGTCGGAGCATTTCCACCCGGACCGTCCGTATCTCTGAAGGTGTAAGTAAAGCTTCCTGTTCCGCCCACTTCTGTGAACATGAGTTTTACTGTAGTGATCAGTTCTTCTTCATTCTCCGGTTCTTTGTCGTCTTTTTTACAGCCTGTTGCAACAAAAGTTACCATCATTAACGCTGCCATCAAATAAGAAAGTTGCTTTTTCATACACACTTGATTTTTAGAAATTATGATTTGGTTTTTGGTTCAATTGGGATTTTTATTTTCAATCCGATATTTCGCCCCATTTCATCCGAGAAATACCGGAAAGCATTCATGTATTCTCTGTACACCACATTCAACAGATTACTCACTGTAAGCGTCAACTGAATTTTTTGATGTTTGGTTTGTAAGCTTGTGCCTGCTTCCAATCCAATCAAAGTATATGCGGGCGGAGGCATCAAGTAATCTGATTCCATTGCCGTAGTACCATCGGGCTTAACCACCGGAATATTACCTGTAGCGGGCACACGTGTTTGTCTGCTAACGTACTGGACAGATGGTTTGATGTAAGTCTCTTTCCACTTTTTGAAATCACCTAAACTATATTGTAATCCTGCTTCATAACGGTCTGCAGGCATTTGAATCATCCACTCTTTTGTATTTCGATTTTTAGCTCGCACAATAGATGATTTAGCATCGATCTGAAAATGTGAACTGATGGTATATGCAAAACTTAGATCAAAGCCATGCATATTCACAGGAGCTTGTCCAAAGCGGAAAGTTGGGAACGCTCCTCTGATCGTTAATTCAGGAGGGAATACCGGAAATAGGTATATGAATCCATCGATCCTTTTTACATAAGCACCCACATCCATATGCCATCTGCCAGGATTGTATACTGTATTGAATAAAATACTGTTCGATCTTTCAGGCTGTAAAGAAGCATCTCCTTTTTCAATTCTTGCAGATCCATGGTGTAATCCATCACTGTACAATTCATTCACTTGTGGTGCTCTCCAAGCAGTAGATCCATTGATGGTGAATTGAAGTCCATCAGCTGCTTCATAGGAAATACCTGTATTACCGGAAAAATTATTGAAAGTGCGATCTGCGTATTGCAACCCGCCATTTGAATTGGTATTCACGATACTTCTATGATCAAAACGAAGTCCCCCCTCGATCAGCCATTTTTTGTAATTCCATTTTTCTACCAAAAAGGCACCAACATTGAATGCTTCATAATTAGGAATGAATAAACGGTATTCATAACTATTTCGCTGATAGCTACCGGTAATACCTACAGTTCCTCTGAAATGACCGGTATTGAAATGATCCCAGATCAAATCAGTACCTAAGGTTGTCATTTTCAGATCGAGCTGTGGCACATTAGCACTACTTTGAAAACGTCTTACATCATACTCTCTGCGCCAGTTGTGCTGAAGAGATAAAATCATGTTCAACTTACCAATATCACCTGTATTTCTGAAAGCTTTTACTTTCATTAACTGATGTTGGACTTGTTGATAAGGCCTGTTGATCTTATAGGTGAACCCAATATTTCGAATATAATCTGGTGGCTCTTTACTACTGATCGCTTGCATCAGATCTGTTACATTACCAATATGAGATCCCGAAAAAATAGCCAGTCGTGTATTAAAAATACTGTAGAAGAATTCCAATCCTTTTGTTGCTGATCTCCAACCCATGGCAGCAGATGCATTGAATTCTTCATTACCCGAGTTTGCTAACCAATAATTAGGTGTTCTTGCATTACCACCACGTTTGGCAGTTCCTTGTAAACGCCAAGAGAATGCTTCATTCTTTTTTGAGTTCCCTTCAATAATTCCTGAAATAGTGCCCTGACGATTATTAGAGAATGCTGCTATGTTCAATTCACCGCTAACCCCGGGTACAGATCTTAAAAGTTTGGGTTCTACCAATACCACACCTCCAATAGCATCCCCGCCATAACGAATGGTACTCGCTCCTTTTACAACTGATAATCGGTTGGCAACATAAGGATCAATTTCTGGTGCATGTTCGCTACCCCACTGCTGACCTTCTTGTCTGATGCCATTATTGAGTATCAATACACGATTACTATGTAATCCATGAATCACAGGTTTATAAATATTGGAACCTGTTTGTAATACACTTACGCCCGTAATTTTTTGTAAGGATTCACCTAGAGAAAGTCCACGAAGTGCTTCCAATTCTTTCCCTTTGATATCCTGAGAAATGGCAGCCCCTTTTGTACTGATGGTACCACGAACAGTTACATCAGCTAATTCATTACTCGTATGAGGAAGAAAAAAATTATGCTTGATATCATCTTTGAAATGAAGATGCTCAGTGACAGGCGTACAACTTACATGGGAGATATTGACATCATAATTACCTGCACAGATACCCGCTATTTTGAAATTCCCTTCCGCATCAGTGGTCTTACTGATCTTAAGTGCCGGTATTTGTACCAATGCCCCACTTAGGGGTAATCGAGTATCCGCATCAATGACTTTTCCTGAAAAAACGAGGGTGCACTGTCCTAGAGACTGAGAAATACTGCCCCCGAACAATAAAAGGAGACAAAATAGCCTGTATTTGAATTTTTGAAACAACGTTGTAAAAATAGTAGGATTTTTTCGTTTTTACATCATTGTTGCAAAAAATTCACCGATTATCTAACTTTTAACATGGCCCTGACTTGTTGAACCACCATATTCTGGAATCGGATATAGTAAACGCCGGGTTGCAACCGAGATCCGTCGAATACAACATTATAATTGCCAGCCTCATACTCTCTGTCGATCAGATTCACCAAAACCCTTCCCATCGTATCCATGATTTGAATGAGGGTATGTCCACCGGCAGTTTTAAAACTGATATTGGTAGATTGAGTGAATGGATTTGGGTAGTTCGTGATAAAATTTTCACCGGATAGGTTCACTGATTTATTACATGCCAATGAATTCACGATCGGCAGTACTTGAAAATTCTTCAACATGATCTGTTCCAGAGCATCTGCATCTACACAAAGCCATTTATTCAAAATAGTAGCATATACACTTCTGAAATCATATTGGAAAGGAAGATTATCGTTGAAAGAGGCGGTAACAGGAATATTGGGTGTATCACCGATAACACCTGCATCTACATTTTTACCAAATACAAACATCGGAGCAGCTGAACCATGATCAGTACCTGTACTTCCGTTGCTTTTGATACGTCTACCAAATTCAGAGAACGTCATTCCCAATACGCGATCTTCTACTTTCTGAAGTTTCAGATCGTCTTGGAATGCTTTGATAGAATCGCTGACATTCTTGAGCAAATTCGCATGAGAACCTGTTGTGTGATCAGTTGAATTTACTTGCGCAGAATGGGTATCAAAACCACCGTAGCTCACCATGTAGATCCTTGTTTTTAATCCACCCGCGATCAACCTGGCAACAATTTTCAATTGCGCAGCGAGAGAATTATTTGGATACTCCGCCTGTTGAGTCACTTTTGCTGAAGCAGTTTTGATCACTTCTGCATAAGCCGTTGTTTGTTGTGCTACTTTTCGGATGTAGGTCAATTCCTTTCCTGCCGGTGTATTCGGTGCAGGATCTTGAACACCCGCGATCAGATTATAAAAGTTACTTGGATTGGAAATACTCATCCCCATACTTACTGCAGGACCTTGCAATGCCAGTGATGTGGTAGATCCGATCTGTATCGCTAACGGATCCGGCATACTGCTATTCGGATATCCATTAGGGAAATTGGGATACTCATAATTCAAATAGCGACCTGTCCATCCACTATTCACCACTTCCCTACTATCACTCGCACTCATCCAAATATCGGTAGCTCTAAAATGTGAGAAATTGGGTTGCGGATAACCCACAGAATGTATCACACTCATTTTTCCATCATTGTACATGGCTTGCATACCTGTCATGGCAGGATGTAGCCCCACTTTATCTGTACCTGATAATCCCAAGACCTTTTGTTGGGGTATATACATATTGGATCTTGCTCGGATATAGTTGGGAAAATATTCAATCGGTATCACGGTATTCAATCCATCATTACCACCATTTAACTGAACAATGACCAATACATGATCTGTATCTGTTGTTGCCGGAAATAATCCTTGCATCAATAATGATTCTGCACCAAAAGCCTTCACCGTCATACCATTGATCAACGAGGGCAGCATCACACCGGCAGGTACTGTATTGCGTAAAAAATCCCTTCTTCTCATTGTATTGCATTTTAAGCGAGTTGGTACTCGGCGAGGTTCATTAAATATTTGAGCAGATCGCGGATGTAGTTCCGTACGGTTGTTGTATTGGCCATATCACCCGGATTATTTACAAACTGATTCCATGCATTGGTCCAGTAATAATCTTCGGATTGTCCACCCAATAAAATATCTTTTTTGATCTGTGCTTTAGAAGCATCAGAAATATCCAATCGATACATCAGTTTGGTGAACTCATTGATCAATTGATTGGGGTCACTTGGATTGGGAAATGTTTTGGCTAATTCAGCTCCATCAATGACCATGCGTTTTCCACTGAATGTAAACCCATTCATGACCATGGTATCGGTGAACTGATTTCGTTTAGGCAGTGTATCACTATTGATCCATATCTCATAAAACTGTGGTTCTTGATAGTATGCCTTCCACCCACTCACATCCGGAGGATCACCAATATTTTGCTGAAGATTGGTACATTGATTGACCAAATAATTCCAATGACCATAATTGATCGCATATTCCGGTGCAGGTTCAAAAGCAATTTCAAATTCGCGACATAACCCGACTGCAAGATCAACCGGACTCTTGATCTGACAACCTCTGGAGAGGATATCATAAAAGTGTTCACTCATGAGTAAAGTGCGCAATACTGGGGCCACTTCATAATTGGAATTGCGGAAAATAACAGCGAGTGGTTTGATGATATTGTTCTCAACCGTATCATCTATATCATAGTACACAAACCAGCGATAAAAGCGTCTACACATGTATTCCGCAACTTCATTGGTTGCAAAAATCATGTTTAACATCGCATCCAATTCCTCTTCACCTGCTGTTGGGCCATTCTTGCCAACGATCACAGTGTTATTATAAAAAGAAGAGAATTGTTTATTGCCTTTATCGTGTCGATTATTATCAAAAAAGGAAGAGATGGTATTCACATTGTTACGCCAGCCTGTGAGTACACGTGCAGAAGCCTGTACATCTTCTTCTGTAAATAATGAACCAGGTCCTTTACCACAACAAAATAACTCCTGTAATTCACGTCCATAATTTTCATCCGGTGCCACTGCCTGATTAAGTTGTCCATTTAAGTACACCAGCATCGCCGGATCTATCGTTACTGCTTTCATCAATGCTTTAAAATTGCCCAAAGCAAAACTTCGCAGCATTGCGTGATGTTTATAAAGAAACTGTGCATTGATATCTGTGCTTTCTGTGGCAAGATGATTGTGCCAGAACAGGGTCATTTTTTCTCGAAGATTTCTATCCTGGTTGATCATTAAGCCCATCCACCATTTTTTAAAAGAGTTTCTTCTCAAGCTATTGACAGCCCCATCATTGTTAGGATCATTGACCCAGGTATCTCCTTGTAAAATATTGTTATCGGGATTGGTGGCATTTGCCGGAGTGGCGTATTCCTTTACCGGTGGCGGAGGAGGATCGGGAGGTATTGTCAATAGTTGATCTACTGCCTGTGCACAGGTCAAGGTTTTAAAATAAGCGATATCATTCCTTTTTGCACCGAACAATGCTCGCTTCAACAAATGAATCACTTCACTTTCTGTCCATGGACCGGTATAAGGTGCAAGTCCGGTAGTGGGTGGCGGCGTGTCATCCAAAGATGACGTTAACATACCGCCGGAGGGTTTAGTCAAGGTCGCTTCCATACTCAGGCTTTATATAGGATCTTGAAAATCAAATCTTTCCGTTAAAATAACATTTTTGTTTCTTCTTTTTTGTTTTCCGGAAAGCTTTAATGATCAGTTAATAATTTAACAGATACAAATCCATTGCACAATGCAGCATCAGAAGGGAAAATATGTCTATATTTAGGGTAAATCTATTTTACCCCTCATGACCGAGCAGGCTATCATTGCAGGCTGTTTACAAAACGACGCTGCGGCGCAGCGCGAATTGTATAATCGGTTCAGTCCGAAGATGCTGAGTGTGTGCTATCGTTTTGCACCCAGTAGAGAAGATGCGGAGGACATGTTACAAGAGGGGTTTATTAAAGTGTTTACCCAAATACATACGTTTCAGAACAAGGGCGCATTTGAAGGTTGGATCAGACGCATCATTGTACATACTTGTATCAACTTTCTGAAGAAGCATAAAAAATTCAATGAAAGTCTGGATATCAGTTATGCTACATCGGTGCATATCAAAGAGGAAACCATTCCTTCGATCATGCAGGCCCGACAGATCATTGAATGTATCAGGTTATTACCGGTAGGTTACCGTACTGTTTTGAACCTGTATGCATTGGAAGGATATAGTCATAAAGAAATCGGCATCATGCTGGATATTGAGGAAAGTACAAGCAGAAGTCAGTACACTCGAGCCAAAGCGATGTTGGAAAATATATTGATCCGTAAAAAGATCATCGAAGCACCCAAACAGGATTATCAATGGCTCGCCGCCTTTAATAAATCCTAGTTGAGACCGAATATGGAGAACCAGAACTACCAAGACGAATTTGAGCAGTTTTTACACGACGAGGTAAAGCAGCACCGTATGTATCCATCCGAAAGAGTATGGACCAACATACGTACTGAGTTACATGGGTATCGTTCTTGGCCGGCTTGGCCGGCTCTTACTTTTATTTCTCTCTTTATTATTACGGCACTTACATTGAGTACGGTATTGAGTACGCAACAAAATTTTCACCCTCAGCCTTTAACCGTTCCGAATGTAGCCAAGATAGAAGAGCAAACCATTGCTGCACATCAAGCTGCAAGTGAAAAGAGTCGTCATTATTTCAGCACATTGGTTCCCAACCATATTACCTCGAATACCGTTGATGCATTTGATTATCCGGATACTGATCTATTTGCATCTAATAATAGCCTTTCTGAAACAGTCATCGCATTACCCAAAGAAGGTATGCAACAACAAACTATTGCTAGAACCAAACAACCGAATACATTAGCCATCAATCCTATTGATGTGCAGCCATCTGTTGAGGTAATACAAAACCAAGAGACCCGTTCATCTGAAACAATAGCACAGAGTAGCATTACAGAAACAGCTCCGGCAAAAGGGTTAAGCCTGTTTCATGAGAATGACCCTACAGCTGATACTTATCTAAAAGATTTTCAACACAACAAGACACCGAAAGTACAGCGCTCCCCTGTTTCAAAATTTGGTTTTCAGTTTTATCTTACTCCTTCAACCAGTTATAGACGTTTATCTGATGAGAAAGTAAGAGAACTGATCCAACCGGCTGTTGCTTCTTTACCGGTTAATGCACCACTCAATCAGCCATCAAATGTAAATGAAGTGGTACGTCATCGTCCGGCTGTAGGTATGGAAGTAGGTTTTGCAGTATTATACAATATCACCAGTCGTTTGAAGTTGAAAACCGGATTGCAATTGAATATCCGTCAATATCAAATTGAGACATTCCAATCACTCACATACGATCCTGCAACCATTTCATTGATCAATTTCAATGGCATTGAAAATATCACTCGTTTCTCTCCTTACAATAATAATGTGGGATATAAAGAAACTGAGTTAGAGAACAGAGTATACCAACTTGCTGTACCAATAGGTATACAGTGGGAGATATTAAAAGGTAAACACTTGGGCGTAAATGCAGAAGCTACCGTACAACCTACGGTCAACCTCAATAAAAATGTTTACTTACTATCTACCGACTACAGACATTATGCGGAAGGAAATGATCTGGTGAGAAAATGGAATATCAATACCAATGTAGGATTGAATCTTAGCTATACATCCGGCAAAACAAGCTGGCAAATAGGACCACAGATTCGCTATCAGCATTTACCTACTTATTCCAACAAATACCCCATCAAGGAATACCTGATGGATTATGGCATGCGTATAGGCCTTACAAGGGCTTTACAATAACCAACTACTATCTGTTTTATCTGCCATCCGCCTTAGCGGGTGGCTTTTTTATGTAGGGTTTGAATAATTTTACAGAATGAAAAAAATCACAGCAATCTTATTTTTTTATGCCTTAGTGTCTTGTGGAGAGTCCATTGAGACACAAAATCAATTACAACCCTCTCCGGATAGCACTAAATTTTATCCTACCACATCCTTCTTTGAAAATCAATTGGCCATTATCCCATCGATGAAAAAAGAGATAATGATATATTCTACTTCAGAAAATAAAAAAGATTCCGCCATATTAACAACCGAAGCATTTAAGGAACTAGTACACGAGTTCATTTCAAAAGCTATTACTGACCCTGCTACTAAAAAACATTATCGTGAAACAGTATTCCAAGATGCTTCTACGGGAAGTTATACATTAAGTTATACCGCTGTAGATACTACTGTAAGAGTAAAAGGAATGGAAGTATTATTAAATGAACGAACCAATGAGGTACAACGTGTATTTATCAGATCTATGTATCGCAAGGATAATGTATCTATCATGGAACAACATAACTGGAATACAAGCAAGGGATTTCAGATCATTCGTTCTACCACAAATTCACAAGGATATACCAGTACTAATGTGACAGAAGTAAAATGGAAGGAATAAAGTAAGGACCATAGAATAAGAAAGTTATTATTATGACACAGCAGGAGTTTCAGCAGATAGCACATACCATTCCTCAACAACCCGGCATTTATAAGTATTTTGATGCAGAGGATACTTTGCTGTATGTTGGTAAAGCGAAAGAACTGCGAAAGAGAGTTAGCTCTTATTTCTCTAAGACCTTTACGACTTATAAGACGCATGAGCTGGTTCAACGTATACGTCGGATTGAATTCACAATCGTAGACTCGGAACAAGATGCTTTTCTCTTAGAAAATTCACTGATCAAAGAATATCAGCCCCGTTTTAATATCAATCTGAAAGACGACAAGACCTACCCTTATATCGTCATAAAAAAAGAGCCCTTTCCAAGAATATTTCTAACAAGAAAAAAAATCAATGATGGATCTGAATATCTGGGTCCATTTACATCTAGCGGTAAAGTAAGGGAGCTCATTAGTTTTATCCGACAATATATTCCTCTGCGAACTTGTAAGCTAAACCTGAGTGATGCGCAGATCCGAAGAGGTAAATACAAAGTATGTCTGGAATACCATCTCGGTAACTGTAAAGGACCTTGTGAAGGTTTACAAGATGCTGCATCTTATGATGAGGGTTTGCAACAAGTACGTAATATTTTGAAGGGTAATCTTGGTTCTGTGATCTTGCATTTTAAAAAACAAATGCAGGAGCATGCCTTAGATCTTGAATTTGAAAAAGCAGAACAGGTTAGGAAAAAAATTGAGCACCTTGAAAATTATCAATCAAAATCTGTTATTGTTAGTAAACATCTTAGCAGCCTGGATGTGTTTGCCATTTTAAAAGATGGCGATACGGCTTATGTAAACTACCTGATGGTTCAAAATGGAACCATCGTTCAAACACATACTGTACCTCTGGAAACCAAATTGGAAGAGTCAGAAGAAGAGGTATTGAGTTTTGCTATTAATCGAATGAGAACAGACTTCAATAGCTTATCAAAAGAAGTGATCGTTCCATTTGAAATAGATTATCCTGATAGCACCGTTGTTTTTACAATTCCGAAAGGTGGAGATAAAAAGAAATTACTGGAACTGGCTCAGAAGAATGTCAATTATTTTAAAGAAGAGCTTAGAAGAAAAAAGATATTACATCTGGAAGGACGTACAGACATGGAAAAGAAAAAAGTGCTGTATGAATTACAGGAGTATTTACATTTAAAGGAAACACCTGTTCATATTGAGTGCTTTGATAACTCCAACTTCCAAGGCAGTTATCCTGTTTCAGCAATGGTCTGTTTTAAAGACGGAATGCCGAGTAAAAAAGATTACAGACACTACAATGTAAAAACCGTAAAAGGCATTAATGATTTTGCTACAATGAAAGAAGTGGTTCACAGACGATATAAACGATTGCTAAAAGAGGAATCGCCTCTACCACAACTTGTCATCATTGATGGAGGCAAAGGACAGTTAAGTGCCGCAATGGAAAGTATTCATGAATTGAATTTACATGGCAGTTTAACAGTAGTAGGTTTGGCAAAAAATGAAGAAGAGATATTTTTCCCGGGAGATACAGCCTCTATTAAATTACCATGGGATAGTGATGCATTAAAATTAGTTCGAAGAATTCGAGATGAGGTTCACCGATTTGGAATCACGTTTCACCGTAATCAAAGATCGAAGGGTACTTTCAAAAATGAGTTGGAACAGATCGAAGGAATTGGAAAACAAACGATTACTCTTTTATTAAAAGAATTCAAATCAGTAAAAAACATTAAGAACGCGAATAAAACAGACATTATTACGTTGATAGGCAATAATAGAGCAGAAATTTTATTGGCCTATTTTAAGGAAAACGAGGGGCGGGATTAAAATAAAAAAGGGGTCAGGATAGAAATCCAACCCCGTTTTTAAAATCCAATATCCTATGAAAAACCGTGGTAAAGTTAAGGAATCCCTTCAATTAACCAATATTCAAATTTGAAAAATCGTATTATAAGGTATTTTTAATCGAAAAAGGAGCCCAAGGGCTCCTTTTTCATTATAACACATTGATTTTAAGTTCTTAATACTGCCAGAGGTCTTGCTCGTAATTGAACAAACGGTCTTTGATATTCTCCCCTTCCAATAACCTGAAAAGTGGGTCCCGAATCAAGGCACTCAAGAAGCGATCACTTGGGTTGTTACTGCTGGTTTTCACTATATAACTACCAAAGAAACGGCTTTCAAAGAGCTCCTCCCAAGTCATTCGACCGGCATAATTTTTTGTATTATAGACATTGTACTTGGTAAGGGTTTTACGCAGATCCGGATAGTAAATCCAGAAGAGTGTTCTCGGGGTAGACTTCCCATTGATCACCAGTTTAGCCACAGGAGCAATACCAATGATGCGAACAAACATGCGGCTCGCTTCCTTGTCGAAGATCCACTGTTCTTTCAAGCGGAAAGTATAAATAGAATCAGGACTTGGCGCAAACTTAGTATCATAAATAACAGCTGTATCTACTACATTCGGATTATCTGCATTCTGAACCAATTGTGTATCCAAACGACCTTTGAGCATTTTCATGATATCATCATAACTCATAGGTTTGGTAAAACGGTCATCCCCACCTTCAGCGGAAAATGGTACAACACTATCATTCTTAATAGCACTTAACAAAATAGAGAAGAAACGCTGATCACCCATATCATCCTTACCCGGATACATAAAAGGTTGATTCACTTTTTCACGGGCATCAATCTCTCTCCAAATAAATTCACTGAACAACCAATCGTCTTCACGAAGGTGCTCATATTCCAGCGGACGTTTTTCTCTGGTTTGACTGCGATCAGCTGCGGTTTCATTGCGAAGACTGCGAGGCACTACTTCTCCAAAACCACCAACAATGGTTGTATCAACCGTTTTGCTGGGTTTGATGCTAGCAGGGTCTACTGCAGGCTTAGTGGTATTGGTTGCGGGCTTTACAGTGTCGCGGCGGTTGTTGTTATTAGCAGCAGCGGCATTGGCTCTGGCAGCAGCTGCAGAATCTGCCGCATTTCTGGGGCGATTATTGTTGCGCTGAAGATTGAACTGGGCTGTAGCTGTAGTGCCCGCCAGCAAAGAAACCGTAACACACAATAAGAATGTCTTTTTCATAACCAATGCTTTATTGCAATATGAATGTAATATTCTGATCAATTTTTCTGATACCACCACCCGGTTGCTTCAATCTGATCTCACCAATGGTAACTGTAGTTCCAGGCTGACAACGTTTGATCAAATTAACTGCTTCACCACTGAATGACGGACCGGTAACTTCTGCAAATTCAGGTTCATCAAATCCTTTACCGGTACAGATCAACATAAAACTTTGAACTTCAAATTTTACGCCTTCAAAAACGAAATCACGCAGATCCGCGATAACACCTCTTTGAACACGGAATACGTTCGCATTCATGGTTCCACCCGCACTACCACCCACAATTGCGATGGGATCCGGAACACGTTTCACCGGAATCGCGATACGCTGTGTTGTTTTGCCATCACTTGCTACAACATTCACTGTTCCCAGTTGATTACAAGTAACAATATATTGACCCGGCCCTGATTTGGTGAGACTCGTACCTGCACCTTCAATGCTAACCTTCACTTTTTCGTCTCCACCACCACCGGTTACACTCAATGGGTTCTCAAGACCTTGATAGAAAACACGCGTTCTATCGGTAGATACCACTAATCCAGATGGAACACCAACTGTATAGCGTACTTCTTTCTCAACGACTGAAGAAGTTCCATCGGGTTTCAGATATGATATCCTAACTTTTTTAACACCTGCTCCGGGATTGTTCACGCGGGCCTTGTATTCTGCGGCACCTTCGGCATTTAGAGGAACAGCTACACCATCAACTGTAATACTAGGTTTCGCAGCCTTACTAAAAGCTCCAATACCGGCTGTGATCACCAATTCTTCACCCGGCATCAAATACTGAGAGTTAGTTCCGGCAAAAGCCTGGAATTCGTCATAAATCAATTCTACTTGACCGATCTGACGATGACAAAAATCAACAGCTAATGCTTCACTGTTTTTAATATCATTCTCGAACTTACTCAGTATCGTAATAGCCGCTACTGCCGGTGTCATATGAAAATATCCATATGCCCAATCATCTTTTCCGGCTTCACTTGTTGACGGTAGTGGCGTAAGATCTAGGGGCAATGAAGCCTCTATCTCTTTTTTCATATCCGGATCAATCGCAAGTAATTGTTCTTTAAATGCTTTTAATCGATTCAACAACTCTTTACCTCTTCCTTTTCCATTAGGTGGTTCAGAGATAAACATGCGAGTGGCAGCATCAAGATTATCTTCTTTGTAAGACTCTTTTCCATCTTCTCCAATGGTAAGCCCTGACTCTTCTTTCAATTCTTTTTTGAGTGCTTCCATGTAAGCATACAGATCATCAGCTATTTTCTGAGCCTGTTGTGCTTTTGGTAACCATATCTGTGCCTTTTCTCTTGTCTTAGGATCTTCAATTTTTGCTTGGAATGATCTGAATATCTCTGCATTTTTCTTATCTACAATTCCATTAGCAGTCATAAGGCTCCTGTCTACCGTTTTAAAGGCATTCAGGATCTCAGATGATACATTGAGTGCCAACAATGCTGTCAGCACGAGGTACATCATGTTGATCATCTTCTGCCTCGGTTCCTTGGGTAATGACATTTATCTAAAGTTTTCTATACTGTTTAAAATAGGTTTTGGTTGCAAGACATCTTAAGCACGTCCTTGCATTGCAGTCAACATATTGCCATATACCTGATTCAACTTACCCAGGTTATTAGCCAAAACAGCGATCTGCTCTTTTGCTTTCATCGCATCATCCGCACTGCTAGACATCGCTGCAGAAGCTTGAGCTAGTTTGCCATAGAACTGATTGAGTGCCTTCAAGTGATTATTACTTTCTTGCAATTCCAATTCATAAATGGTATTCAATGAAGACAGATTTTTAGTCAATACTTGAACCTGCTCATGGAATTGTTTAGTTCCTTCAGAAGCACTGTTAAAACCAGACAATGATTGTGTTGCTTGATTAACAGCTCCTGAGATGGAAGAAAATGCATTGGTAGCTTCTTTGGCTTTCGCAGAAAAATCACCCGTTGATTTTACTACATCACTGATCTCTCCCATATTATCAACGGTGCTACCCAGTTTCTCAAAGCTGGCACTTAGTTTAGATAAATTAGCAGGTGTGATATCCGCTTGTTGTAACATATCATCCAAACTTTTCAATGCAGGATTACCTGAGGTAGCCGGTGCAGCCGGTGCTCCCATATCGGGTGGGGGTAATATTGCATATACTACGAAAATGAGTGCTTCAGTAGTCAGACCAATCTTCAATGCCCAATCGGCCCAAGACAGGTGAAGGATCTTTGCCATAGCACCAAAAATTACTACAGAGGCGCCAAGACATACGATGACGTTTACAATTCGGTTAGTTGCGGGGGAAACACCTGAGGCCATAATCTTAAGTTTAGTTTTTAATAGTTATTTGTTGTCTTTCGACGGGATTTTATCTTTTTGATCTAGGAGCCAAATCAATCACACAACGGAAGCCGATGTATGATTTTGCAGTATCCTGATATTCATAATTACGAGTACTTACTTGAAGGTAATAGGCAATATCTTTCCAACTACCGCCACGTACTACTTTACGTTTCATACGAGGGAGATCAGAGTCAGCAGCTTCAATACGTACATCAGGACTTAGATCTGACATAAAGTTGTAAGAACCTTCATAGAAATAAGAACCGGTCCATTCTGCCACGTTACCTGACATATTAAACAAGCCATAATCATTGGCCCAATAAGCATCTGCTTTTACAGTGTAGAAACCACCATCCTCAGGATAGTTACCACGACCCGGTTTAAAGTTGGCAAGCAAACATCCTTTTTTGTTTCTTAAATAGTATGCACCCCAAGGGAATGGAGCATTGGTTCTACCGCCGCGAGCAGCGTATTCCCATTCTGCTTCACTTGGCAAACGAAAATCTCCATCTACTGCCAGTTTCTTTTTCTCTAAGAATGAGTTTTGATAGTGTGTACGCCAGTGACAAAAAGCTACTGCCTGTTTCCATGTAACACCTACAACCGGATAGTTTCCGTAAGATGGATGTGCGAAATAACGTTTGGTCATCGGTTCATTGTAGGAGTAAGAGAAATCTCTGATCCAAACCAGTGTATCAGGATATACTTTCTCATCATACTTTACGATGAAATCTTTTCTTGGTCTGTCGGCATTCTCACGCTTAGCTGCTTCTGGCAGATTGAAATATTCAACTTTATATTTCAGTTTTCCGGGATCGATCTCATTTCTTCCGAATAAACGATTATCCGGTGCGAGATTCAATTCATTTAACTTTTCAATGGTTGCCTTATCATACTTGATCGTAGCAACTTTCTTCCAATCAACCGCAGATGTATCTTCTTCTTTATTGATACCACCACCAAATAAAATTTTAAAAGATAACGAGTCCCGTACCCAGTTCACAAACTGACGGTATTGGTTATTGGTGATCTCTGTTGCATCCATCCAGAAACCGGGAATAGACATAGATCTGTTCCTGTTGGTATAATTGAAACTGATATCCTCATCACTTGGACCCATATGAAAGGTTCCGGGTGGTATGTACACCATGTTTCTGGGGGTTGCCATACTGGGTCTTGCAGTTGGTGCTACTCCATGCAACTGACCGTCATCAGGTAATCCTTTTGACTTCTTGCCCTTATTCAGAAAACATGAGCTCAGGCTCAGCGTGAATACGGCCAGGGTAATAGTAGTTAAATAACCTTTCATCTGATCAACTTAATTTATGACAGTGACAAATATAAGTTTAGAAGTGCAGTTTAATGCAGCTTCTGTTTTTTAAAACCAATAATTTCACAAGGCGGGTAAAGATGATTCCAGTAATGTCAGAATTTTGTTTTCACTAACTGAATGGGGCTTTTAAGCCACTGTCAGTGAGCAAATTACCGCAATTCTTGTTACACAATTGCTAAAAAGTCAACTATTTTATCAGTAGTATAATCACTACAAGTAAAATTCTGGCACAGATACAACAAAACGCCGCCATCTTTTGGCATTTTTCCAGCTAATAACGGGAAATCCCCCATTTTAGTTTCCCCGCATTGGAGTATTTTATATGGACTGTACCTCTCCAACACCTGCGGTAGGTATTGCCCTGCTCCTGAACCCATTAAGGCAATCTCCTTCCAACCCGTTACTTCCCCTTGAATGACCAATGCCCAAACTCCAAAAGAGGTGGGATATTTCACAATAGCTTGTGACAATCCACCCGCCATCCGTTCCATTCTGTTGAGCCATTCTTTTTGGTCAAAGACCCTCCCCAGGTATTGAAGATTATACGCCATGACCGCATTACCGCTAGGTGTTGCCCCATCGTACACTTCTTTTTTTCTCACAATAACATCTTTTTGTCCTTCTTGGGTATAGAAATAGTACCCTGTTTCTGCTTCTCCGAAATTTTGGTTCACTTGTTCAAGAAGGGCTTTTGCTTTTATCAGATATTGACCGTCCCCGGTTATTTCCTGTAAAGAAATGTAGGCCTGTATCAAGTAAGCATAGTCATCCAGAAATGCCGGGATCATGGCTTTTCCTGCTTTATAGGTATGCTTCCAATCATGGTTCTGAGCATCTCGGAAACAGTTTTCCAAAAAAGTCATATTGCTAACAGCGATATCCTTGTAAAGAGCATCGCCCAGAGCAGCATAAGCTTGGGAAAAAGCTGTATTCATCAATGCATTCCAACCCAGTAATTGTTTATCATCCAATGAAGGGCGTATCCTTTCACTTCTCTTTTTTAATAATTGTGATTTGATTCGTTCTAACCTTTCCAGCCAATCAGCTTCCTGCATACCATGTTCACTTGCGAATACATCAGGCTGTTGACGTACATGCAGAATATTGGTATGCTCCCAGTTACCTTCTTCGGAGATTCCGTAATAAGCGCAACATAATGCTGCATCTTCAGCTGATAGTGTTTCCTCGATCTCTTGCTTTTGCCAAGTATAAAATTTTCCTTCAACTCCTTCGCTATCTGCATCCAATGCACTAAAAAATCCTTCTTCAGGGTGCATTAATTCTCTTTGTATAAAAGAGAGGGTTTCCCGTATAGCTCTTGCATACTTTGCGGAACGTGTTAATTGATAAGCTTCACACATCGTACTTACCAGCAAAGCATTATCATATAACATCTTTTCGAAGTGAGGTGCGAGCCATTCAGTATCGGTACTATATCTTGCAAAGCCACCCCCCAATTGATCGTAAATACCCCCATCGATCATTTTGTCGATACTTAATAAAGCCTGTTGGAATGCTTCAGGATGCTGATTCAAATGATGATGTCTTAGCAGATAGCGAATAGTGGCTGTTTGAGGAAATTTTGGTGCATTACCAAATCCACCCCATTCTGTATCCGCTTGTTGTAGCATATGGATGCAAATGTCATCGGTCGTTTCCCGATGCAACCACCCTTCCGTTTCTACTTTACCTACTCCAAATTGATTGGATTTTAGCAGATGCGATGTCAGCTTCTCTGCTTGTTGATCAATCTCCTCTCTTTTTTCGTTGAATGCTTTATGAAGTCCGGTCAACACCTCTTTCCATGAGGGTCTGTTATGTGCTCGAACCGGTGGGAAATAAGTACCCCCATAAAAAGGTTTGGCTTCCGGCGTCAGAAACACATTCAATGGCCACCCTCCACTACCAGTCATGGCCTGAACCGCGTCCATGTAGATATGATCAATATCGGGTCTTTCCTCTCGATCTATTTTTATGTTGATGAAGTATTCATTCATCAATTTGGCGGTCTCTTCATCTTCAAAACTTTCTCTTTCCATCACATGGCACCAGTGACAAGCTGCATAACCTATACTTACCAATATGGGTTTTTGTTCCTTTCTTGCTAATGTCAATGCCTCTTCACCCCAAGGATACCAGTTTACAGGATTATGTGCATGTTGCAAGAGATAGGGGCTTGTTTCATGGATCAATGAATTCGTATGTGTATGAGCTGTTGACATGAATTGCTTTTAGAAATATTGAATGATGAATGTAGAAACATAAATGAAGAAGTGATCATTCATGACCTACTTTCTACAAAAAACCCCTTGGCTATGCAAGGGGTTTATAAAAAAGTGAGATTTATATTATTTTTTAGTGAGTGTTGAAGCGAGGAATTGATCGAGCGCAGACACCATACTTGGTTTTTGAGGTGATGGCACTTTGATCTCCAATTTTAATCCTGCATCTTCTACAGCTTTCGAAGTGTTGTTACCAAAAGCTCCTATCACTGTACCGTTTTGTTTGAAACCGGGTAAGTTATCAAACAAGCTCTTTACGCCGCTGGGTGTAAAGAAACAGATCACATCATACTCTTTTCCTTCAACCACTTCTTTGATATCATTACTGATAGTACGGTACATGAAAGCCAATTGAAATTCACAATTATTGGATTTCAGCCAGGTAACGATCTCATTGTCTTGTTGGTTCTCGCTACATACATAAAGAAATTTTTCATTCTCTTTATGCTTATTGATCACATCGAACATGCTCTTATTCGTACCATCGGCACCATAAAAGACTTTTCTCTTGCGGTATAAAATGAATTTTTGAAGATAGAGTGCTACCGCTTCTGTGATACAGAAATACTTGGTATCCTGACCAATGGTCACTTTCATTTCTTCACAGGTGCGGAAAAAATGATCGATAGCGTTTCTACTCGTAAATATCACGGCAGAGTATTGCATGATATCGATCTTCTGCTTGCGAAATTCTTTTGCAGGTATTCCTTCCAGCTTAATAAAGGGGTGAAATACCAGCTCTACTTTGTATTTACGCTCCAGATCGAAATAAGGCGATTTATCGCTTTCAGGTCTGGGCTGAGAGATCAGGATTCTTCTTGCGGCTTTTGTCGCTCCCGATTGTTTGGATCCGTTCTTTACCATGCTTGCTTTCTGAGATTTTGCAAAATTAAAACCTTCCGCCGATATAATCAGCCATCAGTTTATATAAAACCAATAGCGGCAATATCTCCACAGCACAAAGGTAAAGGAAAAAATGTAAAGCATTCACTTTCAATGTGTTCCTTATAGTGGTAAAAGAAACAACATAGCGATAAAGTAACAGTAGCCCTGTCAAACCCACTGAAATCGTAAATGCCACTTCTTTCAATGAGGTGGTGGCGAATGCCATAAAAAAGAGAAACGGTACCAGGCTAACACCCAAAACCTTGTTCACTAAGAAAACCGTAAAAGTATAGTTCATGGCTGCTTCTCTGGAATTGAATACCCAACCTGCGAATTGAAGAAAGAGAAACTTTCCGAAATACACAACAGCCAGTAATCCGGCACCAAAAAATATCACATGCCAAAATGGATAATCGAGCCACTCGCGATGCCGAATGATCAAAGCTCCATAAATACTGGTGCTAACAATGAACAACAGGTTTACAAAAACAGAACCCAAATTGTCTTGCAGTAATTGATCTCTGGTTTGTTTTTGTCTTAGAGAAGTTTGAAAAAACAATACAAACAAGTTCTTAAAATAACGCGGAAAAGCTGATCGAATAAAAGCTACTAATAAGAGTACTCCCATTAGAAGATAAAAAAGATCATCCAATGTTCTTCTCTCTCTAAAATCCGAAATCATGAACATCGGCTTTTGGGTCAATGGCAAGTAAGGGTGTGTCAGATACTTGGCATAGGTAGAGGTATCTGTTCTTTTCACTGATGTAACAGGAATGACTGCTTGCAAACTATCTGTTTGGACTGAATCTGCCGATAGAGAAAAAGAATCAACATTCAGCTGAAGTGAATCCTGTTGTATGTTATTGCTGAATACTCGCTTGCTGGAATCCGTGCGGACCGACTGTTGAGGAGATGAAAAATTGCTTTTCTGTGTATCGCTCTGCGCAACCACAACTACCTGAAAAAAAACAGTGAGTATCAATAAATAGAGTTGCTTCGTCAGATTCATCGTTACAAAAATAAGGGAAGTAAGGTTATCGGGTGATCGGGTCATCAGGTAATCAGGTGATGGGAAATTGGGAGATCATCCTTTGGGAGGTAGGAGTTTTTTGACTCGGTTTTCAATATCATACGAATACCTGATAACCCGATCACCCGATTACCTGATCTCCAGATTACCTGATCTCCTGACAACCCGATCTCCCAATCCCTCACTCCTCCTATCTTTGCCAAATGGCAGGTATCTACATTCATGTTCCTTTTTGTAAGAAAGCTTGTCATTATTGTAATTTTCATTTTTCTACGCAACAACAGCTGAAGCCTGAAATGGTGAAAGCAATTGGTACGGAAGCTTCTCTGAGAAAAGATTTTATACAAGAACCTATCAACACCATTTATTTTGGGGGCGGTACTCCATCGTTATTGTCGGTATCGGAATTGGACTTTATTCTCACAACACTAAAGGACCATTACACAGTTGTTGCTGATGCTGAAATAACATTGGAAGCCAATCCCGATGATATCTCTGCTGAGAAATTGAATCAATGGTTCAAATCGGGTATCAATAGACTGAGTATTGGTATTCAATCTTTTTTTGAAGAAGATCTGCAATGGATGAATCGCGCGCACAATGCTTTACAAGCAAAAGATTGCATTGAACAAGCACGAATAGCAGGTTTTAGGAATCTAACCATCGATCTGATCTATGGTACACCCGGACTTACCAATGAGCGCTGGCAAGAAAATATCCAAACAGCATTGTCGTTGGATATCCCTCATCTTTCTTGTTATGCACTAACTGTTGAGCCCAATACTGCATTGGATCATATGGTACGAAAAGGACAGAAAAAAGATGTGGACACTGATCTTCAAGCTACTCATTTCAATATCCTCACACAAACATTACTAGCAGCAGGTTTTGAGCATTATGAGATATCCAACTTCGCTAAGCCGGGTTTTAGAAGTCAACACAACAGCAGCTACTGGCAAGGCAAACCATATTTAGGATTAGGACCTTCCGCACATTCTTTTGATGGCGCTTTTATCAGACAATGGAATATTTCTAATAACCCTTTATACATCAGTAGTCTACAACAAGGGATTGTTCCTTTTGAATCGGAAACACTCACTACAACTCAAAAGATCAATGAATACTTGATGACCAGTTTAAGAACTATAGAGGGCATTTCACTAAGCTTTTTGCAAAACCTTTGGGGAGAAGAAAGAGTTTATGATATTATGAAATCCGCAGCGCCACATTTAGATCAACTTAACATACAGTTGAAAGATCAACACCTCATTTTAACACCAAAGGGTAAGTTTTTAGCTGATGGTATTGCATCAGATCTTTTTGTAGAATAATCTTCTCCTCTCATAGCACTGAAGTACCGTTCAATTTGGATAAATATTACCGTAAGACAGGGATAAAATGAGTGCCTAAAAAATAGCTTGATGACCCACAGCTAAAGGCCATTATTCATGGCGCAAAAGTTTCCTCAACAAGTTGATACCGATCACTGTACCTAGAAGTATCAGTAGTACCATGGGGCTTAATAAGGTGAATGAAACTGGCATGGAATAAAGTTACCACTTTTACTAGACCAAAAACCCTTCTATTTTCTTAAATCCATCAGCGGCAGAACGGTGTTCCCACAATATCTCATAAATGGCTGAGGCTATGGGCATTAGTGCTTGTACCTCTTGGTTTGTACGGTAAATACATTTCGCAGCGTTATATCCCTCGGCCACCATATTCAGTTCTAATTGAGCGGCTTTTACCGAATATCCCTTGCCGATCATATTACCGAAAGTGCGGTTACGACTATACAAGGAATAACAGGTTACCAGCAGATCGCCCAGATAAACCGATGCAGCATAATTATGTCCTTCTGCAGTTTCAATACCCTTCTTTTCATTCATTTTACGAAGAAAAGCAACCATTTCATTCGCACTATTAGCGATGTATACACTCAAAAAATTATCGCCATATTCCAATCCATGAGCAATACCTGCGCCTAACGCATAAATATTTTTAAGTACCGCAGCATATTGAACCCCTACCACATCATTGTTAACAACGGTATTGATGTATTCCGTATTGAATGCTGCAGCAATTTGTTGTGTCGTATTTGCATCCCTACCTGAGAAGGTGAGATAAGATAGTTTCTCTGATGCTACTTCCTCCGCATGGCATGGTCCTAACAGGGCGAAATAGTCATCCACCGGAAATTGAAAATGGGTGAATAGGTATTCGTGTAATAATCTGTTATCAGTGGGTAAAATACCTTTAATAGCAGAGATGATCTTTTTTCCTTGAAGATCTTCAGGTTTTAACTGTTCAAACACCTGTTCTGCAAATGCAGAAGGAACAGCAATAACCAATGCATCTACTGCTTCAACGACCTTACGTAAATCGCTACTCAAAACTAATTGAGAAGGATTAAAGTATGCGGCACTAAGATAATGTGGGTTGTGTTTTCTTTTTTCGATATACTGAATGGTTTCAGCATTCCTTACCCACCAATAAATATTGTTTCCATTATCTGTCAGAATTTTGGCCAATGCTGTAGCCCAACTTCCACTTCCAATGATCCCATATCGCATGCATCAAAGAATTGTTCCGATGCGAAGATAGGAATTGTGGGGAATGGCGTGGGGGTTATAGCGAATTGATCATGGCGAATAGCTCATCGCTAACGAATAAATCTATTCTAAAAAATAGCTCCGGACTGAAGTCCGGAGCTATTTAAAATCGTTCCTATTCCCCCTTTTCACTTATTACTTGTGTCTTTCTTGCTTCTTATTTCTTCTTACTTGTTTCTTATTATTTATTCTTTCTTCTTCTCTTCAAACAGCTTATCCTTTGGTACTACTTTCACAAGATTCCCTTCTTTTAGAATCTTACTGACGGTATTATACGGACCTGTAACCACCTGATCACCGTCATTTAATCCTTCTAAGATTTCAATATAGTTAAGGTCTTGGATCGCGGTTTTAACCTTAACTTTTTTTACTTTATTGTCTTTTTGAACAATAAATACTACTTCTTCAACAGCTTCATCATCTATTCCCGGCTTATCATCTGACGCAGTTTTTTCGTTAGATGTTCCACCTTTTTCGTCACTGTTTTTCTCACGAGTGGTTACAGCATTTAAAGGTACTGCCAGTACATTTTGTTTGGTATTGGTTTGAATATCGGCACTAGCACTCATACCCGGACGAAAAGGGAAAGCTCTTCCGGGAATCATCATGTCTTTATAACTATCAGGAATGAGTCTGATATGAACCTTATAGTTGGTCACTTCTGTACCTGTTGTAGCAGCGCCGGCTGTTTGTGTATTTGGATTGGCGATTTTATAAACAAGTCCTTTGAATTTTCGGTTGGTATAAGCATCTACTTCTACCAGGGCTGTATCACCCAATTTCACTTTTGGAATATCATTCTCACCAACATCAACACGAATTTCAATACTGCGCATATCAGCCACACGCATCATTTCTGTTCCCGCCATTTGTGCAGTTCCTACTACACGTTCTCCCTTTTTCACGGCTAACAAACTAATAACACCATCCATTGGAGCAACCAATGTGGTTCTAGATAGATCTTTATTTGCTCTAGCCAACTGTGCTTCAGCACCCATGATAGATGCTTCCGTTCCTTTCAATCCTTCTATCGCTGCTTTGTAATTTGCTTCGGCTGTACGGTAGGCTTGTTCTGCCTGATCGTATTCCTGACGTGAGGTTACTTTCTCTGTATATAATTTTCTTTGGCGTTCAAAAGCAGCTTTCGCATTATCCAAGATTGCTTTCAATCCAGGGATATTGGCATTTGAATTAGACAACTGTGCTTTTGCCTGTTCAACACCAGCAGCAAACTGATCACGCTGAGTTGAATAAATATCTGCATAGATCCGAGCCAACACTTGTCCTTTACGAACGCTGTCGCCTTCATTCACATTCAGTTCAATGATTTCACCACTTACATCCGGACTCACTTTCACTTCAATTTCGGGATATACTTTACCACTTGCATTCACTGTTTCAATGATGGTTCTGAGTGTTGCTTTTTCTGCTGATACATTCAAGCCCTCATCTTTACCAATAACCCCTGCTTTTTTCAACCCGATAAATGTTCCCACTACAACCACTAACCCTACGATGGTCCACAATAATTTCTTGTTCATAATGATTTTCTTTTAAATCTCAATACTTATACTTGGGTTACAGTTTTAGTCCCTGACCTTTATAGAACTCCAATACTTTCATTCTAAATACATATTCATATTGATTACTCAACTGTTGCACTTTGACACGCAAAAGATTATTCTGATTAGTGATCAATTCCAATGAACCCAATAGTCCTACCTCGTAACGCTTCAATGCGAAATCGTATGCCTTTTGTGCATTCTCGACTGCTTTCTTACCCGCATTGAATTTTTGTAATGATGCCGTAGCATTATTATATGCTGTATAAATATCCTGCTTCAGTTTAAGATCTGCCTGTGTTTTTTGTAATTCTACATTTCGCAAATCCAGCTTAGAACGCTGATATGCCGTTTTACTTTGTCCGTTATTGAAAATGGGGATCGATAAATTTATACCAACATTCTGTCCAAAGTTATTGCTGATCTGATCAACCCAACCATCCCATAATCCACCAAAACTTCTGCTTTGTTGATTGAAACGATACAATGGCTCTTGTACATAATAATCAACGTTGCTGATTGTTACTTTTGGTTCAGCGCCTGTTACCGGACGATATCCCAAAAAGGTAAATCCACTCGTTCTTTTAAATGAGTTGGAAAAGTTAGTCGCCAAGTTACCCCCAAAAGTGAGCGTGGGATACATTTGTCCTTTTGCAGCTAATATTGATTTCTGCGCTGCTTTGATACGAAAATCATTGGCTTTTTGTAATGGCTGAGAGGTCATGGCCAATTGATATACCAGTTCAGGTTGTAAATCTCCGAAACTTTCAATCGGAATACTTTCTACCGGTGGTGTCGCAATTTCAAAAGCAATGGCCGGATCAAGATTGAGTAATCCTTTCAGATTTAAAATATTCAATTCGTAATTGGTGACAGCAGTTACATAATTACTACTATCATTCGCTAATTGCGCTTCAATTTCAGCCTGATTCAATTCCGGCAACACCCCAGCCTCCACTCTTTTTTTAGTGATATCCAACTGCGATTGCGATTGCGCAATTTGTACCTGAGCAATCTTCACTTGTTCTCTGGATGCCAATACTTGCAAATAGAAATTGGCCACATTGAGTGATACATCATTGGCCACTCTCTCTACTTCAGCTAATGCTGCTTTAGCATTAAAATCAGCTGCTTGTAAGGTGTAACGAAGACTACCATTATTATACAACTGAATACCAGCATTCATTCCAAAATTCTGATACAGGAACTGACTGGTAGAGAACTGGTTGGTGGTAGGATCGATGGATCTACCGAAACGTACTCCCGTTCCTGAGTTCATATTCAGTGATGGATATTGATTCAATTTTGCCTGTCGCGCCTGTAGTGCACTGATACGCGCCTGAATATCTGCTTGTTTTACAGAGATATTATTCTGAGTGGCATAATCCACACATTTACGCAGATCCCATTTTTCATTGGTTGTCTGTGCCTGAATTTGTAAAAGAATCCCACATCCAAGAAGGGTCAATAGCTTCTTCATATATAACAAAAATAACAGTTTCCCTAGCAGATCAATAAATTTCTGATGGGCGGGGCTAAGGCACTTGTTTCCGTTAATAAATTGTTATGAAAGGTCCTTTATTACATCCAATGCCTGATTTAGGTCGGCAATGATATAATCGGGTTCCTCTAATCCTACATACAAACGGAAACTTCTGTGCAATGCCAAATCCGGATTGAAATCCACCCGCTGCAGTCCTGCACACTTTGGAATGATCAGGGATTCATGTCCACCCCAACTCACTGCCATCAGTATGTGTTTCAGACTGTTACAGAATTTTTCAATGGTTTCACAGGATTGGGTTTTGATCGTAAATGTCAATAACCCACATCCTCCTTTCATCTGACGTTGTGCCAGCTCATATTGAGGAAAAGAAGGATGCAATGGAAAAATCACCTCTTCAACACGCGGATGTGATAATAGGAAGTCGATTACTGTTTGGGTGGTTCGAGTGATACGCTCCAATCTTGCAGGTAATGTTCTGAGTCCTCTGATCAATAACCAGGCATTAAAAGGTTGGATACCGGATCCTATGTTATTGTATTCACTATTAAAGATACGTTCTATTTGCTTTCTGCTGCCACTCAACACACCGGCTACCACATCACTATGTCCACTGATATACTTCGTAGCAGATTGCAATACCAGATCAATCCCCATTTCATAGGGTTTCTGATAAAGCGGTGAACAATAGCTGTTATCACAAATGGTAACAATATTTTTAGAGCGAGCCAATTTTGCTACAGCACCAAGATCTTGAAGATCAAACATCCAACTATTCGGTGATTCAAGATAGATGATGGATGTATTGGATTGAATGGCTGCCTCAAAATTATTGATAGAACGTCCATCGATATAAGTCACCGTTACACCAAATCGCGGCAATATCTCATCAAACATCTTTCTTGCCCAGGTATACGGATCTTTCACACTAACAATATGATCTCCGGTTTTCACATTTGCCAATACCGAAGCAAAAATAGCAGCCGCCCCACTGTTGAAAACAAGGCAATCTTCTGCACCATCCAATGCCGCCAACTTCTTTCTTAGTATTTCTACTGTTGGGTTCAAGCCTCTGCTGTACAACCATCCACCATACTCATTTTCAAAAGCCTTACGCAGATCATCTACCGTTTTAAATGCGAAGTTGCTGGTTTGTACGATCGGTGGTGATACCGCTCGGAAATACGCATCACGATCTTCTCCCAACTCATTCAAAATATAGGATATGTCCATGTGATTATACTTGTTGTTCAGGATTGACTTTCCTGAATTTTGATGTAAGAAAATAGATCAACATAAACCCGCTCAACACAGCTAAACCCACCAATGCGGTATCCGGTGTTTGCAAAGCGATACTGATACCTACAAACAAATAAGCACTCATAAAGATCAAGGGCAGGATCGGATACAACTTCATCTTGAAAATTCCGGTGCCGTCCAAATGTTTGGTACGCTTACGCAGAATAAAAATAGTGGCACTGGATGCTACCATTCCAAAACAATCCAAGAAGATGGTGAAGTTGAGTATCTTATCAAATGTTTGTGCAAAGAATAAGATCACAATACACATCGCCGCAAACACAGTTAACGATATCGTGAACACTTGATTTTTGGGATTCTGTTTTGAAAAGAAACCCGGTAAGGTTCTTTCCTGACTCATCGCATACATCACTCGTGGATTACTCATCAACAAAGCATTCACATAAGCCAAAACACCAAAGAATAAAAAGAAGGAAAAGATATCCGCGCCCCTTGTGCCAAAGGTTTTTTCCATCACTACGTAAGCGATTTCTCTTTCACCTTTCATTTGGTCAAAACCTACGATGGTATAATAACTCAGGTTCACTAAAAGATACAAACCGATAATGATTGCTATCCCAATAAAAATACCACGCGGAATATTTTTAGCCGGTTGATTCACTTCATTTCCAAAATTGATCGTCTGCTGATAACCACCATATGTAAATGATACAGCAATCAAACTAATACCCAAACTCTGTATCCAACTCATAGATGATGTTCCTGCCTCCGGCAACACGGTGGTAGTTGCCACAGCAGTTGCATGATCTTGTGGAAAAAACAATGCGAGGATCAATACCACGATCATTCCGATTTTGATCAGCATCAAAATATTTTGTGCTCGCGAACTCATGCGTAATCCCATGAGATTGATCCCATAAAAAAAGATGATAGCTACACAACTGATCAATGCTTTATGAATATCTGTCCAGTCATAACCCGGGAATAATTTGGTGATATAACCACTCCCGATCAATGCCACTGCACTCAAACTTGCCGCATTACTAATAAGAATGATACAATTGATGGCAAATGCAATACTTGGGTGATAGGCATATGAGAATACTTTATAATAGCCACCCGTCACCGGATATCGACTTCCGATCTCTGCATAGGTCAATGCTCCACAGAGCGCTACAAATCCGCCCAATATCCATGCTGTAAAATAAACAGAGGGTTCAATAGCATCTTTGGCACTCGTAGCCGCAGTTCTGAAGATCCCCATACCGATCACCAGACCCACAACGATCATAGTGAAACTGAACAGATTTAGTTTTTGGTTTCCCTGCATAATAAATTGATATGGTGATAAATGTAAGGAAAAGATGGGTTATGGTTCACGGTCCATAGTCCATAGCTGATGGTTGATTGCAAATTGGCAATTAATATATTTAAAGACAAATCACACCTGTCCATTTTTATTTACTAAGCCCCTTCGCCATGAACTATTGGCTATGGTCTATGGACCATTGACCATGGACTATACGCCATGAACTATTTGCCATATGCTATGGACTATGGACCATGGACTACCCCCACTTATCCCCTTCCCGTGTAAAACTTAATTTTCCGAAAACATACCAGCCCCTACTTTTGCTACCGTATTTGGTTCCCGCTATATGTGGGATTAAAAGGGAAGTCCGGTGTGATTCCGGCGCTATCCCCGTAGCTGTAAGTTCTTGGATGGTTTGCTTATAGCTAATAGATCATAGACTATTTGCCATGATCCATTAGCCATTTGCTCTCACATCACTGTTGTTTCTACTAACCACTGTTCCACTTATCGGGATGGGAAGGTTCAGCAACAGAGAACAAGCCAGAAGACCTGCCAGACACAAACGTTCATTCACGGCTTTCGGGTGAAAAGCATGGAATGTAAATGCTGTCTGCAGCGGCTATTTATGTTTCTCCGTTTTTTAAAATTTCCTGAAAGCTCATTGTTCAACCTTATAACAAACAACAATGAGCAAAAAAATTACGCTCCTAGCATGCCTGCTGTCTGGCACTCAGGTATTTGCACAAAAAGACACGGTTACACTTGATGAAGTAGTAGTAACCGCCAACAAAATTGAACAGAAACAAAGTACTACCGGTAAAGTGATCTCTGTGATCACCAAAGCGCAGATCGAAAAAAGCGGTGGTAAGACCATTTCCCAATTACTCAATGAACAAGCAGGTATCACCATCAATGGTGCGTTCAACAATACCGGCAGTGTTCAAACCGTATATATGCGTGGTGCTTCTCCGGGCAGAACATTGATCATGATGGATGGTATTCCTTTGAATGATCCGTCTACCATTACTACTGACTTTGATCTCAATTTATTTTCTATCAATGATGTAGAAAGAATTGAAGTATGTAGAGGTGCTCAATCTACCTTGTATGGCAGTGACGCCATCGCAGGCGTGGTGAATATTATCACGGTAAAAAAAGATGCACAAAAAGCATTCAACGTAAAAGCCACTTTGAGTCAAGGTAATCTGGGGACTTCACGTAATAATATTCAACTGTACGGGAAGAAAAACAAGTTCACGTACACTGCCCGTTATGCAAGACTGTTTACCAATGGATTTTCCTCTGCGTATGATAGTACCGGTACACGCAACTATGACAAAGACAAATACGACGGTTCAGTAGCCAATACTCAATTGATGTACCAGGCCAATGATCACTTGATGTTCAAAACATTTGTCATGTACAGCCAATATAAAACTGCTATTGACGCGGGAGTTTTCAATGATGATCGAGACTACAATATCAACAATAAATCCCTGATCACCGGTACAGGATTTCAATACAGGAAAGGATCTCTTGCATTAACCGGCAATTATCAGTACAGTGAACTTAAACGAAACTATCGTAATGACAGTGCACATAAAACCAGTACCATTTTCGAAGACAACACGTATAATGCTATTTCACAATTTGCGGAGTTATACAGTTCAGTAAGATTAGGTGCCGGCTTTACTTTGTTAACAGGTATTGATTATCGTTATGGCTCTTACAATCAAGATTATTTTGCCATCAGTTCATTTGGTCCATTCAGAAGCAGGTTTCGTGATACTTCAATGTCACAAACAGCGCTTTATGGTTCTTTGATCTACAGTAGCCCCGATAAAAAACTAAATATTGAATTAGGCGGACGATACAATGATCATTCACGTTATGGCAATAATGCTACCTACACTTTGAATCCATCTTACAGTATAAATGATGCTGTTCGTGTATTTGGTAGTATTTCAAGTGGATTCAAAACACCTTCGTTGTATCAGCTTAGTCTGAATGCTCAATTGAATGCTGAGAAATCTGTGAATTATGAAGCAGGCGTCAGCTATCAACAAAAATCATTTGGAAGCAGGTTGGTATATTTCAATAGAAGGATCAACAATGGTATTGATTATAATTACATCACGTTTAACTATTTCAACTATGTGAAACAGATCGTGAATGGTTTGGAATGGGAAATGAATGCCAAGCTGGGTAAAAAGGCCGGTATCACAGCCAACTATACTTTGCTATTGAGTGAAGAAGTAACCCAAAATCGTTTGACCACTAAAGACACTGTTACGTACGATTATCTGTTACGCAGACCCAAACATCATTTCAATATCAGTGCCAATGTAGATCTGTGCAAAGGATTGAATGTGGCTGCTACAGGGAAATATGTAAGTCAGCGTTTTGATATCGGTGGTTTCCGTAGAGCAGATGTTTCATTGCCTTCTTATTTCATATTAGGCGCGTCTGCTGATTACGTACTGAATAACAGCGTTCGTTTTTTTGCTGATGCTCAAAATATAACCGGCAAAAAATTCTTTGACGCACGCGGATTCAATGCCATTCCGTTTTTATTCAATGCCGGGGTAACTTTTAATTGGTGATAAATCAAAAGTGAAAAGTCAAAAGTGAAAAGTGAAAGGAGGCATGGTAACTAAGTAGCTAATAAATACTGCTATTTGCTATGGGCTATGGACCATTAGCTAATTTCACTTTTCACTTAGCATAATCTTCTTCCATGACACATAAACATGAAATCAAGCATTGCCCGCGTTGCACCAAAACATTTGAGTGTAAGGTGGGCAATATTCCTGCTTGTCAATGTAGTGGCCCTAAACTCAGTTACGAGGAACGTGTTTACATTGAAAGTAAGTACACAGATTGTCTCTGCAAAAATTGCCTTGAAACTTTACAGTTTGAATATAAGTTAGTGAGGAATCATGTGTTTAGATTTTGATAGTGAGTAGTAAATAGTCAGTAGTGAGTTAGTGCCAAGCTGTAGTTCTTCAAAAAATTACTCACTGCTCACTACTGACTACTCACTATTCCCTACCTTAGTCTAAACTTACACCATGAACTTCCAACTCGACCATCTGCTGACCATTACATTTACTTTGTTTGCGGTGATTGACATTGTGGGATCCATTCCTTTGTTGATCTCATTGAAGGAAAAAATGGGTGGGATACGCTCTACACAAGCCACTTTAATTTCAGGAGCTTTAATGATACTTTTCTTGTTTGCAGGAGAAGCTTTTCTAAAAATTCTAGGATTGGATATTCGTTCATTTGCAGTAGGAGGTTCTGTGGTGATCTTTTTACTCGGACTGGAAATGGTGTTAGGGCATGAAATTTTTAAAGGTGATAAAGATGCCAAATCAGGATCAGTAGTACCCATTGCCTTCCCTATTATTGCCGGTAGCGGTACGCTCACAACCGTGATGTCCTTGAAAGCCAACTATGAAGAGTTATACATTCTTAGCGGTATCCTTATCAATTTGGTCGTTGTGTATATTGTACTGAAATCATTAAAAGTAATTGAGCGTGCGCTCGGACAAGCCGGATTATTGGCGGTACGTAAATTTTTTGGGGTGATCCTTTTAGCCATCGCCGTGAAGATCTTTAGTAGCAATATTGCTGCATTCGGAAAGTAATCCGAACTTCAGGGTATCAGATATATCCGTAAACATATTGAACTCATTTTCTGGGTCAGCGCATTGATCTTGTTATTCTTTTTGCCGAATGCAGGAGATGAAAGGTCTTTATGCCCATCAAGATTATTGGGGCTCGGTAAATGTCCGGGCTGTGGGATCGGGCATGCTATTCATGATGCTTTGCATTTTCGTTTTCGGACTTCCTTTCATCATCATCCATTGGGAATTGTAGCAGTAATCATTATATTTATAAGGATAAAACAACTCATACAACCTTTACGCAAACAACATGAAACCCAACCTGTACAATCTGATCCCCGCTCTTGAAGGTGAAGAGCTGGTGTATTTACAAAATCTCACTGCAGATCTATCACCTGAAAGATTGCAAAACTTTATTGCAGTATACAATGGTAAAAGAAGGAAAACAGATCAAATATTACTTGGCTGTATCCTCGGCTTTGTATTGGTAGCGGGTGTACAAAGGTTTTTGGTTCGACAAAACGGGATGGGTTTATTATATCTTTTCACGGGTGGACTTTGCTTCATTGGAACCATTGTAGATACCATCAATCACAAGGAATTAACGTTTGAGTATAATAGTCAAATGGCAAGGGAGAGTTTGGCGATGGTGCATTCGATGTATTAGTGATATCATCAACTTTTCACAAATAATATATGCCTGCCTCTTTTTGGATAATATCCATAGCCATATTCATCATAACAGTACTAATCTGTATTCCACCCGTAATTCGTAATTACAAAAAAGAATTAGGAAAAGAATGGGAAAGAAATAATACGATGAGTATTATTACAACTTTACGAGGAGGGTTACCAATTTGTGCCTTAATAACAATAGTTATTATGTTAGTTATAAAATCTCTATTTTACTGATTGTAGATTTTAGGAATGAGCAGTATGATAAATAAAAAGATGATGAGAAAAATAATAAGCTTATTTGTATTAGTATTTTTTATTTCTGCAGGTGCACAATCGCAAACCACTACCAAAGAACTCCGTCATGTAGTGCTATTCGGTTGGACATCAAAAGCAGATTCAGCCGCTATCGGTAAAGTGATTCGTGCATTCAAAGAATTACCCAATCAAATAAAGACCATCAAAAAATTTGAATGGGGTGAGAACAATAGTCCGGAGAAATTGAATAACGGACTTACCCATTGTTTCCTACTCACATTCTCCAATGAAAAAGATCGGGATGATTATTTGGTTCACCCTGCTCATACAGCTTTTACCAAACTATTACCGGGTTTACTTGAAAAAGTAACTGTAGTAGATTATTGGGTACAGTGATTGTTGATTAAACTATATTCCGGAATACGGATTCTCATGATTTTTGAAAATCATCTGCATCAATCATGAAAATCATGAGAATCTGTGTTCCATTTTTAATCCTACTGCGGAATTAACATATATTCCGATTGGCTATTTTAAAAACTTCTTACTTTTAGTTCAGTCGCTAAAAGTATCAGCCATGGAACTCAAGTTTCATCGAAAAATTTCATCCCTCTATTTAGCCATCTTACTTGTTTCAGGCGGGTTTCTTTTTACGCTTGTAAAAGACTTTAGTCAAACAGTTTTTACTGACGCTGCCTATTATTTCTCTGAATCTTTTTTATTCAGCAGTTTCTGGTGGTGGTTTATTCCATTTTGTGTCCTTCAAAATAGACTCTTACAAAAAGGAGGATTAAGTTTGAAGCATCAGTTACTTATCTATCTTTTCTTCATTGGCGCTCATGTATTTGTAAGTGCTTTATTCATTGATATCATCTCAGCCATTTTTTTTGAACAAAGGTTTATCTTCTGGAAAGGCATGGGATTTAGTATTGCAGAAAACGGCTACTCCTTGTTGTTATTATACGGTCTACCTTTCTTCATTAACCTATTGAGATCTCAACAAGTTACTAGTGGATCATCAGCCTCTCTTGAAGAAGTGAAACTACATACACTTTTACACAGTCCCTCCCTTATTGTACAAGAAGGGCATCAAAAAATCCTAATCGCGAAACAAGAGATACGACATATTCAATCTAGTCCGCCTTATGTGGTGATACAAACCCATGCTAGAAAACACCTCCATAAAACTACCCTTGGAAAGATACAAGACGAACTACCAGCCGATCAGTTTGTACGTATCCACAAATCCACCATTGTTAATATACAAGAGATCGCCTCTTTCCGTTCACGACACAATGGCGATTACGACATCGTATTGAAAGATCAAACCCTTCTTCGATTAAGCAGAAATTATGCGGCTGATTTCAAACGGGTCATGGGTAATGGCACTCAGGATACGGTATTATAGACTCCTTTCACCTCATCCCATTTGCTATAAGTAATAGCTGCATTGATTTTTGTGAAAAAAACTATGCGACTAAATGTTACCGCTTCGATTACGCTATCTTGTCTCTTACTTCTTAACGCATGTAAAGCGCAGCCTTCCCCACCTAATCATTCACGTGTCGGTGGTAATTGTGAAACCTGCGAGCTCATGTTTGAAGGAATGCCCGCTAATATCGGATCTTCCGACACTAGTTTAGGTTGGTATGAGAATGCACAAAAATTAATGATCACAGGAACGGTTTTTCAGGCGGATGGAAAAACACCGGCACCCAATATACTCATCTACTATTGGCATACGGATGCCAAAGGCTTGTACAGCAATCGCTCAGGTTCTCATAAAAAGGCGACACAACATGGTTATTTACGCGGGTGGGTTAAATCTGATAGCAATGGACGATATATGATCCATACTTTACGACCAGCACCCTATCCAAAGGAAAAAATGCCTGCTCATATTCATGTATTGATAAAAGAAGCCAACCTATCAAATCCGTATTATGTAGATGATCTTGTTTTCGACGAAGACCCCTTATTAATAGAACACAGGAAAAAGTATCCTTTCGAAGAAAGGGGTGGAAATGGGATACTCCGTGTATTACTCAATGGGGAAATACAAGTAGCAGAACATGATATCATACTTGGACTCAATATTCCCAATCATCCTGCTACAAAAGACCTATCTAAAGAGTCCGGACTTTCTGTTGGACAAGATCAGCCTTCGTTTATACCTTACCATGCATATGGACCCGATAAGGGAAGCAGGGCTTGTCCGGTTTGTAAATACGGACGTTATCACGGTATCATTTTTTATACAGGCAATCAACCCAATTGGTCATCCATCAAACAATGGTTACAATTTCTGGAACTTAGCGCCGAGCAGTACACGGATTCTCTCAAGGCTTATTTTGTGTATGGCAATGAAAGAAACTATAGTGCTGCAAACAGACAGCAACTCCTAGAATCTATCGGAAAAGAACTGAAATTACAAAGAACAGCGCTTACCTATGTTCCATCCATGCATGATGAAGAAACAGAAGTATCCTTAAATAAGATAGACCCTAATGCAGAAAATACGATCATTATTTATAAACACAGAAGGATCGTTGGCAAGTTCATCAATCTATCCCCAACTGAAAACAACTTCAAAAAAATCAAATCTGTAATTGAAACATCAAAAGGAAAGTATTTTGGGTTGATGGGGTTACCTCACGAGTAGATATATCTCACTATAGAAAAGAAGAGACAGATATCCTGTGCCTTGTCTCTTCTTTCTTGCTTCTTTTTTGTGGCCTCGTCAGGAATCGAACCTGAATCTGGAGCTTCGGAAACTCTTATACTATCCATTGTACTACGAGGCCATGATATCACATCTACCATTAAAAGAACTTTGCTGCCCTGTCGTTTGAGCTTCGTCCCCACAGTATTGTGGGGATTATACTATCCATTGTACTACGAGGCCATGATATCACATCAACCATTAAAAGAACTTTGCTGTCCTGTCGTTTGAGCTTCGTCCCCACAGTATTGTGGGGATTATACTATCTCCGCCGCGGCGGATACTACGAGGCCAAAGTATATTGGAAAAGACAATTGCTTGACCGAGCAAAAATAACAGAAACAATTTTAACTACCTGAATAACTCTTGGAAAGCGGCCTTAAGGAATATGCCGGTAGGTACGCTATTCATAATGTGAAGATCATCCCACAAGCTTGTTTCATTGTCCAAAAAACGAAGTACCCTTTGTGGTGGATTTTTCCGAAAAATATCTGCAAAGATCCTATCTCCATTGAGTTTTTTATAGTGTAATACATTTAGTAGTACACTATCATACAATCTAAATTTCTTTGCTGAAAAGCTATTATCAGTGCGAGGGAAAAGATCATTTTTTAAATCATGTACGATGAAAGCTGTTCTTTTTTGAATGAACTGAAATGCGTACCCACTACTTCCTTTGGCTTGTCCACCGGCAATACCTATATAAATAACTTTACCTTCTACTGATGGAAAAACATGGTTGGTCATTGGAATGATTCCAAACTCCTCATGTTCAATGGTAAATGTATCTATCCCAAGATATTGAGAAAGGTATTGCACCAATTCTTCCTCGTATTTCTCCTGTGGCAGTATTTTTTCTGTAAACAAAGTATACTCTACCAAGGCTTTGTTATCAGCCATGGGTAATACATACATGAATGTAGTACCTTCCTCCTGCGACACCCTGAAATCCATGAAAGTAGCTTTACCCGAATCAAATACAGGTGTGGGTGTTTCAATGACCCAACCCTTAAAATGTTGCAACAACATATACTCGTGAGCTGCTACTTTAGGTTCTTGAAACAAGATGCTATTGAATATATAATCAGCGGTGATCTTTCCGGAAGCCAATGTCAATACTGCTTTACCATTTTCAGTACTTATACTTTTTACTTCTTCATAATGAAAATGCACATTGCTTTTATCGACTGCTTTTCGTTGTACGGTCTGATAAAAGTCAATACCGCGAATCATTTTGTAACGGTATGGTTCTATCTGGAGTGTTGAAGTATATTCTTTCGAGAAAAAATCCAATAATGTCCATTGATGATGCACAATAGATTCAAAGATTCCTTGTTTTCTTTCCCAAAAACACCAGGTTCTGTCATTCTCTTGTTTGGGAGCCTTGTCTACAATGAGTATTTGCTTATCATCAAAAAAAGGGTCCTCCATCAAGCGCATGAGCAGACTCATGCCTGCAAGACCTGAACCGGAGATGATATAATGATAGTGAGTAGTCAGTGGTGAATAGTCAATTGTGAATGATGAAATTATTGCTTTTGCATCATTTCATCTTTTCGAACTTTATCCCAATATTTTTTTGCTACAATGAGCATACCAAAACTTTCTCCTTCGTGTTTGTCTAAATGTTTGTGATGCATTTTATGTGCCCAGCGTATCGCCTTGATATATTTATTATTACTTCTTGTAAATAATTTAATACGCTGGTGTATAATAATTTCATGCACCAGAAAATAAGCAAACCCATACATCGCAATACCGGCTCCGATACTTACTACCCAATACACTTCATTCATGCTTCCTAACATGATGCATAACCAACTGGGTATCGCGAAAATGATAAAGAAGGCATCATTTTTTTCAAAAAAACCCGGTCCTTTCTGATGATGGTCTTCATGCAAATACCATAAAAATCCATGCATGACATATCGATGGGTTAGCCATGTTATGCCTTCCATGATACAAAAAGTAGCAAGTGTGATCAATACATATATCATATTATAAATGCCATCTGAGTGTTAAGAAAAACAGTAGCTGTATGATAAACAAATGTACCGCAAAATGGTTGGTCTTCTCGAAACGCAGGTAGCGGAAAAGCACCAACAATGCAGCACTGATCAGAAACCAGCAGAGATAATTAAAAAAAGGAATCACCCCTCCTTCCCACTGCCAAAAACCCAATTTTACGGCTACAGGCTCCATTACCCAATCAAAAAATACCGTTAGTAAAGCTCCATCAAGCACTAGGGAAATAGTGACCATATTCTTGGATAAGCGCCCCCCTGATTCTTCATATTTCGAACTCATCCAATCAATGGCTTTCTGCATGATCACTCCAGAACAGTACACCATCACAAACCAATTCACCCCGATCAACCATGGCACTCCATTGAAATGAGGACCGAGTACTTGTCCGTAATGATAACAGCCAAATAATTTGCCGGTATTAACACCAATCATTTCTGACCCCATCCCTGTTAAAAATGCAGCCAATAAAAAAAGTAAAAATGCTTTGTTAGGTTTAGGCTGGTTCCAAATCAACAATGCAGCCATCAAGATCAAATTCAATGGTGTATTGGCAATAAACCAATCTTTATGATCAGTATATAACATACCGATCAATCCACTCACATGAAAGAGGATCGCTATAAAAGCAGATATGGTCAGTTTATACTTGTTCAATGTCTTTTTCTTTTTCGGGTATCATCTTGAACGATCTCACTCATGATCTTCGCGCTCTTTAAACACAAAGGTATGCCACCTCCCGGATGAACACTACCGCCTACAAAATACAACCCTTCTATTTGTCTCGAAAAATTCGGATGACGTAAGAAAGCCGCCATCTTTGAATTAGAACTGGTTCCGTATAAGGAACCTTGATAAGATCCTGTTTTTGTTTCGATCAAAACAGGATCCAAAATATCTTCTGTTTCAATGAGTGGTGCTATATCTGTTTGCAACATTCGATGCAACTTATCAAGTATAGCCTGCCGATACTTCACTTTTAATGCTTCCCAATCTTGTCCAACATTAGCCGGGGCATTGACCATTACAAACCAATTTTCTTTTCCATCAGGAGCTTGTTTACCCGGCTCACACTTTGAAGTGATATTGATATACACGGTAGGATCATCATATGATTTTTTCAGTCGGAACAAATGATCAAATTCAGCTTGATAATTATTGCTGAAGAAAATATTATGTAACCCAAGTTGTGAAAATGATCGATTGATACCCCAGTAAAAAATCAGCGCACTGCTACTTCTTTCTTGCTTTAATATTTTTTTTGCTTTTTGCGGGTCATTTAGCAATCGTAAGTATGTGAAGTATACATCTACATTACTTACAACAATATCAGCTGCGATGTTTTTACCTGCTACCACAACTCCGATGGCTTTGTTATTGTGCCTGATGATCCTTTCTACTGGTTGATTGAAATAAAAGACCACCCCTTTCTTAATAGCCAATCGGTGTAATGCTTTGGTGATGCTGATCATACCCCCTTCCGGATAAAAAGTACCTTCATTATGTTCCAGATGTGGGATCAGGCTTAACATTCCGGGTGCTTTGTAAGGATTACTGCCATTATAAGTAGCATATCGATTAAATAGCTGTACTGCTTTTTCGCTCTGGAATGTTTTTTGATTGACCTGATGCATACTCTTCATGAGATGCGACAGACGAACGGTTTTGATGGCTTTCCGAATATTCGCTTTGATCAAAGTTTTTCTTTTGTGAAGCGAATGATTTAAAAAAACACCGGCAACACCATCATATAATTTAGCAGAAGCATTCAAGTACTGTTTCAGGTGATGTGCGGGCTCTCCTGTTTTTTGTTGCAACTCAGCAGCAAAGGTATCAATATCGGCAGCTGCTCGGATCATGGTGCCATCTTCATAGAAGTAGTGACAAGAATGATCCATCTTTCTGTATTGAAAATAATCAGCGATAGGCTCTCCAGCGAGTGCAAATAACTCTTCAATGTTAGCAGGTTGAGTGAATAAACTGGGACCGGTATCGAAATGATACCCTTTAGTTTCGAAGTAACCTAATTTACCACCGGGCTGATCGGATTGCTCATATACCTGCACTGCAAAACCCTGAACAGCTAATCTGATCGCTGCTGCCATTCCTGCTACACCAGACCCAATTACAACGGCTCTTGGAGATGATTGCATGATCAATTGTTTTGTTGTTTCTGATACCAATCACGCACTTTCGGAAATGCGATATGAAACCATACAGTAAAATCATTCGGATTTTTTTGCAGCATTTCATCTACTTCAGTCAAGGAATAATACGCATAGCTTTCAACTTCATCGGCATTGGGCTCAATTATTCCGTTGTAGGTACCGGTAAATACATGATCAAATTCATGCTCTGTCAAACCATTACTAAATGGGGCTTTATAGGTAAAGTCAAATGCTTTAGAAAGTGTTGTTTCAAAACCCATCTCTTCTTTTAGTCTGCGCAAGGCAGCATCAGCAACAGTTTCACCGGGACGAGGATGACTGCAACAAGTGTTGGTCCAGAGTCCACCGCTATGGTATTTACTAATAGCTCTTTGTTGCAAGAGCAGTTCATGACGATCATTGAAAATGAAAATACTGAAAGCGCGATGCAGCAAAGCTTTTTCATGTGCTTCCATTTTTTCCATGACGCCCAGTTCAATGTCCTGCTCGTTAACAAGTATCACCTGTTCCATACATTAAAAATAAGTCTTCCTGCTTTGTGAGGCTAGAGTAAATTCAACTGACTACGGATACCCGCTTTGGCCAGAATAAATACTTTACCATAGTCGGGTATTCTGATACGCTCTTCCATGATCTTTTGCGGACGTACTTTCTTGATCTTTTTGAAGAGAGAGAGGTAATATTTATAAGCTACATATACCCCAAAGCGTGCTTTCATTGGCAGTAAGAGAATGCCTTCATATGCGTGATCAAAATCCTTTTGAATATCCGCTTCAATAGCAGCTTTATCTGCTGACGTAAAATTTCTGAAATCACACCCCGGAAAGTACACACGTTCCAAGCCTTCATAGTCAGCTTTTAGGTCACGCAGGAAATTGACTTTTTGGAATGCTGCACCCAGGCTTCTAGCATACGGCTTTAACTGCTCATACATTTTTTTATCGCCCTCACAGAATACAAATAAACACATCAAGCCAACCACTTCTGCACTACCATAAATATATTGTTCGTAACCTGCACGATCATACTTACGTTGATCAAGATCCAGTTCCATACTATATAAAAATGCATCGATCAATTCTTTGTCAATCCCGAACTGATTCACTGTGATCTGAAAGCTATGCAGTATCGGGTTCATGCTGATGCCTTTTTCAATTGCATCGTAAGTAGCTTGTTTGAACTCATGCAGTAATACTGCTTTATCAAAATCATGAAAAGTATCAACGATCTCATCCGCAAAGCGAACGAAACCATAAATATTAAAAATGGGTGTACGCAGGTCTTTATGCAACAACCTAATGGCCGAAGAAAAACTAGTGCTGTATTTTTCGGTCGTGATCCTGCTGCACTCCTGACTTACTTCATGAAACAGATTGATCATGGGTTGTGTTTTTGCTTATGGCCAATGGTTCTGGCCTATTGAAATACTTTTTTATCCAAATGCTTTAATGACCTCACCCGCCACCACTTCCCCACTGATCAAACTTGGCGGTACGCCCGGTCCGGGAACCGTTAATTGTCCGGTATAGAACAAATTCTTCACTTTCTTACTCCTACATCCCGGTTTTAAAACAGCAGTTTGACGTAAAGTGTTCGCTAATCCGTAGGCATTTCCACGAAAAGCATGGTATTCAGATACGAAATCGCTATGTGCAAAGGACTTTTTATAGATGATAGCCTCCCTTACTGATTGTCCCAGTTGTTTTTCCAATCGGTCAATGACCTGATTGAAATAAAATTCCCTTCTTTCCTCAGTATCATCGCTCAGTCCGGTTGCAACAGGTATCAATAGGAAAAGATTCTCGCAACCTTCAGGAGCTACAGAAGAATCAGTTACAGAAGTAGCACTCATATAAAACAAAGGATCCGATGGCCACTCGCGAGTTGTGTAAATTTCCTTTCCATGTACATCAAAAGAAGTATCAAAGAAAAGGGTATGATGATGAATATTATTCAATCGTTTATTCAGTCCTACATAGTATAACAAGCAACTAGGAGCCATCACACGTTTATCCCAATATTGTTTGGAATAGGTACGGAATTCTTCCGGCAACAAACCTGTTTCAATATGGTGATAATCTGCTCCACCAATAACCACATCTGCTGTGTACCGGTTCTTTTTGGTGACAACCTCTTTGACTGCATTTTTCTGGATAGAGATCGTGGTTACTTCTTCTTCAAAACGAAATTCTACACCCAGTTCCACAGCCAGGTCGTACATGGCTTTCACTATTTGAAACATACCGCCATCGGGATACCAAGTACCGCCTTTGATATCAGCATAATTCATCAGACTATACAAAGCAGGTGTATCTTCCGGCAAAGCACCTAAAAATAAAACGGGGAACTCCATCAACTCCTTGAGCTTAGGATTGGAAAAATGTTTAGCTACATGTGATTTGATGGAATTGAAAACATCCAACCTAAATACACCTGTGATCAACTCCCAATCTAGAAATTCAGTGAGTGATTGCCCGGGTTTGTATACCAATTTTTGGATACCTACTTCATATTTATATGCAGCTTCTTTTAAAAATTTATCCAACTGAACAGCACTACCGGGTTCAATTTCGTCGAATAATTTTCGTAAGGCTTCGTAATCGGCAGGAATATCCACGGGACCATCAGGCCAGTAGACACGATAGGATGGATCCAATCTTTTTAAATGATAATAATTGGAGACTTTTTTGCCGAACTGATTGAAGTAACGCTCGAATACATCCGGCATCCAATACCAACTGGGCCCCATATCAAAAGTGAACCCTGCTTCTGAGAATTGACGCGCCCGACCTCCGGGAGTAATATGTTTTTCCAAAACAGTAACCTTCCATCCTGCTTTGGCCATGAAAGAGGCAGCAGAAAGACCGGCGAAACCGCTTCCGATGATAATGACAGACTTGCTCACTCGACTAGTAAATTAGACAAAAAAGTTAATACCGTTGTAATTGGTTTTTGAGCAGCTTGCGCGCAAAGTGAATACGGCTTTTAATGGTTCCCAAAGGCTCGCCCAACATATCTGCTATTTCATGGTATTTGAATCCATCGAAATATAACAGAAAAGGATTGCGGAATATTTCCGGAAGATTATGAATGGCTTCCTGTACTTCTTTGAGATTGATCTTCGCAACAGCATCATTGGTCACCGCTCCTTGATTCAGGTTTAACAAGAATTCATTAGGAGTACTATCAAAAATGGTGGATTGTTTAGCCTTACGACGATAATTATTGATGAAGATATTACGCATGATCGTGTACAACCATGCTTTAATGTTGGTACCTACATTGTATTTGTCCTTGTTGGCAAGGGCTCTGTACATCGTTTCTTGTACTAAATCTTTAGCCGCTTCGGTATCACGAGTTAATGTGATAGCAAAAGGCTTTAAAAACTCAGTGTTGTTCAACAGCATCTGATTAAATTCCAATGTAGACATAAACAGTGTGTTTAATTATTTAGACAATAAAATTAAACATAAATAAGCTACCCACCCAAACTTTTGTTTAAATATTTCTTAAAAAAGATAAAACAAACCAAATCAATGGATTACGAATGTTTAAACATCAAAAAAAGGGCCGGTTGCATGTTGAACCGGCCCAAATGCGATTAAAATACGATGATAATTAGGAAAAAGTTGCCACATACTCCATCACTTCAGATAAAGATTTCTTGAAGCTGATATTAGATGGAACTCGTTTTTTATAAGTCTGCGTAAGTAAGCCTGAAACAATGATTGGAATATCAGGCATACGGTTGTGCGCGTTGATCAGGAATTTCTCAAAATTAAAATTATGCGCCACTGAAGTCAGGTGTGAGTAGAGGAAATCAGGCTTCTTCAAATTCACGACATATTCAACATCTTTCAATGGAACATTGGATCCCAAGTAATACACTTTCACGCCTCGGCTCTTCAGTAAAAAGTACATAAAGAGTAAGCCTAACTCATGGTGTTCACCTTCGGGGAGAAACAACAGCGTTGTCTTATTCAGTGATACATGACTATTAACTCCTTCAATACCGATGATCAGTTTTTGTCTAATGATATTGGTTACTAAGTGTTCCTGCGCAGGATTCACATGATTGGTAAGCCAGAGAATACCAATTCGTTCGAGGAAGGGAAAGATGATCTGGGTAATCGTTCTCTCTACTCCTTTAGTCATGATATAATTATCTAGAACGGTTTCAAAGTCTTCCATTCTAAGATCAACCATGCAATGAATCAAATCATTGACGATACGCTCTTGCTGGGCTTGTGCCTGTGTTAAAGAAAGAATTTTTTCTTTCATTTCTACAGGCGTCATGCGATCAATATGGGAAATCTTATACCCATACTTGTTCAGCAAAGCAATATTCAATACTGTTTTTAATTCGTTATTACTGTAATAACGAATATTGGTTTGCGTACGCTGTGGATTCAAAAATCCATAACGTTGCTCCCAGATCCTGATCGTGTGGGCTTTGATACCGGTCAGGTTCTCCAAATCTTTAATGGTAAAAGCATCCATGCCAATATAAACAGGCAGGAGAAGATTTTGTTTAGAAAAGAAATATTAAAAGTTAATCAAAGAAATGTTGAAGTTATTGATAACCAAAGCGTTTTCATCCTAAACAAAGCTGTGTTAAAAGCTATTTCAGGTTCATCAGATAAGCGCCATAACCGCTTTTTGCATATTGCTCAGCAAGTTTTTTCAATTGGTCTTTGGTAATATACCCCATGCGCCAAGCCACTTCCTCTATACAACCAATTTTTTGACTTTGTCGCTTTTCGATAACCCTTACAAATTCGCTGGCATCACTCAATGAATCAAAAGTGCCGGTATCCAACCACGCAGTACCCCTATTCATGATACCGACTTTTAATTTGCCCTGCTTGAGGTATTCATTGTTGACAGTTGTGATCTCGTATTCACCTCGAGCAGATGGCTGAATTGATTTTGCAATATTCACTACCGAATTATCATAGAAATAAAGTCCGGGTACAGCAAAGTTCGATTTAGGCTTTACAGGTTTTTCTTCGATAGAGATCACTTTTTTATGTTCATCAAATTCAACAACACCATAACGCTCGGGATCATTGACCTCATAAGCGAATACAGCAGCACCTTCTACATCATTGAAAGACTGAACCAATTGACTGAATCCTGCACCATAAAAAATATTATCGCCAAGGATCAATGCGACTTTATCATTCCCAATAAAAGATTCTCCGATCACAAATGCCTGTGCTAATCCATTGGGTTGGGGCTGAACGGCATATTGAAAGTGGCATCCCAACTCTTTTCCATCTCCCAACAATCTCTTGAATTGATCACTGTCTTCAGGCGTTGTGATGATCAATATTTCTTTGATACCCGCTAACATTAATATTGAAAGCGGATAGTAGATCATAGGCTTATCATAGATAGGCATTAACTGTTTGCTGATACCCTTGGTAATGGGGTACAACCTTGTTCCTGAACCACCCGCTAGAATAATACCTTTCATACTTTAAAATTTTAAGATGCTCAATATTTCCTGAAAAGTGGGCAGAACCCGATCTTTCTCAGACAATATCAACTCTGAATCTGACAACTGCCAATTGATTGCTAAATCCTTATCGTTATAAATAATTCCTTTCTCCGATGCCTTATGATAATAATTATCGCACTTATAAAAAAAGACCGCTGTTTCACTCAGTACGACAAATCCATGTGCAAATCCCCTTGGCACAAATAGTTGTTGGTGATTATCTTCTGTTAGCTCAATGGTAAAAGACTTCCCGAAACTGGGAGATGCTTTTCTTAGATCCACTACAACATCGAGTACCCTCCCTTGTAAAACCCTTACCAGCTTAGCCTGTACATGTTCTCCTTCTTGAAAATGAAGTCCGCGCAGAACACCTTTTTGCGACTTAGATTGGTTGTCTTGTACAAAGTCTATATCCATGCCTGTCTCGGCTAAAAAATTTTTCCTATTAAAGCTTTCAAAAAAATAACCACGATGATCACCATGCACAGTATCATGAATGATATAACAATCTGCTAAAGGGGTTTTTTCAATTCTCATGATTATCGATTACCGTACATAGATTCATAATAATGCTGATAGGCTCCTGAAGTTACGCGTTGTAACCATTCAGTATTATTCAAATACCAATCAATGGTTTCAGATAAGCCCTGTTCAAAAGTTACACTAGGCTCCCATCCAAATTGCTCTTTGATCTTACTTGCATCAATCGCATATCGTCTGTCATGTCCGGGTCTATCTTTTACATAAGTGATCAATTGTTCACTTTCACCCTTGGTTCTTCCTAGTTTTTGATCCATTAAAGAACAAAGCAATTTTACCAGATCGATATTCTTCCATTCATTGAATCCGCCGATATTATAGGTTTCGCCGGGTTTTCCTTGATGAAATATCGTATCAATAGCTCTTGCATGATCCTTTACATACAGCCAATCACGGGTATACAAACCATCCCCATACACAGGTAAAGGTTTTTTCTCTATGATATTGTGAATGAATAAGGGAATCAGTTTTTCGGGAAAATGATTCGGACCATAATTATTGGAGCAATTAGAAACAATAGAGGGCAAATGATACGTCTCATGATATGCTCTCACAAAATGATCTGACGAAGCCTTGCTTGCTGAATAAGGTGAACGTGGGTCATATGCTGTGGTTTCCGTAAAGAAGCCGGTATCGCCTAAACTGCCAAATACTTCATCTGTTGAAATATGATAGAACAAATGTTCTTGCATATTATCCGCCCAGGCTTTTTTGGCTGCATTCAATAAATTAACAGTACCTATGATATTGGTATACACAAAATCAAGAGGGGACAATATTGAACGATCTACATGTGATTCTGCTGCCAAATGAATCACATCAGTGATCTTCTCTTCTTGAAAAATCTGATCGAGGGCAGTAGCATCTAAAATATCGGCTTTTATAAAGCGATAATTTTTATGCTGCTCTACATCTTTTAAATTTTCCAAGTTACCGGCATAGGTCAGTGCATCCAAATTAACAATGGTATAATCGGGGTATTTATTGACAAATAATCTGATCACATGAGATCCAATAAATCCCGCTCCTCCAGTAATCAATATCTTTTTGCTCATATACGTTCTGCTGAATGGCTGCAAAATAAGCAAATGGAGGGACATCACTCAGTAGCTATGCCTTTAGCTTAACATAAATTTCGCTTGTACATTAGGTTCGCAGATTTCACTAAAGAATCTCTTGTATTTATTATCTTTCAACCCCAAACAACTGCCATGAATCAACGTTACTACTCATTGGATGTTTTTCGTGGGGCTACTGTAGCCTTAATGATATTGGTAAATAACCCGGGAAGTTGGTCGCATATTTACGGCCCATTGGAACATGCTCCTTGGCATGGTTGTACGCCCACAGATCTTGTTTTCCCATTTTTCTTGTTTGCCGTAGGTAATGCGATGGCTTTTGTGATGCCTAGGTTCGAACAGGCCGGACCAGCTATGTTCTGGAAAAAAGTGATCAAAAGAACCGCTTTGATTTTTTTAATAGGTCTGCTCTTACATTGGAGCCCATTTGTAAAATGGCAGGATGATTCACTTGTTGCTAAAAGCTTGGATAATCTCCGAATATTTGGTGTGCTACAACGTATTGCACTCTGTTACTTTTTTGCTTCGATTATTGTTTTTTATGGAAAGACAAAAGGTGCATTTGTTATTAGTGGTATTTTATTATTATTCTACTGGTTCATCACTCTTTGGTTAGGCACCCCGGGAGATCCTTTTAGTTTGGAGGGATATTTTGGAACCGGTATTGATAAAGCTGTATTAGGTGAAGCGCATATGTATAAAGGTGAAGGTGTTCCTTTCGATCCGGAAGGAGTTACCAGTACCATGCCGGCTATTGTGCAGGTAGTGTTTGGCTTTATGGTTGGACAATATATTCAACAGAAAGGCAAGAGTTATGAGATGTTGGCCAATCTGATGATTGCAGCAGTAGTATTAATTGTTGCAGGACTATGTTGGGATCTTGTTTTTCCGATCAATAAGAAAATATGGACCAGTAGTTATGTGTTATACACCACCGGACTTGCAATGCTCACCATCAGTGTGTTGATTTATCTGATAGAATTCAAAGAGATCAAAGGAGCATGGAGTAAATTCTTTGATGTATTCGGGAAAAATCCTCTGTTCATTTTTGTATTGAGCGGATTCTTACCAAGATTACTCGGACTGATTCGTTTTGCCGATGGTGAAGAAACAACCACGCCTCTTTCATGGTTTTGGGATCATATCTGCAAACCTATTTCTGATGACCCAAGAAACGGATCATTGTTATACGCCTTGGTCATGATCGCATTTTATTGGGTGATCGTTTATTGGATGGACAAGAAGAAATGGTATGTAAAAGTGTAGCTGGTGGCTTATCGCTCAACGCTTATCGTCAGTCATGTTAGCTGAAAAGTTCTTCTGCTTTGATGATGCTTTCGGGCTTACCTACATCTACCAGTATTGCGCCGGTATGATCGTATCCGCGTATAGCGTGATTTACGCATAGATCCAGATAAACATCTACCATTGAGAACTTACCTTCTCTATCCATTAATGATAACAATCTGCGATCTATGATATGAATACCGCTAAAAGCCATTGGATGTAAATCCGGAATAACTGTTGAGATACCCACAGGTTTTTCTTCTCCTGTCTGTACATTACGCCAGCCTTTCAGCTGCTGTTCCTGATCAAATAAAAAATAACGAGAAGTCTTTCTTTCCGATATTGCCAACGTAGCGAGTGGTTGATGCAATGCATGAGATTTCATCATGGCATTCAGATCCAATGTTGTGAGTATATCCACATTCATCAGAACAAAAGATGAACTAGTTTCAAAATACCAAGCTGCTTTTTTCAATCCACCACCGGTTTCTAAGACAACATCCGTTTCATCTGAAATTGTGACTGTGCTTCCCCATCCTTTATTCACTGTTATTGCATCTATGATCTGATCTGCAAAATGATGCACATTCACCAGCACTTCATTAATGCCAAATTGTTGCAGGTATTCGATATTTCTCTGCAACAAGCTTTTACCATTGACCACCGCCAATGCTTTGGGATGATGATCTGTCCATGGTTTCAAACGTGTGCCCAATCCCGCTGCCAATATCATTGCTTTCATAGTGATGCTTATTTAACCCAGTTCTCCCGATTGGTATGTTGTAATTCTACTTTTACTTTATACTTGTTTCTAAGATGTCTGGCTGTTTGTTCTGCCGCATACACACTTCTGTGTTGCCCACCTGTACATCCAAAGTTGATCATCAGATGTTTGAAATCTCTTTTCAAATAATCTTCTACAGTGATATCGATGAGATCCCATACACTATTGAGGAACTCATTCATTTTAGTACGTTGTTCCAGAAAATCCTGAACCGGCTTATCCAATCCACTTAACTTTTTATAGTCATCAAATCTTCCCGGATTGAGAATACCTCGCATATCAAATACAAAGCCTCCGCCATTTTCACTTTCATCTGCCGGAATTCCTTTTTTATAACTGAAGCTGCTGATCTGTATGACCAATGGTGTTTGTTCATTAGCCTGAGGTGGTTCAAAGCGAGCGATCATCTCATCGGCCACTACCAATTTCAAAACCCGATCAAATTCAGGTGTAATGATGCCAATACGTTTATGTTCAATGAAAAATTTCAGGTTACGTAATGCCAAAGGAATACTCGCTAAAAAGTGTGCCTTTCTTTCAAACAATCCACGGAATCCATATGCGCCCATTACTTGCAATAAACGAATCAAAACATAACCATTGTATTGACTCACAAATGTGATCCGATCTACAGGCACTTTCAATAACTGATCGATCTGATCCATATAATACTCCAATAAACTATTTTTCCATTCTTCACTTAGTTCTGCTTTAGCCTGCCAGAGCAAAGAAGCCACATCGTATTGCAATGCTCCTTTCATACCTCCCTGAAAATCGATAAAACTTACTTCTCCATCTTTTACAATGATATTTCTGCTCTGAAAATCTCGGAACATGAAATATTTGTATTGAGTATGGGTGAGATAAGTGCTTAACGCTTCAAAATCATCCAGCATGGCTTGTTTATCGTAAGGAAGCTGGAGGGTGTCGAGAAAATAATATTTGAAATACAACAGATCACTTAAGATGGCTTGTTTACCGAACTCCTTGGCCGTGATACACCAATTATAATCAAGTCCTTTATCTCCTTTGATTTGAATTTGTGCAAGCGCAGCTAAACTCTTCTGAAACAACTGATACGGAATATCTGTATGCCCATGCTTTTCTAATTGATTTAACAAAGACTCTGTACCCAGATCTTCCTGGATATAAATCGTATTATCATCATTTACCCCCAATATTTCAGGAACGGGCAGACCGGCTTTCTTGAAATGTCTGCTGAACTGAATGAATGTGTTTGTTTCTTTTTGATTGATATTATAAGTAGCAATATAACTTTCATTACCTGCATATACTCTGAAATACACCCTGTCGCTTCCACTCTGAGGTAATTTCTCAATACGATCAGCAGTTTGATTTTTTAAAGAAGTAAAAAGAGTATGGATACCTTGTATCACCGCTTCCATGTTGGCATTGATTTGTGGCGAAAATAGTGAATAGTCCATGGTCTATAGTTGATGACCATGGATTATTATTTTTTCCTTGAAATATAATAGATGGGTACACCCACTAAGGTGATCAGTATACCCAATACAGAATGAACAACCTGTGTTTCTCCATCTTTGTAATGACTAATATCATTGACTAATGTGACTATCAGAAAAAAAGCCGTGAAGAGAACGAATATTGCAGGGATAAAAGGATAACCCCAGACTTGATACGCTCTTGGGACTTCTTTCATTTTCTTTCTTAACAGAAAAACACCCAAAGCACTCATACCATAAAAAAACCAGCTTACAAAAATGAGGATATCCGTGAGCATATCAAATGAGCCGCTGACGATCAGACAAATGGTCCAAGCTCCATTGAGCCAAAGTGCATTACCAGGGGTTTTATAGCGAGGTTGCACTTTACCAGCCCATGAAAATAATTTACTGTTATCAGCCATTGCGAATGTAACTCTTGATGTAGCCAGAATATTGGCGTTTGTAGTACCCAAAACAAAAAGCATCACCATGAGTGTAATTAGAACCCCACCCATGCTTCCCCATGCAATAGTGGCTGCATCTGAAGCGATAAATGAAGATGCAGCGATTCGCTGAACCGGCATGAGATACACAAATGCGAGGTTTACCAATACATAAACGACGATGCAAAAACTTAGTCCGATGAATAAACTCTGAGGGATATTTTTCTGTGGTTCTTTGATCTCACCTGCAACAAAAGAAATGTTATTCCAGCCATCATAGGCCCAGAAGGCGCCTGCCAGTGCTGCGATGTACGCACTGACCATCATCCAACCACTTGGCATCGATGATGTGTTCTGCACAATATTGGTAATATCCCCTTTACCCGAGAAAAAAACACCTCCAATCAATAAAACAATAGCTGCTGCTTTCAAAGCAGTAAGAATACGTTGCACCCTTCCCCCATATTGAACACTGCGATAACTAATGGCAGTAAACAAAATGATCACAGCAATGGTCAACAGTTTAACACCAATATTTTGCAAGGGGAAAAAGGTTCCGATATAAGGAATAGATAAGGTGAATGATTGTTCCGTAGCAGTACTAAATCTGGGCAAATCAATCAGATAACCTGTGTATTGCGAAAATACATAAGCGATGGAAGCATTACCTGCCGTATTAAAAACAGCGAATGCAGCCCAACCATACACAAAGGCAAATCCTTTACCATACATTTTTTGAAAGAAGACATACTGTCCACCTGTTTCCGGAAACATGGCTGCCACTTCTGCATTGGACAATGCTCCAAATAATGTGATGATACCTGCTACTACCCAAACACTCAACAATAAAATAGGTGATTGTAACTGAGCCGCCATCAATGAAGGCTTCATGAAAATACCGGACCCGATAACTCCTCCCACTACTATGGCAATAGCAGTATTTCTATTGAGTTGTCTGAGCAGTTTGGGCATGTTTAAAGATAAGAGAGAAAATTGTACAGTAATGCCTGTAGCTAATAGTTCATGGCATATGGTTAATGGCAGTTCTATTTGCTATGAACTATATGCCATGAACTATTAGCTAAAACAGCCTCCCCTGCTCCCCTGGCCGTCTGAAACGTGTTGCATCTAGATCCCACCGCTCTGCGTTGAGTTGATAGAGTTTATTGTATTTGATGAATTGTTGCCTTACCATATCTGCAATCGGACCTTCACCTCGCATTCGTATACCATAGCGACTGTCATTGACTTGTCCGCCATGTCCGTTTTGTATCAAGTGCCACACTTTATCTGCTCTGTCGGGAAAGTTTTTATAGAGCCAATCATGAAAGATCAATTTAATGGCACCATTCAGGCGAATAAAAGTATAAGCACTAAAGACAGCACCATGTTCGCTGGCAGCTTTCATGATGCGTTGCATTTCATGATCATTCAATCCCGGTATCATGGGACCCAACATTACACCCATTCTTACGCCGGCCTCACTCAATTCTTTGATCACACGCAATCTTTGCTTTGCTGTTGTTGTTCTGGGTTCCATGGCTCTCCGCAGGTCTTCATCGAATGAAGTAATACTCACGAGTATACTCACTAAATTTTTACTTGCCATTTCCTGTAACAGGTCTTTATCACGAAGAATACCTGCATTCTTTGTGATCATACCTACAGGTTGATTGAATTCATTACATACTTCCAATAACTGTCTTGTTAATCTAAATTTTTTTTCTGCAGGTTGATAACAATCTGTATTCCCACTCAAACTAATGGGTACCGGCTCCCAATTTTTATGCATCAAAAATTTTCGAAGGAGTTGTGGTGCATTTTTTTTGACGATGATCTTTCTTTCAAAATCCAGTCCGGCACTATACCCCCAATATTCATGCGCATTTCTCGCATAGCAATAAATACAACCATGCTCACAACCCTGGTAAGGATTCATACTATACCACATACCCACATCCGGACTATCCACTTTATTGACAATACTCTTCGCCTGATCTTCCAGATACACAGTCTCCACATTGGGTTCTGTCCAATCATCAATGCCTTCTATATGTTCTCTAATACGCTCATTCTTCAAAAAACGATTTCTCGGATTGTATTGCGCACCGCGCCCTTTGAGATAGGATGATTCCTCTTCCATAACTTTTCTTTCTTCTCTTATGATACGGTTTTTAATGATCGGCTGATAAGCACTCACCAGTCAAAGAGTGAACTTTGTTCAATGGTTTGTTTTTGTCCAAGTAATTTGAAGCGTTTTACTATTTCATACTTTTTTGCATCCACCTGTTTACGCATCAGCAATACATGATCTGCCATGAATTTACCCGTGAACTGATTGTTACTATACTCCAACCATCCCTTTTCATATTGCCAAGGCAATAACTTTCTTGCAATGGTCAGATGCGGATCCGTGATAAAATGTGGTTTATGTTCTTTATCTGTTTTGATCATCGGCTGCAATGGTCGCAACGCTTTTACTAAATCAATGATGGAATTTTTTGTCTTCACCTGAATAAAAATCGTATGCGTGGGAAAGCTGCCAAAATCACTCAACTCTACCATAAAAGGATCTGTACCGGCAATGATACGCTCCAATCTGGGTAACCATCTGCTTTCTGCCATTGTGTATTGCAAGCAACTTAATAAAGTGATATGCGGTTTTGAGTAGACTGCTGTCGGACAATCATACGTAGCTGCAAAGTGTTGCTTCAGTTGCAAGACCTTTTGTTGTAATGCTTCATTGGGTTCCAACACCAATAGGTATTCAGAGAGATGATGTCCATTCAAGGAGGTAAACATAGCAGTATAAGTTTCAAGAATCAAGTAACAAGAGTCAAGGATCGGATCCATTATTTTTTTACTAAGCCGGCTGCAGATGAAATACATTGATCTGCCTGCCCTTCTCCTGTTCATGGTTGTATCTGACCAATAAAAGTTCCTTTACTTCAAAAGAGAGATCTGTTTTTCGACAAGCATATTCCGCTTCCAATGCACCAAACAAATGATCAGACACTTTACCTGTCAAGGGTAAATAAGGATGAGTATATCGTTTCACGGGTGGACAATCATAACTTCTTACATACTGATCTACCACCTGCAATGCAGTAGCCAGCTCTTGAAAGGGTTCCTGTTCTTGTACACGCAGGTAGATTTGCCCGGATGATAAAGCTCCAAACCCGGACATACTTACCCGAAAACTTTGTTGTGCGCTGATGATACGATGCATCCATCGGATAAGAGTAGATTCCATTTCCTCTCTTGCCATAAACTGTGCTACCATAATGCCCGTAGGTTGTGGTGGTAGAACGGTTTGGTATCTTCTTACCAAATATTGTTGTTCGGCATGAATGCCAGCACCGGTCATGGCATCCGGATAAGCCATCAGCTGATAACTGTTCAATAAAGTACCTGCCGTAGCTGTCCATCTTTCGCTGATTACAGTATGTATTTCCATAAACAAAATTTTATCGTGTCAATTATTTTAGCATAAATTTACTAAAATATTTAGCTAAACAAAATTTATTTATATGGATGGGGAACAGTGGTACGGAGCCGCCTACAAAGGCTCCAAACAGTACAGCCAGTGGGAAGTTCCTACTGCCAACGCCACCGGTTTTGGTGCCGCTGCAGATGATTATATGGAAAGAGGCATTGACCTCAATGAGCAACTCATCCGTAATAAACCGGCTACCTTTTTTTTCCGCATGAACAGTGAAGCCATGACGGGTACCGGTATTTATCCGGGTGATATCCTGATCGTAGACAGAAGCATCCGCAATGCCAATGGACGTGTCATCGTTGCGATTCTTAATGGTGAATTACTAGTGCGGAGATTTCAGGATGCTTTCAACAAAAAAAGATTGCTCGCCGAAAACAAAAAGTTCGGTGATATTGAACTGGATCCGAATGGAAGTTTTGCGGTGTGGGGGGTAGTGACGTACAGCATTCACAACGTATAACCCCCTTCCCCTGAAGGGGGATTAAATGAACTGTTATGAAAAAGACAATGTATTATGATGCCGGGGCTTTCACGTTTCAAAGAGCTAAAGAATTACGTAAAACTCTTACAGATGCGGAGGTCATTTTATGGAATCGGTTGAAGCAAAACTTATTGGGTTGTAAATTCAGAAGACAGCATCCGCTCGCAGGTTATATTGCCGATTTCTACTGTCATCAACACCGATTGGTGATTGAAGTAGATGGTTCTATTCATAATAGACCAGACAGGAAAGAATACGATCAGAACCGTGACGCGGAACTTCGAAGTTTACAACTTACCGTATTAAGATTTACGAATCATGAGGTCTTACATAACACAGACCAGGTCATCACAATCATTTCAAAACACTTAAAAATCCCCCTTTAGGGGCTAGGGGATCATGAGGGCCATTGTTGATTGTAATAGTTTTTACTGCTCCTGCGAGCGATTATTCAGACCTGAGCTGAAAAATCGCCCGGTAGTGGTATTGAGCAATAATGACGGCTGTATCATTTCACGCAGTGATGAAGCCAAACAATTGGGCGTAGAAATGGCCGGACCTTATTTCAAAGCCAAACCACTGATCGAGCAATATGGTGTAGCTACTTTTTCTTCCAATTATAATTTATATGGCGATCTGAGTTGGCGTGTCATGGAAACATTACGCATGATGCTACCACCCGGTTGCGTAGAAGTGTATTCGGTGGATGAAGCTTTTCTGAACTTAGATCATATTACACCGGAAAACTTAACGGCATTCGCGATGCAGTTAAGAGAAACCGTAGAAATGTGGACAGGCATCGCCGTATCCATCGGTGTAGCACCTACCAAAGTATTGAGTAAAGTAGCCAATCGACTTGCGAAAAAAAACAAAGCTGTCACCAATTGTGTACTCGTTTTAGATACCCCGCGTAAAATTGAACAGGCATTGAAAAAAACACCCATAGAAGATGTTTGGGGTGTGGGATATCAGTATGCCGTAAAACTTCAGCGGATGAATATTGCAACGGCCTATGATCTTAGTATCAGAGATATCAATTGGGCAGGTAAACAATTAGGAGGTGTTACAGGTATTCGTTTGGTGAGAGAACTGAAAGGACTCATCAGCAGAGAGATGGAAGATGAAAGGATCAAGAAAAAAATGATCGCCACTACCCGCATGTTCGGCGCTCCGGTATCTGCTTTGAAAGATATCAAAGAAGCAGTTGCTACCTATACATCTCGTGCTGCCGAGAAATTACGTCGACAATATTCTGCAGCCAATACCATCAGTGTATTTGTAGTGCCTAAGCAACCTTCTACCGAACCTTATTTCAAACATGGCCCTACATTGAGCAGATACACGACTTTACCCATCGCTACTTCTTTTACACAAGAACTGATCAAACCTGCGATGGAACTGGTAGAACAATTGTATGAAGAAGGAAAGCTCTATAAAAAAGCCGGTGTGATCTTAAGTGGTATCGTACCCGATGATTCAGTACAAGGTAACCTGTTCAAAACACCATCACAAAATCACAATCGCCTGTTGATGGACATGATGGATAATGTCAATTTCGCTATGCGTGATGATATCATCAAGTTCGCATCCTCCGGCACCACCCGCAATTGGAAAATGCGACAAGAACTGCGCAGTCCACGTTATACAACGAGATGGGAGGAGTTGTGTGAGGTGGGGTGAGGGGTCGATGGTCCATAGTCCATAGACCATAGTAGGAAAATACCTGCTTAACTATGGACCATGGACCATGAACCATGAACTATACACCAACCCCAGCCCTAAACGGATACTTCACGAATAACTTCTTCATCGCCTTTCCGGCTGTATTCGTTTTGGTATCCGGTTTGTCGGGAACTACTCCTGATATCGATCCTTGCCAGATCATTTTATTTCTGGCTGTTTCTACAATATGCAATGTCAATGTTCCTTCTTTATAACGCCCTACTTCTACCTCTTCGCTTTTCCAAGTGTAATTGCGTTGCCCCATATAAGTAAACTGACCATCATTTTGCCAATTCGTTTGACGGGTTTGAATCTGTTGTTTGACTAGTATACCGATATTGATAATTAGATCCGGACGAGTAGATACAAACTGATATCCTCGCGTATTCATTTCTGCTTTGATAGCATTCTTCAAAATTTCAACTCGTAATTGAAACGTAGCGCTACTGGTATCACCTGCAGCAGTAAATTCATAAAATCCATACGTTTTGTACGCTGTAGGTATAGCATCAGTTGCAGTGTCTGTATTAAATACACGAATCGTGGAACACTGTGTAAAAATCAACACAATGACGAATAGCACTATTACTTGTTTCATAGATCATGATTTTAGGAAAGGTATATCGATTGATCTAGGGAAAGAATGATATTGGTCATGTCATACTTCAGAACAAAGACTGTTGCTGTTGCACAAATACCGGTTTTTGCAGATCGAGTCCACAGATAGCGTTGAGCTTATCTACCATATACACTGTGAGCTCCGGAGAAAAAGCTTCATCATGCATGTGCATGAAAAAATAGATCTCTTCAATACCTTGATCGATCCAGTATTTCATTCTTTCGATCCATGCATCTACACGTGTGTAATCCGTAGGATGTAAACTATTACCTACATAACGAATAAACGTTTTGGGAACAGTCAGATGCATATGCGCACAATCTCTTCTGCCGCTGGTATCTGTAATCACAGCACCGATATTCATTTCTTTCAACTTGATAAACAATTCTTCACTCATATCCGGTTTTGTAAACCAATCGGGATGACGTACTTCCATGAAGAATTGCATATCAGTAGGCAGTGATCGGAGAAAATCAAATAATTCGTCTTTTCGTTTTGGAGAAAAACTATCACTTACCTGTACGAATACCGGTCCGAGGTGTTCCTTGAATGCGATAATGCCACGTAAAAATTCGGTGGTAATAAAATCCTTGCCTTTCAAATTACCACGATGAGTGACACCCTGATACATTTTCGGGCAAAATTTAAAATCCTTCCCTTCAGCCTTGGCAGCCCATTTTTCAATTCCGGCTGCACCATATACTTTGTAATGGGTGGCATTCAGCTCGATACTATTGTAATGTTTTACATAGTGCTCCAGAAAATCCTTTTCCTTGGTTTTGGCCGGATAGATCTTCCCTATCCATTCCGTACGTCCCCATTTGGCACAGCCTAAGTATACTTTCGGATGTTTTTGTTGCTTACCTTTCAATACCTGACGATTGAATACCGGCTCTGCAGGAAGTGTAAAATCGATCGTATTCAATTCCGATTCAGGTACGCGGCCAAATTCCATGATACTGAGTTTGTCTACAAAGCTAATTGGTTTGTTTGCATATTAAATTGATAAGCCCTTGAAATAAATCGATGACCTGTTCGACCAATAAAAAAACTTAACCCTTACAATATATTCAACCCCTGTTCGTCTACCCATGGGTATGGATCAGGCATGGCAACTACCGGCTAACATGAGCGACTCGCGCGGCAAGCATATCACCGAGGTCATCAATACCTATAGTAAGCGATTGATGGGATTTATCCGTAAACGGGTGAGCAGTGAAGCCGATGCAGAAGATATTCTGCAGGATGTCTTTTATCAATTCATTGGGAATACCACTCCTATTGAACAACTGACCAGTTGGCTGTTCACGGTTACCCGGAATAAGATCACCGATAAACAAAGAAAGAAAAAACCCGAATTATTGGAAGACCTCTATGTCTCTCATGATGATGAAGGATTTGAATGGTCGGATCTTTTCTTTGATGACAAAAACAATCCTGAATCAGAATATATGCGCTCCTTATTTTGGGATGCTCTGTACACCGCTTTGAATGAGTTACCCGCACCACAAAGAGATGCTTTTGTATTGAATGAAATTGAAGGCATCCCTTTCAAAGAAATAGCAGAACAAACCGGTGATACCGTCAACACCCTGATCAGCCGAAAACGTTATGCCGTATTGCATTTGCGTGAACGACTCGGCAGTTTGAAAAATGAATTATTGAACCACTCATAAATAGAACATGATGAACAAGAAATTTTGGATCAAGAAAATAGTAGGCTTCACCATCCTTGCGATAGGAGGAATAGCCTTACTCACCTGGGTGGTAATGCTATTATGGAATGGCGTACTCGCTGAAGTAGTACCTGTTTCTACCGTTACCTACTGGCAGGCTTTGGGTTTATTGGTATTGAGTAAAATATTATTCGGCGGCTTTCGTGGCAAAGGCGGCGATTACAAAAAACGCTGGAAAGAAAAAATGGAAGCCAAATTGGAAGGACTGAGTCCGGAAGAAAGAGAAAAAATAAAAGAAGAATGGCGCAACCGATGCAATATGTGGAAGCGAAATAGTGTCGAACCCGATGCCTGAAACAGATACTCGACCATAACCTAACAACTGTGAGCATGCAAATTCTTGTTTTTAAAACCAATCTCGAAGATCCCGGACAGATTCTTCAGGCAGGTCAATTATTGCATCCCATTCGTGGCATACATCGTTGGAATGTAGATATGCATGATATTGACAATATTTTAAGAATAGAAGCAGACCCTGCTTTATCACCCCGAACCATTGAAAATACGCTTCAAAACGGTGGTTTGGTCTGTGAAGAATTGACCGACTGATCGCTTCATTTCAAACTATTCTTCGATTATTCGAAAAATAACGACGCTAAATTCTTTCAACCCCTTATTTTTGCGCAATTTGTCGCAAATGAGCCATCCTACCTTATCATCCAACGAATCAATCCCATCCGGTAAAAAAAAGATCATTGTTTTAGGCAGTGGACCTAACCGTATCGGACAAGGTATTGAGTTTGATTATTGTTGTGTACATGGTCTTTTGGCCATTAAAGAATGTGGTTATGAAGCCATTATGGTAAACTGTAACCCCGAAACCGTTTCCACCGATTTCGATATGGCCGACAAGCTGTATTTCGAACCGGTTTTCTGGGAACACTTGTGGGAAATCATTGAACTGGAGCAGCCTTATGGCGTGATCGTTCAGTTGGGTGGACAAACAGCCCTGAAACTGGCGAAACGCTTACACCAGAAAGGTATTCGCATCATCGGTACTTCATTCGATAGCATGGATATTGCCGAAGACCGTGGTAGATTCAGTGATCTATTGAAAGAACTCAATATTCCTTATCCTGAATATGGTACTGCTTACACTGCAGAAGAAGCCATTGAAGTGGCGAATAAAGTGGGGTATCCGGTACTGGTGCGTCCGAGTTATGTATTGGGCGGACAAAGAATGCGTATCGTGATCAATGATGAGGAAGTAGAGAAAGCAGTAATCAGTTTATTGAAACATATTCCGGGTAACACCATCCTGATCGATCATTTCTTGGATCGCTGTCAGGAAGCAGAAGTGGATGCCATTTTTGATGGAGAAAACTTCCATATCATGGGTGTGATGGAGCATATTGAACCGGCTGGTATCCATAGTGGTGACAGTAATGCGGTACTTCCTGCTTTCAATCTTACGCCATTAGTGGTAGAGACCATGGAATATTACAGTGAAAAGATTGCAAGAGCACTTAATATCAAAGGACTCATCAATATTCAATTTGCAATTAAAGATGGTAAGGTATATGTGATCGAAGCCAATCCAAGAGCTTCGCGTACCACACCTTTCATCGCAAAAGCTTATCAGATCCCTTATCTGAATATTGCTACCAAAGTAATGTTGGGAGCCAATAAACTGACTGACTTCACGATGGATAAAAAACTCGAAGGGTATGCCATCAAAGAACCTGTTTTCAGTTTTGAAAAATTCCCGGGCGTGAATAAAGAACTCGGACCGGAAATGAAGAGTACCGGTGAAGCCATTCGTTTCATTAAAGATCTAAGAGATCCTTACTTCAGAACCTTGTATAAGGAAAGAAGTATGAATCTTTCTAAATAACAAGTATAAACACGTAGTATTCCTACTTGAATAAACAGACCGCGTTCAACGACGCGGTCTTTTCATGTACGTTTAAACATGCGTGCTTCTTCGGTTCCCTTTTTCAGGAAAGTTCCCTTCATTCGGATCTTACCTCCTTTCATTGCGGGTATTCTTGTTCAATATTATGTCCCGCACTCTTCTTTTTTATCCTTACTCATTTTAGGAATCTCTCTTTTACTACTGATCATCCATGTGTTTATAGCAGCGCAACAGAAATTTCGTTTTCGAAAAACCGTTGCACTGCTATTATATACTTGTTTGTTTTGTTTAGGATCTATACTTACCCGAGAAAGAACAATTGCTTACCATAAAGACTGGATAGGAAAGTATAACACAAAAGGGGAAGCACTATTATTGAGATTCACAGACCACCCCATTGAAAGAGAAAAAAAATGGAAAGTAGCAGCTGAGGTTTTGGCATTTGAAGAAAATGATCAATGGAAAAAAGCAACCGGAAGAATATGGTTGTACATCAACAAACAGGTAAAAGGATTACAGAAACATCAAATCATTATAACACGGAAAGCTTTGCAACCCATCAGCTCAATTCAAAATCCGGGAGGTTTTGATTATGCTGCTTACTGTGCCAGACAAGGTATTTATCATAGTATCTATTTGAAGAGAGAAGATTTCTATTCGCTTGAATCATCATCTGCAGACAAGGACTATCTATCTCTAGCCCAGGGTTATGTTAGAAATGTATTCCAACAATACATCAAAGGTCAACAAGAAAAAGCCATAGCATCGGCATTGGTGATGGGTTATAAATATGATTTAGATGATGATCTTTTAGAAGCATACAGCAATACCGGTGTAGTACATGTTATTGCAGTAAGTGGTATGCATCTTGGATTGATCTATGGCATTCTACTCTTCTTCACTAAAATATTTACAAATCGGAAAGGAGTTCGTTTGTTCAAGATCATATTGATACTCGCTTGTATATGGATATTTACAGCGCTAACAGGAGCCGGTCCGTCCGTACTAAGAGCAGCTGTTATCTTTTCAATGATGCTATTAGGGGATCTGTTGTCACGAAAGAGTAACACCTATAATACCCTTGCAGCTTCTGCATTTCTTTTATTAATAGTGAACCCTTTTTATTTATGGGATATCGGATTTCAACTGTCCTATCTAGCTGTTGTAAGTATTGTTTGGATATCCGGACCATTGTATAGAAGCGTTTATTTCCCTTTTCGTTTATTAAGATATTTGTGGCAATTGATGGCTATTACATTCAGTGCACAAGTATTGACCACACCTATCATACTCTACCACTTTCATCAGTTCCCGAATCTTTTTCTCATTACGAATTTGCTCATCGTTCCTTTAGCAGGTTTGGTTTTATATGTTTGTATTTTCTTACTACTCGTTTCCCCCTTACATAGCATAGCAAGTTTCACCGGCCTCATTATTGAAAAAGCCTTGTGGTTGATGAACCAATGCATTCTGTTTTTTGATAAATGGAGTTTTTCTGTAACAGATCACATAGAATTACATTGGATACAAATGATCCTTTATTATTTGCTTGTCATGGCAATGGGTTGCAGGATCATGTATAAAAAAAAGGCGTGGACAATGATTGCTATCACTTGTTGTATTGTCATCTTGGTTTTTTATGTTCACCGACAAGTAGATATTCGTACGAGCCGCAGGTTGATTGTTTACCAAATGTCAGGACAAAGCATGATCGATATTGGAAGCGGAGGACAATATATTTCATTGACCAATGGGCCCACTGATACTAAGGCAGAAAGATTGCTCGCCGCTACCAGAACCAAACTGGGTCTATTGCGATCTACGGGAAGAATTTCCACCCAAGAATGTCCCGTCATTGAGCTTAACCGGCAAAAGATCGTCTTTGTAAACAATATACCCAACAGCATTTCTTTTCCGGCTGATATTGTGGTCATACAGAAAGGTTCTTTTTTGCATATGAGTGATATACACCGTGTTTTCAAAGCTCGCCAATACATTTTTGATGGAAACAATGCCTTGTGGAAAATCCGAAAATGGAAAAAAGAGGCAGACAGCCTACATTTGCGCCACCATTCGGTACCTGAACAAGGTGCTTTTGTGATGGAATACTGACGATTGCGCCAACCATTCACTCATACCGCCGGAATTCCCGGTGATAAATAGAACTGTTCATCATGCAAAAGAAGATTCAATCTGCACTCATTTCCGTTTTCTACAAAGATGGTCTTGAACCTTTGGCTAAACGCTTACAAGCAGAAGGCATCACCATTTATTCTACCGGTGGTACACAACAATTTTTAGAAGGTTTAGGCATCCAATGTGTAGCAGTGGAAAGTTTAACCACCTACCCCTCCATTCTTGGCGGACGTGTAAAAACATTACACCCTGTTGTATTCGGAGGCATTCTGGGTCGCAGGTATGAAGCACAGGATCTGGAGGAGATGAAACAGTACAGTATCCCTGAGATCGATCTGGTGATCGTTGACCTTTATCCTTTTGAAGAAACTTTGAAGAATACAACTGAGGAAAAAGCTATCATCGAAAAGATTGATATTGGTGGCCCATCTATGATACGCGCTGCTGCTAAAAACTTCAAGGATGTAGTAGTGATCGCAGCAAAAGATGATTATGCATCACTTGAAAAAATACTGGCTGAGCAAAAAGGCAGTACAACCATCGAGCAACGAAAGGCATTTGCTGCTAAAGCATTTGAAGTGGTGATGCATTATGATATTGCTATCAGTAATTATTTTAATCCGGGGCATCAGCAATCATTGCGTTATGGCGAGAATCCACATCAGCAAGCGATTTTTCATGGTGACCTCAGTCAATTATTTGATCAGCTAAACGGTAAAGAACTTTCATATAATAATCTGGTAGATGTTGATGCTGCTGTGCAATTGATCAGAGAATTTACGGATACCACTTTCGCCATCATCAAACATACCAATGTATGCGGTATTGCTGCCCGTGCTACCGTAAAAGAAAGCTGGGATGCAGCACTCGCAGGCGATCCCGAAAGTGCATTCGGTGGCGTATTGGTGACCAATGGCACCGTTGATAAAGCAACTGCAGATGCCATCAATGAAATTTTCTTTGAAGTGTTGATCGCTCCTTCTTTTGATGCAGATGCTTTAGAAGTGTTGAGAAGTAAAAAGAACAGAATCTTATTACAGTTGAAACCCGGTGCCCCCGCATTAAAAGCTCCATCTAAATCCATCTTGAATGGTGTACTGGAACAAGGTGCTGATGAAGGAAATTTTGAAAAATGGGAAGAAGTAGGTGGAAGAACTACTACTACTGCTGAGCAGGAAGATCTCCGCTTCGCCAACTTGGTATGCAAACATCTAAAAAGTAATGCCATTGCATTGGTAAAAAACAAGCAATTGGTTGGAAAAGGATGCGGACAAACCAGTCGTATTGATGCATTGAGACATGCTATTGAAAAAGCTCATCAGTTTCAGTTTGAGCTGAAAGGTGCAGTGTTGGCATCAGATGCATTCTTTCCATTCAATGATTGTGTGCAGATAGCACATAAAGAAGGAATTGAAGTATTCATACAGCCGGGTGGTTCTGTGAGAGATAAAGACAGTATAGCTTATTGCGTAGAACATCAGCTGGCAATGGTAATGACGGGTATGCGTCATTTCAGACATTAATCATGACCGTAAAACAAAAAGCATATATCGGTTTAGTAGCAACCAGTATTCTCTGGGGCACTAGTTGGGTAGCCAGTAAAATTGCTGTTCAACAAGGTGTGCCTGGATTAGAAGTAGCTGCTATTCGACAGTTTCTGGGTGGTAGTTTATTTGTTACATTCTTTTTAATCAGAGGAGAAAAACTTCCAACCCCAAAGCAGTTGCTGTGGCTAACAGGAATGGGTATGCTTTTATTTGTGATCGCTAATGGATTTGCCACCGTTGCACTCTTATACATTCCCAGTGGATTAGCTGCTTTGATCGCAGCACTCTACCCATTGTCTGTGGTAGTGATTGAAAAACTGTTCTTTAAGAATACCAAGATCACTACCGTTACTTTTATTGGAATGTTATTGGGTATCACAGGTATTGGCTTTGTTTTTTATGACAATGCTTTTCATAATTACACGGAAGGATATATATGGGGATTATTGTTGTCTGTTATTGCCATGTTGAGTTGGAGTGTGGGCACAATTATCATTGCCCGAAATAAGGTTAAGATGAATGCCTACAATGCAACAGGTTGGCAAATGTTAATGGGTTCATTTGTACTAATGATCATGACATTGGTTTCAGGTAAAAGTATTTCAATTACGAGTGTACCAGTTAACACATGGCTGGCTATTACTTATTTGGTACTTGCCAGTTCAGTTGTGGCATTTGTCGCATTTATTTATACGATGAAACACCTGGAACCAGCCATCGCATCTTTATACGCTTATATCAATCCATTGGTTGCTATTTTATTAGGAACCATCATCACCAATGAAAAATTAACGATCAATATTTTCATCGGCTCATTAATCACGCTGATCGGCGTATTTCTAGTGAATAGAAGTCTGAAAAAACAGAGAGAACAGACCCTTACAGATGTAGATGCCATGTAGTATCAGCAGTGTTGGTTAAGAAAATCCTCATACAATTGTCTCCACATCATCCATTCAGGCTGCTCTGCTAAAAAGTGGTTGTGAAGCACGTATGAAAATTTGCCATCTACCTGTTTTACCGTTTCATAAAAGGTATTCATTCGCTCCAATGCCATTTCTGCATTCAATCTTTCATAAAATATCGCCGTACTGTCCATATAGCAGAATGGATGTATCAATAAAGAAGTCATTTTCTCATTTTGCAGATCATACCAATAAAACGGACGAGCAACAGATGCTCTGAAACCATTCACAGATCCATATCCCATTGAATAATCATGTTGAATACCCAATGCTATCAATGAACGATAAGTATCCGGCAGATTCATCATTAAATAATGCTGTCGTGATCGATTGATCTTTTTATCGGTATGATACTCCAGCAATTGACATTCACGTTTAATGATATCAAGATTACCTCTGCTTTGTTCAGATGGGTGAATGCCGATATTGTATTTCTCCGCATGTCTTTGTACCAATCGTTGTATACCTTTTGTATAAGGATCGATATTTTTATCGATCGAAGTTCTTTTTTCTGCCAATAGAAAAAAGTAATCCGGATCAAGATGGTATTGCTCGTGCAACCGATCCAGCCAGTCATAAACATCATATGGATCTCTTTGCTTTCCCGCTAATACTTTCATTCGATGGGTAACATGCTCAAATTTTCCTTGCAAAAGATCCATAAAGTAGCCGCGAATATTTCTGAAAGGAGATTGCCATGTATAGCGATAAGCTTCATCGATATCATAACTGGGTTGTATAGTAAAAATACGAACCGGTAAATGCCAAGATGATCGTTGTTGTTTTAGAATAAGTTCCAATTGTTTCATCCATATATCAATCAAAGGCTGATCTATGAATTGATGTTTGTGTGCCAGACTATTGGTATGTGCATATCGACCATATCGATCTTTTTCATGAGGCAGATATTCTTCATAACGAGATAGCAAATAAAAAGAAGCAGAGAAGATATCAAAAGGTATAGAGCCCTTGGTTTCAAAAAAAACAGGTAAGCCATTCCATGTTTGCATAGCAAACTGAATTTCATGAATATCATGTTCGATCAGTAAGCCTGAAGGCGATATCCATAATTCATGCTCAAGAAGAGGTGTCTCAGAATAATTGATCTTTATGTTCCCATCCTGCCGATACTCTTCAATTGAAGTGGTGAGTCTGGCCGATCCCTCAAACAGATGTACTACAATGTATTGCAGGCGTGGACTGATATGTGGAGTATAAATGACCGGCACAATGATTCAGTGGGGACCTATTTATTTTTTGTGTTTCTCCTTCCACAATTCATTAAAGGTTTTCTGACTGAAATCGAGTTCGGATCGATGCATCGACCATCCCTTAAATACCTTATTCACGACCCAGTTCTTCATTTTACCGTTACCCATATTCATCATCAAACGATTCAGACTCGCCATCTTCCATGCTTTCCATGCAACACGTTCAGCGATGGTGCTGGAACCTTGCACGACTGCTTCGTGGCGATTATCCAATAATAATTCATGCAGGTTGATTCTTACCGGACAAACTTCCGTACAATTACCACACAATGAAGAAGCATAACTCAAATGCTTATAATCATCTACTCCACGAAGATGAGGTGTGATCACTTTACCGATCGGGCCACTGTAAGTAGTTTCGTAAGCATGTCCTCCAATATTTTTATAGACAGGACAAGCATTCAAACAAGCACCACAACGAATACAATACAATGCTTCTCTACTGGTAGGGTTAGCTAGTAAATTGGTTCTGCCATTGTCTAACAAAATGACGATCATTTCTTCAGGACCATCTGTTTCATCAGCTTGTCTGGGACCTGAGATAATGGTATTGTATACAGTTACTTTTTGTCCGGTACCGAAAGTTGACAGCAAAGGCCAGAAAAGAGAAAGGTCTTTCATGGATGGAATTACCTTCTCGATACCAACGATCACAATATGTGTTTTTGGCCAGGCGCAGCTTAATCTTGCATTCCCCTCATTTTCTGTAACAGCAATACCACCAATATCTGCGATGATGAAATTAGCACCGGTAACACCCACTTCAGCTTGAACATATTTTTCACGAAGCTTTTGTCTGGCTACGAGCGTGAGTTGTTCGGGGGTAAGGTCAGGTCTAGTACCCAGCTTATTAGCAAAAAGTTTTGCCACATCTTCTTTGCTTTTATGCATAGCAGGTGTAACAATATGATAAGGAGGTTCTCCGTCTAATTGCTGTATATATTCACCCAAGTCTGTTTCAACACTTTCAATTCCATTTTTTTCGAGATAGTCATTCAAGTGTATCTCTTCCGTGACCATACTCTTGCTCTTCACCAGCGTTTTACAATTCTTCTCTTTACAGATCTTACCGATCTCATCTAAAGCCTGTGCTGTATCTTCTGCCCATACCACGCGTGCGCCTCTTGCTGTGATCTTTTTTTCAAACTCGATCAGATAACGATCCAAATGTTCGATAGCTTCCCATTTAGCATTTTTAGCACGCTCTCTTGCATCCATCACATTGGTGAACTGTTGTTTACCAATGGGCACCACTGCATTGTACTTGCCAATATTGAAATTGATCTTTCTTCTGTGTTCCAGATCAGCAGCTTTGATCGTACTTTTTGCAATAAATGAGGCGGCAGTATCTGTCATAAATTGATGTTATGCTTTTTTCATGTGTTCAGCAGTAGCTGATAATGCTTCATAAAACTCTTCACCATATTTTCTGATCAACGAATCTTTCAGAAAAACATATACAGGCACTTTTAGTTTTTGACCCAATGAGCAAGCGGCTTTACAAAGATCCTCGCGAGGTTCATAATTCACATATTCAATATCCGGATCACGTTTGCTCTTTTTTGTTTTGATTGGAAAGAGATGACAACTTAACGGTTTCTTCCAGTCCAGTTTACCATCATTGTAAGCTTGCTCAATACCACACTTGATCACCCCTTTTTCATCACGATAACCATATGCACAGATGCCTCCATTGATGGTAGGTGTTACCCATCCAAATTCTTTATCGTACAAATATTTTCCCTGACGTTCTACTTCCCTGATCCCTTCCTCCGTCATATAAGGCTTGATGACATCATAATATTCCTTCAGCTTTTCAAGCTCCCACTTTTCCATAGGAGCACCGGCATCTCCATCTTCACAACAACCACCCTTGCATTTTGTAAGATCACAAACAAAATGTTCTTCCAGCACTTCATCACTAATGAGTTTATTATCGATGGCTATCATGAAAAGAGGTATTAAAATCCGGTAGCGAAGATAACCAGATTTGTTGGCGTGTACATCTTTTGTGTAAGGGAAGATTTAACAAGACCCGTGGTAACATTCCGTGATTTTCAGCGTATACATAATATACTGGTTACCGAAGGGTAGTTCAGTGTTTGCCTGAGAGCCGCCCATTCCTGGGCGGCTATATTATTTTTTCCAGCGAAAACTATTGATCAGATGCCGCATATCCTGGAGAATAAATGCATTCACAATCCCTAAGGAGTCTGCATTTGGAGTAGCATCAAAGTACATGGCTCCTCTTAAGAAATGACGGGTAGAATCTGTAAGATAAAATTGATTAGCAGTAGCCACATCTCCTCCAACAGAAAAGAACATACCATTGATACCATTAGGTGTTACCATCAAAGAATCATCAATTGAATATGCTTTTGCTGAATGTTTGCCGGTAAGAACAAAAGCATGTTTCACCAAAGTATCAAATCGGTTAGGGCCTATTTCTTTATAGCTGATATAAATGCGACCATTGAATTGAGGAAACTCAATATTGATCCACCATGGATTCTCAGTTGCATCACCAAAGAAAGTACTGTCTTTCACCACTCTGGCATACACCGGATATTCAAAAGCATAAGGGTATCCTGTTGTATCAAACGATCTATAGGCTTTTTCAGGGAAGTCTATTTTGAAGTAGCCGTTGGGTTTAGGAGTGAAAGAGCTGTTGCAAGCGGAAAGTAAGAAGAAAGTCAATAGTCCATAGACCATGGTCCATGGTTGAATACGGGTTAATCTGTTCACTATATTCTTTTGCATGTATCAATATCTAATTCAATAAAAAGATCTCCTTTTCTTACCATGGTCTATGGACCATTCACCATGGATACCCTATCCCCCAACCAACTCCCTCTTGATCGTGAGCTTGATTTTTTGAATCCTGTTTTTTGCAACTTCCAATACGGTGAATTCAAAATCGCCGCTTTGAAGGATGGCACCGCTCTTGGGAATATCACCGGCGATCTCGAGTACCAATCCGGCAAGTGAGTCACTTTCACCTTTCACTTCATCAAATGTTTCTGCAGGTATATCCATGATCTTACAAGCATCATGAATCATGGTGCGACCTTCGAAGATGTAATTATTATCGTCGATCTTTTTAAATCCGCTATCTTCTTCATCAAACTCATCTTTGATCTCTCCGATCACTTCCTCCAGAATATCTTCCAGTGTTACAATACCGCTGGTACCACCAAACTCATCTACGACTACAGCAAAGTGAATTCTTTTTTGCTGAAACTCCTGTAAGAGATCCTCAATAGGCTTTTGTTCATGAACAAAAAACGGAGGACGCATGAGAGTGTGCCAATTATAATCATTGTGTTCGTGAAGATGTGGCAAAAGATCTTTTGTATGAATCATTCCAAGCACTTCATCAAGGTCATCTTTATATACCGGAAGTCTACTATAATTCAGTTCTTTTACCATCTCAATCAATTCACCAAATGAAGTGCCATATTCAACCCCATGAACATCCATTCGCGTCTTCATGATCTGCTTCACAGAAATATTGCTGAATTTGACAATCCCCTTCAAAATGTTTTTTTCATTCTCTGAAGCTGTTTCATTGGTAGTAAGATCAATAGCATGATCCAATTCTTCCAAACTATATGCACTACCCGATTTACTGGCCAATTTTCTCTCAATAATATCAGAATATTTCACCAACCATTTACTCATTCCTGCAAATGTGTAGGCTACCCCTTGTACAACACCTCCAAAGTCTTTGGCAAATCGAATATTGTTCTGTGTTGCTAACACTTTCGGCATGACTTCACCAAAAAGTACCAGTAAAAAAGAGACTGCTAAAACTTTGATGAGAAACTCCACCCATACTGCATTGAACTGTTCAAAATTGAACATATTATCGATCAGCAGATTGGATATGATGATGATAGAAATATTGATAAAACTATTTGCGATCAATAAAGAAGCCAATAAATTTTTAGGCTCTTCCAACAGGTCCACAATTCTTTTGTAGGATGGTATCTGTTTAGACTTTAGATTATTGATGTCTTTGTAAGTAAGCGAAAAGAAAGCTACTTCTGATCCAGACAAAACAAAAGAAAGAAAAAGCAAAACAACAAGTATCATCACAAGTACGGTGGTACCTTGTGGATGAATAGCTGATAAGAGTTGGGTATACAATACCGAGTGATAATCCAAAACAGGTGTTTTTAGTTAACAATGAATGACAATGTCATTCTGTTCCGCACAAAAATACGTTGAGCAGGGTTATTAAAAAGGCAATGATTCCCCTGGATCAGATAATGGAGGCATATCATCACCTGTATAACCATCAATATTTTCTCCGGAGACATGTCCGCCTGAACCATCCCCACGTTTATCAAGCATGATCAGATTATCGCCTACCACTTCTGTAGCAAATTTTTTATTTCCTTCTTTATCTTCCCAACTACGCGTTCGTAAACGACCTTCTACATAGATCAAACTCCCTTTGTGCAAATATTTTTGAGCCAATTCTGCCAGTCCACGCCACAGAACAACGGTATGCCACTCAGTTTGGGAAATCAGTTTCCCGGAGCGGTCTTTGTACGTTTCGGTAGTGGCAAGGGGGAATTTGGCTACGGCAATATTGCCTTCTAAATGTTGAACATCTGGGTCTTTTCCAAGATTTCCAATGAGCATCACTCTGTTAACACCTCTCATACGATTGATTTTTTGTTCGTCGCAGATTAATCACTCTTAAAAATAACTTTTTTTGAGCAACAAAAGAACAGCCCTCAAAAAATTAGGATTTTAACTGTTGCAGGTATGAGTTGATCAGCTTAGGAAAAGCCAATTCCTGTACCCTGGCTGCATTTTCCCAATCACCCGTCTTTAAAGAGGCAGGCTTTTGCTTCAACTGAATATGGATGAATTGACCTTTGATCTGCTGATGGGTTAATTGCTGAACTACCGGTTCAGCCTTATTTAAAACGATGGCATCACGGATATTCAGCTGATCTTTTAACCAGTTTTGAATCAATGGTATATCCCAGCGAATCTGCTTTTCGCTTTCAACGAGGTAAAATTCAAATAGGTTTTGCCAGATATCTTTTGCTGTTCTTTGTTGTACCCAAATCTTTTGACGGTATTCCAGGATGAAGTAATTAAAGAATCTGGTCCTTCGTTGTAATGTCTTCTCTTTCACCGGAAGTTGATTCACTTTACCTGTAGCCAAAGCTGCACAACCATTTTGGAGCGGACAGGCAGAACATAGCGGAGCCATGGGCTTACAAACCGTAGCACCAAAATCCATGATGGCCTGATTGTACAAAGCCGGTTCATTCTTATCCAGCATTTGATCAGCCAGATCATTGAATATCTTTTTGCCTTCCGTACTATCACTAGGTGTATCAATTCCGCAATAACGAGCTAATACCCGATATACATTTCCGTCTACTACTGCATACGGTAAGTTATAGGCAAAGGAAGCAATGGCTGCTGCTGTATACGGACCTACCCCCTTTAATGCGAGTAACTCTTCGTAGGTATCAGGGAAAATCCCGTTTCGCTGTTGTACGATCTCTCTGGCTGTGAAAAGCAGGTTTCTGCATCTATTATAATACCCTAAGCCCTCCCATAACTTAAATACTTGTTGATCAGGAGCACCGGCAAGATCTTGGATCGTAGGATATTGTTCAATAAATCGATGGTAATATCCCATTCCTTGTTCAACACGGGTTTGTTGCAAAATGATCTCACTCAACCATATCCGATATGGTTTTTTTTCTCCCTTCCATGGCATTTCCCGGTCATTTTGATGCCGGTGCCAGTCCATTAATATCTGTGTAAAAGACTTTTTCATCCCAAGAAACAAAGATGCTCAAAACAACGCATGATTGGTAATAAAGTTGATAAACTATACTAATATGTTTAATATGAACAAATCTTAACCAATTGCGCGCCGTTTGAATCATTTATCTATCAATCAGTAACGCACATAAAATTTACACTATCTTTCTTGCAAATACCAGTTTTTTTGTCGTACTTTAAATCTGATTTATAAAATAACATTATACAAATGAGAAAGTCAGATCTCATCAACCAGATTTCCGATAAAACGGGTATACCGAAAGTGGATGTACTGGTGACGCTGGAAACCATGTTCAAAGAAGTGAAAGAAAGCCTTTCAAACGGACAAAACATTTATATCCGTGGCTTTGGTAGTTTTATTACCAAGAAGCGTGCAGCTAAGATTGGTCGTAACATCAAGAAAAACGTAGCAGTAGAAATACCTGAACATTATATTCCTGCCTTTAAACCGGCAAAAGAATTTGTGAGTGAAGTAAAAAGCAAACGGAAGTCGGACTAACTTCGCCGAAATTTCCGATCAGTGAAGAAACAGCAACTTCTGTTAACCGGTGGTGGTTTGGTTATATTTATTCTATTGTACTTTTTTAGTCCAACCGTCTCCCCCAGTAAACATGTACACAAAGAAGGCGAAGCGCCTCATAGTACTGTAAATCAATCAATTAAGTTTGAAGACTTGCTTGTAAAAGCCAAGGAACGCATTAGTCCTGAGCAAGTTGCACGCTTAGGCGCCCTCGAAAATGCTGTGGTAAGAGGGGATATTAATGAGCAAAAGATCCATGTTTATCACCAGCTTGCCCGCTTCTGGGCTGATTCTGCGCGGATTTTTGAACCTTATGCTTGGTACACTGCCGAAGCCGCTAAGTTGGAAAATTCTGAAAAAAGCCTCACCTTTGCCGCCCATCTGTTTTTAGATAACCTGATGACAGAGGGTGAGCCTGCTATGCAAAACTGGTTGGCTTCACAAGCGAAAGTTCTTTTTGATCAGGCACTCAGCATCAATCCTGCCAATGATTCGAGTAAGATCGGATTGGGGGCATGCTATCTTTTCGGAAACATTTCAGACAACCCGATGCAGGGTATTCTGAAGATCAGAGAAGTGGTGGAGAAAGATCCGAAAAATATATTCGGACAAATGATGTTGGGATTGGGTAGCAAGAAAAGCGGTCAGTATGATAAAGCGATTGAACGTTTTTTGAATGCACTGAAAGTTGATCCGGAAAACTTGGATGCCATTTTCAATCTGGCTGAATCTTATGATATCCATAATGAGAAAGCCAATGCGATCAAATGGTATGAGGAAGCAAAGAAAAGAGTAGCGATACCGGAAGCCAAGCAAGCACTGGAAAAAAGAATCGCTGAACTGAAACGATAAATTTATTTTTTAACTGTATAAAATTACTTTGGTATGCCTTGTGGTAAGAAGAGAAAGCGTCATAAGATCGCTACACACAAACGTAAAAAGCGTCTGAGAAAGAATCGTCATAAGAAGAAGAATAAATAATTCTTCGGATTACCGATCATGATACTAAACGGGTTTAATCTCGCTTCGGCCTGATTAAACCCGTTTAACACTTATCTGGAAGCAGCCTTACCTTCCTTTCGCAACTTTACCTTTCCTTCCTTTTTGGCTGCAAAAACAGATGTTGTGATGTTGATCTACCGTATACCGGTATGTGATTTTGTATTTAAAAGTTGCACTTTGTGAACAAAGAATTAATTATTAATGCTGCTCCAACAGGTGTAGAAATAGCATTGTTGGAAGATAAAAAATTGGTGGAGCTGCACAACGAAAAAACGGACGCCAACTTTGCGGTGGGTGATCTCTATTTGGGTAAAGTAAAAAAACTGATACCCGGATTGAATGCGGCGTTCGTAGATGTAGGGTTTGAAAAAGATGCGTTTCTTCATTATACGGATCTAAGTCCTTATGCTCGTTCCATTATCAAATTCACGCAGATAGCGATGACGGATAAAGGAGAACAGCCTTTTGATTTCTCCAGATTTCAATCTGAACCTGAGATCGTAAAAACAGGAAAGATCAATGAAGTATTGAATGGTAAGCCACATGTACTTGTACAAATCTTAAAAGAGCCGATTGCAGCAAAAGGACCACGTCTGAGTTGTGAGATATCATTACCCGGGCGTTTTGTAGTGGTTACGCCATTCAATGAAATTGTTGCTGTTTCTAAAAAGATACATTCATCTGATGAACGTAAGCGTTTACACAAGATCGTAGAAGCCATTCGCCCAAAGAACTTTGGTGTGATCGTTCGTACTGCTGCAGAAGGTAAAAGCACTGCAGAATTACATCAGGATATGCTGTCACTGGTAGAAACATGGAAGACCATTCAGCATAACTTAAAAGGTGCTGTTGCGCCTGTTAGGATCTTAAGTGAAGAAACAAAAACAACCAGTATTCTTCGTGATCTGCTAAGCGCAGATTTCAATCGTATTGTGGTGAATGATAAAAATCTGTTTCAGGTTACGCAATCGTATATCCAACGTATTGCACCGGATAAGACAGACATCGTTTCTTTCTATCATAACGGACTTCCTATTTTTGATCAATATGGAGTAACCAAGCAGGTTAAATCTTCCTTTGGTAAAACAGTAAATCTACCTAGTGGTGCTTATCTGATCATTGAGCATACAGAAGCATTACATGTGATCGATGTGAACAGTGGTTATAAAAGCGTGAGCAATAACCAGGAAGAAAATGCATTGGAAACCAATCTTGAAGCAGCAGAGGAAATCGCACGTCAGTTAAGACTGCGCGATATTGGAGGTATCATTGTTGTCGACTTCATTGATATGAAGTTACCTGACAATAAGAGAAAGGTACAGGAGGCTATGGAGCAATTCATGAAAGCTGATCGTGCAAAACATTCTGTACTTCCCATTTCAAAATTTGGATTACTTCAGATCACGCGTCAGCGTATGCGCCCTGAAGTGAATATCAATACTGCAGAAAGTTGTCCGGCTTGTAATGGTACCGGAAAAATTACATCTACATTATTGTTGGAGGATGAGATCGAAAAGAAACTACATTATCTCGTTACGCATTCACACAAGAATTTAACGATCGTGGTTCATCCGATCGTACACTCTTATCTCACAAAAGGATTATTCTCCTCTATCATTAAAAAGTGGAGAAAGAAACACAAAGTGAAAGTAAAAGCCCAAGCTAATACCAATTATCACCTAACAGAATTCAAATTCTTTGATGAGCGTGAAGAGGAGATCAAATTTTAATGTGAATGGTCAATGGTGAATTGTGAATGATCAATAATAATAAGCTCCTTTTATTGACAATTCACAATTCACCATTCACCACCACTTAATCATCATTTCTTGATCCACCCAGAAAGATCAATACATATTGGATCAATGTAGCAACAGAAGCAAGTGCTGCAACTACATAAGTCATCGCTGCCCACTTCAGTGCATCTTTAGCTCCTTCTTGTTCTTTGTTTACCAATACACGCTTATTGTCTAACCATGCCAATGCACGATTACTTGCATCAAATTCAACCGGTAATGTGATCACAGAAAAGAGCGTAGTAATTGCAAATAAAATGATACCGCCCAACAGCAACATCGGAAATGTATTGACCAAAATGATTCCGCCCAATAACACCCACTGAACGATAGAACTGCTGAATTGAACAAAAGGTACCAAGCGACTACGAAGCATCAACCAGTTATATGCGGTTGCATGCTGTACGGCATGACCGCATTCATGGGCAGCCACTGCTGCTGAAGCAATACTGGTTCCACTGTAGACTTCCGGGCTCAGATTTACGGTTTTATTCATGGGGTTATAGTGATCTGTCAAAAAACCTTCAACAGATATAACTTTTACATCATATATCCCATTGTCGCGGAGCATTTGTTCTGCCACTTCTTTACCACTCATTCCATTGGCAATGGGCAAATGGCTATAATGGGTGAATTTTGACTTTAGGCGCATCGAAACCAGAAAGCTGATCCCGATAAATAATAAAGACAATAACATAATAGAGTTCATACGACTTGTTTCGGATACTGCTGCAAAATGCCTACCAAACCCAAAATTGGGTTATTAACCCCTAAAAAGGGGGCATTTCTGACAAAAAGCACCTAAAAAAATGACATTTTTCCCCACTTCGACAAAATGACTGTAACCCGTTTGATTAACAAACTGTTAAGGTTACCTACGAAAAAAATCGGATGTAAAAAATTATGCACAGAACCCAAAAATTATTTTGCCATGTGGCTCGGTTTTGTAACTTAGTGGTAGAATTTAATGGGTTAGTAAGTAAACAGGGTCAGCAGCAATGTTGGCCCTTTTACATGCCCGTCAGTGCTGCGTTTCAGCGTTTTTCCTCTTTTATGGATCTCGATTTTTTTCCTCTGATTATTGTTGATTTTACACAAAATTTCATCATTTCTTTTGATGCATTTTTTTACTGAAAAGAAGTCATGATTTCAACAGTACCTTTAGCAAATGAGTAAGATTAAAACAGCTTTTTTCTGCAGCAATTGTGGTTATGAAAGTGCGAAGTGGATCGGAAAATGTCCTGCATGTTCTCAATGGAATACTTTTACTGAGGAAGTATTGGATAAAGGAAATGTGAAAGAAGAAAAATGGGATGATTACAAAGAAGAAAAAAGAAAAACAAAAACGATTTCGTTAAATGAGGTTCAGACAACCGAGGAAAAAAGAATGAAAAGTCAGGATCCGGAATTGGATCGTGTGCTGGGTGGTGGTATCGTTCCAGGTAGCATCATCTTAGTAGCCGGAGAACCGGGCATAGGTAAGAGTACTTTGTTTTTACAAAACGGATTACTATTAAACCAACTTAGCGTTTTATATATCAGCGGGGAAGAAAGTGAGCAACAAATCAAAATGCGTGCTGATCGTTTAAAGATCAAGAATGAGAATTTTTATTTGCTCACCGAAACATCTACACAAACTATTTTTCAGGAAATCAAGAAACTGAAACCTCAGTTAGTCATTGTTGATTCGATTCAAACTTTACAATCCAATATAATTGATTCATCTGCCGGAACTGTTTCACAAATCAGAGAATGTGCGGCAGAGTTTCAGCGTTTTGCCAAAGAAACCAATACACCTGTTTTTCTGATCGGACATATCACCAAAGACGGCGCCATTGCGGGGCCGAAAGTGCTGGAACACATGGTAGACACGGTTTTGCAGTTCGAGGGTGATCGTCATTACGCGTATAGAATACTCAGAACCTTAAAGAATCGTTTTGGTAGTACAGCAGAATTAGGTATTTATGAAATGACCGGTGATGGTATGCGAGTGGTGTCGAATCCTTCAGAAATTTTGATCGCACAAAGAGAAGATCAATTGAGTGGTAGCGCTATTGCCGCCACACTGGAAGGTATGCGTCCTTTACTGATCGAAGTACAGGCATTGGTAACACAAAGTGTTTATGGAACTCCACAAAGAACCGTCACAGGTTTTGATACGCGAAGACTTCAATTGCTATTAGCAGTGCTGGAAAAGCGTGGGGGTTTTCAATTTGGAATGAAAGATGTTTTTGTCAATATTGCCGGTGGTATCAAAGTCGAAGATCCGTCTATTGATCTCGCAGTGATCTGTGCTTTACTTTCCTCCTATGAAGATGTTCCACTTCCACCACATGTTTGTTTTGCAGGTGAAGTAGGACTGAATGGAGAGATCAGAGCAGTAAACAAAATTGAGCAACGCATTGCTGAAGCAGAAAAACTTGGATTCGAAAAAATATTCGTCTCCAAATACAATAAGAAAAGTTTCAACCCTCAGGCTTACAAGATTCAAGTGATCGCTTTGAGCAGAGTAGATGAAGTGTATCAGCAACTTTTTTGAGGGTGAAAGGGAAAGGTGAAAAAAACTTTCGTTCCACTTTTCACCTTTCCCTTTTCACTTTTGACTGCTACCATTTTTGCGGGAAATACTCATGCCCAAGCATGTAGTTTCGGGGGATGACAGCCATAACAAAATCCATTTTACATCTCCTCTATCCGCATAACTGCATTGGTTGCGGAAGTGACCACTTGGGACTCCAACAGCAACTTTGTAGCCGATGTACCCATCAACTACCGGAAACCGGGTTCTTCCGTCAACCCAATAATCCGGTCGAAAAAGCCTTTTTTGGACGCCTGAGGGTTGAAAATGCTGCCGCTCTATACTATTTTACTAAACAGTCGATGGTTCAGGAGTTGATGGTTCAACTGAAATACCACCAAAACAAGCATGCCGGTCTTTTTTTAGGGAGAATGATGGGCTATGCCCTGAGAGAAGAACCCCGCTTTGCCGATATTGATCTGTTGGTACCGCTCCCCCTCAATGCCAAGAAGCAGTTCAAAAGGGGGTACAACCAAACCGAAGTGATTTGTGAAGGTATTCATGAGGTCTGGCCCAAAACACTATTGACAAAGGCCATTCAAAGGGAAAGGTTTACAGATAGTCAAACCACTCAAAATCGTCTTTCTAGATGGCAAAACATGGAAGGGGTTTTTAAGGTAAAAGAAGATCATCAACTGATCAACAAACATATCTTACTGGTAGATGATGTTATGACAACAGGAGCTACCCTAGAGGCATGCGGACAAAACATCGTTGCCCTACCCAATTGCAAACTCAGTATTGCAACAGCCGCATATACACTTTGAAGTTATATTTTCATCCATTCGCCAAAAAGCCATAACAATTCCCTTATTTAAGTGTTATTTTGAAAAAAAATCAATCATATGAAATACGTTCTCGCATTCGTAGCTGTAGTGATCATGTCGGCTTTCACCTTACCTGATAACGGTAGTATCCATTCCTTTAAAGTAAAATCCATTGAGGGTGGAACCATTGATTTTGCAAAATTCAAAGGAAAGAAAATATTGGTAGTGAATACAGCTTCCAAATGTGGTTATACTCCACAGTATGATGCTTTGCAGAAAGTATATGATCAATACAAAGACAAATTAGTGATCGTTGGTTTTCCGGCCAATAATTTTGGCGGACAAGAACCGGGAAGCGATGGAGAGATCCAGGAGTTTTGTAAAGCACGTTTTGGTGTGAAATTCCCACTGGCAAGTAAAGTAAGTGTAAAGGGAGAAGACATGGCCCCTATTTACCAGTGGCTGACCAGTAAAGCAAAAAATGGCGTACTCGATGCCGATATCAAATGGAACTTCAATAAATTTTTATTGGATGAAAATGGAAAAATGATCGCTTACTTCCCAAGTAAAGTGACACCTGATAGCGAAGAAATTTTGAAATATGTGAAGTAAATCATTCACGCTAAAAGAAATCCCGACTGATGTATTAGTCGGGATTTTTTTTGTCCTGATAATTATAGAAAAACATTCACAGTTAAAGCAATGGCATACAGTATATTTATAACCTAAAAAATCACTGGCATGTCATACCCCTATCAGATCAAAAGTTTTGAAGCCTATCAGGAAGCTTATCAAAAAAGTATTCAAGATCCTGAAGGCTTTTGGAGTGCTGTTGCGGAGCATTTTACCTGGAAGAAAAAATGGGATAAGGTTCTTGAATGGAATTTTACAGAACCAAAGGTAGAATGGTTCAAAGGGGGTAAGCTGAATATTACTGAAAACTGCTTAGACAGACATCTTGCTACCAAAGCCAATCATCCTGCTATTATCTGGGAGCCTAACGCCCCTGATGAAAATCATCGCATACTTACTTATAAAAAATTACACGAGAAGGTTTGTCAATTTGCACATGTACTCAAAAACAATGGTGTACAAAAAGGGGATCGTGTTTGTATTTATATGGGCATGATACCCGAACTGGCCATTGCAGTATTAGCATGTGCAAGAATTGGCGCTATTCATTCCGTAGTTTTTGGTGGTTTCTCTGCACAAAGTATTGCTGACAGATTAGAAGATGCCAAAGCAGAATTCATTGTTACCTGCGACGGCGCTTACAGAGGTGCTAAAGATATTCCCTTGAAGAGTGTCATCGATGATGCACTGATCGGTAATAAAACAGTCAAGCGTGTTATCGTTGCAACACGCACACGTACACCGGTATCCATGATCAAAGGAAGAGATGTATGGTGGGAAGATGAGATGAAACAGGTAGAAGAAAAGGGGATCACTTTTATTGAAGCTGAGGAAATGGATGCAGAAGACCCACTCTTCATTTTATATACCTCCGGTTCTACAGGAAAACCTAAGGGAGTTGTGCACAGTGTAGCCGGATACATGATCTACACGAATTATACTTTCGTGAATGTATTCCAATATGAACCCGGACAAGTACATTTCTGTACTGCAGATATCGGATGGATCACAGGACATAGCTATATTGTGTATGGTCCATTAAGTGCCGGTGCAACATCTTTATTATTTGAAGGTGTTCCTACATGGCCTGATGCCGGCAGGTTTTGGGATGTTGTAGACAAATACAAAGTGAATATTCTATACACTGCACCAACAGCTATTCGTAGCCTTATGGGTTTTGGATTAGGGCCGTTGCAGGGAAAAAATCTTTCTTCATTAAAAGTATTGGGAACCGTTGGTGAACCGATCAATGAAGAAGCATGGCATTGGTATGATGAGCATGTAGGCAAAGGAAAATGTCCAATCGTAGATACCTGGTGGCAAACAGAAACAGGTGGATGTCTCATCTCTAATTTAGCAGGTATTACTCCGGCTAAACCGGGATGGGCAACACTTCCAATGCCGGGTTTACAAATGGTATTGGTAGATGAAAATGGAAAAGAGATCATTCAAGAAGGAGAAGAGACCATATCAGGTAATCTTTGCATTAAAGCCCCATGGCCATCTATTTTACGAACAACTTATGGCGATCATGAAAGATGCAGGACCAATTATTTTGCCACTTATGAAAATATGTATTTCACCGGTGATGGCGCTTTAAAAAATAAAGATGGCTTTTTCCGTATTACAGGACGTGTAGATGATGTGTTGAATGTTAGCGGACACCGTATTGGTACTGCGGAAGTAGAGAATGCCATTAACATGCATGCAGGAGTAGTGGAAAGTGCCGTTGTAGGTTATCCGCATGATATCAAAGGACAAGGCATATATGCATATGTGATCTACCAAGGATCACATGCACAGGATACACATGGTACAGGCGATCTGGTAAGAAAAGATATTTTACAAACTGTTACCAGAATCATCGGTGCTATCGCCAAGCCTGATAAAATTCAATTTGTAAGTGGACTCCCCAAAACAAGAAGTGGTAAGATCATGCGAAGAATCTTACGCAAGATCGCAGAGGGGGAGACCGAAAACTTAGGTGACACTTCTACCCTTTTAGACCCCAGTGTTGTTGACGAGATCAAGAACGGAAGATTATAACTTATCTTTATTTAGATGAGACGAATATTCTTACCTGTCTTATATACACTCCTTTTTTGTTCCTGTTTACAGGCACAAAATCTAATTCCGTTTATCGAGAAGAACCGATTTGGGTTTCTGCATAAAAATGATGGAAGAACCATTATAACACCTCAGTTTGTATTTGCCAGTTCATTCAAAGACAGTGTTGCCGTAGCTGCCATCGGTAATCATATGGTAACAGCTCAATACGGTTTTATTAATGAGAAAGGAAAGTGGGTAATTACGCCTCAATTCAGTGCAGCTGATCAATTTTCGGAAGGTAAAGCGCGCGTACAAAAAAATGGTAAGTGGGGATACATCAATAAAAAGGGAGCAACGATTATTGAGACACAATTTTCACTCTGCTATAATTTTTCGGAAGGTCTTGCACCGGCATCATTGAAAAACAATCTGTGGGGGTTGATTGACAGCTCCGGAAAATTCGTGTTGCAGCCCATGTACTACAATATCACTTCTGCTTTTGCAGGTGTTGTATGTACACAGCAAAACATGACTGACAAATGGGAGATACTGACTATCAAAAACAAAACAAGTATTAAAACTTCTTTCACCCGCATGAATGGTTTTGCAGATAGTTTGTCAGCTGCTCGTGATACCTCTAACAAATGGGGATTTATAGACATGAGCGGACGATGGGTGATCCCTCCTTCATTTACCAATGCCGGATCATTTAGCGAAGGTCTCGCGGCTGTTCAAAAAGATTATAAGAGTTGGGGCTTTATCAATAAAAAAGGGGAATGGGTCATTGAGCCTAGCTTTGATCGTGTTGGTACTTTCAACCATGGAATAGCAATGATGGAAATCGGTACTGATATCGTTTATATCAGTCAAGAGGGAACGATCCTATTTCGTTTCCAACGATGATCTACTGAGAATACATCATCCCTTTATTATATTCAAAGCCTTTCCATCCCAGCCCGGAAACAATCCTTTCGTTTGCTTCAATTTCAGATGTCCCAAAGCCACATCGCTAAATACTGCTCTAAAATCTGTTGATACGGGCAGATCTCGACCATCTTCCAAATCGGATTTGGCTAGTGATTTGATTTGATGATACACTTTCCCTCCTACAACATCGTTTCCTAAGACAAACAAACAACTGGCCCTTCCATGATCTGTTCCGCCTGTTCCATTCTGATGAGCAGTGCGGCCAAATTCTGTCATCGTCATCACAGTAACATCATCCTGATAATGACCCATATCTTTCCAGAAAGCGGCAATGCTATCGCTGAAATCGCGTAGGTTACGTGCAAATGCACCATTTACGGTTCCTTGATTAAAATGTGTATCCCATCCACCACTTTCTGCAAAAGCCACTTCCATACCAACATCCATTTTGATCAATGTTGCGATCTGTTTCAAAGAGTTTCCCAATGGTGAACTAGGATATACTGCTCCATTAGCAGGTTGATAATTTTTGATATCTGTAGACTTTAAAATTCGCATTGCCTCAAAACTCTCTTTCCCTGTTTTATTTAGTAGCTGATTGCTGGTTTGATCATATAAAGATTCAAATGATTTAGCTGCCATATTACCCGCCATCGGATTGCCCTGCATTTGTATAGCAAAGTCTTGAAGATTACTGATCGCCAATGCTTCTCTATCACCATACAAACTACGCGGTAAAGCATTTGTGATACTTACGGCACTGAAAGGTGTTGCCTCATGTCCTGTTAAACCAATCGCTCTATTCAGCCAACCACTCGTTGTGCCTTTATTAAAAGGTGTTCCACTCTCCATGAAATCCTGTGCATCAAAATGACTACGGGTATTATTCGGACTACCCACGCCATGTACAATTGCCATTCTGCCTTCTGTAAAAAAAGAGGATAAACTTTGGAGTGACGGATGTAATGCAAACTGTCCATCCAGATCCATCATAGCCCCTTGTGTTTGTGCCGGACTCATATATAGAGTCGGACGAAGTGTTTTAAGATTCGGATCAGCAAACGGACTCACCGCCATCAAACCATCCATGGCACCTCGTTGAAAGATGCATACCAATACTTTATTTCTTTTATAAGGAGGTATGATTTTGCCACTCTCTGCCGCACGTGCAATAAAGTTGGGAACTCCACCAAACCCTGCTGCAAACAAGGCCATAGCCCCCGATTTCATGAATGCCCTACGATGAATCATTTGTTTAGTTTTATAAGTTGTCATTTTTTAGCTACAGGCTTCAGGCCTCAAGCTGCAAGTATGAATTTGAAGAACTGTTCATTTCACTTTTCACCTTTGACTTTTCACTTCTTTACTTCCGCTGAAATTCCGGCGACCCAATAATGATTCCCACAACTTGAGCCATACTTGTTATTTCCTTCCTGACATCTTCCTTGTCTCTTGTTACTTGCATTCTTGTTTCTTCCTCTATTTCTTCTTCCCTATCATTATTCTTTGTCTTAGCGGCTGCAACTGCAATTTTTTGTTCCACATTCGCATCACGTACCATGGCTGTTAGTCGTTTAATATTTTCTTCATTGTCTCTCTCTGGTAACAATATCTTACTGAATGCACGTAAAGCTTCATCCGCACTTTCAGGCTCATGGTTATTATTGAGTGCCAAGAGATTTACACGAACACCCGGAATTTTTTGTGTGGCCAATGCCAATCCAAAATTCATGCGATTCAGCAATGCACCACTATTGATCCAAAAATTAGCGCGATCCGGAAAACCCGTTGGAGCTTGGTAGTAATAAACTCTTTGTCCCATTTTACTACACCAATTAAATACTTGAAATGGCTGCATCACTTGAGCTTTTGTAGCTCTTAGAGCACTAATAGCAAATTCAAAAGGAGATTTTATTTTTTCCCGCAGTGCTTTCTTAGACCAGAAATCAGGATGATTCACCATGGCAATGATCATGGCTTTGATATTTCCGTCAGTTTGCTGATAAGTATTTGTAAGCGCTTTGATCAATGCCTGAGAAGGTTCATCCGAAACAAAACGTATTGCCATTTTTGTAGAAATAAATTTTGCAGTAGATGTATGTGATGCTAATGAATTCAATACTGCAACACCCTCTTCATAACCATCTTTACCATTGTATTTTTTTCCTAGAATGATCTTTTCCCCTTCATCATGTTTGTCTCCTCGAAATAAGAAGTCTCCTTCGATCATGAACCCTCTTCTTTTCAATTGCTCTTCACTGAGATTTTCAATCAATCGCATGGCCGGAGCATTTTTGAACATGGGTTTCACACTCCAACCTGTCAGTGCTCTTGCCACTTCTGTTACATCTTTCTGCGTGTATCCACCATCTACACCCATGGTATGCAATTCCATTACTTCTCGAGCATAGTTTTCATTTAATCCTTGTGTTCTTCTTGCTGCTACAGCTTGTTGTACCAAAGTATTTCCGGGCATGGTAGTATCACTCAGTCTGGCTTCTGCCCTCTCTCTTGCGGCTCGCAACATGGCATTGTTTTGTTGTCTGCGCGCACGTTCATTCTCATTGCTCACACTTAATGCATTGTCTAGATATTCTAGCATTGCAGGGTGTTTGGCCGTCGCCAGTAACATATCCTTGAAGTTGGCAAGTACATAAGGCCGAATAGCATCACGTTCATAGCTAATCACATATTGTTGTGACTGGCCTTTGGTGAGTGATACATTAAAATGATTGAACCAAAAATCTGTCAGTACTTCTTTTAATTGATGATTACTATAGAGTGCACGAAGAACTTTCTGATTTACTAACTGACGATGTAATTCTTGAACAGGTTTCACACCGGAAGCTCTCATCACTTTCGCTAATTCTTCTCTATACTTCTCTCGATCCGTGTTGCTAAGAGAATCATTGCGGATGACCTTTTCCTGAACCCCTAATCGTATGATCTGCGCGGGAGTCAAATAATGATTAACGATGTCTTCATTGCTCATTTTCAAAGCATCAAAAACATTCAAACGTTTATCCAGCTCGGTGTCAGGCAATGACATTTCCAGTTGTTGTTGCAGCCAGTTCTCCAATCCCATCTTCACCACTTCTTCGATTTGTCCGGGTTGTATACCAAAACTGAAACGATTCAATAAATGTGCTGCTGCCTGTTCTTTTGTGAGACCTGCTTGTTGATAAGGCATTCGAATAGAAGAGGAATCTTTATCAGCAGTAATAAAAGCTGTGGATGCTATAAGGAAAAGGATTGCTATTGAGCGTTTCAGCCACATGGTTTTTCTTTTGCTTTTGGACGAATCGATAGATCAAAAGTTTAAACTCCCTAGAAGAAAAAATTGCCACTGAGAACACAAAGGAACACAGAAATCTTTCTCTGTGCCCTTGAGTGTCTTCAGTGGCAATAAAATATACTTTTAAAAGCTAGCTACTCCGTTTTCTTCATAGCCACTCTGTATAATATCAATCCCATCAAAGCAAAGAACAACGTACCCAATAAGAAGTATCCATTTTCGGATAGCAGCTCTACAAGCCCGTGTTCCATACTGATGTTTCGTAAGAACTGTTCTCCTCCGGAGGTCCCTGTAATAAATGCAATGACCACACCGGCTACAGCGCCACCTGCTACAAGTCCTGTAGCAAACAAACTTCCCTTACTGAGTTCTTCCTCTTCAGCACTGACTTCTTTTTTATCTTTTTTCTGACGACTTTCTACCAATCCACGTATTGCACCGCCAATGAATATCGGTAATGTTGTAGCCAAAGGCAGATACACACCAATAGCAAAGCTGAGTGATTTGATGCCACAAAGTTCCATCACCACTGCCAAGAACATACCAACGATCACATATTGCCAATCCAAATTCTGAGAAAGAATTCCTTTGATCAATGTCGCCATCAAAGTAGCTTGAGGAGCAGGATATTTTTCGGTACCGATAGCATGTTGTACACCTTGTTGTACCATTTCAGTAGTTGGCTTATCAAGAAACTTCACTGTGATACCAATCACAATAGATGAAACGATCGCACCTACAAATAATGCGATCTGTTGATTACGTGGTGTGGCACCAACAATATAACCACTCTTCAGATCCTGAGAAGTAGCGCCTGCATTTGCTGCAGCGATACAGATCATACCACCCACCACCAATACAAGCGGTTCATAGGCTTGTCCGGACCAACCTAAACTTAGGAAGATCAAACTGGTTCCCATCACCGTAGCGATGGTCATACCACTGATCGGATTGTTGGAAGAACCGATCAATCCAACAATACGTGATGAAACCGTTACGAACAAGGCACCAAATAATACCACCAAAATACCGATCAGGATTTTCTGAAGAAATCCATCTCCCGGTAAACTTGGAATGATAGAGATGATAGCGATTAATGCTAAACTACCGAGTCCTACCACTTTCAAACTAAGGTCTTTATCTGTTCGAGATATGGAACTCTCAGCAGTTGCAGATCCGCCACGCAAAGAAGCCATGCTCCCTTTAACAGACTTTACAATCGTAGGAATGGTTTTCACCAATGTAATGATACCACCTGCTGCAACTGTTCCCGCACCTACCTGACGAACATATGCATAATAGATCGCAGCAGAATAATCATTGAAAGTATGTGTTACAGGATCCCATCCTCCTTTACCACCGGCATTAGCGATATCAGATAAATAACCCAGCTTCACCAATTGAATGGCAATCACATCGGGCGGCACCAGTGTTGATAATAAAGGAATGAAAACCATCCAGCTTAATACACTACCTGCCACCAATACACCTGCGATCTTTGGACCAATGATATAACCTACCCCTAAATATTCAGGAGTGATCTCACCACTTACTTTTGCTGAAGGGAAAAATTTATTGATCTGTTTCGTTGCATAAAAAGGTGTTTCAGCAATTACATGCATGACTTTCTGAAAGATGGCATACACAAATGCAACACCTAAACCCCAGAAAGCTGTTTTAGCAAAATCACCACCACGCTCACCCGCTTTTAATACATCACCACAGGCCGTTCCTTCGGGGTAAGGCAAGTTATCATGCTCGTTCACGATTAATGCTTTACGCAATGGCACCATCAAAAGCGTACCCAGCAATCCACCTACAATGGCTAATATCAAAATGGTGAGATAATTAAAATATTCTGCACTACTAGGCGAAGAGAGAAAGAGAAAACCCGGTAAAGTAAATGCCACACCCGCTGCAATACTTTCTCCGGCAGATCCCGTTGTTTGAATGATATTATTCTCGAGAATGGTGGTCTTCAAAAATTTTCTTCCCAGCGTAATTGCAATCACCGCAATGGGAATAGACGCGGATACTGTAAGACCTGCCTTTAATGCGAGATACACAGTAGCAGCACCGAAAATGACACCAAAAAGACTCCCCACGAGAATCGATTTTACCGTGAGTTCTTTCATGTTTGTTTCAGGAGAAACAAAGGGCTTGAATGATTTTTGGGGTTGAGACATGAGTTGGTTTTTAGATGAAGCAAGCAATTTTTTCGGTAAACAGATGAATCTTTACCGATAGTTTCCGATACTTTTAAATTTCAAAATACGATTTATGTCCGATATACAAAACGACTCAAAGAAAGGGAAAATGCCCAAATCGGTGCCTTATATCATCGGTAATGAAGCAGCGGAACGTTTTAGTTTTTATGGTATTCGTTCTATTATGAGTACTTTTTTGGTGGCTCAGTTCTTTAACCCTGCTGCCAATCCTGCTTTGCAGAATATGGCAGAAGCTCGCGCCAATGAACTGGTTCACCTCTTTGTTACGTTTGCTTACTTCATGCCATTGGTTGGAGGTATTTTGGCAGATTGGTTTTTCGGAAAGTATAAAGTCATTCTGTATGTATCCATTTTATATGCGATCGGTAATGTGGTATTAGCATTGTCTACCGGCAATCTTTCCATGTTTACCGTAGGGTTAATTGTTATTGCCGTTGCAGCGGGTGGTATTAAATCTTGCGTTTCAGCCAATGTGGGTGATCAATTTGATACCTCTAACCAACACCTCATGTCTAAAGTGTATGGCTGGTTTTATTTTAGTATCAATACCGGTTCAGTATTATCAACACTTTTGATACCTATTATCTATAACAAATACGGTCCGGAACTAGCCTTTGGTATCCCCGGCGTGTTGATGTGTTTGGCTACGATCATATTCTGGTTAGGAAGAAAAAAATATGTACGTGTTCCTCCTACAGGTATTAAAAAAGAAAACTTCTTAGGCATTTCAGCTTACGCTATCAAACAATTGTTCAGCAACAGAAATGGACAAACAGTTTGGGAAGTAGTGGGCAAAAAATATTCTGCAGAAGCTATTGATGGCGTTCAGGCAGTGTATCGTATCCTGATGGTATTTGCTTTCACCCCTATTTTCTGGGCGCTGTGGGATCAAAATCTGTCGGAATGGGTATTACAAGCCACTAAACTCGACAGACATTTATTCGGATATGAGTTATTACCTGAGCAAATTCAAACCTTCAATCCGCTTTTTCTGGTAAGTATGATCCCGGTTTGTACTTATGTGATCTTCCCTTTGGTAGAAAAGATCGGTATTAAAGTAACGCCATTGAGAAAGATCGGAGCCGGCTTATTCCTCACAGGTGTTTCATTCGTTATCATCGCCCTTATTCAAGAGGGCATTGATGCCGGTGGGAAACCTACGGTCTGGTGGCAGGTATTGGCCTATTTCATTCTGGCTGTTGCAGAGATCCTAGTTTCTATTACTTGTTTAGAATATGCGTATACCCAATCACCAAAATCCATGAAGAGTACCATGTCTGCCTTGTATTTATTAGGCATTTCAGCAGGTAACCTGTTTGTGAGTTTGGTGAATGGCAGTATAGCAGATGGAGGTTTCTTCTCTAAATTCACCGGAGCCAGCTATTTCTGGTTGTTCATCGGTATTCTGGCTGCCTTTTTTGTATTGTATTTATTGGTCGCTAAAAGACTTCCTGAAAAAAGCTATGTAGAATCCGCTGAATAAGGATTCAACAACTTGTATACATCATGAAAAAGAGCGACCTCAGGTTGCTCTTTTTCGTTGTAGGCAACTTACTTTCGCCACTCCAAGCAATCATTATGAATATTTTACTCTTAGGAGCCGGTGGAAGAGAACATGCACTGGCATGGAAAATGTCGCAGAGCCATCATTGTGATGCACTTTTTATCGCACCCGGCAATGCAGGCACTTCTCAGTTTGGCACCAATTTGCCTATTCGTGTTACTGATTTCGAATCCATCAAACAAGCTTGTATCGAATACAAAATTGATATGCTGGTGGTAGGTCCTGAAGAACCATTGGTGAAAGGCGTGTATGATTTTTTTGAAAAGGACCCGGCATTACAGAGAATAGTGGTAGTAGGTCCATCTGCTAAAGCTGCTCAATTAGAAGGTAGTAAAGCCTTCAGTAAAAAATTCATGCAGCGTCATCAAATACCAACAGCTGCATATGCTGAATTCACTGCTGAAAATTTTGAAGACGGAAAAAAATATATCGCACAACATAATTTGCCTGTGGTATTAAAAGCGGATGGACTCGCTGCAGGTAAAGGTGTAGTGATCGCAGCTACGCATGAAGAAGCATTACAGACATTTGAAGAAATGATCTTGCATAAACAATTTGGCGAAGCGAGTAGTAAAGTGGTGATCGAAGAATTTTTGCAGGGTATTGAAGTGAGTGTATTTGTTTTAACGAATGGATCTGATTATCAGATCATCGGTCATGCGAAAGATTATAAAAGAATTGGCGAAGGCGATACCGGCTTAAACACAGGTGGTATGGGCTGTGTAAGCCCTGTACCTTTTATGGATGAAACTTTCATGCGCAAAGTAGAAGAGCGTATCATAGCTCCAACAGTAAAAGGTTTAGAACTGGAAGAATTGATCTATCACGGTTTCATTTTCTTCGGATTGATGAATGTAAAGGGTGAACCTTTTGTGATCGAATACAATTGCAGAATGGGAGATCCTGAAACTGAAGTAGTGATGCCACGTTTACAAACAGATCTTGTTGCATTGTTTGCAGCAATGGATAATGGTACATTGGCAGATGCAAATATTGCTTATGATGAAAGATATTGTGCAACCGTAATGGCAGTGAGTGGAGGTTATCCGGGCGACTATGAAAAAAACAAGATCATTCATGGATTAGAGCATGCAGCAACATCAAAAGAGGTAATCGTATTTCATGCAGGTACACAACAAAATGAAAACAATGTCTTAACAAATGGTGGCAGGGTTTTAGCAGTTACCGCGTACGGAAATAATATTGCTGATGCGGTGAACAAATCAAAAAATAAATTGAAAGAAATATCGTTTGAAGGAATGTATTTTCGGAGGGATATCGGGTTTGAGTTTGGGGGTAGTGAATAGTCGATGGCTGATAGTCCATAGACCATAGTGAAAACCTTTCAGGGAGATCAAATACGATGGACTATTGACTATGGACCATGGACTCTTCCTCAGCCCGCGAAAAATCAGTATTTTAGGCTTTGTTAATTCAAGTAATTTCAGCCACCTTTGCAATCATTGACGAACAAATAAGAACTTTTTCTATACAATGGGATTATTCAACTTTTTTACGCAGGAAATAGCCATGGATCTGGGTACCGCCAATACCCTCATTATCCATAATGATGAAGTAGTGGTAAATGAGCCATCGATCGTGGCCCTGAACCGTAACAATATGAAGGAAGTACTTGCCGTAGGTAAGAAAGCCCTCATGATGCACGAGAAAACCCATGAAAGTATTCGTACGGTTCGTCCGCTGAAAGACGGTGTAATTGCCGACTTCAACGCTGCTGAACTGATGATCAGGGAGTTGATCAAGATGATCTACCCTAAAAAGCCCCTATTTCCGCCGAGCTGGAGAATGGTGATCTGTATCCCTTCTTCTATCACTGAAGTAGAGAAACGTGCCGTTCGTGATAGTGCCGAGCAGGCCGGCGCCAAAGAAGTATATATGATCCATGAACCTATGGCTGCTGCCCTGGGTATTGGTATTGATGTAGAAGAACCTGTAGGAAACATGATCATCGATATCGGAGGTGGTACTACCGGTATTACCGTGATCGCCCTTGCAGGTATTGTGTGCGATCAAAGTATCCGTGTAGCAGGTGATGAGTTCACTGCTGATATTATGGAAGCCCTTCGACGTTACCATAGCTTATTGATCGGTGAGCGTACTGCTGAACAGATCAAGATCAATGTAGGTGCTGCCATGAAAGACCTAGATAACCCACCCGATGATATGCCGGTAAATGGTCGAGATCTGGTAACAGGTATTCCTAAACAGATCATGGTCAGCTACCAAGAGATCGCTGAAGCACTGGATAAGAGCATCTTCAAAATCGAAGAAGCGATCCTGAAAGCATTGGAAACAACTCCACCCGAACTGGCTGCCGATATCTACCGCAGAGGTTTGTACCTCACAGGTGGTGGTGCTTTGTTACGCGGATTGGATAAGCGTTTAAGTGCAAAGATCAAATTGCCGGTTCATGTAGCGGATGACCCACTGAAGAGTGTGGTACGCGGTACCGGATTGGCACTGAAGAACTATCAGCGTTTTCCATTCATCATGAGATAAGTCCGGACTCCGGTATAATTATCCGATCATTTTGAATGTCCTAATCAAACTTTGCGTTGAAGAATATATTTCTGTTCATACGGCGTTATTTCACTTTCCTGAGCTTTTTATTGCTACAGGTATTCGCCATTGTTCTACTGACCCGTTCCAGCAAAACGCATGAAGCATTCTTTTCAGATGCTACCAGTGAGTTAACAGGAAAGTTCAACGAACGCTACAGCAACCTTCGTAACTATTTTAGTTTAGCGGAAACCAATAGACAATTAGCTGAAGAGAATAACCGACTGAGAAATCTATTGGCGAGTAATCAAATTGCTCCTGATAGCACTTCTATCAAATACACTGATACCACATTCCGCGATTCAACGGGTCGTTACCGTAAGTTTACTTGGCTTCCTGCTAAAGTGATCGGTAATACTGTGACACTGCAAACCAATTTCCTGACACTGGAAAGAGGTAACAATCAAGGCGTTAAGAAAGGAATGGCTGTGATCGGACCACAAGGTATTGTAGGCGTAGTGGTAGAAACCAGTGCCAATATCAGTAAAGTGATGAGCCTGCTACATCGTAATAGTCGCGTGAGTGCTATGCTGAAAAAAGACAATAACGCCGGTAGTATTGAATGGGATGGAAATGATCCTTCGATCCTGACACTTCGTAATGTTTCAAAAAGCGCCAAAGTGGTGAAGGGTGATACAGTTGTGACCAGCACTTATTCAGCCAACTTCCCTTCGAACCTCATGGTTGGAACAGTGGCATCTATTGTAGAAGACCCTTCCAGCAATTTTTATACTTTGAAGATCAAAACCGCCACCAATTTCTTCAGCATCCAATATGTTTATCTGGTAGAGAACGTACGTTTTGCTGAACAGGTGCAACTTGAAAATACACCGCAGACCAATCAATGAGTAACCTCGTAAAAAATATCATCCGATTTATTTTGTTCATCTTCTTACAGGTGTTCATACTCAATGAGGTTCCGCCATTGCATCGTTTCATTGTTCCTTACGTGTATTTCTTGTACATACTCTGGCTGCCTTTTAATATGAACAGGGTATTATTGATGGCCATTGCGTTTCTTTTTGGTATTACACTTGACTCCTTTACCGGAACCATGGGCCTCCATGCAGCTCCTTGCGTGCTGATCGCATTTATTCGTCCGTTCATTCTGAGTATACTCCTCCCTCAGGAAACCATTGAACAGAGTTACAGTGAACCGGGCAGTAAAAGCATGGGCTGGGCGCCTTATAGTTTGTATGTTGGTTTACTTACTTTCATTCACCATTTCTATCTCGTACTCATAGAATGGCTACAATTCGGCGACTTCCTCTATTTTTTAGGAAAAGTACTAGGAACCACAGCTATCAGCTTACTCATGATCTTCCTCGCTGAACTGCTGTTCCTGCGAAAAGGTAAGTATAGAACGAACGCCGCGTGAGTAGTGAAAAGTGAAAGGTGAAAGGTGATTTTTTTCACTTTTGACTTTTGACTTTTCGCCTTTGACTTCTTATTTTGACTTCTTCACACTTTTGCATAATTTTTTTCGTTTGATCCATAACAATGCATCAAATTTGTAATACACTTCACTTTTAAGTTTAGTCCCAAGATTTATGCCTGTCTTCAACCAGAGTCGCAGCCGTGTGGTACAGTTTATTTTTGCAGGTGTTTTCATTGCTATCACGGGGCAATTGATCAACCTGCAATTGTTTTCCGGTCAATACAAACTGGCCGCTGATAACAATGCCTTTTATCGGAAAGTGATCTATCCCGATCGTGGTATCATTTTCGACCGTAAGAAAAGAGGTATTCTGGAAAATACCATCAGTTACGATCTGGTAGTAATCCCTTCTGAGTCGCGTGGTACTGATACTATGACGTTATGTCGACTTTTGAATATAGACACAGCAACCTATAAAAGAAGAATGCGTGATCTCATCTTTAAAAATACCAGCGTTAAGCCTAGTGTTTTTGAAGCTCTATTAACTCCCGAGATGTTTGCCAAGTTGAATGAGAACATGTATCGCTTTCCCGGTTTCTCATTGAATGAACGTTCTGTTCGAACTTATCCCTACAATGTAGGAGCTGCAGTATTGGGATACATGGCAGAAGTAGATACCGGATTTTTACGTCGTCATAAAGGAGAAGGTTATGAAATGGGGGACTACTTTGGCAGTACCGGATTGGAAAATATTTATGAGAAAGTACTGATGGGACAAAGAGGTATCAAACGATACATCCGCGATAATAAAGGGCGTTTACAAGGGTCATGGGAAAATGGAGCTTATGATACAGCTGCTGTTGCAGGTAAAAACTTATACTCGAGCATCGATGTAGAATTACAAGAACTGGGTGAGAAACTGATGCAGAATAAAGTAGGCAGTATTGTTGCTATTGACCCCAAGACAGGTGGCATTCTTTGCATGGTAAGCGCTCCTACTTACAATCCCAACTATCTAACTGGTAACCAGAGAAAAAAGCATCTGGTAGATATGTTGTATTTCGATCCCAGACTTCCTTTATTGAACAGAACAGTAGGTACTTTCTATTCTCCGGGATCTACATTCAAAACCATGGTTGGAATCATTGGAATGAATGAAGGCGTGATCGACGATAATTTCACCGTGAGTTGCGGTGGTTCTTATTATGGCTGTGGGCGCCCCATGGGATGTCACGCAGCAGGTACATTTACACTGAAACCGGCTATTTCAAAATCTTGTAACAGTTATTTTGCTGCTACCTACCGACGCATTCTGGAAAACAATAAATACCCCAACCGCGATAGCGCATTGAGTTCCTTCAATCAGTATGCCTACTCGTTTGGATTGGGAAGAAGACTGGGTGTTGATTTGCCATCTGAAAAAATGGGTAATATGCCTACTCCTAAATATTATCATGGCATATTTGGTAAGAACTGGCAGTCATGTAATATTATATCGAATAGTATTGGTCAGGGTGAGATCACCACTACCCTTACTCAATTGGCCAATGTTATGGCCATCATTGCCAACAAAGGATGGTACTACACACCTCACTTGATTGATTCTATTGATGGCGGTGATGAATTTGGAATGCTTGATAAATTCAAGATCAAACATAAGACCAAAGAAATTCCTGAATTTGTGTGGGAAGAAGTGCATGAAGGCATGCAAGGGACCATGGAATTTGGTACCGGCTTCTATGCAAAAGTTCCGGGTATCAATGTGTGCGGTAAAACAGGAACGGTAGAGAATGCATATCGTGGTGAGAAATTAAAAGACCACGCTTTCTTTGGCGCCTTTGCTCCCAGAGAGAATCCACGCATCGCTATTGCTGTAATGTGTGAGAATGCAGGTTATGGTGCTACATCTGCTGCACCTATTGCCAGCTTATTGATCGAAAAATATTTGAATGATTCGATCAGTGGCAATGATAGAAAAGCAAAAATTGAACAGCTCGCTAAAATGGATCTGATTCCACCACAGATGAAAAAACAAATGGCGAAGAGAGATTCATTGAGACAAGTACAACAGATGACAGCAGCCAAAAAAGCTGCTCGTGATACTTCAGGTGTTCAAGAAGCTCCGGAAGAAACAGAAACAGAAAGTTCACCGACAAAACCCGGTCCAACAAAAGTTCCCAAAAAAGACAGCGGCAGAACAGCAGCTGTGCTTCCCGATGAGATCAGAAAGTCAACCAACGTAAAAAGAAAAACCGCTGCCTGAAGAAAATGAATAGAAGAAATCAAAATATTGTCACGCAGGGGGTTGATTATATTGTCATTTGGTTATACGCCATTTTAGTAGCCATCGGTATTCTTTGCATTTTCATGGTTGAATATCGTCCTGAAACAGATTGGCTGGCTTCATTTTTAGATGGCAAAACCAGTTACAGCAAGCAATTGATCTTTGCGGGAGTGTGCGCTATCACAGCCACTTTTATTTTATTGACCGATAGCAAACTGTTCACTGCATTTGCGAATCTTTTTTATCTGCTAGGTATCCTTTTAATGATCGCAACTTTTGCCATTGGTAAAAACATCAATGGATCAAAAAGCTGGATACCCTTGGCAGGCGGCTTCAACTTACAACCTGCTGAACTGTGTAAGATATTTGTGTCGCTAGCATTGGCGAAATACTTATCCAGACAAGAAATCGATTTTTCAAAAGTTCGATCACAATTGGTAGCAGGAGCTATTGCTTTGGCGCCGGCTGTATTATCGATCCTGCAACATGAATTGGGTTTGGCATTGGTGTACACAAGTTTTGTTATTGCCATGTATCGTGAAGGCTTGCCTGCTCAAATCTTGATTATTGGTTCTTCGTTTGGCGCACTGGTTGTTGCTACACTTATTTTAGAACCCAACATTTTGGCAGTGATCCTTACCATCATTGCGGCTGCTGTTATTTTTGTTTTACGAAAGCAGATCAAAAAGAAAAAAGGATTATTGACGATCATTATTACTATCTGGCTAGTCTGTGTGGGTGTTCAGAGATTTGTAGTTCCTTATATCTTTAATAATGTATTAGAGTGCTATCAGAGTACACGTATCTATAGCATGGTGGGTAAAGAATACAATTGCGAAGACAATAAACGAGCGCAGGATAAATCGAGCACTAACAAAACTGTTCGTAAACCGGATGATTACAATGTGCGACAAAGTAAGATCGCTATTGGATCCGGAGGATTTTTCGGTCGTGGTTTCCTTAAAGGAACACAAACACGTGGTAAATATGTACCTGAACAACGTACGGATTTCATTTTTACTTCTTTAGGAGAAGCATTTGGATTCGTAGGTTGCTTTGTATTTCTACTATTATATCTCTTCCTGTTATATCGGATTGTGATGATTGCTGAACGTCAGCGTAGTACGTTTAGTAGAGTATATGCTTACAGTGTAGTGAGTATCTTCTTCTTCCATATTGCCGTAAACGTGAGTATGACCATTGGCTTATTTCCCATTGTAGGTATTCCGTTACCGTTAATTAGTTACGGAGGATCTTCTTTACTTACTTTTACAGTGTTGATTTTTATCCTGCTTCGCTTAGATGCAGACAGGCAAATGGTTTTACGTTAAAAAGTGAGTATGCAGATCATTCCCCTTTCGGAAGGAAGTTTTACGATCGATAAAACAAAGGTTTTTGTACCCTTTGATACAGAAAAAGAAGAACTGAATAGCAGACCTATCGGAAGTTTACTGGTAGAGATACAACCCTTTGTTGTCATCACCGAAAAAGATGTGATACTATTGGATAGTGGCCTAGGTTACAATGAAGCTGACGGCACCCCACAGCTCTATAATAATCTGCAACGTGCCGGCATCAATCCTTCACAAGTTACCAAGGTATTGATGAGTCATTTACATAAAGATCATGCAGGTGGTGTGACCATCGACAGCAATAACGGACAAGACCGCTTCATCGCTTTTCCGTATGCCACTTATTATGTACAACAAAGAGAAATGGAATTTGCATTGGGTATAGGATCAGCTTCTTATATCCCTGAAGATTTCAAATTACTGGAAGAGTTTAGTCGCGTAGAGTGGTTAACAGCTGATGAAGGAATGATCGATGGTTATATTCGCTATCAACTTACCGGGGCGCATAGCAAGTATCACCAAGTATTCTGGATCGAAGAAAACAGACAAACGATTTTCTTTGGTGGTGATGATGCCCCTCAGTTACAACAAATGAAAAGCAGATTTGTAGCGAAATACGACTACGATGGAAAAAAATGTATGGAATTGAGAAAACAGTGGTGGGAAGAAGGACAAACCAAAGGCTGGACCTTTCTCTTTTATCATGATATCCAATCACCTGTTTGGGGACCTTTGAAATAAATCATTATTGTCCGTCGTCTTTCTTTTCTCTGGCTTTACGACGTAATTCCATACGCTCTTGTAACTCTTTTCTAACCACATTCATGAATTCACGTTCAGCAACCAATGCTTTGTTCACTCGTTCATCTGAAATCAAAATCTTTTTAAGCTCAACACGATAACGCTTGCGTATATTCAACACTGCTTCTTCAAAGGCCAGAATATCTTCTTTATTATCCTGTCTGGCCTTACGCACTTCTGCACTGTAACTATTATACATTGGCCAGAATTTTTCAGCTTCTTCAGTAGTCAAAGAAAGATGTTTCGTGAAATAGGCTACTTTCAGCACTTCAATATTTTCACGAGGAGGTCGCATTCTTTCACCGGGAGGCTGTGCCTGAACATAAGAACCGGCTGTAAGGAGTAACAAAAAAGAAATCGTAAAAAGTATTCTTGTTTTCATGATCGTCTATTTAATATCCACTGTTTCAGTTGATGTTGATTCAGTAGATTCTTCCAAGTATTGATTGAGTTCATCATCAGACATATAGTCTAAATGATCGTTTACATCAGGCAGTTCATCGATGAGCAAAGATTCCCTGTCGGCTGTAGCGATCATGAGTTTTTCAGCACTGCTTAGATAACTCGTCAATTCGTCTTCACTCAGTTTTGATATTTCACTGGAAACATCCATACGAGCATAATTATCAGCGTCAACCGGATTCACAGTTTGATTGCTATTATAAATAAAAGCAGCTATTACCAATACCCCTACCATTACTACTGCCGCTACATAACGCATCCATAGATGTTTTTTGGCTGCAGGCATCGTAATAATCTTTCCCGAATTGCCTTCTACTTTTTCATCCATGATCGCACGAAGATCTAATACAGGAGCTTTTGTTTGATAAGGATTGGTTTTCGGTACGGAATGTAAAAAAGGAGCTACTTCCTGTAACTCATCACTCACTTCAGCATGTCTGACTGCTTGTAAAATAGTAGCAGGAAGTTGCTCAAAATAATTTTCAGGTACTTCAAACACATTGACTTTACCCGGTAATCCTGTACTGATTCGCTCCAAGATCATTTCAGACAAGGCATCAAAATAACCAGCAGATACCTTGTAAGGTACTGCTACCGGCCAAACAAGCGTTGATGTCAATATGCTTGCCAACTCCTCTGTTATTTCTATTCTGCGCTGCATGTTCTTTAGATAGACGCTGTACACGTAAGTTTAATGTTCCAAAATAAAGGCTTCAATTTTTTTAGCCGCATGATGATAGCTGGCCTTCAAAGCCCCTTCACTTGTATCCAGGATGCGACTCATCTCTTCATAAGGCATTTCATCATAGTAACGAAGATTAAATACCACTCGCTGCTTTTCAGGCAGTTGCTGTATGGCCAATTGTAACTTCCACTCCAGCTTATTGGCATCAAAATTACTATCGGCTTTTACTTTATTACTCAAAACCTCTCCCACTTCATCAAAGCTTACAGATGCTTTTCTTTTTTGCTGCTCAATAAAACTCAAACTCTCATTGGTAGCAATTCGATATAACCAAGTATAAAGTCTACTGTCTTCTCTGAAATTTTCCAACCCTTTCCAAACCTTAATGAACATATTCTGAAGAACATCATTGGCATCTTCATGATCAACCACCATTCTTCGAATATGCCAGTATAACTTCTCTTGATACTTTTTTATAATACCCGTGAAGCCCTGCTCTTTTGTAGCCGGTTCCCGAAACTGTTGCAGTAATACCAAATCGTCTGATTGCATGCAGGGCTATTTTATGCTAATATAATGGCTCCTTCACGTTAGACACCACTCAAACCGGAAAGTTTAATCACTTAGTTAACTAACATTTGTTTTATAACTAATTAAAAATCATTAGCTTATTAGGTTAAATCTGTTAGTTTTTAGGATAAAAATGTATATTAGGGTATGTCTTCTCGTCACTATATCAATCAATTCAGGCGTAACGTAGCAGATAAATACACCATCTACAATAGCCTTTTTGCTGCTTTACCTTTTTCAGGTATTGCCAATGTTGGTGCTTTATTACCGATCCTGTCGCAAACCTGTGAAGATGATTATAAGTCAGGGAAAGATCCTGTTCAGATCATCAATGATTTTTTTCACCAGCATACACAAGTAAGAGATGAGAAGGAAAAAGTAGATCGCTTATTCAAATTCGTTCAATATATCGAGCGACAAGTTGTATTGTTTGACGCGATCGAGGATGCTGCTTTTGATTCGGTGAATAATATTGAAGGACCCGGTAGCCTGAAATCCCTATACAATGAGGCTGTTTTTGCAGGAAAAACCCAGGCCTTAAAAAACAAGTTGAAAAAATTCAGGGTAAGAGTGGTTTTAACGGCTCACCCAACACAGTTTTATCCGGGTAGTGTATTGGGTATTATTCATGATATGAGTGAAGCGATCGCCAAAAATGATTTTCATACGATCAATGAATACATTCAACAGTTGGGTATCACTCCATTCTTCAACAAAAAACAACCAACCCCCTATGACGAAGCATTGAACCTGATGTGGTATCTCGAGAATATTTTGTACCACTCAATAGGTAATATTTACAATTATATTGAGCGAACTATTTTTGATGATACCTACGAAGGTGATAATCCTTTTATCGAATTAGGATTCTGGCCCGGCGGTGATCGTGATGGTAACCCATTTGTAAACGCTGCTACTACACTTAAAGTTGCTGAAGCATTGAGAAGCTCCATCACCGTTTGTTATTACCGTGATATAAGAAAACTAAAAAGAAGATTAACTTTTTCCGACGTTGATGTGCTGCTACAGGAGTTGGAAGCAATACTATATGAGAATGTTTTTCGCCCAACAGAATCAGATCCGATACAAGCCTCAACATTACTCAGCAAACTGATGACCATTCAACAGTTGGTAAAAGAAAAGCATCATTCATTGTTTTTACAAAGACTCAATAGTCTCATCCATAAAGTAAAGATCTTCGGAACATATTTTGCCACTATTGATATCCGGCAAGACAGTCGGATTCATACCCAAGTCATTCAAAATATTCATGAAACCTTGATCAAAACCAGTGGCAAAGGATTACTACCTGATCACTATTCAGATTTGTCTTCCGTAGAAAAAATAAAAGTGCTCAGTTCACTGGAAGATCGACTTGATCCTGCCATGTTCGAATCTATTACAAGAGATACACTCGAAAGTATGTATGCAGTTCAAACCATACAACAACGCAATGGAGAAGCCGGTTGTAATCGTTATGTGATCAGTAATTGCCAGAGTAGTTTGAATGTAATAGAGGTCTATGCATTGTTCAAACTATGCGGCTGGAAGGAAGCTTCTTTATCAGTAGATATTGTTCCGCTGTTTGAAACCATTGATGATTTAGCGCAGGCGGAACAAACCATGGATATCTTATATCAATTACCTGTTTATGCCGATCATCTGAACAGAAGAAAAATGCAGCAGACCATCATGCTAGGTTTTAGCGATGGCACAAAAGATGGCGGTTACCTACAAGCAAACTGGAGTATTTACACCGCAAAAGAAAACCTCACAGCCATCTCCAGAAAGTATAATATCAAAGCAAAATTTTTTGATGGTCGTGGCGGACCACCATCACGTGGAGGCGGCAAAACGCATAAGTTTTATGCTTCCATGGGATCCAATATTGAAAATGAAGAAATACAACTCACCATCCAGGGACAAACCATTACCTCCAATTTTGGCACCATTCAATCATCACAGTATAATCTAGAACAGTTGATGAGTGCCGGCATCAGTAATGAATTGTTTGCCGATTCAAGGATACAATTATCACAACACGATCGTTATCTTTTGGAAGAGTTGGGTAGTATCAGTCATGCCACGTATCAACAATTCAAAACACATCCGCTATTCCTTGCATATCTACAGCAGTTTAGTCCATTGAACTATTACAGCAAAAGCAATATTGCCAGTAGACCCGCCAAAAGAGGAGGCAGTGGAGCTCTACGTTTTGAAGATTTGCGCGCCATTCCTTTTGTAGGCAGTTGGAGTCAGTTAAAACAAAATGTTCCGGGTTTCTTTGGGGTTGGTACTGCCTTAAAGACCATACAAGAGAAAGGTTTATGGGAGGATGTCAAAGCCATGTTCAGGAATGTACTATTCTTTCGCACTTTAATAGACAATAGCATGATGAGTATGCTTAAATCATTTTTCCCGCTAACGCAATTTATCAAGGATGATCCTGAATATGGTGCGGTATGGCAATTGGTGAAAGATGAATTTGACCTTACTTGCCGTATGGTATTGGAACTTGCAGAAACTCCTCAGTTGATGGATGATGATCAACCTGGGCGTGCATCGATTCAAATGCGTGATAAAATTGTATTGCCACTTCTGACCATACAGCAATATGCATTGTATCAAATCAGAAACCATGCAGGAGACGGACCGGAAAAAGAAGTATATGAGAAACTGATTACCAGAAGTATGTTCGGGATCATCAATGCCGGTCGAAACTCAGCCTAGACAATACCCAATGTCCAATACTCAAAGTACAATTTCGAAGTTGAACATTGGATATTGGATATTGGACATTCATTATTCCTTATTGCCCTCCGTCTTTCCAGTTCCAGAGGTGGAGACAGGCATAGGTTCTGTAAGGACTCCAGTTATCTGATATCTTCAACATTCTTGTTTTCATTTTCCTTTTATCGGCCGGATTGATCTTATACAGTTTACACATAGCTTGCTGAATGCCCAGATCATCGACTGCAAACACATCTTCACGACCAAGGGTGAACATGAGCAACATCTCTACTGTCCATTTGCCTACTCCTTTGATACTTGTGAGCAATTCAATCACAGATTCATTATCCATCTGTAATAATTTTTTATCTGTGATCTTATGTTCGATACAAAATCTTGCCACATTCTGTACATAGCTCACTTTCGCATTACTTAAACCGATTCCACGTAGTTTTTCAAAAGGAGTATCCAATACTTGTTGAGGTTTGGGTTCTTTGCCATTGTATAGCTCTAAAAAACGATGAAAGATCACTTTTGCAACTTTTGTACTCAGCTGCTGACTCATGATACTTGCCATGAGTCGAAGCGGAATGTTTTTATGGAGTTTGAGTTCATGGATATCCCCTTTTAAAATGACAGCTAGTTTGGGATCCTTTCTTAGATGTTTGATGTATTCCATATCAGCAAGTTAGAGAATCAGTTTCAACCCGAAAACTTACCTTGCAAAGAATTATGAAAAGACATCTTCAATTGACTGCAGACGGTTCTCATACCATTCAAATAGATGATCTACAGGTGACCTATCACAGCAAGCATGGCGCCATACAAGAAAGTCAACATGTTTTCATTGATGCGGGTATTGCTTATCTGCATCAGATGAATCATTTAAGTGAACTTCGAATTCTTGAAATGGGATTTGGCACCGGTCTCAATGCATTACTTACGGCGATCTTTTCTGCACAGATGGATATGAGAATCCACTATCACAGCATTGAAGCTTTTCCGCTAACAATGGATGAAGTGTCTTCGCTTAATTATGGACATCTCTTACAACAAGAATCGGTTTTCTCGCAACTGCATACCGCTGAATGGAATGTGGCGACTACTATTCACCCCAAGTTTGAATTGTACAAACATCATTGTAAACTGAATGCATTTATTACAGAGGAAAAGTTTAACCTTGTCTACTACGATGCATTCGCCCCAACGGCACAGCCTGAATTATGGACAGTTGAAGTTTTTCAACAACTCTATCAATGCTTAGCAACCGGCGGAATATTGGTCACTTATTGCAGCAAAGGAGTTGTAAGAAGAGCGATGGAAGCAGCCGGTTTTAGGGTGACGAAACTACAAGGACCACCCGGAAAAAGGGAAATGGTAAGAGCTTTCAGGGACCATTAATTTTCAGTAGCTTTCTGAAAATTATCTGCATGAGAAAGCTACTATTTTGTCTATTCCTGCTCCAACTCACGTTCGCTTACGCACAAAATAACGATGAGCAAATCATTCGCAGCATATTAAATCGACAGACCCAAGACTGGAATCGTGGAGATATCAGTGCATTCATGAAAGGTTATTGGGAGAGTGATAGCCTCATGTTTATCGGTAAGAATGGTGTTACATATGGATACCAGACCACGCTGAATAATTACAAAAAGAATTATCCTGACATAACAGCTATGGGACAACTACAATTCAATATCCTGCAAGTAAAATCCTTGGGTGAAGGACATTATTTCGTTCTTGGCAAATGGATGTTGAAAAGAACCATTGGAGACCTCAGTGGACACTACACTCTATTATTCAAAAAGATCAAAGGTGAATGGGTGATCGTTGCAGATCACAGCAGCTAGGTGTAATATTTTATGTAGATTTTCTACTAACAATAAAAATCAAAACAATGGTAGCGATTATTTTAGGTGTCATCATACTGATTATTGGCATCGTCTTTAAAAATCAGGAAAGAGAAGAGTTACGAAAGCTAGCAACAGGTATCAGAATTTTAGCGCTGATCATCATCATCGTTGGTTTTCTTACAGCTTGTATCAAACAAATAGACGCAGGCCAGATCGGTGTGAAAAGCTTGTTTGGTAAGGTGTCTGATGATGTTCTCACCAGTGGATTGAACATGGTAAATCCATTGGTAGACGTAAAAACCGTTGATATCAAAACACAGAACTATACCATGAGTGGTGTGCATGATGAAAGTACGAACAGTACCTCCGGCGATGATGCCATTAAGGTATTAACTGCCGACGGATTAGAAGTAGTCATAGATCTTACCGTTTTGTATCGCGTTATTGGAACGGAAGCGCCTCGTATTGTAAGAGAAACCGGCCTTGATTATAAAGACAAGATTGTACGCCCACTTACGCGTACCAAAATTCGTGACAATGCCGTTTACTTTACAGCCATTGAACTATACTCTAACAGAAGAGATGATTTCCAAAATCGGATTTTCAAAAGCATTGAAACTGACTTCAAAAAAAGAGGGCTGATATTGGAACAACTACTCGTAAGAAATATCACTTTACCTGCCAATGTAAAAACCTCTATCGAAGAAAAAATAAAAGCAGAGCAAGAAGCGCAGAAAATGGAGTTCGTATTGCAGAAGGAAAAACAAGAAGCTGAAAGAAAACGTGTAGAAGCGCAGGGTATTGCAGACTATCAGCGTATCATGAGCAGCGGCTTAACAGATAAGCAATTGCAGTATGAACAAATACAGGTATTGAAAGGATTGGTGACATCTCCTAACTCAAAGGTCATTGTGATGGGCAAAGGAAATACACCCGTGATCCTGGATACAAAAGACCAGAAGAATTAAGAGTTACTTTTCTGAGGAATCACAGCATATCGTACCATCAATCGACGAAAACTCAGATGCCCAAAGAAAACTCCGATGACAGAAGATAAAATATCCAGATAGTCAAAGGTTCTTCCAAAAATGGGTATGAGTTGAAGGTATTCATTGATGACAACCAATAGCAATCCAAAACAACAAGTAATGTTCAGGTCTCTGTCATTTTCTAATCTGAAAAAGCGTTGAAAAAACCAACAGGCACCAAATGGAAGCAAAAAGGAGCCGATTAAATTGGGAGCTAGTCCAATGAGTGGCTTGAAAGTAGGATCGATGTGTACAAATGGACGGATCAAAAATTTGATCATCCAGATCAACAGTGTACCAATGATCATGATCTGTTTAGATATTCTTTTTAAGGGCATTCAGTACTGTTTCTGGAATGAAAATAAGAAAATAGCGATGGAAAAACACCATCGCTATTTTTTTATGACGATTTGATCCAATAAAAGTTACTCTTCAAAATTCAAAGGCTTACTCCAAAGGCGAATGATATACCACAGGTATAACCCAAGACTGATCAGGAAAAAACAGTAAAAAAGTATGTTGCCCAGCTTCACAGTATCATGGATAAAGGCAAAATCATACATGATCCCAAATGTAGAGTTCAAAGCCAGCCATAGAAGTCCTAATGACAGGGTATTGACGATCCTCAGTAGATATTTTCTTACAGCAGGTTCCAAGATGATGGTTTTGTACTCTTACTACAAATGCGATTGCTGATTGTTTTCACCGATCGCAATTATTTCGGAATGAACAGTCTTAATCCATGCTTTGGTTACTAGCAGCAGCAATCTTTAATAAACGGTCGAATTGTGCCGGTGTAAGATCATTATAGAAATAATAAATAGGATTTACAGGATTACCGTAACGATGTACTTCATAATGACAATGCGGTCCTGAACTTTTTCCTGTATTCCCAACATAACCGATCACTTCGCCCCTTTTCACACGTTGTCCTACCCTTGCTTTGATACGGTACATATGTCCGTATAAAGTTTCATAGCTATTCCCATGATTGATCACTACCCTGTTTCCAAATCCACCGGTATTAAAACCGGCATCTGATACTACACCGTCAGCTGTAGCATAAATAGGTGTACCATGAGGTGCAGTAAAATCCATCCCCAAATGCGCTCTTCGATCTTTGTAAATAGGATCAATACGGTACCCATAGCCGGACGCGATACGTGTTAGATTTTTATTACTGATAGGCTGAATGGCAGGGATGGAAGCCAAAAACTTCTCCTTATTCTTTACCATCTGTGTAATCTCATCAAAAGATTTCTGTTGGTAAGCCATCCGAAGAGAAAGATTATTCAGCTGTGCTGTCATGTTTTTGATCAGCTCTGTAGAACCCATGGCCTGTAATAATTGGATTTCTTTTCGCTTCTCCATTTCACGTATACGAGCACTATCCGGAATAGGGTTGGATTCGAAAATGGAACGATATACCTCATTATCTCGATTCGCCAATTCATCCATTTGAAGCGTCAATTGCTTTACCCTTTCCTCCAATACGCCATAATTTTGTTTGAGGTCTTCATTTTGTTGACGTAATAATTTCTCTTTAGGAGAATCAATATAACGGAAAGCGATAGCAAAAATGATCATTCCCGTAACAATGGAGGCAGCAATAAAACCAAACAATTGCAATAACCGCACCCTGAGGGGGGTCTCCAGCTTCTCGTACCGGAGTGTATGGGTATTGTAATAGTATTTGATCTTCTTCATATCCTGGGGAGCCGCTTCAAACGGCAAAAATCGTCTTTTTCGGTGTTTTTTTGCTCTGGTTGAAGTCAAAGCCTTGTGAATCTTACCGCTTTCTAAGAAGGGCCAATTCCTTACCTTTGATGCCTTTTAAAAGCGCTCAAAGATAGCTTCTGAGCAACTAAAATACAGTTTTTAAAATATATACCCAGATGATGACCAGCGCCGAGATCAGAAAGAAGTTTCTGGATTTTTTTGCCTCTAAACAGCACCAAATAGTGCCTTCCGCACCGATCGTGGTAAAAAACGACCCTACCCTCTTGTTTACCAATGCAGGGATGAACCAGTTCAAGGATTATTTTCTGGGTAATAAAAAAGCCGCATCTCCAAGGATCGCAGACACACAAAAATGTTTACGTGTGAGCGGTAAACACAATGATCTGGAAGAAGTGGGAGTTGATACCTATCATCACACCATGTTTGAAATGCTCGGTAACTGGAGTTTTGGCGACTACTTCAAAGCAGAAGCCATCGCTTGGAGCTGGGAATTATTGACTGAGGTGTACAAGTTAGATAAAGACCGCTTGTATGTGACCATATTTGAAGGTGATGATAAGGAAGGGATTCCAAAAGATGAAGAAGCTTTTCAGGAATGGAAAAAAGTGATCCCGGAAGACAGAATACTACTGGGAAATAAAAAAGATAATTTTTGGGAAATGGGGGATACAGGTCCATGTGGCCCCTGTACCGAAATTCATGTGGATTGCAGAACAGCAGAAGAAAGAAAAATAGTTGATGGAAAAACCTTGGTCAACAATGATCATCCGCAAGTGATCGAGATTTGGAATAATGTATTCATCCAATTCAATCGATTGAAAGATGGAAGTCTTGAATCATTACCTGCTAAACATGTTGATACAGGAATGGGATTTGAAAGACTTGTTCGTGTGATCCAGGGGAAGCAGAGTAATTACGACACAGATGTATTTACCGGAACCATTGCTTCAGTAGAAAAGATCACCGGAAAAAAATATGATTACAGTGACACTAAGGAAGCCATCGCATTCCGTGTACTGGCAGATCATATCCGTGCTATCTCTTTCACTATTGCTGATGGACAACTCCCTTCGAATACCGGAGCAGGATATGTGATCAGAAGAATTTTGAGAAGAGCCGTTCGTTATTATTATTCGTATCTCGATTATAAGCAACCTTTGTTACATCAACTGGTTCCTGTTATCGCACAACAATTTGAAACAGTATTTCCGGAATTATATCAGCAACTTGATTTTGTTAGTAAGGTAGTAAAAGAGGAAGAAGATGCATTCCTGCGCACGCTTGATAAAGGATTGAAAAGAATTGATGATATCATTCAATCAGCATCTAATAAAACCATCCAGGGTAAAGCTGCTTTTGAATTGTTTGATACCTATGGTTTCCCTATCGACCTAACAAGATTAATCGCTACAGAAAATAATCTTGTCGTTGATGAGAAAGGATTTGAAGCAGAGATGCAACAACAGAAAGACAGAAGCCGCGCCGCAACTGCTGTTGATACCGAAGACTGGATCATATTGAAAGAGACCACCAACAACAGTTTTGTAGGATATACAGCTTTAGAAACCAACACCATTGTTACTCGATACAGAAAAGTAAAAGCTAAGGGAAAAGAAGCCTATCAACTTGTATTGGAAAATACTCCTTTCTATGCAGAAAGTGGCGGTCAAACCGGTGATCAGGGTACTCTTGATTTTAGTGGTGAATTGATCACAGTCATAGATACAAAAAAGGAGAACAACCTTATCATCCATTTCTGTGAGCAATTACCTGCTGCCATTGATGGCGCTGTACTTGCGAGAGTGGATGCAACCAGAAGACAATCTACGACTATCCATCACAGCGCAACGCATTTATTACATGCTGCATTGAGACAGGTACTAGGGACACATGTTGCACAAAAAGGAAGTTTGGTGAATGATACACAATTACGTTTCGACTTTTCACACTTCGCAAAAGTGACAGACGAAGAGATCACACAAATTGAAAAGATCGTCAACCAAAAGATCAGAGAAAATATTCCTGTTGTCATTAAAGAAATGCCAAAAGATGATGCTGTTCAGTTAGGTGCGATGGCATTGTTTGGAGAGAAGTATGGCGATGTGGTAAGAGTAGTGATCATTGACCCTGCTTATTCCATTGAATTGTGTGGTGGTACACATGTGGGTGCAACAGGTGAGTTAGGAATTTTTAAAATCAAATCAGAATCAGCCGTAGCAGCAGGTGTAAGACGTATCGAAGCATTGAGCGGTGTTACTGCAGAAGCTTATATCGATGAACAACTGATTCAGTTGTCAGCAGTGCGCGAAGCATTGAAAAATCCGAAAGAGATCATCAAATCAGTTGAGAGTTTATTTGCAGAAAATAGTGAGTTAAAAAAGAAAATTGAAAGCTTAGAAGCCAAGCAGATACAAGTTATCAAACAAGAATTATTAGGCAAATCTGAAACCATTCATGGTATTTCATTCATAGGCGCTGTAACAGAATTGAGTAGTGCTGATGCGCTGAAAAAACTTTGTTTTGAACTGAAAAATGATCTCACAACTTATCTGGTGGTATTGGCTGCTAATACAGACGGCAAAGCCAATGTGGCTGTGATGGTATCAGAAGATCTAACCAACGAAAAAGGACTCGAAGCACCCAAAATTATCAAAGAACATATTGCCGGTCTGATCAAAGGCGGCGGCGGCGGACAAAAAACCCTTGCCACTGCCGGCGGACAAGACGCCAGCAATCTAGCGCTGGTGGTGGAGAAGGTGAAATCGCTCCTGTAAGCAGCTTATGGCTAATAGTTCATAGCCTATAGAAAAACATTTCTTTCCTATGAACTATTAGCCATAGGCCATACGCCAATTCATTAACCTTATTTAACATTTCCGAAGTCCTTCGTAAATAAAATTTTACTGTACATTTGACTACAAAACATTTCGTACACTAAAATTTTACCCTATGTATCGCAAATGGATCGCCGCATTGGTACTCCTAGCAGGAATGACCGCATCGGCACAAACCACAGAAAAAAAAGAGAGAGAGACAGACGTAAAAGAGAAGCGCCAAAAAACAACCATCGTTGTTGATGGTGACAAAGTAATTATTAATGGCAAGGATCTAAAAGATATGTCGTCTGAAGAGCGTGAAAAATGGGGGCACATTAAAGTCAACCCTCCCGTTCGTCTTAAACTTGAAGGTCCCTATAGAAGACCTTTACATGTTTGGGGAGATGCTTTTATCAAAAAATCAGATGGTACTCCACGTGCATTTCTTGGTGTCATGAGTGAGAAAAATGAAAAAGGTGCAAAAATCACTTCTATCACAAAAGAAAGTGCTGCCTCCAAGGCCGGACTTCAGAAAGATGATATCATCACTAAAGTAAATGATGAGACGATCACTGGTAGTGAAGACCTTTTTGAAACCATTCGCAAATTCAAACCGGAAGATAAAGTGTCCATTACTTACTTACGTGATGGACAAGAGAAAACAACATCTGCAGTTCTGGGCAAGACGATAGAGATGGATGTTATGGACTTTAATTTTGAAGATCGGTTTGGAGGAGGCTTTGATTTTGATATGCCTCAACTGAGAGAGTTGGATAAACTCAATTGGAACTTTTCCCGCAAACCAAGACTGGGTATTGAGATTCAGGATACAGAAGACGGCAAAGGTGTACAAGTAATAGAAGTAGAAGATGAAACACCGGCTCAAAAAGCGGGTCTGCAGGAAAAGGATATTATTACCAGCATCAATGGTAAATCAGTTACCTCTGTGGACGAAATAAAAGCAGCTTTGAAGGATTTAAAAGAGGGTGACTTGATCAAAGCAGGGATCACTCGCTCCGGAAAAGCACAGACCCTCGATATAAAAATTCCCAAAAAATTAAAAACCGCAGATCTCTGAACCATCGGTTCGCAAGTGATGTTATAAGTTTTCTCATGTGCATTATAAGACCGCGTCACCTTACTCTTGTAAGGATTGCCGCGGTTTTTTTATTTGTATATTTAAAAAAACAACTTTATGAGAATTCTTTCATTGATTGCTTTCATATGTCTCAGTATTCAAAATTTCGCTCAGGTATACCGATCGAAAGAACCTTTAGTTCATACCTATTCCATTGTTGCAAGAGATGAGCAAACCGGAGAAATGGCAGTGGGCGTACAAAGTCATTGGTTCAGTGTAGGCACATCTGTACCTTGGGCAGAAGCGGGTGTAGGGGCTGTTGCCACGCAATCATTCGTAGATAAATCTTACGGTCCCAAAGCATTAGCATTACTCAAAAGCGGCTTATCGGCACAACAGGCACTTGACAAATTAGTGGCTGATGATCCTGGTAGAGATGTTAGACAAGTGTCGATCATTGATGCTAAAGGAAATATAGCTACACATACAGGAAAAAACTGTATTCAAGTAGCGAGTCATATCAAAGGAAACAATTATAGTGTTCAAAGCAATATGATGTTGGGTGATCAAGTGGATGAGTATATGTCAGCCGCTTTTGAGAAAAGTAAAGGCAAGCCATTGGCAGAAAGGGTTTTATTGGCATTGGAAGCCGCCCAGCAAGCAGGAGGAGATATTCGTGGTATGCAAGCCGCTGCCATCATTGTTGTACCCGGAAAGATCACCGAGAGTTGGAACAATAAAACAGTAGACATCAGAGTAGATGATGCAAAAGAACCATTAAAGGAATTACGCAGAATTTATACCGTTCACCTCGCCTATCAACATATGAATGAGGGAGATCTGGCTGTGGAGAAAAGTGACATGACAAAAGCAATGGCAGAATACAAAGCAGCTATGCAACTCTTTCCGGACAACTTGGAGATGCAATTCTGGACTGCTATCACCCTGGCTAATAACAAAGAGGTAGATAAAGCCATTCCCATGTTAAAAAAGATCTATGCTCAGGATAAAAACTGGAAAGAACTCACCAGAAGATTACCAGCTGTGAATTTGTTGACCGTTTCAGAAACTGATCTGAAAAAAATCCTTTCCTTATAATTATCTCATAAAACCTTTTTAAAGCACCATTAGCTGACCAATGAGCAGTATTTTTGCTGCTCATGTCGCTATTGGACAAATATGAACCCGTTATTGGATTGGAAGTACATGCCCAACTCTCCACAAAAAGTAAACTGTTTTGCGGAGATAGTACCCAATATGGTGCAGCACCCAATACACAAGTAAGTCCTATTACATTGGGACATCCCGGAACTCTTCCTAAGACCAATAAGAAGGCAGTTGAGTATGCCATCAAAATGGGATTGGCTTGTCATTGTGAAATTGAGCGTGATAATTATTTTGCCAGAAAGAATTATTTCTATCCCGATCTTCCGAAAGGATATCAGATATCTCAACACACCACTCCTATTTGTAAAGGCGGATTTGTTACGATACATACATCATCCGGCAAAAGAGATGTGCAATTAAACAGGATACATTTGGAAGAAGACGCAGGTAAAAGCATTCATGATCTTGATGAAGAGAACACCTGTATCGATCTGAACAGAGCGGGCACCCCACTTATTGAAATTGTTACAGAGCCTGATATGCATAGTGCCGAAGAAGCCTGGCATTATGTAACAGAGATTCGAAAGTTAGTTCAATGGTTAGGTATTTGTGATGGAAATATGGAAGAAGGTAGTTTAAGATGCGATGCCAATATTTCTGTTCGCTTAAGAGGAACTACAACATTGGGTACGAAAGTAGAGGTCAAGAACCTGAACTCTATCCGCAATGTCAAAAAAGCCATTGAATTTGAGATCGAAAGGATCATTCAATTACTTGAAAACGGAGAACAGGTAAAACAGCAGACTAGAAGTTTTGATGCTGATAATGATACCACATTTGCCATTCGGGATAAAGAGGAAGCCAATGATTACCGTTATTTTCCCGATCCTGATCTTGCGCCATTTCATTTATCAGATCCGTATATTCAGTCTATTCAAGCATCCATGCCTGAATTGCCTTCACAACTTGAAGCAAGAATCATCGAATCATATGCACTGAATGAGTATGATGCGAAGCAATTATGTGATACCGTTGCAACAGCTGCCTATTTTGACTTAGTTACCAAACACACCACTCATTACAAAGCCATTGTGAACTGGATGATGGGGCCTATCAAACAGTTTCTGAATGAGCGTCAAGACGATTTTGATCAGCTTGTTTTTGATCCGGCAATATTTGCAGCACTGATAGAACTTGTTCAATCTGGTAAGGTCAACTTCTCTGTTGCGTCTTCAAAACTGTTACCCGTACTGTTGGAACAGGGAGGTGATCCTTTACAACTCGCTACATCTATGAACCTGATCATGGTACATGATGAAGATATGCTAGAGAAATGGGTGAATGAAGCAATCGCTGCCATGCCTGATAAAGTAATAGAATATAAAAAAGGAAAAAAGGGATTGATCGGTTTATTTGTAGGTGAAGTAAAGAAAAGAAGCAAGGGGCAAGCTGATCCAAAACTGGTAACCGAACTACTCGAACAAAAACTCAATCAATAAATATCAATACATGAAACCGTTATTATACGTTGCAGCTGCACTAGCATTACTGAGCAGTTGTCAGGAAAAAAAGTATGGTGCATTTACCGTGAGTGGTAAGATCACCAATGCTCCATCTAAGAAAATCTTTTTACAAGAGTTACCATATGGTGGTGAGCAACCCGTGATCTTAGATTCCACTACTTTAAAAGACAATGGCAATTTTGAATTAAGAGCAGTGGCGAAAGAAGAATCTTTATACAGACTAGTCATTGAAAATGGACCGGATGTTTTACTGGTGAATGATGGGAAGAGCATTCGCGTAAACGTAGACGTGAATAACTACAGATCCTACACCGTTGAAGGTTCTGATGCCAGTGAAAGCTTGCATAAACTGTTCGAAGATTTCAGGGTAAAGGATTCTGTTTTATACTTAACCTTCACTTCACTGGATAGTCTACAACAAACCGGGAACGACAGTCTGATCACGGTTGTGAGAGCTAAGCGTGATATCCAGATTAAAGACATCAACAAGCTGGTATCAGATTTCATCAATCAGTCTGAAAGTCCGGCAGCTCGCTATTATGCAATGGGAATGGGTTCTCGTACCATGCAACCCGAAGAACTGAAAGCATTGGCTGATGCTTCTGCAGATAAGTTCAAAGAGCATAGCGGATTAGCGAAGATTAAAAGCTTGATGGCTGTAAGTACACAAGCAGCACCAACGAATGGTTTATTGAACCAACAGGCACCTGAAATCAATTTACCGGATACGGAAGGAAAGATGTTTTCATTAAGTAGCTTAAAAGGTAAATATGTATTGGTTGATTTTTGGGCGAGTTGGTGCATGCCATGCAGAAAAGAAAATCCAAACGTAGTAGCTGCTTACAATAAATTCAAGGATAAGAATTTCACCATTTTAGGTGTTTCATTGGATCAAGATAAAGAAGCATGGTTGGAAGCTATTGCAAAAGATAATCTCACCTGGAAACATATCAGTGATTTAAAATATTGGGAAAGTGTAGTAGTACCTATGTATAAAATTGAAGGTATTCCATTCAATGTACTATTAGATCCAACAGGTAAGATCATTGCAACAGATTTGAGAGGAGAAGCTTTAGAGAAGAAATTGGCTGAAGTCATTCAATAATCAACTCTCTACATTAATAAAAAGGCCGTGAACTCATTCACGGCCTTTTTTATATCCTATTTCGAAGGTGATTTTAAAAGGATGGTACGCAGATTTTTACGATGAGTTATGATGTTAAGGAATCAAATCATAATCGATCATAAAAAATCTGCGTACTATCAAATAGCTACCATTATGTATACAAACAAAGAGGTCAGCTCATGTGAGCTGACCTCTTTTATATCAATCAATTTACAAATTGATTAGTTAGCGTATCCAGGATTCTGTTGCATCAAAGGATTTGCTTGAATTTCTGTACTTGGGATAGGTAACAAGAAACGGAAATTACCTGCAGGCAAAGTTGTTTGTGCAGCTGGGTTCGGTAAATCTGCCGCAATACGAACAACTGGTAAGTTTCTTCTTTTTAAGTCAAAGAAACGATGACCCTCATAAGGCAATTCTTTGAAACGCTCTTCCATGATCTGGGTAATTGCAGCATCTCTTGAAGCAAGAATCACCGGAGTGTATCCGCTGATACGTGCAGCACGTAAAGCATTCAAGTCTGCAGCAGCGCCTACCAGATCATTGTTCTCTGCACGTGCTTCAGCACGAATCAGATACATTTCACCGGTACGGAATACTTTTGCATCAGCTACGTTCTCATTCGGCGTACCATAAGTAGTCCCTTCATACTTCTTGATCAAACGAGTGTATTTACGAGATCCACCCGCCAATAAAGGTTCGTTTTTGTAGTAAGATGAAAAACGAATATCATTAGTTTGGTTGTATGAATCCCACAGTTTTTGAGAAACAGTCCAAGTAATACCACCAATATTGCTTGCATTTGCTGATGTACCACGGAATAGCGAACCAATTCTTCCTCCATTGGAAGCAGTACGGCTTAATTTGAAAGTCTGCTCAGCTCTGTTAGCATCGGTCCAGATTCCAGGGAAATCTGTACGAGACGCCAAAGGAATAGCATTGATGTATTCAGTACTGAAAGTAACCGCATCATTCCATTCTCTCAAATACAAAGCAACACGTGCTTGTAATGCAGAAGCAGCCAAGTTAGTAGCACGATAGATATCGCTGGTAGCTGAATGTGCAGGCAACAATGGTTCAGCCGCTGCTAAGTCTGCTTTCAACTTCTGGAAATAAGGCGCTACTGTAATACGAGCTGTTGGCTGAAGAGATGGAACTTCCATATAAGCCATAGCCAAATCAGTTCCAACAGAGCTATTGCTGTAGTAACGATACAATTCGAAATGACAGAAAGCACGCAAGAAGAGCGCCTCCCCACGAACACGTGAACGAAGAGCTTCTTGTGTAGCATTCGCTGCTGTCGCATTTGGTAAGGCCTGTAATACACGGTTTACTCTGTCGATAATTCTGTAATACAGTGTTATTGCAGTGTATTGGTCACGGATAGATACATCCTGAGTACCATATTGCCATTCATGAACTGTCGCAGCATTATAGAAATCTGCTGTTACTACTTCATCAGCAAAAACGGCGTTCAATAAAATACCCATCTCAACGTTCATCGCTGCATAAGCACCGATTACACCCTGTTCATTATTCAGAACAGTTTTCAGGGCTACATCACCACCGATAAAGTCTGTTTCTTTGATCTCTAACAATTTCTGGCAGGAAAACAAAGTCACCAGCGCAGAAGAGAGAATTAATATTTTAATCTTTTTCATCATGATTGTTTTTGAAATTCTAAATATGAAAACCAATATCAGTTGGATTAGAAATTAATATCTAAACCTGCAACGAACATTTTAGGATTTGGATATTCGTTCAAGCTGATGTTGTTATCATCTTCAGGATCCAAACCTCTCCATGGGCTCCATACTGCCAAGTTCTGTGCCTGAACATAGAAACGTGCACCTTTAATCAGATTAGTTCCATTACCCAATTTGATAGCAGGGATCTGATAAGATACATTCAGGTTACGGAAACGCAAGAACTTAGCATCTTCCAAATCATCTGATGTAAATCCTCTATCGAAGGTAGACGCTTGAATTCTTGTAACATCTCCAGGTTTAGTCCACTGACCAGTTAACAACTCACGAGAGCCTCTAACTGCCGCTTGGTAACCAGGAATACCTCTTGTGATCCAACTGCGAATGTTATTGTAACGAATAACATCAAACTGATAAGAGAATAATGCTGATACAGTAATGGCTTTATAACGAATTTCCAAGTTCAAACCACCCTGATGTTTAGGCAGGAAGGTTCCGAATTTTGCAAATTGTCCAGCACCTGCAAGGCTATTGGTTGTTTTACCATCTAAAGTTTCATAGATAGGTCGTCCATTTGTTGGGTCAACCCCTAAGTAGTTGTAAGTAAAGTGTGAACCATAAGGAAGTCCTTTCTTAATCAAGAAGGTTCCTAACAAATATTCATTCACCAATCCCAAATCTTCAATGGTATTGTTATTGATAGAATGGTTAGCCGAAATGTTCAAATTGAAATCTTTTTGCTTGATAACATCTACGTTAGCTGTAAACTCAAAGCCTTTATTAGACATCACACCCGCGTTGATAGCAAGGGTTCCGAAACCAGTAGTCGCAGACAATGGCTGGTTTACAAAAAGATCTACAGTACGGTTTCTATAATAGTCAACAGTGAATCTCGCACGGTTTTGCCAAACTGCAAACTCCAACCCAAAGTTCCACTTACGAATGGTTTCAATTTTCAAATTGGGGTTACCCGGACTAGTTGGTGCCTGACCTGTAATAGTAGAACCAGCATAAGTAGTTGTACCAAAAACAGGTTGTTGAGGACCTTGATAATTAGTAATGCCTCCAAATGAAACTCCATTACCATAACCTGCAGTTGGTATTGATCCAATGTTTGGAACAATACCGTAACTAACACGCAATTTTAAATCGGTGAATATTTTTTGATCAGCAAGGAATTTTTCTTGTAATGCATTCCAGATAGCACCTGCAGACCAAGTCGTGATCTCACGATTCTCAGGGCTAATGATTCTAGAAGTACCATCACGACGTACGTTTCCAGTGATAGTATATTTATTATCATAAGTGTAACGTAGTGTACCAAAGAACGAACGAATACCGAATTCACTCTTAGCAGAAGAAGCGTTCTGAGGATAGGTAGCTTGTCCAGCTCCTACCGGAAGAGGGCCTGCACCTTGACCTGTTTCAGACAATCTTGGATCTAAGTTAAACAAAGTAAATCCAAGCGTTTTATTGTATCCACGAACAGCTTCAAAGTAAGCACCTGCCTCAACTTCATGAATAGAAGCAAAACGCTTAGAATACACTAAGCTGGTTGTATTAATGAATTGAGAAATAGTTCTCTGACCTTCCTGAGCTAAACCCGACTGGAATTGTTGTAAAGAACCAACAAACGAATTAGGATTAATGTAACGTGAAGATTGGTCACTAGACACATCGATACCAAAAACATTTTTAAAAGTCAAAGAAGGTAAAATCTTATATCCAAGATTCAAACCTGCATTGATTTTAATTTGTCTTCTAGTTAATTGAGCATTTTGGATGCGTTCTAATAAATTGGCTACCTGACGAAGGTTCAATGATGTGCTAGCACCAAAGCGAAGAGAGCCATCTGGATTAAATGGATTCTCATAAGTTTTAGCACGGTAGGTCATTTGGAATGGGTTCAACGGGCTATTACCTAGTTGCTCACCTTCTGAAAATCTTCCAATTGAGTATCCGATTGTGGAATTTAGACCTACAGTAAGTTTATTATTGGTATGATCTACGTTAAAACGAGTTGTATATCTTTTCAGACTAGAGCCTAAATCAATACCTTCTTGATCAAAATAAGATCCTGATAGATAAAAGCGAGTTTTTTCATTACCACCAGACATATTCAATTCGTGAGACTGGCTTAACCCTTGACGATACATAATTTCTGCATAATCGATATCAATTGCAGCAATACTATCAAGAATCTGTTTTTCACGAGCATCGCTAATACCACCTAAGTTTACTGGGTTTTGAGCAGAGTAAGTCCAACCTGGAGTACCAGTGATTCTAGCTCTTTCTTCATAAGTAAGCATTTCACGAGTATTCATCAAATTCAAACGCTCAAAACTTGGACGCTGAGTATAACCTACTTGGGTACGGTATTGGAAATTGGTTGCACCAGCTTTACCTCTTTTCGTAGTAATAACGATAACACCGGTACCGCCACGAGCACCATACAAGGCAGCAGCACTAGCATCTTTTAATACAGTTAATGATTCAAAATCATTAGGGTTTAATGTTGCAAAATCAGATTCATTGGTAGGTACTCCATCAATAATATATAATGGTTGTGCACCTGCACCTTGAATAGATTGTACACCACGAATACGAATGGTAGGGCTGGTACCCGGTTGTCCTGAACCAGAGTTAACCAACATACCTGGAGCGCGACCCTGTAGAGCTTGGTCGAAAGAACCTACAGGAACGGTTTCCACAGCTTTAGCACTAATTACACTTGCTGCACCGGCAAACTGTGTTTTTCTTTCACGGCTATAACCCGTTACAACTACTTCTTCCAGCGACTTTGTCTCAGGAATGAGTGTAGCGTTTACCACATTACCGCGGATGGGTAATTCGATGCGGTCATAACCCACAAACATAAAGGTGATAGACTTAGCAGCGGCTCCAACACTGATGCGGAAGTTACCCGACTCATCAGTAAGAGCATTCGTGCCGCTGGCAGATACCGTAACACCAACCAGGGCTTGCCCTGTTTTCTGGTCTGTTACTTTACCTGTGATGGTTCGGTTCTGAGCCCAAACCTGCGCAATGCTGAGCAATGCACACAGAACAACTGTGACGAATTTTCTCATATTTCAGTTTTTAAAGTAAAAATGCGAGATGCAATTTAAGTTAAAGAAAACATAAATGCACACTAATGGACACAGCTCGTACTTAAAATGCTGCGTTTGAGAGGATGAAAATTAAAAATTGTATAAATTAATAATTTATTAATAAATGATAATGACCAAAATAGAGAATGCATTAGAATAAAAATTATGTAACAACTGTTAGGATTCTAATTTGATTTTCATCTGAGGAGACTATTTAAATAGTTGAATTCTAGGTTATTGGAGGATTAAAATAGGCATTCAAAGACTATCAACAAAGATGACTCAAAAAGTAATGAGTTGACAATCATTAGATTGTATCAATACGGGTAATTAAGTTGAATCATGGATGTAAAAAAAGACCGCCTCATAAAAATGAGGCGGTGGGAATATTGTTAATCCTAAGAAAAGAATTTCCTTTTTTAATAGCCAGGATTTTGTTGTGGACGAATTGTAGGATTCGCATCCACCTCTGCTTGAGGAATTGGCAAAATTCTTCTGAAATTAGAGTAGGGGATATTCCTAGCTGCAACTGGAAAATTTGTTCCACGCACAACATCACGCTTTAGCCTTTGAATATCTAAATAACGATCTCCTTCAAATGCTAATTCTTTTCTTCTTTCGTTTAAGATATCCTCAAGAAGCTGTGTGGTAGTTGATACAATAGGATTAGCCCCTCTTCTAGAAGTGATAAAGTTTACATAAGTCAATGCATCAATTTCATTTGAAGGTAGTGAGGCCTCTGCAGCAATAAGATACATTTCACTCAAGCGCAGCACTTTTGAATCACTTAAATCTCCCGAGATCACAGGATATTTGTTAACAAAAGCTACATTACTTCCACCTCTATTACCTCTCGGATAAAGACCCAGTCTGACATCTCCAGCACTAAATGAAGTGTACAAATCATCTGCACATAATAAATCGCCATAATTCCCTGCTTGACTATATAAATAGGACAAAGCATCAAAAGCATTATTAGCTACGGCATCGGATGAGATTTCAAATAAAGTTTCAAGTTTATCTGTTCGAATTGCTGCATTAGACCAATATGCTGAATGAGCTGATGATGATAAAGCAGTAAAACCTCCATTGTTAATAACATCTAAAGCTGCAGTTTTTGCATTGACCTTATCACCCATTGTTAAATAAACCTTGGCTTGCAATGCCTTCGCAGCATATTTGCTAAATTGAGAAGAGTTAGTATATCTTGTCATGAGAGTATACGCCTTATTCAAATCATCATTGATTAAAGCATAAACTTCAGAAACTTTACTTCTTCCGGGTTTAAAATCTGGATTGTATTCAGTTACAATAGGTATACCCAAGTTATCAGGGTTATCAGTGTAAGGCTTCGCAAAATATCTGATAAGATTAAAGTAGCAAAGAGCTCTTATAGCATACGCTTCTCCGCGATACTGATCAACACCCGGGTTAGATGTAATAGATGAGTTAATAATATTATTTGCTCTTAGAATACTATTATACGCGTTGTTCCATAAACCGGCTACGTTGCCATCTGTAACAACAAATTGGTAATTGTTGTAGAAAGTATATCGATTGGTATTGATAGATGATTGATAAGCATTATCCGCCATCACATCACCTATGATAAAGAATGTTCTGCCAAGATGATCAACAGCTCTTAATCCTGCATATGCACCTCTTAAAGCTACCTGCAAATCAGCCTCAGTTTTTAAAGCTGCCTCAGGTGTTAATGATGCCGGTGGTTCTAGTTCCAAAAAACTCTTTTTGCAAGAAGTAAATCCTGCCAATAATACTACTATCAGCAGAAAATTGTATCTATTATTTATTTTCATTTTTCTTCTTTTATACTTTTAGAATGCTACGTTAAGACCTACAGTTACTGTCTTCGGTATGAATACATTTAGGTTAGTACCCGCATTTACACCTTGCTCTGGATCATAAGGAATCTCCTTGTCTTTCACCCAAGTCCAAATATTTGTACCGCGAACATAAAAGTTAACATTAGTAAGCCCCATTTTACCAATTAGAGATTTAGGCAGATTATATCCAACTTGCACATCGCGTAAGCGAATAAATCCTCCATCATTGTACCACATAGTTGATGAACTCTGGAAATTTTTATTGCCGTTCTCGATGTACCTAGGAATATCTGTTATATCCCCCGGTTTCTGCCAACGATCAAAAATCCTAACTACTTTATTAAATGTTGGTCCAAAACCAGATGCCAACTGATAAGATCCCCAAGTATTGTACACATGATTGCCAAAGTTGTAGAACAACTGAGCGTTGATAGTGAAATTCTTATAGGTAAATGTATTTGTTAAAGAACCAAACACTTTGGGTAATGCTTGTCCCACCAGTTGACGCGTTGATGCTGGAGGGTAAGCATTTGTAGTGGTTTTACGATCTGCATCTGTATACCAAAGAGGATCTCCATTTGCGGGATCTACTCCTGCATATACTCTTAGAAAATAAGTTTTGAAACTTGCTCCTTGTCTTATAATAAAATTACCATCAGGAATATCACTACCGTTCGGAAGGCTTGTAATCAAATTTTTGTTGTTTGCAAAATTGAAATCGACATCCCAGGTAAAATCCTTTGACTTGATTGGTGACCCACTAATTGTAAGTTCTAACCCTTTATTTTCCATTGATCCAATATTACGTGTTGCTGTTGCAAAACCTGAAGTCCTTGAAAGAGGCACATCTAACAACAAGTCTTGAGATTTTCTATTGTAGTACTCAGCAGTAATATTCAATCGGCTGTTAAAGAAACTTACATCTAAACCAACATTAAAAGGCTTATTTAGTTCCCATGTTAAGTTAGGATCTCCTACATTTCCTGGGGCACTCCCTGGCTGTTGATTATAATTAAATCCATAACCATATAAAGGTAAAGCATCGTAATTTCCTATACCTGCGTTACCATTAACTCCATATGATGAACGAAGTTTAAGTTGATTGATAAAATCAACATTCTCCATGAATGCTTCTTTGTCGATGTTCCAAGTACCACCTACGGACCAGAAATCACCATATCTATTGGCAGCACTAAATCTGCTTGAACCATCTCGTCGAAAACTTCCAGAAACAACAAATCGATTTTTGTAGTTCACTGAAGCTGAAGCGAACTGAGACGCAAAAGTATATTCAGTAATTGTAGCTGTAGCTGTTGTTGGACTTGCGCCAGAAATTGGGAATGTTAACGCAAGCGTTGGAGGGAATTGTTGAGATTGTAAACTATTAAGATATCCTTGAGATTTTTGGCTTTCATAGCCAATTTGCATATTAGCAGTAAGATCTCCATTTTTTAGAATATTAGTACTGTAGTCTAACGTATTCGTCCAAACCCAATTAAAATATCTTGTATAAAAAGCAAATGCTCTTCCATTAGCAGCAAGTCCATCACCATGCAAAGGATTATTATATTGATCTTCTTCAAGTACATTGTAATCTACACCATATGCTGATCTGAACTTCAGATTATCCAAAATTTTATAATCAGCCGTCAAACTTCCACGCATACTCATTTCTCGCAAAAGACGTTTATCAATTTCCGCTAATGCTAAAGTATTATGAAGACCACCTAATGAAAGATTATAAGTACCATCTGGATTAAATGCAGACCTTGTTGGGAGTAAGAAGTAAGAACTTAATACAGGATTTCCAAAGGCACCACCAGCTAAAGGAGCTTTCTGAGAGACTGCCCCTCCATTCAAATTTACACCAAGTGTAAGCTTTTCTGTTGCTTTATTTGTAATACGAATATTACCATTTGTACGTGTAAATTTTGAATTAATCACTGTGCCCTCTTGAACGAAGCGACCACCAGAAATAAAGAAATTAGTTTTGTCATTACCGCCTTCTGCACTGATATTATATTGTTGCTGAGTTCCTCTGACTTGAGCATGATCCAACCAATTAAAGTCAATACCATTACCCTGTCCTAAGCTAGTTAAAGTTGAGGTAACCTGTGCCGGTGTTCTACCTGCATTTTCTAAACCTTCTTTTGCAATAGCTAAATACTCAGCAGCATTCAAAGGTCTCCATCTCTCATTTTGATAAGCGACCTGACTTTGTCCAACCTCGGTATCAAATCTAAACTTTGTTTTTCCTGACTTACCCTTTTTTGTTGTTACCAAGACAACTCCATTTGCAGCGCGACTTCCATATATAGACTGCGATGCAGCGTCTTTCAAAACCGAGATGCTTTCAACATCATTAGGATTAAGTGTGCTTAATAAGTTTGCTGTTGTTTGTAATCTTGATACATCACCAGTATTAACAGGCACGCCATCAATAACCCATAATGGAGAGTTGCTAGCTGTAATGGAACTAACTCCGCGTATTCGTATTGATTGATCCCCTCCTGGCTGACCAGAGGCCGCAACTGACTGCAAACCTGCCACCTTACCTTGCAATGCACGATCAACTGATGTGAATGGTCTGTTTTCAATCTCCGCAGCTTTAACTGTTGCAACAGATCCTGTGAGGTCTGCTTTTTTTGTAGTACCGTAACCAACCACTACCACTTCCTGTAAGTTTTCAACACTACTTTGCAAGGAAATATTTAATTCATTTTTATTCCCAATCGCAACCTCTTTAGTCAAAAAATTCAATGATGACACAACCAAATATTTGGTATTTGCTGGCACATTGATTAAGAAAGTTCCATCAGGTTTTGTATTAACACCTGACGCAGAACCTTTACCAACAACAGACGCATTAGCAATCGGATTGCCTTTTTCATCTGTAATTTTTCCTTTAAGACTCTGGGGTGATGTCTGAGCAATCAATATCAACTCCGACAATAGAATAAAAAATAAAAGCAAAATGCCTTTTCTCATACAGTTAATTTTAAAAAGTAATTGAACATTATCTCAGGTTGAATAAAGGATACCCTGAACTAAATTTCATTCCGAGACATAGTGATAAAGACAGTAAAATTTTAAAACTCCTTGCTTACAGGTTTAAAAAATCTACCAATAGCTAATTAAAGTCTATGAAAAACTTACATCAAAGAGAATATGCTGGTTCATCATCAATAAAAATAAATCTCCATCAACAAAAAAAGCCGGTCTTCTCAGACCGGCTTCCCTTTTAAATCTAACCTTATTAATTATTATCCACGCAAAGCGGATTTAATAACAATTCATTCGAAGAAATTGGCCAGATATACTGTTGTGCAGTCGGAGCAATTGCCGCTACACCTGGTTTCGCAGGCAGTGGCAGTCCCAATCTGGAAATATCTGTTCCTCTTAAACCTTCACCTAAGAATTCGATACGTCTTTCATTGACAATTGCATCTGCAAGTGCATTCGCATTGGCAAAATTAGCTACAGTGAATACAGTAGTTGCATCTGAACGACCACGTACCGCATTCAATAATGCAATGGCTTGTGCATCCACCGTACTCGTAGAACGAACACGTGCTTCAGCTAAATTCAATAATACTTCAGCATAACGGATTACAGGAGCCCAATCAATAAAAGTAGAAGGTACACTGTATTTAGTAAGATAGCTCTTACCACTGAATACCTGTATAAAACTTCTTCTTCTGTCAGTTGCTTTCCATCCTGCGTCTGCAATGATGCTATTAGGTAACAAAGAATATTCTCCATTACCACCATTGAAAGCAGCCGGGCCATAATAGTAACCCAACTGATTTTGTCCACCAGGCTGCTCATTGGAAGCAAATGGCATGGACAAAATTGATTCGGTAGTGGTATAATTAGAAGTAAACATGGTTCTATAATCAGCCTGCAATGCGTGTGCAACACCTGTACTTGCAACAAATGGCGCTGTAGCACTTACAATTTTATTGGCTTCAGTGATTACATCCGCATAGCGACGCATGCTCATTAATACCCTTGTCTTTAAAGCAATGGCAGTATTTCTGTGTGCACGTGTGGTATTCAATGTGGCATTTGCCTGTGTTAATGGGAGGTTCTGTTCTGCAAAAGTCAAGTCCGTTAGGATTTGATTGTAGACTTCCGCAACTGTTGCACGTGCTAATGCATAATCACCAGAACCTGTATTACCTTTCAAACGTAATGGAACACCCGGCTTACTTCCGTTACCGTCCCAGAACGGACGTGCATATAACTGAAGCAAAGAGTAATAACTCAGGGCTCTCAATAAACGGGCTTCTCCTAGATAATTATTTGAGAGTGTAGCACCAACAACACTGGTTCCTTTAGCTGCCATACCGTCAATGAATACGTTAGCCAGGTTAATTACATAGTATGCTCTTGCCCAATGGTTGAGTACACTGTTGGTTGAACTGTTACTGGGTGTATAGTTCCAAACGTCAAAACCGGTTACCACGTTGGTACGTTCGTTATTGAATTCTTCACCACGAATATCATTGAAGATCTGATAACGACCACCATACATTCCGGCATTTTTGATAGAGGCATAAATAGCACGTACCTGACCCTCAACTCTATCCTTACTGTCAAAAGCAGTCAGGTCAGAGATAGCATTGGTAGGCACAGGACTGATGAATTTGTCCTTGGCGCAGGAGGTCAACTGAACCACCGCTGCGGCCATGATTACATATATTAGTTTCTTTTTCATTTTCTTCTACATTAATAGTTTAACAATTAGAAGCCTATGTTCAAACCAACAGTTAAGGTTCTCTGGTTTGCCACTGTGTTTCTGTCTACACCAAAGTTGGTGGTACCATTACCATTGGATGAAACCTCCGGATCTGGACCAGGATATTTAGTCAGGATCAACAAGTTGTTTCCATTGATATAGAAACGTGCATTTGAGATCTTCACTTTATCAAGCAGTGATTTAGGCAGGTTATAGCCAACTGTTAATGTTCTCAGTTTTACGAAATCACCTCTGAATACGTTGATGTCAAGCGGGAATGCTGAACCATTCGATACGTTATCACCAAATACAGCTTTAGGTATCTCAGTAACATCACCTGCTTTTTGCCATCTGTTCAGAATAGCTACTTCATTGTTCCAGAAACGCTGATCTCTCAAACCGGCTTGTGACCCAAAATAAATCCAGTTACCAAACTGATAAGTCAATAATGCAGTCAGTTCAAATCCTTTGAAACGGAAAGTATTTTCCCAACCACCAAAGATCTTCGCATGTGTATTTTTGTAAACCACCGCATCAGCATTACTTACGGTTGGTGCTGTTGTTCCATCAGCATACATGAAACGTGCTTGTCCGGCAGGAGCCACGTGCTGGAAGAATACTTCACGACCTTGTGCATTGATAAAGATTCTACGACCGGTAGCCGGATCTACTCCTTTTGTACGGGTAACAAAGATCATCGAGATTGGCTGACCAGGTATTGTAATGTTAGGATTCTCTAAACCACCTGTAGAACCAATAATACTATTGATACCTGGAGCCAGAGAATTTACTTTATTATCATTGGTAGACAGGTTGAAAGATGAGTTCCAAGAGAAATCTTTCTTCTGAATAGCTGCAAAGTTTACAGCGAATTCTAACCCTCTGTTATACATGGTGCCAATGTTCTGAGGAATGGTAGAAGGCAAACCTGCTGAAGGAGGTTGTGGTACAAACAACAATAGTCCGTCGTTATCACTGTTATAATAACCGATTTCGAAAGTCATACGATCTTTCATGATACCAAAATTGATACCAACATCTGTTTTTTTACTTGTTTCCCAAGTCAGATTCGGGTTACCGGCTTGACTATAAAAAACAGTACCGTTTCCGCCATACAGTCCTGAGCCGAACTGAGACAGTGACTGAAAGTTCCCTAATCCACCGATATTACCAACCTTACCATAACTAACTCTTACTTTAAAGCTACTGAAGATGCGATCTAATTTTGCCGCACTCCAGAACTTTTCATTCATTACCTCCCAACCTGCAGATACACCCCAGAATGTACCATACTTAGAGTTAGCACCTAACTGAGAAGCACCGTCTCTACGAAGGTTACCGGTAACATAATATTTACGATCGAAATTGTATTGTACACGACCGAATTCAGAATACAGGTAGTTTTCACCGATGCCTAATCCGGCTACGTTCGGAGTAGCCCAGCCACCTTGAATATTGGTAAATGCCGGATCATTAACGGTGATACGGTTCAAACCAAAACTGTTACCATCAGACTTCTGATGTTCAATACCAGCTAAGGCACTTACATTATGCTTTTCGGCAAAAGTTTTGTCGAACTGTAAAGTAGTTGTCCAAACCCATCTTTTATTCTTACTAAAAGTTGCTGTAACAGAACCGTTTGATGCAAAACCTTCCCCTGAAATTGGGTGGAAATAAGAATCATTATCAGTAAGCACATAGTCAATTCCATAATTTGTTCTTGCGGTTAACCAACTAAACGGTTTAACTTGAGCATATACATTGCTAATTACATGTTCAATGTAGTTGTTGTTTCTATTCAAATCTAATTGAATAACAGGGTTGTTAAAACCTGCCTGTCCAACTCTGTTACCCATTACTCCAATTAATGCACCATTGTAATTGTAGGTACCATCATTGTTGTAAGGAGAAATGTTTGGTGCAGTCACTTGCACTACACGTCCCAAACCTGCGGTTGCAAATGCATCACCTAAGGAACCGGAACTTACTGCTGCAAGGTTCTTTTCACTCGAATATTGAATCTTACCTCCAATATTCACTGCTTTCCCAACTTTATGATCCACATTCATTGTCAATGATAAACGTTGATAATCATTTCTTCTAAGAATACCTTCCTGGTTTGTATAACCTGCAGAAAAATAGTAATTGGTTGATTCGTTTGCGCCAGAAATACTTAAAGTATTACTATGCTGAACACCTGTACGGTATACATAATCATACCAGCGCGTATTGATAGGCTGTCCGTCCGGACCGTTTGTCAAAGCAAACGCATTGGTCGCAGCATTAAATGTACCTGCATTACGTAAAGCTTCATTTTTGAAATCAGTGTATTGGAATGCATCCAACAGTGTTGGTAAACGCTGAACCTGACTAAAACCAACCCAACTGTCTAAAGTAACTTTAGAACGACCTGCTTTACCCTTTTTTGTAGTGATGAACAATACTCCATTGGCAGCACGGCTACCATAGATCGCTGTTGCAGCGGCATCTTTGGCAACGTCTACACTTTCGATATCATTTGGATTGATACTCGCCAGAATATTGCCGGCAGCTCCACCTACACCACTAAAATCACCCGTAAACATTGGAACTCCATCCAATACAATCAATGGATAAGATGATAAAGAAATAGAGTTTGTACCACGAATACGGATAACAGGAGGTGCATTCAACACACCGTTAGGGATATTCACCTGTACACCGGCTGCACGACCACCCAATGCTTGGTCAAAACTTTGGGTTGGCTTGTTGGCCAAAGCCTCTCCTTTTACACTGGCAATACTACCGGTGATTTCTTTTTTCTTCTGTGTACCATAACCTACAACCACTACTTCAGACAGTGATTTGTCTTCTTCGGTCATACTTACGGTAATAGAATTTTTGTCGGAGATGCTGGCATCCAAAATGTTGTAGCCAACATAAGTGAAGCGAAGCGAGCGAACACTAGCCCCTACCTGAAGGGTAAAGTTGCCCGCATTGTCTGTTACTGTTCTCCTGTCGGAGCCAGCTGAAACGGTAACACCTGCTAGTGGTGCCCCTTTAGCATCCGTAACCTTTCCAGTAAAGGTACGGCTCGTTTGTGCCTGGAGTTGTGTCATCAATAGCACAACACTGACAAAAAGTGCCAATAGTTTTCTCGTTGCATTAGTTTAAGGTTTATAGAAGTGTTAAATTTAGACAGTAGCAGGCAAAAAAACGCTGTTTGGGACGGGAAAAACTGTAGATTTTAAACATATTTTTTAATAAACTATTTATAATCATATAATAATCAGCATTTTTTATATTTTGAAGGGCTAACAATAAAAAAGCCAGTTTGTTTACTACACAAAACCGGCTAAACTACCCATATTTCAGTAGTTGCTTATAAAGCCATGTGACGATACCGATCTCTTACCTCTCCTTTAAATCCCCCGTAGATGTCAGGGAGACAAGCTACACATACTCAATCTATAAAAGCGATATAAGCCCATTATAACCCCATGATAAGCCCATCTTCTTAGATAGGTTATAATTAGGATTTATAAAGAGATGGATTACATGATCCATCTTGAGTATGACTACTACTGATACGAATCTGGTGTTAAGTATACTTAACGGATGCGTGGGAAACACTATGACATTGAATGAAGTATTGCTGTTTCAAGAAAAAACGGATACTGAACATAGAGACATCACTACTACCGAATACTCAGCAATAAAGCGATCATCTATTACAGATTGAAGAATTGTAATGATGTGTGTACTTATTTTGGAATAAGAAAGGAGACTTGGAAATCATCTCTTCATCAATCATCCTTGCTTTTCGTTTGTCTTTTTCCGTGTATGCAAAAGAAGTACCGGTAACAAAATCAAATTTGTTAGTGTTCCGGTTACTAAGGTTAAAGACGTTAACCAACCTAAAGCTTTTGTTCCTCCGAAATCACTGATACAAAAAATAACAAATCCCGCAATTAAAACCAGTGATGTGTAGATGATACTGATTCCGGTATGCTTGATGGTTTGCACTAAAGTTTGCGGCACCTGGTAATTATAATGTGGTAATTCCTGTTTATAGTTGATGAGAAATCTTATCGTAACATCAATCGCTATACCCAATGCCACACTAAAGACCAATACTGTAGATGGTTTCAGCGCAATGCCTGTCCAACCCATAACACCTGCCGTAATCACCAATGGAATCAAATTAGGAATGAGTGAGCAGATCAATATCCTGAAAGAACGAAACAGATACAACATACAAAGTGTGATCAACAAGAAAGCCCAGAAGATACTTTCCTTTAATCCTTTGATGATAAAACTGGAACCTTCCAAAAATGTAATACTACTTCCTGTGAAAGTTATTTTACAAGAAGCCGTATCAAATATTTCAGCGGCTTTCTTCTCATAGTCGGCAATCAACAAGGGCAATTTTACGCTCCCTACATCTTTCATATTCACACTGATACGGGCCACTTGTTTTGTGCTATCCATAAAAGTGCTGATGATTTTTGATACTCCTGATTCAGCCACGCCACTATCAGATTTTTGTCGCAGATAAGGCCCCATGAATGCCAGATCACCTTCATATGGAATATCATAACTTAAAATGTCTCCATCATAATAGGCTTGCTTGGCAAATTTTAATCCTTCAGCAAATGATAATGGTCTCGATGCATCCGGACTTGCACCGATATAAGCCGATAGTTCATCGATTTTAGAAATAGGTCTGGTAGTTCTGAGTAATCCATTTTTCTTTTTGGTATCCACCAGTATTTCTAAAGGCATGACACCTCCAAAATTTTGCTCAAACCATTTCAGGTCTGTATAAATTTTATCTTGCTTGGGCAGATCATCTACAATAAACCCTTCACTCTTGAGTCTGAACAATCCTACGACAGCAAATGCGGTGAGCAAGATCGTAATGCCATATACCCATTTTGCGTGATGAAAAGTCCATCGCTCGATCCTTACCAATAATTTCTCTAAAAATTGGTTATCAAGATATCTTACATGTTTGGGTTGTGGAGGTTGGGTATAGCTTAATACTACAGGTATAAAAATGAGGGAGATAAAAAACAGTGCCATAATATTTATTCCCGCTACGGCCCCAAACTCTTGTAACAATGCACTTTTCGTAAGAGCGAATACGGCGAAACCAATCGCAGCTGCGATATTACAGAACAAGGTTACAATACCCATTCTTCCCACCATGGTGATCAATGCTTTCTCTTTATTACCGGTATCACGATAAGCAGTATGGTATTTATTCAGGAAGTAGATACAATTCGGAATTCCAATGACAACAATCAATGGTGGTATCAAAGCAGTGAGCAATGTGATCTTATAACCCAACAAAACAATAGTTCCTAAACTCCATACCACACCAATACCTACTACAATCAAACTCATTAACATTGCGCCGAAAGATCGAAAGAACAACAACAGTGTAATAGCCGATAATAAAAGGGAGCCTATCAAAAACCAATTCATCTCATCTTTGATCCTGTTACCGATAGTAGTTCTGATGAATGGCAAACCGCTTATGTGTAATACTGATTTTGTTTGTTCTTCAAAAGCAGTCAATTGCTTATTGATGTCATTGATCAGTCGGGTTCTACTTTTACTATTGATCGTATCACCATTCACAGAAACACCCATCAGGTAGGCATTCGATGAATCACTGTACAATAATGTTTTATAGAAAGGTAAATTTTCAAACACCATTCTGCTACTATCCAATACCGCCTGTGATTCAAAAGGTGTGTTGAATATTTTTACGGGAACCAATTTTGCATTTTCGCGATCATTCTTCAAATCAACAGCATCAGGAATACTCAGAATACCTGTAACACCTTTTATTTTTTTTAATTCCTGCTGAAGTTTTGCTACTGCATTGAAATAAGTGGTATGATAAAATGAATCCGTTTCAAATCCAACTACCAACATATTTCCATCACCACCAAACTTTTGAAGAAAAGACTGATAGTCTTGGTATTTAGGATTATCTGTTGGTATAGCTCTTGTAAACTCATAACTCAACTTTACTTGTGTTGCATAATAAGTCATGATTCCTGTTGAAAGAATCAACAATATGAGCAATGACAATCTGTATTTTAAAATAAATTGACCGAGTCGATACCACATTTTGCAAATAGTCTTTTTCTTAATGTATAAACAATAGATCGTGTGTGAATAATGTTGTAGTAAAAGCCCTACAAAGAAAAGAAGATTCTGTCACATAGAAATAACATCACATAGCGGTCTTAGTTATGTAGATTGCATACACCTATGAAAGCTGTTACAGAAAATCGGAATCCTATCCGACCGATTTCTGATTAACGTCGTATATCCAATATCCATGATCCCCCGGAAGCACGCATATTATCTTGTGTTGTTGCTGTGTCTTGTCCTATGTCATTTAACCACCTATGGACAAGGTACGTGCTCCAGTAGTGCATTGGCACCGGTGTTTTCACAAACATTTGGGCAAGGTGCTAGTTCAACTTCTAAATCAACTGTTCCATCGGGATTTACTACGAACTATACTTTTCAGAGTAGTGGTCAGCTTGCAGATGGTTTTTATATTGTTACTCCTCTTGTTCAAAACTCGGGTAAAAATGATTGGGCAGTAGGCTCAGACCATACAGGTAATACCAATGGAAATATGTTTCTGGTCAATGCCGGTACCGGTGGGTCTGTCTTTTTTTCTCAGCAAGTTGACAATCTTTGCCCCGGGTCTAAATATAATTTCTCTGCTTGGCTTGCGAATGTGAATACAACCAGTAACACATTACCGATTTGTGGTTCAGGATATGTATACCCCAATGTTACTTTTAATATCAAGAATACTTCAGGAGTTGTATTAGCTTCTTACAGCACGGGAAATATTCCATTGACTGCCAATAGATCTGTTGCTCCTAATTGGATACAATATGGTTTCTCATTCGATCTGCCTTCCGGCACCACATCATTGGTATTAGAAATGGTAGATGCTTATGGCGGTCAACCACAATGTGGTAATGATCTTGCGATCGACGATATTTTATTTACAGCATGTACTCCTACCGCTTCTGTTTCATTCAGTACTTCATCTACTGTTTGTTCTGGAACCAATACCAGTGTGAATGCATCTATCATCAATAGTCCTTTTACTAACCCTGCCTATCAATGGCAAAAAAGTACCAATGGTGGAAGCACTTGGTCAAATATTGGTACACCCTCAAATAGTGCTACTACTTTCAACCTGAATAATGTAAGTAGTGGAGATCAGGCCATGTATCGTGTGTTGGTTGGACCGGATATAGCAAGTTTATCTTCCAGTACTTGTATCACTGCTTCTCCCGGAATTTCTTTGACTGTCATAACATCGCCATCAACATCTGTAAGTACTACGAGTCCTATTTGCTCCGGTAATGCTATCAATCTCAACTCAACAACTACCGGCGGCGTTTCACCTTATACTTATGCTTGGACAGGCCCGAATGGTTTTACATCTACCGTTGCGAATCCAATTATCAATAATAGCTCATCTGCGAATAGTGGTACCTATCATTTAACGGTAACTGCCAGCAATGGATGTACTGCAACAGGCAGCACCAGTGTTACAGTGAATACCACACCTTCAGTGAATGCCATTGGCGGACCAAAGGGTGGATGTGCCGGTACTACGATATCACTAACCAATACCACTCCCGGTGGCGTATGGTCTAGTTCGAACACTGCAGTTGCAACTATTGATCAAAGCGGTGTGGTTTCATTACTTACCGGCGGCACTACTACCATCAGTTATACGGTAACTGCTAATGGATGTTCAGCCGTTGTTACAAAAGAGATCACAGTAGCTTCTGTATCATTAGGCAATACTTTGATGGAATGTAATAACGGAGTTAGAACTTATTCAAACCTAGCTTCAAACCCATATTATGTTTCATATAGCAATACCAATCCGGGTAATACTTATTTGTGGACATTCACCAACAATACAACCGGATTGGTAGAAACAGATGTATTCAAATCTGGAAAAACAAATGCTTCTGATTATCCAGCTGTTCAGTTACAAAATGGAAATGTTTATACCATTTCTATTCAGTATACAACCAATGATATTACTTGTAGCGCCACACAAACATTGTATAAATCCATTTCACTAACAGGAAGTATTGCAAGTGCTCAGGATACTTCGGTATGCTTTAACGCTTCCAATATTCCGTTGCGTGGACAAGTATCCGTAGTAGCCAACTCTATAAATTGGTACACATTAAATGGTTCAGGTAGTTTCTCATCTACGAATTCATTGAATACGACCTATACACCCAGCGCCTCCGATAAAGCAAATGGTGTTGTATACATTGTATTTGCAGCATCTACCACATTGAATGCAACCGGTAATTGTGGTTCATCAAATGTGTCTGATACCATGGCATTACGCATACTGCCTGATAACATAGGTACTTCTTCGGTTCATACTATTTGCAACAACAACTTGTTCCAACATACTCCTTCTTCTGCTGTTGCAGGTAGTACTTATTCATGGACATCTTCTGTGATCAGCGGTACAGGTTCAGGTAATGCAGCGAGTGGTACCGGTGTTATTAGTAATACGCTTATCAACAATTCCAATAGTATTGATTATGTAGTTGAATATACCATTACTCCACAATACAACGGCTGTTCTGCCACTCCGTATACAGTTAGGGTAAACGTGAAACCACAACCGGAAATCACGATCACCAATAATAGTAATAACCTCTGTACAAGTACATCTACCAACATTTCTTTCAATTCAACAGTTAGCAATACACAGTACACATGGACTTCATCAATACTGTCAGGAAGTGTAAGCGGCAATAGCAATAATGCAACTCCTACTACAGGAAATAGTATTTCAGATATATTGGTGAATAGCAGCACAGCTAACGCTACTGTTCGTTATACCATAACAGGCATTACACCTAGCGGTTGTTCCTCGCAAGCAAGTACAGATGTGGTGATATATCCTGCACCAAGTACTGCTAACGCAGGAACTGATCAATCTATTTGTAATGCAAGCTCTGTTTCACTAAGTGCTACTGTACCTGCATCAGGTACAGGAAGCTGGACTTTAGTGAGTGGACCTAATACACCAACATTCACAAATCCTGCCAATGCAACTACTACGGTTACCGGTCTAACTACCGGTACTTATGTATTCAGATGGACCATTAGCAATGGTATTTGTACTTCTACACAAGATGATGTAACGATCACCAATAGTGCACTTACTGTTCCGGGATCGTTGACCGCAAATCTTACTGTTTGTGCTCCTGTCAACAGCGGTACATTAACTTTATCTGGATATACCGGAAGTATCATTCACTGGGAGTATTCAGTGAATGGTGGTAGTTCTTGGACCAATAGTGCTGTAACTACTGCAAGCTATTCATTCAACAACCTCACAACTACTACTCAATTCAGAGCTACTGTTCAGAATGGCGCTTGCTCAGTTGAAATTTCAAACACTGGTACAGTTACCGTACAACAGCCTCCTTCAACAGCCAATGCAGGTGCTGATCAAACTATCAATGGAATTAGCAGTGCAACACTTGCTGCCAACAACCCCGGTTCCGGAATAGGATCTTGGTCGCAAGTATCCGGACCTACTACAGCAGCATTTACAAATATCAACCAATACAATACCAGCGTAACCGGATTAGCAGTTGGTACTTATACTTTCAGATGGACCATTTCAAATGGTGTTTGTACCAACTCAAGTGATGATATGGTTATAGTTGTAGAACCGGCAACCGTTGCAGGTACCATCAATACAGATGCTACTGTTTGCGCAACCGGTGGTAATGGTGCAACCTTACAACTAACCGGATATACCGGAACTATTTTACAATGGGAATCCTCTATCAATAATGGGAGTAGCTGGAGTGTTATTACGAACAACACAGATCAATATACTTACAGCAATCTAACCACAACTACACTCTATCGTGCTTTGGTACAAAGCGGTATTGGAACACCTGCCTATTCTTCGATAGCAACGATCACAGTGATGCAACCTGTTACAACAGCCAATGCAGGAACTGATCAAACACTTTGTAACCAAGCTGTTGCCAATTTGCTAGCCAATCAACCAACATTAGGTAATGGTCTCTGGTCATTTGTATCGGGTCCATCAACTATTAACTTCAGCAATAACAATGCATATAATACAAGTATAAGTGGTCTTAGCGTTGGAACTTATGAACTTAAATGGACCATTTCGAATGGTGTTTGTCCATCTTCAGAAGATAATGTAAGACTTACCATTGTTCCTCCTACCGTTCCGGGAACCCTTTCATCAGATGCAATTGTTTGTGCTACATCTAATAGCGGCACACTGAATTTAAGTGGAAACACCGGTAGTATTATTCAAACAGAGTATTCCATCAATAATGGTAGCAGTTGGAATATTGTTGCAGGTAGTGCCGGTAACAACAGTATCAATTATAATAATCTTTCAACGACCACCTTATACAGAACACAAGTGAAAAACAGTGTATGTAACAGCGAGTATTCAAATACTGTAACCATAACTGTTCTTAGTGCTGTTACAACCGCAAATGCAGGCGCTGATCAAACACTTTGTGCTGTGAACACCATAACGCTTGCCGGTAATCAACCAACATCCGGAACAGGTACGTGGACACAGGTATCCGGTCCCAACACAGCTAATTTTATCAATTCAGCTGCATACAATACCATCGTTAATGGTCTTGTTGCGGGTACCTATCAATTTAGATGGACGATCAGTAATGGAGTTTGTAGTAACTCTTCTGATGATGTTACCATTCATATCGATCCTTCTACCATTGCCGGTAATGTTCTGGGAAGTACAACTGTTTGTGCAGATGTTAATAGCGGCACATTGTTATTAACAGCTCATAGAGGTGCGATCATCGAGTGGGCTTCTTCTACCGACAATGGTAATAATTGGACAGTGATCGCAAATAATACCAACTCTATTTCATACAATAATCTTACAAGTACAACTGCCTATAGAGCACAAGTAAAAAGCGGCGTTTGTAATGCTGCATATAGCACAATGGCCACCATTCAGGTAGACCCAATTACAAATCCGGGTACACTCAGTGGAAGTGCTACTGTTTGTAATGGAAATAATTCAGGTGTTATTACCCTGAATGGCAATAATGGAAATATTGTTAGATGGGAATACTCAACAAATGGTGGTACCAGCTGGAACAATATTGCTAACACAAGCAATACCTACTCTTATAGCAATCTAACGCAAGCAACTATTTTCAGAGTACTGGTGAAAAATGGTGTGTGTTCTAATGCATATAGCAATCAAGTAAATATCGCGATCGACCCTATCACCATTCCCGGAACAACAAGTGGAACTGCTACTGTTTGTTATGGAAGTAATAGCGGTTCAGTTACATTATCCGGTCATAATGGCGCTATTCAATACTGGGAATATTCAGTAGATGGCGGAAGTAACTGGACTGTTATCAATCAGCAAACCGCTACTATATCATATACCAACCTCATACAAACTACAGCTTATCGTGCAAGTGTTAGAAGCGGGGTTTGTTCTCCGGCTTATAGTTCAAGTGTCACCATCACTGTTACCCCATTATCTGTTGGAGGAATTGTTTCTTCAAATGCTACTGTATGTAGTGGAAGTAATAGTGGAACATTGCTGCTAAGTGGATATACAGGTTCCATCATTGGCTGGCAATATTCTACCGATGGAGGAAATAACTGGAATGCTATTACCAATACAACGAATAGTTACAGTTACAATAATATAACCACCACCACACAATATCGTGCAATAGTTCAAAATGGTGTTTGTTCACAGACTTACAGCAGTCCGGCAATCATTACTGTTGATGCACCAACAAATCCCGGCAGTATTTCCGGAGCTGCCACTTCTTGTAGCGGTAATAATAGCGGCACCATTCAGTTGACCGGAAATAATGGTGTTATTGTTAGATGGGAATTATCTACAAACAATGGTAGTACATGGACTAACATCAATAACAATACAAATAGTTATAACTACAGTAACCTGACAGCTACTACACAGTTCAGAGCACTTGTTCAAAACGGCACTTGCAACAGCGCTTATACCAATACTGTTACAATACAAATAGTACCTGTGATCATCAATACGATCAGCACTACAAGTTATACAGTATGTGATGGTCAATCGGTAAATATCAATACCAGTTCACCTACAGGAGGAACAGGTACTTATACATATCAATGGCAAATGAGTACCGATGGAACAAATTGGAGCAATATCACTGGCGCTACCAATGTTGACTACAACTTTACGCCTGTTCATGCACAAACATTACTGAGAAGAATAGTGAACTCCACTCCTTGTTCTTCTACCAGTAACACCATCACTGTAACCAAACAAGCTGCACTCAGCAATAATAGCCTCAATACATCTATTGAGATCTGTACCGGCAATGCCGCTCAGATCATCGGTTCAGATCCAAGTGGTGGAGATGGAATTTATTATTATCAGTGGGAAACCAGTACAGACGGTGGTAACACTTGGAGCACCATTACCGGCGCAACACAAAAAGACTATACAACTACAAACCTGACTGCAAATCAACAGTACAGAAGAATTGTAACCACACAACTTTGTACAGGTGCACAATCAAACACCAGCAACAGTGTCAACATTGTGATTCGTCCGAATGCCATTGCGTCTGTTTCCATCACTACTACCACTGGTTGTACTCCTTTTAATGTTACATCGTCTAATATTCAGGCAACGCATTATGCTTCCAATAATGTTTCTTATGAGTGGTTTGCCAATGGCATATCAATTGGCACGGGTATTAATTTCCCGGGTTATACCCTACCGCTGAATCAGGATCAAGCTACCATTAGATTAAAAGCAAACAGCCTGTATAACTGTAATGCCGCTGTTGCAGAAGTGACTGTTTATGGAAGCCACCCGGCAAATCCTTCATTTACAGTTTCGGATACATTGGGTTGTGGACCTATGAATGTTACATTGAATAATACAACTTCATCAATCAACAACTACTCTTACAATTGGTATATAGGTCAAACACTGATTTCTTCTAATCAACAAGCAGGTACTGTATTATTACAACGATCTGTAAGTGGACTGGATACCAGCTATACCATTACATTAAAAGCCAGTTCAGCTTTATGTGGAGCCTTCAGCTCTTCTAAAACCGTTACGGTACGTGCTAAACCTAAAGCCGGTTTCAGTGTATCTTCTGATTCCGCATGTTCACCTGCTGCCATTACATTCAATAATTCGTCTGTAGGCAACAATATCACGTACCAATATCGCTTTGGAAATGGTAAAGACACCTTATTGAATGCACATAACAGTTTTAGTTATACTTATTTTACTGCTCAACGTATCAATCTCACTCCTGTTCTTATTGCCAACAATGAATGTGGTGCTGATACGGTAAGTCGCTCGTTGATCATCAAACCAAACAATATTGTTCCAAGTTTAGTATTGAGTGATAGCTCTATCTGTGGAACGGGTAATATTCGATTCACGAATAAAACATCCGGTGCATTAAGATTCAGTTGGGACTTTGGTGATGGAACAACAACTACCACTACAGATACAGGTGTTATTTCACATCAATACCAACAACCCGGTACCTATCAATTTAAACTGGTGATAGATAATGATTGTTCGATCAAAACTATTACGCATGTAATTCGAGTACACTCAGCACCAACTGCTGCTTTCAGTTTGAATGCTCCTGATTTCTGTGTGGGTGATACTGTTCGTATCTCTAACCAAAGTACCAATAGTAGTCGTTACACTTGGAGTTTTAGTGATGGAACAGGTGCTAGTATAGCTTCGCCTCTTCTCGTATATAAAGCCGCAGGTACGATTCAAGCAACGTTGATCGCGGGTACTACCTATGCTCCGGATAATAAAGCATGTTATGATACAATCAGCTCTCCTATTCAAGTGGTGGCAATCAGAAAAGGAAGTATGAAGATCACTTCAATGACCGATCACTGTTTACCACATCAAGTACAGGCAACGAGTTTGAATACTCCTGCTGCCAATGTAATATGGAGCTGGGGTGATGGAAGAAGTTCCAACGGAGATACCGCTACTCATTTTTATCATAAAAATGGCAGCTATACACTTACTATGGTAAGCACCTCATTAGGAGGATGTCAGTTCAGAGATACTGCTAAAGTGATCGTTACTAGTCCAAGTGGTTCTATGCAAATTCAAAGTCTGAATCTTTGCATAGGTCAGTCAGCTGTTTTCAATGCGATGATCACAGATGATCGTGCAAATCAAAACGATTCGCTGTTATGGCATACAGGAGATGGAACCATCGTTAAAAGAGGTCTTGGCAGCTTCAACTATACTTATCAAAAAGCAGGTGTTTACTATCCTAAAGTATTTCTGATAAAAGCCAATGGTTGTATGACGCAACTGGTTTCCAATGATTCTATCAAAGTTGATCAGGTTGTATCGAAATTCGGATTGTCTGCTGTTTTTGAGTGTGGCAATACCAACTTCCGTTTTATAGATTCAAGCAAGGCCTTCTTTGGTATTCGCTCTTGGAAATGGTCTTTGGATGGTAGAGAACATTCATATGAGCGTTTAAAAGTTGCTGACTTCAAACAAAAAGGAACACATAGTGCTACACTTGAAGTAGAAAGCAATATTGGTTGTACGGCCAGTTTCCAAGCAAGTTTTGATGTACAGGTATATCAATATCCTGTTGCTAATATCAATGCGATGGCTGAAGCTTGTAAAACAGATCTCATACAGTTAAAATCAAATGTAAGTTCACAAGACTCTGTGGTAATGCGTTTCTGGAATCTAGGTAATGGATTGAATGCGAAAGATTCTATCGTGAATGCTGCATATACCAGTGAAGGTAAGTACAATGTAAAATTGGTGGTAGCCACTGTAAACCAGTGCTATGATTCTGTTTTCAAAGCAGTAACCGTTCACCCGCTTCCAAAAATTTCTATCGATCAAAATCAGATCGTTTGTCGCGGTGATTCAGTTACAATTCGTGCGAATGGCGCATCTCGCTTTATCTGGAAAGATCAAAATGAAAATATTCTTTGCACCAACTGTACTGAAATCAAAGTAAAACCTAATAGTAGTATGGGTTACCAAGTCATTGGTTACAATGAATTTGGATGTACTGAGATACGCTCAACCAATGTGAGAGTGATCAACCCTCTTAAAATGGTAGCATCTCCGGGGGATACTCTTTGTATTGGTGATAGCAAAACATTGTTTGTTACCGGTGCTGCTAAGTATAATTGGATATCTGCTAATGGACTTACGCCAACCAATAATGCTTCTGTAATTGTAAAACCAACTGAGACTACCACATACAAAGTAGTAGGAAAAGATGCGTATAACTGTTTTACAGATACTGCAGAGATCAGAGTAGTTGTAGGAAAGCCTACACCTGTATCAATTGGAAGAGATACAACCATCACCAGTGGTATCAATTATCAACTCAGTGTTCAATCTGCTAATGACGATATCGTTAAATGGCGTTGGAGTGGTGCTACCGGTATCTCTTGTATTACTTGTCCAACACCTGTTGTAAAACTTCGCGATGATGCATGCATCAGTTGTACCGTAGTGAACAGGTACGGCTGCGTAAGCACTGACACTGTTTGTATCAAAACTATTTGTCCAACCACTGAAGTATTTGTTCCCAATGCCTTTACACCTGATGGGGATGGTATTAATGACAAGCTGATTGTGCAAGGCAAAGGAATCAGACTCATCAAAAGCTTCCGCATCTTCAACCGTTGGGGTGAAGTGGTATTTGAAAAAACAAATTTCAATCCGGGTGATCCCGCCTATGGTTGGGATGGAAAGATTAGAGGCAACAACGCTTCACCGGATGTATACGTATATATGTGTGAAGTGATTTGTGAAAAAGGTCTACCCTCATTATTTAAAGGAAATACAGCCATACTCAAATGAAAAACCTAAAAACACTATCCATAATCCTGCTCATCCAAATCATTGGATGTCTCAGCTACAGAGATGCGGCTGCACAGGATTTCACTTTTTCACAGTTCTATGAACAACCCTTGTTACGTAACCCTGCATTGGCGGGGATCTTTACAGGAGATCTACGTGTATCAATGGCACATAGAGATCAATGGGGTAGTATAACAACACCTTTCAGAACCACTTCATTTAGTATTGAACACAAGTTACCTGTTGGTGCGAAGAATGATCTGGTAACAGTAGCTGCTCAAATGAGTCAGGATGGCGCTGGTGACATCAGGTTAAAACGAACTCATCTATTACCGGCTATCAGTTACCACAAATCACTGAGTGATAATAAGGACAGCTATCTCACAGCTTCGTTCATGGGTGGACCTGTATTCAGTCAATTTGATCCCACACAACTTCGCTTTGGTGATCAATATCAAAATGGAACTTTCAATCCGGGTTCAAGTATGCAACCTATCAAAGGAACCGGTTATTCATATTGGGATGTTTCTGCCGGACTATCTTATAACACTTCATTCAATGATAAAACGAGATTTTATATCGCTGCAGGGATGTCTCATTTAACCAATCCTGTGATCAAATCGACAACCGGAACAGTTACAGGTTTTGTGTCACCAAGAATGTCTGTAAACCTGGGTATCCACGCACCTTCCGGTGAACGTGGACACATTTTTGGGTTTGCTGATATTTTCACACAAAATGGCAATCAACAGTATTTGGGAGGACTCATGTATGGCATTAATATGAGAGAGTATGATGATGCAGAGCCGGATATTTTTTATATCGGAAGTTTTATGCGTTGGGGAGATGCATTGATACCTGTAGTGAAAATGGAATTCAACCATTTCAGTGTAGGTGTCAGTTATGATGTCAATATTTCACAACTAAAAACAGTCTCTAACTTTCGCGGAGGTTTAGAACTTACCATTGCTTACAAAGGTTTCACCAAACTGAGAAGTTCATTGTTAGACAGGGTAAGATGCACTCGCTTTTAAAGCCTTACATGACAAAAATATACGCACCTAATTGACAAAGGGAACCCACTAGTAGACCCGTATATACTTCTTTTGTAGTATGGTCACTAACGATCAATCGACTTGTACAAACAAGTCCTGTGAGAAATGTTACAATTGAAATAGGGAGTCCCATGGGCAATTGATAGTAAAAGGAAAACAGAATAACTGCCGTCATCGCTCCGCCCATTCCTATCCCATGTAAACTGATCTTAAAGAAGTTATTGCACACTAATCCGATAGAGCTGGCAATAAAAATACCCATAAAGAAAAACTTCAGTACAGCGGGTTGATCAGTAAAATTTCTACTGAGATAGTACATCCACCAATAAAAAAACATGGTGATCACATATGGAATGATTCGCTCTTTTTGAGTACGCAGAAAAATACTTTCACTGAATTTCAATCTCCATAAAAGAAAAACGGCAAATGCCGGGAAGAAGGCCGTAAGCCAGAATAAACCAAATAATCGCATTTTCAACTGCCAAACCGTAATTCCCGAAAACTCATATGGGACCGTGTACATCAGCAAAAGAAAAATATAGGTAGGAACAAACAATGGATGAAATACATAAGAAACAACTTTCGCTAAAAAGCGAACTAAAAAAGGGTATTTCTCCGTCGGCTGACCAACAACTTCCGTCATAATTAGTGTATCTAATGATTTACTACAATCGATCTCTTGTCTCTTATTACTTCTTCGTCCCTGACTACTTCCTTGTTACTTGTTCCTTATTTCTTGTTTCTTATTTCTTATTCTTAGAGTTCTTTTCTCAACCTTGCCACAGGAATATTCAATTGTTCCCTGTACTTAGCCACTGTTCTTCGTGCAATATTATAGCCTTTTTCCTGAAGCATTTCTGTCAATACTTCATCACTCAATGGTTTACGTTTGTCCTCAGCTTCAATGATATCACTCAGGATCTTTTTTACTTCTCTTGTACTTACTTCTTCTCCACTGTCTGTACTCAACGATTCACTAAAGAAGAACTTCAAGCGATAGGTGCCAAATTCAGTTTGCACAAACTTGCTATTGGCGACACGACTGACTGTAGATATATCCAATCCGGTAAGCTCAGCAATATCTTTCAAGATCATGGGGCGCATAGTAGTTTCATCGCCCGTAAGGAAAAACTCCTGTTGATGTTTCATGATAGCGCTCATGGTACCGATCAAAGTATCCTGACGCTGCTTGATCATATCAATGAACCATTTAGCAGAATCGATCTTCTGTTTAATAAAGAGTACTGCTTCTTTCTGACGCTTATCTTTTTTGCTTCCTTTCTCGTATTCTTTCAGCATATCCCGATAACCTTCACTGATACGAAGATCAGGGGCATTCTTAGCATTGAGTGTCAGCTCTAATTTTCCATTATTGTTCAGAATAAAGAAATCAGGGACGATATAATTTTCCGCTTTATTGATCTCTCCAATATTACCACCTGGCTTGGGATTAAGTTTGATGATCTGATTGATGACATCCCGGATCTGCTCATCCGTTAAATTGAGTCCTCGTTGAATTTTTTCGTAATGCTTCTTAGTAAACTCATCAAAATATTTTGAGAGAACTTGCACAGCCAGTTCCACTGAAACACCTTCGCTTAATTTTCTTTTCAGTTGCAGTAGTAAACATTCTTTCAGGTCTCTTGCGCAAACTCCCGGTGGATCGAACTGTTGTATTTGCTGAATGATGGCTTCAATTTCTTTTTCTTCGACACTCAATCCTTGACGAAAAGCCAGATCATCCGCAATAGAAGTTAATTCACGACGTAAGTAACCATCATCATCCAAACTACCTACGATCTGCTCAGCTATTTTATAACTTCTCTCATCCAACTCCAACATACCGAGCTGATTCAATACCAATTCATGAAAGCTGGTCTCTACTCGAATCGGAATCACTTTCTGATCATCCATTTCAGGATAGTTGTCATCCTTCATTTTATAGTCAGCAATCTCTCCATCATCATCTACCACATACTCACTGATATCTACATTGTCATATTCATCAGAACTTCCATCGGGATCAAGATCATCTTCAGGTGAATTTTCAAACTCATCTTTCATGTCATCACCAAACTCATCTGTATGCCCTTCTTCATCCATTTCCAATGCCGGATTTTCTTCCAGTTCCTCTTTAATACGCTCTTCCAGATTAGCAGTAGGTACCTGCAACAGTTTCATTAATTGAATCTGCTGTGGAGATAACTTCTGTAATAATTTCTGTTGTAAGGACTGGCTTAACGACATAGTTGCTTCAAAATACAAATGACCGATACCATTCAGAACTTTCTGATGCTTGTTTTTGTTTAACATCTTATGATGCTAAAACGCTGTAAATTTACGTACAATCAATGCAAGATGTTGGCGAAACGGATTTGTTTGTTTGTGAATTTATTCCTAATAACTGCAGTTGCCACAAAAGCGCAGTTAATGTTCAGTCCTATGCCTCCAAAACAGGTATTGACAGACAGTTTGCGAAATACCGGTTTTCGTTTATTGCCGGAGGATTATTACAGCAAGAATCTCTCTTTTTTCTGTAAAAAAGAATTACAGATCGAAAAGATCACCAAAGTGCCGCTTCGTTTTCGATTGGGAAGTTTAGATCAAGTTAATCAACTTGAAGGAAAACAATCAAACTTTACACCTGCATCTCTCAAGCGGCCATCCGCTTCTCGTAAGGAATAGAGCGATATTGTATCTGATCATTCAAAGCTTCGATCAATAAGCCCTTGTCTTCCTCTGTAATTGTGTCAAAGGGAATATTATCAGAAAAGTAGGTAGACATATATTTTATAGTAATCTTCTTTTCATCGACCACAATTTTTCTTATATCCTTCCAGACAATGATCTCTTTCTCCCTCACATCGCTACTTGATTGAGGCAAACGCCAACTGATGCCATTACTATCTACTTTTATAAAACAGTTTTTGATCTTACTATTCTTATACTGCTTGTAAATACGTTCTGCGGTACTGTAAAAAACAAAAAAATGAGCTATTGAGGTAAACCAGTTTTCCCATGTATTATTGTAGGAAGTAGGCCATATTAATCTCATGATCATATAGATGGTCACCAGTACTAACAAGAACGCCCAAAAGTAAAACCAAAAACCCAAGGGCACAGGTTTATAATAAGCTGTATATGATTTAGGCTCAGGCATGAACTGTAGCGTTTGCTAATACTTTTTTGATGGCAGCAACCATTTTCTCTCCCTTCTCTTTGATCTGTTCTTCTGTCCACAATAAACTAATCGCCGTTGAAATACATCTACTCATCACTGCATCACTTGCAGCAAAAGAAGTATTCTTCAATTTCAAGAGCGCATTTTGTTGTACATCACTCAATCTATTCAAAGTAGTTGCATTCTTCAGATGATCCCATTTACTGATGTAATGCCAGTTGTTTGCATACCAATAAAAATTACCTGCCAATATTCCCTGCTCTTTCATTTCAGCGATCACGGCTTGGGTCAATGCTTCAGTAGGTAAAAACCAGCTGAGGAAACTACAGCTATCACCTGCTTCATCAGGCACTTTTCTAAAACTTACTTCCGGTATAGTTTCCAAATAAGCGCGTAAAGCCTTGTTATTCTTGCGTTGTAGGCTCAGGAATGTATCCAGTTTTCTAATTTGTGCCAATCCAACCGCAGCGTGCAATTCACTGATCCTGAAATTGTATCCGATAAACGGATGCAGATCTGCACCACGATCCACTCCTTTATGATCATGACCATGGTCCGTATAACCATCACATTTGGTCCATACATCTTCACTATTGGTCATCACCACACCCCCTTCACCGCAAGTAATGGTCTTTACAAAATCAAAAGAGAAAGTACCTGCATGTCCGATCGTACCCAATGCTTTTCCTTTATATGTTCCACCGATACTCTGACAAGCATCTTCCAATAATATAAGGTTATGTTCCGTACAAATCCTTTTCAAAGCATCTAGATCTGCCATGCTACCACACATATGTACCGGCATCACACATTTTGTTTTGGGAGTGATCGCCGCTTTTACGGCAGCCGGTGAAAGTGTTAATGTTTCATCCACATCCACTAATACCGGCACAGCACCGACACTTAATACAGCTTCAAAACTGGCCACAAAAGTGAAAGAAGGCATGATCACTTCATCGCCCGCGCCGATATTCAAAGCAGACATGGCAGTAGTCAATGCAGCAGTACCACTAGAAGTCAAATGAGCATGTGAACAACCAAATACCTCAGTGATGGCTTTTTCCAATTCCTGGGCTTTCCAGATTCCTTTACGTGGACCATCAAATCCATAACGCATCAGGATGCCTGTTTCCAGCACATCATTCACTTCTTTTCTTTCTTCAGCACCAAATAGTTCAAATCCAGGCATAAAAATTATTTAGGGTTCAAAAATAGAAAGGTTTTTTCAATGTCGGATGTCAGATGGCAGATCTCGGATTTATATTTCAAATCAGACATCTGCCATCTGACATCATCAAATCTCCCTCTTATCTTTGTCCTATGACTCCCACTCTCTTCTACTGCTACGACGCCTATTGCGGTTGGTGTTATGGATTTAGTCCGGTAATGAAACAAATTCAGGAAAACTATCCTCAATTACCCATCGAAGTGTTATCGGGCGGTATGATTTTACCGGAAGACCCTGTTTCCATTGCTGCCACAGCAGGATATATTCAGAAAGCTTACAAAACTGTGGAAGAATATACCGGAATCACTTTCGGACCTGATTATCTCTGGCATATTAACAATCCCGATCTCAGCGATTGGTTTCCGCATTCTGAAAAACCTGCGATTGCCCTTTGTATTTTTAAAGAATTTTATCCTGATCAACAGGTTGGTTTTGCATCTGATCTTCAATATGCACTACACTTTGAAGGAAGAGACCTCACAGACGATGAAGCTTACAGACACTTACTGGAGAAATACAGCATCAACCCTGAAACCTTTTATGAAAAACTAAAAAGTGAAACTTACAAAGAGCAAGCTTATTATGAATTTTCATTAGTGAAGCAATTACAGGTAACAGGCTATCCATGTGTTTTGATACAGATCACCGAAACAAAATTTCACTTGCTGGCAAGAGGATATACAGATTATGAAACGCTGAAAAACAGGCTAGACAATGTTTTGAGTGAGATCCAAGAAAATCAGTGATAGCACAAAGAAACGTTAAGATATAAGAGTGGTTCTGGCTTATCAGATCATCACAATAGTTTTCGTTTTCAAATCAAATACACATGAAGTCGATTTTTACTGTCGTGGCAGTATGCTGCGCTACATTTTCAATGGCGCAGAATGCCAGAATGGATTTTGAAAAATATGAGCCCAATAGCACGCTCGTTGTTCCGGAACATAAGATCACCCGCGCTAAGTTTCCTTTCATTGATGTTCACAATCATCAATTCAACATGCCATCACAAGATGTAAAAGCATTGTTGAAGCAAATGGATGAACTGAATATGCGCGTGATGGTAAACCTGAGTGGCAGAGGATTTAAATCTGTGAACGGACAATTTGGTTTACAAGACCCTCAGTATTTAGCTGATGCTATTGCCAATGCTAAAAAAGCAACACCTAACAGAATCATTCATTTTACCAATGTTTCATTCATCGGTGTGGGAGAACCGGGATGGGCTGAGAAAGCAGTCAAAGAATTGGAGAATGATGTAAAAGCAGGCGCCAACGGTTTGAAAGTGTATAAAAATTTAGGGTTCTCCTTCAAAGACAATACCGGTAAACTATTACGCATCGATGATCCAAGATTGGATCCTATTTGGGCAAAATGTGGTGAACTAAAGATACCGGTACTTATTCACAGCGCAGATCCCGAACCATTCTGGCAAGCATTGGATGATAAAAACGAACGCTGGCTGGAACTCGCTACCAGACCCGATCGCAAAAGAAGTGATACGGATCCTGCTCCATGGAATGATCTGATACAACAGCAACACAATATCATCAAGCGTCATCCGAAAACCAATTTCATAGCTGCACATTTTGGATGGTATCCGAATAATCTCGCCAAACTCGGCAGCCTACTCGATGCGATGCCCAATATGTATGTTGAATTTGGTGCAGTAATTGCAGAATTGGGCAGACAGCCCAGAATGGCCAAAGCTTTCTTTGAAAAATACCAGGATCGCATCATGTTTGGTAAGGACAGCTGGGTACCTGAAGAGTACGCTACTTATTTTCGTGTATTGGAAACCACAGATGAGTATTTCCCTTATCACAAAAAATACCATGCATTCTGGAGAATGTATGGAATGGGGTTGAGTGATGATGTACTGAAAAAAGTGTATTATAAAAACGCACTGCGACTGATACCGAATATTGATAAAACTTTATTTCCTGATTAGATGATTAAGCCACAGATTCACAGATTGAGTGTAACCTGTGAATCTGTGGCTTCATTTACTCCTTTGCATCCAACAATGGATTCTTCCCCTTTCGTTTAAATCTGTCAAACCATTTTTTAGGGAGTAACAGGTATGCTTCACCCATAATCAGTGTCATTATAATTGCATACACCCAATCACCTCCATCTGATCTTGCGATTAGATAAAAGATCAAAATGACCAACGCAATCACAACTGTGAATGCAATACGAATCATCCACTTTTTACTCATACCCCTAAGATACTAAAACAGTTTTTCATTGGGAGGCGTTACCCCTTGTAATCGAATGTAAATGGTACATTGTCCGCGATGATGGGTCTGGTGTTCAAAACCTTTCATGATCCAGCTCAATCTTGACTCATTGAAATTGCCCCGCTTCACCAACTCACCCAGTTTATTGGCATCCATCGATTTGATACCCTCAATGGCAAAATCATAACTAGCATTCACGTAATAACTCACAGAGTCTTTGGTTTGAGCCGTTGCTGATTTTTCCATGTTATATCCGGAAAAAATTCTGGTCTTACCGGTACCATTTGCAGTGAGTCCAATACTGCCCTGTGCTAAATGCAACATCTGCTCTGAAAAGCTTCTGATACCATCAACCGGTTTGGCTGTGTATTTATCGGCCGGCATGGCAGCAAGGTATTCAGCAGTATATGCTTTGGCTCTTTCCCAATCTTTGATCAATTGTGTTTTTAAAGAATCAGGGGCTACCGTTTGTGCAATACCAACAGTAGTGCTCAATAAGACCAGTATACAACTGATCATGATACATTTTTTCATTTGTTTGGTTTTAGTTGATAAGAATTAAGGTGCTGAAGGAATACTGTGTAAAGCAACACGGTTTCCTTCAGAATCAATGAATACGGCCATGAAGCCATATTCAGGAGATATTTCTGTTTTTGGAACGGTGATCGTTCCACCGGCTGCTTCAATTCTATCTAAAATAATCTGCAGATCCGGATTGCCATTCAGATATACTAATGGCCCATCTGTAGCAGATACTTTATGAAAGCCGCCACTATCGCAAAGTGCTCCGCCAACTCCAACACTATTATCTACCGGAAACATCCGCATTTTAATATTCGGCAAATCCAATGGAATCATTTTAAAATCAAAAATCGTTTCATAAAAGTGTTGTGCTCGGTTAATATCTGTTACGGGAATTTCAAACCAGCTAATAGCATGTTCCATAGCGTTTGTTTTAAGGTGAGTTTATTCCGAAGACAAAAAAAGCCGGTGGCATAAGGCTTCATTCATCACAAGTTATAACCACCTGTCGATGAATACAACCTTTGACTATAAAATATTCAACGCTGTTATCTGATTTGATGGGTGATCCTCTGTAATAAGTTAGTGGTATACCCATGTCAACTCTGATGCTTTTTCCCTTACTTTGCAGCCCTAACATTTAGTATATGGAGTATAGTAAATTGATATCGATCACCGGGCTCCCCGGATTGTTTGAAATGGTTGGCAGCAAGACCGATGGCGCTATTGTGCGTTCTCTGGAAGATAAGACCACCAAATTCGTCAGCAGTCGCGTTCATAATTTCTCTCACTTGGAGAGCATTGAAGTATATACCGTGCGTGATAATGTAAACCTGATAGAAGTATTTCAGGCAATGGATAAAAGCAAGGAAAAAATACCTGCTGAGAATGATGCAAAAGCAGTAAAAGCCTACTTCGAAAAAGTATATGCCGATATGGATTTCGACCGTGTATATGCCAGTGATATGAAGAAAATGGTAAAATGGTTCAATATCCTGAAAGCCAATGAAGTAGAACTGAAACTCTCCGAAGAAGAAACAGAAGAAACTGAAGGATAATCATCTATCAAATCTCTATGAACCCGCAGTCAATCACTGCGGGTTTTTTATGCAGTTTTATTTTAGTCATTTTTAAAACCTGCAAAAAACCGCAAATACGGCAGATTTCTTAACTTGTGCCCAGAACCTCTTCCATATGAAAAAAGTTTTCTTGTTTTTCTTTTCTGCATTGATTTTGACGGGTGTTAACGCGCAACAGTTTTATGAGCATACTCCTGAAGCTGATAAATGGGTAAGAAAACAATTCCGCAAATTATCGAAAGACCAACGTATTGCACAATTGATGATCATACGTGCCCACAGTAACCTCGGAGCGGAGCATGTACAAGAAGTCACTGATCTCATTAAAAAATACAATGTAGGCGGACTCTGTTTTTTTCAGGGTGGTCCTGTAAGACAAGCCAATCTTACCAACTTCTATCAAAAGATCGCCAAAACGCCATTGATGATCGCTATTGATGGTGAGTGGGGATTAGGTATGCGCTTAGATAGTGTGATCAATTTTCCTCGCCAGCTAATGATGGGTGCTGTACCTGATGCCAAACTGATCTATCAGTTTGGATTGGCAGTTGGTGAACAATGTAAAAGAATGGGTATCCATGTAAACTATGCACCGGATATCGATATCAATAACAATCCAATGAACCCTGTTATTAATGATAGGAGTTTTGGAGAAGATAAATACAAAGTGGCACTCTTTGGTGTACAATACATGAAAGGAATGCAAGATGTTGGAGTGATGGCATGTGCGAAACATTTCCCGGGTCATGGTGATGTAAGTGTTGACTCTCATTATGATCTGCCTGTGATCAATAAATCACGTGCTCAATTGGACCAACTCGAATTGTACCCATTCCGAGAATTGATTAAAGCGGGTGTTGGTAGTATGATGATAGCACACCTCGCAATTCCATCGATTGATACAACAGCCAATCTCCCAACTTCTTTGTCTGCGAAAAATGTAACAGACTTACTACGCAATGAACTCGGTTATCAAGGCATTTCATTTACAGATGCTTTGGAGATGCAAGGTGTAGCTAAATTCTTTCCGAAAGGCGACGCATCTGTAATGTCACTCATCGCGGGTAATGACATGCTTTGCTTACCCGGCGATATTCCCGGCAGTATCAAAAAAGTAAGAGAAGCTATCAAAAAAGGAAAGCTTACCTGGGATGATATCAATGCACGTGTTAAAAAAGTATTACTGGCAAAATATCATCTTGGTTTACATAAAAAGCAAGTGATCAATACAGAGAACTTGGCTGAAGACCTCAATGCTAAAACCAATGAGATCAAAAAAGCATTGGCTGCAAATGCTTTGACACTGCTTCGTAAGAATAATGAAAATCTATTACCATTACGCAGTAATAAAGTTGCATTTGTTGGTATCGGCATCAACAAAGCCAACGCTTTTGCAACAAGAGTACAGCAAGATTTTAAAGCTGATCTTTTCTTTTTTGAAAACAAAGACACCGTTACAAAGATCAACAGCATTCTCGAACAGCTCAAGAATTACGATGCAGTTGTTGTAGGATTTCACAACTACAACCGCAGACCCGCCAATCAATTTGGCTTGAGTAAAAACAGTCTGGAATTATTGAATAAACTTCAAGGCAACAATGCCATCACTTTTGCCTTTGGTAATCCATATGCTGTTCAATATATCTGCAACAGCAGCAATCTGGTTGTATGTTATGAAGATGACGATATCACACAAGCTGCAGCTGCCGATCTGCTCATGGGAAAAATAAATGCAAAAGGAAAATTACCTGTAACTGTTTGTGACGGATTTCGCTTCGGTGATGGTATTGTGTATGATAATAGTCTACCCATTGCTAAACCTGAATCAGTGGGTATGCAAAGTGAATCATTGAAACAGATCGAAGCCATTGCTAAAGCTGCCATCGATAGTGGCGCAGCCCCCGGAATGGTAGTACTGGCAGCAAAGAATGGTAAACTGGTTTACCATCAAGCTTTTGGTTACACCAATACTGATCGTACTACACCAATGAGTCCCGATATGGTTTTCGATCTTGCATCCGTTACTAAAATCTCTGCTACCACTATCGGGATCATGAAATTATATGAGGAGGGAAAAATCGATCTGAATAAAACATTGGGTGATTATCTCAGCTGGACAAAAGGCACTGATAAAGCAGGTTTGAAACTGTCAGATATTTTATTACATCAGGCCGGACTCAATCCCTTCATCCCATTTTATCGCGAAGTGATTGATACAGCAACAGGAATGCCTTTCCCGCAATATTTCACACAAACGCCAACACCTCAGTATGCTTATCGCGTAGCAGAAAATTTATATCTGCGCAATGATTGGAATGATACAATGTACAGCAGGATATTATCGAGCAAACTCACAGAGCAAGGTAAGTATGTATATAGTGACAATGATTTTATTTTCTTAGGCAAGATCATTGAAGCTGTAAGTGGTATGAGTTTGGACAATTATGTGCGCAAAACATTTTATGAACCCTTGGGTATGACTTCTACAATGTACAAACCCAGAGAGTCTATGCCATTAAGCGTATTGGTACCAACAGAAGTAGAAGCACATTTTCGTAGACAACAAATACATGGAGACGTACATGATGAAGGTGCTGCCATGTTTGGAGGTGTAGCCGGACATGCTGGTTTATTCAGCAATGCATATGATCTCGCAAAACTTTATCAGTTATTACTCAATGGAGGAGAACTGAATGGTGTACGATTACTCAATAAAGCAACGATCGATCAATTCACCGCTTACAGCAGCGATATCAGTCGCCGTGGTTTGGGTTTTGATAAACCTGAAAAAGATAATCCCACTAGAAAAGAGCCATATCCATCTCTCAGTGTTTCACCTGCTACTTTTGGGCATACCGGTTTCACCGGAACCTGTGTTTGGGTAGATCCTGCCCAGCAATTGGTCTATATTTTCCTCTCCAGTAGGGTAAATCCTACCCGAAATGGCAATAAGTTGGGTCGTTTGAATGTGCGTCCAAACATACAGGAAGCCATTTATGGAGCTATTGTGAAGTAAAACCAGATTTCCTAGAATTTTACCTTGTAGGCTTTAACTTCGTATACTATAATCATTAATGTATACATATGAAGTCTGCTCTGCAATCCATTTTAGCCGTGATCGTTATTGCGGTGGTATTTACATCCTGCTCAGGTGGCGGTCCTAAAGAGGCGCGCTTTATTCCTAAATCATCCAGTGCTGTGATCGTTTTGGATCCGGGTGCTATGCAGGATAAACTCACGAAAGGAGGCATCAGCATTGATACTTTGTTGAGCCGTGTATTCAAGAACGATTCTATTGATGCCAAAGACAAAGAAAAGATCAATGAGTTCAGAACCAATGCCGGCATGAACTGGCAAAGTCAGTTTTTCTTCTTTTTGTCGCAAAAGGGCAACCCTGCTACACCGGAAGGTGGTGCTACCATCATGAACCTCATGGGTGGTTTGACAGATGCAGCGAAATTTGAAGCTTGGTTAAAAAAGCAAGACGAGATCAATAAAAAAACCATCGTTAAGGAAAAGGATTACTCATATTTAGTTGCAGAAGATAATACGATCATTTCTTGGAACGATAAAAATGTGATCGTAACCATTTACAATTTCACACAGCAGCCAACTTATGATACTGTTACCATGCAGTTCAATATTCCTGAAAAAAAGGATGTAGAAGCTGACATGAAAGAGCAGGTAAAAACATATTACACACAGGCTAAAGATGCATCCATGGCCGGTGTCAAAGAATTTACAAGCATGTTCAAAGAGAAAGCAGATGGATATGCATTTACATCATCCAGCAGTTCTATATCTGCTTTAAGTATGCTTCCGGTTTCTTTACCCAAGGTTGAGGAGTTGTTGAAAGATAATTATACCGCATCAACACTCAGTTTTGAAGATGGAAAAATTGTAGCAAAATCAAGCACTTTCACCAATCCAATGGTGAGCAGCATCCTCAAAGAATATGCAGGACCTACAGTGAATTTGTCCATGATTGAAAGATATCCTTCTGATAAAATCAATGGTATTGTATTGGCATCATTCAACCCTGAGATCTTTGGTGGTTTCCTGAAACAACTGGAAGTAGAAGGCTTAGTAAATGGAATGATGGAGAAAACAGGTTTCTCTGTTCAAGACCTATACAAATCTTTGAAAGGAGAAATAGCAGTAGTGGTTTCTGACCTCGGCGCTTCTCAACCGGAGCCACAGGATAGAAAAGATGAAAAGAATATGACCGTGAAAAAACCAATGGGCAAAATGATCTTAAATGCACCTGTTGGAGATAAAGCCAGCTTTACTAAGCTGATGGATAAAGCTACTGAATTGGGTTATTTCACTAAAGCAGGCAGCACTTATAAAAGCGGCGATCTGATGAAAGTGTTAGGCATTTATATGTTGGCTGACGATAAGAATCTGGTCATTGCCAGTGATTCTCTCACCTATGCACAGTATATGTCAGGTAATAACAAAGCAGTAATTAATACTGAAACACTGAACAGATTCAAAGGAAAATCAACTGTGATCTATTTTGATATTGCAAATACAATTGGCGGATTTTACGGAAATGGTGGTGATTACAACCAATCAATGAAAACTGCTAAAGAAACTTTCAAAGACATCATTGGAACTTCTGACAACTTTGACGGAAAAAGTATCAAAGGGGTGTTTGAAATTCGCATGCAGAATGAAAAACAAAACAGTCTGGTTACATTGACCAGTTTGATTACAGATATTGCCGTTGACATGAGAGTAGCCGCACGCAGACAGAAAGAAATGGAGGAGAAAATGTTCCCCGGCGGTTTCCCTGCGATCATACGTACAAACTAAGCAAGGTTTTATACACCGTAAAAAGTCCTGTTACAGCAGGACTTTTTATTTGACCTTAATGAATGATAATTTAGCACAATGATCATAGCATTACATAACGTTGTACCGATACCCTTAAGAGATAAGGTTCAGCAGCAGCGTTCTGATATCTGGGATCGCGAGATCAGTTTTTTGACCGGACAATGGACAAAAATCAAAGCTCCCAGTGGCTCCGGGAAGACCACCTTGATCCATTCATTGTATAAGTTAAGAGAGGATTATTCCGGAAAAATTGAGTGGGACGGAAATCTGTTACAACAGATGCCGGCAGAACAATTATCTAAATACAGACAAGAAAAGATCAGTGTCATTTTCCAGGACCTTCGTCTATTCCCGAATCTTACAGCTCTCGAAAACATTGAATTAAAAAGAGTTTTACAAACACCTTATTGTGACACCCAAAAAGTGATGGCGATGGCGGAAGAGTTGGGTGTTCAGCATATTCTGCATCAGAAAGCAAGCATTTGCAGTTATGGAGAACAACAACGTATTGCGATCATTAGAGCATTGTGTCATCCTTTCTCGATGTTGATCATGGATGAACCATTCAGTCACTTAGATCAGGCAAACACTGCAAAAGCAGCATCCCTGATTATGAGAGAATGTAAAGAAAGAAATGCGGGTTTTATCATTACTGATCTTGATGATGATCATCATTTTGCATACGATCAAATATTGAATTTATAAGAGACAACCATGAACGATCTGAATAGCTTATTAAAAAAACTGATCAGAACTGCTACAGGCAGAACTCGTTATGCCATGGCTATCATTGGTTTGTCTGTGGCACTGTTATTAATTCTTGCGGCTGTGCAAATTCAAGTGAACTACACAGAGTTATTGCAAGGAAAACAAAACAAAGACAGTGTAGCTAATTTTTTGGTGCTTAATAAAATACTCACCGATCAAAATATTGGAAAAGCCGTACTGACAGAGGAAGATATTAATGATATCCGATCACAATCTTTCACAGAGGCTGTAGGAATTTTGCAGACGAGTAAGTTCAAAGCATCCATCCAAAGTAGTAGTGATGTTTTTCCTTTTTATACAGACATTGCTTTTGAAAGTGTACCGGATGATTTTTTAGATGTAAATATCAAAGAATGGAAATGGGATGAAACCAGTGCTTATGTTCCTATCATCGTACCCGGAATGTTTTTAGACATTTATAATTTTCAGTTCTCACTTTCGCAAGGATTGCCACAATTAACAAGGGAAGTGGTGAAGATGATTTTTTTCAATGTAAATGTTTACGGAACAGATGGCAGTACACGCGTTTATAGAGGGAAAGTAGTTGGATTCAGTGACAGGATTTCTTCCTTACTCATTCCACAATCATTCATGGATCATGCGAATCAACGGTATGGAAAAAATATGGGGAATTCCCCCTCGAGAATTATCATTCGAACAAAAGATCCCGGGCACCCGGATTTGATCAGTTATCTCAAGAAAAAACAATTAACAACGGATCAGGATAAAACACGTTTCAGTAAGTACAGACAGATTGTTGAAATGGTCGTGAATATTACCGGTGTCACAGGATTACTGATGTTTTTATTTGCGATGTTGATATTCTCTTTGTTTATTCAACTAACGATCAGTTCATGTAAAGAAGAAATCAGGTTGCTGATCACATTAGGTGCTTCTCCTTCACAATTGCGCTTGTTTTTGATCCGACAGTTCTTTCCAGCAAATATTTGGATTGTATTGGGGTCTTTAGTGGTTTTGTCGCTGGTTCAATTTTGGCTATCGGGGATTTTACTTCAACAATCAGCGTTTATTTCCCCTTATATTTCGCCTCTAACTATAAGCATTTCAGGATTAATCTTATTAATAATTTATCTACTTAATCGAAAGAATATCAATCAAAATATAGAAAATTATTAATAATAATTTGATTTTCAATGATTTACGATTATAGTTTTAAACTATTCGTTTAAAACACCGAGTGAAAATTCAGTGAAAACACGTAAGTAGATTCCGTGATTAAATAGTGATTAGGTAAGAAAAAAAGTAGAACTTTGTATCTGATGGGTAAACTAAAAAAGCCTGTCTCCTTGTAACACCGATTTCTTTAAACCTTGGTCAAAACCTATTAAAAACAGATTAGATGAAAAAGTTTCAAATCTTAGGCACAGTTTTACTGCTGTCAGTCGTTACCATCCTTCTGGTAGCCTGCCAGAAAGAACAGGATGGTGTTACGAATGATGTTAACAGCAATAACTCTTCTGAAAATGTTACCGCTATTGAAGCAGATGCTTCTTCTATCCCAGGTATCATCGACCGAAATGAGGCTGCAAAGATGGCGGCTAGATATGAAAGTTCTAAAATGAACAAATCTTTAGCTGTATCCTTTGATATCAAAGACATTCAAACCTATTTGAACGTTTTGAAAAGAAACCAGTCTTCAAAGATTTATGTAAACTTCGGTATGTATGAGAATGGTAGATTAACTGTTTTCTTCTCAGGTGATAAGAAAACAAGTAACGGAAGTGTAAGAGGTAACTTTGATGATGGTGCTGAAAGATTCTTGAACCACGGTGGATTAGTTCCTTAATCGATATTCCCTAGTACTAATAGTTTGATTCAAAAAATTAGATAAACCCCTTCCAAATTGGAAGGGGTTTATTCCTTAATTTAGGTCCATGCTCGAATTTTTCCGCCTTTATCTACACTTATTCCTAGAGATCGCAAGTCTTTTAACCGGGCTAATTTGCCTGAAGCATTTAAAAAAACACAAGGGATTTATTTATTTCATTCCTTTTCTTTTAACGACAGTTGCTGTAGAGTGTGTAGCTAAATATTTGCTCACGAGTCCTAATATAGACAGATCTGTACGCTATATGCTTTTCAATATTTTCACTACTTGTGAATTCGTTTTTTATTCATTGATTTTCTTGATTTATTTGAAAAATAAAACGCTTCGGAGAATCATTACAATAGTAATTCCAATATATATAACGTTAGTAATTTTAAATATTGGGTTTATTCAAGGCACACAAAAGTTTCATAGTTATACTTTTTTATTGGGATCATTCTTTATGGTAGTTTATAGTTGCTTTTTTTTGTATGAATCCATTTTGCCTGACTCCATTAATATTAAATTATCACAGCATCCTTTCTTCTGGGTCACCATTGGTCTTTTAATCTTTTATTTGGGTTCTGTGATTATTAATGCACTTTTTGAATATCTTACAAGCGCAGCATTAGGAAAGCAGGGAACCGCGATCTATTCTTTTATTAATAACAGTTTGAACGTAGTATTATACGGCTCATTTATCATCGCATTTATTCTATGCCGAAAGAACAAGAAGATATCCTCATCACCATCGTTATAGCATCCGTATTTCTGGTTTTGATCGGATTTTTTCTGCTATTGATCGTTTTTATCTTTTTGCGTAGACAAAGAAAGTTTCAGCAGGAACGTGATGAGATGAAAAATAGATTTGAGCAAACCATCCTTAAATCTCAATTGGAGATACAGGAGCAAACATTTACTCATATCAGTAGAGAAATTCATGATAACATTGGTCAGGTATTGAGCCTCGTAAGACTGAACTTGAGTACCTTTAGTAATATCGCTGATCATGAGAAAATGGAGCATACAGATGAGTTGCTGGGCAAAGCGATCAAAGATTTGAGAGATCTCAGTCATAGTTTACAGACCAATAGAATACAGGATATTGGAATTGTAGAATCGATCAGACAGTTATTGAATAACTTGCATAAGAGCGGTCGATACAAAACAGATCTTAAAGTGGCGGAAAATTTCACTGGTATTGATAAGAATACTGACCTGATCATGTTCAGAATGGTGCAGGAAATTATCAATAACATCATGAAACATGCTAAAGCTGATCAAATTGCGGTAGATATTGAGGGCAACGAAAATGAAGTGCAATTGATCATTAAGGATAACGGGATTGGATTTGACATGGAAAAATTTAAAACTGCCGGACCGGGTATCGGTTTACAAAATATATTTAACAGGGCTAAAATGATTAATGCCACTGTTGATATAAAAAGTGAGCCGGGAAACGGAACAGCCATTATATTGCAGGCGAAATCGAAATAACCTTTGTATGACCTTTGTAGCACTTGTGGACGATCATGAATTACTTCGTAGCGGTCTCGCTTCAATGATCAATTCATTTGAAGGCTTCAAAGTAATTATGGAAGCCGGTAATGGGAAAGAATTCATGGAGGCTTTGAAAAATAATAAGCCCCCTGCCATCGTACTATTAGATATCAACATGCCATTGATGGATGGCTTTGAAACCGCCGAATGGATCAAAGCTAATATGCCTGAGACCAGAGTATTGGTATTGAGTATGCTTGAAAATGATATCGCTATCATCCGCATGCTGAAAAATGGTGCTCGCGGTTATCTATTAAAAGACAGCAAACCAAAAGTATTCAAACAAGCACTTGAAAATATTCGTGATACCGGTTATTTCATTAATGAACTGGTGAGTGATAAACTCATGCACTATATCAGTAATGAAGATTCATTCCTCGGTGACGGATCTCCCCTTAGCAGTCTTACTGAAAATGAAACCATTTTCTTACAATGGATCTGCTCTGATAAGACCTATAAAGAAATCGCTGAAGAAATGCATATCAGCCCACGTACCGTGGATACCTATCGCGATAACCTCTTTAAAAAACTGGATATCAAGACCAGGGTTGGACTTGCCATTTTTGCCATTAAGCATGGTATCGTAAGTGTATAAGCATCATCTCTGATTCCACATAGTTGCATACAAACCTTGTTGTTGTATCAACTGATCATGCGATCCTCTCTCAATGAGTTGTCCCTGTTGTAAAACAATTATTTCATCACAAAACTGAAGTGTTGTTAATCGATGTGCTACAATAATGATCGTTGTACCTCTCTGACGATAATATTGTAAACACTCCTGCACTATTGATTCACTAATGGTGTCCAATGAAGCAGTTGCTTCATCCAATAATAATATCGCCGGCTGCCGATATAAGGCTCTTGCAATTCCAATTTTTTGCTTTTGTCCGCCCGACAAATCCGATCCCTGCTCTTGTAAAGCAGTATGATAACCATCCGGTAAACTGCGGATGAACTCATCTAATCCTACCTGCTGACAAAGCTTTAGCACGAAGTCCATATCTACAGTTTTATTCAGACAGATATTTTCTAAAATGGTTCCGGAAAGAATATCGGTCTCTTGTGGCACTACGGCTATTTTCTCTCTGAGCTCCGTAAGATCCAAATCATTGATATCAATGTCGCCGATATGTATTTGTCCATTTTGCAACGGATACAACTGCAACAAAAGATGTAATAAAGTAGATTTCCCGGATCCACTTTCGCCCGCTATTCCAATACATGAACCAGCTACAATTTGAAGTGAAAGCGTATCAAATACCTTCTGTCTGCTACCATATCGAAAGCTGACATGATCAAATACAATATTCCCGGGTGTAAAAGAAGGCTGCTGACGACCTATTTGCCGGGCCTCTTCAGACTCCAGCTCCATGATCTCAAAAAGACGATCTGCTGCGATCATCGCTTCCTGAAAGCTTTTGTTGCTCCCAATCAGTACCAATACAGGACCTGTGAAATAGCCAATGATACTGTAAAAAGAAAGTAAAGTACCCGGTGTAAGGGTTCGTTCGATCACTAATATTGAACCGATCCATAAAACCAAAAGAGTAAAAAGCTTGGTTACAAATTCTGCAACAGAAGAGAGTACAATATTTCTAATACTTGTATCATAAATGGTACGCAACAATGTGATAAGTCCTGACTCATTTTTCTCCATCATCACATCTTCCAGCCCAAAACGTTTGATAGTTGCGGATGCTTGTAAAGTACCAACCAGCTCCGTTTCCATAGCCGCACTTTTTTCCATTAATCTTCTTTGCCAGTACTTGTTTATTTTATTACTCATAAAATACAGAAGTAAATACACCGGCAATAATACCAGCATCCATAAGGCCAGCTTGACACTATAAAAAAACATCAACAAGAAAGAACAGACCAGGATCAGTATGTTTACCATCACTTGCATAACGGTATCGCTGACAAAATTCCTGATCATCACTGCATCATTGATCCGACTCAGCACTTCACCTGTTCGCATCGTATCAAAGAAGAACTGTGGAAGTCGTAGCAAGTGGCGTAAATAGTTTGTGATCAATGCCGCATCCATTCTTTGTCCGACCTGCAACCCCAGTAATGTTTTGACTGTACCCGTATACTGCTGTACACATAGCAATAAGATCATGATGATACTCATCAGATTTAAAAGTCCAATATCTCCATCCACCAATATGGTATCCACAAGTTTTTGGATGTAGATACTTACGGAAAGACCCAATACTGTATATACCAATGCACCTATAAACCCTTGCAACAATAAAGCCCGATTGGAAAAAAATAAATGATAGAGTCTTTGTTTCGTACTAATAACATTTGTTGCAGACTGTGTTATTGATACAGAAGGTTCCAATAAGAGAAGAACTCCTGTCCATATTTTAGTAAAGCTTTCAGTATCTGTTTTAACAATGGTTCCGGTGCCCGGATCCATGTATACAATACGTTTTGCCTCTATTCGATAGAGTACAACAAAATGTTGTAACCCATTTTCCAATAAAACATGCGCAATACAGGGTAAAGGTATTTGACGAATCACTTCTGCTCCCGCCCGCACTGCTTTTGCTTGAAAGCCCATCATCTGAGCGGCTTCCACCATTCCAAGCATACTGGTACCTCGTTTATCAGTACCTGCGATTTGTCTGACCTTACTTACAGAAAATTGATGCCCATAACTATCCGCTACCGATACCAAGCAAGCTGCCCCGCAATCTGTCACATCACGTTGCTTTACACAAACGATCTTTCTACTCATACGGCTGATTTGGTGAGAGTGGCAGGATTGAACCAATCATATAACTGTTGATACATCAATTCCCAATAGCTTTTTCTTGCCAATATGAATCTTGTCTCTAGTAATAAACCTCTCCCTAATAAATAAGAAAATCCATTTTGCAACTGAACCTTTTTCTGATTCAAACTACACCTGATCTTGAACATAGGTTTGTTGTTGATAAGTGTATAATCTTTTGCAATAGAAATGACAGTCCCTTCTAATCCGGTAGACATCTGATTACGGATCTCAGGAATTGAATACGTGATGGTTTGCCCATGATAAATGGTGACCATATCCGCCGGCGATATCCAACACTCAACAATAAGATCCTGCTCAGGAGAGATAGATAACATTTCGCTTGAAGGAAGAACCGAACTACCCGGATACAATGGCTCTTGCATTAATACCGTCCCTGTGATCGGCGCTTTTACGATATAGGACTTTGCATTGAGCAATAGATTTCTTTTTTCAGTTTGAAATTCTACGAGTTGTTTTTGTTGCTCAATCAGTTCTGTCTCCCATTGACTGATTTGTCTGCTGATCTGTGATTGAAAAACAGCCGAAGCCTGTAGTAATTGAAATCGGATATCTGCAAACTCATTCGGAGCGATCACCTTATCGCGAACCAACGGATCATAGAGATGTATATCCTTTTGCAATTTTTTACTCAGGATATTTTTCTCCTGCAGCTGATCATAAAAATGCAGGTATTGAGCACGATACATGGAAGTCTGTAAGCGATGACGAATAGCTGAATCTTGCCACAGCCCTTGCTGAGTAAGTAAATTCAAATCGTAGATCAATTGAGTACAGTTTTCAATTTTTTGAGTGATATACCTTTTTTGTGCAGCATAACTCAGTTGTTGAAAAACGATCAATGTATCACCTTTTTTGACCAAGCCCCCATCTCTACAATGAACAGACTGAATGGTAGCACTCATCAAACTACGTACAACCGTTCTTTCCTGAAAAGGTCTGATCATACCTTCAGTACGAGTGATAACATTCACATAACAAAAAGGAAGCATGGCAAGTCCAATCAACACGATAAGAATAAGTGATAAGTAAAAGATGCGGGTAAAGGGGGAAAAGCCTGCGAGATAAACCTCAATACTTTTTTCAGCACATATAAACTCACTCTCTTGCTCAATCATAGGTTATCGGCGATAATTGTAATTATAAACCCGAAAAAATTATTAAGAGAATGTACCAAAGATGTCCAAAGCATCCCGTTCCATTTTCTTTTCATAGAGATAAAATAAATCATTGTATATACAGTTCCTGAAAAAACTGTTTTAAATACATATTCTACAGAATAAAAATGCATTGATGCAAATAGTAGAATACATGTAATAATCCCAGGGGTATATCGCTTAAACCATTTATAAAAGTTTTCCATCACTAAGTATTGCACTAAATATGTCTCCAACCAAGGCGCTCCAAGTACTGTCATATAAAACATCACGCCGACGCTTTCAAAATCAAAAGGATCGCTATGATCTGGAAACAAAACAAACGAAAAGAAAACGCCAATAAAAATATTAAGTAGCAGTCCAAAACAAATTAGCTGCAGAATAGATATCTTTTGAACAACATTTTCATCGAAATAAGCTTTATAAGAATTTAGTGACATCTTGATAGGTTTAAGAGGGTAGCTTAAAAAAGCTACCCCATTGATAATTGTTATTTTTTGAGATAGTGTGGAAGTGATGATTGATACTCCGCTGCCGCTTTTGTGAACTCACGGATACATCTTAACGTAGCTCCCGCTACATAAAAGAGATCCCTTACAAAATTTCCACCTTCAATTTGGTTCATTTCATCTAGAGAAAGTTCCTGAACTTCTGTAGTTACTTGAGAAATAATACTCTGCTTCATAAAAATGATTTTAATGATTAAGATTTCTTATTTGGAAAATTCCACCCTTCAATAAATCCGCCTTTGATATCATCCCAATGACGATTTATCTCGTTCAATACACCATACCATCCAAGTTTTTTCAACCAAGACGGAATAGCTCCACCTTCAATACTGATGAGCTCCTGATCTGACAAGGGCTTCATTCCTACGATTTGATTGTTCATAACAATGGTTTTAGTTTTTAATGTCGCTTCTTCTGTACCTGCGCCGAATACAAGGCTTTCCGACAATACTCCCATTCATGGCCCATGAATCTGATGCTAAACTACTGTGCACTGATACGAGCCATGCGGAGTATGAAAAAAACTTTACTTAGAAACAAAACCAATTACAAAACTTCCCTCCTCCTCATAGTAATAAGTCTGCTTAAATTTATTATACTGAATAGGCGCTCCCATCTTTCGCATCATAGCGATATAAGTAAATAATGTGGTGAGCGAACAATCAAGTTTAACAGCCATTTCAGCCGGCTTCCCTGTATTTTTCTTGACAATCAGTTGATTGATCTTCATCATCTGATCAATAGCAATTCTACTCGACATAGTGTATCATTTAGAATGCCAAAATAGAATGCTTTCTCTTTCGCAAAAACCGTAAAAACACCTGATTTTTATGATAAAACTTCGTGGTAGAAATACCTATTTTTTTATCCTGTAACTTTACGTATGACGCTGAAGTTTTGCTCCTGTACCGGTAAAAGAATCATACTGTTATTCATCTCACTGTTATGCTGTTGCTTTACCGGTAATATGCTGATCGCTCAATTGCCGCCTGTCGGACAATGGCGCGAACACCTCAATTATCAGCAAACCATTCAGGTAGTCAAAGGCAGTCAACTCTATTGCGCTACCACCAAAGCTCTGTTTTCTCTTGATGATAAAAATGAACTCACCCGCTACTCCAAAGTCACCGGACTCAATGATATTGGCATCCGCTGTATTGGATGGGATGCTTCCTCTGCACAACTTGTGATCGCGTACAACAACAGCAACATCGATCTGCTTAAAGGCAATATTGTTCATAACATCGCCGACATCAACAAAAGCACTATCGCAGGTGATAAATCGATCCAACAAATATTTTGTCAGAATGGCCTGGCTTATTTATCCAGTGGACTCGGCATCATCGTTACCGATCTTTCAAGAAGAGAGATCAGAGATACTTGGATCATTGGCAATAATGGCAATCAAGTGAAAGTGAATGGATTCACGATACATAATAACTTGTATTACGCTGCTACGGAAGAAGGTCTCAAAACCGTTAGTACCACTATCAATAATCCGGCTAACTATAGGAACTGGACTTTGGTGAGTGGGAGTCATCAACTTCCTTCCGGTCGCATCAATAATGTCATCGTTGCGAATAACAATGCCATTGTACAAAAAGGAGATTCTCTATTCATGCAAAATGGTAACAATTGGCAACTCTTATACCATGATACTAACTGGCCCATCGTTGCCATTACATCAGCAGGTAATGAATTCACTGTTTGTCAGCGTACAGCTTCAGGAAGTGCGCGGGTCATATTGCTAAATACCAATGGTACTATCATAAGAACCATCAGCGCCGGCGGTATCATCTCATTCCCATTATCAGCCATTGTAGATAATAATCAAATATGGGTGGCAGATCGATTTGGAGGCTTATCCAGAACAGGTACAGCAACAGAGCGCTTTATTCCCAATGGACCTCCGGGGGTTGCTACCGGTGAATTGATCTCCAACGGAAACATCACCGTAGCCACTGCCGGTAGTGTCAATGATGCATGGAACTATCTCTTTAACAGAGATGGGTTTTATCTTCTGAAAGACAATGCATGGACCTCAAAAAGTTTTTTCAATACAGCGGTACTCGATTCGTTACTAGACTTCATTACTGTTACTATCGATCCACGTGATGAAGCCATTTGGGCAGGTAGTTATGGAGGCGGGTTGGTTCGCTTTGCAAATGATCAGTTCAATATCTTCAAACAATTCAACAGTAGTTTAAGAGCTGCTATCGGTGACCCCGGTAGTATTCGTGTCAGTGGATTAACATTCGACAGCAAAGATCAACTTTGGGTAGCCAACTATGGAGCTGCGCAAAATTTAAGTGTGCGCAAAAAAGACAACACCTGGAAATCCTTCTCTATTCCATTCACACATACTGAAAACGCACTCTCGCAACTGATAACAGATGATCTTGATCAGATTTGGGTCATTAGTCCGAAAGGCAATGGACTATTTTGTTTCAATCCCGGAAATGATATCGATAATCTTGCGGATGATCGTTGGAAATATTACAGACAAGGCAATGGTAATGGCAATCTGCCTTCGTCGAATGTATTCAGTATTGTAAAAGATAGAGATGGTGCTATTTGGGTAGGAACAGACAGAGGTATTGGTATCATACGTTGTCCGGAATTGGCTTTCTCACCTGCAGGTTGTGAAGCCATTCAACCCATTGTACAACAAGATCGTTTTGCAGGATTATTATTCCGTGATGAAGTGGTTCAATGCATAGCAGTTGATGGTGCTAACAGAAAATGGGTCGGTACTCGTAATGGTTTGTGGTTACTTTCTTCCAATGGAGAAAAAATAGTGTATCGATTTACTGCGGAAAATAGTCCGTTATTAAGTAATGATGTTCGCAAACTCACCATCGAGCCCATCACAGGCGAATTATTCATTGCCACATTTGAAGGGCTTTGTAGTTTCAGAAGCACTGCAACTTCTCCTGTTGAAACACAGAGCAAAGTATTGGTATTCCCTAATCCGGTTCCGCCTTCTTTCAGTGGTACCATTGCTATCAGAGGATTGGTAGATAAGGCACTCGTTAAGATCACAGAATTGAATGGAAGATTGGTCTATCAAACCCGTTCTTTAGGCGGACAAGCCATCTGGGATGGAAGAAATTACCTGGGTGCTAAAGTAGCCAGTGGTGTATATCTCGTATTGGTCAGAGATGATTCCGGAGAGGAGCGCATTGCTACCAAAATCGTGATGACAGCGAATAGATAAAGAAGCTTTATTGCTTAACGAAATCATAGGTTCTTAGCACCTGAAACTTTTGGCTATTTTTTTCTCCAGGTACCACACGATACATGACCTGTCGTGTTTTCCCGGTTGGTTTTGATCCGGTACTATCGGTAGTGTATAATGGAAATCTTCTGGTTAGTACACCTTCCATTAATGCAAATTCGTCAAATCCAAGATACCCATCTCTCAATTTGGGGTCGTCTACTATATCAGGAAAAACGATAGGCATAACACTTTCATTACGTTCTGAACTGATACAAATAACAGTGCCTTTATTGAGGGTGTCCCCATTATATACATACAATAATAAATCAGGATAGTTATCTCGATTCACATCATCCACTTCTGATCTCAGTATACGCCCCTTGATCTCAAAACTGAAATCACGCACACTATTATCAAATCCTATCGGTGAAATATTGATGGTATTCTTTTCTGCGTTGCGATTGTTACAAGTCACTTTATAACCAGCTTTGCCGATCTTCATCGAGCTATCATAACGTCTGGCCGGCACTTGTGCTGTGGCACTCATATGCATACAGAACAAACAACAGAATAAAAGAAAAATTGAATACTTCATACCGATAAATTTATGGTAGATTTTACAGAAATCAATATGCTCTTTACATATTCCTTCTGTATTGTCCCCCTACTTCATACAATGCATGTGTGATTTGTCCTAATGAACAATACTTAACCGTTTCCATCAATGCTTCAAACAGGTTACCATTATTGATCGCTGTTTGTTTCAATTGCGCCAATGCTGCTGCAGACTTGCCTTCATTTCTTTTCCAGAAAGCATGAAGGTTTTGGATCTGCTGTTCTTTTTCTTCTGTGGTAGAACGAATCACTTCTCCGGGTAGTACGGTTGGACTTCCCTTTTTATTCAGGAAGGTATTCACACCGATCAGTGGTAGTTCTCCGGTATGTTTCAATGTTTCGTAATGCAAACTCTCTTCCTGTATTTTATTACGCTGGTACATTCTTTCCATCGCACCCAATACGCCACCACGTTCGCTGATACGTTCAAACTCTATCAATACCGCTTCTTCCACCAGATCGGTCAATTCTTCGATCGCAAAACTTCCTTGTGTGAAATTTTCTGTTTTAGCGCTTCCCAATTCACGGTTGATGATGAGCTGAATAGCCATCGCTCTTCTTACACTTTCTTCGGTTGGTGTAGTAATCGCTTCATCATAGGCATTGGTATGAAGACTATTACAGTTATCATAAATCGCATACAACGCCTGCAATGTGGTTCTGATGTCATTGAAGTCGATCTCCTGTGCATGCAAGCTTCTTCCGCTTGTCTGAATATGATACTTCAGTTTTTGTGAACGATCATTACCCTTGTACTTGTTCTTCATGGCTTTAGCCCAGATACGTCTGGCTACACGACCAATCACACTGTATTCAGGATCCATACCATTGCTGAAGAAGAAAGATAGATTCGGAGCAAAGTCATCGATATTCATACCGCGACTGAGATAATACTCAACGTAAGTAAATCCATTCGCAAGTGTGAATGCCAATTGTGTAATGGGGTTGGCACCTGCTTCCGCAATATGATAACCACTGATACTAACGCTGTAGAAGTTTCTTACTTTTTGATCGATGAAATACGCTTGTACATCACCCATCAATTTCAATGCAAACTCAGTAGAGAAAATACAAGTATTTTGTGCCTGATCTTCCTTCAAAATATCTGCCTGTACAGTTCCTCTTACTTGAGAAAGTGCTTCGGCTTTGATCTTTGCATACACATCTGCAGGTAATACTTCATCACCACTCAAACCTAACAAACGTAAACCCAATCCATTGTTGCCCTCGGGTAAACGTTCGGGAGAAGATGGATTGTAATACACCGGCTTAGTGACCTGTTTGTATTTCTCTGCAAAGACTTTCTCTACCTGTGTCCACATGCCATTCGCTTCAATGTGTTTCTCACACAACTGATCAATGGCAGCATTCATGAAAAATGCCAGCAATATCGGCGCCGGACCATTGATGGTCATACTTACGGATGTCTTAGGATCACAGAGATCAAAACCACTGTATAATTTTTTAGCATCATCTACAGTTGCAATACTCACGCCACTGTTACCGATTTTACCATAAATATCCGGGCGCACTGCAGGATCTTCACCATACAACGTCACACTATCAAAAGCTGTAGACAAACGAATGGCGGGTTGCCCGAGTGATACATAATGGAAACGTTTGTTCGTTCTTTCCGGACCACCTTCTCCAGCAAACATGCGAGTGGGATCTTCTCCTTGTCTCTTCAATTCAAACACACCTGCTGTATATGGGAATGTACCCGGTACATTTTCCTGTAACTGCCAACGTAATATATCACCCCAGTCTTTGTATTTGGGTAATACCACTTTAGGAATACGCGTATTACTTAATGAAATGGTAGTCAATGGCTGACGAATAATCTTGTCCCTCACTTTGTATTCAAAGAAATCAGCTGCATATTGCTGTACCAATGTTGGCCATTGCTCTATCAATTGCTGACATTCAGGATGCAATTTTTTCTCGAAAGATTTTTTTACTTCTTGTAATCCCGCAGCTACTTCCCCACTTACTGATTCCAGCGCACCATTGATCTGATACAGTTTACTAGCAATGGTTACTTGTTCATTCACCCACTGATCATAGCCACGATTGTTCTCAGCGATCTCCGCTAAATAACGAACACGTTTTGGTGGAATAATCTGCGATTTGGTAGTAGTGTCTTTTGTATGTCCTTCTTTAACAAAATTGCCAAAGGAGACTTTTGTTTTTTGCTCGATGGTCAGCATGAGTTTCTCGAACAGCTCGTTCACGCCAGCATCATTGAATTGTGCAGCGATGGTTCCTACTACAGGAAGGTCTTCATCCTTCGCAGTCCACAAATTATGATTACGCTTGTATTGCTTGCGTACATCATGCAAAGCATCCAATGCACCGGCTTTATCGAATTTATTGATACAAACCACATCTGCATAATCCAACATATTGATCTTCTCCAACTGAGAAGCTGCACCATATTCCGGTGTCATCACATATAAACTCACATCACAAAAATCAAGGATCGAAGCATCGCTTTGTCCAACACCGGCAGACTCCAAAATAATGAAATCAAACCCTGCATTCTTACAGATATCGATCGCATCCTGAACATGTGCACTCAGTGCCGTGTTATCATCACGTGTAGCCAAACTGCGCATATAAGCACGTGGATGAGAGATGGCATTCATACGAATTCTATCTCCCAACAAAGCGCCACCTGTTTTTTTCTTGGAAGGATCCACTGAAACAACAGCAATGGTTTTATCCTCAAACAACTGCAGATATCTTCTTACGATCTCATCTGTCACAGAACTTTTACCGGCACCACCTGTACCTGTGATACCTAATACCGGTGTTGTTGTATTGGCTTTTTCTTTATCTGCCCCAACTCCATTTTCTGCATTGGTGATCTTTCGTGCAATGGTTCTGATATCTTTCACCTCACCCAACGTCATCGGCTTCTGATACACGCCCGTTCCATTCAGATTGAAATCACACTGACGAATCACATCTTCGATCATGCCCTCCAACCCCATTTTTCTTCCGTCATCCGGACTATAAATTCTGGTGATACCATAATTATGTAATTCACGGATCTCTTCAGGAAGTATGGTTCCACCACCACCACCGAATATTTTGATATGACCACAGCCATTTTGATCCAACAGATCACGCATGTATTTAAAGAACTCCACATGCCCTCCTTGATAGCTGGTAATGGCAATACCTTGCGCATCTTCTTCGATGGCACACTCTACAATTTCAGCCACACTTCTGTTATGTCCGAGGTGAATGATCTCCGCTCCTTTCGACTGAAGAATACGACGCATGATATTGATCGCAGCGTCATGTCCGTCAAATAAACTGGCAGCGGTAACAATTCTGATTTTGTGCTGGGGTTGATACGACATATCCTTACTTTTCACTGAGGTGCAAATTTAGCAGTTTTATGCCGAATGGTTAACAATCGTTAGTTTTTTGAGGGGTATGTTTACGTAAATTACTGTATGTCTTTTTCAATTGATATTCAAGGTCAAGGGCCCCATCAGATCATTTCTTTAAAAGATGTTCAAACCGGAACGGTGGCAACACTCTTTTCTTTTGGAGCATTGCTCAACAGTTTTAAAGTACATACACCGGATGGTTCGCTAAATGTAGTGGATGGTTTTGCAGATCCACATGATGCCATAGAACACATTACAGCAGCATTCAAAAGTGCTAAAATGAGTCCTTTTGTTTGTCGTTTGAAAAACGGTCGTTATCAATGGAATGATGAACCATGGACCGTGAATAGTTTTTTTCTGGGAGATCACGCATTACATGGATTATTGTACCATGCAGTATATACCATCAAAAATAAAGGAGCAGATACTTCTTCGGCATGGGTAACACTTGAACATCATTATGAAGGAACAGATAAAGGATATCCTTTCGCTTATACATTACTCATCAAATGGGAACTCAGTGCCGGTAATTGTTTGACCGTTACCACCACTGCTACCAATCATTCATCCAACACCATTCCATTCAGCGATGGATGGCATCCTTATTTTACTGCCGGTGAAAAGGTAGATGATTGCACAATCAAATTCAACAGCGATCGAAAACTGGTTTTTGATGCAGACCTTCTTCCCACCGGTGCAGAAGAAAAAGATGATCGTTTCTTACAAGGCAGTTCATTGCGAGGAATAACGCTCGATAACTCTTTTGTATTACCCAATGATCAACCAGGTTACTGTGAGCTGAAAAGCAAGCAGGTAAGGATCATCGTTGAGCCATTGCTCCATTATCCTTACCTGCAAGTATATACACCTGAACATCGCAACAGCATTGCGATTGAAAATTTAAGTAGCGCGCCCGATGCCTTTAATAATGGGATGGAACTTGTGCAACTTCATCCCGGAGAGCCCGTAGAATTTAAAACGCGGTATCGAGTAGAAGTTTTATAGATCTACTACAGCGATCATGCTGATCTCAACATTCACACCACGGGGTAATTGTTTGACAGCTACTGTTTCACGCGCAGGATAATCACCATTGAAGTAAGAACCATACACTTCATTCACCTGTGCGAAATGAGCCATATCACTCAAAAAGATACTGGTCTTTACTACATGCTCAAACGTGATATGTGCTTCTTCCATCACTGCCGCCAAGTTTTTCATCACCTGATGGGTTTCTGTTTGAAGATCACCGGTACGCAGTTCCCCTGATACAGGGTCAAATGCCACCTGACCACTCAAAAACACCATACCATTGGCTTTTACCGCCTGACTGTAAGGACCGATCGGCGATGGAGCCTTGTCGGTTTTAATGATTTGTTTCGACATAATAACTTCTTTAGTGATTGGCAAATTGCTGCATTTCTATCAACCTGCCAACCTAAATTTGCAGGATGCAAATAGTGTTGAATGCCAGCGAACAACAGGCGACCGCTTTTCTCTCCAGAAATATTCCCGCATCGGTGACCATTTTCCGTAAGGGAGTAGATGTATTACCCGATACAGCCGATGCCTGGTTCGATCTCTGTTATGAATCTGATGGTGCAGCATTTCCTGATATCACAGATGCTCCGGTATTTGTAAATGCTGTATTAACGAATTCTGCTGCATTACCTGGTAATTATATTCGTATCAATGCGTGGAACAGTTTTTTAGAAAGACCTGTGATGGAAGTTGTTCCTTCAAAAAAACAACTGCCTTTTGATACCGTATTAACTGCCTTGGGTTGGTCGTACCAGATCGTTCCGGATGTACCGGGAATGATCGCAGCAAGGGTCATCGCTATGATCATCAATGAAGCCTATTTTGCATTAGGTGATGAAGTGAGTACCAAGCAAGACATCGATACGGCTATGAAACTTGGTACCAACTATCCGCGCGGACCTTTTGAATGGTGTGATCTCATCGGCATTCGATCGATCCTTCAGTTGTTGGAATTGTTATCAAAAGAAGATGATCGTTATACACCTGCACCTGCACTGATCGCTGAAGCAGCAGTTCAAAAACCGCTGTCATGAGTTATTTATTGAACATAGATACTGCTACAGAACAAGCCGGCGTTTGCTTGAGTCATGATGATCATGTATTAGCTCAACTAACGAATCCTGATCAAAAAAATCATGCGGCTTTTCTTCAACCTGCGATTCAACAACTGGTACAACAAACAGGCATTTCATTACAACAACTGGATGCAGTTGCAGTAACCGGTGGCCCCGGAAGTTATACCGGTTTGCGTGTTGGATTGGCAAGTGCTAAAGGCATTTGTTATACTTTGAATAAACCCCTGATCATCATCAATACATTGGAAGTAATGGCATGGGCTGCGATTGAAAAAGAACAAGATGCTACGCAGTTATATTGCCCAATGATCGATGCAAGAAGAATGGAAGTTTTCACTGCTGTTTATCAGCATGACCTCACTGCAGCGATGGCCCCACAAGCCATGATTCTTGATGATCACTCCTTCCATGAACTACTCGAAAAGCACCCGATTCTCTTTACGGGAAGCGGCTCTGAAAAATTAAAGGGAATTTTAAGCCACCCGCATGCGAGGTTCCAGACTGTCCATCACCATGCAGGTCATTTGGCACAATTGGCCCTCAAAGCCTTTGCAGATCAATCTTTTGCAGACCTTGCATACAGTGAACCCTTTTATCTGAAAGCCTTCCATGACAATTCGGGAAAGACAAAATCTTGATCTATTTATTTATTGTATATAAATTTTATACAATAAATAGATAAAGAAAGTTGTATCTTTATAGACGCAATTTTAGTTTGTTAACCCCCCATAACTTAATTGTCATGAGTCAATCATTACAATCCGTTGTTTTAAACAATGGGAAATCCCCTATCAAGGTTGATTTTCTTCACACAAAGAAAGCAGCCCTGATACTTAGGTCTATCAACCACAAGCTTCGACAGCAAATCATCAAATTACTTGACGATCATCAAAAAATGACGGTTACAGAAATTTATGTAAAGCTTCGCCTTGAGCAGTCTGTAGCCTCTCAACACCTTGCTATTCTCCGCAGAGCAGGTATTGTTAGTACTACACGTGATGGTAAATTCATCTTCTACTCTGTAAACTATGCACGCCTTACTGAGGTGGTTGGTTTTGTAGAGTCGCTCGTAGGCTGATTTTATAACTGACAGAATGCCTTTTTTAATGATGATCTGCTTTTCTGGCTTGATCATTGGAGTATCTTTGCCTTAAACTCAGGAATATGTTTGTAAAACAATTATATACCGGCTGTTTAAGTGAAGCAGCTTATTATATTGAGAGTAATGGTATAGCAGCAGTGATAGATCCACTTAGGGATATTGATGAATACCTGCAACTTGCACAAGAAAGAAACAGCAAGATCCTCTATATTTTTGAAACACATTTTCATGCTGATTTTGTAAGCGGACATCTTGACTTAGCCGCTGCCACAGGTGCTACCATCGTGTATGGCCCCGGCACTGTCACCAATTTCCCGGTTCATGTTGCAAAAGATGGTGAAACATTTGCCATAGGTGATTTGACACTACAAGTATTACACACACCCGGACATACCCTTGAAAGCAGTTGTTATTTACTAAAAGATGCCGGCGGAAAAGACCATGCTATTTTCACCGGTGATACTTTGTTTGTGGGTGATGTAGGCAGACCTGATCTCGCACAAAAAGGAAAAGAGATCACCATGGAAGATCTTGCAGGTATGATGTATGAAAGTTTGCAAAGCAAGATCATGCCACTGGCAGATGATGTGATCGTATATCCTGCACATGGAGCAGGTAGCAGCTGCGGAAAAAATCTGGGACCTGAAACGTTTAGCACCATCGGTGAACAGAAAGCTTCAAACTATGCTTTGCAACAAGAGAGTAAAGAAAATTTCATCAAAGCAGTGACCGACGGACTTGCAGCGCCGCCTCAATATTTTCCTATCAATGCGAAGATCAATAAAGAAGGTTATGAAAGTCTGAATGCAGTATTGGAAAAAGGAATGGAAGCATTGGATATAGCAGCTTTCAAAAAGAAAGCAAAGAATGATACTACTTTCATCCTCGATACACGCAAAGCTTCTGTCTTCACTGAAGGATTTATTCCCGGATCTATTTTTATTGGTCTTGAAGGACGCTTTGCAGAATGGGCGGGAAGTTTATTGCCGTTTGATAAAGAGATCTTGTTGGTAACAGAACCCGGTAAAGAAAAAGAAAGCATCGTTCGTTTGGCAAGAGTAGGTTTTGAAAATTTCGGTGGTCATTTAGCAGGTGGATTTGAACAATGGAAAAACAGCGGCGAAACAACAGATATGATCATTGATGTAGAAGCCGATGAACTGGCGATGGATATGCCTTTCGATCCACAATTGGTGATCGTTGATGTGAGAAAAGTACCTGAATATGCTGACGGACATATCAAAGAAGCCCTCAATATACCATTGGATGAACTCACTGATCCCGGAAGCATGGCACATCTGGAAGACAACCACAATATTTATGTGCATTGTGCAGGTGGCTACAGAAGTGTGATCGCTGCATCCCTCATGAAAAAACAAGGTATCCACAACCTCAGAAATGTATTAGGCGGTTGGGGACAGATCAAAGAATTGAAAGATAAATTCAGTATCGAAAAAACAACAGCGGTGTTGAATTAATCTCAGATGGCAGATGTCAGATTTTTTGAACAAATCTGACATCTGCCATCTGATATCTAACATCTCAAACCATCAGGTGCTTAAACCTCTCCGCCTGATCACTGTGTTTCCATCTTCTATGGCTCCATAGATAATTTTCGGGGATTTTGCGAACGGAGTCTTCGACTTTTTTAACCAACACTTTTGTAAGCTCACCATCAGCATAATCATGCGGTGTAGTGGTGACGAGTTCCATATCGATCTGATAATAGCCTCTCTTTACTTTATAAAAATGAGCATACACAATTGCTGTATTGTTCATCTTCGCTCCTTTCTCCGGACCACGTACAAAAGGTGCGGGCTTGGTGAAGAAATTTGTCCAATAAGCTTTGCCGGGATTCCCCGGATTCTGGTCGGCAACTAAGATCAATGCATAGCGGTTCTTCGCATATTGCTGAAAATTATTCCTGAACTCTGTTGCCGGAACCAGCAGCGTACCAAAGCGTGTACGCAAGCGATGAATAAGTTTGTCAAATGTTTTATTCGCCAGTGGCATGTACACCACTACAAAAGGATATCGACATGTCAATGCCACTCCTAAGTTGGCTACTTCCCAATTGAAATAGTGTCCTGTAACGATCTGTATATTTTGTCCGCTTTCGTAGAGTTGATTCACTACTTCGATATTGCAAGACACCCGTTTTCTCATTTCTGCTTCTGAAACAGAAAACAACTTGATGGTTTCAATAAATGTATCAACAAAATTGTGGTAGAATTTTTTTTCGATCCGTTTTCGCTCTGCATGCGTCTTCTCCGGAAAAGCGATCAGCAGATTCGCTGCCACTACTTTCTTCCGGTATCCAAACACATAGTAAAGCAACACATAAATACCATCACCAATCAGGTATAACAACCACCAGGGTAGTTTAGAGAGTAAGTAAAATAAACCTGATACGATGCTGTACATGAATCTTTGATTTTTTGATCTTTGAATTCTTGATCTATAAATTCCCAATCTGTGATTTCGTTGTTTTTTGACTTTTGACTTTTGACTTCCTCAAATCAAAGATCAAAAAATCAAGAAATCAAAGATTACAATATAATATTCTGCAGTAAAGCACTCTTCTCCTGATGATCGGTATTGTAATGCAACCCTCTACTCTCTTTTCTAAATTGTGCTCCCTTTACAATAAGATAACCCACGGTGATCAGATTTCTCAACTCACATAACTGTGGGGATACTTTGGTGGAACGATACAACTCTTCTGTTTCTGCATACAAGAGATCCAGACGTTTCATAGCACGTTCCAGACGAACATCAGTTCTTACAATACCTACATAATCACTCATGATCTGTTGCAACTCTTTCAAGCTTTGTGTGATCAGGATCATTTCACGAGGCTCTGTGGTTCCGGTGGTTTTCCAGTCGGGGATGCTGTGTTCAAAATCAATCTTTGTTACTGCTTCGATGCTATCGAGATAACAACGATGTCCGAATACCATCGCTTCCAATAAACTGTTACTCGCTAATCGGTTAGCACCATGTAATCCTGTACTTGCACACTCACCGCACGCATAAAGATGACGAATGGAAGTACGTCCGTATTCATCGGTTTTAATACCACCACAACTATAGTGTGCTGCCGGTGCAACAGGAATCATATGTTGCATCACATCCATCCCCATGCTCAAACACTTTTCATAGATATTCGGGAAATGATGGATGAACTTTTCTTTATCCATATGCCTACAATCGAGGTACACATATTCTGTACCTGTACGCTTCATTTCGTTATCGATGGCACGAGCTACAATATCACGTGGTGCCAGATCTTTACGCGGATCATAACGCTCCATGAATGCCTCACCATGTTTATTGCGCAGGATACCGCCATCACCACGTACTGCTTCTGTGATCAGAAAAGAAGGTGATGTACCCGGTTCATATAAAGCAGTAGGATGAAACTGAATGAACTCCATGTTCTCAATCCTTCCCTTGGCTCTGTACACCATCGCAATACCATCGCCCGTTGCGATCTTCGGATTAGTGGTAGTTCTGTAAGCTTGTCCACAACCACCTGTTGCCAGCAATGTAATTTTAGAAAGGATCTTCTCAATACGATTCGTATTCAGATTGAGTACATACACACCATAACAAGTAATATCAGCAGTAGATTTTGTGACCAAAAACCCTAAATGGTGTTGTGTCAGAATATCTACCACAAAACAGTGGTTGATCAATTCAATATTTGGGATACGCGCCATCTCATTCAATAAAGCACGCTCCATTTCTTGTCCGGTAACATCTTTGTGATGGAGAATTCTATTCTCACTATGTCCGCCTTCTTTCCCTAAACTATAATCACCTTTCTCATCTTTATCGAACTCAGCACCATAAGAAATGATCTCGCGAATTCTTTCCGGACCCTCTTTCACCACGATCTCCACTACAGATTTATTACACAATCCATCACCCGCGATCAATGTATCTTCAATATGTTTTTCGTAACTGTCACGATTCTCATCCCATACACCTGCAATACCACCTTGAGCATATTTGGTATTGGTTTCATCGGCCTGTGTCTTGGTGATGACCATCACTTTTTTGTCGGGAAAATGACGTGCTGTCTTTAATGCATACGTAAGCCCTGCAATACCTGAACCTATAACGAGAAAGTCTGTTTGCATAATTTGCTAAGATGCAGGCTCTACCCATGCATCATTTTCTTTTAATAAATTGATCAACTCATCCACTGCCACTTCACTGTCTACATTTCGCTTGACCACTTCTTTTCCTTTGTACAAAGTGATCTTACCAACACCACTTCCAACATATCCAAAATCAGCATCCGCCATTTCGCCCGGACCATTCACAATACATCCCATGATAGCAATTTTCACACCTTTCAGATGATTGGTAACAGAGCGAATCTTAGCGGTAGTCTCTTGCAGGTCAAACAAAGTTCTTCCGCAACTTGGACAAGAAATATATTCTGTTTTTGAAATACGTGTTCGGGTTGCTTGCAGAATACTAAAGGCAGTACTGTTGATGAATTGTTCAACTGAAGTATTGGTCACATAATTTCTACCACTGGTATCGGCATTACCTGTTTCCGATTGTTGCAGGTAACTATTGACAGACATTCCAAAACAAACGCCATCTCCAAAGCCATCAAGCAATAAAGCTCCTGCTTCTGTTGCATAATGAATGAGGTGTTCATCAGCTGTTTGCCAATTGCTATCAACGATCAATACCACCGGGTTTTTCACCTGCTGCTGTATCAATTCTACAAAACCCCTGCGTACCGAAGGCATGGCGTGATCATTGGTACTACTTAAGCAAAGTACCACTGTTTTGTCTGCTGCCAGTTGTTGTAATTGATCAGGAGAAGCCAATGTACCATCATTGTAACAATCCAACATTACAAAATTCAGCTTGTTACTTTTAGTTGTGCCATTGAGATAATTTGTGACATCATCAATGGGAAAATATTTTTCATGATCAGTTGTATTTTTCCAAGTAGCACTATCAACGATCACTTTTAAAGTGCCGGGTAATGCAAAATCAGGAATTTGATCACCGGTGAAAATATAATCGGCAGCCATATCACTGATATTCCACTTGTCTGTAGCAGTATCATAAGTGTACCCTACAGCGCTTAGTTTTTCAGGAGTGAGTGTATCTAACTTACTGAGGTCTGCAATGACCACCGGTACTTGCTTTCCGCCAATATTGCTCACTTCAAAACTTACTCTGCGCTGATATTTGAAAGGATCGTAGGATATCTTTTCAATGACAGGAATATGTTGTGTTTGTCTGATTGAACTCGTATAACGTTTCACCAGATCGCGACAAACAGGAATTTCAAATTCAGGATCTTCCGTTAAGCTCACACGAACAGTATCGCCAATACCATCTTCCAATAAGGTACCGATGCCGGCAGCACTTTTCACACGACCATCTTCACCATCACCGGCTTCTGTTACTCCTAAGTGTAGCGGGTAACATTCACCAAATTCAGCATCCATTTGTTGTATCAGTAAACGATACGCCTGCACCATTACTTGTGGGTTGCTGGCTTTCATGCTCAATACAATGTTGTGAAAACTCTCATAACGAGCGATGCGCAGAAATTCCATCGCACTCTCTACCATACCCATCGGCGTATCGCCATAGCGACTCATGATACGATCGCTGAGAGAGCCGTGATTGGTACCGATACGCATGGCAGTTCCATGTTCTTTACAAATGCGCACCAGTGGGGTGAATTTTTCCTGGATGCGTTCGATCTCTTCTGCATAATCCGCATCCGTATACTCGATCAGTTCAAATTTTTTCTTGTCGACATAGTTACCCGGATTCACACGCACTTTCTCCACGATTCGTGCAGCAATTTCTGCAGCATTGGGAGTGAAATGAATATCGGCTACTAATGGTGTTTGATACCCTCTTTTGCGGAGTTCATTTTTAATATTCAGTAAGTTCTCTGCTTCCTTCTTACTCGGAGCCGTGATACGCACCAATTCTGCCCCCGCTTCAATACAACGGATGCTTTGCTCCACTGTGGCCATGGTATCCATCGTATCGGTGGTGGTCATGGTCTGTAAACGGATGGGGTGAAAATTACCCAGCAACAGATCACCGATACGCACTTCTCTGGTCTTCAATCTTTTATACTGTGTAAGGGAATGGCAGTATGCTTGCATAAATGAGATATGAGGTACAAATTTAACGTGAAATCACCTGATTTGGTGTTTAAAACGGATGGGCTTCGAGACTTGTTCGGGCTTTCTTCGAATTTCCTAGGGACCATGGTCGTACATCCTTCGGAGTTTGTTCGGGAGTTCTTCGAGGTTTCTTCGAGAATGCTCGAAGAACTCCCGAACAAACCTCGAACAAACCTCGAAGAAAGCTCGAAGAGCGCTCGAAGGATGTACGGCTTTGGTACGAAGATGGTACGAATAATTCCCGAAGCACCTACACCTTAATATCAGCAACCCATTTTGCAGGGTAGTTTTCTCGAAGAGAAATCGAGGATCTTTTCTTTTTGAGGGGTAGGTAGTGTTTTAAAATAATCGTGGCTATATGAGGCTTAAAACGTCATGCCACCGAATGTCATGCCGACGCCAGGAGGCATCTCCCACCGCTCGGGTGTTTGTAAATTATTTTGTTTCTAATACATGCTGCTGAGGAGAATGAGTATAATTATGGAACGCAGATTTTCTCCACCGGAGTTCTTCGTACTTGATTGTCATGATAGGCACTGATTGGGTACTAGTATCATAACTAATCATGAACATATCTGGAGAAGAGCCCTTCGTCTCCATTCCCGATCCACGATCGTGAGGCTCCTCAGGGTGACAAGAGAGGATGGGTAAAAAAAGCGATGCTGATTGGCTTTGCCAATCAGCATCGCAAGTCTCTCAACTTCACAACCGTGACCCTGAGGAGTATTCCGACGTAAGTCGGAAATGACGACGAAGGGTAGTTTTCCCTATGCCTTTAAAGAAAGGGAATAAAAATTACTCGTTATAAAATCTCCAACTAGTTTTAAAATTCTCCGTCAATGGTTGTTTGGTCAAAATAGCTCTTACCATTTCAACAGGCATACTGTTCAGCGACATCACTGCATCGTGGTATTGTTTGTAGGTCATCTTACCACTATCTACCAATTCTTTTTTCAATGCATAAAATTGTCTACCCCCTGTTAAATAGGCCAGCTGATACAGCGGCGGATAACGACCTGTAAAAGAACGACGTACTTCACCCTCTGCATTGGCTCTTTCATGACCTACTCTGTCTACCAAAAAATCTATACACTGCTGTGGCGTCCATTTACCCATGTGATAATTCAAGGAGAAAATAATTCTGGCACAACGATGCATATGCCAAAAGAGCATACCAATTCTATCTTCCGGTGTTTTAGCAAACTGCATGTCCCATAAGATCAACTCCCAATACAATGCCCATCCTTCTCCCCAGAAGGGTGTACCGAAATTGCGATAGGTTCTGGTTCTTGTATTCACAAACTGTTGCAGGTTATGCCCGGCAATCAATTCATGATGTACTGTTGCTTTTGAAAAATGCGGATTGTTACCACGCATACTCATCATCCTGTCTTCATAAGTCATGGTATTGGTAGGATAAGAGATAATGATATCAGCACCACCCAAAAAGAACGGGGCGATCAATTGTCTTTCAGGAGACATCATCATCATACCCCAGGTTTCTTCTGCTAATGGTGGAATGGTGATGAGGTTGTTCTTTTTGAGAAAATCAATCGACTCCGTATACAATTTTAAAATAGCTTCCGGTTGTTTGCCCGGTGGTACATACAAAGTCTTTACTTTCTCCAATGCTGCTTTCCAATTATCACCAAAACCCATTTCTCTGGAGGCTTTCAACATTTCAGCATCACACCATGCAAATTCTTTATTTGCAATATCGATCAACTCTTCTGGTGTATAGGGAATCATTTCACTTTGCAATTGCTTGATGAGATTTGCTCTTCCTGCTCGTACACCTACAATACCGCTGTTATCACTTGCTGTTAATGAACTACTCGCTTTTGTTTTCCATACACCTGCATATGCTGTTAAAGCCTCATCCAAAGATTTGTGTACAACAGGTACCCACCAAGTAAACATGGGATCATACCCGTTGTAAAAATCAAATACACTTTGTAATGTCTGACGAAGATTGTTGATCACTTCACCTGCCGTATACACAGATTCAGCATCGATCACTTTTTCTTCTTTTAATTTCGATTGTAAGGATTTGATCTCTTTGATCATGGCCGCCCAATCTTTTGCTACTTCTTCTGCATTGGGCTGATAGCCTCTTCTGCGTTGTTGTTCCAACGCATATACTTTGGGTGCAAACGGAAGCCATTGACTAATTTTCGAAACCTCATTGGCTTCTGTTATCAATTGTTCCATCCTTTCCGTCAGACCTCTCTTGAATAAGATATAATCAACCTTACACTCCTGTGAAAGATTTTTAAAATCAACAGCCTCTAATTTTTTTTGATACTCTTGTACCAACTGCTGCAGACGTTTATTTTTCTCCGGTGAACCAATACTCGCATCTGCTCCTCCACCAAAACCACCACCTCTGGAAGAAGCAGGACTATAATACCTGCTCAGTGTACGATTGTCAGCAGCATACTGTTGAATGAGTGTGGGCATTTCCTGACAAGGAACATAGCTCTCTTTAGAAACCTGTGCATGCGCTTGTTGTGGCGATGCACAGAACATAGTGCCTGCTACCAGCAGTACAAGGACTAATTGTTGTTTTTTCATATAGCTGTTTTGGTAGTTCGTTTTATAAAATTTGAATCCCTCAATATTTATATCACTTGAAACCCGTGCGCATAAGGATCATCATCATCAATGATGATCGTATTATATCCTGTTACTCTTGCCCACCCTTCAATGCTTGGAACAATAGCCGCTTGCCCGTTTACCGTGGTTTCTGCTTCAATCCTTCCGGTAAAAGTGGAGCCAATAATGCTTTCATGAATGAATGCATCTCCCTTTTTCAGTTTTCCTTGTGCATACCATTGCGCCATACGAGCCGATGTTCCGGTACCACAAGGGGAACGATCAATGGCTTTATCACCATAAAATACAGCATTGCGTGCTGTTGATGTAGGTGCAATGGGTTTACCTGTCCATAACAAATGACTTAACCCTTGGATGTTTTCATTTTCGGGATGAATAAAACTGTATTGTTCATTCAATAGTTTTCTACAGACCCTACTCCATGAGATCAATTGATCGGCAGTAAAATGTTCAAGACCCGGAAAATTTTCCTGTGGGTCTACAATGGCATAAAAATTACCACCATAAGCAACATCCACTTTGATCTTCCCAAGATCCGGACATTGCACTTCTAAATTTGTAGCATATAAAAAAGCAGGAACATTGGTGAGCTTTACAGATACTACTTTTTTTCCTTCTTGCTTGTATTCGATCCGTACCAGACCGGCAGGTGTTTCAATTCTTAGTTGACCCGGTGTTTTGGGTGTGACCAATCCTTCTTCAATAGCAATGGTAATGGTACCAATGGTTCCATGCCCACACATCGGTAAGCAACCGCTGGTTTCAATGAACAATACCCCAATATCATTTTGCGGGTCATGAGGGGGATATAAAATACTTCCACTCATCATATCATGTCCACGTGGCTCAAACATCAATCCTTTCCTGATCCAATCATATTCACGAAGAAAATGCAATCGCTTTTCCATCATAGAATTACCTTCCAGTAAAGGGCCACCACCTGCTACCAGACGAACAGGATTACCGCAAGTATGTGCATCAATGCAAAAGAATTTTTTATGTGCCATTATAATATTGTCGTTAGTCGATCAAATGTAATCAGATAGCATCACGTGTGTACACACCATTTACTTTACGCATGATACCTGCTGTATTTTCATTTTGTAAATACAAGGGTAATAATTCCTGTGGACAATCCTGATAACACACCGGTCTTACAAATCTTCGAATCGCTTCTGTTCCAACCGAAGTGGTTCTTGCATCAGTAGTAGCCGGGAATGGACCTCCATGTACCATGGCATGACAAACTTCTACACCGGTAGGTACATTATTAAAAATGATCCTGCCTGTTTTTTGTTGTAAAATATCTACTACTGATGAATATCTTTTCAACTCATCGGTAGTACCAAATACTGAACCGGTCAATTGTCCGTGTAATGTTTGTAAAGCAGTTTCCAGTTGTGATCTATCATCACATACTACGATCAAAGAACAAGGACCGAATACTTCATCTTGTAATGATGGATCTTGTATAAAATCCTCAGCGTTGACAGTGAATAAAGCCGAACTTCCTTTATACGCTTGCCCTTGATCTTCTCCGTTGAACAATATTTTTACTCCTTTGGTTTGCGACACTCTTGATCTGTCTGCATAATATGCTTTACAAATATGCTGATTCAACATGGTTGCAGTGGCTACATTTGAAAGTGCTGCTACCAGTGATTCAGTAAATGCCTCTGCAGCTTTGGATCTGATGACAAATAACAAACCCGGATTGGTACAGAACTGTCCAACACCCAAGGTAATGGATGATGCTAAAGCAGTAGCTGTTTCGGATGCTTTCAACGCCAATGTTCCCGGTAACAACACAACAGGATTGATACTACTCATTTCTGCATACAATGGTATCGGCTCTTTTCTTTTCTGTGTAACCGTAGTGTACAATGCCATTCCTGCACGATACGATCCTGTGAAACCAATGGCTTTGATCGATGGCTCCATGGCAAGTCTTTGACCCAATATGGCACCTTCCCCATTTAGTGAAGAGAATACACCATCCGGCATCCCTGTTCTTTCAGCCGCTTTTCTGATAGCATTCGCCATGAGTTCATTGGTGCCTGCATGAGAACTATGCGCTTTTACAATGACAGGGCAACCGGCTGCCAATGCAGAAGCGGTATCTCCTCCTGCCGTTGAGAAAGCAAAAGGAAAATTACTCGCGGCAAATACAGCTACCGGTCCAACAGGCTGCAGTATTCTTCTGATATCTGAGCGAGGCAATGGTTTTCTGTCGGGGATTGCTGTGTCTATCACTGCATCTGCCCAAGAACCTTCTCTCAATAGCGATGCAAACAGTTTCAGCTGATTCATTGTACGATCTCTTTCACCGGTCAATCTTGGCAGCGGTAATCCGGTTTCCAGATTGGCACGTTCCAACAAAAAATCTCCGATGTTCAAAATCTCTTCAGCAATAGCTTCCAGAAAAATGGCTCTTTGTACAAAAGTGGTCTTACTGAAAATGGCGAAAGCAGCTACCGATCTCGCAATAGCCGTTTCGATCTCTTCATCGGTTGCAACAAAAAAATGTTCAGGTAAATAAGTTCCTTGAAGGGTACTGAAAGACTGAAATGATTCTTTGCCTTTTGCAGTTACTTCAAATCCGATAACGTTATGCCCTTGTAGCATCCTATTTGTGTTTCAGGTTCAAATAATCTGGCAATGACGGACGATTGGCCAATGCCGTTTCTATAATAGTTGTTACACGTTTCAGCTCTTCACCTTCCAATGGTAGACGTGGCGCTCTTACATGTGTTGATCCAATACCCGTATGTGTCGCAGCTAGCTTGATATACTGAACCAGTTTGGGATGAATATCCAACTCCAGTAATGGCAGGAACCAACGATAAATTTTCAATGCTTCGTCTATCATACCCGATTTTACTAAACGATAGACAGCTACCGTTTCCTTTGGAAATGCATCTACCAAACCGGCAACCCAACCATCTGCACCCATACATAGGCTTTCCATGGCCAAGGTATCAACACCACAAAGAATATGAAAACGATCACCAAAACGATTGATCATTCTTGTTACATTGGAAATATCCCGTGTAGATTCTTTTACCGCCTGAATATTTTTATATGGCAACATGGCTTCAAACATATCCAGTGTAACATGAATCTTATAGTCAACCGGATTGTTATAGATCATGATGGGTAAAGCAGTTGAAGTTGCTACTGCTTTAAAATACTCCAATGTTTCTTTACTATCTGCATAGTAACGCATGGGGGGCAATAACATCAATCCATCAGCACCATTTCTCTCAGCATCCTGTGCCAGCTGAATAGCGGCTTTAGTGGTTTGTTCTGCAATATTGATGATGACAGGAAAATCTTTTGGGATATGCTGCTTAGAATACAATAAAAGATCCCTTTTTTCTTCATTGGAAAGAGAACTTGCTTCACCAAGAGAGCCGCCGAGAATGATCCCATCAACACCTGCATCCAATTGTGCGCGTAGATTTTTTTGATAGATTTCAAAATCAACAGCATCATCCTGTTTGAATGGTGTGAGAAGAGCGGGATAAACACCCTTCCATGTTAAATTCGCCATATTGAATATTTTATGCGTATAAAACTAATAGGGTACACAAGTAGATAGTTTTCCGCTATTGATGAATGATGTACAGATTTTAACCTTCATGCACTACAGGAATATTTTTTAACTGATATTAGCATCGTTTCAAGTATTTTACCTGTCTTTTTCCAAAATCAGGCTATTTTAAGTGAAAATTGGTGGTTCTAAATGATTACTTTGCCTTACCAATGCTGTTATTATGAAAGTCTTACAATTCACGATACCTGTTCCGGGAGATAAAAACATCATTGTTCAACATGAGGTATTGCCTTATTTCTATCCTCATCTGCACAGGCATGATGAGATCCAACTTACCTGGATTCAAAAAGGAGAAGGTACATTGGTTGTAGATAATAATATGTATCCGTTTGGTCCGAATGAAATTTATTATCTCGGTGCTAATCAACCCCATGTTTTTAAAAGTGATCCTGCTTATTTCTCTCCAAAAAGTAAAAGAAAAGTACAAGCAATTACCATTCACTTTAATCCCAATGGTAAGTTGGCGGGGCTATTTGATCTTGCTGAAATGAAACCTGTTCTAACCTTTCTTCAAAAACATAATAACGGGTTTGTCATCCCGTCAGAACATGTTTCGGACGTAGCACATAAAATGCAGATCGTAAGTAAAAGTCAGGGGGCAGACCAAATGATCGCTTTTATTGATATCCTGAAGAAATTTACCGCTATACCTAAGCTCAAAGAATTATCCAGCATTTCCAATTTAACAACGGTAAGTGAACATGATGGTATCCGCCTAAGCCATATTTATCATTATATCATGGCCAATTATGCAAAAACCATCACGCTTGAAGATGTTGCTCAGCAAGCGCATATGACACCACAGGCTTTTTGTCGTTACTTCAAGAAAAGAACCTTACACACATTTGTCTCCTTTCTGAATGAAGTTCGCATCAATGAAGCTTGTAAAAAATTGATCACGGGTGATAGCGATAGCGTCAGTATCTCAACCATTGCTTATAACTGTGGATTCAATACTGTTACCAATTTCAATCGGGTATTCAAATCAGTCATCGGAAAATCTCCAAGTGAATATGTGGATGATTATTTCAAAAGTACGTACGAAGAAGTAAGCGTTGTATAAAAGTTGATCGCTTATTGATATTTTCAATTACTTGTCTAACAATGGCAGTAAGTCATGATAATTCTTTGTGTAAGTGATGATATTAGGATAGATGCTAAACTCCTCCTTTTCATGCATGGTTGTTAGCACTACACATTTCATTCCCGCATTAAATGCGGCTTCTACTCCTTTTGGCGCATCTTCAAAAACAATACAGTCTTCCGGATTTAAGCCAAGCTCCTTAGCGCCCTTCAAATAAGTTTCAGGGTTGGGTTTGCTATCTTTTACATGCTCGGCTCCAATTACTGAATCGAAATAGTGACGAATACCAAGACCATCAATCGCAAAATCAATATTGAATAATATAGCAGCAGAGCCTATTCCCATTTTGATTCCTTTTTGCTTTGCTGTTTCTAAAAACAGCTCTAATCCGGGTAATCCTTTTAGATTAGGTCTATATAAATCTTGATACTTTTTCTCCTTTTCAATAGAGAGATTATGCATTTCTTCGGGCGTGAAACGATCAGGACCAAATATGCGAACGAATAATTCTGTATTCTTTCCATACATCTGATGAACAACTTCATCCCATGTTAACTCCGCACCAAGATCTTTCGTTAATACATCAAACCATACTTGTATGTGATATTGCATATCATCGATCATGGTTCCATTCAAATCAAAAAGAAAGGCTTTGGCACTATGTAACATTCGATAAATTTTGATGCACAAATTAATATATGAAATACACATTTCTTAACAGCATATGGACGAATACAGACTATCAAGATATTTTCTTCACCATTGCTTTATTGGCTTTTAGCATCGCCAATCCTTCTGCTCTCGTCATATAAGGAACTCCTTTGGCATGATTCAGCATACTGATCTTACACATGACCTTCCAATGACGGGTAATTTCTCTCCAGGCATAAAAAACAGAATGTTTGGGATCGTACATATGTGTGGGTTCACTTCCTGACCCATTCAGTTCTACGATCATGAAATTCCTTCCTTCTCGTAACAGCTCAACAGATTCATATCGTATATCCATTCTGCCATAATAAAATCCCTCAATCTGTTTTGCCAATGTATCGATAACAGCATTGAGTTGTTCATCAGCCAAATGGGTTAGGTCAATGAACTTAGCACCGCGTGCATGATTTCCATAAGGAACCAGCACTCTTTGCTCTCCTTTATTCAAAACAATGGTTAACTCTTCACGCATGGTCTTGCGAAGTACAGGCAGTTGCAGAATATATCTGGGATCCAGTTGTAACAGTTGATCGATAGTAGAAACACCATCACCTGTTACGGAAAGGAATTCTTTTCCTACAATACCTGTAATTCTTCCTTTCTCTTCTCCCGGAATGCGATAATAAAATATACCTACTTCCTCTTCAAAAGGGATATAAGACTGTATCAGAAAATCAAAATCAGCTTGTTGCACATATGCTTTAATATCTTCTTCACTCTGAAGCTTTTTTACGCTCATCCCTCTCATCCCAATATCCGGTTTACCGATCAGTGGGAATGATACATTTTCTTTTTGGATCTTGTCGATAACGGTTTCAATATTTGTTCCGGCCGCAAAGAATAAAGTTGCAGGATAAGATCCGAAGGGTAGTATATCGTATATCTCCTTTTTACTCTCCATCAAAAATCCACCATTACGAATACCGGGATTGGCAGCATTGATATAAAAAAAAGCTCTGGCTTTAAAACATAACCAGAACCAATAAGGATATAAAGGCGCATACAACACATTGAATGACCAATATTCCCAGTTCAAAAGTCTGATAAAAAAAGGATGATACTTTAGCTTCCCGATCAAAGACATGCCCGAAAGTTAAGAAACAGGCTGTTGCTGTACAAATGAAACTGATAATTGAGATTGTTCCTGATGAATGATGTCATTATAAAACATATTCGCAGATGTTTTATTAGCAATGATATTGGTAACACTTACTGTCAGCATCTCATTATTTCGATTCATACGAATTCCATTCTCCCGATCTTCATTTCCACCAAATAAATGGAATGATAAAATATCTTCTGAGCTTGGCTGTGGATGTTGTTGTAACCACTCAGTAAACCATTGTTCTCTTTTTTGAATGATCTCTTGTGTGTATAATGTAACCGATGACCATATATGAGGTAGACTGGTATCAACTTCTCGGATATATCTTTCTTCACCGCTCCATCTGCATTCAAATAATTCCCCCTTCTCCCAAATGATCAATGTAAAAGGTTCTATCCCTAATAGGTTTATTTTTTTGTATGCAGATAGTACATCCGGCTGTGAAAGGATATCCAGAAATATGAGTCCCCTACTTTTTCGATAGGATGCTGCCGGTTCATGTTTTATGAAACCGCCATTCAACAATACCATCACGGTTCCAACTTCTGAAGCGCCAATCCATGTTCCTCCTGCTTGCGCATCCAAAGGAGACAATATTTTCATGTGTTCTACTGTATGAAGAATGGGAGCTGAGGCTTTTTTTCTTATACCCTTTTCATCTCTATTGGAAGTAAGCAATATCTTATCACCTACAGGTATATAGGTTACTGTGCACATGTATCACGATGTTTGATGGTAGAAGAGGCTACACCAAAGCTCTCCGGTAAAACAAGGTCAGAAACTTCAGCTACACCTACACGAATCAAAGCCATGTGATGCACAGTATGTTCGAGGTTATATACAACTTCGCGGTAATAGTTACTATTGACAATGACTGTTTCATCAGACAAATCATCATAACTCATTTCAAGTTCAATAGGTTTATCTTCTCTAATCAGTCGATTACTGATTTCATGTAACAGTTGAATGGCCAATTGTTTATCTGTTTCAATATTCTTGTCGCGTTTTCTTAGCTCGTAGTTTACAATGCCTTTTTCATAACCATTCTCCAAGCATTGAAATAACTCTACGATATGTCTTACATGTTGACCAATGGTGGCATTAAACAAAGACTTACTGGGCCGGGTATATTGTTCAGTGTTTAGCTTATCCAATGTTTCGTGCAGTTGTACAAACACATTTTTGATAGCAAGGGCAATCTGCATAAATACGATTTTCTTTTATCAGTTTTTTTGTGCCATTACAGAGAGGTTTACCAATAGTTGATCAGACAATATCAGGCTTTTTCCGCCAACTTTAAAATCTTTTCTATTGATTTTAAACCCGCCTTTAAATACGTACCCGTTCGATATTAGGTTTGCAGTAAAAATAAAGTCGATCTCTTTACTGGTTCCTTTTATTTCAAGTATTCCTGTGACCTTATATTGCCCTGCTCCCTCTTTTGTTATAGTCTTAGATATAAAACTAATTCTTGGATATCGTTCTACATAAAAATAATCCTCTTTTTTTAAATGATTATCTCGGGCTTTGATATCCGTATCAATAGAGGCAGCATTCACCGAAACCGAGAATTTGCTTTCTGATAGATTCTCCGGATCAAAAATGATCAATCCCGACAAACCTGTGAATTTGCCCGTAACGTTAAGACCTAAGTTTTTGATCGTAAAATTTACCGATGACTCAGCATCAAGAGGCGAAAATCGCTGTGCAGAGATGAGGAAGGTATTCAATAACATTACCGCAGCTAAAACTATTTTCATCATATTGTTATCTCCTCATATTTAAATCATCATTTAATGGTCGCATAACCAAAAACCCGATTGAATTGCTGGCAGTGAATGACAGCAAACTTATAAATATCAAAATCGGGAGTTCCGGGTATATCATACAGTTGATTTCCCTGAACAGATTTTAATCGCCCTAACTCTATAAAGTTCACCGGTTGCATTTCCTTTGATATGTATACACGCAAATCAGGTCCATTCGTACTATTGAAATTTTCCAAGGCTAAAATCAGCTTACCATCTTTCTGATACACCCTTACATTACCTGTAACTGTGTATGAATTAGCTGATGTAAATGCCATGGCCGATGTTACAGGTGTTGCAGAACTACCCACCTGCTCATTAATCTGATCAGATGATGTCGCATCTTTTGTACAACTGCTCAACACAACCCATAAGATAACCCCTAAGAAATGAATATGTTTTTTCATGACGCTGTTTTTTCTTTAAAAATGTCTGGATATACCAATACCAAAAGCATTTACTTTATTTCTGAATCGGTTAATGACTGTTCCGTCCGAAGCCACTTGATTCAAATTGGTGGTTTTGTATTCTGAAAAATAGAATTGGTACACACCTCGCAGTGACCATTTATCAGAAAATTGATAGCCGACAAACAGTTCAGAATTTAAACTGCCAAGATCATGATCACCCGTCAGAAGAAGATTAAAAGCAGAAGGTTTCACTTTTGAATCGTTTCTGGTAGTACCGTTGCCGGTTAGGATACCATTGGTAGTTCTTCCGAGTGTAAACCCTATCAAATCAATATTAAATCCGGCAGACCATTTTTGATTAAAATGATAACCAATATTCACTGTTGCATTTAAGGCGGTGGTAAAAGGTCTTTGAACATTAAGTGTATCCCAGTTTTCAGGTTTCTGATCAGCAAAAAATATCAAGAATGGAATGGATTGACTTCTGGTTAATCTGGCCGGACCTGCTGTAACATATTCTTTTTTGGTGCCGTAATAACTTGTCAGTCTTCCTCCTAATCCGATTTCCCATTTTTGTTTCTTTCCGATCTTCCAATTGTGGACGTAAGAAAATGCTGCAGATCCTTGTGATGTTCCCGCAGTTAATGCTAAATCAATAAAACGATTTGTTTTTCTTGTTGGTATTATTTGCGCATTAACGATGCTACCAAGAAATATTAAACAGATAATAACTCCGGCACTTTTCATGTTACTTTAGATTAAGTTGTTTAAAAATTTGAATCAGCTTTTCTCTTCGCATCCAAATGATGATCGCACATGAGATCCAAACAATCAGTGCATAAGCAAATAGTTGTCCTCCATCATCTTTTACTTCAATTCCCAAAACAGTTAGGTGAGATAATATGGCACCACTCATCAACCCGATACCTATGATTGCTCCAAATACCAATGTCGGACTGAAGAGTATTAAAATAGAAGCGATCAATTCAAATACCCCTGTGGTTATACGACCCCAAGGTTCAATCCCCATCTCCGAAAAGATAAAAACCGATTCTTCAGCTGCAGAGAATTTGAAATAAAGTGTTTGTAACATAATGATCGCAGCAACTATTCTCAGTATCCATAACACGATAGTAGATGTTTTCATTGATTTGATTTTATAAGTATGTATTGATAAGATCAGTTAATAAACTTTTTCCACGCGATATCAGCCTTAGACTTTAAGTTGGCTTCATCTTTATTCCAGTCTTTCAGTGTATTATTAAAGAAGCGGTTATAAAATAGATACAGTTTATTATTGATGATCTTAAAAGTCTCCGGATCAACGGGAACTTTTTCACCGGTAGCTCCCATCGCATACGCACACCAGCCACCATATTCAGGTTCATACGCGGAAGGATTTTTTATGAAAGCTTCCATGTTTTCTTTTGAAGAAAAATAGTAGGTAACATTTTTGTCAGTGGCTGAATAAGTTGATTTACCCTTTACAGCTTTCTTTATCGTGAAATAGGCAACAGGATCATATCCGCTTATGGCTAAATTGTTTGATAGATTGTAATGTTTTTTCCGAACTTCTACAGTTTGGGTAAATGCAGTAAATACTAGGAGTAGAAAAAGAGACAGCAAAAAGGAATGTTTCATATAACAGTTGTTGTATTGTGTTGAGATTAAGCCTTAAGACGAACACTCCCCTGATCCCTTACAACTGAATATTATCAAAATGTTAAAGCCTATGCGAAAGGTGTACCATGGGTTTGCCGAATCAGCCAATGGGCGAGCTTAGGCAGCTTCGACATTGCGTATAAGAAAATTCTTGTAAGAAAAGGATTCCCAAAAAAAGACTGTACGACCCTACCGATAGCGAGTCTTTTTGAAAATTGAGTCTTCCAAACTTTGGTGTACTGCTTTTCCATTTGCTCACGGCTTATTACGCCATCCAGAAAAAGCTTCATATTATGAAATACCAGCGTTGAAGCATGCATGGCCATACTCATTCCATTGCCGCAAAGTGGTGTAATTAAACCTGCAGCATCCCCTAACATCAGTACATGATTTTCTACTTGCCTTTTTCGATCAAAACTAATTTGCGCAATCGTGAGGGGCTTGTCATATAAGAACTGTGCTTTAGAAAAAATATCTGCCAGAACTTGATTTTGTGATAAAATTTTTGATTCGAGTTTTTCAATAGTATTCCCCGCATTGGAAAGTTCATCGGCAGTAGTCAGGTAACATACACAGCATTGATCATCTTCTATTCTGGATATACCACAGTACCCATTTTTAAAATTATGCAGCCCGATCAAACGACTATCAATATCATATTTTACATGATACTTGACACCAATATAATTATTCAATCTATTCTTACCCTTTAAAAAGAAGTTCCTTTTCCATTTGACATCTAGATTGGATCTTTTACCAAATGATCCGGCTACAAATTTTGCAGTATATCGATTATTCTGGGTATGTATATGAAAAAGATCGTCTTGAAATATGACGTCTTCCACTTTTGTCATCGCGTATAATTCAACGCCTTTTTGTTTTGCAATCATAGCCAGAGCATGATCTAATTTATATCTGCTGATACCAAATCCACCCAAGGTCAGTGAAAACTCATACGATCTTCCTGCACAATCCGATATCTGCAATTGGGAGATTAAAGGCAAATTCCAATCTTTCAAAGGCACACCACACTGCAATAAGAATTGATAGCTTTCCATACTGATATATTCTCCACAAACTTTATGAAATGGATAATTTTCCTTTTCAAAAAGAATGGTTCGATATCCGGCGTCAGCAGATTGTATAGCAAGTGTAAGACCGGCTAAGCCTCCTCCAATAATAGCTACATCATATGTGGAATTACTTTCGATCAATTGTATTTTTTTGATAAGATCAAATGCCTGAAGGCCCACTCCCATGAAACTTCTGCTTCAACTGAAGCCTTATTCAATAATTCAATCCACTCATTCTTTTTAAAACCTCTTTTAACGCTTAAGGGTGCATCATTTTTTACTAAGTAGGATTTTGAAAATAATTGCGTGAGTATTTTGATCGAATAATAGGCTAGCCAATGTCTGTGAAGGTCATTGATAAAAAAACCTCTGGTTGAGTTCTCACTCATCCATTGAAGTTGTTCAATAAGAGATTCATTGGTGAAATGATGACAGAATAAGCTTGAAAAAACAATATCGGGACATTTTGAAAAATGTACGCTGCGATAATCACTGGTGATCCAGTTCGATTTAGACCCAATATCAGTTCTGTTTTTGGCAACATCAATACAATAACCATTGATATCGATTCCTGTAATTTCAAGTTGGATATTGCTCCGGTTCGCCCATTTTGCGATAGCGGCTAAGTTATCGCCGCCACCACAACCTATTTCGCAAACATGTAAAACTTTTTGGGCTCCGGTCAGTCGTTTCACTCCTTTGATCGAGATACGATGTCCTCCCAAATAAGTATTGATCGTATCTAACTCAAACATATTCTGACGAATAGCTTCCATCGGAATATCAACGTCATCTAAGAGTTCCAGCTGATATGATCTCTTTGATAAATTCATACAAAGTGAGCTGTAAAAGTTTCCATGGTTAATCCGGGACCAAACGCCATTGCTAAAATATTTTCATTGGATTGGTAGTTGTTCTCCAATAGATTTCTGAGCACAAAAAGAAAGGTTGGTGATGACATATTGCCATATTTGCTCAATACAGCTCTAGACTGATCAAGTAGATGAGGCGATAAATTTAATTTGCGTTGTATACTATCAAGAATTCTTTTGCCACCGGGATGGATACACCAATGATTGACTTCTTCTTTTTGTATCCCCCTTTCTTTTAATGCACCCGATAATAATGATTCAATATCTGCCTCGATCAACTGTGGAATATAACCACTCAATTTCATTTGAAATCCATTAGATCCCAATTCCCAAGCCATATCTGCTTTCCCTTCTATAGCTATTTGAGAATAAAATCCATCGATCCTTATCTTATGCCCTCGATGTATGTTATTGGATAACAAAACAGCTGCGCAACCATCTGCAAACAAAAGACTACTACCTAAATTATCTTCATTCATGGTAGATTGGAAGTGGAGCGTACACAATTCAACGGCAACAATAACAATATTCGCATCTGTATCTCCTTGAGCAATCATATCTGCTAACTTTAAAGCATGAATAGCAGCATAGCAGCCCATAAAATTGACTGAGGTTCTGAAAATATTTTTATTTAGTCCCAGCTCCTCTATTAATTTAATATCTAAACCCGGCGCTGTCATCCCGGTACAACTCACAGTTATTAGATGTGTGATCTCTTTTTCTGATATAAAGCCGGTGATACATTTTTGAATCGCTTCAATGGAAAGAGCTAAGGAAGACTCATCATAAATCTTGAGTCGATCTTCTAAACTTCTTTCAATTTTTTTATCATCATTTGAATAGAAAGATTTAGCGCTTGAATTGGAAGAGAAATCAGGCAAAACAGAATAGCGCTGTTCTATACCGCTTTGATGATACATGAACTTTAATTTTCTTTTTTCTGTATCATCAAGCTGGTATGCTTGACTCATATAAAATAAAATATCGTCTTGCTTATGACAAAACTTAGGTACAGCAGTTGCTATAGAAATGATATCAGTCAAAATGTTGTATTAATAGTAAAGTGATAAATGCCATAGAAGTACATGTGGATGCTATCCAATTCATCTTCATAGTATGTTCATAGTCTGCTTTTTGAGGATCTTTCCAAACTTCTAATGCCCAGATAAGAAAATATACGGCCACAGGCAAGAAGAAGGTTTGTAAAACAATAAATAGCCATAACTGCTGATGTTCCCTGAAATAAAGAAACAATAAACTGAAGGCTATTACATATAGTATCCCACAAAAAATAAAAGTGCCCCGTTTACCCAATAACATAGAAATGGTAGTAACATGATCCTTTTTATCAGAATCATGCTGATAAATTTGAGTAATCGGATAAAAGCCGCCTATCAATAAACATGCGGTGATGAAACCCAAAAGAGGAATCGATTGAATACTCTCATGAGTAGCACTATGATAAATCATTAAAAAAATAACACCACCTTGATTTAAGATAACGGTCAGATATCCAATGATCGGATATTGTTTTAAGCGAATTCTTCTATAACTATATAACCGAGAGCAAAGGATATATATCAATAACAAATAAGTAAAGTTGAGAGAGATAGTGAGTGATAATAGTAGTGCGATTGCATCCATAACAATCGTTATAAAAAACAATTCTTTATCTGGCAAAGGAGGATGCTTGATACCCCCTATACTTGATGTATCCTGATCCATATAAGAATTATACCCATTGCTGGAAGGATAAACCAATAGATGCAGTATGAGAAAACTTATAACTGCATTTATCCAATCGATATTGTCTACAAAACTGATCGTAAACCAAAACACCGGCATCAAAAACCAGGAAAAAGGAAATCGTAAAAGTTGTATGCTTGATTTGTGAATCATTGGGTGATATTGGCGGCTTATGCTGTTGTCTTGTAAGACGTGTAGTAAAGCTAACCCTTTCACACTATACGCTTTATAAAACGTTTTTGTTTAATTCTGGCTTAAAAACATGACAGATCAATTTACAATCTGAATAATTAATCTTATTTTACCATATCAGAATGGTTTTTTGAAACATGAGTCAAGAGAGAATAATATTTATTGTAAAATCCATTTGCATCATTGTGCTTGCTGTGGGTTTTATGGTATTAACGGGATGGCTTTTAAAGATTCCTTCACTTACTAGCATTATTCCTGAATATGCAAATATGAAAGTAAATACATCTTTACTGTTCATCTTGTCATCTTTTGAACTATACCTGATCTTAGTAAACAAGTGGAAGTCGCTACATAGGATATTATGCCTAATTATATCACTATTCGGATTGATCACTTTACTTCAATATGAATTTCAACTGAATCTGAATATTGATGAGTTCATCGTTAAAGATTTTTTGTTTACTCCATCTGTTGACTCTTTCCCCGGCAGAATGGCTAGAGGTACTGCATTTTCATTTACTTTATTAGGCATCTCTTTCTGTTTGATACAAAACAGTCAGATTTTTTGGAGAAAATCTGCGCAGTACCTACTACATACTATATCACTCATCGGGTTCATAGCTATCATTGGATATTTATTGGGTGTTCCGATATTCTATAAATTATCTGCGATAGGATCTATGGCCATACACACTGCCATAGCTTTTCTAATGATATCCATTGCAGCTTCACTTATCAACAAAGACTTAGGAATTACAGGTTTATTCACGGGTGATAAGATCGGTAATCAAATGGCCCGTCAGTTATTTCCAACTTTGACGATTTCAATTATTGCCTTAAGCTTACTCAGAATTTATCTGCATAGATCTCAACTGGTGAGTGTGGAGTTTGGTATTGGCATATTTGCTACTTCCTTTATTTTGGTAGGCCTGTTATTAATTAGTATCTCGGCTAAAAGATTAAACAAAATTAATTACGGAAAGACCTTGGCTGAAGAAAAGCTTGAAGCCTTAAATAAAAATCTAGAAGAATTAGTTTCAAAAAGAACAAATGAACTTGGAAGGAAAGAGCAATTATTAAATGCCATCATCAATAATACATCTGCGGCCATTTTTGTAAAAGATATATCGGGCAATTATCTACTTGCAAACAAAAGATTTGCAAATGATTTTAATAAAGAAGTTTCAGAAATGATTGGCAAAAATACTTATGACCTTTTACCCAAAGACATCGCCGATCAGCTTACCAGTGACGAAAATGATATCATACGAACAAAAAAAGGGATAACCTCAGAAGTAAGTATTCCTGCAAATGGCTATCAAAAAACCATGCTGACCAATAAATTTCCTTTACTTGATGATCGTAATGAAGTGTTTGCTATTTGCTGTGTAGCTACAGATTTTACGGAAATGAAGAATGCGAAAACAGAACAAGAGATATTATCATCGCAACTTCAAAAGAAAAATCAACAACTGCTGAATTTTGCGCATATTACTTCTCATAATCTTCGTTCTCCCGTCAGCAATCTTAATTCCCTCTTATGGTTATATAAAGAGAGTCAAACGAACGAAGAAAAAGCTTTGTTATTCGAAAAATTTGAAACAGTCATCCATAATCTGTCGGAAACCCTTAATGAATTGGTTGATGCCTTGAAAATTCAAGAGGATACCGATAAAAAGAGAGAGGTGCTACTTTTTGAAGACGTATTCAAAAAAGTAAAAGAAAGTATGGCTGGTAAAATATTGGAGACCGAAGCTGTTGTAAGTTATAATTTTTCAAAAGCACCTACTATTGAGTACCCACGCTTATATCTTGAAAGTATTTTACAAAACTTATTGTCCAATTCTCTCAAGTACAAATCTCCATACAGAACACCTGTGATACATGCAGAAACACTGTTTCAAGATGGAATACTAACATTAAAATTCAGTGATAACGGAATGGGAATTGACTTAAAAAGACATGCTGATAAACTTTTTGGATTGAATAAGACATTTCATAAGCATGCGGAAGCCAAAGGTGTCGGACTTTTTATTACAAAAACACAAGTGGAAGCAATGGGCGGATCTATCACTGCTACCAGTGAAATAGATAAGGGAAGTGTCTTTATAATCTATTTTAATAAAAAGAGTGTTTAATGTACTTTATACTCATCGATATCTTATCCACTCTTTAAAGTCTTGATAAGAAGCCTCTATATCAATCATATTTTTTGATGCATCAAAGAGAGTCTCAATACTGCCTGGTATTGGTAAAGTCTTTTCAATGATCTTTTCTACAGTTTCAGGAAATTTTACCGGATGTGCAGTAGCTAGAAATATTCCTTTCTCTCCCTTTCTTAGTTCATTTTTAAGAGCGTTGTATCCTACTGCAGCGTGTGGATCAAGTATGTACTTATATTGTTCATAAACAGATCGAATAGCTTCGATTGTTACATCATCTGTTTGCATAGAACTGCGTAAATCAGAAGATAATAAAGACCCATTACCTTGATACATTTCGATGATTCGAATCAAGTTACTCGGGTTACCAACATCCATTGCATTGGAAATGGTAGCTTGTGTTTTCTTTGGTGAATGAATACCTGTACTTAAAAAACCACTAACTGTATCATTCACATTACATGCCGCTATGAAATAAGCTATTTCTAGTCCTGACCTTTTTGCCAATAATCCGGCGGCTATATTTCCCAAATTTCCACTGGGTACTGACATCACAGGAGTTACAGATTCATTCCATTGTTGTAAAGCGAAAAAATAATAGAGCTGCTGTGGAAGCCATCGAGCTATATTAATTGAGTTGGCAGAAGTCAGTTGTAATATTTTATTCAACGCTTCATCCATAAAAGCTTCTTTCACTATTTGCTGACAATCATCAAAACTTCCATGGATACGCAATGCAGTTACATTATTACCACAAGTCGTGAGCTGCAATTCTTGAACCTTACTTACTTTACCAGCCGGATAAAGGATGATCACTTCCACTCCGTCCACATTCAGAAAACCATTGGCTACAGCACCGCCTGTATCTCCGGATGTTGCTACAAGTACAGTCGTTTTTGAATTTTTATAATTGGAGAAATATCCCAAACACCTGCTCATAAACCTGGCTCCTACGTCTTTAAAAGCCAAAGTAGGGCCATGAAACAATTCTAACACATAGATATTTTCTTCCAACTGCACTAACGGAAAGTCGAAAGAAAGAGTTTCACTTATAATATTGCGTAATGCATCTGCTGAGATAGTATTACCCACATAAGGATGCATGATTTGATACCCCAGCTCTTCTCTTGGGATTTTTTTTAACTCTTTAAGACACGCCTTATCCAATACCGGAATACTTTCAGGAAAATAAAGTCCTCTATCAGGAGCCTGTCCTCTTAGAGTAGCTTCCTTGAAATCTACCATTGGTGATTGTCGATTTGTGCTATAATACTTCATGCTGATCTGTGCTATTCAGTAATGAATTGTACCCCTCCTTCACTTATAGTTGTGACATAGGTATAATATTGCAAATTCATTTGCGCATATATTTTTTGCATTTCCACTTCAATAAGTTGTGCCGTTTCCAATGTACGACTCAACATAAAGATCGATGGACCCGAACCTGAGATACCACCACCTAATGCTCCTTTTGCTTTTGCCTTTTCTTTTACGTCATGAAATCCCGGAATAAGAATACTTCTTACCGGCTCAATGAGTACATCTTCCAATGATCTTGAAATGAGATCATAATCTTCTTGAAGTAATCCGGATACCAACCCTGCAATGTTTCCCCATTGCTTGATGGCATCTTTAAGATATACCTGTTCTTTCAAAATACTTCTTGCATCTGCTGTTTTTACTTCTATCTGTGGATGAACGATTGTCACATATAGTTTAGGCGATTGGATAGGAACGATATCCAGCGGAAAAATAGACCTGATCAATGTAATACCTCCATAGATGCATGGCGTTACATTATCAGCATGTTTCACACCCGAAGCAAGCTTTTCACCGTGCATAGCAAACTGAACCAAATCCTGATTACTGAAAAGCTCTCCCAATAAATAATTCGCTGCTACAACGGCACCTGCTGCACTTGCTGCACTTGATCCGAGACCGCTACCGGGTTTGATATGTTTATGTATCACCACATCAAATCCAACAGGAATGGTGAGCTCTGATAACATAGACTGTAAAGCTACTCCTGCCACATTATCATCCGGATTGGTTGACAGGTCATAATCATCTGCATGCGTGATACTGATACCCGGTTCTTCTCGCAGTCTAAGTGTCATTTCATCATAAGGCGCAGCTACTGCAAAACCAAGTATGTCAAAGCCACAAACCATGTTTGCAACAGTAGCCGGGGCATGTATTTTTATTTTTTCTCCGTATCGCATAGTTTATATTCTTGCAACTCTGATAATATCTGCAAACACACCGGAAGCCGTCACTTCAGAGCCTGCACCCGCACCTTTGATCACGAGTGGTTGATGCTGATAACGGCTTGTGTAAAAAAGAACAAGATTATCCTTACCATACAAATGAAAGAAGTCTGATGCAGGAGGAACTTTTTCGAGTCCGACCATGGCTTTTCCGTTTTCATAAGTTGCTATGAATTTCAGTTTGCAATTCTCTGCAGCTGCTTCTCTATATAAGTTCTGAAAATGCGATTCCTGCTGAAACATTTCTTCATAAAAATTTTCAACTGTTCCATGAAAACAGCTTTCAGGAAGAAATGAATGGTTAACAATATCTTTCATTTCCAAAGAATGTCCGATCTCTCTGGCGAGGATCATGATCTTTCTCATGACATCTGTTCCTCCAAGATCTAATCTGGGATCCGGCTCTGTGTATCCCTCTTCCTGTGCCTTCTTTACAATTGCCGCAAATGGAACAGATGTATCATAATGATTGAACACATAATTCAAAGTGCCGGAAAGTACTGCCTGAATTTTCTGAATTCGATCGCCGCTTCTTAATAAATCATTCAAAGTACCAATGATCGGAAGACCGGCTCCAACATTAGTTTCAAAAAGAAATAAAGCATTGTAGGATTTCGCTAATGATTTTAAATGCTGATAAGACGCAAAAGAAGATGAACAGGCGATTTTATTACAAGCAACTATAGATATGCTTTTATTCAAAAGAGATTCATACACATTGGCTACTTTCTCACTAGCTGTCACATCTACAAAAACACTGTTTCTAAGATTCTTTTCTCTGATAAGTGAAACGAAATCTTCTATAGTAGCATTGGGCACATGAGACAATTGTGTCTCCCATGATGCAAGATCGATACCATTTTCATCTATCAATATTCTCTTACTATTAGCAATACCAACAACCCTGATCTGCAGATTCAACTGATCTCGGAGTATTGCTTGTTGCTGTTTTATTTGATCCAATAATTTACTTCCGACATTTCCTGCTCCTGCAATAAAGACATTCAATTGTTTATACGATGTTTCAAAAAATGTTTCATGAAGAACATTGATCGCTTTTTTGACATCATTTGATGCAATGACAGCTGAAATATTCTTCTCAGAAGATCCCTGTGCAATCGCTCGTACATTAATACCATTTCTGCCTAATGATCCAAACATTTTCCCACTGATGCCCGGATGACTTTTCATTTGTTCTCCCACCAATGCGAGTATGGAAAGGTTTGTTTCTACGATCAAAGGCTCTACTTTTCCACTTATGATCTCAGTATGAAATGCTGTATCAATTGCTCTTTTTGCCTTTAGTGTATCCGCTTCATTAATAGCAACACAAATAGAGTGCTCTGAAGAACTTTGAGTGATCAGTATCACATTGATCTTTTCATTGGCCAATGCTTCAAATAGCCTTTTCGAAAAACCGGGAATCCCTACCATACCACTGCCCTCTAAGCTCAGTAAACTGATACTATTGATACTTGATATTCCTCTGATAAAATCCTCCGATGAAATGGCATGGTTCTCTATCAATGTCCCATATGCTTCAGGATCGAATGTGTTTTTTAGCCAAACAGGAATACGTTTATGCATCACCGGCTGTATGGTTGGAGGATAAATGATCTTCGCACCAAAATGAGATAATTCCATTGCCTCCTGATAAGATATTTGTGCGATGGGTTTTGCATTGGCTACCAATCGAGGATCTGCTGTCATCATACCGCTTACATCTGTCCATATTTCTAATACATCGGCTTCAAGTGCAGCAGCATAAATGGCTGCAGAATAATCTGACCCCCCTCTACCCAAAGTGGTCGTTTGTCCCGACACACTCGAAGCAATAAAACCCGGCGCTACATACAACTGATGAATATGGGTACTGAAATGATGTTGTATTTTTTCATTGGTCAATACGAAATCAACATTTGCTTGGGCATGTTGCACATCTGTAATAATCAGTTCTCTGGAATCGATCCATTGCTGGTCTATATCAAGGGACTGAAGTTTTGCCGACAATATGATTGATGATAATAATTCTCCAAATGAAACGATCTTATCCTGTGTTCTTAACGATAATTCTTTGAGTCGATAAACACCATCTAGTAATGCATCTAATTCATTACAATGTTGTTTGATCTTACTGAGAACTGCACTCTGCTGTTGTATAGGCAGTAAATCTCTTACAGCCGAAAGATGCTGCAGTGTTAGCGCTTCCGCCTCTTTTGTATAGGACTCATCTGCATTTGCTGCCATTGATGCCATCTTCAGCAGATGGTCTGTTACCCCGCTCATGGCAGAAACGACCACCAATGATCTATTTGATGAAGATCGATCTAATAAGATCGCAATTACTTTTTGAATATGATCGGCATTGGCCATTGATGTACCGCCGAATTTGAGCACTTTCATGATACTAACTTGAAATACAGATAAAATAGATGATCCTTGAAAACGATCCTAAGATCCCGGAGATGATATGAAAATGTATAACCCTTTACAGGGTTGTGGTAGTAATAGCAGTCCAGCTCGCAACTGTTGCGATAGAGGAATATATATATGACTGCTTATTTTTCATTACAAACTAAAGATAGGTGTTTATTGGATAATTAAACCAGATACCCGAAAAGATTATCATTTTTATTGAGCTCTGTATAATGAATTTGATGCTCCGTCAGATTTTGTAATAATAATTGATAATCCTTTTTTGATTTTAACTCAATACCTACCAATGCCGGACCTGTTTCTTTATTGTGTTTTTGCATGTATTCAAATCTAGTAATATCATCATCGGGGCCTAATACATCATTCACAAACTGTTTTAATGCACCGGGTCTTTGGGCAAAACGAATAAGAAAATAATGTTTCAAACCTTCATATTGTAAAGACCTTTCTTTGATCTCTTGCATTCTATCGATATCATTATTACTTCCACTCACCACACATACCACTACTTTTCCTTTGATCTGCTCTGCATAATTGTCCAAAGCAGCTACAGATAAAGCTCCTGCAGGTTCAGCTACGATCGCATCTTCATTATACAGTTTGAGTATCCACGAGCATACTTTTCCTTCAGCGATAAGACACATTTCATCTAATACATCTTTACATATTGAAAAAGTAATATCACCAACTCTTTTTACTGCAGCACCGTCTACAAAACGTTCAATAGTTTCCAGTTCGACAGGATAACCGGCTTTTAATGCTACTGTCATAGAAGGAGCACCTTCAGGTTCTGCACCGATGATCTTCGTTTTGGGAGATAATGTTTTAAACACAGAACCAACTCCGGCACCGAGTCCACCACCACCTACGGGAACAAAGAGATAATCAATATTGGCTTGCTCTTCAAGAATCTCCAAGGCTACAGTTGATTGTCCTTCAATGATCTTTACATCGTCAAATGGTGGGATAAAAGTCATCCCATGAGCAGCAGTATATGCTTTAGCCGCCATCGCACAATCATCAAAAGTGTCTCCGGTAAGAATCACTTCAACTGCATCTTCTCCAAACATTTTAGTTTGCGTGATCTTTTGATTAGGCGTAATCACGGGCATGAAAATAACTCCACGGATACCCAATTTTTTACAACTATATGCAAAGCCTTGTGCATGATTACCGGCACTTGCACAAACTACCCCTTTAGATAATTGTTCATGATCTAAAGTACTCAACATATTATATGCCCCTCTCAGCTTGTATGACCTCACGATCTGCAGATCTTCTCTTTTCAGATATACATGACAGTCATACTTTCTTGATAAGGAATGATTGTACGTGAGCGGCGTCTTTGTAACAACAGTACGTAGTCGATCAGCAGCTCCTGTAAAATCAATCAAATGCGAAGTTATTTTCATACCGTTTGTATTAAGAGAGTTCTACTGCTTCTTCTACTTTCTGATTCTCCGGACGAAGACTTCTTACCGTTTTACCTGCCTGCCATAATTCGCTTTCACGTAGTTCCTTTAGCTCTTCTTCCAGTTTTTCTCTGTAATCTGCTTTACTATTACTTTCAATAGATTTTGCTGCTTCTTTTCCGATTGCAACACTCTCATACAATTCAGTGAATACAGGTAATGTAGCATCTCTGAATTTTTTCCACCAATCTAGCGCTCCCCTTTGTGCCGTTGTTGAACAGTTCGCATACATCCAATCCATTCCATTTTCCGCTACCAATGGCATGAGTGACTGAGTTAACTCTTCCACAGTTTCATTGAATGCTTCCGATGGAGAGTGTCCTTTGGAACGTAACACTTGGTATTGTGCTGCAAAAATTCCTTGTATCGCTCCCATCAATGTCCCTCTTTCTCCTGTAAGATCACTGTACACTTCTTTTTTGAAATCGGTTTCAAACAAATAGCCACTTCCGATAGCAATACCTAAGGCAACTACACGATCAAATGCTTTTCCGGTAGCATCTTGAAAAATAGCATAGCTACTGTTCAATCCTCTTCCTTGTAAGAACATTCTGCGCAAAGAAGTACCTGATCCTTTGGGTGCAACCAGAAATACATCAACATCTTTAGGTGGAACAATGCCCGTTTGTTCTTTATAGGTGACGCCAAAACCGTGAGAGAAGTACAAAGCCTTTCCTGGTGTCAGATACTTCTGTACTGTTGGCCATAATTTGATTTGTGCTGCATCACTCAACAGATAGCAAATGATAGTGCCTCTTTGTAAAGCTTCTTCAATTTCAAATAAGGACTCTCCCGGCACAAAGCCATCTCGAACAGCTTTATCCCAGCTTTTTGAGTTTTTTCTTTGTCCTACAATAACATTGATACCATTTTCTTTTTGATTCAAAGCCTGACCCGGACCCTGAACACCATATCCGATCACTGCTACTACTTCATCTTTTAAGACTTCTTGTGCTTTCTCCAGAGGAAACTCTTCTCTGGTAACCACATTTTCAACGACTCCTCCAAAATTTAACTTTGCCATGTTGCTTGTTTTATATTTAATAAATTGGGTTGATTACATCGTAAATACTTCTTCTTGTTTTCCCAGGTACTCATTTTCAATTAAATCACCACCCGGATCTGTTGCTTCAAATTCTTTGATCTTTTCATGGAAGCCGCTGCTCGCTTTAATGATCGCTACGCGTGCACTTCGAACAAACTCAATAAGCCCGTGCGGTTCCAGTACAGTAATCAGACGATTGGTTTCTTCTCGATGTCCACTGGTTTCAAAAATGGTATAGTCTTTTCTGATCACTACAGCTCTGGCTCCATACTCACGTAATAAGCGTTCCACTTTCACCTTCTCTGCGATTTCATCTGTTGATACTTTGTACAACGCCAGTTCCTGCCAAACGATCTCATCATTTGTATTGTAGTACGCTTTTAATACTTCGACTTGCTTTTCGATCTGACGAACTAATTTTCTTACTACCTCTTCCAATTCATCAATTACAATTGTAAAACGATGAATGCCTTCTACTTCAGAAGGAGAAGTATTCAAACTTTCAATATTGATCTTTCTTCTGGAGAAGATGATCGCAATACGATTCAGTAAACCAATATGATTCTCTGTATAAACCGTTATGGTGAATTCCTGTTTTTGCATACAATTATTTTAATCTGATTTCACTGACACTACATCCTTGTGGTACCATTGGGAATACATTGTTTTCTTTTCCAACCATCACTTCCAATAAATAGGATCCTTCATGTGAAAGCATGCGCTGTAAGGCTTCTTGTAAAGTGTTTCTATCTTTTACTTTTTCTCCACTGATGCCATAGCCTTTAGCTACAGTTACATAATCCGGACTAGCAATGTCTACAAAAGAATAGCGCTTATCATGAAACAGTTGTTGCCATTGGCGTACCATACCAAGAAATTGATTGTTAAGGATCAATATTTTAACGTCAATTCCTGTTTGCATGATGGTTCCCATTTCCTGAATGGTCATTTGAATACCACCATCGCCAATAATGGCTACAACTTTTCTATCCGGTGCTCCAAATTTTGCTCCAATGGCTGCAGGCAAAGCAAACCCCATAGTACCTAAACCCCCTGATGTGATGTTACTTCTGGTTTGATTGAATTTTGCATATCTGCAAGCTACCATTTGATGTTGACCAACATCTGACACTACGATGGCTTCTCCTTGTGTTAACTCATTCAACACACGTAAGACTTCACCCATAGAAATCTGTTCTGCGATCGGATAGAGTTCCTTGGCTATTACTTCATCTTCCTCTTCCTTTTGATATGCTCTGAATGTATCGATCCATTGTGGATATACTTTTGTTTCGATCAATCGAGTTAACATAGGTAGTGTTTCTTTACAATCACCCCATACGCCTACTGTTGCTTTCACATTCTTATCGATTTCAGAAGGATCAATATCCAGATGAATAACTTTTGCTTGTTTCGCATATTTATCCAATCGCCCTGTAACCCTATCATCAAAGCGCATTCCGATAGCGATCAATACGTCACATTCATTGGTAAGTACATTAGGTCCATAATTACCATGCATCCCTAGCATCCCCATATTCAATGGATGATCTGTTGGCAATGCACTTAAACCGAGAATCGTCCATGCAGCAGGTATTCCTGATTTCTCGAGGAATATCTTTAACTCTTGCTCTGCTTTACCGAGTATCACTCCCTGCCCAAACACTACAAAAGGCTTCTTTGCAGTATTGATCAATGCCGCAGCTGCTTCAATGAATTCTTTTCTGACATAAGGCTTGGGGCGATAACTTCTGATATGATCACAACTCTGATATCCGGCATACTCAAATAGTTGCAACTGTGCATTTTTAGTGATATCAATTAGTACCGGTCCCGGTCTTCCGCTTCTTGCGATATAGAATGCTTTAGCCAACACTTCCGGAATTTCACAAGCATCAGTGATCTGATAATTCCATTTCGTTACCGGTGTAGTAATATTGATCACATCTGTTTCCTGAAAAGCATCTGTTCCTAAAAGATGAGCAAATACTTGTCCTGTGATACACACCAATGGAGTGCTGTCTATTTGTGCATCTGCTAAACCGGTAACCAAATTGGTAGCACCCGGACCACTGGTTGCAAATACTACACCCACTTTACCCGATGCTCTTGCAAATCCTTGAGCGGCATGTATGCCTCCTTGCTCATGTCTTACAAGAATATGTTTCAGCTGTTCATGATAATCATACAATGCATCATAAATAGGCATGATAGCTCCCCCGGGATACCCGAATACAGTATCCACATTTTCAGCAATCAAAGCTTCCAGCAATGCTTGTGATCCTGTAAGCTGTATCGTTTTTTTTACGGGTTGCTCTAATATATCTATAGCTGTTTCCATTATCATTGCTTATTCATCAATAATTAAATTTCATCTGTCACACAACCTTCAGATGCATCTTTCACAGTGCGTGCATATTTGAACAATAGGCCTTTGCTAACTTTTAAAGCAGGCTGCTTCCATTGTTGTTTTCTTTCTTGTATTTCTTGATCAGATATTTTCAAACTGATAGATCTGGTTGTTACATTCAGTTCAATGATGTCATCATCTTTTACAAAAGCGATCAATCCCCCATCATAGGCTTCCGGTGTGATATGTCCTACTACAAATCCATGTGTTCCGCCGCTGAATCTTCCATCAGTGATCAAGGCCACAGATTTACCTAAGCCCGCTCCAATAATCGCAGATGTAGGTTTCAACATTTCCGGCATTCCCGGGCCTCCTTTGGGCCCTACATAACGGATCACGACAACGTCTCCTTTTTTGATCTTGCCACTATTGATACCCTCTATCAATGCATGTTCACCATCAAAAACACGTGCAGGTCCTACAAACAATTCACCTTCTTTACCCGAAATCTTAGCGACACTTCCTTTTTCTGCAAGATTGCCATACAGTATTTGTAAATGCCCTGTTGCTTTTACAGGATTCTCTAGTGGATAAATGATCTTTTGTTCTTCAAAATGTAAGTCAGGAACAATCGCCAGATTTTCTGCTAAAGTTTTTCCTGTAACAGTCAAACAATCACCATGTAATAACCCTTTTGATAACAGGTATTTCATCACTGCCGGCAAGCCGCCATATTGATGCAGATCCTGCATCAAATATTTCCCGCTGGGTTTAAAATCAGCTAAAACCGGAACACGATCACTGATTATTTGAAAATCATCTTGTGATAATGAAACACCTACCGCCTTTGCCATTGCAATGAGATGTAACACAGCATTGGTACTTCCACCTAATACCATAATGACTGTCATCGCATTCTCAAAAGCCTTACGTGTCATGATATCACTCGGCTTGATATCTTTTTCAAGTAATAGTTTGATGGCTTTACCTGCTTCCAGACATTCCTTCTTCTTTTCTTCACTCAAAGCAGGATTAGAAGAAGAATAAGGCAAACTCATTCCTAAAGCTTCAATGGCTGATGCCATGGTATTTGCAGTATACATTCCACCACATGCACCTGCACCCGGACAAGCATGCTGTATGATTCCTTTAAAATCTGCTTCAGAAAGCTCGCCGGCGATCTTTTGTCCGAGCGCTTCAAACGCAGATACAATATTTAGATCCTGTCCTTTATAATGTCCTGGAGCAATGGTTCCTCCATATACCATAATAGATGGACGATTTAATCGACCCATTGCGATCAAAGAACCCGGCATATTTTTATCACAACCCGGTAGAGCGATGAGTGCATCATAGTATTGAGCTCCACAAACCGCTTCAATAGAGTCTGCGATCACATCTCTACTTACCAAAGAGTAGCGCATACCATCAGTACCATTGCTCATTCCATCACTTACGCCAATGGTATTGAAAATAAGACCTACCAAATCATTATCCCACACACCTTGTTTTACCAGTTTTGCTAGATCATTCAAATGCATATTGCAGGTGTTACCATCATAACCCATACTGGCAATCCCTACCTGTGCTTTTTTTAAATCTTCTTCAGTAAGACCAATACCATAGAACATAGCCTGCGCAGCCGGTTGGGTGACATCCTGCGTAATGGTCTTTGAATATTTATTGAGTTCTTTCATAATTAATACTTGATCGTAGTATGAGGTAGGTTATATCTACACTTCCATCATTTCTCTTGTATATTCTTTCTGTAATACTTTTGCTTTGTACGCTTGCTGAAGAATAGCGCCCAATGATTCTTCCCATTTTTTCTGAAAAGGAATATTGTCTAATGATTCCAATGCAACTACTTCAGCAGCTGTACCGCAATAAAAAGCACTATCAGCTCCATGCATTTCTTCAGGACGAATCTTTTTCTCTACCACTGAAATATTCAACTCATCACATAACGCTAACAATGTTGCTCTTGTAATACCCGGAAGAATATTACCTGTAGAAGGTGTGTAGAGCACCCCTTCTTTTTCATAAAAAACATTTGCACCCGGACCTTCCGCAACATAACCGTCGATATCTAGCAGTAATGCTTCATCAAAACCGTTGTCTTTTGCTTCCTGACAAGCGAGGATTGAATTAACATAATGACCTGATACTTTAGCATTGATTTTAAATCCATTGGGATTGGGTCTTCGGTACGACGAAGTCATTACACGCATTTGATTACTCAGATAACCATTGGTCCATTCCCATGCTGTGATGGCGAGATAACTTTCCTTCCCTTTTGATAGCGACATATTGGGAGAACAAAGAATAACAGGTCTGATATATGCATCAGAAAATTCATTCCGCTTGAGTAATTCATATGTGATATCAATCAACTCATCAACACTCACTGAAAAAGGAATACCCATTACCTGTGCAGAGTAACAAAGTCTTTCGAAGTGTTCTTTAGCTTTGAAAATAACCGTTCCATTTTCTGTTTGATAGGAACGAATACCTTCAAATACTGCATAACCATAATGCAGCGACTGACTATACAAATCAATGCCTGCCTCTGTAGCTCTTACAAAGTTGTCTTTGAAGTAAATAATGGTTGATGATCCGTAATACATAGTTCTGTTTTGTGTAAATAAAAAAGCCCCGCCTTTTGGAGGCGGGGCTGTATAATTCAGTTATTTGATATTATAGTAAGACTCCTCCTCCGTTTGGTACAGGGATAATAATGGCAAGCACAATAATAATTGTGCTGATGATGTTGACAATATTGATGCTGTTACTAAACATGAAGAGTATCTATTCAACGAATATACTCCCACCTCTGATAAAAACAAAGAACTCTTTTATTATTTTTTCATCTTACGAACAATCGTTTGTTATCTGATACCTGAAAACAACAAGTCCGATACCCTTTGTATCGCACTTAAATCATTATCATTATATGCATCCTTATGATGAGTACAAACTCATCTCCACTTATATAATCGTAGACTTATTCAAACTTGCATTGGAACTAACTGTCAGGTCTTTTGTCCGTTCGATATAATCCGCTATCAAATCACCAATGGCACTGGTTGAATAATTATTGACAGGATCTATATCTTTTGAAACAAATCCATTCACCAATGTCCATTCCACTGCATTACGCACAGCACTTGCCTCTTCTGATAATCCAAAATGATCCAATAGCATTGCTGCAGAAAGGATGGAGCCAACAGGATTGGCAATATCTTTTCCTGCAGCTTGAGGGTAAGAACCATGAATAGGTTCAAAAAGTGCCGCTTTGTTTCCAACAGATGCTGATGGTAATAATCCTAGTGAACCTGATAAAACACTCGCTTCATCACTGATAATATCACCAAACATATTCTCAGTCAGCACTACATCAAATTGTGCAGGATTCAGAATGATCTGCATTGCAGCATTGTCTACATAGATATAATCAACAGCCACTAAGGGATATTCAGCGGCGATTTTCTGAACAACACGTCTCCATAGCCTTGAAGTTTCCAACACATTTGCTTTATCGATCAGGGTTAGTTTATTTTTTCTTTTTTGCGCATATTCAAATGCTAAGTGTGCTACTCTTTCTATTTCATAAGTAGAGTAGCTACACTCATCAATAGCAGTATTACCGTCTTCACTGGTTTCTTTTTTTCCAAAGTAGATGCCTCCTGTTAATTCTCTGAATATCACAAAGTCTACATTCTCTAATTGCCTTGCCTTAACAGGTGACAAGTGATGCAATGCTTTATAAGTATCAATGGGACGAATATTGGCATAGAGTTCCAGTACTTTTCGCAACTTTAATAGTCCTTGCTCAGGTCTAACAGTAGCAGAGGGGTCATGATCATATTTAGGATCACCAATAGCGCCAAATAAAACCGCATCACTATTCAAGCAAGCTTCAATAGTTGAATCTGGTAATGGATTACCGGTCTGATCAATAGCAATTGCACCTACTACTGCAAAATGATAATCAAATGAATGCCCGAATCTTGCAGCAATAGCATCTAATACTTTAATACTTTGATTGGTTACTTCAGGACCAATCCCGTCTCCCGGTAAAACAGCAATTTTTTTATGCATATATACCTCCTCTAGGCAACTTGTTGTTCAAATTTTTCAATTTCCGCTCGCATATTGATGAGATAATCAATATCATCATACCCATTCAGTAAACAGGTTTTCTTGTAACTATTGATCTCAAAACTTTCCTTTTGTCCGGATTTGTCGATACAAACTGTTTGCGTCTCTAAACTCACTGTTAGTGTATCGGCCGTAGATAACTGGAATAATTGCTGAAGAAATACATCGCTTACAGTGATGGGTAATAGACCATTATTGAGTGCATTATTCTTAAAAATGTCAGCAAAAAAACTGGATATCACAACTTTGAACCCGTAATCTTTAATAGCCCATGCTGCATGTTCTCTAGAAGAGCCACAACCGAAATTTTTTCCTGCCACAAGTATGTCACCACCGTAGATCTTATGATTTAATACAAAATCTTCTTTTGGTTGTGACTCATCATCATTATGATATCTCCAATCTCTAAAAAGATTCTTACCAAATCCGTCTCTGGTAGTCGCTTTTAAAAATCTTGCAGGAATGATCTGATCCGTATCAATATTCTCGATCGGTAATGGGACAAATCTGCTTTGTATGGTGGTTATTTTATCCATGTTTGTTTTCGTGGCTTTTTGATGATAGCTTATGGTTCATGGCTTATAGCATTACATTAATTCTCTCACGTCGGTTACAACTCCAGTGATTGCTGCTGCAGCAGCTGTTAGAGGACTCGCCAATAATGTTCTGGCGCCGGCTCCTTGTCTTCCTTCAAAATTTCTATTGCTGGTACTGATGCAATATTCACCGGCAGGAATTTTATCTTCATTCATACCCAAACAGGCACTACATCCTGCTTGTCTAACTTCAAATCCTGCTTCTTGGAATATTTTATCGAGTCCTTCTGCTTGTACTTGTTTTGAAACTTGTTGAGATCCGGGAACGATCATTACTTGAACATGCTCATTCTTTTTCCTTCCTTTCACTAATAATGCTACTTGCCTTAGGTCTTCAATACGAGAGTTGGTACAACTACCAATGAATATGTGCTGTACCGGTAACCCCAATAAAGACTTACCGCTTTGTAATCCCATATATTGTAAAGCTTTTTCGATGGTATTACGTTCGCCTTCATCCGGTATACTTTCTGCAACAGGTATTAATCCATTAATGGCGATACCTAATCCCGGATTCGTTCCATAAGTAATCATGGGTTGAATGGCAGTTGCATCGATATGGATTTCTTTATCAAATACCGCATCTTCATCACTGTATAATTTGGACCAGGCTTGTAGTTTTTGATTCCAAGATTCTGCAGATGGTGCGAACTGTCTCCCTTTTATATATTGATAGGTTGTTTCATCCGGTGCGATCATCCCACCTCGGGCCCCCATTTCAATACTCATATTACAAATGGTCATCCTTGCCTCCATCGATAAAGAACGAATAGCAGAACCTGCATACTCAACAAAATAACCTGTAGCACCACTTGCAGATATCTGCGCAATAATATATAAAATGATATCTTTTGCTACCACTCCTTTATTCAAATTGCCTTCAATATTGATTCGCATCAACTTTGGCTTGGTTTGCATCAAACATTGAGATGCAAATACCATCTCTACCTCACTGGTACCGATACCAAATGCAATTGCTCCAAAAGCACCATGGGTAGAAGTATGACTATCCCCACAAACGATGGTCATTCCGGGTTGTGTGATGCCTAATTCAGGACCAATCACATGAACAATACCTTGGAATGGATGTCCAAGTCCATACAACTCTATTTGATGCTTTTTACAATTCTCGATCAACTGTTGTACTTGAATTCTTGATAATTCATCCTTGATTGGTAAATGCTGATTGAGTGTGGGTACATTATGATCTGCCGTTGCAACTACCTGCTGCGGTCTGAATACAGATAAGCCTCTTTTCTCTAATCCTTTGAATGCCTGTGGACTAGTGACCTCATGAATAAAATGTTTGTCAATGTACAGAACCGAAGGACCATCTTCGATCTCTCGAACAACATGTTTATCCCATATCTTCTCAAATAATGTTTTTGCCATTGTATTGAATTAACGCCAACTCATATAAATAATACTTCGAACAATATCATGCAGTAACAGGCTCTGTTTGATACGCCTGTGCCAACATATGGAGATCTGTTTCTTCTACTTCTTTTTTCTTATCTGCCACTTTCAAAAATTCCTGATAAAGAATATCAATATCATTTCTGTTGTATTGATAACCGATCTTTTGGAATCGATAAGCCAGTGCGCTTCTGCCACTTCTTGCAGTTAAAACGATCTTACTCCCTTCAGCACCTACTTCTTCTGGATCAATGATCTCATAGGTTTGAGCATCTTTCAGAAATCCATCTTGATGAATTCCGGATGAATGAGAAAACGCATTAGCACCAACAATTGCTTTATTAGGTTGTACAGGCATTCGCATGACTTCTGCTACTTCTCTGCTGATCGGATTTAATTGCTGTGTATGTATTCCGGTATAAAACCCCAGGTCTTTGTGCTGTTGAAGGATCATTACTACTTCTTCTAGCGATGTGTTTCCTGCTCTTTCGCCTAAACCATTGATGGTACATTCAATTTGTCTGGCGCCGTTGATGACACCCGCGATAGCATTGGCGGTAGCTAATCCGAGATCGTTATGACAATGACAAGAAATAATTGCCTGATCGATATTGGAAACATGATTTTTAAGATAAGCGATCTTCTCACCATACTGATGTGGCAAGCAATAACCGGTTGTGTCAGGTATATTCACCACTGTTGCTCCTGCCTTGATTACAGCTTCAATAACCCTAGCCAAATATGTATTATCGGTTCTGCCTGCATCTTCTGCGTAAAACTCAACATCATCCGTAAAATTTCGCGCCCACTTCACTGCTTGAACAGCTCTCTGCAAAATTTCATCTCGAGTGGCATTGAATTTTGAGCGAATATGATAATCCGATGTACCGATACCGGTATGAATTCTTGGTCGTTTTGCATATTTGAGAGCTTGAGCAGCCGTTTCAATGTCTTTTTGTACGGCTCTACTCAATCCGCACACTGTTGCATTCTTCACCGCTTTGGAAATCTGCTCTACTGATTCAAAATCACCCGGAGACGAAATGGGAAACCCCGCTTCAATGATATCCACGCCCAATGCTTCCAGTTGAAGTGCCAGTTCTAATTTTTCCTTGGTATTGAGCTTACAACCCGGAACTTGTTCACCATCGCGCAATGTGGTATCAAATATGTGTACCTGCTGAGCCATGACTGCAAATAATTTTATTGTAGGATAAAAAAGCAAGCTGTTTATATTTGTTAACGATTGCCTGTATTAACAAATCAACAGCCTGCTCATCATCGAATATAGATGCTCTGATCAGCGGCTTAAGATCAAAATTGCTGTTATTTTACGCCGTATGAAATGAGTTGTATTTGCTGAAACTATTATCAGTAAAGGATTATAATCATTTCTAATTACCATGCCTAACCGAAGTACTGACACCCTTTTTCAGCTGATTCAGTCGCTCACAGCTTCTGAAAAAAGGCATTTTAAATTGCACATGAAGTCTGTATCGGGAGAGCCGGCACACCTGAAAGTGGTACAGCTCTTTGATGCGATCGATAAAATGAAGCAATATGATGAGGATTCATTGCTAAAAAAAAACAAGAGTATCCGGAAACAACAGCTCTCCAATCTGAAAGCCCGTTTGTATCATGAGGTGCTGAGTAGTTTACGATCACTCAAACAACAAGAGAATATTGATCTGCAACTACATGAACAACTCGACTTTGCCCGATTACTCTATAATAAAGGTCTGTATCTGCAGAGTTTGAAAATATTGGATAAGATCAAAGAACTTGCAAAAGCGAATAATCAGGTTACGTATATTTTACAGGTTGTTTTTTTAGAGAAGAAGATCGAAGCATTGCATATCACGAGGAGTATGCAGGATCGTGCTGAAAAATTAAGCCATGAGTCCATTGAGATCAATGAGAGACTTAGACTGATCGGCGCCCTATCAGATCTATCGCTTCAGTTGTATAGCTGGTATATTCAACATGGACATGCGAGAAACAATCATGACCGTGAACAACTCGATACATTGATGCGCCAGTCCATCATAGAAGAATCTTCTAAAACAGAAGGTTTTTATGAAAAGCTATACCGATATCAATGTTTTTGCTGGTATGGTTTTATTATTCAGGATTTTCTACTTTATTATCGTTATTGTCAGAAATGGGTAGATCTTTTTTATAAAGAACCGAAGATGATGGAGGTTGAAACCATGCATTATATCAAGGGTGTACATAACTTGTTGAGTGCACATTATGATCTTCGGAATTATCAGAAATTTGATGAAACACTAAAACAGTTTGAAGCCTTTTCAACTAATAGTAGCATACAACACAACCAGAACAACCTGATACAAACTTTTATTTACCTCTATACTGCTAAGCTGAATAAGCATTTCATGGAGGGAACATTTACCAAAGGATTGAGTTTAGTTCCTGAGATCGAAGAGAAGTTAAAAGACTTTGAGATCTACCTGGATCGACACCGTATTCTTGTTTTTTATTACAAATTTGCTTCTCTCTATTTTGGATCAGGCGATCATGAGAAGAGTATTGACTATTTAAACAAGATCATCAACTGGAAAGTAGATCTCCGAACAGATCTGCAATGTTATGCTCGATTACTGCACTTGATCGCACATTATGAGTTAGGGAATTTTGATCTGCTTGAATACTTATTGAAATCAGTATATCGTTTTATGTCGAAGATGAATAATCTGAGTATTGTAGAACTGGAGATATTTGCCTTTCTAAAAAAGTCATTCCGCCTTACGCCTAGAAAGCTCAAGCCTGAATTTGAAAAGTTATTATTGAAGCTCCGTAAACTCTCCAAAAACAAAATGGAAAGCCGTGCATTCATGTACCTCGATGTACTTTCATGGTTGGAGAGCAAGGTCGAAGGAAAAGAAGTACAAAAAATCATCCGGGAAAAATATTTGAATAGTAAGAAATAGCTCACTACTATTTCAAGCAAAGTATATATGTATTGCACGTATTAACCGATTTCTCTATCATACTTAGGTTTTCTTTCTTACATTCATTGCCTAATTATGCTGTATGAAAAAGTTACTATTTCTTCTCACTTTTCACCTTTCCCTTTTCACTTCCTTCAGCCAAATCCAAAAAGCTCCCGAAGTAAAAGAAGGTGATGGACCTTATACACAATTGATCATACGTGGCGTAACACTGATCAATGGTACAGGCGCTCCTCCGGCTGGCCCTGTTGATATTGTGATTGAGAACAATCGCATTATTCAGATACAAACTGTTGGTAGTCCGGGTTTACCGATCAATCAAAATCGCAGACCTGCATTGAAAGAGGGTGGCAAAGAATTGAACTGTGAAGGTATGTATGCTATGCCCGGATTCATTGACATGCATGGACATATTGGTGGTACTGCTCAGGGAACGCCGGCTGAATATGTATTTAAATTATGGATGGCACATGGTATCACTACGATCCGTGATCCATCGGCAGGCAATGGCTTGGATTGGGTATTAGAACATAAAAGAAAAAGTGCAGCGAACACCATCACTGCTCCGAGAATTTTTGCTTATACCGCATTCGGACAAGGTAATCGCGGACCTATTGCAAATGCAGAACAAGCACGTAACTGGGTTCGTGAAAATGCAAAGAAGGGTGCCGATGGTATTAAATTTTTTGGGGCATCACCGGAAGTAATGGATGCTGCTGTTCGCGAGAACAAAGCACTTGGATTGCGTTCAACTGCACACCATGCGCAAACAGATGTTGCCAGATGGAATGTCTTGAATTCAGCTCGTGCGGGTATGACCAGTATGGAACATTGGTATGGCCTACCTGAAGCCTTGTTCACGAATAAGACCATTCAGGATTATCCTGCAGAATATAATTATAACAATGAACAACATCGTTTTGAAGAGGCAGGCAAGTTGTGGAAGCAAGCAGCTGCACCTTATTCCGATCATTGGAATAAAGTCATGAATGAGTTGATCTCTCTCGATTTTACCATCGATCCCACTTTTAATATTTATGAAGCCAATCGCGATCTGCATCGTGCAAGAAGGGCTGAATGGCATGAAGATTACACGCTGCCTTCACTATGGAAATTTTACGAGCCCAGTTATCAAAGCCACGGCTCTTACTGGCATCAATGGGGAACAGAACAAGAGGTTGAATGGAAGAATAACTATCGCTTATGGATGACTTTTATCAATGAATATAAAAATCGTGGAGGAAGGGTAACGGCGGGTTCTGATAATGGATTTATTTATCAGACTTATGGTTTTGGATATATCCGTGAATTAGAATTACTACGCGAAGCAGGTTTTCATCCTTTAGAAGTGATCCGCTCTGCAACCTTATATGGCGCTCAGGCCTTAGGTATGGAAAAAGATCTGGGCAGCGTTGAGGTAGGCAAGTTGGCGGATCTGGTTATTGTGAATGCCAACCCACTAAAAAACTTACAAGTGCTCTACGGTACCGGAGCCATTGAGCTTACCAAAGACAATAAGATTGTTCGTTCCGGGGGCGTTCGATTTACGATTAAAGATGGTATTGTGTATGACGCTAAAAAATTACTGGCAGATGTTAAGAAAATAGTGGATGAACAAAAAGCAAAAACAGGTTGGAAGTTAAAACAGCCGGGAGTGGAGTAATTGATAGAAAATAGTTGACAGTTGATAGTAGTATTTGATTCGAAAGCCTATCAACTGTCAACTATTTCCTGTCAACTAAAATCATTCCTGCTTGATCAATATGTCATTTGTTATCGGGAATTCGATCTTAAGTTGACATCCTTGTCCGGGCTCTGAATGGATACTGATCGTACCTGAATAAAGTCCAACCCTCGTCTGAATATTGTGAATACCGATTCCTTTTCTTTTCTTTTTTGTATCAAAACCCACTCCATCATCATTGACCGATAACTTGATCACTTCATCTCGGTAAAGTTCAATGATAACTTCTTTGGCTTTGGCATGTTTTAGGATATTATTTATTTGCTCCTGAACAATGCGATAGATACTCAGTTTAAATTCGTAATTAATATCTTCTTCATAAAAATTATCATGGAAGAAGTCAAACTGAATACTATTGTTGGTCAATTGGATATCTTCCAGCAAACCATCAATCGCTTTACATAAACCGAAATCTTTGATTAAAGGTGTAACGAGTGCTTTAGAGAACTTCCTGATCTCTTCAATGGCATTATAAATAAAACTTGAGGATTGTCTTAGCAATGCCTCAGCATTACCTGTTCCTTTTTCAGCTGTTGCAATATACATCATAGCAACAGTGAGTTGTTGGTTTACATTATCATGAAGCTCTCTACTTATTTCGTAACGCTCTTTTTCCTGAACACGTATTACCGCCTCTGTAATCTCCTTTTGTTTTGCTTCTCTCTCTTCAGCGAGTTTATTTTCGAGTCGGATTTTTTCTTCAATATTATTTGCAAGTGCCAGAACCGCTTCTTTCCCTTTAAATGAAATTTTCTGCGAATAAATTTCCATGGTCATTTCTTCTCCACTCTTCTTTTGATGCTTCCAAACGCCTTGCATAATGGTCTCAGGTCCGGCCTTCTTGAAATCCTCAACAAATAAAAGATACTTCTCTACATTTTCTTTTCTTCTAAGATCTTTCATATTCAAAGAAAGAAATTCATCTCTGGAATACTCATATTCTTTTTGGGCTGTATCATTTACTTCTAAAATTTCCAGTGTGTGGATATCCCATATATAAATAGACATAGGATTATTAAAGAACAAGTTTCGATACCTTTCTTCTGAAGCGAGAATAGCTTCTTCTGCTTTCTTTTTTTCCGTTACATCTCTTGAATTAGATACAATACCTTGAACAGCCGGATCAGCAAGTAGATTCGTCAGTTTTGTTTCTAACCAGCGCCACTCGCCATGTATATTTTTAAATCGGAAATAAGGTATTTCGTGATAGTCGGTATTCTTGATGATCTCAAAATGTTTGGCAATGTCTTGAAGATCTTCAGGATGAATAAAATCAAATGTACTTTTCCCGAGTATGGAATCTTGTGAGTATCCTAATACTTTTTCTACACTAGGGCTTGAAAAAATAAACGTACCGTCTTTATCCAGAATTTTGATCATGTCTGATCCATTCTGGACCAGTGATCTAAATCGTTTTTCACTATCTAATAATTTGAGCTCTGCAAGTTTTCGTTCAGTAATGTCTTGCATAGACCCAATCATTCGAATCGCTTTTCCGTTTATGTATAGAAGATATCCTTTATCAAGCACATACGCATATGTGTCGTTTGAGCGTTTAAAACGATATTCATCCTCCCAACGATCACTGTTATTATCTTCACAAACAGAAAGTAACTTTTTTACAACTCGATCACGTTCTTCAGGATGAATTTTTTCTGCCCAAAAATCAAAATTTGTTTCTCCATTATCAATATCATATCCAAAAAGCCGTTTCATATTTTCTTCTGCCCACAATATTCTTTTTGTAGATAGATTCATATCCCATACTACATCATTGGTGACGCGTGTAACAAATTTATATCGATCATTACTCTCTCTCAGGCTTTCCTGGCTCTTCTTACGTTCAATACTATACTGTATTGATTTTTCGAGCAGCTTTTCATCGAATTCACCTTTGATCAGGTAATCCTGTGCACCACTCGCCATAGTCTCTAATGCCACTTCCATATCAATCAGACCCGTCAAAACAACGATGGGTAGTGAGCGTGCATATTCATCTACCATTTCATAAGACTGCAGGCCATTACTATCCGGCAAACTAAGATCTAATAAGACAAGGTTAATCTCAATACTTTGAAGTGCTTTTCGTGCTTCAGTTGCACTAGTAACCTTAATGAGTTGTTTAATAGGAAGTGTTGATCCTCTCAGTAACTCTTCCAATAAAAAAAGATCACCGGGATTATCTTCAACAATTAATATGGTCAATGGTAATCGGTTATCGGACATAACCTATGGGTTTGGAAGAACAATTTTCTCTGTTTTCATTGCGTATACCAAGATAGTAAAAATAAAAGGGGTTCTACGATATTAGGAGATTTATCTTTTACTGAGGGTAAAAAAGAAAGTACTCCCTTCTCCGGGTACTGATTTTACCCAAATATTACCGTTATGGCGTTCTACAATTTTTTTACAGATCGCCAAGCCTATTCCCGTGCCACTGTATTCAGAACGGCTATGTAGCCGATGGAAAATAACAAATATCTTCTCGTGGAAAGCAGGATCTATACCGATACCATTGTCCTGAACTTCAAAAAGATAATGATCTGGCTCCTCCTTATATCTGATTTCAATAATTGGAGGTTCCTTTTTTTGATACTTGATAGCGTTGCTAATCAGGTTTTGAAACAGTTGAAATAATTGTGTACGCGTTCCCTTTACAGTAGGCAAAGGTGAAACAGTGATGATTGCTTTTGCTTCGTCAATAGTTTTACCGAAAACATCCTTTATATCTTCGATCAAAAGATTTAGATCAACATTATCATTTGGTTCTGTATTAGACCCTACTCTGGAGTAATCTAGCAGGTCCATGATCAATGTTTTCATTCGTTCAGCGCCATCCACTGCAAAATTGATATATTGATTCGCTGTTTCATCAAGCTTATCATCATATCTCTTCTTGAGTAGTTGAAGAAAACTGGTAACCATTCTAAGCGGCTCCTGTAAATCATGAGATGCTACATATGCAAATCGCTCTAACTCGACATTTGAATTGGCTAGCTCTTCTGCCCTTCGTTTAAGTCTATTATTTAGTTCCAGTAATAATGCTTCTGTTTCTTTTTGTTGAGATACATCTTGAGTGGCACCAATCATCCTGACAGGAATTCCTTTCTCATCTCGGATGATATAACCTTTATCAAAAACATGAGCGTAAGCACCATCCGATTTTTTAAATCTGTACTCATCTTCCCAATACAATTCATTCGTATGATTCAGTATTTGTTCTCTTTTGGATATCATGGAGCTCAAGTCGTCGGGATGAACACGATTGATCCAGAAATCATCATCTTTAGCTGCATCTTCTTTATCATACCCGAAAATATTACTCAATCCATCCCCTACACGAAACACTTTATTCTGCTGAATATCCCAATCCCAAATGGCGTCATTGGTTGCTTTTGCTGCGTAAAAAAACCGCTCATTCGTTCTCAGTAATTCTTCCTCTTTGATTTTCGTCTCAGTAACATCACGTATATTAATGATAGCGCCAACAATTTCCCCATTACTATAAATAGGTCCGTAACGGATATCAACAACTACTTTGGGGTTATTATGAATACGCGGAATCTCTACGGTATTCCTTCTTACTGCACCCTGTAGAACATCAGCATACAATTGCTTTAGCAATGGAACACGTTCAGGCTGTGCACTTTCCAAAATCGATTTACCTTTTTGAAATGGCACACCTAATAACTGTTTTGATTTTTCTTCTGTAGCCTTATTAAAATTGAGGATGTTGAGGTCTTTATCGATGATGATAAATAATTCATCAGTATTATCCAGAATCATCCTCATATTCGCTTCAGAAGTAAGCAGCTCTTGCTCTTTTCTTTTACGTTCTGTTATATCCTGAATAATAGTAAATGTTTTTTCTTCTTGACCTTCTTCTTTAAAGATCACAGACGATACCCAGATTGGAAATTTTTCTCCATTTTTTTTGACCCCAATAAGCTCGCAAATGATCTTTCCTTTTTGTTTTCGTTCTTCCAAAAATGAAGCTAGACCGGGAGAGGCTGAATCGATAATTCCTTTTCTACCTGCGATTTTAAATTCTTCCAAAGAGTATCCAAACATTGTGCAGGCTGCGGCATTTGCATCTAAAATGGCTCCATCAGGTTTTGTCAGAAAAAAAGCATCCAGTGCATTTTCAATCATTACACGATAGATGCTTGACTCTGACATATTCTAACATTCAAAGGTTAATGTATAAAATAACCGAAATTGCTACACCATATATCATGCGTAAATTCTTTCAATAGCTGATTTAAATTTCTCCATGACTACTTTTCGCTTCAAACTCATTTTGGGAGTCATTTCACCTGTATCAATAGTCCACTCTTGCGGTAACAATTCAAACTTTTTGATCTGTTCTACATGATTGAAAAAGGTATTATAGCTCTCCACTAATTCTCTATATAATTCAAGCACCCTTGGATGATGAATCGCGTCTTCATTGGTCGTATAATTGATTCCTTTTTCTCTCATCCATTCTTTTAAGGTAAGAAATGAAGGAACAATGAGTGCTCCAACAAATTTTCTTTCAGAGCCTACCACCATAATCTGTTCGATAAATGGACTTTCTTTTAGTTTATTCTCAATCGGCTGCGGTGCAACATATTTACCACCACTGGTTTTAAACAACTCCTTTTTCCGATCGGTGATCTTTAAAAATTTACCGTCTTCAATGATACCAATATCGCCGGTATGAAGCCACCCATCGATCACTGCTTCTGCTGTGAGATCCGGTCTTTTATAATAACCCTCCATCACACTTGGTCCTGCTACGCAGATCTCTCCATCTTCTTCCAGTTTCAGTTGAACTCCATTGATAACTGGACCTACAGTCCCGAATTTTGTCAACCCCTTAGCCTGTCTGTTCACACTGATCACCGGACTGTTTTCAGTTGGACCATATCCCTCAAAAACAGGAATCTTAGCGGCATTGAAAATGCGCAGCAATTTAACCTGACAAGCTGCACCACCCGTAACTATAAATGACACATTCCCTCCCAACGCTTCTCTCCATTTACTGAAAATGAGTTTATTCGCAATGGCCAATTGGATATTGTACCAAAGTCCACCACTTTTCAGGTTATCATATTTTTCTGCAAGATCCACTGCCCAGAAAAACAATTTTCGCTTGATGCCTGTCAGCTCATTTCCTTTCGTCATGATCTTCTCAAACACTTTTTCTAACAGACGTGGTACAGTAGTGAACCCATCGGGTTTTACTTCACGCAGGTTATCACCAATGGTTTCAAGGCTTTCCGCATAATAAATGCTGATACCACTATAGAGATAGATATAAGTAACTGTTTTTTCAAAAATGTGATTCAGTGGTAAAAAGCTCAGCACTTTAGATTCCGGCGCATCATTGAAAGGGAAACTTTCCTTGGAAAACTGAACGTTAGAATAAATATTACGGTGACTCAGCATCACTCCTTTTGGTGTTCCGGTTGTACCTGAAGTGTAAATAATGGTAGCAAGATGCGATACGGGAATCGTCGCTTTTATTTGATCTACTTTTTGTAATAATGAATCATTAGAAAGTGAGATCACTTCAGACCAGTGTCTGGCACCTTCAATTTTATCAAAAGTAAATATGGCTTTGATAGAAGGAACTTTTGCAGCAACGGCTTTTGCCTTCTCAAGTAATTCTGCATTACTTACAAAAAGATATTTCACTGCTGCATCATTCAGAATGAACTCCAATTCTAAAGGACTTGTGGTTGGGTATACAGGAACCAAAATAGCACCTATTTGTTGCACAGCCAGATCTGTAAAAACCCATTCAGGTCTATTATTACTTATAATGGCGATCTTATCACTAGACTCAGGTGTTACATCATGTGCACTCACATCTAATGCTATCAAACCCGCACTGAATTTATTGACCGTTTCTACTACTTTTTCAGTGCTGTAGGTAGTCCATTGTCCATTCTCTTTAGCAGCAAGCATATCTGCTTTAGGAAAACGCTGCAACTGGTGCTCAAGGCAATCAAATAGTCTCTTTATCGTCATAAGGCAAGCATTCAAAATTGATCAAAACTAAACTATAACACACTAGGAAACCTATTTGTTATTGCTGACGCTTTAATTTCTCATATTCTTCTTCGGCCAGGTCTTTGCCGTTTCCATTGTAGGCATTAAAATACTGAAAACCAAGTGCGATACCCCATCCTAACATTGCCCATATAGGCCAAGGGGTTCCATTGAATCCGGTATAACGACCTGAGTTGATCCACCAGATAGCCCATAAAAAAGCAATAATAATGATGTAGCTGTATAAGCTTCTTTTAAATGAAGCACGTTTTTTGGCTATACGCCAAAGTTTATCGTCTTTGACAGGTTCCATGATAAGCAGTTTAGGTCTGTCAATTTAAGCAAAAGAACAGAAATAAAAAAGCCCGCACTAGTATTGCGGGCTTCAAAATGCTGTTATTTTTTTATTTAGAGAAGTAGTATTGTCCAACAGGCAACTTAAATAATCTTGTTTTCTGATATTCGCTGTAAGCCTGCGTTTCTTTAGGATGGGTCTCTTTCCATACTTTATAAGCATCTTCATTTACAGCTTCTGAAAAGATCCATTGGTTATATGCTTCAAATAGTCCTTCGCGAATAAAATATTGTTGCTGCTCAAATAAACGGAAAGGGAAATTGGTTGCATTTATTTTGAACCATTCGAGTATAAATCTTGAACGTAAAGAAGTACTATTCTCAGCCTGAAAACCGGTTTTTGATGCAGCTACTTCTTTATCTAATATCTGCAAAACAGCTTTCTCGAATGATGATACTCCTGACTTTAGTTGTTGACTGATCACAGTTGGTAAGAATAGCTTTTGCCATGCGTTCAACAATGCTTTTTTTACTTCTTTCGTACGTTCGGTAAAACTTTCCAGATTAATGAATATCTCTCCATACAATGCCATTCGAATCCAGTTGCCTGTTTTTGTATAGTAGATACAAGCGTTGTAATAATTACCACTAAAGTTAGGGTCAGCCTGAATGCCTTTTTCCCATTGTTCAATAGCTTGTTCAGGAGATTTATCCATAGCCAACAACTCCCCGAACTCATTGTATACAACAGTACTATTGGGGAATTTTTTTAAAGCTATTTTATACAGTTTGATACCATCTTTAAAAGCTGCGGTTGCTTTATAAGAAAGCCCCAAAATTTGAAAGCTTTCTTCATCTGCATCCGGTCTTTCCGTTAATAATTTACCTGCGTCTATCGCTTTTCCGAAATCACGCTTGAGATAGTAGGCATAACAGAGATCTTTTAAAATACTCATGTCTCCCGGAGCTTGCTTGGATGCAGACTCCAAAATGGCTACTGCATTTTCAAAGTCTCCTTGCATTAGCATGGTCTTTGCTGTTTCTTGTAATTTTTTACCCGGTTGTTGTGCTTGGGTAGAAAGAGAACAGAGGACTAAAAAAATACCTATCAGAAAACGCATGCGATTGATTTTTGGTGTTACCGAATAAGTCATTTGATCAATAAATCAAGTGAGTCAATAAGCCATCTCTTAATTTAGGTTCAAACCAAGTGCTCTTCGGTGGCATTACATTACCACTATCAGAGATATTGAACAATTGATCAATGGTAACAGGGTATAAACTAAAAGCAGCAGCAAAATCTCCGCTATTAACCTTTTTCTCTAATTCGCCTAAGCCTCTGATACCCCCTACAAATTCAACACGTATATCTGTACGTGGATCTTTAATATTCAATATGGCATCTAATACTCTATTCTGTAGAATAGTCACATCCAATATTCCTATAGGATCCTCGGAATAGGTGCCGGGTTTAGCGATGAGTTGATACCAAGAACCATCGATGAACAATCCAAAATGATGAAGTGTCGCCGGCTTAAATGCAGTTGAACCAACTTGCTTTATTGTAAAATCAGCCTCCAATGCTTTGATAAAAGCTTCTGCTGTTAAACCATTCAGATCTTTAACAACACGATTGTAATCTAAAATTGCCAGTTGATCAGATGGGAAGAGCGTAGTAAGAAAATAGTCAGCTCCCGGACCCGCCTTCTCCCCTAAACCCTGACGCACTTTGGCTGCAGATGCTGCCCGATGATGTCCGTCAGCGATATAAGTACAAGGAATTTCATTGGCAAAAATAGAAGTGATCTGATCACATACATCAGAATCATTTACGATCCAAATGGTGTGTTGTATCTCATCATCTGCCGTAAAATCATATACAGGTGATTTACTTTCTTTCCACTTTTCTATGATCTCATCAATGCTTGTATTACTTCTATAAGCTAGAAATACATTTCCGGTCTGTGCTCCTGAAATACGAATGTGATTAATTCGATCTAATTCTTTCTCAGGTCGGGTAAATTCATGCTTTTTTATGATATCGTTTTCATAATCATCTATGCTACTGACACAAACCAAACCTGTTTGTTTTCTATCATTCATGATCAATTGATAGATATAATAGCATTCCTTAGATTCCTGAAACAGTACTTCACGTTTGATAAAAGCTTCTAGATTTTCTTTTGCTTGCTCATATACTGCTTGCGAGTGAATATCAGAACCATCCGGTAAATCGATCTCACTTTTTGTAACATGTAAAAATGAGCTTGGATTACCTTGTGCTTCTACTTTGGCTTCAGCGCTATTCAATACATCGTAAGGTCTGCTGGCCACTTGTTTTGCCAGTTGTGGTTGTGGGCGTAATGCCTTGAAGGGTTTAATGATTGCCATTGCGCAAATATCAGTAATTAATTATAAAAGAAACGTTATAGAAAAGCCCTTTACTATGCAATATGTTGTGCGTATGCTTCGATTTGCTTTGAAATAGCTTTTTGACGGGAAAGTCTTGAGAAAACAATGATACCAATGATCGCGCATGTTATTCCGGCTAATACATCCAATACATAATGATGACTGGTATATATTGCTGCAAACCAAATGCCCAGCATAACAGTGGCAAAGAAAATATTCACCCACTTCAATTGAAATCTCCATCCAAAATATAGAACAATCAATGGGTAAGCAGAATGTAAAGATGGCATGGCTGCAAATACATTGGAACTTTTTTCATACAGCGATTTAAAGATGGTGACATCAAAATAATCATCAAAACGATGAAGACCTGCCGTATTTCCCGGTGTTCCTGCTAAAAAATCAAACCCATATTGCTGAACATACCATGGTGGCGCTGCCGGATAAACATAATAAACAATGAAACCCAGAATATTCACAAACAGAAAAGTAAGAGAAAATTCCAAAAACCATTTTCGATTCTTGAAGAAAAGAAATGCTGCAAAACCTAGCGGTACAGGAACCCAACTGAGATAAAAGAAGCCGGTAAGGATATCTAATAATTGTGTAGAATGATCGGCCCAATATTCGTTGGGTGTAACGATCTTACCTGCGTCAGTAATACCAAACCAATTTTTTTCCGTCTCGTATAAACTTTGAATATGCACTTCTTGGTAATGATAATTGGGAAATGCTTTCATGAAATCAAAAATGATCCAGAAAATAATAAAGATGCCGAAACCAAGTATGAACTTTCTGGTTATAAAAGAAAGATAATAGCAAACATTGAACAGTATCACTAATGTGAGTTGGTCCTGTTTATAACCAATTAACCAATAGCTCAATAATAAATAAGTAGCCGATACAAGAGATGTAATCAGCAGATCTTTCGTCGTAAAGAGTCTTTTATTGGATGAGGTGAAACTGCCTGTCATATCAGGGTTTGAATCTTTGCATAAGTTCTTTACCGGTGTATTCATCTACCCCTTTCATTTCCATATATACTACGTTAGGCGACCAGAAAGTGCCCCCATCTACTTTGATAAATATCCGGCTCAACACAGCTTGTTGATTATTGATGGTGGTATATACTTTGTATTGATTGTCTTTTTGTGAACGCATCAAATACAAGGGTTTCTTTTTGTAGGAAACGAAATGAAGCTTATAAGAATCTTTCTCCAACAGTTGAGATTTGATACCATAAGCGAATACACGTTGGATATAAGAAAGTTCTTTTTTTGCACCACCTTCTGTATAGCGTATCCAGTATACATGTACAGGATCCGATTCATCCAATTTCCCATTTTTGTCATAATTAAGTTCACAAACAATGGTATTGGTGTTCGCAGTTCTTTGTAGGTAAAAAAGCTGCTTACTATTTGTTTTTGGAACAGGAAATGTATCCTGAGGTTCAATGACCGCTTTGCTAACTTGCAAAGCACTCACTTCTTTCTGAGCCATACCCGGCACTGCTGTGAGTGTGATCAAAAGCCCGATCACTACTGAAGGTAAAATACCTGATTTCGATTGTTTCATTTGTTCGTCTTTCAAATCCAATGCCTTTTTTGATCCTCTTAAACGATTGATCGCTGTAATATTGGTCAACACCGCCATTAAAGTAAGTGGCAATGTAAAAATAGACATGGTCTCTAGTACGTGAAATTTGATTCCACTTACGTACCATTTCCAATCTCCACCAATGTACTCTCCTACGATTCCACATGCGATTGCAGAAACACCAATGGTCACAACCCTTTCAGGTCTTTGCATGAGTCCATCTTTACACTCAACACCCAAACCTTCTGCTCTTGCTCTGGTATAACTCACCATCATGGAGCCGATCATAGCAATGAAAGCGAATAAGGAGCTTAAAAAATAATGGTGAGCAATGAGATAGTAACAAATACCAAGGAACATGATCAGCTCACTGTACCTATCCAATACAGAATCGAACAAAGCTCCAAAGGAGGAACTCATATTGCCCAATCTTGCTACTTGTCCATCAAGCATATCAAATAATCCTGCAAAAAGAATCAGCGCGCCTGCCCATCCTACATAAGAAAGATCACCACGATGTCCTCTCTCACCGCCTTCTACAAAAATGATGGCAACACCAATATTCAATACAAACCCAATCATGGTAACCATGTTGGGGGTTAATCCTATTTTGATCAATCCTTTTACAAAAGGATCGATGACCACATAAATGGCTTTCTGCAATTTTACTCTTAAGGGTATGTTTTCCATGTACCGTTAGCTACTATACAAAGTAATACAATCAAAAATCAAATTTAAAGCGCGCTCTGACGCCCCAAGTACTGATATTCGGATTTTCTTTATAGTTAAATCGTCTTACCAGATCTACTCTGAAAATTTTAAAGATATTTCCTACACCCACACTTCCTTCTATATAAGGTTTCCTATTCAATGAAAAAGTAGTTGTCTGACCATTCAATACCGGGAACTTGATCAGATCGGGATTTTTATCCGGATTATTCTCATCTCTGATACCACCATAGATCACTTTCATTGTGAGCAATTCTCTCAATTTCAATTTCTTCAATAAAGGAATTCGATTAAAGATGAGTCCATTGAAATGATGATCAATCGATAATGCTGCAAACTGGTCACTCACAAACTCCTGGAAGTTCATTAGATTATAAGAGTTCAGCTGATACGCATAGGTTTGGTTGGCACGATGAATTGTAAGTAATGGATAAGGGGCAGAACCAAAAGTATAGCCACTTTCCAAAACCACATCACTATACCCCAATTGAGATAAGAATACACGCTTTTCTACGCGCAGGTTGATGTTCTGATAGTTGTATTCACTATTGAATAATCCTTTAACACCGGCAGTGTAACGCAAAGTGAAAATGGGATATTTATTGATGATAGGAATTCGATATACTTTACCTTGATAGAACTGCTCTTTAGGTGCCCAGCGAATCTGTGCAGAGATCTCACTGGTGTTGATTGAAGGAACCGTTTCTAAAACTCCATTATTAAATTTATTGTAAACAATAGAACCTGCAGGAGTATGTCTCCAATTTCTAAAACCTAAAGTATAAGATAATCTGTTTTGGAATTCATGCACATATTCCAGCTTGAAGATGTCATTATAAATCCATTTATCATTCAATCCGCGTTTGAAAGACAAGAAGAAATTATCTTCCTGAACAAACTGCAATTCTTGTCCGGGTATCTTAGTATCATGCTGATAACTTGCCCGAATGAATTTCAAAGGAAATGTGTAGATGGATTTATTATTGAGTGAATAAGTGGTACTTAAAAAGTATTTCCATCTTTGATCTTTAAATCCATAAGCACCATAGGTTTCAAAATAAATTCGTTTACTCAACTTAGGCGTTGTTCTTCCTCCCAAACGAAGTTTGAAACCTTCTACCGGATTAAACCCGTAGAATGCAGCAGCCGGGCCCATTTCAAAAGGTCCAAAAGATGTGTAACCAGCTAATAAGAAAGTAGCAAATGCCAATGTTCTTCGAAACGAAGGCATTTTCTCTAGACTATCTATATTAGAATATACTTTAGATTCTGTTGCAGTAAGTGTGTCGTGACGATTCTTTTCCCAGAAAGTATCCGGAAGCTTGTCTACTTTTTCAAGCTTTACAGTGGCCGGACCATCATAAACACTATCCGGTTTAGCTTCATTGATCTTATAGTTTTTGAAGGAAACGGTTCTCTCACCGAAGAAACCTCCACTAGAACCTTTTGTAACAGCAGCTTCTGCCATTACATTGCTTTTGCTCAGATGATAACGACCATCAGGATTTTTTTCAAAATCAAGGTCAACACGTAATTCACGAACAAAGTTCAGATTCACATTTCGACTCAAAAACATATCCAGTTTTTGAACTGCATAGTTTCCATCGAGGGTGATATACATGTTACCACGGAATAAAAGATCATTTGTATTTCTAGGTGTGAAATACATTTTGATCAATTTATTTCCTGTTTCATCGGTGATGGTATCACGGATATAGTACATGTAAAATGTTGGGGCGAGGTCAGCAATCGGACTTAGAAACTGATAGGTAAACAATGGGATGTTGTTATCATAGATATCGACATCCATGATCAATCTATTCAAGTAAGAGCTAACTCCATCATTATCGATGTATTCACCATAGTTCACTCTTTTCTCTCCGCGAACAATGGTTTTTGTTTTCTCCGGATTTTTACGATAATATTTTTGTGCTAGTTTTTCTTCCAGATAAACAGGCAGTAATGTTTTTCCCTGAAGTTTAGTAGAATCTACGTTTTCAAAAAGAAACTGATACTTACGTAACATCCTGTTATTAGCTAATTTTTCAGGAACACTACTTAAGGATACTTCTAGTTTTTCATACTGATCGTATTCCACATAATCATATTTCTCCGGGCGATTCAGTGGTTTATTATCAATTACTCTTCTGATGAGGTCTACCGCAGGATTATTTTTGTTTCTGTATTTCGCTCTTTTATTAGTTGATACGGTTACATTGTACACTGCTTTTGGATCAGTCTCCAATTCAAGATCAATGGTTTGTTCTTTACCTACAGCAATATCACGTTGAATGGTTTTATATCCAACATATGAAACAAGTATCACTGAAATATTTCCTGATGAACGTAAAGTATACTGTCCTAAGCTATCTGTAACAGTACCACGTCCCCCCTTGAATACCACACTTACATATTGTAATGGTTCTTTGCTGAATGCGTCAACGATCTTTCCTTTAACAACCGTTTGTGCCATGCTTTGAACAAAGCCTGTCAAGATGAATAAAGCCAGAAGCCCCCATTTTACAACGCCACTTTTAGTTTTCATTTTTGTTATTATTTGAACACAAATTTTTTCTGTAACATATAATTGTAGGTAAATCCTACAATCAGTGATACAATGATCTTTGATGCGAGGGGAGTGAGTTGCGCATATTCAGTAACCACAAACACACCTCCTGATACCAATAATAGATTACCGGTCCACACCAACACATATTTGAATGCCTGCTTAGGTACTTTACCATGAGTAGCATCAAATACCCATACTCGACCCAGTAAAAAATTGGTAATGCCTCCTGAGATGGTTCCGGTAATACTTGCTGCGAGGTACCAACAGTTTAACCATTCTGTCAGTATGATAAAGACAGAAAAGTCAACAATAGTGGCCGCTAACGAAGCAGCTTGTGCTTTTACAAAAGTAACCATCGGTCAAAAAACATTTAACCACATAATTATGTGTAACAGTATGTTGGTATATAATCCGGCGATCATATCGTCCATCATCACACCCCATCCACTAGGGAGTGATTCTGTTCTTCTGATCAGCAGTGGTTTGGTAATATCCAGTAATCGAAATAAAATAAACCCGGTTGCCACATAACTTATTGTAACCGGAATGAATAACAGGCTGATCATCATACCCGCTGCTTCATCGATTACCACCCTACTACTGTCTTTACCCCATTCCTTTTCCACAACAGCTGCAGTCCACACACCCAATGCAGTAACGACAACAGTTACCGCAAATGCAATCATTTCAAAAGAACCAACTGTCCGGGCAAAATACCAGGGTATGCAACAAAGCAAAGCGGTGATTGTTCCGCCACCTTTGATATACCCGATACCCAGACAGCTGGCTATGGCTTTTGCTACTTTCATTATAATGCTTCCACCAGATCCTGATAATAATCAAGACCTAAGTGAGTGATCAAATCTTCACCCATCATATGACGCAGTGTATTCTGCAGTTTGATGAGCTGTTTGAAAATATCATGCTCAGGTCTCAGTCCTGGTGCAGTTTGTGGCGATTTAAAATAAAACGACAACCACTCTTGAATACCACTCATATTCGCACGTTTAGCCAGATCCATAAAGATGGCCAGATCCAGTACGATAGGTGCAGCCAAGATAGAATCGCGACACAAAAAGTTGATCTTGATTTGCATAGAATATCCCAACCATCCGAAAATGTCGATATTATCCCAGCTCTCTTTATTATCACCATGAGGAGGATAATAGTTGATACGAACTTTATGATACAGATCACCATATAATTTCGGATTGATGTCCGGTTGAAGAATATCTTCCAGTACACTCAACTTAGAAACTTCTTTTGTTTTGAAATTATCCGGATCATCCAATACCAAACCATCTCTGTTACCCAGGATATTGGTAGAGAACCATCCGCGAACACCCAATGCACGTGCATGTAAACCCGGTGCCAGAATGGTTTTCATCAATGTTTGTCCGGTCTTGAAATCTTTACCACCGATAGGGGTATTGGTTTCTTTTGATAATTCGATCAATGCAGGAATATCGCAAGTAAGATTCGGTGCACCGTTTGCATAAGGAACGCCGATCTTGATAGCAGCATATGCATAGATCATACTTGGAGAGATCGCTGGATCATTATTTTTTAATCCGGCTTCAAATGATTCAATGGTTTCATGAACTGCTGATTGCTCAATATATTTTTCAGTAGAACCACACCATACGATAACTACGCGATCGCAACCATTAGTTGCTTTAAAGTTTTCAATATCGTTGATCACTTCATTTGCAAGATCCCATTTAGTAGCAGCTTGCTTAATATGAGTACCATCCAGATTCTTAATATATGACTTATCAAAAACAGCCTTCATCGGTTTGATGGCTTCCAATTCCGGTTTAATAGCATTGAGCAATGTAGCATCTAATACTTTTGCGTTCATAGCTGCTTCATATACATTGTCACTGTATACATCCCATCCACCAAATACGACATCCTGCAATGGTGCCAAAGGCACGAAATCTTTAATAAGCGGATAACGATTTTCTGTTCTTTTTCCCAAACGGATATTACCCATTTGCGTAAGCGCACCAATAGGTTCAGCAAGGCCTTTGTTCACAGCCACAACGCCCGCAATAACAGTAGTAGCCACAGCTCCCAATCCGGGAAGAAGGATACCCAGTTTGCCATTTGCAGGTTGGATTTGTTCTTTCATGTTTAGTAGATTTTCTCTGTTGTTGTAAATGATGGTCCCGATGGTATCGGGACGTATGAAACTCTTTTTTATTTTATTTTTTTATTCCTTTTACCATAATACTTACAATCGAATCAATCCTGGTTTCCAGTTTCGGATATTTATTTCCTGCAAACAGGTCAAATTCAAGCCCACGCAAGGAACTCACTACTACAGACGGTAAAATATCCAGATCCTTTTTAATCGCACTGCTGAACTCTCCTGTTTTAATACCAAAACTGAGAATATTCTTCACCAACTTCACTTCTTGCTGATCATATTCTGTATGTACGTGTTTCATGCATCGATTGTTTTCCTGCATTTCGCCGCGTACAACTCTATATAAATTGGATTTTTTCTGAAGGGCCTTGATCTTGGTAATGGTAAAGACCCTGAGCTTGTCTTCAGCAGAATGTGCTTTCTCAGCGGCATCCTTTGCTTCATTGAAGACTTCCGTCATTTCTTTATTGATGACGGCGTCGAATATCTCTTCCTTACTGCAATAGTAATAATATAAGGTGCTTTTCCCCTTGCCCATAGATCGGGCAATGTCTTCCATGGTGGTTTTCTTCAGACCAAATTGTTGGAATAACTTCTGCGCCTCTTTCAGGATGTCGTCTTTAACGATCTCTTCTTTCTGCGTTACTATCATTTTCGACCAAAATCGTTTTTCGGTCCAAAAGTAGGTAAAATTTATTTGTGGTCACAACCGTTTATAAAAATCATCCGTGTTTAGATGCGAAGTCTTTCATCAGATCACAAATGTCTTCTACACTTGATAATGGCAGTGCATTATACATACTTACGCGTATACCACCCACTGTTCGATAACCTTTGACACCGATCATATTAGCTTTCTTACAGGCTTCCAAAAACAGCGGTTCTAATGCAGGGTCATTCAGGAAAAACACAGCATTCATAAGGCTTCTATCCTCTTTGGCTACTTCCGGACGAAACAGCGGAATACTATCAATGGTTTGATATAATAGATCAGATTTTGCTTTGTTTCTTCTTTCCATTTCTACCAGACCCCCTTCTTGAATGATCCAACGTAAGGTGAGCATGCTTACATACACAGCAAATACCGGTGGTGTATTCATCAATGAACCGGCAGCGATATGTTTTTGATAATCCATGATCGTTGGAATTTGTCTACTTACTCTACCCAACAGATCTTTTCTGACCACTACCATATTCACCCCGGCAGCACCCATGTTTTTTTGTGCACCTGCATAGATCAATCCAAATCGTTTGTAATCAGCAGGTCTGCAAAAAATGTCGCTGCTCATATCCGCTACCAGTGGCACTTGTGTTTCCGGAAATTGATGCCATTGTGTTCCTTCAACTGTATTGTTAGAAGTAATATGCAGGTATGATGCTGATGCCGGTAGATCAAACTCTTTACTGATATACGTATTCTGCTTATCAGAGCTGTCTGCAACAACTGCAACCTTACCAAATAATGCTGCTTCGGTAGCAGCTTTTTTACCCCAGATACCATTCACATGATAAGCTGCTGTGGCTTTTTCATCCAATAAATTCATGGGCACTTGCATGAATTGTGTAGTAGCACCTCCATGCAAAAACAATACTTCATGATCATCACTCAAGTCCATCAATTGTTTTACACTGGTAATTGCCTCTTGTAATACCTCTTGAAAATGAGTGGTTCGATGTCCGATCTCCAGGATAGATAAACCTGTTCCATTAAAGTCATGAATAGCTTGCGCAGCCTGCTCCATCACAATTCTAGGCAGAATAGATGGCCCCGAATTAAAATTATGAACCTTCATGTCGATTGCTTGAATGCGCAAGGTAGGGAATTAGTCCATAGGCAATAGCCAATAGTCCATGTTAGAACATTTTGAACCACGTGATAATACATAAAGTAAAACCATGGACTATAAACTACTCTACATCCGTAACCCCACCCGATACGGTGTACTTCATGGCGTCTGCGGCGCTGATATCAGGGAGTGGTTTTATTTTTTCTTTGGGGACGAAATAAGTGATGCCGGAAATAGCATAAGAGTGTGGAACATAAACGGTTACATGGTCTTTTAAGCCAAACTCATCTGAAGAGTGTTGTGTGATGAAGCCAATACGCCAAACATCTGATCCATCAACGTTCACAAGTACCGGTTTATCAAATTTCTTCTTGTTACCTGCAAATGCCTCTAAGAAATCTTTGACCGAAGAATAGATGAATTTAATACCGGGCGTCTTTTCCAAGACAGTATCTAACAAGGTCACCAATCTTCCTACTACAAAAAGAGAGGATATCCATCCAACCAATAATACCAATGCAATAACAACGATGAAACCCAATCCGGGTAGACTTCTCAGGTTACCGGCAGCATCTTTTTCGAGTAGATCGGGAAAGAGGGAGTTGATAAGATTAGGAAGAAATCCATCGATCCAGCGAAACAATCCAACTACCACCCAAAGTGTGATACCAATGGGCGCAAGTACGATCATCCCTTGAAAAAAGTATTGCAAGAGTTTTTTAAGGTATTCGCGAAGACTGTTTTTTACATCCGCATTACTCATCTGTCTGGATTTCAATGTAAAGTAACTAAGAAATCGACAAATAAGCAGTTATCATACAATATGTGTGTTGCTAAAACGTCTAAAAACTAACTATCATAAGCATTTCATTCATCTGATATATTGACCGTTTAACACAGATTTAATCCAAAAAACATATGGAAACTTTGGTAACGATAAAAGTTTCCATAGTTTTGCGCGCGAATTCAGATTATGGAAACTCAGGAAAGAATATTAACCAAAGCACATGAATTGTTCATGCGATATGGACTCCGCAGTGTGAGTATGGATGAGATCGCCAATCACCTGGGCATGAGCAAGAAGACCATCTATCAATATTATGCTGATAAAGATGCGTTGGTAGAGGGTACCATTAATATTGAGATCGAACGAAGTAAAGACGACTGTACCGGCCATAGAAATCAAAGCGAAAATGCGATTCATGAGATTTTCATGGCTGTAGATATGGTACAGGAAATGTTGAAACACATGAATCCTTCACTCATGTTCGACTTGGAAAAATACCATCCGAAAGCATATAAAAAGTTTCTGGATCACAAGAATAAATTCTTTCATGAGGTCATCAAAAGCAACCTTGAATGGGGTATACAAGAAGGGCTATATCGAGAAGATATTAACGTAGAGCTGCTAACAAGGTTTCGTCTAGTAACAATGTTTTTCATGTTTGATAAAGAAAATTTTCCCGCATCCAAGTTTACACCCGGTCAGGTTATAGCAGAAATCACGGATAATTTTCTTTCCGGTATGGCTACTGCAAAAGGACAAAAACTCATTTTAAAATACAAGCAACAACGACAAAAAAAATAAATCTAAAACCTATGCACGAAAGAAGGATCCCAAGACTGGTTTTACTGATGGGGCTGGCATTAATAAGTGTTCTTACCAACGCTCAAAATTCGACCAAGCATGAATTTAACATTCAGCAATGTGTTGATTATGCCAACAAAAACAATGTTCAGGTAAAAAATGCATTGTTGAATATTCAGGTTCAAAACCAAACCAACCGCGATATTACTGCGGCTGCATTACCAACCGTTACAGGTAACGTAAGCGGTAATGATTATTTACAATTGCCTGTTTCCTTATTACCCGGAGAATTTTTCGGAGGAGCTGCCGGAACTTTTATTCCGGTTCGTTTCGGGGTGAAGTACAATGCTTCTGCAACCATTCAAGTCCAGCAATTATTATTTGATGGACAAGTTTTTATTGGTTTACAAGCCCGAAGAACTTCCATAGAATTCCAAACCAAGAATAAGGAAGTTACAGAAGAGATGATCAAAACAAACATTCACAAGATCTACTATCAACTCGTAGTGAGTAAGACACAGATCGATCTTTTGGATGCCAACATCAACAGATTATCTAAACTGGAAAATGATACCAGAGAGTTGTATAAAAATGGGTTTGCTGAAAAACTGGACCTCGATAAAATTGCTGTTCAGGTTGCTAATCTGCAGACTGAAAAATTAAAAGCACTCAACAGTATTGATCTGGGTTACATGGGATTAAAAACCTTAATGGGAATGCCGGTAAATGACACTTTAGTTTTGACCGACCGTTTAAGTGAAGATCAGATCAGCAAAGACTTTACACTGGATACTGCGTACAATTATTCTGACAGAAAAGATTTTCAGTACCTCAGTCTGGGTAAAAAACTCAATGAGTTCAATATTAAACGTTACCAGTTAAGCTATCTGCCAACAGTGGCTTTATCAGGTGCATATACAAAAAATGCGCAAAGGAATAAGTTCGACTTCTTTGGCAAAGGCGACTGGTTCACCACATCCTTCATTGGCTTAAACATTTCAATTCCCATATTCGATGGCTTTGGAAGAGATGCAAGAATTAAAAAAGCGCGTTTCGAGTTGCAGCAAACAGAGAATCAGATCGACAATCTGAAACTCAACATCGACAATGAAGTAGCACAATCAAGACTGAACTTCAAAACTGCCATCGCAACCATGAATTTCCAAAAGAAAAATATGCAGTTGGCAGAAAGTGTATATAATCAGACCAAGAAAAAATATGAAGTGGGTACCGGTTCTAATACCGAGATCACTGCAGCACAAACAGACTTGGTTACCGCACAAACCAATTATATCAGTGCCCTGTACAGTGCGATCATTGCCAGGGTAGATTATTTAAAAGCAATCGGAAAACTATAAACCTAACTATATGCAAAAGATATTCACTATTCTAGTACTCGCTGCTTCTGTAACACTGGCTTCTTGTGGTTCAGGTTCTACTGAAGCGAACAGCGGTGCTGCAGCTGAGCAAAAAGCAAAACTGGCTGAATTAAAAAAACAAAAGGATGGAATTGACGCTGAGATAGCTAAGCTTGAAGCAGAGATCGCTAAACTGGATCCGGCTTCGGCTAAACCTGATAATGCTAAACTGGTTTCATTAACTGCAGTAGCTCCTGAAACATTCACTCACTATATTGACCTGCAGGGTAAAATCGAATCAGAAAATATTTCTTTCGTGACTCCTCGTGGTGGTGGCGGACAAGTAAAAGCTGTCTATATCAAGCGTGGTGATGTGGTGAAGAAAGGACAATTGATCTTAAAGCTAGACGATGCTTTACAACGTCAAAGTGTGATCGCTGCTGAACAAGGTCTGGAAACACTGAAAACACAATTATCATTTGCTAAGACACTGTATCAAAAGCAAAAGAATTTGTGGGAGCAGAATATTGGTACTGAAGTACAATTGATCACTGCAAAAAACAATGTAGAAACACTCGAAAATCAATTGAAGAGCGCTGAAGAGCAAGTGAAATTGAGCAGAGAACAACTCGCATTTACTTCTGTATACAGCGATGTAAGTGGTGTTGCTGAAGATGTGAATATCCGTGTGGGTGAAATTTTTGCAGGCCCGGGTCAGATCAAGATCGTCAATACAAGTAATTTAAAAGTTACCACAGAAGTTCCTGAAAACTACATTGACCGTGTGAATAATGGAACTCGCTTAAAAATTACTTTACCTGATATCAATAAAACTGTTGAAGCGAAAATATCCGTATCAGGAAAGATCATCAACCCGATTAGCCGTAGCTTCTTTATTGAAGCAAGAATGCCGAATGATAAGGACTTCAGACCAAATCAAATTGCAATGGTGCAGATCCAAGATTATACCATTAATAATGCCATCACTGTTCCTGTGAACACTTTACAAAATGACGAGAAGGGTAAATATATAATGGTGGCTGTAAAGGAAAATGGCAAGATGATCGCTAAAAAGAAAGTTGTGATCGTAGGTGAATTCTATGGTGATAAACTGGAGATCAAATCCGGTTTACAGACAGGCGATATGGTGATCACAGAAGGTTATCAGAGTTTATATGATGGTCAGGTGATCACAACCAACACTAAGTAGGCATTAAGATTCAAGATCAATTAAACTAATTGTATGAGTGCATTAGAAAATATAAAAGGTAAGTTCAAAGAATTTGGACCTACGACCTGGAGTATCAAAAACAAAACATCGATCTATTTGATGATGTTGTTTGTGAGCTTGGCAGGTATCTACCAATTCATCACTTTACCGAAAGAACAATTCCCTGATATCGTAATTCCTACCATTTATGTACAAACCGTATATGTAGGTAATTCACCAAAAGATATTGAGAACCTTGTTACCCGTCCTATTGAAAAACAAATCAAAGGGATTACAGGTGCCAAGATCAAAAAGTTTACAAGTACATCTCAACAAGACTTCTCTGCCATCATGGTAGAGTTTGATACGGATGTTAAAACAGATATCGCATTACAGAAAGTAAAAGATGCGGTAGACAAGGCAAAGCAAGATCTGCCGAATGATCTTACACAAGAACCTACCGTTCTTGAAGTAAGTTTCAGTGAGCAGCCGATCATGTATGTGAACCTGAGTGGTGATTATGATTTGCCTCGTTTGAAGAAGTATGCCGATGATATGAAAGATAAACTGGAAGATCTACCTCAGATCAACCGTGTTGATATCGTTGGTGCTCCTGAACGCGAATTCCAAATCAATGTTGACAATTACCGCATGCAAAGTGCCGGTATAACCTTTGATGATATCACTGCTGCTGTGCAACGTGAGAATCTGGACATTTCAGGAGGTCTTTTGGAAGTGGGCAACATGAAACGAAACCTACAATTAAAAGGTCAGTTAAAAACTGCTTTTGATATCCAGCAGCTTATCATTCGAAATACCAATGGAGCTCCCATTTATCTGAAAGATATCGCGCACGTTATTGATACCATTAAAGAAAGAGAAAGTTATGCTCGATTGGATGGCAAGAACGTAGTAACGCTGAATATTATCAAAAGAAGTGGTGAAAACTTAATCGAAACCAGTGATGGTGTTAAAAAGATCGTAGAAGAAGGAAAGGGTGTTTTATATCCTACAGATATGAAAGCCGTAATTACCGGTGATCAAAGTATTCAGACCAGAACTTCATTTAATGAGTTGGTAAACTCTATCATTATCGGTTTCGTATTGGTATTGATCGTACTGATGTTCTTCATGGGTGTGGTGAATGCATTCTTTGTGGCGCTTTCTGTACCACTGAGTATGTTCGTTGCTTTTGTATTCTTACCAGGCGCAGACCTTATTGTTGGAACACACGTTACACTCAACTTCATCGTACTCTTTGCATTACTATTCGGATTGGGGATCATTGTGGATGATGCAATTGTGGTTATCGAAAATACACACCGCATCTTTATGGAAGGCAAGGGTAAATTGACGTCTGCTTTCTCTGCAAGGATTGCTGCAGGTGAAGTTTTTGTACCCGTATTAGCAGGTACCTTAACTACACTCGCACCATTCTTCCCATTATTATTCTGGCCGGGTATCATTGGTAAATTCATGGTATACCTGCCAACGATGTTGATCTTCACATTGGCTGCATCTCTTGTGGTGGCTTTCATCATGAACCCCATTTTTGCAGTTGACTTTATGAATCATGAAGATGAGCATGGTGTGAAAGAACCTAAGAGCGCTATCTTCAAAAAGAAGGGATTCTGGATCGCGATAGCCATTGGTATCTTATTGGATATTGCAGGTGCTACCTTCTGGGGCAATTTCTTGATCTTCTTTATGATATTGGTCGTGTTCAACAAATATGTGTTGGATGATGCGATCCATAATTTCCAGAATAAGGCATTGCCATGGATCATGAGTCATTATGAAAGCTTATTGAGATGGGCATTGAATGGATGGAGACCGGTACACTTGTTATTAGGAACCATCGCCTTGTTCTTCATCTCCATGTTCATCTTCGTTGGCTCCATTGGAAGTGGTCGTATACCGATTACCTTCTTCCCTAAAGGTGATCCAAACCAGATTTTTGTTTACCTGAAATTGCCAGTTGGTACCAATGTAGAATTCACAGATTCTATTACTAAAGTATTGGAAGGGCGAGTAAATAAAATTTTAGGAACTGAGAATGGCAAACAAAATCCAATCGTTGAAAGTGTGATCAGTAACGTGGCTGTTGGTGCGGGTGATCCTATGGCTGGTGATAGAAGTACTAGAAGTGAATTGGGTCGTATTCAGGTTTCATTTGTGGAATTTGAAAAAAGGCATGGTGTTTCTACAAGACCCTACTTGGATCAGATCCGTGCTGCCATGAAAGGAATTCCCGGTTCAGAAATCAGTGTAGACCAGGAAAGTGGCGGTCCACCAACCGATCCTCCGATCAATATTGAAATTGCCAGTGAAGATTTTGATGCGATGATCAAAGGTGCTACATCACTAAAGAACTATCTCGATTCTATTCAAGTTCCGGGTGTAGAAGAATTGAAAATGGATGTAGACTTGAAAAATCCGGAGATCACGCTTACCGTTGACAGACAACGAGCCTTGATCGAAGGTGTATCTACCGCGCAGATCGGTATGGAAATTCGTACAGCGCTGTTTGGAAGAGAAGTTTCAAAAGTGAAGGAAGGAAAAGAAGAATATAAAATTCAATTACGCAATAATGAGATTCAGCGTAAAAGTTTAACTGACCTTTTGAATATGCGTATTTCATTCAGAGATATGGCAGCAGGTGGTGCAGTAAAAAATATTCCGATCAGCGCATTGGTAAAAGTTGAGCCTACCAGCACATTGGGTAGTGTGAAAAGAAAAAATCAAAAACGTTTGATCACATTGCGTTCCAATGTACTGACCACTGAAGGATTCAATGCTACAGCAGTGAATCAGGTATTGGCCAAACACATTGCAGATTTCAAAGGTTTACCTGATGGTGTAACCATCAAACAAACCGGTGAAGGAGAGCAGCAAGCAGAAACGGGCGCATTCTTATTTAGTGCCTTATTAATTGCATTGGCATTAATATTATTGATTCTGGTATTACAATTCAACAGCGTAAGTAAACCGGTGATCATTTTAACCGAGATCATTTTCAGTGTGATCGGTGTATTCCTGGGATTCTCTATCACAGGTATGGAAGTATCTATTCTGATGACAGGACTTGGAATCGTAGGTTTGGCAGGTATTGTAGTGAAGAATGGTATCCTTGTGATTGAATTTGCGGATGAGCTACGATCAAGAGGTATGAAGACAAAAGAAGCAGTGATACAGGCCGGTAAGACACGTATCATTCCGGTACTGTTAACAGCTCTTGCTGCGATCCTGGCATTCATTCCGATCGCCGTTGGTTTCAATATCAATTTCGTAACCTTATTCTCTGAGTTGAATCCAAGGATCTTCTTTGGTGGCGATAACGTTGTATTCTGGAAGCCGTTGAGCTGGACCATCATCTTTGGTTTGACTTTCGCTTTCTTCATGACCTTGATCATTGTACCTGCGATGTATCTGATCGCTGAGCGTTTACGCAGACCGATGCGTAGAATGTTTGGCGGTAAATGGATCAGCTTCATGGGTATCCCGCCATTGACTATTATCTTCTTATTGTTGATGGTAGCCGCATTGATCAGAAATAGAATAGCAAGAAAGAAAAGAGAGAAACGCTTAAAAAATGTAGCAACAGTTAACCAATCCTTTATCGGCAGTTGGTTCTAATGATAGTGTACAGTTGGTTTTTGGTAATAATCCACACCGCCCCTGTTCTCAGGGGCGGTTTTTTTTGCGGGAAATACTTATGAAATTCTGTGTACCTCTGTGCCTTCAGTGGCAATCAATATGAATACCTAGAACTACAAAGAATATCCATTACCTATAAAAACATCATTTTACCGCATAAATTTTTTGCTGACTTTGTAATAGACAAGTCAATAATTTTAGAAGTCAAATCAAAGGCAGGAATGATAGAACAACATCAGGCACAGGTATTAAACTATTTGGCTGTTTCAAAGTTGCAACTCGGTCTTTTATTGAATTTTCATGATCAATCTCTACAATATAAAAGAATTGTTTTAACAAAATAATCTGCGAATCTGCGGCAAAAAAATAGGCCGCAGATTCGCAGATTATGTAATGAATTTACAAATTGAACTACCTATTTAAAAAGTTGAATTATGAAACAAAATCACGAAATAGACTACAAAATCTACGGTGAGGAAATGCAATATGTGGAAGTAGAATTGGATCCGAATGAAACAGCAATCGCTGAGCCGGGTGCTTTTATGATGATGGATGATGGTATCCAAATGGAAACATTGTTTGGCGATGGCAGTAAACAACAAGGCGGATTATTGGGTAAACTTTTGAATGCCGGTAAACGAGTACTGGTAGGTGAAAACCTATTTATGACAGCATTCACCAATGTAACCGGTGGTATCAAAACTGTTAGCTTCGCTTCCCCCTATCCCGGAAAAATTATCCCGGTTGATCTTTCCCGCTTTCAAAATAAAATCATTTGTCAGAAAGACGCATTCCTCTGTGCAGCCAAAGGGGTAAGTGTTGGTCTGGAGTTCCAAAGAAAATTAGGAACAGGTTTATTTGGTGGTGAAGGATTCATCATGGAAAAATTGGAAGGCGATGGAATGGCATTTTTACACGCTTGCGGACACGTAGTACAAAGACAATTACAACCCGGAGAATTATTGAAAGTAGATACCGGATGTATCGTGGGCTTTACCTCAACCGTAGATTATGACATTCAATTTGTAGGAGGTATTAAGAATACGATTTTTGGTGGTGAAGGATTATTCTTTGCTACACTTCGTGGCCCCGGTATTGTTTGGATTCAAACATTACCTATCAGTCGATTGGCAGGAAGAATTCTTGCTTATGGTACGTATAGCAGAAAAGAAGAAGGAAGCATTCTGGGAGGCATCGGTAATATATTGGATGGGGATGGATGGAGATAAAATTTGGCATATGGCTTATGGGACATAGCAAATAGTTTGGGAAGAATAATCGCCGACAATTTGCTATGTCCCATAAGCCATATGCTATTCATAATAATCGTACAATGAATAAAAGAAAAGTAATCGTATTTATCGCCTGCAGTGCCGATGGATATATTGCAGGGAAAGATGATAATCTTGATTTTCTCAGTATCGTAGAAGCGTCACCTGAAGATTATGGGTATGCAGCATTTGTGAGTACAGTTGATACTGTTATCATGGGAAGAAAAACGTATGATAAAGTATTAAGTTTTGGTGTTCCGTTCCCGCATCAGGATAGAAATTGTTATGTCATTTCTTCATCCAGACAAGGTAAAGATGAACATGTTACATTTTGGAACGATGCTCCCGAAAAATTGATCGATCAACTACAAAAGCAAGAAGGCGCTTCGATCTTTGTTGATGGAGGTTCTACAACAATTCATGCCCTTTTAAAAAAAGGATTGATCGATGAGTTCATTATATCGATCATACCGCATTTTCTGGGTAGCGGAATTCGCTTATTTGCAGATGATTTCCCTGAACAGTCACTAAAGCTGACAGATTCAAAAACTTTCCCTTCAGGTTTAGTACAACTTTGGTATCAGAAGAGAAGTTCTTAATATAAAGAGGTATGCAGGTGATAAGGGATTGTGATATTTTTGTACTGTATGAAGATAGACAGCAAGGAATCCTTAAAAGATTTCTTCAATAGTAAAGTGCAACAATACAATCAGGTTTCTTTTATCAAAGAAGACCCTATCTGCGTACCTCATGCTTTCACTAAAAAGCAAGACATAGAAATTGCAGGTTTTTTTGCTGCTGTATTTGCTTGGGGCAACAGGACCACCATCATCCAGAAATCTTTTGAACTGATGAAACTCATGGACAATGCTCCACATGAGTTTTGTACACATCATCAGGAAAAGGATCTAAAAAAATTGATCCACTTTAAGCATCGAACTTTTAATGCTACAGATCTACTCTACTTTATTTCCTTTCTAAAGCAACACTATTTACAATACGATTCATTAGAATCTGCTTTTATATTAACGAAAGAAAAAGAGATGGAAATAAGATTAACGCTTTTCCATCAATATTTTTTTTCATTAGAAGATGCGCCTGCAAGAACAAAAAAGCATATCGCAACACCTTTTAAAGGATCATCTTGCAAAAGACTGAACATGTTTCTAAGATGGATGGTACGAAAAGACAAAGCCGGAGTTGATTTTGGTATTTGGCAAAAGATCAAACCATCAGAATTGATTTGTCCGATCGATTTACATGTAGCCAGAGTAGCTAAACGGTTTCAGTTATTGGATAGAAAGCAAATGGATTGGCAAGCAGCAGTAGAACTCACCGACTATCTCAAAACACTAGACCCAAAAGATCCTGTGAAATATGATTTTGCTTTATTTGGATTGGGGGTGATGGAGAAGTATTAGCCTTTACTAAAACTCCTATTCTTTACGGTTAGTCCTTTAAAGTAAATGAACCGCAGAGAATAGGAGAAATGAGTTATCGCGGAGAAGAGATTAAAAGAAGAATAGACTCTGTCTTCCCCCCACTTTACCACCTGCACCCTTACCCGCTGCACCAAAGCTTCTGATATTATAGGTAAACGTAAGCATGAAATAACGTTGTAGAATATTGACTTGTCTGTCGGTGATATAATTCTCAGCTGAGAAACGGAATACCGAACGGTTTTGATTCAATAAATCAAATACAGAGAATTTCAATTGACCTTTATCTTCTTTCAGGAAGAGATACGTTAACCCTGCATTTAACAATGCAACCGTTTTTTGGACTCCCGGAGCTGTTTGTGAGTTGTAGCGATGATCCAAAGTCATCTCCCACACAAATTTTTTGGGCACACGAACAACCAGATCTGTATTAATGCTTTGTCTTTCAACTTCCAAATTACGGAAGTCTTTGCTTTCATAATAAGCATTGTTGATTCCTCTATTATAGTTGATATTCCATTCAATCTTATCATTCCAGTTGATACCCGCACGTAAGTATGGACTAAAGTCAATGTTTTTTACATAGCTCTTTTTGCTATTGATGATGAGAAAGTTTCTGGTATAATTCAGGTTATAACCGGCTCCCATATTGAATGAAAATGTCTTATTAAGTTTGTATTGCTTGTTGAAGTAAAAGTTGGTATAAAAATTATGGATACCGTCTGCATTCACAGGCATTGTGGTTTGTACTCCATTGGCTGCAATTTCACGACTTCTAACAACTCCATTATTACTAATATTTCCACCTAAATAAGCACTGATGAATAATTGCTTAGCAGTCACATTTTTAAAGTAGTTCAGATTGAAATTGTGTGATACAGCCGGTTTCAAATCAGGATTACCTTTATTGATGTACAATGGATTACTATTATCTGCAACGGGTTGAATATCTCCAATACCCGGCGGATTCACATTTACGTTGTAACTCAGATTGAATTCCTTCCAACTGATATTCCCACCGGGTAATATATAATTGAAGTGCTGATCGAGTTTTTGTCCGATAGAGACATAGCGATTGTTTAGATCTAACCAAAGAAAATTAACGGTAGCTGTAATGCTTAATTTTTTATGTCGGAAATTCAGCCCTGATGAAAAGTTGTTTCTCCAACTCGTTCTTTCCAAATGGTTAGTCAGTATATTATTGATTTGATCATACTTCCCATTTGTATTATTCTTATTAAAAGTTGAAAGGGCGTCCTTATTTTCAAAATAAGTCAACGCATACCCTAAACGTAAGGTCAGATCTTTAGCCAGTGGCTCAGCAAAGTTCAGATTGGTATTGGTTGAAAAATTAGCACGTTCCAGATCACGTAATTGATCTAAAGTACTGGAACCGGTTGGGAAAAAGGTATTCAATACATTGTTAAACTGATCACTATTCACACTATTCAAGTTCACATTATTGAACATGTTGAAAGATCTTCCTTTTTTTCTGAAGCTCTTGAAATAATTCAATGTATGATTGTATCCAAGATCCTTTGCATTTACTGACTGTAAGTTATTACTTGTATTTAGCGGACCATCTACACTACTGTTTGTATTGATATTCGAAAGTCGGTTACTGGTTTGTTCTCCAACTGTTAATGACGGACGAAATTCCATTCTAGATGTCGTATCAATTTTCCATCTCAAACCAAATCCGATTCTATGACTATTGGCATTTTGCACTTCTGATCTGTTGGATCTAGTATTTAAAATAGTATCACCCAAAAACTGTTGTCTGTTTTCCAGTTCAGTGATATCATTTCTTGTTTTACCATAGAAATATTGCGTATTCAATGTCAACCCCTTTTTGAACTCATTATTCAGATTGAACCCAATACCACGTGATTGTTGGATACCTTGTCCGGTACCGCCAAACGAAATACCATTCACATTTAATCCGCCATTACCATTGATAGAAATGGAGTTGATACCACTTCTATCAAAACCGCCCAGGGTTCTGATGTCATTGAATCCAAATCCTGCCTTATTTAAATTATTACTGAAGCCCAACACACTCAATTGTAATGTGTCACGAAACATATTCACGATACCACCCGCCTCATATCGATCTCCATCTGCTTTACCTGCATAAGCTTTACCAAACCATCCTTGCTTGATCGCCTTTTTTAGTTTCAGGTTGATGACTTGTCCAACATCTGCTTTAGCTTTATCAGGATTGAGATCTAATTCATCTTTATCATCTGCCACTTGAATTTTGTCGATCAGATTCGCAGGTAAATTTCTTGTAGCCATTTTGGGATCACCTCCGAAAAAATCTTTTCCATCTACCAATATTCGGTTTACTTTTTTTCCATTGACTGTGATATTGCCATCAGCGTCCAATTGAACACCGGGTAATTTTTTGAGAAGATCTTCTACCAATGCAGATGGTAAAGTTTTGAATGAGTTTGCATTAAATTCAATGGTATCTCTCTTTACTACTACCGGTGGGCGTTCTGCATATACCAATACTTCATCTAATGTATTGGCTTGATTGGGTGTCATTTCAAGTGTTCCTGCATCAAAAGAAGGGGCATCGGCTGTGAGTTTAAATTCTTTTCTGGTAACCGTATAACCGGAATAAGAAACAATCATTCTCAATTGTATATCTAAGGGTAAGCCACTTACTTTGAATTCTCCTGACTCGGTACTCAATCGATATGTAACCAGAACGGTATCGGCTGCTGTAAAAACAGAGACGGTTGCCAAATTCATGGGCTGCTTGGAAGCTGAATCTATCAGCTTACCTGATATCAAGCCCTTGTTATTATTTGTTTGGGCTGAAACTACAGTCGTCATACATATGCTCAGTAAGAGCAAAAGGATTCCACTACGCATTGTAACGTATTTTTCTCGTAAACAATAAATGGTTAGGAAACAATGGCTCTCAGATGCATAGGTATGTGTCGGATGGCATTCCTATCCATTCAAAAGTTGATGTTTCGGGAATTTTTGTTTTCCCAGTGCTAGAAGGTTGCATGCCCAATAAGAGAACTCCTGCGAGCGCAGCTGTTGTGACCAACAGCAGCAATAGCGGTATCAATTTTCTCAGATTCAACATACAAATGACTTATTTACTTAACTCCAATTAAAGAGTTGTGTTACACCAAAAGGTTGGAAAAAGGATAAAAAATTAATCTTCATCCTCTAATTCAAACAGCTCTTCCACCGGAACCCCAAATAATTTCGCCATTTTCAATGCTAGAACGGTAGATGGTACATACTTGCCCGATTCCATGGTATTGATGGTTTGTCGACTCACCTCAATTTTTTTGGCCAGGTCATCCTGTGTCAGGTTATGAATGGCCCGCTGCACTTTGATCTTATTTTTCATAACTGACTTTATTATATTGAAACAATACGTATTTAAAACGAAGGATAAAGATGATCAACACCGTAAACATATTATAGGTCATCACCTGAAAGAAAGTACTTCCATATACGGTTAGTATACTGATTATCAATACTAAGTAATTGGCATATACCGCCCATTGCAAAGCTTCCAAACGAAAAAACTGTATAGCTTCATCTTCTATGGATTCTTTGGAAAAAGCAATGAAGATGAGACTGATGATGAGTCCAATGGAAGCCAGTTCATCCGTAAAATTTTGACTCGCACTAAATTCCAATGGACCTTTCAAGGTCATTTTAAAGTCGAGCCAAGAAGGGTTGAATTCAAAAAACATATGCGCAATACCCAATGCCAAAAAAGGCACCAATAAAACATAACCAATGCGCTGAAAGCTATGCGGGAATAATTTGATCTGTTTCATATTCTTGTTTGATTTGATCATGCAAACGTAAAATGTATTTTTCATTTTGTAAAATTTATTTTACATTTTGTAGTAAACATTTAACAATTTGTCAGTGTAAATTGACTTAATTCATTGATTTTGAAGGGATATCACTGCTGATTGGATTGATTTAACTTTATGCGATGTCCGCATCTAATGACCTAATCAAAATAGAATCTTACTCATGGAGCCAGTTAGTGGCTTATGTGAATGAGCTGATCACTCGAGATTTTAATCAGCTGGTTTCATTGCTTTACCGACTAGATATCAGCGAGAAAAAACTCAAACAAACCCTAGCCGATCACCCTGATCAAAATGCAGGTGAATTAATTGCCAAACTGATCGTTGACAGACAAGAAGAAAAAAAGAAATCTAGAGAAGCTTTCAAACAAAAAGATTGGGAGAGCTCAGAAGAAGAGAAATGGTAAAAAATATTTCTGTGTACCTCAGTGTTCTCAGTGGCAATTTTTTATTCATTATTTGCAACTGAAAGCACAGAGAGACACAGAAAAAGGTCTATAATTTATCGATGGTTGTGAAGTGATAACCTTTTGCCTTCAAGGAGTTGATGATTTCTGGCAAGCGATTGTATAGCTTATCCTTTCTTCTCGGATCTGTTCCTGCGTGTATCAATAAGATTGTACCATTCAATGTATGCTTCACTTCAAATGTTTTGAGCAGTTCGATTAGTTCTTGACTTGATTTATAAGAAGCCCCCATTTCAGGCCAAGTATAATCTGCATTCGTTCTGGTACCGGGCGTAAAACTCACCAATCGAACCAGTCTTTGTGAAAACCACTTTGCTACTTTTTTGTTCCACCACTGATAAGGCGGAATAAAATATTCCGGTCTGTTGTTGTTCCATAAACCCAGTGCATTCATTGCTTCGATATTTTTTAAATAATCGTTCTCCAAAGAATCTCTTGTTACCAAAAGACTATCCCTGTTTCTCCAATCATTGTATAAAATATGCTGATCAGAATGCGCTCCGAAATAATGTTGCTGTTGATATAGTTGTTGAATAATGGGCTGATATGCTTTATTTCGATATAGTCTTCCTGTAAAAAAGAAAGAAGCTTTGATATTTTGTTGTTGTAATGTTTTTTGAATCACAGGTAATCCTTCTACATACTCATCTGCAGTAAAAACTAATGCGATAGATTTCTTAGTCGTATCACCTCTCACAATAGCCCCATGTTGTAATGTGAATGCAGGGTTGATAGGAGGATAAGCTGTCCATCCGTCTTTAGCTTCCGGTATTGTTTCATTTTCTTTTGCTGCCAATAAATAGATCAATGATGCTGTTCCATCCATCGTAGGTTCATTTGTGCTGTAATCACCATAGTCATCATGATAGACAGCCAAGTCACTTTGAAATGCAGCATATTCATCTGGATCATTCAATTTAATGCCGATCAGGTTTTTATAAATTGCTGTATAGACCGGTCCATCTACCAATCCACCATCAATCGGGTAGTTCTTTAAGTGTGTGAAGGCAGAGTGAGGATCAACGGGTGTATCACCCCATGATGGTAACCCATATACCATACTGGTCCCCCATGGATTACAACCAAAGATCCAATCAATATTTGCTTGTTCCAGTTCGGTATAAGTATCATCACCTGTCATTTTTCGATACCAATAACACTGTAATGCAAATGAAACCGTAAGGTTATTGCTACACCAGATAAATGGAACGCCTCTATAAAAAGCATTTTGCTTGGCTTTATTCCATACAGCTTTGATCCCTGCTTCATAATAATCATGGAGTGTATCACGCTGATTGTCTTCCAGTGTTCCATACGACAACACATAATGACCGGCATTCACAAACGGATACCATTCATAATGATGAGCCGTATCTTTTCCCAACCATGGTGTGATGGGTTCTTTTTTTGCGAAAGAATAAGCATCTGTATGATAGATGTCATCTTTAGCCCCTTTCGTTTGTGCAAGTGTTGCTGCTGCCAGTTCCATATCATCCACCCAATTTCCTTCTGCATAGATATAGGGTGACTTCACAGAAGCTGTTTGTGCAACACCGGGATATTTCTTGCCGTAACGATAAGCTGCTTCCGCCTTTTGTAATAATTTCTGAGAAAAGCTTTGATCTTTCTCCCGATACACTTGCGCAGCCAAGGCAAACGTACTTGCATATTTACCCGCTGTTGAAGCGGTTCCTGTAGTTGCATTCATGAACTTACCTCTTACCTGCGGCTTGCCTGAAACAAAATAAACAGGACGCTCAAACCCTTTTCCATAGTAGTTGGTATCTTCTTTCGGGATACGCATTTTCACATGATCCCTATCATCACCTAATTGATTGAACATGATACCATCTGCCGGATTCATTTTCAACAACCAATCCAATCCCCATTTCGCTTCATCCAAAATATCTGCTACACCATTTTTTCCATCTAACCCATTGGCTTGTTTTTCATCACTGAATACCCTTCCAAAACTTTGATAGGCTGATAATAAATGCCAAGCTGCATTGGCAGAAGTAGTGGTATACTGTAAGTAATCGCTTGCATCATGCCATCCGCCACTTACATCAATATGTGTACTATCCGGCATTGGGCCATATAAAGTATAACCATCATAAGTATGACAACTATCTTTTAAATACGGATTGAACCCACTTCTCTGTTGACGCATATACCGCAAACAGAAATCTGCGGTCCCTTTGTACACATCCTGATCAATTTTAAAAGTGGGTGATACCGTGTTACCTGCACGAAGAAAATAACGTCCGGGTTTACGAAATGAAGTGAACCTAACTCGTGCTGTTGTATTAAATGGACCATAAGCACCAAAAGCTTCCAATTGATCAATGGAATAAACAGGTTGATTCGTTTCAGCATTTACCAACTCGATCTTCTTCGGCAAAAAATTCTCTTTACTACACCAAACTGCGACCTTACTGCCATTGGGAGTATAGCCCAGTTGATTGATACGAATCCAATGTTGTTGGTCCTCTGTGTTTTTAAAAGCAAAACATACAATAAGAGCTAAGATTCCAACAAACAATACTATTCTTTTCATGTGGCTGTTTTGGGTCAATAAAGATACCTCTTTAACTACTCTCTGCGAAACCTCTGCATACTCCTTTCTCGGCGGTTATGTATCACTACAGAGAAAAGAGAAAAAGAATTTCGCAGAGATTTTTTAAACTATTTTCGCCCCTCAAATGATTGCATATGAAACTCGTTTCTTATTTATCTGAAGGTCGTGATCAACTTGCATTTTTAGTAGATGGTAATTTGTTTGATTGTGACCTAGTGCATCCGGAACTTCCCAGCAGTATGAATATGTTTTTACAATATTGGGATGATATGTTCCCCATTGCACAACAAGTAAATGCTGCGATCAAAGATGGCAGGATCGGAAAAGAAAAAGGGGTAGATATACAAGGACAACATTTATTGGCACCAGTACCCTTCCCCACTTCATGCAGAGACGGCTATGCTTTTCGTCAACATGTGGCAGCGGCACGTCGTAATCGAAAAGTAGAGATGATTCCTGAGTTTGATCAATACCCGATCTTTTATTTCACCAATCATCATAGTATTCAAGGTCCCGGTGATATCCATTGTATGCCGGATCATTTTGAAAAATTAGATTTTGAATTAGAAGCAGCTATCGTGATCTGTAAAAGTGGAAGAAATATTCCGGCAGAAGAAGCAGACAGTTATATCGGTGGACTTATGATCATGAACGATATGAGTGCAAGAAGATTACAGATAGAAGAGATGTTATTGAATCTTGGCCCGGCCAAAGGAAAAGATTTCTCAACTGTAATAGGGCCTTGTCTTGTTACACTCGATGAGTTAGAACCCTATGAAATACCTGCAAAACCCGGACACATTGGTAAGAACTGGAATTTAGGAATGAAGTGTTGGGTGAATGGTGTACAAGTTAGTGAAGGTAATGTAGGAGATATGGATTGGACCTTTGCAGAAATCATTGAGCGTTGTGCTTATGGTGTACAGTTACATCCCGGAGATGTTATCGGAAGTGGTACAGTTGGTACCGGCTGTTTCCTAGAACTGAATGGCACCGGAAAATTGAATGACCCTAATTACCAAGAACAGTGGTTACAACCCGGGGATATCGTTACAATGGAAATCGATGGTATTGGAGTACTTGAAAATACGATTGTGAAAGAGGATACTGATTTTTCTATTTTAGCAAAGAAGAAGTGAGGTCAGGATATCGGGTGATCAGGCAATCTGGAAATCAGGTAATGACTACTTAGATGTCGAATTATCAACTCTTCGGAACCCGATAACCTGATTTCCCGATCCCCCTCCACCCAAACATTTTAACACATCTACAACCCATCCTTCCGTATATTTGATTAGCTCAAAAACTAAAACGAATCATATGAAAAAAGTAATTGTACTCGCTATGGCAGCTTTCCTGGTAACAGGAGTATCATTCGCCAATGACCATAAGCACGGTGGTGGTAAAAAATGTGCAAAAGCAAAAGAATGCAGCAAAGAAGGTAAAGAGTGCTGCAGTAAGGATGCTAAAAAAGAAACCAAAGAGACTAAAGAAGCTAAAAAAACAGAAACCAAGAAAACCACTAAGGCTTAATCTTTTTCTGTTATAAATAAAAAAGGGTGTCAAAAATGACATCCTTTTTTATTTATAAGATATGTTCTAATTCTTTGAGGTGATATACTGTATAGGTAGGTTGTATATGTGCTTCAATATTCAGATGATTCACAAAAACCGTATCCATTCCTGCATTGATACCCCCTTGAATGTCTGCATCTAAATTATCGCCGATCATAATACTCTCCTTTTCATTCGCACCTGTTTGTTGGAATGCATAGTCGAAGATCTCTTTATGAGGTTTTAAGCTGTTGCTGGCTTCTGAAGTAATCACAGCTTCAAAATAGGCATGCAAGCCTGAACTCTGTAATTTATTATGTTGTACTTTTTCAAAACCGTTGGTAACAAGATGAAGACTATATCCTTTTGTTTTCAGATACTCCAATATTTCAAAGGTATAGGGGAAGATCGCTTTTTTAGAAGGCAATGTTTCTAAAAATTGAATCGCCATTGTACGCGAGAGTTCTTCATCAGCCAATTTATAATCCAATAAAGTCAGCCACATTCTTTTCCACCTTAATTCATCTTGTTTGATGAAGCCTTTAGTGTATCTATCCCATAAACGTTCATTGTGATAGCTGTATCTGTCAAAGAATGCATCAAAATCTTCAATACCTTTTTTAATGAGCTCATGACTATGATACAAATCATTCAAAGTGTCTTTGGCATTTGTTTCAAAATCCCATAAAGTATGATCCAGATCAAAGAAAATATGACGGTAGCGCATGTTACAAAGTTAATGTGTTATTGCACAGCTCTTATCATTACCTTATCACTAAAGAATTAGAGTAAAGAATCAATATAAAATGATTTACTTCGTAGTGTCCTAACCATCATATTGCTGTTTATGAAAATCGTTATCACCGGAGCTTCTAAAGGAATTGGCAAAGCCATTGCTGCACGCTTTGCACAAGACGGTCATCATTTGATGTTATGCAGCAGAGGCGAAAAATCCTTATATGATTGTGTACAGGATTTACAAACCCAATTTCCCAATGCAACAATTCAGGCTCGGCCAACCGATATGTCTGTACAATCAGAAGTACTTGCATTTGCTGATTGGTGTCTGCAACAAGGCACCCCAGACATCATCATAAATAATGCAGGTAATTTTATTCCGGGTAGCGTACATAATGAACCGGAGGGTGCATTGGATGAAATGTTACAAGCCAATTTATTCAGCGCTTATCATCTTACACGTGCTTTATTACCTTCTATGATGAAGGTAAAATCAGGGCATATTTTTAATATCTGCTCCATCGCTTCCTTGCATGCTTATGCAAATGGCGGAAGTTATAGTATCAGTAAATATGCATTGGCAGGTTTTAGTCGCAACCTCAGAGAAGAAATGAAACCCTATGGTATCAAAGTAACCGCTGTGTATCCAGGCGCCGCCATGACAGCCAGTTGGGATGGTTTCAATATTGATCCTAAACGCATCATGGAAGCTGATGATATTGCCAAAATGGTATATGCTGCCGCACACCTCTCTCCCATGGCAGTAGCCGAAGACATTATTTTACGCCCGCAGTTGGGGGATTTATAAGAAGCATATAGTTAATAGTTCATGGCATATAGAAAACAACTACTATCAGCTATGAACTATCAACCATAAGCTAACACCGTAACAATTTCTTCATCCCCGCCTAACATTCTATTCATACTGTATGAGCAGTTTTGTAAAACCTCAGTATGTATGGAAAGACGTCCGCTCGATGTTGTAGTGATGAGTGATCTGCATTTGGGAACTTATGGTTGTCATGCCAAAGAGATTGTCAATTATCTAAAAAGTATCCAACCACAAATTCTTGTCCTTAACGGCGACATCATTGATATCTGGCAATTTAATAAACGATACTTCCCTGTGGCACATATGCAAGTGATCAAAGAGATCATGCATTTATTGAGCAAAGGCACTCGCGTCATTTATATTACCGGCAATCATGATGAAGCTCTACGTCGATACTCAGATATGCACATGGGTAATTTCCAATTGACGGATAAAGTGGTGATGGAGATCAATGGTAAAATGACCTGGATCTTTCATGGCGATGTATTTGATGCTACAACCAAAGGCAGCGCAAAACTACTTGCTAAGCTGGGCGGACATGGCTACGATCTGCTTATCCTCATCAATAGTTTGATCAACCGTTGTTTGAAACTGATGGGAAGAGAAAAAATGAGCTTCAGCAAAAAAGTAAAGAATAGTGTTAAGAAAGCTGTGTCATGGATCGGCAATTTTGAACAAACAGCTGCTGAACTCGCTATTGAAAAAAAATATGATTATGTGATTTGCGGACATATTCATCAACCGCAAAAAAGAGTGATCACAACAAAAGAGGGATCTGTAATATACCTCAACAGCGGCGACTGGATTGAAAACCTCACTTCACTTGAATACCAAAACAGCGAATGGACGATCTATCAATACGATGAAAAACAATTCGCTGATACAATAGCACCGGTAGTTACGATGGAGAAAAAACTACCTCAGTTAAATGTGGTCACCGATGAAATCGCTTTATTCATTCACTCTTTAGCCATTCAGCCATGAGTATGAAAATATTATACGCCGTTCAAGCAACCGGAAACGGTCATATCAGCAGAGCGATGGAGCTCATGCCTTTTCTGCAGCAATACGGCGAAGTGGACATTTTTTTAAGTGGCAGCAATAGTAATCTGCAACCCGATCTTCCGGTAAAATTTCGCAGTAACGGATTGAGTTTGTTTTATGGAAACACCGGTGGACTAGATTACTGGCGTATGTGGAAAGAGTTAGACCTGAGAAGAATATGGAAAGAGGCCAAAGATTTGCCGGTAGAAAAATATGATCTGGTGATCAATGATTTTGATAGTATTACTTCGATGGCTTGTAAACTAAAAAAAGTAAAAAGCATTGGCTTTGGGCATCAGGCAAGTTTTCAAAGTGAGTCAACACCGAGAGATGACAAAAAAGATTATGCAGGAGAAATAGTATTGAAACATTATGCTACAGCATCCGCATATATAGGTTTACATTTTGCTTCATACGATGATTTTATTTATCCGCCAGTTATCAAAACTGAAATTTTAAGTGCCGATCCAACAGATCAGGGGTATATCACTGTTTATCTTTCACATTACAGCGATGAAGTGGTGATCAATGCTCTTGAAAAAATCCAAGATGTTCGATTTGAAGTGTTTTCTAAAAAAGTAAAAACAAAAACAGTTATCGGTAATATCACTTTATTTCCTATCAGTAATAAAGGTTTTACACAAAGCATGATCCATTCAAGCGGAGTTATCACAGGTGCCGGATTTGAAACACCTGCCGAAGCTTTATACCTAGGAAAGCAATTATTGTGTTTACCTATTCGTGGACAATATGAACAATTGTGCAATGCGGCAGCATTGAAAGATTTTGGTGTAACCATCATTGATAAGATCAATCATGATTTTTCACAACAGGTTTACCGATGGTTGCAAGCATCTGCCGCTAAAAAACTTTCGCTAACACATAGCACATACGAAATCGTACAACAAGCCATTGAATTAGGCAGAAGTATACAACCTGCTAAGAAAGAAGAATCATTGCTCAACGAAGAAGATCTACTGGCTTTATTTTAGTTACAAAGCAATACCTGCCAAGCTTTGTCAATATTGCCGGAATTTAATAATTCTGCGGCATACTTATGCAGTTCTGTTTCCATTTCTGCCGGACTTACTGAATAATATTGGAAGATATTTTTTACACGATCATCACTGAAAGAAGGATCAATATCAGGCATTTCATGAACATTGCCCAACATGCCTAAATGGTTTCCCGTAAGTACAGAACTATGACGGATACTTTCGGGTAATTGATCTACACCGATACCTAATTTAGTATTAGGCTTGGGTACTTTGAATAAATTAGAACTATCTACTTTACAATACCAATCACCCCCTAGTCGTGCGATCAGTTCAAGTTTTTGCTGATCGATTTTTCCATCTTCCCCAAGAATACTTTCATCTACATGCATACATAGCACTTCCGCAATCACGAGTTGTCCGGCGCCACCATTTTCTCCCAAACTCTTTACTTCATTTACTTTGCACTCCAGCTTGATCTTGGCTTCTTTTACCATCGGGGGCTGAACACGTGTTGCTGGTTGCTCTGTGAATCCTGCTTTCACAAACTCATTCACTTCTTTAGGAAACTCACAGCTCGACAAACTCATTTGCTGTACCATCGCATAGTCAACAATATTGATCACACACTCCGGAACCTCGAGTACATTTTCTAAAGTATGTTTGGTTGTATTATCGCGACCTCTTCTGGCGGGTGAGAAAATTACAATCGGCGGATTGGATGAAAACAAATTGAAAAAACTAAATGGACTCAAATTCACATTTCCCTGCTTATCGATTGTACTGGCAAAGCAAACAGGTCTGGGTGCAATAGCATGTTGCAACCATTGTTGTTTTTCCATGACGGGTAATGAGCTGATATCAATTGTTTTCATCGACTCTGATTATAAATAAAGCCACAGATTCACAGATCATTGCATAAGTAATCTGTGAATCTGTGGCTCAAAAAATTATTCCCAACTAGCAAGAACAGTCACGCCACCCTTCACTACCTGATTCATACTCACATTCACTTTAGTACCTACTGGCAACAAAATATCAACTCTACTGCCGAATTTGATAAACCCGTATTCATCACACTGTTTTACTTGTTGCCCTACAGCGGTATAATTACAAATTCGCTTAGCCAATGCTCCCGCAATTTGTTTATATAAAATAGTACCGTAATTATTTTTAACTACCACACTCCATCTTTCATTTTCAGTAGATGATTTCGGATGCCATGCTACCAAATATTTTCCTTTATGATACTGATTATAGATCACTTCACCACTCATCGGGTTTCTATTCACATGCACATTAGCAGGACTCATAAAAATGCTGATCTGCAATCTTTTGTCTTTGAAGTATTCTTCATCAACTATTTCTTCAATCACCACTACTTTTCCATCTGCCGGACAAATCAATTGTTTATCGTTAATGGTGAGTGTGCGATTGGGGATCCTAAAAAACGAGATCAGAAATAGAAGAAGTCCAAGTGTGATCACAAAAATGATGATGGTTAACCAGGGCATAGAAGCACTTAAAAAAGTAAAAGATGCTACATTCAGCACACCGAAAATCAATGCACCGATGCCAATAGACTGGTAACCTTCGCGATGAATGGTCATGAGGTTGATGTTGAACTGCAAATGTAAACGGAATGAAGCAAAAATTTGAGTCTTCTTAACCAAAGAGGAACAAAACCAGCCATACATAGGGCACTGCCAGCAGTAACGAATCAAATCTGTCTAAGAAGCCTCCATGTCCGGGCATGAAACTACCGCTGTCTTTTACCCCAGCCATGCGTTTGAGTTTACTTTCGAGTAGATCACCCAATGTACCCATCACTGCAGAAGTGATCGTGATCAATAATAATTGAAGGGTTGGCAACTCAAGCCAATAAACACCTGCAATAGTCACCGCTGCAACCGCCAGAATAGCGCCACCGACGGTTCCTTCCCAGGTTTTTTTAGGAGAGATAGGAGAAAAAGGTGTTTTCCCGATAAAAGACCCTACGAGATAAGCCATGGTATCATTGATCCAGATCGTAGCAATGATAAGCATTGGTAGTAACCAACCCTTTTCATTGATATTTCCTTCGAAATAATTGTACAGATTCATCAATAAACCCCAGGACATGGATATGTACACAAGTCCGCCAATAGTATAACCGATAATTTTCCAATCCGGCATCTTGGCTTTGATCAGTTTAATCAGCATCGGTACCGTTAATGCAACCAATAAAATACGAAAACCAATTTCGCTTAAAAAAGTATCCGCTATGATATATGCATCACCCGTCATCCAACACATAAAACCCAAACCGGCAGCGATAGCACCATACAAATGGATCGACGAAATATTTTTATATCGGGAATCGATCTTCGCGATCAGTGATCGGTATTCAATCCAACATCCAATATGAATAATCGCAAAAAGGAATAAAAAACTCCATTGATTCCATAACAATCCCCCCAACATCACGATCACAAAAATGATCGCCGTGAGTGCACGTGTACGAAAAGTTTGAAAGTTAAATGCCATGGAGTGAAGGTAGGAAATTAGCGTATTGCTTATAGTTCATGGCATATAGTTATAAAGAAAATTTACTACTATATGCCATGAACTATAAGCTATCACCTAATTCAACAACGCCTTATTAATCAGTTCTTGTGCGGTAATGGCATATTGTCCGGGTACAAATAGTTGAATATCGCCGAACATAGGATAGCTGCTGTCTTGTTTATTTAATAACTGAACAGGTATCTGATTTTCTTCCAGCATCCCTTTGATGATGGCAGCTTCGGGATATACACGTGTTGAGAATACTTTTTGCCACTGATTCATATTTCGGGAATGATTTCTTCGTTGGTTACATCCTTTTCTTTTTTGAACAGTGTACTTTCAGCAATCAATAAACGGAATAAGATCACCAATAATATCAGTGCAATACTGCCCCACCAAATAGGCATGGTTTCATCCATCACTTTATCAATAGCTTTTCCTTGAGCTGTCAATATGTAGAGTTGTGTAACTACAAATCCATTATTTAAGAAATGGAGAAGAATACTTAACCATAGATTATTCGTGTAGTAAAAAATCAATCCAAGAATCAGTCCCAATGCAATTCGCGGCAGGAATCCAAAAAATGAAAAATGGATGGCGCTAAACAGAATACTTGTAATGATAATACCGGCCCATGCGCTTTTTGTCCAGCCAACGAAAACCTGCTGAAAACTACCTCGGAACAATACTTCTTCGAAAATGGCCGGTGCAAGGGCCATGACCAACATCGCCAGTAAATAATCTGTGAAGCTGGTCATATGTGCCATATTCATCATGGCATTTTTATAGGTATTCTCTAGTTGTTGTGCCTGTTTTAATAGTCCTTCCGAAAGAGGGATTTGTTGGTTCAACATACCCAATGAACCGCTAAGGACCATTCCTGCAAAAGTGATCAGAACAACCATGAGCAGCTGTTTAGTATTGATCTGTTTATTAAAACCCAACCATGAAAGAGGTTGCTTAGAAATGATCTTGGCAAATACAAGTGCAGGTACTAAAAAGGCAATAAGGGTAGCCAGCGTATTCAGTAAGCGCGAAACATTAGCGTTCTGTGGACGATTCAAAGCATCAGGCACCTGAAACAAAGAGACCCCTAACAGATTGGAACCCAGTGCGGCAATCAATATAGAGCCGAAGATCATAAAGAGCCCAACGAGCCCCAAAAGCATTAAAAATTGAAGCGGATAACTAATCTGTTGCCTCTGATTCATGTGGTTGAAGAATAAGCTTGTAAATTTGCAGCCGATCTTTGCGCTGAGCGACTAAGGTACAGGTAACCATTGAAATACCGGCTTCCGGTCATATGGATATTCTACCTTACATCGAATCCTTTTCCTACCGAAAAGAACAGCCACTACAAATAAACAGTGAAATTGCCGAATGGTTAAGATTGATCAAATAGAATTACCCGATTTTCCCCTTTTACTCGCACCTATGGAAGATGTGAGTGATCCGCCATTCCGTGTTGTGTGTAAAGAAAATGGTGCCGATCTGATGTACACAGAATTCATCAGTAGTGAGGGACTGATTCGCGATGCGATTAAAAGCCGCAGAAAACTGGACATTTTTGAATATGAACGTCCTGTGGGCATTCAAATTTTCGGAGGTGATGAAGAAAGCCTGGCACTTGCAGCAAAAATTGTAGATGTTACCAATCCCGATCTTCTGGATATCAATTTTGGATGCCCAGTTAAAAAAGTGGCAGGCAAAGGTGCTGGAGCGGGTGTTTTGAAAGACCTCGACTTAATGGTTCGTCTTACAGATGCTGTTGTAAAAGCCACACGATTACCTGTAACCGTAAAAACAAGATTAGGCTGGGATGAAACCAGCAAAAACATCGAAGAAGTAGCAGAGCGATTACAAGATGTAGGCATAAAAGCACTTAGTATTCACGGCAGAACAAGGGCTCAGATGTATAAGGGAGAAGCTGATTGGACACTGATTGGCAAAGTGAAGAACAATCCTCGTATCAAGATCCCGATTTTTGGGAATGGAGATATTGATAGTCCACAAAAAGCAGTGGAATATAAAAACCGTTATGGAGTAGATGGGGTCATGATCGGTCGTGCTGCTATTGGCTATCCATGGATCTTTAGAGAGATCAAACATTATATTCAAACTGGTGAATTGATGGCGCCTCCTTCCGTGGAAGAAAGAGTGCAGGTATGCCGACAACACTTGCGTAAATCTATTGAATGGAAAGGACCGATCGTTGGTATCAACGAAATGCGCAGACATTATGCGAATTATTTGAAAGGTCTTCCGGGCATCAAAGATTATAGAAACAGATTAGTGACACTGAAAACCATGGAAGAAGTAGAAGCAGTGTTAGATGAAGTAGCCATCAACTACCAAGGATTTGTGATGGAGCGCCAGCAAATAGAGTTGGTAAATTATCATGAAAATTGTCCCCTATAAAATCTGCGAATCTGCGGCTTTAAATAAGGCCGCAGATTCGCAGATTATTTGACAAGGAGTTGCATCACTGACTTATTCAAAGGTGACACAGTTTGAGGGAAAAATGCTTCTAGAACACCATCTTCATTCACCAAGTATTTACAAAAATTCCAAGTCGGCTCCTGATCATTCCATCCGTTTTTTTCTGCATGACTCAGCCACGCAAATACCGGATTCTGTTCAGTCCCTTTAATAACAGAACTTTTCTTCGCCAATAAAAAAGTAACCCCATAATTCACTTTGCAAAACTCGGCGATCTCTTCATCATTTTTTTGTTCTTGTTGTTTGAAGTCATTGGCAGGAAACCCAATGATCACTAATTGGTCTTTATATTTTTTATATAACTCTTCCAGTTCTGCATATTGACCTGTATAACCACAAGCACTAGCGGTATTCACCAATAATAATTTCTTCCCTTTGAACTGTTCCATGGAAATGGTTTGTCCGTTATTGAATGTAACCGTAAGCTGATAAAAATTCATAGGAGCTGTTTTATGTTGTGTATTCAAAGAGCCTTTCTGACTACCAAATAATTTTCCCGGCAACATGATCACAGGATACACTGCTTTTAAGATAGACTCTCTCCACGTCATATTTTTCTTTTTAATGAGAATAAGTACAACAACAATAACAATCAGTCCAATCAATAGTTTGCGCATTGCTTTATTTATATGGATATGCTAGATAAATTTCTTGAACAACTTCAGTTTTCCTTTGAATGGTGGATATTTCATAGAAGGATCAAACCATGTAGGTGTTTGCAACACGGCTTTTTCGTGACTGAATGTGTCAAATGAATACTTACCATGATAACGCCCCGTTCCACTGAAACCTCTTCCACCAAAAGGCAAATGGTGATTCGTAGCATGCCAGCTGGCGTTATTGATACAAGCCGCGCCGGAAGGTACTTTATCTAACCAACGTTCTGCCTCTTTCTGTTGATTGGAGAATACATAAAAAGCAAGCGGATTCGGATTTCGTTGAATGATCGATAATGCTTCTTCTTCTGTCTGATAAGTAATCACCGGCAATATCGGACCAAAAATCTCATCGGTCATGATTGAACTATCCAGTGACACAGACTCCATCAATGTAGGAGCTATAAATAATTGTTGGATATCATGATCTCCTCCATGTACTACTTTCCCATCTTGCAGATATCCTATCAATCGATTGAATTGTTTTTCATTGATGATCTTACCAAATTCATGACTGTTTTTAGGTTGATCAGAAAAGAATTGAACAATCTTTTTCTTCATGGCATCGATCAACTGCTCTTTAACAGATGCGTGTACCAAAACATAATCCGGAGCAATACACATCTGTCCGGCATTCGAAAATTTGGTAACTACGATTCTATTTGCAGATACTTTTATATGGGCGTTTTCTGTTACCACACATGGACTCTTGCCTCCCAGTTCCAATGTAACAGGCACCAATCTTTCTGCAGCCATTTTGTAAATGATTTTTCCAACTGCTGTACTTCCTGTATAAAAAACATGATCGAAACTGAAATGATGCATCATCGCAGGAATCACAGTAGCACCATCTCCCGGCGCATACAATATGTATTCTTTAGGGAAAATCGATTCAATGATCTTTTGCATCACAGCATCTGTAGCAGGTGCAAATTCACTGGGTTTTAGCACGACGCAATTACCTGCAGCAATAGCACCGATCAATGGAGTCAACAATAATTGAAAAGGATAATTCCATGGACCGATGATCAACACCACACCCAAAGGTTCTTTCATCACCTTACTCTTGCTGGGCAAATTGAGAAGATTGGTCGATTTACTTTCCGGCTCCATCCAAGTACTCAACCAACTGATGGCATGATCCAACTCACTCAAAACAAATCCATTCTCAGTCACCCAACACTCTTCCGGGCTTTTTTTGAGATCTGCATACAATGCAGCGTAGATTTCTTCCTCATGCGCAATAATGGCTTTTTTTAATGCCAACAATTGTTGCTTTCGAAAAGCATACGAACGGGTAGCGCCTGATGCGAAATAATGACGCAAAGCATTCAGTTGTTCAATTGATACAGTAGACATAAGAACAATTTAGGCAAGAATACCCGAAACCATAAATGTCTGAACACCCTTTTTTGTAAATTGCATGCTCTCGGCTCATGTGAGCCATTGACTTCATTCAGCATTAATAAAAAACACAATATGGAATACAGAAGAATGGGCCGAAGCGGCTTACAGCTAAGTGTACTGAGTTATGGTAGTTGGGTAACGTTTCACAAGCAAATCGATGACAGTATAGCGGATGAATTAATGGGCATTGCCTATGACAATGGTATTAATTTTTTCGATAACGCAGAAGCCTACGCATTGGGTGAGAGTGAAAAAATGATGGGGCGAATCCTCAAGAAAAAAAACTGGGATCGTACTTCTTATACTGTTTCTTCCAAAGCTTTTTTTGGATGGCGTGGAAAAGAAAACAAACCCAATCAAACAGGTTTGAGTCGCAAACACTTGATGGAAGCTTGTCATGAAGCTTTGCAACGCTTACAATTGGATTATCTTGATCTATTCTTTTGTCACCGCCCAGATCCCAATGTACCCATTGAAGAAGTGGTATGGACCATGCACAATCTGATTCAACAAGGAAAGATCTTGTATTGGGGTACCAGTCAGTGGAGTGGTGCAGAGATCATGGAAGCACATCGTGTGGCACAACAATATGGATTGATCGGTCCAACCGTAGAACAACCTCAATACAATATGTTCGAAAGATTCAAAATGGAGCAGGATTATTTACCAGTGTTCCAGAATGTTGGATTAGGCACCACGATTTGGAGTCCATTGGCAGCCGGTTTTTTAACGGGTAAATACCTCAATGGTATTCCTGAAGATTCCAGATTGGCGATTCAGGGATTTGACTGGTTGAAAGAGCGTTGGGTGCAGGAAGCCAAGATCGAGAAAGTAAAGAAATTAGCAGTACTCGCACAGGAGATGAATGTAAGCTTAGCAGAAATGTCCATAGCCTGGACCGTTAAAAATCCGAATGTAACAACTGCCATTCTAGGTGCTACTAAAAAACATCAATTGGAAGAAAACCTGAAAGCTTTGCAGGTATTACCCTTGTTGACACCTGAAATCATGGGAAAAATAGAAGCTATTTTACAAAACAAGCCGATATTGGATTTGGCATAAGATTCTGAAAAACAATACATTATAGGCGGAATGAAAGTCTTTCATTCCGCTTTTTTATGTGCACACTAAAAAAAGTTCTACCTTCTTTCCAACCATTCTCCCCTTTTCAACTCCTATAACCGGAACTATTACTTGGAACAGGAACCTACCATACAAACGGCTGTTGTGAGAAAAGCCTGCACGGGAGATGCAGTATCGCAGGCATGGCTATATCGCCAGTACTGTAAAGCCATGTACAACATCTGTATCCGCATGACGGGTAATCAGAATGATGCCGAAGATCTCCTGCAAGAAGCTTTCATGATCGCATTTAAAAACCTGAGACAACTAAAGGAACCTGCTCAATTTGGAGGTTGGTTGAAAAGAATTGTCGTGAATGAATGTATCCGTTTTTGCAAGAAAAATGTGTACTGGTCTGAATGGGATGAACAATGGGAACAAACCATCAGCAATGAAGAACCCGAATGGTGGAAAACAGTCGATCTCAATATGGTACATCAAGAGATCAAAAGTTTACCGGATGGTTGCAGACAGGTCTTCAATTTATATGTGTTGGAGGATTACAGTCATAGAGAGATCGCCACACATTTAGGAATTTCTGAATCAACCAGCAAGAGTCAGTACCATCGAGCAAGACAACTATTAAAAGAAAGAATCACTAAACAAATGCAGTTACATGGATGAGTTTAAAAAATATCTGCAACAAAATCGGTCTTCACTGGATGTGGAGGAGCCTTCTCCTGCCATCTGGGATAGAATTGAACGACAGCAACCTGCTAAAAAAACAACTGTGGTTATCATGATGACTCGCTGGGTGGCAGCAGCATGTGTGTTGGTACTAGCGGGTATTGGTGTTTGGAGTCTTCTACAGGATTCATCGAATCATGAGTTATCAAATAATCTTACCGCTAACGTAAAAACGCAACAACCGATAGAACAGCCGGCGGCAACCGTACCGGGAACTGAAACAGTTACTATCCCTAAAGAAATGATAGATGCTGTAAAGAAAGAAGATAAGAAAAAGAATACACCAAGAGTAAAAACGCTTCCGCAAAGACAAGACCTGATCGCTATGAACAATATTGAAAATAGTTTCAAACAAGTGATCAATCTGCAACGTGATAAAGTGGGTTCTACACCCATGTTTGCCGAGTCTGCTGAATACTTTACAGATTTTAAAGTGCAGATCAAACAACTGGAAAAAGATGAGAAGGGTATTAAAGCGGAAATCGTAAAAAGAGGCATGACCGATCAGTTGCTCAATCAACTCATTAATATTTATCAAATCAAACTCAATACACTTAAACAATTACAACTGGAAATGAACAAGATCAACAACCGCATCAAACAAAATCGTGCGCCTGTTGACAGTGTTAAAACTTATTTCATCAATATTTAAACCATCAATGATATGAAACGATCTATTTATTTCTTTACGATACTGTCTGCAGCCATGATGAGTAATGCTGTTGTTGCACAAGTAGCAGTATCCCCCAGCGGACAAGGTGTAGCGCGCGCTTCAAATGTAAGAGTAGAGTATGCGGATGAGATTAGAAGCATCAATCAGGAAGACTTAAAATCAAAAGAAGTCAGCCAAGAGATCAATATGCCCAAAAGTGGCGAGATCTATATTGAAAATAATTCCAGAGCGATCCAAGTTAAGACCTGGGATCAGCAAAAAGTAAAAGTGGTAACCACTGCTTACTTCTCAAAAGAAAGTTCACTAACTGATGAGGAATGGTTTGAAAAAATGGGCATCAGTTTAAAAGCGCTGGGGTCTTCAGTAAAGATCAAATCGGGCTCCTCTAGTTATGGATCATATACCTATGTAACAGGTGCACAAAATATACGTGCATTAACTACTACAGAGGTAAAAGCAGGAACCATGAACAGATCTGTCAGCAATATCAAAAGAATACTCACTATTTATGTTCCTGCAGGCAGTAAACTGGATATAGAAACAAAATATTCTGAAGTACAATTACCAGCGTCTATCGGTGATGTGTTATTGGATATCACGAATGGTAGTTTTGAAGCAGAGAACCTGAATAAACTGCGTCTTCGCTCTAAATATTCGAATGTTAATCTGCGTGATATTAAGGAGGCTGAAGTTGAATTTGCAAATGGACGTTTCACTGCCAACAATATTGACGAATTGGATATAGAGAGTAAATACTCAACCATCGAAATGGCATCAGCTAAAAAAATTAAATTAGTAAGCACCAACGATGAGTTTGAAGTAGAAGATGTTACAGATATCAGAGGACGTAAGAACTATGGCAATCTTCGTATCACCAGACTTGCGGGTTCTATTGAAATGGATGGTAGTAATGCAGATGTGAAGATCAGAAATGTAGGTGCCAATGTAAAACTCATTAAGATCAATAATCGTTACGCAGATATCCGTATCCCACTTCGCGATGTGAAAAATTATGCGGTTGACTTTATGGGAAGCTATTCTACTGTTTATGGCGATTTTGAAAGAGCATACAGAGAACCTTCTGAAGAAGAGAAGAAAGAATATGTGAATCTGATTCAATCTAATATGTCTGCTACAGGAGTTGTCACAAAAGCCGGCACAGGTGGTGTGATTGTGGCAAACAATGTTCCCGCACCTACTAAACCCGGCAATATAGAAGCTACTACAGTACCCGGAGGAACTTTCTCAGGTACGCTTGCCCCGGCCAATGTTCAAGGATACTCTCTATCCAGAGGCAGCAGTACGCTTTCCAAATTCACTGCCAATGTCGGCAATGGTTCAGGTTTAAGAGTGCAGATGAAATGTCAGAACTGTACAGTTGACTTTAAATAATATTTCAGTTTCCATATACCCGAATGAGCAGCGCCATACTGCTCATTCTTTCTTTCGAGTTTCTTCATGTGCATATATTTCACACAGCCGATTTTCTCATGTTGTTAACGATCGGTGCGTGCCCCGTTTCTACGGGGCACTCTTGGTTGTTAGCAGATGGTTCATAGCTAATGGCTAATAGGAAATACAAATATTACTTGCTATTGGCCATTAGCTATTAGCTATATGCTAATACCGCTTATCTTAGCATATCGAACCAACACCCATGACAGAGATTTATACGATCATATGGATCCTTCTTTCCCTGATTTTCATTGGTTTTTTTGCGGGATATGAAATCGCTTTCGTCAGTGCCAATCGCTTGAGTATCGAATTGAAGAAAAAACAAGGTAAGCGTAGCGGTATTATTTTATCAGACTTTGTTGAAAATCCGGCCAAATTCATTGGCACCTGTCTGATTGGATTGAATACCGTATTGGTGATCTATGGTTTGCTTTTTGATGAATTTCTGAAAAGTATCGCCTGGAATCCGCTCAATGTACAGAATGAATATTTGAAACTGATCATTGACACCATCATTTCAGCCATTGTGGTTTTGATATTCGGCGAGTTCATTCCTAAAGCTATTTTCAGGGCAAAGAATGATAGCTTATTAAGTTTCTTCGCCCCACTTGCAAAATTCTTTCATACCCTTTTTGAGCCACTGACCAATTTATTTGTGAACCTTTCACAGTGGATCTTAAAATATATCTTGAATGTTCGTGTAAACGATAAAACAGAAGCTTTCACCAAAGTAGACCTGGAACATTTCTTCCAGCAAACTAAAGAACAGGATGAAGACAATCAGGAATTGAACACTGAGTTGTTTGAAAATGCTTTGAGTTTACCTACGATCAGAATTAGGCAGTGTCTGGTTCCGAGAACAGAGATCGAAGGAGTTGATCAGAATATCTCTATTCGCGAATTACAACAGCGTTTTGTACAGTCTAAATTGAGTAAGCTGATCGTATTCGATGAAAATATTGATAATATCCTTGGATATGTACACCAGATCGATCTCTTCAAAAAACCCAATAGCATTCAAGATATCATTCATCCGATCCTCGCAGTTCCGGAAAGTATGAGTGCCGCAGATCTGATCAATAAATTCACCAAAGAACGAAAAAGCATTGCTTGGGTCGTTGATGAGTTTGGTGGAACGGCAGGTATTGTTACCATGGAAGATGTTTTGGAAGAGATCTTCGGAGAAATTCACGATGAATATGATGTAGAAGAATTCATAGAAAAACAATTGGCGGATGACGAATTCATTTTAAGTGGACGATTGGAGTTGGACTACTTGAAAGAAAAATATGAATTAGAGTTCCCTGAAAATGAATCAGAAACCCTGAGTGGTTACATCATCAACAAACATGAATCGATCCCCAAACAAAAAGAAACGATCATTATTGATGATTATCGTTTTGATATTCTGAATGTAAGTGAAACACGTATCGATACTGTTAAGCTGAAAATACTACGCTAAGATGCCAAGAGCATACCTTGCTATTAGCCTCGATCATCGCCCGATTCTTGCGTCTGTTATCAAAACATTAGATTCAGCATTAAAGAAGGCGAATATTGATCTCTTTGTTTTTGTAGACCACTATCATTTTAGTTTAGACGAAGAAAAAGTGATGATGCAAACTGCTTTTTCTGAGATAGACAGATCCGACATAGTGATCGCAGAAGTATCTGCAAAAGCAATAGGGGTTGGATTGGAAGTCGGCTATGCTATTGCTAAAAACAAACCGGTTTGGTACATACGAAACCATTCGGCACCCCACTCCTCTACCGTATCGGGTGCCGCCCAAGAACATATCTTATACTTGGATGAACAAGATCTCATGGAGCAACTAAGCCATCTAACAGCAAAAACACGATAAAATCGGCGTTTTTCGTGTTACTGTTACCCGTAACTTTGGCAACTCAAAAGCAGCGAGGATACATGGCTTTATTCAAAAGAAACAGAGGACCGGAAAGAGCAGAGATGAGTTTTATTGATCATCTCGAAGAACTCAGACAGCATATCGTTCGCTCGATCATTGCCATTCTTGTGATGGCTGTAGTGATCTTTATTTACCGCGATTGGGTTTTTGATAATATCATTACAGGCCCTATCAATCCCAACTTCATCAGCTATAAAGCACTTTGTGATTTCAGTCATTGGGCACATATGGGTGATGCGCTTTGTATGCCCCCTGTGAAGGTAGACATGCAATCGACCACTTTTGCCGGACAGTTCCTGAGCAGTATTTCGATGGCCTTGATCGGTGGTATTATTATAGCTTTCCCTTATATCTTCTGGGAATTCTGGAAGTTTATCAAGCCTGCTTTAAAAGAGAAAGAACTAAAGAACACCCGTTTCATCATTTTCTGGGTATCCTTTTTCTTCTTTTGCGGTGCTGCTTTTGGATACTTTTTATTAGGTCCGTTTACCTTCAACTTTCTTGGAAGTTTCCAATTGGGTACACAAGGATTACTTGTCACCAGACCCACATTAACAGACTATCTGGATAATCTGACCAATCTGATCCTGGGTTGTGGTATTGCATTTGAACTACCGGTATTGGCATTTTTGCTGACCAAGATCGGACTTGTCACACCTTCTTACTTAAGACGCATGCGCAAATATGCTGCCGTGATCATACTGGTAGTAGCAGCCATCATTACTCCTAGTCCCGACTGGATGAGTCAGTTGATCGTATTCCTTCCATTATTTTTCTTATATGAAGTGAGTATCATCATTTCTGCACGTGTTTCGAAGGAGCAGGAAAGAAGAGAAGAAGAAGAGTGGAGTTAAGCAAAACGGACAATCTCTGTTGTTCCGCTTATACATTTTTTTAGTATTTCGTTTGATCAATACTTTAATTTCACTGCTTAATTTTTAGCCATGAACTATGTGTTTGATGCTTCAAAACCGATTGCTATTGGTTCTGATCATGCCGGTTTTGAGTATAAAGAAGCCATCAAAAAATGGCTGACTGAAAAAGGTTATACTGTCAAAGATTTTGGCGCGCCGTCTCTTGATTCAGTAGATTATCCTGACTTTGCTCACCCGACCGCTACTAGTGTTGAGAATGGTGAGGCTGCTTTTGGTATTCTGTTTTGTGGTAGTGCCAACGGTGTTGCTATTACTGCTAATAAACATCAGGGTGTACGCGCCGGATTGAGCTGGCAAAATGATGTGGCATCATTAATTCGTTTACACAATGATGCTAACCTCATCTGTATCCCTGCCAGATTTGTTGCTTTGCCATTGGCACAACAAATGATCGACATATTCATGACCACTGCTTTTGAAGGTGGACGTCATGCTACAAGAGTCAACAAAATTGCCTGTTCATAATTCTTAAACATTGCTCGTATGAAGAAACATTTATTGGTGGCATTTTCATTCGCCACACTCATGGTATCAGCACAGGATAAAGCAGCTCGCTATGCTCCTGTGATCAGTACCAAAGGATTAAAAGAAAAATTAACTGTAATTGCCAGCGCTGAAATGGAAGGTCGTGAAACCGGTATGCCAGGAGAGCGTAGAGCAGCAGCTTATATTGAACAACAGTTCAAAAAAATTGGATTACAACCCGGTAACGGTAACAGCTACCAAATGACTTATCCCGTATACAGAGATGAAGTAAGTGATAAAAGCTTACGCGTCAACGGGAGAAGTTTTGAGTGGGATAAACAATACTTTTTTAACCTGGCTTCGGTAAGCAATGGCACATTGGTCATCAACAATACCGTTTTCGCAGGACATGGAATTGTTGATTCTGCAAAATCCATCAATGACCTGGCCGGACTCGATATCAAAGGCAAAATGGTGATGGTATTGGATGGTGACGGTGGTACCGGAAGTACTGCAGGGAGCAGTTTTGCAAAAATGAATGCACTCAGAAGAGCAGGTGCAGCAGGTATATTGATGGTGAGCAGTGCTTTTCCAAAAGCAACAGCTACTGCTACTACCGGCAATATTTATTTTCGTCAGTCTACCGGTGCGCCTTTTGTTGTGTTGACCATTTCTCCTGAAATAGCATCTGCTTTATTGGGAAGAACAGCAACGCTTTCTATGAATGATCTGAAAGCTGTGAAGAAAGGAACCTATACCGCTGAACTGCAATTAATAGTAGCAAAGAAAACTACAACTTTAGAAACCAGCAATGTGATTGGTGTATTACCCGGAACGGATAAAAAAGATGAGTATGTTTTCCTAACTGCTCACCATGATCATTTGGGCATGCGTAATGGACAAATCTATTATGGCGCTGATGATGATGGTTCAGGTACCGTAAGTGTGATACAAATGGCAGAAGCGTTTGCAGCAGCAGCTAAAAAAGGTGATCGCCCAAGACGCAGTATTGCCTTTATGACTGTAAGCGGTGAAGAAAAAGGATTATGGGGTTCTGAATACTATTCTGATCATCCGATTTTCCCATTAGATAAAACAACTGTGAACCTAAACATTGATATGGTAGGTCGTGTAGATACTGAAAGACAAACAGCTGACTCATTGAACTATGTGTATGTGATCGGACATGATAAGCTGAGTTCTGATCTCGCTCCTATCAATGAGGGTGCAAATAATAAATTCACCAAACTGACATTGGATTATAAGTATGATGATCCAAAAGATGTGAACAGAATTTATTATCGCAGCGATCATTACAATTTTGCACGTAAAGGTGTTCCGGTTCTTTTCTTTTATGATGGTATGTTAAAAGCAGACTACCATAAAATAAGTGACACCGTTGATAAGATCAATTTTGACCTGATGCAGAAGCGTGTACAAATGATCTATTATACCGCTTGGGAAATGGCCAACAGAAATAATATGCTGAAAAGAGATATTCCTTTGACAATGCCCGGTAGATAATCGGTTTTATTAAAAAGATTAATTACTTACCTTACGGAGCCATTACAATCTATTTGTAGTGGCTCTTTCATTTAAAATCAAATTATGAGAATCATTCTTTTATCAGCGTTACTTCTTTCTGCCAGCTTAGGTATGGCGCAGAAAGGAGACCCCTCAGTCTCTGCAGGTACGATCACTGCAGCCGATCTGAAAAAACACCTCACCATCATTGCTGGTCCGGAGATGGAAGGACGTAATGCCGCCAGTGAAGGCGAAAGAAAAGCAGCCGCCTATCTGGAAAGTCAGTACAAAAGACTTGGCCTAAAGCCGGGTAATGGTAATAGCTATTTGCAGAATTTCCCTCTCTTCCAAGATGAATTAACTGAGAAAAAACTATCGGTGAACGGTCGTGTTTTTGAATGGGATAAAGATTATTCAATCGCTATGCAAATGATCGGATCCGGTGAATTTGCCTATAACGATGTTGTTTTTGCAGGCTATGGTATCGTTGATTCTACAACGAATGACTATGCCAATCTGAATGTTACCGGTAAAATGGTACTTATACTTGAAGGCTCTCCCAATAGCAGTACACCCGCTAACCCTCGTGCAGTAACTCCTTATTCTACTCTTGGAAAAGTGAATGCTGCAGTATCAAAAGGTGCAGCAGGTGTATTGATCGTATCTAAAAGCGGATTCCCCAGAAGAAACCCTACCAATACCAAAGGAGGTATGTCTCTGACAAAATCAACTACCCCAAGAGTAAATGTAGCCAGCGTTTCAGAAGAAGTTGCCAGCGCATTACTAGGAAGAACAGCTAAGATGGGTGTGGAAGAAATGAAAAACTTGAATAAAGGAAGTTATAAATCCGAGTTCAAGTTAACCGCCATCAAAAAAACCAATGAATTACAGAGTGCAAACGTGATCGCTGTTTTACCGGGAACTGATAAGGCAGATGAATACGTTTTCATTACCAGTCACTATGACCATGAAGGTATCATCAATGGTGAAATTTATTATGGCGCTGATGATGATGGTTCTGGAACAGTGAGCGTTGTAGAAATCGCTGAAGCATTTGTAAATGCAAAAAAGAAAGGTGCGGGGCCTCGCAGAAGTGTTGTTTTCATGAATGTATCAGGTGAAGAAAAAGGATTATTAGGATCCAGATATTATTCTGAAAACCCGATCTTCCCATTGGCTAAAACAAGTGTAGACCTTAACATCGACATGGTTGGAAGAATAGATCCTACTTACAAAGGTGATTCTATGAACTATGTATATGTGATTGGTGATGATAAGCTGAGTAGCGATCTGACACCAATCACCAATGAAGTAAATCAGAAATACTTCAAAATGGAATTAGACAGAAGATTCAATGATCCAAACGATACCAATCGTTTTTATTATAGAAGTGATCATTATAATTTTGCTGCAAAAGGTGTTCCTATCATTTTCTATTTCAACGGAACACACCGCGATTATCACAGACCAACAGACACCGTTGACAAGATCAATTTTGATCTGATGGAAAAAAGAGTTCGACTCATTTACCATACAGCCTGGGTGATTGCGCAAAAAGATACCATGCTGAAAAGAGATATTCCACTGAATATGCCTCCACGCTAAATAAAAAAGCTCCGAATTTGATTCGGAGCTTTTTTTATTCAAACAAATATCAATGTCTTAATTATACTTCTAAGACTTATTCTCTCTCTTACTATGGACTATTGACTATGGACCATTAGCTATGAACCATCAGCTAATTACCACCCCAACAAATAAGCAAAGATCAAAGGCGCTACAATGGTAGCATCACTCTCTACAATATATTTAGGTGTATGGATATCTAATTTACCCCAAGTGATCTTCTCATTTGGTACAGCGCCGGAATAAGATCCATAAGAGGTAGTAGAATCACTGATCTGACAGAAATAGCTCCAGAAAGGAACATCATGCCATTCCAGATCCTGATACATCATCGGTACTACGCAGATCGGGAAATCACCTGCAATACCGCCACCGATCTGGAAAAATCCGACACCCTTGCCTCCACTGTTCTGACGATACCAATCCGCCAGCCATACCATGTATTCAATACCACTTTTCACAGTGCTGGCTTTCAGTTCATTTTTGATCACATAACTCGCGAAGATATTACCGGTCGTACTGTCTTCCCAACCCGGTACAACGATCGGTAAATTCTTTTCAGCAGCTGCTACGATCCAACTGTTTTTAGGATCGATCTCATAGTATTGTTTCAGATCACCACTCAATACGGTCTTGTATAAAAATTCGTGTGGGAAGTAACGCTCGCCCTTCGCCTCGGCATCCTGCCATTGTTTCAGCAAATGCTTCTGCAATCTTCTGAATGCTTCTTCCTCAGGAATACAAGTATCGGTAACACGATTGTAGTGATTCTCTAACAGATCCCACTCATCCTGCGGAGTCAGATCACGGTAATTAGGCACTCGCTTATAATGGCTATGTGCTACAAGATTCATCACATCTTCTTCCAGATTTGCACCTGTACAGCTGATGATCGCTACTTTATCCTGACGGATCATCTCTGCCAGACTGATCCCCAGCTCAGCAGTACTCATGGCACCTGCTAAACTTACCAGCATTTTTCCGCCTTCCCGCAAATGGGTTTCATATCCTTTGGCAGCATCCACCAATGCGGCAGCATTGAAATGTCTGTAATGATGCATAATAAACTGAGAAACAGGCCCTTTCGTCATATTCGGTGATTTTGAGGGGCAAAAGTAATTTTTTTAACCGGTTCGGGAAAGCTCATTTCAAAACTTAACCCAATAAAAAAGCCCCCCGATCCAAAGACCGGGAGGACTTCCGATTAACCAAACCAACTTATTTACTCTTATCAAAAAAGCTCACTTCACCGTACAATGAAACTTCCAGGATCTTGCGGTCTGTGTCATTTTCTACTGAAACAAAATATTTTCTATCACCGTTGAATTCAAATTCAATCGTTTCTGTGACTTTGTATTTGCTATAGCTTTTTCTGATCTTTTGAATTGCGTTCAACGGCAAACGCTTTAGATCTGTTTTACGAGAAGTACCGATCACATCTCCTGAAGCATTGAAGAAAGCTTCTACCTGCTCTCCTTCAATGGTAAATCTCGCCTTGGTATACTCTTCCGTAACTGTCCAGTTAACATCAGTAGCATCAGCAAATTGAGATTCAAAAGAAGCTAGTACACGGTAACTAACTTTTGATACATCAGAAGCAAATACTTGACTGCCGATCACAGCAGCAATCAAAGTGGTTAAAAAAATCTTTTTCATGTTTTCTGTTTTTAAGTTTAAGTATGATGATGTGTTTCGTTCGTTTGACATGATAAAACTACTACTTACAATACCCGACACATTTTCTTTATGACCAATGCGATCAGAAGATTACCTGTATGTTATGAGCGGTGTTAATGACCAGGTTAATAAGGGTTAAATACTTACTGAAAGCCTTTACTGTATTGACTTTCCGAATATTTCATAACAAAAACATAAAAGCCGTTATGATGTGGTTAATTTTTAGAAGTGGCGAAGGAATACAGAGATGCATAAGCTGTTGTATCTTTAAGCAAAGCCTTACCATGAGACGATTTTTTACATCCCCTCTTCTGGCAGTGGTAATGATAGCACTACCATTTATTTATTTGGGCATTCAGTATGCCGGCTTACCGGAGACCGTACCTATACATTTTAACGCAGAAGGTGTTGCCGATCAGTTTGGTGCTAAATCCTCTTTATGGCTACATACCTGTATCATATCAACCGTTGGCTTAGGTACTTATTTACTCATTAGCAATCTGCACAAAATTGATCCTAAGAAAACAGCCAAGACTTCTGCCACTACATTAAATAGTTTAGCCATTGTCATCTTATTATTTCTTACCGTCATCAACATCACTATCACCTACAGCACGGTTAACTATCCTTCCAAATTGGGTATTACTACCATTGTGCTTCCGGCTGTTGGACTATTATTAGCATTTCTGGGTTATCAGATGCGTACCATAGAACCAAATTATTTTATTGGGTTACGACTACCCTGGACTTTGGAAGATGACGACAATTGGAAAGCTACACATCAGTTAGCCGCTAAGCTCTGGATCCCGGGAGGATTGGTCATCGCCATTGTAGGCTTTGCGTTGCCTTTTTTCAGCGCATTTATCACAACAATGATCATAACAGCAATCATTGTCGTCATTCCAACTGTATTTTCTTACCGCTTCTTTAGAAAAAAACAAGCATGAACTATCTCGCACATGCATTTTTATCTTTCAATGATTCAGGATTACTCATCGGTAATATGATCAGTGATTTTGTCAAAGGAAAAAAACAATTTGACTATAGTAATGACATACAGAAAGGAATAAGATTACATAGAATGATCGACACATTCACAGATGCACATCCCGCCACACAAGAAGCAAAAAAATTATTAAAGCCGGCTGTTGGCCCATATGCTGGTGCTTTTATCGATGTTGTTTATGATCATTTTCTGGCAATTGATAGTTCTATTCAATCTGATGAAGAATGGAAGCATTTCGCGCAAAAGACGTACATGACTTTACATGAACATGAAACAGTATTACCGGAAAAATTTGCCAGAATGCTTCCTTATATGAGCAGCCAGAACTGGTTATACAATTATCGTTACAAGTGGGGTATTGAGAAAAGTTTTGAGGGTGTTGTGAGAAGGGCCGCTTACCTGCAAGACAGCAGCGCAGCTTATCAGTTATTTGAAGATCATTATTCGCTATTTGAAGAAGCATACCACGCATTTTTCCCTGATGTTAAAAAAATGGCTGTCGGCTTTTCTAACGCATTGTGAAACGCTTATGCGGCTATCTTTGCCAAAAATTAATACCACATGAAGTTTCTATTGCTGAGTGTTTGCTTACTATTCAATCTTTGTGTTTTTGCACAACAAAAGCCGACAGACCTCGATAAGTCGCCCATGGATATGAGCTACTGGCCTGCCAACTATCCTATTCTTAAGATCAGCGGTAAAGCAAAAGATGCTCCGATCGCTCGTGTTATTTATGGCAGACCCTTAAAAAGTGGCCGTGATATTTTCGGAGGTATTATCAAATACAATGAGATATGGAGACTCGGTGCCAACGAAGCTTCAGAAATAGAGTTCTTTAAAAATGTACGTATTGATGGTAAAATAGTTCCCAAAGGCAGATATACTTTGTATTGTGTACCTACCGAAGGTAAATGGACCATGATACTGAACAAGGATAATTTCTGTTGGGGAAATTTCAACTATGATGTAAAAAAAGATTTACTACGCACAGACATAGAAGTTGCCAGAAACAACGAAACGACAGAAGCTTTTACCATTTTTTTCGAAGAAACAAAAAGCAACAGTGCTCAAATGGTTATCTTATGGGATGATCTGAAAGCCGCATTACCGATCACTTTTATTGAAGATGCCCCTGTAAAAACTGTTAAAAAGAATTAAATCATTGATTGTATGAAACTTGCCACGAAATATATACACGCCGGTACAGAACCTGATCCTTCTACCGGTGCTATCATGACACCTATTTATCAAACCTCTACCTATGTTCAGGAAGCTCCGGGCGTTAATAAAGGTTTTGAATATGCCAGAAGTCAGAACCCTACCAGAAAAGCTTTGGAAGAAGCCTATGCACAGATCGAGAATGGAAAATTCGGGTTGGCATTCAGTAGCGGTGTAGCAGCTACTGATGCAGTGATCAAACTACTTGCTCCGGGCGATGAAGTGATCGCTGCCAATGATATGTATGGCGGCACTTATCGTTTATTCACCAAAGTGTTTGAAAAATTTGGTATACAATTCAAATATGTAGATACAACCAATGCTGAAAATGTATCCGCAGCCATCTCCACAAAAACAAAGCTCATCTGGATTGAAACACCTACCAATCCATTGATGAATATTACAGATATCGCCGCTGTTGCAGTCATTGCAAAAAAAGCGGGAGCATTGCTTTGTGTAGATAATACTTTCGCATCTCCTTACTTGCAAAATCCTTTAGACCTCGGGGCAGATATTGTAATGCACTCCGCTACCAAATACCTTGGCGGACATAGCGATGTGATTCAGGGATGTTTAGTAATGAATGATGCAGATCTCCGTGAAAAATTATACTTCATCCAAAAAAGCTGTGGTGCTGTGCCCGGACCGATGGATTGCTTTCTTGTATTAAGAGGTATTAAAACATTACATGTAAGAATGCAACGTCATTGTGAGAACGGTGAAAAGATGGCCAATTTTCTGCGCAATCATCCCAAAGTACAACAAGTATATTGGTGTGGTTTTACAGATCATCCGGGTTATGCAGTGGCCAGTAAACAAATGCGTGGCTTTGGTGGAATGATGAGTTTTACTTTAAAAGATGACAGTGTTGAAAATGCCAAGCGTGTATTATCATCTACTCATGTATTCGCATTGGCTGAAAGTTTAGGTGGCGTTGAATCGCTCATCAACCATCCTGCATCCATGACACATGCATCTATTCCGAGAGAAGAAAGAATTAAAAACGGATTGAGCGATAGTTTGATCAGATTAAGTGTAGGCATTGAAGATATCGATGATCTAATCGCAGATATTGATCAAGCGATCGGATAATTTTTATTGATAAAATTTCGTTGAAAGGGCATCACATGAATATGTGATGCCTTTCTTTTTTGATGCACTCGGCTTACTGTTCATCCTTATTTAGGACTTTCTATCCACTAAAAAATGCAGCTCGTACAACATAACAAATGTTCAAGATGAGGTTGTTCAACTTTGTTATCCAAAAACAGATATATGCAACAGAATAAATGGATCATCGGGTTATGCAGTTTACTCATCGTATTTTCTTCCTGTACAAAAACAATCACAGGTGAAGGACCAACAGCTACACAAATCAGACAAGTAGCTAATTTCAGTAAGGTAAAAATCAATGGCTCAGGGGATGTTGAAATAGTTCCTTCCAACAACCAACAAGTCATTATTTCCGGATACACCAATCTGCTTGAGATCTATGAATCAAAAGTGGTGAATGGAGAACTACAGTTAGGGTTTGAATCCAGAAAGAATATTCGCAATGATAATATCAAGGTGAGAATTGAAATTCCGGATATCAGAGGGGTGAATATCAATGGCTCAGGAGATCTCGTGATCAATGGATTTTTACAGGGCACTGATCTAAACGCACTGATCAATGGTTCCGGTAGAATAAGAATTCTGTCTTCGGCATTCAATAGCACCTCTTATAATATCAATGGCTCAGGAGATATTTTTGCTGCCGCTATTCCTTCTAAGAACAGTGAAGCGTCCATTACAGGGTCGGGGTTCATTGAATTGAATTGTACACAGAATTTAAAAGTACGTATCAGCGGATCAGGTACCATTGACTATTATGGTAATCCACCTGCGACAGATATTGCCATCAGCGGAAGTGGGGTTGTAAGAAAGAAATAACACAAAAAAGCCGGATCTATAACATCCGGCTTTTTTTATTTGATCGTCAATAATTTTTCAATCGCCTTATCCAGTGTGGTTTCTTGTTTAGCAAAACAGAAACGAATCACTTTATCATCTTTTCCATCCTTATAAAATGCGGAGACAGGTATTGTGGCAACACCGTATTCTGCTGTCAGTCTTTTTGCAAAAGCCATATCAGCTTCATCACTAATTGCAGCATAGCTATAACATTCAAAGTAGCTTCCGTGTGAAGGAATACATGTAAAAGGTGTTTGTGCCATCTGCTTTCTGAAATAATCTCTCTTTTGCTGAATCTGAGAGCCTAGTTCCAAGTAAGCATTGGCATCATCAAGATAAGTAGCCAATGCTATTTGTTTGGGTGTATCACAAGTAAAACAATTGAACTGATGCACTTTTCGAAATTCTTTCATCAATTCAGAAAAACTGATACAATAACCCAATTTCCATCCGGTACAGTGATAGGTTTTACCGAAAGAAAAACATACAAAACTGCGCTTTAATAATTCAGGATAACGAAGTATGCTTTCATGTGTGAGTCCATCAAAGATCAAATGTTCATATACTTCATCGCTTAGAATAATAATATTCGTGTCTTCCACAACAGCGGCTAAACTTTGTATATCTGAAGCAGACAAAACCGCACCTGTTGGATTATGCGGTGAATTGATCATGATCATCCTTGTTTTCGGCGTGATCTTTTGTTTCACTTCTTCCCAAGGAATACTATAATCAGGATAATTCAAAGCAATACGAACAGCCACCGCGCCATTGATCTCAATATTGGGAATATAACTATCGTATGCAGGTTCAAATACTATTACTTCATCACCCGGTTGTAAAACAGTTGTAAGCGCAGTGTAAATCGCATAAGTGCCACCCGGAGTAATAGTAATATCCGTTTCTGCATCCACAGTTGTACCATACAATTGCTGCACTTTCGCTGCTAATTTCTGTCGCAACAATGGATAACCATTCATGTGCACATATTGATTGAAGCCATCACGCATGGCTTGGGCTACCAGTTCCTGTAGTGTTGAATTCATCGGAAAATCAGGAAAACCTTGTCCGAGGTTGACCGCATTGTGCTGTGCAGCCAGCTGACTCATCACGGTAAAAATGGTGGTTCCTACATCCGGTAATTTAGAATGGATCGATACAGACACGTTCAATGATTTATTCCAGCAATTTACGAACGGAAATGAATTGACCATTATTATTCACTCCCTCTAATACGATTTTCAATTTGGATGAAATATCATTGTTATAGAATACAACTTTGATCTTTGTATCAGTTCCTTGAGTGATCAGATTAGGATTCCAGTATAAGGTTCTTCGTGTATCTGTTTTGGAAAAGCTTTGCTGATCAACCGCATAATCAGGTTGATAGAATTCTCTAATAGGAGTATATCCCACCAACGATACATTGTCCAATCCTTTTATTGAATTAGTGAGATCTGCTCCTTTCTTAGTGTAGATGGCAACAGCACCGCCGCCTGCATTAACCAATGATCCGATAAAGGGTGGGCGAAATACTTTCAAATATGCTACATCCGTCATTGGAATGGTAGCAGCAAACTGTGCTTCAATGGGCATTTCATTCAGAAAAAAGCCAACAGTTCCATTCCGCCAAATGATATTGGGACTACTTGTCAGTGCCCCAATGACTTGCATACCCGGCACACGTCCTTGTAAATAATCAAACACGGTAAAACTGGAAAGGGCACGAGGATCATTGATCATATCAAAAGAAAGGGCATCAACATTTCTAAACATTCCACTAGCGTACGTGTCATCCAATTCTTCCAATCGACTCTTAACCCTTGCCTTAACCACTACTTCTTCCAATGTTGTTCCCTCTCGTAACTTCTGTAACTGTATTTGCTGCAAAGCAATTTCTCGCATCATTCTGATTTCTGCTGTATCATAGCGAAAAGTCGTTATTGGTTGAATAGACTTATGATAAGGTGTATCGATCAGGTTTGTATTGACCGTCACCTTCCCTCTTCCGGGCAAAACAGAGATTTTATTAAGCTGATAGTACAATTTTACAGTATCAAAAAAGATCACATTAGGTTCATAGATGGATCCGTTTTTGCCTATGGGTGTAAAACGCATCAATGAAGAAGAGTCCTTGCCACGGAGGATCAAATTCAAAGTTTCGGCTTTCGCCAGTCTGTTTTCACTAAAACCATCGATCTTACCTGTTAAAGACAAATAGTTCGTATCCATAGGATATCGTGTAATCCAAGAAGCACTATCCATTACTTTTTTCCAAACAAACTTTCTCCATCCATTGGTCAGCATCACTAGATCTAAATAATGTTTGGCAGAATCATTCTGTTCGTTAAAGTAAAAAGCAGGATTATGGATTTTCCCTTTGACTTCTGACGAAAGCAATAATGAGCTGATGATATTATTTGAACTATCATCAGGTAAATCATGATTAGTAATAGCCAGAGAAAGATTTGCAGGAATAGTATCAAGCAGCTCTATTTCAAATACATTTTTTACTCTTTTACCTAAACCGATCGTATCCAAACGAATCGTAGCTGCTGATCGATATTCATGGTTATTGATAAAGATCAATCGTTCACAAACAGGGTCTCCCATCCCATTCATTAAAGTAATGGTAGCAGGACCGGAAGGAAGTTCCTTCACAGGTATTTTTACTTGTGTAGCTGTTTCATTTTCAAGATTTACTGTACCCCGTAAAACCACTTGCTGGTTCACTGCTAATAACATGGTAAGCTTTCTTAAATGTGGCGCGAGTGTTTCTGATCGTTGCACCTGCATATAACGAGTATCTCCACTGGCACTTACCTGCATGGTGATACCATCTGTAACTGATGAAGGCAAAGGCGTTTGTTGAAGTGTGCTGTCAGGCGCTAACCATTCTGCGACATAAGCAACACCTGCTTCCGGAATAAATGCAAATTTCCCCATGCCATCATGAAGCGATCTAAAACGATTGATGGATTCTCCTTTGTCATTTTTTATCATGCCCTGCACCTGAATAGGATCTCCATTTTTATCAGTGGCTTTTAATGCAACAAATGAAGTAATGCCATTCACCATCACTCCTCCTTCCGGGAAAAAATGCAAACTGTATTCTTTTGTTTTAACCGGCGCTTGTATACTTTTATCAGAAGACTGCAGTACTCGTATCTTTTTCCGAAATAAAAAGGCTGTATCAAAATTCAGCATCCACTGCGTGTACGCTACAACATGAATCGTATTTCCTTTATAATTCTCCGGAACTAAAAAAGTCCCGAATGCTGAAGACATGGCAATAGGTGATACCTGATGTGACAATAGTTTACCGGATTCATCATACCAGTCTGTATAAAAATTTCGATTCAGTCTCGAGAGATCCGGACCATTCATCAGATATACTTTAAATCCAACCAATGCACCGGGAGTGTAAGCGTCATTATCAAAATGCAGATACGCTTTTTCCTGAGGGAATCGCTCGTTATAAACTGTCAAAAACTTTTCAGGTGATTGCGAAAAGGATAAGCTTGCAATAGAAAGAAACACTCCTAAAATGCATAAGGGTTTTCTCATAAATAAGCGATTCAAGGTGATAAGGGCTTATCAAATCGCTCATAAATTATGCCAAAAAAGAATAATACGTTCTATTTGTGAAAATATTAATTAGGGTGTGATCTGATTGGCCAGTCTTTTCAGTTCGATCTCGGCCAACTTCGCGGTATAGTTCAGATTTAGCAACCTGAAACCGGATGTTTCAAAACTTTGCTGGGCCTGGCGTACATCAATGATGGTAGCCTGATTGAGTTCAAAGCGTTTTAATACCAGATCAACCAACTGCATAGAGAGTTTATAGTTTTCAACTTCTGTTTCGAGTTGTTGCAGTGCATTTTTGTAAGCCTGATAAGTTCTAACAGCACCCGTTTCCAATGTTTGCGCTAATGTTTCTTTTTGCAAGACCGCATTTTTTGAATTCATCTCTGCCACTTGCTGCTGACGTTTGAACACAGTGCCATTATAGATCGGAATACTTAGGTTGAGACTGATGAATGGACCATAGCTCTGGTTCTGTAAGATGAACCCAGCGCCACTTTTGGTATTGTTGAAATTGTATCCGGTATTGGCACGAAGTGAAGGCATACCGAGTGCTTCCGTTTCTTTTTCAATCAGCTCATTGATCTTGATCTGTTCATTGGCACTGAGTAGCTGTGGATTATCTTTCAACCTTGTGCGAATATTTTCCAATGAAATATTACGCTCTACAATGATCGTATCTTGAATCGTGATCGCTGAATCGGGATTGAGGAATAGCAAGTTCAGTAAATCAGTTTTACCTTGCTGTATCACTAGCTCCTGTTGTTGCTTCAATTGTATTTGTGAATTCAAGTCTAATCTAGCTTGAAAAATATCAGCGTTATTGGACAGTCCGGCTTCTTTACGCGCAAGCAGGATATCCAGTCTTTTTTGAAATACATCGATCGATTGCTCGATGGTTTTGATAAACTCTTGTTGACGAACGACATCATAATAGCGGGTTGCTACCGCAGCCATGGTATTTTGAATCTGGGCATCCAGTAGATAACGATTCTGAATCACCAATTCATTCAGTCTTTTTTTGGTAGTTACTACACGATATCCGTTTGATAACAGAATACTTCCGGTAACACCTACACTCAGGTTATTAGAGCTTACATTGTTACGGGTAGTATTTCTGGAAGGATCAGGAAATTTTTGATTGATCGATATGATCTGCTCATTGTCATTGGCGGTCGCTGTTACAGAAGGTAAAGCACCTGCTACACCCGGGTGATTATTGATATTGCTGATCTCAACATTATTCCTTGCCAACTGGATATCCAGACTGTTTTTCAATGCAAGATTGATAGCGTCAGAAAGGGTAAGTCGACCTTGAGCCATGGCCATTGTCGCATTCAGACAAAAGATCAGTAACAATAGTTTTTTCATTGGAGTGAAATTACCAACAGCATTCAATAATCATAGATGTTTTACACCAACGGGCGATCAGCTCACAAAAGTGCCTACATTCATACCTTCTACCACTTTCAGCAGGTTTCCGGGTTTATTCATATCAAACACAATAATAGGGAGTTTGTTTTCCATGCAAAGGGTAAAAGCTGTCATGTCCATCACTTTCAGGTTGTTCGTGATACATTCCTGAAAGCTGATCTTATCATATTTGGTAGCGGTGGGGTCTTTCTCAGGATCAGCAGTATAAACGCCGTCAACACGTGTTCCTTTCAATATTACATCTGCCTTCATTTCAATCGCACGAAGAGAACCTGCTGTATCTGTTGTGAAATAGGGATTACCGGTACCGGCACCAAAGATCACTACTCTGCCTTTCTCTAAATGACGCAATGCTTTTCTACGGATATAGGGTTCTGCTACCTGCTCCATATTAATCGCACTTTGTAAACGGGTATACACACCAATTTTTTCCAACATAGCCTGCATGGCCATAGCATTGATCACTGTGGCCAGCATACCCATATAATCACCATGCGCTCTTTCAATACCGCTTTCAGCTTCATTCATACCACGATAAATATTTCCGCCTCCGATCACAATCGCCACCTGAACCCCCAAATTGGTCACGAGTTTGATATCGTGCGCATATTGTTCAATGATTTGCGGGTTAAATGGATCACCATTTTTCTGATCACCTAACAAGGCTTCACCGGATAACTTAAGGAGGATTCTTTTGAACTTAGGAAGCATGGGATTGATTTGTTTGCAAATAACCTGAATTTTTGATCAAATGCCAAATAGGAGAATAGTTGGAAGGAAGCTGCAAGCTACAAGCTTCAAGCCACAAGGGGTTTTACTCTCTGCGGAGTCACCGAGATACGAGGGACTCACCCTTTGACCTTATTGGTCGCTGACCAACAAGTATTTAAATATGAATTACCACTGAAGACACAGGGGGCCACAGAAAAAATGGAAATAAATTTTGAGAAACCAAATGGTTGCGTATATATTTGCAACCGAAAGGTTTCATAAATTGTATCCGATGAGAAGAGATGTATTCCAAGCCATTGCTGACCCCACCAGAAGAGCCATCATTGCATTGATCGCTTTTCAGGCCATGACGCCTAATGCTATTGCCGAACATTTTGACTCAAGCAGACAAGCTGTTTCTAAACATCTGCGCATTTTAACGGAATGTCAACTGGTAGAACAAGAGCAGTCCGGACGTGAAATTTATTATACCCTTAATGCAAAAAAAATGAAAGAGATCGATCGGTGGCTAGAACAGTTTCGCCAACTCTGGGAAAACAGATTCAGCCAATTAGATAAAGTCTTACACACCCTTAAAACACAAAAGAAATGAACACCAATCTTTTATTCGACTTTACAGTGAATAAAGAAACGAACACTATTCATGTAAAACGCGAATTCGCCGCCAACCTGCACTTTGTATGGGATGCCTGGACAAAACCTGAATTACTGGATCTTTGGTGGGCACCCAAGCCTTACCGCACGGTCACTAAATCCATGGATTTCAGAGAGGGTGGTTATTGGCACTATCGCATGATCGGTCCGGAGAATGATTGTCATTGGTGTAGAGCAGACTATGAGCATATTGATAAACATGTTGTATTCTCAGGATTAGATGCGTTTTGTGATGAAGAAGGAAATGTGAATACAGACTTTCCACGTTCACATTGGACCAATCGCTTCAGTGAAAATGAGGACGTGACCACAGTGAATATTGTGATTGCTTATCAATCACTCGCTGATCTGGAGAAAATTGTAGAGCTCGGATTCAAAGAAGGATTTACCATGGCATTACAGAATCTGGATCAGTATATCGAAGCACAATTCCAACTACGTGCTGAAATGAAAAGCTCAACTAAAGAAAGAGTTTGTACCTATTTGAACTTCCCGGGTAATACAGAAGAAGCTTTTTTATTTTATCGTTCTGTTTTCAAAACTGAGTTTACTACGGGAGGCATCAAACGCTTTGGTGATCTGCCTGCCAATGCAGAGCAACCGCCTGTTGCTGATTCATTGAAAAATATGGTGCTACATGTGGAGTTACCCATCACCGCGAATCATATTTTAATGGGTACAGATGCTCCTAAAGAAATGGGCTTTACAGTTACACAAGGAAACAATATGCATATCAGTCTGGAACCGGAATCAAGAGAAGAAGCAAAAAGAATCTTTGATGCTTTATCTGCCGGAGGTAATATCACCATGCCTTTACAGGATATGTTCTGGGGCGCTTATTTTGGTAGCTTCACAGATAAATATGGTATCAACTGGATGATCAATTGCCTTGCAAAATAATTTCTGTGGTCCTCTGTGTTTTCAGTCGCAACTCTTTCATTAAAAATATTTGCCACTGAGGACACAGGAATACACTGAAAGAACCTTATAAAACAACCCACTATGCCAACCAAATCAACCAAACTCATCTACTGGATCACAACTGCATTGTTTGCAGGTTTCATGATCTTCTCTGCTATTCCCAATATCATGGTGAATGAGGAGTCAAAACAATTTCTATCAGGCTATCTAGGTTATCCCGAATATTTTATTCGCTTCATTGGTATTGCTAAATTATTAGGATCCATTGCCATAATGATGCCATTTTTGAAAAAGATCAAAGAATGGGCGTATGCAGGATTATTCTTTGACTTGATCGGAGCAGTGTACTCTGTTATTAGTGTAGGCGGAGTAGACCCCGGAATGAGTATGATGGTACTGGTTTTTGGTGTTGCGATTACTTCTTATATTTATAATGAAAGGTATTTTTCCAAAAAGTAGTTCCACACTATGAAATAATCAATTGTATGAGTAGCTTAAAAATGATTGAATGTCTTAATTGTGGTTACTCATTTCAAGGAAACTATTGCTCTTCCTGCGGACAAAAAGCCTCAGTAAAAAAACTCACTTGGAAAACTTTAAGTGATGAATTCTTTCACTTTTTTACACATGCAGAGCATAGTTTCCTTTATACCTCCCGCTCACTTTTTACAAACCCCGGACACATTGTAAAGGAATTTCTGGATGGTAAAAGAAAAAAAGTTCATAAGCCTATCACATTTGTATTGATCTGGTTTGCCATCTACAAACTCATCTCAGCCGGTTATGATTCAATCGTATTATGGTTAGATCTTGAGAAATTCTCTCGCTCAGAGCCTACATTAAGAATACTATGGCATGGAACAAAGAACAAAGCGCTTGTTCAATATGAAAACTTTATTACAATTCTTATTGTTGCTCCCTTACTGGTATTATTGGGTTGGATAGTATTTCGAAAAACAAAGACCAGTTTTGTTGAAAGATGGGTAGCCCTTATTTATGGCTCTGCATATTCAGTGATGATCTCAACCTTATTGGCATCACTTGGATTTATATTGAAACTATTTCAGGTACCGATTCAAACAGGCATAATCAATGATCTTTATTTTTTGATCTACTTTTTTTCCATAGCCTGGTTCATATACGGGTTTGAAAAAATATTTCAACCCAAAAGCTCCCGAGCAACAAAGATATTTGTAGCATTGATGATGTCACTTGTAGCAAACTATGCTGCAGATACTGTGTGGTATATGTTATATTATCTGTTTCCTGCATAAAAAACCACATTTTATAAAGTGGCTTTTTAAGTCTGTTATGGAAGATATCGACGCTCAATTATTTGATTTATACAGCTCCGGACTTAAAGCCGGAGCTGTATAATATTTATTTGATTTTTGCATCTATTTCTGCTACCACTCTTTTTGTAAATACTTCAGACCAAATACTCCAATGATCTGCTCCGGGTATCAATTCCGTTGTGACCGGAACTTTAGCTGTAGCAGCTTTTTGTGCAAATGCAGTTACTGCTTCATTCAATAAAAAATTATCAGCAGCTCCGGCATATACGTGCACTTTTCCATCGATCTTAGCTGACAGCTTGGATGCATTACGCTGAACAAATTTTCCTAGATCGTAAGGCTCCCAGCTTTTGACAACTGCAACATCTACTTTTCCGGTAGTATGATCATACACTTGCTTGGGTCTTCCATTTTTATCAGGCACACCAAACTCTGCCTCAAATGCTTGCAACTGTTCTCCATCACCGGTAAAATTTTCAACAGCAGCCATCACACGAGTGGTCATCGTGGGTACTCCTTGCATTAAAAATATACCGCGCTCTTTTCCCTCTTTATTGGTATAGAGGTTTACATTTTTTTCATATAGATTGATCCCGATAAATGAAGTGAAATCAACCGGATCAGGTGATACCGACCAACAACCTCCAAATGCATCCGGGTAATTCAATTGCAACCACAATGAACCATAACCGCCTGTGCTTTGTCCCATCACAAAACGCTGACTTGCATCTTTGTTCACACGATATTTTGTTTCTAAGTGCGGGATCAATTCTTCCACCAATGCTTTTCCCCAAGGACCATTCACTCTCGAATCAACAAAAGCATGTAAGCCAAAAGGAGATTGCGTTTCAGGATTGAGGTATACGTATATCTTATCTTTTCCCAGATCCATCCCATAACGTTTTGCAGGCATAGGACCCTGCATATCGAAATGCGTACCACCCCAACCCGGTATTACGAATACGACCGGATACAAACGAGTGCTATCTTTTTTATAGGATGCAGGTAAACGTACTGCCGCTTTCATGAAAATATCTTTCTTACGAAAATCGGAGAGCAGTTTACTTTTCAGGATGACTTCTTTCAGTTGATCGGTTTCACGGATAGATCTGGAAGGGATCATGGAATTAAAGGCAATTGTAGCATTACCTTCCCCTTTTTCATTCACATGAAGAATTACTTCTTTTCGTGCATAGATATTACCCGGATTGAAACTACCTCTCTCTTCAAAATCGGAATCCAACACACCGGCTATTTTATAATAACCCGGTTTCAAAGCAGATAACCCATCGGGCAGGTATTTACTAGAGGCCTGATCTAAAGAAAGTGTTACTTCATTTTTTACATCTTTTACCATCCATGCAAACATGGCTTGAGAAGGATCGGGATTATTGGGTATACGCTTCGCAGTATCACTCTGTGTGAAAATGTAGAGTTTTCCGGAAAAAGTTTTGTTCCAAGAAGAATCGGTTTGAATACGGATTTGTACTTGTGTCCAGGATTTGGAACCTAATAATAATAAGGTAAGTAGTGTAAGTAGCTGTTTCATGCAAAGGATTTGATGATAAAACGCAATACGAACTTAGATGTTACAGAGGTTTATTACAATCACATGATTATGTGGTGGGCTATACTAAATATCGGCAAAATCGATAAGCGAATATTCTGCTGAAGATTTTTTTCCATAATATCGTATTCTTTGAAAAGCAATTATTTTCAGTAATTGTGTAGATGTTCACAACTAGATGTGTTTGTATAAGTTCGTATATTTATGAGTGGGGTTCTCCTTAAGATATCTACGATATAACTAAACCAAAATATGGAATATTTATCCACTACTAGCCTTGCTAATGAGCTTGACATTCCGGCTAATGAACTTTTCAGCAAACTCAAATTGCTAAATTGGATTGACCGCAAAAATGATAAGTGGATTTTGACAGACCTCGGTAAACAAAAAGGCGGACAGACCCGTAATAACCCAAAATATGGTGAATATATTGTTTGGCCAGAGAATATTTCATTCGAAACTAATCATCAGCAAAAGGATAAACCTAGACTAATTAATGCAACAACTATCGGCAAACACTTTAACATATCAAATCAAAGACTCAATCTTATATTTTCCGAGCTTGGTTGGATTAAAAAAAATATTGCTGGTTGGGAAGTAACAAAACTTGGAAAGTCACTTGGAGGTAAACAATTTGAGAATGAAACATCTGCCGCCAGTTATGTTCTTTGGCCTGAATCAATCTTATCAAATAAAAATCTTACAAACGTATTCAGTGACACTTCACCAACTGCTGAACAACCGAAAGTAGTTCAATTAACAAAAGAGAATCAGAAACAATCTGAAACAAAATCTACATCAGACAACTTTAGAGAAAAATTCCCAGCAACACTTAGGACAAAAGATGGGCACATGGTACGCTCAAGAGCAGAAGTAATTATCGACAATGCCTTATATGATTACAAATTAGCTCATGCTTACGAAAGGAAATTACCAATAGAAGAAGAGTTATATTCAGACTTTTTTATTCCAACTGAAAATGTTTATATCGAGTATTGGGGAATTGAAAATGACCCAAAATATCTTGAGAGAAAAAAAGCAAAACTAGAAATTTATAAAAAGTATGATTTTAAATTAATTGAACTTACAGACGAGGATATTTCAAATCTTGACGACCATTTACCAAAGAAATTATTAAAATTTGGTATTAAAGTTTACTAATGATGGAAATCAATTTTTGGAAAATTTAAAACTTCCTAAAAATTCTAACTAAAGCAACCTAGATATTCTTTATAAAATGGTGTCTAAAATATTTTTTAAAACTTGTATATGACACAAAGAATTGTAAATATTTTTCTGTTACTAATAATAATCGCAAATACAGTTCTAGCACAAAGTGACAAACTATCTACACTCTTCCTTGAACTCAAACAACAAGACAGTCTATTCTTTGAACGAAGCTTTAACCAATGTGATATCGCTTATTTAGAAAGCCGTATGGCACGTGATCTTAAATTTTATCATGATCAAGGTGGATTTCAGGACAGAAAAAAGTTTTTTGAGAATATCAAACAATATATCTGCGCCCCAACAACTAAAAAACCGATTCGTAAAGTAGATGTGAATAGCTTGGAAGTATTCCCATTGTACAACAACGGAAAACTATACGGTGCTATTCAAATGGGGGTTCATCATTTTTATAGTAGAGAACAAGGTAAACCCGACATACACACAAATACCGCCAAATTCACCCATGTATGGTTGATGGAGGATGGTATTTGGAAATTGAGTGAGGTATTGAGTTATGATCATCGGGAACCTACCGGTAATTGATCATCAACTTTTGAAAGTTTTTAACCCTTCCCAAAAGTTCCTTGTACAAAAAAGGGAGATGATCACTCATCTCCCTTTTATATCAATACTTGAATTGTAATTAACCTAAAGCCACGCGCTTAAATCCGGTAACAGTTACATTACCTGCATTTTTCAGGTAAGCTTCAACAGTGATGCCACCATCTTTTACGAAAGCCTGTGCCAATAATGTATTCTCTTTGAAGAATGCATTCAGTTTACCTTCAGCGATCTTAGCGATCATCTCTTCAGGTTTACCTGCCATTTTAGGATCAGCTTTCATCGTATCCATAACGATCGCTCTTTCTCTTTCGATGGTTTCAGCAGGAATGCTGTTTGCATCTACTGCTAAAGGATTCATCGCAGCAATTTGCATCGCTACATCTTTACCTGCTTCAGCAGCTTCGCTGCTTAATCCTACCAGTACACCCATACGGTATGCACCATGGATATAAGATGCTACATATGGAGCTTCTACTCTTTCAAACTTAGCGATACCGATCTTTTCACCGATAGCAGCCAGTTTATCATTGATCATATCAGCAACTTTAGAACCGTTGATTACTACTTCACTCAGTTCTTCAGCGCTCTTTACATTATTTGTAACAGCAGCATCAGCAATTGTTTGTGCAAAAGCAACGAAGTCTGCATTCTTAGATACGAAATCTGTTTCGCAACTGATACAAACCACAAAACCGGTTTTGTTATCAGCAGAAGTTTTTGCGATGATCACACCTTCTTTTGCTTCACGGTCGCTACGCTTAGCAGCAACTTTCTGTCCTTGCTTACGCAACCAGTCGATCGCAGCTTCGAAATCACCATTGGTTTCAGTCAAAGCTTTTCTGCAATCCATCATGCCGGCACCTGTGGCCTGGCGTAATTTGTTGATATCAGCGGCTGTAATTGTTACAGTACTCATGGTATGTTGAATTTTGAATGTTGATTTGAAATAGATCTGATGACGCACAAAATTATCGGCTGTACCAGAACGCTTATTTTATGAAATGATGAACAGGTATTGTCAAATTCAATGCCTGATCAACAAAAGACTGAAGTGTATATATAAATTGGGTCATTATGTCACTATCCGAAGAGATAATGACGCAATGACCCAATCTGATTACTTCATTATCTGCTTCCACCGCCACCAGCTGGACGACGGTTTCCCGGAACACGACGCTTAGGAGCTCCGCTTCCTTCACCTGCACCGGCACCACCACGGCGACCACCACGTGCAGCTTCAGCTTGAGCTTCAGCTTCTAATCTGCGTGCTTTTGCTTCGTTTTCGTTGTTGCTATCTTCTGTTTCTTCTTCATCTTTAGAAGCTTGACGCTCAGCCAAACCTTCTGCAATGGCAGCAACGATATAGTTAGTGATGATAGCAATAGACTTTGTAGCATCATCATTCGCAGGAATAGCGAAATCAACCTTATTAGGATCACAATTGGTATCTACCATACCAAAAGTAGTGATACCTAAACGCTTAGCTTCCGCCAATGCAATATGTTCGTGACCGATATCAACCAGGAACAAAGCAGCCGGAAGACGACCTAACTGAGCGATACCACCCAGAACTTTTTCCATTTTGTCTTTATCACGACTCAATGTCAATCTTTCTTTTTTGGTCAGGCTTTCAGCACTGCCATCAGCCAGCATTTTTTCGATGCTCTGCATTTTCTTTACGCTCTTACGAACGGTGTTGAAGTTGGTCAACATACCACCCAACCAACGTTCAGTAGCGAAAGGCATGTTCACACGCTTAGCACACTCGCTCACGATTTCTTTCGCCTGCTTTTTGGTGGCCACAAACATGATCTTCTTACCGCTCTTAGCGATCTGCTTCACAGCTGCTGCAGCTTCCTGCAGGTGATCAACAGTTTTATTCAGATCAATGATGTGAATACCTTTCTTCTCAGCAAAGATGTAAGGCAACATCTTGGGATTCCACTTCTTTTTCAGGTGACCAAAGTGTACACCGGCCTCCAGAAGTTGTTGCTGTAATGAAGTGTTATTTTCCATCTTGTATGATTGTTGTAATTTTTGAAATTTATTTATCAGCTTCAGGCTGCAAGCCTCAAGCTGCAAGCAAAATTCCGCTTGTAACTTGTAGCTTGAGGCTGGTGGCTTCTCTCCTGTTAACGCTTACTGAACTGGTAGCTTCTACGTGCTTTCTTGTGACCGAATTTCTTACGTTCAACACCACGTGGATCACGCTTCAGTTGTCCGGCTGCCTTCAATGAAGGACGGAACTCAGCACTGATCTCTAACAATGCACGAGCAATACCCAATTTGGCTGCTTCAGCTTGTCCTTTCAGACCACCACCTTGTGCATTGATCACCACATCATACTTACCCAGTACTTCTGCAGTTTTCAAAGGAGCTTCTACCTGATTCTGCAGGTATACCAGCGGAAAATATTCTTTATAATCTTTATCGTTTACAGTGATCTTACCATCACCCTTGCTGATGAAGACACGGGTAACAGCTTCTTTACGGCGACCAACTGCGTTTTTTTGTTTTTCCATTTATCAGGAATTTGTAATTAGCTAATTTGTTGTTGATTAGAACTTCAGTTCTTTTGGCTGTTGAGCAGTGTGCGGATGTGCACTACCTGCATACACAAACAATTTCTTGATCATTTTGCGACCCAAACGATTCTTAGGGAGCATACCTTTTACAGCTCTCTCCATAATTACTTCCGGACGACGCTTGATCAGATCCTGTGCAGTTTCTTCTTTCTTACCACCTGGGTAACCAGAGAAATTGATGTATTGTTTGTCTTCGAATTTGTTACCTGTGAAAACAACTTTTTCAGCATTGATAACAATTACGTAGTCACCACAATCAACGTGTGGTGTGTAATAAGCCTTGTTCTTACCACGAAGAACAGAAGCGATCTTTGAGGCGATACGTCCTACGGTTTGATTAGTACCGTCCACAACGTACCAGTTGTGCTGTACGGTAGCCGCATTCGCATGCTTCGTAGTGAAATGAAGTTTACTCATAATATTTCTTTTTAAGTGAACCCGGCGCTATCCCGCCGGACTTATAATGTTCCCAGAATTTGGGACGGCAAAGGTAGGTCTGTTATTGACGATTTTCCAAAGAAATTGGAATGTATTTTTAATCGAACCTTTGTAATCAATTGATTTTCAATAAAAAATTTGAATGAAAATTTCTATTGAGTAAAAAATAAGCCACAGATTTACAGATGAAGCAACCATAATCTGTGAATCTGTGGCTAGTTATAGCGTCACTAAATACTATTTTAGGACAACCACCTTGAAGCTTGTGACTTGCAGCTTGTAGCTTATTTCTCTTATTTCTTTAAAAAACCCTGATATTCCATCCATGCTGCTAACTGATCGGCCCAAGCATCAGATGGCTGTTGCTGCTTGCGAATACCAAAACCATGTCCGCCTTTATTATATATATGTAATTCGGCAGATCGCTTCGCATTGTTCCATTTGGAATACAACGCTACACTATGTGTTTGCAGACCGATCTGATCGTCTGATGCCACTGCTATAAACATGGGGGGCGCATCTGCAGCAACCGTTCCTTGCATTTCCGGAGGTAGGAAAGCATAAATGGGTGCTACAAAATCAGGTTTATTTTCTGCGTTATATCCAAAACCCGCTGAACCGGCCACTGTTCCGCCTGCAGAAAAACCCATGATACCTATTTTGTTCGGGTCAACACCCAGTCGTGCCGCATTTTTTCGAACGTAAGCAATGGCCTGCTTTCCATCTGCAATAGCCATAGGGATCGATACCGCTTGTTTAGCTTGTAAATCTTTATCACCGAATGCGGCATTGAAATCTTTGATCGGATCATCACCTGAGGCTTTTGCCAATCTGTATTTTAAAACAAAACAGGTAACTCCCTTTGAAGCCAGCCATCTTGCAACACCCAATCCTTCGTTTTCAATAGACAAGGCAAAAAATCCACCACCCGGACAAATCACTACGGCTGTACCATTCGCTTTTCCTGCTTCCGGTTTAATGACTGTAAGCGTAGGCTCTGATACATTAAAAACTACCGGTGTATTCCATGCAGTCTTTTCTATGTACGCTTCAGACCATGTCCAACTTTCTGAACCGGGCGCTTTGCCTTCATAAATCTTGATCACTTCTTGCGCCTCTACCACATGAATCATGCATGTCAGTAACACGATTGCTAAAAAGTTTTGTATTCGCATAACAATTTTTTTATCAAGATACTTTTTAATAACAAGACATCAAAAAATACGGTCGGGTAGAAACCCGACCGCCCATTTCAAAAACCAAGTCGTCAATTATTCATCTATCCTGTCTGCTGGTTTTTCACCTTCTTTAATTCCACCCTCCGCCGAGGGCTTTATACATATTAACTTTTGCACTTAATTGTTCTTTTCTGATCTCTATCAATTCCATCTTTGAAGCCAAGGCCTCTTTTTGTGTCAATAAAACCTCCAGATAGTCGGCTCTTGCAGAATTGAAAAGACTATTAGAGATATTGACAGACTGCAACAATATCTCCACTTCCTTTGCCTTCATCGTATGACTCTGCTCATAATTTTTTGCCTTCGCTAATTGATTCAGCACTTCCGTATAAGCATTGAGTATCTGCTGTTCATATTTATAAACAGCTTGAATTTGTTGTGCATTGGCATTGTAATATGTTGCAGTGATGGCATTCTTATTTACCAACGGTGCTACCATATCACCTGCCAGATTATATACAATGGATGCAGGTTGTATCACGTACAAAGGGTTGAAAGCCTGAAACCCAAATCCGGCTTGCATTCTGAAGGATGGATAAAAATTCGCTCTTGCTACCTGCACATTGATCTTAGCAGTTTCTAATTCCAGTTCTGCTTGTCGAACATCAGGTCTGTTCACCAATAACTGTGAAGGAATACCCGTTTGCATTTCTTTAAATTCCATCTGGTTGAAGCGAGCTGCGTTTCGTTTGATTACAGATTTATAAGAACCTGTGAGAAAGCGTATCCTATTTTCATTCTCTGTGATCTGTTGTGTAATTGCAAATCGGAGATTTTCCGTATTAAGCAATTGCGCTTCAAATCGATTTACAGCAAGCTGTGTAACTTTTGCTGCTTCTTTTTGTTGCTTGATCACATTTAGCACACTGTTTTGTAGTGTGATATTCTGTTGAATGATCTCTAACTGATTGTCTAACGCGATCAACTCATAGTAAGCATCTGCAATCTCAGCAATGATATTCGTTACCATGAAATTTCTTCCTTCGATTGCGGAGAGGAATTGCATGACTGATGCTTTTTGTGCATTGCGTAATTTCTTCCACACATCCAACTCCCAGGAAAAGAAAGCACCGACCCTGAAATCGCCAATGTATCTGGGTCCTTTTTCCGGATTGGCTTTCAGATCTTCCTCTGAAAAACCATCCCAAGTATATTTCCCTGCTCTATCAGCTCCGGCACCTGCACCCAGACCCACAAAAGGTTTGTATTCTCCTTTACGCTGCATCACTTCATTCTTACTGATCTCTATTTCCTGAAGCATGATATTCAATTCCTGATTATTACGCAGTGCTGTATCAATCAATGAAATAAGATCCGGATCATCAAAATAAGTTCGCCATGGTATCTTCACCATGTTAGCGGTATCATTTGTATTTCCATATGATGACGGAACAGCAGTATTCTCTTGCTTACTAGTAATAGCAGGCACTTTACAAGCAAACGTTACTACCATCCAGCCTATCAGCACTATATATTTATGCGTTCGTTTCATCATCTTTTTTATTTCTGATTCGTGAAATAATTTTCTTGATCTTCATGGTCAATGACTTTCCATCATTGCTTTCCACAAAATCTTCACTAAGCGGATTTTTATCTTCATCCCTGATCAGATACCTTCCTTCCTGCAGTTTGCCGAAAATGAAATACAGTCCGGGTACTACGATCACGCCAAATACAGTTCCGAACACCATACCTCCCAATGCTGATGCACCAATGGTATGATTACCCACTGCTCCCGGACCTGTTGCAATTACTAACGGTATCAATCCGGCGATGAATGCAAAGGATGTCATGAGGATAGGTCTGAATCTTGCTTTTGCTCCTTCAATAGCTGCAGCCAATACAGTTGCTCCTTTGTTGTGTTTCTGCACTGCAAACTCTACGATCAATACAGCATTCTTACCCAATAGTCCCACGAGCATGATCAATCCAACTTGCGCATATACATCATTGGAGAGCCCCATTAATTTTAATAACAGGAAGGAACCAAATATGCCAGGTGGTAAAGAAAGAATGACAGCCATGGGTAATAAGAAACTTTCATACTGTGCAGCAAGGATCAAATACACAAAGAATACAACGATGATAAAAAGATAGAGAGCTTCATTTCCTCTTCTGGCTTCGTCGTAAGAAAGACCTTCCCATGCAATATCATAACCACGTGGTAATGTTTGCGCGGCTACTTCTTTGATAGCATTGATCGCATCGCCGGAAGAATACCCTTTTGCAGGAATACCATTGATCAATGAAGAGATGTAGAGATTATAACGTGCGATCTCATTCGGACCTTGTGTTTTTGTGATCTTCATAAAGGCCGAATAAGGAACCATTTCACCATGATCATTCTTCACGAACATATTCAGAAGATCGGAAGGTTGTTTCCTGAATTCAGGTCCGGCCTGTGTATACACTTTGTAATAATTGTTGAAACGAATGAACCCTTGTTCATAGGTACTACCGATCATGATATTCAAATTCTCCATAGCATTACCCAATGAAACACCTTTTTGCATAGCCAATTCATTATCTACCGTGATCTCATACTGTGGATATTTAGCAGAATAAAACGAGAATAAACCTGTTAACTCTTTCCGCTTGCGTAATGCTGCTAAAAATTCAGTGTTGACCTTATCAAATTCCTGATAGTCCACATTACTTCCTTTGTCAAGTAAACGAAGAGAGAAACCATCAGAAGTACCATAACCGGGAACAGCGGGTGGTTCGAAATACTCAATATTTGCAGGAAGATCTTTTGACTTTTCTTCTAGTTCCTCGATCACTTCCTTCACTGATTGTTTTCTGTCTGACCAATCTTTTAAATTGATCAAACAAGTACCTGCATTGGATCCACGACCTTCTGTAAGGATTTCATACCCTGCCAAAGAAGTAACAGAAGAAACACTTTCCATCTTTTTGGCAATGAGCTGAAGTTTTCTGGATATCTCATTCGTTCTCTCCAGCGTAGTACCCGGCGGGGTTTGAATGATGGCATAGATCTGCCCTTGATCTTCACTTGGAATAAATCCTGCGGGAAGAACTTTGTTGACATTCATGATCCCAAAAGCGAAAGCGATTAATAATCCGTAAGTAATCAGTCTTCGATCAACGATCTTAGTGAGGAATTTTGTATAACGACCTGTTACACGCTCAAAAGTTTTATTGAACCAATCGATGAACAGATTGATCGGTGTTTTTCTTTTAGGTTTTCCATGTGTGTTTTTCAATAACATGGCACACAATACCGGTGTAAGTGTTAACGCTACAAAACCTGAGATAACGATTGCACTTGCCATGGTAAGTGAAAACTGTCGATATAATACACCAACGGGACCTGTCATAAAAGCAACAGGAACAAATACAGATGTCATTACAAGTGTAATAGCTATGATCGCTCCACTGATCTCACGTATCACTTTTTTAACGGCAGCAAATGGCGACAGATGTTCTTCTTCCATTTTCACGTGAACAGCTTCAACCACCACAATAGCATCATCGACGACGACACCGATGGCGAGTACCAATGCAAAGAGTGTGATCAAGTTAATACTCAGTCCAAAAAAATTCATCAATGCAAAAGCACCGATCAATGACACAGGAACTGCGAGTATGGGAATGAAAGTAGAACGCCAATCACCCAGAAAAACGAATACAACGATAGCTACAAGTACAAATGCTTCGATCAAAGTATGTAATACCTTTTCAATAGAAGCGTCTACAAATTTGGATACATCATAATTAATCTCATAATTGATACCCGGCGGGAAATCTTTTTTCAGTTCTTCCAGTTTTGCTTTCACGTCTTTGATAACGATACTCGCATTACTTCCCGGATTTTGTTTGAGTACCAATGAAGCAGAAGGGTGTCCATCTTTATTGGAATAGATATCAACAAATTCACTTCCTACTTCAACCTGTGCGATATCTTTTAATTTCAGGATCTCGCCATTCGCATTGGCTTTGATAATGATATCTTGGTATTGTTCAGGTGTATTGTACCATCCTTTATAAGTGAATACATATTCTTGTGATTGGGCTTTTTTACCGGAACTCAACCCTACTCTTCCCGGACGAGCCAGCACACTTTGCTCATCGATGGATTTTAATACTTCTTCTGCAGAGATATTATATGCGCGCATGCGTTCTGGATCTAACCAAACACGAATGGCAAAAGAGCGGCTACCGATGGCTTGTGCAAAGCCCATTCCTTTGATACGCTGAAGTTCAGGAAGAATAAAAGTGTTGGCATAGTTGAAAAGAAATTTTTCATCAATGCTTTGATCCTCACTGTACAGGTTCAGGTACATCAACATGCTTGGCTGTAATGGAGAGATAATAACACCCTCTCGTTGTACCAGTGGCGGTAGATTGGTCATCACCTGATCCACCCTTGATTTAACCCTTACTGCTGCAAGTGTAGGATCAGTACCCGGTTCAAAGATCACTTCTATACTTGCTTCACTCGCACTGGTAGCATCAGACAGGATATACTGCATACCTTGCACACCATTAATCGCTCGCTCAAGAATTGTTAAGGTTGACTTTACTAATACATCAGCATTTGATCCGGGGAATTCAATAAATATATTAACACGCGGTGGTGCTATTTCAGGAAATTGAGCAACCGGTGATGTCTTGATCGCTAATAGTCCCATAAAAACGATCACGATAGACAACGCAATAGCCAGAACCGGTCTTTTAATAAACTTGTTAAACATCATTCAATATTTTGTGGTTCTCCGCTATTCTGCGTGTAAATTGTTTAAGTCGAAAAGCTCTTTCTCAAATGGAATAAAAGAATACTTGATCCGCTCGTTATTTTTTACTTTACCCAAACCTTCCGCAAGGATCTTATCGTTGATACTCAATCCGGAAGCGACCACATATACATGCGGCATTTCTTGTGCAATAGTGATCTGCCTAGCCCTTAGCACATTGTTGCTATCCACCACATACACAAACTTTTTATCTAGCACATCGAAGGTTGATTTTTGCGGAATAATGATGGCTTTTTTAAGCGGTACAGGCATTAAAATATTACCGGTTTCACCGTGACGAAGTATGCGTTTAGGATTCGAGAAAGTTGCCCTGAATGCGATATTGCCTGTTTCATTATTAAAATCTGCTTCGATGGTTTCTACGATCCCTTTCTGATCAAAGAGTTCATGATTGGCCATCTGCAGTTTTACTTCTTCGGGGGTTTCTGATTTTTTTCTTGTGATATAATCTAGATACTCTGATTCAGGAACATTAAAGTATACCCACATTTTACTGTTATCAGCCAATGTTGACAATAGTTCTCCCTCATCTACCAAACTTCCTAACCGAACCTGAAAGCGATCCATGATACCCTCAAAAGGAGCACGTATTTCAGTAAAAGCTAAATGCGCTTTGGCCAATGATAATTCAGCTTGTGCTTTGTCTAATTTTGCTTTGGCTAAAGCCAATTCATTTTTAGAAACAATATTGCTATCTGCCAGCTTCTTCGTGTTTTGGTACTCGATCTTTGCGAAATTGACTTCTGCCTCTGATTTTTCTGTTTCAGCCTGATAGATCAAAGGCATGATGCGAAACATTAACTGCCCTTTTTTGACGAACTGCCCTTCGTTTACATAAATATTCTGTAGATAGCCTTTTTCAAGTGCTCTAAGCTCTATATGTTGATGGGATTGTATCTGACAAACATATTCACGGTAAATGACCGTATCTTTTTGAATAGGACTGGTAACCACAAAAGCAACTTCTTCCTGCTTTTGTTCATGATGTTCTTTACAACTTGTAATTAAAAATATACTTATAAAGAAGATTAAAAATGAACGCTTCTCCATGATTCTCTAATTGATAATAAAATGAAAGCAAAACCATAGCGCAATAGAACTATGGACACACAATAGTTGTATGTATACTTAAACAATACAACTACTCAAATGAGAATCAGATAAGATAACTTTTCCAGGAGTGATGGAGCACGAAAAGAGGAATGGCTATACGTTGCAGAATAGCCTGATTAAAATGAAAGGAACGAACAGATTGTACAGATTGTATTTCTGTGATGGATAATAAATTGATGATAAAGGCAGTAACTACTGCTTTTTTTTCTGCATCAATATTATTCTCGATTTCTGAAATAGCCTCTGCATCTTCGGGTATAGGCAGTGGATCATAAGGAGATGATGGAGCATCCTGATGAGTTCCTACTTCTACTGTAACGGAAGCTTTGCTCTTAAAGGGATAGGAACCCGTCTTGCTAGCACTGAGCTTCAGAGGGCTGGTAAAAAATACCAGTAACCATAGTACCAAAAGAAAGCAACCTGCAATATTTTTGCCGGCCTTGATCAACTGTGTAAAAGGTGCTTTTTGCTTTTGGGTATACATCTTGCTTGAGCAAAAGTACTTATTAATGTGTTTAGAATAATCAACCCATTGTTTTTCACATTTCATTCGCACGAATTGATTGTCATACAAGAATCTTAAGCCCTACAAAACATGGAGTTATGAAATATTGAGAATTTTTGATCTTACGATTGTTTGTTCGCATCAAGCTACATTCACACCGAATAAATACCCCACAAATGCAGATAATCCCATCGCAATGGTTCCCCAAAAAGTAACTCTTATAATAGCTTTCATGACTCCTGAGCCACCTGTCTTGGCTGCCAATGCGCCAAGAATAATCAAAAAGATGATCGCAGACCCATACAACGTATATCTCAATGATTCCAATGGGAGAAATAATGTAGCCAGCAATGGCAATACACCGCCTGCCGTGAAAGCCGCACCTGACGCTAATGCAGCTTGAATAGGATTGGCCTGACTGATCTCATTCAGTCCTAATTCGTCCCTTAAATGGGCACCCAATGCATCATGTTCAGTGAGTTCTTTGGCTACCAACATGGCTGTTTCTTTTTTCAAACCTCTTTGTTCATAGATCTCTGCCAATCTTTGTAATTCTAGCTCCGGCATTTCTTCGAGTTCTTTCTTTTCACGAATAATATCTGCTTTCTCTACATCAGTTTGTGAACTCACAGATACATATTCACCTGCTGCCATGGATAATGCACCGGCCACTAAGCCGGCTACAGTTGCCAATACGATCGGATCTCTGGTAACACTAGCAGATGCGACACCGATGGCAATACTGGCAGTGGACAATATGCCATCATTAGCCCCTAAAACTGCCGCACGCAACCAATTACTTCTATTGATGTAATGCGGTGCGAGATAATCATCCATGTGTGCTGACATAACTACATTTTTATCTTGACTCATGTTCAAGTTACTAAACAATTGTAATAGAAGAACGACTTATACAATAACTTCGTAATCGTAAGATGGCCTATAAAAAATTCAACGCTTCACAACTTTTCACCGGCAGGGAAATGCTGAATGAAAATTTTGTACTGATCGTACAAGAGAATGGTGTTATTGAGGCTATTGTGAATATGGATGACGCAGGGGAAGATGTACGAGCATTAGAAGGCGTCCTCTGTCCGGGTTTCATCAATGCACATTGTCATTTGGAATTAAGTCATTTGAAAGGATGTATTCCGGAGAAAACAGGTTTGGTAGATTTTGTTTTACAGGTTGTACAACAAAGACATTTTCCCGATGAAGAAATATTGGCTGCAATCAGTAAGGCTGAAGATAAAATGTTACGAGCAGGTATCGTAGCCGTAGGAGACATTTGCAATAATACACTCACGATACCTCAAAAAAAACTTCACCGATTACATTACCATCATTTCATTGAGATCAGCGGATGGAATCCTTCCATTGCGCAAATCAGAATGGAAAAGTCGTTGGGATATTTTAATTCGTTTCATGAAGCATTTCCCAACAACACCAGTATTTCTCCACACGCACCTTATTCTGTTTCTGAAGCTTTATGGTCTGAAATGAAACCACATTTCACTGATCAGATCATCACGATACATAATCAGGAATCAGCTGCTGAAAATGAATTGTTCCTATCCGGTAGCGGTGATTTTCTGAGATTATATCGGCAGATGCAAATTGATAATCCTTCATTCGTTGCCACAGGAAAGAACAGTTTGCCTTCTGTGTTTCATTATCTTGAAGGAGCCAAGCATGTATTGCTAGTGCATAACAGCTTTACCGAACAATCAGATATTGATTTTATTCGATCGTCAAAAACGCCTGTATCTTTTTGTTTGTGCCCAAATGCCAACTTGTATATCGAACAAACACTACCTCCGGTTGATCTTTTTGTGCAAAATGACATCGCATTGGTGATCGGAACAGATAGTCTGGCCAGCAATCATCAATTGAGCATACTGGATGAATTGAAGACCCTTCATCATCATTTCCCGCATCTTTCACTTTCACTTTTATTACAAGCAGCCACTTATAATGGCGCTATTGCATTGGGAATGGAAAAAGACTTAGGTAGTTTTGAAAAAGGAAAAAAGCCGGGCATTTTATTATTGCAAAATATGGCATCACAACTCGACGATCAAGTTCATATTCAAAGAATCGTTTAGTAGTACTATTCTAAGCACCTTCACGTCCATACAAATCATTACCGGCATTTATTTTATTCATCAGTTTAAACATAGATACATGTTTAGTATAGACGTTAATGTGTAGATAGCATAATATTAACTTTGCAGGAATTGCATACGAATATTTTTGAAGAGAAATTATTGTTATGCAAAACAGACACCTGCTCCCAAGAAAAGTTCTGGTACTTCCACTCGTGAACATGTTATTTCTTTCATTGCAATTCTCGAGTGTAATAGCTCAGGAAAAGACTCATTTAAAAATAGACCCCTTGATGTTTATTGCATTGAAGGAAAGCAGAAATGTTGCACAGAAATTCGGAGCGGCAATTTTCCCTGGTTGGCAATTCTCCAAAACACCCATTCTTATTTATAAACCAAAAGTTCAAGAAATACTGATCAACTTCCCGTATCAACCAAAGGGATTTAAAGAATATAAAGGATTTCACCCACTGGGCAATGAAAAAATATATTATAGAAACGATACTACTTTTTTTGATATAGATGGACAGAATACAAGATTTGAAATAGACAGCATTACTGTTTTAGTAGTTGCAGACAGAGCCAGTAATCTTAGAAATGAACTGTATGACTTATCACAAAACAGGCCCAAAGATTTCATTAAAAAATATTTAGACAACTGGGATTTTATTTCATCGCCTTACGATGATATTACATTACTGCTGCATGAGTCTTTCCATGCCTATCAATTCAAGAAAGCGCCTGAAAAAAATGCAAATGAAGCAGTGTTGATGCGATATCCTACACTAGATCCTGTTAATAATGCATTGTATGTGCTAGAAGGTAATATTTTAAAAGATGCTTTACTCACCAATGACAAATCTTTAAAACTAGAAAAGGCAAAACAGTTTGTTGCTTTGAAAAAATTCAGACAATCATTATTAGACAGTACTTTATCTGAATATGAAAATTTGAATGAGTATTCAGAGGGTATTGCTAAGTACATTGAATTTGCTTTTGCAAAAAAAGCGAAAGGAGCTATCCCCATACAGGAGATGTATTACTATCCGAAATTCAATGGCTATGGTAACGCACTGAATCAATACCTCGAAGATAAAATCAACCACATGGCTAATTTCGCATCAGTAAATAACGATGCATTTGAAAATAAATATGGAACCGGACCTGTTCGGTTCAGACTTTATGGTATTGGCGCCTGTGAAGGTTTATTACTGGATGAACTGATGCCAACATGGAAGGAAAAAATATTTGCAAATAATATTTATCTGATTGATCTTCTCCAGCAATCCTTACAGTTATCACCTGATCAATATACACATTACTTGAACTTGGCGAAAACGAATTATAATTATGAAAAAGCACTTGCCGAGAAGACTATCTTTCAAAAAAACGGACTTGCATTCGCACAACAGAAAGCTGATCGAATATTAAATACAGACAAGACACTCGTTAAAATTCATTATGGAGCAGTAACAGATAAAGTTTTCTTATATCGATTCACACCATTTGGTATTACACGTGTAAATACTCAAACAGTTATTTATGATATGGTACCGTTACTGCTAGGATTTAAAGATGGAGTTGAGCTTGATATGAAACAGGCTTACCCGGTCATCATGGACAAAGAAAAAAAACAAATTGTCTTTGCCGCCTCTATTCCTGCGAAAGAGATCAAGCTTATTGATAAAAATAAAATAGATAATACTGATTTTACTATCGCCGGAGTACCCATGGAAATTACAGTCAGCGGTAATATTGTTGATATAAAAATGAAACAGTGATTATTTTAGTCAGATAGAATTTCCTGAAGAATCGCAAGTGCTCTTAATTCACCAAAGTCAGCAATATGCAATGCCATATAATTCTGATAAGATTCCAGCAATATTCTTCTGGTTGAGCGATTCAATTTTAAATGCTCGAGTTCATTATAAAAAGAAAGATCAATCAACTGCGACGTCAACTCAGCCATTTGTCCATCAAGAAAATATGGATGTGGGGGTAGCGTATTTACAAAAATGCCTTCTTGTAAATCCAAGACCGTTGTTTCCATACCATATTTCCCTTGCGGTCGAAAACCCAGCTCAGACGCAAGATGTAATACAAAATACAAGGGCAGATTCGCTGTTAATGTTTCATTGCCTTTATCCAATTGTTTCAGACTGTCTTCAATGAGATAAAACAACTCCGGATTGGCTTCAGGTTGTTTCAAACTGTGTTGTACCAATTCAATCATGTACATGGCAACAGCATGTTTGACCACATCTGATAAAACATGGTCATACAAATAACTCCACCGATACTCTTTAACGAATTGTAATTGCTTCAGTTCATTGTGGTATACTTCCATATCCAACAGTGCTGATGGCTGAAAATAACCGGCTTTACCTGCAGAAGTTTTGGTAGACTGTCGAACCCCCTTCACCAAATAACTCTGTATACCAAATAACTCAGTATACACCGTTGTGATGATACTCGTATCACCATACTTAACCGTTCTTAGTACAATACCTTTGGTGGAGTGAACCATGGTGGAGAATAGACCATGGTCGATGGGCCATAGTCCATGGTCATTAGTATTTTAATTTTATAACACGTATAGCTTCCAAGTCTTCAATACCATGGACCATCGACCATGGACTATCGACTCAAATTACACTGCCCCCGTAAACTGTTTCAAGAACCGCACATCGTTTTGTGAGTAAAGACGCAGATCATTCACCTGGTACTTTAATTGTGTGATTCTTTCAATACCCATACCAAATGCGAAGCCGGTATACTTATTGGAATCAATACCAAAATTCTCCAACACTTTAGGATGGACCATACCACTACCTAAGATCTCAACCCATCCTGTGTGTTTACAAATATTACAACCATCACCCCCACAGATCTGACAACTGATATCCATTTCAGCACTAGGCTCTGTAAAAGGGAAATAGCTAGGTCTGAAACGCACTTTTACATGCTGACCAAACAACTCCTGAACAAAGAAATACAGCGTTTGCTTCAAATCAGCAAAACTTACATTTTCATCAATGTATAATCCTTCGACCTGATGGAAAAAGCAATGTGCTCTTGCACTGATGGTTTCATTTCTATACACGCGACCCGGACAAATCACACGAATCGGTGGTTTTTGTGTTTCCATCACACGTGCCTGAACACTGCTGGTATGTGTACGCAATAACCAATCGGGATTCTGACTGATATAGAAAGTATCCTGCATATCACGCGCCGGATGATCTTCAGGAAGATTCATCGCTCCGAAATTATGCCAGTCGTCTTCGATCTCCGGACCTTCCGCCACTGCAAAACCCAATCGACCAAAAATAGAAACGATCTGATTGCGGACAAGATTCAATGGATGTCTGGTGCCCACAGAAAAGACCTCTCCGGGTAATGTGATATCTCTTTGCTGATCTCCACCACCGGATTGCTCTCCTGCCTGCTCTTTAAGAGCATTATATCTCGCTTCCGCAAACTCCTTGAATTCATTGAGTATTTGTCCGAACGCCTTCTTTTGCTCATTCGGTACATTCTTCATCTCTCCCATTACGGTCTTTACCAAACCCTTGGTTCCAAGATACTTGATACGAAACGCCTCTACCTGATCAGGGGTAATAGCTTCAAAAGCCTGCATTTCCAGCTTATACTGCTCAATCTGTTGCACGATCTGTTCCATATTGCGAAGATAAACAGCGCAGAGGAGTGATGAAAAAATGATTTGTTGGCAGCGATAACGTTAAAATACATCCTGAAAAGCCCTAATTACTTACATTTGTTCTCTTACTTATTATCGTTACATGGAATATAATACTTCGAGAAGTTACTTGGGAATGCGTGAATATGGTCGTCATGTACACAAAATGGTGGATTATTTACTGACCATTGAAGACCGCGACAAGAGACAGCAGCAGACGCAAGCTGTCATAGAATTAATGGGCTTTTTGAACCCGCATTTGAAGAATGTGGAAGATTTTAGACATAAATTATGGGATCACTTATTTTTCATCAGTGATTTCAAACTGGACGTGGATAGTCCGTACCCTATTCCTACCAAAGAAACCTATAAACTCAAACCCGATCCCTTACCTTATCCCAAACGTCATCCTAAATATGCGCACTTGGGTAAGAATCTGGAAGTGGTGATTGATAAAGCATTGAAAGAAGAAGATCCGGAGAAGAAAGCTGGTTTTGCACACGCCATCGCTTATTATATGAAGCTTGCCTACAGCAACTGGCATAAAGAGTTGGTGCATGATGATGCCATTAGAAGTGAGCTCAACAGCATCACCGGCGGAGAACTGGAGTTCAGCAACACACCTTATATCAAACACCGCAATCAGAATTTTGAGCGCGATGAATACGGTAGCGGTGGTCGTGGCGGTCGTTGGCAGCAAAACTTTGGTGGACGCAACAACCGTAATAACGGTGGTGGCGGAAGAAATAACGGCGGTGGTGGTAGAAACAATAATAACCGCAACAATGGCGGCGGTGGTGGTAGAAATAACAATAACCGCAATAATAGTGGCGGACAATTCAAGAAACGTTACTAATCATTGGATGACATTATATAGAAAGTCTACTTCGGTAGACTTTTTTTATGCGTCGACTACAGACAATAAAAAAAATCACCGCTTCGTTTTATTACATTCGTATCAACAAGCAATCAAACTATTCTTATGAGTTCCTTCGAAGTACGTGGCGGTAACAGATTGAAAGGGGAGATCATCCCTCAGGGTGCAAAAAATGAAGCATTACAGATTCTCTCTGCAGTTTTATTGACTGATGGAGAAATGATCATTTCCAATATTCCCGATATTCTTGATGTGAATCTGCTGATAGAATTACTCACAGATATGGGAGTGAAAACACATCGTATCAATGATGATACCTATAGTTTTCGTGCTGATGATATCAATACTGATTATTTATCTTCTGAGGATTTCAGAAAAAAAGGCGGAAGACTAAGAGGCAGTGTGATGCTGGCCGGACCGATGCTGGCTCGCTTTAAGAAAGCGTATATCCCTAAACCCGGTGGTGACAAGATCGGCAGAAGAAGATTAGACACCCATATCATTGGCTTTGAAAAACTGGGTGCCAAATTTGAATTTGATGAAGACAACAGCTGTTTCAGATTAACAGCTCCTTCATTGCGTGGCACTTATATGTTATTGGATGAACCTTCTGTAACAGGCACTGCGAATATTGTAATGGCAGCGGTACTTGCAGAAGGAACTACACAAATTTATAATGCAGCTTGTGAACCCTACCTGCAACAACTTTGTGAAATGCTCAATCGCATGGGCGCCAAGATCAGTGGTATTGGAAGTAATTTATTGATCATTGAAGGCGTACATACATTGAACGGCACTTCTCATCGTATGTTACCGGATATGATCGAGATCGGAAGTTTTATCGGTCTGGCTGCCATGACACAAAGTGAACTGACGATCAAAAATGCAGGTGTTGCTCATTTAGGTATCATCCCCGAAAAATTCAGACAGTTAGGTATTGCCATGGATATTCAAGGTGATGATATTCATATTCCACAACAGGATGTATATGAAATTCAAACCTATCTTGATGGAGGTATTCTAACAGTTTCAGATCATCCTTGGCCCGGGTTTACACCCGATCTATTAAGCATCGTTTTGGTAGTAGCAACACAGGCAAGAGGTAGTGTGCTGGTTCATCAGAAAATGTTTGAAAGCAGATTGTTCTTTGTAGATAAACTTATTGATATGGGCGCACAGATCATTCTTTGTGATCCGCATCGTGCTACTGTAATTGGTTTAGGAAGAAAGAATAACTTAAGAGGTATTACCATGAGCAGTCCGGATATACGTGCCGGACAAGCATTGCTGATCGCAGCTTTGAGTGCTGAAGGTAAAAGCACTATTCAAAATATAGAACAGATAGACAGAGGTTATCAGAAGATCGATGAACGATTGAGAAATATCGGTGCGGATATTCGAAGAATTGTATAAGAGACCTTATCTAGAAGGCAATTTCACGATTGATACCCAATATTCTTCTATACTTCGTATTACTTCCATAAACTTATTCAAGTCAACCGGCTTGATCACATAACTGTTGGCGTGATTTGCATAAGACTCCTGCACATCTGACTCTGCAGCGGAAGTGGTCAGCATGATCACAGGAATACTTTTTAGCAATGGGTCGTTTTTCATGACATGCAGTACTTCCTTACCATCTACCTTGGGTAAATTAATGTCTAATAGAATAATGTCAGGTGTCTTTACATCTGCATAAGAAGCTTCTTTTTTCAGATAAGCCAAAGCCTCTTCACCATCTCGTACTACACGAATATGATTTCTGATTTTAGCTTCTTTAAAAGCTTCAATCGTCAATCGGATATCTCCTTCGTTATCTTCAACGAGCAAGATCTCCAAGTCTTCAAATGCGGACATATATTTTAATTTAGGTGATGGGTGATTTAGGTAAGGTGAAATAAAAAGCACTTCCTTTTCCTTCCTCAGAAGCTACCCATATTTCACCATGATGTCTTTCTACGATCTTTTTACAAATCGCTAATCCAATTCCTGTGCCGGAATAATTATCAATCGGATGTAAGCGTTGGAAGACAACAAAGATCTTTTCAAAATATTTCGAATTGATCCCAATTCCATTGTCTTTCACAAAGAATACAAAATGGTGTTCCTCTTCCTGACATCCGATTTCAACGACCGGGGGTTTGTCGCTTTTATATTTCAGTGCATTCCCGATCAGGTTTTGCATCAATTGTTGTAATTGAGAGGCATTCCCATGAATCGTAGGCAATGAACCGATCCTTAAAGTTATCTGTTCTTTTTCAAATCTGGATTCAAATATTTGTACCACCGTTTTCACCAAAGCATTCATATCTACCGGTTGAAAAGGTTCATTTACTGTTCCTACTCTTGAATAAGAAAGCAAATCGAGTATCAAACGTTTCATTCTTTCAGCGCCACCTACTGCAAAATTGATATACTCTCTTGCTTTTTCATCAAGCCCGGCTGAATACTGACGATCCAATAGCTGTAAGAAGCTGCTTACCATCCTCAAAGGTTCCTGAAGATCGTGTGATGCTACGTATGCAAATCGTTCCAGTTCTCTGTTAGATGACATTAGTTCAGCTGCCCGCTTTTCCAATACCTGATTCAGTTCTTGTAATTGTTGTTCTGATTGCTTTAACGCAGAAATATCCTGCGTTGAACCGATCATACGTACGGCAACTCCTTCTTTGGTTCTGATCACATATCCTCTGTCATAAACAAATGCAAATGATCCATCACTTCTTTCAAATCGATATTCGTCTTCCCAAAATTGATCTTTGGATTCTTCCAGAAGTCTTCTTCTCTTTTCTACTACTCGTTCTAAATCCTGTGGATGTACATGTTTACGCCAGAAATCATTATCACGAGATGCTTCTTCTGTACTATATCCAAATAGTTTTTGCAAACCATCTCCGGAACGTACGACCACATCTGTACGCATATCCCAATCCCAAATAGCATCACTCGTAGCTTTGGCCACCAACTCATAGCGTTCATTGGTTCTTCTGATCAGCGTTTCGGATTTTTTTCTTTCTGAAATATCCCTGATAAATGCACAAAAGAACTGTTCATTTTCCTGTTTAATAGGCAATACTGTTAGTTCTATAGGAAACATTTTCCCTTCCCGATTGATTGCATTCAATTCCAGTAAAACATTTAAAGCTGGCCCCTTTCCTGTTACCTTATATTGCTCCATCCCATGATCATGCATTTGTCGATAAGGTTCCGGAATAATGATAGACGATAATCTTCTACCCATGACCTCATCTTGCCTCCAGCCGAATATCGCCTCTGCTTGAGGGTTCCAAAAAGTGACCATGCCTTCCGGATCAATACAAATAATGGCATCCAGTGCAGCGCTCATGATCAATCTTCTTTTTTCTTCGCTATCACGAATGAGCGCATCTGTTTTTCTTCTCTCTGTTACATCTCTTTCAATCGCTACCCAATGGGTATACCAACCTGTTTCATTAGCAACCGGTGCAACAGTAAAATTATTCCAGAAGGGTTCTCCATTTTTTTTATAATTCAATACCTCTATCTCACAAGGCTCCCATTTTTTTAAAGATTCCTTCAAACGAGTTAACTCTTCTTTATTTGTATCCGGACCCTGTAATATTCTGGGCGTCTTACCTATGACTTCTTCAGGTGTATATCCTGTCATTCTTGTAAAAGCCTCATTCACATACAAGATTCTTGGGCCTTCATTTTCAATAGGTTCTGCTTCAGTAATTAGAATGGCATCATTGGTATTGGTAATTACCATATCCATTAATCTGAGCCGTTCTTCTTCTTCTTTCTTTTTGGTGATATCTGTTCGAATAGCAACATATTGATAAGGCTTACCCTGTTCATTTAAAAATGGAACAATGGTCGTATCCACCCAATAGTACGTTCCGGATTTAGCCTTATTTCTCAACTCTCCTCGCCATACTTTTCCATGGGCAATAGTTACCCAGAGGTCTCTCAAAAATTCCTTGCTATGGTATCCTGAATTGATAATACGATGATCCTGACCCAATAGCTCTTCACGTGAATAACCGGATATCTTACAGAAATTATCATTCACAAAATGAATGATCCCTTTTTGATCTGTGATGGCAACAATGCTAGATTGATCTAATGCAAATTTGTAATCAGATAACTCTTTAAAGGCATTATTAAGTGCAGTTTCGCTTTTTAGTCGCTCTGTGATATCATTGATCAGAACCAACACACAAGGTCTATTATTAAAATCAACATGATGTGCCGTGATCTCTACGTCAATCAAGGATCTGTCTTTTTTATAGTGCCGCCAGATACCTTTATGAGTAAGGATATTACCCTCTCTGATTTTAATCGACTGATCCAGTTTTGCCAGATCATCCACAGGTCTGATATCCCTGATGGTCATACTCAAAAATTCATCACGGCTATAACCATAATGTCTTACGGCAGTATCATTCACCTCAAGAAATCTAAATGAGTGTTCGTCGTAAATCCACATGGGCATGGGATTCGCATAAAACAACTGTCGATAACGTTCTTCCGCCTTTTTAGAGTCTGTGATATCCGTAAAAAAAATAGAAATACCACCGTCAGGTGAAGGATAGATACGATTTTCAAACCATCGATTCCAAGGTGGATAGTACTCCTGCATCACGATGGGTTCTCTCTCCTTCATTACTTTTTGATAATTCCAATAGAATGGCTGACCTACTCCCTCAGGAAAAAGTGTCCATACATGTTTCCCGATCAGGTCTTCCGGTTTAAGACCATTGAGTAATGCTGCACCTCTTTCATTTACATAAGTGTAGTTCCACTGATGATCCAATGCCACAAAACCATCAGAGATACTTGTGAGCACATTAGACATCAACAACCTTGTTTTTTCAAGGTTTTCATCCTGTGATCTTTGTTTAAATACTCTATCAGAAATATCTTCTACTGAATTGATGATTTGAATCACATTACCCTCCTCATCCAATACGGGTGTATTGATCACCCTCCAGTATCGTTCTAAAAAATTATCGGTACCATCATTCAATGGTATATCATAGCGTAACTCCTGTACCTGATTGGTTTTCTTTGTAAGAATAGCATCTTCAAAAAGACTCAATAACAGCTCTTTACTTTTTTGGGTATCGATACCGGGAGTATCCGGGAAGACAATAAACACCGGTTTCCCGATGATATTTTCTTTTGTAGTAAAAGTTGCCTGCAAATAGGCTCTATTAGCGGATATGATTGTATAAACAGGCGTATCGGGTTGTAATAGAAGATACATACCCGGCAGGTTATCAAAAACAGATTGAAACTCTTTTACTGTCATTACAATCGTTACTATGAATATGAGGTCAGAAAACCCGCGGATCAAAAGAAACGATTATCAATATAAAACATTTTAGTCAATCAACGAAATTGTTCGATTCTGCAGTGCTAATTTTGCAACATGACAACTTTAGAAAAAATTATTCGTGAACGAAGAAGTGTGAAACCTTCCGCTATGAATGGAAAGAAGATCGATGTATCAACCATTCAATACTTACTGGAACTTGCAGATTGGGCACCCACACATGGAAGAACAGAACCTTGGCGATTTATCATTTTTAGTAATGAGGGATTAAGAAATTTTGCTCAGCAGCACGCCGATCTTTATAAAACCCACACCACTGAAGAAAGTTTTACCAACGCTAAGTATCAGAATATCATTCAAAATGGTGAAAAAGCTTCTCATATCATTGCTGTATACATGAAAAGACAACTCACGCAGAAAATTCCATTGGTTGAAGAGATCGCTGCTACGGCCGCTGCCATTGAACATCTGTTGTTAGGTGCTCAAGAACAGGGCATTGCTGCTCTTTGGAGTACAGGAGGCATGACCTATCATGATAGCATGAAAGAGTTATTGGGCCTGGGTGAAAATGATCAAATGATGGGGTTGATCTATCTGGGTTATACGGATGAAGCAGCTCCTGCCGCAAAAAGAAATATCCCGCTATCAGAAAAAACTATCTGGAAAGACTAAGCCTTATTAAAATTCTGTTTCTTTGCGCATGCAGGAAAACAAAGGAAAGATCATCATCATCACAGCTCCTTCGGGATCAGGTAAGACTTCTATTACCCATTATCTGTTGAATAAATATCCCGGACTTTGTTTTTCGATTTCTGCTACCACACGTTCTCCCAGAGGAAGTGAGAAAAATGGTGTTGAATACTATTTTTTATCGGTTGAAGAATTTCAGTCCAAGATCAATGAGCATGCTTTCATAGAATGGGAAATGGTATATGAAGGTAAATATTATGGTACCCTGAAAGAAGAATTGGAGCGTATCTGGAATGCAGGTCGTATTCCGGTTTTGGATATTGATGTAAAGGGTGCTATCCACGTACAAGGTGAGTTTCCGGGAAAATGTTTATCGATCTTTATTCAACCTCCATCTGTTGAAGAGCTGAAAAGAAGATTGGAAAGCAGAGGAACTGAAACACCCGAAAGTATTGCTACACGCGTTAGTAAAGCCAGCTATGAGTTGTCATTCAATCACCATTTTCACCATATCGTGGTAAATGATGAGCTTGATAAAGCCTGTGCCCATACAGAACAGCTGATCAAAGAATTCTTAGGTTGGTAAGACAGTTTTCCTGAAATTTAAGGTTCAGCAATAACATTCACAATGTCATTTGAGAACAGAACCATTTTTATTACCGGTGCCAGCAGAGGTATCGGCAAAGCTATCGCACTACGTTTAGCCAAAGAAAAAGCCAACATCGTTGTTGCTGCTAAAAGTGTTGAGGAAGATCCTCGATTGGGCGGCACCATTTTTTCTGCTGCTGAAGAAATTGAGAAAGCAGGTGGAAAGGCTTTGGCAGTTCAGGTAGATATTCGTCATGAAGACCAAATACAAGCTGCTGTACAAAAAGCAGTAGAAAAGTTTGGTGGTATTGATGTGGTGATCAACAATGCATCTGCCATACAATTAACGCCCACTGAACAAACCGATACCAAACGTTTTGATTTGATGCATAGCATCAATGTCAGAGGAACTTTTCTAGTGGTGAAAACCTGTTTGCCCTGGCTGAAGAAAGGTAAAAACCCTCATATTATTACGCTTTCACCACCTATTAGCTTGGAACCCAAATGGCTTGGTGGACATATCGCATATACACTGACCAAGTATAATATGAGTATGCTGGCATTGGGATGGGCTGCTGAGTTCAAGGGAATGGGTATCGCATCAAATGCCCTCTGGCCGAGAACCACCATTGATACAGCTGCCGTTCGAAATCTTTTAGGTGGTGAAGCATTGGCTAAAATGAGTCGAACGCCTGAAATCATTGCTGATTCCGTCTATTATATTCTTCGTAAAACTGCAGATCAATGCAGTGGTAACACTTTTATTGATGAACAAGTATTGGCTGCTGAAGGAATAACAGATCTGGATAAATATGCCGTGGTACCCGGTGGTATGTTGTACAATGACTTATTCGTGTAAGTAACAATATGGACATATTTCAATGATAAAAGGACCTCCATGGGTCCTTTTATCATACTATGAAGCGTTCTATTCTTCTTTATTATTGATCTTGTTGCGCCTCTTGCACACGTTCCGGTCTCATTTGAGGGAACAAGAGTACATCCTGTATCGATGGTTGATTGGTCATCATCATACATAAACGATCGATACCAATACCAATACCTGCAGTGGGTGGCATACCATATTCCAGTGCACGCAAGAAATCATGATCAATGAACATGGCTTCATCATCGCCGCGCTCCATTAATTTCAACTGCTCTTCAAAACGTTCTCGCTGGTCAATAGGATCATTCAACTCTGTATATGAGTTGGCGATTTCTTTTCCGTTTACCATCAACTCGAATCTTTCTACCAATCCGGGCTTAGTTCTGTGCTTTTTGGTAAGCGGACTCATTTCTACAGGGTAGTCAATGATGAAAGTAGGTTGAATAAATGTATGTTCACTGGTAGCGCCGAATATTTCATCGATCAGCTTTCCTTTTCCAATATTTCCGGGAACATCGATCTTCAATTGTTTACATACATCACGAAGACCTGCTTCATCCATACCACTCACATCGATACCTGTATTCTCTTTGATCGCGTCATGAATACTGATACGCTTGAACGGTGCTTTGAAATTGATGATCTTATCACCAAGTGGTACATCGGTTGTTCCATGTAAGGCAATCGCAATTCTCTCAAACAATTGTTCGGTAGTTTCCATCATCCAGAAATAATCCTTGTAAGCAGTGTACCATTCCAAAACGGTAAATTCAGGATTATGTGTTCTGTCCATCCCCTCATTTCTAAAGTTGCGACTAAACTCATACACCCAATCAAATCCTCCAACGATCAGTCGCTTTAGATATAGTTCATTGGCTATTCTTAAATAGAAGGGAACATCCAGTGCATTATGATGTGTGATGAAAGGTCTGGCAGCCGCACCACCCGGAATAGCTTGCAATACGGGTGTATCTACTTCCAATGCACCTTGTTCATTTAAAAAATCGCGAATGGTATTGATCAGCTTGGTACGCTTTACAAAAGTTTCTTTTACATCCGGATTGATGATCAGATCTGCATAACGTTGACGATAACGGAATTCAGGATCAGTTACTGCATCAAATACATTCCCTTCCTCATCTCTTTTTACTACCGGCAGAGGCTTCAAAGACTTGGTGAGTAAAGTAAAAGTTTGTGCATGGATAGATGTTTCACCGGTCTTGGTGATAAATACAAACCCGGTTACACCAATGATATCACCTAAGTCCAGTCCATGTTTTACGACGGTATCCCAAAATGATTTGTCTTCATCCGGACAAATATCATCACGCTTTACGTAGAGTTGAATAATACCCTTGCTATCCTGAATCTTAATAAAAAATACTTTACCCTTATCATTGATACTCATCACCCTTCCTGCAACACAAACATTCGCGAAAGCTTCTTTATTTTCTTCCTTGAACTGTTCTTTGATATCAGTAGAATAGTGACTTACGGGATATAAGGGAGCCGGGAAGGGGTCTACCCCTGCCTCTTGTAATTTGGCCAGTTTCTCACGACGAACCAGTTCCTGCTCAGACAAATGTGCTTGACTCATAAATACTTAATTGTAAAGAGCAGCAAAATTAACGGTTCGCGGGGAAGAATGACCAATCTGCTATTGATTATTGCTGTTTTGCTCGGAAGCTTTCCCGGTTTGGTAAACATCGGGGCAGTGTATCTGCATAAATCTTCCCATCACAGATTCCGGAATCAGTTCCCACCCAAACTGTCGGTATAAACTCTGCGCATCTTTGGTTACCAGCATCCAACGTCTCAACCCTTGAAGCTCCGGGTGACCGTGGATTGTCTCAACCAACCATTTTGACAAACCTTTACCTCGATGTTCATCGAGGATAAACACATCTGCTAAGTATGCAAATGTTGCCCGATCGGTCACAACCCTTGCAAAACCGATCTGTGTTTCAAAATGATAAACACCAAAACAAAGAGAGTTCTCAACAGCACGTCGAACAACATCTATCGGGATGTCTGTAGCCCAATAAGAAGAGACTGACAAAAATCGATGAATACAATCGATATCCAAACGTTGGCGTTCAGTGCTGATGTTATAATCTTGATTCAACAGATGCTGATACTTATTCATGAAAAAGTTGTTGGTATAATTGTTGGCGAGTTAAGGTCACTAGATCGCCGGGTTGTAATCCATCGATGGTAATACCTTCTATACGGTAACGAATCAACCGTAAAGTTGGGAAGCCAACGCTTGCTGTCATTCTCCTAACCTGTCTGTTCTTTCCTTCTGTTAATATCATACGGATCCAGGGCGCAGGGATTTCTTTTCTAAAACGAATAGGAGGATTCCGAGCCGGCACTTTTGGTTCATCGTTAAAAAGAGAAACATCACATGGTGATGTGCGATGTTTTTTTCCATCGATCGATATCGTTACTCCAGTTTCTAATTCATGAATAGCTGTTGTAGTGATCGCTCCATCTACCTGTATCCAATATTCTCTTTCGTGTTGAAAGGAAGGATGTAGTAAACGATGATTGAGTTGTTTATCATTTGTAAGAATCAACAATCCTTCACTATCATGATCTAGCCTTCCTACCGGATATACATCTTTCGGGACATCAAAAAAATCAGCAAGCGTTTGCTTTCCTTCAACCGGAGAAAATTGCGATTGAACGAGATAAGGTTTGTAGATAATGAAGTAGTGATTCATACAAAACAAAAGTCCCGCAGAAGCGAGACTTTGTATATGGATGGGTTAGTAAGTACTGGGAAATAAATTTCCCTACACAATATTAAAAAGAGTTTTATCGAAAGCAAAAAAATTTTTAAACAATTTTATTCACATTTTAGGTCCGCATGTGAATACCCGCCTTCTTTTTAATGCTTATCACCACTGCACTTTCTGCAAATAAAAAATCAACGCAAAAAAATCAATATCGATGAAATATTGATGAATAAAGGATTACAGAAGATTTGATTTTACTAAGAAATATGAATTGATGATAAGAAACACTGACCAAACGACTGTTTTTCCCCTTGATTCTTGCCCTTAAAAAAAACTAAAATAACTAAGGGTGAATAGCTCTTAGTACCTTTGATTTTAACAAAAAAGCTTGTTATGAAGTTTCCTGCACCTGTTTCTGCCGCTTGGATCGCATCCTTGATCAATGCTGAATTGATCGGTAATAAAGATGCATTGATCAATGGCATCAATGAAATTCATAAAGTAGAAACAGGAGATCTTGTATTTGTAGATCATCCCAAGTACTATGATAAGTGTTTACATAGTGCTGCTGATTTTATCATCATTAATACCGATCAAGTAGAGGTTCCTTCCGGTAAAACCATTTTAGTTACTGCAGAACCATTTGAAGCATACCTCACCATCGTCAATCATTTCAGACCCTTTGTACCTGCACAAAAAGCCATCAGTGATTCCGCTGTAATTGGTGAAGGAACGATTGTGATGCCCAACTGCTTTATTGGTAATCATGTACAAATTGGCAAGCATTGCATCATCCATCCTAACGTAACTATATTGGATCATACCATCATTGGCGATCATGTGATTATTCAAGCAGGAACAATCATTGGGAGTGATGCATTTTATTACAACACCAAAAAGAACCGCGATGTCTGGTACAAGAAAATGCAGAGCTGTGGTAATGTCGTGATCGAGGATCATGTTGAGATTGGTGCAGGCTGCACCATCGATAGAGGTGTTACAGCTGAAACTAGAATTGGTAAAGGAACCTGTATGGATAATATGGTTCATATTGGTCATGATACTACTGTTGGAAAAAATTGCTTGTTTGCTGCACAAGTAGGTATTGCGGGTGGTACCATTATTGAAGATGGAGTTACCTTATGGGGCCAAGTGGGTGTCAGTAAAACATTGACCATTGGTGCCAATGCTGTGGTATTAGCACAAAGCGGTGTCCCTTCTTCTTTGGAAGGTGGAAAAACATATTTCGGATATCCTGCAGAAGACGCCTCCATTAAAAGACGAGAGCTCGTTTGGATCAAAAGAATTCCTGAATTGTGGAAGAAAGTGATGGAAGGGGGTGGACATTAGTGAATAGTGAGTAGTCAGTAGTGAGTGTCAATCTAAATACTCACTACTGACTACTCACCACTGACCACTCACTATTCACTTAATGCTGCTGATAGTTCGGCACATACTTCTCCCGTTTCAAAATAGATAACAGATCTTTTTCCAGAGAGATAACAGGGTACTCAACAATTCTTCCGATCTCTTTTTCCTCCTCATACACGATGAGTGTAGGTACTCTTAGGATATTTTTTCCCGCTTCCTCATGTTGTGGACTTTGCTTATAATTATTCGCTTCATTGCTCACGAAAATAAGTCTGATGTGCTGCTGGGCTATCCCGGCCTGTTCCAATATCTTCATCATACGAGGCACTTCACGTCTGCTATCACCACACCAAGTGCCAAGAAAGATATCAATCTGTTTACCTTTTATTAAGCTGATTAATTGATGAATGATCATTGAATCAGGCATATATGCATCATAACCGGATTGGTACCAGTTCTTATAGGACCCTTGTTTCAAAAAAGAAATATCACAGTGACCTAATAACATAGGTTCACCATTACTGTTTTTCACTTCTATATTGGCAATGCTTGTTTTTGTCTGAGCGACAATAGATGAATACATACCCTCTATGCATAGCAAAGAGAGCATCAAAATAATTGATTTCATATTGTTTGAATTGATTACATGAATGAACGAATAGCCCCCTTCAAAGGGAGCGTTACAACACTGTATATGTAATCAATGAAGCGGAGGATGAAAGACAGCTTTCTGATAGGGATGTAAGAGTGCATCCGGAATAAACCTTGTATGGTATGTATCTACAGAAGTAATAAGCTCATTGGGGTCATGAACATCTACTGCAGTGTATTTCCAATCTGTTTTAAAAGCAATATCTTTTTGTTTCTCAGTAGCAGGAATACCATCTGTATCAGTATCTGCAGTTAACATACAATCACACCAATTTTGATCGGCCTGTGAAATAGCAAGTGCCGAACATTCTGCATAAGCAAGAATTTTCGCAACCGATGGCGCATAGAGCGATAGAGATAATATGACAGCTACTACATATTTCACGTAGTACAATTTACCGGTTTTTTTGAAATGAAGAAATAGATCTAGGGTAAGCGGTATTTCTGTTTCAACTCACCACAGATACGTGAAATAGATTGCTCCATGGGTGCGTATTGAAAGCCGGGGATCGCCTTCAACAGTTTTTCATTATTGAAACGCACTTTAGCCCTAGCAGTTTTTGCCGTTTCTTTTGTTAGAAGCGGGGACTTGCCTGTGAACTTAGATTTGATAGCCTCTAAACGCCAAACAATGGCGGCCATCCATGCTGTAACTTTTTTATATGGAGGTTTTTTCCCAAAAGCATGGGCGATCATAGAGAAAACAGAACGATAAGGAAGATTGGCACCACTGATGATAAATCGCTGTGCCGTGATCTCACTTTCCATCAATGATATCATGGCTTGTACAACATCTTGTACGTCCACAAAACCACTCATGCCTTCTGTATACCAGGGAAACTCATCATAGGCTGATTTAAAAATAGCAGTCGACCCACTGCTCCAATCTCCTGCACCAAGAATTATCACAGGATTGACGATCACAGCATTCAAGCCCTCACCGATACCTCGCCACACTTCCATTTCTGCCATGTATTTACTCTTTCCGTACTCGCTGTTACTGGTTTCAGGTGTCCAGTTCATTGTTTCATCGATCATTACATCTTCACGAATCCGACCCAGGGCTGCAACGGAACTCATGAACACCATTTTAGAGATACCAGCATCAAGCGATGCATTCACCACATTGGCTGTTCCTTCTATATTGACATGATGCAGATTTTTTCTTTGCGATGGATGAAATGAAACAACAGCAGCACAATGATATACTTGTGAAACACCTTGCATGGCTTCTTCCAAAGAGATCACATCCAAAATGTCTCCTTTAACCCATTCTATTTTTTCTGAACCCGGTATTTGAGGAATAACAGATCGATACAAAGCGCGAACCTTCTCACCTTTGTTCAGCAATGCCTGTAACAAATGTGATCCAACCAACCCCGTTGCACCGGTAACAAGAATCATGAAATAGATTTAAACGAAGTTAACCTAATGATATGGATAACTGAAAAACAGTGAAGAGAAGATCTTTATTGGGAACACTTATTACAAAGTCCGCTGACTACCAGATCTTTTTGAATGGCCTTAAATCCGTCGGGCAGGGCTACCTTGGGAACAGTGACATGATCCAGACAGTAGGTGGTTCCACATGCATCACACATAAAATGAACATGATCATCGTGGTGATGACCTGCTGAGCATTCATCTTTACATAAAGCATATCGCACAGAATTATCAGCAGTGGGAATGGTATGAATGATTCCTTTCTCCACGAAAGTTTGCAACGTTCTATAGATCGTAACGCGATCAAACTCAGTACCACTTTTATTTTCAATATCTGCATGAGCCAAAGCACCATTGGCATCCAGAAAATGGTGCAGAATTTTTTTTCTGCTTTCTGTAACGCTCAGATGATTTTTTTTCAACAGATCTACAATACGCTCCTGCATTCTTTTATGATTTACTGGGGATTGTTTGTAAAAATACCATTCACGAAATTACCGGTGGCTTTCTCTTTTAATAAGATACCGATATCTTTTTTGAGTTTTTCCAACTCATCAGCCTTGAGTCCATCATAGATCTGCGCCCGCACTTTCCCTGATTTATCTACCAATGCAAAAAATTGGGTATGGATGAATTGATCTTCGATCTTTTCGAAATTATTCTTAGGATCATCTAAGAGATAAGAGTTTCGTGCCATCTGGTATAAACTATCTTTTCTACCCGTCAGCAATACCCATTTCTTTGTATCTATTTTCATAGAATCTGCATAGAATTTCAAACGAGGTACTGAATCTATTTCAGGATCGCAGGTATGTGCTACGATCATAAAATCCGGATTGTCCTTATACGCTTCGTATACGCCTTTCATCCCCACATGCATTTTCGGACAAATACCTTTACAGGTCGTAAAGAAATATTCCACTACTGATACTTTACCCAACATATCTTTTTCCGTAAAAGGAACGCCATCTTGATTGCGAAACATGAATGGTTTCACATAGCTCAACTGTGGCAATTTTACTTTCCAATTATCTGTTCCTCGAAACAGAAAATAATAGAAGGCAGCGACCAAAACCGCAAAAAACAAGAGATAACCTATTAACTTCTTACTCATAATCAATACTAAAGGACAAAGTTACACCCCATTCGGTTCAATCGGGGTATTGTAAAAAATATTGAAATTAATTTTGCAACATTGTTGCATAGTTGTATTTTTGTCGCCACATGAATTTTAAGATCAATTGGGATGCTTTTGGAATAGCCACTTCGGTAGCTTGTGCCATTCATTGTGCGCTATTGCCATTATTCATCAGCAGTCTTCCTCTTTTTGGCTACAATATCATTGATAATAGTTGGTTTGAATATGCAATGATAGCTTTGGCATTTGCTGTGGGCACTTATTCCTTATATCATGGGAGAAAAAAGCATCACCACAGTTGGATACCCATGATCTTTTTTACAGTGGGCATATTACTCTTATTAGGCAAAGTCATTTGGCATTCATGGGAACTTTGGTTATTGATACCATCCGTTGCCTGTATCATCACAGCTCATTACCTGAACTATCGCATGTGTCGGGTTCATAACCATGCGCATAGTGATGATTGTAATCACTAGCCTTTTTTCTTCGCCTGTTTTTTGTTTTTCCTTTCACAATCCTCACAAACAATCACAATATTCTCAGCAAAACGCGGACTTACACTGGATTTTTTTCCGTTTACTTCTATCTCGATCAATTCATCGTACGCTTGTCTGGTCAGCACTTTGATATGATTATGCATGCTCAATCCAACTTTGTCAACATACTGTAAGAAAGCGGCAGAGTTATCTTTTACACCGATCATCTTACAGTTATGTCCAACCTCTTCTTCATTCAATGTTTTCTTCACCGGCATTTTCATTTCTCCTGATGCTGTTGGAATAATATCGCCATGTGGATCGAAACTGGGGTAGTTCAATAGTTTATCTAATCGATCGATCAGCTTTTGACTTTGAATATGTTCTAGTTGTTCCGCTACTTCATGAACCTCATCCCAGGTAAATCCCAGTTTCTCGTATAAAAATGTTTCCCATAAACGATGCTTACGAACCACTTCAATAGCCAGCTTGCGCCCCTGTGCTGTTAGCGATGACTTACCATACTTTTCATAGTTGATGAGTTTCTTTTCTTTCAGCTTTTTCAGCATATCGTTTGCCGTGGCCGGTTTTACACCTAAATGCGCCGCCAATTCATTGGTACCCGCTTCTGTCTTAGGTGATTGTTCCAAGGTAAGCTGCAATAAGGCCTTGAGATAATTCTCTTCTGTGGTCGATAACATGCTACAAAGATAGTTGAAATGACAAACTTATTTTGTTAGATACCCCTAACTTTTATACTTTTACACCCCGAACAGCATAAATGTTATTTTGTGAGACAGTTTTTGTACGTATGCTTTATGGTATTGATCTCCCTTTACTCCAATGCACAACAAGCATCGGTAGCAGGAAGAATTACAGAATCGGGTAAGCCGATTGAGCTGGCAACGATTCGACTATTGAATACGGATATACAAACCAGTTCAGACATCAATGGATTTTATCAATTACAAAATCTGAACGCAGGTACTTATGTTTTAATCGTTGAACAAATCGGTTATCAATCATTTCGGAAAAAAATTCAACTGGGTACCACACAACCATTTTTACTAGACATTCAATTGATACCTGCCACCAATCAAATTGCAGATGTAGTAGTAACCGGCACACTAAAAGAAGTAAGAAAAGCAGAAAGCCCCGTTCCCGTGGAGGTATACACACAAACTTTTTTCAAAAAAAATCCTACCCCCAATATTTTTGATGCGTTACAACAGATCAATGGTGTTCGCCCACAACTCAATTGTAACATCTGCAACACAGGTGACATACATATCAATGGCCTGGAAGGTCCGTACACCATGGTACTCATCGATGGGATGCCTATTGTAAGCAGCCTTGCAAGTGTTTATGGGTTATCCGGTATTCCTAATGCATTGGTGGAGAGAGTAGAGATCGTTAAAGGACCTGCTTCATCTTTGTATGGTAGTGAAGCTGTTGGCGGACTCATCAATATCATCACCAAAAAACCGCAGAATGCACCGTCGGTATATGTTGATTATATGCAGACCAGCTGGAACGAAAAGAATGCAGATTTGGGTTTTGTGTGGAAGCCTTTACGAAAGGCACAGGTATTAACGGGGATCAATCTGTATCATTATAACAATCCAATTGATCATAATACAGATGGTTTTACAGATGTAACCTTACAACAACGTATTTCAGTTTTTCAGAAATGGAATTTTCAACGCAAAGAAAACAGACTACTCAGTTTAGCGGTACGTTATTACTATGAAGACAGATGGGGTGGAGAAATGAATTGGACCAAACAATTCAGAGGTGGTGATAGTATTTATGGTGAAAGTATTTATACCAAACGATGGGAACTAACCGGTCAATATCAATTGCCTTTAAAAGAAAAAATACTCTACTCCGTTTCATTCAATGATCATGATCAGGATAGCAGATATGGAACTACCTCTTATATCGCCAGACAAAAAATCTTCTTTCATCAACTCACTTGGGATAAAAAGTTAGGCGCCCATGATCTCTTAACAGGCATCACAGCGCGTTATACTTTTTATGATGATAATACACCTGCCACTAACGATCCTGTTTCATTCAAAAACCTTCCTACAAAAAATTGGCTGCCCGGAATTTTTATCCAAGATGAAATTCGCTTGAATACAAAGCAGCAATTGCTGTTGGGATTACGTTATGACAAACATGATGTACATGGAAACATCATCACACCACGTTTAGCATTCAAATGGAAAACCGGTGATCAGGAAAGTCTGCGTATCAATGCCGGTAGTGGTTTCAGGGTTGTGAATCTTTTTACGGAAGATCATGCTGCATTAACAGGTGCTAGAAAAGTAGTGATCAAAAATGAATTAAAACCGGAACGTTCGTATAATATCAATCTGAATTATTCTAAAAAACTATTGACGAAAAGAGGTGTCATCTGGAACTTTGATGTTTCGGCATGGTATACCTATTTCAACAATCGCATCATTGCAGATTATGAAACCAATCCGAACGAGATCAACTATGACAATCTCAACGGACATGCAATCAGTAAGGGAATTACATTGAACACAGAATTAAGTTTACTGAACGGATTGAAGGGGATGGCCGGTATCACATTACAGGAAGTAGCTACTGTTGATCAGGGTGTAAAAACGCAACAAATCCTAACAGAAAAAATTACGGGTACTTGGTCGATCTCTTATCGCATAAAACCTTGGAACCTTGGCATTGATTATACCGGAAATTTTTATGGACCCATGCGATTACCCATATTAGGTCCTTTGGATCCGCGAAGGGCTAACTCGCCTCTTTGGAGTATTCAAAATATTCAATGGGTATTTACAGGCTTGCGTTCGGTGGAATTGTATGGAGGTGTAAAGAATTTACTCAATTGGACTCCCAACAAGGGCAATCCATTTATCATTGCACGCACCAATGATCCTTTTGATAAGCAGGTAGTGTATAACAACAATGGGCAAATTCAACCTACACCCGATAATCCTTATGCATTAAGTTTTGATCCTACTTATGTATATGCACCCAATCAGGGAATGCGTTTGTTTGTTGGGGTAAGGGTTTCTATAAAATAATCGACTAACAAGAGTGGCGAATGATGGGCCGCAGATTTTTAAGATTGTTATGATGTGCACTGATTGTGCGTTCTTATTGGTCGGCGACCAACATAGACTATTATTCATCAAATCAGACATCTGAGATCTAATATCCCTCAATTCTTACTGAATCGTATAACTCACCCCACCGTCTTTTTCATCTTTCAGTTGTACACCGAGAGCTGCCAATTCATTGCGGATCTTATCACTGGTCACAAAATCCTTTCGCTGTTTGGCCTCTTTACGGATATCGATCAACAACTGCAACACACCATCCAGCTTACCATCATTGGCTGTTCTTTCGCCGGTAAGACCAAAGATATCCTCGACATAAACCTTCATTTGTTGTTGTAACAATTGTAATGTAGCACCACTGATAGCATTGATGGCAATATGCTTATCCTTGATTGAATTGATCACAGAACTCAGTTCAAACATATTGGCCAATACCTTTGCTGTATTCAGGTCATCATTCATGAACTCATCGAATTCACGGATCTGACCAGTTATTTTCTCATCCAATGCTTTATCTGTAGCGTTAGCATTAGCATCAAAGCTTTGCTTTATCAGCCAATCATAAGCTTCCCATAAACGACGCAATGCTTTTTCAGATGCTTGCAATGCTTCATTACTAAAATCAAGCGTACCGCGATAATGACTTTGCAGGATAAAGAATCGCACCGTCATTGGATGATAGGCTTGCGTCAGGATAGGATGGGTTCCTTCAAACAATTCACTCAACTTGATCACATTGTTATAACTCTTACCCATCTTCTTTCCGTTGATGGTGATCATATTATTGTGTAACCAGTAACGAGCCGGCGTTTTATGATTGCAAACAGTACTCTGTGCTATCTCACATTCATGGTGCGGGAATTGAAGATCCATACCGCCTCCATGAATATCAAACTGATCGCCCAGATACTTATTACTCATCGCAGAGCACTCAATATGCCATCCCGGAAAACCTTCTCCCCATGGACTTTGCCAACGCATGATATGCTCAGGAGGTGCATTCTTCCATAATGCGAAATCGCTCTTATTTCTTTTCTCGTCCTGATTGTCGAGTTCACGCGTTGTATCGATCTGATCATCTAATACCCTTCCACTCAGCATACCGTAAGGCAGTCCTTTTTTGGAGAAATCGGTATTGTATTTTTCTACATCAAAGTAAACAGATCCATTAGCCTCATACGCATACCCATCGGCAATGATCTTCTTGATCATTTCGATTTGCTCAACGATATGCCCTGTAGCGGTAGGTTCAATACTCGGCTGCAGGTTATTGAAACGTGCCATAGCCCAATGATACAGATTGGTATATTTCTGTACCAACTCCATCGGCTCCAGCTTCTCCAACACTGCTTTTTTACTGATCTTATCTTCAGCTTCTCTTCCTTCTTCTTCAAAGTGACCGGCATCCGTGATATTCCTTACATAACGAACTTTATATCCTAAGTGCATCAGATAACGATACACCACATCAAAAGTGATGAAAGGACGTGCATGTCCAAGATGACTTTCACCACTTACTGTTGGTCCGCACACGTACATCCCCACATAAGGTGGATTAATGGCTTCAAAAACTTCTTTTTTGCGGGTTAATGAGTTATAAACTTTTAGTGACATGCTTGTGAATTAGAGAAAATGAAAACAGGGTTACCTGGAATAATGAAACAGCGGATCAGGAACAATCCGAATTAACAGCAGCAACAACAGCAAGAGAAGTGTTTCAGTTTCATCGTGCTGCGAAGATATTTATTTTTTCAATTGTAAGTCAGCCACCAGCATAATATGATCACTCAGCCCCTCATCGATCATATCAAACATTTTAACTTCAAATGACGAGTGGGGCAGGATATAATCGATTCTAAGTGTGGAAGCCAATGCAATGAAAGTACGGCCAATACCAAAACCTTTTTTCAAGAATGCATCCTGATGGCTGCCACGGATATGGAAATAAGTATAAGAATTCGGGACATCATTAAAATCACCACAAATCAACGACGGATAGGGGCTTTCGTCCATTGCTTTTCGAACAATACCGGCTTGGACTCCTCTTCTTTTAAAAGCCAGCCTCATTTTCCGGATGATATTCTTAGAAGCCCTCAATGTTTCATCATCCTGCTCTTTGATCTTTTCCAGATCGCTATAATCAGCTTGTTTGAATTTAAAGGATTGTAAATGTGTGTTGAAAATGCGTATCGTATCGGCATCCTTTACAATATCAGCATAGATCAGACTTTCTGCTACCGGATATTTAATTTTTTCATCATTGACGATAGGATATTTTGAAAAAATGATACAACCCGACTGATAACTACCTCCGTTTCGCTGATAATCTTTTGAGAAAAAATGGTAAGGATACTCCTTTTTAAAAAGCGATAAGTTATCCGACTCAGGATTATGTCCGTCTGTATGATTGAACTCCTGCAAGCACACGATATCTGCATTCAGTCTTTGTATGCTTTCTGCAAGTTCCGTTCTTGCCAATTGCTTGGTCGCTTTGTTTTTACTATTTCCATTGAAACTTTGAATGTTCCAACTAACTACTCGCAATACACGATCCGGTTTATTTTCTGATACCGATGGTCCGGGTTTCCATGCAAAAACCACATTTAACTGCTGAAAGCCGATCAATAAAGCAATAGCAGGAATCAGTGCCAGCTTGGGTTTGACAAATAACCAAAAAATTAGAAAAATGATCAGCCCAAGAATTAAATAGGGAACCATCAATCCAACAAAACCGATCATCCACCAGGTCGAAGGATTGAGAAAAGGTGTGAGACAAGAGATCAACCAAAGCACCACGATCACTAGATTCAGTATCAGAAATACTGTTTTAGTAATCCGTCGAAAGATGCTCTTGGCCATGAGCTAAAATACTGATAAAAAAGACGTGCCGATGAAGAAAAAATGCCACAGAATACACCGGAAGGCACCGAATAACCCTAGAGATCTTCTTTGCTTGCTTTTTTCAAAAAGTCTTTTTCTTCATCTGTCAGGAATTGATATCCTTGTTGATTGATCTTATCGAGTATTTCGTCTAAGCGTTGTTGTGTAAGATTGGGCTTTTTATCAAAAGGCTTTGCCGCTGCTTTATAAAAATGACGTTCGCTGTTTGTTTTTTGCTGGTGTTTTTTTTCGGGATTGAATAGATCATCCAGCCATCCTGCAAAACGATTCATCCATGCACCCCAATCATTTCCTTTACGCAACTGAAGGATAAATAAGTATCCTACAATACCGGCAGCCAGATGTCCGGCGCCAATACCCGCATTGCTGCCTGCCAATGTTGCAAAATCGATGGCTACAAAAATGAGCGTGATCACCCAAAGTGGAATACCTCCATTGATCAAGGGGAATATGCGGTAATCCGGCGCCAGCGTGGTGGTAGCTACTGCAATGGCCATTACAGCAGAGCCGGCTCCTAATAATGGCGCTGCTGTTCCTACTTGATTCGCCAAAACGGGAACCATATTGTTCATCAGTACAAAAAATACACTACCGGTAATACCACCATAGATATAAAGAGGGATCAACTTATTATTTCCGGCCAGATCTTGGAGAATATAACCAAAACACCATAACCATAACATACTGCTGATCAGTTGCCAAATACTATGATGCGTGATCATGGTACTGATAAAGGTCCATGGGCGTGTCAACAATACATCGGTTTGGGGTGGTAAACTCAGCCAGTTCAATACTTGACGGTAAAAGAATTCGTCCGGTATCTCGGACAAATAGTAAACGATCTTGATGAAGTTCACGATCACAAACATCAATGCATTGACAGCAAAAAGAAAAACCAAGGCATTGTTGTCTTGTCCGAGTAATATCTTTTTATTGGCTCTATAAGGTCTTGTTTCCATACGCACGGTTCTTGGTAACTATTAATACAACGTTTTTTTGTTGGTTTTGTTCCAGGTAATGACGATCAAAAGACCTACAATGGCTCCTCCGATATGTGCCCAACGTGCAACATTGTCTCCTGCAGAGTTCTGGAGGGCAAAGAACAATTCGTAAGAAAAATAGAGCAAGCCTAACCATTTGGCTTTTACAGGGACCAAAAAGTACAGGTAGATATAAGTATTCGGAAACAAATAGACAAAGGCCGCCAGAATACCAAATACGGCTCCACTTGCGCCTAAAGTAGCAGTGTTGATCCTGTTGTTATAATAGGTGGTCACAGCTTCTAAAACCTTATCGGTCATTAGCGTGTTCGATGGATCTGCTTTCAAAAAGCTAAGTGCTTCTTCATTAAAACCCATATTGTACTTACGCCCAAAGCTTGCCATAGCATCCACAAAACTTATGGGATCATTTTGCTGCTGCAATACCAATGCATAGTCCTTCATGATGGGCGTTAGCTCATAAGAAAGAAACAGTAGATGTATAAAAGCCGCTCCAAGTCCACAAATCAGGTAAAATGTGAGGAATCTTTTGGCACCCCAAACATTCTCTAATATGGACCCAAACATCCACAAAGCGAACATGTTTCCCAGAATATGGTAGAAATCGCCATGCAGAAACATATGTGTGATCAGCTGCCATGGCTTGAATAGGTCACTCTGCCATGCATGTAGAGCCAATGTATCTTCAAATGAAAAAATAGGAACAGCTCCTTTGGAAAAAGTAACCTGAGCCAAATAGAACAAGCCATTAATGATGAGCAAGTTCTTTACAATGATGGGTAATATCTCAAATCTACTGGGTCTGAATTCTGTCATGCACTCAACGCTGTAGCGTATTTATGGTGATTGTTTATACTTCTTTTTTCAATTTTAGCTGTACCACATTTTCAATATGCAAGGTATGAGGAAACATGTCAACCGGCTGAATTTTTGTTACCTCGTATTTTTCATCCAATAATGCCAAATCCCTAGCCTGTGTAGCCGGATTACAACTTACATACACGATCAATGGAGCTGCAATATCCAATAACTTTCTGACCAGTTTCTCATGCATCCCTGCTCTTGGTGGGTCGGTGATCACCACATCCGGACGACCATGTTGTGCAAAAAAAGCATCGTCACAGATATCGATCACATCTCCTGCAAAAAAAGCAGTTTGGGTAAGTCCATTTAAAGCGGCATTCTCTTTCGCATCTTCTATCGCATCCGCTACCACTTCAACCCCTACTACTTTTGCAGTTTGTTTACTTACAAAAATACCGATACTACCTGTTCCACAATAGAGATCATAAACAGTTTGCGTACCACTCAGTTCAGCAAATTGACGCGTAACCTGGTATAGTTTTTCTGCTTGTTTGGTATTGGTCTGAAAGAATGATTTAGGACTGATCTTGAATTGAAAATCTTCCAGCTTTTCAATGATGTATCCTTTACCTGTATAGATCTGTGGATGCAGATCAAAAAGGCTATCATTCTTTTTGGTATTGATGGTGTACAATAAGGTCGTGATCTGAGGAAAGGCTGCTAATAGTTGATTCAAAAGATCTTCTCTGAGTGTAACATCTTCATATCCAAAAATGATATTTACCATCAGCTCGCCGGTGGTTGTATTGCGCACAAACATATTGCGTAACCAACCCTGATGTTCCTTGATGTTATAAAAAGGAATGCCTTTCTGAATGGTATATGCAGCAGCAAATTTTCTGATCAGATTGGTAGGTTCTTCTTGTAAATGGCAGGTATCGATCTCCACTACTTTATCAAAGAAACCACGGGCATGAAATCCGGCAGCACCGGGCATTGCATCGGGATCGATTCCTTCTGCCTTAAGTTTTCGAAACTCATCTGATGGAATATACTTCCGGGTTGCAAAAGTGTATTCCATTTTATTCCTGTAATACCTTGTTTCATCCGCTCCAACGATCGGTAATATTTCCGGTAAAGGAATACGCCCGATCCTGGTAAGGTTGTCCGTCACTTGTTTTTGTTTGTATTTCAACTGTTGCTCATAAGGCAACATTTGCCACTGGCAACCACCACATACACCGAAGTGACTACAAAATGGTTGCACACGATCAGGGGAAAAACTTTTGATGGCAAGTGTATGCCCCTCTGCCCAGTCGCTTTTATTCTTGGTTAGTTGAACATCTACCACATCACCGGGTACGGCCCCTTCAATGAACACGACTTTACCGTCTACCCTTGCCAATGAACGGCCTTCTGCCGCATAGTCTTCTACCAGGATATTTTCCAGAACGATTCTTTTCTTTTGTTTTCTCACACCGCAAAGGTAAACATGATAGACCAGATCGTTCTTGTCTAGCAAAAATGGCTGTCGATTTATTTTAGGTATCTCCCGGCCAACATTTCCTGTTTGTTAAATAGGTGTTATGGCTTTTAGTATTTAATTAACTTGTTGCCGAATTTTGGGTTATGAAAAAACATCTATTGTTATTCGGTTGCATTTTTTCTTTTTTGATTGCTGTGGCACAAACAAAACCTGCTACTAAAGCACCTATAAAGCCCGCTAGCGGGCGAAACATTCCTATTACACTAACTCCTTTGAAAAACTGTAAAGTGTATTTGGGGAGTTATTTAGGTACAGGAAGAACACTGGTAGACTCTGCCATGTTGAATGATAAAAGCCAAGGCGTATTCAAAGGCGATAAAAAATTACCCGGTGGTATTTATTTTGTGGTATCTCCACAGATGACCATTCAGTTTGAACTATTAATGGACGATGTCCAGCAATTTTCTATTAAAGGAGACACTTCCTTAAAAGATCAGGCAGAGATCATTGGTTCAAGAGACAATGATCTTTTCAAAACATATACAACTTACTCCATTGAAAAAGGACAATTAAGACAGGAACTCAACAATGCATATAAAGCTGCCACAAATAAAGCCGATTCAACAAGATTATATAACGCTTTAACAGCTTTGGATAAAGAAGTGCAGCAATACAGGATGAATATCATGAAACAACATCCCAAGTCTTTGCTAGCCATGTTTTTCAATACCATGAAAACACCTGATGCACCCGCCATTCCTGTTGTCAATGGTAAAGCCGACTCAAGTTATCCTTTCCGATATGTGAAAGAACATTTTTGGGATGATGTAGCTTTCAATGATGATCGATTATTACGCACACCCTTTTTTGAACCTAAACTGGATGACTATTTTAAGTATTATGTATCACCTGAACCCGATTCTATCATTGAAGAAGTAAAGTATATTTTGCTATCAGCGAGAACAGGTAAAGAGATCTATCCTTATCTGCTGACTAAGTTTACCAATAAATATATGAACCCTGAGTTCATGGGTCAAGACAAGGTGTTCGTATACCTTTTTGAAAATTTTTATGCAAAGGGCGATACCATGATCCTTAATCCGGCATCAAGAAAAACGGTGACAGAAAGAGCTTATAGTTTAATGGCCAACCAACTCGGTAAACCTGCGCCGGTATTGGATTTGACGGATACAACCGGAAAGACCGTTTCACTGTATAATGTAAAATCCGCGTTTACGGTTGTGGCTTTCTGGGACCCCAACTGCGGACATTGTAAAGAAGAAATGCCAAGATTGGATTCTTTTTACAGAAGCAAATGGAAAGCAATGGGTGTATCAATTTATGGCGTTAATATTTATGAAAATGAAGTGCCCGCTTGGAAACAATTTATAACAGAAAAAAAATTAACAGGTTGGATACATGCTTACCAAACCAAATCCGCGAAAGAGGTAGAGGAACGAGCGGGCGTTCCCAACTACAGACAGTTATATGATATTTTCAAAACGCCTACCTTATACTTACTTGACAAAGACAAAAGAATTATTGCCAAACAATTAAGTTTAGAGCAGTTTGATGATTTGATAGTCACAAAATCGAAACAGAAATAATTATCGAAAAGCACTCAGCAACTCAATCAGAGTCTGCAAATAACAAGGCATCCGCTGAAGTTAGAATATGAATCATAAATTTTATTTATTGAAAGTATAAAAAACATAAATAAAATTATACTAGTTGATTGATTCATTTTTGCGGCATGAATACAAAAAAGCCAACTCAGATCACTATTGCCAGAGGCGATGGGATCGGTCCGGAAATCATGGACGCAACGCTTCGAATCTTAACAGCCGCCGGTGCAAATCTTGAAATTGAAGAGATTGAAATCGGAGAGAGGATTTATGAGCAAGGTCATTCTGCAGGTATTCTTCCTGAAGCTTGGGAGAGTCTAAGAAAAACCAGAGTGTTCTTAAAAGCACCGATTACCACTCCACAAGGCGGTGGATTCAAGAGTTTAAATGTAACGACTAGGAAAGTACTGGGACTATTTGCGAACGTTAGGCCCTGTGTTTCTTATCATCCTTTTGTAGACACTAAACATCCGGAGATGGATGTGGTGATCATCCGCGAAAACGAAGAAGATCTATACGCAGGTATTGAGCATCAACAAACCGATGAGGTATATCAGTGCCTAAAGCTGATATCACGCCCGGGCACAGAGAAGATCATTCGCTATGCTTTTGAATACGCAAAGGCTTACAACAGAAAAAAAGTAACCTGTTTCACAAAAGATAATATCATGAAAATGACCGATGGTCTTTTTCATAAGGTATTCGATGAGATCGGTAGCGAGTATCCCGATATTGAAAAAGAACACTGGATCGTAGATATTGGTGCAGCCAAACTGGCAGATACACCTGAAAAATTTGATGTGATCGTAATGCCCAATCTCTATGGTGATATCCTTAGCGATGTTGCTGCCCAAATAACCGGATCTGTTGGGTTAGCGGGTAGTGCCAATATTGGCGACGGCTTCGCCATGTTTGAAGCGATTCATGGATCAGCTCCAAGAATTGCAGGAATGAATAAAGCAAATCCATCCGGATTATTATTAGGAGCCATCCAAATGCTGGTACACATTGGTCAACAAGATGTAGCAGAAAAAATTCAAAACGCCTGGTTGCGTACGTTGGAAGATGGTGTACATACCTATGATATATTTAAAGAAAACGTCTCGAAAACAAGATTAGGAACCCAAGAGTTCGCCGACGCAGTGATCGAACGATTAGGACAAAAACCAGAACAATTAAAACCCATCAGTTATTCAAGTCAATCTGCCAATTTCAAAATAAAATTAAAGCCACAACCTGAAGCCAAGAAAAAACTAGTAGGTGTAGATGTATTTATATGCTCTAAACAAAGAAGTCCGGAGTTACTCGCCCAATGTTTACAGTTTTCTAATAGCGATGAACTAAAATTAAGCATGATCACAAACAGAGGCACTAAAGTATGGCCCGATGGATTTCCTGAAACCTTCTGTACGGATCATTGGCGTTGCAGATTCAAGCCCAATAAAGTTGGGGAGATCAATTATGCCGATGTACTCACATTAATGAACCACATTCATGAATCGGATCTTGAGATTATCAAAACAGAAAACTTATATGAATTTGATGGTGTTGCCGGGTACACTGCTGCACAAGGACAATAACTTATATCAAACCACTTTATATGAAACAACAACTAATGGATGGACGTTTCAGCAATAATGAGGCTGTACACATTTTATCAGCTCTATATGGAGCAAAGATTGAGTTTCACGAAGAAAAGATTCAAAGTACCAAGATGACTGAAGAAGACATCAAGCACTCTGAAAAAAAGATCAAACAACTTCAGGAAACGCTTTCAGAATTGAAAAGAAAAATCCAATTGAACGAAAGAAATGGTCTGGATATTCATGCAGAAATAGAAGTATCTCTATAAAAGAAAAGGGCGGATTTTTATCCGCCCTTTTTATACCAATTCCTTTACCACATTCCAAATCACTTTGGGTTTACCTAAAGTATAATAATGTAATACAGGAACGCCAAACTCTTTTAATTCCTTGCTCTGTTGAATCAACCATTCTGTTCCCACTTGTTCACAATCTGCATCGGTTTTACATTTCATGATAGCGTTTGAGAGATCCGAAGGGATATCTACATGAAATATTCTTGGTAAAACTGACAACTGTTTTTTGTTTGTGAGTGGCTTCAATCCCGGAATGATCGGAACATTAATACCCATGTCTTTGCATGATTTCACAAAATCAAAGAACTTTTGATTATCGAAAAACATTTGAGTCATGATGTATTCTGCACCGGCATCCACTTTCTGTTTTAATTTTTGAAGATCTATATCCAGATTAGGTGCTTCAAAATGTTTTTCAGGGTACCCGGCTACACCAATACAGAATTTGGTTTTGCCGCCATTCTTAATATCATCGTCCAGATAAATACCATTGTTCATGTTATTAATCTGTTGCAATAATTCTATTGCATAATGATTACCGTTCGGTTCCGGTTCGAAAGAGGCTTCATTCTTGGCAGCATCACCTCTTAATGCAAGCACATTATCTATTCCTAAAAAATCCAGATCAATCAATGCATCTTCCGTTTCACGTTTTGTGAAACCACCGCAAATGATATGAGGTACTGCATCAACCTGATAGTGGTTCATGATGGCCGCACAGATACCCACCGTACCGGGACGTTTTCTTACTTCCACTTTTTCAAAAGTGCCATCCCCTTTCTTCTTGAACATGGTTTCACTTCGGTGATAGGTAACATTGATCCAAGAAGGCTTGAATTCCATCAAAGGATCGAGGTGATCATATAGAGATACAATGGTCTTCCCTTTTAATGGCGGCAACACTTCAAAAGAGATCAGGGTATCTTTTGCCTGTTGAATATGGTCTGTAATTTTCATGCTTGGTACTAAATGGCTGCAATATACAGCCTTGCGAGCGTTACAAAAACATCTGTTAATACCTACAGCATGCAAGAGAGATATATTAATTTTGTAGAAATCATCCGGCTTGAATATTACCATACATACCAAAGAACTGGTCAAAAGCTACAAAGGAAGAACCGTTGTTAATAATGTGAGCATTGATGTTCGTCAAGGTGAGATCGTTGGCTTGTTAGGCCCCAATGGAGCCGGCAAAACCACTACTTTTTATATGGTAGTAGGTCTTATTAAACCGGATGAAGGCAGTGTGTTCCTGAATGATGTCGATATCACCAAACTGCCCATGTACAAAAGAGCGCAGATGGGTATTGGTTACCTACCCCAGGAAGCCAGTGTATTCAGGAGTTTGAGTGTTGAGGATAATATTTTGTCAGTACTTGAAATGACAAAGCTTACAAAACAAGAAAGGTTAAACAAACTAGAACAATTATTAGATGAATTTAACCTGCATCATGTCAGAAAAAACAATGGTGACAGTTTAAGTGGCGGTGAAAGAAGAAGAACAGAAATAGCCCGTGCGCTGGCTGTTGACCCAAAGTTCATCTTATTGGATGAACCCTTTGCAGGTGTTGACCCTATTGCAGTAGAAGATATTCAAGGTGTGGTTGCCCGATTGAAATATAAAAACATTGGCATTCTCATCACAGACCATAACGTTAATGAAACCCTCTCTATTTGTGATCGTGCTTATTTATTGATCGAGGGTAAAATCTTCAAACACGGCTCTGCAGAGCAATTAGCAGATGATGAACAGGTAAGGCGGCTTTATCTGGGAACCAATTTTGAGTTACGGAGAAAAGACTGGATCATCGAAATGGGCAAAACACATACTGCTCCAACAGAATAGTCTTATCAACTTAGCATTAGACATTCGCATTTTTCACGGGTATTCCTTATTTTGCTGACATCAACCATGAAACTGCTCAGTCCCGCAATATCCCGTTTGGCCCGGTTCAGGCATTGGCGAATTGAACAATGGGTACAACAGCCGGTGGCTGCGCAAAGAGAAGTATTGCAAGATCTTGTGACCCACGGACAATACACCGAGATCGGCAGAAAATATGGTTTCACTTCTCTTTTTAATATCAGAAAATTCAAAGCATCAGTTCCTATTCATGAATATGATGATCTAAAACCTTATATCGAGCGGTTGATGCAAGGTGAGCAGAATTTACTGTGGAATACACCCGTGAACTGGTTCGCCAAAAGTAGTGGTACCACCAGCGATAAAAGCAAATTCATTCCCATTACACAGGAGAGTCTGGAAGATTGTCACTTTCAAGGAGCCAAAGATGTTTTGACTTTGTATTATCACCAACGCAATGAAAGTGATCTATTGACCGGTAAAGGATTGGTGATCGGGGGCAGTCATCAGATCAGTAAGATCAATGAGGAAGTCAATTATGGTGATTTGAGTGCTGTACTCTTACAAAACACCCCTATTTGGGCTAATTGGATTAGAACACCTGAGTTGTCCATTGCATTGATGGACGAATGGGAAGAGAAAATAGAAAAACTCGCACAGTCTACCATTCCAGAACCTGTTACTTCTATATCAGGTGTACCTACCTGGACATTGGTATTGATAAAAAGAATATTGGAGATCACCGGTAAAAAGACACTGAAAGAAGTGTGGCCGGAACTAGAACTTTATATTCACGGGGGAGTGTCATTTACTCCTTATCGTGAGCAATTTGAAAGATTGATCGGCGAAGGCTGTACCTATCTTGAAATGTATAATGCCAGTGAAGGATTTTTTGCTGCACAAGATGATCCCAATGAAGAAGGTATGCTTCTGTTTTTGAATCATGGTATTTTTTATGAGTTCATGCCTGTTGAAGAATACGGCAAGAAAGATCCTGCTACGATTGGTCTTGATAAAGTGGAGATCGGTAAAAATTATGCGCTGGTGATCAGCACCAATGGGGGGCTCTGGCGTTATTTGGTAGGAGACACCGTTCAGTTTACTTCACTATATCCTTTCAGAATAAAAGTCAGTGGTAGATTGAAGCAATACATCAATGCATTTGGAGAAGAAGTGATTGCAGATAACAGTGATAAAGCCATTGCCATTGCATGTGAAAAAACAGGGCTTTCCGTAAAAGATTATACGGCTGCGCCTGTTTATTTTGGTGATCAAAATAAGGGGGCCCATGAATGGCTGATTGAATTTGAACAAAGACCTGCATCAACTGATCAGTTTGCCTATGAATTGGATTGCGCACTCAAAACACTGAATAGCGACTATGAAGCCAAACGATACAAGGATATGGCATTGACAATACCCCAAGTACATGCAGTACCTGAAGGATTATTTCATCAGTGGCTCAAGAGTAAAGGAAAGTTGGGTGGGCAACACAAAGTACCTCGCTTGAGTAATGATAGAAAATACATTGATGATATAAAAATGCTGATGCAACAACACTAGTAAACCGATGAAAAGAATCTAAATACCTATATCTCTCTTATAAATTCATTTTATTTGTAGCTGTTTTATCAAAAGAAATCACATGAAACTACTTGAAGGAAAAGTATCGATCGTAACCGGAGCTGCCCGTGGAATTGGAGCTGCCATCGCACTAAAATTGGCTGAACATGGAAGTCATGTTGCTTTTACGTATGTAAGCGACAGCAGTGCAGAAAAAGCCGCCGCTTTGGAAACCGAACTAAAAGCAATGGGTGTCAACGCCAAAGCATGGAAAAGCAATGCAGGGGAATTTTCAGAGTGCGAAGTCTTTGTCAATGAAGTGATGAAAGAGTTCGGTAATATAGATGTCTGTGTGAATAATGCCGGTATCTCAAAAGATAACTTACTGCTACGTATGACCCCTGAACAATGGGATGATGTAATGGATATTAACCTAAAAAGCGTCTTTAATATGACGAAGCAGGTAATACGTCCTATGATGAAAGCAAAATCGGGCAGCATCATCAATATGAGTTCTATCATTGGTATCAGAGGTAATGCAGGACAGAGCAGTTATGCGGCTAGTAAAGCGGGTATTATCGGTTTTACCAAATCGGTAGCCCATGAATTGGGTAGCAGAAATATCCGCTGTAACGCTATTGCACCGGGATTTATAGAAACAGATATGACTCATTATCTGAAAGATGGTGATGGTGCGACTGAGTTTTTAAAGAAAATTCCTTTGGGTAGATTTGGTAAGGCAGAAGAAATTGCAAATACCACTCTGTTTTTAGCCAGCGATATGAGCGCTTATATTACCGGTCAGGTATTAAGTGCATGCGGTGGTCTTAACATTTAAACGCTATTCATTTCTTGATCATAAAGCCGCTATGAACCCCTAATAGCGGCTTTATTCCCCTATTTTTATAGAGTTCTCACCGAAGTTTATTATTTAATTTGTTCCAATAAGCTGATTTTCAGTATCTTAGAAAAAGATTCGGCGACTTATTTTTTTGTTAAACAAATGTTTAAGCTTGTAATTTGTTTAACCGCCTGTTACATTTGCAACTCACTATGGCTAAACGGATTATAAATATTTTTCTGATACTTGTTTTGTCAGTGCAGATACTTCCCGTTCAACAAATGGGAAAGATGCTGTACTGCAACCAGTTTACAGAAGAAATTCCGCATAGCCTTGACCATACACCCGAGAATGCGAAGCAATCAGAATCAAAAAGCGACTTTATCTCAACTCCGGAGGTAGCATTTTTATCCATCAATAGTTTTTCGCATTTTGTACGTCCTATTGTATCGGACGTCATTCCTCAGAACCATACGAACGAGATTCACGTTCCGCCACCTAATTGCTGATCTTTTCATTGAAGATTAGTAACTTTTCCTTCTTCCTTAATTCAATCATTACATGAATAAATATTTGAAGCATGTGGGTGCTGACGCATCTGCATCAATTGTTGTACTGCTGGTCGCATTGCCTTTGTGTTTGGGCATTGCACTAGGTTCCGGAGCTCCTCTCTTTTCCGGAATCATCGCAGGTGTTGTTGGTGGTATTGTGATCGGTATTCTCAGTGGATCTCAACTCAGTGTAAGTGGTCCGGCAGCCGGACTCACCGTTATTGTTGCCACAGCCATTACAAAACTTCAGGTTTACGAAGCATTTTTATTGGCAGTTGTGATCGGAGGCTTGTTACAAGTGATACTGGGTTTTATAAAAGCAGGTGTCATCGGTGATTATGTACCCAATGCTGTTATTAAAGGTATGCTCGCAGCCATTGGTTTGATCTTGATCTTAAAACAATTTCCGCACCTCATTGGCTACGATACCGACTTTGAAGGTGACGAGTCTTTTGTTCAAGCGAACAATGAAAACACTTTTACTGCCATGCTGGAAGCAGTCAAGTACATTACTCCAACAGCCCTTATCATTGGAGTGGTATCAATATTGCTACTCATGTTTTGGGAAAGTAAATTCATCAAAACAAAAAAATCATTAAAGTTATTTCCCGGGGCACTGATCGTTGTATTGGTAGGTACCATTTTAAACGAGTATCTCCGCTTATCAGGAAGCAGTTATGCCTTGGAACAAAAACATTTGGTCACATTACCGGTTGCTGATAATGTTGCTTCATTCTTTTCCTTTTTCACTTTTCCGGATATTCAGTTCCTAAAAAATCCGGATGTATGGATGTCCGGTATTACATTGGCGATAGTAGCAAGTCTGGAAACCTTATTAGGGATTGAAGCCGCAGATAAATTAGACCCTTTAAAAAGAGTTACACCCACCAATAGAGAACTGAAAGCACAAGGTATTGGTAATATGGTATCCGGTATGATTGGCGGCCTCCCCCTAACTTCTGTTGTTGTGAGAACATCCGCAAATATTTCTGCCGGTGCTAAATCAAAAATGTCTACCATTTTACATGGATCAATGATGTTACTCTGCGTCATGTTTGTTCCAACTATTCTGAATAAAATTCCTTTATGTGCCTTAGCAGCTGTATTAATCTTTACAGGATATAAGCTAGCCAAAGTTTCACTTTTCAAAGAGTTTTATGTAAAAGGCTGGAATCAGTTCGTTCCTTTTGTTGCAACCATCGCTGCAATTTTATTTACCGATCTACTCATTGGCATTGTTGTAGGTATCTGCGTAGCACTCTTTTTCCTGATCAGAAGTAACTTTAGATCAGCAGTTGTGGTGGTACATGACAATAACAATTATTTGATTCGTTTTAGGAAAGATGTTTCCTTTCTCAATAAGCCAATTGTAAAAAAGAAACTGGAAGAAGTTCCGAAAAATGCATTTGTCATTATTGATACTGAAAGAGCTGATTTTATTGATAAAGACGTAATAGAAGAAGTGAATAACTTCTTATGTCATGCACACCTGAAAAAGATCCGTGTAGAAGTCAAAACAGGTCAAAGCAAATCTTTAAAAAATATTTTTACCATCCCTCAAATCACTGAAGAATGAAAATTTACGAAAAACTCTTATTAGAAAACAAAGCCTGGGCCTCTGAAAAAGTACAGGATGATCCTGAATATTTTAGTCGCCTTGCTGATATACAAAAGCCTGATTTTCTTTGGATCGGGTGCAGTGATAGTCGCGTTCCTGCCAATGAAATCACGAATACCCAACCCGGCGAAATATTTGTACACCGGAACATCGCTAACATGGTAGTGCATACAGATGTAAACCTTTTAAGTGTTTTAGACTATGCAGTTACACACTTGAAAGTAAAACATGTAATTGTTTGCGGTCACTATGGCTGTGGTGGGGTTAAAGCTGCCATGACCAACCATGATTACAAACAGGTATTAAATATGTGGTTACGTAATATCAAAGATGTATATCGTAATCATAGAGATGAACTAAATAACATTGAGGATGAGCAACAGAAATTCGATCGTTTGGTTGAATTGAATGTTCAGGAGCAAGTGCTTCATCTGGCTAAGACCTCGATCATCCAAAGAGCCTGGAAAAATGAGCAAAGACCTCATTTACATGGCTGGGTATATGGCTTGAAAGATGGCCTCATTAAGCCTGTATTCGAAATGCCTGCCAATACCAATATTGATCATCTGTATGAATATGATGATCTATAAATAAAGAGGAGAACAGGGTTTTACATACTCTGTTCTCCTCTCTTTCGTTCTTAAATATGCGTTAAAGACTTTATTTATCAAGCATTGAGAGAACAATCTGGCTAAAGTTCTGTTATAGAACGGGCTAATTTATTCATAACTTTCTTTGACAAACAATCATTATGGCCAAAGAGGCAAACAGCTCACCAGCGGGTGCAGCACGGAAATTTTTTGCATTATTGAATCTGGACAGGAAGGATGTTTCTGCCGTATACGCATTCGCCATCCTTGCCGGACTGGTACAGCTATCCCTTCCCCTCGGGATCCAAACCATCATTAGTTTTGTAATGGCCGGATCTATTTCTACATCTATCATTATATTGATTGTGTTGGTTGTCGCAGGTGTATTTATTTATGGATTACTTCAGGTGCGACAAATGCAAATCATTGAAAAAATCAAACAGAAAATATTTACACGCTATTCTTTTGAGTTTGCAGACCGAATCCCCAAATTAAATATTGAAAAACTTGATAACTACTATTTACCAGAACTCGTAAACCGTTTCTTCGATACCATATCACTGCAAAAGGGTATTGAAAAGATATTGCTAGATATTCCTACAGCCCTTATACAGATCGTTTTCGGTATCGTATTGCTATCATTTTATCATCCTGTTTTTATTGGCTTCGGTTCTGTACTGTTGCTCTTGTTATATATCATATTGCGCAACACTCTTCCGAATGGATTTTCTGCAAGTATGGAAGCAAGTGATTATAAATACAAAACAGCTTCATGGCTGGAAGAAATTTCAAGGTCTATTAAATCGTTTAAATACTCACGAGGCACTTCGCTGAATGTTGAGAAAGCAGATGCACTTGTAACCAGTTATCTGAATTCACGAACGACTTATTTCAATATTCTACTCGCACAATTCTGGAGTCTGATTGGATTTAAAGTAGTGATCACAGCGGCTATGTTAATTGTTGGTGTGGTGTTATTGGTAGATCAGCAAATTAATATTGGACAATTTATCGCTGCAGATATCGTGATCATAACGGTTATGAACTCAATTGAAAAATTGATCATTAACCTGGATAATGTTTATGATGCTTTGACCTCTATCGAAAAAATGGATAAAGTAACAGGCGCAGAAACAGAAAAATCAGGTACAGAATTGATCAGCAAAACCGGTGATGCCATTCGTGTACGCTTTTCGAATGTAAGCTTTCATTATCCTGACGGTGGCAATGTTTTACAGAACGTAAGCTTTCTTTTAAACCCCGGAGAAAAATTATGCATCATGGGTAATTCCGGTTCAGGAAAATCTACCGCTCTCCGATTATTAACAGGCGCTTTCAGAAATTTTGAAGGAAGTGTACTGGTCAATGATATCCCAATCGGTAATTACAATGTTGGATCATTAAGAGCGTCTACCGGTATTTTATTGAGTCAACAAGATATTTTCCAAGGTACATTATGGGAAAATATTACCATGGGTAACAAAGACATTTCTATCGCTGAAATCACAGATACCTTAAAGTTATGCGGCCTCACAGATTTTCTGGAATCCCTACCGGAAGGTCTTGATACACCTTTGGACCCTACCGGTAAAAGATTACCTATGAAGATCAGACAAGGAATTTTGCTGGCACGTGCATTGGTAGGACACAGAAAGCTTGTACTACTGGAAGATCCTTTTCATGGTCTGGAAGAAAAAAATAAACAAGAAGTACTCAATTTCTTAAGAAACGATACTGAATCTACTGTCATCATTACATCCACAGATATTGAAGTAGCAAAGAATTGTGATAAAGTACTCTATTTGAATCGTGGTGTTGCTGAATCATTTGGTAGCTGGGATGCAGTATCTAAACAACTTAATGCATAAATCGTATGAGCAAATACCTGACTTGTGAACCTGAAGTAGAACTTGAGAAAAACGAACTCCCTGCATTTCGTAATATCTATCATATCAACCGTACCAGCAGAGTACGTAAATGGTTATGGGGATCTTTGATATTGGTGGTACTTGTGATGTTTCTTCCATGGACACAGAATATTCGCGCCCGTGGGTTGATCACAACGCTCAGACAAGAACAAAGACCACAACAGTTGAATTCTATTATTGGTGGTCGTGTTGAGAAATGGTATGTGAAAGAAGGTGATTTTGTACAAAAAGGGGATACCATTCTTCAATTGGGGGAGATAAAAGTTGAATACTTTGATCCGGCTTTATTAGAAAGAACCGGACTACAAATAGACGCTAAACAAAATGCTGCGGAAGGATATCAAAACAAAGCACTTACTGCATCGCAACAAGTGGGAGCATTGGAAGAGGGTAGAGATCTAAAGCTCTCACAAATTGATATCAAACTAAAGCAACAACAATTGAAAGTAGAAAGCGACAGCATGGATCTTGGTGCTGTTCAAAATGAATTGGCAGTTACTAAAAGACAGATCGATGCTGCAAAAGCTATGTTAGATAGTGGTGTGATCTCCTTGGTTGATTTTGAAAGACGAAAGATCGCCTTTCAAAATGCCACTGCGAAAAGAATTGGTGCAGAAAATAAATACCTGCAATCTAGACAAGAGCTGACAGCTTTAAGAATTGAAAAAAATACTGTTATACAGGAATACACAGATAAAATTGCTAAAGCAAAAGGTGATCGCTTTAGCGCACTCTCAGATAAAGCTTCCAGCGATGCTGAAGTTGCAAAACTGAAAAATGCTTATTCCAACTATGATATGCGGAATAAACTTTACTATGTTACTGCACCTCAAAGCGGACAAATTACAAAGGCAAGAAAAGCAGGTATTGGTGAAATATTGAAAGAGGGAGATATGATTGTAGAGATCGTTCCGGATAATGTTCAATACGCTGTTGAATTGTTTGTAGAACCTATGGATATGCCCCTACTGTCAAAGGGGCAAAAAATTCGTTTTGTATTTGACGGATTTCCTGCCATCGTATTCAGTGGATGGCCTGCGAGTTCTTATGGAACATTTGGTGGTGTCGTTACTGCTATTGAAAATTCAGTAAGTGGTAATGGTAAATTCAGGGTATTGGTTACAGAAGATCCGAATGATAAAGCATGGCCTAGATTATTAAGAATAGGTGGTGGTGCAAATGGTATCGCTCTATTGAAAGATGTTTCTGTTGGGTATGAACTATGGCGAAATATCAATGGATTCCCGCCGGAATATTATCAACCTGCAACCAGTACCACAACAAAAATGAATAAAGAGTCAGCGAAATAAAGCACATTCATGAAAGGATTTGTATTCATCATAGGTTTATTCTTCACATTACAAAGCGCAGCGCAGGTATTAAATGCTGATGCGTTTATCAAATTGGTACGTACCAATCATCCAATTGCTAAACAAGCACTCATTGGTATTCGTAAAGCCGAAGCTGATCTCTTAAGTGCAAAGGGAGGATTTGATCCATTGATCGGAATGGATGCCAGCAGAAAAACATTTGATGGAAAGAATTACTATTTCTATACCAATCCTGAAATCAAAATTCCAACCTGGATCGGTGCTGATATCAAAGCTGGGATTGAAAACAATGGGGGCGATCTTTTAGCGAGAGAAACTACTGCAGGACAAACCAGTTATCTCGGTCTTGAAATGCCGATTGCAAAAGGGTTATTATTGGATAAAAGAAGAGCTACACTTCAACAAGCACGGATATATCGTGATATGAGTGAACAGGAGCAGTTGAATACACTCAACAATCTCTTATTTGATGCATATCAAATCTATTGGCAATGGGCTGGAACTTATCAATTGTACAATATCTATTCAAAATTTGTAGGCATTGCGCAAGACCGTTTTCGTTTGGTAAAAATTGCATTTGCGAATGGAGACAGAGCGACCATTGATACAATAGAAGCATTAACGCAGCTCCAGCAATTTCAGTTGGTTCAAAATGAAGCATTACTTCAATTGACCAATACAACGCTTGAGTTATCGAATTATTTATGGAACGAACAAGACAGTGTCTACTTATTACCTCCGCAAGTGAGACCCGATACTTTACAGTTCATGCAGTATGCGCAGCTCCCTGCTACCAATGATATACTACAACAAGCACTAACCATCAACCCTGCGATCAGATCATACGACTTTAAACTCAATGCACTAGAAGTAGACAGAAAACTAAAACAACAAAACTTACTGCCTACAGTTAACTTAAAAGCCAATCTACTCAATAGTGGATACAATGTTTTTAAGGGTTGGAATGCTGCGCTATTTCAAAACAACTATTTGTGGGGCATTGATGTGAAATTTCCCCTTTTCTTGAGAGAAGGCAGAGGAGACTATAAAAAGTCTGTATTAAAGATCAAAGAAACCAATTATGAGCTCTCTCTAAAAAGAAGAGAGGTAGAAAATAAAGTAAGAACCTATCTCAACGAAACCTCTCAGTTAGAACAACAATTATTGATCGCGCAAAGCGCATACAAAAATTTTCAAGCCTTATTGAATGCCGAATATTTTAGGTTTCAGAATGGCGAAAGTTCTTTGTTCCTAGTAAATACACGTGAAAATAAAGTGATTGAGACAGCAGAAAAAATGATCTCTCTTCGAATTAAGTACCTGAAATCACGTTATGCCATCGATTGGGCTTCCGGTTTATTACGCTGATTCAAATACAATTTTCTTTCTACAGATATAGGCATGCCATAACATAAATGCAGCTACTGTTCTATAGGGTTTCCATTGTTCAGTAATCGATATTAAATAAGTTCTGTCGGTATCAGCAGAAAGACTTTTTACATGCTTTAAACTATTCACCAAGGCTATATCACCAAAAGGAAATAGATCTGAACTGTGTAAACACATCATCAAAAAAACATCTACCGTCCAATTACCAATACCTTTGATACTGGTAAGCAAAGTCCTTATTTCCTCATCAGAAGAATTGGTGAGTTGATCAATGGTAATAATTCTATCAATGAATGCCTGAGCCAGACAACGGGCGTAAATTATCTTTTGCCTGCTGAAATAGCATTGTCTTAGCTCTTCGTCTGAAAGTGATATGATTTTCTCAGGCGTAATTTCTCCTATGAAACTTTTTAGCTTTACAAACGCAGCCCTTGCTGAAGCCAAGGAAACCTGTTGCTCCAGAATAATATGTATGAATGTAGCAAAGGATGGTTCCCTACTCCAAAAAGGCGGATACCCATAGACTTCCAAAATCTGCGACAGATGCGGATCTTTTTTAGCCAGTGTATCGCAAATTGTTACAAGGTCTTTTGAATTGAACCTTGCTGTTACGCTCATGATTGTTTTTCCTTGAATTTAGCGATCGCTTTTTTGCTGTAGTCACTCAGGATCAATCTTCCACTGATCTTAGCTCTTTCTCTTAATAAATCATCCCAATGATCTGTTCCTTCCCAGAATACTTTTTTCATTTCGCGCATAGCATCCGGACTGGAATTAGAAAGTGTTGTAGTCATTCTGGTGATAGAATCATCCATCCCTGCGATATCTGCATGTAGCTCAGCAAATAATCCTTTTCGCCTTGCCCAATCTGCCGGTCTCCACATGGAGGCATCAATAGCCAACTGAGAAAAAGCAGAAGTGCCGATCTTCCTTTCAACAGCAGGCCCTACTACAAACGGACCAATACCTACAGCAAGTTCACTCAGTTTTACATCTGAACCTTCAACAGCAATAGCATAATCTGCTGCTGCTGCTATACCAACACCACCACCTACACATTTACCTTGTACCCTCGCAATGATCAATTGAGGCGCCGTTCTCATGGCATTGATGACTTGCGCAAAGCCGTTAAAAAATTTCGAACCTGTTTCTTCATCGGTAATGGATGCCAATTCATCAAAAGAGGCGCCGGAGCAGAATACCTTCGCACCACCGGAACGAAGAACGATTACTTTGGTTTCTGTATTCAATCCTTCACTATGAATAGCTTTTGCCAAAGCATCTAATATTTTCCCGGGTAATGAATTTCTTTGTGGATGAAAGAACTCGATGGTAGCAATGCCATGTTCTCTTTCAACTTTTACATACCCTTCTTTAATTTCTTCTATCATAACAGTAATTTTTCAAGTTAATGATTGGTGCTGCTTAGCTCTTTCTTTCTACCATGGTCAAAATAGTAGCTACGCCGGTGATTTCTCCCGTTTCATCCATGATCTCTACCAGCCATTTCACAATACCTTTATCAATATCGGTAGGCTCTTTCTTTTCTTGTCTTGTTTTTTCTTTACAAGTAAATCGAACTTGTATCTCAGATCCGGGATAAACCGGTTTTGTGAATCGCAATTCATCAATACCATAATTCAACAGTACCGGATTTTTATCATAGCTACTCACAAAAAGTCCCGCAGCTAAACTCATGATCAGATATCCATGTGCTACTTGTTTTTCAAACATAGTACCGGAGAAATCTGTATCACGCAAATGTGCATAAAAATGATCCCCACTTAAATCCGCAAACTGATCAATATCTTCTGCAGTGATCAATCTTTTTTCTGTCAGTAGTTGATCGCCAATTTGTAATTCATCAAAATATTTTTTGAAAGGATGTTTATCCTCAATATTACCTTTTGCACCGGGCTGATAAATATTACTGATCGCAGTGATCATATCCGGAGAACCCTGAATAGCTACTCGCTGCATATAATGCTTTACGCCGCGAATACCTCCCATCTCTTCACCACCACCGGCTCTACCCGGACCGCCATGTACCAACAATGGTAATGGCGAACCATGTCCGGTACTCTCTTTGGCGCAATCATTATTCAACACCAATATGCGCCCATGATACATCCCAGCACCCAACACATATGATTTCGCTATTTTTTTGTCGGCTGTAACAATAGAACTTACCAAGGATCCTTTACCCATTTTAGCAAGTTGTATCGCATCATCTAAATGATTATAAGGCATAAGGGTTGAGACCGGACCAAATGCTTCCACTTCATGCACTTCCTTGGATTGAAATGGATTCTCATTCAACAACAACAATGGACTCATGAATGCCCCTTTTTGCGCATCGGCATCAATCACCTGAACACTATCTAATGATCCATAAATGAGTTGTGAAGAAGCTAATAATTTTTGTACTTGTGCTTTTACTTCTGCTCGTTGTGATTCACCGGCCAAAGATCCCATTCTCACTTTTTCATTCAACGGGTTACCAATGGTTGTTTGAGATAAGTATTTACCCAGCGCAATCTGTACGTCTTCTATCTTATCAGCAGGAACAAAAATTCGTCTGATGGCTGTACATTTTTGTCCGCATTTCGTAGTGATTTCTTTTCGTACCTCTTTCAAAAAGATATCCCATTCAGGCATATCAGGTGTAACATCATTACCCAGAACGATACAATTCAATGAATCGGCCTCCATCGTGAAGGGTACATTCTGAGATAAAATAGATGGGGTTGATTTCAACATCAATCCGGTAGATGCAGAGCCTGTGAATGTCACCACGTCTTGTTCCGTAACATGTTGTAACATATCCCCTGCACTGCCGCACACCAATTGTAAAGCTCCATCGGGGAGAATACCTGAAGCAATGATTTCGCGTACAACCGCTTCAGTAAGAAATGAGGTAACAGTAGCAGGTTTTACAACTGCCGGCATACCAGCCAGCAGATTCACTGCTATTTTTTCAAGCATCCCCCATACCGGAAAGTTAAAAGCATTGATATGAACAGCTACTCCTTCTTTGGGTACCAATAAGTGATGCCCCATAAAGGTGTTGGCTTTCCCCAACACATGATGTTCGCCATCCAGACAATATGGTTCATCAGGGAATTTTCTTCTGAGTGAGGCGTAAGAAAATAGATTACCGATTCCGCCCTCAATATCCACCCAACTATCAGCCTTGGTTGCGCCGGTTTGATAGCTGATCTGATAAAACTTATCCAAATGATTGCGCAGGTGCAATGCCAAATTTTTAAGCATTAGTCCACGCTCATGAAAACTCATTTTTCTCAATGCAGGGTTACCTGTAGCCCTTGCGTATTGTAAAATATCTTTGAAATCAATTCCTTTGGTAGAAGCAGTAGCGATCTGCTCTCCGGTAACCGCATTAAATAAGGGTTGCCCTTCACCATCTCCGGTGATCCATCTTCCCAGAATAAAATTTTCAAGCTTAGCCATAGCAATCGTTTAGAACAACAAAGCTAACGATTGATCGCTTTGTTTGTTGACCGGTTTAACATATTTAACGCGGTAACAAACCAAACTGTCTGGCATGATGAGTCACATGTTTATAATGCAACAGTATCCATTCTTCAAAATTCAGCGGACCAAATACAGGATGTGCTATCTTTTTATCAGGATGAAGTTCATAAAATTTAAAAAACTGTTCTATCGCCTCTTTCAGATGTGCTACAGCTGTTGAGAGATCCGGCTCTGTAACAGGTAAAGGCTCTTCAGGCAGTACCGGTGCTTTCGTGTTTTCACGAAACTGTTTATCACTTAGAAGAAACTCTTTCAATTTTGGAAGGTGCTCTTCCGGTGTAACCATTGGGAAATGAAGTTGATCTGTAGATACTTTGAAGAACCCCGTTACATGTTCTGTCATTTGCTGAGCAGACATTTTACCCCAAAGAGGGGCTGTTCCTTCCTGTAAAGTACTGATCAATTCAGGAAATGATGTTCTGATAAAAGAAGCTTTATGCTGGTCCATTTTATTCGATTATGTGAATAGTATTCTTATTTATAAAAGTTTACAAAAAAGCAATCTATGTTTTTTATATTGCAATACCAAGATGTCTAACTGCCTTAACTGCAACGCACCTCTTAGCGCTACGCAAAAATTTTGTAGTGAATGTGGTCAGAAGACTGCTTTAAAGCGTGTGAATCTGCACGATGTACTACATGATGCCATTCACTATTTCACACATGCTGATAAAGGTATTTTCACTTTATTGAAATCACTGGTTGTACAACCCGGATTGGTGGCTAAAGAATATATAGAAGGTAAAAGAAAAAAACATTTTCCTCCTTTGAATTTCTTTTTAATTGTAGCGGCTGTGTATATCGTTATTGGAGGAGTTACATCAAAATATAGTAGTTCTTCATTACAAAGAAATACACGGGTAAATAGTTATACATCTGCGCCGAAAAAAACAATGTCGGATAATCCCCAACAAGCAGAAAGTATCAAAAGAATGGAGAAGATGGCGAAGATTGGGCGGTTCTTTTCCAAGTACTCCAATTATGTGGCCATGCTTGCTGCGCCACTCATCAGCTTTTTGATTTGGCTTTTATACCTTAAAGGAAGATATAACTTTACAGAGCATCTTGTTGCTAACTTATACCTGATCGGCTTCACGAATCTGTTTCGATGTTTGATCTTTGTACCGATCGCAATATTCTTTAGTATATCTACAGAAAACAGAAACCTACAATTAGGTTTTATGCTCTTCGAAGTGTTGTACAGAACATTATTTTATTATCGCTTTATGGGCGAATACAACCGAGCGGGAAAAGCCAAAGCTTTTTTAGTCGCCGCCGGTACTGTTCTATTCTGGGGTGCATTGATAGCCACTATCTATTATGTATATATACGATGGGGTTGACGGCTTGCATCTAAGCAATCGGTAACAATACACTGAATGTAGTACCCTTATCAGGTTCTGACTCAATATTGAGAGATCCATTCAGTTTAATGATCAGGTGCTTCACCAACATCAAACCAAAACCATATCCTTTTTCTCCGGAAGTTCCCTCTGTTGATTCCTGCTCACCATACAATATTTGATGAATCGTATCTTTATCCATTCCTGATCCTGTATCGATGACTTTGATAGATAATTGTTTGGTCCGAGTAATCACAATCGATAATTGAACTGTTACCTGTCCTTTTAATGGCGTGAATTTGATCGCATTTGAAATTAAATTACCGGTGATCTGCAATAACTTATTTTTTGAAAAAGGAATATCTTCCGTTTTACTATCTATAAGGACTTGCAAGTTGATCTTTTTGTTTGTAGCCTGAGGTAAGAATAGTTTTTCCAGCTTTTCTTTAAAGCTCAGCAGATTATATTCGCCGCTTCCTGCTTCTTGCGAAGGGTTATCGATCTTTTTTTCTGCGCTAAGTATCTCGTCAGCCAACTCCAACAAAGAATGACCTCCTTTCTGTATCATCGAAACCAGCTGTAATACGTCCTCTAGTTTATTGTCCTTACCCTGCTCACTGATCAGTTGTGCCAAACCCACGATACCAGACAATGGTCCGCGAATATCATGTGCTACTTTTTTCTGTGTTTCTTTGGCTTCTTTCACACGGTTTTTTAAACCATTGACAACCCGAATCACCATCAACCTGTTCACAATCTCATCTGCAATGATCTTCAGCATTTCTACTTTTTCCGGGCTGATCTCTTTTCCAATAGTATCCAATACACACAAAGCTCCTAATTGAAGTCCATCACTGGTTTGTAATGGCACTCCAAAATAATAGCGCAGATTGGGATCATCTTTCACATAAAATTTATCTTTAAAACGATCATCAGCTGAAAGATCCTTTACCTCAAAGAATTGATCCGACACGATCGTGTATTGACAAACAGAATCCTCTCTTGGCATTTGATCGAGATCTAAGCCGAAATTACTGACCGTCCATTGTGTAAATGAATCAATCATATTAACCAATGAGATATTGGTACCGGCTACTTTAGCAGCAAGTTTCGCTAAATCTTTAAAATTTTCTTGCAAGGATGAATAATCCAGATCGAATTCAGATAATTCGATCACTCGTTTCATTTCATTTTCAGGTAATGGGGCTGCCATTGAGATATTTTTGAAGCATAAATATACCAACAGGAATGCAGATAACCATTACAGGTCTACTAATTCATGTTTATGCTACAGACTTGTCATAAAAACAACTACAATACACGTGTCACCCTAAGGCTCCCCTATCACACATCATGAATTGTTTTATATTTAAGGAATAATTAAAGCCATGAAAAAAATCAATCTTTTTCTCGGATTAGTTTTGAGTTGCATTGTTCTGGTTATCACAGCTTTTACTGAAAAGAAGCAGGCTCAGTCTCTCAAGGGTGCCTGGCAACAGATCAATGGCAATGAACAAACCACTATTATCATCACCGATCAAATTTTTTCTTCTGCCACTTATAGCCTGAGCGACAAAAAGTTTATTGCTTCTTACGGAGGGAAATACAGTTTATCGCAAAATAAACTTACCGTTTCAATTGAATGGAATAACCTAGATTCAACAACTGTTGGTACTTTAAAAAGTCGGGAAATCAATATTAAAAAAGATCAACTTACGATTGAAGGGCTTTCCGGCCACTGGAAGCGTTTAGATGATGGAACACCCGGCGCATTAGCAGGAGATTGGATTATTACCGGCAGCTATAATAATGATCAGGTATCAAAAAGAAGAAGTCCATTTTATCCGAGAAGAACCATGAAAGTATTATCAGGAAAACATTTTCAGTGGATCGCTTATAATGTGGTTACCAAACAATTTTTTGATACCGGTGGTGGAACCTACACAACAGAAAATGGAAAATATACCGAAACGATTCATTTCTTTACCAAAACAGCTACCAGTGTTGGCAAGAGCTTACAATTCGACTATTCTTTTGTCAACGGCGACTGGAGACATAAAGGATTCAAGTCAACAGGGGGTGTGATGGATGAGTGCTGGTCTAGAAGAGAATCATTGGAGAGTCAAGCACAGTAATAAAAGACTAATACCTATTTGATGAAAGAACAAGATCTGATTACAAAAACAGAATTATTTGTCAGAGAAACTTTAAAGAATAGCGAAAGCGGACATAATTGGTTTCATATTGAGCGGGTTTGGAAAAATGCAAAACATATTGGACAAACAGAAAATGTAAATATGCTCGTCGTTCAATTGGCCGCACTTTTACACGATATAGCTGATTCGAAATTTCACAATGGAGACGAAACGATTGGGCCGAGGATAGCACGAAATTTTTTAGAAGAACATGAGGTCGATAATGAAATTATTGATCATGTTGTGAAGATCATGGAGAATATGTCTTTTAGATCCGCATATGATACACCTTTCTTTATTTCTAAGGAACTGCAAGTGGTACAAGACGCAGACAGACTAGATGCCATCGGAGCAATTGGTATTGCCAGGGCTTTTCATTTTGGAGGATATAAAAATCGCGAGATCTATGACCCTGCGATACCACCGGATTTAAATATGAATAAAGAAGCTTATAAAAAAAGCACCGCTCCCACGATTAATCATTTTTACGAAAAATTATTACTGCTAAAAGACAAAATGAATACCATTTCCGGAAAAAAGATAGCAGAGGAGCGGCATACATTTATAGAAAAATATTTACAGCAATTTTATGCTGAATGGAATGGAGAAGCTTAATCTTACAACTATGCATATAAAGCGTTTATGGTTATTGGGGTTACTTGCTATATCGGCCTGTTCCACTCCAAAATATTTTAGAAAGTTAGATAAGGAAGAAAAAAAGGCTGTCAAAACAGCTAAGAAATGGGTGGATGTTTCTCCCAAGCAATCACATGTGCTTATTATGACGAGTAAGGGTAACTTAGTAGTAAAACTGTATGATGAAACTCCATTACACCGAGATAATTTCATCGGTAAGGTCAAGGCCGGGTTTTATGATAGTCTACTGTTTCATCGCGTCATCAATCGATTTATGATTCAGGGTGGTGATCCGGAAAGTAAATATGCGACTGCTGATAAAAGAATCGGTGGTGGATCTGCACCCGGAGATCGTATTCCTGCAGAGTTTCGTACCGAGCAGAATATCTTTCATAAAAGAGGAGCACTTGCTGCGGCAAGAACTGATAATCCGGAAAAAGCCAGCAGCAATTGTCAATTCTATATTGTACAAAGACCTGTTTGGCGAAAGTCTGAGTTAGACAGCACCATTGTTGCACGTAATCTTAAACTAAACGATTATCAAAAAACCCTATATACCACAGAAGGAGGTACACCACATTTAGACGGTGGATACACTGTTTTTGGTGAACTTATCACAGGGTTTGATGTGTTAGACTCCATCGCTACAACGCCTACAAAAAGTGATAGACCTACTACGGATATAAGGATGCGAATGTTTTTGCTGAATTCACCTAAAAAGAAATAGCAGCTAAAAGCTGCTATTTCTTTTTAGTATGCTCACTATTTTGAACCATACAATTGTTGATACAAAGACAATTCTGTTGCGGTAGGTTCATAGGCTTTTTTAACCCTGCTCATTTTATTACGTTGAGAGAAATAAAAATCTCCAATATCATTAGGATTGGTCACCAAAATAATGAGATCTGGCTCTGCATACTTTGCTCGTTCTGAAAGCAGACTCACCTGATCTTCAATCGTATATCCAATCACACCGGCATTGATGATCTCAGCATCAGGAAAACGCTGTTGTAGTAACGCTGTAAAAATTTGACCATTGTCCAGAAAAGGAGAATAGAGTTGAGAATCCCCCAATAATAAAATTCGCTGCTTTGCTTTAGGGAAACCAAGATCTGTATTCATTCTAAATCCCTGCTTGTTTGTGATCAGTTGATAAGGAAGATTTTTCCCCCCGTCCAATGCCACATCCTGATTGGGCTCTAAATCACCAAACACAGAAGTCCTTTCTGCTTCAGTATAAGTTTTAGTAGATCGACGCGTAGTGTACTTACTGATAATTGGTTGATATAAATCAGCAACAACTTTAGACCCACTTATAGACCAATGCCCATCTAATGGCATTTGAGTGATTTTTTGTCCTGCGAATGCCACTAACGGATTCATACAATCATAGATATCTATTCCCAACTTTTTGCTAATGCCACTAATGAGCGGAATTCCTTTTCGTCCACTTATCGTAATTGCATCTCCGACTTCAGGAGAAAGAATGGTAACAATCAGTTTTGCACCCAGCTCATCCGATTGTTTTTTGAGTGCCGCAAGAGATTGTTCATACCGCTCTACACAAATATTATAAACTGCAACACCTGTATCACCTGCATTAAGTATGTCCGGTGTTTCCGGAACTTGAGAATACTGACTAAGGTATTGCTCTCTTTGTTCATTTTTTGTTTCACTTATGATAGGGTCGGTAACGATTTTGTCTTTATTTTCTCCATCACTACAGGATATCACTATTGATAAAATAGCAAAAGCGAGAAGTTGCTTTTTACACATATTTGAAATTTAGAATCTGAAATAATAATATTCTTGCAAAGATAATTTCTTGTGATACAGAATGATGATCACAAGAACAATAGCATATAAGAAGTAACGTACAAATTTATTGTTTGAAATATCTAAAGGATGCTGTCTGAAGCGTTGAGTCCATTCCATCAAAAGTAAAAGGAGGCACCAGTGAATATGTGAGTACAAAAAAGAGGGTGGCCCATCAAAAGAATGTCTGCTGATCAATCCATTCCAGTATAAAGAAGCTTTTTGCAAGTCTTCGGCTTTGAATAAAATTCGACTGAAAGTGATCAGATGAAAGGTTAGCAGGATTTTGCCCAATGTTGCAAATGATGGCACCCATCGATTTTTATCAGGCGGTTCATCATAGTGTTTGATCTGGTTAAAAACCAAATAAATGACATAATACAATCCATTCAATAAACCCCATAGTACAAAGTTGATACTAGAACCATGCCATAAACCGCTGAACAGAAAAATGAACAGAATGACAGCAATAAACCCTCCCTTGCTCAATGAGCGACCGCCTAAGGGTTTATATAAATAATCGGTAAGCCATCTTGTTAGGGACGTATGCCATCTTCTCCAAAACTCCCCCGGATTTCTACTTAAGAAAGGTGATTTAAAATTTAGGAATAGATCTATACTAAAAAACCTAGCTACCCCTCGAGCAATATCAGAATACGCAGAGAAGTCAGCATAAATTTGAAAACTGAATAGCACAATACCCAAATACAGTGAAAAGCTATTTAATGTATCAGCTCTTGCAAAACAGTAATCAACGGAAATACTAATATTATCTGCAATCACCATTTTTTTGAATAAACCCCAGATAATTTTACGTAAAGCCGGTTCTATATTCGAAAAGTCAAATACTTTTTGTTGCTTAAATTGTCGTAGATGCTTAGTTGCTGCAGGAATGGGACCCGCTAAAAGATGCGGAAAGAAACTGATATAGGCGCCCAATGAAATTATATCTTTCTCAGGCTCTATCTTATTCCGATATACATCTGTCACATAACCGATAGTACTGAACGTATAGAAACTAAGACCAACAGGCACCAAGAATTTCAAATTTTCAAAACGAGCCCCCATTCCATTCACAATATCAATACCAAAATTGGTGTACTTTAGAATCACCAGACAAGAGGAAAGCAATAGGATAGATACAATGAGTGCCGGCTTCTTAAATGACTTGGTCTTACTGATCCATAATCCGGAAAAATAAGCTACAAGGATAAGTCCGGCTAAATAAAAAGTAAAACTATAGTGTAACCTGCTATAAAAATAAAAACTGGCGATCAGTAAAAGGATGTTTTGCAAACGAACAGACTTATAGCAACACCAATACAGCAACAGCACTCCGCTACAAAACCATAAAAATTCCCATGTGTTAAATTGCATTGAAGGCTATTCGTTTAGGAAGAGGATGTAACCAAATATACTTTTATTTATCCTTCCGCTATAACCTTATCCAATAAAACAGTAACGGTTTCCTGATTACTTTTTACTTCTATTTCTTTAGATGCTGCAAGATTTATGATTGATTGATTATCTGACTGATAGGACAGCTGTGCTTGTAGGGTATAAAAACCGTATGTAATTCCCTTTCCAAAAAAAGTATCCGCTTGATCATCCGGTGGATTGATCAATTGTATGGTATCTCCACCATCTTTAGGTTCTAAAGAAACAATTGCGGCATTGAATCCGGCCTCCGCAATAGCTGCGCCATATTCACTTTTTGAGACAGTTTCAGACAAATCAAGTACAACCTCTATATCTCCTGATTGAATAGATTGTGTGACGGTTGGTTGCGAAGATGTACCAAATGGTAATACCAGTTCTTTAAGTCGATCCAGAAATCGCATCACTCTTCCTGAGAAAAAGCCTGATATAAATGAGAAAACAATGAGACCATTATTGACAGAAATATCGATCATACTGTTATTCGTATCGATGAGATATTGGTAACCCAAGATCAACACTATGGTACATGTTGGCGCATAAAACATTTTAGCGACCTGTCCGGATATTTCTGCGGGATCAAAACTGCCGCTATCATCTGTTCCTGCAGTATGCAAACTTTTTGTATTGGCTATGCTTACGTAATAAATGAGACTTACTAAAACACCCATCAGACTCCACAATAATGCTTCTACGTAAGCTTTATTTCCTGTTAACCAAAACACACTATGTACTAAAAACTTCTTTTCAGCTAAGAAATCTATCGCACTTTCATGATTCATCTTCGAAACCAGATCCATTGTTCGTGTAAATTCCTTCTGATCTAATTGTTGATGCATTTCACTTTTTAAAAATGCGATCAGATACATATCACGTTGTTGACGATAGAATGGAATAGAATCAATATTTGATGATCTGTTTGGGTCATTATTCAAATATTTATTCAAGAGCAGTATTTGCTGTTTATCCAATTGCACATACTGTTTTCCTTTCCAGATATTATGAGACACTACATATCCAATAATTAATACTGACAATAGAAAACATAACATCAGCAGCCAGCTGCGACCACTCCAGGTTTTAGCGTGTAAAAATTTCATAGAATCGTTTTTCATATGGATATTTATTGAGGATCTGATAAAAGAGAACTATACACCCATTCTTCCGCCGTATTACTGATCTTACTCCACCCATTTCTTTCCTGATATACCAACACTTCGGTATCTTTTTTTATTACACGAAGTATGTTTTGATTTTTATCCGGACCCGAGCGAACATTCAGAGCAGATACTTTCACAACTTTTTTATTAGCCGTTACAGCAGGTCCAACAAATGGCTGCTCCATGGCTGACTGAATCAACGGAAAGAAATTTTCTTCTGCTGATCGAATGGTATTACCGCCAAAAAAAGCGGTACCCGGACAAGCTTTTTGTTCGTTTTGTACTTGATGGTTATTGATCTTTTCATCACTAAAGCGAACTCCCTTCTGATCATACCAATGATGATAAACAATCGTTTTTTTATTCGGCTGCAGTTGAAAACGTTTACACAACATTGCATTCAATCTGATGATCGATTCTCCATGTGCCAGCGTCATTGCATCACCACCCACATCAAAATTTCCGAAGTGCTCTATACAAATACCCCCTGTATTGGCACCACGTATGCCCGCAGGAACAAGATCAATAGGTCTGCAAAGCGCAATATTACCCGAAGGAAATGTGGTGATATGTTGTCCAATATCACTCCACTTTCTGTCATTGATATGAACTTTTCGCATAGACTCTAACCAGTACATTTCGCCACGCTGTTCGGTTAAATGTGTGTAGCTGGGTTTCCAGGTATGGTGGTTTTGTATGACCTTAATGACTCTGGAGAAATGAGTGGTCTGCAAGTACGATTCAAAATCATCCGCAGAAAATATCCTGAACTGTGCTAACGGCATGGTATTCCTTATTGAGATGAATGATGATGACAATTCTCAGTGTGAATCCAGTTCAAGGGGCGGGAAAAAGAAGATCCGGATAGAGTGTACCCGGATCATAGAACATTCCTCTGATTGGAATGCAGGATCTTGGTTTCATAGGACCAATCAGATTGCTTGCTTAACCTAGGGCTGTTACCGAATCACACCCCCCGATATGATCAGTAACAGTCCCACCAGGTATATCGATAAAGGCTTTCGCCTGATTATCAGTAAGTTAGAAGGGATTTCAGTTTTGGTGCATTAACAGATGAGTGTTAATTTTAAACTGTTAAACGGTCGAAAGTTTAATATCCCTTTCTTACTTGAAGCCAAAATTAGGGTTGTCTGCCATGCAAGTCAACTGCGAAAATTCGCAGGTTCAGGTAAGAGATGGTCTGAAAAGCATTTGCAGATATGGAACCTAAAGATTTAGGCAAGTACACGCGTTCATTTGTTACTGATATCCCGGCAGATCTTCATTCTGAAGAATTCAGGTATTTCAATGAAACGATCCCCAAGTTTCCTGAAGAAGGTATTTATATCTATTCATTTGTAAAAGGTAGAATGATCTATGCACATGGATGGGAAGAAGTATTGGGATATCGAGATGATGAAATCACCATGCTGAAGATCGTGAGCATGACCGCTCCTGATTATGCTCCTTTTGTAGATGAACTGAATGATAAAGCATTGATGTTCATTCATAAGACCACAACAGATCTTGATAAATACAGCTTCTTGATCGAGTCCAAAAAATTGCATAAAAATGGTTCTGAGGTTCCAATCGTAGCAAGAGTAGGCGTATTTGAACATGAAAATGGAAAATTAAAATCTATTATCGGTCGCTTTCAAGTAAATAGAAATTTGACTTTCGGAAAAGTGATGCGATATGCAGCATTTGGGCCTGATAAGGTTGAGTTTGAAGAAGAGCTCAATAAAACACTGTTTTATAAATATGCGATTTCCAATAAAGAACGAGAAGCTTTGGCCATGGTTGCAAAAGGATATTCGTTTAAAGAGATCGCTAATTTTTTCAATGTATCACAGTCTGCCATTGAGAAAAGGATCATCCCTCTGTATAAACGTTTTGATGTGAAAAGCTTAACGCACTTGGTGAGTTTTGCTTATGAAAATCATATCCTTCCTTAAACTAGGATCTGTTAAGATGAATATGAGTGATATGCTCAGGAGGTACGCCTAACTGATGCAGCATTTGTTTCCATGTTGATTGTAATGACATCACTCCTATTGAAGAAACATCTCCCAATACCCAGATTACATTTAACTGTTTCAAAGCATGAACATTTTCGGTTCCGTAATTACCTGATTGTACATATTTGAGAAAAGTTTCCGGTGAGATCAATTCTGATGCACCGGGTAATCCCGTATTAATATCATCGATCACCAGATAATGAGTTTTGCGCCAACCCCATATATTACCCGGCACCTGCGGCTCAATAGGATCAGCTTCTACAAATGAACTAAACAACTTGACAGCAGTGGTATATTTACAAGTATAGTGTTGAATGGATAACTCATTAGCAATAGCTACCGAAAGTGATGTTTTTCCTGTTTTATATTCACCCGAGATTAGCAAATGTTCCCCTGATTGTTTCTGCTGAATAAATGCCAATATTTTTTCTTTATCATCAGCATTCATTTTCCATTTCCATTGACTCAATCTAAACTGAATAGGATATTCTGCAGCTTGCTGAAATATTTTAGTGTGGTACCATTTTTTTGAAGCGGGGTATAAGAACAAACAAAGAATCAATAAGATGATAGATAAAAGCCAACTGCCGCCCAAAACAATTGCAGCGAGCAATGATCCGAAAATAAAGAAGCCTAGATCTGTAACAGTATCATGAATGATATTTTTCCAATCGGGTTCAAATAATGCGCCTTCTTCTTTTTGTTTTTTAAGTGGTTTTCGAACATTGATATATTCAAAGATGGTCCAGATCAGAGAAACAATGAGTGCGGATATCCAAGTAGCCCCATCTACTTTCAAACAATAATACAGTAACAGATATATCAGGTGTGTGGGAATATAGCCCAGCATGCAATGTCCGCACTGATTGGCGAGCCAGCCATAACTTAGTGTAATACCTCTTTGCGAATCTTTACCGATCAGGTCATAGGTCAGTTGCGCTTTGACTGTTTTAGCCGATAAACGGAATTGCATAAGCAGAGTTTATAGCATAAATATAGCCACAGATGTATAAGAATAAGACACGCTGTCTTTTGATCCTATACCTCTGTGGCTATTGTATCGATCTAGTACCGAATTACTCTTCTTCTTTATGAAGCGGGTTGCGGCGAGTTGGAATGATCATTTTTTCATCTTCACTCAAAAACACCCAGAACTCATATAGTGCGAAGATATCGCCGGGGGTTTTGCTATCGCCATTCTCGCTTCTGCGCTCATAAGCTCCCAATATTTCGCCATTGTGTTTCAGCTCCAACAGCTTTTTTTCATGGCTCAGTTCTTTAAAACTTTCAATGGTCATACCTTGTTGATTTTGTGCAAATATAGGGTTATCTATTCTTTAGAACCTCCTAAATAATATTGCCTTTGCTCGGGAACTTCAGCAAGTATGATAGCTTCTCTGGGGTTTACCAGTATCTGTTTAACAACCATTTTATCGGTCAAAGCTTTACCCTTATTCACAAGCTTCCATTCACCGGGGATTTGAATTGTTTGTGATTGACCTGTACCGTTAAAAATCATTAAACAGTTCGACCAAGTTTCTTTTTTTGTCTCTTTAAAAAATGACATATCTAGTTTATAAGCGATCACTCCTTCTACTTGTATATCTAAAAATCGAATACTATTATTGACAGAACGGCTGCTGTTTAATCTAAATGCGCCATGTTCCTTACGCATTTTAATTAATGAGGCAACAGTTTGATACAGCGCTAAATTTTTAGTTTTCAAACCCCATCTTATCGCATTCACGCTATCGCCTTTATTGTATGAATTTTCTTCTCCAAACTTAGAACGTAAAAATTCTGATCCTGCATGCAGAAAAGGTATCCCTTGTGAGGTCAAAACGATCGTTAAAGCCAACTCATGCATCTTTCTTCTTTCGTCCTCTGAAGCATCCGGCACAGACAATGCAATTTTATCCCATAGAATATTATTGTCATGACATTCTGCATAGGTGATCACATTTGAAGGACTACTTGCATAAGGTTCTTTAGAATAATTCACCTTACTCATATCAATTTGCAGATGTGGTAAAGAAGCCACAATTCCAAATTTCACTGATTCAGCATTTGCTTTCTTACCGGTTGCAAAACCTCTATCCTTGATATCAAAGACACTTCCTTTAATACCATCTCTGATATCATCACTGAATACAGCTATCCCTTTTAACAGGTGTGCATTTTTCTTCAACGCTCTTTTTTCTTCAGGATAAGGAGATGCTCCGGCTGTCCAACCTTCACCATACAATAAGATATCAGGCTTGATCTTATGAAGTGTATCTGATATGAGGTTCATGGTTTCAATATCATGAACACCCATCAGATCAAAACGAAAACCATCAATATGATATTCTTTTACCCAATACACTACACTCTCTAACATAAACTTACGCATCATCGCTCTTTCACTTGCTGTTTCATTACCACAAGCCGTAGCGTCAGAAAAACTACCATCAGGTTTTTGTCGATAATAATAGCCCGGCACCAATTGATTGAAATTAGATGTTTCAGTTAATGCAGTGTGATTATACACAACATCCATCACCACACGTAATCCATTCTGATGAAAAGCTTGGATCATTTGTTTTAACTCGCGTATCCTTGTTCTACCATCAGATGCGTCAGTACTGTATGAACCTTCTGGCACATTATAGTTCACAGGATCATAACCCCAATTATACTGACCTGTTTTAGTTTCATCGACAGAGTTATAGTCGTAGAATGGCAACAAGTGTACATGTGTTACTCCTAATTCTTTGATATGATCCAATCCGGTTGAAAGCCCTGCTTTATTCTTGGTCCCTGTTTCTGCCAGTCCAAGGAATTTCCCTTTATGCTTCGCACCCGATTCTTCATCAATCGTTGCATCACGAACATGTAGCTCATAGATGATCGCATCTGTAGGTACATTTTTTTCTGAGAAATTCGGACTTTGATCTTTTTCCCAACCAATAGGATTGGTTTCTTTCAAATCAATCACTTGTGCTCTTTGTCCATTGATGCCCGTTGCTTTTGCATATGGATCTGTTACTTCATTATTCCATGCATTATTGATCTTGGTACGAACAGTATAAAACATACCCTTCAAATCACGATTCACAACTGCTACCCAAGTGCCTGAAACACTTTTATTCATTTGAATGGTTTCTTTTGCAACACCACCGACTCCACTTTCATACAATTTTAATTCAACAGCTGATGCAGGCGGACTCCAGATACGGAATACCGATGAGGCAGGTGTATAAGTAAGCCCCAGATCTGCACCCTTATAAGTAGGATAGACATCAAACTTATACTGTGCATCCACTGCTGAAGAAAAAGCAAACCATGCCATAAGCATCAAAAATTGTTTCATGATCTTCGATTGTATATCAATTTACATTTTTAGTAGCAAAAAAGAACTACAGACCACTTTCATTCCCTAAACGATCTACTGCTGTTACAACAATATTTGAAACAGTCAGCTTTTCATTTCCTGAACTTGTGCTAAACCTTTCTAACAAAACAGACCGATCTTTTCTATTGAGTATCTGATATTTTTTTTGATTGCCATATTCATAATAAACCACCCACCTGAAAACAGAGGCTTCATCTGCATGTGTCCAACTTACTTTTACTTTATCTGCTTGCGTTTCCATGGATACAGTTGGTGCAGCCGGAGCTTGACTACCCAACCATGGACTTGCCGGTACCAGTGCTTGTTTTTTATAAGGCCCTTCTATCAATGCCTTTGCCATGGGTGGATTTTTAGATACCGAAAAAATATTCCAGTGAACCACACCCATACTCTGTGGAAGCATGCCCCTAGAAATCATGATCTGGCTCATGATCTCATTGACATTTTTTGCACTGGTGTCTCTTCCTACACTGATACCCGGCCATAAATGACGCTGCATCGTATTCTCACTTTGCCACCAACCTAGTAATACCGGATAACTTTGTGGCATTCGATTAATAGGCCAATACAACTGCGGAGAAAAATAATCGATCCAGCCTTTGTTCAACCAAAATTTAGCATCAGCATACAACTGATCATATTGATCAAACCCTTCAATAGAAGATGGATACCCCGGGCGCCAGATACCAAAGGGACTCAATCCAAACTTCACATGTTTTTTCTCTGCTTTGATTTCTTTGTATAATCGTTCAATCAAAGTATTCACCGCATCTCGTCGCCAATCTCCACGGGATAATTGTCCACCGGATGCTTTATACGCTGACCAACTTTCATCATCCGGAAAATCATCAGTTCCATTGTAAGAAGGATAGGGATAGAAATAATCATCAAAATGAATACCATCAATATCATAGCGCTTCACCAGGTCTTTCACCACGGCAGAGGTAAGATCTTGCGTTGCTTTACGTGAGGGGTCCATCCACCAATATCCTTCTTTTAATTTCATGACCAGATCCGGTCTCTTTTTTACGATCGATTGTTCACTGATCTCTTTACCATCTTTATGATGTGCTCGGTAAGGATTTAGCCATACATGCATCTCCATGCCTCTATCATGTGCCGCTTCTGTCCAGAATGTCAAAGGATCATAAAAGGGATCCGGAGCTTTCCCTTGTTGTCCGGTGAGATAGTAAGACCAAGGCTCTAGTTCACTGTTGTATAATGCATCAGCCTGCGGCCTCACTTGAAATACCACTGCATTGAAATGATGTGCTTTCAAAAAATCCAGTTGTTCTATTGCTTCGCGTTGCTGTTCGGCCACGCTTAATCCCGGCTTTGAAGGCCAATTGATATTGGCCACGGTTGCAATCCATGCTGCTCGAAATTCTCGGTCTGCATGAAAAATTTGAGTACCCGTGTTTAGGTTCCCTTTATTTTTTTGCGAGACCTTGCACTGCTGAAATGCTATACAGCTTAAAAAGAGGAGACCATACAAAACAATTTTCCTAGCCATGTATTTCTGTTTTAAGGAAGATAAAACTACTGGAATAGCTTAGTTTTTCTACCTTGCCGCTACTATATTTTCAAAAATGTCATTACCCGGTAACAAAAAGAAGGTAGATGTAATTGATAAGGTACTGGAAGCCTGTTATCAGTATAACAAAGACGCACTTTTTGTGATGAGTCTGATGCACCAATATGAAGAAAGAGGCAGTTTGAGTAAAAAACAATTAGAAGGGTTAGTAGCCAAAGCACGTAAAGTACCGGATATGCCGGTAGGATGGCTGGCAGCCATTGAAGCTATTATTCTCAAAATGCCGACACGTGATAAAACACCGATAGACCTTAACAAAAATGAAGTAACTGATCCTTATGAAAAATGGATCGATCAATGTAAAGCCATTCTTCAAAAATATCCCAGCCATAAAAGAGTAGTTTACTTTGATGCTCTATTAGAACAACGAAAGCCATTTTCACCGATTGAACAGCAAGAGTTAGAAAAGTTTTATCGATTATTGATAGAGGGTAAAAAATGAAGCGTGACATATATCACGTTCAGGTTATTTTATCCGAATAAATTTGCAGATTGTCTAAATTGTATTGATGATACCTATTGAAATCATACGAAAACACTTCCCTTTTTTTGAAAAGGAGTTGCAGGAACAGATCGCTGAAGCAGGTGAGGTACGAGAATTTGAACCGGGTGAAATTTTGATGAAAACCGGACAAAACATACGCTCCACTATGCTGGTGATTTCCGGACTCATCAAAATCTTCAGGGAAGATGAAGATGGCAATGAATTCTTTATGTATTACCTGCAACCCGGACAAGCCTGTGCCTTATCGATGGTTTGTGCCATTAAACAAGAGACTAGCCAGATCATGGCGAAAACTTCAGCCAAAACAGAAGTGATCACTATTCCATTGATCTACATGGACCAGTGGATGGCAGATTATAAAAGCTGGTACCATTTTGTTGTGAGTAGTTATAGAGACCGGTTTGAAGATATGTTGCAAACGATTGATCACATTGCTTTCCGTAATATGGATGAGCGTTTGGTTTTCTATCTACAACAACATCAAAATACTTTAAAGTCAAACATTGTATCTGTCAGCTTTACAGAAATAGCACAAGAATTGAATTCATCCAGAGAAGTGATTTCCAGATTAATGAAGAAGCTGGCAGAAAAAGGAATGATCAAACAACATAAGTCGCATATTGAAATCATTAACCTGCAAAAACTATTATCGTGATATAAATCACGGAAGATTCAGATGCCGGATCTGAACTTTGCGGTCAAATTATTATACATGGAAATTGCAGGTTATATCGCATCACTCGTTATTGGTATTTCATTGGGATTGATTGGTGGTGGTGGTTCTATTCTCACTGTTCCTGTATTGGTCTATCTTTTTGGCGTAGAGCCGGTTATCGCTACTGCTTACTCATTATTTATTGTAGGTGCTTCCAGTTTAGTAGGTGCTATTCCGAAATATAGACAAGGGATGGTCAATCTTAAAACAGCCATTATTTTCGGCATACCATCCATTGCTGCTGTTTTTGCTACCAGAAAATTCATTGTACCCTTAATACCTGCTGAAGTTTTTGAAATAAGCGGTTTCGTCATCACAAAATCCATTTTGATGATGTTACTGTTTGCAGTATTAATGGTTTTTGCTTCCGTTTCCATGATACGTGAAAAGTCGAAAGACAGCAACAACGAAGAAGGAGAACAAAAATTTAATTACCCTGTTATTCTTCTGGAAGGGGCTGTAGTCGGTATTTTGACAGGCTTAGTGGGTGCAGGTGGCGGGTTTCTTATCATTCCTGCATTGGTACTTTTAAGCAAGCTTCCCATGAAACAGGCTGTAGGCACTTCGTTGCTGATCATTGCAGCTAAATCTTTGATCGGTTTTACAGGAGATATCAGTAACTATACCATGAATTGGACACTATTGAGTCTGGTTACAGGTCTAGCTATCGTTGGTATTTTTATTGGAAATCAGCTCAGTAAAAAAGTAGATGGTAATAAACTCAAAAAGGGATTTGGTTGGTTTGTACTCATAATGGGTATATACATTATTGCAAAAGAGCTATTACTTCCCGGAACCGGTAGTCATTAAATTGTTTTTTATACCCCCCAATAAAGAAAGGTCTGCAGCAATGCGGGCCTTTCGCCTTTTATGACAAAGAACAGTTTTAGATGTGACGAATGTCACGTTTTTCTCCATAATTGATTTGCAGTTTTACATAGTCACAGTAAGACTTTCAAGGAAATTGTTAAAGCCACTGTGACGTGATAACAGTCACGAAAAAAGAAAACAGCGATTTTGAAATTTGCTGTATCAAATCAAAAAAAATAAATACCATGATAGTAGAACAAATTTACACCGGATGTTTAGCGCAAGGTGCATATTACATTGAAAGTAATGGCGAAGCAGTTGTGATTGATCCATTGAGAGAAGTTGTGCCATATATTCAAAAAGCAGAGCGCAATGGTGCTAAGATCAAGTATGTATTAGAAACGCATTTCCATGCCGATTTCGTTTCGGGTCATATTGATCTGGCTAAAAAAACGGGAGCGCAAATCGTTTATGGTCCGAATGCAAAACCCAATTTTGAATTTTATTCAGCTAAAGATGGTGAAGAATTAAAAGTAGGTAACGCTACTATCAAAGTTTTACATACTCCCGGTCACACCATGGAGAGTACTTGCTATTTATTGAAAGATGAAAGTGGAAAAGAAGTAGGTTTATTCAGTGGCGATACTTTATTCATCGGTGATGTAGGTCGCCCTGATCTGGCACAAAAAGTAAAAGCTGAATTAACACAAGATATGTTAGCGGGTTACTTGTTTGATTCTTTACGTAATAAGATCATGCCGCTTTCTGATGATATCATTGTTTATCCTGCACACGGTGCCGGTAGCGCATGTGGTAAAAACATGAGCAAAGAAACCACAGATACTTTAGGTCATCAAAAGCTAACCAATTATGCTTTGCGTGCTGATATGACCAAAGATGAGTTTATTAAAGAAGTGATCACAGGTTTAGTGGCACCTCCTGCCTATTTCCCCTTGAATGTGATGATGAATATTCATGGATATGACAGCATTGATACCGTACTCGAAAGAGGTCAGCATGCACTGAGCCCGGAAGCTTTTGAAGCAGCTGCGAATGAAACAGGTGCTTTGATTCTGGATACACGTGATCCTCAAACATTTGCAGCAGGTTTTGTACCGAACGCTATCAATATTGGAATCGATGGAAACTTCGCTCCATGGGTAGGCGCTATGATACCGGATATCAAACAAGAGATCTTATTGATCACAGATGAAGGAAGAGAGCAAGAAGTGATTACTCGTTTAGCAAGAGTTGGTTATGATTTTACGATCGGTTATTTGAAAGGTGGTTTTGAAGCCTGGAAAGCAGCCGGTAAAGAAATAGATCAGATTCGTTCGATCTCTGCTGATGAGCTTGCTACTATCGCTGCTAATGAAAATATTAACATACTGGATGTTCGTAAGAAAAGTGAACACCTCAGTGAACATGTGATCGATGCAGAAAATGCGCCACTGGATTTCATCAATGACAGTATGAGTCAGATCGATAAAAACAAAACCTACTATGTACACTGTGCAGGAGGTTATCGCTCAATGATCTTTAACTCTATACTACGCGCAAGAGGCTTTGATAATTTGATTGATGTTAAAGGCGGTTTTAAAGCCATCAAAGAATCCGCGAAGTTTCGTGTGAGTGATTATGTATGTCCAACAACTTTATTATAACCATGAAAACAATACAAGAAGTAATCAATGATAAGAATACCGTTATCATCGATGTAAGAACAGCAAGCGAATACAGTGTATCACACTATCCCGGCGCGATCAATATACCCTTGGATGAGTTGCCTAAACATCTCAGTAAATTAAAAACTGAAGAAAAGCCGATTCTTTTATACTGCAGAAGCGGTAATAGAAGTGGTATTGGTATGAACTTTCTGCATCAGCAAGGATTACAAGAAGTATATAATGGCGGCGGATTGAATGATATGTTATTCTATCAAAACAAATAAAGATGCTATCAATATTCAAAAAACTATTTCCATCTCCGATTGATTATCAAAAACTGTTATCGCGAGGAGCTCTGATCATAGATGTAAGAACAAAAAATGAGTTTGCCGGTGGACACATCAAAGGGTCTGTAAATATTCCGTTAGATGAGCTTCCGAGAAAAATCACTGAGCTTCAACAAAAGCAGCAGCCTCTGATCACGGTTTGTAGAAGCGGTAACAGGAGCGGCATCGCCAAAAATATGCTGAAAAGCGCCCATATAGAGGTGTATAATGGTGGCGCATGGAATAGTCTTGAACAGAAAATAAAATAAACATGAAAGTACTAACTAGCAACTGGCATATCATGCGTATCATTCGATTGATCTTAGCAATTGCAATAATGGTACAATCGTGGTACATGAAAGATACTACTACCGGTGTACTTGGCGTGGTATTATTAGCAACTGCCGCATTTAATATCGGATGTTGTGGGCCTACCGGCTGCTCTACCAATTTGTATTCATCAAAGAAGTCATCAGAGAAAAATACGGAGTATGAAGAAGTGGTTTAAAGAAAACAGATTGGTCATCATAGGCATATTGGCAGGAGCTTTAGGAGGTTATTTATACTGGAAATTTATTGGATGCTTGAGTGGTACTTGCGCTATTACTTCAAACCCTTTTAATAGCACTATCTATTTTGCTGTAATTGGTGCATTGGTATTTAGTCTATTCAAAAACAATCCCGAAAAACAAAGCCATGTTAAATAATTCATTTCAAAATATCATAGACAGCGAAAAACCTGTACTGATCGACTTTTATGCAGACTGGTGTGGTCCTTGTAGAATGATGCCTCCAGTTTTAAAAGAGTTAAAGGATAGAATGGGAGATCAAATAAAAATCTTCAAAGTAAATGTAGATGAACACAATGATGTAGCTGCCCATTTTCAGGTAAGCAGTATTCCAACACTCATGGTCTTTAAAAAAGGTGAGCTACTCTGGAGAGAACCGGGCGTTAAAAACACATCGCAATTACAACAGATCTTACAATCATATATATCATGACAAGTACTGAAATATTTTATGTAGAGAATATGCGTTGCAGTGGATGTGCAAATACTATTGAATCTGCATTGATGAAGCTAGCAGGTATTCAAGGAGTTGATATCTCTTTGAAGGACAAAAAAGTATCTGTGATGGGAATAGGTGTGGATAGAGATGTGATCATTAAGGCACTGGAGAAACTTGGATACCCCTTATCCGGACATAACTCTATTTTTCGCAAAGCCACTTCGCTTATTTCCTGTTCTGCAGGTCGCTGATCATTTTTATAGCTTTTAAATAATTTTTTGATGACAGTAAGAATTACTGCTACTATACTCATGCTTTCTCTTCTACACTTCACTGCATCTGCAATGCAGGAAAATGAGAAGGTTGGTATAGATAGTACTAGTTTGAAAGCGGCGCTTATAAAGGGAAAAACAGAAGCTCATTTTCGTTATTTTTTTATGGCTACTGATAATAAAAGAGGCCTCACTGATTACTATGCCAATGCCGCCGGTGGAGGTTTGAAGTATGAGACCGGGAAGTTTTATGGTTTTCAAGCAGGAGTTGGCGGCTTTTTTATTTTTAACATTGGTTCTTCCGATTTGAGTAAAGCTGATATCTCAACAAAGCAAATCAACAGATATGAGATCGGTTTATTTGATATTGAGAATGCATCGAATAAAAATGATATTGACAGATTAGAGGAGCTGTATCTGAAATATAATTTTAAAAAAGCAGCACTTACTTTAGGTAAACAACTCATCAATACTCCATTTATCAATTTACAGGATGGAAGAATGAGACCAACAGGAGTAGAAGGTCTTTGGCTCAAAGCCGAATCCCAAAAAACAAAATGGGAAGGAGGTGTTTTATGGGGGATCAGTCCACGAAGTACCGTTCGTTGGTTCAATATCGGGGCATCCATCGGCATATATCCGCAAGGTGTTCAGGAAAATGGACAGGTTTCTAATTACAAAGAACACATCAACAGTAAAGCGATTGGGGTTGTAGGGATCACTCACGAGTTTCATAAAGGTTTAAAATTGCAGCTCTGGGAACAATGGACAGACAATGTATTCAACACTGTTTTATTACAAGCAGATCAGAAATGGAAGAATACTTCATTTTACTCAGGTGTGCAAGCTGTTCTTCAACATGCAATCAATAATGGGGGAAATATAGACCCCAATAAAACATACATCCAAAAGGGAAGTAGCGCATTTACTTTCGGAGCTACTACAGGATGGAAGAACAAAAACACAGACATTTCATTGAACTATAATCGGATCACATCTACAGGTCGTTACATGATGCCTAGAGAATGGGGAAGAGATCCTTTTTACACATTTTTACCTCGAGAAAGGAATGAGGGTTTCGGTGATGTACATGCAGGAATGATCAAAATCAGGCAGTCATTTCCCAAACAACAGCTTCAAACATGGATCGGATTCGGATATTATGATCTGCCGGAAGTAACCAATACACGATTGAATAAATATGGGATGCCATCATACACACAGCTCAATGTAGATATTCAATACCATTTCACAGGAACCTTAGAAGGTATGAATGCTCAATTCTTGTATGTATATAAAGGACAAGAGGGAAATAGTTATGGCAACAACAAATATGTGATTCACAAAGTGAATACATCTTTATTCAACTTAATTTTAAACTACCATTTTTAATCAAATACTATGTGGAGAAAGATTCAATCAGACTGGCTTGCATATTTGTTGGCGCTCATCGTAGTATTGACAATTGTATGGAAATCAACCGTGACAAATGATAAAAAATCCTTTATAACCTTAAAAGATAGTAGCTGGCATGCTCCAAGTTTTTATCTTGATCCAATTAAAAATAAGCAAGAGCGAGAGCTGATAGAATATGGTAAAGAATTGATCGTTCATACTTCCACTTATCTCGGACCTAAGGGAACTGTGATGCAGATCAGCAACGGAATGAATTGTCAAAATTGTCATTTGGATGCGGGTACAAAATTGGATGGAAATAACTTTAGTGCGGTAACTGCCAACTACCCATTATTCAGAGAACGAAGTGGCGAAGTGGAGAGTATCTATAAGCGTGTGAGTGATTGTTTTGAAAGAAGTTTGAACGGTACTGCACCCGATAGTAATAGCAGAGAATATCAGGCGATCCATGCATATATACAATGGCTAGGAAAAGATGTAGCGAAAGGAACCCATCCTAAAGGAAGCGGTATCAAAAAGCCGGATTATTTACAACGTGCGGCTGATCCGGACAAGGGGAAAAAAGTGTATGCAATTCATTGTGAACGTTGTCATGGCGCCAATGGTGAAGGACAACCGAACCTTGACAACACAGGATACAACTATCCGCCATTGTGGGGTAACAACAGTTACAATACCGGGGCTGGCTTATATAGACTCAGTAATTTTGCAGGATTCATTCAATCCAATATGCCTTTTAATGAAGTAACGCAACATAATAAGTTGACCGATGAAGAAGCTTGGGATATTGCAGCATATGTGAACAGTCAACCAAGACCCGTTACGAAAGAATCACATGACTGGCCTGATATCAGCAAAAAGCCTGTTGATCATCCTTTTGGTCCATATGCAGACGGATTTAGTGAGCAACAGCATAAATATGGTCCATTTTTACCCATTCTTATTGCGAGAGAAAAACACTGAGTAAGCGTGATATCCATCACGTTTTTACAATAGAGAATATTTCATTTTTGCAAACCAATGATTGAAATCATGAAAGAATTTTTACAACAACCTTGGCCTTGGTATGTAGCCGGCGTTTTGATCGGATTGATCGTACCTGCATTATTGATTTTAGGAAACAAACATTTTGGCATTTCAGCAAATCTAAGACACGCTTGTGCTGCTTGTTTTCCATCCAATATCAATTTCTTTAAGTATGAATGGAAAAAAGAAAGTTGGAATTTATTTTTTGTGGGTGGAATATTGATCGGTGCCTTGATTGCAGCAGTAGGTTTACCCGATCCCAACCCCATTGTTGTGAATCCGGATCTTATAACAGAGTTGAATACTTATGGTATCAATGATTACAGCAGTATGGTACCTAAACAATTGGTTTCTTGGGAATCTCTTTTCACGGCCAGAGGAATCATTATGATGGTAGGCGGTGGGTTTCTGGTAGGTTTCGGATCCCGTTATGCAGGTGGTTGTACCAGTGGTCATGCGATCATGGGATTGAGTAATCTTCAATGGCCTTCTTTGGTAGCAACCTGTTGTTTTATGGCCGGAGGATTTCTGATGGCGAATGTTATTCTTCCTTTCATTATGAAATTATAATTTGATAAGACATGTCTACGGAAAAAAATACACAAGAAATATTAACCGATTTTGAAGTTCGTTCATTGGATACTGTTTGTGTCAATGAATCAACCCAACAACACGCCTGGTGGTATAATTTTAAATACTTAGCCGTAGGTGTTTTGTTTGGGATTGTTTTTGTGAAAGCAGAGATCATTTCATGGTTCAGAATGCAGGAGATGTTTCGCTTTCAGAGTTTTCACATGTATGGTGTGATTGGAACAGCTGTAGTGGTGGGTGCCATCTCCATTGCACTCATCAAAAAATTCAAAGTGAAAACAATTCATGGAGAAGAAATACACTTTACTCCAAAAAAGTTCAATAAGGGACAGATCATTGGTGGACTCATCTTCGGATTAGGTTGGGCATTGACAGGTGCTTGTCCGGGACCCATTTTTGCACAAATCGGTATGGGCATCACTGTCATGATCGTCGTTTTATTGAGCGCTATCGCCGGTACATGGGTATATGGTTATTTTAGAGATCGATTGCCTCATTAAAAGAATCTAACGATGCAAGGACTCCAAAAAAACATTTCTCAATTTTACCTATTGGTATTGGTCAATGCATTTGTTGGAGCCATGATTGGGCTTGAGCGTTCGGTTTTATCGGGTTTAGGCGAACAAGTATTTAATTTAAGTGAATACACTGTCATCCTTTCTTTTATCCTCGCGTTTGGATTTACAAAAGCGTTAGCCAATCTTGCTGTAGCTTTTTTATCTAATATTTTCACTCGAAAAAGAATATTGATCATTGGATGGTTGATAGCAATACCTGTTCCATTCCTATTAATGTATGCCCCCTCTTGGAAATGGGTGATCGCAGCTAATATTTTGCTGGGAATCAATCAAGGTTTAGCCTGGTCTGCAACCGTGATCATGAAAATAGATCTGGTAGGTCCAAAGAATAGAGGATTAGCGATGGGCATTAATGAATTCGCCGGCTACTTGTCGGTAGGTCTTGCCGCTTTGCTTGCCGGAAATATTGCCGCTACATGGGGATATCAATTTTACCCTTTTCTACCGGGTGTGTTTTTTGTTTTGGCAGGGTTACTGGTTTCAATTTTTCTGGTTAAAGACACGACTCATTTTATCGCGAAAGAAGCGGTGGAAAGTAATGTTCAAATTTTTCAAAAGACCTGGAAAGAGATCAGCTGGAAACATCATAACATGGGAACCATTACGATCAATGGTATGATCAACAATATGAATGATGCGATTGTATGGGGACTGCTTCCATTATTATTGATTCAACGAAATTTCGCAACATCTCAAATTGCATGGGTGGCAGGTATATATCCGGCTGTATGGGGACTATCTCAGTTGATAACCGGGAAAATGGGAGATCGATTGTGTAAAAAGCAAATCATTAGTGCAGGGATGTTCTTACAAGGAGTAGCCATATTACTCTTCGCTTTTTTTACTTCATTCTCTCTAACTATTTTGGCATCTACACTACTCGGCATAGGAACAGCACTAGTATATCCGAATTTTCTGACGGTTATTGCAGAAAATCTACATCCAACGCAAAGAGCTAAAGGATTGAGTATTTTTCGTTTTTGGAGAGACAGTGGTTATGTATTTGGAGCAATTTTGGCGGGATTATTGGCAGATGCATTTGGACTCAGTACTTCTTTGATCATCATTGCTTTCATAACAGTTCTAGGAGGTTTGTTGGCTGAAATCAGGATGTGTTGTACACTTCGACATTTATGGAAATCAAATTTATGTTCAGAGGTAGCTGTGTATTAAAATATTTATCTATTTTGGTTACACGGAGCATTGCTGAATCATGAAGAAATTTCTAATCCCTTTTCTGTTTATTTTTTTTCTGCAACAATTGTCTGCACAGTTAAGATTCCCAACTGATGATCATTCGGGAAAGGTCGTTTTCGCAAAGACTTCTTCTGTTGAATTGCCCAGATCAGAAATGTATAAGCGAACTAAAAATTGGCTATTATACCAATATGCTACTTCAAAGTTTGAAGACCATTTCAATATCAGTAAAAAAGGAAAGCCTGTTTATTTATACGAAGATGCTAGAATGCGGAGCATCTCTGGAAAATATGGTTTTTATATCATGTACCCCATTGAAGACTTATCCGGTCTGAACATGGAACAGACTTTTGTAATGTATACATTGACGGTTAACTTTAAAGACACCGCTTTTGAGAGTAAAGTATCAGATTTAAAATGTTATACAACTGCTACTTCTAAAAATGGAATGCGCCCACCACAATTTGACTTGGAAACCTACAATAGCGCACAGTTGAACCAACTGGATCATGTTCAGCAATACATCATCCCTCAGGTATTAAATAGTGTCCGAAAAATACATGAGGATCTTTACCGTAATATTCGATACGGGAATCTCACGTCTGAATAGCCAAAACACTGTTGAAAACAACGCGTCCATGTAGTGATGTTGCTACATACATTTAACATGCATTGCTATTGTCGGCTTATTCCAACTGCTGTTACTTTGTATCATTAAATATCCCGATTGGGACTGTTTAGAATCCAAACATCTTAAGAAAATCCAAACAACCTGTTAGCTCTTGTAGTGTAAGTCAAACGGGTAATATCCGAAAAGAAAAACCAAACGCTACGCAACCTTTGCAGGATCTTTTCCAGCAAAGGTTTTTTTATTTATAAGATCAATTCATATAAAGAATGTCCAAGGCGATGAACATCATTCTCAAAAGAATGTCTAGGTTAATCTTGTGGGAATGATACAAATATGGGTTAGAATAATCCTTCAATAGATAAGTAGCGTTCACCTGTATCGTAATTGAAAGTAAGTACTTTGGATCCTTCAGGAATCTCAGTAAGTTTTTTTGCAACAGCTGCTAACGATGCCCCTGATGAAACACCCAATAAAATACCTTCTTCTTTAGCAGCTCTTTGCGCAAAAGAAAATGCTTCGTCCTTAGATACCTGAATAATACCATCTAACACTTTTGCATTCAAAATAGAAGGAACAAAACCTGCACCAATTCCTTGTATAGGGTGGGGTGATGGAGCACCGCCGCTTAACACCGGTGATAATTCCGGTTCTACCGCAAATACTTTTAGCTGGGGAAATTTCTCTTTCAAAATTTCTGCAACACCGGTGATATGTCCGCCCGTACCCACACCTGTAATGATATAATCTAGTCCATCAGGAAAATCCGCTAAGATCTCTTGCGCTGTAGTGGTTCTATGGATAGCCGTATTGGCCGGATTATCAAATTGCTGAGGCATCCATGCATTGGGAGTTTCCTTCAACAATTCTGTAGCTTTTTCAATAGCACCTTTCATTCCCTTTTCACGAGGCGTGAGTACAAATTCGGCACCATATAGCGCCATTAACCTTCTTCGCTCAATACTCATACTTTCAGGCATCACTAAGATGATCTTGTAACCCTTCACTGCCGCTACCAATGCCAAACCAATACCGGTATTGCCGCTTGTGGGTTCAATAATTACACTGTCTTTATGAAGTATTCCTTTCTGTTCTGCATCTTCGATCATAGCCAGGGCTATACGATCCTTGATACTTGCACCGGGATTATTTTTTTCCAGCTTGATCCATATTTCATGTCGATCACCAAATAGCTTATTCAGTTTAACATGCGGGGTATTTCCAATCGTTGCTAAAATGTTATTTGCTTTCATCTGTTTGTATTTTAAATCACAAAGTTTAATGGTTCAGGGAAGGGGTCTTTGTCTTTGATGCGTATTTCACTCTTATGATAGACCACTGAATTGGGAGATACGCTATGTGTTAACCAAATATTTCCACCTATGATACTTCCTTTACCGATGATCGTATCGCCACCCAGAATAGTTGCCCCTGAATAAATGATCACATCATCTTCAATCGTAGGATGTCTTTTTCTACTTGCCAATTCTTTGGAAACATTCAGTGCTCCTAAGGTTACACCTTGATAGATCTTCACTCTTTCACCAATCACGGCCGTTTCGCCAATTACGATTCCTGTTCCATGATCGATTGCAAATGCTGCACCGATCGTAGCCCCGGGATGAATATCAATACCTGTTTTACCATGTGCATATTCAGAAAGCATTCTTGGCAAAGTTTTGATACCTTGTTCATATAGCTGATGTGACAAACGATAAATAGCTGTGGCAAAAAAACCCGGATAAGCAATGACGACTTCTTCGATCGACTGTGCAGCAGGGTCAAAACGCAATACCGCATCCGCATCTATAAGTAATGCATGATAAATATGCGGTAAGGCCTCAAAAAATATTTCGGCATTCGATTTTGCGGATGATTCGTCTTTCAATAATTCAAAAAGTATTACAGAAAATGTATGCTGTAAATCATGATAAGCATCTGCTAATTTTTTTTCTGTATCAAATTTTCGCTGATAAGATCCGAATAAAAAATTAAATAAATCATTGATGAAATTTTCTGACAATACTTTGTCAGGATAATTATGCAAGGCTTTTCTATTACGCTCAAATAATTGCTGTATGAATTGTTCTTCTTTCATATGACTGTATCACTCATGAAGATTGTTCGTCGAACAAGGTTTATATTATCAAAACGAAATTCATTACACCAACAAAAAAGGCACTTCCGATGCTCAGTCAGATGTGCCTTATATATCTACAGTTGCTGTATATAATAGAATCTGACTTATCTGTCCTGATCATGATCGGGATGGATTTGGCACCTTTCCTTGATGAATGAAGGTGGTTGCCAAGGCTTCACAGGGCCAATTCCCTCTGCCTTTCTGGATAAGTATGTAAAGATCACAAAGCAAATATAGGGGCAATTTTATATTCCCTACAATTTTAGTAGACTTTTTTGTGAAAGAATTGCCAAATCATTTTCCTTATGTCTGTTAGTTTTTTTCCTGGTCACACTACAGAACCATTATTTTGCAGCATGACCAATATTAACGACGTTCAACTAGAACAAGTGATCATTCACAAAGTCGGTAACCCTACACGTGGTGAGGAACTGAAATTATCTACCCATCCACTGACTTTGAACGACGAGATCGTGAGAGGAATGCTGACAAAATATTTTTTGTCGGCTTTCAATGAACATGAGCAATACCAGTTCACACATTTAAGCAGTTTAGAGCTGAATGAAGTGTATCAATATGTCACCGGCATTTTTGAGGACCCCAAAAGCTTTGTTGCTCAATCTGCCCTACTGGCTTCTTTTCTGTACAATAAAAGCACACATGCCAGGGTGAAAGAGGGTGAATTGTATGTAGCCAAGTTCAGTCAGGTCCCATTTGGAACAGAATATATAGATGCCATTGGTTTATTTAAAAGTGAAACGAAAGAAACCTTTTTGAAAGTGTTCCCACACGGACAAAGCTGGGAAGTGATCGCTGAAGATGGTGTAAATATCAATAAACTTGATAAAGGGTGTATCATCTTTAAAAAGAATAAAGAAGAGGGATATGTCGTATGTGTGGTAGATAACACCAATAAACAGGATACACAATATTGGGTGAACGATTTTTTACAAGTGACCAGAACATCCAATAGCTATCACCATACGGATGCTGCCTTGGGTATGTGCAAACTATTTATCAGCAATGAGCTGAATGAGAAGTTTGAAGTGAATAAAGCGGATCAAATCGATTATCTGAACAAAAGCATGGAATACTTCAGTACCAAAGAGTCTTTTGATCTGAATGAATTTGCTACGGAAGTCTTACACCATCCTGAGGTCATTGATAGTTTTACACAGTACAAGCAACAGTATGAAGTAGCCAGACAAGTAAACATCGAAGATAATTTCGACATTCACCTAGCAGCAGTCAAAAAGCAACAACGCATTTTCAAGAGTGTATTAAAACTTGACAAGAACTTTCACATTTATATTCATGGCAGAAGAGACTTGATTGAAAAGGGATATGATGAAATGAGTGGAAAGCATTTTTATAAGATATTTTTTGATGAAGAGAATTGAGGAAAAGCAGCAAGCTGAAGGCTTCAAGCTGCAAGTAAGATATAAGATTCTTATTATCTAATTTTTACTCAAGTTCATTGAAGCGCTATTAAATCAAGAAGGTCTTTATGGAATTTTCAATAGATTACATCTAATGGTAATGCATCTATATTGATTGCTCTGTAAATGAACTTTCATATGAAACAATTGCTATCTCCACTTACACTGGTTTGTGTAATGACTTTATTGTTTTGGACATGTAAAGAAAAAGCTATCAAGCACAATTCCGGACCTATTGCTGTAGACTTTTACTTAAACAAAGCCAGCTTTGCATATCTCAAAAACAAAAGACTTTACCTGCAGAATACTAGAACCAAAAAAATAATTGACTCACTACGCATCTCTGGAAATAAAAGTCAATTTCTTGTTGACGCGTCAGTTCATGATGTATCCTTCACCTACCGGATCTTTTTCTTAGATAGTGCCTACGATATGACTACCGGACGAGGAGGTATCATTCAAAAAATCTTAGGATACCACAACCCTTTTTATAAAAATATATTACCTGCCTCATTTTATATTGAACCGGAAATGAAGCCTCTTTATATGTATTTGTTTGCTTTAGACACAAAAGAAGGGAAAAAAGAATTGCCAAACGAGTTTGCCGACTTTTCAACTGCACATAAATCCATCGGCCCGCAAAATGATGTTGTACACAAGAATATTGTCTTATCATTTACAAAAACCAAAAATGCCGATCATTTAAAATACACTAAACGAAGCATAGAAAAATATCCTTACTCATTCGCTTTACTTGACCAGTTGTATCAACAAACGGGCTCTTTAAGTAAAGAAGAAATGACTTCCTTATTGTCGCTCTTTGATGAAACAGTGAAAAGTTCAACTTTATATCAATTACTGAAGGGTTATATCGATAATAAAGAAGCCTATGATCAATCATTCCCATTTTCTGTGTGTCTGAAAAATCAAGATCATACCATCAAAGAAATGGGCACGGAAAAAGCTAAATACCACCTTATTATATTTTGGGCATGGTGGTGCAAGCCTTGTAGAGAAGAAATACCTTCTTTGAAAGAATTATATCAGCAAAAAAAAGACTTGGGATTAAAAATACAGCATATTTCTATTGACGGCGATGTGCAAAAATGGAATGAAGCGCTTATGCAGGAAAAAATGCCCTGGGAGCAATATATAGTTGACGAAAGCAGTTATACAAAACTGCTCACAATGTACGATCTCAAACTTATCCCTAAATCCTACCTGTTTGATAGTTCTTATAAACTCATTCGTTCATTCACAGGTTTCGATACCCAATCATTTCAAGCATTGACGAACTCATTGAAGTAACACTAATTTCTCTTAATAGACCTTATATTTATAGTTCAAATTTTGCCGTATGAATTCTACCAGAAGGTCTTTCCTGAAAAACACAGGTTTTGCTACTGCAGCTATTGCACTATTTCCTAAATCCCTATTGGCATCCGGTAATGCCAAGATGCTAACGGGTGTTCAGTTGTATTCGGTGCGTGAGGCTATGCGTAAAGATCCTTTAGGCACATTGAAAGCCCTATCGGATATGGGCTACCGTTATGTAGAACATGCCAATTATATAAATAGGAAATTTTACGGATACACTGCAAAAGAGTTCAAAAAAATTCTGGCTGATCTAGGTATGCAAATGCCCAGCGGACATACCGTTATGGGTAAACAACACTGGGATGCGGGCAAAAAAGAATTCACGGATCTCTGGAAGTATACAGTGGAAGATGCTGCAGAAGTTGGACAAGAACTCGTGATCAGTCCATGGTTAGATGCCGATCTTCGTAAGACACTGGATGAAATGCTTGCATACATGGAGGTCTTCAATAAAAGCGGAGAACTCTGCAAAGCTGCCGGTATGCGTTTCGGTTATCATAACCATGATTTTGAATTTACTGCCAAGCTCAATGGCATGACCGTTTATGATATCATCTTAAAGAATACAGATCCTTCATTAGTGGTACAGCAGCTAGACATGGGTAACCTCTATCATACCGGTGTCAATGCATTAGAAATTGTACATAATAATCCCGGGCGTTTTGTTTCAGTGCATGTAAAAGATGAAACCAAAACAGCTGATGGAAAATCTTTTGAAAGTACCATACTCGGAAAAGGCGTAGCCAATACCAAAGCCATTACCGATCTCTGCAAATCAAAAGGAGGCACCCTTCATTTTATCATTGAACAAGAAGCGTATCAGGGTATAGATCCTATTGAATGTGTGAAGCAAGATTTGGCAGTGATGAAGCAGTGGGGGTATTGAGATTTGAGCGACAAGCTTCAAGCTGCATGCTGCAAGTATCTATTTTGATGGCCTGATAAAGATGAGATTTTATTTCAGGTATCACAGTGATTCTTGCTTTGGATCGGTATAATAACAGATGGCTTTATTATCCAAAGAGTCGGCAAAATAACAGTACATGAAATCGTTGACATACATACTGATATTAATGACCTTATTGAGTTCTTGTAAATGCAATAACTCTCAAGCGCCAAAGGAGCCTGATGTGGTCCGTTTTGACAAAATAAAGTGGCAGCAAAAAGATGATCAGGGGTATACATACCGAGACAAGATGGCTGGTGATTTAATCACAAGTAAAACATTAGATGGTTTGAAAAGAGCCGATGTATTAAACCTGTTAGGCAATCCTGATAGAAATGAACAGAACTATTTGTTCTATGAGCTTCTGGAAGAAAAAGCATACGGCTTTAGTTTAAACAAAAAAGTCATGCTTGTCTATATTGGTGCAGACAGCGTGGTAGAAAATGTATCGGTATTAGATTAGGTAACGACCACACACAAATCATAAAGATCTAAAGGAATAAAAGCTTGTCCCGAAGACTACTTCACCGATATTATCATGGGTAAGAATAAGTGATGAAAAAGCTTCTTTATATTTGGTATTACTCAAAACCAATACCATGCGATTACTGCTTTGCCTTCTACTTGTTTCTTCTTTCTCTTTTGCACAAAACTTTACTCCTGCTGAAATACAACGCTGGGAGTCACAGGCTAAAAATGTAACCATCATCAAAGACACTTGGGGTATTCCTCATATCTATGGTAAAACAGATGCTGATGCCGTATTTGGTCTACTCTATGCACAATGCGAAGAAAATTTTTCCCGTGTTGAAAGAAATTATTTGGAGGTGCTCGGCAGACAAGCAGAAGCAGATGGAGAGCGTATGCTATTTGCTGATTTACAAATGCGGCTGATCGTAGATAGTGCTGAAGCTATTAAAGATTATAACAATAGTCCGGACTGGTTTAAAAAACTACTCAACGCTTTTGCAGATGGTGTCAATTACTATTTGTTCAAAAATCCCCAAACAAAACCCAAAGTATTGACTCGTTTTGAACCATGGTTTCATCTCATGTTTACCGATGGCAGTGTTTCTGCAACACGCACCGGAGGTATTGCTTTGGAAGAAGTAAGAGAATTTTACAGCGGCAATAAAAATGCAACTGCTTATCAACCTATCATCCGTCAGGATATTGAAACACGCGGTTCTAATGGCTTTGCAATTGCTCCCAAACTGACCAGCAATGGTAATGCCATTTTATATATCAATCCGCATGTGCCTTTTTACTTCCGTCCTGAAATGCATATGGTAAGCGAAGAAGGCTTAAATGCGTATGGTGCAGTGACCTGGGGACAAATGTTTGTCTATCAAGGATTCAATGAACATTGTGGATGGATGCATACAACAGGTTATGCTGATGTAGCAGATCTGTATGAAGAAAAAGTAAGAAACATCAATGGTACTTGGGTCTATGAATATGAAAAGGAATCTAAAAAGGTAAACACGAAAAGTATCACGGTCAGCTATTTGAAAGATGGAAAACAGATAGCTGTCCCATTCACCGGTTATTATACGCATCATGGACCGGTTATGGGTAACCGAAATGGGAAATGGCTGGCTTTGAAAGAGTTCAATCGATCATTGAGCGCATTGATACAATCATGGGTGAGTACAAAAGCCAATAATTTGGATGAATTCAAACAAGCGATGCGTTTGTTATCGAATACAACCAATAATACAGTTTATGCAGATGATAAAGGCAATATTGCTTATTGGCATGGAGACTTTGTTCCAAAACGTGATCCTTCATTCGACTTCACCAGACCTGTTGATGGAAGTATCAAAGCAACCGAGTGGCAGGGTACACACGCATTAGAAGAAATTGTACAGGTACACAATCCATCTATAGGTTGGATACAAAATTGCAACTCCACTCCTTTCACTGCTTCAGGAAAAGATAGTCCGGATAAAAACAAGTACCCATCATATATGGCTCCTGATGGCGAAAATGCTAGGGGTATCAATGCTGTACGGTTATTATCTGCAGCCAATAATCTCACCTTAGATAAAGTGATTGCATTAGGCTATAATCGTTATCTCGCCGCTTTTGATTTTCTGATTCCTGATTTACTCAAAGATCATGATAGTGATGCGGATGCCAATAGAAAAGCAGCATTGAAAGAAGCCATCGAATTACTACGCAACTGGGATAAAACCTCATCTGTTACTTCGATCGCAACTACCATTGCCATTGATTGGGCCAATCAGCTCGGGCAATTTGTACCACGTGCTGAAACCATGGAAGAAGGTACCAATTCAGTAAAACGTTACGAAGACATGGCTAAATTATCGCCTGATCGAAAATTGGGAACATTGAAAAAAGTACTGGATGACCTAACCAAAACCTACGGCAACTGGCGCCAGCCTTGGGGAGAGATCAATCGCTATCAGCGTGTGGCTGATGGAGAAAGATTTGATGATAGCAAACCTAGTATTGCAGTTCCTTTAGCTTCATCACGCTGGGGTTCATTACCGGCGTATGAAAGCAGATCCGGTAATGGATACAATAAACGTTATGGTGTTTCAGGAAATAGTTTTATCGCAGCCGTGGAATTTGGTAAAAGATTAAAAGCTAAAACCATTCTCACCGGTGGACAATCCACTGATCCTAAGTCTCCCAACTTTACAGATCAGGCAGAAGGATTTATCAATGGAAAATTCAAAGACATTTTCTTTTATAAAGAAGATGTGATGAAGAATAAAGTGAAGACCTATCATCCGGGGGAGTGATAGGAAAGAGACAAGAAGTAAGATTCAAGTAACAAGTAAGAAGGCAAGTATTAAGAAACAATAGTGCAACTTTTGGAAAGCTATAAAGCTTTCCAAAAGTTTACTTGTGATGTTATTGTTCTTTATCAAAAACGGCTTTGTAGTAGGTAGTATCCTTCTCCGAGAAATTAATTCGTCTATTATCTTTTCCTTTTAATTCAAACTCATCATTCACCGTAAATTTCACTTCCGTGAATTTATAGCCGGTTTCAAAAGTTGCAGTGACGGTGTAGGTTGTATCTTTTTTAATAGCCGTCATAGGAGTGCTGGTATTCCAGTCTAAAGGATTATCATCACCACGTATACCTACGCTTTCAATATTTTTCACCTGACTCACATCCAGTTCAAAGACCACTGTTTTTTTGTAAGTTTTCTGAACACAGGATAAAAGCATACAAATCAATAAGGATAAGTATAAAATTTTATTTCGCATGGGTCAGTTGTTTTTTGGTGATGAGATAATCCAATCCAAATCTGCCGGATCCTTGGATCATGGTGTATACAGCTACCCATAAAAAGCCCATACCGGATAACATGCCCCATAAGCCATTATCGATCTGTTGTATAAATACCGCAACCATCATGGTGCAAACGATCAGAAAAGAAAATAGTCTTGTTTGTAAACCTAATGCCAGAAAGATGCCACCTACTGCTTCACTGAATGCGCCCATCCACGCAAAGAAGCCGGGGAACATGGCGAAAATGCCACCATACGCTTTTACATCTTCGGGAAACCAGAAGACCACTTCAAAGAGTCCGAGGTTTTTATCTTCAGGCGACCATGGCATTCCAAATTTAGGAGCGCCAAATTCAAAGGCTAATAAATAGCCATATACCACTCTGGGAATAGCAATGATCAGATCTTGCCACCAGTAGGGCATTAACAGGGGTTTAGTGATTTTCTTAAGCATGTGTTGTTATTAAGCAGGGAAATAGTTTTTAAGCGTAAGCGTTCCATATATAGAAATCTTACACTTAAAAACCGTTTACAATAGAATTCGCGAAAGGTTCAGTATTTCTATTGATATTATTTGTGCGGTAAGGCAATGGCTATTTTCTCAAAAGATAGCGCCGGGCTTTAGCCCGGCGCTATGTAAAATTGATTTCTTGTATCTTGTTTCTTTCTTGAAGCTTGCGGCTTGTAACTTGAAGCTTTATTTCAGTTGTTTCAACAACTCATTCACCGCAGCTTCCAATTGTTGATCACGGCCTTTATTCACTATATCATATTCATTCATCAATTTGATATCAGGTTCTGTTTGAGCGTTTTCCAGATATTGATTCTGTAGTCCTTTAACACCCACAGGAGGTACACCCCAACGAATACTATTGTCTTGTAATTGCTCCCATGCAGCAAAAGTACAGGTACCCGGTACCGGCATTCCTACCAACTTACCAATACCTAATTCTTTGAATGCATATGCATAACAATGACCATCACTGTATGCGGCTTCATTAACAATTGAAATGCTAGGCTTGGTCCAGCGGAAGTTAGGCTCATAACCATTGCTTCTGGTATCCGTTGTATAGTCGAAGAATTTTTTACCACTCAGGAACATGGCAAGATCCGCTACCAGGTCACCACCTCCATTAAAACGGACGTCAACCACAATGGCTTTCTTATTTACATACTTACCCATAATTTCTTCATAAGTAGTACGATATGCACCATCACTCATTCCCGGAATATGTACATATCCCAACTGGCCATTACTTAAACGTTCTACTTCATCCTGATTTTTCTTCACCCATCTTCTGTATAACAATCCATTTTCTTCTCCGGTAGAGATCGGCTTTACGGTTATTTCCATTTTAGTATTGCCATCTACAACTGTCAGTAATGTATTTTGTCCGGCTTTACGATTGAGATATTGTGCGATATCTGTATCAGCTGCAATCGTTACCCCATCAATCGCTTCAATGATCATTCCGGGTTTTACATTGATATCTGCACGATCTAATGGACCACCTTTGATGATCTCTTCCACTTTATATCCCACACCTTTATGCGTTTGATCATAGAATACACCCAAAGAAGCAGTAGCATCAGCATTTGCAACAAATGCATTGTAAGATGCTCCACTGTGACTCACATTCAACTCACCCAGTAATTCACTCAGCATTTCAGCAAACTCAAAGTTATTACCAATGTGAGCCAGATGACGTTCGTAATCAGGTTTATAACTATCCCAGTTCACACCGTGCATGGTTCTGGTATAGAAAGTCTCTTTGGTTCTGCGCCAAACATGTTCAAACATGAAGAGTCTTTCTGCAGCAACATCTAAGGTCATTTCACCATTGATACCCACTACATCTCTTTTACCGCTATTGGGTTCGATCTTAGAGATACCGCCATTAGCAGAGAGGAAGATATTTTTCTGATCCTTATCCCATACCATGCTTCCACCTTGTGCATTCAATGTTACCAGCATTTTGGTTTCACGTGTGCGTAGGTTCGTGGTCCAGAGATTCACACCTCTTTCAAAACGAGTCAGGTAATACAATGTTTCGCCATCTTTACTCACCAAGGCATCACTCATTTGAGAAGAATGAATGGTCAATTTAGCTTTACGCATACTCAATCCTTCCCAATCGATCACTACACTGTCTTTTTTAGATGCAGCCTTTTTGCTGGTATCTGCTTTCGCTTTTGTGTCTTCGATCTCTTTCTGTAATGCTGCATCTTCCTTACTCAATTTGAATTTATCAAATGCATCTTGTGTAAAGAACATAGCATATACATCCGCTTGTGCACCACCGCTTTGGGCAACTGCTTTTAAACCATCTCTATTACTGAACCACATCATGGCTTTTCCACCCATGATCCATTTAGCACGACTATCATTGAAACCGCTTTCAGTCAGGTTGATCACTTTACCTTTTCCATCAGATGAAACCAAACCCACTTCACCGGGAGCAACACCCGGAACGGCATAATCAAATAAGAACCATTTACCATCAGGACTCCACTGGAAGTACTGATCGTTATCACCATTCGAGAACAATTCTTTATCTGTAAGAATGGTTCTGGTTTGCTTAGAAGCAATATTGTACACTTTCAATGTCATTCTATTCTCTATGAAAGCGATTTCTTTTCCATCAGGAGAATAAGACGGCTGATAGTTTTCATTGTTATTTGAAATAACTGCTGTTTCATTCAATACAGTAGACGCATAGAAATAAGGCTCTTCACTTCTTTGCTTTTTGGTTTCGAATATTTTCCAGCTGTTTCCTCTCTCAGAAGAATACAATAATGTTTTCCCATCCGGAGAAAAACTTACCAGTCTTTCCTGCTCGGGAGTATTGGTAATTCTTTTGGTAACACCTCCATCTACACTACTTACAAAGACTTCTCCACGGAAAATATAAGCTACTTCTTTTCCGTTAGGAGAAACCGCCATATCTCTAACACCACCACTCACAGGTACCACTCTTGTATTATTACTGCGAACATCTGCAACAATGTTCACGCTTACTTTTTGCGGACGACCATTTCCTTTCATGGTATAGAGTTCGCCATCATAACCAAAACAAATCGTTCCATCATTGGCTAGACTTAAAAAGCGAACAGGATGTTTTTTGAAAGTGGTCAGCTGTTGTGATTTACCACCTTCAAGACCCATTTTGTGTACGTTGAATGATCCACTTTCTTCACTCAAATAATAAAATGCTTTATCAGCGTCTGTGAAAACAGGGTTTCTGTCTTCTCCATTGAAAGTAGTGATCTTCTTATGTGTCTTAGCATTGTTATCATAGATCCAGATATCTCTGGCGATAGCAGAAGTATGATGTTTACGCCACTGGTTCTCACCGCCTTTTTTATCTTGGTATAACATGAATTGTCCATTACTGCTTAGGTTCACCCATTCTGCAGGTGTCGTCAATACTTGCTCAGGGCGACCGCCATTTACAGATATTTTGTACAATTCAGGTTGCGAACCCGTTGGATAAGTACGATTGCTGGCAGCATCCTGACGAGTAGAACCAAAAAGAACAGATTTATTATCTGCCGTAAAACTATACGGCAATTCAGGTACAGAATGATAGGTAAGCCTTTTAGCTTCTCCGCCTTCAGCGGGAATAAGGAATACATCAAAATCGCCAAAGCGATCGCTGGCGAATGCGATGTGTTTTCCGTCCTTGCTCCAGATAGGCATCATATCATTGGCTTCATGTAAGGTAAGCATGGTAGCAGTACCCCCGGAAGCAGGAACTTTATAAATATCTCCTTTGTACGTAAATGCGATGGTTTTCCCATCGGGTGAAATAGCTGAATAGCGCATCCAGTTCGGGTCGTTTTGCGCCGAAGACTGTAAACAAGCGATCAGCGAAAACAGTGCAAGTGATAGTTTTCTCATAACAGTATTTAAATGAACCGGTAATTTAAGAAAGAACCGCTAAGATTTTTCAGGAGTTTGATGAGTGTGCGGCTAAATCGGTAAAGGAAGATTTTCAGTATCTTGTTTGCGTAGGATGGGACGCAGATCTTTATGATGATTTTATATCTGCGTTCATCATCATCATCATAAAGAATCTGCGGCCCATAAAGATGTATCTATGAAATTATTCTTACTATCCTTACTAGCTTTCGGTCTTTCCAGTTCTATTGCGCAGCAACGAGCACGGGAAATGGGTTTAAAGATCGGAGTTCTAGAAACAGGTAAACTCAACAGTATTACCGATATAGCTGGAGTAAAAGTGGGTCACACCACACTGATTCAAGGAACAAATGTACGAACAGGTGTTACCGCCATTCTGCCACATTCAGGTAACTTATTTCAAGAGAAAGTACCCGCTGCTATTTATGTAGGTAATGGATTTGGTAAACTGGCAGGAAGTACACAGGTCAAAGAACTGGGTAATATTGAAACTCCCATCATTCTCACCAATACCTTAAGTGTTGCCACTGCCATGGAAGCTGTGATTGAACATACCCTTTTACAAAAAGGCAATGAACAGGTACAATCTGTAAATGCAGTAGTGGGAGAAACCAATGATGGAGGACTGAATGATATTCGTGGCAGACATATTCGCAAGTCTGATGTATTGAATGCCATCCAAACTGCTTCCGATGGAATAGTAGCAGAGGGGTCTGTTGGAGCAGGTACGGGTACTGTTTGTTTTGGTTTCAAAGGTGGCATTGGCAGCTCTTCCAGAAAATTACCGGAAAGTTTAGGTGGATATACGGTTGGCGTATTGGTACAAACCAATTTCGGTGGAGTCTTGGAGATCAATGGTGTGCCTGTTGGACAAGAACTTGGTCAGTTTAGTTTTAGTCGCGAGTTGAGTAAAAAATCTGATGGTTCTTGTATGATCGTTGTGGCCACCGATGCTCCTTTGGATAGCCGTAATCTGGAACGCTTGGCCAAGCGCGCTTTTATGGCACTGGCAAAAACTGGCGGCATTGCTTCTAACGGAAGTGGTGATTATGTAATCGCTTTTTCTACCGATAGTAGTTTACGCATCCCGCATATAGCTCGTACAAAAACAATCAACGCTTCATTATTGGTGAATGATGCGGTTACGCCTTTGTTTCTTGCAGCCATTGAAGCCACAGAAGAAGCCGTCTTGAATTCTTTGTTCATGTCTGCTACGATGCAAGGAAAAGACAATCGTGAAATACCAGGATTGCCGGTGGAGAGGGTGAAAGAGATTTTAAGAAAGTATAATAAGATTAAATGAGAAGGATAAGACGCAGATTTTTATGATCAGTTATGATTAACACCGTTAATTTATCATCATAATCAATCTTAAAAATCTGCGTTCTATAAAAACAACATCGAGTATATTATGATCAGTTATGTCAACGGAACATTCATTGAATCAGCAACAGCAAGCATTCCCGTCAATGATCTGGGTTTGCAACGCGGCTATGGTGTTTTTGATTTTTTGCGTGTGAAAGGAAAACATCCGCTTTTTCTTCAACAGCATATCGATCGACTGTATCGATCCTTGGAGTATATGCGCTTACAATTATCTTATAGCAAAGAAGAATTGATCACCATCATCCAATCAATGATCGATCAAAATCAATTAGCACATTCCGGTATCCGTATCACAGTAACAGGTGGAGCTTCACCGGATGGGTATACGCCTGTTGAACCTCATCTCATCATCGTACAACAACCTATCCCTGAGCCACCGGAAACGATCTTGACATCACCTTATAAACTCATTACACATCATTACCGCAGACAATTACCCGAGGTAAAAACCACAGACTATCTAATGGCCATTTGGCTTCAACCCCTGATCAAAGAGCAACATGCACAAGATGTATTGTACCACTTCAATGGATCAGTAAGTGAATGTCCGCGTTCTAACTTTTTTATCATCACACAAGAAAATATACTCGTAACCCCCGACGAGGGCATGTTAAAAGGTGTAACAAGAGCCAATATTCTTACTGTAGCCAAAAAGATCATGCGCGTTGAAGAAAGAGCCTTAAGTCTGGAAGAGATCCGCACAGCGAAAGAAGCTTTTATTTCCAGCTCTACCAAACGGATCATTCCGGTATCTGCAGTGGATGATTTTCATTTTGGCGATTATTCGGTAAATAGTTTTTCAGGAAGACTTTTTGAAGCCTTACGGCTATTGGAAAACCAAGCCTAAAACCATTGATCGCATCACATAAATATGCTGTTTTTTATACCCGCTACAGATAGTAGATTTGTAGAGTGCTGCTTCGTATATCTTCTTATATAGTGGTATTCTTTTTTTGTGCGGTCATCGCTACGGCACAGGAAGGTTATACATTCACGCAACTCAATACTGATGACGGTCTCGCCAGTAATGATGTACACGCATTGCATCAGGATGAAAAAGGATTTATCTGGGTAGGCAGTTCCAATGGATTACAAAGATTTGATGGGACCAAGTTTGTAAACTTTTTAATGCCCGGTAAAAAAGACAGCGATGCATTACCCGTTTCAACACTTGATTATATTGTACCAGGTAATAACGGAACACTTTGGTTATATTTTCCCGAGCTACGTGAAGTAGGCGTTTTTGATCCTTCAAAAATTGTTTACCGTAAGATCCCTATTCGTCCGGACAAACCCATTCCGCCAAGAATCAATGCGCGATTATGGAAAGACAGAATGGGCAGTATCTATCTTTCTATTCAGCCAACGGGTATCTTAAAATTTGATAGTACTGTCGGTGCTTTTACTTCTTCTGCACCTTTTCGTGTTCCTGAAAATTGGAGTTATGGCATCCGATCTGCTGAAGATCCGCGCAAAGGATTACTATGGCTTACGTTTGGAGATAAAGGGTTAGCTGCATATGATTACAAAACCGGTGAAACCTACACACGGTCATACAATCCCAAAAAAATTCCATTGCTCGATAACTGGCGAGTGCAAGAAAGTATCGCCAACATATTCATCGATTCAAAAGGAAGATATTGGTTGTACAATTGGCCGGTATGGGCGGGTGGCGGCGAAGTGATCCACTGTTTGGATTCTACAGGAACAAAATATTTAAAAGATACAGCCGGACTTGTTGTGTTCACAGGCAAGTATGGAGAATACAGGAATATGACTGAGTTACCCAAGAGTGGTTTATGGGTATTTGGTCTTGATAAATTATTCAGCTTCAATAAACGATCGAATAAATTTAATTTTTATAAAAGTGATCCACTTAGAAATTTTGACATCCATTATGAAGTAGTACATCAGGTAATAGAAGACCGAGAAGGCGGTATTTGGGCAGCTACCAATGAAGGCTTGTATTTTTCACCACCGGGTACCGATGGTAATGGTGTACAGAATATGATGGTGATGGATAAAACAGGATCCCATGAATTCACTGACATTCTCGAGCTCAGTAATGGTGATTATTGGCTGACCAGTTGGGGAAGGGGTGTAGTAACGATGGATAAAACTTTTAAAAAGAAGCAGTATAATATTTTCAAGCCCAGACCTTCATCATGGCAAAAAGCAACACAATTAGCTGTAACACTTACCTGGTGTATGCATCAGGAGAAGGCTACAGGCGATGTCTGGATCGGATCGAATGGAGGTATTCTTACACGCTATAATCCTGCCACCAATAAAACCACTTATTACAATCCACCCGAGTTCGCAAATGCAACCGTTCGATATATCACAGAAGATAAAAAGGGACGTCTATGGTTCAGTACACAGCGAGGAAGAATCATTGTATTTGAGAATAATAAGTTCAGGGTCGTTAAAGATTATGGAACAGCCATCATTCCAAAACTGATGTTTGATAAAGACGGATGGTTATGGGCAGCTGTTCAGGGTACAGGAATTTTTGCCATAAACGGTGAAACCGGACAACTTTTACAACAGTATACCAAAGCGGAAAATGGTCTATACGCTTCTACCGGAACCGATATCGATCAACTCAATGATAGCATCATTGCTTTTGGTGCAGGCGCTCTGAATCTGATCAACAAACAAACCGGAAAAGTTCGTCTCATTTCTTACGAACAGGGACTTCCTTCTAATTCCATTCAACGTCTAAGAATGGATCGTTCAGGTTATCTATGGATCAATACCAATAATGGTTTATGCCGCTACAACCCTTACAATAACAATATCACAACCTACTCGAGCAGAGACGGTATGATCATGAGTGAAAAAGTAAAAACAGCCGACTACTTATGTAGTGAGGGTTTTGTGATGTTTGCCGGTTCAAACGCATTGATGTTCTTTCAACCTGAAATGTTTGAAACCAATCAACAGCCACCCGATGTAAGTATCACTGATTTCAAATTATTCAATCAATATCTACCGATCGATTCTCTTGCTGCACAGAATCAAGTGAAATTGAAATACGATCAAAATTCCTTTAGTCTGTATTTCTCTTCCCTTAGCTATATCAATCGCGATAAGCTGATCTATTATTATAAAATGGATGGAATTGATGAGAACTGGCAAAGAGCAGACCGACAAAAACTTGTCAACTATTCATTACTGCCTCCGGGAAAATATACTTTCAATGTTTACTGTGAAAACATTGACGGCGTAAGGTCAAAAAACATTACTACGCTCATCATTTATATTAAACCTCCTTTCTGGAAAACCTGGTGGTTCCTGGGTATATTAAGTCTTGCTTTTTTTGGCTTGCTGTATTTCATCCATCGTCTTCGCATCAACAGAATACTGGCAGTGGAAAATCTGCGCAACAGCGTTGCTCGTGACTTACACGATGATATGGGCTCAACACTGAGTACTATCAATATTCTCAGCACCATGGCCAAAAGCAAATTGAATACTGATAATGTACGTGTAAGTGAATACCTTGGAAAGATCAGTGATAATAGTCAGCGCATGATGGAAGCCATGGATGATATTGTATGGAGTATCAAACCTATGAATGATTCCATGCAGAAAATCACTGCACGTATGCGCGAAATAGCGACCAGTGTATTGGAAGCAAAAGATATTGATCTAGACTTTAGAACAGACCCATCCATCGAAGAAGTGAAAATGGATATGCAAGCACGCCGAGATTTTTTTCTGGTGTTCAAAGAAGCCATTAATAATATTGCGAAATACTCCAACGCTTCCAAAGCGCAAATTCATTTAGCATTACATCATCATAGGCTGATCATGATCATTCAGGATGATGGAATTGGTTTTGATATTGACAAAGCCGATGGCAATGGACTGGGGAATATGTACAAAAGAGCAGCCGCATTAAAAGGCAGAATCAATATCCAGTCTAAACTCGGAGAAGGCACACAGATCACCTTGAACATCCCCGTTCAATAATCGCCCCTATCACATAAATATGTGGTGTTGCATCTGCATTCGCCTTTCGCTGAGTGTATTCACCACTCAACCCAAATTTTACTCGTCTGTTCACACCATCATGCGATTGTTGTCACATCTGATATGCATGAGTTTTGTGCTTTCACTCAACCCAAAGCAATGATGAAATATTATTTATTAGTATTGATGTCAGGACTACTCACTGTTTCCTGCAATAAAAAAGACAGTGTTACTCCTCCCGCAACAACTCCTGTTATAGTATCCAAAAAAGTGAAAGAGATCAGGAATGCTCCCAATGATTTCAGAACCTATACTTTTAATACGGATGGAAGTTTACAACAGTACTCATCACAATTTACCAGCAGAACAGATGGAGCTGTAAGTCAGTACAGTCTTACTTTTCAATATGATCAAAAAAGACTGGTGAAAATGCAGGCTGCCAATGGTTACACCCTCTATTATTATAAAGATGGCAAACCTCATACCATTCAAAGCTATAACCAGCAAAACAGTTTATTCGCAACCAGTTTTCTTACCATCAATGAGAAGAATCAACTCATAGAGATCGTTGAGCAATTCAAAGTACCCATGTCCATTGAACTGGCTGAAACCAAAACCTTATTTTTTTATAACGCACAAGGAAATCTCATACGTCGTGAATATTTTTCACGTCAGAGTTTAAATGACCCTTTCGAATTCAATTACAAACAATTGTATGAAGACTACGATAATAAGATCGCTGTTCCTGAAGAAGTAAGCACCGACTATTTTCTGCCGGGTTTTGTGCTCATGAAAAACAATCCGGGAAGAATTATTTCGGTAGATAAATTAGGCGTATCAGGAAGGATAGACCGTTTTGAATACACCTATGATAATGATGGTTATGTTCTTACAAAAAAGCATTTTGTTGATCAAATGCCGAATCCTGTAACTCCTATTACATTCACTTATACTTATTGGTAATATGCAATCCTCTGATCGGCATTTTAGAAAAAAGTTGCTTTACCTGGTTATCTTTATTGTAGTGATCACAGGTATTCTGATTGTATCATTGGTGTGGTTTCAAAAATCGGTAGAAAACCATTATACCACTCTAGAGCAATCACCATCTGAGTCTATAGAACTATTGAATAGTCCGGATGAAGAATATAAAGTGATCGGAAATGCAGGCAATCTTTCTTCCATACATACAACCATGATCCCGGATTTTCAAATCACCAACGATGCATCTAATTAAAACGATCTTCATTCTCCTATGCACTGTATCAGCCTTGCATACACAAGCCATGCAGGATTCAGTACACCAGCGTGTGTTTACAGTGAATGAATTATTGAGTGATTATGATAGTTTACATAAGATCATTACAGACAATCACCCTGCTCTTTGGGCAGATGCTGATAGCGCCGCAACGGAACAGAAGTGGAAAGAGACTAGAAAAAAGATCATACGCCCAATGAAACGTTGGGAATTCATTGAAATGATCGCTCCGGTTACTACACAATACAATGACGGACATACAGCGCTCACTTATGATTTTGATTTTGAAGAAGTAGAGGGATTGATCAGCAGGAACGGGAAACTCTTTCCTTATCGTGTGAGGTTATACAATGATACACTTTGGATCACTGAGAATTGGAAAGACAGTTCGTCATTGTACCGCGGTTTAATGGTGGAGTCAATCAATGGAGTCAGTACAAAGGATATTTTGCAAAGGATCATGCCGGTAGTTCCTGCGGACCATCATCGAATGAAAGAAGCTTCTTTATCGCGTTTATTCCCCTTTTTATTATGGTCATTGTATGGATGGGAGAACCAATATGAGATCGTATTACATGATCCGTATCAACAAAAAAGCACTACTATTCAACCGGAAGGGATCACGATGAATGGTTTTTTTCAAAGACAATTCCCCAAGAAAAAATGGGGTCTTCAATTATTCAAGGAACAAGGATTGGCTATTATCTCTTGTACATCATATAATAATTATGCCGAAGCCATTCGCTTTATTGATTCGGCATTTGCCATCATCCAACAGGAAAAGATCCAACACGTAGCTTTTGACATTCGTAATAATGGAGGTGGTAATTCTTCCATTGGCGACCATCTGTTGGCATACATTGCCAAACAACCCTATATTGATGTGTATAGTAAAACCTTACGCAACGGTTCTATGATGCGTCGCTTTAAAGAAAACAGTGGTATGTACCGTGTGATGCAAAATTTTATCAAGAACGGTACTAGAAATGGCGATAACTATACCATGCGTTTTCAAACAAAAGCACTGGATACAACCATCAAAAAAGAAAATATTTTCCGCGGTCAATTTTATCTGCTGACCGGACCTATCACTTATTCTTCTGCACACATGACAGCATTGTCTGTAAAGTCTGCCGATCTCGGTACCATCATTGGTGAACCTACCGGAGAGCGTATTGATCTCACAGGAGAAAACGCCAGCTTCACATTACCCAACACCCAATTATATGGCTATTGTTCCATGGCCGTATATGAGGGAGCAGTGAGCGATAAAAAATCAAAAGGGGTGCAGCCGACTATTTTTATACCTTTCCGGCCATCAGCACTTTTATCAGGTAAAGATCCTGTGGTAGAGAAATTAATGGAACTGATAAAATAAAACTGTTGATCCTTTCTATTGCATACGCAACAACAAACCTATACGTTCGGTGAGATCGTAATCAAGCTACTCTTACCCAAACAACAGGAGCTCCGAAAAGAATGGCAGGAACAAAAGCTATCTCATTTCCCATTCTGGGGTAAATGTTGGCCGGCTGCAGAAGCATTGGCAGGCTTTCTCGCATCAAATCCGGTTTATGTAAAAGATAAAACAGTATTGGAGCTGGCGGGTGGACTCGGTCTTCCTTCATTGGTGGCTTCATCATTTGCAAAAGAAGTTTGTTGCTCAGATTTTTTACCGGAACCCCTTAACTATGTTCGTGCATCTGCTGAATTGAATCAGATCACCCATCTCAGCACAAGGATCATTAACTGGCAACAATTACCGAAAGACTTGACTGCCGAGGTATTGTTATTAAGTGATATCAATTACAATCCATCAGACTTTGATGCATTGAATAAAATGTTACAGCATTTTTTAGATCAGAACACATTGATATTATTAAGTACCCCCCAACGCATCATGGGTAAATCTTTTATAGAAAAGTGGCTCGCTTATCAACAGCATCATGAAGTGTTGGGTAATGATATTAGCTTGTTCGTGTTAGGGAACTAATGGAACGCAGATTGTTATGATGGATTATGATTTTAAACAAAAATCTGTGGCCCATCCTACGCTAAAAAAAACAAGGAATGATCTTACTTTTATTCGCATGATCAAAAAACCAGATAAAAGAAATTTCACTACTACCCGCAAAGCCACTGGTTCTTCTTAGATCAGACTGTGTAATATCATAACTGAGCCCTACCTGAAAACTGTTGGTCCTCAAACCTGCATAAGGATAAATAGCATCTCCGGTTCTTAACCATGCACCGGTATATAAATGATAATCTGTTTCACCGATACCCCACCCATACGCACCACCGATCACTGTTTGTTGATTGCGTGCTTGCTGCATAAAATTGCCACTGAAAAAAACCTCATCCCGATCATTCACTTTTAGCAAGGCACTACCATGCAGAACAAATCTTCCATCCAAGCGACTATTTTGTCCCGTGAAAAAATTCAGTCGCGGATTGGTAAGATGAAACGCGGCAGCACCAAAGCTGTAGGCGTTTCCTGCCTCATCAGCATAATTGTATAAGATACCGGCATTCACAGATGCATATGCAACAGAACGATTGTTGATACTCTCTCCATTCGGTATGGAAAGATCAAAGCCGCTGGTAGTAAATTGATTAGAGAAACTGATCTTATTAAAGTCAACCACATTCCTTCCCAATGCAGCTTGCACACCTATTCCGATCGATTGATATCCTTCTTCATCCAATCCTTTATTAAAACCTGTTGACAACACTACATAACTGTTTTTATAAATACCCCCCGCTGCCTGATCATACATCGCATGAATACCCAAACCCCATCTATCTCTATCCGGTAACTGTTTACGCATGATCCTGGTATCAAAAGAAACGGATGCAGTTTGATAAGGTGTGCTGATATTCGCCCACTGGTTTCTGAAATTCACCGCAAGCCTATGTGAGCCATCCATATATCCCGTCAAAGCCGGATTAAAACTCAGCGGCGAACTAAAATACTGAGAAAAATAAGGGTCCTGCCCCACCACCACAAAGCAGGATAGGCATAGTAAAATGCTTAGTGTATATTTTCTCATAGTTTTCTTTTAGCTTATGGTTCATGGCCTATAGTAAAACTGTATCTCTTGCTATAAACTATTCGCTATAAACTATTTGCTTATGGCTTATGGTTCATGGCTTATAGTAAAACCGTATCTCTTGCTATGAACTATTCGCTAAATCCTATTCCCTACCTCAACAACAACACCGTCCCTGTCTTCCTGACAACGCGGCCTTGTAGGTCGATGGCTTCAGCTACCCAGGTGTAGGCGCCTGATGTTTGTAATTGTCCCAGATACATGCCATCCCATCCTGCACTTGCTGATGCATTGCCTGTACTGAAAATGATATTACCCCATCGATTGAATACTTTGAAATAATTCAGCTGACGCATCCCCACCAACATCGGATACAGTCGATCATTTTGTCCGTCATTGTTGGGAGAAAACCCTTGCGGTACAAGAATATCAACTCCGGGTAATATTTTCACCCATACCGTATCTGTTGTTACACAACCAATATCTGAAGTGATCGACACTTTATACAAAGTGCTTTCATTCACTGTCACAGAAGTGGTTGATGCCGTAGGAGATGTTAATCCGGTATTAGGTGTCCATGTATAAATATTCCCAACATTGCTTCTTGCGCTCAGTGTTACTGCCACACCCGGCAATGTTTCAATATCCGGATAACGAACCGGACGTGCAGCAGCTCTCACAATGTATTCAACCGTTTTACTTTCAGTGACAGCACAATTCGGATTACTGGCAGTTAATTTCACACGATACACCCCCGGATTGAGATAAGCATACCTCGTTGAAAATTCATTGGAAGCAGATCCGTCTCCAAACTCCCACAACCAATTCAATCCACCTGAATTTGTTGCAGAGGAACGATTTTGAAAACTGGTTTGTGCACCTACACAAGCGTCCCCAATTGCAAAATCAATCACAGGTTTTGCCAATACTTCTAATGTGATATTTTCTGAAGCTTGTCTTATACAACCTTGCGCTGAAATAAATCGCACCGTATAAATACCTTTTGCAGTAGCAGTATATGTTGCATTGGTTGCACCACTGATCGGCTGTTGATCTTTGATCCATTGATATCCTGTTGCACCGTTTGCTGATAATGTCACAGAGCCATTTTCACAAATAAAGTTCACTGCAGGTGTTTGCAATTGTCCAGCAGGTAGCGGATGCACCGTTACAGTTACTGCTGCACTGTTTCTACAACCGGTTTGATTATTGGTAGCACGTATATAATAGGTTCCTGATCTTGTGATTTGAGTAGCATCACTCACTTCACCGCTTTGTGATGCATCTATAAAATAATTGAAACGAAGATCCGATGAACTACCGGCTGTGATCTCCGGACGTGTTAAATTGATAACACCCGGTGCACACACTGCGGTCGGACTATTTACCACCAAGGATGGAAGTGGGTTGATCGTAACTGTTACAGGATTAACGGCACTACAACCCACGGCAGGTGTGCCTTTGATATAATACGTACCCGACTGCGAAATAGCATTGGGTGTATTGAGTGTTTGTGTACCTAGTGCATCTGTAAAATAAGTGAAGCTCAAACCCGAAGCACTACCACTGGTAATGGCAGCATTGGTAATATCAACTGTATTCGGTGAGCAAACAGCAGCAGGGGTGTTGATGACCATAGTTGCTTGCGGCAACACTGAAACAGTAACAGGTTTAATGACCGAACAGTTGTTGACAGATTCCGTACCACGGATATAATAAGTACCCGCACTACCAACAAGTCCGGGTGATGTGATCGCAATAGTAGCCGCTGCATCCGACCAATAGCTGTATTGAAGTCCGGCAGCACTGCCTGCAGTGATGGAAGCTTGTGTAAGATCAATGGTACCGGGTGAACAGATACCTGCCGGATTGGTGATCTGTAATACCGGTTGTGCAAAGATGGTTTTATTGGATGTGACACTGGATGTACATCCGTTCGTATTAGTGAAAGTATATGTAACTGTTGTGGTACCCGAAGCATTACCCGTGAGTACGCCGGAACTACTAATAGATGCATTGCTGTTATTGACAGACCACACTCCACCCGTTGTTGCATTGGTCAATGATGTATTGGCACCTACACAGACTCCGGTGGCACCACTGATGGCGGTCAATATGGGTAAGGCGTTGATGGTTCTAACTGCTGTTGCTGATGCAGTGCAATTATTGGCATCGGTAAAAGTGTAGGATACCGTTGTAGTTCCTGCTGCTGATCCTGTTAATACTCCTGAAGAATTGATCGTAGCATTGGAATTATTGACCGACCATGTTCCGCCGGTGGTTGTATTACCTAATGTGATACTTGATCCAACACATACGGCAGCATTACCGGAAATGGCAGCCACTGTTGGTAAGGCATTGATGGTTCTAACTGCTGTTACCGTTGTGGTACAATTGTCTGAATTTGTTACAGCATAAGAAACCGTTGTACTACCTGCTGCTGATCCTGTTAATACTCCTGAGGTGGAGATCGTTGCATTGGAATTATTGACCGACCATGTTCCACCCGATGTGTTATTCGATAATGCAAGTGTGGAGCCAATACATACTGCATTGCCGGAACTTGTGATGGCATCTACTGTTGGTGTTGCCATCACTTGCAGTGATGCAGAATTTTCTACAAAACAAGTGGTACTGGTATTCGTTAAACGCAAAGTACCTGTATACGTTCCTGCATTCGCTGCGGTAGGAACCGCTACCGTAATTTTCCCTGTTGAGTTATTAAAAGTTTGATCACCTGTATTGGTAAACCCTGCTGTTTGTGCGGCACTATTCCAGACGATACGATATTGATTGGGTGAAGCGGTAGTATTGAATGTGATATCAAATCCACTAGTTCCTCTACAGACTTTCGGAGAAACCGGATCGATGCCGGTAATGGTAGGATTTTCATTCACCACTACTGTTACAGAACCTGTTTGTGTATTGGTACATGCTTGTGCACTTCCTTCCTGTACTGAAACCAGTTCATACACAAAACTTCCTGCAGTGTTAGTGGCGCGGTTCACAGTTGCAGTAGTTGCACCACCGGTACTAGATACTGTAGGTTGTGTAGTACTTCCAATTTTATACGTGAATGTATAATTCGTTCCGGAAGTACCATTGCTTCCTGTGAAAGTAATCACAGGTTGTGTTCCATTTCTACAAACACTGGTAGCATTGGTAGAAACAGTGGCTGTGGGTAATGGTCTTACCACTACAGATGCAGAACCATTACTAGGGAATGAAGTATTCGTACATGACTCTGCAGAAGCAGTTGCATCAGTTACACTTGTAAGTACATAATTAAATGTCCCTGATGAACTAGTTGATACATTTATAGTATGCGTACTTCCGCTATTGATTGTTATAGCAGGTTGGTTGCTTCCGTTAAGTGTATAGTTAATTGTATAAGGTGGAGTTCCCCCGCTAGCAGTGATTGTTAGCGTTGGGTTAGCAGCATTTAGACAAACTGTTGTTGCCCCAGAGATAGTAGCAGTTGGCATCATTACAATTGTTACGACATTACTCGAAACCGTTACGCCGTTTCTCGTTGCTAATCTTCGATAATACCACACACCAACCAAGTCAGCATTGTCGGTTAAAAGTTTTGCTGTAGATACATTAGTAGTTGAGCCTCCAGGAAACGTGTTGTTCTGTGATCTTTGCCATTGATATTCTTCACTAAAATCTTCGTCGTTAACTGGTGTGGTTTCAGTAAATGAGTGCGCAGCTGTTCCAACTTGACACTTAGTAGAGTTTACTACTCCACCACTAGTCAATTGCGCCTCAGCAGAAAAAGAAATAAATAATAAAAGAAAAGAGAAAAAGAAGAATGGTTTGGAAAGCAAGTTCCATCTCCGGGTTACACACACGGATGCACTGATACTGGATCTTATAAAGCCTTTATAGTTCATCTGGGGGATATTGAACTTCCTTATAAAGATATAGCAATCTAGTATTCAACAACTTATCTGTTTAAAAGTTCATATACGGTTAACAGGGATATATACGTATAAAACCGGTGTTTGGTAAGTTGTTACTGATATTTTTAAAATAAAAACCCCGACTGTAAAGTCGGGGCGTTTCTCAGGGTTTGGTCTTAGGCGAACCAAAACTCTTTAGGTATTTGTGGGTTGTTAAGCAACACCAATATACATAAAGAATTTACATCGCACATTTACCTTTCATCCATTTTTTTATGTTGTATATGTGAAAGAAATGAATAATTTTGCCCTGCTTTCGATGAACAAGATCGAAAGACATTCGTACACGAACACCTGTTTTATGAACATCTAAGCAGGGTACCAGATAACCGACACTGCTACCCATCTTTCTTCAACAACCCTTAATCGTACGCCTTGGGCGTGCCATCTTTCATTTTACATAATTCAATCAGGTAATGACGAATACTACTATGAATCATACGCCCAAAAAGGGCTTTTTCAGCTATTTCCGCGAAGCACTCAACAGCGAGCACCAGGATTTTACACAAGGCAGCATCCGTAAAGCGGTATTCATGCTCGCCATACCCATGATCCTTGAAATGTGCATGGAGTCTGTGTTTGCCGTGGTCGATATTTTCTTTGTCAGTAAACTCGGTGCCGGCGCCGCCGCCACTGTTGGACTTACAGAATCTTGTCTCACCCTTATTTATTCCGTAGCCATCGGTTTAAGTATGGCCGCTACTGCGATGGTGGCTAGAAGAGTGGGTGAAAAGAATCCTGAAGGTGCTGCCAAGGCAGGAGCACAAGCTTTGTTACTGTCTTTTGGTGTGTCTGTACTCATCAGCATCATCGGTATCTTTTATGCAGGCGAGGTGCTGGCACTCATGGGTGCCGATGCATCTGTGGTAGCCATGGGTACCAATTATACCCGCATCATGTTGGTGGGTAATCTGGTGATCATGCTTTTGTTTCTGATCAATGGAATCTTCCGTGGCGCCGGTGATGCAGCCATGGCCATGAAAAGCTTATGGTTGGCCAATATCTGTAACATCATTCTCTGTCCGATATTGATCGATCAGTTTGGTTTAACAGGTGCTGCCATTGCTACTACCACGGGTAGAGGTATTGGTGTATTGTATCAGTTGTATCATTTATTCAATGGAAAAAATATCATACGCATCGTTCGCAAACATTTTATTCCAAATAAAGAGATCCTTTCATCGATCGCCAATATTGCATCTACCGGAACCTTACAATTCATCATCGGTTCAGCCAGTTGGATCGCGATGGCCAGAATTGTTTCCGGTTTTGGTAGTGATGCCGTGGCAGGTTATACCATCGCCATCCGTTTACTCATTTTCTTTATCATGCCGGCATGGGGATTGAGTAATGCAGCTGCAACACTTGTCGGACAAAACCTCGGCGCACAACAACCTGATCGTGCAGAGCAATCTGTTTGGAAGACTGCTCGCTACAATGCCATCTTTATGGCATTTGTATCGGTACTCTTTGTGGTAGGCGCAGAATTTTTTGTGGGATTGATCTCGCATGATCCGGCAGTCACCAAAACAGCAGTAACCGCCTTGCGTATTGTGAGTTTGGGTTATATTTTCTACGGTGTCGGCATGGTCATGATCAATGCCTTCAATGGCGCCGGAGACAGCAGAACACCTACCTGGATCAATTTATTTTGGTTCTGGGTTTTCCAAATACCCTTTGCATTATTACTATCCAAAGTGCTCAACATGGGCACCACCGGCGTCTTCATCGCCATCGTAACAACAGAAACCTGTATCACCATCACCAGTGTGATTCTGTTTAAACGTGGGAAGTGGAAGTTGGTGAAAGTGTGAGGAATGAGCTACAGGCTGCAGGCTTCAAGCTACAAGTATTTTTCTTGAAGCTTGAGGCTTGTAGCTTGAAGCTTTTAAAACCACCCCCTCCTCTTAAACACCACCAGCATCCAAACCGGTACGATGAGCATGAGGCCTACGGCGATGAAGAAGCCGTATTGGTGATGGAGATAGGGAATGCGATCGAAGTTCATGCCGAAGATGCCGCCGATGACCGTTGCAGGTGCGAGTAAACAAGTTACGATCGCCATTACTTTCATCACCTCATTGGTTTTCAGGTTTACATTACTGAGATAGAGGTCTTGCAGGTTCATCATCATATCACGATAGTTCTCTGCCAAGTCATTGGCTTGCAGGATATGATCATACACATCTTTGAAATATTTGGTGGTTCTTTCTTCCAGCAGATCACTTTCACTTCTGATAAAACCATTGATCAATTCTCTAACCGGACTCACATTTCGTTTCAGTACGATGAGTTCTTTACGCAAACTATTGATCACTGCGAGTGTACGAGTATTGCTGCCGCGGATAATTTTTTCTTCCAGTTGTTCTATACGATCTCCCAGTTTCTCCATTACGATATAATAGTTGTCAACGATCATATCTAACAATGCATAACAGAGATAATCGGCGCCGCTCACACGAAGTTTGCTGCCATTGAGTTTGAGCTTATCACGAATGGGATTGAATACATCTCTACCGGCATCTTCTTGAAAAGAAAGCACAAACCCTTTTCCCAGTATAATGCTGATCTGTTCTGTTTCAACAGCACCGGTCTGCTCATTGAAGTAGAGCATATTGAGTAAACAGAACATCACATTATCCATCTCATCCATTTTCGGACGTTGACTCACACTCATGATATCTTCAACAATGAGGTAGTGTATACCGAAGTGATTACACAAAGCTTCTACATCTGCTTTACGAATACCATCCACATTGATCCAGGAGGTATGATCGTTATCACGATAAGCAAAACATTCTTGGATACGGGTCAATTGTGTTTCCGAGAATTCAGTAGGCGAGTAGTCATATACTTTCACTTTGATCTCACTGGCTTCTACGCGTTCGGGAATAACGGTAGGGTTCACATGAAAGATATCCCTTGTACGCTTGGTATCAAACAGTGATAAAGGGTTGAGGTATTTGAGATATTTAGCGCCGGTCATGACTTAAAAATAAGAATTAAGCAGTGAGATGCGAGCATCAAGCTTCAAGATACAAGTTACAAGATATCTTTTTTCGGAGACCTTCTTTTCACCGGACTAAGGTTCGATGGTATTGTAAAGCTCTGCACTATTTTCTTACCCCTTTATTATGCTTTGTTACTTATTTCTTGTTGCTTCCTTGTTCCTTGTTTCTTCTTTCTTGTCTCTTATTTCCCATTATTTTTACCAAAATTTCCTATGCCCGTTATTTCCGACAGTTCTTATCGTGCACCTTTTTGGCAATGGAACGGACATGTGCAGTCGATCTATCCGAGTATGTTTCGGAAAATACGGTTTCAATACGATCATCGGGAGAGACTGGAACTGCCGGATGGAGACTTTGTGGATCTGGATTGGCATCAGCAAAACACCACCCATAAAAAACTAGTCATCATTACACATGGATTGGAAGGTGATGCCGGCAGACATTATGTTACCGGTATGGCCAAGAAATTTGTTGCCAATGGTTGGGATGCATTGGGATGGAACTGCAGAAGTTGTAGTGGGGAACCCAATCGGTTATTGCGTTTTTATCATCATGGTGATGCAAATGACCTGAGAGCAGTGATACAACATGCGATTGATCAATATGGTTATGAAAATATTGTATTGGTTGGATTTAGCATGGGTGGTAGTTTGAGTTTACGATCTGTAGGAGAATTTCCGGATCAGGTTCCCGCTGCCGTTAAAAAAGTGATCGGCGTTTCTGTTCCTTGTGATTTGTATGCAAGCGTACAAGCACTTTCACAACCGGGCAATTCTATTTATGTCAAACGATTTTTAAAAAAATTAGGAAAGAAGATCAAAGAGAAATCAATTCGCTATCCTGATAAGATCAATTACGAGGGCTATGAAAAGATCCGTGATTTTATTGAATTTGATAATCGATACACTGCTCCATTGCATGGTTATAAAGACGCCATCGATTTTTATACACGTGCCAGCGTAAAACCATTACTCACCCATATTAAAATTCCTGTTTTATTGATTCAGGCTTTGAATGATCCCTTCTTATCACGTGATTGTATGGGGTATGAAGCTGCAGACAGTAATCCTAACATCCTGCTTGAAACCACTACTGCAGGCGGACATTGTGGCTTTATGTTACCGGGTACTTATGAAAGCTATCCCGAAAGAAGAGCGATTGTTTTTGCAAACAGCTAATCCTTGTAGCCTGAAACTTGTAGCTTGCAGCCTGAACATTTTATTTCTTCAATTTGTAGTTCATCCCAGTTATGAAAAGAAGAACCTTTCTACAGCAGAGCAGCTTGGCCATGATGGCATTGGCAACAAATCCATTGTATGCTGAGTCGAGAAAAAAAACTCGTTTTCGTTTTCAGTTATGGCGTCACGCCACTTTGTTTATTGAAGTGAACAAGCTCAATATCCTGGTAGATCCTATGCTGAGTGCAAAAGATGCCATGAACCCAATTGGAAATGCAGGTAATAGCTTACGAATACCTATGGTAGATCTTCCTTTCAGCGAAGACGAACTCAAGAAAAAACTCAATACCGTTAACGCCATCCTCCTTACACACTTACACGCCGATCATTGGGATGCCAAGGCAAGAGAGCTCATCAATAAAGAAATCCCGATTATTTGTCAGCCTACAGATGTTGATAGATTAAAACAACAAGGTTTCAAGGAGATCATCCCATTGCATGAACACATGGAGTGGAAAGGAATCGGCATTACCCGAACAGGCGGACAACACGGTACGGGAGAGATCGGCAAGAGAATGGGACAAGTGTCAGGTTATCTGATCGCTCATAAAAAACAATCCTTGTACATCGCAGGTGATACCATCTGGTGTGAGGAAGTAAAAAAAGTGATCGATGTGTTCTCTCCCGATCATATTGTTGTCAACGGAGGCGGCGCTCGCTTCTTCAGGGTGATGCCATTACCATGACAGGAAAGGATGTATTGGAAGCAAGCAGAGCAACAAAAGCTACTATTACGGTGGTTCATTTAGAAACCATCAATCACTGTCTGGAAAAAAGAAAAGACTTCCGAGAGATCATCGAACAAAATCAATTAGGAAAACAAATCCTGATTCCCGATGATGGAAGTTGGAGCGGGGTGTGAAAAATGTTGAATAAGTAATTTCCAATGTGCAATGATCAAATTTTTATTCGCCGGACTGAAGTCCGTCGCTACTTAAAATTGTGTCTTGTTGCTTGAAATTTTCTTGTTCCCTGTTTCTTGTTCCTTGTTCCCTATTTTTTCACTCCATCCTTTGTCACCAACGCTTCGAATTTTTTCTTTTCTCCCTTCTCAACATAAAAGAACGAAAGCTGAATAGCTTGTTCTGATTGTTTGATCATTTTAATTTCTGAGGGTGCATACACATCTTTGATCACAAACAGTAGCTGTTGAGGCTTTTCATCAAATTCAGAAATAGCGATGTATAAATGATCGGTTACTTCATCTGATTCATTTTGCCGAGCACTCCCACTTTTATTTGATACTTCAAATAGGTTCACGATAAATTGAGAGGTTTGCGCCTTATGTGTTGAACGAATATTGTTCAGAATATACGTAATATCAGCCACCTTGACTTTTTGAACCAATAGCTGTTGTGCATTGAGTGACAGAGACAGTATTGTGAAAAGAAGAATACTAAAAATAGAGATGACTCGTTTTTTCATACTTCAATTTAGACAAAACATAAGAATATGTAATGAAGAACCTCTTTCTTCGCCGGACTTCAGTCCGCCGCTATTTAAAATTGTGTCTTGTTTCTTGAACCTTTCTTGTTTCTTATCTCTTCTTTCTTGTCTCTTATTGTTTTATTCCACAATTCTCAGTTTCGCATAATTCAACATGATCTTCTTCTCACCATTCTGATCAAATACAATGGTTGCAACGGGGTTATGCGCTGAGCCTTCAATTTTCATCACTTTACCAAAGCCAAATTTTTGATGTTCCACTTGTTGTCCTTCCTGAAGTTGAGATGTATCGCTCGCTACAAAATTGGGGGAAGGTGTATGTGCTACTACTTTAGATGCTGGTGGTTGTACCGGTAAGTACTCCGGTTTTGCATTGGGCTTACGAGTCGGTGGTGGACCATAACGCTTTTCAGCTTGTGCAGCACTTCCTCCACTAAAACCAAATCCACGTTGCATACGCTCAAATGCACTCCCCATATCACTTCCCGCATGATTACGTGCGCCGCCGCCGGCATAACTTTTATCGATATACTGTTCCGGCATTTCTTCTATGAAGCGACTGGGTTCATTCTGCACCAGTTGTCCAAAACGATAGCGAGCATTGGCATGTGTTAACCAAAGTTTTTGTTTGGCACGAGTAACAGCTACATAAAATAATCTTCTTTCTTCTTCCAATTCTTCGCGCGTATTGATCGCCATGCCACTAGGGAACAGGGTTTCTTCTACACCACCCACAAAAACACATTCAAATTCCAATCCTTTGGCAGCGTGAATGGTCATGAGTTTTACAACGTCATTATCACCTTTATCATCATCCGCATCTGTCAGTAAAGTGATCTGTTGCAAATAAGAACCCAATGATTTATCACCCAATTCACCATCTTCATTGGATGGACTTTCTGTCCATTCTTTAATAGAGTTCAATAATTCTTGAACGTTCTCATAACGTGCAAGTCCTTCCGTGGTTTTATCATTGAACAGCTCTTTTACCAGATTGGTATGTTTGCCTACCTGCACAGCTACATCATAAGCATTGGTGCCGGTAAGCATACTCTGGAAATAGCGGATCATCGTTACAAAATTCTGTAGCGCCTCCAGTGTACCTGCTTTGAAACCAAATTCTCCTGCACGAGCAATCACTTCATACATCGAGATATTTTGTTCATTCGCAGCGATCACACATTTTTCGATCGTAGTCTTACCAATACCACGCACCGGGTAATTGATGATGCGTTTCAACGCCTCTTCATCTCTGGTATTGGCGATCACTCGTAAGTAAGCGAGAAAATCTTTCACCTCTTTGCGCTGATAGAAACTCACCCCCCCATAAATACGATAAGGAATACCCATGCGTCGCAAGCTTTCTTCAAAAGAACGGCTCTGGGCATTGGTGCGATAGAGAATGGCAAAGTCTTTATTGTAAAAATGATTTCTTAGTTTTTGTTCCTGGATACAATCAGCTACAAAACGACCTTCATCATTATCGGTCATCGTTCTTACCAGATTGATCTTATCCCCTTCCTTATTTTCTGTCCAAAGATTTTTAGGGATCTGTCCCTTATTGTTTTTGATCACTTCATTTGCTACATGAATGATGTTCTGACTACTGCGATAGTTTTGTTCCAGCTTCACCACTTTCACATCATCATAATCTTTTTGGAATTGTAAGATGTTTTCAATGGTTGCACCACGGAAGCTGTAAATACTTTGTGCATCATCACCCACCACACAAATATTCTCATGCACTGCTGCTAAGAGTTTTGTGATCTGATACTGAACCGGGTTGGTATCTTGGTACTCATCGATCAGAATGTATTTGAACTTGTGTTGGTATTTATGTAATACTTCCGGAAAGTTGTTCAGCAGCTCATACATCTTCAATAACAGATCATCAAAATCCATCGCGCCGTTTTTAAAACAACGGTTGGCATACGCAGCATAGATCTGTGCAATGGCCGGACGATTCGCACGCATATCTTCCTGCTGAATATAATAGTCGGTGGCATATTCCGCCGGACCGACCAATGCATTTTTTGCAGACGAAATACGATTGCCTACTACATTGGGTTTATAATGTTTATCATCCAGGTTCAATTCATTCACCACCGTTTTGATCACTGAGCGACTATCATCCGTATCATAAATGGTAAAGCTGTTGGGATAACCGATTCGGTGTGCTTCTGCCCGAAGAATACGTGCAAACACACTGTGAAAAGTGCCGATGTATAAATTACGTGCTTCAGCATTGCCGAGGATGCGTTCAATACGCTCCTTCATTTCAGCGGCAGCTTTGTTGGTAAAAGTGAGTGCGAGAATATTAAAGGCATCCACGCCGTTGTTCATCAGGTGAGCGATACGGGTGGTGAGTACTTTTGTTTTTCCACTACCGGCGCCGGCAACGATCATGAGCGGACCATTGAGATGTGTCACTGCCTCGCGCTGGGGTTCATTCAATCCATTCAGGTAATCTTGCATGGGCGCAAGTTAATCAGTTGAGGGGGTATGTAGTGAGGTCGTTGATAAGTTAGGTATGGATTTTTTACGCCCTGTGTAAATCCTTTATTTTCTTTTTTCTATTCCGCTTTGGATGACGATGCTTCTCCGATAAACGAGAAGAACCCATGATGCTATCTGCCAGTTGTTTGGCGACAACATATAAGATCATATCCGTTACTTTTTTGGAATAAGGAAGCGTGTTTATGATGGTAGTAGACATAGCAAAAGTTTAGTCGATGAAATTAGGAATAAAAAAGCATTGGCATATGAACATACGCCAACTTTTTTCGTGATTCACTTGACCTTGTTGCCGCATGGATAAGGATCAATTGAAAATTGCATTTGGTGAACATTTAACTAAACTCAGAAAGGAGCGTGAGCTGAGTATTCATCAGCTGGCACATGCTTGTGATCTGGAGTATAGCCATGTACAACGCATAGAAAAGGGAAAAGTAAATATTGCCCTCACGACTTTAGCCTCCTTAGCACAAGGATTAGATATGAGTCTGGAAGAATTATTCTCCGACTTCGACACTCCGCAGTAATTGGTTTACTAGAACCTGAGAATTGCATTTGTAAAATCACTGATTTTATTATTGAAAAAACGAAAGAATAATTCCGTAGAAATACGGTAATAAAGATTTTTTTATTGATACATCTTGCAACGGTTCTAAATCCCCCCTATTTCTATTTAATTGTTTTGCATGGAGAAAACCAGGATCAAGATCATGATCGCGGATGATCATATCATTTTTAGAAAAGGGTTGAAGAAAATACTCGAAACAGTTCCTCAACTAAGTATCATTGGAGAAGCTGAAAACGGATTGGATCTATTATCAAGTGTAAGCCGACTACAACCGGATGTGATCTTGATGGATGTATCCATGCCGATCATGGATGGTGTAATGGCCACTAAAGAACTTTGTAAGCGATATACCAATCCACGGATCATTGCATTATCTGTTTTCGGACAAGAATCTCATATCATGGAAATGTTGGAAGCGGGTGCGATTGGTTATGTGATGAAAAGTGCCGGCAGACGTGAAATTGTGGAAGCCATTGAATCGGTTTACCAACATCGTCCTTACTTCTGTACCGAAAGCGGCAAACAGATCACCGACTTGATCGAAAAATACCAATCCGGATACCGCAATCATTTGGTGGTGTTTACTGAAAGAGAGAAAGATATCATTCAATTGATCTGTCAGGGTTGTACCAGTAAGGAAGTAGCCAATCATCTTTTCATCAGCCAAAGAACCGTCGAAGGACACCGCACCCGCATCATGCAAAAAATGCGCGTCAAAAGTATCGCCGGATTGGTGGCTTATGCTTGTGAGAAGGGGTTGTATAAAGGGGAGTAGGGCGGCAAGCTTCACGCTACAAGCCGCAAGCCACAAAATACAAGTAATTGATAATCATTGTATTATTTATAATTTAGAACACTTGTAGCTTGGGGCTTGTAGCCTGAAGCTTACTACTGTAATTTCCTCACCACTTCTGCAACTAACTTCCCATACAATTGTACTACTAGAAAAACGGTCATTTGAGCGAGGCGCAATTTTTAGAGGCGGTCAAGAATAGCCAGGGCATTATTTATAAGCTCGTAGGACTCTATGCCAATGACGCAGAAGAGCGGAAAGACCTGTATCAGGAAATATTGTTGCAAGCATGGCGATCATGGTCGGGGTTTAGGGGTGACTCAAAATTCAGTACCTGGTTGTATCGCATTTCATTGAATACCATTCTCACACAAAAAAGAAAATCATCGAGAATAGATTATGTGGAATCACTCGAAGAAGTAGATCGTGGAACGAATGACCAGACACAAAAAAGAGAAGAAGTAGAGAGATTGAGGAAAGCCATCCGCACACTTTCAGAAACAGATCGTGCATTGATCTCTATGCATCTGGATGGTTATGAAAATGCAGAAATAGCAGAAGTATTGGGTATTACTGTGAATCATGTAGCAGTAAAACTGCATCGTTGCAAACAACAATTGGCGAACCTATTAAAGCAATGATCATGAGTATAGAAAAAACATGGAAAGACATAGATGAGCAGTCAGATGAGGCATTGTTATCATTGCTGAAGCCCCGTACATTGGGAAATCTGCAATCCAAAAATCCGCTGAGTATCATCCGAAAGAATTTATTAAGTAATGGCATCATCGGTGTTGTTATTGCTTGCTTTTATATTTTCTGTATTGTCTCGTTTCCCTATTGGCAAATTCAAGCCTGTATCAGTGTTGTATTGATCTTTACGATTTGGGCAACTGTAGGCGCCTTCCGTTTGCGTAAGGCGATCGATGGCAATGTAGAAACCCTCTCCCTATTGGAAGAAATGGAACGTCATTATAAGAATATCCATCAGTGGATCAATGCACAAAAATGGGCCGGGTTGATTATTTATCCGGTGAGTGCTGCAGGTGGTTTTATGTTAGGTGGTGTAATGGGTGCCGAAAAACCGGTAGACGTCATCATGGCTAAGCCTGTGATGATATGGGCATTGCTGATTTGTATTGCAGTATTGGTTCCGCTCTGTTATTTACTGGCAAAATGGTTAAGCCATAAAGCTTTTGGTCGTCACCTGGAAGTACTCAAACAAAATATCGAAGACCTAAAAGAAAAAAATTAACCCTGTAATTTTTCTTGTGCTATTGCAACCAATCTAGAAAAGAAATGATGGAAGCTTCAGCAAAAACAAAACCGCGCAACGGAAAATTTGAAAAAATAGCTTACGGCGTGTTCGTAGTAGCAGGTATGTATTTTCTACTCACAAAGGATTATAGCAACGCAGTGGTCTTCTGGGGACTAGCGCCCATCTTCGAACCCTTCGATGCCAAGATCCCCTTCGGCAAAAGACCCCTCTATCAAAGAATATGGCTGATCGTACATGTTATGATCACAATGGTTGGATTTGTGTTGTTGATAGCTAAATAAGCTATTAGCTTCTAGCTTTGTATACAAATAACTTACAAACATTTGTTTCTTATCAAAAAGCTAACAGCTAGAAGCCTGGCGCTAACAGCTCTCTTGGGTTACCATTCCCAACTTTTCGTATTAAGGGCAAGCAAACAATCGAATATGATTCAGAAAACTATCTACAAAACAAAAGACTACTCTAAAGTAAAATTCACCCTCTCAATAGAAGATAAAGAAAGTGCCGCCATCCTGGGTTTGAATGGAGATTGGAAAAATCCCATCCCCATGAAAAAGAAAAAAGACGGCAGCTTCACCGCTGAAGTACAATTACCCAAAGCAACACAACACGAATTCCGTTACCTGCTGAATGATACAGAATGGATCAATGAACCCGAAGCAGACGGAGAGATCGTGAATAGTTATGGTACGAGTAATAGTGTGTTAAGTTTATAAGTTGCGAGCTACAAGCTTCAAGCCTCAAGCTGCAAGCTTCTTAGGGTCAAGAGTAATTAACAGAATACTTTTTCCTTGTAGCTTGAAGCTTGTAGCCTGCAGCTCTCCAACGCATTGAATTGAATTTCCTTGTAGCTTGCGGCTTGAAGCTCACAGCTTATATGCCTATTATTACCGATCATATCCATCTCGTTGCCGATAGTTTACAAAACGAAGAGGTAGCTGCTATACCTACCGAAACGGTGTATGGACTAGCGGGTAATATTTTCAGTGAAAAAGCGATCAGGCGAATTTATGAGGTCAAGCAGCGACCGCTTTTCAATCCATTGATCGTGCATATTGCAGATGTCAGTGAAATGGGAAAAGTGGCATCCTCTATTCCTCCATTGGCTCAAGCGCTGGCAGAAAAGTTTTGGCCCGGACCACTCACACTTTTACTACCTAAAAAAGATACCGTACCGGATATCATTACTGCAGGAAAAGATACCGTTGCTGTTCGTGTTCCCAATCATCCGGTTACATTGGCTTTATTGCAACAACTTCCTTTTCCTTTAGCAGCTCCCAGTGCTAATCCATTTGGAAGTATTAGTCCAACCACTGCAGAACATGTAGCATCTTATTTTAAAGATGAGTTTCCCTTTATTCTGCAAGGAGGTGCCTGCAAAAAAGGAATTGAATCTACCATCATTGGCTTCAACGAAGAAGGTGCCATCATTTATAGATATGGTTCATTGGCTATTGAAGAGATTGAAAGTATTACAGGACCACTACAAGAATATATTCGCAACGAAGAAAATCCGGATGCGCCGGGAATGTTGTTAAGACATTATGCACCCGCTACAAAAACCATATTGAGCAGCGATATTGAAAAAAGTATTGCTGAAAATCTTGGAAAAAAAATTGGACTGATGTTGTTCAATGATCAGCATAAAAGCGAGCAAGTAGCTGTTGTTGAAACATTATCTGCCAATAGCTCCATGGAAGAAGCCGCATCCAATTTATATGCAGCCATGCATCGGTTAGACCATCATCAACTTGATATCATTATTGCAGAACGTTTTCCGGATAAGGGTTTGGGAAGATCTATCAACGATCGTTTACAAAGAGCTACGCATCCATAACATAGTTGGCTTTTCATCATTACCTTTGACGCATTCACAATCAGTTCATCGTGCAGCAGGAAACGGTTCACCCAAATACATTGTTACGTGTTGAAAATATCAGTAAGACTGAGGGCAATAACCAGATCCTTCATCCCATCAGTTTTGAATTACCTGCACAACGCAAATTAGCCATTGTAGGAGAAACAGGTTCCGGCAAAAGCACTTTGTTACGCATCATTGCCGGACATATTGCGCCCGATACCGGTAAAGTATATTTCAATCAGGAAAGAGTATGGAGTCCGCCCGTGACTTTGTTACCCGGACATAAAGGCATCGCTTATCTATCTCAACATTATGAGTTACGAAACAATTACAAAGTGCATGAATTGTTGAGTTATCAAAATGCATTGTCACCTGAATCTGCAGCACAATTGTATCAGGTTTGTCAGGTAGATCATTTGCTGCTAAGAAAGAATGATGAGTTATCGGGTGGAGAACGTCAAAGAATTGCGCTGGCAAAATTGTTGGTGGGTGTTCCTCAGTTATTATTATTGGATGAACCTTTTTCCAATTTAGATATTCCACATAAGCAGATCATCAATGCGGTTGTTCATGCCATCAGTGAACAACTAAAAACCACCTGCATACTCGTATCACATGACCCTGTTGACACATTGAGCTGGGCAGATGAGATCATGGTATTGAAAAATGGACAAGTTGTTCAATACAGCACACCCAAAGAGATCTATTATCGACCGGCCAATGCATACGTAGCAGGACTATTTGGTGCTTATACACTATTAGAAGGAAGCAAACATCCCTTTAGAAAATATTGGCCGCTCTCTGACTCGTCCACCAAAATTTGTATAAGACCCGAGCAATTGATCATAACAGATGAACCTGCCCGTGCGATCGATTGTGTAGTAGAAAAAGTATTATTCTGTGGATCTTATTATTCCATCACTGCCAAGCATGGTGATTACTTGTTGGTGATACATACACAAGAAAACATTCCTGAGCCCGGCTCATTGATCTGGGTTCAATTAAAAAACCCCAACAGTTTTTAGCTTACCCCACAATTCATTATCAAAACTACTGAGTGCTAACATGGTTTGTCCCGCCGATTCGCCCATGCGTATCACTACCAATCCCTGTGATGGTACCACATATATTTTCTGATCATCTTTACCCAATGCAGCATACAGATCTGCAGGCGCATTCGGTACCAGGTTTCCATTGAAACTAAGCTGTAATGTTGGCAACATATAACTGCTCTTACCATTAAGCCATGTTAAGTAACCATAAGACGGATTGATGTTTTGAGAGCTGTTGATCTGCGCAGATAAATAATTAGTATCAGCCAGAATTCTTGTATCATTCCATTTTCCTTTTGCCAACATCAATAATCCAAAACGCGCCATACTTCTGGCATTACTGAAATACACATTATTATAACCCAACTTGATCCAGAGTCCATTCATTCCAATTCGATCTCGAATTTTTTGTTGGAAGTATTGGTTATATGTTTGCCCGCTTGCCTTCTCGATCACTTGATCCAATAAAGTATAAGGAGCATTATGATAAGCCCAGCGCTGACCCGCATCTGCTTTGTATTGCAGACAAGCAGGTGTTGTACAATGATCATCTGTAAAGCCATCATCTAACCCTGTAGTCATGGTTAGTTGGTGTTTGATCGTGATGAGATTTTCTTTTGCAAGCGGTAAGGAAGTCCATCCTGCACCTAAGTATTGAGAGGTTCTGTTATTGATGTTCAATATGCCTTGTTCTTGTGCAATACCTACCAATAATGCTGTCATCGTTTTTCCTGCAGAAGCCCATTGCCAATTGCTATCAGCAGTGAATGTTCCGAAATATCTTTCAGCAACGATCTTTCCATTCTTTAGTATGATGAATGCCTTTGTATTTTTTTGTTGCAGATAAGTATATACATCATTCAAAGCAGTTGCATTCCAGTTGAGAGATGCAGGAGTTGTTGTTTCCCATGTAGAGGTGGGGAAATACAAAGTAGTATTAGAACTGATCGGAGGTCCAACCGGTACGTCCTTTGTACAGGAAGCAGCCAACAGCATAAGCGCGCATAAAATGGAATAGAACGGTTTCACAGGATATGTTTAAACGTTTGGACAAAATTGAGCAGAAAAAGTTTAAAACAACCTATTGGACAGTTAATTGTTAAAGTGGTATGATAACCATTGATATAGCCACCATCCAATCCTGGGACCGATTTTACCGCGCCAATTTTATCAATAGCTTAAGTGGATTTAAAAGTGTTTGCCTGATTGGCACAAAGAGTACAGATGGAATCCCGAATCTAGCCATCTTCAGTAATATCGTTCATCTCGGAGCCGATCCTGCCATGATCGGTTTTATTAACAGACCCAAAGCAGCAGCACCTGACACCATCCGGAACATCGAAGAAACAGGTGTATATACTATGAATCATATTCATCCGGGTATCATCGAGCAGGCACATCAAACCAGTGCGAAATATGATGCCGGTATCAATGAGTTTGAGGCGGTGGGATTGAATATGTTATGGCGAGATCATTGTGATGCACCATTTGTAAGAGAAAGTAATATTCAATATCAACTTTCGTTGGATGCAATCATTCCTATTCCCAGCAATGGAACTTATTTAGTGACGGGTTATGTAGAGTCTGTTTATTTAACTGATGACTTCAGAGAGGCAGATGGATTTCTTCCATTGGAGAAATATGGATCTGTTACATCATTGGGTGTCGATGGTTATTATCAAACAGAAAAAATCAAACGCTTAGCTTACGCAAAACCATAAAAAAAAGAGGAGATCGTTGGATCTCCTCTTTTATGCTAGAATTCTACAATCAACCCAAACGTAGGTGTGATCTGCACTTCTGCGTTAGACAGTATTAAAGGAATAGCATTACTACCATTGGGTGCAATGGGTTGTCCATTGGTGGTTAAGAAAGCGGTATTATCAGCATTTCTTTGGAAAGTATACTGTGGTATACCACTGATCTTTGAACCGTACCAGTTGGTAACATCAATGAACACATTGAGTGTTGTTTTGCGATAGTTCCATTTTTTATCGATGCGAATATCACTGGAATGAAATGCAGGTAAGCGGTTTGCATTAAAGCGTGTGTAATCAAGAATACCGGTTCCAACACTTAAGTAATTCAATCGAGAAGCCGCCAGATCAAACGGTGTCAATGGTGCAGCACCCTGATAACGGAACTTGATACCTAGTTCCCAGTTGCGTGGTAATTTATATCCTGCAGTAATACTTACAATTTGTCCATTATCCCATGCTGCAGGTAAGTACACCCCATTCAAATTGGTGAACTCTGATTTGTATAAAGTATAACTAAGGATACCAAAGAAACGTTTGGTCAATTTTTTCTGCATGAATATTTCCATTCCATATGCTCGCCCTTTACCTGATTGTGTGATGGCCTCATTACCGATACTGCCAAACTCTGTTCCTTTATTGGCTAAACTGATTCCATCGAGCACACTTACAGGATAGTCGCTGTAGTTTTTATAAAATCCTTCTACCGTTAAACGAAAAGTACTGCCGGGAATGTATTCCACTCCTGCTACATAATGCGTACTCTGTATATAGTTACCCGGATTATTGATACCTCCATTTCTAAATGCCAATTGCGTATAAGAAGGCAGTTTGTAATATCGTCCAACACTGGCATTGATATTCCACTGACGCGCAACTGCATAACTCAATGCTACACGTGGTGACAATTGTTGTAAAGGATTAGATTCACTCGTGTTCAAATTATTGGCATCCATTCTGATACCACCACTGATGGCTACTTTATCATTCAATATTTTTTTACTGCCTTGAATAAAAGCACCGTATTTGATAAAGTCGGTATTGCTATTAGCAACTATTCTTACTTCCGGTTGAATGATGTTTCCATTCTGATCACGCAATTCTTTTCTGAAAAGATTATTGAAGTCGTTATTGAAATCTACATACTGTACCATCGCGCCATAACTGATCTTCCAACCGTTACCCGTATTGGTGGTCATATCAAAGCGAAGTTTGTTTTCTGTTTCGCGGCTATCTGTTAATAAGGTTTGTGTTGCGGGCGATGGTTTTTCATTGTCCTCAAACTTCTCAACATTGTTGTTCAGTGTATTTCTGCTCAATGCCAAATTCCAGAAACCTTTCTTGGTCAATTTTCGCAAACTGGCACCGATGGTATAATTCCATTGATTGATGATCGGATTACTATTGATCACATACAATTTTTCCGGGGTCGCAGATTTAGGTGCTGCAAATTTGAACTCATCAATAGCACCCAATCCCAGAAAACTCAAAGTAGTGGTTGGATTGATCTTGGTGGTTGTCTTGAATTGAAAGTCCCAATAGTTCGGTCTGATCGGAAGATCGATCGCCTGAAATAATAATTGCAAATAACTTCTTCTGACAGAGGCGAGATAGGTTGTCTTTTTATCTAATGGACCATCCAATGTCAATGCCAGTTCAGTTGCACTGAGGATCACATTACCCTGTATTCTTTTATCGTTACCTGATTTTTGCTTGAATTGCAATACGCTACTCAATGCATTATCGTAACGTGCATCAAAAGCACTCGAACTCAATTTTACTTCTTCAATAAAATTGGCATTCAAAATACCTTGCGGTCCACCACCACTTCCTTGTGTACCAAAGTGATTGATCACAGGTATTTCAACACCATCCAGATAATATACATTCTCATTGGGAGCGCCGCCGCGAATGATGATATCATTGCGAAAACCACCACCGCCAACACCGCCACCTACGCCGGGGAGCGACTGTACTACTTTACTAATGTCAAAATTTCCACCCGGATTTCTTTTGATCTCCTCTGTGGTCATACGCTGAACGCTGAGTGGTGTTTCAATACTGGCAGCTCTTGCAGTTGCGCGTCTGCCTGAAACGGTTACCTCACCCAGAGAAGAAGCAATAGGTTCTGCATCAAGGGTGATCACATTGATATTTCCATTGGTGATGAGAATATTATTTAGTGTAACAGCCTTATATCCAAGTGAGTTGATGGAAATATTATAAGTACCCGGAATTAAACCATTAAAGCGAAAGTTTCCTGCCGTGTCTGTAGTAACAGACTTATTTGATGGATTGATCAATACGGTCGCGCCAATAATTGGGCGCTGGGTATTCTTATCTACCAAAGTTCCCGATAAACTCCCTTGTTGTGCTGAAGCATGGATGCCTGTCAGTAATAAAATGATACCTGTCAAAAACCTGTACATAGTCCTTTTGTTTAACGAAATAACAAAGGAACATGTGTTTTGTTAATGTAACACAATATTTTGTTCCATATCTTCCAAAGCAACTCCTTTTGTCTCCGGCATCATTTTCCATACATAGAGTAATTGCAGGAACATCATGAATGCAAAGAATCCGAAAATATAAGTACCGGGTACATTGGCGGCGAAGAAGGGAAATACTTGTGCCACCAATGCTGCAAACACCCAATGTGTCAAACAACCAAAAGAGGTACCACTGGCCCGAACCGAGTTAGGAAACAGTTCTGATAAAAACACCCAGATCACAGCACCTTGTCCAACAGCATGGGCAGCAATAAACAGAAATACATAATAAACGATCATGGTCTTATCTGCAGCATTAAAAGACACTGCAATCAGCGTAAGAGAAATGATATAGCCCACAGAACCTACATACATCAATAATTTTCTTCCAAACCGATCGATCAAATACCATCCTGTAATGGTGAATATCAAATTCACCACACCAATACCCACTGATGATAATAAAGCACCGCTTCTCTCAATACCTGCCATTTCAAAAACCTTCGGAGCAAAATAAATAATGGCGTTGATGCCTGACATTTGATTAAAGAAAGCGATCAGGAATGCCAATATCAAGGGGAACATGAATTTTTTAGAGAACAAAGATTCCTTGACCTGTGACACAGAGTTTCGAATCGCATCGATCATCGCATCCGTGGCTTCACCTGTAATGGCCAATACTTTTTTAGCTGCTGCTGCATCATTTTTATACAATACTAACCACCGTGGTGTTTCAGGTGTGAACAGCATCATGATGGAAAATAAAAGAGAAGGAATGGCAACAACACCTAACATCCATCTCCAATCATTATCTCCGCCTAATCCTTGCAATAAATAATTGGAAAAATACGCCAGCAAAATTCCCGCTACCACATTTAACTGAAATGAGATCACCATTCGACCTCGATACTTAGGAGGTGCGATCTCTGAAATATACACCGGTGCTACAACAGAAGATGCGCCAATACTCAATCCACTTAAAAAGCGAAATACCATGAACGTATATACATCCTGAGCTAATGCAGCGCCAACAGATGTTACCAGAAATAAAATACCGATCCAGAATAAAGTCTTTTTTCTTCCGATACGATTGGCAGGAATATTACCCAATGCTGCACCAAATACAGTTCCATACAATGCCATCGCAATCGCTGTTCCATGCATCCAATCGCTTAAATTCCATAACGATTGAATGGCTTGTTCTGCACCGGATATCACGGCTACATCCAAACCGAATAATAATCCACCCAATCCTACTGTGATGGACCATAGGGCAAGCTTCTTATGCATAAACCATTGAATTGATCCAATAAGATACTATAAAATCATTGTATGCTGATGACAGCCATTGAAAATATACCAATTCACTCGTCGGATCATTCCAAAAAAAAGATCCGCCAAAGGCGGATCCAGTAATTCATTTGGGTTACAAATACAATTCGATAATAATCCCCCCGGATGATCGATTTTTGTATGCTGAATGAATACCAATTACATCGAAAGTAGTGGCGGTCAATCATTCTTAAAAATCTCTTCGACCAGTCATAGAGGGAAGTAGATAAAAGAGGTGATTTAGTAGACGACTCAACAACTATGATTATTTTTTTGCCGGAGTAAGAATGATATTTCTGTACTCAACCGGACCATGATCTCCCTGTAACATGATCGGTCCCGGTTCTCCTTCTTTACTATCCAAAGCACCACCTGTAATTCCCGGAATGATTTGATCAACGATGATGGGTTTTCCATTGGCAACCACTGTTACCCTGCGACCAATCAGTGTAATATCAAAACTTTGCCACTCACCAGGAGCTTTAGCAGCCATTTCATTGGGTGTCAAAAATCCATAGATACCGCCGAAATAAGTGGAGGAAGGTTCTTTACCTGCATTGTCTTCTACCTGCACTTCATAACGTCCGCGCAAATACACACCACTGTTACTTCCTGCGGGATAGCGAAACTCTATATGCAATTTGAAATCAGTGAATGTTTGATCGGTGATCAGATTGGTTCCAGATTTCGCACTGGTCAATACACCATTGATATTTTGCCATTGATTGTTTTTTCCTTGTCCATGCCAACCACTGATGTCTTTGTTATTCAACAATTGAATAGGCTCACCCCAAACTATAGGAGCGGTTCTTTTCAATAAAGGAGCACGTTCTCCGGTGAAAGTATAGGTCTTGCCATTGCTTGCTTGAATTGTTCCTTTGAGTTGGTCATTCTCCAACGTTGCTTCCAATACCATGTCTTTATCTGTACGATCCCATTGTGGTGGAATAGAAAAATGAATTTTCCCTTCTTTCACATGCACTTGTGCAATGGGTCTGGCGCTACCGCCATCAGCTACAAATTGTCCCACCAATGTTTTAATACCTGATAACTTGACCTCCAACCAGGAAGGGGCAATTCGGTCACCCATATTCACGGTGAGATCCCATCTTCCAATAATATCATTATCCGCTACAACAACACGTTTTTCAGTAAAAGCGGTTAGTCCGGCCAAGCAGCTAACTGTGAGGATCATAAAAACAAAACGAAACAGATTACGATAGATCATAGAAACATTTTGCTATGAAGATAGCCAAAATCAGATAGTCGGAGATCGGTAGAACATTTTTCAAAACCGCAGAAAAACGAATAACCCATTGATAATGATATATTTATTTTTTTGATCAGTTTCTTCTTCTTTTTTCTTCAACAACTCGTTTTTTACCCTTTATACATTGTAAATACAAGTTGAACTGTTTTTTTGTATCTTTTCTTCACTATCTAATTCCTAAACTGACAATTATGAAAAAAATGTTACCGCACTTGTGGTGCTGGTGTCTGCTCTTGTGCAGCACACTAAGTATTGCACAAAACCGCACAATCACGGGTAAAGTCGCAGACGCCAAGGGACAGCCCGTTCCCTATGCAAGTATCATTATCAAAGGCACCAAATCCGGAGCCAATGCCAATGAAGATGGCGCATTTACACTCGCTATTCCTTCCGGCAAAGTAACCTTACAGGTGAAAGCCATCGGTTTTGAAGACAAAGAAGTGGAAGTTGGTTCAGACAACAATCTTTCCATCTCTTTGCGCAGTGGTACAGCTATGAGTGAAGTTGTGGTTACCGCCTTTGGTGTGAAGCAACAGAAAAAAGCATTGGGTTATGCAGCTACAGAGATCAGTAATAAAGATCTTTTAGAAAGTAAACAACCCAATCTCATCAACGCCATCCAAGGACGTGTTGCCGGTGTTCAGATCAATTCTACCGGTGGTGGTCCTGGTCAGGGTGCCAGAATTGTGATTCGCGGACCCAAAAGTTCATTAGGTAGTAACCAGCCCTTATTTGTTATTGATGGTGTGATCGTTGATAACAGCACGGTGGTAGAAGGTGGCAATGCTGCCTTAAGAGGTATGAGTAACAGGATCTCTGATTTGAATCCAGATGATATCGAAAGTCTTTCCATTTTAAGAGGTGGTGCAGCTACTGCCTTATATGGTTTCAGAGGTAGTAATGGTGTGATCGTGATCACGACCAAGAGTGCCAAGACCGGTAAGATGAGAGTGAGCTATACGTCTACCGTAGGTACAGAAGAAGTCAACAAATTTCCTGATGTACAAACCACCTATACACAAGGTTATAACAACGTATACAACAGAAACGATTTCTTCCCTTCATTTGGTCCAACAGTAGCAGCCGGCAAAACACTGGATCCTACTCACCCTGATCAACTGTTCAATCACTATGCCAGAGCCTATGAAAGAGGTTATCAATATCGCAACACCGTAAACATCAGCGGGGGAACTGAAAAAGCTTTGATCAATTCTTCTTTTGGATATTTCAAACATAAAGGCGTTATGCCGAATACGGATTACTCTAATTTCAATGCACGTTTGAATGCTACATTGAAACTGAGTGACAAATTAAAATTGAATCCATCCGTAAATTATATCAGCAGTGGTGGTCTTCGTTACAATGCAGATCGTTTCAATGAAGGTCTTACTTATTGGAGTCCGAGATGGGATGTACGTGATTATAAAAATGAAGACGGCACGCATAAGACCTATGGTAATAACAATCCGATCTTCGGTGCCTACTATAACCTGTTCAAGGATAAGGTTGATCGTGTGATCTCGAATGTTGCCATTAACTATGCTCCCATCAGTTGGCTTGATATCAGTTATCGCGTAGGTTATGATTTCACATCAGACAGCAGAAGAGCAACAGCTCCTGCACAGGTAGCTCGTACTGGCGTCATCAACTTTGCGGATAATGCTTTGGGCTTTGTAGGAGAATATCGCATCCTCAATAAAATACTCAACAGCAACTTATTGGTGACCGGTAAATTCAATCTGAGTGATCAATTTGGTTTAACCGTAAGAGCCGGTCATGATCTTGTTGATCAAACCTATAATTTTCAGCAAACAGAAGGACGAGAGTTAGATGTACCCACACTCCTCTCTTTGAACAATGCAAAATTCGTTACACAGAATAGCCGTCAAACCGCCTTGAGAACCATGGGTATCTTTGGTGATGCTACTTTGAGCTATCGCAACTTTGTGTATCTCTCACTCACCGGTCGTAATGATTGGGCAAGTTCTGTTGCCAGTGGTAACCAAAGTTTCTTCTATCCAAGTGCCAGTTTGAGTTATGTATTTAGTCAGCATTTCGAATTGCCATCTTGGATCTCTTATGGTAAACTGCGTAGCTCCTTTGCTAAGATCGGTATCGCTCCGGTAACACCTTATCTCACCAACACTTATTACAACAACGCATTTGGACAACCAGTGAACAATGTGATCGGTTGGACAAGAGATGATGTAAGAGGTGCAACCGAACTAAGACCTGAATTTACGGATAACCGTGAAGTTGGTTTAGAAATGCAGTTCCTCAATAACCGTGTAGGTTTTGATGTTAGCTATTATAAGATCAACAGTAAGGATGTTGTAAATCCGGTACTGGTTCCCAATTCAACAGGTTTCAACTCTTTTATCTTGAACTCAGGTGAAATTGAAAACAAGGGTATTGAATTGGTTGTGAATGGTACGCCTGTTAAGACCAATAACTTTACATGGGATGCAAGTGTGAACTTCACCAGCAATAGAAATAAAGTGATCAGCCTGGCTCCCGGCTTAACAGATATTGTTATAGGAAGTCAGTTTGGTTATCTCAACAGTGGCGCAACACAACGTTGGGTAGTAGGTCAGCCGGTAGGTGGTTTGTATGGTATCGCTTATCAGCGTTTTTATGGATCTGCCACAGACGACAGGATCACTCTTCGCAGAGATCTTCCTATGTTGATCTCAACAACAGGTACGGGTGCGGGTTTCCCGATCCGTGATGTTACCAACCAACGTTTATTGGGTAATTCACAACCACGTGCGATCTGGGGTATCAACAACAGTTTCACATATAAAAATCTTACCCTCTCTGTATTGTTTGATATCAGAAGTGGTTTTGAGCGATTCAATCAACTCGGAAATTTCATGAGTGCATTTGGTATTGCTAAATACACAGAAGATCGGAACAGCACACGCGTATTCCCGGGTGTGGTTGCAGGAGGTGCTGCCAATACACAAACTGTTTGGTTAGGACAACAGGTAGGACCTGATGGCAGAAACTACGGTGATGGTTTCTATAGAAATATACACAGAGGTGTTACTGAAAACTTTGTGGAAGATGCGGGATGGACTCGCTTACGTACGTTGAGTTTATCATATGGTTTACCTGCTAAGCTCTTCAAAAAACAAAACTTCATTAAAGATGCTTCTGTTACGTTAACAGGAAACAATCTTTTATTGTGGACCAAGTTTTCGGGTTTTGATCCTGAAAACAGTTCAACAAGTGCAGACAGTAATGCGGACGGTTTCGCCGGATTTACCTATCCCGGTGTACGCAGTTATTTCCTGACACTGAACGTTAATTTCTAACACCAAACCTGAAGACCATGAAAAAATATAGTATCAATCCCAATCAACTTCTCTGCTGTTTGTTACTGGCAGTAACGATCATCGGTAGTAGTTGTAAAAAATATTTAGACATCAATAATGACCCTAACAGACCTACCGAAGCACCGATCAATGGTTTGTTAGCCGCTACTACACAGAATACCGGACTCAATGTTTTTCGTGTAGCGAATGCAGGTCCCAATTATTATGTACAATATTTTGCATCACCGAATGCATCTAGTCCTACTGATATTTATGATCGTGTAGACTACAGCACTCTTTGGAGAAGCTTGTACGATAACATGACAGATCTCTATGACTTACAAGAGCTCTCCATCAAATTAAACAGCTCTGCTCATTTAGGTATGGCAAAAGTAATGATGGCCATCAACCTGAGTTTAACTACCAACTTATGGGGTGATGTTCCTTTCTCTGAAGCCTTTAAAGGAGATAATCTGACACCTAAGTTTGATGACGCGCAACAGTTACACACACAGTGTATCACTTTATTGGATGAAGGTATTGCCGAGTTGCGTAAAACACCTACTGTGAGTGTAACACCTGCTGCTGATTTTATGCATGGTAATGCTGCTGCAAGCACAACTGCTTGGAATACCACCAACAGAATCTGGTGGATCAGAACAGCTTATGCTATTAAAGCCAGACTCTTACAGCAGTTATCAAAAACTACAGGATACAGTGCAACTGCAGTATTGTCTGCAGTGGATAGTGCATACACCAATAATAATATGGAGTCAAGGGTTACTGTTTTCGCTTTACGTAATCCATGGGCAACGGTAGCGAGAAACCAGGCCGGATTGGTTCTGGATGGTTGGCTGAGTACACAGTTCATCAACAATTCCATGAATGCAAATACGACATCACAGGATCCCCGTTTACCCAGACTCACCAATCTCACTCGTTTCAATGATTACAGAGGAACACGTAATGGCGTAGGTCGTGTAGGTACAGGAACAACGAATGATGAATGTTATCTGGTATTAGCAGGTTATTATAGTGGTGATGCGTCTCCGCTTTTTGTAAGTACCTATGAAGAAGTAAAATTCATTGAAGCAGAAGCTGCACTAAGAGCAGCGAATCCAACCAGAGCCTATACTGCATATCTGGAAGGTATCAGAGCGAATATGAATAAGATAGGAGTCAGCGCCGCCGACAGAGATGCTTATCTCTTAAGAGCCACGGTAGGTGTGGGAAGTGGCGCTCTCACACAAGCAAGGATCATGGAAGAGAAATACAAAGCCCTATTCCTATCTCCTGTTACGTTTGATGATGCCAGAAGATTTAACTATGCATACACCGGCTTCCAATTACCGGTAGGTGCTATCCTCACTTCACCCATCAGAAGATTGGATTATCCTTCCAGTGAAAAAACAAGAAACAATAAGACACCTAATGTTAGCGCATTGACACAACGTTTGTGGTGGGATGCGAATTAGACTATGGACCATGGACCATGGTCCATGGACTATAGACCATAGTTGATCAAAAAAAAGAGACCATCTTGCAAGATGGTCTCTTTTTTATTCGTATTCTAATAACATATTATTGTCCTACCCATTTTTTAAATTCTGCGGCATTCTCCTGACTAATTTGAACGGGTTGGAAACTTTCTAATTGCATACTCACCATAATTTTACCACCACCAACAGGTTTAAAGGAATGAATGTATTGAACACTAATGATCACCTGGCGATTGGCCCTGAAAAAAAGATGCTCCGGCAGTTCCTCCATCAACAAGTTTAAATTGGTTCCTTCAATGATGTATTTTTTTCCGGTATTGGATAAACAAAACACAACTTTATTGACCGTATAAATAACCACAAGTTCTGATACTTGTAAAATGATATACTCCGTTCCTAACTTGGCGATCACTCTTTTCTTTTTCGGTTTATACGATGAATAAGAAAACGGAACAACCATTTTGTCTGCATCATAATGATCACCCTCTGTGCTATAACTCATTTTTTTAAGGAGCATCTTTTCCTGTTTTACTGATATTACTAATAACTAATCATTCTAATTCCTCTCAAAAGCAATGTGCATTGATATACGTGCAAGAGATAAAACTTCATGATCTCCCTTTATCAAAGGGAAATACATCAGTCGGGCAATAAAAGCAGATTTGTTATAGAGCCGGTGTTGAAGAACAATAACATGGTTTTCATTTCCAAAACCATCATACATCTTACTTCAACCCATCATTGAGATGTTAAATATCCTATTGATTCGGTAGATTGTGTTCCCGCTCGTTTATGTATAGCGCCTTTTAAAAAAATCTTTTTTTTACATACTTAAAAACATTCAACAAAAAATGCCGCATTGCTGCGGCATTTCAAAGAAAAAAACTAACACGAAGAATTAATAACCGGGATTTTGTTTAAAGTTATTATTGAAGTTGATCTCTGCATTTGGATAAGGCAGCTGAAAACGATGATCATTCACACCCATATTCAGGAATAGGTAGGTAGTACCTGTTCCATCAGCACGATCACCTCTTGTTCCATCACGGTTAATGGGCAAGTTCAATCGCTTCAGATCAAAAAAACGATCTCCTTCAAATGCCAATTCCAACCTGCGCTGTCTGAGAATCTCAGTGATCAAAGCAACTCCTGAAAGATTGGTGATTGGCTGATAATTGGTATAACGCTGCGCACCCAACAGGTTGAGATCTGCCAAAGCAGCTGTTTCATTACCTGTACGAGCATTGGCTTCAGCACGATTCAAAAGAACTTCTGCTGTACGTAAAATTTTTACATCCAATACACCAAGATTACCTCCTGTTCTTCCACGATATTTATTGACATGATTTTGGATGACACCATTATAAGGACTGGTAACAATATATGCACCGGTTCTTACATCATTGGCAGCATACGCTTGTCTCAGGTTATACTCCACCACATACTCAGAACGAATATTACCACTTGTGATCTGGTAGTAGTTAACACCCGGAGTATTGATATCATCTTGACTTGTATTCATCACCTTAAACAAAACACCATTATTGGTCTCATCTGTCCAGATACGTGGAAAGTCTGTAATGGAAGGCAATACAGGTGTTGTTCCCAATGCAGCATTAGCAGCGGTTACAGCCCTGGCATAATCACCCATGTATAAATACACACGAGAGAGTAACCCATTAACAGCTGCTCTATTTAATTTGCCTGCACCGTTGTTCACAGCAATCAGGGGTTCAGCTGCTATCAGATCAGCAACGATCTTATCATAAAAAGGTCTTACCGGTTCTTTGGAAGGTAACTGTCCGGCAGCTGTTGATCTGATATAAGGAGCTACTGAATCGGTATTCGTAGCATGGGTATAGGTCTTAGCATACAAACGAGCAATATCGAAATGAAGTAATGCTCTTACAGCGAGGGCTTCACCTCTTGCATTGTCTTTGAATGCGCCGGCCTGAAACTTATCGATGTTTTCCAAAATAGCATTTGCTCTTCTGATCACCGAATAAGCATTTGTAACAAAAGTAGAAGTAGCATTTCCATTGTAACGCCATTCGCTGAAATTAACCAGGGTTTGACGTCCGGAAGTACTTAATATGACATTGTCAGCCAATGCATCTGCCAGAATATTCCAGGTAGAGTTTACATAAGAAGTTCGCATACCGGCATACATACCATTCACCGCGAGCGATACATCTGTTTGTGTTGTAAATGCTTTTTCTGTTTCAATTTGATTGAACGGACCAAGATCCAGTTCAGATTTTCTACAAGCCAGCAACGTGGACATTGCGAATAGGGTAATGAATATCTTTTTCATGAATCACGATTTGAAATTAAAATTTGATGTCCAGTCCTACAGTGATGGTTCTTGCCTGAGGATATGCATACAGTGCCAATTGTCCGGGCTGTGAGAAAGTAGCTGCACCTGACTGTTCACGATTCGGGAATCCTACCTCCGGATTGCCCTTGAATTTTGTACCTAACCATAAATTAGTTCCTTGTACAAAAAAGCGAAATCCTGTTAGGCGTAATTTGTTGATAATGGCCGAAGGCAGATTATAACCAATCACCAGATCTCTCAAAGTGATGTAATCACCCTTTTCCAAAAACTTATCGCTCGCCAGATTTACTTTCTGTGTAGGATCAGTAATAGACGGGTTTCTAACGATATCACCGGGTCTTCTCCAGTAATTCAAAGCATCGGTAAACTGGTTCGATTGCAGACTAGATGCATTACCACCATCACCTGTTCCGTTTCTATATACTTGGTTGTAGATATAATTACCTCCTGTATAATAGAATTGAAGACTTAGATCAAAGTTTTTGTAATTCACAGAAGTATTGATGCTTCCGAAAAATTTAGCCAATGGTGATTTGTCTTTCAATAAAACCTGATCATTGAGTGAATAGGTTTCAGTGATAGAACCATCAGCTCTGTAATACTGATTTCTTCCATTCGCAGGATTGATACCGGCCCATCTCACCAAATAGAATGTATTCAATTCTTCTCCTTTCACCAATCGAGTATTGGTTGAAGAAGGTAAGTCAGGTGAAACAAGATCTGTTATCTCATTGTCATTCTGAGAGTAGTTAAATCCAATATTCCACACCAGGTCTTTCTTTCTGATCACATCACCGGATAAACTGAATTCAAATCCTTTGTTCACTACAGAGCCGATATTGCTGAGTACACTTGCAAAACCTGTTGTAATACTTACATTTTTAGGAAACAGTAAGTCATTGGTGGTTCTATTATAATAATCGAATGTACCTGTGATACGGTTACTGAATAATCCGAATTCCAATCCAATATCATAATTGAAATTCTTCTCCCAAGTCAGATCAGGATTGGCCAACTGTGCAGGCACAGCAGCAGGGAGTCTATTATAGTTGGAATTCAATGCATAGGTACCCAATGAACCATAGAATTCATTCGGAACATTTCCGGAAGTACCCATTGAACTTCTTAAACGAAGATCACTGATTACACCTGTCAAGTTATCCATGAAAGATTCTCTGCGTATGTTCCACCATGCACTGGCAGACCAGAAATTCGCAAAGCGATTGTTTGCACCGAATCTGGAAGAACCATCGGTACGCGCACTTAGTTTTACACCATATCTTTTATTCCAATCATATCCTGCAGAAGCAAAATAGGAGATAATAGAAAACTGAGATCTTGAAGATGTAGCGATTTGAACTTGTGATGCATTATCGATCGTGTTCACTGTTGAAGTTGGCATTCCATTACCCGCCAATCGATAAGAATAAAAATTACGCTTGGTAAATTCTTGTCCAACCAAGATATCAATATTATGATTCCCTTTCAAAGACTTCAGATAGTTCAATGTATTGGTAGATACATATTGAAAGTCTGTATTACCACCATCTTCTTTTTGACTATATCCTAAAATCGCTGCCAGATTTGAACCAGGTTGCAAATAAGATTCTGATTTCAGAATATTATAGTTCATCGCTAGCTGGGTTTTGAAAGCAAGTCCGGCAATAGGTTTCGCTTCTGCAAACAGGGTAGCAAAGGTTCCGATACGGTCGATGAAGAAAGTATTCTTGTCTTGTCCTTCCAATGCAGAAAAACCTTGCAGTGTTAAATTGTAACTGCCATCAGGCATGTACAAAGGCTCATAAGGGTTGGTTGTAAAATAAGCTCTCCATGGACTCTGAACATTGTTCAGTTCACGGTTCTGGTATTCGTTGGCATGTGTAACGCCAAGATTCACGCCTGTTTTCAACCAATCATACGCTTGGTATTCGATATTGAAACGACCACCGGTTCTATCGCGACGTGATTTATAGAGTAATCCAACTTCATTGAATTTATTCAAGGATAAAAAGTATCTGATCTTTTCAGAAGATCCGGAAAGAGATACTTCATGTTGATCTGTAGAAGCATCTTGTAAATAGTATTGACCCCAATCGCCTGCACCTCTGCTTTCCATCAAACTCCACAATTGGTCACGCTGAGTTTGTGAGAGTGTAAATAAAGTAGAGCCGGCAGGATACACCCCTGCAGTAATTCGATTACGAATCATTGAGTCGGCAATGGCATTGGTAAAGCCGGCATCGAACTCATACTGAAGTTTTTCGCGAGCATTCATCAGGCGAACATTGCTGAGCGGTTGTAATCCTACAAATCCATGCTGAAAAGAATATTTTACTTCAGGCTTTCCTGATTTACCTCTTTTGGTGGTAACTACGATAACACCATTACCTGCTCTTGCACCATAGATCGCAGCAGCTGACGCATCTTTTAAGACGGTCAGGTTTTCAATATCATTCGGATTGATCAATGCAAATGCTGTTGAAGTGATGGCAATACCATCCACCATGATCAAAGGCTCTGAAGAAGCATTGATAGAACCCGTACCACGCAAACGCAGATATCCTGCCTGACCGGGCTGACCACTTTGTCCAACAACCTGCAAACCTGCAGTTTTACCTTGCAATAATTGTGTAAAGTTGGAAATCGGTTTCTGAGCGATCTCTCGATTATCGATCACTGATACGCTTCCATTGAGGTCGCGTTTCTTTACACTTTGATAACCGACTACCACAACTTCATCCAGACTTTTATCCGCAGCATCAATCTGTATGGTGTAATTACTTATTTCAGTGAGTGTCAGTTCTCGGTTGTTATAACCTACTGCTGAAATAATGAGTGTTTTTGTATTGGCCGGAACAACAAGCGAGAAAACCCCATCATCATTTGCAGATGTTCCCGAATTGGTTCCTTTCACCACAATACTCGCATTCGATATTTTATTATTGTCCCGATCCACTACTCTCCCTGTAATGGTTCTTGTCTGTGCCATTACTGTCAACCCCAATAAAAAGGAGCAACATAGCAATACAATTTTTTGCATAAAAGTTTGATTTTATAGTTGTGCAAGACAGCAAAACTTGCTCAAACAATGTATTGCTCAGGCATGCAAAAAACCCAAAGTCAATTTTTAACAACTGAATCGGCTTATTTAGAAACTGAAGAATTTGACTTTACAAAATGATGACACAGTAAGGGCACTATGACAACTTCCTAAAGTGAATAGATGCATTGATCGGTATTTTACATCAATGAATACAAATGGCAGTTGAGGTGATAAATATTAGTCTTCAGTATTTTCTTGCGACGATGGTCAAAAGCAGATAAATAATATTGTACTCTAATTCTCAATTATCAGTTTTTAAAAAAGCGAGCGGGTATTCTTATCCGCTTTTTTATTCACCGTCACAACACACTACTCGTCTTCTACTACATAAAAAAAGAAAGACCGTCTTTAATAAGACGGTCTTTCTTTTATCAAAGACCATGGACTATCGACCATGGACTATAAGCTAAAAGCCAACTCTTATCCCCCTGTATAAAGATCCCAGTTGATCTCAGATTGTGGGCGAGGGAATTGTTTGAAAATAGTTCCCTGATCGAAGTTTGTAGGAATGGTGTTAAGTCTGTCATATCTACGAGCATCGATCCAACGGTGACCCCAAGGTTCAGCCCATAGAGAATAACGACGCTGATACAATATCTCATTGATCAATGCAGCTTGTGTAGTGGCACCACCATAGTTACCAATATTGGCAGCATTGCGAATGATATTGATCGCTGCTACTGCATCAGTGGTTTGATTCAGTTGTGCATGTGCTTCAGCTTTGATAAGGATCAGCTCTTCATTTTTAATGAAAGGCATAGGTGAAGTATTGCTTGCCCATCTTTTATCCTGATGTGTTCCAACAAGCGGCATCGCATCGGTAGTAACAGTTACAGGCGTCGCACGCTGATGGAATTTAGCAGCAACACGCGCATCACCCGGAGTAGCATCAGCCAGTACGGAAGGATGTACAACGATGATAGTATTCACATTTGCATCCAATACATAGAACATGGGATTGAAACCATCCGGTGGTGCACCAAAAGTATGTGCAGGACCGGCACCCAATGCACCTGTCAGGTTCATGAAAGAAAGGTTCAATGCAGTTAATGCACCTTGCCAATCTTTACGATAGATCGCACAACGAGCAGCAATAGCTCTGTTGAGTCTTTTCAAACCATCGATGGTATTGAAACCATTAAATCCTGCTGTTAAAGTGAATGGGAAAGTAGTACCGCCATTATTCAGATCGTCATATCCCGCATTGAGCAAGGAATCAACAAATCCCATGGCTGCAGTATAAGATCTGAAACCACCGGGTTTCAAAGGATCTTTTACATCGGTACGGATACCGTTTTCATATTGCCAGTTGGCAGGAATCATGAACTGATACGCCATGATGGTTTTTGCAAAACCGGCAACGGCTCTTTTTTCCTGCGCATTCAATTCACCGGAATTGTTAGCAGCATCGATCAATACATATCCTTGTTTGATACACTGATAAGGAGTTGCATAAGATCCACCACCTGTTGCACCGAATCCGAAATAAGCGGCATCAGGTACACGACCTGCCTGACCTAACCAGTCGGTTTGGAAACGAGGATCAGAACCGTTCAGGTACCATACTTCTCTTCCGAAAGTATTCCATGCCTGACAAATATTGGTGACATATCCTTTATGTCTTTGTTCAAGACCGGTAACCAGAAACTGAACCTGACGACGAGTAGCATTGTTCAACACACTCGCCTCACTAGGGTTATTCGGGTCTACCAGCTCTTTTACTTCCAGTGGGTTACATGCAAAGTGAAATGCTGCAGCACCCGCTATTAATAGTATTTGAAGCTTTTTCATGTGTCTATTTTTATTGTAATTATTGTCACATGGAATTCGCCAAAAAAATTCAATCAATATCAAACTCGCTGTTGGCTCATTTCATGTGTTAATGATTTAGAAGTCAATTTGTAAGTGAAAGAATAATCTTCTGGCTGTTGGATAAGGAGCCACATCTACGTTATTGGCAACAGCTTGTGCACCAAATGTGGATGTTTCAGGATCGTAACCAACATATTTCGTTGCCAGGAACACATTGTTTCCGGAAAGACCCACCCTTGCACGCTGAATCACTCTTCCGAATGAACGGCTCAGGAATTCTTTTGGAACTGTGTAATACAAACCGATCTCACGTACTTTCAGGAATGTTGCATCCTGTACCCAACGACCGGCATTGTTATACGGCGCAGGTGGACGCTGACGTCCATTAGGGATACCATCTTTATTATCATCATCAAACCAACCTCTGGTAGTACCACCACCATCAGTCAGGAATGAAGTCAGGTTGATGTTATCACCACCACTGCGATATTCCATCAAGAAATTCAGATCAAAATTCTTCAGGAAAGTAATGTTGTTAGACCATGATGAAGTCCAGTCAGGCTGTGCATTACCCCAAACAGTAAATACACCCGGAGAAATCGCCGGAGTACCTACGATCGTAGTTGGAGCAACACCTTGCTGATACAGGAAGGTACCCAGTGCTGTACCGAATGCACCTGCTGTATAAGAAGGAATACCCAATCTGGTTAACACTACATCATTCTTCCACCACATCAAACGAGTAGACCATTTGATTTTTTCTTTCTGAATCACGGTACCGGATAAAGCCAATTCAATACCCTTGTTTCTCATTTCTGCTTCATTGCTCAGTGTAGTTGCTACACCTGTTGAAGGAGAAAGATTCAAAGGCTGTAAGTTGTCTTTTGTTGTTTTGATGTAGTAAGTACCTTCAAACAAGATCTTGTTATTGAAGAAACCTGCATCCAAACCAAATTCAATTTCTTCTGCTCTCTCAGGTCTGATGTTCAGGTTACCCACGTTCACCGCTACAGTAGAACCCAGTAAACCACCGATGTTCACACCGCCCAATGAAGTAAAGGTTGCACCAAAAGGTACAGGACCGGCAGTTTGACCATAAGCCACACGTGGTTTCAATTGTGTAATGGTGCGAGATTTCCAGAAATCAAAATTGGTCAGGTTCACCGCCAATGATGCTTTCGGGAATGCATAGTATTTATTAGGATCACCATTGGTATTTGATTTATCCCAACGGATACCTACCGTACCAATGATCTTATCTTCAAAGTTGGCTTCCTGTTGCAAGAAGATACCCACGTCTCTTTGAGAATTTTCAAATTGAGCTTCTACTTCCTGAACGGTTGCTTGTTTAATGTTAGACTGTCCCGGAGCCAAACCACGACCACGGTTGAAGAGTCCGTCGTTCTTGAAATCCAAACGAACCATACCCGCTTGGGTGTTCATGTTCACTTTTTTCAACTCCCAGTTGTACACCAACGCAGCTTGGAAATTGGTGTTCATGGTTTGTTGCTTACCCACTAACACATCACCCGGATTGGCTTGTGCACGCTGGAATTGCAGATCATCCGGAAGATATACTTTGGTTGAATTCTGGAAGAAATCCAAACCACCATTGGCTTTGAATTTCAACTGAGAGGTTTCGGTACGAAGAAGATTGATATCTAATCCGAATGACTGAATGAAACGATTCACCAAAGAGTTGTTGATTCCTTTATCAGTAACATGTACCGGATTCTCCGCGAAATAAGGGTTCGCAGGATAGATACCATTCACCGGTCTCAGATCAAAATAGTTGGGTACATAAGAAATATTGTAACCAATACTTGCACCTGAGTTATTCTGGTTACCGGTAAAACCACGATCGGTATTACTACGGCTATAATTTGAGTTAACTGTCAGTGTGATGTCTTTAGAGAGCTTATGATCAATATTCGCACGAATAGACTGACGCTCGAAACCTGTTCTTCTAACAGTACCACCTTCATCGGTCATCGATCCTGAAATAAAGAACTTGGTTTTCTCATCACCACCACGAAGACTTAAACGGCTGTTCAGCAAAGTAGCTGTATTGCCATAGAAATAATCTTCATAGTCAATGAATGTACCTGAAGCAACAGCATTCTGGTAACGTGTTAATTCAATCGGTCTTCTGGCAGCAGGAAAGAAAGTGTTGATCTTTGCTTCGCTCCAGTTGTCAACACCCATCAACTTCAATGGTGTTGCAAAACCGATGTCTTGTGCAAAGCTGATGGTTGTTTTACCTGCAGCACCTTTTCTGGTATTGATCACCAATACACCCGCATTTGCACGGGTACCATACATGGCAGCTGCTGATGGACCTTTCAATACTTCAATGCTTTCAATATCTGCAGGGTTGATATCTGCCAAACGGTTGGCACCATCATCCTGATTCGCAGCACCGGCTCCTGTTACAGAAGCACGACCTGTACGCTGAAAGTCATTGCTGATATACACTCCATCCAATACGATCAGTGGTGCAGAAGCCTGTGTAAGACTTGATAAACCACGTAATTGAATGTTGATACCACCACCCGGTGCACCCGAGTTCATACGAATGGTTGCACCCGGAACTTTACCATAGAGCGCTCCATCTGTAGTTTGAATCTGCGTGGTTCCTGTAAGGTCACGCGCTGAAACAGTGGTTACAGCATTGGCAAGGTTAGAACGCTTGATAGAAGAAGCCAGACCGGTAATAACCACTTCTTTCAAAGGGTTGATCTCTTCTTCCAACATAATACTTACCGTTGGTCTGTCTGCTGATACACTCACTTCTGTTGTTTTGTAACCAACATAATTCAGTACCAGTACAGCTGTTCTTCCGGTAGGTTTAATGGAGAAATTACCGCTTGCGTCGGTAGTGGTCACCTGTTTGGTGCCCTTGATGGTAACAGATACTCCTGCAAGTGGATTACCTGTTACGCTTTCTTTGACTGTTCCCGAGGCCGTAAAACCCTGGGCGCCTGCATCTATCATCTTCATAAAGAAGAACAACAGAAACAGCGTTTTCAGTAGATAACGTTTCTGCATACTCAGCATTTTGTTTTGTGAATAATTGGGTTTTTGAAATGGTTATATCAATTGTGGATTTGGAAACTATTTTTTGATGATGGGTAATTTGATCACGGACGGATATTGAGTAGAGTGATGAATCTTATTCTCTACTTTAATACCTGTTGCTTCATCATAATTATTCCCTCCCGTATTCATGTTTCTGTCGAAGCGTGGAAAATTGCTGCTCGATACTTCAATGCGAATGCGATGTCCGGGTGCGAAATAGTTACTCGTTACCATAGGTGTGAGATCTACTTTATACACTTTCCCTTTTTCCATGAACACTTCTTTATCATATCCTTCTCTGTAACGCAAGCGTTGAATGGTTTCATCAAGGTTATAGGCTTTACCATCCGGATGTACATCAATTAATTTGATGGTGATATCCGTATCCGGACCCGAAGAAGACACATAAAGGGTTGATTCAATAAAACCGGTTACTTCTACACCATCTTTTAAAACATCGGAAGTATATACCAGAATATCATCTCTCAACTCCATCGTTGACTGATCAAAAGAACCACCCTGTACTGCATTCCCTGTACAACAAACATTACCACCATAGGATGGAACAGGATTCATGGGATCATATTGAAAAGCATCGGGCTTGTTTTCTTTCGGCGGTGCAGCTACTAATTGTCCATCGCCATTTCTGGTATTGGCTTTACCTGCACTGCTCAAATAAAAGGATTGCATTTCTGCACCTGCGGGTGGAAAGGTTTCTGATTGTTGCCATTTGTTGCTACCCATGGTATAGTAGCGTACGCGTGGATTTTTTTGTTTGAAATCATTTTGTTCTCCTTTCAGCAACATATCAAACCATCCCCAAGTGAGTTCATCATAATTCAATCTCGCATCCCCTACACTTCTTTCACCTACAATGGTATTCTCTGTGGCTCTTTTATAAGAACAGTGTAACACCGGAGCGATCACCAGGTATTGGTTATCGGCAGTGGCTTTGTCTTTAGCACTGTTACGCGCATGATTGAAGAGTGCGATATTGGGTGCAGAAGAAACATCATACCAAGAAACAAACCAATAAGCCGGTACATTCAGTGGCATATCATCATGATACAGTCCACCTTTGAACCATTTAGGATCATTGGGTTTGCGACGAATCATGTCTTCATATACACCTTCTTGTCCTTTTACATTTTTAATGATGTCTTGGATTGGTAGATGACGCAGACCTACAGACCAATCTACCCTTGGCATTTCTGTAGACATATCATAGAAGCGTTGTAAACGCTGCAGGTCTTTTTGCTGCACTGTTTTAGGGAAAGTAGGTTTGAATTTATCGTTCTGCGTTCCATACAGCCATGCAGTGAAAAGCATTTGTCCGGCACCACCACGATACCAGTTACCTTGTTCCATGAACTTACCTACACGACCAATCCCTGCACCATAACTCTGAGCCACCATGGCAGCCAATGCAGGATGGTTTTGCGATGCCACCGCCATTTGCCATTCGGCAGTAGAAGAACAACCGATCACACCAATTTTTCCATTGCTCCAGGGTTGAGCAGCCATCCAGGTAAAAGCATCATACCCATCTGTGATGGGTGCGCCCAGAATATCCCATTCGCCTTCGGAGAAATAGCGACCACGCTCATTTTGTACGACATATGCATAACCACGAGAAACAGCATTATAAGCATCTTCAAGGGTACGCGTGGTCATTTTACCATCTACCCAGGTATTGAACTGATAAGGGGTTTTGGAAAAAACGATGGGAACTTTTTGATCGCCCTTGGGTCGATAGATATCAGTGGCCAGACGGATACCATCACGCATCGGCATCATGACCTTCTGATCAATAATGGCAATTTCCTGAAGTTTCAGGTAAATAGCAGCAGTGTCTTGCGCAGATAATGTGTACGTGACCAGTATGCACGCAATTAGGTGTAATATTTTTCTCATAGGCAGTATTTGGCCTTATTAAGGAAGGCAACTAATTTAACAAAAACGTTGCATAAATATAACCATTAAGATAAAATTATTTTAATGTGTAGGAAAATTACATTCAGGTGTTTTATGGAATAATGATGGGCCATTATGAGCGTTTATGAAGAAAACATATCTTTCCGTATGCGCTGGTTCTATCTATGTATCTGCTGTTGTTACAGTTTTTGGGTGCGGGCTTCTGATAGTACATCGGTCGTTTTCAAATCCGGCGAAGCCGGTTATCATACCTTCCGCATTCCTGCTATTGTTCGCGCACCCGATCAATCCTTATTGGCTTTCTGTGAAGGCCGCGTGAATAATGCCGGAGATTTTGGCGATATCAAAATTGTATTACGCAGAAGTACAGATGATGGTAAAACATGGTTACCGATTCAAGTGGTAGCTGCAATGGGAAACTTACAAGTTGGGAATCCGGCTCCTGTGGTAGATGTATCAGATCCCGCACATCCACGCGGACGTATTTTTCTTTTTTACAACACCGGTGATCATCATGAATATGAAGTACGGAAAGGAAATGGATTGAGAGAAGTGTGGTACATCAGTTCTACAGACAATGGACTGACTTGGAGTGATCCCGTGAATATTACCACGAGTGTACACCGACCCTTACAACCACAGAAAAATCCGAACTATTCATTTCAGGAAGACTGGAGAAGTTATGCCAATACACCCGGACATGCCATGCAATTTCAGCAAGGCCCTTATCGCGGGCGTATTTTTATTGCAGCCAATCATTCAGCGGGTGCGCCACATCATCAATTCGAAGATTATGCTGCACATGGTTTTTATACGGATGATCATGGTAAAACCTTTCAGCTTGCATCCTCACTTACCATCAAAGGAAGCAATGAATCTATTGCAACAGAATTGAGCAATGGCAGACTGATGATGAACAGTCGCAATCAAAAAGGAGATATCCGTGCAAGAATCGTTTCCATCAGCAGTGATGGTGGACAAAATTGGGATACGAGTTATTTCGACAAACAATTACCCGACCCCGTGAATCAGGGTTCCCTACTTACCATTGGTTATAAAAAAGGAAAAGCCATACTTGCATTTTGCAATGCTGCCGGCACCACCCAAAGAGACTCCCTCACTTTACGGATCAGTTGGGATGAAGGAAAAACATGGCCACACCAACAACTCATCGACGCCTCCCCTCAAAATTTTAAAGGGGACTACACCGCCTACTCCGATCTCGTTTACATCAACAAAAGAACTGTGGGTGTTTTGTATGAAAGGAAGGGGTATGGGGAGATTGTGTTTAAGAGGGTGAGGTGGTGGTAGAAATGAAAATCCCCCTAGTTGCATTACGAGAGATTTTTAGTTTGGGCCGGGATCGAACCATCACAATATTTTGACCTAAAAAATCAATCTTTACAATTCGCTGAAACGCTTACTAGGTAAGGTTTTCATTAGATCAAATATACAATATTTTTTCTTTCCCACAACGCATTTTTTTAATGAAAAACAGCTTTGGTCGCAAAAAGTCCGCTTTTATGTTTTTGGTTGTATTGGGTTTACGTATGCACTTATATGAGCAAAAAAATACTCTAAAAGACTTATTCTATAATATTTCTGATTAATGATGAGCCATATAAATGATTTAATTGACGCATGAAAAATTACAACTGACGATAATCTTGCATCATTTAATTTATGTACTCTTTATTGTACTTCTAATAGCATTAGTCATAAGCATTCGTTTCCTTACTCTAGTGTTATTATCTTAAAACGACTAGGAACAAAAAATCCTCTCTCATAAAAATTAATCCTATAGCGTCTTTTTTGTGCAAAAAAACCTCCTGTTGTGTGCAAGCCTAAACCATTTGATGTTAGGATACCTATACTATCTTTGTGAAACAGCCACCCTTCTTGTACGCCAGTAGTAAATGCTAAATTCAATGTCGGGTCATTAAGTCGTACAATTGGTGTATTATCCTCATATGCAATTTCTATCTTGATCTTGATCCCTTTTCGTTTTAAATTGGCTGTAACTCCAAAATGATAGATATATCGCAACTGATTATTTGTCCATAAAAATGTTAGCGGATTTGAAAAAGAATTTACAGAAGGATGCAGAATGTTTTTAAAACTCCCTCCGATCTCATATTCTGGAAATTCAATAAGCTCTTTGTCGCGATTATAATTTGTCGACTCTTGAAATTTCTTTACAAAACTCATATTAACTCCGTCAACTAATTCAGAATTATAGATTTGCTTATATCGACTTTTAAAATTATTCAATACAGTCGTTGTATCTAAGTAATATAAATGATTTTCAAAATCATTACCAATCCTTACATTATCAATCTTTCCATCAATTTTAAGATCATTTGCGAAATCACTCATCAATTCTGTCACTTCGCTTTCAGTTCTATAACCCTGTATCAGAGAAGATACAGCAAGTAATATTTTACTATCATCACCTAGCCCTACAATATTTATTTTTTCTGATCTTTTAACCCCTGTGTTTTCGAATCCAAAAGCTCTTAAAACCTCTGTAATAGCCTGAGATTTGGCGCTATCAAAACTTAACCCTTTTGAGTAAAGATATTCAACACGTAATCTTTCTAAATGTGTAAACACATTTACATTGATTTTATTTGAAGTGTCCACTTTACAAATTCCGGTTAATGAAATTCTTGTTGATGAATTTTCATTTAGTACTTCATTCCAATAAAAGCCATCACCAACAACTCTAACTAGTTTTCCTGAAATATTTTGTGCTCTTAATTCAAAATTTCCAAAATTATCGTCAATAGTTGTGTTGAAACTTTTTCCTGTCTGATTAAGACTTGAATCCAATTCATATAAGAATAAAAGAGACCCTTGTAAAAAACTTCCTTTAAAAATAGACCCTTTAATATGTGTACCATTAATGGGCACACCTATAGGATTATTTGATTGGCTTGCTTGTTTTGTACATGAACCCAGAATTACTAAAACCAAAACTATCTTACAATAGATTATTAGATTCCTCATAAAATTAATATATAGTTACACGTTATCTACACTTATACTCAAACCGTACCATCCCTAAAAATAAACCCAATCCTTGCTGATAATCTCCATTTGTGGTTACCTGCAAAACATAATCATCTTTACTATAGACATAACCACTGAAATTTGTAGTCCATGTATCTAATAAAGAAGCATCATTAACATCATAAATCTTAGTTACAATAGTGGATATCGGATTGGCTGGTTTTTTACCAAATTTGAATGCGGGTAAATACACATAATCATCAAATGAATCAGCAATAGAATATATCCATGGCTTTATATTTTTAGTAAGATCGTAGGTGATATCAGATTGGAGTAGTTTTATTCCACCGCTGCCTAAATACATCTGACAGCTAACCAAGTTGTCTTTGTTATACAAATAATCAGTTGTATAACTTGGTACTACAGATCCATTGTAATAAATCGTTTTCTTTACCAAATGATCGTTAATATCATATTTGAATGAAACAATTTTTTCATCAAAAGAAGAGCTATCAGAATTAAATTCACGCAAATAGTGAATAAGCACATTCCCGGTTGATTTATCGATTCTCATCCAAGAATGATTCCCAAGAATGATTGTATCAGCATTATAACGGAGGGTAATTATATTATTAGTTAGTGCGCCAAAATTATCAACTACCTCAATTTTTGTGGTTAATAGTGAAGTGTCTCGTGTTATTGTGTATTTATTATACTCTGTTGCACCATTTATTTGTTTGAATGATATTATTCTACAATCAGCATTAGAATTACTCGAAACAGGTCTAGGTGCTTCTCCCGTTGTTGGGTCAGTTTCTATAAAAGATTTTCCGCAAGAAATGCAGAATAAAAAAGATATTATTATTAAAACCCTAATCATAGTACTACAAATTGAATCGATTTTTGTCTGTATCCGTTTACATTAACTGAAAGAGTATAAGAACCCTTTTTCAGATTCATATTAATAGGTATACGGATTTGAGTATCATTAAACATGTACCGCTTTATCGTCCATGTCTGAGATGCCGATAAGTCACTAATAATCATGTTGATGAACCCGCTATAATTTTTCTTCAACTTTATTTGTGTAAAGAAAAGACCATTACTAGGGTTGGGGAAAGCACTCAGCTGTATCTCATTTTGACCTTGAGTAATTGGATCAAATTGAACCAAATACTCTTTAGACAAAGACCAACACTGTTTATCTCTGCTAGTCGCAACTTGATAAATCCCCCTTGTTCTAATACGGAAAGTATTAGATGTGTCGTGAACTTGTCGAATGTTATTTTGATACCATCTATAGTAATTGGCATTAGAACTTATTAAATCATCACCAACACGAACTATGGCAGGTAATGGATTGGTATTTTTTATTACTGTAATTTTTACGGATGGATCTGAATAACATATACCTCCCCTTTCACCAACTCGCAAATAATATTGGCCGGATTGAACAATATTGATTGATTCAGATGTGTCGCCTGTACTCCAATAGAACTTAGAGTATTTCTCTTTGGCAGAAAGCTTTAATGTGTCGGTGAAACAAAACGTGGTATCAGATAAATATCCATTTATTTGTGGTCTTGCCATTACCGGAGATACTAGTACAGTAACTTTTTTTGTTATGGTATCCGCGCAACCATAATTTTCTGCTTTACTAATTAAGGTAATAGAATATGTTCCGGGTTTGCTAAAAGAATATGAAAGAGTATCTCTTGTTGAAGAGATTTGACTATTCCCCGTATCAACTATAGTCCAGTAACTTTTTGACCTTTGATACTGAAAATTATATTTCGTTGTATTTATAAAAATAAATCTATTTCCCTTTTCACATTGAGTTGAGTCGTTAATACTAAATGCTGCCTTCCCTTCTAGAATTTGAATACTTTGACTTCTTGATATTGCAACAATTGAATCATTATTCATTTGAGCAACAGTATAATTTCCGGGAGTCGATACAATAATTGAACGAGCTGTATCTCCGGTCATTTTAATGCCATTTTTGAACCACTGATTTCCCGTAGATAATGATGACGTAAGAATCGCTTTACTACCAGGACATAAAATAGTATCGTGGTTCGTCATTATATATGGCGCAGCTGTTAAATAAGTAAAGCCCGTTTTATACGTAGTTCCATCATTAGTCTCAACTGAAATTGCACCGGAAGCTCCTGAACCAACCGTTGCATTGATGATATTAGTTGAGTCAAGAGTGTGCTTCACTGCATTAACTCCTCCGAATTTTACTGATTTAACACCTTCAAAACGGGAGCCTATTATTTTGATTACTGATCCACTAGAGGCCGAGGTTGGGGAAAAAGAACTAATTACAGGACCGGAAAACTGAAAATCAGTTTGGCTTCTACCATATCCCTTTTGGCTTCTAACAACTATTTTTCCGGTTGTTCCTCCACCAATAACAACATTTAAGACCGAGTCAGAAACTACAGTATATGACTCAGCATTAATTCCACCAAAAGTCACTTCCGTAGCATCGGTAAAATTTTTCCCCTTGATCATAACGGAAGATCTAGATATGCCGGATATTGGTGAAAAAGATGTGATAACAGGAGAGTGGTAAATAAAGCCCGATAATGAATCTGTACCAAACAATGTATTTATTTTAATATATCCGCTTGCCCCTTCATTAAGTCTAGCAATCACAAACTTACCACTCACCGTATCTCGGGTTTCAATGAAAGCGGAAACTCCCCCAAAATAAATATTAGATATATCAAAAAGGTTTTCTCCATCAATTCTTACTGTCTCACTTACACCAGCTGATTTTGGCGTGAAGGAATTAATTTTAGGAACTGGATTTTTTACAAAAGTGAAGGAATCAAGTGAAGCAGAGTCAATAGAAGAAAAAACTTTAACCAACCCTGTTGATCCTGAGTCTAGTGTAGCAGTAATTGTGTTATTCGCGAATGTAAACGACTGAGGCGAAACATTACCGAATTTGACTGCATTTACTGTTGATAAATTAAATCCTAAAATATTGACTTTTGTTCCTTTTGATCCGATCTTGGGTGAAAAACTATAAATACGCAACCCTGAATAAGATAGACTCGTTTTACTAGTCCCTGTTCCTTTGGAAGTTTGTACAGAAATGCTTCCCGTTGTCGTTACACTTAGAACCGCAGTAATTAATACATCAGAGTTAACTGTAAAATTTTTAGCTGCAATGCCCGCAAACGAAACACTTGTTGCCCCCGTGAAGTTGGTTCCAGAAATCTTAATTGTATCCCCCACTTTTCCTGATTGAGGCGTAAAAGAAAAAATTCTAGGTCCAACATATGTAAAGCCTGATAGAGAGTCACTTCCTGAAGCATTATAAACAGCAACATGCCCGGATGGACCTTCATTAATTATAATCTCAATAAACTTACCACCAATTGAGTCTTTATTAACTATTGAAGCCTTAACACCTCCAACTGTTACATTGGTGGGTGCATTTAGATTTGTACCCTCTATTTTAATTTTTGTTCCCTGTGCTCCAGAGTTAGGAGCAAAAGAAGTAATCTTTGGTAATTGTGCTGCTAAAATAAATGGAAGACTGGTTGCTATAAATAGCAACAGTTTTACGTGACGCATATCAAAAAAGATAAGTTGAAAAAAAGTGGGGGTATGTTAAAAATACATATTTTTTGAATATTAAAAATTTATATTTTGTCAATGCTATCAATGACCATATAATAATAAAAGAGGTTGTTGAATAAAAAAATGTAGCAACAATTCACTAAGTATTTTAAACAAATTATATTCAATAGAATTGAATTAGAATGAGTATTTCAACACTAATCGTTGACGATGAATATAGTGGGAGAACTGCCCTCAAAATATTGATTGCAAAAAACTTTCCTAGTCTGTTTTCCAAAATATACATTGCATCAACATTAGAAGAGGCAATTATAAAAGTATCGGAAGAAAATATAGCACTTGTTTTTTTGGATATCAACCTTTCCGGAAAAAGCGGCTTTGATTTGATCGCTCATTTAAAACCCCTAACCAAAGTTATATTTGTTACCGCTTATTCAGAATTTGCTATTCAAGCCATAAAAAACAATGCTTTTGATTATATACTAAAGCCTCTTAATCCTACCGAATTAAAAACCGCTATTAGTAAGTTTCAAAAAAGTCTTCACTTAGAAAATAATGATGATAAGTATTTAACCATTAGATCAAAGGGCATCTCTATACCATTACATATTTCTACTATTGAGTATCTTAAAGGAAACGGTCCCTATTCTCATATTGTTTTAGGAGACAAGGTTGAGTACATCGTTTCTAAGACCTTAAAAACACTTTCGTTACAACTTGGACCTACTTTTATCAGAATTCATAAGACCCATCTTGTTAATTCAAAATTTATTAAAGGATATAATAAAGACTCATTAATTACCACCAACAATATATGTCTACCAATATCACGAATTGGATTAAAAGAATTGGAATTACATTTCTACTGATCAACCTCTTTCATTTTTCTTATTGTCAAGAAATAGAGGACTCAGAAATTAATTTCGAGAACGGACTACCATCTAATTCAATTAAGAGGATAAGAATTGACAAACAAAATAGCCTTTGGGTTTGTACCTCTAACGGGTTATCTATACTACCTAATTTAAATGATAGATATACCCCTTTATTAAAAGCAATTGGAGATGTATCCGTATGGGATATTTATTTTACAGATTCCACAATATTGGTTGGTACAAGAACTAACGGTCTATTTATTTTTAACAATAAAGATTTCACAACATTCAAAAGAATTCCATCAGAGTTGTTGAATAACATTCGGAAGATTATGTCAATTGATTCAAAACTCTTTATTCTAACAGACAATGGTCCATACAGATATGAAAATCAAAGTATTCAAAAGGTTTCAGTAACGAAAAAGAAAGAAGATGATTTTATAATAGATCTATTTCTGTGGAATCGGGAAATATTTGGTTTAACTGTTGGTAAAAGCCCTCCTACTCAAATCGTAAAATTTGAGAACAATAGTTTTGAAAAAAATTATAAGCCCCTTTTTGTAAGAGATACAACAAGGCTAAAGAAACTCGGTTTTTTTTCTTCATTGTATGATCAAAATACGTTATTACTAGGGGGCGCTTTTATTCAAGAAGGATTACATATCATTAATAAGCAGAACAAGAGATATACTATTTCCTCCAGTAATTTCAAAGATGGGGATTATGTAATATGGGATATTGTAAAGTTTAAAGACAAAATTGCATTAGCCCTGGGAGATGTTTATACAAACAAATCCGGTGGATTGGTTATTATCGATACTACTACTAAAGAAATTATTAGCAGACCTGGTCTTTTTGTAAACTGCTTGTCTTATGATTCAAAAAATGATATTCTATACTATGGTACAGAAAACGATGGCATTTTCAGCATTAGTAGCGCTAGTAGTACTTTGACATCAAATACAACTAGTCAAGAATTCATCTGGAACTCGAATAACAATTGGATTCAGTACGAATCTAGTGTCATTAAAATTGGCTCTTCGAAAATAAATGATCAAAGGATTTCTGCTGTTACTATATCAAATGATACGCTTGCTTTTGCGTCCAAAGGGAAGATAGTGCTATACAATAGAAACACGAGGCAGCAAATATTAAAACTTCCATTAGATCATGATATTGATTTTATAAGCCACTTAGAGATTGATGGGAACACTTTGTATTCATTTTTAAATTATGGGCCGGTATTCAAGTATAATTTAAAAAAGCAATCAATATCGAAAGTTCCACATATTGATTCTTATAATTCACTGGTTAAAAGATTAGAGAATCACATTTTAGTTTTAAATAAAGGAAGATCATTTGGCTATATCAATAGACAAGGTTCAGGGGTATTAGCGTCAACCAATAATATAAACAATGCCCGTGATTTTTGTTTTATTGACACAAATACCGTTGCATTTTTAATAAGAAATAGAATTATATTTTTTTCAATAGACAGGAAAAACAATCAACTTGACCAAATTTTTGAAGTTGCTTCAAATGATATACCCCGAGATTATATACCCACAAGCATCAGTTATCATAATAACCGGTTATACATCTTTAGTAATAGTGGTGTTTTATTATTTGATATGGAGAAAAGAAAGACCATTAATTATTTCTATTTTAATCCCCTTAATAAGGGCTTCCGTCCATTTATAACCAAGGATTCATTATATATCATATCAAACTATACTAAGAAAGTTATCCCCTTACGAGCAACTCAACATATTACAGTTCCCGATCAGCTTGATTTTCAAATTTCAAAAGGAGCGAAGGAAAATGCATCAATTGATATAAATATTGTAACTCCCGATTACCATTTTCTGAATCATGCGCTTAAAAGAATCGAAATATGGGAAAAAGACAGCTTAGTATTTGAGGCCGGATTTATAAAAAAATCAATTACACTGAACCAAGGATTGTCTTCCGGAAATTATACAGTAAAACTTTTTGCCGGTAATAAAGTATTTCAAAAAGCGTTCATAGTGAGTATCCCGCTGCTGCGAAATCCCATATTCTATATTTCCTTAGTAGGTGTTCTTCTTTTATTTTTTGTAAGCATTTATAGATTTAACAATAGTAAGAGAGAGCTGCTTCGAAGAATCAGCTATAACAAACTTGAGCAACTTAGAAAAAACTTGAACCCCCATTTTCTGTATAATTCAATGAATCTGGTTAGTTCGCTCATTCTCGAGGAAAAATATGAAGAAGCTATTGAGGCATTATCAGATCTTTCATTACTTCAAAGGCAATTCTTAGAAACCAGCTCTAAAGAAATAATAACGTTACATCAAGAAATACGCTTCATTGATAACTATATCTTGTTACAACAAAAGCGGCTCAATCTAGATAATGCTTTTGTTTTCGTTAAAACGATTGATGACAGAATTCATCTTGCTGAGACCGAAATCCCTCCGCTTCTTTTACAACCACTGATAGAAAATGCTATTAAGTATGGAGTACAGGTAGGTAAACTAAATACCATTGAGATGAATATTACTCAACATGAAAACAGAATACTCATATCGATTGAAAACGAAAAAGGTGGTACAAGTCAGGTGGTACAAGGTTTAAAAATGGGTATTGATATTACTTTAGAACGGGTGGAGTTATTTAATAAGTTATTCAATAAAAAAATAAAAGTTACTTTTTTAACAAGTTCAAAATACAAAGAGGGGTATAGAGTAGATGTGTTTATATAATAAATAAAAATGTTATTAAATAAATACACTTCTTATATAATGAGTCAAGTTATTATTCTTGATAAAAAATAAGATGCGTTATTTAGGTCGACCAAGATTTGATCTTTACAATGAAGCTCAAATATATTTACGAGCACTCTTATTAATAAGTTATTTATTGATTGGCAATTTTGCATTTGCACAAAAATCATTCAATTGTTCAGAGTCGCCCCTAAGTGTAGTCGGAAGCATGAATTTTCAGTTTAGTAAATCGCTGATACAGACATACAAATTGGGGATCTGGCAAACCAATAAAAACAACGGGTTTACTGCAACAATGGGGTATTCATTTGGCATTCCTGAAACAAATGGTTTTAAAGACAGCACTACCAGTTATACATCTTCATTCATCTTTGATTTTGGCTACAAGATTAGGATTTTGAAGCCGGTATATATTCATGCGTTTCTAGGTAAGAATAGTATTCGAACCTACCCGGGGTTAGGACTGTATTTTTTAGTGAAAGACGATATCCTTTTAGGAATTATTAAAGAAAACAAATTAGTAGGTGTTAATGTAGCTTTTTCATTCAAAAAATGAAATCGCTAGTTCTCTTTCTTTATTCGATCCATAATGTTTTCTTTTTTGAAATCGCATCGTCCCAGTTATAAAAAATATCCCACCAATTCGTGAGAATGGTCTTTTTTCCGACGTTTGTAGTATAAGGAATATTACTATTCGAATTGGGGAAAGATTGAAACCAATATATCAACCATTTATATCCGGAATCCCTTTCTACATTATCCCCTTTTGTGGTCCAAAATATATTCTTAGGAAAATTATACGGTATTTTAGTCCATGTATCTGCATTAATTTTTGACTTCTCGCCCCCATCGGGCTTCCAATCTTTAATATCACTATCAAATAAATTGTTATTGGAATAATCATAATCAATATTTGTATTAGGCGGGAAATGCGTTGCCCCGGCCCTGCCAAGAGGCCCAATATTTCCTGATCGCATACCAACGAACTTATTCCAAAATAATTCATTAGAATTTTGCTTATCCTTTTCAATAAAACTAAGTTGGCTTTCGATTTGATGCCCGCGATTATGGAGAGCCTCTGAAGGTCCTCTATCTATATTCATTCCATATACAACATATGTTCGATTATACTTAGGGAGATCTTCATCAATTCTTTCACTATTTGAAATATCACCATATGGACTAGACATATTCGATTCAGGAAAGTTTAATAAAAATTCTTTAGAAATACTTCCATCCTGAATAATTGGATATTCCGTTGACAATGGTGAAAGACAAATCCAAACCTCTTTCACACCAAAAGAATTTACTAAAGTCTCTAAATTAATTTTTGCAAATAGGTCTTGATAATCAGGCTGCGGAACGACTCTACCTCTATAGACTTTGGTTTTCAACTCATAGAAATTAAAATATTTCACAACTTCTATATTGACAGTCTGCTTTGCTGAGCTATTATTAAATGCTCGAAACTTTGACCCTTCTTCAATTCCGAACTTAGTTAGGGAATGTAAATCTTGTGCTCTCTGCTTATACATATCGAGCGTTTCTGTTTGGCATATTTCATTATCCTTTAATTGATTACAAACATTTCTATCTAGATTATAGTAGCTAAAATATCCTTCTTTGATTGAAGATGCATCTACATATCTACGGGGATCAGCACTAACACCATCGAGCGTTGGGTGAAAATTAATTATAACAATGGGTACATTTATAACATCAGAGGAGTGATTGTTCTTTTTTAGAAATTCTGCTGCTGTTTTTAATGTTTCTTCATAATAATTAACATAAAATGAATCCTCAATTTTCAAATTCTTATACGTTATACTAACATTTACAACTCCCGATTTAGCTCCAATGATATTATTTGATCGAATAGTAACATGTTGAGTATCGGATTTAATGATTACGCTATCGCTCAAATCAATCAAAGACCCATTTGAATACACCCCCTTTACCTGATATTTATGCTTTTTCGAGATGACTAACGTATCAATCGGATTTTGCAATCTCAATGACACAATTTGCAGCTTCTCAAAATGACATTCTAGATTTGTTGGCTTAGTAATAATTAAATCTAATGGTGATTTGGTTGATGTATCATCGCCGGACCATCTTGTAAACAAATAACCATCTGCAGGTATAGGAGTTAATCGAACGGTAGTCCCGGAAATATAATTTGTGGATGCCGGAGCTTTTTTTATTACCTCTTCCTTCACGGTTCCGCCCTGTGCTATTTTGATAGTCAACGGATACTCTCTTCTTTCGAATATGGCGGTAATATTTTTATCGCCATTCATTAATATATCTGCGGGATTTGAATTGCCCATATAATCACCCTCCCAACCTTTGAATATGTACTCTGCTGTTGGTGTTGCAAGTATCCGTACTATTGATCCCATTTTATGGCTACCGGATGATGGAGACACAGATCCCCCGTTAGCAGGCGTAGAACTTAAGGTTAGATTTACTTGGCTTATTTCCTTTTTACAAGAACCAATGAGAATAGAAGCCCAAATAACAATTATAAAATTGACTATTTTTTTTGTTGACATATCAAAACGCTTAGGTCATTGATTTCAACATAGCCTATAAAAAGTCACCCATTCAACATATTTATTGAATGGTCATTTTTTTTATTATACCTATAATAGTCTGAAGAAATGAGCCAATTAAAAAATTATTCGGCTCATGGATGCTCATTTCACATCTAAACTAACCATCATCAAATACCCATTCCTAAAACTTGATTAGAGGAATATAAAATTCTATACAGTGATACTGGTGTTTGCAATTCTCTTAAAATACTCGTTAGTCTCTTCATCAACACAGTATACATAACACCCTTTCATACCTCTAGTCATTAAGGTTCTGTAAGTGTTTTTTATGATTCGATTTATTTTTTCTTTTGCGATATCAGGGTTTTGACTCAGTAGGGTTTTATATCCCTTTATTGAATTATCCATCTTAGATCGTTTTGATGGATCAACTAATACTTCACCGTCACGTACTATTAAATCGGGACCAATGATTACCCCAATATAGCTCGCTTCTAATCCCTGGCACGTATGTATACAACCAATCTGATTAATTGATTCTGGTTTTATAATCCAAGCTGAGCCATCTTCAGTTAAGTTCCACTGCATAGCAAAATCATGTGCAGGGAAATGGATATCCATCTCTGTTGGATTCTTTTTACTTTTCCAATCCCAACAATATCCTGCTACTAGCCTTGATTTATTATCGATAATGTTTTTTTCGGTAATTAACTCTCTAAGTTCAGAAGGAGTATCTACTACACGAAAATCATAGTCTATATCAGACAAATCGATATTGGCTGTATCACGAATCTGTAAGAGATTATCTAAAAAAGATAAAAATCCATCAGAGCCGTTACATCGAAATTGAGATGGAAGTTCATATTCATGAACCATACAATTGGATCTTTCTGCCCACTTCTTTATTTCGCTTTTCGTACCAATATCCTTTAAGGTTACTTGCTGATCTTCATCAATAAAAAATATAGACAGTTTTGATGCGTTAATTATTTCTTTGATTTGATTTGTACCAAGATTACTATATAATCCCGATTTCTCATTTAAGCGATGGGCTTCATCCACTATTAGAGCATCAAACTGTTCCGGCTTTGATTCTACATAACTTCCCGATCCCTTGAATAAAGCATTAAACCTAGTAGGAGCCATAGAGCCGGTAAGCTTGATCTCAAAAACCTTTCTTGGGGCAGCATTTTTTGATACATACTGAACCAGCTTTTCACGATTAGTAAGTTCTACTAATAAATTAATAGCAACGACAGATTTTCCTGTTCCCGGACCCCCTTCAACTATTAAAACTTGTTTCTGGCCTTCATCTGCCTTCTTTGAAAGGAAAAGACCCGTTTCATAAACCAGCTTTTGTTCATCTACAAGGATAAACTCTTTATTTCCTTTTAATAAGTTTGATAATGAATCTGCTAACTGTTTGGATGGTCTAATTCTTCCATTATCTATGCGATACATTACATCACCGCCATCTCCGTATTTGACATATTGCTTAATGAACTCGCGAAGATTGAGCATATCCCGCTTTAAAAAAACAGGCGCCTTATCAATATACTCTTTATAAAAATCATTCTTAATAACATCATCCTCTTCATAATTATGAAGAAAAGCACATGGCTTCAGTGAAACTTTTTCTTCTCGTACCGTTTCACTAAAATCTTCAAGCATAGCAGCATAAGACCATGCTTGATATGAAGGATGGCTCATTTCGTGCAAACCCCTACCCAGTGCTGTTCTAACAATACCATTCTTTTCTGTTAATTCAGCAGTCTTCCACTGCTTTAACTCAATAATAACTACCTGACTTTCATTTCTTTCATTAGTACCCGTAATAATAAAATCAATTCTCTTACTTGTTTGAGGAATTTGACACTCAATAGCTATTCCTGTATCTGGTGGTATTGCATCATCATTAATAACTCTGGACATAAAAGAAAGAGAGTGCCACCATGATTCTACTTCTTTTTCGGAGGTCTTACGATTGAGTTTATCCTTAAAATTTTGAAGTATGATTTGGTCTATATTACCAGAGTCTACATGCTTTTCAAACTCCGCTTTATTTGCTCTGTAAACAATCATAGCTCATTATATTTCTTTGCTGTACCCCTTGACTTATCCACCGGATATTTTTCTGCATTTTTTCTAATCTTTTCCAATACTATTTCTTTGATGTCAAACTTGTATTTCTCTGCAAGCAGAATAGTAAATGCTAATACATCTGCTATTTCTTCTTTTATTTTATCTGGGTCAACTTCATCATAATGTTTCCAAAGAAATAATTCTAAAAGCTCTGCGGCTTCAATATTAATGGCTAATGCTAGGTCTTTAGGATTATGAAACTGCTCCCAGTCTCTTTCATTTCTAAAATCCACTAGTGCTTTAGTTAATTCATCCATTTAATAATTTTTTATATCATTATTGATAGTCATGATAATTAGAATAAAGTCTAAACTACCAATTTTCAAAAACTATACATATTAAAATTTATTTCACAGTTAATTATGCCGGAACAACAAAGTTGACAAATTGAAGATTTTTTGTAATTTTGTCAACTTACTGTTTTCACTCATACATCCTTACAGCTATGAACACCTTTGCTGAACGGCTGAAATCAGCCCGTAAAATGAAAGGCTGGTCTTTACAAGATCTTGCAGATGCGGTATCTGTTTCTATTAGCCGTCAATCATTGAATAAATACGAGCAGGGCGCTATGAAACCAACCGGCGAAGTACTTGTAGCTCTCTCCAAAGCATTAGAGGTTAAACCTGATTATTTTTTGCGTGATACTACCATTGATTTACCAGAGGTAAAGTTCAGGAAGCGTGCTAAGTTGAGTGTTAAAGAAACCGACCGCATCAAAGAAACCATTAAAGACTTTCTGGAGAGATACCATGAGGTAGAGTCTCTACTAAATATCCATCAGAAATTTACTAACCCTCTGAAAGAACACCGTATAGAAGCAGAGGAAGAGGTAGAAACGCTGGCCCTTGATCTTATTAAAAAATGGAAACTTGGTTTTGATCCCATTCCCAACGTTGTGGAACTATTGGAAGAAAAAGGCATTCGTGTTTTTGAAATAGAAGCCGATACCGCTTTTGATGGCTTAAGTGCACATGTGGGTAGTATTCCGGTAATTGTGCTCAATAAACATTTTACAGTAGAGCGCAAACGTTTTACCGCTTTACATGAGTTGGGTCATTTGCTCCTAACCATTGATCCTGATGCTAATGAAGAAAAAATTTGCAACGCTTTTGCGGGTGCTCTTTTATTACCTGATGGTTGTTTAGAAAAATTATTGGGCGATAAAAGAAACAATATTGCGCCTGGTGAGTTGGTACGCATTAAAGAGCAATATGGTATATCTGTTCAAGCCATTATGAACCGCGCCTATCAACGAGGTATCATCAACAAAAACACCCTCGATAAATTTTGGCGTTCCATTGCAAGCAATAAAAAAGAAGAAGGCCTAGGTGGTTTTTCAGGTAAAGAAAAAGCCTATCGCTTCGAACAACTGGTATTTCGTTTAGCAGCAGAAGAAGTAGTAAGTATAAGCAAAGCCGCTAATCTGGCGGGTATGAAACTGGCACAATTTAGAGATGAATTGGATGCCATAGCATCTTAAGCAATATTAGAGATGAAGAGAATTGCTATACAAGATGCCAATATCTTAATTGATCTGATCAAGGCAAATGTATTTATACCTTGTATGCAGCTTCCTTATCAATTCTGTACAACTGATATTATTTTTGCCGAGCTATATGATGAGCAAGCGTCCATCGTTCATCCATTTATTCTTTCACAAACATTTCAAATCATTGCTATCACTGAAGATGACCTATATGAAATAGCAACACTTACAGGAGGCCAGTCTCAATTATCTGAACAAGACTACAGCGCTTATTATTACGCACAAAAAAATGGCTCCCTGCTATTGACGGGCGATAAATATTTAAAAGAAAAAGCACTTAACGCAGGATTAGAGACTCATGGTATCTTATGGCTTTATGACGAACTTGTTCTTCATAACTGTATATCAAAAACTGCTGCTATTGAAAGCCTTCACCTACTCATGACAAAAAACAAACGATTACCTATTCCTGAATGCAACTTAAGATTACAAGAATGGGCTGATAAAAGAGACTAGTCTGTCAGTGTAATTCATACTTGTCTAAGGCTAATATGTCTATTGATCGTTTTGCAATATCGTTAGCGGTAGGAGATGATACCAATGTTACGATTGGCATCCTACGAACTCCTTACGCCGGCATGATACACCACGTCACCCCGACGAAGGAGGGGTCTATCACCGCTAGCAGGTTGAATAAAAACAGAACAACTTACATACATCTTAGCGGTAAGAGGAGCCTCTTCTCCTAGACCAATCGACATGACTAGTCCTTAATTTAATCAGTCTGTTTCCACTCCTCTCTTAATACTTCCGGCCTCCTAAACCACTCCCAAAACTTTGTAGCACTCATAGGAATAGCCACACCACACAAAGCCCAGATCAACACCGTTAATACGATCCATTGCATTATTATAAAAAAACGCCACTCCTGCACATACATCAACAACTTCCCACACATGAATAAACACAAACCATAGGCCAGTATATTACCACATAGTAATAACCCTCTGACAAATTTTCTCGAAAATTTTGGTAGCCATCGTTTGGCTTTACGAACTAAATTCTCTCTTAACTCAATCAGTAAGATTGCTATAGCATATTCAATAAGAAAACATAAAATAATAGTTGCGTCGTCCCAAGTAAGCATACCGTTCAATAATACAGGAACTACAATAGGTAGTAGTAGTGTAAGAAAAAAAGCCAACAAGCACCAGCAACAAATTTGCAATACAAGCAGAAAATACATACTATGCTTTTTCATATGCATAGTACTTCATTCAACAAATGCGTACAAGCGTATTTCTACGCATTTTTTCTTGCGCAAAACCCCTAAATATTTTTGTATATCTACACAACTTTTCATGAGACACTAAATTTCTCATGCTTTGTGTTGGATGGAGTAGATATTCTCTGTTACTTTATTCAAAACCCAATCGTTCTATGGAGCAACCAACATTGTTCCCTGTTAACGATCAGTTACTTCAGGTCATTGAAGAAGCCCCCCGGCTGACGATGCAGGAAGAGAAAAAAATCATTGCTGAAACGCAACAACTCAACATTCGCTACATCAAAGAAATTTGTAGTTCAGCGGCTAATCATTCTATCAGTTATGTAATACAAGCAACGCAGTATGTTATCAGTTGGCTGCTCAATTCCATTCATGAAAAGCAACAAAAAAACCATAACCTGTTTCGAGAAAAAATAGCTACACAGCTTTCTTCCTTTCTGTTGTTTTTACAAGCTCATAGCGGCCATTGGTTCAACTTAGATACACCCATGCCACAAAGTATTTGGCAACCCATTCATGAAAAAATTCACGTACAAATAGAAGTTGGGAAAGAGTTTTTATTGCTAAACATTGAACAAACATTAGTAACAGTATTGCAAGAGATATACAGCGACTCCACCACAAAACCTTCCCCTAGTTTTAGACAAGCACATTATTGGCAATTTTTAGTGCAGGCTCTTCGTCTTGAACAACAACATCCACAATATGATACTACACGTTGTATGCTTTTATTGATTCGCTACAACTGTAATCATCCTGCATTTATCCGCTATGTTTTTTCTTGTTATCTGCAAGCACTTGATAACTCACGAAATCCCTACCAACATTGGCAAGAAGCCCTGTTACACATCAACCGAATTATACCGGAAAAAGAAACTGTTTTATTGGTAAAGGAAAAAGATTGTAAATCAGCATTGATTCAACTCATTCAAACAGAAATCAGTGCCGTCAACTTTTCAGACAAAGCAAAAAATAGTATGTCTTTTTCTTCTCCGTTTCATTATACGCTATCCGTTACGCAACTGGCCGTTTGGCTTCGCATGCAAGCAGAAACCGGTATGATTGAGCACAACAACACCAGTGAAATGATTCGACATTTTGCAGAAAATTCTTCTACGAACAGAAGCCCAAGCATTGCTTTCAAAAGCCTCTACAACAAATACCACCAACCCGAACGCGCCGCTGTTCAAATTATGCTGGAGTACAATGTTAGGATGCATCAAGTGTTGAAGAAAATGTTGTAGCCAGTCACCCTGAGCGCAGCGAAGGGCACCTCGACGAAGGAGAGGTCTATCACCGCTAACAGGTACAGTTAAAACAAAACGACTCGCCTGCACCCCAACCGGTGAGAGATGCCACCGATGCTTCGATCGGCATCCTGCGGACTCCTTGCGTCGGCATGACAATCCTTCGGAACGTCTTTAGACATCCTTCGTACCATTGCCGTACATCCTTCGGGATTTCTTCGACCCTGCTTCGAGGTTTCTTCGAGAGTTCTTCGAGAGTTCTCGAAGGATTCCCGAAGCGGCTTCGAGAATTCTCGAAGAAACCTCGAAGGATGTACGAAGGATGTGCGAAGGATGTGCGAAGGATGTCCCTAGGAATCTCGAACAACGAAATAGGCTCAGGTTGAGTTCTGGAGCGAAAAAATGACCCACTAAACATATTTGGTAAGACAAAGCATTTTACGTGCGCCTTTCTTTTTTTTCCTTCTTATTTATTCTAAATCAATTTATTAACAAGGGTGGTACCACTGTTGCCACCCTTTGTGCCTCCTGATGCTGAATATGTTTGCAGTGTTATGAACATCGATGTACCTGACTGCAGCAGGCATAACAACACAAACAAATTCAAAAACACTCAAAACAAATTTTATGTCAATTGTAACACAAGGAATACTGGGTGGGTTTTCAGGAAAAACCGGACCCGTTATCGGAAGTACCTGGAGAGGTCGCTCGATCATGCGTGCGAAACCTGTTTTCAAAAAGAACAGAACCTTCACACAGCCTCAGATGGATCAGCAAGAAAAGTTTAAACTGATGATGACTTTTCTACGCGGTATCGACTACCTGCTCAATCTCACTTACAAAACCAATAACAGAGAACGAACAGGTTTTCAGGAAGCTTTCTCCGCCAATCTAAGAGATGCTATTACAGGACTAGAATCGCCCTATAGCATTGATTACAGTAAGGTCAAAGTATCCAAAGGATCTATCCCGGTTTTATCGCCGGCAACATTTGAATCGGATACCAGTAATATGGTGAAGTTCGGATGGAATGATACGCTTGATTCTACCAACAGAGCCGGCGCAGCAGACATTGCGATTGGTGTGGTGTACTGCCCAGAAAACAACTTGTTCCTGATCAGTCAATTCAACACGCGTAGAAGCGACCGAGAGTTATTGGTGGATGCTGCTATTTTCATCAACAAGGAAGTACATGGTTGGCTGTTCTTTTTGTCTGATGATGAATCAAAAGCTTCTAATAGCCAGTACGTGGGTTCTATTATCGTAACTCAATAAGAGCTATTCACTCAAATTGTTCATCATGGTATTGTTTATCAATGCCATTCAAACAAAAACTATGAAAGAGGTCATCCAACGCGCATCCACGCAACCACCTCTTTTCTTCCGCAGACTACGCAACATCGGTGTTGTATTGGCAGGTATCTCAGCTGCCATTTTAACAACACCGGTAACTCTTCCCGCCACACTCATAACCATTGCCGGTTATGCAGCAGTAGCAGGAGGGGTGATTGGAGCGGTGAGTCAGTTGGTGAAGAAAGAAGAAGTGGAGTAAAAGAAGAGGCTGCCGGGTTTGGCAGCCTCTTCCTTTAATTAATATTCGTTACTATAAACTTTTGGAAAGTTTTAGAACTTCCCAAAAGTTATAACTCAGATCCAAGACTTACTAAGCCGCCTTTTACAGGTTGAGAAACAGATAGAAAACCCAAAGCATGTAAACGCTTTACTTGGAGCAGAACCAACTCCTGGCATTACCATTCAAGAGGGATTAGATCGGTGCTGGTCCTTTTCAAAACCTCTAATTGTCGGAAAATCTCCCGATCAAATTTGAAAATGGAAAAATCCCAGAAAGCTTGCTGTTAAATATTTAATACAGTGTATAGGAAATAAAGTAAACAAGGATATAAAAAGAGAAGATACGATTTGTTTTCGCGATTGGTGGATTGATAGAATTGTTGACGGTAATGTTAAAGTACTTATCGCTGAAAAAAATATTTCAATCGTGAAATGTATTATCAGCGATATCGCTAATAATTTAAAAATTGAAATAGACTTAAATCATTTATTTAATAAGCTAGACCACAGGAAGAAAATAATGAAGCAAGGATGCCTTTTGAGACTGAATATATCAGATCGTTGTTTGAAAGCGGAAAACTTGATGGATTTTGTTCAGAAGGTAAATACATGCTTTTTGCATCTTCTGAAACAGGTGCAGGATGCTCTGAATTAGTTGAGTTGCACCCTGAGGATATTCGGCTTACTCACGAGATTCCTCATATCAGCATTGAAACTTATGACGGACATAAACTAAAAATAAAATTCAGAAAACGCATTATTCGATTGGTTGGCTATGCGCTGGATACGTTCAAACAAGTTTCCGGAGGGGTTTTCTAAATATAGAGGAAACCCTGACAATCTATCAAACACAGTCGGGAAGTATTTGCGTGAAAATGATTTGCTGCCAACTGATAGGCATAGTGCTTATTCATTGCGGCATAGTTTTCAGGATCGTCTTACAAATGCAGATGTTCCTGACCCTACCCAGACTGAAAAGATGGGGCATCAATTTGATCGTCCTAAATACGGCGAAGATCCTACCTTGCAAAAAAAGGTTGAATGGCTGATAAAGATTCAATTGAAAAGATAGGATTAGCCTCTTCTTACAGGTATTGGAATTGCTGTTCTAATGATGACTTCTACCGCGGTTGCAACTGGAGTATAAATATCTATATCCTGTGGTGGTGTAATTAGCGAAACAATCAGAGAATACCTCGCTGCTTTTTCAACGTTACCTAAATATTTTCGCTCCTTCCACCAACCCACAACAGGATACACTGCAATCATATTGCAGGTCGCCATATCCGCAGCATTTCCTTCCCATACGTCCGAATGAATGGAACCCATTGACCGATTATTCGCTCCAATCGTCCACCGCTCTGTTCCACTATTTGTACCAACCGCCTCCCCTTCTGCACGCGCGGCAATATTTATGCGGCGATTGAATTCATCGCGGGTCTCGCTGATGTTGTTAACGTCGAAGCGCAAACCATGAGATGCATAACGATATTTATCTTTCCAACCGACCTCTCCAGGCGAGGGCTCGATAAAGTAGCAAAGCGTTATTCTCATTTTTACTTGTGCGGCTCCCATTTCCAAAAGCAAGTCTCTCGGCCATGGTAATTCATAGAAATGCATGTCATTGGGAGCTGCATCACCCTTAGCATTTATCTTATATGGTTGAATTGTTTCTTGCGATACTTGAGTAAGAAACGTGCGATCGCAATACAATGCTTTTTCCAAATCAGGCACACCGTATCCGCAAATTTTTATTAGATCGGCAATGTCGGTTTTGCGAGTGATATCAATTCCAAATTGATCAATAATTTCCTGCGGCCATTCGGCCGAGTGCACCATCAGGGCTTTTAATGTTTCAGGCCACAGATCGGGATATTTTGCTTTGATACGCGCAGCCATATAAGAAGCCTTTGCGGTTGCTGCACTGGTCGCATAAATTAAATCAAATTGGTTTGTAACTGAATCGCTGGATGTCGATAAAATACTTAGATCCGGGAAATTTTCATGCAAAGTACCGTCAGGCGCTTGTCGTATATTACCTCCTTCCATAACGATTTCAGGTTTGAGAGGCCATTTGCTTTCCCAGAGGAGAGAGCATCTACTAAAAGGAGATAATGATCGAAGTGGCGCAAGCGCTGTATGACCCGCAAATGTTGCATCCGTAATCGTGACCTTTTCAGTATAGGCTCCTACTGTTAATGCATTCCATGATTGTGCCGGGTCTTCTATCGAACAGATACGATTTGAGTTTGGATAATTCTCCCATTCGTCATACTGGCGTACATTTCCTGCCGAAACAATAAACAAGCGCCTGTCGCCGTCCACTTGACCCGATGTTATTGAATCGATTGCTGCGGACCATGAAGTTGGTCTTCCTCTATGATCGAAGGAACCGGTAACTGCGTTACAAAAAATTTGTTCTCGTTCCGGGGCTTGAATTTCTGCGATACTAATTGCCTGCTGTGTAATGGCACCGTACAAATCAGGATCATTCGGTTGCGCGCCAGGTGGCGGCAGTATTTTTACTGATTGAAGCCCATGAGTCATTATTACTTGTTCTTGGCCCTCAAGGGCACTTTCAAGATCGCCAAAAGCTGCGATGCCGCTCATTAAAGTACCGTGCCCACCATTGTCATCCAACCCCCATGCGGGGTCGACTGCCCCACGGTGCGTATCTGGCAATACAGGGTTCAACAAAGGATGTCCGTTATTAACGCCAGTATCTAGAACGCAAACACTGACGTTATTGTCTTCAACCTGCATTCTGGCAAGTAAATTCTCCGTCCATTCTACTTGCTCAATATTTGGTTCGCTCATCCAAAAGGCTGCCGTCTCTTTTGCCGCGCGTATTTCAGCAATATCACCGTCTGCCTCTATCAATTCGAGAAGTTGAGGACGGTTAGTTCTGATAAGACAAACTACACGCTCAGGAAAACGAAGAACACGATTCTCAAAAAAGTCGATTGATATTAACTCACATGATGCTCTTAATCGTGCTATCACATTAACTTCTTGTCCGGGTACTGCTCTTAACCATAACTCGCACAATTTTTCTTGCTGAACTGTTGGCATTAAGCTTGCCGGATCTGTCCAAAAGGATTCCAGGATCGCAAGCCGGACGTCTTCAATGCTTTCAACTAAAACTTGATTTTTGGGAAGGCCGTGCTTTGTATCTTCATTGATATAACGTCGGATTTTGCGAATAAAGTGCTGCTCTTTGCCTGTTGGTATGAAAACAGTCGCCAATGTTTGGGAACGACCATCGTCAAGTCTTCTTTCGCGAATATTTAAAAGCTTGATACCGGCGCGAGTATCTTCAAGACTTTTGGTCACAAGGTCAAATCCTTCGGCGCTGACGAATTCAAGATAAGTGCCTTGTCGTATTGGTTGCGCAACGGCTTGGCGTTCTTGATTTCTGACTGCAACATTCGCCCAGATTGTTTCGAATGTTTGTATAAGTCTCTCGCCGTGAGCAACGCGCTCTCGTTGAGGTGTGTTAGGACCTGGTCCGAAACCTTGTCCTCGATAAGAAATTGCTTCTGCGATGGGGGGAAGAAAAATAAGTGGAAATTCTTCATTCATGGATTACGACTTTGGCTTATAGGCCGTTCGTTTATCTTCTATCATTTTTTTCAATAAGGCTAAATCGACTTTTTCTTTATCATGCAAGATTGAAAATTTGATAGCATTTAAACAAGCTTGGGTTAGTTCTGCGTGGCTTAATCCGTCAGTTTGAATTGAGTCAAGTTTGAACCGGCCTTTATATCTTCCTAATACGTTTTCGATTAGTTGACTTGCCTCTTCTATCGTAGGTAAATAGTAATGAACAACATCATCAAACCTGCGGAACAACGCTTGGTCTAAAAGATCTAAATTATTTGTCGCGGCGATAATAATACTCTTAGAATTGTCCTGCTCAATCATTTGCAGAAATGAATTCAATATTCGGCGCATTTCCCCGACATCATTAGAATTGGCTCGCTCCGCACCGATGGCATCAAATTCATCAAAGAGATAAACGCCTTGTCGATCGCAAATATTGTCGAAAAGAACACGCAATTTGACGCTTGTTTCGCCCATAAATTTAGTAACTAGCTTATCCATTAGCACCACATATAATGGCAATTGCAATTCCTTAGCGAATATAGCAGCAGTCATTGTTTTACCTGTACCTGGGTGTCCCGACAAAAGAATTTTTCGCCTGTTATCCAAGCCGTGTTTTTTTAGCTTTTCCTTTTGCTTGTATTCTAAAAGTATTCTTTGAATTTTTTCTTTCACAGCCGGACTTGCTACAAGATTTGCAAGTTTTACTTTTGGTGCAATTTCCAGCACAAGACCATGCAGATCATCATTGAAAGGACGCAGTTTTACAACTTTCCCTTTGGATTGATCAACAAGCTTTTTGATCTCATCCGCTATGGATAGATGGCCTTGCTTCGCTTCATGTGCAGCAATTTGCAGCGCAACTGTTGAGAAGCGATTTCTATCTTCGTCAAAGTGCGATTTGATAAGCGTTTTGATTTGATCTGCAGTAGCCATAAAATTTCCCTGTTCTAATATAAATAACGTTTGAAATAGGTCAAATTAATATATCAACTAAAGTTATTAATAATTAAACTAACTTGAATTTGTTTAACCATTGTTTAACCAAAAGAAAAAGGCTTCCAAGCTAATCACTTGAAAGCCTTATCTGGCCTGTGGTGTGGGCCGGGATCGAACCGGCGACACAAGGATTTTCAGTCCTTTGCTCTACCGACTGAGCTACCGCACCGTTCCGGTGAAGGTTCAAGTTTCAAAAAACAGGATTCAAGGTAACAACTTGTAGCTTGAGGCCTGCAGCTTGTCGCTTTCTGCCTTTCGGGGCAGCAAAAATAGGGGGTTTTCACATATAATCCACATGGAATGATGGATTTTTTAGTGAAATCAGCCTTTTATCGGTTCGAATTAGATAACCGTTGCATACACCGCATCCCACAATCGCTTGCGATATTTCAAGCTCATGAGTGCCGCTTCGGTGGCCTGCTCCCATTTCAAAGCATCTTCACCACACAATTCATGGACCATTTCCATCGCGAGATGACTATGATGATCGCCATCTACTTCAATATGTCTTTCCAAGTAATATTTGAAGACCGCTAACTGTGTCGGGTATTGTACAGACAAATCTTTCACCAATCCCATGAACATATCCGGTATCAGATCTTCGCGACCGAATGTAAATACCGCCGCTTGTACATGTACCGGTGCTTTCTCAATGACTTCGAAAGTATAGCCTACAAAATCGCAAATTGCCCTGGGCAATTGTAATTGTTGCAAGGCTTGTTGCACGGGCACACCATTGTGTATATAAGTTAACAACTGAGTGATGGCCGTTGTATCGGCACCCATCTGCTCCATGGCTTTCAGGTACAATTCAAAGTGACTGGTTCTATTGCCTGCTTCATCCACATCACTCTCTTCACCCAATACAATTTCATTGATGAGATAACGTGTATTCGCAGATCCCACAGGTACCCATGGTGTAGTGGTACAAGTCAATTGATGCTGCAATGATTTCAACAAACTCATAAAATCCCAGACAGCAAACACATGATACTCCGTAAACCGACGAAGCTGTTCAAGGTCTTGCAGGCTATGATACAGAGAATGATCAACAAGATCCGGTCGTATTTCTTCCAGCCGCTCTTTCAGCTGAACTATCTTTTCATTTTCCATGCATTATATACGTGTGAGGGAGGGAAATGGTTGAGGGAGAACGCTGCAGGCTTCAAGCTACAAGCTGCAAGAAGAAATCAAATATTCACTTGCAGCTTGTAGCGTGTAGCTTGTAGCGAATTAAAACTCACAATTCTTCGGCGTCCTCGCAAACGCAATGACATCTCGGATGTTCGTCATGCCGGTAACGAATTGTACCATGCGTTCGAAGCCTAGGCCGAAACCTGCATGAGGTACGGTTCCGAAGCGTCGGGTATCTAAATACCAACTCATTTCTTCGAGTGGTATATGCATCGCTTTCATGCGTGCTTCCAGTTTTTCTAAACGCTCTTCTCTTTGTGAGCCGCCTACAATTTCTCCGATACCCGGCGCCAGAATATCCATGGCTGCTACGGTTTCTTTACCCGGCTCACATCCATCATTCATACGCATGTAGAATGCCTTGATGGCTGCAGGATATCCCGTTACGATCACCGGTTTCTTAAAATGTTTTTCTACGAGGTATCTTTCATGTTCACTCTGCATATCAATACCCCACTTCACATCAAACTTGAACTTCTTTTTCTTGTAAGCAGGTGAATCCAATAATATCTGAATGGCTTCTGTATAGGTGATTCTTTCAAAACTATTGTCTGTAACAAACTTCAGCTTCTCCAACAATCCAAACTCCTGACGCTCATTCTGTGGTTTTTGTTTTTCTTCTTCTGCGAGTCGCTGATCCAAAAACGCCAGATCATCGGCATTGTGTTCCATCACATAACGAATCAAATATTGAATGAACTCTTCTGCGAGATTCATATTGTCTTCAATATCATAAAACGCCATCTCCGGTTCTATCATCCAGAATTCTGCGAGGTGTCGGGTAGTGTTGGAATTTTCTGCACGGAAGGTTGGACCAAATGTATAGATCTCACTAAATGCCATCGCACCCAATTCACCTTCTAATTGTCCGCTTACCGTAAGGTTGGTACTCTTTCCAAAAAAGTCTTCTGCAAAATCGATGCTGCCATCTTCTTTGCGTGGCGGATTATCAAAGGGTAATGTGGTCACTCGAAACATTTCACCTGCACCTTCTGCATCACTCGCTGTGATGATGGGTGTATGCAAATACACAAAACCTTTTTCATTGAAAAACTTATGTACTGCAAATGCCAGTGAATGTCTGATACGAAATACGGCACCAAATGTATTGGTACGAAAACGCAGGTGTGCGATCTCTCTTAAAAATTCGAGACTGTGTTTCTTGGGTTGCAGCGGGTATTTTTCTGCATCACTATCACCCAATATTTCTACTTGTGTTGCTTTTAATTCGATCGACTGTCCCTTTCCCAATGATGGCACTACGGTACCTGTTACTTTCAAAGAAGCACCGGTAGTAATTCTTTTCAATGTAGCATCATCCAGCAAGCCGAGTTCTGTTACTACTTGTAAGTTATTGTTGGTACTGCCATCATTCAATGCGATGAACTGATTGTTACGAAAGGTTCGTACCCAACCCATCACGATGGTTTCTTGTCCGGCCACCCCGCTACTCAGCAGGTCTTTGATCTTAGTTCTCTTGTTAAACATTGCTTGCTGTTTTGAAACGCCCATGGTTCGGGCTTTGAGCGGCAAAGATAAGAAGGAATGGGTGTTGGGTAATCGGGGGATCAGGTTAATGGGATATCAGGTTATTGGGATATCAGGTAATCGGGATATCAGGTAATCGGGGGAGGGTTTTAATTTTTAATGATGCCCCATAAGAACCACGATTAAAACAAGCTCCGGCACCAAGTACCTGATCACCCGATATCCCGACCACCCGATATCCATTTTTCATTATATTTAAACACTCATATCTCTCAAATCCAATAGCAAACAATGAAGCCATCTTTGTTCCGGTCGTTGATTGAGCTTACGACAGATGCCGTATTCATTGTACGGGTATTACCGGGTGGTGAACAGTTTGTGATGGAATATGTCAATGATGCCTATCTCCAAAAATTCAATGTTACCCGTGAATCGGTGGTGGGCAAGGAGTTTAAGGATATGCTGGTTGCGGCTATTGTTGATGACATTCGCAAGCGTTTTATTGAATGTGTTCGCTTACGCTCCAATATCAGCTTTGAGGAAAGTTTTGAAGATGGCAGCACTAGTTTAAGCGAACTGTTTCCCATCATTGATGAAGACAGCGCCATTGAATATGTTGTGGGTGTTTCTAAAGACATCACCGAATTAAAAGCCAAGCGTGATCAGATCGTCGCTTCTGAGCAAACATTACAATCTATCATCAACAGCTCGGATAATGTGCTCATTTATATGAGTAATGATTTTACCATTCGATACGCCAACCGTCGAGCACAAGAACATGCACGAAAACTCTTTGGAAAGACTTTTTCGGTAGGTGATAAACTTACTGATTACTATCCTAAAGCCGAACGTGAACGCGCTTTGGAACACGCTACGCAATTGAGACAGGAAAAAAAGACCATTTCGTACGAACATCAGCTGACATATCCCGATGGTGAGAACCGTTGGTTTTTGAGGCGATATTATGGTGTGTTTGATGAGCAAGGCGAGTTAACGGGTATTGTGATCGCTTCCATTAATATTACCAATCGGAAAGAACAGGAGATTCAGATTCAAAAACAGGCCGATTCTCTACGGGAAATCGCTAAAATACAGTCGCACGAGATCCGCAGACCCGTGGCCAATATCATGGGTTTGACCGACCTGATTGATCTGAAGGATAAGTCGATTCAGGAAAATGAACAAATATTGCAATATCTGAAGCAGAGCGTACACGAATTGGACGGTTTGATCAGCAGAATCGTTGATAAAACCCAGTATGACACCGATTTTTAACGGTTTTAGGTAAGATTTTTTGTTTTGTTTTTAAGAAAATCGCTTAACATTGCATCGGAAACCAAGCTGATAAGGTCCTCTTTTAGCTCTCGACACATCAGTTTATCTTCTTTCCAATCAATTTTATACCCAATAGATTTTCCGATCTGAGTTTACTTTTCCTTAGACTGGATGTTGACCGATGACAATTTGATTTTTTCCCACAATAGACTTTATGTACGATATTCTGCAATTAAATGACATGTTATTGCCCGAGTTACTCGACATCGCCGAGCAACTAAAGATTACGGGTGCCAAGAAATTAGATAAGCAAGGACTGATCTACAAGATCCTGGACAATCAGGCAGTTCAAGCGAGTGAGACCAAAGACAGCACCGCCAAAAAAGGTGCTCGTGCCCGCAAACCCGTTACGGTTAAAACCGCCAATGGCACAGAAGAAGCGGAGATCATGCAAGAAGCTCCGGAAAAACCGGCTGCAGCTGCTAAGCGCGGTCCCGTGAAAAAAGGTGGCCGTACCGATAAACAGCCTACCGAGGCACAAGAAAACGCTTCGGAACCAACCGAAGAAAACAACAATGGTAATACTACCGCAGCAGAAACGGCTCCTGAAACCGGATTACCTCAAGAAGCACCTCCGCCTCCGCAACACAGACACCAACGTAAAGAACCTACTTTTAATATTGAATTTGAAGGCGTGATCAGTGGTGAGGGTGTATTGGAAATGATGCCCGATGGTTATGGTTTCCTTCGCTCTTCTGATTACAACTATTTATCCTCTCCCGATGACGTATATGTATCTCCTTCACAGATCAAACTCTTTGGTCTGAAAACAGGTGATACCGTAGCGGGATCTGTTCGTCCGCCAAAAGAAGGGGAGAAATATTTTGCCCTACTGAAAGTGGATCATATCAATGGTAAACGTCCGGATGAAGTACGTGACCGTGTTCCGTTCGACTACCTGACACCATTATTCCCTTACGAAAAATTGAACCTGTTTACCACTTCCAATAATTACAGCACACGTATCATGGACCTGTTTACCCCTATCGGTAAAGGTCAGCGTGGATTAATCGTTGCCCAACCTAAAGTGGGTAAGACCATGTTGCTGAAAGAAGTGGCCAACGCAATTGCTGCTAACCATCCGGAATGTTACCTGATGGTTGTATTGATCGACGAGCGTCCGGAAGAGGTAACCGATATGGAGCGTAGCGTAAAAGCAGAAGTGATCGCTTCTACTTTTGATGAGCCTGCAGAAAAACACGTGAAAGTTTCTACCATCGCTTTACAAAAAGCAAAACGTTTGGTAGAGTGCGGTCATGATGTGGTGATCCTGTTAGACTCCATCACTCGTTTGGCTCGTGCACACAACACCGTTGCTCCTGCCAGTGGTAAAGTATTGAGTGGTGGTGTGGAAGCCAATGCGATGCAAAAACCCAAACAATTCTTTGGTGCAGCTCGTAAAATTGAACACGGTGGCTCACTCACCATCCTTGCAACGGCCTTGATCGAAACAGGTAGTAAAATGGATGAAGTGATCTTTGAAGAATTCAAAGGTACCGGTAACATGGAATTGTTACTGGATCGTCGCTTGGCGAACAAGCGCATTTTCCCTGCGATCGACCTGGTAGGTTCTTCTACACGTAGAGATGATCTCTTACTCGATAAAGAAGTATTACAACGCATGAATATTCTTCGTTTGTATATCAACGATATGAACACCGAAGAATCGATGAACGAATTGCTGAAACGCATGAGAGGAACGAAGGACAATGAAGAGTTTCTGGCGTCGATGAATCGTTAGTGAGTAGTCAGTAGTGAGTAGTGAGTAATGAATGATTGACGGTTGCCAAAATAAAAAAGCGAAGTGATCAGAAACCACTTCGCTTTTTTATTTACTCACTACTCACTACTGACTACTCACTTTCTTAGCAGCCGCTCATTAAACAACTTCAGAATTCGCTTATACTCATCTGTCCAGCTGCTGGGTTCTACGAAGCCGTGGTCTTCCATGGGGTATACGGCCAGTTCCCAGTTATCTTTTCCGAGTTCGATCAGTTTTTGTGAGAGTCGTACCACATCCTGAAAATGAACATTCACATCCACCATACCATGACAGATCAGCAAATGATTCTTCAATCCATTCGCAAAGTTGATGGGTGATGATTTGGCATAAGCGATACTATCATTCACCGGCTCATTCAAAATATTAGAGGTATAACCATGATTGTAATGTGCCCAGTCTGTCACAGGTCTTAATGCAGCACCCGCTTTGAAAACATCCGGTGTGGTGAAGAGTCCCATCAGCGTAATAAATCCACCGTAGCTACCACCATAGATACCGATCTTTCCTGCATCTACTCCATAATTTTTGGTGAGGAATTTCGCGGCGTCTACATGATCATCGAGATCTTTTCCACCCATATGTCTGTAGATGCCTGTTCTCCAATCTCTTCCATAACCACTGCTGGCGCGGTAATCAATATCGATCACAGTATAACCCTGATCAGCCAATAAATTATGGAACATGTATTCACGGAAATAAGAACTCCACCAGTAGTGTACATTCTGTAAGTATCCTGCACCATGTACAAAGATCACAGCCGCTTTGTTGTTCTTGGCTTTGGTAGGCTCATACAAACGAGCGTAGATCTGTTGTCCGTCACGCGCAGGAATCGTGATCATTTTGGGATCTCTCCACGGATAGGCTTTGAACTCATCGCTCACCGCTTTGTTCGTGATCTGTGCAGCTGTTTTTCCGGCCGCATTTTCTTGAAGGAATAATTCCCAAGGTTTGTTGCTATAAGAATAACGATACGCGATCCACTTCTCATCCGGCGACATGCTCACATCATAACCGCCGGTCATGTAAGTGATCTTTTCTTTTGCACTTCCGTCCTTATTGATTCGATACCAGTTGAGTTTACCGGGATGCTCTTCATTGGTGAGTAAATAAAAATGTTGTTTGTTATTACTCAATGAAACAGATTGTACTTCATAGTTTCCTTGGGTGAGTGCCGTCTTTTTTCCGGAAGCCATGTCATACACATACAAATGAGAATAACCCGTGGCTTCACTTTGGAAATAAAACTGAGCATCATTGATCCATCCCAATGTGGCACCAAAAGCGCCAACACCCGGACCGCCGATCCATGCTTCATCACGCTGACGATCGATCAGTTTGAGTTTCGCGGTTTCTGCATCCAGTTGCATGATCCAGCGATCTTTGTTATCCTGAGAACGGATATCAACGATGGCAACCGTTCCTGATGCATTCCAATACGGACCATTGATCATCACGCCGCGAACCGGTGCGCGACGATTTCCAAACTGTTTCGGATAATCTTTTACATAATCCGGCTGATCCATGATACCGGGGATGGCAGCTGAATCGATCACTACCATCATGAGTTTATCTTTTGTTTTATCAAACACATAAAACTCATATCGACCCAATGGCGCGCCCACTTTTGTTCTGGCAGGAATATCGGTTGTGAATCCGCTTTCCGTTACATAATCCGGAACGATGGTGCTTTTGCTATTGGCGGGTGCTTGATATAAACGATAGGTTACAAAACGTCCGTCCGGACTGATCTGTAAATTTTGTAATTGTTTGTCGCCGATACCGATCGATTTCAGCGTATCAGTATCACGATTCGCACGTAAAAAATCGGTGCGCGCGTCTCTTCTTTCTTTTCTTTCTTTCAACACAGCAAAGAGATCCAGTTGCTGATCGCGCAACCATTGTTCTTGTGATTGTGCGAGCGCTGCAATTGCCGGAGCTGCATTTCTTGCGCCACCAAATTGTGCACCACCACGACCACCACCAAGCGGCACTGCAGTAACAGCAGTTTCAGCTCCACGACTGATATTGGTCAATTGTAATGTGCTTCCGTTTTGAGTATGCCATGCATATAAATTCTGATTGCGGTTGTATACGACCCACTCATCTTTCAAAATAAAACGAGGTGCAAATTCCTGGTCCTGTGTTTGAGTGATGCGCGTCGTTTTGCCGGAAGCAATGTCTACGAGGTATAAATCACCACGCAATACATATAACATTTTGGTGCGCGCTTCATTGAACACGGCATTATTCTGTGCTTGTGCAACCTGTACTTCTTGCAAGGATGCGCGCGCGGGGGCTCCATTAGTTCCAACAGTGTAGACATACGTAGAGTCGGATATTTTTTTATCCGGGTTCCAGCTGAAATAAATTTTCTTACTGTCTGCACTCCAGAAAACATTGGAGGGAGAAGTGCCAATCCATTTCGGATCACGCATGATTTTTTCAACGGTCAATTGGGCGAATGAGGAGAAGCATACCAACATCAGCCCGGTGAAAAGCAGTTTATGTTTCATTCGGAAATTTTAATCTGATAAATCTATTGTAACAATAGGGGATGAAGAAATGAATTTTATGGGTGGGTAAATGGAACGCAGATTTTCATGATCATCATGATTTATGCAGATGAACAAAATCATGAAGCACGATGACGATCGTGTCCAAAAGACTCAGTAGAAGAAAATCCGTGTTCTATTGTTTGTAATAATTATTCCTTTCGATCTCTTCTCTTACTTTTTCCGGAACGAGATAGCGAATAGATTTTCCTTCTTTGATATTGTTGCGGATGAGTGTTGCAGAAATATCCAACATTGGTGCATCGAGCACCGTGAGTTGTGCATTCCAGTTATCTGTGATTTCAAATCCCGGTCTGCTATATACGATGATGGGATAATTTTTGATGAGCAGTTCTGCGTTCTTCCACTTCGGCAGGTTTTGAAAACCATCACTACCCATGATAATACTAAAACTGTGTTGCGGATATTTTTCTTGGAGATAGGTCAGTGTATCGATGGTATAAGACGGACGAGGCAACTTAAATTCTACATCCGACGCTTTGATGCGTGTTTCATCGTCGATAGCCAGGTTCACCAAATGGAGTCGGTCGTATTCGTTCAATAAAGAGGCAGACTGTTTAAAAGGGTTTTGCGGAGAAACCACGAGCCATACTTGCTGTACATCCGTATAATTGACGACATGAGATGCGATGATCAAATGTCCGGTATGAACGGGGTTAAAAGAGCCAAAATAGAGTCCGATATTCATCTAATATATTGACTATCAATTAATTATACTAAATCGCGTCTTCTACAAAGATACTTCTGGCTTCGCTCAAACGAAGACTGAGATGGTATCCCGCCACTGAAATAGAGATCGGATCTCCCAGAGGAGCTACTTGCTCAACCTGAACCACTTCTCCCGGAATACAACCCATTTCCATGAGCTTGATAAAGATCTCATCTTTTTCAAAGGAATTAATGATGGCTTTTTGTCCGGCTTCTAACTCTGAGAGTCTTTTCATCGTCTGATTATAAATATTATATAAAGGTAGCATGGCTGAATGGGCTTTTGTTACGAATTTTGGAGTAATAGATATACGGATATGACAAGCGTTACGTTTCGGTATGCAGACAGGAAATTAGCATTGGCAAAGAAGACGGCCATTCAAGCTTTTGTGGAAATGATCTTTAAGAGAGAGAAAAAGAAACTCGCACATATCAATTATGTCTTTTGCTCAGACACCTATCTACTAAACATCAACCGCGACTTCCTGTCGCACGACTATTATACAGACATCATCACATTCGGTCTATCCGAGCCCGGCGAGCCGGTAGAAGCTGAGATCTATATCAGTATCGACCGCGTGAAGGACAATGCCGCTGAATTAGGTGTTTCTTTCAAGGAAGAAATGCTACGGGTGATCTTTCATGGGGCCTTGCACCTATGTGGTTATAAAGACAAGAAGAAAAGTGATATCACGCTGATGCGTGAGAAAGAAAACCACTACCTCTCTACTTATCTCTCCAAACATTAGTCTCCGCATCCTCTCATTCTCCGTGGTAAATATTAAACGAGGAACCGCAGAGAATTAAGATCCCTGAGATGCCGAGGAGAGGAAATTAGAGTTGAGATTGGCTTTGCAGATCATAATCAAGCTTTTATTAAATCGACGATGTTCCACAAAACACAGTTTCATCCTGAAACATAAGACATCGATTTGTTCCACGTATCCCAGTTTCAGGTTGAAACATTGCCTAACTTTGGGATATGGCTAGAAAAAGATGGACCCCCCAAGAGGATGTAACAGACTCTTTATTGAAGTTTAGGGAAAAGAGGAAGTGGCAGCTTGCATACAGAAGGTATGTTTTGGAAGGCGCCCCAAGCGAATTCTATGCTCCATACTTTGGTTTAAGCGCCACAACGCTTAGAAGATGGTTTGAAATACAGTTTACGGATGGATTAGGCTGGGAGAATTTCGGAACACATTGGCAATTCGATCATATTGTTCCCGCCGCCTACTTCGATTATTCCTCTGAGGAAGACCTAAAGCTATGCTGGAGCTTTATCAACCTGAGGGTTGAGCCGATAGATCAAAATAAAAATAGGGGCAATAGGGTCGATGTTATTTCCGTAAGACCTTATTTTCAAAAGCTTTATGAGCAAACAGGCTTTTTCCTTTGTCAAAAGATGTTAGATAAAATTGCTACGCTTGAGATAGCGGAGATAGAAAGTAGTCAATCGATAGAGGCTTTTATTATAGAGAATAAAGCAGCACTTGAACAGATTGCCCAACTAACCAAGGAGGAATTTGCTCGGTACAATGCCGGTATGAGCATTGAAGACCTATTACTCGAAAGGGAAATACTCAAAAAGTTCAGCTAATGCCTGTAGCCTGAACTATCTTTGCAAACTATGTTTCCGCAATATGATGTCATTGTAGTTGGGGCCGGACATGCCGGTTGTGAAGCTGCCGCTGCTGCTGCCAATCTGGGTAGCAAAGTTTTATTGGTTACCATGAACATGCAAACCATTGCCCAGATGAGCTGTAACCCGGCCATGGGTGGTATCGCCAAAGGACAGATCGTTCGCGAGATCGATGCCATGGGTGGATACAGTGGTATTGTTTCTGACCTCAGCACCATACAGTTCCGCATGCTGAACCGCAGTAAGGGTCCTGCCATGTGGAGCCCGCGTACACAAAACGACCGTATGCTCTTTGCTGCCAAGTGGAGAGAGATGTTAGAGAATACGCCGAATGTAGATTTCTATCAAGATATGGTTCGCTCTCTCATCATTAAAGATGGTAGGGCATGTGGCGTAGTAACCGGACTGGGGCATGAGATACAATCCAAAACTGTGGTGGTGACCAGCGGTACATTCTTGAATGGTATCATTCATATTGGTGAGAAACAATTTGGTGGCGGGCGCGTAGCCGAGAAAGCTGCTACCGGTATCACCGAGCAATTGGTGGAACTGGGTTTTGAAAGCGATCGCTTGAAAACAGGAACACCTCCCCGTGTAGACGGACGTAGTCTGGACTACAGCAAAATGGAAGAACAGAAAGGCGATGATGAGATCGTTGGTTTTTCTTATACCGATACACCTCGCATCAAACCTGCTGAACAACGCAGCTGTTACATCACCTATACCAACGAACAAGTACACAATATTCTGAAAACCGGATTCGATAGAAGTCCAATGTTCCAGGGAAGAATTGAAGGAACGGGACCAAGGTATTGTCCGAGTATTGAAGACAAGATCAATCGCTTTGCTGATCGTGAAAGACACCAACTATTTGTTGAGCCCGAAGGATGGAATACAGTTGAGATCTATGTGAACGGATTCTCGACTTCACTACCTGAAGAAGTACAATACGAAGCTATTCGTACTGTTCCGGGTTTTGAGAACTGCAGGATCTTCAGACCGGGCTATGCCATCGAGTATGATTATTTTCCGCCTACACAATTGCAATATTCTCTCGAGACGAAGTTGATCTCGAATCTATTCTTTGCCGGACAAATCAACGGCACCACCGGATATGAAGAAGCGGCTTGTCAGGGTTTGATGGCGGGCATCAACGCTCACCAAAAAGCAAGGGAACTAGACCCGGTGATCTTACAAAGAAGCGAAGCCTATATTGGTGTGTTGATCGATGACCTGATCAGCAAAGGAACCGATGAGCCTTATCGTATGTTCACGAGTAGAGCAGAGTTTAGAACACTGCTTCGTCAAGACAATGCTGATCTACGTTTGACGGAACTAAGTTATAGATTGGGGCTTGCCTCTCAAGATAGAATGGATAAGGTCATCAGCAAAAGAGACGGTGTCGCATCCATCAAAAAACTATTGCAGGATTTTACTATTGAACCTGATCATATCAATGGCTTCTTTGAAACGATTGGTTCAGCCGCCATTACAGAAAAACAAAAAGCGGCGAAGATCATCTTGCGACCTAATGTTGATCTACCTTCTTTAATGCAACACATTCCCGGTTTGGCCAATGCTTTACAATCTTTCGATAGAGACACGATTGAACAAGCAGAAATACAGATCAAATACGAACGCTACATTGAAAAGGAACAAGAGATCGCTACACGCATGAGTCAAATGGAGAACACACAAATTCCTGATAGCTTTGATTATGATCGCGTAGCTGCATTATCCAATGAAGCACTGCAAAAATTCAAACGCATTCGTCCACGTACACTCGGACAAGCCAGTCGCATCAGCGGGGTCAATCCAAGTGATGTACAGATATTGATGGTGTATATGGGCAGATAAAAGAGATCATTCGCAAAATTTATCATGAAGGCTTATCTTTAAGGATAAGCCTTTTTCATAAAACCAATTGCTATGAGAATTTTATTTGCATTGCTCTCTTTTGTATGCATTGTATCCTGTCAACAAAAATCGACGACAGTAGAAGAATACTTTGCGAATAAAGATTCCGGTGTTCAGATGGCCGGTATCAAAATGATTCCCATTAAAACAGATGTTGGCACTTTTAAAGTTTGGACCAAAACCATTGGTAACAATCCGCGTGTGAAAGTATTGTTGCTGCATGGCGGTCCGGCGATGACACATGAATACATGGAAGCTTTTGAAAGCTTTTTTCCAAAAGAAGGTTTTGAGATCATTGAGTATGATCAATTGGGTTCCTATTATAGTGATCAACCAACCGACAGTAGCCTCTGGACCACAGAAAGATTTGTAGAAGAAGTGGAACAAGTAAGAACTGCTCTCGGATTAACTAAAGACAATTTCTATTTACTCGGAAATTCATGGGGCGGTATTTTGGCCATGGAGTATGCGCTTAAGTACCAGCAAAATTTAAAGGGATTGATCATCTGCAACATGATGGCAAGCATTCCTGATTATGAAAAATACAATGGCGTGCTTCGTGCCCAAATGCGTCCTTCATTGGTTGATACATTACAGCAGTATGAAGCGAAGGGGCTGTTTAAAGACCCAACCTACCAAGAGCTTGTCTTTAATGAATATTATACCAAACACCTTTGCCGTTTACCTGAATGGCCGGAACCGGTCAATCGTTGTTTCAAACACATTAACGAAACGATTTATGTTATGATGCAGGGTCCGAGCGAGTTCAAAGTAGGGGGTCGGTTACTGACTTGGGATCGCAAAGCGGATCTTCCAAAAATTACGGTACCCACTTTAACGGTAGGTGCTAAATACGACACCATGGATCCGGCACATATGGAATGGATGAGCAAACAAATGAAAAACGGAAAGTATTTGTATTGTCCGAATGGCAGCCATTTATCTATGTGGGATGATCAGCAAGTATTCATGAATGGCGTGATCCAATTCATCAAAGAAACCGATACCGGAAAATAATTCTTCAACCGGCTCCGGGTCTAAGCCCGGAGCGATATCAGGCGATCGGGATTTTACCGATTGTTTTCATCCATTCATCCTTAAAATAAAATAGCTGTTTAATTGGCTCGGCTAATTCAGTAGCTTTAAACTCTTCCTAAAACCAATCAAACTTACCATGAGAAGACTCAAGTTCCTGTTTTCGGGGCTGCTGTTCGCAACGTTGCTGCAGGCTCAGGAAACATTTCACATCAATGGTATTGGAGACAAGCGTGACGGCTGTTACGCATTTACCAATGCCACGATCGTGAAAGATGCACAGACCACATTAACCAATGCCACAATGGTTATTCGTGATGGAAAAATTGTATCGGTTGGCAATGGCGTTGCCATTCCAAAAGATGCCGTTGTGGTAGATTGTAAGGATAAATATATCTATCCTTCTTTCATTGATATCTATAGTGATTACGGAATGCCCCAACAAAGACAACAGACAGGGGGCTTCAATTTTAATGCACCTGCTCAGTTGACATCCAACCAGAAAGGCGCATATGGATGGAATCAGGCATTAAAGTCTGATGTTCATGCATACAAGATCTTTACTGCTGATGATTCTCGTGCACGCCCGCTTCGTGAAATGGGTTTTGGTACGGTGTTATCTCACCAGAAAGATGGTATCGTTCGCGGAACAGGAACGGTTGTAACCTTAGCGAATGATGCAGACAATTTCCTGATCGTAAAAGAAAAAGCTGCGGCGCATCTTTCTTTCAATAAGGGAACTTCTACACAATCATATCCCGGCTCCTTGATGGGAACCATCGCATTGTTGCGTCAAACATACCTGGACGCACAGTGGTATAAAAACAACCCTGTAGCTACAACTGAACAAGGTGATGGTGTTAACATCACTTTGAAATATTTCAATGACCAACAAACACTTCCTCAGATCATGGACCCATCAGATAGAGCGGGTGTAGATCTTTGGAATGTAATGCGGGCTGATCGCGTAGGTGATGAATTCGGTGTTCAGTACATTTTGAAAGCAACCGGCAAAGAATACCAGCGTATCAAAGAAGTGGCTGCTACCAAAGCTCCGCTGATCGTTGGATTGAATTTCCCTGCGGCAATGGATGTAGAAGATCCGAACGATGCTCGTTTGGTTTCTTTAGCAGATATGAAAAACTGGGAACTCGCTCCAACAAATCCGGCAGCGATTGAAAAAGCCGGCATCTCCTTCGCGCTTACAGCTGCTGATGTTCGTGATGCAAGAACCTTTATGACCAATCTCAGAAAAGCCATGGAAATGGGATTGTCTGAGAAAGCGGCTATGGATGCGCTGACAAAAACACCTGCAACCTGGTTGGGTGTATATGATAAAGTGGGTAGTCTTGACAATGGCAAACTTGCCAACTTCGTGATCACTACCGGACCGGTTTTTGCAGAGAGAACTTCTATTCTGCAAAACTGGGTACAGGGTAAAAAATATGCAGTGAATGAAAGTAACTGGTACAATGTTGCCGGTACTTATCAACTATCTATTACAGGCGCTAACGGAACCACCTCTTATACAATGGATGTGAAAAGTAACAGCGCTGCTACTGTCATTGCAAAAGATACTGTAAACGCTACTTTCAATTTTGATGGTAAGGCAGTGAAATTCAGTTTCGCTCCTGAAAAGCGTTCTCGTAATAATATTCGTTTCAGCGGTTTCAGTAATGGTGATAGCTGGAATGGTACAGCGGAAGATGCTGAAGGAAACAGAATGACATGGACCGCTAAGATGAGTGCGGCTCCTGTTGCGAAAAAAGATTCTGCTTCCAGAATGAATACCAGAGGCAATCTCATTGGTGCAACCATGTATCCGTTCACGGCATATGGTGCTGCTGAAAATGCGATTCCTACCCAAGGAACTTACCTTATCAAAAATGCTACCGTTTGGACCAGCGAGAAAGAAGGTAAATTGGAAGGAACAGATGTATTGGTAAAAGCAGGTAAGATCGCTCGTGTTGGAAAGAATCTTTCTGACGCAGCTGCTACCGTGATCGACGGAACGGGTAAACACCTGACCGCGGGTATCATCGACGAACACTCACATATTGCTTCTGCGTCTACAAACGAAGGTGCGCAGAGTGTAACTTCTGAAGTTCGTATGGGTGATAATCTGGATCCCGATGATATCAATATCTATCGTCAGCTGAGTGGTGGTGTTACTACTTCTCATATCCTGCATGGTTCTGCCAACACGATCGGCGGACAAACACAATTGATCAAGTTGCGTTGGGGTACTGATGATGAAGGTTTGAAATTCAAAGGAGCAGATCCCTTTATCAAATTCGCATTGGGTGAAAACGTAAAGCGTACTTCTTCTACCAGCAATAATCGTTTCCCTGATACACGTATGGGTGTTGAGCAAGTGTTGACTGATGCATTCTCTCGTGCGGTTGCATATGAGAAAGCTTTGAAAGCTGATCCAAAAGGCACTCGTCGCGATCTTGAATTAGATGCGTTAGTAGAGATCATGAATAAGAAAAGATTCATTACTTGTCACTCCTATGTACAGAATGAGATCACTGCTACCATGCGTGTAGCTGAGAAATTCGGTTTCCGCATCAACACATTCACACACATCTTAGAAGGATATAAAGTAGCAGACAAAATGAAAGAGCATGGCGCGGCTGCTTCTACCTTCTCTGATTGGTGGGCTTATAAAGTAGAAGTGACCGATGCGATTCCTTATAACGCTTACATCATGAACAAAGTAGGATTGAATGTAGCGATCAATTCTGATGATGCTGAAATGGCGCGTCGTTTGAATCAGGAAGCTGCAAAGAGTGTGAAGTATGGTGGACTGAGCGAAGAAGAGGCGTTGAAAATGGTAACCATCAATCCTGCTAAGATGTTGCATGTAGATGATAAAGTAGGAAGTATCAAAGTAGGTAAAGATGCTGACCTTGTTCTTTGGAGCGATCATCCGCTAAGCATTTATGCAAAAGCAGAAAAGACCATGGTAGATGGTACCATCTATTTCGATCGTGAGAAAGATGCTGCGATGCGCAAACAAGTGTTGGCTGAACGTATGCGTCTGATCAATAAAATGGTCGGTGAAAAACGCGGCGGTCGTCCAACCATGCCTGCAACACCCAGTTACAAATATGTTCATACCTGTCTGGATCATTCCCATAAACTGGGCATGTTGGAAATTGAGGCAGAAGACATCCATGCAGATAACCAATAAACTACCGCATCATGAAAAAAACACTTTTATATACAGGACTTCTTTCGCTGGTGCTGAGTACGGCAACAGCGCAGGATGATGTGTATCCTGCTCCCAAACAAAACAAAAAAACCGCTATTACCAATGCGGTGATCCATGTTGGAAACGGTACCGTGATTGAAAACGGAACACTGGTTTTTGACAATGGAAAAATTACCTATAGCGGCGCGGCCGCAGGTGCTCCTTCTGCAGAAACCATCGTTGATGCAAAAGGTAAACATGTATATCCCGGTATCATTCTTCCTGCTTCTACTTTAGGCTTGCAAGAAATTTCGGGTGTTCGTGGAAGTACCGATATCAATGAACTGGGTGAATTAAATCCATCCATTCATTCGATCGTTGCTTATAAAGCAGAATCTATTGTTACTAACACTTTGCGCGCGAACGGTATTCTCTTCGCGCATGTGGCGCCGGGCGGACAGTTGGTTGCCGGACAATCATCTGTTGTTCAACTCGACGCTTGGAACTATGAAGATGCTGCTTACAAAGTAGATAATGGAATGCACTTCTATATGCCAAGCTTGTTGGCTCGCCCGGGTGGCGGTCGCTTTGCGGCGTTACTCGCATTGCTTGGTCCTCAACAACCTAGTGATCCGGTGAAAGCTGCATTAGATAGAATTGAAGGCGTGAAAGCTTTCTTCAGAGAAGCAAAAGCGTACCATCAAAAAGATGCGGGCAAAGAGATCAACTTGAAATTCGAAGCTACCAAAGCGTTGTTCGAGAAAAAACAAAAGCTGTTTATCCATTGCTCTCAAGTAAAACAAATGTTGGTGGCGATCGACTTTGTAAAAGAGTTTGGGTTTGATGTAGTATTAGTAGGTGCTTCAGACAGCTGGCAAATTGCTGACCTGCTGAAGCAACACAATATTGCTGTGATCCTTACGCAAGAACACAACCTGCCAACATTGGATGATGATGATGTAGATCAGCCTTACAAAGCTGCTACGGCCTTGCATAAAGCCGGTGTACTGTTTTGTTTGAATGATGATGATCCTCAGAACAGAGGAAGAAACCTTCCTTTCAATGCAGGAACTGCAGCTGCTTATGGTTTAGGTAAAGAAGAAGCATTAAAAGCCATCACGCTGAATGCTGCTAAGATCTTAGGCATCGATGATAAAACAGGAACGCTGGAAGTTGGTAAAGACGCTAACATCGTTATCAGCGCCGGTGATATTCTCGATATGAAGAGCAGTATTATCACCAATGCTTATATCCAAGGTCGTGGTATCAACCTGAGCAGTAAGCATACACAACTTTACGAGAGATACAAACACAAATACGGTATCAAGTAAAAAAGCGACAATTCTTGTTGCTGAATAAAAACCCCGATCGGACAAAATCTGATCGGGGTTTTGTTTTTGGTTAACAAAATATTTACAGAAATATCACGCCTATTTACCACCCTTCGTCATCAATTACCGTTCATCTTTCTTGTACAGTCCTTAACAGTGCTCGGTATGTAACGTTCTTAGTTTTACTACGTTTCTTTTCGTAAGAAAGGCCATTTCACCCCTTTCGGATCCGGAAAAGCGAACAACATGAAGAACAACTATTACCCGCAAACCAACTGTATGAGATCTTTATCGCTATTGATCCTGTTGCTGACATCGGCATTTACACTTCGTGCTCAAAACACGACCCGTGTTGTAAAAAAGATAGAAGCAACCAGAACGACGCAGAAAATCGTTATTGACGGTAACCTGAAAGACTCTGCTTGGTTATCTGCACCTATAGCCACCGACTTTATTGAATGGCGTCCGACATTTGGCAACAAAGAAGACGAAAAGAACAGAACGGAGATCCGTATCCTGTATGATAATGATGCGATTTACATTGCAGGATATGCGCATGAAGCCAGTCCGGACAGTATTACAAAAGAATTGGTGGGTCGTGATGTAGTGGGTGTCAATGATTTTGTAGGGGTCATCTTTGATACCTATAATGATAAGATCAATGGTTTTGGTTATTATGTAACCGCTCTGGGTGAACAGTTTGATGCTAAGTATTCTTCTAATGGTGAGGATGGAAGCTGGAACAGTGTTTTTGAAAGCAATGCACAACTGCAATCGGATGGCTGGACCTTCGAAATGAAAATTCCATATGGCGCTATTCGTTTTGGTAATACGAAAGTGCAAGACTGGGGCATCAATATTACCAGAAGAAGAAGTAAAAGCGGTAAACAACTAATGTGGAGTCCGACAGACCCGGCGATTGGCGGAAACTTTCTCGCTCAGTTTGGTTTGTGGACAGGGATCAAAGATATCAAGCCGCCCGTTCGTCTTTCTTTCTCTCCTTATCTGTCTACATACGCCAATCATTTCCCTTACAATACACCCGGCGTAAAAAATACAACCACATCTATTAATGGTGGTATGGATGTAAAATATGGGATCAACCAGGCCTTTACGCTTGATATGACACTGGTACCCGACTTCGGACAAGTGCAAAGTGATAATCAAATATTGAACCTTACCCCATTTGAAGTACAGTTCAATGAAAACAGAACTTTTTTCACAGAGGGTACGGAGCTATTCGGAAAGGGTAATCTTTTTTATAGCAGAAGAATTGGTGGTACACCGATGCATTTAGGTAAAGTACAAGGACAGCTGCAACCGGGAGAAACCATTGCCAGCAATCCATTGGAAACAAGATTATTGAATGCAAGTAAGATCAGCGGTAGAACCAGTAAGGGTTTGGGTATTGGTTTGTTCAATGCGGTTACAAAAGCACAACATGCCACTATAGAAGGCAATGGAAAAGAAACGCGACAAATTGAAACCAATCCATTGACGAACTATAACATTCTGGTTTTTGATCAATCCCTGAAAAACAATTCAAGTGTTTCATTGATCAACACTAATGTAACAAGAAGCGGTAACGATTATGATGCCAATGTAACTGCTGCACTTTGGGATATTTATGATAAAAAGAATACCTGGAATGTAAACGGACAGGTTGGTGTGAGCCAATTGATTGGATATGAAGCACCGGGTAAAACATTGACGGGTTATAACCACACGCTGGGCTTCGGAAAAACAAGTGGTCGTTTCAATTTTAATATTTGGCAAGAGTTGGCAGATAATAAGTACAACCATAATGATATGGGATACTTTACCAACAACAACTATTTCAATAATGGTTTGTGGATGGGATATCGTTGGTTACAACCCAAAAAATGGTACAACCGTATTCAGGCTAATATCAATATCAACTATTCCATGCGTTACAAGCCGATGGACTATCAAAGATTCAATTTCAATTTTAACGCCAATACACAGTTGAAGAATTTATGGTGGGCCGGATTCAACATTAATATCAACCCTGAGCAAAATGATTTCTTTGAACCTCGTGTGAACGGAAAGGTGTTCAAGCGTCCGGGTAGTTGGGCCAGTGGTTTTTGGTTTGAAACCAATAATGCCAAGAAATATTCAACGGTGGTTGAGTTCTTTAATAGAACCTTTAATCAATATGGTAGTAATGGTCAAGATATTTTCTTACGCCATAATTATCGATTCAATAAAAAACTTACACTATCTGTCAACACCTTTCTTCAGTTTTCACATAATAACTTGGGTTATGCCACCATGTATGGCGCAGACAGTATCATTTTTGCTTTACGAAAAAGAAATACCGTTGAAAACGTATTCAATGTGAAATACAATTTCAACAATAAAATGGGTCTTACTTTTCGCGCCAGACATTATTGGAGCAAGGTGGCCAACAAAGAATTCTATAAACTCAGAGAAGACGGTTATCTAAATCATATACCGGGCGGTATCAGCAACAACGTTGACTTCAATGTAAACTATTTCAATATTGACATGGTGTACACTTGGCAATTTGCATTAGGAAGCTTTATCAATGTGGTTTGGAAGGATGCCATCAGTAGTTTTAACAGAGATGTGAACACCAACTATTTCAAGAATTTTGGTAATACGTTGCGCTCTGATCAACAGAATAGTATTTCGATCCGCGTGATCTATTTCCTCGACTATTTAAGTCTCAAGAAGAAGCGATAAGATAGCGAGGTGTGAGTAGTTAGTAGTGAGTAAAAATCCTTTGATAAACCACTCCTTACTGACTACTCACTCCTCACTATTCCCTACCTTAGCTTCATGAGTAAGAAATTATTTCTGCTGGATGCGATGGCATTGATCTATCGTGCTTATTATGCTCTCATCCGCAATCCTCGTATTACTTCAAAGGGAAGAAATACCAATGCGCAATTTGGTTTTACCAATACCTTGTTTGACCTGATCAATAAAGAAAAGCCCACTCACCTTGCCGTGTGTTTTGATACACATGCACCTACAGAACGTCATACAGACTTTACAGATTATAAAGCCAACAGACAAGAAGCACCTGAGGATCTGTTAGAATCCATTCCGGATATTCAAAGGATCATTCGTGGTTTTAATATTCCTGTTGTAGAAATGGATGGATATGAAGCCGATGATGTCATTGGTACCGTAGCATGGCAAGCCGCTGATAAAGGATATGAAGTGTACATGGTAACGCCCGATAAGGATTATGGGCAATTATTGATTCATCCGGGTGTATACATTTATAAACCCCCCGCCTATGGCAATCCCGAAGAGATCGTTGACGCTGCTAAGATCTGTGCGAAATGGGATATCCAAAGAGTAGAACAAGTGATAGATATGCTGGGTTTGATGGGCGATGCCGTAGATAATATTCCGGGTATTCCCGGAGTTGGCGAAAAGACTGCAGCTAAATTGCTGAAAGAATACGATACACTTGAAAATGTGCTCGCCAATGCCGATAAGATAAAAGGCGCACTCGGAGAAAAAGTAAGAAACGGTGCAGATCTCGCCATCATGAGTAAAAAACTTGCAACGATTATTACCGATGTTCCTGTTGAATTTCATGAAGAAGATTATCGACTCAAAGAATGGAATCGCGAAGCACTTAATGAAGTCTTTACGGAACTCGAATTCAAAACACTCGGCAAAAGAATATTGGGTGATGATTTCAACGCCTTTCATGCTGCTCCACAAGGTGTGCAAACAGATTTGTTTGGGAATGCCGTTGAAGCGCCTAAATCAACCTCTAAAGCAGCTAAAGAAAAAGAGGTTGAATCAGAATCGGTGTATGGCTCTGCTGCTGAACAATCCGGATTGATCGCCGAGAAAAATATTCATAACACACCACACAACTACGAACTCATACAAGGAGATAGTGCTATTCAGCATCTTGTTAAAGAACTCCTGCAACAATCCGAGATCTGTTTTGATTCGGAAACCACGGGCACAGATGCAAACAACGTAGAATTGGTGGGGTTAAGCTTCTCTTACAAACCGGGTGAAGGTTATTATGTTCCTTGTCCCCCGGAACAAGAAAAAGTTCATGAACTACTCGCAAGATTCAAGCCCTTGTTTGATAAGACAGATATTACCTGGGTTGGACAAAATACCAAATACGATCTGTTGGTTTTAAAATGGTATGGCATTGAATTAAAAGGACAATTATTTGATACCATGTTGGCGCACTACCTGATTGAGCCGGAAGGAAGAAGAAGCATGGATCTGTTGAGTGCTCAATACCTTGGTTATGAACCGGTACACATAGAAGAGCTCATCGGTAAAAAGGGAAAGAACCAGGGAAGCATGCGTGATGTGGAATTGGAAAAGATCAAAGAATATGCGGCTGAAGATGCGGATATAACCCTCCAACTAAAAAAAGTTTTTGTTCCGCTCCTACAAGAGAAAGAAGTGGCTCATGTATTTGAAAAAGTGGAGAATCCTTTGGTGCGTGTTTTAACTGCGATGGAATTTGAGGGTGTAAAGATCGACGTTCCGTTTTTGCAAGATTATAGTAAAGAGTTGGAAACAGAAGCCAAGCGTTGTGAAGAAAGTGTGTATGCGCAAGCCGGAGTTCGTTTCAATTTGGCTTCTCCCAAACAACTCGGTGAAGTGTTATTCGAAAAATTACAACTTGACCCCAAAGCGAAAAAAACAAAGACCGGACAATATGCTACCGGCGAAGATGTGTTGTTGAAACTTGCCAATCAGCATAAGATCGTGGATGATATTCTCGGATTTCGTGAACTCACAAAACTCAAATCTACTTATGTAGATGCGCTTCCTGAAATGATCAATCCAAAAACGGGTCGCGTACACACCAGCTATGCGCAGGCCGTTGCTGTTACCGGTAGATTGAGTAGCAACAATCCGAATTTGCAAAACATTCCAATCAGAACTGCAAGGGGAAGAGAGATCAGAAAAGCGTTTATCCCTAGAGAGAATGGACGCATACTGTTGAGTGCTGATTATTCGCAGATAGAATTGCGTATCGTAGCCGCTATCAGCGGAGATCCGAATATGTGTGAAGCCTTTAGACAACACAAAGACATTCACACAGCTACTGCTGCCAAAGTATACGGTGTTCCCGAAAACGAGGTTACCAAAGAAATGCGCTACAAAGCAAAGAGTGTCAACTTCGGCATCATTTATGGACAAGGCGCTTTCGGTTTAGCAGACAATCTCGGTATCAGCAGAACGGAAGCAAAAGAGATCATTGATAATTACAAAAAAGAGTTCCCGAATATTCAGCGTTACATGGATGAACAGGTGAACTTTGCCAAAGAAAATGGTTATGTGCAAACGCTGGTGGGCAGAAAGCGTTGGTTGAAAGATATCAATAGCGGCAACTTCACGGTTCGCGGATATGCGGAACGAAATGCGATCAACTCTCCTATTCAGGGAACGGCGGCGGATATGATCAAACTGGCCATGATCAAAATTCATCAGGAGATGGGTGTTGGAAAATGGGAATCAAAAATGATTTTACAAGTACATGATGAATTGGTATTTGATGCGGTAGAATCTGAGGTTCCTCAACTCAAAGAACTGATCATCGACTGTATGACAACAGCTATGCCACTACCCAACGAAGTTCCTGTGGAAGCAGAAGTGGGAATGGGACATAATTGGTTGGAAGCGCATTAGAAATCATGAATAACGAATATTCAATATCCAATTTTGAAAATTGATTTCCTGAATCTTCCTGGTACCTTGTTTCTTCATTCTTGAACACTTATTATTTTATGGAATCCACCATACATAAATTTTATACCGCTTTTCAACAATTGGATTACGTCACTATGCAATCTTGTTATACACCTGATGCAGTTTTTAGTGACCCTGTATTTGGCTTATTGGATGGTAATGAAGTACGCGCGATGTGGGAAATGCTTTGTACGCGTGCGAAAGATTTTAAACTATCGTATGGAAACATTCAGCTATTGGATGATGAATACGCCACTGTTGAGTGGATCGCTGTTTATACATTTACGCAAACTGGCAGAAAAGTGGTGAACAAGATCAAAGCACATATGCGCTTCAAAGACGGACTCATTTGCGAACATTCAGATGCGTTTCCCGTTTACCGTTGGAGCAGACAAGCTTTTGGTCTTACCGGATTGTTACTGGGTTGGTCGGGTTACTTTCATAAAAAACTACAGTTGAAAGCGAAGATGGGGCTTCAAAAATTTATGAATCAATAATCTTCTGGGTCTTTCTGTGCATTCAGTAGCAATAATTGCCACAGAGAACACTGAGCGACACAGAAAAGAGAGTACCTTTATATTCATCATTCTATACCTTATGAACTGGGAAGCTTTCTTCAGAAACCTGCAACTGATCGGCACCAGATACTTTGTTCTAGCGCTTATCGCATTCATTCTTTTCTATATTGTTTTTAGAAATAAATGGTTGCACAAAAAAATTCAACAGCGGTTTCCCAAGAATAAAGATTATGCAAGAGAAATTCTTTACTCTGTTACAACGATGATCATTTTTGCATTGGTTTCTTCCTTTGTATTTACACACCCAAGTATCAGACCCCACACAACGATGTACTCAAACATTTCGGAATATGGTTGGGTCTATTATTTTGCGGCTTTCCCCATCATGTTATTCATGCATGATACTTATTTCTACTGGTGTCACAGAATCATGCATCATAAAAAGATCTTTAACTATGTACACCTGGTGCATCATCAATCTACCAATCCGTCTCCTTGGGCAGCCTACGCATTTCATCCGCTAGAAGCATTTATTGAAATCGGAATTCTTTTTGTTTTTGTATTTACGATCCCTATTCACAAAACACATTTATTGATCTTCTTTTTATTCATGATCGTATACAATGTGTACGGACATTTGGGTTATGAACTATATCCGAAAGGATTTGGAAAGCACTGGTTCGGTAAGTGGATCAACACATCTGTGAACCACAACCAGCACCACCAGTATTTTAAAGGGAATTATGGATTGTATTTCCTCTTCTGGGATAGAATTCTCGGAACCATTCGTGAAGATTACGAAGAAAGATTCGATGAAGTGAAAGAAAGATCTCTGGCTTCAAAATAATTCTGTGCTTCTCTCTGTGCTCGGTGGTAATACCATTCCACAGAAAACACTGAGCGACACAGGAAATTATTTCTTTTTATAAATAGGTACCGTACTGCAAGGTTCGCCGTACATGATACTCTTGGCAACGGGACGCAGTTTTTGTGTAATGGCAACGTAAGCAGCTTCGGGAATCGCTACATCACCACAACCTTTTACCACCACTCTTTTATCGGCATACTCATCTGCATTCACACCATCAATATTCTTGAGTAATAAATTTTGGATCATTTGTTCTTCTGTGCCAAAGAAAACCGTGGACGCCACAGGCTCGAGATAACTAGCCACCAACATATATGCCCACATAGGAATAATTGCATCTGCAGAACAAGTGATGGCTACAGCTGCGTCTTTGTATTCATTCCAGTCTATCTGTAATAGTGCTGCTCTGAAATCTTTTTCCTTCAATATCAATCCCATGAATAAATGATCCTTCAGGTCAAACACTTTCCTGGTTTGCTGAGGGTATAAAGTTTCAAGATCAAAACTGATCAATCCGCTTTCTGCTACTTTATTAACGATCACATCTGCCATAACACGGAATTAAAACACAAAATTACCATATCCGGTTCATTCTTCGTTTTCGGTAAGCGGAATCCGTATGGTCCCAACAAAAAACCCGACCTAATGGCCGGGTTTTCAATGATCTGAACTATTTCGATTAATAGAATTTGAATCGGTTATCCTTGATCTTTGCTGCACTCTTCAATGACTGAACACCGCGGAAAACAGCTACTCTGTTACCTTGTAACAAGGTTTGTTTCACCGTCTCAGCATCCATACTACCCTGACGGGCACCATTGCTTTCTACTTTTACAGCAAACACTCCGCTACCGCCGGCAATTGGAGCACTTACTTTTCCGATCAGTGATTTATTGAAAGAAGCACCAATGATCTTAGGCTCACTACCAATTCCTGCTAAGAATGGAGTAGAGAAGCTGATGCTATCAGCACGCTGAACAGTAGAGCCGATTGCAGTAGCGATCGCTTCTAGTGTAGCTCCTTTGAATTTGGTATCAAGAATTTGCTTCGCCTTCTTTTCATTGCGTACAAAACCTTCTACAAGAGGTCTTGCTTCCGCAGGTGACATTGTTCCTGCAGGATTGATTCCTGTAATGATTGCAACAACATATCTGTCGCCCACTTCTACAGGTTCAGAAACTGCTCCTGATTTATTTTCATACAACCAACGAACCAGTGTACGGCTTTGTCCGATACCATTGATGTTGAAATCATTTTGTTTGATATCAACCGCGGTCAGTATTTGTAAATTTCCTTTAAGTGCTGCTGCATCAAACTCTTTCTTTCCTTTTGCTCCTGATGCAAACTGTGCAGCTGCTGTACTCGCTGCGCTGATGGTTTCACCGCTGGAAAGGATAGGCTTAGATAAATAGGCGATCTTATAAGCCGGACCAAAATTCTTTTGTCCTAATACTTCCATGTAGTGATAACCAAAATCTGTTTTTACAACACCTTTTGATCCAGCAGGTTTATCAAATGCAAAGTCGTTGAATGGTATTACCATTTGCCCTTGAGGGAAATATTCATACACACCGCCCTTGTCTTTACTTCCCGGATCTTCTGAATACTTTTTACAAAGTTCTTCAAAGTTTGCGCCACCTTTAATTGCTGTTTCAATAGAGTCAGCTAATTTTTTAGCAACGCTATCAGGTCTTAACACCTGATTGGTTTGTGGGTTGAATGTAGAGATCAAGATATGACGAACCTTCGCGCTATCAGGCCACTGCTTTGCTCCTACCATTCTTGCGATCGTATAGTTATTGCCATCAATATATGGACCATACAATCCACCTACAGGAGTCGTTAAAATAGAATCCTTATTCGGTTGTTGCATTCTGGCTTTCCCAAAATAGCTGTCATAATAAGGTAATTCTGTTCCTGCACGATTCAGGAATGAAGGAATATCGGTGGTAGTTCTGAATTCTTCTTTCAAACTCATCAGTTGATTCAAAGTGCTCAGACTATCATCCTTTTTAGGAGATGCATCAAAAAATACATAACTGATGCTTCTTGTTTCTTCTTCTTTCTGGTATTCTTTGCTGTGCTTTTTCAAGTAAGCGCTGATATCCGCATCTGTTACTTTTACTGCGCTATCTGAAATAGCAGCATATGGGAAATACACGTAAGAGATGTTTGCAATAGCGTTGTTATCAGCCTGTTGTTTTTCTACCAACCATTTTGGAACATACGCAGCTTGTTGTAACAAAGCCAGGTATTTACTTCTTAATGTCTGCTCGATCGTTGGCTCAATGTATGCCTTCTGAATCATGTTCACTTGCTCTTGATTCGTACTTTTTTTGATCTGAGCAAATGCTTGTCTAGCTTCGGCTACTTTGAATTCACCGGTATTAGGATCTGTAAATTCTTGACGCAATGGAGAATTAGGTCCGAATAAAATATCAGACAATTCTTTACCGGAAACTTGCAGACCTAACTTATTGTATTCCTGTTCCAATACAATACGCTCCACTTCCTGATTCCATAATGCGCCGATCAATTGATCACGCTGAGCTCCTTGTGCACCATACATACGTTCTTGCATGGCCAACTTCTCTTCAAAATCAAGACGCTCGATGTTTTGTCCGTTTACTTTACCGATCGTTGTAGTATTAGAAAATGCACTACCACCACGACCCACTCCATCCTGAAGTATAAAAGCAATCAGGGCCAATGCAATAATCGCAAATACGATCCAGGCACCTTTGTCACGAATTCTTTGAATAACAGACATAATACAGTTTAATTGGTCTAATAAATAAAATCCGCCCAATGGCGGGAGGCAAAAATAGGGGTTTAAAGCATTTGAACAAATTGTGGAAAACCCTTTTCGGGGCAAGCCAGATAAAGGCTCAAGAGAATCTCGGATGTCTGATCTAGGATTTCCGATTTTTTGATTTTTAAGAATCATAATAATTGATCGACACTATTATTATCCGACATCAGAAATCAGACATTCTACATAATTCACATCCGCCTGTGAAAAACCTCCATTTTCGGTGGAAAACCCTGCTTTTTATCATTTCAAATGTGGAAAGAGCTCGAATAAATACCCTGAAATCTGAAATCTGAAATCTGACATTCAAAATTCCTCTCATTTTACTACACGTTAACGCACAGTGGAAGAAAAGTGGATTGTGAAAATCAGTGATTGTGTATTCCTGTTTCCACAGATGTGACTGAAATACAATCTTTTCAGTATTAACTGAATGTTATGCGGTGGAAAAACCTGTTAATTCCCTGTGGATACATCTGTACAGGTTAACTTTGCACTGTGGGGATAAATAAGTTATCCCGAAATCCACACCCGTAATAGTAATAGGTCTTTTATATAAATAAGTATTATTAAATATTATTACCGTGATTATGAACATTTCTGAAGCGAAAGAACAAATTCAACAAAAAGGTTTCCTTGACATAGAAATAGATGCGCGTCTGGATATTTTTGCCGAGATTGAGCGACTAAAGAAAGAAAAAAATGCCATCATCCTCGCCCACTATTACCAAGAACCCGATATTCAGGATGTGGCAGATTATATCGGTGATAGTCTGGGACTGGCTCAAAAAGCCCGTGAAACCAATGCCGACCTTATTGTTTTTGCCGGTGTACACTTCATGGCCGAAACAGCCAAGATACTGAATCCAACCAAAAAAGTGCTTTTGCCTGATCTAAAGGCAGGATGTTCATTGGCCGACAGTGCCCCTGCGGGACCATTTAAAGCCTTTAAAGAGAAACACCCGGATCATATTGTCATTTCCTATATCAACTGCACAGCAGAAATTAAAGCGCTATCTGATATCATTTGTACCAGTGGTAATGCAGAGAAGATCATCGAAAGTGTACCTAAAGACCAGAAAATCATTTTTGCACCGGATAAAAATCTAGGAGCTTATCTCGCTAAAAAGACAGGACGAGATATGGTTCTCTGGAATGGTGCTTGTATGGTACATGAGATCTTTAGTTTAGAAAAGATCACCAAACTAAAAGTTAGACACCCGAATGCAAAAGTGATCGCTCATCCGGAATGTGAAGAAGCCATATTATCGGTGGCCGATTATATTGGAAGTACGACACAGTTATTGAAATATTCTCAGACAGATAATACTCAGGAATATATTGTTGCTACAGAAACAGGTATTCTACACCAAATGCAACAAGCTAGTCCGAATAAAACCTTTATTCCCGCGCCACCCAATAACAATTGTGCTTGTAATGATTGTCCACACATGAAACTAAATACACTGGAAAAATTATACCTGTGTATGATGTATGAACAACCGGAAATCATCATGGATGAAACATTGCGTCTGGCTGCAAAAAAACCCATGGATAGAATGTTGGAGATCAGTAAAGCTGCGGGATTATTGGGATAGGAAACAGAATAATATCCAATATTCAATGTCGAATGATGAAATGGTTGAATATTGGATATTGAATATTCCTCTGTTCATCTGTTTATTTATCTTACATCAATGAAAACCCCCGATCCAATATTGATCATTGATCGTATTCCTTTTTTGGATGCTATGTTGATTGAATTACTCGAAACATTGTCTCCTGAAGATTGGAAAAAACAAACCATTGCGCCTCAGTGGAAAGTTGAAGATGTGATCTTGCATTTATTAGATGGTAATATTCGAATACTATCGATTCAACGAGATGGGTATTTTGGAGTTCCTCCACAAAACATCAACAGTTATCAAGATTTATTGAATTATCTGAATGAATTAAATGCAGACTGGATTACTGCAGCAAAAAGAATGAGTCCTAGATTGGTGTTGGATCTATTCAAACAAACCAATGATGAAGTTGCTCAATACCTGAAGACTGTTGATCCTTTTGCACCGGCTTTGTTTTCTGTGGCCTGGGCGGGAGAAGAAACATCTGCGAATTGGTTTCATTGGGCTAGAGAGTATACTGAGAAATGGCATCATCAACAACAGATCAGACTAGCAGTTGGAAAAGAAAAAGAATTGTACACGCGTGAATTTTATTATCCGCATTTAGATACATCTCTGCGAGCCCTTCCATATCATTATAGAAATTTTCCCGGAACAAATGGAGATGTATTGTCATTTGAGATCACAGGGGAAGGCGGCGGAATCTGGCACTTATTTCATGATGGACAACAATGGTTGCAGGTAGAAGATATTCCTGTACAAGAAAATTTGATCACTATCGATGGAGATATCGCATGGCGACTTTTCACCAAGGGAATCAAAAGAGAAGAAACAAGAATAAAGATACAGGGGAACGAGGAGGCGGGCGAGCATTTGTTATCTATGCTGGCTGTAATGGCGTAAGGAATGATGAACAGAGGAATAATGAATGTCCAATGGATTCGAGAATAGTCGTCGTCTTACACGACGCTTATTATTATATTTATGCATCAATATAGAAACATGAAAAAATTTCTGTTTGCCACTATTTTTATTTCTTCTTTTTCATTTGCACAACAAACACAGAAGCCACCACTACACGGAAAAAATTGGATGGCTATTACGGGTAAACCACTGGCTGCAACAGCAGGATCAATGATCTTTCAAAAAGGCGGAAATGCTGTAGATGCATCTTGCGCAATGCTTGCAGCTACCTGTACCATGTGGGATGTATTGAGTTGGGGCGGTGAAACACAGGCATTGATCTATAATCCTAAAACAAAAAAAGTAATTGCCATCAACGCCATGGGTGTAGCACCAACGGGAGCAACACCTGAGTTTTTTAAAAGTAAGGGAATGAATTTTCCGCCGCAATATGGTCCGTTAGCAGCAACAACACCCGGCACTCCCGGAGGAATTTGTTATATGCTGGCAGAATATGGTACCATGAGTTTGAAAGAGGTATTAGCGCCGGCAATGGATCTTGCTGCGGGTTATCCGATAGAAGCTCAAACAGCGAATAGTATTGAGAGAGGAAAAGACCAGATCAAACAATGGCCGTATAGCAAGCAAGTGTTTCTGACTCATCCCGGTGAAAAAAGAGAAGCACCGGAGGCGGGTGAAATATTTGTACAGAAAGATCTGTTGAATACACTGACTAAAATGGTAGAAGCCGAACAGAGTGCATTGAAAGCAGGTAAGAACAGAAAGGAAGCAATTTATGCCGCATACGATCGATTTTATAAAGGAGATATCGCTGATGAATTTGTAAGAGGTGCACAAGAGCAGGGCGGACTCATCACCAAAGCAGATCTGGCCAATTGGAAACCGATAGAAGAAGAACCCTTGCAAACCCATTACAAAGGAATTGATGTCTACAAATTGAAACAGTGGACACAAGGCCCCATGTTATTACAAGCGCTGAATATTTTAGAGAATTTTGATCTGAAGAGTATGGGATATAATTCTGCGCGCTATATACACACGGTTTATCAGGCGATGAACTTAAGTTTTGCAGACAGAGATTTTTATTATGGTGATTCTTATTTTCCTCCGGAAGAACCCATGAAAGGATTGCTCAGCAAAGCCTATGCAAAACAAAGAGCTGCGCAAATACGCATGGATAGAAACGATGCGAATGCAGGTCCGGGAGACCCCTATCCTTTTGAAGGAAAAACCAATCCATACATCAGTTTATTAAAGAGCAGAGGATATGATGTGAAAGATACAAGTAGTAAAAGAGGCTTTGCTCCCACACATGATCAAAGACAAACGGCGATGTTGAATGATGCAGACTACAAAGAAGCATTGTGGATGGGAACAACATCAGTAGAAGCTGCCGATAAAGAAGGATGGGTTGTTTCTATTACACCGAGTGGCGGATGGCTGCCTGCATGTATTGCGGGTAGAACAGGAGTGGGTATGAGTCAGCGCATGCAGAGTTTTGTTTTGGATTCTACCATCAACCCATTCAATGTAGTAGCACCGGGAAAAAGACCTCGAGTAACACTCACTCCATCTATGGCACTGAAAGACGGAAAACCTTGGTTGTCATTTGCTGTACAGGGAGGAGATACGCAAGATCAAAACCTGTTGCAGTTTTTCCTGAATATGGTTGAGTTTGGAATGACAGTACAAGAAGCGAGTGAAGCAGCCAATATCAATACCAATCAATTGTGGTTATCACTCGGCGGTAATAAAACATCAGACCGTGCACCGCGAGCAGGAAATCTTTTGCTACACAGCAATACGCCGGATTGGGTAAGAAAAGAATTGCGTAGTATGGGTTATACACTCAGTTTCGAAGACCGCACCAGTGGTCCCATCAATGCGATTTGGTTTGATTGGAAACACGGAAGTTTTTGGGGGGGCAGTAGTAATCATGGGGAGGATTATGGAATTGGTTGGTAATAGAAATTTCTGTGCCACCGGTGGCAATAAATAATAAAAGAGAAAGCGGAAGATGTTTTATCATCCTCCGCTTTTTTAATAAATTCATACAACCAACCAACGCGTATGAATACCACTTGGAGCTTTACACAAAAATTTCTTTTTCGTTTTTTCTTTCTTTATTTCATGATCTCCATCGCCCCATGGACATGGCTGGAGAACATTCCATATGTAGCAGAAGCCACGGTTCCCTGGTATTGGCTGCAGGATCAGATCGTTCAGTTTGCGAATAGGTCGATATTCAAAGTATACAAAGAGCTGGTACCACTCAATGGAAGCGGTGATACTTCTTGGGCCTGGACACATCTTTGGTTCTTTTCTTTATTTGCTCTGATAGTAGCGGCAATATGGTCTTTGGTGGATAGAAATAAACCTGCATACCCGCGCTGGAATTATGTATTGGTAACAATAGTTCGGTATCAAGTAGCCATGACATGTTTTGGTTATGGTATCATCAAGGTTTTTGCATTACAAATGATATTTCCTTCTTTGAGTCAACTCGCAACGCCCCTAGGAGAATATCTACCGATGCGTTTTTCTTGGATGTTCATTGGTTATTCTACACCCTATCAGGTTTTTTCCGGTGTTGCAGAAGTGTTTGCGGGTTTGTTATTGTTCAATCGAAAAACAGTAACACTTGGCGCCATGGTATCTCTGGCGGTATTTACCAATGTAATGGCGATGAACTATAGCTATGATATTCCGGTAAAATTATTTTCTACGCACCTTGTCGTGATGTCGCTGTTTCTGGTATTACAGGAGTACAAAAGAATACTCTCGTTTTTTGTGTTCAATCAAACCGCGCCGATAAGTAGTTTATACGAGATAACGATCACGAAAAAATGGCAACGCATCACGCGTTATGTATTGAAGGGTTTATTCGTGATTCTTATCATTATTGTTCCGACTTATTACAGTTATCAGCGCTATGCTGATATGCAAAACACGAGTGAGCAAAAACCCATTCGTTCGGGCATTTATGATGTAGCTGATTTTGCGATCAATAAAGACACTATTCCGGCAATCGTTGGAGACTCAACACGATGGACACAATTCATTTTACAACCCGGAACAACGGGTAGTATGATTAGTTCAGATACTTTATTCAGAAAGGCTTACGGAAGATCTTATTTTGGATATTTTGTAGACAGCACCAAGCAACAGATCGAATTCAGGTGGGCGGGCAAGCAATCAGACAGTTTGTTTACACTCCAATATTCTATACCCGACAGCAGTACGATTCTTTTACGCGGTCCGGTAAAAGGAGATACCGTTTTTGTAAGACTCAAAAGAACAAATAAACAATACCGCTTAGCAGAAAAACAATTTCATTGGCTGAGTGAGTATAACAGATAGCTATAAGCCAAATGATACAAAGAACAGGGCATAAGGATAGGGACTTCTTTGTGCTTGTAGCTGAAAATGAATTAACATTGTCTTCTCATGAAAAAGATACTCTTAGCAACATCGCTTCTTCTTTCTCTTTCTTTGTTCGCGCAGAAAAAGCAGCCGTATATCATCTATGATGCAAAAGGCAAAAAAGTTAGTTATGAAAAAATGATGAAGAAGCTGGCTGTTAAAGACATTCTGCTTTTCGGAGAATACCACAACAATGCTATCGCACACTGGCTGCAACTGGAAGTGACCAAAGACCTGAAAGAAAAAAGAGAATTGGTTTTAGGGGCTGAAATGTTTGAGCAAGACAATCAAGAAGCGCTTGATCTGTACTTAGCCGGAACCATCAAACAGAAACAACTGGATTCGATGGCAAGGCTTTGGAAAAACTACCCAACTGATTATGCGCCGCTGGTGAATTTTGCGAAAGAAAATAAGATCGCATTTGCGGCAACAAATGTTCCGAGAAGATATGCATCGATGGTGTCACGCGGAGGATTTACCGTATTGGACACCATATCCACAAAAGAAAAAACATGGATGGCGCCGCTGCCGGTTGCCTATGATGCAGAATTACCCGGCTACAAAAAAATGATTGAAATGATGGGCGGACACGGCGGTGAAAACCTGCCCAAGGCACAAGCGTTGAAAGATGCTACCATGGCGCATTTTATTTTGAAATACCATCGTCCGGGAACCCTACTGATTCATTATAATGGAGCGTATCATTCCGATTATTATGATGGTATCAATTGGTATTTAAAAAGACAAAACCCTTCACTTAAGATCGTTACCATCAGTACGGTATCACAAAAGAATATCCATCAACTGGAAAAGGAACATCTGGGCAAAGCTGATTTTATTATTTGTGTGGATGAGGATATGACGAATACTTATTAGCTGCACGCTTCAGGCCACAAGCTACAAGTGTTTAATGGTGTCGACCTAATCAGCGTGAATCACGAAGATCATAAAAAATCTGCGGCCCATTAACAAGCGTCGATCTGCATAGTTGATTCAATAGACTCTGACACTCGCGCATTGTCAGAAAAATGCGTATAAATACGCTATAGCAGCAAGAACCGAAACCCCTACTTTTATGTCCTCACAAGGAGAAAAGAGGCTCAACTAAATGAATTAGCTAAATTTTACTAAAAAAATTAGTTTATTTCAAAAAAAGGATTATTTTTACAGTCCCATTTATCTCAAAAAACAAATAACCATGAGTAACGCAGAAAAATTAAAAGCGCTGAAGCTGACGATCGATAAGATCGATAAGGATTTTGGAAAAGGAAGCGTGATGATGATGAACGAACGCGCCCAGGATGTGATGGAAGTGATTTCTACCGGATCTATCGGTTTAGATACAGCGCTGGGCGTTGGTGGATTACCCAAAGGAAGAATTATTGAAATATATGGACCGGAATCATCCGGTAAAACAACAGTTGCTATTCATGTGATCGCAGAAGCACAGAAAAAAGGCGGCATGTGTGCTATCATTGATGCGGAACATGCATTTGATAGCAGCTATGCACAAAAATTAGGCGTTGATGTCGATAATCTCTTGATCTCTCAACCCGATTATGGTGAGCAAGCATTGGAGATCGCAGATCGTTTAATTCTATCCGGTGCACTAGATGTAGTGGTGATCGACTCTGTTGCAGCTCTCGTTCCAAAAGGAGAACTCGAGGGTGAAATGGGCGATAGCAAAATGGGTCTGCAAGCTCGTTTGATGAGCCAGGCATTGAGAAAATTAACTGCAACGATCAATAAAACAAATACGGTCTGCATTTTCATCAACCAGTTGCGTGAAAAAATTGGAGTGATGTTCGGTAACCCCGAAACAACAACAGGCGGTAATGCGCTGAAATTCTATGCATCTGTTCGTTTAGATATTCGCAGAATGACACAGATCAAAGACGGTGATGAAGCCGTAGGAAATCGTGTGAAAGTAAAAGTGGTAAAAAATAAAGTAGCACCCCCATTCCGCGCAGCTGAATTCGACATCATCTTTGGTGGCGGTATCAGCAAAATGGGCGAGATCATCGATATGGGTGTAGAACTTGGCATCGTTCAAAAAAGCGGAAGCTGGTTCAGCTATGAGAGCAATAAATTGGGTCAGGGTCGCGATGCGGTGAAAACATTGCTGCAAGACAACCCCGAACTCGCTAATGAAATTGAAGCAAAGATCAGAGCCAAAGTGGCAGAAGCCCGGGCAACGGCAGAAGCATAAATCTGTTTTTTGAGATGGGTTAGTAAATGAGCCGCTTTCGAAAGGAAGCGGCTTTTGTATGTAAATAGACCCCCTTTTTAGGTATCGACTATTGGTAATTAGATTTTTACTAATTAATCGTTCACTTTCTACTGATTATCAAGCTTGATAATAGAAACATATACGAACTTTATTGAAAACATATTCCTTCTTGTACTCCCTGATCAAACTGCCAATACGACTAGCGCTACGCATTTTTTGTGCAAACAGGGAAATCATCAACCCCCAACAATTACAGCAAAAGGGTCCCCTGTTGTTGGTAGCCAATCACCCTAATTCATTCCTTGATGCCATTATCATAGCTGCACATTTTAAGCAGCCGATCTATTTTCTAGCCAGAGGAGATGCGTTTAAAAAGCCGTGGCATAATACCCTCCTTCGACTCTTACACATGATCCCCATCTACCGGATCAGCGAGGGAAGAGAAAACCTACATAAAAACGAATATGCATTTGAGCGTTCTGCCGAACTATTGAAACAAAATCAGATCGTACTCATTTTCATAGAAGGCATTTGTTTGCATACACATACGCTTCAACCATTTAAAAAAGGAGCAGCGAGAATTGCGCTATCTGTGTTGCAAGAAAAGTATCCACTGGGCATTATGCCCATTACTATTTCTTATAACAGCTTCACATCTTTCGGAAAAAACATACGTCTTCATTTGAGCGAACCAATTGCTGCGAAAGAGTTGATGCCATATCAGGATGATGCGAAAAATTTTCAACAGTTTAATCAACAACTATTCGATCGATTATCTGCTATGATCTATGTGCCGCAAGCTTTTCGAAGTAAACATCAAATACTACTGGCCATACCCGCAGCCATTGGATTCTTTCTACATATTCCTTTATATACATGGATAAAAACAGGGATCTATAAAAAAACAAAAGGAACCGTTTTTTTTGATTCTGTTTTGTTTGGTGTGTTACTGATTTCGTATCCTATATACCTGATGGCACTAATGCTGGTATTGATTTTATTTCATACACCGCTTTCAATCATTTATCCAATCATCTTGTTACACCCTATCTTGGCTTGGTGTGCTGTTCAATATAAAATAACACGTAACAACATCTTGTAAACAAGAAGAAATCGGTTACCTTAATGCGATAAAATGTATTAAGAAGAAAAGATGACAGCCATTAAAAAACTCGGAAAGCGGAAAAGAATTGCACTGGTTGCCCACGATCACAAAAAAGCCGACCTGATGGAATGGGTGGTTCATAACAGAGAGGTTTTATCGAAACACGAACTTTTTGCCACAGGTACCACAGGAAGGATCATCGAAGAAAAACTAGATCGTCCTGTCAGAAAACTCATGAGTGGCCCCATGGGCGGTGATCAACAAATCGGCGCCATGATCGCAAATGGCGATGTTGATATGATGTTCTTTTTCTGGGACCCTATGGAAGCTCAACCCCATGATAGTGATGTAAAGGCCCTGCTGCGTTTATGTGTACTTTGGAATATACCTATGGCTTGTGATAGAGCAACGGCAGACTTTCTTATTACATCTCCATTCATGCACGAAGAGTATGAATCTCAATTACCCGACTACAGTGATTATTTAAATCGTTCGATCAAAAAACAAGACGATGAACGTTGAATTAAGACGCTGGCGTATGCAGGATGCGCAAGCATTGGCCTCTGTAGCCAACAATAGAAATATTTGGAACCAAGTGAGGGATTTTTTCCCAAGTCCATATACCGTAAGCGATGCCATGCAGTGGATAGCAAAAACCGCAGCAGAAAATCCACCGCTAAATTTTGCCATTATCGCTGATGAAAAAGTTGTGGGCGGAACGGGCTGTATTTTGAAAGAGGATATTTACAAGAAAAATATTGAGATCGGATATTTTATTGGCGAGCCCTACTGGGGAAAGGGTATTGCTACTAAAGCGTGTAATCTTATTTGTAAATATGTAATGGAGCAGATGGATGTTGTAAGAATAGAAGCTTGCACCTTTCAACACAACAAAGCATCCATGCGAGTGTTACAAAAGAATGGCTTTTATCTGGAAGCCATCAAACAAAAAGCCATCATTAAAAATAATATTTTATTAGATGAATATTTGTGGGTGAAAAGAGTTGGAAGTTTAGTCTGATGAATCAACTATCAAGAAAGCATTTTTAAAAACCAATACAAGAATACTATGAGAATTTTGTGGATTTGTTTTGCACTTTTTGTGAGTGCGAATGTTGCAGCACAAGACACTTTGTCTAAAAAAGATATTCCTGCAGCAGCGCGTCTATTCGATCTGAGCTTCACACAAAAAGAGATCGACACGATGTATGCCGGTGTGAAAGAAAATGTAACAGTATTTCAGCGCATGCACCAACAAAGTCTGAGCAATAGCACACAGCCTGCATTTGCGCATAGCGCTATTTTGCCGGGAATGCAATTCAACACCAAACAAGAAAAAATAGAATGGGGTATTCCTAAAAATGTTTCATTACCGGCCAATAAAAATGAATTAGCATGGTATAGCATTCCGCAGTTGGCATCATTGATCAAGAATAAAAAGATTTCATCGACAGAGCTTACGAAATTCTTTATCGAACGCATCAAAAAATACGGCGATAGTTTACAATGTGTGATATCTATTACAGAATCCATTGCACTTGAGCAAGCCGCAAACGCAGATGCCGAATTAGCTGCCGGAAAATACCGCGGCCCCTTACATGGTATTCCTTACGGACTCAAAGATCTGTTTGCAGTAAAGGGAACCAAAACAACCTGGGGCGCTGAACCATACAAAGATCAAGTTATAGACGAAGACGCTTACGTATACACACAACTAAAAGAAGCAGGAGCGATTTTGGTAGGCAAGTTTACACTCGGAGCATTGGCCATGGGTGATTATTGGTATGGCGGCAGAACCAAAAATCCATGGAACACGAGATTCGGATCATCCGGATCATCGGCGGGTTCTGCATCCGCAACCGTAGCAGGACTGGTTCCTTTTGCTATTGGCACAGAAACTTGGGGTTCTATCATTTCTCCTTCATCAACTTGCGGCGCCACCGGACTCAGACCCACATTCGGTGCTATCAGTCGCTCGGGTGCTATGACATTAAGTTGGAGTTTGGACAAAGCAGGACCAATTTGTAGAAGCGCAGAAGATGCCGCCATCGTTTATTATTATATCAAAGGAACAGATGGAAAAGATAAGAGTGCGGTGAATATGCCCTTCAACTACAAGCCTAATACAGACATCAAAAAAATGCGTATTGGTTATGCAAAGAATTATTTTGATAGAATAACAGATACCAGCAGAACAGAATTGAAAGTGCTGGAAGCTTATCGTAAAATGGGTGTAGAATTAATTCCGGTGGATTTTCCCGATAGCACAGTTTATCCATTTAATATCATGGATGTTGTGATCAGTGCAGAATGTGCTGCAGCATTTGATGATTTTACCAGAAAAGATATTGATGACTTAATGACCCGACAATTTTCATTTGATTGGCCCAATACATTCCGCGTGTCAAGACTCATTCCTGCAGTAGAATATATCAATGCCAACAGACATCGTTTATTATTGATGCAAAAAGTAAATGAAGTGATCAGTCAGTTTGATGTGATCATTTGTCCAACGAGAGGAAGCGGCAACCAATCAGCCATTACCAATCTCACCGGACATCCCGTAGTGTGTTTTCCAACCGGATTTGATAAAAGATTCAATACGCCAACCAGTATTACACTCATCGGAAAATTATTTGATGAGGCGAGTATACTCGCTGCTGCGAAAGCGTATCAGCAAGCAACGGGATGGGATGAAATGCATCCGCCGGCTTACCAATAAAAACAGTATAACAAAAAGCCCGGATTCCGGGCTTTTTTCGTATTGTTATACAACGGTTTATTCCCCCATATGGTTTTAAGATCCAATAGTAATATCATCCTTCTTATAGTAGGAGCTATTTTGCTCTTTCTTTTCACCATGCTGGGGGCATACAGGCTTACGCATTTTAGTAAGCAACTTTCAACCCCTGAATTTTTCATTACACCGGACTCCGCAGATTACTCACCCGAAAAAGCGCTGGCGCAAATTCAAAACGATCCTGAAAAAATCAGCGACGGTTTTTTCAATGCGGGATTTACACAATATCGTTGGTGGGTATTGATCACGGTTTCGCCCAAAGAAAAGAGCTGGTTACAGATCGCCAATCCACATATCAATGATATCCGTATTTATGAAGAAGAAAACGGAAAGTGGAAGCAAACCTATGTATCGGGTGATTATTATCCTTATTCAGAAAGGGTTTTCGATGATCCCGATTTCTGGTATCCGATACAACCAAAACAACAACGTATTTTGATGCGCGTAGATAAAAAAGGGGAATCGCTCAATATACCTATCAGAATGCTTCGCGAAAGCGCATTGGCACCCTATCTATCCAATCGAAACTTCTTTCATGGAATGTTTTTTGGGTGGATTATTTTATTGTTGATGTTGAATGCTTTTTTATGGATCTCACTGAAAGACCATATCCATCTTTTTTATATCCTCTATGTTTCGTTTTCTGTTTGTTGGATCATTGCCCAATGGGGAATCGGTTTTCGGTTTTTCTGGCCGGAATGGACTGATTTTACGGCAAAAGCACGCCCCTTCTTTTCTAATATCTCCTATATCTTTTTGCTGGAACTTACTGCACGGTTTTTTACGATACCTCATACAAAGGCCTTATATACAAAAGCAATTCGTGTTGTTCAAACACTAATGATCATTTCCAGCATAGGATTATTACTGATTGATTATGCCAGTAGCTCGGCATTTGCGCGATATGTTTTTTTAACCAGCATGAATATTATCTGGATCGTAGCTGCGATACTGATCATTTTATTTATAGCCAAGAGCTACAAAAAGCAAAAAACACTGGTACAGTTCTTTCTTGCGGCCCTTGGTTTCTTTGCAGCTTATGTAATTCTGCTACTCTTATCGCAGTATAATTTTGGAGGTCAATGGATGTTCTTTGCTAATGTATACGGAGCACCGGTTGGTTTTTTGGGAGAAAGTACGATTCTTTCTTTTGGTCTTTCGCAGCGATACAATGTTTACAAAAAGGAAAAAGAATTAGTAACACAAGCCTTAGAAAAGGAAAAAAGAGAAGCAGCAGATAAAATGATCCAAACTCAAGAAGAAGAGAGAAACAGATTGGCGCGGGAATTGCATGATGGATTAGGAGGGTTGCTGGGAGGTATAAGAATTGGTGCGCATCATCGCTTAAAATCCGACCCTGAAACACAGGGATGGATAGGAGAACAAATCGATCTGGCCGTAACCGATCTGCGAAATATTGCACACGATCTAATGCCGGTACAACTGCAAGAGCAAGGCTTGGATAAGATTTTGGAAAAAACGGTAACAAGGTGGAACAATGGTGAAGGATTCAAGATTCGGTATAGCAGTCAGCTCATCAACAGATATCCTTTAAGAACAGAAGCGGCATTATATAGAATTGTGTTAGAACTATTGCACAATATTAAAAAACACGCTGAAGCATCAGAGGTAAGCATTGAGATTTGGGAGGATGCAAAAATGAACAAACTAACTTTACTGGTTGAAGACAACGGTAAAGGTTTTGATAAGACAAAAGAAGAAGGAATTGGTTGGAAAAGTATTCGACAGCGCGTTCAGTATATGAATGGAAAAGTAAATTTGGACTCTAGTCACCTGGGGTCGACGGTTATCATTGATATATCCTTGGAAAAAGAAAACAGATAACATGAGAAAAGTAAGTGTTGCCATCGCAGATGATCATAAAATATTTGCAGAAGGTATACAAAGTGTGACCAAAGAAGTTGATTGGATCGAATGGGCCGGATCAGCACACGGAGCTGCGGAAGCCATTGCGTTATTCAGACAAAAGCAACCGGAAGTTTTGTTATTGGATTATCATTTGCCCGACGGAAAAGGATCTGAAGTGGCAACTACCATCATTAAAGATTTTCCGAAAGCCATTATTCTGATATTAAGCATGGAACACGACAATGATATCATTCATCAGTGTAAATCTGCGGGAGCAAAAGGATACCTGATCAAAAATCTTTCTTCGGATGAATTACTGGAGGCCATTCAACAATCGGTTCTGGGGGAAGAGGTCTTTATGTGGGCTCCGGAAAAACCAACAGCCGCTAAACAGGCAGACGGACTGAGCAAAAGAGAAAAAGAGATCATACAGTTGATCACACAGGGATTTACAAGTCAGGAAATAGCAGAGAAACTCTTCCTGAGTACGTATACGGTAGATACACATCGTAGAAATATTCTTAGAAAACTGGATCTGAAAAATACGGCGATGATGGTGTTGTATGCACAACAACATCAGTTATAAAAAACGCCTTGTCACTTATAGGATGTTTGTATATTTATCCAAAAGATTCCATATGAAAAACATCCTGTCTCTACTGTTGCTTTTTTCTTTTTCTACCACCACTATAGCACAGGACTTTTCTGCCTTTGAAAAGAAACAGTTTATCAGAGGAAATGATACACTTAACTACCGCATTTTATATCCTGCTAAATACAAAAAAAACAAAGCCTATCCTCTGGTGATGTTTTTACATGGTTCAGGAGAAAGTGGTAACGATAACGAAGCTCAACTTGTACATGGTGCCAAAGTTTTTCTGGATCCCAAGAATCGTAAATACATGGAAAGCATTGTCATTTTTCCGCAGTGCCCCAAAAACGTGACCTGGTCCAAGTACAAACGATCAACTGAAAAACAATGGGCTGCTGTTGATTCTGAGGGCGATGCTCCTGTTCCTCAACAACTCGTAAAAGCATTGATGGATAGTTTGGTGGATAACAGATACGTGAATCATCGCAGGGTCTATTTAGGCGGATTGTCTATGGGTGCCTTTGGCGCTTATGATATGTTACGTCGCTATCCTGATTATTTTGCCGCTGCTTTTCCAATTTGCGGTATTGCTGATATTCCTTTACTGGTACAAAATGCAAAAGAAGTTCCTATGTGGATCTTCCATGGAGAAAAGGATCCTGTTGTATCTCCTGAGCCGAACAGAGAACTATACAAAGCGCTCATGACAGCAGGAGCAAAAGATGTTACCTATTCAGAATATCCGGGAGTAGCGCATGATAGCTGGACCAATGCTTTTGCAGAACCCAAATTGTTACCTTGGTTGTTTTCGCACAAAAAGAAAGTTTCAAAAAAATAAATACGATCAATAAAAGGTGAGCAAAAAAGCCGGCATATTTATTTTAATGGCTGTTGCATTATGGTCGTGCAGCACTACTCAAAAAACAACAGGACCCTCTATTACACCTCAAAGCTTGAAATTGATAGATGTATATGATATACCCTATCAATTTTCATTTCAACAAACAACAGTTGGTGGTTTATCGGGCATCGATTTCGATAGTACAGAACAATTATTTTATACCATCAGTGATGACCGATCTGCTTTGCAGCCCGCTCGTTTTTATTCGATGAAGATTTTATTCTCAGACAATAAAATTGATACCATTGTTTTTCAACAAGCGGTTACCTTGAAACAGCCAAGTGGACAACCCTATCCATCATCCAAAGAAAACCCCCAGCAAACACCGGACCCGGAAGCCATTCGGTACAATCCTATTACAAAGCAATTGGTTTGGACCAGTGAAGGAGAAAGAATTGTAACAGCAAAAGACACGGTGATCGCAGATCCTTCTATTCAAGTCATTGATCGATCGGGAACATATATTCGCTCTTTTTCATTGCCTGATAATCTGCGAATGTCTTACCAAGAAAAAGGTCCGCGTAGAAACGGCGTATTGGAAGGCGCCACTTTTGCTAATAACTACCAAACATTATGGGTAAGTCTGGAAGAGCCTCGATATGAAGACGGACCTCAAGCAGCATTGGAACCCAATAATGCATGGGTTCGTTTCTACAAGTTCGATGTTACAAAAGGAAAATCAGTTGCACAATACGCATATAAGCTAGACCCTGTTGCGTATGCGCCCAATCCGGCCGGTAGTTTTATGGTGAATGGCATTCCGGATATCATGGACATCGGAAACAATAAATTATGGGTGATGGAAAGATCTTTTTCTACCGGAAGATTGGCTTGTACCATTAAAATTTTCGAGGTAGACCTGAATGAAGCAGGAGACATCAGCAAGATTCAAAGTTTGAAAAATAGTCCACCCGAAAAACCGCTTCGCAAAAAATTATTGTTGAATATGGATGAGCTCGGGATCTATACGGATAATGTTGAAGGAATGTGTTTAGGGCCCAGACTCAAGAACGGTAAAAGATCTTTATGGATGATCGCAGATAATAATTTTTCTGCTGTCGAAAGAACACAAGTTTTCTTGTTTGAAGTGAATGAATAGTTATGAAACGATTGCTGCACTTTTTATTATTGATACTCCTTGTTTCTTGTCAAGAAGAAACAAATAAAGGAAATCCGCACGTGATCATAGAAACGAAATACGGAGAGATAGAGCTTGAGTTGTATGCAGATAAAGCGCCTATTACTACTGCAGCATTTTTAAGCTATGTTGATTCTGGTTTTTATGAGAACACTTCTTTTTATCGTGTATTGAATGTCAACAACCAGCCTTCGAATGCGCCTAAGACAGAAATCTTACAAGGAGGCTTATGGCGTACCAAGAATGAAAAAGCAAGAAGTATTCCGGGAATTCCACATGAGCCCACCGGAAAGACCGGTGTGAAACATAAGGATGGTGTGATCTCTGTAGCAAGATTGGCGCCGGGAACAGCGGGAAGCGAATTTTTTATTTGCATAGAAGATCAACCCGGATTAGATGAAGGCGGAGAAAATGTAGAAGACAAATTGGGGTATGCTGCTTTTGGAAAAGTGATCAAAGGAATGAGTATCGTTCGAAAAATTTATATGCAAAATGATCGAAACCAATACTTAGACCCTGCGATTCCGATCTATAATGTCAAACGCAAGTGATATTCTCAAAAAGCAGGAGATAAACTACTCATTTTCAGGTATTTTTTATAGATTTAAACAAGCCTAATTTTACTATATAATGCGCGAAAAGATTTTTTGTTATCGCCACTTATTGGCATTGGTATTATTGATCTTCGGAAGTACAGGATTGATGGCGCAGGAAACGAGTTTGCCACAACAGGTAGACAAGTTTGCTGATACTACAGGCGGATATGGATTCATGTATCTCTCCACTACTTGTATAGAATGTAATCCCAAAGGATCTGCGCACTATAAAAAATTTGCGATCATCAGTGGCTTTTATAAAGCCCGTGATTTTTATAGTTCTGTTGCTACAAGATCAGTCGCTCATTTTAAAAACAAGTTTGAAAAGCTGGGTTATTTTAAAGACAAGGTAACGCAGACCTGGAAGTCGCCCAGATTATTTGCCACCTTGCAAGAAATCATGGAATATCGTGATGATCTGATTGCAAAGTTGAAATCAGAAAATTATGTGGTCGTTTTTTTTGACGACCGAATTAATACAGAGGAGCTTGAACGCGAGTAAGAAAGTTTATGTTGTAAGATGGTTGTGGGTAATATTACCCCTAATCGCGGGAACAGTGATATACCTGAAAGGGAGAACCGTTCCGGTATTATTTGAAAGATGGTTATCGTATACTTCAAAAGAGACAAGCTCTTTTCCCGGTTCAATTTGGATACCTGATTATTTGTGGTGTGTTTCCTTGTGGATGGCAATGGTATTGGTTTGGGATGGCTGGCACAGGATCCCAATGGGCTGGAAAATTGGACTTACATTGATGGTTTCAGCAACAGAATTATTTCAATGGCTGGGCTGGATCTATGGCACGGGAGATTGGGTCGATGTTTTGATGTACCAAATGGCGATTTTAACTGTATATATCCTACACCAAACAAAAAAAATATGAGAAAAAAAACACACTTGTTGGCAATATTGGTTGTATTGTCTTATGGAGCATTGTATCTGGCAAGCTCTGCACCAAAAGCTGTTGCCCCTGCTCCTGTAGCAACGATTAAAGCGCCCAACTACGATTTTGAACCACCCCAAAAAGCGCCTGCAAAATCTGCTCAGGTGGTATTTCTGTTGGTGGATCCTGCTTATCAAGAAAAGTTTGCTTATTCAGGCTATAAAATATTCAGTGATTTTTCGAAAGCCATGTCAGCTGATTATAATGAATCATTAACCGCAAAAGGTTATTCGGTTCGTGGCCCATTTGAATATTATGATCAAGTGGTTTATAATGATAAAAAAGAAAGTGATCTATTGCTTCAGGTAGAAATAGATTTTGATATCAATAGTGCTAACGTAAATTGGAATGCCTATAATCAATATGTTTCAGGAACAGGAAGAAATACCGTGTATAGAACAGCATACACCTATGCGGGATTCTTTATTTTATCCGGGAAAGTAAATCTGGTTGCTGCCGAGCCTTTAACAAAAGAGAAACTATGGGCTAAAAGTATTCCTTTGAAACAAAAGCAGGTGTATATCGCACCGGTGTATGGTAGTCAGGACAGAAGTTTTAATACCGGCTTCAGTCGCGATCCCGGTGTGATCAATCCGATGATCGAAGCATTGCAAGACTATTATAAGCAGGTATTCAACACCTCTTGGAATCACTTGGATCCGAATGAATTGGCCCCATTGAAGAAAGAAGTGCTGGAAATCAGGGAGAAAAAGAAATACTAATCAAGTTTAATACCCATCCAGATCATAGTAGCCATCCGCCTTAAGCGGGTGGCTTTTTTTATGCGAAAAGAAAAAATTGAGAATATCTTGTAACGTAAATGCAGAATCTGCGATTAGATAACAAGACTACAGGCAAACATCTTTGGAACCGGTACAAACAATAACGAGCGAGGAAATGGTGGAGCGGTGTAAAAAGGGCGATTCATCCGCTTTTTCTGCACTGTATCAGCTTCATTCCAAAGAAGTGTACAACACTATTTATAGGCTTGTACCCCATACCGGAGAAGCAGAAGATCTTTTACAGGAGGTATTTGTTGCAGCTTTTCAAGCCATTCATCGGTTTGAAAACACAGGAGGGTTCAGAGCTTGGATCAAAAGAATCGCTATCAATCAATCCATTTCCTGGATCCGGAAACAGAAAGTAAGATGGGTAGAGTTGGAAGAAAAAGACAGCTATTTGAAAGAAGAAGAAAGTATTGATGAATCAGAATTTGTATTTAAGGTAGAAGAGGTGAAAAAAGCGATACAGCAACTACCGGATTCCAACAGAACCATTGTGCAACTATACCTGTTCGAAAGTATTCCACAGGAAGAGATCGCACAGATCTTAGGAATCTCTTACAATAATGTGAGGATACAGTACCATCGGTCAAAACAAAAAATATTAAAAAGTTTACAAGCAGGAGGTGTAGCATGAGTAGTGAACTTGAAAAATTCATACAACAGAACAGAGAAGCGTTCGACGATCGTGTTCCCGGAGCAGATGTATTGTCTCGTATCCAGGAAAGAATGAATCAAACGCCGGTAAAAGAAGAAAGGCCAAAAGCATTGGTGATCTCTTTTAGAACCTTGCGAATGGTAGCGGCAGCTTGTGTGCTGGTATTGGCGGGCTTTGCTATATGGTGGGTGAATCAAGACAAATCAACGGCAGAAGTACTGGTAGCCGCCAATCAAGCACAGGAACAAAAAAATACAATTCAGCCGATCACAACAGAAGAATCGACTCAATCGAATGCGATCAATGATTTGCAGGCTCTGGAAAAAGTGTCGGATCTGGCTGCTCAACAACTTGTCAAAGAAAACGAACAACAAAAACAAATGCTCTTTGCCAGTTTGGGTAATATGGAATCACCCAGCACACGCATAGCGGCGGCGATGAAAGCCTATCGCATGAAAGAAGCAGATAAAGATATCGTAGATGCGCTAGTAAGTACCATGAATGAAGATCCAAGTACAAATGTGAGACTGGCAGCATTAGAGGCACTATCACGTTTTCATAGAGAAAACTATGTAAAGAAAAAACTGATCGCCTCACTTAAAAAACAAAAAGATCCAATGGTTCAGATAGAATTGATACATGTTTTGACAGAAATGAAACAAAAATCAATTCTTGACGATCTACAGAAAATGGTACAGGACGTAAATACCAATGAAGCGGTTAAAGAGCGTGCCTATTCCAGCATATTAACACTCGGTTCATAATAACTACAGACGATCTCTGGTTCATGCATGACAAGAACGTCTGGATCATCATCATAAAACCATAAAAACGAAAACAAACAAAATGAAAAAGTTTATAGTCACCACTATTGTAGCACTGATCGCCACTACTGCGGCATTTGCACAAGATTATAAGATCGCCAAAAGTTCAGGAAAACTCATCATCAATCTTCCGGGCGTATCTGTAGAAGGATATGATGGCAACGAGATCATTTTTTCTTCCAGCAAAATGAAAACCGAAGATGATGAGCGAGCCAAAGGACTTCGCCCAATCAGTGGATCGGGATTAGACGATAATACCGGCATCGGAATCAATGTAACAGATAAAGGAGGTAATATTGAAGTGAATCCCGTTGGAAAAGGAGATCATAAGATCAGAATCAAAGTACCTAAGGGCGTATCCATCTCTTACTCTTTCAATAAAGTGATGAACAATTCCAAAGCCTCTTTCAAAAATCTAGAAAGCGAGATCGAAGTGTCTGCATTGTACAATGATATCGAACTTGAAAATACAACAGGTCCGCTTACAGTTAAGTCTGTTTACGGCGGCATAGAAGCAACATTGGGTCAGAATATTAAAGGACCTATTTCATTGATATCTGTTTACAAACATGTAGATGTTGCTATGCCGGCAACTACAAAGGCCAATCTCAAAATGAATACTTCTTGGGGAGAGATCCTGGCATCGGCAGACTTTAAAATTGATATTGAAAAGTCCGGTGACATGATCAAGTACAGCGAAAACAATATTAAAGGAAAGCTGAATGGCGGAGGAATTGATATGACGCTTACTTCCAACTACGGAAAAGTATACCTGCGTAAAGCCAACTAATCTCATCACGTTATTAAACATACTTGTATGAAAACGATACTCACTGTATTGTGCTGCACCCTGCTGTGCCTTGTTCAAGCACAACAGACGATCACCAAAACGTATCCGGTAAAAGCCGGACAACAATTGAATCTGTCATTTGACTATCCAAAAGTAGTTAAGCTGAGTACTTGGGATAAAAATGAAGTTTCTATCACCGCATCTGTTAGTATCAATAACGGAGAGAACAATGAGGCTTTTCAGCTGATTGAAACAAGCGAAGGAAATACACTAACCGTCAAGAACATCATTAAAGACATGGACAAATTGCCCAAACGTTATACTGTGATGAAAGACGGAAAGAAAACGGTATTCACTTCTAAAGAAGCGTATAAAGAATTTACAGCTGATCTAAAAGGAGCCAGGTATTATTCAGAAGGCGTAGAAATAGAGATCACTTTAGACATTAAGGTACCCGAAAGTCTTGCGAGTACATTTGTAAAAGCTACTTACGGTATCGTAGAGTTATCTAATTTCAACGGACCATTAAAAGCAGATGCAACATATGGAGGTATTGATGCTTCTATCAATGAAGCAACTACCGGTAAATTATCTGTTACCACACATTATGGACAGATCTACAGCAATCTCAAACTAAACATTACTGAAAAAGAAGAAAAGGATTTTTATACTTCTCTCACATTAGCACCCGGGAAAGGACCGGCTTATTCTTTGAAGTCAACATACGGAAATCTTTATCTACGTAAATCTGTTAAATAACCACGCAGACTGTTTCAACAGTTCGCACTATTCTCATGTGTATGAAAGCCGCAGCAATGCGGCTTTTTTTATGCACAGATTAAACCTGCATAATAACAAGAACAGTCTGTTTTTTAACAGCAGATTGACAAAATTTTAGGCTCCTTTTCGCAATTGCAGGCACGATGCTTGGATATATAATAGTGTATAGAATCCTGAACATAAAATATACTATTATGAAAACAATGAAATGGACAGCAACACTTTTATCAGCGATGTTTTTGCTGATATCTTGTAGTCGTACAGCCTATGTTCAAAAAGACAGCGATGTTGATTTTAGTAAAATAAAAACATACAGTTGGGTGCGAACCCAGGCTGATAAAGAAACAGCAAATGCATCTACAAGAAATGATGATCTTACCAATAGAAAGATCAGACAATCTATTGACCGCAATCTCGCAGAAAAGGGATGGCGCGAAGTAAAAAGCAATCCCGATGTATATCTGGTTTATGATGTGATGATCGAAAAAGAAAACAAGATCGATCGCAATGCGGTGTATTCACAGTCGTTCACAAGATGGTTCTTTAATCCTGCAAGTAGAAGATGGGTGCCTGTATTTTATCCTTCTCGTTTTCTAGGATTTGATGAGAATACAAGAACCGTCAATGAAGGAACATTGACACTGACCATGATGGATGCAGATACGGATAAAACCATTTGGCAAGGATGGACGACATCTGAAATCAATGGAAGAAAATTAAGTGATAAACAGATCGATAATAAAGTAAAAGCGATCGTAAAGAAATTAGAGGAGTAATTATTGATGATGAGAACAAAGCCGTTTCAGCAATGAGGCGGCTTTAGTTTTTAGAAGAAAGTTGATCGATGCGAGATTGCAAAAGATGTTTTTCTGCTTTTGAATCTGTGATCGCAAGCGCTTTTTGTAAATAATCTTTTGCTCTTATTTTATCACTTTGCTTCATATACAAAAAGCCTAATACAGCACTGTACTGCGGATCATGATTGATCATTAGTTCTATTCCGGGTATCGCTAAAACAGCCCGAATAGCCTTTTCCGTTTCACCCATACAGTGAATCACAAGCGAGCGGTTCAATAAAATAACAGGAGAGTTGTCTATTTGAATCAGCAAATCATACCACTGTAATAATTGTTGCCAGTTAGTATCACTGTACTTGGGTGCTTTGCAATGTTCCGCTGCAATGGCAGCCTCTAAGTGATAACGTGTAAGTGATTTTCCGGAAGAAGCCATATTAAGATAGTAGTAACCAATACCGATCAATTCTCGGTCCCACAGATCTCTGTTCTGCTCTTCCAATACAATGATTTCATGATGATCAGAAGATCGGCTATCAAAACGCGATGCGTGTAAACACATTAACGCTAATAAAGCTTGATTAGCCGGGTCTGCAACAGCTTTGTGCTCTGCGATGATCTTTGCACAACGCATAGCTTCCGTGCAAAGGTCTTTTCGAATGATTTCATCTGCTTTTCTGGAAGAATACCCCTCGTTGAACAATAAATACAAGGTGGTTCGAACAGCTTCTATCCTATCTTGTAAAGATTGTCCCGCGGGTATTTCCAAAGGAATAGATTGATCTGCTAAAACTAATTTGGCACGGCTAATTCTTTTTTGAACCACTGCTTCTGTTAATACCAAAGCACGTGCTATCTCGCTAATCGAAAAAGAAAACACCAATTTTAAAGTAAGGGCGATCTGGTCTTCTGTTTTAAGTAGGGGATGACAACAAGCAAAGATCATGCGTAACTCACTGTCGCTGATCTCATGTTCATGAAAGAAAGATTCTACTTGTTCTGTATAATCATTTGCTTGTTGTGATTGTACATAGCGAGTGTGGTAGTTGATTCTTCGGAGTAGATCAATGGCTTTGTTTTTAGCCGTTCTCATCAACCATGCTTCCGGCTGTTCAGGAATTCCCTTTAGTTTCCATTGTTGAAATGCAATGATGAAAGATTCCTGAACAATATCTTCGATTAGATTTAAATGCTTGAATCCGGCAAGATGAGATAAAACAGCAACCATCTTTCCCGCTTGTTGGCGGAAAAGATGGTCGATGATTTGTTCTGTAGGTTCTATAGGTTTCATTACTGAAATACTACAACATCACGAACTTCAACAGAACCTCCGATGGGCAGGTCCGGACAACCTTTTGCGATCTCAATAGCTGCGTCAATAGAATCAGCTTTGACAATAAAAAATCCACCCACCATTTCTTTACTTTCAATGAATGGCCCATCGGTTACTACATTGGCTTTGTGCAATGTTTTACCGGTAGGCATCAACGCCTCCCCTGAAACATACGTACCATTGGCTTGAAGTTGTCCAACCCAGGCCAACCACTTTTCCATGTTTTGTTGCATTTCTTCAGGAGAAGAGGTAAATGGATCTAAACCACCGCGAAAAAGAAACATAAAATTACTCATACAAGTTGTTTTAAAGATTGAATGAAACGGTTTACACTCAATAGACGATCGGCGCAAATCGAATCAGACAAAAAAGATAGATTTTTTTTCGGGGGCGAAAGAAAAATAAGGGTTAAGCTATTGGAAAGAAGGATAAACGGAATCAAAAAGGTTTATAAGCATACACTATTTCATAAGGCTGCTTTTTCAGGGAAGGAAGGATTTCTCCAATTTTCAAATTCTTCTTTTGTGGAGTAGGTTCACAAACCCAATATTGTTCTCCGTTGTAAACAATTGGCGTTCCGTTCGCATGTTCAAACTGAACAGCAACGGTAATGTGTGTTGGGTAAGACAAAACAATCATTGGCAGATTGTATATCTCTTTAATCATATTGAAGAAGAATGCAGAGCGATCTTCACAATCACTATAATCATAAAATAGGGTTTGTTCAGCAGACAATCTTTTTTCTTTACCGTATGCTTTGGTATCTGTTTCAAACAAAAAAGCAGAGCGGGTGAATTGCATCAAATAGTCTACCCCTTGTTGTTGTGTCATTCCTTTTACTGCTTCGCGAAGAACGGGGATTAAAGAGTTATAGGTGGTTTGACTCAACGGGATACCGAATTGTGAAGCATATTCTACGACCGGATAATTGGTAAAGATCTTTTGCATCTGTTGATCCAATACCACATTAAAACGGTAGTCTTTGTTTTTATAATCGAACTGGATTTGTTTAACCGTATAGTTATGCTTTTTGATGACAGGCAAGCTGGTTACTTTATAAGAGAATCGATTAGTGCCACCCACAGCCAAAGAAAGTGTGGTGAAAGTCATGGCATCAAAATTTACATTGCTGTTGTAGTCGTGGTAATTCAAACAAACATATTGCTGATCACCTGCCATGTAATAAGGTACATCATAAATAACTTCTTCACTTCTCACATACAACAACAAAGTATCGTTTCGGAAACGTGTAGTAGAAGAATAACCTGATTCATTCAATAAAAACCATTTGTACAGTGTATACCGATGATAATTGGCGGCTTTAGGACTTAGTTTTTCAGCAGTGGCTCTGATGAGTTGATAGTAAAACCAATCATCCAGCTTTTTTTGATCACGATACTGAACGAGGGTTTGTATCATGGGTTGATAGAGACCCTTGAGCATGTTCTCATAAAAGCCACTGATATTTTTTTTCGAAAGCGTTTCTTCAAAAGGCACATGGAGCGAAGCATCAATAGGAAATGTCAGACTGTCGCCATAAAAATCAATGACCACAGAAGAGCGATCCGTGCGGTCCTGTGAAAAGCCCGTGGATATGTATAAAACTGTGATTATGAATAATATGTACCCCTTTTTCGTCAAATTCAAAGCTTTCAGTGCTATATGAATTTACGATTTGGTAACAATTATTTAATATTAAATCTTCCAAAAAAGAGCTAAACCATTGATTTAGAATGAACTAACCATGTGTGTGATGGACTGTTTATGATAATAAGAGACCGGTTTTCCGTTTTGAATGGCAGGTATCCATCGTGGACTTTGTTTAAAAACACGCAAGGTTTCCATATCTACAGACCACTCTACCGACCTATCAATATTCAATTCTGAAACATCCCCATTGATATCTACCTTAAAGCTGACCACAACAGTACCCTTAGTACCCGGACTAGATAATTGTTTGAAGCGACCCGGCGTTACCAGGGTTTTTTCCAAGTATTTAACCCAGCCCTGTAATCCCCCTTTAAATTCAGGAGGTTTATTGTCGCTGCTGAAATTGTCTTTACTCATCAGGATGAATGCATCCATTGGCTCTTCCGGTCTGCCATCCGTATAATGGATGGTTCTTGTTTCATAGTTTTTTGTCGAGATTCTTTTACCGTTATTGAACTCTATCAAACTTAAAGTTGTGCCATCTGCTTTTTTGTATTCCCAATACCCGTCTTTCTTGCCATAACTCACCATTCCGGTACTATCTACTTGACCTCTACTGTTATACCAAGCAAAACGACCATGCGGAATTTGCAATTCACTATCTCTATATGTTTCACATCGAATCATGGGACCTTTTGTGTGATAATATCTACAAGTATACGTTGTGTCATTCTCTTTCAACTTATACATAAAGTAAGTAGCTCGATCTATACTATTGCTGGGTGACCAGTCTTCTTTGAAAGCAAAAAATTGTTCATTCGATTTTTGTGCTTGCGAAAAAAATGACAGACATAAACAAAACAGAGAAATAACGCTCAATTTGAGAACCGACATATAAGTGATGATGTTTGAGTGGAGTTAAAAACAAATTACAAAGCTAGTACCCTTTCCCGGTTCACTGTTTACCTGAATGGTTCCTCCCATGCTGGTAATATGGTTGTGTACCAAGTAAAGGCCAATTCCTTTACTATCTGCATGACCATGAAACTGTTGGTGTTTACCAAATATTTTATCTTTTACTTCTTCCATATCAAAGCCGCTACCATTATCGGTAACACTTAAGAATTGTTTTTCACCTTCTACCCAACTATGAAAATCGATAAGCGGATTTCTACCGGGCATAGCGTATTTGATGGAGTTGGTGATCAAGTTTAAAAAAATGCTTTCCAGATAACTCTTCTTAAATAAGACAGAGGGAAGCGCAGTAAAGTCTGTTTGGATAATAGTGCGAGAATCAATGATCAGACTACTGATGGAATGTGTTACTTTTTTCAATACTTCTTCAAAAAGAACAGATTCTTTTTCATTGCTTAATCGATCATTCTCTGCAAGTAAATCTACATAATCATTCAAAGTAGATTTTAATTGCTCAGTACCGGATTTAAGCATCGACAAAAATTTTTGTACCTGCTCGTCCTCTATGTTTCTTTTATTTAGTAAATTAAAAACAGTCAGTAGATTGTTGACCGGCGAACGAAGATCATGGGAAGTGGTATACGACAATCTTTTTAGATCAATATTCAATGCGGTTAATTCTGAGATAAGCTTATTTCTGTCTTCTTCCTCTTTCTTTTTATGTGTGATGTTTTTAGCGATCGCATACACCAGCTCTTCTTCTGCAACCGGCATGGAAGTCCAGTATAACCAAACGATATCACCGCTTTTAGTGATATATCGGTTTTCAAAGTGATACAGTGGAGATCCGTTCAATAATTCTTTTCGGTGTTGTGCGGTTTTGTCCTGATCATCCTGATGAATAAAGGAGGAGATCTTACGCGACATCAATTCCTCTTCTGAATATCCCAATACTTTAGTAACAGCACTATTGATTTTCTTGAAATAACCATCGTAACCCGCAATGCAAAACAAGTCGGCGGAGAGCTCAAAAAAGTTTTCCAGATGATAAGCTGAAATATCGATATCGGATCTTGAACTCAAGTCCATAGAGTAAAGAATTGATACAAACTTTAATTGTAAATATACTATATGGATTGCTTATAATGGGGCGATGCAACCCAACAAAATTCTCGATTGTTTAAATATTAACTCACGTAACTTTATCTGCTTTTCTTAAGTGTAAAAAAATGCCATTCAAACTCCATTCATCTTACTCTCCCGCAGGGGATCAACCCTCTGCCATTGCACAATTAACAGATGGTATTCTGAGTGGCGAGCAATACCAGACCTTATTGGGTGTTACCGGTAGTGGTAAAACATTTACCATGGCCAATGTAATTCAGCAGGTGCAAAGACCTACGCTGGTACTGACCCATAATAAAACATTGGTTGCTCAATTGTATGGTGAGTTCAAACAATTCTTTCCAGAAAATGCGGTAGGCTATTTTGTTAGTTACTATGATTACTATCAGCCGGAAGCTTATATGCCGGTGAGCGATACCTATATTGAAAAAGACCTGAGCATCAATGAAGAACTGGATAAGCTGCGCTTACAGGCCACTTCACAATTGCTGAGCGGAAGAAGAGATATCATTGTTGTTGCCAGCGTAAGTTGTATCTACGGTATGGGAAACCCGACCGAGTATGAAAACGGGATCATTCGTATTCACAAAGGACAAGTGATATCTCGTCAAGGATTTCTTCATCAGTTGGTGAATGCCTTGTATAATAGAAGTCAGGAGGAATTTAAACGAGGTACTTTTCGTGTGAAGGGCGATACGGTAGACATCAATCTGCCTTATGTAGATTTTGGATACCGTGTTACTTTTTTTGGAGACGAGATCGAAGAAATTGAAAGCATCGAAACAGCTACCAGTAAAAGAATCGGATTGATGGAAAACGCTGCCATCTTCCCTGCCAATCTTTACCTCGCACCCAAAGACATGATACAGCAGGTGATGAATGAGATTCAGGATGAGATGATGGCACAAGTAGAATATTTCAAGAATACCGGCAAATTTATTGAGGCACAGCGTATCAAAGAAAGAGTAGAATTTGATCTGGAAATGATTCGTGAATTGGGGTATTGTAATGGTATTGAAAACTACTCCCGATTTTTTGATCGAAGAAAACCCGGCACACGCCCCTTCTGTTTACTGGATTATTTCCCCAAAGATTTTTTATGTGTGATCGATGAGAGCCATCAAACCATTCCGCAAGTGGCGGGTATGTATGGCGGTGATAGAAGCAGAAAATTGGTCTTGGTTGATTATGGCTTCCGTTTGCCCAGTGCCATGGATAACCGGCCATTGAATTTTCATGAATTTGAATCACTGATCGGACAAACCGTTTTTGTAAGTGCCACACCCGGCGATTATGAATTGGAAAAAACAGGAGGTGTGGTGGTAGAACAGGTGGTAAGACCAACAGGTTTGTTAGATCCGCCAATCGAGATCAGACCCAGTGTGAATCAGATCGATGATCTGTTGGATGAAATTGATAAGCGCGTAAAAAAAGGCGATAGGGTTTTGGTAACTACACTTACCAAACGAATGGCCGAGGAGATGGATAAATATTTAGGTCGTATCAATATCAAATCCAAATACATTCATAGTGATGTAGATACATTAGAACGAGTAGAAATTCTAAGGGATCTACGATTAGGGGTGATAGATGTGTTGGTGGGTGTCAATCTTTTGAGAGAAGGATTGGATCTTCCGGAAGTATCACTGGTGGCTATATTGGATGCAGACAAAGAAGGGTTTCTGCGGAATGAAAGATCGTTGACACAAACAGCAGGACGTGCGGCAAGAAATGTGGACGGACTCGTGATCTTTTATGCCGATACGATCACAGAGAGTATGCAAAGGACGATCGATGAAACGACCAGAAGAAGAGAAAAGCAGATCGCTTATAATATTGAACACGGCATCACACCTAAAACAGTTTCAAAAAGTAAGGAACAGGTATTTGCACAAACTTCTGTACTGGATATTAAAGGATATGATCCATCCAATCCTTATGCTTTACAAAAAGATGAACCACTCATTCAAACCGCAGCTGAGGAACAAGTAGAATACAAGACGATTCCACAATTGGAGAAAGCCATTAACGCTATTAAAAAGCAAATGGAAAAAGCAGCACGGGATCTTGATTTTATAGAAGCTGCCAGATTGAGAGATGAAATGTTTGCACTAAAAAAGAAGCTGGAAAATTTCTCTGCTTAAGACAGATCAAATTGCCACATTCTCAGATTTTCAAATTATCTTGTACCATTGCCTGCCATGAGAATACTCTGGAAAATCTACCTGTGGATCACGGGATGGAAAGTCCGGGATAATTTCCCGTACCATCTGAAAAAATGCATCGTTATTGTTGCACCACATACCAGCGCATGGGATTTTGTAATGGGTCTCGCCATTCGAAGTGTACTCAGACTTACACATGTTAAATACCTCGGAAAAGCAGAATTATTTCAAGGAAAATTTGGTTTCTTCTTTCGGAGTCTGGGCGGTTACCCCGTAGATCGTTTCAATAAAAAAAATATGGTAGATCAAGTGGTGGAACTGTTTGATCAGCATGATGAATTTGTATTGGCATTATCTCCGGAAGGAACAAGAAAAAAAGTAGACAGATTAAGAACTGGTTTTTATCATATTGCCAAAAAAGCCAACGTACCCATTGTAATGGCGGCTATGGATTTTTCTAAAAAAGAAACATGGTTTTCTGAACCCTTTCTTACAACAGACAATGAGGAAGCTGATTTTAATAAGATCATAGACTTTTATGCACCTGTTCAGGGAAAAAAACCGGAACAAGGATTGGCGCATTTGAAAGGATCATCATTTGCTTAATTCATGATAACCCCCGACACATGAACTACCCCAATATTATTGACAAGTTTTGCGAGTATGAAAAAGCTACCCCGGGAAGATTGTTTTTATCTGAGCCGGTGAAAGGTGTTTACCAGAATTTTACTTGGGCAGAAGCAGGTAAGTAGATCAGAAGTATGGCAGCAGCATTGCGTTCTTTTGGTTACGGGAAAGATGATAAGATCGCTATCTTAAGTAAGAACTGTGCACACTGGATCATGGCAGATCTTGCGATTGCCATGGCAGGCTGTGTATCGGTTCCTTTATATCCGAATATTACGGCAGATGCATTAAGAGAGATCATTGTACATAGTGAGAGCAAAGCCATTTTTATCGGCAAGCTCGATAATCCGGAAGCCTTGCGTAAAGGGGTACCCGATTCTTTGTTACAGATCAGTTTTCCTTTTTACCCCAATCCGGATTGTATCAACTGGAATACGCTTGTGACCAGCCATGAACCACTAGAAGGCGTACCGGAAATTGATCCGAATGCTCTCGCTTGTATCGTGTATACATCAGGCACCACCGGACAATCAAAGGGTGTTATGCATACTTATCATGCCATGTCATTTGCTGTACATGCGTTTCTTGATAATTTCCCCGAGATCAAAAAAGAAATCTTCTTTTCTTATCTACCCCTTTGTCATGTGGCAGAAAGAATGCTGGTAGAGTGTGGAACCATTTTCACAGGCAGTACAGTTTATTTTGTAGAATCGCTGGATACATTCGCTGCAAACCTTGCTCATACGCAACCAACGGTCTTTCTCGCAGTACCTCGCATATGGGAAAAAATGCAGGAGGGCGTATTGAAAAAAATGCCTCAAGAAAAATTGGATCGCTTACTAAAGATTCCTTTGATCAATATCCTGATCAAAAAAATGATCCGAAAAAAATTAGGACTAGGGAGAGCGCAACACATTTTCACCGGCGCATCACCAATCAATCCGGCATTGTTACATTGGTATGCGAGATTGGGGATCATCATTCAGGAAGCATATGGCATGACAGAAAATGTCGCATTATCACATGTCAATAAAAAGCATGCTGCAAAATTTGGTACGGTTGGACAACCCTATGCTGCTGTGGAAGTGCGATTGGGGAAAGACAATGAAGTACAAGTAAAAAGTGCGGCATCTATGTTAGGTTATTATAAAGAACCCGAGTTATCGGCACAGTGTTTTGAAGATGGTTTTTTAAAAACAGGCGATGAAGGATCGATCGATGCGGAAGGATACTTAACGATCACGGGCAGGATCAAAGATCAATTCAAAACAGGAAAGGGCAAATACATAACACCGGCTCCGATGGAAAATACATTAGGCGCCCATGCTTATGTTGGTCAAGTGTGTGTGGTAGGATCAGGTATGTCATCTGCTTTTGCATTGTGTACTTTATCTGAGCAAGCCAAGATATTGGCATCAACAGATATTGAACCGGAGTTGGAATCTTTATTAAAAAACCTGAATGCCCGATTGGAACATCATGAACAATTAGCAAAACTGGTAGTCTGTAAAGAAGAATGGAACATACAAAACGGATTACTGACCCCAACCTTGAAGATCAAAAGAAAAAATATCGATCAGCAGTATGGTCATGTTTACCAGGAATGGCTGAAGTCTGAAAGAATGGTCATTTTTGAATAAAATATCAGAGAAAATGGACCATTTTTGGCACAATATTGTAGTAATTCTTTCGTTATAATAACCGAATGATCACAATTCAAATCATAAAAGCATGAGAATCAATCGTTTTATCGTGGCAATTGCCTCTTCAGTACTGTTGTTTTCCTGTGTAAGCAGTAAGAAATTCAAAGAGTCTGAAGCTAAGTACACACAGTTAAGTGGGGCTTACCTGGAAATGCAGGGAAAGTATCGTGAGTTACAAGACCAGATCAAAGACCTGGAGAACCAGTTGGCCAAGTCTAAAGGACAAAATACTGAATTGACTGCCCGTAAAGAGGCATTGGAGAATCAGCTCGCTGAACTGAATAAGCAGATCGAGTTTTTGAGACAAAATAATACGACTGTATTAAATCAGTTGAAAGATCTTTCTGTAGTCACAGGTGCACAAGCTGAAAGTATTAAAAAGTCTCTTGAAAATATCGGTGCTAAAGATTTGTACATCCGTGACCTTCAGGGTTCCATTGCACGCAAGGATTCATTGAACATGGCTTTGGTAATGAACCTGAAAGGAGCTATCGGTAATTTGAATGATGAAGACATCAATATCAAAGTAGATAAAGGAGTAGTATATGTAGATATTTCTGATAAACTACTTTTCAAAAGCGCCAGCTATGATGTAACAGATCGTGCTAAAGACGTTCTTGGAAAAGTTGCTAAAGTATTGAATGCACAACCGGAGATCGACTTTATTGTTGAAGGACATACAGATTCTGTTCCTATCAAGAGTGGTGCAATTCAAGACAACTGGGATTTGAGTGTGAAAAGAGCAACAACTGTTGTTAGAATTTTACAAGATACCTATGGCATCGATCCAAAGCGTATGACCGCTGCAGGAAGAAGTCAGTATATTCCTTTGAAAGACAATGGTACAGCTGAAGGACGTGCTGCTAACCGCAGAACTCGTATCGTGATTCAGCCAATGTTGGATCAGTTCTTCAAATTATTGGAGACAAAACCACAATAATAAGAGCGCATACTAACCCAACCATATACGCCTACGGAAAAACCCCGCATTTGCGGGGTTTTCTGTTTAAATAGATGTATTCGAATAACTATGCGACTTCTAAAGCCAAAGACTGTTGTAATGTATTGAAATGATTAGAGTCAAGGGCTGCAGCTGCCAATTCCATCATCTGATCCATCACAAATGATGGGGCCGTATTTTGTATTGCAAGAAACCATTCTGCGATCTCTTTCATATTCAATCCCTTTAACATCCAATAACTATAGCGCGCATTTTTGTCAGGCGGAAGTGAAGCAACGATTTCCATGGTCAAAGCGTGTAACTGCTCATCTGTATAATGTTGCCAGATCAATTCTTTAATGATCACTTCTTCCATATTCATGTGTGATAAATTGAAAGCGGTGAACTCTGCAAGAGAAAATTGAATCTGTCTTCCGGCAAAAATCTTATCAGACGGTTTAATAGCAGCCTCATACTGTTCAATACAGCCTTGTAAATGGGCGGCCAGCATATGGTCTTTATCATGCTGCTGTTCAAAATCTGCGATCACTTCCGGAGCTTTGTCTGCGATGAGTGTAAACACTTTCGTGTCTTCGGTATGTGCGTGTCCATCAAAAAGCCAGATCACTTCTTTCAATAATGAAATGGTATTGTCAGCTTGTTGATCATCAGAAAAATCGGTATGCTGTACCTGTAGAGAGCAATGATACAGCAAGGCTCTTAATCCTTGGTGTATCTGGTGAAACGGATTGTAACGTGTTGACTGATTCATGTGGTTGTTTTAGTGTTTCTGCAAAACTGCAATAACAGTCTGCAAACTACTATCACATAAAAGTGTGGTTGGGGATGAGCGGTGAAAAATAAATGATGACGGCGCTATTTTTATAAGAAAGAATCTTGTTGTCCAAACAGATTAAAATGTATTAATTCACAGAAGAATTAATACATTTAAGAAACGGAAACGCTGATACCCCTGCAGCGAATTTTATCAAGCAAGCAGATAAGTATGAATTCAATATTTTCTCGAATCGGTATACTCTTTTCCGTCTTTTTCTTGTTTTTAGCTACTTCCACTGCACAACTACCTACTGCCAAACATGGGGTGATCGATCTTCGGAATATAGATCTCTCTAAGCAATCCGTTCCATTGGATGGAGAATGGGGTCTTTGTTGGGAAAAATTATGCGAACCCGGTATCACAAATGAAAAAATGACCGGTATGATTTCTTTCCCCAAACGATGGGACAATACCATTGTGGGTGGAAAGAAAATTTCCGCAAAAGGATATGCTTCGTATATGCTTACCATCCTGTTGCCTAAAAACGCATCTAATTTAGCACTGGATATTCCGGATACGTATACGAGTTATAAGCTTTTTGTAGATGACGCGGTATTTGTTCAATCAGGTACACCGGGCGTTTCTGCTGAAACAACGAAACCCAAATGGCAACAATTCACCAGAGAGTTATTTGCAAAAAAAGATACTGTAAAACTGATTTTACAAGTAGCCAATTTTTTACACTCTAAAGGCGGTCCATATAAATCTATTATAATCGGGAATAAAGAAAAACTGTTCAGTAAAAGAAATAAAGACAACGCTTTTAACTACATCCTTACCGGGAGTATCATCATGTGTGGTCTTTTCTTTTTCGGACTTTACTTCTTTGGTCGTTATGATAAGACCATCCTCTATTTTGCACTGTTTTGTATTACCTATAGTTATCGTATCATTGGTACGTCTCAGTATTCATTGCATACTATCTTTCCGAATCTTCCATGGACGCTTACCATACATTTAGAATATCTCTCTTTGTTTGTTAGTGTTATATTCTTTACGCAATACACTCAAAATCTTTACCCTAAAGACTCCAATAAAATCATTACCACCATTGAGATGTGGGCTTGTATCATTTTATCATTGATAACAGTGATTTTCCCACCGTCGGTATTCACACAATTGATCAATCCGTTTTTAGTAGTAATGTTTTTTGTGATTGGACATGCTTTCTATGTATATATCCTTGCTTATAAAAGAAAAAGATTGGGTGCGGGTTATGCATTGTTAAGCACGGGTGTGGTGATGATTATTTTTATCATTATCAATCTTCAATACTTTGGTTTTGTTGCACCGCAAAAAGAATTGTTATTTGTTGGATACTTGTCTTTCTTCTTTTTGCAATCGCTGATTCTCTCTTATCGATATTCTTATCTTCTAAACAAAGCAAAAAAAGAGGCAGAACAAGGCTTGGTTGCCAAAAGCGATTTTCTCTCCAATATGTCACATGAGATCAGAACACCATTGAATTCGGTGATCGGACTTTCGCATATACTACTGGATAATCAACCAAGAGAAGATCAAAAAGAGCAGTTGAATGTGTTACTCTTTTCAGCCAATAATTTATTGAACATTGTCAATGATATCTTGGACTACAATAAAATTGAAGCAGGCAAGATCAATTTTGAATACATAGATATGGACCTGGTTCAGGTATCACAGGATCTTTTATCAGGACTAAAAACATTGGCAGATGAAAAAGGAATTGATTTGATACTTGAAAAAGATCCCGCATTCAATCATCGTATCATATCCAACGCGTATCAGTCAGGTCATTGGTAATCTGCTTCAAAATGCGATCAAGTTTACGCGTTCGGGTCATGTGAAATTGAGTATTCATCAAGAGCGAATACAAAAACAACACATCACACTTACCATAAAGGTAGAAGACACCGGTATTGGTATTGCTGCTGAAAAACAGAAGTTGATCTTTGATCGCTTTACACAAGCAGATACATCCACTTCCAGAAGTTTTGGTGGCACAGGATTAGGATTAGCCATTTGTAAAAAGATACTGGAATTACAAGGCTCACAATTGCAACTGAAAAGTGAACCCGGTAAGGGATCCGTATTTTTCTTCACACAAACCTTCCCGATTTCACAAGCATTCAATTTTACACAAGAGGAGGTTTCTACAAAAGAGATTGAAAAGGGTCAACCACTTTCCGGTCTTTCGTTATTAATGGCAGAAGACAATGAGTTAAATGTACTTGTTGCAAAAACTTTTCTTGAAAAATGGGGAGCTAAAATTGATGTAGCTGTGAATGGTGAAGAAGCGATAAGAAAACTGGATACATCGAAACATCAGCTCATACTGATGGATATGCATATGCCTGTAATGGATGGTTACGAAGCCATTAAGATCATTCGCGGTAAAGACATTCATATTCCTATAGTTGCATTAACTGCTAGTTTACCTTCCGAAGTAGAAGAAAGAGCAAGAGATCTTTCGATTAACGCGATAGTTACCAAACCATTTGAACCGGAAGAGTTTCTCAAACTACTGATCAAGATCCGTCATCAGTGATCAACTAAAAACTTACGGATGATTGTTGCCAGTACTGAAACATCTACTTGTTCAATAGGGTGAGGTGTATTGGGTATTAGTTGAAATTGGCTGTTTGGTAAATGGTTGGTAGCAAATTGTGTTTCATTTTGTGATACCATATTGTCTTTATCGCCTAGCAATACCATTGTTGGACACAAAATCTGTTGTAATGCAGAAGTGCTGAGTAAAGGATGTTCACCCAAATTCAATAACATGGCCGCTGTTTTTTGAAGAACCTCCTTCCAATTAGTATTGCCATGTCTGTTGGCTAGTTGCTGAGCAAATGCAGGAACTTTTTGTTCGATCACATCGGGGCGAAGCATTTTTACTTCTTTGGCAGCGATCTCCTCGCTCCACTCATACTTCGTTCCCAGTGTCACTATTTTTTTGAAAGTTCCGGGATGCAGCGATTCTGCAAGTAAAGCTACATAACCCCCCATACTATAACCAAAGGCCAAAGGATCTTTTAGTTCATGTTTCTCACAATACGCAATAGTTGCTTTTGCAAAAGCATGCATTGAGAAGGGTTCAGTAGTATCATCTCCCCCATGTCCGGGAAAATTAAAACAGTGGATATCAAAATCGGACTTTAAAGCTTCTGTAAGCGGAACCCATTGCTCTTTGGATCCAATAGCACCATGTAATAGTAGTAAAGATTGCATCGAACAAAGATAAAACTTGGTCCTGAGCTACCTGCTATAAGGATCACGATCAATTCATGTAAAAATCGGTCGCCTGATTTTTAACCCAATTCCGCTCATTGCTCTTGTTTGACAGTTCACATGAATTGAAGGGTTCTTTTCTACGAACAATTTCATATTTGAGCGCTAAAAAGGAAAACGATGAGAAAGTTGTACTTGTTTTTTATGGGCTTAGTCCTGTTGAGTCTATCATCCATTGCGCAGTCATCTAAAAATGGAAGGATTCAACTTACCATTCGGAATGAGCAACAACAATTGTTGGAAAACGCCACAGCTGAGTTATTGCGTTTGAAAGATTCTTCACTGATAAAAGCGGCGATCAGCGATAAAACCGGAGCCGTTCTTTTTGAAAATTTAGTAGCGGGGAATTATCGTATCCGCATTTCAATGATCGGTTATACCCATTTGTATTCAGCACCGATTTCTATTACTGAATCCGCTATGGAGGTAAATGCAGGAGTGCTGACCTTACAGGCGTCTGCAAATAGTATGAGTGAGGTAACGGTGACGAGTCGTAAACCTTTTATTCAAAAACTTACAGACAGAATTGTAGTGAATGTGGAGAGTAGTATTGTTAGTGCAGGTAGTTCTGCTTTGGATGTGCTGGAGCGTTCGCCGGGTGTAAGTGTGGACCAAAACGATGTTATCGGATTAAGAGGCCGACAAGGCGTTATCATCATGATCGATGGAAAACCAACACCGATGTCGGGTGCAGATTTAGCGAACTACCTCAGAGGCTTACCCGCCAATACGATCGAAAGAATCGATATCATTACCAATCCCTCTGCTAAATATGATGCTGCAGGAAATTCAGGGATCATTGATATCAGAATGAAAAAAGACCAGCGTTTGGGTACCAATGGTACCATGACATTGGGTTATGGTCAGGGTGTGTATCCTAAATCCAATGCAGGACTTACGTTTAATCATCGCAACAAAAAAATAAATCTATTCGGTAACTATACATATGGTTATCGAAAAAACATGAATCATTTGATCCTGGATAGAAACTTTTTTGATGATAACAAAGTGTATACAGGCGGTGATCTAAAAGATAATTATACGACATCACCCTTTCATTTTCACAATACTCGTTTTGGAATTGATTTGTTCCCTTCAAAGAAAACGATCATTGGAGCTGTGGTGAGTGCCAACTTTAATGATTTTGGAAGAAACACGGTGAACGCATCGGATGTGATCGATGCACAAAAACAAAAAGCCTCCACGTTTGCAACGCTTGCTAATAATAATGACAATGCGCAGAATGTTGTTGCCAATATCAACTTTAAACATTCATTCAATACCAATGGTAAAGAGCTAACCGCGGATATTGATTATGGTGAATACAATTCTTCATCGCTTTCCAGAGTTGCTACTAAGTATTATAATCTGAATGGAACTCCCTTGCAACCTGATTATATTTTAGATGGAGATCAGGATGGAAAATTGATCTTACGTACAGCTAAGATCGATTATGCCAATCCGTTGAAAGATGGTGGCAGATTTGAAGTGGGAGGAAAAACGAGTTATGTATCAGCAGATAATGATGCCAAGTTCTTTGATATGAGTACCGGCATTCCACAAGATGATGTCAATAAAACCAATCGCTTTAAGTACAATGAATATAATAATGCAGCTTATCTGAACTTCAGTAAAGAATTTAAGAAGTTTAATATTCAACTGGGACTGCGTGGTGAGCATACGAAGATCAATACACATCAGATCAAAGGCAATCAGAAATTTGATTCCTCTTATTTTCAATTATTCCCTAGTGCCTTCTTTAATTACAAATTGAAAGAAGATCAAACACTCGGCTTGTCTGTTAGTAGAAGAATTGATCGCCCGGGTTATGGACAACTCAATCCGTTCTTGTTTTTGATCGACGTAACAACATACTCTACCGGAAGACCCGGACTACTTCCACAACTTACCTGGTCTTATGAATTGAGTTATACAATGAAGAATATCAACTTCACATTTGGCTATAGCCATACGAAGCAGAATCAGAATATTGCCATTGCACGATTCAAAGATGTATTTCCAAATCTACCATCCAATGATAATGTTACAGTACAGATACCGATCAATCTCAGCTCACAAGATTATTATGGACTCACTGTTTCAGCGCCTTTCCGTATCAATGGTTGGTGGAATATGGTCAATAACGGAAATGTATTTTACAATCACTTCAACGGAAAACTAGGTACTACTACTTTGAACAATGGAAAACCGGCTTTTGATGTTAGAACCAATAATAACTTCACGATGGGCAATGGATGGGTTAGTGAATTGAACGTGAATTATAATTCCGGTGGACAGTATGGTTTCATGGTAGCGCGTCCGCAGTGGGGATTAGCATTGGGTGTACAGAAATCGGTCTTGAATAAAAAAGGAACCATTCGTTTGAACGTGACAGATATCTTCTGGACCAACCTGCCACGCGCAACGATCACTTACAATAATTATATCGAGATATGGAGAGCTTATCGTGAAACACGAGTAGCTAATTTGACCTTCACCTATCGCTTTGGCAAAAATACCGTACAAGCCGCTCGCAGAAGAGCAACGGCATCAGAGGAAGAGAGAAGCAGGGCGGGGAACTAATAAGGATATAGCTTATAGATCATAGCGTATGGTATTTGTATCTACTATATGCTATGATCTATAAGCCATCATCTACCTCCCATGCAACTTCTCGAGCAACTTCAAATGAGGTTGTAATTTTTTGAGTGTATTTTTCTGGAGAAAACTTTTAAGGTGTTTGTAGAAATGGCTGTGATCATAGTAACCATAGTCTGCGCTGTTAAATGTATCAGGATCTACGGCTAGATGTTCCGTAGCTTTTCTGATACGCATGATTTGAATAGCGGTTTTGGTACTGATACTGGTAGCAGTTTCAAAATAGCGCTGTAGTGTACGTGAAGAGATATTGTATTGCTTGGCAAAATCTTCTACAGGTGTTATAAAATCTCTTTTATTTTCACAATGAGCCAAAATCTGCGAAACAATTTCAATTGGCTTTAAAGAGCCGGAATATTGATCAATGATCTTTTCAAAATATTCAGTCAGAATGGATACGCGTTCTTCAAATGAGGAACAAGTTTTGACTCTTGATAAAAGACCCGAATCCATCAAATAGCTCAATGGAAAAATATATTCACGGTATTCAGAGAAATTGATCTTCTTCTCAAAAATGACCGGTGATATTTTGAACTTGATTCCGAAGAGTTTATTTCCTTTTTGATGGAAACACTCAATGGCACGATGTCTAGGCAGAAAACCATCGGTCTTCATTTCAAACTTTTTTTCTCCTACCTGCATTACAAAAGGAGTACCTAAATTAATTAGATACGTGTAACCGGTATTTGGAAACAAAGCGTCTGAAAAGCCTTTGGGATATGAATCCCATAAACGATCAAAATCTGTCTCCCAGAAAAAGTCGATAAAATACGAAATAGACGAAGCCGCTTTTTGCCGCTTGTAGTTCTGATCGAAATGGTCGGTATGAAAAAATTCTACGTGTTGCACCTTGCAATAAAGATAGACAGCAGACAAGGGCAATTATCTGTTAAAAAATGTTGTACGGTCGGAACAAATGATTAAATGAGTTTTGACTGTTTGGAGTAGCCGGACGTCGGAGCATAGATGAAAAAACAACTTCCATTTTGAATGGTAGCGATCAACTCACGATGAACAGATTGAGGAACTGCAGGGCAACCCAAACTTCTTCCCAGATAACCTTGTCTGGCAGCAACATCTTCTTCTGCATAGTCTGCACCATGAATAACAATACCACGTTGTAGCGCCTTATCATTAATTCCTTTCTCTTTTCCGATCAACCGAAGGGAAAGACCATGTTTTCCCTGATAAGGTTCGCCCGTAGTATAAAAGCCGATACTGCTTTGAAAACTACTTGCCTTATTCGAGAATTTTTTAGCGATCAGCTTACCTGAGTTTTTTCCATGCGATACAAATGTGTGAAAGAGTAATTCACCCTTCAAGAGATCGATCACAAACAATCTTTTCTGGTTGGAGGGTAAACTAAAGTCAACGACAGATAAGATATGATCTTGAATGATTTGTCCGCCGGACTTTAAACGTTCATAACCGGACAAAGCAAATTCATAAGCTTTTTTGGAAAGTCCAAGGGAAGCCAGGTCCAGACTTTCATAGACTTCAGTGAACGTATGTGTATGTAAAGCTGCGCTTGGGTTGTTTACAACTCCAATCGATTTCTCTTTGAAAGAAAATCCGGTAACGATTACCAGACAGATTAAAACGAGTTGAATTTTTTTGCTGATCATACACTAATATTTCCACGCCACTTCAGCACGGGGGACGGCAAAACTAAGCCTGTTGGTTGAAAGCCCTTGTAGTGCTAGTTCAGCTTTAACAGCTTATTGACAGCATCAGACATAAAAAAACCCGCTCAAAAAAACAGAGCGGGTGCAGTTGGTTATTGGTTGTTAAACACTTATATATAATCAGATTAAGACATTCTTTTTTCAATCTCGCTGCGTAGAGAATCAAAAATTTCATCCACCGAGCCCTCTCCTTTGATATGTACCACTTTATCAAAGTTGGCGTAATAGTTGGCTACAACAGTTGTTTTTGCCTTGTACTCGGCAATACGAGCGCGTATCACTGTTTCATTGGTATCATCACTTCTTCCACTGGTTTTACCGCGGTTGAGCAAGCGACTTACCAACTCTTCTTCACTAACATCCAACGCCAATACCACTCCAATTTCGGTATTCTTCAGTTTCAGCAACTTATCGAGTGCAATACTTTGAGCTTCAGTTCTTGGAAAACCATCAAACAAAAACCCTTTGGCTTGCGGATTATTGTCCAACGCAGAACTGATCATACCCACCACCACTTCATCAGGAACCAACTGACCTTTGTCCATAATAGACTTGGCTTCCAGTCCCAGCGGTGTTTGGGCTGCAATTTCACTTCTTAATAAATCACCGGTAGATAAATGCTTCAATCCGTAAGCAGCGATCAGTTTTTCGCTTTGAGTCCCTTTTCCACTGCCCGGAGGTCCAAACAGAATAATATTAAACATGTACTAACTAACCTTACGTGAACAACAAATATAAGCCCGATCGTTTAAAAAACATTTAACAACACATTAAAACCTTGAATAACTGCAAATTGTAAGGTAAAAAACGATTGTTCGTCAGTTTGGAAGTAAACTATTCGGCTACGATAAACGTAATTTTAATGTATCAAAAGTATTGGCATATGAAGGGTTTCAAAATGTTGGTCCTGGCAACTTTAATAGTCCAGGGCTGTTATTCCCAACAAACTAAACAGAAAGAGGTAAAAATGGACAGTACAGAAAAGAACAATCCGGTGTATTCGAGAACAGACAAATCGAAAGTTACTCTGAAAGAAGATGAGTGGAAGAAGATCCTTTCACCCGATGTATATTATATCGCCCGTCAGAAAGGAACAGAGCGCCCTTGGACGAGTAAGTTCGAAAACTTCAAAGAAATAGGCACTTATTATTGTGCTGCTTGTGGTAATGCTTTGTTCAAAAGTGATACCAAGTTCGACAGCGGTTGCGGATGGCCGAGTTTTTATGAGCCTATCAGCAAAAGTGCCATTCTTTATCTGCCAGACAATTCACATGGCATGGTAAGAACAGAAGTTCAATGCGGAAGATGTAAAAGTCATTTGGGACATGTATTTGAAGATGGTCCACCCCCTACAGGTCTGCGTTATTGCATCAATGGTGTGATCCTGGATTTCGAAAAAGCAGAAGCTGCGAAAAAGAAATACGAGGAAGGTAAGAAGGGTTAGTGGCTTATGGTTGATGGTTCATAGCAAACGGTGTTTGGCTGTTTGTTATGAACCATTTTTATGACCGTATCTGAGGCAGGTTTTTATGATTTGTTTTAGCTCCCCATCGATTTACTAAATGCATGTACAAGATCATCCAGTGATTGATATAAGATCGTTTCGTTTACATTGATCAATGATTGATTATTGGAATCAGGTCTTGCTAAACGAATATTGTATTGCTGATTGAGCTTGGTTTGAAAAGCAGTGCCATTAATATGCTTCGCTAATGTTAATCGATAAATATTGGTTCCATTATTCAAAGGCTCTATGCGAATATTATTATCTGCATTGAGTACCTTAAATAATTGCTCACTTCTTTCTTTGGCTGCTTTAAATCTTTCTTCTACTCCTTCCAATCGATGAAGAGCCATAGCAGCATTGGTCCAGTTACCATACATGGAGCCACCATGTGTTTTAATAAGATGGGTCATTTGGTCAATGATATTTGCATCACCACAAAGTATTGCTCCGGCTGTTGCACCAAGGTATTTATAGAGAGAAATATAGACGGTATCAAAATATTGACTGTATTCTTTGATCGATACACCGGACCATGCTGATGCAACATACAAACGAGCGCCGTCCAAATGCATGGGTATTTTTTTAGCGATACAATAGCTCCTGATCGCTTTGATCTCATCAATGGAAATCATTCTGCCATCACTTCTTCTTACCGGATTTTCAATGGAAACAGCACCAATACCTGTATCGAAAGCTTCAGCAGTACTCATATCCTCAATCGTTTTCTTGAGCTCAGCAGCAGTGAAGTATGTTTCATTTTTAGCAAGCGGGATCAATCTTTTCTGAAAGACAGATTGAGCTGCATCTGCTTCATCGCGAAAGACATGACTGGTTTCCTGAACAAACACTTTGCTTTTATTGCCGCTTAATACAGCAATAGCCAACTGATTGGCCATGGTACCACTAGGCATGAAGATGGCTTTTTCTTTTCCGGTGATCGCAGCAAATTTTTTCTCCAATGCTTCAACAACACCCCCTACACCATAACGATCTTTTGCGATCGCAACGGTTTTGTCGGCTTCTTGTAACACACGGATATAATCGGTAGGCTCATACATTTCACCATCACCAAAAAATTTTACAATAGGCTTAGCGGGCCAGTCGTTAATGACAGGGGTATCATTACTCAATAAACCTGATAAGGGCAACATAGCAGGAATAGCAAGGCTGCCAGAATTACGGAGGAAGTTTCTTCTGTTAATGGCGGTCATAAGCAAATGAGTGTTAACTAATATAAAGAAAACCTGTTAGAGGAAAGAAACTTATCGCAAAAAATTAAAAGGAACATAGTATAACAAAATAGAACACTGATTTTCATGATCATCATGATAAGTCATGATTTTTTTTAAACCGATCTGCGTTCATCATGACAATCATTAAAATCTGCGGCCCATCCTCCTCCAAAAAATCAAACAGCCTTTTTCTTCTGATAAAAATACCAAGCCGCATACAATGTAATTCCCACGCCCACTACAGACAATATCATCACACTATTTGAAAAGAACTGTACCCAGTTCAATTGTACTTTGAAGATTTCTTTGCTCAACAATACACTCACGCTACCCAGGTATCCGAATGAATCAGCGAGATAGATCAAGAATCCCACATTTCCTGTAAAACGAAATGCCGCGATCATTCTTTCAAAGAATACCGAGTTGAAAGGAATGTATACCATGTAAAGACCTAGTCCAACAAGGGTCATCCACCAGATAGGTGCTACTAATCCTTTAGTAAATAAATAAGTACTCAGACCGGCAATCACAAATCCGATCGCAATAAATAGGTGTGCGATCATCAATGCTTTGAAACTGTTTTTGATAATGACCATACTACCGATGAGTGCAAGAATGACGAGCGTTATCGGTGTTTCTGTTTTAGAAAAAATAGCAGGCTGATTCAGATAACCCATTTCCTTCCACATATCAGCACTGAAATTGTCTCTGATATCACGGAAGATGGTAGCAAAACCATAAATAAAAATACAGGCGATGATACCCGGTAAGAAAGAGCGAACAAAAGCCTTACGTTGCTCCGCACTCATGGGTGTTCGATTCATTCTTGCGGCTTCATCTTCAGCATCGGGTGCAGGAATGCGTTCCATCAGATAGATGAACAATAAGAGGGGTAATGCAAAAACCAAGCCTGTGCAAAAGGGCACCCAAAATTCTGTCACCCCTAATTGTATCAACCATCCCCCAACAGATTTCACAAAACCCGACGAGAAAATAAAACTCACCGCCAATGCCGCACCAATAAAATCGGTACTTCTTCTTCCTTCTACATAAGAGAATACCACACCCCATAACATCCCCAACGGAAAGCCATTGATGAAGAGGAAGAGGATATTATAAGGAGCGGGGATCAATGCGAAACATAACCAAGCCATCCATGCAATACCCACAAGGAGTAGAATGATTTTATTTCTTCCAAAACGCTTTAACTCTGAGATGAATTTGATACCGTAAAACTTGGCCATGAGATAACCCATCATCTGACTGAGCACCAATACGGTTTTATAACTCAAAGAGCCGACTGTCATCCCATCAAAAGTGCAAACGGTGAATGATTTACGGAAACCGAAGATCATGGTATATGTAAGAAATGCGGCCACTGCAGCATAGATACCGATCTGCATAGGTGAGCCTTTAAAAACTGATTTTGTATTCAAGCGTTGGTTGTTTGCAATAAATATAGGTAAACTCCAAAGAAAACCTCAGTGCTCTTCTGTGTCTTCAGTGGCAATCAATCAACAAAAAAGATATTGCCCCTGAAGACACAGAAGTACACTAAGAAATTGGTTATTCAAAACTTGAAGCCTGTAGCTTGTCGCTTGCCACTCAAAGCTCCTCACCCAATTATCCATCTAATTTGGCAATCCACCATTAATTGCAGAAATTCCCGATCCCAAAAACCAATGGAATGAGAAAACTACTGTTTGCTGCAATGCTATTAGGCACTGCAATTCTTTCTTTTGCCCAACAGGCAGATCTTTCAAAACACTTTAAAAACATGAAACCACGTAATATCGGTCCGGCCGGTATGAGTGGACGTGTGACTGCGATCGATGCAGTGTGGACCAATCCCAACATCATTTACCTGGGAACAGCGAGTGGTGGTGTTTGGAAAACCGAGAATGGTGGCGCCAGCTGGGAATCGATCTTTGATGATCAACCCATCTTGAATATTGGTGCTGTTGCTATTACACAAAGCAATCCTAGTGTAGTATGGGCAGGAACCGGAGAAGGTAATCCGCGTAACTCTATTAGTTTAGGTGGCGGTATCTACAAAAGTATTGATGGTGGTAAGACTTGGAAAATGATGGGACTGGAAAAGACCAGCAACATTCATCGTATCATCATCGATCCAAACAATCCGGATGTTGTTTATGCAGGTGTGATCGGTAATCCTTTTGCTCCGCATCCTGAACGTGGTGTTTATAAAACAACCGATGGAGGTATTACATGGAATAAAATTTTGTACACGAATGATACTTCGGGTGTAGGAGATATGGTGATGGATCCAGCCAATCCGAATAAGTTGTTTGTGAACATGTACCAACATCAGCGCACTCCTTGGAGCTTACAAGGTGGTGGTAAAGGCAGTGGTTTTTATGTGACGTATGATGGCGGTAAGAACTGGACCAAACTGGGTAAAGCCAATGGTTTACCTGATGGTGATTATGGACGTATCGGTATCACCATTTCACGCAACGATCCTAAACGTGTGTATGCATTGGTAGAAGCTACCAAAAATGGATTGTACAAAAGTGATGATGGTGGTAACAACTGGGAACTGATGAACAGCGATCCGGGTGTAGTTACCAATCGTGCATTTTATTTTCAGGACATAGCTGTTGATCCTACAAATGAAAACAGATTGTACAATATCAATCAGATCATTACAGTAAGTGAAGATGCAGGTAAAACTTTCAAGACTGTGATCCCTTATGCAGGTATCCATCCTGATCACCATGCATTCTGGATCCATCCGAAAGACGGCAACTTTATCATTGATGGTAATGATGGTGGTATTGCTATTACACGTGATCGCGGAAAGAACTGGCAGTTCGATGAAAAACTACCACTCGGACAATTCTATCACATCAATGTAGACAACAATATTCCATACAATGTTATGGGAGGTTTACAGGATAACGGAAGCTGGCATGGTCCGGCCTATGTATGGAGACAAAGCGGCATCCGCAATGCATTCTGGGAAGCAGTAGGTGGTGGAGATGGTTTTGATGTAATGCCTGATCCTGAAGATGCCAATTGGGTGTACAGTATGAGTCAAGGCGGAAGTGTAGGTCGTTATAATATTGCAACAGGAGAAAGATGGAGTATTCGTCCTCCAACAACTGCGAGTGGTGTTCGTCAGCGATTTAACTGGAATGCTGCGATCGCACAAGATCCTTTTGATAAGAAGACTATTTATTATGGAAGTCAGATGGTGAACATGAGTACGGATAAAGGTGCTTCATGGACACAGATCTCAGGTGATTTGACTACCAATGACAGTGCAAAAATTGATCAAAGCAATAATGGCGGTTTATCGGTAGACATTACCGGTGCAGAAAACCATTGTACGATTTTAGCTATTGAGCCATCAGCCAAAGAAAAAGGAGTGATTTGGGTAGGTACCGATGATGGCAATGTACAACTCACGAGAGATGGTGGTAAAACATGGACCAACTTCCGCGGTAAGATCCCCGGAATGCCAACAGGGGCTTGGGTTCCACAGATCCGTGCATCCAGACATAATGGTGGTGAAGCCTATGTGGTGGTGAATGATTATCGTCGTGGTAATAATAAACCTTACTTATTCCGCACGACTGATTATGGTAAAACCTGGACCAATCTGGTAGATGAGAAAAAAGTAACGGGTTACACTTTGTGTGTAGTACAAGATCCAACAGAACCTAATCTGATCTTTGTTGGAACAGAGCAAGGTTTGTTCATCAGCTTGGATTATGGAACAAGTTTCCAGCAATTCAAAAATGGATATCCGTCTGTATCTACTTATGATATGGTAATTCAAGAGAGAGAAGCTGATCTGGTGATCGCAACCTTTGGACGTGCATTGTGGATCTTGGATGATATTCGTCCGTTGCGCAAGTTGGCGGCTAACAAAGGACAACTCTTCACCAACAAACTCACTGCTTTTGCATTGCCTGATGGTTATCAAGCCAAGCGTAAAAATGCATCAGGTATTGAATACAGTATATGGGGAACTTATGAAGGAGAGAACAGAAGATCAGGAGCACCGATCAGTTTCTTTGTAAACAAAACAGCTGCTGATACCGGACGCAATAAATTGAGTGATACAGTAACTATGCGTATTTATGATGCAAACAATGTACTCGTAAGAACACTCACTGCAAAAGCAGATACCGGATTGAACCGTTACTACTGGGGAATGGAAGGAAGAGGTGTAAGAATACCAGGTGGTGGAGGTTTTGGTGGTAGAGGCGGCGGTGGCGGCGGACGCTTTGGTGGTGGCGGTGGAGCTACTGCAGAACCTGCAGGATTACCTGTTGATCCGGGAACTTACAAAGTGGTGATGAATCTTGGAAGAAACATCAGCGATAGTACTACCATCGTTGTGAATGATGATCCATATGCACCTACACCAAAAGCTGTTCGCGATGCATTGCGTAAAGCGGTGGATCGTTTGAATAAGAGTTCGATCAGATTGGGCACATTGAATGAGCGCTTCAGTGATGCAGAAGGTATCATGAATAAAGTAGAAACTGCTTTGCGTGATATCGATGCTAAACAAGCGGATACCATTCGCAAAACCATGAAGCCTATTCGTGAAGAAATACAAGCGATTCGTGAAATGCTGAATGGTAAACCACAAACCAGACAAGGTTATGGTAATATACCACAGGTAACCATCAATGGCTATCTTAACGAAGCTCGTTCTAATATTACCGGTAAAACAATCGTACCGGGAGAGCAGGAAGAAAGACTGATGAAAGCCGCAGAAGATAAAATCTCAGAAGTCATCACTCGTGCCAACACCTTGTTCGACACAAAATGGAAAGCATTCAGGGCGGTGGCAGATAAGATTGAGTTGAAGTTGTTTAAGGATTATAAGACGATGGAATAAAGGTGATTTGATTGAATAATAAAAGGGCTGCAATTTTTTGCAGCCCTTTTTTGTGGGACGGGTTTATCTATGCCTTTGGGGAAGTTTAAAACTTTCAAAAAATTTCCTAGTAATAGAAGATAATAAAGGTTATTTACTAACTTTTCTGAGGATGAAAAACAAGACAAACATAAAACTTCCGATGACGGAAATCGAGAAAGCAAATTTGAGAAAGCATAAAATCAAAATTGCTAATATTCTTGATTTCGCATCCGACGAATTAGAAGTATTATTGAACGCAACAAAAGAACGCGCAAAAGAAATTTATGCGTTAGCAGAATTTCAAACCGTTCCGTCAGTCGGAATAAAGTTTGCTGAAGATCTTGTGTTTTTGGGTTACTATTCACTCAATGAACTCAAACAAAAAGATGGCGCAAAACTCACAGACGAATATGAAGCGAAAAAAGGCTATTGGATCGACCCTTGTGTTGAAGACCAATTCAGATTGGTCGTGAACTTTGCAAACACACAGGACTCAAAAAAAACTTGGTGGGACTTTACCGAAGAAAGAAAAAAGTTTCGTGCTGAAAACGGGTATCCCAAAAGCAGACCTCAAAAAGCATGGTTTGATCGATAACTTTATCAAAGTTTCTTAGCAGTATTTAAAGCCGCAGATTCGCAGATTAATTCGACTAAAAATCTGCGAATCTGCGGCTTTATCATTCCCATGTCACTCAATCGTCAATTTCTCTTCGATATTCAATATTCATCATTCTACATTCAATATTTCCGTCATTCTCCATTGGAAAAACTTAATTTTGCGCCCGGATATAAATCTAATTTGTATGAGTACGCCAAAACTGAGTCATTTAGCAGAAACCTTATCAGGCAGTGAGATCGTAAAACTGGGTAATGCCATTAGTGAGCGTATTCGTAATGGTGAGAAGATCTACAACCTTACCATCGGCGATTTTGATCCATCTGTTTTCCCGATTCCCACAGAGTTGGAAGAGCTGATCATTGATTCTTATCGTAATAAAAACACCAGCTATCCTTCTGCTGAAGGGGTGTTGGATCTCCGTAAGTCTGTAGCATCATTCATCAAAGAATGGGAAGGCTTAAGTTTTGAGCCCAATGAAATTCAAATAGCAGCGGGTGGTCGTCCATTGATCTATACTTTGTTCAAAGCCATTGTTGATAAAGGCGATAAAGTGATCTATGGTGTTCCTTCCTGGAATAACAACCACTATACACATTTAACCGATGCCGTGCATTGTGTGGTAGAGTGTACAGCAGAGAATGATTTCATGCCTACGGTAGAAGACATCAAAAAGAATATCAGCGGTGCTACGCTTATCTGTATTTGTACACCACAGAATCCAACAGGTACCACACTTAAAAAAGAAAGTCTGGAAGCCATCTGTGATCTGATACTGGAAGAGAATGCAAAAAGAGGCGATGGCGAAAAGAAATGTTACCTGATGTTTGATCAGATGTATTGGACACTGACGTATGGTACTACTGTTCATTACAATCCATTACACCTGAGACCAGCGATGAAAGATTACACTATTTTCATTGACGGTATCTCAAAAGTATTTGCTGCTACCGGTGTGCGTGTTGGATGGGCTCTGGGGCCGAGCACTGTGATCGCTAAAATGAAAGCCATCTTAAGTCATGTAGGTGCATGGGCTCCAATGGCAGAGCAGAAAGCAGTTGCTCAATATTTATTACAGAAAGAAAATATTCAGCGTTACCTCTCACATTTCAAGTCAGAAGTAGAGTTGCGTTTGAGAAATATTCATGATGGTTTTATTGCCCTCAAGCAAAAAGGGTATCCTGTAGACGCAATCGCTCCACAAGCAGCCATCTATCTGACCATCAAAATAGACCTTGTTGGTAAAACCACAGCAGACGGAAAAAAGTTAGAAACACAATCTGATGTTACCTCCTACATCCTCGCAGAAGCGAAACTGGCGGTAGTTCCATTCTCAGCATTCGGAGCCGGCACCAATAGCCCATGGTATCGCTTAAGTGTTGGTACTTGTAAGAAAGAAGAGATTGGAGAGATGTTGGAGAAGTTGGAAGGAGCTTTGGGGAGATTGGCCTTTAGCCTTTAGCCTTTACAAAAAAAAGATCAGTAAGGTATCGATTTTAATAAAGCAATCCAGCAGCCAATAGCTAACTGCTAATAGCCAACAGCCTAATTCAAATTATTCACAAACACAAACGCCTTCAATCTTCTTTCATGTAGAATGCTTTGCATCAGGTGAGGCTTGCGGATGATTTTGCGGCGGTTGATGTCGAGGATTTCGTGGGAGGAACAGAAATTATTCCAGTTCTCAGCATGGTATAAAAGGGTATTCAACAGGTTTACCTGACGATCGAGTTCAGACTGTGTCATGTAATCATTTTTACAGAGCAGCCAGAGATCACGGTTCATGTCTTTCATACCTCAACTGTTTAACGAACATTGTTGGGACAGTTACATCCCCCTCTGCCGTTCCTTCCTTTCTGGAATATACCACAGGAACTAGCCATCGTGATAAGTAACAGCAGAACGATTATTTGGTTTATTTTGAGTTTCATATGATGATCTAAAGTACAGGTTTCGATCATTTCATACATCAAATCATTCAAACTGTCTACCGATTTTAACATACAAAACGTACTCATTGCACCTCTCGACTGGGGTCTAGGTCATGCAACACGTTGTATACCATTGATCCATGCATTGAATCATGCAGGATACCGTGTGTACATTGCTACCCATGGCCCTCAGCAAACCCTTTTACAAAAAGAGTTTCCGGATAATCCTTTCCTCTCTCTACCCGGATATCAGGTACGTTACAGCCGATCCAAAGGTTGGCTGCCCTTCAAAATAATGCAACAATTGCCAGCCCTACTACGTATTGTTCAATGGGAACACCGATGGTTAGAGCAAGCGATTGAACAATACGGCATCGATCTGGTGATTTCTGACAATCGCTATGGCTTATGGACAAATAATTGTCGGACCGTTTTTATCACTCACCAATTACAGATCAAGGCTCCGTTTTTATGGTTGGAACGTATTATTCAGCGCATTCATTATCGTTTTATTGAGCGCTTTAATGCTTGTTGGGTGCCGGACCAAGAAGATGCTGATGGCTTAGCGGGCACACTGTCGCATCCTATTAGAAAACCATCAATACCTGTAACTTATATTGGATTGCTTTCTCGTTTTCATGCCGGGAATTCAATGAACAAAAAACAGATCACAGTTCTTCTATCAGGTCCGGAACCACAACGAACCTTACTGGAAGAAAAAATCATTAAACAGTTGTCTTCCATTCATAGAGAAATATTACTTGTAAGAGGATTACCGGCTGCAAAGGATAGTATCACTGTACCATCTCATATCAAAGCGGTGAATCATTTAACAGCAGAAGCTTTACAAACAGTATTAGAGAATAGTTCCATCGTGATTGCGCGAAGTGGATATAGCAGTCTGATGGATTTTTCAAGATTGCATTGTACCACCATTTTAATACCAACACCCGGACAAACAGAACAGGAATACTTAGCGAAGCGTTGTGAGGAAAAGGGATATGCAATTCATGCTGATCAATCAGATCTCGATTTGAATCAAGCATTGGCAAAAGCAGAAAGTAATACAGTTGTTTTTCCTTCTTTCCATTTCTTCGAAGAAACAGATCTGGAAGGATTGATGGTCTTTACCAAGGCATTACCTGTAAAAGCTTCTTCTTAAATCGGTATCAGGTCTCTTATTTTTGCAAACGAATGAACAGAACAACCAAAGCACATCTCGCCGTACTATCAGCCAACTTTATTTTCGGGGCGGGCTATGCAGTGGTGAAGACCATTACTCCTGAATTCATCGCACCCTTTGCTCTGAATGTGGTACGTGTATTATCAAGCTTATCCTTATTCTGGTTACTCTTTTTGATGAAGCCGGGTAATGCGGGTTTCGAGAGAAAACATCTACCTCGTTTTTTATTGTGTGCATTAACGGGTGTAGCGATCAATCAATTGTTTTTTATCAAGGGATTGTCTTTAACAACAGCTATACACAGTTCATTGCTTTCACTGGGCACACCTATCTTCATTACTATTATTGCTGCATGGTTACTCAAAGAAAAACTAACGATCAATAAAATTGCAGGACTTGCATTAGGTATTGGCGGTGCAACAATGCTGATACTGATGAAAGATAATACCGCAACAGGAAAAGATATGTTGTTGGGAGATATCATGATCATCATCAATGCTGTTTCATATGCCTCTTACCTGGTGTTGGTACGCCCACTGATGGAACATTATAAACCCATTCATGTACTTCGCTGGATCTTTACATTCGGAACATTGATGATTCTTCCTTTCGGACTCGAACAATTCATTGATACCAATTGGTCGGCTTTTGGCACCACACAATGGATCGCATTGACCTTTGTAGCCTTATTCGTTACCTTCTTTGCTTATCTCTTCAATGTATATGGACTTTCAGTGATCGGCTCATCGGCAACAGGTTCTTATATCTATACCCAACCGGTTTTTGCTGCAATTATTGCCATGGTTTTCATGGGAGAACATTTCACCATCACAAAAGCGTTTGCAGCGATCTGTATTTTTAGCGGGGTGTATCTAGTCAATTTAAGGAAAAAAAATGTTTGATTTTTTGATTTTTTATTTTTCTAATCAAGAAATCAAAGATCAAAAAATCAAAGATCAAAGATCCAGCTTTGGGTAATCAAAGAACCAAAATTCCTTTTCTCCATCTCTGAATACATTCCATTCCTTGATCTCTGTTTTGATCGCGAAAATGCCACAAGTAGGCATATTGTCGATGCGTGTGTTGGTAAGATCATTTACGAAATCAGTAATGCCCGGATTATGAGAGAAGAGTGCAACAGTATTACAATCTTGGGGTAGCTTAGCAATGACTTGATAAAAAGTTTCTTTTGGGGCATGGTATAGTTCCGGAAACAAAAGAATGTCTTTCTTGTTCTTACCATAAGCTTCTGCGAAATAGACAGCTGTAGTAAGCGCTCGGTTGGCGGTACTTGATGCAAAACATTGAATGGATAGCCCCCTTTTCAATATTCTCTCGGCCATGACGGGTGCATCACGATGTCCGCGATCATTCAAAGGCCGTTCAAAATCGCTCTGAAAGGCATTGGCCCAACTACTTTTGGCGTGTCGTATCACAAGAAGTTCTTTCATGCCCGAAAAGTTACAATAAAGTCCACTTACATTTGTATACATGCCTGTAACCCGTTTGCTCATAGAAGATTTTATCACGCTGGCAAAGCAACACCCCGTCTTTGATGTAAGAAGCGAAGGTGAATTTCAGCATGCCTGCTTTCCTGGTGCGCATAGTCTTCCTTTGTTTACCAACGAGGAAAGAAAAGTGGTAGGTACAGCGTATAAACAAGAGAGCAAGCAAAAAGCGATCAAATTAGGACTAGAATATTTTGGTCCGAAGATGGTGAAGATGGTAGAGGAAGTGGAGAGTGTGGTAGCGAGTAGAGAGTTGACACTTGACAATAAGAAGAATGGAAAGAAAGCGAATAAATCATTAGAGATAGCAGATAAGACGGTGCTGGTATATTGTTGGCGTGGCGGAATGCGGAGTGCGGGAGTAGCGTGGTTATTAGACCTATATGGTTTTAAAGTGTATACACTCGTTGGTGGTTATAAATCTTATCGCAATTGGGTGTTGAAACAGTTTGAAAAGGAATATCCATTCATGATTATTGGCGGATACACAGGAAGTGGTAAAACAGAGGTATTACATGCTTTGCGAAAACAAGGAAAAACAATCATTGATCTAGAAGGATTGGCTTGCCATAAAGGTTCTGCCTTTGGTAATCTCGGACAACCCCAACAACCCAAGCAGGAAATGTTTGAGAACCTGTTAGCAGATGCATTGATCCGTGCATCTGAAAAAAATACAACCATCTGGCTGGAGGATGAAAGTCAGCGAATAGGAGAAGTAAATATTCCTATTGCTCTTTTTAAATTCATGCGAACCTGCAGGGTTTATTTTTTAGATATTCCTTTTGAAGAGCGATTGAATTATGTGGTAGCAGGATATGGTAAGTTTAAAAAAGAAGACCTGATCAGTGCAACAGTTCGAATACAAAAACGGTTGGGTGGACTGGAAGCAAAAACAGCAGTGAATTATTTAATTGAGAACGACTTCCATGGTGCATTCGGAGTATTGCTTCATTATTATGATCGCTTTTATACCAAAAGCATGAGCAATATGCGTGAACAGCCGGAGCAAATATTTAAAAAGATCATGCTCGATTCAGTGGACATGGCTGAGAATGCCAAAAAAGTGTTGACTATCCATCAACAGGATAACCCTGTTAGCTCAGCCAGTCTTTGATCGTCAGAAAGCTCATATAAGTCATCACAGAAACTACTATCCAACCGCAGATACTAAGCCATTTTGCATGTTGATATCCAACTATTTTTTTTCTCTGTATAATGATGAGCATTACTGCAAGCGCTATCGGTAATATGAGTCCATTCAACGCCCCAACTGTTACCAGTATGCTTACCGGATTGCCCATACTGATATAGATCAATGTTGACGATACGATGAATACACTAATCAGCATCCGATAATTGTTTTCGATCCAAGGATGAAAGGTTCTTAGAAAAGAAACAGAAGTATAGGCTGCCCCCACAACAGAAGTAATAGCAGCACACCACATCACCACACCAAAAAATCGATAACCGAGCTCTCCTGCTGCAATCCTGAAAACAGAGGCAGGCGGATTGGCACTATCGAGTACATGTCCTTTAGTCACCACTCCCAATACGGCAAGAAACAAAACAATACGCATCACCGCCGTAACACAAATACCGGTAATGGCACTTCTACTGACTTGCGGTAAAGAAGAAACACCGGTTAATCCGGCATCGAGTAAACGATGTCCGCCGGCAAAACAAATGTAACCACCTACAGTTCCACCTACTAATGTAACAATGGCTTTTGCGTCTATTTTTTCCGGAATAAAACTATGTTGTATAGCATCTAATACAGGAGGAGCAGAACTTATGGACACATATAATGTCAGCAATATCATCAGTACACCCAATATTTTGGTAAAAGCATCCATGATACTGCTGAATTCTTTCATCCAAAAAATGAATAAGGCAATACCACAACTGATAAGCGCACCTGTTGTATTGGAGATGCCCGTGAGTACATTCAACCCTAACCCACAACCACCAATATTACCAACGTTGAAAGCCAATCCACCTAGTACAATGAGTATGGATAAAAGATAACCCAAACCCGGAATCACTTCATTTGCAATATCCTGTGCTCTTTTGCCCGTAACAGCCAGTATACGCCAGATATTGAGTTGAGCAATGATATCGAGAAGAACAGAAATCAATATCACAAAACCAAAGCTTGCCAATAATGTCTGAGTGAAGACCGTGGTTTGGGTTAAAAAACCGGGACCAATAGCCGATGTTGCCATTAAAAATGCTGCACCTGTAATAGCACTATTCTTTGCGAGTTGTTTCAACGGTTGAATGATTGAATGATGATCTGTTGTTTCTGTAATAATTGATGTATCTGTTGCGCAAATACAACGGCGTGTTCACCGTCGCCATGAATACAAATGGTATCAGCTTTTAAGGGAATGGTTTTTCCTTGCAGACTGGTTACTTGTTGCTCATGGATCATTTGTAAAACCTGTTGCTCCATAGCAGCAGTATCAGTTATCAATGCACCTGATTGTTGTCTGGGTGTAAGGGCGCCTTCATTCGTATATGTTCTATCTGCAAATACTTCATTGGCTGTACGTAAACCTATCAGATCAGCCGCTTCAATGCTTTTACTGCCACTGAGTCCGAACAAAATAAGGTTCTCATCGATATCTTTAATGGCATTTGCAATAGCTGTAGCTAAAGAGAGATCTCTTGCAGACATATTGTACAGTGCCCCATGTGGTTTTACGTGTTGTAATTTTCCACCTAATGCAAATACAAGATCGAGCATGATGTACACTTGTTCTGAAACGATCGATACAATATCTTCTTCCGGAAACTTCATTTCTGTTCTGCCGAAATTTTTCTTGTCCGGAAATCCGGGATGTGCACCAATGGCAACACCATGTTCAATCGCTAAAGCTATGGTGCGCCTCATGGTTTCATCATCACCGGCATGAAAACCACAAGCGATATTGGCACTACTGATATAAGGCATCAGTGCAACATCATTGGGCATACCCTCACCTAAGTCGCAGTTGATATCGATGGTCATTTTAGTATGTATAATGTCGGAAGGTTGATTTTAGATGTCAGATGGCAGATCTCAGATTTGGTATTTTTATTCCCTTATATCAGATATCTTAAATCCGACATCTAACATCTGCGATCTGCCATCCTCAATTTACACCCTGTTTCCAATTGTTTCAAATGTAATTCCTGCTTTATCAAAGCCTCGTGTGCTGTTTGTAAAGAGATTCGACTGAATTGAACACTTTCTCCTGCATTGTACTGCGCTAGTTTCGCGAGATCAGCAGTAATGATATGCCCTATTCTCGGATAACCACCTGTAGTTTGATGATCAGCCATTAAGATAATGAGTTGTCCGTTGGGAAGTAGTTGTATCGTGCCCCTTGTTACAGCACTTGAAAGAATTTCGGTGGTTGTGTCTGATAACAATGAAGGCCCCTGTAAACGGTATCCCATTCTGTTACTGCTTTTGTCGATGATAAAAGAATTTTTGTGTAGCAGATCTTGTGTGTTAGGATCTAATCTGTTGATTTCATTTCCTGCGATATATCGAATACAATGATCTTGTTCATCAATAGGTGAACTTGCGATCCAGGGATATATTTTAGTTTCTGAAACTTGTAAATTTTTTTTAAGCGAGAGTGTCATTTGATTTTGTAATACCATTCCCACAGAAGGCAGACCTATGTGTGTGGCAGTGCTGTTCAACCATGTTGCAGTTTGAAAGCCACCATGAACAGCCATATAAGCGCGCGCTCCTTTGATTTGCTTTTGAAAAGATAATTGTGTGCCTGCTTTAACTGCAATACATCGATTGATCGGAGTAGGTACCTCAGTATTTAGTATTGCTCCAAAATCAGCGCCGCTGATGGCGATGATGGCATCAGTTTCAAATACCAACACAGGTCCAGGAAAATGTATTTCCAAAACCGATTCATTTGTTTCATTGCCTGTTAAGGCATTGGCCATACGCATGGCAACAGGATCCATAACACCACAAGGATTGATTCCCAAGTGTTGATATCCATACCTGCCTTGGTCCTGAATGGTATCCAGCAATCCTTTTTTGATGACACGGATACTCATTGGCCAGACCAGTTTTGAAATTCATTCCATGAAATAGGATAGAACTGAACCTGATCGCCGGGTTCCAGTAAGCAAGGCTTAGAAGCAGTTGTATTAAAAAGTGAGAGCGGCGTTCGTCCGATGAGTTGCCAGCCACCCGGTGATTCCATCGGATAGATGCCTGTTTGATCACCGGCGATACCTACACTACCTGCAGCAACTTTTTTTCGGGGTGATGTTAAACGAGGAGCATGTATTTTTTCATTCACTTTACCCATGTAAGCAAAGCCGGGTAAAAATCCATTCATGAACACTCGATAAGTTGTAGATGAATGAATCTGAATGAGTTCATCGGGAGTAACCCCTTTAATGGAGGCAAGTGATATGAGATCAGGTGCGCAGTTTGTTTCATAACAAACAGGAATACGAATGAGACTTGTAGCTTTTTTTTTCTGAGTAGACACAACATGAATTAATAGTTCATCTACCAGCTGTTGTATGGCATCAATAGGGTCTACACTTCTGTTCAGAAAATACAATGCATCATATACAAAGGTGATGGTAGTATATGCCGGTATACAATCTTTAATACCGGGAGCTTTCAATTCTTGATATTGATGGAATAATTGTAGAATGTATTCATTCACACCTATATCTATAGTATTACCAAAGGAGAATGTGAGTGCGTGATCACCGGTTATATAAAAATTGTATGAATGAAGGGCAGACATAGTTTAAATATACACGGAAATACCTCTGCGATACCTCTTTTTCTCCTCTACTCTGCGGTTTAAAATATCATCGCAATACAAAAAACTCGATATAAACACCTAGTAATATATGCCAGATGAGATAATGACCATATCGAATCATTAATGCACCGAAGAACCCAGCTTTTTTATATTGGTATGCCTGCCAAAGATTCATAGCAAATCCGGAACCCAAAGCATACAGTATAAACCAAGTATTTCCTGAAGGCCATTGCTCCAATGGTTCACGAATAGCAGTAAGAATGGCAACAGACCAGAATACAATTTCACGATGTTTACCCTTTAAGAGTTTTTCTGAGATAAGCCAGAGTAACAAGGTGATTGGAATGAGTCGATAAAAAATTTCTATATCTAAAGCCCCGGAACTATAGAGTGATAAGGAATAGGGGAAGGGTTGCAGAAAGGGAGGTAGTGAAGTATATGGTTCAGGATGCATCAGAAAACTGACAATGATCACATCAGGAATAGCAAAAAGAAAACCGATGAGCAAAGGTTGCCAAAAACGCTGACGATTGGAAACAGAAGTATCCAGTAGTTCCGGTAATCCTGCTTCTTTTTGTATAAAAATAAATGGAAGACCCGCTAAGAGCATAAGCCAGCTGCTCCAATTCCATACACGGATGCCATTTTGTGTTGCAGCAATTGACTGACCCCACACAACAGTTATCATGGCTATTAATAATAATACGGTAAAGACGAGTATTGATTTCTTTTTGTCAGGGTTCATAGAGATTTTTTATGCAGGTACTTGTATCGGTTTTTTCAAGATTATTGACCTTGGTATTTTGGAGGCATCACCAGTTTGCTATCACCATCCCAATACACTGAAACGATATAATATCTTTTACCATCATTGAATAACTGAATACTATTGATACCCTTCGCTTTCATAGGAGTACCGTTTACTACATAATCAGATTTATAGGTAGAGAATGCATGTGTAACTGCGCCATAACTTTCAGTGATACGATTTAGTTCTGCTTCGATAAAGCCGATCTCTTGCAATCTCTTTCCATTTCTTTCAATGTATTGCTCGGGTGTAATGGTACGAACCACTTTACCGCTGTCTTTATGTGGTGCTACTGTGATCATACGCGCATCTTTGGTGAATAGATTTCTGAAGCGACCCCAGTCACAGTTTTGTGTACTTGGTCCGGAGATCACATCATACAATGCTTTAATGATGGCATCTTCAGAAACCACATCCTGTTGATATTGTGAATAAGCGAAAGAGGAAAATAAACAGGCGATGACTACTGATATTTTTTTCATAAGGAAGTTTTAGGTCATTCAATTTAATACATATTGGGCTTCTAAGTTTGTTTAAAAATCTGATTTTCAAAATTTCACAATGCAAAATTTTAACGATTTCGGCAATCCGAAAATTTGTCGATATCGTACATAATAAATTTTGTATTATTCTGAATGCCTTGATAATAAAGGATTTCAGGCGAAAATAAATTTTTGGCACAGTCCTTGAAATGGAACAAATAGAATCCGATTATTCACCAAAAATTCTATTATCATGAAAACAATGATGAAAGCAACAGCAGCATTAGCAGGTCTTTTCTTCATGCAGACTGCAGATGCACAATTGGGCGTAAGAGCTACTACGAGTACTGCCGCTCGAGCTACTGTGAATGCAACACGTGCTACTACAGCCGCAAGTAATGCAGCAGTGAGAGCTACAGCAGCAACAGGTAAAGTAACCAACGCTACCGTGAATGCAACACGCGCCACCACAGCAGCAACCGTTGGATCTGTAAATCGAGTAAAATCTAATACGGATGTCAATGCGAGTGTTGGAGCAAAAGCATCTACTCAGGCAGAACTCAACAGTAATGCCGGTGGCGAAGAGAGAGGACTGGTACGTGCTTCTTCTCGCTCAGAAGCAGATCTGAATGCCAATGCAAATGCCAAACTTCCTCTTCGTGAAGGAGCTGAAATGGCAGGCGAACAAAAAGATATGGCTAAAGAAAAAGCAGGTGAAGCAAAAGCCAAAGCAGAAGCCGCCAAAGAAACAGGAATGAATAAAGCAGCGGAAGCAAAAACAAAAGCCAAAGAAGTGAAACCTTCAGTATCAGCAAGCGGCGAAGTGAAAGCAAAAGGATCTGCAAAAGCGGGTAGCTAACAATCTAAAGGCTTTGTGACGAAATAGGTTTCGTCAAATCGTATCCTCATAAGCCGTTGACCAAAACATACTAAAATTGAATGATTATGAAACAGTGCAAAAGCAGCACATTGCTTTTGGTAGCAATGTTATTGCCCATATTCATGCTGGCTCAGGAAGCCGGTGATGAAAACAACAAGAAAAATGAATTCAGTGCATCCATGAATTATCAATCGGCCCTGCATTTTTTTGGTCGAACAGATAGTTTACGAAGTAGTGGTTTATTTCCGATGCTGGGTTTCCAGTTAAAAGGAGGCTTGTATGCACAGGGTAATTTCATCTTTATTCAGAATAGTATGCAGTCAACGGCTTATACAGGTACTACGATAGAAGCCGGTTATAGATTTCCGGAGACAGAACATTTTTCCGGGAATCTTTTTTTCTCACGTTTTTTATACAAGGATGAAAGCACATTGGTGCAATCTGCTTTGCGTTCTCAAACCGGTATCAATCTTAGTTACCTGAATAAATTCATCAATATCAATGGTGGAATGAATTTATTATTCAGTGATAAAACAGATGTGAATGCAAGTTTAGGTATTGATCATTTATTTATTGTGAACAAGGGGATGAACAATGCTGCCATTGCATTTGCCCCTTCTTTTACAGCCAACTTGGGCACACAACAATTCAGTAATACTTATCTCGAAAGAAAAAATGTACTGGGTGTTCCCGTTACACAAAGAACCACGGAGAATATTACCCAGTTTAACATATTGTCCTATGAAATAGCCATGCCTATTGTTTTTGTAAAAGGCAAATGTAACCTAGCCGTTACGCCATCCTATGTAATGCCACAAAACCTGATTACCACGGCAGGAAGATCGGATCTTTCAGAGCGGGGGGATCGCTTGTTTTATCTGACGCTTTCTGCCGGTATCAGGCTTTGAGAATAGAAGAATATCCAATAATGAATGAGGAAGTGATTTTTTAATACTCTTGTTTTCTATAGGTTCCCTGCCAAGGGAAGAGCCCGGTAGTCTTACTGGGCTCTATATTTTACCAGCTGATCACTTGTAATAATAATATCCAACCCGTTTTTTGCTTTGTCCAAACACGCATATAAGGATGTGTTTGCGTACCCGCCAGTTTACCATAAGTAAAAGCAAGATCTCTCTCATTCGAAATGCTGCCTCCACCGAAGGATAATGTTGAGCCTGCAGGAAGATTATTCATGAGTGAAAGAATATTTCTTTGTCCCATTACCGGAGCATGACCATTTGTATTCAACCAAGATTGAGCCGTGAGATATTGTCCAACAGCACTACCACCCTTCGCTCCTATTGCTTGATTGATTTGCTGATCCATATTCTTCACATCCTCCCATGAAAACTTTTCGATTGTAATTTTTGCAAGATCTATTTCATCGGAGACAGCAGGAAGGGATCTGCGATCTGTGTATTGTGTTCCAAGATCGGCTATTACTTTCCATTCGCCTTTTTCATTGATATGCCAGATAGAGCTGTATTGCCCCCTTCCTATGATAGAATCTTGCGCCTTTCTTTGTAAGTGGTAGGGGCCTGTAGTAAATCCAAAATCATGTGAGGCGCTGATGATCGCATATTCAGGAGCCCAATTCAAGACAGCGGGAGAGCTTGGGCCAGATTGATATCTTTTGATGCCATTAATAGCATCGGCCCCATTAAAAATAATACCATTACTATCAAGAAATTGTAAGAAACCGGCTTTGATTCCTTGTTTAACAGTAAATCCGGCAAATGATCTTTCCGCTTGTACCAGTCCGCCAACACTTTTTTGGGCGGATAGCTGTGTGATAAATAATGATGCTATGAAAAGTGTCTTCAGTTTCATTTTTTCTTTTGATAAAACTATTCATCCTTAGAATAGTATGGTATGAAAAATCTATGAACGACAGTAAAATGAGAACAGGTTACACACTTGTTATGTAACCTGTTTGCTCTGCTTCTAACATACTGCTTATAAAAAACCCAAACTTGCCATTGTTAAAACCCTTTTTAGGGTTGGTCTCGCTTTATGCGAGTGTTGTTGTTTGTTTACTACCTGAGATCACGGCGATGATCAGTGCGGTAGTGATGAATTTCCCTTTCATGTGCTATTTGTTTTATTTGACACTGCAAAAATGCATCGATTGAAACCCTTATTCAACCGCATCTCCATGTGAAAAACAACCAACGAAAGCGCAGCTGCGAGCCTGTTTTTAACAATCCACACATTCTATCCTCATTAATCACCGTCCGTCAGTGAAATGCCTGATTTTACTGTTAAAAAAGACATCACATAAGTATGTGGTTTTGGGTGTAAATATTTTGATACGGGAGCGTGGAGTAGTAACTTTAATAGACCATAGACCATTGTCGATAGTCCATAGTTGTAAGTTGATGATCATTCTTTTCTTACTATCGACTATGGATCATTAGCTATGGACCAGTTTAACATTATTATGCGGTTGGTGAAGAAAGTATTAGCCGGTAGTTTTGATGCAGTAAAAGAAACTTATGACCAAATTATTGATTTACGAAGATAACCCCCAACTACGTGAAGGTCTGACCATGCTGATCAACGGATCGGATGGGTTTGAAGTATTGTCTGCATTTAAGAATTGTAACAATGTAGAAGACGAAGTACGCGCGTTCAAACCCGATGTGATCTTGATGGATATTGATATGCCCGGCACCAATGGGATTGATGGGTTAAAAAGAATACGTGAGATAGACACGGATGTAAAGATTCTGATGCTCACAGTTTTTGATGATAATAAAAATGTGTTTGATGCCATTAGTAATGGAGCGAATGGATATGTACTTAAGAAAACACCACCGGCACGTTTACTCGAATATATCCAGGAAGCGCAAACAGGAGGCGCGCCGATGACTTCTTCCATTGCAACACAGGTATTGAAGATGTTTTCTTCTCTCAACAATGAAAAAGGAGAAGATTATGATTTATCTGAAAGAGAAAAGCAAGTGTTACAACTATTGGTGAATGGTTACAGTTATAAAATGATTGCTTCTGAAATGTATATTGCAATCGACACCGTTCGTTCCCATATCAAAAAGATCTACGAGAAGTTGCATGTGAATAGTAAGAGTGAAGCAGTAGCGAAGGCGTTTAGGAATAAAATTGTATAGCGAAGAAACAAGAATGAAGAGACAGGAAAGCAACCAGGAATCAAGTATCAATTTTAAACAGCTCTAGACTTTAGTACGGCGAATTAAAAATATTCATTCGATTTTTAAAAGCAGGTCATTTATGATCTGCTTTTTTGTTTTACCCCATATATTAAAGACCATATAACCCGCTTGTAGCTTGCAGCTTACCGCTTGGAGCACTCATCTTCCATCCATCCCAACCACATTTTTGTGTGATTGGCTGCCGGAATTTGCCGTTTTATGTTTGTCATGTGATCGCAATAAAGCAGTTTGTTTTCTGCAGATCATTATTGAAACAATTAACACCAACAAACATGAACATGAAAATGAAAACCCTGCCCATTACCATAATAGCATTATCGGTAATGGCAACCATTGCAGCTTGTAATGATGCTGCCAACAATGCTAAAGAGACCCCAAAAGAGGATATTTCAACCATCCGCAAAAAGGAAAAAGACGAGTTGATCGCGCGTGGTAAATATTTGGTGACAGTATCCGGATGTAATGATTGTCATTCTCCTAAGATCATGACACCAATGGGCCCCATTCCTGATACAACCAGATTAATGTCCGGTTATCCATCTGAAAAAGGTATTCCAACATTGAGTGAAGCATTGGCGAAAGACCAGAGTTGGGTAAAAATGTCGCATGATGTAACCGCATTTGCAGGTCCATGGGGCATGACATTCGGCGCGAACCTCACACCTGATGAAGCAACAGGTATTGGTAACTGGACAGAAGAGGTATTTGTAAAAACCATACGTACGGGTAAACATCTTGGACAAGAAGGAGGAAGACCGGTGATGCCGCCAATGCCATGGTATATGATCGCAAAAATGACAGATGAAGATCTGAGTTCTATGTATCAGTATCTGATGTCACTGCCTGCTATCAGCAACCGTGTTCCTGCGCCTATTCCACCTAATGAAATAAAGATCTCTAAACAATAGATAAGAAAATGAGAAAGGGTGTACGAAATACGATAGGTCGCTTATTGGTCATGATCACAATGATTGTACTAATAGCAGGCTGCACAAAAGAATTTGAAGCGGATCTTCCTGAAGCCAATCCGGGCATTCCGGCTAACACAAAAAAACTAAGCAAGATCAGTTATGATGATGGTAGTTATTTGTCTATTCAGTACAATGCAGAAGGTAAGCCGATAAAGATCACAGATCTTCAAAAGAATAGTGGCGGAGATGATACCAACATCTATACATTCAGCTATAATGGCGACAAGTTGGTAGAAATGACTGTAACTGACGGTACTAAGTACATGTATACTTATACAGGAGCGAATGTTACGAAAGTGGAGATCGTATCACCCAATAATGTAGTCATTGCATACTATACATATACTTATCAGGATGGACGTTTAGTTCGCACAGATGGATTTGGTATGATTACCGGAACCATCAGTATAACTCCAAATGTGCGTTTTGATCTGACTTATTATTCCAATGGGAATATCAAATCAATGACCAGCTGGTATCAGGATTATACTAGTGGTGTATTGGAGAAATCAGATGTATATGAGATAGAGACGTACGATAATAAGCGAAATACCAGCTTATTGTTTGAGAATAGCCCCTATATCCCATTGCTGATGATGGTTCCGAATAATCCTTTGACAGAAAAACACTACGATAAAACGGGCCAGCCTTATGCTACTGTCACCCATACCTATACATATGATGATCAGGGAAATCCTCTGACCCGCAAAACGGTGACAAAAGAACCGGGTATGCAGGATGAGGTAACCATGACCACATTTCAATATTAATATCTGAAAATCAATAGGTTATAATGAAATAACCCTGTGTGAACCAAGCCTCGGTCAATAGATCGGGGCTTTTTATGTGATAAAAATCCGACACAAAAACCCGCAAATTCGTGCATTTCACATATTTGTGTGGTTGTAAAACGGCAGAATCGGGAATACTTTTGTCGGGTAATTAAAAGAATATGAAAGCAGCATTACAAAATTTAGTACTCTACTTGCTCTGTGCAGCAAGTGTTGTATTGGCTGCCCCCACCCATTCAACACTTCTTTCACATCCGGCTAAAACAGAGGGCGCAAGCGTTCTTTCAAAGCCATCCTGTGTAAAAGAGCGAGCTTATTTCACCCAGCCAAGATCGACAAAACAGCCATCTGTATCTGTTTTAGAAGGATCAGCGCGTTTTGAGCTCTGGTAATACTTTGTAGGTTTTCGATATCCGAAAAACCCGATACAGCCCCCCTGATTGCCCCCGTATTTTGATTATTTTTGTGGTGTGATATGTATCTTATCACAGCATAAAAGAGATAGGTATGATTAAAACAGGCAATCCCGTTATCAGTATTTATACAGAAATGACCCCTAACCCGGAAACTATGAAGTTTGTGGCCAACAAACTTTTGTATCCCGGAAAGAGCATTGATTTTGCGGAAGAAGCATTGGCGGGTCCGTCTCCTCTGGCGAAAGAATTATTCAGTTTTCCATTCATTAAAAGCGTATTCATTGCCAGCAATTTTGTAACACTCACTAAAACAGCTGATACAGAAGACTGGCAGGATGTGATTCCTACCATCAAAGAATTCCTGAAAGAATATTTGGAGAATGGTGGTGTTGTAGTGAATGAAGAAGAAGTAGCGAAAGTGAAACAGGAAGCCAGCAATGCAGTTAGCGCAGATGACGATGATATTGTAAAACGCGTGAAGGAATTATTGGAAAATTATGTGAAACCGGCAGTAGAGATGGATGGAGGTGCTATTCAGTTCAAAAGTTATAATGATGGTGTCGTGAATCTGATGTTACAAGGAAGCTGCAGCGGATGTCCTTCTTCGATGATTACCCTGAAAGCGGGTATTGAAGGAATGATGAAGCGAATGATTCCAGAAGTAAAAGAAGTAGTGGCCGAGGCCGAATAAATAGTTGGTGTTTGGTTTTTTGGAGCGTTGTATTCGAAGGAGTACAACGCTTTTTTTTGCGGAATAATGCCAGAGTGCGCTGTTATCATTGTCATATTGCAATGAGAAACTATATTTGTTGTCAGATCCAACCCTGCAATAAACTAACATGGAAAGAGAAGCGCTTGCACAACTGCTGCAACACAACTACCTGCACGTTATTGAGCAAATACGAAATTTGAATGATCGTGAATTATTGCATGCACCCAAAGACAAATGGAATGCATTACAGCAACTAGACCATCTGATCAAAAGCGTAGCACCCGTTAATATGGCCATCGGATTACCCAAATTTGTGCTTAGCTGGAGATTTGGTATTGCCAATAGACCCTCACGCAGCTATGACGCATTGGTTGATCGTTATCATATCAAACTACAAGCCGGTGGTAGAGCTTCCGGAGCATTTGTGCCTCCCATGCAAGTAGATCCGGCAGATAAAGAAGCGCTGTTAAAAAAGCTCCACTCTTTGGTTGAAAAATTAGTACGCAAAACACTAAAACAAAGCGAAGTGTCACTGGACAGATATATTTTACCACATCCGCTGTTGGGAAAACTTACACTCCGTGAAATGCTTTATTTTACCGCTTACCATGCTTCCCATCACGGGAAAAGTATTGAACACGGATTGATTTCTTTGAATTAAAAAGGAGTTTTATCTGTTAAAACATACTAACAATACCTGGTATGGTATGACCTTTGCTACTGTTATACTATCATGAAAATCAGGGTTACTTTACTATTACTATTGATTTCATCTTTTGCTTTTAGCCAGCGAATGATCTTCTATGTGGCTGATACAAAAGGGGATTGTTATGGTGTAGGAAAAGGATTGTGTTTACAGGTAAAAGAAAAACCTGAAGAACCCTATGCCTTATTTTATTCAGGTATTGAAGGATTTTCCTATGAAGAAGGGTATCATTATAAATTAGAAGTTATGAGGGTGAAGAGAGAACGTCCGCCCGCAGACGGAAGTGCCTATAACTATTATCTGATCAATATCATCAGTAAGGAACGCTCAAAGAACTATGGACAAAAAACCAGCCCTATTCCTGATCAGCGCGCACTTTCACTGGTTAGGATAAGTAAAAGCGGAAAAATGGAGATGGTTGATAATAATGCCATACCTAATATTTCCTTTGACAAAAAGAACGGAAGAATATCAGGTAAAGCCGGATGTAATCGCTATTTCGGGAAAGTGAGTTTTGATCAGCAACGAATTTTTATTTCGGGTGTTGGTTCTACACAAATGGCTTGCTCAGATATGGAAATAGAATCACTGTACCTTAAACACCTGACTGCCGTAAATCGATACCAGCTATCGGGAAACAATCTTCAGTTATTTCGCGATCAAGAACTCTTACTGCAATTCATCGTTCCTGAGAATTAAGAATTCAAATCTGAATCTGTATTTTGCTCTACTTTATGAGTATACAGGAATTCATTGATCAGTTTGTACAAGGTATCCAACAAACCTCGCTTCTCGAGTTTGTAGCCGTATTAGCGGGTATTGGTAGTGTATGGTTCAGCAGAAAAGAACATATACTCGTATATCCGGTTGGATTGGTGAATACGCTGATCTATATCTACTTAAGCATAGAGGGGCAATTGTTTGGAGAAGCTAGTGTGAACTTTTATTATTCTGTTATGAGTATTTATGGTTGGGTACTCTGGACAAGAAAAGATGCTTCAAAAAAAGAATTACGCTTACACATTACCAATAGCACACGCAAAGAATGGATACAGCAACTACTATTCTTTTCTTTTTTTTATTTTCTTTTATTCAGTCTCTTGCGATGGTTACAATCCAGCTTTGCTCCTGAAGCCATTCCATGGGCTGATGCATTTGCCAGCGCTTCAGCTTATACCGGTATGTGGCTCATGGCCAGAAAAAAAACAGAGAGCTGGATCTGGTGGATCGCAACAAATATTGCTTCTATTCCGTTGTATTTTGTGAAAGGCTATGTATTTACCAGTGTACAGTTTTTCATTTTATTGATTCTTGCCATCGCTGGACTAATAGAATGGAAAAAACGAGTGCGAAGAACATTGAATAATGAATTTTCAATGTAGAATAAAGAGGTAATGGTCGTTTAAAATGGCGGATTTGTTTACTATCAAAGCATTGATTCCGGTCATAATTATATTCATCATTCGATATTCATGATTCAAAAGATCGTCATACTTGGTCCTGAATCCACCGGCAAGAGCACTTTGTGTGAATTGTTGGCACAGCATTATGCAACTGCATGGTGTCCTGAATTTGCACGTGAATATCTTTTGACGAATGGGACTGACTATCATTTTGATGATCTGCTTACTATTGCTAAGGGGCAATTAGCGCTGGAAGATGAGTATACTGCAATGGTCGATGGTCCATGGTCAATGGTCAATGGTGTGTGGGTGAATTCGAGGACGATGCAAACATCTGTACAACAACCTTTGCTATTCATTGATACTGACATGTATGTAATGAAAGTGTGGTGTGAGTATGTATTTCAAAAATGTCATCAGTTTATTTTGGATGAGATCGTGAACAGACAATATGATCTGTATCTTTTATGCAACCCTGATCTTCCTTGGGTGCAGGATGAATTAAGAGAATATCCTGATGAAAAACCGAGACAAGAGCTCTATCATATTTACAGAGATATCATGATGAATCAACGTACACCCTGGATAGAGATCAGTGGTGATTATGATCAGCGATTGAAGCAAGCTATTGCTGCCGTAAATAAAATAAGGAAGTGATGGTTATTTTGATCTGAGTAACTGTTGCAGGTCAGCATCATCTTCAATGCTTTGCATCTGCTTTAATATTTGCGGATAACGCCAACTCACACGTCTACTCATAGGTTTAGGAGTGAATTTTTTAGGATTGGGTAAGCTGGCGATGATCATTGCAGCTTCAGCTCTCGATAATTTTGAAGCAGGTTTTCCAAAATATTTTCTGGATGCAGCTTCTACGCCGAAAACACCCGGCCCCATTTCTATCACATTCAAGTACACTTCCAGTATTCTTTGTTTACCCCAAATCCATTCAATCATTTTTGTGAAATACAGTTCCGGTACTTTTCTGATATACTTAGTAATGCCACCGCCCTGCCATAGAAATACATTCTTAGCAGTTTGTTGTGTAATTGTACTCGCACCTCCACCCAACGGAATTTTTGTTTTTTTACCTTTCTTTCTGGGCTTCATACTTCTTTCAATCGCATCCCAATCAAATCCACTATGATCCGGGAAAGTCTGATCTTCACTGGCAATAGCGGCAAGTTTAATATTATAAGGTAATTGATCCCACGAGATATAGTCGCGCTTTAAACCATAAGAGAAACTATTAGCGATCTGTGTAATCGTAATCGGCGGCATCATCCATCTGCAAATAATGATATAGGCTAGAGAGCTTAAGAATAACCACAAAGTCATTCGCCAAATGATGCGGCGACATTTTTTCCAAAATGATTTCTTTTCTACCATCAATACAAGATACTATTTAACAGCTTGCGTAGAAATGATCTGCATTGAATATTTTTTTCTGATGCGGACATAAGGTCTGTGTTTCAGCGATTGTAATTTACCAATGAGTACGATCCCTGCTGCAATACCAATGCTGGTAATATTATCACTTCGAAAAACGTTATCACTCTTAATGATACTGTTGAGGACATTGACCAAAATATAACTGGAACCCCCAACCTGAAATAAAGTACCATTACCGATGATACCACTTCTAAAACGATTGCCCGGCATTCCAATGATCTCAGCAATATGAATACCCATTAAACCAAACCAAGATGTATCAACAGTAGGAAATCCAAATTGATTGGGGATTTGTCGGAGAACAAAAGCATTGATATAAATCGAATCAGCTGTTATTTTTTTGATCTTACCATCGATCCATTGTGTAGTTACATATTGAAAATGAATAAAATCATCTTTTACCCAACTCTTTACATTCCTATTCTTTTCTTTAAAGACAAGAATATTTGATTGCGCTTGAATTTTCTCCATGCATAGCAGTAAAAGGAAGGCCCAGAGCAGTTTCATGTCATGGAAAGATAAATAGAAAATGAATGCCTGTTATTTCAGATTTGTTAAACCTGTTTTAGCAATGAAACAGCCCCCCAGCATAGTGCCACACCAAACCCAATTAGAATAAGACCGGATAATTTATTGATGTAATGAAGATTTTTTGCAGTCAGTCTTGAACGGAGTTTGCCTGCTAATACCACTTTTAAAATATCGGAAAGCAATACAAATACCAAACATGTACCAAACACAATCAAACGATACTCTGTAGGGTGTTCAGCTGTTTGAGCATCTGCAAGAATGGCGGCTGTCCATGCAAACCAAAAAAGAAAAACACCGGGATTCAGCGTATTCATAAAATATCCGGAAAGAAATATGGCAGCATAATCCCTTTTCCTGAACTTTTTATCAGCAATATTATTCTCTTCATCGGTATGCACTTTCTTGAAAAACAAAGTATAAATACCTACAGCGATCAAGAAAATACTACCGGCAATAGCAATAGTAGTTTTATGTGATAAGGCAGTATTGAAGAGCGAAGTAAAAAAATTGCAAACGAGCACCAATGAAATATCACTTGCCGACACACCGGCCACAAAAAGGTATCCGGCCTTATGACCATTGTTGATACTTTGCTTGATGATAGCAAAGATCACAGGTCCTACCGAAATGCTTAGGATAAGACCCAACAATATTCCTTTTAATAACGGGGCAATCATTCAAGGTTATCTGTTCAGTGCCGAAAATAACGGCTAAAATTGTAAAAATGGAAGATTCTTTGATCAATGGATAGACTCAGCGAATAATCCTTGCTGAAATGATTCGATCTAATCCGGGAAAATGCTCTTCGAGATAAGCATTGCCATAGAGATAAACAGAATCCTGTATAGGAGCGATGCTTCTACCGTATTTAGGATTGAATTGAGCCACCACATCCATGCCTTTAATGATCTTACCGATCGGTGAAAAACCTTTCACACCGGACCGAACAGTAGTATCTAAACTTGGATTATCTACCATATTGATGAAAAGTTGTGTGGCTCTACTGTTAGCGATGTCTCTTGCAAAAGCAACAACGCCTTTTTTATGTTGGTATAAAACAGGTTCGTCAGCGATCTTTTTATTATCCCAGAAAAAATTAAGATCTAATCTATCAGCAATACCAAATTGAACGACATAATTAGGCTCAACACGATAGATCATATTATTATTATAAAAACCGCTGGTCACCAATTGATATAATCTATCAACACCCAATGGCGACCATCTTCTATAAGCTTCAAGGATAAAGTAACCTTTAGTTGTTGCAAAAAGTACTTGAAAACTTTCCGGTGCCTTTTTTTTCAACAGCGCATCAGTTGGAGTTTGCGCTTGTGCATGCAACCAGCCGGATAATAATAGGATCAGGAATATTCTCATTCAGTTACCGATTCAGTTTTCAAAAAAGCTTGCCAATCTTCCAGCATCTTTCCTTTCAATACGCGAGGAAATTTATGTTGTCCGCCTACTTTTCCTTTCGAGCGCATAAATTCCATGAATTGATTTTCAGAAAGTACATCGAGGAACACTTCTTTTAAAGCACTTTTTCTTTCTACTGCATAATCATCATTCAATTCTTTGAGCGTGCCATCGATCAATTGAAGTAGTTGTGTTTTATCAACCTTATCGTCACAAGCCACATACCAGTGATGCGCAAAAAAGCTTTCATAAGGAATACCGGCAACCGTGAACTCGGGAATGGAGATATTCATTTTCTCACTAGCCAGCTGAATGGCTTTATTCATATTATCTACGCTGAGGTGTTCTCCTACTAAACTCAAAAAATGTTTGGTTCTTCCGGTGATCACAATTTCACAACGTTCTTTATCAACAAAACGAACTGTATCACCAATGAGATAACGCCAGGTACCGGCTGAAGTACTGATCAATAATGCGTAATCTTTTCCTTCTTCTACTTCATGAATCATCAATGCTTCCGGATTTTCAATCATTTCACCATCCGCATTAAAATTTTTATCATCAAAAGGAACAAATTCCATGAAGATATGCTCACTGGTCACCAGCTTCATGCCCTTTGCAAACTGACGATCCTGATAAGCAATAAATCCTTCGCTGGCCAAATACGTTTCAATATAAGTGATGGGCTTGCCGAGTAGTTTTTCAAATCCTTTTTTATAAGGCTCAAAACTCACACCGCCATGAACAAAGAAGGCGAGGTTAGGCCACATTTCATGAATATGATTCAGCTTATATCGTTGAATCACCATTTCCATACACATTTGTATCCATGCAGGAACACCAACAATAAAGCCAATATCCCAATCAGGTGCTTTATCAACGATCTCTTCTAACTTTTTATTCCAGTCTTTTTGTTTGGCGATTTTCTTTCCCGGTTTATAAAAAGGCTGGAACCAAAAAGGAGCTTTCTTCTGTGTGATACCACTCAGGTCGCCTGCATAATAACCCGGACCCTCTTTTTGCAGATCGGTACTACCACCCAAAGTCAACCAACCCTTACCGATAGAACTGTAAGGAATATTCTCATAATTCCTCAAACTAAACAACTGACGAATCATAACGAGCTTATTACCACTCAGTAAATCATTGGTTACCGGAATATATTTACTGGCTGCTTCACTGGTTCCACTGCTCAGCGCATAATATTTGATCTTGCCCGGCCAGCATATATCCGGAATACCTTCTAATGTTTTATGCCACCACTCCTGATGAATTTTATTGTAATTGAAAGTGGGAACCAACTCCTGGAATTTTTTTCCGGGATGTTTACTCAGTAAGATCTCATCAAAACGATATTGCTGACCAAAAGAAGTAAAACGAGCTTTCCGCAATAACTTCTTTAATACCCTGATCTGCTGTCTGCGCGGATTGTTTTGCGGCAATCTTAATGCCTTAAGAATTCTATTGGGAAGTTTTATATCGAAAATGGCCATCGTCAGACTCGGGTTAAGTGAATGTTACGAAACTACATTAAAAGCGCGTAAAAACAGAGGCATCAGTTGTTAAAGCTGATGGTAGCTGAGCCTGCAAAAATAAAACGAAATAGGATACCCTGATTTTTTTCCATCAATGAAACCGCATCAGACATATTGATATCGGGTACACGCACCAATATTTGTGCAGCTTGGTATGGTCTGATCGCAAGGCTCAATGCTTCGGTATTTTGTTCATGTGTATTGATGAACGCTAAGTAACTATCTGAGATACCTTGCTTTTCAAGTATGGACATGATCTCAGTAAGATGTTCTTCACGACATAACACCAGTAAATTCTTTTTTTCATGCAATAAAGTGTCTGTTTGACTTCGACCCGCGATCTTTTTCTTGAGTTGGGTGAGTAAACTGAAAAATTGAATAAAAGGAATCAGCAACCATCCTAACCGATAATGTTTCTGAACAAAAATTTTCATAGCCTGAAAGAAAATGGCTGTATGAAAAACACTTTGATGTTTGGAGCTTTGCCCTTTATAATGGATCACTGCAGGTTGTCCGAGGTATTGCAGTGTGTATCCGGATTTTGAAATACGCAGACTGAGATCAATGTCTTCGCCATACATGAAATAGTCGGTATCAAATCCACCCAGTGAATGGAGAATATGTTTACGAACCATCATAAAAGCGCCCGCCAATACTTCTACAGGATGATTTTCAACCGGAGAAAGATGCCCAAGTGCATAACGGTTGAATATTCTCGATGAAGGAAAGAGTTTTGCGAGTCCGCTTAACTTGAAGAAAGCGGTTTTAAGGGTTGGTAATGCTCTTTTGCTTTCCGGAAGAAATTCGCCAAAGCCATTGATCATTCGAATACCCAAAGCTCCGGTTTGCTGATGGCTTTGAAAATGTTCGAGGCAAGTAGACAAAACATTAGTCGACAATAAAGTATCCGGATTTAAAAAAAGGATGAATGAGCCGGAGGCTTTCCGCAATGCGAGGTTATTGGCTTTAGCAAATCCCAGATTCATATCTGATCTGATAAACTGTACTTGCGGAAACAATGGTTGTAAAATAGGAATACAATCATCGACAGAGCCATTATCCACTATAAGGATCTCAGTATCGATATTTTGCGAAGCAGTCAATACAGTACGTAAACACTGTTCCAAAAAGGGGTGAACATTATAATTAACTATGATGATACTGAGCGTCAAATGCTTGATTTCAATATGCAATAATAAATAGAAGCATTTGATGATTCACACTTGATCCTTGTTTCTTCTTTCTTGTCCCTTAACTGCAGGTTCGCTATTTTTGCGCATATGCTGAAGCAAACACTCATCAAAGCAACCGAAGCGGGAGCCGCTCAATTACAACACTTTTTCAACGGACAATTTACGATCAGCAATAAAGAAGGGGTCAATAATCTGGTAACAGAAGCGGATCATGCTGCTGAGAAAGCCATTTTTGAAGTGATCAGACAAGATTATCCTGATCATTTTATTCTAAGTGAAGAAACAGGAGAGATCATTCAGGATTCTTCTTATAAGTGGATCATTGATCCGATAGATGGAACTGTGAATTTTGCAAATGGAATTCCTATTTGTTGCGTGAGTATTGGGATTGAACAAGATGGTGAAATGATTTTGGGTGCAGTATACAATCCTTTTATCAATGAGTTTTTCTTCGCACAAAAAGGATTTGGCGCGACACTGAATGATAAAAAAATTCAGGTAAGTGATAAAACAGAAGTGATCAAAAGCTGTTTGGTAACGGGCTTTCCCTATACTTATTTAGATATGGAAAATGGTCCCTTGCAAGTCTTTGAAAAATTAATACGTAAAGGCGTTCCCGTAAGGAGATTAGGAAGTGCAGCGATTGATCTGTGCTGGGTTGCAGCCGGACGTTTTGATGGTTTCTATGAACACAAATTACAAGCTTGGGATAGCGCGGCCGGTTTTTTAATGGTAGAAGAAGCCGGAGGTAAAGTCACAGATTTCAAAGGAAATACTTATTCTCCTTACCAGCCACATATCATCGCAACCAATGGAAAAATACACGATGAGCTAGTAGCTGTTGTAAACGGAGCTTCGGTGAGAAATTAAGAATGTAGAATATCGAATATCTAATTTCGAGATGCTACATTCATTATTCAATATTTTATATTTCAGTCATGAGTGAAACAAGAACAGAAATAGCAAGTTTAGGTGAGTTTGGATTGATTGAGCATCTAACCAAAAATTTTGAGACACATAATGCTTCTACCATCCTCGGTGTAGGTGATGATGCTGCGGTCATTGATCATTTCGGAAAGCAAACAGTGATCACAACAGATCTTTTGTTAGAAGGTATTCACTTTGATCTCATGTACACACCACTCAAGCATTTGGGTTACAAAGCAGTGATGGTAAACCTGAGTGATATTTATGCGATGAATGCAACACCCACTCAGATCACTGTGAGTATCGGTATTAGTAATCGCTTTAGTCTGGAAGCAATCACTGAATTTTATGAAGGAGTTCATTTTGCTTGTGAAAAACACAAAGTAGATCTAATCGGTGGTGATACCTCTTCATCAGCAAAAGGTTTTGTGATATCAGTTACAGCCATTGGTGAAGTGGCTCCTGAAAAATTTATAAAGAGAAGTACTGCTTCCAAGGGAGATTTGATTTGTGTAACTGGTGATCTGGGAGGAGCTTATCTCGGACTTACATTAATGGAGAGAGAGAAAAAGATATACCTCGAAAACCCACAGGTTCAACCTGATCTTGAGAATGAAAGCTATATCGTGGGCAGATTATTGAAACCCGAAGCCAGAAAAGAGATCATAGATTTTTTTGAGCAAAACAATATTGTTCCTACTTCCATGATGGATGTGAGTGACGGTATCAGTAGTGAAATTTTACATCTCTGTAAACAAAGTGGCTTGGGCTGTCGTATTTATGAAGAAAAGCTGCCCATTGCAGAAGACAGTCGAAAAGCGGCATTCAAATTCGGACTTGATCCTACTGTGTGTGCATTGAATGGTGGTGAAGATTATGAATTGATTTTTACACTGAAGCAGGAAGATTACGATAAGATAACGCTTAATGAAGACATCAGTGTGATCGGCTATATGGCAGAGTTGGAAGAAGGATGCAAGCTATTAACAAAAGGTGGCAACACTTTTGACATCACTGCACAAGGCTGGAATGCTTTTCAGCAGTAAGAATCTATGAAGCATATCCGCATTTTTAGTATCGGATTTTTTTTACTGATCTTGTCAGTAAGTATTTGTGCGCAAAAGTCTCCACCACCATTACCCAAAATGGCCGCAGCGGAGTTAAAAGAAGATCTGCAGATCCTGAAGAAAGTATTGGAGGCTAATCATCCGAGCTTGTATTGGTACACATCTAAAGACAGTATAGATTATTATTTTCAGGAGACCATAACAGGTATTACAGATTCACTGAATGAGCTTGACTATAAGAACAGGCTTTCTAAGCTCATCGCAAATATTCGTTGTGGCCATACTACGGTTCGGTTTTCAAAAGCCTATGGTAAAATCGCCAATCGGTATCGGTATCCACAGTTTCCATTGGCTTTGAAAGCATGGGATGATAGTTTGGTAGTATTGGCGAGTGCCTATAATAATGATTCAATTTTTAAAAGAGGAACTATTGTAACGGCGATCAATGGAAGATCTCCGGAACAAATACTCGACACCATTTATCAGTACATCAGCACCGACGGATATGTTACCAATCATAAAAGTCAGGTCATCAGTGGTAATTTTCCGGGATGGTATAAAACCATTATAGGCGATCATGATTCTGTTTATCATATCCGATATATCGATTCGCTCGGACAAGAAAAAGAAGCACAGATCAAAGCATATCGACCTGTAAGAGACAGTTCTCGTAAAGAACCATCTGTAGTCGTTCCCGGTTTATCCCGCAGAGAATTAAGAAAGCTTAGGTTGTTGAATAAAAGATCAATGGTGATCGATACACTGAATAGTACTGGATTCATTCGGTTGACCACTTTTTCCGGAGGAAGACTAAAAACTTTTTTTAGACGAAGTTTCAAAACTTTGAATCGCCTCTCCATTGCAAATCTTGTAATTGATCTGAGGGAAAATGGCGGTGGTAATGTGGGCAATAGTATTGATCTGACAAGATACCTTATTAATAAACCTTTCAAAGTAGGGGACAGTATCGTTGCTTTTAGCAGAAGAATGCAGTATAGCCGATATATCAAACCTTCTTTTATCTATTGGTTAGCGATGAATTTTGGAGGAAAGAAAATGGAGGATGGAAAAATTCATTACCGCAGATATGAACAGCATTACTTCAAACCTGCTACCAAGCATCGTTATGATGGCAAATTGTATTTGATACAAGGAGGTTATACTTTTTCTGCAGCCACCATGTTCATTGCACAATTAAAAGGGCAATCGAATGTAAAAGTGTTGGGAGAAGAAAGTGGTGGGGGATATTATGGTAATTCTGCTATGCACATTCCCAAGATCACATTACCTAATTCAGGGTTAGTGGTGAGTTTACCCTTGTATCGATTAGTAATGGATAAAGATCGCCCCAAAGGCAGAGGCATCATGCCTGATATAGAAATCAAACCCTCTTCACGCGCCATTCGTGAGGGCTACGATATTAAGATCAGTGAAGTGAAGCGTATTATCAAGGACAATAGACCATAGTCCATGGTCTATGGACCATCCACCACTTCAATCACATCTAATGTTTCGCTGAGTCCGGTAAGAGCAGTGTTATATCCCTTTTCAATTCTTCCGCTTCTGTGTGCAAGACCCATTACTTGTGCAGGGTATAGACTTGCCATTCTGAATGCTTCATCAAGAGGAATATTGGCTTTGTGTACCAAGTTTTGTACGCAACGAACCATGTTCAATGCAGAACCACTTAATACACCCTCTGATTCATAGTAATCACCTTTAAGTGTATGCGGATAAGGACCGATCGTTGTATTAGTAACTGCATCTGTAATAGCAAACAGTCTTTCTTTCATTTGCTTTTTAGCAATACGAATAGCTGCAAAATCTACATGATATCCATCGGGTACAATACTGCACATGACAGTATCATGATCTAGGATAGCACCGGTTAATCCGGGTTCCCGATGGTGCAGAGGACTCATGGCATTGAATAAATGTGTAGCAGCACCAATACCATTTTTGAAAGCCTCTATACCTTCTGTATAAGTAGCGTTGCTATGTCCGGCAGAGATCACAACGCCATAGGAACGAATTAATGATAACACTTCAGCACTGCATACCTCAGGTGCAAGGGTGATCATCGTAATGACACCTTTACCATATTCCAATAATTCACGCGCTTGTTCCAGTGTAGGTGAGTGAATAAATTGTTCCTGATGAGCACCTCTTTTTATCGGATTGATCCATGGCCCTTCAATATGTAAACCGATACAACCTTTACCACCCATTTGTCTGTAAGCACGAACTGCATCAATACATTTTTTAAATACGTCGTAACTATTGGTTGCTACAGTTGGTTGAAAATAAGCAGCTCCCCCTTTTTTACAATACTCATACAAACGCTCCAATGAAGTTACTTCAGGGTAAACAGCAAGCAACCGATCATATGCACCATAGATCTGGATATCCATAAATGCAGGTGCCATCAAAGAGAACTGCGCAGTATATGGTTCATGAATAGCAGTAGCAGGCACAATGTCAATAATAGCCCCACGTTCGGTAACCACTACATATTGGTTCAGCCATTTACTACCGGTGAACAATCGATTCGCATAATAAGTATTGCGTTCAGCCATGGTTTAGTCTTGAGTGATAAAAAAATCATCTGCATCTTTCCAGAATGGAAATTTGGTTCTAACTTCTGTCAGTGTATTCTTTTCGAGTTGGATCGTAAAAATATCTTCATCATGTTCTTTGTGATATAAAACTTCACCTAGTGGATCGATTACCATGCTGTTGCCGCTATGATAAATACCTTTTCCATCCTCTCCTACTCGATTCACACCAATTACATAAGATTGATTTTCAATCGCACGAGCTGTGAGTAAAGTCTTCCATGCATGATTTCTTCTTTCCGGCCAATTGGCTACATAGAGTAGTATATCATACTCCGGTTCTTGCTCAGATTGTTGCCTCGCCCAAACAGGAAAACGAAGATCATAACAGATCTGTAAATTGATCTTCCATCCTTTTACTTGGGCGATCAATCTTTTATGTCCGTTAGAATAATGTTGGTCTTCTCCTGCAAAAGCAAAGCGATGACGTTTATCATAATGACCAATCGTTCCATTAGGTAATACCCACAGCAAACGATTATAGTATTGATTATTTTCCTGAATGATGATACTGCCCGTTATGATGATTTTTTTATCGGCAGCCATTTTTTTCATCCAATTTACTGTAGGTCCCTCCATGGTTTCAGCTAAATCAGATGGGTTCATACTGAAACCTGTACTGAACATCTCGGGTAAAACAACAATCTCTGTTTTCTCAGTGATGCTTTTGATCTTTTCTTCCAGCATCGACAAATTAGCTGTTTTATCCTCCCAGAAAAGCTTGGTTTGTATGATTGAGATATGAAGTGAAGACATACCTGCAAGTTAACATAAAATGTTACTGGCATTAAAACATCCGGTAGGCAATCTGTATTCCTCCATATGCATGAGATCTTGTTTGAGAATCGGTCTCTTTAGATTGATATACCAACTCCAACTTTGTACTCAAGCGATCTTGTGCGTAACAGATACCATAGCGTTGTTCAAATACAAAAGGTCTTGGATCAGCTAGAACGGCTCCTGATCCCTTGTTGAGTAAGCCGCCTTGCAGCGTTGCATTGTAAGCTTGTGCTGTGATGGATGGATATGCAAATACAAATAATTCCATCTTTTTTTGTGGAGAAGTGTTTCCATTGCTCACCCTGCTATTAAAAAGTACGCTGTTATTATTTTTTTCAAAATTGCCTGCCAAAACATATACCCCTGCTTTTGCGTGAGTGAACGTTGTGCCAACTGAAGCCTGAATTTGTGGTACTATTTTAAAAAGATCATTATAGTCGGCGGCAGTGAAACGATAGCTAATGTCTGCATCCAGGCCTAAAGCATTTCTCACCTGATACTCCCATCCTTGAAAACGAAGAAATCCAAATAGACGATGGTATTCGTTTTGCAAATTTTCGGCAAGTGATGCACTACCTACAACACCCAAACTTGTATTCCATTGTAGGATATTTTCTTGGTTGATCGCAATGAGTTGTCCATATCTCGCAAACAAGTAACCACAATACGGGCGGTCAATATCAGCAGCGGTTCTTCCTTTTTTTGATAAAGGTGTAAAGATCATTTGTCCGATCTCGGCAACATGGATCTTTTTTCTGGAGCTTGAACGATCAGCAAGGCGATATTGAAAATAGAGGCCATTGGTGTAGTAAGCATCTTTTTTTTGTAATAGAAACGCATCATTGTGAGAACTGAAGAGGATCTCAGTTCTCAAGTGCTTTTTTTCCTGTGTAAACGCATAACAAGAAAAAAATAAACAGATCAACAAAAGCGTTTTATGCATACCGATTGTTCCATAAAGATAAATTTATTCTTTCGCAGCTTTTCTAATTTGTTGAATGGCCTCTTGTACCAATGCAGGCTCATAACCTTTGTTGATCAGGTATTGCGAGGTCTTCGCTTGTCGGTTGAGGTATTGTTCGTTTTTCAACAACTTCCATTTTGTCTCTGCCAATCGCATTAAAATTGCCTTATAATTCACGTCATCAATTTCTTTTAAGGCATATTTAATATTAACCGGACTCACTCTTTTTTGCTTCAGAGCATAGATGATCTTTACCCTTCCCCATTTTTTAATTCTGAAGTGTCCGCCTGCAAATTGTGCTGCAAAACGGGCTTCATTGAGGTAATCTTCCTCAATAAGTCGGCTTATTAGGGTATCAACATCGGCTTTTGAGAGTCCATAGCCAAATAGTTTTTCTTTGGTTTCAAAATGACTTCTTTCCTGATAGGCACAGAAATGCCGGATCTTTTGCCAGGCCTGTTCGGGGGTAAGTCTTTTTGATAGCATTGATACCGTTCAAATTAGGGGTTATTTAATTATATTTGTTATTGTCCGGAAACGTTTTCGGAAACATACACTATATGAGCCAGATTCAACATACCGTTTGTTTGATAGATGATGATAAGATCTATCAATTTACCGCCAAGAAAATGTTGGAGGCTACAGGTATGGCCAAAGATATTCGCTCTTTTTATGATGGCAGTGAGGCGATTGCTTTTTTCTCCAGCGAAAACAGTAAAGACCCCTCCAATTTACCGGACGTTATTTTTCTGGATATCAATATGCCCATCATGAATGGATGGGAGTTTTTGGAGGAATATGAAAAGATCCGAAACCACTTCCCCAAATCCATGGCTTTGTATGTGGTGAGTTCTTCTGTAGATGATGCAGATATACGTCGCTCACGTCAATACAACTCAGTCACAGACTATATTGTAAAGCCTATCACACGTGTACGTTATCAGGAATTATTAGAAGGCATTGGCTCCATTTCCTGACCCAATTCACAACTCATTCACAATCTGTTTTTAGGTCACAGATGACCCTTTAATTTTGGTTACGGAATGTTAACATTTTGCCTTAGGTTTGTTGCGTATCTAAATTCAGCAGAATGAAATTTATTGTTTCTTCCTCATCACTTTTGAAACACCTCCAACAGATCAGCGGTGTGATTAATGCCAATACCGTATTGCCCATTCTCGAAGACTTCCTGTTTGAAATTCAGGATAAGAAACTGAATGTAGTGGCCACGGATCTGGAAACCGTTATGCGTGTTCAAATGGATGTAGAAAGCAAGGCGAACGGAAAGGTTTGTATACCTGCTAAAATCCTGATGGATTCCTTAAAAAACATTGCAGATCAACCACTTACATTCAATATTGATAAGAATTTTGCAGTGGAGATCACCAGTGATAATGGTAAGTATAAAGTAATGGGCGAAAACCCGGATAATTTCCCCAAAGAGCCTGCAGCCGATGATACCACCGGTTTTGATATGACCAGCAGCGGGTTATTGACAGCGATCAATAAAACCTTGTTTGCTGTGAGTAATGACGATCTCCGTCCGGCTATGACAGGTGTATTTTTTGAATTATCAAAAGACGGTGTTCAGTTTGTGGCTACCGACGCTCATCGTTTGGTAAGATATAAGAGAACAGATGCGCATGCTTCCAAAACAGATTCATTCATTGTTCCTAAAAAACCACTGAACCTGTTAAAGAATGCATTGCCTGATAATGATGATGCAATTACTGTTAGCTATAACAGCAACCACCTGTTTGTGAACCACGGTTCTACACAGATGATCTGTCGATTGATCGATGCACGTTTCCCTGATTATAAAGTGGTGATTCCTGCTGACAATCCATATAAACTCATCGTTAACAAAGCTGATTTCCAGAATGCCCTACGTCGTGTTAACGTGTTTAGTAATAAGAGCACTAATCAGGTAGCATTGAGTATTACCGGTAGTGAGTTACAGATGGCAGCACAGGATATCGACTTTAGTTTTGAAGGTAATGAACGTATGAGTTGTCAATATGATGGCGAAGATCTTCAGATCGCTTTCAATGCTAAATTCCTCATCGAAATGCTGAGTGCAGCTGATACTGAAGATGTGAAAATGGAATTGTCTACCCCAACAAAAGCGGGTTTAATCAAACCTACAGAACAGGCAGAAGGAGAAGACCTGTTGATGCTGGTAATGCCGCTGATGCTGAATAATTAATTGTACGAAGCAAAAATATCTGTTTGAGTCCCGCTGTAAAAGAGCGGGACTTTTTTATACAAGTCCATGGCTGCTGCTGATTAATTTGTACATTAGTAAGAACACAATTGTTTGCCATGCTTGAGAATATCATTCAATATTTTGATACGATCCCCAGTTTGCATCGTGCCTTGATCCTTGCCGGAGGCATTACTTTCTTTTGGCTGATAGAAGGCGCTATCCCGCTTTTTGGTTTCCGTTATAATAAATGGAAACATGCTTCTATTAATATCTTTTTTACGATCACTACCATTGTGATCAATTTTGCTTTTGCATTGGTGATCGTTAAATCAAGTGATTGGGCTGTCGCGAATAATTTTGGACTTCTTCAAGTGGTAGAAATGCCGGTATGGTTGTTTATGATCGGAGGTTTGTTATTGTTAGATCTGATAGGTGCCTGGTTCATTCATTTTATTGAACACAAATTCAAATGGATGTGGAAATTCCACATGGTGCACCATGCCGATACCCATGTTGATACGACTACTGCTAATCGTCATCATCCGGGAGAAAGTGTATTTCGTGCGGTATTCACCACAATAGGTGTAGTACTGTGTGGTGCGCCGATGTGGTTGGTTATGATGTACCAAAGTTTGAGTGCTGTCTTATCTCAGTTCAATCATGCCAATATCCGATTGCCTTTATGGTTGGATAAAGCCATCAGTTGGGTGATCGTTTCTCCTGATATGCATAAGGTTCATCATCATTATGTACGTCCACAAACGGATTCCAACTACGGGAATATTTTTTCTATCTGGGATCGCCTGTTCGGTACATTCAATTATACACCCGTAGAACAATTACGTTATGGATTGGATGTACTTGATGACAGTACAGATGAAAATCTTTCTTATCAACTGAAAATACCTTTTGATCGCTCTGTTAAGACCGATTACTAAACGCAATAAATGCGCATCTTTGCTAAAAGATTTTCATGAAGATCGCTGCGTTTATTCCTGCCAGATATGCTGCAACCCGTTTCCCTGCCAAGCTCATGCAATTACTGGGAAACAAGCCTGTCATCAGGCATACTTATGATAATACCCTTGCCACAGGGTTATTTGATGAAGTATATGTTGTAACCGATAGCGAAGTGATCTATCAAGAAATCGTATCCAATGGCGGTAAAGCCGTGATGAGCAAGCGACAACACGAGAGTGGAAGTGACCGTATTGCAGAAGCGGTAGTGGATATGGATATAGATATTGTTGTAAATGTACAAGGCGATGAACCCTTTGTTCAGCTCGAACCTTTGGAAAAACTATTGAAAGTTTTTAAAACTGAAAATGGCGAATCGGTACAAGTTGCCTCACTCATGCAGGAACTAAAAGAACAGCAATTTATCGATGATCCTAACTATGTAAAAGTAGCTATTGATAGAAATAACAATGCTTTGATGTTCTCCCGAAGCGTGATTCCTTATCCCAGAAGTAAGGATACTTCTATTACTTATTATGAACATATTGGTGTGTATGCATTTCGAAAAGAAGCATTGCTTCGCTTTACCAACTGGCCTATGACACCTCTGGAAACCGCAGAAAAGATAGAGTGCTTGCGTTATTTGGAATATGGAGTGCCCATCAAAATGGTAGTAACCGGCTATATGGGTGTAGAAATCGATACACCTGAAGACTTAAAAAGAGCTGAACAATACCTAAATAAATAATAAGGCGATTTTAATCAGTTTGATATTTTAGTTCATGCTGTTCTCACAGGGCAAAACTTTATCTTTACAACAACCCCCTTATCATTTTACCAATACTGCGAGCATGAGCAATAGTAACAGAAACAGATCAGTCGTTATGCATGGTAGGGTTCGATGGCTATTCTTTTTCGCAGTAGTTACTTTAGTCAGCTTTGGTATTGTTTTATATCTGATCAAAAACGATCTGGATAAAACCAGAGCCTCTGTTGATCATACATATTCTGTTCTAAAAGATATTGCTGAATTAAAAAGCTCTCTTGGACAAGCCGAATCTGCTACACGCAGTTTATTGATCACGAGTGATAAGAATTGGCAACCTATTATTGAACAATTACATGACAAAACAAACGAGCTAATTACAAGTATCGAATCTAAAACTAAGGATGATACTGCTTTTTCTATTTCATCGCTTGTTCTACTAAAAGAATTGATCCATATCAAAGAGAGATTTCAGAAAAGTGTTTTGGCCGATTCAACAACGACGGAATCCATTAAAAAACGGATATCCTTATCTGGAGAAGGTCCGCAGCAGTCAAGAGCGGCATTTAACATACTTGACAAACTAACGGTATGTGGTGAAATTGTTTTGAATCTTCGACTGCAGGCCAATGCTAAAAATTATTCGAACAGTATTTACACGGCTATCATTGGCGCCATCATTGCTTTTATTATCGTATTAGGATTGATCATTCAGTTAAATAGAGATATCTCTCTCAGAAAAAAGGCTGAAGAAAGTGTCGGCTACAGCGATGAGCGTTATAAAAATTTGATTGAAAATGCAAGTATGGTGATGTATACTACCGATCTGAACGGTATCATCACATTCGCCAATCAACAGGTGGGTGACCTTACGGGATATTCTGTGGAAGAGCTAATTGGTAAAGACTTTTCCTTTTTGTTACACCCCTCTTGGATGCAGCAAGTATTTAATCACTATACGCAACAGTTTCAAAGCAGAACAGCATCTACTTCACTTGAATTTGTCATAAGAACAAAAGCCGGGCATCAAAAATGGGTGGAACAAACTGCACAATTGATCCTTAAAGAAGATATGGTTCAAGGGTTTCAATGTATGGTGCGTGATATCACAGAAAGAAAGAAGATCGAACTGGAGTTAAAAGAATCAGAGCAACGTAGAAAAGAGAACCAACTTAGATTGGAAGCCATTCTCGAAAATACCACATCACTCATTTTTATTAAAGGATTGGATGGCAGATACATCACCATCAATAAAAGATTCAAAGAAGTAATGGGTGTGACGGATGAAATGGTAATCGGGAAAACAGATTATGAGTTTAGTGAAAAAGAAACCGGTGACCATTATAAGATGTTGGATGAAGAAGTGATCAGCACACGTAAAGCAGTAGAAACAGAAGAATGGATCTTTGGTCCGGAAGGAAGAAAAAATTTACTGGTCATTAAATTCCCACTTGTTGATCACCGCAAAAAGATATTTGGTATTGGTGGAATCGCTACTGATATCACGGATAGAGTTTTATACCAACAGAAACTGATTGAAGCAAGAAAGAATGCAGAAGAAGCCAAACAATTACAAGAACAGTTTTTGGCAAATATGAGTCATGAGATCAGAACACCGATGAATGGTATTCAGGGCATGACCAATCTTTTATTACAGACAGAGCTCAATGGCCAGCAGAAAGAGTTTACTTCTATGATCAAAAGATCTGTAAATAATCTGTTGGTAATTGTAAATGATATTCTTGATTTCTCTAAGATCAAAGCCGGGAAGATCACGTTAGATAAAGTGCCTTTTCGTATTCGAGATGTGTTAAATCAAGTCAAATCGCAGTATGAGCATGAAGTCGCTCAGAAAGAACTGAGCCTCGTCTTTGATCATGATATGGGATTACCCGAAACCATTATTGGAGATCCTTATCGTTTAAATCAGGTATTGGTAAATGTAGTAGGTAATGCAGTGAAGTTCACGGTTTCAGGAGAAGTGAGAATTCAAACGGAAGTACTACGACAAACGGGAAATAAAGCCATGATCAGATTTACAGTATCGGATACAGGCATCGGTTTGCCGGATGAGAAAATAACGACCATTTTTGAACCATTTACACAAGCCGGACCGGAGATTGCCAGGAATTATGGTGGTGCGGGACTAGGGTTATCTATTTGTAAAAGTTTATTAGAATTACAAGGCGGTACGATTCAAGCAGTCAATAAACCCGGTATTGGTGCAGAATTTATCATGGAAATACCCTATGAAGTATTAACGGAGCAATCTGCTGAAAAAGATGAGTCACAATTATTGAAAGACAAACGTTTTCTGGTTGTTGAAGACAATGAAGTAAACCAGAAACTTGTGAGTTATGTTCTAAAAAAAGTAGGCGGAGCGGTGGATATAGCCAATAATGGTAGAGCGGCGATCGACTTGTTAGAACAAAACAAAGCAGCATATGACCTTATCATCATGGATATCCAGATGCCGGTAATGGATGGCTATGAAGCTACTGAATACATTCGCAAAACCCTTCAGCTGCAAACGCCCATCATTGCTATGACTGCTACGGCATTGAAAGGTGACCGTGATCGTTCAGTTGAAGTAGGAATGAATGATTTTATGTTGAAACCTTTTGATTTCGATGACCTCTATAAACGACTTATACGGCTGCTTATAAAAGATACAAAAGAACCTGACAACCATGATACCATGAATACCCAAAAATTATATGATCTTTCTTTATTGGAAGGTTTGGACGACAAAGAATCACTTTTGGATGTTCTGAATCTTTTTTTGGAAAACACACCCGCTCAAATGATCGAATTAGCCGCATTGTCAAAAACGGGAGACTGGGATTCGTTGTATCAACTGGCACATAAACTAAAAGGGGCGCTTGCCATGTTGCAGGCAACGTATATTTCTGAATTATTGGGAAAGATTGAAGTAAGTGGAAGAGAGAGAAAAGATCTGGATCAAATACCGGATAAAGTAGCGCAAGTATGTGCATTATTCGACCAAATGAAAACCCAATTAATTGACGAAAAGAACCAGATCATGGGTCGATAACCCTAAATCTCGTACTTTTATTCAGTATATTAATATTCGAAAGCTAAATATGAAAATCCTGGTAGCTGAAGATGAGCCCATGTTATTAAAAACCATTGAGCTAAAGCTTAAGAAAGAAGGGTATGATGTTATTGCCACAATTGATGGTAGAGAAGCTATCTCAAAAATCGAATCTGAACAACCGGATCTTGTAATTTCTGATATTATGATGCCTTATGCATCCGGTTTGGAACTAACAGCTATGCTTAAAAAAAGAGAGAAACAAATACCCATCATTATTTTATCGGCCATGGAACAGGAAAAAGTAGTGATGGAAGCCTTTGAGTTAGGTGCTGATGATTATATCACAAAACCATTTAGTTTGAACGAACTATCCATTCGTGTAAAACGACTAATGACCCGATTAGGAAAATCCTGATCCTTAAAATGATAGTATGTCTTTCGTTTCTAAAATAGCAGGAGCCCTTTTTTTTGCAGCAGTTCTTACTGTATCTACTGCTGCTGCTCAAATCGATACCAGCAGCTCAGATGGTTTGCTCAAAGCAGCACGTAAAGCAGCGTTTGATGAAGACAACTATCCACTAGCAAAAACCTATCTGTACAAAGCCATCGAAAAAAGCCCCAACTATTCAGATCTGCGTGTTTTTTTAGGAAGGATCTATACCTGGACAAAAAACTATGACAGTGCGAGAATTTGCTTTGAGGAAGTGCTCAAACAAAACCCCGGTTATGAAGATGCATGTATGGCTTATGCAGATATGACATTTTGGAATGATGAAAGTGAAAAATCATTAGCGATTTGTGAAGAAGGAATTAAGTACAATCCAAAATCAGAAGGCTTGTATTTGAAGAAAGCCAGGGTTTTGAATAGCATGCGCAAATTCAATGAAGCAAATAAAGCAGTTCAAACAGTAATATCAATCAACAAAAACAATACGGAAGCAAGAGCATTGGCGAATCGTATCAGAGAGAATGCAGTGAAAAACCGAATTGGTGTGAGCTATGATTTTGTAACATTCGATAAGCAATTTTCTGACCCATGGCATCTTGTTAGTGTTGATTATGGAAGAAATACCGGCATCGGATCTATTATTGGTCGCTTCAATTATGCCAATCGTTTTGCTTCCAATGGATATCAATATGAGCTAGAAGCATATCCACGTATTTCGAATACCTTTTATAGTTATGTAGGCTTGGCCTATTCTGATAATATTGGTGTATTTCCACATTGGCGTGGTGGATTCTCGCTGTATGCTAATTTACCCAAAAGCTATGAGGCTGAGCTAGGGGTACGTTATTTGAAATTTTCAGGCGACCCTACTTATGTATATACAGGATATGTAGGTAAATATTATAAAAGCTGGCTGTTTGGCGCAAGAGCCTATATTACACCTAGCACATTCACCAGCACCGTTTCGTCTTCTTATAATTTATCTGCACGTTATTACTATGCAAGTGCAGACGATATGTTAGGTTTTAATATTGGTTATGGTGTTTCACCCGATGACAGACTCAATGTTATTCAGTTAAATGGAGTTGTCCAGCTTACTTCTTACAAGGCAGGATTTGTTTTTAGAAAAAAGTTTGCCAAGTTTAATGTATTGACTATTGATGGTAGTTGGTTGAATCAAGAATATCTGCCTAAAACGATCGGTAATCAATATCAATTCAGTATTGGATGTCTGAGAAGGTTTTAAATAAAAAAGCTCGTATCAAAATCTCTTGGCGAGGTTTACTAGCCATCATTATATTCTTATTACCCTTCTGGATGTTGGTAGTGTGGTTCTTCCTGCCGGGAAGAAAACTACTGATTGCCATTGTCGACAAGACCGTTGTTGAATATCCCGGTCAAGAACATATCTCCTTACACTGGGTACTGAATCAGGAAAAATTTTTGAAGAACAATACAGAGCGCTACCAACCGGATAAAGATTATTTTGGTTTTTTCCCATTAGAAGATGAGAAATATAAACTCAAAGGACTTGAACGTTTTGATTCTACACAGTTGCAGAAACTCAGTGTGGATGCAGATGCAGCGTATATCACTGATGCATATGGTGTATTTCGAAATGAATGGTTTAAGCAAGGAAATATTCAAGACAGATCCGGTATTGTGTATGGCGGTATGAGTAAACAGGATATCTATTTTCTGGAACTCATGAAGCAGAAAAAGAAACTGATTATTACAGAATTCAACTCGATAGGCTCACCAACCGATCCTGCTATCAGGAAAAAATTCGAAAATGCATTTGGTATTACTTGGTCAGGTTGGATCGGCAGGTATTTTGAATCTTTTGATACCACAGTCAATAAGGAATTACCCGCATGGCTGATAAAAAATTACAAACGAACACACAATGATCAATGGCCATTTACAAAAGGTGGCGTAGCGTTTATTAATGCTGATAATGATCTGGTAGTTATATTGGAAAACGAAAAACATTTAAAAACCGAGCTGCCTTATATCTATGCTTCAAAAGAGGGGATAGACCATTATGGGATGCCGGAAAAAATGAAATACTCTTTTTGGTTTGATATTGTAAGCGTCAACAAAAATATCAATCATGTGATCTCCGACTTCAAGATAGATGTGAATGACACAGGGCTGGCAGAATTGGCTCAATACAAAATACCAGCAAGCTTTCCGGCGATAACAACACATATCAATGAAGATTACCGGTTCTTTTATTTTTCAGCCGATTTTTGTGATAACCCTATTTCTCTATCATCCTCTTACTTCAAAGGAGTTGCTTTATTTAAATGGATGATGTATACTGAAAGAGAACCTCTTGAGCGAAAAAGTTTCTTCTGGCGTTTGTATCGCCCACTGGTTACTACGATTCTGAATGACTACTATAAGAGTATGCAAAAAGATCAATAACGAGTGTACTTCTGAACTAGGCTATCAGGTATCAATCTTCTTTCTTTTGTAAATTGTAGATTCTTTCTTTTGAATTGATTGAATGAAGATTTCATCTGAAACTTTTTCTCTACAGTTAGATCCGGTTCTAGATCCATAGTACTGCTGATCTTAAATAAATCGTCTCCATTCAACATATAAGATCCTCTGACGAAGTCAATCAATTCAGGTTTTGTTTGCTTTAATGGAATAGAATGGTTGTTTCTGAAAACGTTACCTGTATCTATACCTGTACCTAACCAAGAGGTAATATTCGGCATGGTTAAACCATAACTATATTTCAACCATGCAGTAATCGTAGGAGCAATATCAAAATGACTGGAAACAGCTGCAAATTTCTCCGGTTTATTTAGCATGGGTGAGTAGATCATCATAGGAACATGATAGCGATCAAGTTTTGTGCTCATCGGAATTTCAGGCATACGATGGTCACCCGTTATGATGAATACTGTTCTTTTGAAATCTTGTCGTTTACTATATGCAAGTATGAACTCTTTGATAGACTGATCAGCATACAAGATACTGGCATATTGATCTGTATAATTTCTGTAGTTTCTTTTTTGTGCTGCGGAGAACTTTAACTCTCCCATTCTTTTTTCAAAACGATCTATATATTCCTGTTGGTTGTTGATCAAAAACGGACTATGTGTAGCCACAGTAAGAATGATGCTTAGATGTGGTCTAGTGCTGTCTTCTGTGGTTTTGGAAAGCATATGCCTGTATAAGGAAGCGTCATCATAACCCCAGCTAAAGCCGGAAGTTGATTGTGGTAAACGCTGATAACCATTTGTTGGAAAAGAAGCCTCATCAAAAATATTTTCAACACCGGTCTTTTTCAAAAACGGTCTCATATTATCAAAGGAAGCATCACCGCCGTAAAAGAAAGCGGTTTTATAGCCGTTGTATCTCAGCAAGTTTGCAATCGATAAATGTGCCGGCATTTGATCATCTAACTCTGTAAAACCACCGTTACCAAAAGGAAGAGAGGCAAGTAAAGAAGGTAATACCGTAAAAGTTCTTCCTCCTGTACTTAAAAAATTCTCCCAATACAAGCTTTTGCCGGAAAGAGAATCAAGAAATGGAGTAAAGCTACCCAGATAAGCGTTTTGATTACTAAAAGCTCTGCCTAAACCTTCAACCATTAGTATAACAATATTAGGTGGCATTGAATCTTCTTGTGAAAAGAAATGACCCAATACATCTTTAGTGCTATCTGTCCTATGTAAGAAGGGATAGTTTTTCGTATCAATTTCTGTATCTGCAAGAATACCATCAGCTTGATAGTCGTCGCGATAAATATCTTCTTCCAAGTCTTTTGGAAAAAATCTGTTGTAAGTAGATGAATAGAAATAATAAGATTTATTGAGTGCAAGATTATTACTGTACTCTCTTCCGGGAAGTAAATCTTCAGTAACCTTATTCAAATCCCGAATACCCGCTACAGTGATCAACAAAATAAAGAAGACCACAATGCCATCATTAGGCATTAATCTTCTAGGTAATTTGATCAGTATGAAAATCGATAGTGCAATTACTACAAACAATCCTATTGTAGATATGATAGTCAACCCACCGGAGGCTCCGACAGTTTGCTGAATATCATCCCAAGAGTAACTCCAAAGGTCTGCCCCTAGTGGTACAAAAGATTGAATAAAGTATTGTGATAAAGCAACCTGTATGAGTACGCTGAGAGACCCCAGAATAATAAATGTGATGTGTGCTATTTTTTTGCTCAGCACATATAGTAATGTAAAAGGCAGATAACACCATATGGCAAGCGAGGACATAAACGCGATGTCTTTTGCCAAACCATACAGAATTACCTGTTTAAAAAACTCAGGCTCACCATGTTCCTTGTAATCTAATCCTATTTCAATTCCTCTTGCGATAATAAACAAGAGTAATAAAGAAAGTAGATGGCCTAAATAGTAGCGGAAAGATTGAAATAATACATCCGGTATTCCATTGATGATGGGAGCAACTTTTCTTTTGTACCAAGAAATTTTTATCGGGGTTTCTTCAGTAACAATAGGTGTTGGTTCCGGAATAACTTCTATAACAGGAGCAGCTTCAACAACCGGTACTGCTTCTTCTATAACCGGAATAGGTTGTGGTGCATCCGTTGTTTTCTTTGCAAAACCTTGACGGGTCATTTCACCCCAACTCTTTTTCTTCCTGAAATAATCGATATATCCTTTGATAGCACTCCACACAACAAAGGGGTGGAAATAAAACGGTTCGGTTAGTGCTGTCAATAGCAGAACTAGAATATCTATTCTTCGTTTGTATTGATGGTAAGTAATGACTTCCATCAGTATGGCAAAAGCAGAATAGAGATATCCGAAAGAAACAATGAATAGTAAATATGCAAAGAAGAAACCCCAGTCAAGTAAGCCAAAAGCCGCAAAGATGAAGAAGCACACAAAGCCAAAAAACTCAATCACAGGGGCACACATTTCAAAGAAGAACCAATAAGGATAACTAAGCATGCCCAACAAACCATATTTCGGATTGAAGAACATTTTCTTATGAAACTTTAAGGTTTCAATGGTTCCTCTGGTCCAGCGGTTACGCTGTCTTCCTAAAATATCAAAAGAGCTGGGTGCTTCTGTCCAGCACAAAGGATCCGGAATATAAGTCACACGGTACTTCTCATCACGTTCTTCCATGTAACGACGCATACGCACCACCAACTCCATATCTTCTCCAACGGTATTATGATCATATCCTCCACACTTGATCGCGATCTCTTTATCAAAAGCGCCGAATGCTCCGGAGATCAACATCAATCCATTCAGTCTGCTCCACGCCATTCTTCCTAATATAAATGCGCGGATGTATTCCAATATCTGCATACGTGGCAAATAATCTTCAGCCAGTTTCACTTTTACCAATCTGCCATCCTCAATGATACAGGAATTCGCAATTCTTACTACACCGCCTGAAGCAATTACACGTTCATCTGTTTGTTCAAGAAACGGCTTTACCATTTTTAATAAAGCATCTTGTTCCAGAATACAATCTACATCAATACAAACAAGGTATTTATTGGAAGAGATATTGATACCCACATTTAATGCATCCGCTTTGCCGCCATTCACCTTATCAACTACGAGTAACTTATGATAAATAGGATTACGACTTTTGTAAACACCTCTTACATCTTTGGTTTTTATTTTATAGTCTACGAAGTAGTCGATCTTTTCCAGTTCATATGCGTGGATCATTTTTTGTAAGCAATCATCTTTACTACCATCATTGATAACGATAACTTCAAGGTTTGTATAGTATATAGAGAGTAAGGATCTGATATTTTCCACTATGGTCATCCCTTCATTGTAAGCAGGGGCAAGAATACTTACGGATGGCGCATGTGTAGATGATGCAAGAACTCGATAATCAGTAAAACTATTTTTGTGAATGTATTTTCTTGTTTCACCGATTGAAAAAACAGCAATAGCGATATAGGACAATAATAGTAGTGTGGAATAAATAAATATTCCATACGTGAGTATATCAAAAGAAATATTTAAAATTGAGTCCCAGTTCATTTCACGCTTTTTACATGTCTGAGTATTCTTTCAAAGGGCTCAGGCTCCAGCATAGCTCTTTTTTCAATGAATTGAACACCATCTGTACAATTGTTCGCCAGCACCGTAGCTGCTTTTACTTTTATGATATTATCAGGAGCATCTAATAGCCGGATCATAAAATCTTTTTGTTCATCACTAGCCATAGTTGCCAGACTATTCAGAATATGAACTTGATTCTCAAAATCTTCTTTTGAAAAATAGCCAACCAACATCGATGGTGTTGTTTCATCTGATAATACAATCAGGGTTTTGATAGCTTGTGTTCGAACAATTTTGGCCGGATGAACCAGACAATCGATGATATGATTCTTAACGGCAAATTGTTGATATTCTGCAGCAAGCCTTAGGGCAAACACAACAACTGTTTCATTTTTGGAGGATAGCCATTTGGGTATTCTGTCAGACAAATCTTCTTTCTTACCAAACAATTTCAGTTGTTCCAGTAATTTGATCTGTTGCCATAAAGTAAGTGGATACGTGATCACATCTAAAAAACGAAGACCGTTAAACCCGGTGAGATGAATAACGGCAATCTGAGCTTCAGAACGAACAAATTCATGGGCACTGTTTGTTTCCCGATAGATTTTAGTAAGCAAATCTTTTTGATCCATCAAGTATAACTCCTGTATCCCTCTTGCTTGAAGATACCATTTTCGTTTGTTCTTCATTTTTAACAAAGAATCTTCTCTCAGTCCGAGTTTATTATACAGAGCAACAATGTTATCAGCAACGGCACCGGAAAAATTCTTTTTGCATTTGATCAGCTCATCAATAGCAACCTGTCTCGCTTTAGGGTCATTAAGCATGCGAAAGAACTTCTTAGGGATCTCGATACCTTCAATGGTTTCTTCGAGTATGATATGACTGATCCATACCTCAATGTTACTTTTGATACGTTCAGTATGAAAAAACAGACGCTTTTTTGCAATGGTTTGTATATAGATCAGTGCTACAATGAGGAGAATGCAAACAGACATGATCTCCACACCCCTCATAAGATTTTCAGGGCTCATGAATTTGAGAAAATCCCTTCCAATAGAACCGGATAGGAGCTTGAAACAAAGTGTACTAATCCCAATTAATGTCATTGGTCAAATAATAATAATAAGTGGTTCCGGTTTCAGGTGTTTCAAGCATTAATTTACGTAATCTGAACATATATTGTTCTCAAACACCATGGTTTCTTATAAAACAGTAAATAACGGAACAGCTAGGCTGATTATTACTCTGACGTATAAGGAAAACAGTAACTTTTATCAAAATTATTCTCTAAAGGGTCAGAATATAGGTCCTCATGTAAAATTTAGTTGAATTTTAAGTTGACCGACCTGTTTTAACCCACCAATCTTTATGAAGTAAGCGGTTCTAACTATGTTTGTAACATTATAAGTCGTCAAAATTCTTTATATGAGCTTTCGCAATTTTAAAATGGTAGATTATGTTGTTTTCGGCAGAGGTGCTTTTAATCAGTTAGATGAAATTCTGGCACCACGCCGAAAGGCAGACGCACCTATGATTTTTCTGGTAGATCACTTCTTTGAAGGCAAGCCCTTGGTCAACAGGATACCATTACGCGGCAAAGACAAGATCATTTTTGCGGATGTAACTTATGAGCCTAAAACCACTCAAGTAGACGCTTTGGCGAATCAGTTGAAACAAGATTTTGGAACTGTTAGTGGTATTATTGGTATTGGAGGAGGCTCTACCATGGATCTCGCTAAAGCGGTATCATTGATGATGAATAACCCGGGTTCTTCTGCCGATTATCAAGGTTGGGATCTGGTAAAATTTCCCGGTGTATATAAAGCAGGTATCCCAACACTGAGTGGTACAGGGGCTGAAGTGAGCCGTACCACAGTACTTACAGGTCCTACCAGAAAATTGGGAATGAACAGTGATTTTACTCCGTTCGATCAGATTGTGTTAGATCCGGAGCTCACCAAAGATGCGCCGGCTAACCAGCGTTTTTATACCGGAATGGATTGTTATATCCATTGCATAGAAAGTTTGGAAGGAACCTATTTGAATGAGTTCAGTAAAAGTTATGGTGAGAAAGCATTGGAACTTTGTCAAAAAGTATTTGTGACCAAAGATCATTGGGATGATGAAAGTGATGATCAATTAATGATGGCATCTTATGCGGGTGGAATGAGTATTGCATATTCTCAGGTAGGTGTTGCACATGCGGTAAGCTATGGTCTTAGCTATTTACTTGGAACCAAACATGGCATAGGTAATTGTATTGTGATGAATCACTTGGAAGAATATTATCCTGCAGGTGTGAAAGAATTTAAATATATGGTTGAAAAAAACAAGATCGATATACCGAAAGGAATCTGTAAAGGATTAACAGACGATCAGTTCGATACTATGATCAATGTTTCACTCGGCATGAAACCCTTATGGGAGAACGCTTTAGGGAAAGACTGGGAAAAGATCATGACAAGAGAGAAGTTAAGAGCCTTGTACGAGAAACTGTAAATCTTGTGCGCAGTTTGCTTTACAAGCCGCAATCATTAAACAGTATCTTTACATGGAATACAATTAAATACAGACCAATTTGAAGTTTACAGATTTAGGGCTCGATCAACGCATTTTAGATGGCATCGATGCTATGGGTTACGAAACCGCTACACCGGTTCAACAACAGGTGATGGTACCCATTTTACAAGGAAAAGATATTATTGCCTCAGCACAAACCGGTACCGGAAAAACAGCTGCATTTTTACTTCCACTGATACATCGTTTACTAACGGTTTCGCATGATTCTAATGAGATCAATGCCATGATCATTGTGCCTACTCGAGAGCTGGCCATTCAAATTGCTGAGAGCTTGGAAGGACTTTCTTACTTCACCGATGTAAGCTCTATTGCGGTATATGGTGGAAGTGGAGGTGATTCATTCAATGCAGAAAAAAAGGCATTAACACAGGGGGTGGATATTGTAGTGTGTACACCCGGAAGAATGATCGCCCATCTCAATATGGGCTATGTGAAACTAAAGGGACTGAAATATCTCGTACTCGATGAAGCGGATAGAATGTTGGATATGGGATTCAATGATGATATCATGAAGATCATTTCTTTTCTGCCTAAAGAAAGACAGAATCTGCTGTTCTCTGCAACCATGCCTACAAAAATGAGAGAGCTGGCTAGAAAAATTTTACATGAACCTGTTGAGATCAATATTGCTATTTCAAAACCACCGGAGCAAATTATTCAAAAAGCATTCATTGTATATGAGCCGCAGAAGATACCGATCATAAAAGATATGCTGGGTAGTGGGAAGTTTCAAAATGTGATTGTCTTTTGCTCCAAAAAGCAAAATGTAAAACAACTCACAGCAGAATTGAAAAGGGCCAAGCTCTCAGCTGAAGAAATTCATTCAGATCTGGATCAGCTCAAACGGGAACAAGTGTTACAAGACTTCAGGAATAAGAAACTGAACATACTGGTAGCTACAGATATTTTAAGCAGAGGTATTGATATAGAAGATATTGATCTGGTCATCAATTTTGATGTGCCCAATGATGGGGAAGACTATGTACACCGTATTGGTAGAACAGCCCGAGCAGCAAGTAAGGGAACCGCTTTCACACTTGTAAGTGAGAAAGAGCAAAACAAATTTGCTGCTATTGAAAGCTTACTCGGAGAACCGGTTTTGAAAGGAACCGTACCGGAAGAATTTGGTCCAACCCCAACTTACAATCCTCGTGCACCCAGACAAGGCGGACAAAATAGAAGATCACAGGGTAATCGAAGATCAGGCCCTCCAAGAGATGGAAGAAGACAAACACAGTAATTCTTTATCGCAAATATTACTTCATGAAATACCTGGTTTATATCCTGCCTTTATTAGCAGGGTTGACGATCACAACGCAAGCGGGTGTGAACAGTCAGCTCAAAACGGCTGTCAATAACCAATGGGTGGCGGCGTTCATTTCTTTTATTGTAGGCACCATTGCATTGGCGCTGGTGATACTTTTTACCAAACAGCAACTTCCTACCGCACAACAACTACAGCAAATAGAGTTGTATAAGTTTTCCGGTGGCTTACTGGGTGCTTTTTTTGTGACCGTGATCATCTATTCAGTTCAACAGATCGGATCAGCCAATGTGTTTGCCTTGGTGATCGCCGGACAATTACTGTTTGCGCTGGTATTTGACCATTTCGGATTATTTGGTTTCAAACAAAGTAATATTAACTGGGGCAAGGTCATGGGTGTGCTCATGCTGATTGGTGGTGCTTACCTCATTAACCGAAAGGGATAGATTAAAATCAGCAGAATAAGCAATTTTCTAATTTGAATAGACGTTATAGTAAAAAACAACGTCTTATGGCCTCCTTCAGAAGCTTTGTAGGATCAGAGTTAATGTCGTTCAGACAGCATATCGCCGCACTCAGAAATATGCTTCCGCAGAACATTAAATTAAAGCCCGCTGAACGCCGGAGTATGTTCAAGCTGAATGATAAAAAGAAAGAGTTTGTAGAAAAAGCCGTGTTATCGATGCGGAAAAACCCAGCAACGGTACCATCTTATGTAGATGTAAATGCTTGTAACAATTATATTCAGTTGTACAAACAATACAATGAGTTGTTGAATGAACTGGAAGAAGTGAAAACAAAAATGGAAGATGCCAAGCTGTTGTTAGGTAATGAAATATTGAAACAAACCAGGGCCTATTTTCATAATTCTAAAAATGCCGCACTTTCCGGAAGTGAGCAGTTCGGACAAATTTATAAAGACCTGAAACCACATTACGCTGTAGGAAGAAACAGCAGAAGAAAAGAAACAGAAGCCTAACGATCATCTTATCTTAATGAATAAAGAAGGGCGACATAATATGTCGCCCTTTTGCTGTAAACCATTTATTGAATTTGTTAATAAGACTTCAGGTATTAATACAAATAACTAAGAGCTGTTTTATCATTAGCATTGAATGGGCGGTTTACGCCGTTACCAATACAAGCCAGCATCCATGAATTTGGATCTGGTCCGCTAGGTGTACCGGGAATAAGAATGGCTCCAACAGTAGAAGCTCCTTCATTCACAGCAGAACCACCGCAACTATAAGCACGGTTCATGTAGTCTGTATGGCGGAAACCAATACAGTGACCCAACTCATGTGCGAAGATGGTTGCAGCATAATTAATAAAAGTTGATGATGTTCCTGAACCGATCGCTCTTGTATTCACTTTTACAGAATTGAAAGGATCACCGCTTGCAGTGGGAAAACCGGCAGAAGCTAAATAGCTGCCACTTGCACGATCGAAAGTAACATCAGCTCCGGAGCTTACGCGCTGAAAAGTGATCTGTAAATTTTCCGCATTGAATCTACGAACCACTTCATCTAAAACAGGTCCGTAAATCGCCGCATCAATTCTGCTTGTTAGTGCTACTGTGATGGTTCTTGGTAAACGTGTAACCAAATTAGTAGTTCGGTACTGTTCTACATCACCAACACGAAGGATGGCTCCATTTAAAGAACGCTTTAATTCATTAGCAGGAATAAAAATATCTCCCTCAACAATATAACCGCCATCTTCGGCAATAATATTATCAGAAGAGAAGCCCAGTGCTTTAACACTGTTGATAACATCCTGTGTGATCTCTTTTTTGATCTCTTGCTCAGGTGCTACTGCTTTTTGACAGGAAACGGCAGTTATCAGTAAAGCGATAACAGCCAAAGAAAGGCGCATGTTTTTTCTCATGTGTTTTAGTTTGGATTTTACAAATGGTTTACAGCATCATTGGATTTCAGACTGAATTTAAGGAATGTATGAATCAGACAAAAGCAAATTTGAGCAACGCCGTTGCAAAACCGCAAGCTGATTCATAAAACCGAATAAAGTTGCAGTCTGTTCTTCTTTCAGATACGTAGATGAGTGAAAAAACGATTTACCTATCTTTAGTATCCCAGTTTCCTATGCACATGAGAAGTGGTTTGCTTTGTTTCTTATTGTTTATGGCTATGTATGCTCAATCTCAATCTTTGAGCAAGCAACAGGTGCCTGATGTCTTAAAACAATTTGTTCAACCAGTATACACAAATTCGATCTATAAAGATTCAACAAAAAAGATTTTTGCATTCACCGGCGCTTCTTTGCCGAATGGTATTCAATCCTTGCGAAGATTATCAGATAGTATTGCCATTGTTCACATAGAAGATGTAGCAACCATTCAATCTTTGTTGGTTCAAGGAAAACTCATACCGGTAAATGATTTTTGGAAGTTTCCTGTCGGATTCACTCCTGATGCAATTCATCAAGCGAAAGAATGGATAATTGAGATCGCTGATTCATCAATGCTATCATTATTGACCGTAAATCGGGATTCGGTTACAATCATGAGTGCATTTGGAAAACAACTGCAACTCAAAACTTCTTGGAAATGGCTGGAAAGAAATGTATTATCACAACCTTCGGTATTATTCATTGCATCTGCATCAAAAGCATTTGTAGAAAGAGAGCTTACAGGTTTTGATCTTTCTGCAAATAAAGGCAACCTTACACATCGTACATGGCCATTGATTAATGGTAGTGGTCGTACTATTTCAATCAAAGAAAATAAATTAGATACGGCTGATATCGATTTTAAAGGACGATATGTTTCTTCATCGCTGGCATCACCCAGAATGGAAACACACGCCACTACTATGGCAACTATTGCAGCGGGGGCCGGGAATACTTTTTATACCGGGAAAGGGTATGCTTATGGGTCTTCTATTACTTCATCAGATTTTGCAAATCTCTTACCAGATATTTTTTCTCCATTCATTATTCCAATGATTACTGTACAAAACCACTCTTACGGAACAGGTATTGAAAATTATTATGGAGCAGACGCCGCAGCTTATGATCAACATACAAATATTGAAAGGGTACTGCATGTTTTTTCTGCAGGAAATCGGGGCACTCAAGATTCACCATCCGGTAACTATGCAGGTATCAATGGTTTTGCCAATCTCACCGGTAGTTTTAAAATGTCAAAGAATAGTATCGCAGTAGGTGCAACAGATTCTTTTGGTATTGTGCCCTCACTTAGTTCCCGTGGACCCGCATATGACGGCAGGTTAAAACCGGAATTGGTTGCATTGGGAGAAGATGGTTCTTCCGGAGCTGCTGCGATCGTTTCAGGTATTGCTGCTTTAGTACAGCAAGCTTATCAACAAAAAAATATCAGCGAAGCTTCTACTGATATAATCCGTGCTGTACTGTTTAATAGCGCCGATGATATTGGAACACCCGGCCCAGATTTTATTTCCGGATATGGAATGGCAAATGCATACCGGGCTGTAAAAACGATACAAGAAGATCGACTAATAAAAAGTTATGTGGGGGATCAACAAGAATGGGTTCATCCTATAACAGTACCAACAGGAGCCAGAAACCTAAGAGTAACAATTAGCTGGACTGATCATCCTGCACAAACAAATGCGTATAAAGCATTGGTGAATGATCTTGATCTCATCCTTGAACATCCTGCTTCTACACAAACATGGTTACCATGGGTGTTAAATTCATACCCACATCCGGATTCGCTTCGCAAAAATGCAGTACGAAAAAGAGATACACTGAATAATCATGAGCAAATAACTATTGCAAATCCTCCTGCAGGATTGTATCATATAAAAGTCATAGCGTCTTCTTTACCAACGCTTACACAAGATTATGCGATTGCGTGGCAATATGATACCGTTTCTCATTTTATGTTCAGTTATCCTGTAAAAGGAGATCAACTAGATCCTCAAAGAAGAAATACTATTCGCTGGGAAACCACGATCAATGATACAGCTACACTCGAATACAGATTAAATGGGGGTAATTGGCAAACAGCTGCTCATGGAGTAGACTTAACTACAAAATATTTTCAGTGGCAACCGCCTGATACATTTGCAGCCATTCAATTACGGATAAAAGATTCTCAAAGGAGTTGGTTGAGTGATACGATAGGAATTTCAAAAAATTTACTGATCAATACAGGATTCAATTGTACTGATTCGTTTTTGATCTATTGGCAAAAAGCAAAAGTAGATAGTTACAGGGTTTACAGACTTGGAGAAAAATACCTGGAGCCATTTCTTACTATGAGTGATACTGCATTGATTCAATACAAACAAAATAACCCATACAAATTTTTTAGTGTAGCACCCGTATTGCCATTACAAACAGAAGGTCAACGTGCCTATACATTTGATTATTCACAGCAGCAGGTAGCTTGTTATATCAGTGGTTTTATTGCTGATCCGTCCGGTACCGATGCGGCAAGACTCAGTTTACAACTAGGCACCACTTATCAGGTGGCTAGAATTGTATTTGAAAAGTTGACTGCATCAGGTTTTATGTCATTCCGTGAAATAGCACCGGTTACAAATACACAGTTTACGATCACTACGCCGGCCAATAATGGATTGAATATTTATCGTGCAAAGATTGAATTACAAAATGGAGCGACTTATTACACACAACCCGAGCAGGTACTGCTTTTTGGAACACAGCCTTATTATGTATTTCCTAATCCGATAAAACCCGGTAATACCCTGAATGTCATGGATGCCGATCCTGATAACAGAGAGTTTCGTTTGTATGATGTATTTGGAAGACTTGTGATGAAAGAATCACTCGTAGGTTTTCGCAACCAACTGCGAATGCCACTTCTGCAACGAGGTGTTTATTTTTATGTGATCCTTCAAACAAAAGACAGGATACTAAAAGGTCGATTGATCGTACAATAAAAAAGCTGTTCCATATCCGAACAGCTTTTTTTATTAAGGGGTGTATACAATTAACCTTTATTCTTACCTCTACCATTACCATTACCATTACCATTACCGTTTCCATTTCCACGACCGTGTCCTTTACCCGGATGATTTCTATAACGATCATCATCACTGTCTCTGATCACAATTTGTTTAGGCCCTTTCCAATTTTTGTATTTCACACGATATACATCGGCTCTTAAATATGGTCTGGGTTCATTGATCACAATTTTTGGTGATGCATATAAATTATAACCTCTGTATCTCGCCGGTAATGCCGCAGCAAAGATCCATCTGCCGCCATCGAGATAAATGAACCTGCGTTCCGGTACATAATAATACACATCAATATCAGGCATGTAATAATAATCTACATAATCATATCCAACAGGCCCCCAGAGTGGTTGATTCCCAATATTGATATTGGCATTGATGCGAATCTGAGACTGTGCTGTTTGAGTGCCGGTTAATGCGAATGCGATACCTAAGATTAAAAGTAACTTCTTCATGTTCGAAAGATTTAGTTACTTAAGTAAGGCAAATAGGATGCCAAACTGGCAAATTGTTAAATTATAGTTTGATTTTCAATATTTTAGGACTCAGTTCAAAATTTTTCTGTCTCTGGCTGTAATCATCCATTCTCCGACTTTTTCATGATCGATGACCGTAATTGCTCTTTCGTACAGTGCACAGGTTGGACAAATGTGCATCGGCAATCCATATAAAATATCTCCGGGTTGATAAGAATGATTTTCAGGAGCCATCAACACTAAATGCTCTTCACTTTGTGATACGGCTTTTAATTCAGGTGCATTTAAAAACACCACCCTCTTCTCCAATGGATTTTCAGCTGCTATGGATTTGTGCCCTAAGTCTGTACAAATCATGCCCGGTGCCGGTAAAGAAATAATTCTTGTTAAGACCAATGCAGCAGGAACAAAAGGTTGTTCAGGAAACAATGAACCATAGCCATGATCCCAATACACGAATGTACCCGGACTACAAATCACTGTTTCTCTTTTTGCATGTATCGGGAAGCTGGGACTTCCTCCTGCAATGATGGTCAATGAAATCCCATGTTTTTCTTGTATGCTTTTTTGTAATGCAGTTGTTCTATCGAACGCAGTATCACAAACTTTTTTTCTCTCTACAGGATCAGGGTTGCGGATATGTCCATCATATGCATGTAGTCCCGCAAGTTGAAGTGATGATTGCTGTAAGCAAAACTTAACCAGATCTGCTGCCGCTTCAGGAGCAATACCGGTTCTATTCATACCAACATTCAGATCTATGTAAACAGTGATTTGAATATGATGCTCTTTTGCTGCTTCAGCAATTTCACGAGCAGCAGGAATATTATCTGTTAAGCAGGCATAGCTTGTTTCAGGATAATGTTGTATCAGAGAAAGAAATCGTTTCAACTTAGGGCCAACGGGTTGATAAGCAAGTAAAACATCCGGCGCCTTACAAAGCCCCAATAATTCTGCTTCTGCAATGGTGGCACATTTGAACTGACGTACACCGGAGCGCATGAGCATTGCTGTGACTTCTTTTGTCTTATGAGTTTTAATATGAGGTCTGAGTCTGTTAGGCTCGCCTACCAATTTGATGGCTGCATCAATATTCTGTTGTACTCGTTCAGGGTACACGAGTAACGCAGGTGTATCAATGGATGATACATCTTTCACGGTAAACCAAGGATAATTTTTTTCACTCATACATGTAATTCAAAAATGGCTTCAATTTCAACAGGAATATTTCCGGGAAGAGAACTCATACCTACGGCACTTCTTACACCCACACCAAGATCGGGTCCCCAAATGGCAGCAAATAATTCACTGCAACCATTGATTACAAAAGGATGGTCTGCAAAACCTTGCACAGCATTGACCATACCCAATACTTTAACGACGCGTTTGATCTTATCCAAACTACCGATATTCTTTTTGATCGTAGCGATCATCGCCAATCCTACTTGTCGGGCAGCTAATTTAGCTGCTTCTTTATCCATGTCTAATCCAACTATACCTACGATCCAGCTACCATCATTTTGTAAAGTACCATGCCCGGATAGATACAGGTATTCTCCATCTACCAAACAAGGTTTGTATAAACCCAAGGGCTCCGGTGCAGGAGGTAGGGTTAGTTGTAATGCTGCAAAAGCTTCTTCAGGTGTACGTTGTACCATAAACAATGATTATTCTATACAGCCAAGGTATAAAATCCTGTAACATACTGTTCATTGTTAATAATTCATAGTAAAAATGTGGACTAATAAAAGCCGAGATCAATACCTAGGTTGCATGGTATTGAGGAACTTTAAGCAACCAATGATTTATCCGGTATGATACCTCTCCCACTTGTAATTCCTGAAACAGAAAAAATAGATCGGGTAGATTTTGCAAGGGTGGTTAGAAACCCTGCCACCGGACAATTCTCTTTGCACGCAACCGCATTTTTTGATCAGGGAGATATGATCTGTGAATTTAGTGCGGCCGAAGTAGTGGATACACCCAGTTATAAAACCTTACAAATCGGGATGAAAAAACATATTCTGTTATCACCTGATTGTTTGCAGTATACCAATCATGGTTGTGATCCCAATGTGTTCTTTGATACTGATCAGATGCAATTGATGGCATTGAAATCTATTCAGCCCGGTGATGAGATGGTCTTTTTTTATCCTTCAACGGAATGGAAAATGGCAAATGCTTTTACCTGCAACTGTGGATCGATCAAATGTTTGGGAATGATCGCAGGGGCTTCAACATTACGGGAAGAAGTATTGCAAGGTTATCGTTTAACATCATTCATACACATGCAATTGAAAAATAGATAAGCGCTTCATGTTGATCCCTCAACTCACTACGGAAGAAAATGCACGTTTGAAAATTTGGGTACTGGCACCTTCGCTGATTACCAATGACCCCAATATTGATTACTACTACGATTTCTCACAAAGTATCCAAGAATATACCAAGGTTTTTACAACACTGAAGATGCATTGGCAATGGCAACCGGTGACAATGGAAGATTATGCATCCGTCATTTCTACTATTGTGAAAGAAAAACAAAGCGGAGAATATTTTCCGATCGTGCTCAATCTTTGTGATGGTGATGAGATCAATGGAACACCGGGTATTTCAGTACTGCGGTTATTGGATTCTTATGGACTGCTTTATACCGGATCAGATGAGTTTTTTTATACCATCACCACTTCAAAGATTCCGATGAAAAGGGCTTTTGATGATGCAGGTATTGTTACTGCAAAATGGAAAGCCATTTATACGACTCATGATGCTGATGCGTCATTATTTAATGCATTAGGCTCTCCACTAATTGTAAAACCGGCTGTTTCCGGTGGAAGTATGGGTGTTGGTATTCGTAATGTGGTAGCTGATGAGGAAGCGTTAAAAGATCAAGTAGCTCAAATGTTCAAAGGGTATAGGGGCTGGAATTTAGCAGCAGATGGTATCATCGCTGAACAGTTTATCCAGGGGCCGGAGTTTACAACGATGATCGTTGGATCTTGGTATGATGCGGATCATTGTAAGGTGTATGATGCAGTAGAAAGGGTCTTTCATTCCTCACTTCCTGAGAAAGAAAAGTTTTTATCCTTTGATCGATTATGGGAGATCTATGAAGAAGAAACGCCAATGCCGGCGGATGAAAATTTTTATGAGTACCGCAAAGCTGCAGATGAACTTCAGGAAAAAATTAAATCACTTAGCTTGGCTGCATTTCTTGCAGTCAAAGGAACGGGTTATACAAGGGTGGATATCAGACAAGACAATGCTACCGGACAATTGTATGTATTGGAAGTAAATGCTCAGTGTGGATTAAGTGAAGATGAAGATTATACTTCAATCGGTGCTATATTGAAAGTGAATGAAGAAAGTTTCACTTCGCTGATTTATACCATCTTAACAGAAGGAGTGAAAAGATATCAATTAAAATATTCGGAAGCCGGTCCTATAAGTATAGAGGCATAAATTTTTAGTAGAATAGTATATACAATGAATGATAACTGGGCAACAGGAAAAAAATTTTGTGTACTGCAACCTGATTACAGCACCACTGATGTTGATTATAAAAATTATGATCCACCAAGAGATCTTTCTGCCTTACTACCCGGCGCAGAAGTGGATCATGTTTTTCTGAATAAACTCACTACCTATAAACAGTTGAAAGCCTTGCAATATGAGGGCTATGATATTTTCATCAACCTTTGTGAAGGCTATCTGGAATGGGAAGTACCATCCATCGATGTGATCTATACTTTGGAGTTACTGGGCTTGCCCTATACCGGTCCGAATACAAAATTGTATGATCCATCCAAAGAGATCATGAAGTATTTGGCTTATTGTGAAGGTGTTGTTACACCGTCTTATACATTGGTGAATAGTTTGCATGATCTTGCTACCATTCATACCCCCTTCCCCTTGTTTGTAAAACCTTCAAAGGCGGGAGATAGTCTGGGTATCGATCAGCATTCTGTTGTGCACAATGCAGAAGAGTTAAAACAACAGGTACAAATATTATTACCGGAATACCCGCAGTTATTGATTGAACAATATATTGAAGGAAGGGAGTTCACCGTTTTGGTAGCAGCTGATGCGAATGGAAAATCGGCTACAGCTTTTCAACCGGTAGAGTTTATTTTTCCGGAAGGATATCAGTACAAAACCTATGCATTAAAAACATCTGCCTTACATCCTTCAGCCAATATTCCTTGTACAGATCCTACTATCAGTCATGCTTTAAAAGATGCGGCTGTTAAGATCTTCAAAGGATTCAATGGAGTAGGTTATGCACGATTAGATTTCAGAATGGATGCGGGTGGACAATTATATTTTCTGGAAATCAATTTTACCTGTTCTGTTTTTTATACAAATGGATATGAGGGATCTGCTGATTATATCTTACAATATGATAGAATTGGTCAGTCAGGATTTCTGAAAAAAATCATCGAAGAAGGAATTTCACGTCACTTACGCATACAGAAAAAATACCAGATCAAAGGAAATGCGTTAGCGGGTTTTGGTATTTATGCAACGCAACCTATCATGTGTAATGAAGTGATTTTCATTGGCGAAGAACAGTCGCAACGCATTGTCACAAAACGTCATGTAGAAGCGCATTGGAATGATGTTGAAAAAGAAATTTTTCGACGTTACGCTTATCCTGTGAGCAATGAAGTATTTTTGCTCTGGGATAATGATCCGGCAGCATGGGCTCCACAGAATCATAGTTGCCAACCAAATACTACTTATGATGGCTTGAATGTTATCGCCATCCGAAACATACAACCAGGCGAAGAACTAACCCTCGATTACGCCACATTTTTGGATGAACACATGGAGCCTTTTGAATGTCAATGCGGTTCACCCAACTGCAGAAAACGAATTACCGGCACACCGGGTAATACCGTCACACAAAGAGAAAACCAGCGTCGCTCTTAAACGAAGCGCCGGCTCAATTGTCCAACTACTAACCCATTCTAGTTGCGTCAATGGTCTTGAATAGACTATTGTATTTGTATTGTCATGAAAGCATGTGTTATGATCAGGATGAATGTATTGGGTAAGTTAGTGCAAGCGCACAAATGGAGATTGGGGATCACCTATCTGTTGTTTTCATTAGAGATGACAGGGTCTTTATTACGTCCTTTCTTTTTAGGAATGGCCATCAATGATTTGATGGAACATTCTTACAGAGGACTGATATTATTATCACTTGTACATTTTGTCTGGCTGGTGATCGGTACGATCAGACATCGTTATGATACCCGAACGTATTCTGCTATTTATACATCACTCGTAACTCATTTTCTTTCCAGGAAGATAAAACCCAAAGAGGTTTCTAAATTGAGTGCTCACTCTACACTTGCCAGAGAGTTTGTTGATTTTCTGGAATTCGATCTGGTGTATATCATTGAAGCTGTGTACAATATTTTAGGCTCCATGATCTTACTGTTTTTTTATCAGTCTTCTGTTGTGTTGCTTTGTCTGGCTATATTATTACCGGTGATGACCATCAGTTATTTCTATGGAAAGAAAATGAAAAGGCTTACACAATTGAAGAACGATGAATTGGAGAGGCAGGTTTATGTCATTTCTTCGGGAGATACAACGGCCATTCATAAACATTTCAATAACCTCCGTAAATGGCAAATACGTATCAGTGATCAGGAAGCATGGAATTTTGGAATGATGGAATTGATGGTAATGGTTGTGATTGCGTTATCACTGTTGATCACCAATCAAGTTTCGGGAACCACAGTTTTAGCGGGTAATATCATTGGTATCTATACCTATATTCTCAAGTTTGTTTCCGGATTGGATACGATTCCCTACACGGTACAGCGAATCACATCATTGAATGATATCACACAAAGGATTCGTTTGGAAGTACAAGAATTTCCTGATGAACCGGATCAGCAAAATGCTTCTGCCGTACATATCATGAAGCAATCGGAAACAGCTGCGTAAATAGAGATGAGGGTATCTGATAAAATCTTCTTAATTTATACCCTCATTTATCAACTACAAAGTAAGGATCATATGAAAAAACAGCTATTGCTGATGACTGCTGCCATCACGTTGGCAACACTCACACAGGCGCAAAGATTGAATATTGACAGCCTCGTTAAAGAATCAAAAAAAACAGAAGTGTGGGAGCCGGTCCCGGTATCGGTTACTCCGGGAAAAACATCTGCTGATGCTCCTTCGGATGCCATTGTACTCTTCAATGGAAAAGACCTGAATAGTTTTCAGAAAAAAGGAGGCGGACAGCCCGGTTGGAAAATCGAAAAAGATGGATCACTGACCGTAGTGAAAATGTCGGGTGATATTCAAACCAAACAGGGGTTTGGCAGTTGTCAATTACATATTGAGTGGAAAGCTCCGGCTGTAATTGCAGGTAATGGTCAATCACGTGGTAACAGTGGTATTTTCTTTATGGGTAAATATGAGTTACAGGTATTAGACTCTTATAACAATCCTACGTATGTGAACGGACAAGCGGCCAGTATTTACAAACAACATATTCCGCTGGTAAACGCCAGTAGAAAACCGGGTGAGTGGCAATCTTATGATGTGATCTTTACTGCTCCACAGTTTTATGCTGATGGACAAATACAAACACCTGCAAGAATCACTGTATTCCACAATGGTGTTTTGGTACAAAATAATGTAGAGATCAAAGGCGGAACAGAATGGATAGGTCCGGCCAGCTACAAAAAGCACGGCGATAAAGAACCATTGATCTTGCAAGACCACGGAAATGATGGCGGTAATCCTTTGAGTTATAGAAATATTTGGGTGAGAGAGCTTTGAGAATGTTGAACAGAGAAATGTCGAATATTCAATATAGAATGAAGAAATACAACTATGGATTTACTTCAATATTGGACATTGGATATTCGATATTCCCCTGTTACTCTGTTTTCACAGATTGCGTAAAAATACCTATTGCCATCCTTACACTTCTGCCCTTATCTTGCGCATCTGTTAAGTTGAGATATTCATGATGGCACAACCTGCAACTATTTTACAATCAGTTTTTGGCTATACTTCATTCCGTCATAATCAGAAAGAGATCATTGATCATTTGCTGAATGGGAAAGATGCTATGGTATTGATGCCAACAGGTGGTGGTAAAAGTTTGTGTTATCAAGTACCGGCATTGTGCTTGGAAGGTGTCACAGTTGTGGTGAGTCCATTGATCGCTCTGATGAAAGATCAGGTCGATGCATTGATCTTATCAGGTGTAAAAGCAGCATTCCTCAACAGTACACAACATCCCTCTGAACGCGAAGCTATCTTACAACAGTTGCGTAATAATGAATTGAAATTATTGTATGTAGCACCGGAACGTTTGGTAGGGTCAGAGATCAATCTCCTTCAATTTTTAAAAGAACAAGCATCTCCGGCATTATTTGCTATTGATGAAGCGCATTGTATCAGTCAGTGGGGTCATGATTTCAGACCGGAATATCGCATCTTACATGAATTGAAAATACAGTTCCCGACAGTTCCTGTTATTGCATTGACTGCAACCGCGGATGGGTTGACGAAAAAAGATATCATCGATCAGCTTCAACTGAAAGAGTACCGGGTTTTTGAAAATAGTTTCAACAGACCCAATATCACTTACTACGTGAAACCCAAGCGTAATTATTATGATGAACTGATAGATTATTTAGAAACACACAAGGATGATAGTGGTATCATTTATTGTTTGAGTAGAAATGCAACCGAAAAACTAGCAGAAGATCTGAAATCAGATGGGTTCAATGCAGAAGCATATCATGCTGGATTGGATAAAACAACACGCGATCAACGTCAGGATCTATTTTTGAAAGATGATATAAAGATCATGGTAGCAACCATTGCTTTCGGAATGGGCATCAATAAAAGCAATGTGCGTTATGTGGTTCATGCCGATCTTCCCAAAAATATTGAAGGATATTATCAGGAGACGGGCAGAGCCGGAAGAGATGGCTTACCCAGTGAGGCTATTTTATTTTATGGAGCAGGTGATGTGATGAAGCTGAAAAACTTTGCTCAGATCGATAATAATCCCGAGCAAACAAAAATCCTCTTGGATAAGCTCGATAAAATGGTGGCGTTCTGTGAAACAAAACAATGTAGAAGAAAATACTTGCTCAATTATTTTGGAGAACAAGCACCGGAGTATTGTGGTACTTGTGATACCTGTATCCATAAACCGGAGTTGTCTGATCAAACCATTGTGGCGCAAAAGATCATGAGTGCGGTGGCAAGGGTAAATGAAAAATTTGGCTTAGGCTATATCGTTGATTTATTGAGAGGAAGTAATAGTGAGAAAATAAGACCTGAACACAAGGAGTTGAAAGTATACGGTATTGGTAAAGACAAACCCAAAGATGAATGGATGCATTATACGCGTGAACTTTTATCGAGTGGTTATTTACAGATGAGTGATAGCCAGTATCCCGTTTTGCAACTCACAGAAAAAAGTAAAGGAGTATTATTCCGCGGAGAGAAAGTTTTCTTACATGCACCTATTCAAATCGTAACTGTAAAAGAACCTGTTATTTATCAGCAACTGCCTTATGAAAAGGAATTGTTTGAGAATTTGAAAAAGTTGCGAAATAAAATTGCGCATGAGGAAAATGTACCGGCATATTTGATCTTTAGTGACAGCAGTTTGATTGATCTGGCTACCTATCTTCCTTTTACAACAGAAGATTTGAGTAAGATATCAGGATTTGGTGTGTATAAAATTGAAAAGTATGGCGAGGCATTTTTAGAGCAGGTGCAAGATTACTGTAATGAACAGGGATTGGATACAAGAATAGAATTGAAACAACCCAAGCGAGAACGAAAAACCAAACAGCCCAGAGAAAGAGAAACAGATACGAAAAAGATTTCGCTGGATCTCTATCAAAACGGAATGAGTGTAGCTGATATTGCAGAACAAAGAGTTCTTTCGGTGAGCACTATAGAAACACATTTGTCGTACTATATTTCTTCCGGAAAGCTGGATATTGATAATTTAGTAACCCCCGATAAGCAAGAGCTGATCCATGCAGCACTTAAAAAATATGGAAAAAGCAGTCTGCGACTTTTGAAAGAAAATCTACCTGAGGAAATTGGTTATGGTGATATCAAATTCACCATAGCGGCTACAGAAATCAATTCTTAATTAAAGTACATATTGTATGTTGACTGTTTTGTACTTATGAGAAGTACAAAACAAATGATGGTATGTGCTTTCAAATCAGGTACTATGAATGGAAAGATAACAGTAATCATCGCCGATGATCATCTTGTTTTTCGGGAAGGATTAAAAGAAATGCTATCACGTCACCCGGAAATTGTATTGAAGGCAGAAGCATCGAATGGAAAAGAATTATTACTGAAAGCAAAACAATATGCACCGGAAGTTATTATCACCGATGTTAAAATGCCGCATATGGATGGTATTGAAACGACTAAAAAACTTTGTCGCACTTTTCCGGGGGCCAGAATCATAGCACTCAGTTCTTTTAGTGAAGATCATCTTATCATTGATATGCTTGAAGCAGGTGCACAAGGTTTTTTATTGAAAGGGATACAAGAAGAGGAATTGATCACCGCTATTAAAGCTGTTTATGATCACAAGCCTTATTTTTCTCCTGATATCACAGAAAAACTGACCCGGATCATTGCAGGGAGGTATCATCATAAGAAAGGAGTACAACATGTGGTATTGACCGAAATCGAAAAACAGATCGTTGTAATGATCTGTCGGGAACTTACCAGTAAGGAAATTGCAGAACGCTTAGAAGTAGGGAAAAGAACCATTGAAAGCTATCGGATGAGAATTATGGATAAGCTGGGAGCCAAAAGTGTGGCCTCGATCATTACATATGCATTACGGGCAGGTTTGATACGCAGAACTGCTTGATTCTATCCTTTTATTGCTGCGGGAAGGACAGAAAATGAGGTAAAAGGTGGATTTGACTAATTTTTAACCACTTCTGTGCAGCCATTTCTGTTATTTTTGCGCCCTATTGCCATATATTGGCGCAACGAAACGAGACAATGAAAAAATTAGTAGTACTCTTATTGGCTATCTCAGGAACCCTGCTGGCCAACGCTCAGAAGAAAGAAACCAAGACAAAAACAGACTGGAGTAAGATAGACCTTAGTGACCGTCCTGCCGATCATTTTATGATTCAGTATGGTGGTGATACCTGGTTGAACCGTCCGGATAGTGTTCGTACAGGAAATGGTTTCAGCAGACACCTCAATATCTATTTCATGATAGATAAACCTTTCAAGACCAATAAAAGAATGAGTCTGGGTTTGGGTGCAGGTTTGGGAACCAGTAATATCTTCTTTAATAATACCCGCGTAGATATTAAATCTTCTGCAGCAAGATTGCCATTTACCAATGTAGATAGTGCAGATCATTTCCAAAAGAATAAGTTGACCACCATCTATTTGGAAATTCCTTTGGAACTGCGTTATTATTCCAATCCTGAAAATCCGGGTAAATCTTGGAAAGCAGCTGTTGGATTAAAGATCGGTACCTTACTAAAGTCCTATACAAAAGGAAAGAACTATGTGAACAAGAACGGACAAAGTATTTACGGTACTTCTTATGTTGAAAAACAAAGCAGTAAACGTTTCATCAATGGAACCATGCTGGCAGCTACTGCAAGAGTTGGATACGGAAGTGTGTCTTTGGATGCAGGGTATCAATTGAATACAGTATTGAAGGATGGTGTTGGTCCGGCTATGAGAAAATTCTCTGTGGGAATTACCATCAGCGGATTATAATTTGAAATATATCTTATTGAAGCCCCGCTGAAACTTAGGAGTAAGCGGGGTTTTTATTTTTAAGCAAAATGCAAAGGTTACCTTTGCAAAAAGAAGAATAGACTTTGATTGAGAAGCAACATAAAATTAAGGGAGAAGAAACTGCTGTTTTAGTGGGATTGATTCAGAAGGAACAAACCCAAGAGCAGGTTTATGAATACCTGGATGAATTGGCTTTTCTGGCTGAAACAGCCGGAGCGCAAACCGTGCGAAAATTCACGCAGAAACTACCGCATCCTGATAGCCGAACTTTTGTAGGGAAAGGAAAATTGGAAGAGATCAAAACCTATGTAAGCGGTAAAAAAATTGATCTGGTCATTTTTGATGATGAATTGACCGGTTCACAGATCACGAATATTGAAAAAGAATTGGGAGTGAAGACGATCGATCGAAGTGATTTGATCCTTGACATCTTTGCACGTAGAGCGAGAACCGCTCAGGCCAAAGTACAAGTAGAGTTGGCGCAATACCAATACTTATTGCCTCGATTGAAAGGTATGTGGAAGCACTTGGAAAGACAAGGGGGTGGTATTGGTACCAGAGGTCCGGGTGAAACAGAAATTGAAACTGACCGTCGTATCGTTAAAGACAAAATCTCATTGCTTAGAAAAAGACTGGCAGAGATCGATAAACAATCATTCACACAACGTAAAGAGAGAGGAGAACTCATTCGTGTATCCTTGGTAGGATATACCAATGTGGGGAAGAGTACATTAATGAATGTGTTGAGTAAAAGTGATGTGTTTGCAGAAAACAAACTCTTTGCAACCCTTGATACCACTACTCGTAAGATCGTTTTTGAAAACACCCCGTTTTTATTAAGTGATACGGTGGGATTCATTCGTAAGCTGCCACACCACTTAGTAGAAAGTTTCAAGAGTACATTGGATGAAGTAAGAGAAGCGGATATTTTATTGCATGTGGTGGATGCATCGCATCCGCAATATGAAGATCAGATCGGAGTGGTGAATAAAACTTTACAAGAGCTGAAAGCATTCGAGAAACCCATTTTGACCATCTTCAACAAAATGGATCTCTATGAAGAGAAAAATTTCGATGAGTGGTTGGAAGATGAAGTAAAGCAAGAGATCTTACTGGAATTGCGTGAAAAATGGGAACGTGCTACTGATCATAATTGTGTATTCATATCCGCATTGGAAAGAAAAAATATTGATGCATTACGAGAGCTGATCCTTGGAAAAGTTCGTGATATGTATCAAGTACGTTATCCGTATAAAACCGTGCATTTCTAAATGTCTTTTTTCAGCTCTACACCTCAATGGCATTTACTTACCACTGCCCCCGAATCATTGGATTGGCAGTCGAACCAGATGTGTTTGGTAGAAGTAACCGGTAAGAAAATCACCCTTGCCCGTTTTGAAGACCAATATTTTGCTTTTGCGCATAAATGTCCGCATGCCAGCGGGGTCATGGCGGATGGTTTTATTGATGCCACCGGACAGGTCGTATGCCCCTTACACCGTTACCGCTTCAATATTAAAAATGGCAGAAATACTAGTGGAGAAGGCTATTATCTCAAAACCTACCCTTTGGAACAGCGTGAAGATGGCTTATACGTAGCTTTTTGACCAAATTTTTGGATATAGATTTTGCCAGATTGCATTTTTCCCTATTTTTGCCACCCCGAAAGGGAAAACGGTATTCCCAAATAGCTCAGTTGGTTAGAGCATCTGACTGTTAATCAGAGGGTCGCTGGTTCAAGTCCAGCTTTGGGAGCAGAGCCCTCCGCAGTAATGCGGAGGGTTTTTTGTTGGTTGTATTATCACTAAAGGCAAACTCATTATAGTACCTTAATAGTTTCAAATCTAACATTATGAAATCTTTTTTAGTATTCGTCCTTCTATGTTCGTCATTCCTAGGGTTAGCACAAAAAAATCAATACACGATTACCTCTTTTTTGGAACAAGGCCCTAAAGCACCGAACACACATTATATTGGTGAAGCCTGGTTGAGTAGCTTACTACAAGCCGATGCGGAAATAAATTACAATATCAGTAAAGCCACATTTAAAGCAAATTCAACCTTAGATTGGCATAAGCACACCACACCACAGGTGCTCATTATTTTGGAGGGAAAAGGATACTACCAAGAAAGAGGAAAAGAGCCAATCGTGATGCAAAAAGGAGACGTCATCAAATGTAATAAGGATGTAGAACACTGGCATACATCTACGAAAGAAAGCGATGTAACCTATCTAGCTATTTATGGAGGGGCCCAGCCGACTATTTGGGGTGAAAAATTAACGCAAGAATATTATGACAGCGTTGCTCAAAAATTAAAACTGAAGAATTAATATTATAAGTATGAAAAGACAGCTCTATTTTCTTTTGATACTCGGTTTTTTATGGAGCAATCCAATAACTGCCCAAGAACCTTATGTACGCATCGCTAAAATTGTTGTAGATAGTTCTCATTTGAGTGAATATCAATCATACTTGAAGGAGGGTATCGAAACTTCTGTAAAACTCGAAAAAGGCGTACTGCGAATGTTTGCTGTGTATGAAAAAGACAAACCCAATCATGTAACGGTTTTCGAAACCTATGCCAGTAAAGAAGCATATGAAACTCATATCAAAACAGCCCATTTTCAGAAGTACAAAAATGGTACACTTAAAATGGTCCAATCTCTCGAATTGATCGATGTGGTTCCCATCATCTATGAAAGCAAGAACGAAGAGTAATTGAAAAGACTTTGAGATCACTTTTGTCATCTGTTTGTCATAATCTTTCAAGAGACTTCATTATATACCTTCTTTTTTTCTGCATCTCGTCAATCGCTTTTCTTTTCTCGTAAGTGTAGTTGTATGATTTCAAAACAACTTGCACCCGATTTAAAAATGAAAATGATGAACAGATGGATGACAGCCCTTTTATTAGGGACACTAATCGTAACAACGACAAATGCACAGGAAAAAGAAAGCAAAGCCAAGATCGATAGCTCTTTCTTTCATGCTAAATTTTTACCCGATATCACATTGGTGGGTAGATATACCAAAGCAGATATACACTTCTTGCCTGAAATAGTAGGGACCACGATCAATGCAGGAAAAAAGAATGCCTTGATCATGATGGATAATGTACAAGGTAATGTGGTTACTAATACCATGCGTCAGGTAATGGCTAAAGTACCCGGCATTCAGATCTGGGAAAGTGACCCAAGTGGTATTCAAATTGGTATTGCTGCTCGTGGATTGAGTCCGAATCGTAGTTGGGAGTTCAATCTTCGTCAGAATGGATATGATATCAGTAGCGATCCTTTTGGTTATCCGGAAGCATATTATACACCTCAGTTGAATTCTGTTCAAAGAGTTCAGGTATTACGTGGTGCTGCCAGTTTGCAGTATGGTCCACAATTCGGCGGAATGGTGAATTTCATCATGAAAGATGGTAGTGAGATTAATAAACCTTTCCAATACGAATCACAACAAACAGCCGGAAGCTTTGGGCTATTCAATTCTTACAATGCTATCGGTGGTGAAAACGGCAAGACACATTATTACGCTTTCTGGGATCATCGCAGAGGTGATGGCTTCCGTGAGAATAGTGGATTCAAAGTGAACACTGCATTTGGAAATTTCTCATGGAATATCAATAAAAAATTAAAAGTAGGATTAGAGATCACACACTTTGACTACTTAAGTCAGCAGCCGGGTGGATTAACCGATGCACAATTTGCACAAGATCCCTACAAGAGCTTACGTCAAAGAAATTGGTTTGAAGTAAAATGGAATATGGCTGCTTTCAATGCTGATTACACCATCAATGATAAAAGCAGACTGAATGTAAAAGCATTTGCTATGTCCGGTGATCGCAACAGTATTGGTTTTATGCAAGCGCCCAATATTGCTGATACCATCAACACTTCAACACTACGTTACAATAATCGTAGAGTAGATATTGATCAATATAGAAACTTTGGAATAGAAGCACGTTATATCACCGATTACCAGATCGGTAAGATGAGAAATACATTATCTGCGGGTATTCGTTATTTCAGAGGTAATACCGATCGTTTCCAAAATGGAACAGGTGATACCGGATCAGATTATAACCTGAACATTCTCAATCCATTCCCAACCGATTTAAGTTTTATCACGAACAACACGGCTTTCTTTGCTGAGAACATGTTTAGAATCGGAGACAAACTCGTGATCATCCCGGGTGTTCGCGTAGAAAATATTCAAAATGAAGCGGATGGTAGAGTGGGTCTCAGCGGCAACACGGAAATCAAAATCAATAATCAAAATAGAACCCGTCGTTTTGTTCTTCCGGGCGTGGGAGCAGAATATCATATCGGTCAAACAGAGATCTATGCGAACTACTCGCAAGCATATCGTCCGGTATTGTTCAGTGATTTAACCGGTAATCCTACAACTGATGTGATCGATCAGAATTTGAAAGATGCAAAAGGATACAATATTGATCTGGGTTATCGTGGTCGTATCAAAGAGTATTTGTTCTTTGATGTAAGTGGTTACATATTACAATACAATAATCGAATTGGATTGATCGCTCAACAAAGGTTAGATGGTAGTTTTTATAATCTTCGTACCAATGTAGGAAACAGTCGTAGCAGAGGTGCAGAAGCGTTGGTGGAATTTAGTCCATTCAAAGCTTGGGGAGTAAAACCGGTATTTGGAAACCTTACCGTATTTGCATCATTAGCATTCATCAATGCACAGTATGATAATCTTCGTGTGATCACTCGTCAGGGAAATACTTTGGTAGAGTCAAACCTGAAAAACAAGCGTGTAGAGAATGCACCTGAAAGAATTTATCGTACAGGAATTACTTACAATAGAAAACAACTCACTGTTACAGCGCAATACAGTTATGTATCAGAAGCGTATAGTGATGCTAATAATACTATTGCTCCAACAGCCAATGGTGTCAATGGATTGATACCTGCTTATGATCTGGTAGATATTAGTGGTACTTATAAATTCACTGAGAAATTCTTTGTGAAAGGAGGTATCAATAATGTGTTGGGTGAAAAATATTTTACCCGAAGAGCGGGGGGGTATCCCGGTCCGGGATTGATGGCGGCTGAGCCTAGAAATTTCTTCATGACATTAGGAGTTAAGCTCTAATAAAAAAGGCTTCGGAATATTACCGAAGCCTTTTTTATACTGTTTCTTTCTTCTTGAAGATAGCGAAGAATATATCTGTCCTGATTTCAAATCCCAATTTTTGATACAGCTTGATAGCGCCCACATTATCTTGTCTAACATGCAAGAAAGGAGTCTTTCCGCTATCATAAATGCAAGTACAAACTTTTTGTGTCAGCGCTGCAGCATAACCCTTTCCTAAATGATCAGGATCTGTACAAATAGCACTTACTTCTGTAAAGTCATTGGTTTGTAGACGTTGTCCGGCCATCGACACTAGTTGATCTCCATCGAATATGCCGAAGTAGTTACCGAATTCGATCGTATTATCATTAAAAGGTCCGGGTTTTGTGCGTGCTGTGAGATCAAGCATTTGAGGAATATCTGCCGGATCAAGTTTACGAATCAATGACTGGTTATGGTGTTCTATAAAGGAGGTTTTTGTGTGTACCATTTGATACAAGGGTAAACTGAGTTGTATTTTCATGGTGTCCGGTATCTCCACTTCTTTAGCAATCAATACAAAGAAAGATCGGTCTGTGGGGATGTGTTGATCTAATGCCTCATGATCTTTTGCATCCCAATGCTGAACTGCAAAAAGCGGTGAAATTTCCTTTGGAAAATATTTTAGCAGATGATTACCTGCATTCAGGTATTGCTGATGTGAGGAAAGGGCTTCCCAGATGGCATTGTCAAGAACATGACTCATGCTGTAAAGGTAAACTTTGTGCTATATCGTCATAAAAAAGTTAAAGCAGTGATGGCTTTATTTTCAACCCGATCTTTTGTGTAATTTCAAGACAAATTTTTTGATCATGCGAAAGATTGTTATAGTAATGAATATGGTATGTGTGATGCTTTTATCCGCATTAACAACACAAGCACAAGAGTGGACGCCCGAGCAACAGGTAGAATTATTTGGTTATTGTGAGAAACCTACTTTGATCAAGCAGTTGAAAATATCAGAAGCTACAGCAGATAAAATCGGACAAATTCATCATTGGGCAAGACTCACCAAGATCAAAATCGAAGCAAATGCCAGTGATACATTTGCTACTGCAGGCGAGGTAGAGGAAGAAGTAGTGAAGAAATACAAGTCGCTTTCATTATCGGGAGATCAGGTAAAGGCATTGGTAGAACGCAGAAAGAAAAGTTTAAGCGAGCCCTGTGAAATCATTACGTTAACGGTGAATCGCAATTATGATACGATCGCTAAACCACAATTGCAGTTACAGTTTCGCAATAAATTCAGAAGAACATTGATGGATAAGTTAGAAGTGAATGGTAAGCAGGCTGATATGTTGATAGAAGCAGAAGTATGGAAACAAAAAGAAGCCTTGGAGATCGCGAAAATACCTGAGACAGATTTTGAGCGTATTCGTAAAACGGTGGGTATGTATAAAGAATTAGAACGTAAGTATGGATTTATCGGAATAACGGAACAGCAAAAAGAAGGCGCAAAAAGTATTTTTAAAGGAACGGAATGATAAGGAAAGATTTTTAATCGCGATTTTTATCTCTTTTATCCTTTACATCTTCAAAAGTATTATTCAACTTTTCTTCCAATTCTTTTCTATCGATTTTACTTCGATAGATCAGAAAGCTTATCAGCGCAATGGCTGAAATGATGACCAAGACAATAATACCCGGCTTCATACAATGGATTTCTTTAAAGTTAGCTGACATTTATCAGTGTATTCGTATGAATGTTCTGTTACCTTGCGCACTTAACCTTACAACATGAAACTGGAAGAAATTGTATTGAACAGAAGTAGTCACACCTGCGAGTTATGCAACTCAAAAACAGAACTGCAACTTTATAAAGTCCCACCGCAAGATCATGCTTATCCTGAAAATACCATTGCGATTTGTAATAAGTGTTTGGCTCAGGTAGACAAAAAAGAACCATTGGACTATAGCCATTGGAAAGCACTTGCCGAAACAATGTGGAGTGAAGTACCCGGTGTACAGGTAATGGCATGGCGTATGTTGAACCGACTTCGAAAAGAAAGTTGGGCGGCAGATCAGTTGGATATGTTATACCTCTCAGAAGAAAATTTATCATGGGCCAAAGCCACCGGTGATCACGAAAATGATGGGGAAGCAGAGCTACATACTGATGCCTATGGAAATTTTTTGCAAGAGGGTGATACGGTGATTCTTACAAAGTCATTGGATATAAAAGGAACCAGTATGAGTGCCAGAGCAGGAACAGTAGTAAAAAATATCCGATTGGTGAAGGATAACAAGGAACAAATCGAAGGAAAGATAGAAGGACAGATGATCGTGATATTGACCAAATATGTGAAAAAGCAAGGGTAACACTATACACAATAGTGTTACCCCGTGAAACTATTGAATGGAGAATTTTATCTGAATAGTATTAATGATAGGAAATAGATTAAGTATTCCGTCTACTGCTGCAATATTATCTTTTCGCATCGGCATACCTGCTAACAATGTCAGGGAGTTGAAGCCATAGGGATTTTCAAATCTTTTTTCACCTAGTGAAAGGATACCTGTAACTTTTTTTTGCTGAAGCCCTGCAATATAAGCGGCTCTTTCTTTTGCTTTGGCAAGTAGTTTTTTAAAAAGTTTTTTATAGTGTTCTTCTTCATCTTTTGCACTTAGATTTATCAGATTAAAGCTGATACCCTTCTCAGTTGTTGTAAGTTTTATGAGGTATTGAATGGCTTTGATACTGTTGGTAGAGATATTGAAGGAAGAAATGTTTGAAGACCTGAAATTCAACTCACTTAAAGTAATGGGTTCTGTAAAAAAGCCATTTTCCTTTAGGTTGCTTTCTATTTTTTGTGTGTGGTCGATTAATCTTTGTCTTTGCCTCTCAGCCCTTTTTCTGATGTAATCAGGATCGGTACGCATACCAACGGTATCTGTGGTCATATCATATTCCAGTGACACATTCACGCGGAACTGAAAATGATCTGCTTGAATGAGCATGGTATCGCTTACGGTCAGTTCAATTACATTTTTTTGAGCATCAGCGTTTAAGATGCTGATCATCAGTAGAAGGATCGATACAAGACGGCGCATTTTTTATTTAAATATATGTATAAATAATAATAAGTTGATGAGTGAATCTTCGAGGGTGCTTCGTACTTCCTTCGTACCATAGCCGTACCATCTCCGTACATCCTTCGGGTTTGCTTCGAGAATGCTTCGTACATGCTTCGGGGTTTCTTCGAGAATCCTCGAAGCCGCTTCGGGAATCCTTCGAGAATTCTCGAAGAACTCTCGAAGAACGCTCGAAGCAAACCCGAAGGATGTGCGGCTTTGGTACGAAGGATGTACGAAGCACTTGTTGACCACGAAAAAGAATCGAAGTCTCGGCATGGTATTTTAAAAATCAATTCTAAGGGGTAGTTTTCTCGAAGAAAAATCGAGGATCATTTCTTTCTCGAGGGTTTATATGTTTTTGAAATTAAAATGGCTGTATAAAGCTTTATTTCGGTTTTCATCCTTACCCTTACTTTTTTGCAACAAATAAGCCATGGGGCATGAGTGAGTTGAGATACGTATATAGGAGGAATAGGGGTAACCATAGTCGATTGATAGGGAAATTTCATTATTTTCGCGCCTCAACCGAGAGGTTAGGGCCTATAGCTCAGTTGGTTAGAGCACCTGACTCATAATCAGGGGGTCCCAGGATCATGCCCTGGTGGGCCCACAAAGCGAAGATGCAAGTCTTCGCTTTTTTATTTTGATACGCTCAGTTGATTAGTGCATCCCGACCTAAGTCGGGAGAGTCCCAGGATCATGCCCTGGTGGGCCCACGAAGCGAAGATGCAAGTCTTCGCTTTTTTTCTTTCTGATTAAGAGAACGCATAGTGTTCTAGAACTTATCTTTTCTTCGTATAGAAAATAGTGCAATAAAAATCTCTATCATATATCAACTTTTCTACCAATCGAATCACTCAAATCAGCTACATCTAATACTCAAAAATCGGTAGTCTTCTATGAGATAGGTTGATTAATTTTATCAGACATTATGGAATGTGCATCATTCAAATATCATAAGTAGGTTTTAATCTTGTATAACCCCGACAGAAATAATTTTCATCTGATTTGATATCAGGTATATCTTTCTATTGTGTATTGTTTACGTAATAGATACCGGTATTAGATCATGAAAAATGATCAATATTCGGTAAGTGTATAAAGCGCTTGTAAGTAGGGTATAAAATTTGTTTTACTATGCAAAAAATGATCGGTTGTGTATTGGTATTTTTGTTACTGATTTTTTGTGGTAATGCTCTTGCACAACAAGAAGAGGAATATGGTACCGGTTTATTGTTTGATAGTATCAATACCAGATCTATTCCACTTCACGCTTCATTAACAAAAGACAGTTACAGAGGATTACCTTCATCTGTTTCGTATGAACAATATTGTCCACAGGCCGGTAATCAGGGTAAATTCGGTACCTGTGTTGGGTTTGCTACCGCATATTCATTACGCACTACATTATATGTAAAAGCTATGCGAGATGCGGGTTATGTAATTAATCCGAATGACTATTTATTTTCACCCACTTTTATTTATGAACAGATCAAAGATGTAAATGATAAAGACTGCAGTAAAGGAAGTTATATGTCTGATGCATTACATCTTTTACAATACATAGGAGCTGCTACATTAAAGACCATACCCTATCAATGCGGAACAGCTATTTCTGAAGCATCTTTTACTGAAAGTGCTAATTATAAAATTCTTTCCTATCAACAACTTTTCAGTATTGATGATACCGATCTTGATTTCAGGGTATTGCTGATAAAAAAAGCATTAGCTGAGGGTAGTCCTTGTTTGTTTGGTTTTAAAACAACCGGCAGTTTTAAAAGCCGTAGAGGTATCGATTTTTGGAAGCAACAGAAAGAGGATCAGGAGCCTGATGCCATTAAAATAGGTCATGCTATGTGTTTGGTAGGATATGATGATAATAAATATGGAGGCTCATTTCGGGTATTAAATTCTTGGGGAACAGGCTGGGGCGACAAGGGCTTTATATGGATACCCTATCGGGATTTAGCTAAATATACTTATCAATGTTTTCAAGTACAGGGTGAGAAGATTAAACCCAAAAAAGTGGATCCAGTAATAGTAAAACCGGAGATCAAAGGAACCATTCGTTTTCAGCAGAATACCGGTGAATCGATGAATGCCTCTTTACTCTCTTTTTCTTTAGCAGAGGGGTTGCCTACTTATAGAATGAATGCTAATTATACCAGTGGCACCCGCTTTCGCTTTTACATGAATACATCAACAGATGCGTATATCTATGCATTTGCTTCTGATTTTTCAGGAAAGATCAATCTAATATTTCCTTACGACGCTCATATATCTCCTTTATTGGGTAAAAATAGTACGGTAGCATTTCCCTCTGAAACAAAAGTGATACGAATGGATGAGTCGAAAGGAACCGACTATCTCTTGATACTGTATTCTAAAAAGCCGCTTACGCAAAGCTCAATTTTACAACAATTACAACAAGCACAAGGTGGTTTTGTATCCAAAGTGAAAACCTCATTGAAAAATAATTTTATTTCATCGCATCTGATTAACTATGTAAAAGATCAAATTGCTTTTGAGCTAAAAGCAGATTCTAATGCAGATATCCTCCCCATCCTTATTGAAATACCACATTATTAAATCTATGATTCTAAATCGTTTTCAATTCTGTAAGAAAACTGTATTACTGGTATGTACGGTACTTCTTCATTTTTCTTTGTTTGGACAGTTTCAAATTGTAAACAAAGCCGGACTATTTAATGGGATTGATGGATTAGATATCTCTCCAAAGAATAATTATTTTTTAGGTTGGTATGAATACAACGGTGCTTGTGTTATCTGGGATATGCGATCAGGACAAGAAATTCAAAAATTCCAAGATGTAAAGACTGCCCGTTTTGCTTCGAATGGAGAACAAATTTATATCGTTACTAAATCAGGCGATATCAAGCTGGTAGATTTAACCGGCAAAACTATCCGACAAATTTCAAGGTCTCCGATTATGATTGGTAGTTATCGCAATTATAATTTCTATCCTGAACAGTCATCATTGATTATTGAAAATAAATTATATGATGTAAATGTAGGATTGGTTAGTACCTTAAATTATGAAGGACTAAAAGATAGACAGCAATATAACCTATGCAAGAATCTATTGGTAGTTCCTGATAATCAGAAAAATAAAGTCAGTATTATTCAGCTTCCAGGTGGGCAACAAAAAAGTGTGAATTTGCCTTTCCGACCTTGGACTGTAGTATTATCTGCGATGGGAAATCATGCGGCGATTTTGGGAAGGGATACTTTGCAAATCATCCAGCTTGAAAATGGAGAAACAATAGGAAGTAGGAAATTTATTCCGCAACAGTATGGAGCTGTTCTCTTTGATCATAAAGGTGAAAACTTGATTTATACTTCCTATGATGAGAAATGGACTCGTGTACTTGTTTGTGAAAATGCGATCAGCGGAAAGACTATTTGGAAAAGAAGTTTTACAGAAAAATTAGCTTCGGATGAATCAATAGAGTATCGTAATCTACAATTATCTGCTGATGGAAAAATATTGCTTGCTGCAAACGGTTCACAAGGGCAATATGAGTTATTTGATGTTGCAACGGGTAAAACGATCAAAGAGATTAAAAGTTTTAAAAGAGATTTTGCTGTTTCCTTGGGTAAGATTGTTGCTAATCAATTACCTATTATATATAAAGATGAACAGGTAATATTGAATCTTACAACAGGGGTCATACAAGCCAAAACAAAGTATGATGATACTTATACAAGAACGCTTACAGATGCGGAGTATGAAAGTTTTCCAATTCAAGAAGTTATAAAATCTTTTGACAAAAAATTTGAGTTTGTTAAGTCTCCAATGTTATTAAATCAGGGTGTGGCATGTGCAAATAGTGGTGGAGTTAGTCAGATACTCAATATAAGATCTGTTCAAACAAAGCGTACTATTTTCAGCCGTAGTTGTAAATGGATCACTTATGGTGCAGCCAATACACAAAATATTATCGCAATTCAAGAAATACCTGCTGTTGATCGAATCAATTTTTACAACTATACTACAGGCCAAAAATTATTTACAATCCCCTTTAATATCAGAATGAAAGGCGGACATCGTCCTGTACTATTTTCTCCCAACGATGCTTACGTGACAGTTGAGCATGATGATGGTTTGCTGATATTAGATCTGAAAACAAAGAAATCTCTCAGCGCAAAACTTGGGAAAGAACCTAGTGAAGGCGTTGTCGGTTTTACCCCTGACAATAAATATGCATTGATCAATATCTGGAAAAAAATCAAATTCCTCGATTTGGCAACGGGTGAGTACAATGAATCGATGACCATTCATGAGATCGATCCAAGATATGGTTTCAATACAGTTTCGATGACTCCGGATGGTAAACATCTTTTTTATATTGATGGTGACAAAAACAATCGAATTCTTGTTTATGATCTTGTTGCCAAAAGGAACATTGCAACAGTATATCCATTCTTGAGTACCAATGATTGGGCGGTTGTTTCACCAGACGGTTTATTTGAAGCAAATAAAGGGGCACAGGATAATGTTTATTATACTACACCGAACTCTGTTGCCCCATTAGGAACAGTGTTCGATCATTTTTTTACACCTAGGTTGTTACCTCGTATTTTAAGTGGCGAAACTTTTAAAGCTCCTGATATCAATACTTTAAAAGCAATTCCCACAGTTGCTATTCAGTTTAGTGAGGGCACCCGCAATTTGATAGTCGAAAATGAATTTGAGCAGTTGGTGACTACCAATAAAAGTATAGGGGTCATAACTGTAAAGGCGGATTGTCCGGTTGATAAAATCACAGAAATTCGTTTATATCATAACGGTAAATTAACCGGTACTACGAGAAACCTGATTGTAGAAGATGATACCGGTCAAAAATCAATGACACGTACTTTCAATGTTACGCTTTCGTCAGGTGATAATGTCTTCAGCGCAGTAGCTGTGAACTCACAAAGGTCGGAAAGTAAACAGGTTTTTATCAAAGCAAGGTATCAACCCAGTAATAATAGCATACCTGAAAATATCAAACAAACTAGTGCTCGTTTACATTTGATCATTGTAGGTATTAATGCATATAAAAACCCGCGCTATAGTTTGAATTATGCACAAAAAGATGCAACTGCTTTTAGAGCAGCTATAGAGAGAGGGTCAAAAGAAATTTTCAGTGGTATCAATACTTATTTCATTAGTGATGCAGAAGCCACGAAACAAGGCATACAAAATGCACTGGAAAAAGTAAAACTAAATGCAAATGCTGATGACCTATTTATATTTTACTATGCCGGTCATGGTGTGTTAGATGAAAAAAATGAGTTTTACCTGATCCCTTATGATGTAACACAACTCTATGGTAATGATCAATTACTTCGTCAGTCTGCAATTAGTTCTTCATTGATTCAACTCTATTCAAAAGATATCAAGGCTCAAAAGCAGTTATTCATATTGGATGCATGCCAGTCTGCAGGTGCTTTTGGTAATGCTGTAGCTATGAGAGGTGCAGCTGAAGAGAAAGCGATTGCACAACTTGCACGGTCTACCGGAACACATTGGCTAACGGCTTCGGGAAGTGATCAGTTTGCTTCTGAATTCAGTCAGCTTGGGCATGGTTCTTTTACTTATTGTTTATTAGAAGCACTTAGCGGTAAGGCCGATAATGGGGATAAAAAGCTAACGGTCAAAGAAATTGATGCATATCTACAGAGTGTTGTTCCTGAGGTCACAAAAAAATATAAAGGAACAGCACAGTATCCTGCAAGCTTTGGATATGGTAATGATTTCCCGGTGATTATTGTTAAGTAACTATAAAAAGGAGATTCTAAAAGAATAAAACAAAATTAAAACGGTTCACTTATCATGGCTTTGTTAATTCTTTGTAATAATAGCTAAGACTTGCTAAACTTCAGAACACGCGATGAATCTAACTACCCAAAAGTAGGTATCGGAGGTAGTAAATAATATTTGTACTTTCATTAGCATAACAAATGTTTTACATGTTACTAAAATGATTCAATCTTTTATGTATTTGCGATCAGTTAAAATGAGTTTAATTTTTTTGTTTATGTGGGTTCAATTATCTGCACAAGAAATTAGTTCAGAATTGTCATTGCCGCAAATGGTTGATTCAGTTAATTACTTACTCAGGAATTGTGAGGATAGGTTTGTACAGCCTGTTTTTTCCATTAATGAAAAAGGAGATATCTCGATTTTAGATAAGAAAAAATCAGGATTTAGGTTTAATATCTCCATTTTGCGTTCAGACGATAGTACTCAAAACGTATTTAAGGGGATTGAGTTTGTTCCGGAAAGGCCTAAGAGTATTACGACGAATAAGATTATTCAATTTATTGATCAGGAAGAAAATAGAGTAGGTCTTTTAATGTTTACCCGAACAGATGATACCTATGTTCGGAAAATATATGGTTTGTTGGTTCAGATTCGATCTTATTTTGCAAATAACAAATAATAGAGATTACGATATATTTAGATCATTGAACTATAACCTTATTTCAAAAAAATTTCATGCAAACTTTTAAAATAAAAAATAATAGGCTCGGTCATTTGATTGTACTGTTGGCTGTACTCTTGTTGATGGGAGTTACGTTTTGGGCTTTTTTTTTAAAAGAAGAGCCTATAGAGTTTAAAGGAGGCGGCATTATTATAGCAGTTATAATAGGTGGTATAGGTGGTATGGTTTTATTTATGGCGCTAAGAGCTATTATTCTGAACCCAGACGTATTGGTTATTAATAAAAGGGGCTTTGAGTATAATCCCGGAGGTGTTTCATCAGGTTTTATGGAATGGACCAATGTGGCAGAGATAAAATTTACTCAAGTTAGAACAACCCAAGGCCAGCTTCCCGGACCTATTTGGGAAAAAGTATTGGCAATTAAGTTTAAAGATCCATCTGTATATACCCATCAGTTTAATCCACTCATGAGAGGGTTGATGAATTTGAATAAAAACATGTATGATGCTGATATGTTTTTTCGTTTGAGCAGTTTCGGAAATCAAGTCAACGAGGTTCATGAACTGATGTTGCGGTATTGGGAAGAAAGTAAGAATACAGCTGTATAAACCTTTCTTAAAGGATGTACAAATACTTCACTCTTATCATTACAACTTTGTTGTTTGCTGTTATCAAAAGATTTGACATGCTGTTAAGCAAGTTTTCCGGTAGTACAAAAAGTAACCAATAAATACATGGAACAAACAACACTCATATCAAAGTTTTCTATCAGAGTTATCGTTCCTATATTTTTTGGGTTGGTCAGTACAGTATTATTACCTGTTACGATGTGGTACATATGTACATCGGGCGATATCATGGATATTATTGGTGGACTGATTGCCTTGGTTCATTTATTGGTGATGTGGATGGTTATTTTTTTAGGTGAGTTTAGGTTGAGAGCACTTCAGCTCTCTTTCACAGAGACCCATATTGAGGTGAAGCCCTTTTTTGGTTTAGGAAATTTACAAGTGTATAGCTATGAGTCTATCAAAGGATTTCAAAGTATGCTACAACCGGCACTTCCACTGCCCAATGAGTGTTTAATTCTAAGTAATGATGCAAAAGAATTAGTGCGTATTTCACAATTTTATTTCTCTAATTATACTACACTAAAAAAGATAGTTATAGAAAGATGTAAAGACCAAGGAATAAAAAGATTCAGTTTGAAAAAAGCTTTTACTGAGATTTTTGAAAAGCAATAACTGCCGCTACTTTCATTCATAAGTCAAGAAATAACCCAACTGTTACAAACTGTTGTTCACTTCTTGACTTATTGAATGATGATTCTTTTTTAAAAATGAATCTTTTTACTTTTTTATTCTATCTCTCACATCATACTCCTTATAATAACTCTTATACCCAAATAGTCTTATGGCGGGTGTTAACAGAAATGCAGTGACTTTCTGAATAGCAACAGGAGGTTTATCCAGATACGAATCAAAACCGGCCTGATTTAAAAGTGACATTTGAAACATAGTACCAATCGATTTTCCAAAGTTTGGGTCATTGTCTAATAGTCCATAGACCTGAGCCAGATTAAAAGCAAATGCTTCCGGAAATGCTGCTGAACCTTTCATGTGAATAGTGTCTGCTGTTTCATTGAAGGGTTTATGTGGTGTTCCTTTGGGAATATGTAAAGATTGACCCGGTCTTATTTTCTTTACTTCTCCATTTACCAACATGCTAAGTTCTCCGTTTGCTATTTCAAATACTTCATCAAAGTTCGTGTGGATATGTACCGGTGGTCCCGGTGCAAAAGGTTCCATTGTTGACTCGCAATACACAAAGCCATTTTCTTGTTTCACCACTCTTTGTGACGCTTTTTCAGCTTTTGAATAAAAAACATCACCGGGTTGGAAATAAGTACTGATGTCCGGTTTTTTCTCCGGGAAGATGACCAAATGGAATAGATAACCAATGATCAGATATCCTCCCAATATGATCATAAAGTACATAGCTGTCTTTTTTAATTTTTTCTTGAACATAATTGTTGTGATTTAAGAGTACAAAGATGTTCATAGTCCAATCCTTATAATTGTACGTATCGGACATGTTTGCGTTCCTAAAACATTCAAGAGAAAATATGAAAAGGGAGTTCGCTTTTTTGGACTTGATAATCTTTAGCGGTGAGTCCGGTATAGTTTTTAAATACGCGACAGAAATGCGCCTGATCATAAAATCCGGCTTCATATGAAATACTGGTCAATGCTTTAGTATCATCATGCATGAGTGATACAGCTGTTCGGAATTTTTTATGGATCAAGAGCTCTTCTGTTGTAAGACCAAATAAACTCTGTGATTTTCTGTTCAATTGTCGCGATGAATAACAGATATCCTTGGTTAGCATATCAACAGAAGCAGGTACTTCAACCTTTGCATTTGAAAAGATGGAACAGAAATATTGGGTTCTTGGACAATTTACCTCATCTAAAATTGGGAAACTGTTCTCAATAACAGCTACTCTTTCTTGAAATGTGTCCGCCTCCTTTAACCGATACCACACATCTTGAAAAAATGGGTTGATCAAAGTGAGATCGATCAGGGTGTTCTTACATTCAGAAGGCGAGATGCCCACTAAAGATTTCACCATATGTGTTTCCAAATTAATACCGAATAAATGCTGTTGACCGGTATACTGAACGTTGACTACATGCGTATTCAAACCTTGTATAAAACAGTTGGGTGCGGTACTGGCGGTTAATTGATATGGTAAAATACCCATCATAGGATCTGATAAGTTGAAAACCAATTCAACAGAACCTTTGGGTAGAATCATTTCATTGGATACTCCTCGCGGAATGGTTTCCCAAATCGCTGATACATAGCTACTCAAGGCCGAATGATGGGGTATGTATACTTTCGCACTCATTATTTGAAGTGCAAAACTCATAAAAAGAATACACTGTAATACTTTCTTTAGGCTGATTGGTATTTTCTGGTCATAAGCGGTATAAATCAGTGTGTTACTCGAGTAGTAAATATCAAATCATCAGATAGACGAAAATTTTAGCCTCAAGCTATTACCCACTACACTCACACTACTCAAAGCCATCGCCGCACCGGCAATCATAGGGTTTAAAAGAAATCCGTTTACAGAGAATAAAATACCTGCTGCAATAGGAATACCGATGATATTATAAATAAAGGCCCAGAATAAATTTTGCTTGATGGTTGCAACTGTTTTTTTCGATAGTTGAATCGCTTTCGGGATGCTGTTCAAATCTGAAGTGATCAACGTCATTTTTGCAACATCCATAGCGATATCACTGCCCTTTCCCATGGCGATACTAACATCAGCTGTTGCCAAGGCATGACTATCGTTAATACCATCACCTACCATCGCCACAATTTTTCCTTGTTTTTGTAGCTCCTCAATAAAAGCTGCTTTTTCGGAAGGCATTACTTCTGCTTTGAATGTTTCAAGACCAACTTGCTCCGCAATGGCTTTGGCTGTTTGTTGATTGTCGCCGGTCAGCATAAATACTTCGATACCCATTTTGTGTAAACGTTCAATAGCAGTTGCAGAGCTTGGTTTAATTTTATCAGTTATCGCCAATACCATTCTGGCAACTCCATTTTTAGAGAATACAATGACTGTTTTAGCTTGTTTTTGCAAGTCTTGAATTCTCTTTTCTAAATGTGTATCAATATCGACTCTGTTCTCTATCATCATGGTTGGACTTCCAACAGAATATTCTTGTCCATCATAATCAGTCATCACTCCTTTACCGGTAATACTTTCAATTTTATGAATAGGGGCAGGCTTGATCGCACTATGTTCAAAGTGTCTGACAACAGCTTCGGCTAGCGGATGTTCAGATTGTAATTCTATTGAAAGCAATACAGATTGTAGTTCACTCATATCATGCTCATCTTTAAAGATCACATCACTCACTTCAGGTTTACCTTCTGTAATAGTTCCGGTTTTATCTAAAACAACAGCGTTGATATTATGTGCCAGTTCCAGACTTTCTGCATCTTTAATGAGTATATTGTTTTCAGCGCCCTTTCCTATACCAACCATAATAGCAGTAGGAGTAGCAAGACCCAGAGCACAAGGGCAAGCAATAACCAGTACTGTTACTGCATTCATCAGCGCATATGTGAAAGCATTTTCATTGCCCCATAGCATCCAACTGATGAATGTAAGTATTGAAATACCTATTACAATTGGAACAAAAATGCCTGCGATCTTATCCACTAATTTTTGTACAGGAGCTTTACTTCCCTGTGCTTGCTCCACCATTTGAATGATCTGGGCCAAAAATGTTTCTGATCCGATCTTTTCGGCAGTAAATCGGAAACTTCCTTTTTGATTGATGGTTCCTGCATAGACATTTTTTCCGGCAGCTTTTTCAACCGGAACGGGTTCTCCTGTGATCATACTTTCATCTACATAAGAGCTTCCGCTGATAATGATACCATCAACAGGAATTTTTTCACCCGGTTTTACTAATAAAGTATTCCCTTTTTGTACGGATGCGATGGGCACTTCTTTCAACTGGTCATTTTCAGTTATAAGGGTTACGGTTTGTGGTTGAAGACCAATTAATTTTTTTATAGCAGAAGACGTATTTGATTTTGCTTTTTCTTCCAGTAATTTCCCCAATGATATAAATACGATAATAACGGCTGCCGCTTCAAAATATACATGTGGATGTGTACCACGCTCATGCCAGAAATCAGCGAAGAAAGTATTAAAAGCACTAAATAGCCATGCAATACCGGTACTCAGTGCTACCAACGTATCCATATTGGCTTTACCGTGTTTGGCTTGCTTCCAGGCGGTACTAAAAAAGTTTTTTCCAAAATAGAAGACAACAGGTGCAGACAGAGCCATCATCACATAATTTCCCCAGGTTAGGTCCATAAAGAACATACCAAGAATCACAACCGGTACTGAAAGTATAGAAGACCAAATGGTTCTTTTTTTGATCGACTCAAAATGTTTGATCCTCGCAGCTTCTTTTATCTCATTTTTATTTTCTTCTGTGATCACAATATCATAACCAATGGATCGAACAACGGTCTGGAATTTTTCGGGATTCGTTATTTCAGGATCATATTCAACCCACGCATCCTGATTGGCAAAGTTCACTCCCGCATCTGCTACACCTTCTGAAGACTTGAGCATGGATTCAACACTAACTGCACAAGCAGCACAGGTCATCTCCAGCACGGGGAATGTTTTTCTGATCAAGTTATTATTTATAGTCGCGTTCATAATTGTATCATTTTATTCAATGCAAAACTACCTTGGTCATACAGAGCAGCTGTTACAGTATTTCTACCAAATTGTATATAATCTTCAGTGCTGTTTTAATGTTAAGAGGAGTAGTATCTTTGAGATACTTTATGTCTGAACAGCTTCATATAAAAAACATGGTTTGCGATCGTTGTATTATGGTCGTGAAGCAGCTTTTTATGGATTTAAACATTGATTTTCATCAAATACAATTAGGTCAAATTGAGTTGAAGCAGGAGCCTAATAATGAACAGCTAGAAAAAATCAGATCTCTTTTACAGGAAAATGGGTTTGAACTGTTGGATGATAAAAAATCTAAGATTGTTGAAAAGATCAAAACCACGATCGTTTCATTGATCCATGGAAATGACGCGGAAGAGCTGAACTTAAAATTATCCGCCATACTGGAAGAGAAACTTCAGACCGACTATCATTATCTCAGCACTTTATTCTCCTCTGTAGAAGGGGTTACTATTGAAAGATACACCATACTACAGCGTATCGAAAAAGTGAAAGAACTGTTGATGTACGACGAAAAAAGTCTTAGTGAGATAGCCTATGAAATGGGGTACAGCAGCGTTCAGCATTTGTCTCAACAGTTTAAAAAAGTAACCGGACTAACACCCTCACATTTCAAGCAGTTAAAGGAAAATAAGCGCAAGCCTCTGGATAAAGTAAAAGACTAATTATCAGTCAACTGAAAATTATATACATCTACACAAGGATTCTATAACAACGCAGGCCTTTAGTGCGTCTAATTTTACATTGTTATTCAACCAGGAATTATCCTGATAAATTAAATGTGAAAATGGAAACACTGAAATTCAAGACAACCATTAAATGTATGGGTTGTGTATCAAAAGCCACTCCTTTCCTGAACGAAGTTGCAGGAGAAGAAAACTGGAAAGTTGATGTGAACAATCCTGATAAAGTATTAGAAGTTGCCATCAACGGAGATACTTCTGCCGGTGATGTTGTAAAAGCGGTACAAGAAGCAGGATTTAAAGCAGAACCCATTCAATAATGGGTTCTGTTACTAAGCTTTGTAAAAACTAAAATCAATTATATGAAACAGCTACTGATCATCATCATGTTACTCATGTCAAAACTGGGAATTGGACAAACCTCTTCCTTACAAGAACTTTTACGCCAATACCTTGATCTAAAAAATCAACTAGTGGAGAGCAATGCTGTGAATGCGCAAAAATCTGCTACTGCACTGAATGGAAAGATCGAAAATCTGGCCTCACAAGCGCTTTCAGAAAAGGAAGCCAAAGCATTTACCTCTTTGAAAGATGCACTGAGTAAACATACTAAAGATCTGTCAGCACAATCGGATCTGGCAAAACAGCGAGTGGCTTTTGCAGGGCTATCACAGTCTATGATTGATTTGTTTAAAATCGTTTCTGTAAAAGAGTCTTCATTATATGTAGATTATTGCCCGATGAAAAAAGCCTATTGGTTAAGTACAGAAAAAACTATCCGTAATCCATACTATGGAAATGCGATGCTTTCATGTGGCAGTATCAAAGAAACAATTAAAGAGTAAGAAGATGCGTTTATTGGGCTTATTATATATCCTGCTATCGGTGTCTATCAATGGAATTGCTCAGCATAACAATCATCTTGTTACTGAGATGCGTCAGCCTTTTATGGTGCGTGAAGGGAATAAAATTATCTATCATTTATATGTGACAGATACGGTTGTAAATTATACCGGTAAACAAGCAAAAGCTGTAGCCATCAATGGCTCTATTCCTGCACCCACACTTTATTTTTCGGAAGGCGACAGCGCCGAGATACATGTTCACAATCTGATGCATATGGAAACTTCCATTCACTGGCATGGATTGATATTGCCCAATGAACAAGATGGAGTGCCATATCTGACTACGGCACCGATTCATGAAAAAAGTACGCACGTATTTAAATTTCCGATCGTACAAAATGGAACTTATTGGTATCACTCTCATACGATGCTTCAAGAACAAAGTGGTATGTATGGGGCGATCGTAATTCAGCCAAAAAATAAAATACAAGAAGCAGAAGAAGTGGTTTTATTGAGTGACTGGATCAATGAAAACCCACATCAAGTAGAACGATCCTTACATTTTGCCACTGATTGGTATGCTATCAAAAAAGGGGCTACTCAAAATTATATTCAAGCTATTAAGGAAAAACAATTCGGAACGAAAGTTACCAATGAATGGAAACGCATGATGGCTATGGATGTGAGTGATGTATATTATGATGCACTTTTTACAAATGGAAAAATCATCGAGGAACATAAACAATATAAAGCAGGCGATAAGATTCGACTAAGAATCATCAATGGTAGTTCCTCTACTTATTTCTGGGTACAGTTTGCAGGTGGGAAAATGAGTGTAGTAGCCAATGATGGCGCAGAAGTAGTACCTGTAGAAGTAGACCGACTGATTGTTGGTGTATCGGAGACCTATGATGTAGTTGTTACAATACCGGATGCAGGTAGTTATGAATTATTATCAACTGCAGAAGACAGAACACGCAGCACTTCATTATGGCTTGGAGATGGGCAGAAAAAACATGCTCCTGTATTACCTCGCTTAAAATACTTTGAAGGGATGAAGATGATGAATGGTATGATGAATATGGATGGTACGATGAACGATATGGGAATGAAAATGAGCTTACAACAAATGGATATGAACACCGTCATGTATCCTGAAATCGTTGATAGCAATAAAAGTATTGTGACACTCAATTATGCTATGCTCAAAGCACCTAATAAAACGACCTTACCGGAAGGTCCGGTCCGAGAATTGAAATTTGAGCTTACGGGAAATATGAATCGTTATGTGTGGACACTCGATAATAAAACCATTTCTGAGTCGGATAAAATACTGATCAAACAAGGTGAGAACATTCGTATCATACTCACCAATAATTCTATGATGCGTCACCCGATGCATTTACATGGACATTTCTTTCGAACACTGAACGGACAAGGCGAGTACGCTCCATTAAAAACAGTATTGGATATCATGCCGATGGAAACGGACACCATTGAGTTTCATGCTTCAGAGAAATATGGTGATTGGTATTTCCATTGTCATATTCTTTATCACATGATGAGTGGTATGGGCAGAATATTTTCTTATGAGAACACGCCTCCGAATCCCCAAATTCCTGATCCTGTAAAAGCTTTACGTAAAGTATATCGCGATGACAGACGTTTTTACTTTGGCGCTCAAGTAGGTTTGGAAACTAATGGAAGTGATGGCGAGATCATGCTTGCCAATACCAGATGGATGATCCAAAATGAATGGCGATTAGGACTTACACCGGAAAAGGGATATGAAAATGAATTTCATATTGGTAGACTGATTGGACGAAATCAATGGTTCATGCCTTATATCGGCTTTGATTGGCGATATCGGAAACATACTGAAGTGGAAAAAAATCTGTTTGGACAGGTCAATACCAAAGATCAACGTGGGGTTGTTTGTTTTGGATTTCAATATACGCTTCCAATGTTGTTACGCTTTGATGCCCGTGTTGATATGAAGGGGAATATTCGTATGCAACTAGGTAGAGAAGACATCCCTGTCAGCAGCAGACTTCGAATGAATGTTATGTGGAATACGGATAAAGAATATACTACCGGATTTCGATACATATTGTCAAAGTATGTTTCAGTATCATCACACTATGATAGCGATATGGGTATTGGAGCGGGTATTACGATCACTTATTAAAGGATAAAATTTTATATCAAGCATCAGATTCGTAAATTGATTGTTTAATCAAAGTATTTATGTACGACATCTGTTGCATAGGTCATCTCACGCACGATAAAATTGTAACGCCTCGGCATACAGTGCATATGGCCGGCGGCACTTCCTTTTATTTTTCGCATGCCATTAAACATATGCCTGTTCAATATCACCTGGTAACTGCATTAGCTAAAGCGGATATTGCATTCGCCGATGATTTGATCCAAGCAGGAATTGATGCAACGGTCTTACCCAGTGAACATACGGTATACTTTGAAAATATCTATCCTGATCAAAGCAATCATCGCGAACAAAAAGTATTGTCTACAGCAGATCCTTTCCGAGTGGCTGATATCATTGATTTGCAAGCTTCGGTATTTCATCTCGGCCCTTTATTGGCCGATGATATGTCTGTAGCGTTGATACAAACCCTCGCAACAAAAGGAAAAATATCATTAGATGTACAGGGATTTCTTCGAAAAGTGATCGATCAGGAAGTAGTGGCTACAGGTTGGATCAAAAAAAAAGAAGTACTGCCTTATGTCAACATTTTAAAGGCCAATGAAACAGAAGCAGAAAAGTTAACAGGATTATCTGATCATTATGCTGCTGCTCAATCATTAGCTGATGCCGGTGTTCAGGAAGTGATCATTACTCTAGGAAGTAAAGGATCACTGATTTATGCAGAAGGAAATTTTTATGAAGTGCCTGCAGTAGAGCCCACCGCTATTGTAGATGCAACCGGTTGTGGCGATACTTATATGGCGGGCTACTTGTACAAACGTTTTCGAAAAGCAAATTATTACGAAGCAGGCCTTTTCGGTGCAGCGATGGCATCCATAAAAATAGCTGCTTCAGGTCCTTTCAATGGAACCGAAACCGCCATCGCTGAAGCATTGAAATCTTGATGACTCATTCTCTTCTGAGAAAGAAACTAAGTTTGCAACTGATAGAATTGTTATGAGCACATTTAAAAATATCTTGTTTGATCTGGGTGGTATCTTTTTAAATATCGATTATCAAAAAACAGAACAGGCTTTTGTAGATCTTGGCGTTAAAGATTTTAATGCACTATTCAGTCAGCAATTTTCCAATCAGTTATTTGAAGCTTTGGAAACGGGGCAGATCATGCCCAATGATTTTTATGAGGCGTTCAGAACGGAAACGAAATTGGCTCTTTCCAATGAAGCCATACAACAAGCATGGAATGCCATGTTATTAGATTTTCCGGAAGAGCGTTTACAATGGTTAGAAAGTGTTGCGCAAAAATACCCGGTGTATCTGTTCTCAAACACCAATGTTATTCATTATCAATCCTTTATATTGAATTTTGAGCAAAATTTTCCGCAAAAACCCTTCAACGATTATTTCCGAAAAGCTTATTATTCTCATGAATTAGGGATGCGAAAACCATATCCTGAGTCTTATCTAAAGATCATGGAGCTGGAAAACCTTGATCCAAAAGAAACGCTATTCATTGACGACACCCCAAAGAATATTGAAGGCGCAAAACAAGCTGGTTTACAAACCATACTATTAAATGATGGGAGAACGGTGTTGGATTTGGGGCTTTAAGAAGGGTTGATAGTTGATCGATGACAGATCATCAAAGTAATCTCTTCAATTGACCCCTTGTTCTTTTATTCGCCGGACTAAAGTCCGATTACTTGGATCTTGCAATTTCCCTGTTCCTTATCTCTTATTTCTTGTTTCTTCCTCACTTAACTTCCTCAAAATCAATGTAATCCTCATCTTTTTTGGGTGCTGAGGCTTGATTGGCAGCTTGTTGCTGGAATCTTTGTTGTTCTTCAAATTCTTTTCTTGCTGCCTCTTGTTGTTCCTGCATTTTCTTCACCTGTCCTTTCATTTGAGAGGCCACTTTGCTCACCGGTACCACGAATTTGAAAATCAGATTGTAAAGGAAGTAAATTAACAACCCCCATAATAATAGCTTCATCATGGTGCAAAGATAAAAAATAACCCTCACCACCTCACCCCGGCGTCGCTGCGCTCGCCACCCCTCTCCCTAACGGGGAGAGGGGAAGGGGTGAGGTTAATTTGGAGCGTAAGGGTTAAATACACTACATTTGCACTAGGAAAAGAACAACAGAAGGGAACGGAAGCGTTCCCTTCTTCTATTTAGATATGTCAACAGAAACACAAATCACAAAGATCGAGCAACTGATAGAAAGCATGCTGGCAGAGGAACCTGCTTATTTCTGTGTGTCCGTTCGTATCAAACCTACCAATAATGTAAAAGTGTTTTTGGATGGGGATGAAGGATTGGCCATTGAAAAATGTGTGTCGTTCAATCGCAGGTTATACAAGCTGATCGAGGAAACAGGGATGTATCCGGAGGGTGAATTTTCCTTGGAAGTATCGTCACCGGGATTGGATGAGCCCTTAAAATTACATCGTCAGTATAAAAAGAATATCGGTCGTTTTCTCGAAGTGTTATTTGCCGATGGAACTAAAAAAGAAGGAAAGTTGCTCGAAGTAGCGGAAGCGGATATCATCATAGAACATACTGAAGGCAAAGGTAAAAAAGCAGTGACACAACAATTGGTTATACCATTCAATCATATAAAATCAACAACAGTTCAAATCAAATTCTAATTCAGTAAGACTTGTAGCTTAAAGCTTGCAGCTTGAAGCTTGTCTTGCGAATATCTAAAACTTAAGACATGGCTAGTATCAACCTCATCGAAGCGTTCCAGGAATTTAAAGACGCAGAAAATATTGATCGTCCCACGATGATGAAAGTGGTGGAAGATGTATTTAAAACACTGCTTCGTAAGAAATACGGAAGTGATGAAAATTTTGATGTGATCGTAAACGCAGAGAAAGGAGACTTGGAAATCATCCGTAGACGTATGATCGTTGAAGATGGAGAAGTGATCGATCCTTTGTCTGAAGTTGCCTATACAGATGCAGTGAAGATCGAACCGGATTTTGAAGTAGGTGAAGAATTGTATGAAGAAGTTGATATGGTTGACTTTGGTCGCCGTGCGATTCTTGCTGCTAAGCAAACATTGGCCAGCCGTATCAGTGACTTAAAGAAGAATGTACTGATCAAAAAATATGGTGATAGAATTGGAGAGATCATCAGCGCTGAAGTATATCAGGTATGGAAAAAAGAAGTATTGCTGTTGGATGAAGAAGGGAATGAATTGATCCTTCCAAAATCAGAGCAAATACCTCAGGATTATTTTAAGAAAGGCGAGAACATCCGTGCAGTAGTAGAACGAGTGGATCTGAAGAACAATACACCGGTGATCATCCTTTCAAGAACCAGTCCTACATTCTTGGCTAAATTGCTGGAGATCGAAGTACCTGAGATCTTTGATGGATTGATCGCTATCAAAAAGATCGTTCGTGATCCGGGAGAGCGTGCGAAAGTAGCAGTTGAATCTTATGATGATCGTATTGATCCGGTAGGTGCTTGTGTGGGTATGAAAGGTAGCCGTATTCATGGTATCGTTCGTGAGTTGAAGAATGAAAACATTGACGTGATCAACTTCACTACCAATATCCAGTTATTGATCCAGCGTTCTTTGACCCCTGCTAAGATCAGCTACATGGAATTGGATAATGATAAAAAACATGCAGAAGTATACCTGAAAGCAGATCAGGTATCTCTGGCCATCGGTCGCCGTGGGGTGAATATTAAATTGGCTTGTGAGTTGACCGGATATGAGATCGATGTATTTAGAGAAGATGAAGAAGTAGTAGATGAATTTGATATTGATCTGGATGAATTTAGTGATGAGATCGAACCATGGGTGATCGACGAGTTCAAGCGTATTGGTTGTGATACTGCACGCAGCATCCTCAATCTGACCGCAGAAGAACTGGAAAGAAGAACCGATCTGGAAAAAGAAACCATTGCAGAAGTAAGAAGAATCTTACAAGAAGAATTCGACAGAGAAGAATAAGCGCTTTGAAGGAACTATATTTGTCGGGTATACTTATTGCCTGATAGATTGGTAGCCGTATAAAATTTGTCCATGGATGATAGTCCATAGTCCATGGACCATCGACTATGGACTATGGACCAAAAAATTTTGAATGTCAGAACTGAAATTACCAAGACTGTTAGCAGCCGCCAAGGAGTTCAATATTGGTCAGGATACCCTGATCGACTTCCTGGTGAAGAAAGGATTTAATAAAGATGATCTGAAGCCTACCGCGAAGCTTTCAGAAGACCAGTACTATGCCCTTCAGGCAGAGTTCCAAAGTGATAAAGTAGCTAAGAACAAAGCTGATCAGGTAGAAATACCCAAAGCTGCACAAGCCGAGGCAAAAAAGAAAAAAGACGAAGAAGATCTTTCCTTCAATAAAAAAGAAGAGAAAAAACCGGCAGCCGCTCCTGCTCCTAAGGAAGAACCTAAACCGGAAGTGAAGCCGGAGCCGGTGGTAGAAGCAAAACCTGTTGAGGTACAACCGGAACCGGTTGTTGAAAAAACAGAAGTGATCAAAGCAGAGGCTCCGGAGATCGAATTGCCAAAAGTGGTGAACAAGATCGACCTATCTGCCATTGATTCTTCTACTCGCCCTAAAAAAGCAGCCAAGAAAAAAGAAGAACCTGCTGCTCCCAAAGAGCCCGCAGTCAAAGCAAAGAAAGCGGAGCCGGTTGAACCTGCTACTCCCGAAGTAATTGCTACACCTGCACCTGCAACGGAAGAAGCAGACAATGCTGCTCCTCCTGTTATTGAAAATATCAGAGCGGAAAAATTAGAAGGACCTAAGATCCTTGGTAAAATCGAACTTCCCGTTAACAGCGATACACGTCCGAAACCTGCGGCAAGAGATGAGAAGCGTAAACGTAAACGTATTCCTGTTGACCGCAAAGAAGGAGGAGCACCTCCTCCGCAAACGGGTCCTGACGGACGTCCGCTGACAGGTCCGAATCGTCCAATTGTTCCTGCAAATAATAGAAATAGCCAAGGTGGTGGAGGTGGAAACTTCAACCGTAACCAAGGCGGTGGTGGAAATAAAGGCGGTGGTAACCGCGACAGAAATAGAAGAGGCGGTGGACAAGTTGAAGACAAAGAGATCGATCAGAAAGCAATTCAGGAAAAGATCCGCGAAACACAGGCTAAACTGGCCGGAACAGGTGGTCGCGGTAAGAGCCTGAAAGCTAAATATAGAAGAGCGAAGCGTGATGAAGCTGCTGAAGCGATGGGTAATGAGATGGGTGAAGACAACAAACTGCAGGTTACAGAATTTGTGACCGTGAGTGAGTTGGCCAACTTGATGGATGTGAGCTTTGCAGATGTGATCGGAAAATGTATGAATCTGGGTATCATGGTGTCGATTAACCAACGTTTGGATGCGGAGGTGATCGAACTTGTGGCCAGTGAATATGGTTTTGAAGTAGAGTTCATCGGTATAGATGAAACAGATGAGTTTGATGATGAACAAGATGAGGATGGTGAAGAAGATCTGGTACCAAGACCACCGATCGTTACGATCATGGGTCACGTAGACCATGGTAAGACTTCATTGCTTGACTATATCCGTAATGCCAATGTGGTAGCGGGTGAGGCAGGTGGTATCACACAGCACATCGGTGCGTATGAGGTAACACTGCCAAATGGTAAAGCCATCACTTTCTTAGATACACCGGGTCACGAAGCGTTTACTGCGATGCGTGCTCGCGGTGCGAAAGTGACAGATATTTCGATCATTGTAGTTGCTGCGGATGATGCGGTGATGCCTCAAACAAGAGAAGCGATCAGCCACTCTCAAGCGGCGAATGTACCGATGATCTTTGCAGTGAATAAGATTGATAAAGACGGAGCCAATCCGCAAAAAATATACGAGCAGTTATCACAAATGAATATCCTCGTAGAAGCTTGGGGTGGTAAATTCCAAAACCAGGAACTGTCTGCAAAACAAGGATTGAATGTAGATCTGCTTTTAGAAAAAGTATTATTAGAAGCTGAATTGTTAGACCTGAAAGCCAATCCGAATAGAGAAGCTGCAGGTACCATCATTGAAGCTTCATTGGATAAAGGACGTGGATATGTGGCAACGATATTGGTACAGAACGGAACATTACGTCAGGGAGATCTGATCGTATCCGGACAATACTATGGTCGTGTGAAAGCCATGTTCAATGAGCGTAATCAGCGTATTGATGAAGCGCCGCCTTCTACACCGGTTGTGATCTTAGGTTTGAATGGTGCACCACAAGCGGGTGAGAAATTCAAAGTGTTCGAAGACGAAGCGGAAGCAAAAGAAACAGCTACCAAGCGTGCTCAGATCCTGCGTGAGCAAGGTTTGCGTGCAAGAAAACATATTACATTGGATGAGATCGGACGTCGATTGGCGTTGGGTAACTTTAAAGAACTCAATATCATCATCAAAGGTGATGTGGATGGTTCAGTGGAAGCCTTGAGTGACTCATTACAGAAATTATCTACAGAAGAAATCGCTGTTAGAGTCGTTCACAAAGGGGTTGGACAAATCTCTGAAAGTGATGTGTTGTTGGCAACTGCATCAGATGCCATCATCATCGGCTTTAACGTACGTCCTTCCATGCAGGCTAATAAATTGTCTGAGAATGAAGGCGTGGAAATCAAGCTTTACTCTATCATCTATACCGCCATCGACGAGATCAAGAGTGCGATGGAAGGGATGTTGGAGCCTAAGATCCAGGAGAAGATCACCGCTAACGTGGAAGTACGTGAAGTGTATAAGTTTGATAAAGCTACCGTTGCAGGTTGCTTTGTACTCGATGGAAAGATCAGCCGTAACAGTAAGATCAGAATCATCCGTGACGGTATTGTTGAATATCCGAAGGGTGAAGGACAGAGTGCAGAACTGGGCAGCTTGAAACGATTCAAAGATGATGTGAAAGATGTAGCATCCAATATGGAGTGCGGTCTGACCATCAAAAACTTCAACGACCTCAAAGTAGGTGATATCGTGGAAGCGTTTGAAGAAGAGGAAGTGAAGAGAACACTATAAAGCTTCAGGCTACAAGCCACAAGCTACAAGAATAGAGAGGGAATGACTACTATTTTAAAATGGTTTCATTCCCTTTTCTTTACAAGAGATCTTGTAGCGTATAGCTTGCCGCTTGTCGCTTTTTTTTTGTTAAAACCCTTATCACACAAAGGAAACACGTCTTGATTAATTACATTTGACACAGATATTTTGATATGAAAAAGGTATTTCTAATAGTTGTTTTGTTCAGTGCAGGCATGATGTCTGTAATGGCACAGGCCAAAAAAGTAGTGGCCGATAAAATTGTAGGTCAGGTGGGTGATAGAATCATTCTGCGTTCTGATGTATTGAATGAGATCGCTGATATGAAGAGACAATACCAAGGACAAGAGAATGTGGTGTTCCCTACGGAGTGTCAGGTATTGGAGAGACAGCTGATTCAAAAAGCATTGGTATTGCAAGCAGAAAAAGATTCATTAGTAGTAACCGAGGAAGAAATTGATGCAACGATCGATAATCGTATTCGTGCAGCCATTCAACAGTATGGATCGAAAGATATACTTGAGGAGATCGCAGGAAAAACGGTGTATCAATTGAAAGAAGATTTCCGCAATAGCTTCCGTGAACAAAAGTTGGCGGAACAAATGCAGAATAAGATCATTGAAACGATCAAGATTACGCCAACAGAAGTAAAAGCATATTATAATAAGATCCCGAAAGATAGTCTACCGTTCTACGAAAGTGAAGTGGAGTTAAGTCAGATCGTGATCATCCCCAAAGCCAATCGTGATGTAGAAGAATATGTTTCCAAACAGATGTATGATTATAAGAAGTCTGTGGAATCGGGCGTACAGAAGTTTGAAGCATTGGTGAAACTGTATTCAGAAGATCCGGGTAGTAAAGATCAGGGTGGACAATATAACCTGAATAGAAATGATCGCAACTGGGATCCCGCTTTCCTTTCAGCATCATTCCGATTGAAAGAGAACCAGATCTCTCCTGTTGTAAAATCAAAGTTTGGTTTGCACATTATTCAGTTGATCTCGCGTTCAGGTGATGAAGCTGTTGTAAGACATATCCTTCGTATCCCTCCGGTAACAGAAGATGAGATCAAAGACGCAGTTAAAAAACTAGATTCAGTAAAGAAGCAATTGGTAGCAGGCAGCCTTTCTTTTGGTGAAGCTGTTAGCAAGTACAGTGAAGATGAGAACAGTAAATTCAGTGCCGGTTCTATCTCTTCACAAGATGGTAATGTGTTTTTAAGTATCGATATGTTAGATAAAGACATGGTAGTAGCACTGAAAGATCTTAAGCCGGGTGAGTTTTCAGCTCCACAAGTGTATACTGATGAGCGTGGTCGTAAAGCAGTTCGATTGATTCATCTAAAACGCAGAACAGAGCCCCATCGTGAAAACCTGATGGATGATTATAATAGAATTGCTCAACGTGCTTTAGAATCGAAGAAGACACAAGCCTTGGATAAGTGGTTCAAAGAACATATTCCTAATTACTATGTTTCCATCGATAAAGATTTTACCGGTTGTGAGAGTTTGAAAGAGTGGAAAGCAGCAGCAGCAAAAGCGGAAAGAGATCGGAAAAACTAATAGCGGGAAGAACCAAGCATGAAGGTTCAAGGAACAAGATAGATACTAGGAACAAGATATAAGAGAGCGGATCAGCTAATGATTCGCTCTCTTTTTGTAGGTACATCTATTATTTTGATTTTTTAATTCTGAATTAAATACTTGTATTTCAATGAATTATGATAATTCTAAAAAATAATTTTTATAATTCAATGTATGTACATATATTTGTGTTGTGAAATTGGAACAAGCCATACAAAGTACCAGATTCAAGAACGAAGTGCATAAGGCAGGATTAAACATATTGTATACGGCCTGGTGGTTAAAGACAGTGATGAGCAGAGAATTGAAAGAATTTGGCTTAACACATGAACAGTACAATGTATTGAGGATCTTGAAAGGGAAACATCCTGAATTGATCTGCGTGAAAGACATTGCTTGCCGGATGATTGAGAAAAGTTCTAATGTTCCTAGGATCATTGACCGATTGGAGATCAAGAAGCTGGTAAAACGAGCGACTTCTGAAGCAGATAAAAGAGAAACGGTGATCTCACTGACTCAAAGCGGTATTGCAGTACTGGAAGCCAGTACCCAACGCATCAATGCCATTTTTGATGAAGTGATGACCATCAGTGAGTCGGAAGCTTCATCGATCAACACCTTACTCGAAAAAGTAAGGGAAAAAGAAAGTTAATATTTTTTTGAACAAATACATGTATGTACATGTATTCAAAACATAGATTATGAAAACAATACTTCACAAAGCAAACACAAGGGGACATGCCAGTTTTGGTTGGCTGAACAGTTACCACACATTCAGCTTTGGACATTATTATAATCCTGAACGTATTCATTTCGGCGCACTCCGCGTTTTGAATGATGATACCGTGAAAGGTGGTATGGGTTTCTCTAAACACCCACATGATAATATGGAGATCGTTTCTATTCCATTGTCTGGTGACCTGCATCACAAAGACACAACCGGTAGAGATGAGATCATTCGTCAGCATGACGTACAGATCATGAGTGCCGGCAGTGGTATTGCTCACAGTGAAACCAATGCCAATCATGATAAAGAAGTGAAATTTTTACAGATCTGGGTATTTCCTAAAGAGAAAAATATTGAGCCGCGTTATCAGCAAAAATCTTTCAAACCGGAAGATCGCTTAAATCAGGTATTGACTGTAGTAGCACCCGATGATGAGAATGCAGTATGGATCAATCAAGATGCATGGTTCTCTCTTGCTAATCTGGAAGCAGGAGTAGAGAAGACCTACGAAATCAAAAGAAAAGAAAATGGCGTGTATGCATTTATCATTGGTGGACAAGTAACCATCAATGGAGAGCAACTGGATGCAAGAGATGGATTGGGAATTTGGGAAACAGAGACGATCCATATCACAGCCAATAGTAATGCTGAAGTTTTATTGATCGATGTACCGATGAAATTAGAGGAGGCATAAGATGAACAAGAATAGAACTATTAAAAGTATTTTATACGCAACACCCATGGATATGGGTGGTATGCCGATCAGGCAACCCTTCCCTTCTGCCAAAGCAGAAAGTATTGATCCGTTTTTATTGTTGCATCATGCAGATATTAAAGTGCCTACACATCTTGATGTTAAACATGCAGGTGTAGGTCCGCACCCACATCGTGGATTCTCTCCGGTGAGTTTTATTTTCAAAGGAGGTGTTCACCATCGCGATAGTAGAGGGAATGATAATGTTGTATATGCCGGCGGCGCACAATGGATGAATTCAGGAATGGGTATGATTCATAGTGAAAGACCTCCGGCAGATATTCATGAGGTCGGTGGTAGACAAGAACTCATTCAGTTATGGGTGAATACACCTGCTAAACATAAAATGGATCAGCCTTCTTATCAACCCCTTACTGCAGAAGATACTCCTAAGATCACTACTGCTGATGGATTGGTACAGGTAAATGTCATTGCAGGCAAGTTAGAAAAAACTGCAGGACCTATTCATACGCTATCTGATGTAAACACTTTTACGGCTAGCTTTCAAAAAGGCGGTAAATATTTCTTTCAGATTCCCGCTACACACAATGCTTTCATCTATGTGCTTCAAGGAAAGGTACAAGTAACAGGCGATAGTGAAGTAGAAGGAAAGTATGTAGCAGTATTTCAAAATGACGGTGAAGGATTTGAATTGGAAGCGTTGGAAGACAGCACCGTATTCATCGGAACAGGAGAACCCATCAATGAACCCGTAGCCTCTCATGGTCCGTTCGTCATGAACAACCAAACCGAACTCATGGAAGCCTTCCGTGATTATCAGTTGGGGAAGATGGGGGTGTTAATTGAAGAATAGTGAGTAGTGAGTAGTCAGTAGTGAGTAAGTGAATATATACTCACTATTCACTACTGACTACTCACTAAAACCCAAAGCATAAATAAAACAATCGGCAATAAGCCATCAACTATTAGCAAAACAAAAAACCACAAACAATGGCAACTTACAAAATCGACGCAGCACACAGTGAGATCACATTCAAGGTAAAACACCTGATGATCACTAATGTAACCGGTAGCTTTACAAAATTTGATGCTACCATGGAATCTGAAGCAGCTGATTTCAGCGATGCTAAAATTTCTTTTGAAGCAGATATCGACAGTGTGAACACCAATAACGAACAGCGTGATGGTCACCTGAAGAGTGATGATTTCTTCGCAGCAGAAAAATTCCCTAAGCTGACTTTCGTTTCTAAAAGCTTAACAAAGAAAAGTGATGATGCATACACCCTTACCGGTGACCTTACTATCCGTGATGTAACAAAAACCATCGACCTTGCAGTAGAGTTCGGCGGTACCATGGTTGATCCTTGGGGACAACACAAAGCAGGATTTGAGATCAACGGAAAGATCAACCGTAAAGAATTCGGTTTAGGCTGGGGTGCAGTAACCGAGGCAGGTGGAGTTGTAGTAAGTGATGATGTGAAATTGCACTTAGCAGTTCAGATGATTAAGCAAGCTTAATAGTGAGTAGTGAATAGTCAGTAGTGAGTAAAAACAAGTACTCACTATTCACTACTGACTACTCACTCATACTAACAACCTTTCATAAAATATACCCAGTATGACAAAAGCCAACATCACAACCACAAAATATCAAGTTCGTTTGGAGAACGGAAGGCATGTATTTCGTGCGGATGAACCTGAGGCGCAAGGCGGAACGGATCTAGCTCCTGCACCTGATGAATTGTTGGAAGCGGCGTTGGCAAGTTGTACTGCCATTACCCTTCGGATGTATGCAGACCGGAAACAATGGCCGGTAGAAGCAATAGATGTAACAGTTGGTTTGGAGAGAATCGATGGAAAAACAGTTTTCAGTCGCAACATCCAACTGAAGGGTGACCTGGATCAGGAACAGAAAGATCGATTATTACAGATCGCTAAACTTTGTCCTGTATCCAAAACATTAAGCGGATCTATAGAAGTAAACAGTTCTATCAACTAAAAATTCTGCGTAACTCTTGTTTCTCCTATTCTCTGCGATTAATTTTTACCGCAGAGAATAGAAGAAAGAGAGGTGACGCGGAGAAATGATAATATGAAAACAACATTTTTACCCGCATCAGAAAGAGGATTGAAAGATATCGGCTGGCTGATCAGCAATTTTTCTTTTAGCTTCTCTTCTTATCAGAATCCGGCTCGTAAAGGATTTGGATTATTACACACATTTAATGATGACGTGGTAAAAGCTGGTGGCGGATTTGGTTTGCACCCGCATACGAATATGGAAATCATCAGTGTGATGCTGCAAGGAAAAATGAATCATAAAGACACGATGGGGTATGTAGAAGTGGTAGAGAAAGATTGGGTACAGATCATGAGCGCGGGAACAGGGTTGAGACACGAAGAGCACAATATTGGAGAAGAAGACGTACAGTTTTTGCAGATATGGATCGAACCGAAATTGCAAAACATTACACCACGCTATCAAAAAAGATATTTTCCGGAAGCGAAAAGAAAAAACCAATTGACCACCATCGTCAGTAACGAAGAAGGTATTACACACTGTTGGATCAATCAAAATGCAAAATTGAGCTTAGGTTATTTTGATGCACAGCAAAAGATCAATTATGCATTTCCTCCCTTGAACAAGTGTGTATACATATTCGTGATCGATGGCTCAGTTACGATAAACGGAACAATCCTCAACAAAAGAGACGCTCTCGGCATTTGGGACACCCATGAATTTACCTTGCATACTGAACAGGAGAGCCGCTTTATTGTTATAGAGGTACCGATTAATCATTAGAGGGTATAGCTTATAGGTCATAGCAAATAGAAACATATTAGCTATATGCAATGAACAATAAGCCATCAGTTACCCCCCAAACTTGCAAAACATGAACATAGAAATTATCTCAGGAAGTCCGAGAACAAACAGTGTTACTTATAGATTGGCATTGTTCTTACAAAAACATTTGAGTCAACATACGTCTCATCAGGTGAATATTATCGATGTGCGTGATTGGAAACTGCCTTTATTGGAGAATGTATTTTCTTCTGTTGACAATACCCCGGAAGAATTCAAGCCATTGGCAGAAAGAATGTTTGCTGCAGATGCTTTTATTCTGGTAACACCGGAATACAATGGCAGCTATTCACCTGCCTTACAGAATTTAATGGATCATTTTCCGAAGCAGGCACATAAGCCTTTTGGTCTGGTAACTGCATCAACAGGCGCCATGGGCGGTATGAGAGCGAGTCAGCAGTTATTGTTGCTAGTTCCGGCTTTATTCGGAATTGCTTCACCTTATATGCTGGTGACACCGTTTGTAGACAAGAAATTCAATGAAGCAGGCGAACTCACAGATAGTTCTTTTAGTAAGTCTATTGACCTGTTTACCAATGAGTTCCTATGGTTGGCAGAGACCTTAAGACCGGAATTGAGTACGGCTTACAATTAACTTTATAAAACGTGGCGGAGTTGTTAACTTCGCCACTTCTTTTTAAATCATAACATGAGCGACGAGATCAAACACGAATGTGGGCTTGCCTATATTCGACTCCGGAAACCCTTCTCCTATTATTTACAGAAACATGGTACGGTAACCTATGGCCTCAATAAGCTGTACCTCCTGATGGAAAAACAGCACAACCGTGGACAAGACGGTGCCGGAATCGCCGCTGTGAAATTGAATACTGAACCGGGTAACCCCTTCCTGCATCGAATGCGCAGTAATGCTCCCCAACCGATCGCAGATATTTTCTTTAAGATCGGACAGGAAGTGCAGGAACTCGAAAAATACCAGCCCGATATCAAACAACATCCGGGATTGATGAAAGGTCATCTTCCATTCCTCGGTGAATTGCTGCTCGGACATCTTCGTTATGGTACCCAAGGAAAGAACAACGTAGAGTTCTGTCACCCTTTTATCAAAAGAGATCTGATGCCGGGTAAAAACTTGGCGCTTGCTGGAAACTTTAATCTCGTGAATACGGATGAGTTATTTGATCTCATCAACATGAGTCCGGGTGACTTCCAAAAACAAAGTGACCTTGCTGCGATGATGGAAGTGATCCATCATTTTCTGGCAAAAGAAGATGAACTGCATCCCAATGCAGCAGACCTGAAAAATGTATTACAGAAAGCAACGCCTTTATTTGATGGTGGTTATACCATCGGTGGTCTGCTAGGTAACGGCAGCAGCTTTGTGATGCGTGATGCACATGGGATTCGTCCGGCCTATTATTATATCAATGATGAAGTGATTGTTGCAGCCAGTGAGCGTGCAGCCATCAGAACCACTTTTAATGTGGGTGAAAATGAAGTGATGGAACTGATGCCGGGGCGTGCCATTATTGTAGATGATGCAGGTAACTATAGCATTGAGCAGATATTAGAACCCAAAGAAAGAAGAGCTTGTAGTTTTGAGCGCATTTATTTTTCAAGAGGTAGTGATGAAAAAATTTATCGTGAGCGAATTGCATTAGGGCATCATTTGAGTCAGACAGTACTGGAGCGTATCAATAATGATCTGAAGAATACGATTTTCTCTTATATCCCGAATACGGCAGAAGTTGCTTTTTATGGATTGGTAAAAGGCATGGAAGAATACCTGAACAAGATCAAAGTAGAACGTATTCTCAGTTGGGGCAATGATTTTACGCCGGATAAATTGGAAGAGATGATCACGCGTAAGATCAGACAAGAGAAGATCGCGATCAAAGATGTGAAACTGCGCACGTTTATTACAGAAGATGCCAATCGTAATGAAATGGTGCAGCACGTGTACGATGTAACATATGGTACAGTGCGTCCGGGAGAAGATACATTGGTAGTGATCGATGATAGTATTGTACGTGGCACCACTTTGAAAGAAAGTATTGTACGTATGCTGGCGCGATTGAAACCCAAAAAGATTATCGTAGTTTCTTCAGCACCACAGATCCGTTATCCGGATTGTTATGGAATTGATATGAGTAAGCTCGGCGATTTCATTGCTTTCCGTGCAGCGATCGCTTTGTTGAAAGAGCGAAATATGGAACATGTGCTCACAGAAGTACATGAGAAAATAAAAGAACTGGCTCGTGCCGGACAATTACATACAGAAAATGTAGTGCGTCAGGTATACAAACCATTTACTACTGAAGAGATCTCCAATAAAATTGCACAACTGATTACTCCTTCAGAGATCAGTATTCCGGTAGAAGTGATCTATCAAACCATTGAAGACTTGCATGATAGTTGTCCGACTAACACCGGCGACTGGTATTTCACAGGTAACTATCCAACACCGGGTGGTAACAAAGTGGTGAATAAAGCATTTTTGAATTTTATTGAAGGGAAGAATGTGAGGGGTTACTAATACCCGTGCCCCTGAAGGGGTGAGATTTTTGAGCGCCTCATTTTTGGATGGGGCGTTTTGCTTTTTGGAAGTTGCTAAAAGTCTTTCTTTATTGCAAGGTTGTTATCAAATGAACGTCTGATAATAAAGGGGCATAAAAAATCATGTAGTGACCTAAAACTCTTATGATGACGCATAATCAACAAATCATCGAATACATTAAAAGAACCATTGATCTAACAGATCAAGAAGCAGAAATATTTGCTGAATCTTTTAAGGAGGTGAAAATCAAAAAACGTCAATTTATTGTTCAGCCGAATTTCATTGTTAAGAATAGAAATTATGTAGTAAAGGGTGCTTTCAGGGCTTATGTGGTAGATGATCATGGTCAAGACAGTACCATTGCTTTTGCTATCGAAGACTGGTGGATCACAGATTATAATAGTTATATTCTACAAACACCGGCTACGATGTTTGTGATCGCATTGGAAGACAGTGTTATTCTGGAGATTTCTTATGAAAAGGAACAAATGCTGAAACAATCCAACCATAAGTTTGAAACTTTCTTTCGAATCAGAGCAGAACGAACAGCTGCTTTTATGCAGCAACGCATCATCTCTAATCTTACACAAACGGCTGAAGAACGATACGATCGTTTCATGGAGAAATATCCTCAAATCGCTGAAAGGGTCCCCCAGTATGCGTTGGCTTCTTATTTAGGGATGACAACAGAGTTTTTATCAAGGATCAGAAATAAGAAAGCATCTAAAAAAAGTTGATCTAGATCAACCTCATTTCCTAAACTAGGTCATTTTTATACTTTACAGGTCGTTGCAATTTTGTTCTGTCAATCATGACAAACAATTTTAAAACAACATACCATGTCAACGACCACAACACGAATCTTTACGATTCCAACCAAAGCAGAAGTTTCTGAAACCAATCAATCTCTTTTTGATAACCTGCAAAAGGGACTAGGCTTTGTTCCGAATCTGTATGCTTATTTCGCAAAAAGTGAAACAGCATTGGGTGATTATCTCACCTTACAAAACCGTAAAAGTTCTTTAAGAGCCAAAGAAAGAGAAGTGATCAATCTCGTAACCAGTCAGATCAATGGTTGCCGCTATTGCCAGTCTGCTCATACTGTTATTGGCAAAATGAATGGATTTACTGATGAGCAAATTCTGGAGATCAGAAAAGGGACTGCTTCTTTTGATAGCAAATTAGATGCATTGGCAAAATTCACGGCATCTGTAGTAACGAATCGTGGAAAAGCAACCGAAGAAAGCAAGAATGATTTCTTCGCCGCAGGTTATACTGAAGCGAATTTGATCGACGTGATCATTGTGGTGGGTGATAAGATTATCAGTAATTATATACACAACCTGACTGAATTCGAAATTGATTTTCCGATTGCTGATATGATTTAATGTATATAAGTAATTAAAAATCTTTTTTTGCATTAAAAAAAGAGGGAAGCGCAAATACAATTGTTCTTCCCTCTCTCTTTTCAATTATACAAAATATGTTGAAAGGTGAATTATATTCAGGACTTAGCATTTACTTTGTTCACGTTAGACCCTGCTCTGTAATAATAAATTTTCAAAAATGAGAACTCTTTTATTACTTATTACCCTGCTTGGAGCCAATCAAATAATAGGTCAACAAGTACATTTCGATCCAACAAATCTTGTAGCTAATAAAGTATATATGTCTACAGGAATGCTTGATGGTAAAAATGTTGTAAGGGTTGTTAAAGATTCAACAATAAAAGAAGCAGATGAACCCACTTTTGTACGCATTAATAATATTGACTTTACGGATGGTGTCATTGAAGTAAGTGTATTGAGTAGACTCTTGCCTACCGCTTCTCCAACAGATCGGGGATTTATTGGACTGGCGTTTAGAATCGATAAAAACAATACAAAGTTTGAAAGTATTTATATACGTCCAACCAATGGAAGGGCTGATGATCAGATAAGACGCAATCATTCCATACAATACTTCTCTTTTCCCGATTATAAATTTTCAAGATTAAGAAAAGAAGCCCCCGAAAAATATGAGTCCTATGCAGACATGGGTTTGAATGAATGGATCAAGATGAAGATAGTTGTGAAGGGTGGCCAAGCCAAGCTTTATTTGAATGATAATTCACAGCCGTGCCTAGTTATAAATGATTTAAAACTGGGGTCTGATGTTTCCGGTGGCATTGGTTTATTTGTTGATGTAGGTACGGAAGGTTATTTCAGCGATTTGAAAGTTTTTAAATACAATTGATTTGAATCCGCTATCCTATTCATTTGAATAATACTGCGAGCCTTCTTTTGGAAAGTTTCAAAACTTTTCCAAAGTTGATCAATAACCCTCCCTGTCGGATTTTTCTTTTCTGATGACGCTCATGGTTCAGATTTACCACTCTTCCGTTTTAACATAAGAGCTATCGGCATATTTCTTTGTTTTAAACTGATTTTTCATTTACTAAAACAGTTTGCATTGAAATTATGAAGCAGGTATTATTTTTATTCTCCTCTACCTCCAAAAAATTATGGGTTCTATTTTTCATCTTGAGCAGTTCCTTATGTAGCATTCAAGCTCAGGATAAACTTGCTGCATTTGATACACTTATTTCAAAATACGCTTCATTAAATTGGAGCGGTGTTGTGCTTGTAGGTAATAACAAAGAGCTTATCTATAAAAAAGCATTTGGCTATGCAGACAGAGAACAGAAAAGACCTGTGCAACTAAATACCCCATTCAAAACAGAGTCCGTAGGAAAGATGTTCACGGCTGTGCGCATCATGCAATTGATTAGTGAGGGGAAGTTAAAACTAACCAACACAGTGGCAGAACTATTACCTGAATGGTCGATTCCCAATGCAGATAAAATACAAATCAAACATATGCTGAATCATACATCCGGATTAAGTAGTCCATGGGAGCATCCGGAATTTGAGTTTGGTAAAGTATATGCCAAAGCGGCTTTAAAAAAGATCATTGAAACAGCACATATCGCCTTTGATACACCCGGTAAACGGAGGTATTACAGCAATTCAGCGTATATTTTATTGGAAGAGATCATCGTTAAACAGGATAATCAAAGTTTCGAATCTTCTATCAGGGAGCATATTTTCAATCCTGCAGGAATGAAGCAAACGCGTTATTTGAATGATTCTATTTTACCTGCTGATGGGGCACTTCCTTATTATCAGATCAGTACCAACAAGTTTGTGAAAGATGATACCCGCTATGGCGATGGTAAAGCCAGCGGTGCCGGTGGGTGGATGTCTACCGCAGAAGATCTCTTCTCATTTGCCAAAGCCTATCTCAATGAAAAATTATTACCTGCTGATTGGATGAAAGTACAGATCACCAATGATCATACATTAGCAGATAGTATTCCTGATGCTAGATTCGGTCTGCATACATTAAGAGGAGCCCTCAAGAACAGTTTTGTGATCGGACACAATGGTGGCGGGAAAGGATTTAGTGTGGATGTATACTTTGATGTATACGCCAAAAATATTGTTGTTTATTGCAGTAACCTATATGGCGTTGGTTATGCGCTAACTACAAAAGCTTTTCATGTGTTGAATAATCAGCGATATCCCGAACCCACTCCACCTAGTAGGGTTAAATTAGCTGATTGGTTATTGGCTAATCCGAGTGCGGATAGTATTACCAATAGTGTATTCAGACAATTGGAGATCAATGATGCAAACGACTATCTGTTTTTCAATGTATTCGATAATCTCACACTAGCGAATGAACATAAGGCAGCAGAGAAAGTCATGAAAATATGCAGAGAAAAATACCCGGCTCTGGTGTACAGTTGGGTGAAGAGTGGCGAGAATGCATTGGCATTGAATAATACAGTTGAGGCTAAAAATTATTTTAGCAAAGCATACGCTTTGGCGGAAGAACAAAAAGATGAAGAAGCGAAAAAAATGCTGAAAGGGAAGTTTTAAATGTAGCTTTAAGTATTCATCATTAGTAGTCGCATCTTTATTATACATCGTACTGAAAACCTGCTGTATGAAACCTATTCTTGTCATTGTATTACTCAGCCTTCATCTTTTTCTCTTTGCTCAAAAAGAGCCTGTGAAGTTTGAACCGGGTAAGATATCCAATGGCGGAGTATTTGGGTTAACGATTTCACCGGATGGTAATACCGCTTTATGGGTCGAGTCCAATGGCGGAAGAGATACATTGGTGATTAAAGAATCGAAAAAAGTAAACGGCGTATGGCAACAGCCGGTGATCGCTTCTTTTTCTACGGGCACCGGCGCATGGAAAGATGTTGATCCGATATTCAGTCCGGATGGACAACAAGTGCTTTTCCAATCTACACGACCTGTTTCTGATAGACCTAACAGAACCGGTTTTGATATCTGGGCTGTGAAGCGAACTGCCAAAGGATGGTCAGCTCCTTATCATTTAGGTAATACGATCAATACGGATATTTCAGAGTCTTTTGCTTCTATCACAACTGCCGGACATATTTATTTCATGAAAGAAAATGAAAATAAAAAAGGCAACTCTGATATTTATGTTTCAAGATGGATCAATGGTGCGTACCAAACACCGGAAAATATCGGTATGCCTGTTAATACGTTGGATCATCGCGAATCCAATCCATTCATTGCTTCCGATGAAAGCTTCTTGATCTATTTCTCCTCTGATCCTAAGGGACTTGGTGAAGTAGATTTATATATCAGTTTTAATAAAAAGGGCAAATGGACAATGCCCAAAAATCTGGGTAGTCCTATCAATTCGTCGATGGCAGAGTTTTGTCCATTCTACCATGCCAAAGAAAAGAGCCTGTATTTTGCACGTCAGGATAGATCGGGTATTCGAATGAAAGAGGATCTTTATTATATCGAATTTGATCCGGAAAAGTTTCGTGATTGATGGCCGTTCTTTTGTGAAGGCTTATTTTATAATCATAGAAGGTCTTTTGTCAAGCCATGATTCCGTTTGACAAGTTTTAATGTTGTAGCCCTATACAAATGGCAGACCTTTACATTTTATTGTCAAAAAACCTTTTATGTCTATTACCAAAGAATGGGAATTGCTGGGAATGCAGGAAGTGAGTAAAGTGGTGGCGGTTACGCTAAAGAAAATGCAGGAATATGCTCGTCCGGGGATGACCACCAAAGAATTGGATGAATATGGAGGCGAGTTACTGCAATTTTTCGGGGCACGGTCTGCTCCTTATGTTACTTATGGTTTCCCGGGATATACTTGTATCAGTGTGAATGAAGCGATGGCACATGGAATAGCTTCTGATAAAATTATCTTGAAAGAAGGTGATCTGATCAATATCGATGTATCAGCATCTTTGAATGGTTTTTGGGCAGATAATGGTGGGTCTTTTGTATTGGGAAATACAGATAATGAGAAACAGCAATTGGTGAATGCATCCAAAAAGATCTTGCATAAGGCCATTCATTCCATCAAAGGAGGTGTTCGTATTGCAGATATTGGAGGCTTGATTGAAACAGAAGCAAAGAAAGAAGGCTATAAGGTGATCAAGAATCTTACGGGACATGGTATTGGAAGAAGCCTACATGAAGCACCACATGAGATCGCGAACTTTCGTGATCGTACCAATAAAGAACGATTCAGAAAAAATAGTGTGGTAGCGATTGAGACATTTATTGCCACTGATTCTACAATGGCAGATACTTTACAAGACGGATGGACATTAGTGGGCAATAAAGGTGGTTATGTAGCACAGCATGAACATACTATTCTCATTACAGATGAAACACCGGTGATACTTACATCTATGAATGGTATTTGGGAGTCTTAAATCGATTTTACGATGGGGGTAAAAGAACATTACGACCAACATCTTGCACATTTTTATGCATGGATGAGTGGAGATTTTGAAGCGCAAACATCTTCTTTTCAATCTTTTTTACAAAACAATTTGATTGTACCTACCTCTTCCGGATTTTCGGTTGACTTAGGTGCAGGACATGGTGTACAAACAGTGGCCTTAGCACGACAGGGGTTTACAGTAACCGCCATCGACTTTAGTGAAACATTATTACAGGAATTAAAAATTGCCACAAAAGACCTTCCTATTGTCACAGTTTTAGGTGATATAACAGATATCAAACATCATATCCATACCAATCCGGAACTTGTTATCTGTTGTGGGGACACCATTGCACATCTAAATAGTTATGAAACTATTGAACAGCTGATTAAGGATATTGCTCATGTATTAACTACAGATGGAAAATTGATTCTATCTTTTCGTGATTATTCTGTTGAAAGAAAATATGACCAACGATTTATTCCTGTGAAAAGCGATGAAGGCCAAATACTTACTTGTATTTTGGATTATGAAGAAGCATATGTACGAGTAACAGATCTTTTATATGTCCATACAAACGAAGGGTGGGTATCTACCGTGAGTTCTTATCAAAAAGTTAGAATCACACCTCTTATGATTCGCCATTTGCTTCAACAAGCCGGCTTTGTTATACAAGTCGATACCGTAATTCAGCAGATGGTTTATATGATTGCTTCAAAGTCATAGTTGGGTTTTTATGTAATTGTTATCTTTGCTTTCTGTAAAGGAAATGGTGTCTTCCTAATTGAACCGCCCTAAAAAGCTGATGGCGCCTGATCATAAATGTTGAGTACATTTAAATCAGGATTTTATGTCAGTATCACAAGCTCCTACTCCAAATAACCTTTCATTGTTTCAGCAACTGTTGAAATGGGTTCTCTTATGTGTATTGATCGGTCTTTCTTCCGGATCAGCGGCTGCTTTGTTTCTGTATACCTTGGATCTTGTCACCAACTATCGGGAGAGCCATGTATGGATCATCGTTTTTTTACCGATCGCCGGTTTTATCGTAGGCTGGTTTTATCATCGCTTTGGTAAAGAAGCAGAGGCGGGAAATAAATTATTGCTTAAAACAATTCAAGATCCTCAGCAAAAGACCATTCCATGGGTCATGGCTCCTTTCGTTTATGTAGGCACATTGCTTACACATGTATTTGGCGGCTCAGCGGGAAGAGAAGGTACTGCATTACAAATGTCCGGAGCTATTGCCGATCAGTTCAGTAAACCATTCAAATTGAATGAACAAGAGCGAAGTACTTTATTGATCGCCTCTGTTGCAGCAGGTTTTGGTGCTGTGTTTGGAACACCATTGGCCGGATTTATTTTCGCCTTAGAGATCAATAGAAGAAGTAAACTCAGTTATTATTCTATACTTCCCACTTTCGTTTCAGCAATATTGGCTGATCTGGTCACAAGAGCTTGGGGCATTCCCCATACCCTTTATGTTGTTGATATCATTCCATCTATTTCATGGATGAACATTGGATATGTGGCATTGGCGGGGATAGCATTTGGAGCTTGTGCGTTTGTGTTTACGCAACTCATGCATGTTACTTCACAACAATACAAAAACCTCATACCTTATTCACCGCTTCGTTCATTCATTGGAGGTGTAATGGTGGTATTGCTTTTTTGGTGGATCGGCAATAGTAAATACATGGGACTGGGAATACCGGTGATTGTTCAGTCTTTTAGTGAGCAGATGGAAGTGTATGATTTCGCTTTGAAAATGTTATTGACGATTCTCACACTGTCAGCGGGATTTAAAGGGGGAGAAGTAACACCTTTATTTTTTATCGGAGCGCTGTTAGGAAATGCTTTAGCTATGTGGATCCCCTTACCGTTATCATTGCTGACAGGGTTAGGTTTTGTAGCGGTATTTGCAGGAGCCACCAATGCACCACTTGCTTGTATGATAATGGCAATGGAATTATTCGGGAAAGAAATATTACCCTATGCTATTCTAGTTTGCTTATTGGCTTATCTGTTCTCCGGAAGAAATAGTATTTATCAATACAGCGATCAAACTCTATAACAAACAGCATTGATATTCATCCCCGCACCAACAGAAGCGAACATTACGATATCTCCTTTTTGTAAAGAGTGATCGTCCAATACGCCTCGTTTTACAAGGTCATACAAAGTAGGAATGGTTGCTACAGAACTGTTACCGAGTTTATGAATACTCATAGGCATTACATCGGTAGGTACTTCTTTTAATCCGTATAGTTTATACAATACTTTAATGAATCCCTCATCCATTTTTTCATTCGCTTGATGCAGAAAGAATTTTTTTACCTCTGTTACGTGTATACCTGCTTTATCCAGACAGTCCTTCATAGCAGCTGGTACATTTTTGATGGCGTACTCATATACTTTTCTGCCTTTCATTTTAATATAGCGAATGCGGGGATCTGATTCCGGGAAATTGGATTTACCCATATATAAATAGTAGGCTTCATCCACACAATGACTTTGTACACTCGCAGACAAAATACCACTATCACTTTCTGTAGCTTCAATGATACATGCGCCAGCACCATCACTGAATATCATACTATCTCGGTCATAGTGATCGATCACACGGCTTAAAGTTTCAGTTCCTATGACCAGACATTTTTTAGCAATACCGGCTTTAATGTAAGCATCAGCTTGTATCACGCCCTGGATCCAACCCGGACAACCGAATAAAATATCATAAGCTACACAAGAAGGATTTCGAATGAGTAAACCCTGTTTTACACGCGATGCCAAGGCCGGAAGAACATCGGTTTGAATCGTATGTTTAACTACGTTTCCGAAGTTATGAGCGACAATGATTTGATCAAGAGTTTCAGGATCAATGCCGGAGTCTTCAATGGCATGTTTCGCAGCAATGATTGCCATATCTGATGCATTGAATTCGGTACCTACATATCTTCTTTCTTCGATACCCGTAATGTCACGAAATTTATCAATGATATCATTTGGAGCCGCAACGATACGCTCATGATCTTCCGTGTAAAAATCCTGAATAGTAAAATCTCTATTGGTCTTAATGTGCGGAGGGATATAACTTCCTGTTCCTGTAATTACGGTTTTCATCTCTGGCATTTTACGAAATCGAATAACACCTGTTACAATAAACAGGTTATGCCAAATCTAATGAATACCCTTCATCTCAGAGCAAGAAATTTTTTAGAAGCGATTGATTGTTAGTTTTTTAAAACAAACGACTACAGATATTTATCTCCCTTATTTCTTTTCACTTCAGCAACATATTCTTTAATGGATTGCTCTTTGTCTTTCTGACAGATCAATAAAACATCTTTGGTATCGACAACGATAAAATCATCCAATCCCTGCAGTACCAATAATTTTTCTTTAGGGGCTGATACCATACACTTGGTAGCATCGATGACAATCACATTATCGCTGGCAACAGCATTACCGAGATAATCTTTTTCGAGATTATCATAGGCGCTATTCCAGGTACCAAGATCACTCCATCCAAAAGAAGATGGGATCACATATACATTGTCAGCTTTTTCCATGATGGCCACATCGATGGAGATATTGGTACAGAGTGGATAAATGCGTTCAATCGCAGCTTTTTCTTCTGAAGTATTAAAATTGTTTTTCTCTGTATCGAACAATTCAAACATTTCGGGTTGGTATTGCTCAAAAGCCTTTAGCACATTTTTTACCTGCCAAACAAAGATGCCCGCATTCCACAGAAAATCTCCGCTGCTGATAAAGGTTTTGGCCAATTCAAGGTTAGGCTTTTCTGTGAAGGTCTTCACTTTATAAATACCTTCTGCTACCGTCATGCTATCATGCTGAATATAACCATAACCAGTATTTGGATGTGTAGGTGTAATACCCAAGGTTACGAGTGACTTGATATGACTTACAAAATCAAGTGCTTTTAAAGTGATGCTTCGGAATGCTTCATTGTCAAGGATCATATGATCACTCGGTGCTACGATCAAAGAAGCTTCAGGATCTTTTTGCAATAATTTGAAAGAGATATATGCAATACAGGGAGCCGTATTCTTGCGGCTTGGCTCGGCAAGAATATTCTCTGTCGGTAATGTTTTCAGTTGTTGTTGAACAATAGAGGCATATTCAGCAGTGGTAACGATATAAATATTTTCTTGTGGAATGAAAGAAGCATAGCGTTCATAGGTCCACTGTAACAATGATTTACCGGTATGTAGAATATCCAGAAATTGTTTCGGGTAAGCGGCTCTGCTCATGGGCCAAAAGCGACTGCCAATTCCACCTGCCATGATCGCTACGTAGTGATGTTGATTCATTCACATTCTTTTTAAATCCCTGAATAGACGGTGCAATATTACAGGCTAATTATTAATCCAACTATTTATCTTAATGATATTTCTCACTAGTAATTCATGCTCCCGTCAATCAAATCTTTAAATAATTCCTTCTCTTACCAAATCATGTATATGTAAAATACCGAGATACTTTCCGTTTTCAGCAACCAGTAATTGACTGATATCATGATCTCTCAATATGTCCAACGCTTCTACAGCCAACATCGATGGTTCAATTGTTTTAGGATTCTTAGAAAAAATATCGGTTGCGGTAATATGACTCAGGTCATTTGTTTTTTCCAACATCCTTCTTAGATCTCCATCAGTAATGATACCAATAACTTCATCTTTATCATTGACAACTGCAGTTACACCCAATCTTTTTTCTGTTATCTCAACAATCACTTCTTTCAAAGAAGCCTGTGCTTGTACTTTCGGTTGCTCATTGTTGGCGCATAGATCAGCTACACGTAGATACAATCTCTTTCCAAGATTTCCTCCCGGATGATACTTTGCAAAATCATGTCCGGAGAAACCATTTAATTCCATCAAACATACTGCCAATACATCACCCATAACCATTTGTGCAGTGGTACTGCTGGTTGGGGCTAAGTTATTCGGACAAGCTTCTTTGCTTACAGTGGTATTCAATAGGTGGTCAGCAGACTGTGCAAGAAAACTTTGTGTATTCCCTACCATACCAATTAAGGTGTTACCAAAATTTTTGATCAGGGGAACCAGTACTTTGATCTCAGGGCTCTCACCGCTTTTACTGATCAAGATCACCACATCATCTTGTTGTACCATCCCCAAATCACCATGAATGGCATCTGCGGCATGCATGAATAAAGACGGGGAACCGGTAGAATTGAGGGTGGCTACGATCTTTTGTGCTACGATGGCACTTTTGCCAATACCACTGATCACGATCCTGCCTTTGCATTGGGCCAATATGTCGATGATCTTAGTAAAAGAATCGTCAATAAATGTCGATAATCCGGCAACAGATGCGGCTTCGAGCTGTATGGTGGTTAAGGCTGTTTCTAGGATCGTTTTTTTCATGCTGCACAAAGGTAAACTTTAACAGCAAAGTGTGTGTATTCATCCCATTCTTCGTTAACTTCGCCGTCCTTTTGAAAAAAGACTCAAAAGTGCACCTAAGACCGGTTCCGCCGGAAACACTTCCTCTGCGCCATTGGGCAAAATTTAAGTGAAAATTCCGGAGAAAATAGCTATCTTATATGACTATAACCGGCTCCGCTGGTGTGGAAAACCTATCGTAAATACATGGCAACAACTACAAAGAAAACCCCGGCGAAAAAAGCAGCGGTGAAAGAGAGACCCCCCATCAAGGTCGGGAAAAGAACCGGTCCTGTAGCTTTAAAAGGAAGTCAATACGATATCCACGGCGCCTTAGAAACCTATTTTGGCTTCCGTGAATTCAAAGGAACACAGGAAAAATCGATCAGAAGTCTGTTAAGCGGACAAGATACTTTTGTAATCATGCCAACAGGTGGCGGGAAAAGCTTATGTTATCAGCTTCCTGCGATGATCTTAGATGGCTGTGCGATCATTGTTTCTCCCTTGATCGCCTTAATGAAAAATCAGGTAGATCTGGTGAGAGGATATAGTGAAAAAGATGATGTAGCGCATTTCCTGAATTCCTCACTCAATAAAGGACAGATCAAAGCGGTTAAAGAAGACCTTGATAGCGGTAAAACCAAACTGTTATATGTAGCTCCGGAAACATTGACCAAAGCAGAAAATCTGGAATATTTTCGCGACCTCAAGATATCATTCTTCGCTGTCGATGAAGCACACTGTATCTCTGAATGGGGACATGATTTCAGACCAGAGTATCGTCGCTTGCGTGAGATGATGGATATCATCAATCCCGATGTACCTGTAATTGCGTTAACAGCAACAGCAACACCCAAAGTGCAAAGCGATATCGTAAAGAACCTGGGTTTGCGCGAACCGAATATTTTGATCTCATCTTTCAATCGTACGAATCTGTATTATGAGATCCAACCCAAGATCAAAAAAGATCAGACGGTAAAACACATTGTAAAGTTCATCAGTCAACATAAAGGAAAGAGTGGTATCATTTATACACTGAACCGTAAAACAACGGAAGAGTTAGCAGAATTATTGGTAGCCAATAATATCAAAGCTGTGGCATATCATGCAGGACTGGATCAGAAACTGCGTGCTGAAAGGCAAGATCAGTTTTTGAATGAAGATGTACAGGTCATTGTTGCCACGATTGCATTTGGAATGGGTATCGATAAACCCGATATCCGTTTTGTGATACACTTCAATATTCCAAAGTCCATTGAAAACTATTATCAAGAAACAGGTCGTGCAGGAAGAGATGGACTCGAAGGGATCTGTGTACTCTACTATTCTCACAAAGATGTAGCAAAGCTCGAGCACTTGATGCGTGATAAGCCATTGAGTGAAAGAGAAGTGGGTGGACAGTTGATTGATGAAACGGTTGCCTACGCTGAAAGCTCTGTTTGTAGAAGAAAGATCTTATTGCACTATTTCGGTGAGACATGGGAAGAAAAGAATTGCGGCAATTGTGATAACTGTCGCAATCCGAAAGAGAAGATCGAAGTGAAAGAGGAAGTAGTACAGGTATTGAAAACCATTCAGGCATTGGATGAAAGATTTGTTACAGATTATGTTATCAATGTATTGGTTGGAAAACTTACACCACAGATCGGAATGTTTAGACACGATCAGTTAGAAGTGTTTGGTATTGGTAAGGATAAAGAGCTGCATCTCTGGAATAGTCTGATCAGACAAATGATGCTGGAGAACCTGATCAGAAAAGATATTGAAGAGTATGGATTGTTGAAGATCACAGAAAAAGGAGAGAAATTTTTGAAGAAGCCTGCTTCTTTCAAAATTGTACTGAATAATTTGTTTGAAGACGCTAATGCTGATGATGAAGAAGGTGAAGGGGGAACACAAACAGGAGCAGCAGCGGACGATAAACTCTTTGAAATGTTGAAAGAGTTGCGTCAGAAAGAAGCCAAGAAAAAGAACCTGCCTCCATTTGTGATCTTCTTGGAAACTTCATTGCAGGATATGGCCACATTATACCCAACTACTTTACAGGAGTTGGAGAAATGTCAGGGTGTGAGTAAGGGCAAAGCATTGAAGTATGGAAAACCATTTGTAGAAATGGTAGCCAAATATGTAGAAGAAAATGAGATCGAGAAGCCGGATGATTTTGTGATGAAGAGTGTGGCGAACAAAGCCAATAATAAGATCTATATCATTCAGAATGTCGATAAGAAAATTCCTTTAGAAACCATCGCCAGAAACAAAAACCTGCGTTTGGATGAATTGCTGGAAGAAATGGAAACCATCGCAGCCAGCGGAACCAAGCTGAATCTGGATTACGCGATCGATGAATGGTTGGATGCATATGATCAGGAAGAGATCATTGAATATTTCAAAAATTGTGAAACCTCGTCACTCCAAATAGCACAACAAGAACTCAGCGACAATGACTACACCTGGGAACAGCTGAAGATCATGCGGATCAAGTTTTTGAGTGTGTATGGGAACTAAGGTTGTGAATGGTCAATTGTGAATAGGAATTAATATATTCACAATTGACCATTCACTATTCACAAAAATCTATGGCTATAAGGTTTTTTATACTAAGCTTATCTCTACTATTAGCGCATTTTACCTCTGCTCAATCCCATCAGCTACGTGTGTTGAGTTATAACATCCGTAACGGAAAGGGATTGGACAATGTAACGAGCTACCGGCGTATTGCGGATGTGTTACTGAGAGCTCAAGCAGATGTTATTGCTTTGCAGGAATTGGATAGTGTTACACAACGAAGTAAACAGGAAGATGTGCTTAAGAATTTAGCTGAGCTAACAGGGATGTATAAAGTATATGCGCCGGCGATTGACTTTAACGGAGGTAAATATGGAGTAGGCGTTTTATCTAAAGAAAAACCTTTATCGTTTCGTTATCTGTCTTTACCCGGTCGGGAAGAGAAAAGAGTATTGCTATTGGTAGAATTTGAACGATATTTTTTTCTCTGTACGCACTTATCACTTACTGAAGAAGATAGGCTTACATCAGCAAGTATGATCTCTAATGAAGTAGCACGATCAAATAAACCGGTGATATTAGCAGGTGATTTGAATGATCATCCGACTTCTGTTTTTATGAAGTCTTTACAGGAGCAATGGAAATTATTGAGTGTAGAAGCCAATAGTTATCCTGCTGATAATCCGGATCGTTGTATTGATTATATACTTACCCGCAAACAAGATCCTTTCAAAGCAAAGTCATCGATGGTAATTGATGAACCGATGGCATCAGATCATCGACCGGTGTTGGTGGTGTTGGAGTGGTAAGTCTGCGTTTATGATCTGCTCAAGTATAAATACGGTAGATTATTTTATTTCCACTGAAAACACCGCATTCCACAGAAATTTTTTCAGTGCCTCTTAGTGCCCTTCGTGGCAATTCATCGTCATAACAGAATTCTAACATTAAAATCTTCTGAAAGAAATTTCATTTGTGCAGCACTGGCACCAAATTTGGTGTCAAATAAGTACATCCCCCCGGGCCATTATTTCGTTTATTGAAAAAAAGGAGGGTTTATGTACATCAAAAGTCTACAACCAAATATCATCGAAAGCGACAGCTACCTGACAGTCATGTCTGAACGTACCGGAAATCTGGTATTAAAAGTACTGGACGTGGAAGGACATATGGCCAAAACCGTAGTTGCTGATGTAGCAGAAGGGTTACAACAACTGGCTCTCAACCTCAGCGATTTAGGAAGTGGAAACTATATATTGAATGCTTTTAATGGAGATGTCTTTATCAAAGCCATCCGATTCATCAAACAATAACTCTTTACTCTTTGCGATAAAAGGGGGCTCCATTTATGGGGTCCCTTTCTTTTTGTAGGTGTCTACCCGCAGTTTCGCATTCTCACGAACACTCATGTAGTACAAGTTAAAATCCCCTACATGATAATTCTTCGTCCTGAAAAATACATTGCCAAAAAAGCGAGGTTTATCTGTCCATAAAACACCCTGTGCATTTTTTGCAGCAGCTACTTTTTTTACTACACTATTAAAACCTGTTACAACACCACCCCGGTTTTCTTTTCTTTCCGCAATAGTATCCATGCTACTCCAGGTCAATGGATTGGTGACCACGGCATTATAATTTTCCTTTAATACATAGTCCGGTTTATAGCCTTCTTTATAAGTTCTCCAACTCAATAAACACCCTGTTTGTTCGGGAGTCAAACAAGGGGTGATATTTGTAAACCAATCAGGCTCAACAGGAATACCTACCAGATAAGCCGCTACTAGTTGTTGCTGCATTTTTTTTCCATCAAAAAACTCTTTCACCAATCTTTTACCATGTGTGGTGCCCTGACTATGTGCTGCAATGATGATGGGTCTGCCTTGATTGTATTTTTCTAAATAATAAACAAAAGCTGCTTTTACATCTGCATAAGCCAATTCAAATGCCTGAATTGCTGCTGCAGTGTCTGCTGCTGATGTTGGGAAATAGGCACCCAGATTGGCTTGTCGGTATCGCGGGGCAAAAACTCTGCCTGCTTCATTAAAAATACTGGCCTGAAAAAGAATCGTACTATAATCTGTTTTCGCTGTCAGTAAACCATCGGTTATTGAAGCGTTCCATCCGAATGGGCGTTGATCGTCTGTATACGTGGTGGGATGAATAAAGAATACATCCACTGAAGAATCGGGCTTGAAATTTTTGCGCAAAGGTTTTGGAACGCTATCCGATGGGTCATACTTATACGGATGCGCCGCCCAGTAATTCAAATCTCCATAATCCGGCGCATTGATCGATGGAGAGAATTGATAACGAGAGGCGTATTTATGATAGCCATTACTGCAACCTGCTACCAGCAGTGTACAACAGCAGAACCAAAGTATTCCTTTCATCTCATAAAGTTGATAAAAATACCTGAAACTCTCTCTTATCAACAGATATACGGAAATCGGAGTAGTTTTGTACTTTTCCAAACGGTTCTCGAAAACCATTGCTATTATTCATTTTAAATTGATTGTTATGTCCATACCAGTAGTAGACCTCGCAGAGTTTTTAAGTGGTGATCCTGCACGTAAATCCGCTTTTGTACAACAATTAGGAAAAGCCTATGAAGAAGTAGGTTTTGTAGCAGTCAAAAACCATGGTATACCCGATCAACTGATCGCTGAACAATATGAGTACGTACAACAGTTCTTCGCACTGCCTTTAGAGAAAAAATTACAGTATGAAATACCGGGTTTGGCCGGACAAAGAGGCTATACCAGCTTTGGTCGTGAACATGCCAAGGGTAGCGAAGCACCGGATCTGAAAGAATTTTTTCAGTACGGACAAACAGTTGAAAACGGTGATCCTATTAAAAATGAATATCCCGATAATGTAGTTGTGAAAGAGGTAGAACCATTGAATAAAACCTTATTCAACGCATACAGAAATTTTGAAAAGAGTGGTCGTGCTTTGTTGCAAGCGATCGCTTTATATCTTGGATTGGATGAAAATTATTTTGATGCACATATTGAAAATGGAAACTCCATTCTCCGTTGTATTCATTACCCTCCGATCACCAATGAGCCGAAAAGCGCTATTCGTGCAGAACAACATGAAGATATCAATCTCATCACTTTGTTGGTAGGTGCTTCTGCAGATGGTTTACAGATCCTAACCAAGCAAGGAGATTGGGTGAATGTGACTTCTTTACCTGAACAGATCGTGGTGAACGTGGGAGATATGTTGCAACGTCTTACCAATAATAAATTGCGCAGTACTACACACCGCGTGGTAAATCCACCCAGAGAACACTGGCATACCAGCCGCTTCTCCATGCCTTTCTTCCTGCATCCAAGAAGTGAAATGCGTTTAGCATGCTTGGAAAGTTGTATTGATGCGTCGCATCCAAAAGCTTATCCCGATGCTACTGCCGGTGAATATTTGGATGAAAGATTGAGAGAAATCGGATTGAAAAAATAAGTACAGGCTTAACGCTACACGCTACAAGCTGCAAGCTCCAAGAAAACTAGTTCTTGCTACTTACTTGTAGCTTGTAGCTTGAAGCGTGCAGCTTGAAGCTTTTCAAGCTGTTTTCTCCAGTTTCAAGGATTTCAGTAATTTCCAACCTCAACAGTTGTTTCTATTAACCCTTGATACTCTTACGCCATATCCCATTCCTGCGAGCCGTTTTGTGGCATAGTTTGACTGCATTTGGTGGTCCGCAGGGGCATCTGGGGATGATGATGAAGACCTTTGTTCAGCAACGTCGTGATGTTTCAGAGACTGAATTGATGGAATACAATGCATTCTGTCAATTGCTGCCGGGAGCTTCTTCTACACAAACACTCACGCTCATCGGATACAAAAGAGGGGGTATCCCATTGGCGATTCTTACGCTGTTGATATGGATCACACCGGCCTGTATCTTGATGGGAGGTTTGTCTTTTTTACTCCAATATTTCAGCAGTAAAGATGTTCGCCCCGATTTCTTTATGTTCATTCAGCCCATGGCGATCGGGTTTATTGCATATTCCACATATCGCATTTTTAATATTGCTGTTCATAATACCATCACCCGTGTGATCATGACAGTAGCGGCATTCGCTACTTTTTTATTGTTCAAAACACCTTGGATATTTCCTGCACTGATTGTTGCAGCAGGTATTGCTACCAACTTCAGCGATAAACGTATCCCGCAAAAAGATGTACCACCTAAAAAGATCAAATGGGGTAATATCATCATCTTCTTTTTACTCTTTGGTACTGCCGGTTATATCTCAGAAACGGCAACTCGTAATAACTGGGAAAATCGCAAAGCCATTAACTTGTTTGAGAACGCCTATCGCTTTGGTAGCCTTGTTTTCGGAGGAGGTGATGTAATGATGCCACTGATGTACGAACAATATGTTACCCGCCCTGAATCTAAACGTATTCGTGAAACCGGAAGAGATGTATTAAAAATGTCCAAAGAAGATTTTCTGACCGGATCAGGTATGGTAAGAGCGATACCCGGACCGGTATTTTCCATTGGTGCATTTGCGGGAGGCATGGTACTAAAAGATGAAGGAGCTTGGTGGCAATTGATGGGCTGCTTGATCGGAGCCATTGCCATTTTTCTTCCCAGCGCCTTATTGGTGCTCTTCTTTTTCCCCGTCTGGCACAACCTGAAACGGTATGCCGTGATCTTCCGTTCATTGGAAGGTATCAATGCTGCGGTTGTGGGAATTATGACGGGAGCTACCTTTTATTTAATGAAAGATACCTTCCTAATCGCTTTGTTTGAAGGCAGAATCATTGCTATTTGGGATATCGTAATCATCATTGCAACTTTCCTACTACTCAGACTCAACAAGATTCCCGCACCCTTGATTGTAATGGGCTGTTTATTGTTGGGGTATTTGGTTCATTGAGTTATCAGCTACAAGCTGCAGGCTACAAGCTACAAGTAGTGAGTAGTGAGTAGTGAGTAGTGAGTAGTGAGTAGTGAGTAGTGAGTATGATGAATAAAAAGGATCTAAGTTAGTCTAGTTGCTCAACCTATCAGACAATACATAATTGCTTGCAGCCTGTAGCCTGCAGCTTGCAGCTCCCAACTCACAACTCCATCTCCTTTATTTTCTACAAAAGGCGTATATTAGAGCATGGTCACATTAGCTATCTACAACCTCAAGGGTGGCGTAGGCAAAACTGCTGCGTCCATTAATCTGGCTTATGCATCAGCCAAAGAAGGATTCAAAACACTGGTATGGGATCTGGATCCGCAAGGATCATCTTCTTTTTATTTGGGTGCCAAAGCCACGATCAAAAATGAATCCAGAAAAATCCTCAATAGTGAGATGGATCTGAAAGATGCCATTCAAGCTACTGCTTACGAAAACCTGGATGTTATTCCGGCAGATATTTCTGCACGTCATGCAGATATTCTGCTGAATGAAATGAAACAATCCAAACGTAAACTCCTTTCACTATTATCAGCGCTCAAAAACGAGTATGATATCGTGATATTGGATAGTCCACCCGGTATTTCCGTATTACATGATGCTGTTTTTGTAGCAGCAGACTGGGTACTGATGCCGAATATTCCAACCACATTATCCATTCGTTCTTTTGAAACAGTGAATGATTATTTCAAAGAAAATGATCTGGATCGTTCAAAGATCAAGTGTTTCTTTAGTATGGTAGATCATCGGAAAAACTTACATCATGAAGTGATGAATGAGTTTTATAAAGACAAATATTTCCTCAAGAGTTATATTCCTTATTTAAGCGATGTAGAAAAAATGGGTGTACATGAAGCACCTATTGAAACCTTTGCTGCCAGTAGTTATGCAGCACAGTGTTATCGCGATCTTTGGAAAGAGATCAGAAAAAATTGTATTCAGTAATCCTTCTTTTTTAGTTGACAATCTGTGGTTATGGAAAGACATTTATCATCATGGTATAGTCCGGCATTGGGAAAAGAAATGCCGATTGCTTCTTATGGTCATTATGGTTTTGTGTTGCTACTCATACCCACCGCAGCCGCTGACTATCTGGAATATGAACGTTTTCAGCTGATCGATGCACTGGCTCCTCATATCAATAGTGGGAAACTTCGTGTCTTTAGTATCGATAGTATGAACAAAGAAAGTTGGATGAACAATGAAATGGAACCTGCTCATAAAGCCATTCGCCATAACCAGTTCAATGAATATGTTTTTAATGAAGTGATTCCTTTCATTAGAACCAATACCAGTAATGAAACAATGATCTACACATGTGGTGCATCATTCGGAGCATTACATGCGATGAATTTATTTTTGAAACGCCCTGATATCATCAACGGTGCTATTAGTATGAGTGGTGTTTATGATCTCACAGAATACACCAAAGGATATTGGGATGATCAGGTGTTTTATAACAGTCCTGCACATTATCTACCCACACTTACAGATCCTTGGTATCTCGATAAGATCAAATCCAGTCACCACATTCATATTTATACCGGCAGCGGCTCTTATGAAGATCCTGAAGCCTCTAAAAAATTTGCAGGTATCTTATACAGCAAAGGTATCTGGTATGATCTCGACGTATGGGGACAAGACATCACCCACGACTGGCCCACCTGGCGCACGATGTTGCCGTTTATTGTGGATGTGAAGTTTTAGCTTATGGCGTGTAGGTTATGGCAAATAGAAGGAAGTGTTTTGCTATACGCTATGATCCATAGGCCATAAGCCAATTGCAAATAGTTCATGGCAAATAGAAGTAAGTGTTTTGCCATACGCTATGACCCATAGGCCATAAGCTACTCTGCAAAATCCACGTTAATTCCCTCTACATTTCAGGCTTTCTGCTGATCGTGATTTAATATTACAGTTCAATTGATGGGTTTGAGAAAAAAGCTACTATTTCTTCTTTTTGTGATTGCTCTATGCTGTGTGAAAGAACAGGCTGTTGCACAGTTTGTAACTATCTCAGGTAATGTGTATGATATCAGTGCCAGAAGACCCTTGGAAGCAGTAGCAGTATTGAGTAATTCCGGTAGAGGTACTATTACGGATTCATTAGGTCGCTATCTCATCACCGTTCCGCGAACAGATTCGATCTGGTTTTCAATGATCGGAAAGTCTACGATGAAATATCCCGTAGATACCATCATCAATGTAGATAATTTCAATGTCATGATCCACGTGCGTGCTGCGGATCTTCCGGAAGTAAAAGTGCGTAATAACTATTATAAGTTAGATTCCCTACAAAACAGACAGGATTATGCAAAGGCATTCAACTTCAGAAAACCAACGGTTCGTTTGAGCACCAATCCGAATTATAATCCCGGTGGATTAACCGCAGGCTTTGATCTGACTGAACTGATTAATATGTTCCGTACACGTAGAAATCGTAATATGGAATTTTTGCAGAATCGTTTGTTGGATGAAGAACAGCAGAAATACATTGATCGAAGATTCAGTAAAAAATTTGTGCGTGAACTCACCTTGTTGAACTCACCCGAATTAGATACATTCATGAACCGATACAGACCATCATATGAATTACTGACACAAATGAATGATCTGGAATTGGGTTACTATATCAACAGGTGTTATGACCAGTACAGAACATTTCGATATGGTTGGAGAGGAGGTTTGAGGCGAAGAGAAGATTAACGCTTATAAAATCGATCTATGCGCATATTCTTTTTCTTATTGATCCTGATATGCAATTGTTCTTTTCTGATTGCACAAGATAAAACAGGCGTATGGCGTGGCGTAGTAAGGTTTAGTCAGTATGGGTTTGATCCCAAATTCAATCCTACACCAAGAGGGATCATGCCACCCAATGATCCGCAAAGCCGAATGGGGAGGGCAGGCACCAGCAGTTTCGCAACAAGCACCATCACCAATTCAGAGATCGATACACGTGCTAAATTAGAATGGCTGCAAATCGATGATCGTTCTGTGGTTCAGCTGACTTCCTACAGTGTCGATAATAAGTTGGTTACCATGTATCAGTTTCATGCCCGACCAACACCGAAAGAGTTTTATAAATTTCATCTGCAGGGAAAATCTTTGTTAGTCAAAGAAAGTGATCGACGAGCAGACCTGTTTGATATGCGTGGTACTTTTCAGGAAACAGATTCTTCTTTTGTATTCTGGGGTGTTTGGGAAGATCCATTTACAGGAAAAAGATTTGGCACTTTCTTTTTTGAAAAAGTAAAAGAGAATGTAGCCATCAATCCGGAACTGGTTTATTCCTTTTTGAAAAAAAATAAACTGGATGAAAATAGTTTAACGAATCCTATCCCATCTCCTGTTATTCATGATACGATTCGAACAGAGGCTATTGCGGTATATGGTAATCTGGTAGATAATGGCCTCAAAGATCAAGACACCCTCAGTATTTGGTTCAATGGAAGATTATTGGAAGACAATATTGTTCCCGGTGAAAAAAGATTTTTCTTCAGGGCCAATTTAGGTGATCAGGAATGGAATTACCTCACCATACGATGTAAAAACGAAGGCAAAGAAAAAGGAGCCGGCATACACCTGAATTTCGAGTTCAATGATATTCAGATGAAGTATAACTTGGTTTTATTTCGATATGGCCAGGCAGACTGGGTCATTCGCCGAAAAGTATCCAACAAACAAGCTCAATAGCTGTTAATTCTGAGTAAGTCGTTCTGAGCGAAGCGAAGAATCGCCGATTCAAAGCATACCCCGGCCATTCATCCAATGTTGGAACAATAGACATTAAATAATTCTATCTTTATCGGTCCTAAATCTCAAGTCTTGAAAAGAATGTATCCTTGGGCTTTTGCAGCCATTGTCATGGTCGCCTGCAAAAGCAAAAAAGAAGAACCACGTCAACAGAATGGAGGTCCACAAGCAGTGATTGTAGATGTGATCATCGCCGGAAAGAACAGTATTGCCAACACCATCGAAGTGAATGGTACTGTTGTGGCTAATGAAGCTGCGAATCTGCAACCGGAAGTGAGCGGTCGATTGACCTATCTCAATTTACCCGAAGGAGCTAAAGTGTCGCAAGGAACAGTATTGGCAAGGATCAATGATGCCGATCTGCAAGCCAATATGCAAAAGATCCGTGTGCAGCTGGATCTGGCACAGAAGAATGAATCACGTTTGAAAAAATTATTGGATATCAATGGTATCAATCAGGCTGATTATGATGCGGTGCTTAATCAAGTGAACACATTAAAAGCGGATCTCGATATCACACAAGCTCAGATCGACAAAACGGTACTCAAAGCACCGTTTACAGGTATCCTAGGTTTGCGTATGATCAGTCCGGGTGCTTACGTAACACCGGCTACCATTCTCGCAACCTTACAACAAACGGATAAAGTAAAGATCGATTTCACCGTTCCTGAAATGTATACGGATGTAATCGGTAAAGGAAAAACAGTGAATATCAAAACCACTGCCAGTGCATCTGTTCGCAAAGCCACCATCATTGCTACGGAACCTCAGATCGATGCAACTACCCGTAACCTTAAAGTAAGAGCAGTATTAGATGGAGCTGATATCAATCCCGGCGCATTCGTAAAAGTATTATTGGATGCCGGTGGTAAGAACAACAGCATACTGGTTCCAACGAATGCCATCATTCCGGATGCGAAAGCCAAGAAAGTAGTGGTCGTAAAAGATGGAAAAGGTAAACTAACAGATATCGTAACAGGCTTGCGTGCTAATGGAGCTGCTGAAGTAGTGAGTGGACTCAATGTTGGTGACAGCATTGCTGTGTCAGGTGTATTGTTTGTTCGCCCCAATTCTCAAATAAAAGTGAGAAGTGTAAAACAGATCTCAGAATTCATGGTACAACAATAAGGTCCCATTGACGAAACTGTTTTCATTTCTTTAACCACTTGATCTTATGAATATTTCAGAACTATCGTTAAAACGACCCATCCTCGCAACAGTGATGAACATTCTCATCGTGTTGTTTGGAGTGGTTGGATATACATTCCTTTCTGTACGTGAGTACCCGGCAATTGATCCGCCCATTGTGAATGTGCGTACTTCTTATGCCGGTGCCAACTCAGATATCGTAGAAAGCCAGATCACAGAACCATTGGAGAAATCTATCAATGGTATTCCGGGTATCAGAACCATTACTTCTTCGAGCTCGAATGGTTCGAGTAATATCACCGTTGAATTCAATATCAATGAAGACCTCGAAGCTGCTGCCAATGATGTGCGTGATAAAGTGAGTCAGGCAGCCAGAAACCTTCCCCAAGATATTGATGCACCTCCTGTTGTTAGTAAAGCAGATGCAAACAGTGATTTCATTTTGTTGATGGCCGTACAAAGCCGCACCAAAGGTTTACTCGAACTGAGTGACTATGCAGAGAATGTACTCGTAGAAAGATTGCAGACCATTCCGGAAGTAAGTTCTATCAACATATTCGGACAAAAGCGTCCTGCGATGCGTATCTGGATCGATCCGGATAAATTGAATGCATACAATATCACATTTGCTGATCTGCGTAATGCGCTGAACAGAGAGAACGTAGAAATTCCTTCCGGTAAGATCTATGGACAGAATACTGAAATGACGATTCGTGCATTGGGACGATTACAAACAGAAAAAGATTTTCGTGATCTCATCATCTTTGAAGACAACAGAGGAATCATTCGTTTGAGTGATGTGGCTAAAGTAGAGATTGGTCCGGAGAATGAAGAGTTCAGCTGGCGATTGAATGGTGTGAATGCCGTAGGTCTGGCCATCATTCCACAACCCGGCGCCAACTACATTAAAATTGCGGATGAATTTTATAAACGCGTAGAAGCCATTCAAAAAAGCCAGAAAGGTGATTTTGAATTAACACCATTGATCGATCAAACCAAAAATGTTCGACGCTCAATCAAAGAAGTAGAAGAAACATTATTGATCTCTTTCAGTCTGGTAGTATTGGTGATCTTCTTCTTCTTCCGAAACTGGTTGATCGCCATTCGCCCATTGATCGATATCCCGATCTCACTGGTAGCTACTTTCTTCATCATGTACATCGCAGGTTTCTCTGTGAATGTATTGACCTTATTAGGTATTGTGCTGGCAACAGGATTGGTGGTGGATGATGGTATCGTTGTAACAGAAAATATTTTCCGAAAACTGGAAGGTGGCTTACCGATTCGTAAAGCAGCATTGGAAGGCAGTAAGGAAATTTTCTTTGCGGTCATCTCAACTTCCATCACATTAGCTGTAGTATTCTTACCGGTGATCTTCCTCGAAGGTTTTGTAGGAAGCTTGTTCCGTGAGTTCGGTATTACGGTTGCAGCAGCAGTATTGGTCTCCGCATTTGTATCACTCACCATCACACCGGTATTGAATGTTTACTTGAATAAAAAAGACGCCGGACATGGTAAGTTCTATGAAATGACCGAACCTTTCTTCCGCGGCATGGAGAATGGATACAAACGCATGCTTACAGGATTCTTGCGTATTCGTTGGATGGCATGGGTCATTGTATTGTTGTGTTTGGGTGCGATCTATCTCGTCGGTAGTAATTTACAAAGCGAATTGGCACCGCTGGAAGATAGAAGCAGTGTTCGTTTCCAAATGTCCGGTCCTGAAGGTGCGAGTTATAGTTACATGGTAGATGTAGGAAATAAACTCATCGACTATTTATCCGATTCTGTTCCTGAAAAAGATTTTGTCTTTGCAGCCATACCGGGTTTTGGGGGCAGTGGTGGTGTGAACAGTGGTACAGCGCGTATCGCTTTTGTAGACCCTGATAAACGAACCAGAAGTCAGAGTGAAATAGCAAGAGCCATCAGTAAAAAATTACCACAGTTCAACAATGCCAGAATATTCCCGGTAGAAGAGCAAACCATTTCAGTAGGGTTGGGTTCACGCGGATCATTACCGGTTCAATACATTTTGCAGAACCTTGATTTTGAAAAGATCAAAGAAGTGATTCCGAAATTTTTGGAAGAAGCCAGAAAAGACAAGACCTTCTCAAACGTAGATGTAAACCTGAAATTCAACAAACCTGAATTACAGATCACCATCGATCGTATCAAAGCAAAAGATTTAGGATTATCGATCTCTGATGTGGCAGATGTAGTGTCTAGTGCATTCAGTGGAAGAAGACTGGCTTACTTCATCATGAATGGTAAGCAGTATGAAGTGATCTCTCAGGTAGAATTGAAAGATCGTCAGGAGCCGGGTGATATTTCTAATCTGTACGTAAGAAATGCAAGAGGAGAAAATATTCCATTAACAGCAGTGGTGAAATTGGAAGAGAATTCCAATCCGCCAACACTCTATCATTATAACCGATTTAAAGCCGCCACCATTTCTGCATCACTGGCAGAAGGTAAAACCATTGGTGATGGGGTAAAAGCTATGCAGGCTATTGGAGATAAATTATTGGATGAATCATTCCAGACAGCCTTAGGTGGTGCATCAAGAGACTATGCGGAGAGTTCATCGAATACCACATTTGCATTCGGATTGGCATTGGTATTGATCTATCTGGTATTGGCTGCACAGTTTGAAAGTTTCAAAGATCCATTTACCATCATGATCACGGTGCCACTCGCATTAGCGGGAGCATTGCTGAGTTTGTGGTTATTTGATCAAACCTTGAATATCTTCTCACAGATCGGTATGATCATGCTGATCGGATTGGTAACGAAGAATGGTATCCTCATTGTGGAATTTGCGAATCAGAAACGCGAATTCGGATTGAAGAAAACAGAAGCGGTGATTGAAGCTTCTGCACAACGTTTACGTCCGATCTTGATGACGAGTTTGGCAACCGCTTTAGGTGCCTTACCGATCGCATTGAGTATTGGGGCCGCAGCAACCAGCCGTATGCCATTGGGTATTGTGATCGTAGGAGGTATCATGTTCTCATTGATACTGACTTTGTTTGTGATACCTGCTGTGTACACCTTCATCTCAGGCAAGCATGAGGCGAAGAAGATGGATATAACTGATTAAGTCAAAAGTGAAAAGTCAAAAGGGAGAAAGCGATAGTTTTCTCCCTTTTTTATGGGCGCCACTTTCAGACGTCGTACTTTTGCAGTAGAAATTCCTTATATGAAAACATCCGTAGCAGATATCAGAAAAGATTACAAACAACATTCCCTGAATGAAAGTGATGTAGCAGCTGATCCCTTCGTACAGTTCGAACATTGGTGGCAGGAAGCGGTGAAGAGTGAAATAGATGAAGTGAATGCCATGACGCTGGCTACGGCTACCAAATCAGGAACACCTTCTGCACGTATTGTTTTATTGAAGGGTTATGATGCACAGGGTTTTGTGTTCTTCACCAATTACAACAGTCACAAAGGACAAGAGCTGGCAGATAATCCGCAAGCGGCATTGGTATTTTTCTGGAAAGAATTGGAAAGACAAATACGTATTGAAGGAACAGTAGAGAAGATCAGCGCTGCAGAGAGTGATGAATATTTTCATTCGCGTCCGGAAGGAAGTCGCATAGGTGCATGGGCATCACCGCAGAGTGCTGTGATACCGGATCGAAATGTGATCGAAGACAATGTCACAAAATATGCCAACGAATTTTCCGGACAAACCATCCCTCGTCCGGAGCATTGGGGAGGCTATCGTGTAAAACCAACAGTGATAGAATTCTGGCAGGGAAGAAGCAGTCGATTGCATGATCGATTCAAATACACGAAAATAGAACAAGGCTGGAAGGTAGAGAGATTGGCACCTTAACGATGTTGTTTTATGGAACATGGATTTTCATGATTGTCATGATCTACACAGATACATTGATCTAAATCATGACTTATCATGAAAATCATGAAAATCTGTGTCCCATCAATATTACTTTCTATCACGCTTAGGTCTCAGCCTTTCTTGAACTTTTGTATTTTTAAGCTATGACTGTTCATCCACTGCTGCAACATTTAAAAAATTACATACAGCTTACTGAAGCAGAAGAGCAGATCATTATTAATCATCTTACTCCAAGAACATTCAAACGTGGAGAGTTCTTAACCAAAGAAGGAGAAGTTAACCGATACACTAACTACATTGTATCCGGTGCTACAAGGGTATATTATATTGATCAGGCCGGACAAGAGCACGTCATTCAATTGGGTATGTCTGGTTGGTGGACAAGTGATTTCAGCAGTTTCATCACACAAACCAAAGGCATACTGTATACAGAAGCCTTAGAAAAAACAGAAGTGCTTTCTTTTTCGTATGAGCACTTGCAGGAAGTATATCGTCAAGTGCCTGCCATGGAACGTTTCTTTCGATTGCTGATACAGAAAGCTTATGCAGCATTTCAAAAAAGGGTATTAGAGTCTTTGAGTATGGATGCAGAACAACGTTATCTCGCTTTTCGTGAAATGTACCCTGATATGGATCAACACCTCTCTCAAAAACATATTGCATCCTATCTTGGTATGTCTGCCGAATTCCTCAGCAAGATCAAAAAGCGTATCGTCGAAAAACAACGATCAAAGTCCCGCAACATTATATGAGCTTGCGAATGAACACTCCTGAATTGGTAGTGATATCTGTTTTTGGTCCATATTGATCTACTGTAATACCTACACCAAATTGAATATTTTTTTTATCTAGTCCAACACGTAATTGCTGGTAACTTCTGTTATGTCCTTCATTACCATGATTGGTCATGAACTGAAAACGAGAATAGAGTTTTGTTCTCATAGTAAGAGTCGGTTGGTATTCTAACAAACCAAATAGCTCATACGAATTCTGTTTACCGGCATCAAAGCGAGGTGATAATATCATGAACCAGTTTTTGGTTTTATGCGCAAACTGTGTTGCGATCGATACTTTCACATCAGTAACAGGAGTATAAAAGAAACCACCCATGATGGTGATCTTTGGATGGACCATCGCTGTGAAATACCCCTGATTCATCATCTCATTAGGCTTACCTCCTTTAAGAGTATTGGTTTGATAACGTCTTACCATATTGGTGATATGCGTCCACCCAAAGCGGCTACCCGCTGAAGTTTTGCGATGAATACTGTGTTGGTAGTTCAGGTATTCATTACCTGCCATCAGTTCAATCGGAATGTTTTGTGCATGTACCATTCCAATGAATAGAAACAATGCTGCTGTAAATATCATTTTCATACTGAAATTCTTTACAGCAAAACTCAACACAGCAGCTTGACAGAAAAATGAACTGCTTCAAGAAATCAATCATCAAGACTGAATTCGCAAAAACTTGAACTGGTTCATTTTTTAGGGGACAGAACCGATGAACTTTTGTATCGTAAAATAATTCGTATGCAAAAGATCAAATTTTTATTCAACAGCTCTGATCATATCACAGGGCTGATCATTCGACTCACACTGGCATTGGTGATATTACCACATGGTTGTCAATTATTGTTGGGCTGGTTTGGCGGCTATGGTTTTGTAGGTACCATGCAATACTTTACTGAGGTAGAAAAATTACCCTGGCTCATTGGTTTTATGGTCATCATGTTACAATCAGTAGGTGCTTTATTCATTTTGCTGGGTATTGCCAGCAGATTGGTTGCACTCGGAACCGCCATCATGTTTATTGGCATGATCATCACCAGTCATGCCGAGTATGGTTTTTTTATGAACTGGTTCGGCACACAAAAAGGCGAAGGCTACGAGTACCATCTCTTAGTGATCGGTCTCGCACTTGCATTGCTTGCATCAGGTTCAGGGAAGTGGTCAGTGGATAGGGCGATAGTGAGGTACTAGGTACTGGGTGCTAGGTACTAGGTGTGAGGGATCGTGCGTAAAAAAATAGGAGCCTCTTCTTAAAAGACGCTCCTATTCATTTTTTCTAACACCCAGTACCCGACACCTAGCACCAAGAACCTCATTTCCTCCCCATCACTTTCTCCGCAGCCGCCACAATGAATGGTGTATCCAATCCGTATTTAGCGAGGAGTTCGTTGGGTTTACCACTTTCACCGAAAGTGTCGTTGGTGCCGATGTATTCGATAGGAACCGGACAATGTCTGGCTGCCACTTGTGCAACAGCATCACCCATTCCACCAATGATATTGTGTTCTTCTACGGTAACAGCACATTTGGTTTTGCTGAGTGAAGCGATGATCGCAGCTTCATCCAATGGTTTGATGGTATGTAGGTTGATCAGTTCAACACTGAATCCTTTTTCTTCTAAGATCTTACCCGCTTCAATGGCTTTCCAAACCATATGACCACAAGCGAAGATGGAAACATCAGAACCTTCGCTCATTTTTTGTGCTTTACCGATCACGAAATCGCTGCCATCTTCTTTGGTGAAGTTGGGCCATTTCGGACGACCAAAACGCAAGTATACCGGACCATGCAAATCAGCAATGGCTTTGGTAGCAGCTTTGGTCTGATTGAAATCGCAAGGAACTACCACGGTCATACCGGGTAACATCTTCATCAATCCGATATCTTCCAAGATCTGGTGAGTAGCACCATCTTCACCGAGAGTTAATCCCGCATGTGATGCACAGATCTTTACATTTTTATCGCTATACGCAACACTCTGACGAATCTGATCATACACACGACCCGTACTGAAGTTGGCGAAAGTTGTAGTGTAAGGAATTTTACCACCGATGGTCAAACCTGCCGCAATACCGATCATATTTGCTTCGGCGATACCACACTGTATAAAACGGTTAGGGAAATCTTTGATATATGGCCCCAACTTGAAAGATCCTGCAAGGTCTGCAGTGAGTACCACTACATTTTCATTCTCCTTTGCAAGCTCATGAATACCCTCACCAAAACCGGCACGTGTTTCTTTTTCATTGAGGATCTGAATGTCTTTAAGTTTCATACGGTGTTATGTTTTTGAAAGTCAGTGCAAAGAAAGGGGATATTGAGCAATTAGTGAGTAGTGAGTAGTCAGTAGTGAGAGATGTTTTTTACTCACTACTGACTACTCACTACTCACTCCACTCATCCCTCAAAAGAACTATAAAAATAAGGCGTCTTCGCTTCGAACTCGGCGCTGCAGGTGTCTACCATTTTGTAGACGCGTGTGATGCCGAGGGCTTTGCGTTTTTCGTAGACTTGTTCATCGTTACAATCGCCGGATAAAATATTGGCGATCTGTGCATCGCTGAAACCATTTTTCTTGGCTTCTTTCAGCAAGTCTTCCGGTAAAGTATCCAATGAATATTTAGCGATCTCTTTTTCCATCACACAGATCTGTTGAATCTGATAGATGAACCAACGATCGATACCGGTTGCTTGGGAAATAGATTTTACAGTAGAACCCTGCATCAAAGCATCTTTGATTCTGAAGATGCGATCCCATTTTGGAGTCTTGATATATTCAGTGAGTTCTTCATTCTTCATCAAACTCTTGCCATAATAACCCAATCCTACTGCTTCATTCTCTAAACTCTGACAAGCTTTCTGAATCGCTTCCGTGAAGCTGCGACCGATGGCCATTACTTCACCTACACTCTTCATCTGTAATCCGAGTGTATCATTAGCACCTTTGAATTTGTCGAAGTTCCAGCGAGGGATCTTTACGATCACATAATCCAAGGTAGGCTCGAAATATGCAGAAGTGGTTTTGGTGATCTGGTTTTGTAATTCATCCAGTGAATAACCGATCGCCAGTTTCGCAGCAATTTTCGCAATGGGGTATCCTGTTGCCTTCGATGCCAATGCAGAAGAGCGACTCACACGTGGATTGATCTCCACCGCGATCAGTTCTTCTGTTTCAGGGTTCAATGCAAACTGTACGTTACAACCACCGGCGAAATTACCCAGTGAGCGCATCATCAGCATGGCTTTGTTACGCATTTCCTGGAAAGCGGTATCGCTCAAGGTCATGGCAGGAGCTACTGTGATAGAATCACCTGTATGCACACCCATCGGATCCACATTTTCTACGGTACAGATGATCACCACATTATCATTTTGATCACGCAATAATTCCAATTCAAATTCTTTCCATCCCAACACCGCTTTCTCTACCAGTACTTCATGGATAGGAGAAGCTTTCAGTCCGCGCTCCAGTGCCGCATCCAAATCATCTTTGCTGTGCACGAAACCACCACCCGTTCCACCGAGGGTGAAAGACGGACGAATCACCAATGGGAAACCGATCTCTTGTGCAAACTCTTTACCTTCCAGAAAACTGTTGGCCACACGGCTAGGCGCAACGGCCATACCGATCTTCACCATCAGCTGACGGAATTTCTCACGGTCTTCAGCCGTATCAATGGCAGCCACATCCACCCCGATCATACGCACGCCATATTTCTCCCACACACCCAGTTCATCCGCCTCTTTACAGAGGTTGAGGGCTGTTTGTCCACCCATGGTTGGCAATACGGCATCGATCTGGTTTTCTTCCAGGATCTGCTCAATGCTTTCAACGGTAAGGGGGAGGAGGTATACTTTATCAGCCATCATAGGGTCGGTCATGATGGTGGCCGGATTGCTATTGATAAGGATCACTTTGATACCTTCTTCACGCAAGCTCCTGGCAGCCTGAGAACCGGAATAATCAAACTCGCAGGCCTGTCCAATGATAATGGGACCCGAACCTACAATTAACACAGATTTGATGGATTGATCTTTGGGCATGGGACGAAAAAATAAATTGTGCAAATGTAAGGAAGGGAGGGTTATGGGGGGATTATTTTTTGGGTGTTGGGTGCTGGGTACTAGGTACTGGGTGTTGGGAGATGGGTTGATGCTAATTTGTAATAACCTAGTACCCAGTACCTAGCACCCAACACCTACCTTTGCGCAAAATTTCAGACATGGCATTACCGGCGATTGGCAAAAAAGCTCCTGTTTTTAAAGGAATAGATCAGGATGGCAAGAAATTATCTCTGACCGATTTTAAGGGACAAAAAGTGGTGTTGTATTTCTATCCGCATGATAATACCCCCACTTGTACTGTTCAGGCATGTAACCTGAGGGATAATTATGCTTTACTAAAGAAGAAAGGTTTTCAGGTAATAGGAGTGAGTAGTGATGATGTGAAAAGCCATAAAAAATTTGAGACCAAACACCAATTACCCTTTCCATTATTGGCAGATGAAGACCTCAAGATCCATGAGCAGTATGGTGTATGGCAATTGAAAAAATTCATGGGTAAAGAATTCATGGGTACCATCCGCACTACTTTTTTGATCGATGAAAATGGTAAGATCAAAAACATCATCCAGAAACCGGCTTCCAAAAAACATGCGGAAGAGGTATTGGCGGCATGGGAGAATGCATGATCATTTAGATAGCACCGGACTTAAGTCCCGCGCTATCTAAATGAGATTCTTTTTATCTTGTTGTTTCAAACAGATCCTATGCGTGCACTTCTGCTCATCATTGTATGTTTTCTCTCTCTTTCTCTATTTGCTCAGAAAACAGATAAAAAATTACAACGTCAAATTGAATCACTGATTGAAGGATACAAAGGTGATATTGGTGTGTATGTGCATGACCTGAAGAAGAACAGAATAGTAGCCGTTCATGCAGATACTGTATTTCCCACAGCCAGTATGGTGAAAGTGCCCATCATGATCGGAGTGATGGATAAGATCAGTAAACAAGAATTGGATTACCATCAATCACTCACATACAAGGATTCACTGTTGTATGAAGGTGTAGACATATTGGGTTCTTTCAAGAACAATGAAAAGATCGATCTGAGTAAAGTGATGATGTTGATGCTCACCACCAGTGATAATACCGCCAGTTTATGGTTGCAATCGCTGGCGGGAACGGGTACACGCATCAATCAGCTGATGGATAGTTTGGGTTTTCCGAATACCAAAGTGAACAGTCGCACACCCGGAAGAGAAGAGATCAGAAAGATCTACGGGTGGGGACAAACCACGCCGCGTGAAATGGCCACACTGTTTGAAAAGATCGCGGCGAGAAAAATTCTGAGTGATTCAGCCAGTGATAAGATGTTGAAATTACTCGGTAGAAATTATTGGGATGAAGAAGGATTGTCATCCATACCTGCGGGTGCATTTGTAGCCAGCAAAAACGGAGCGGTGAATGCGAGTAGAAGTGAAGTGATCTATGTACAAGGAGAAGGTGTGAATTATGTCTTCTGCATCTGCACCAAAAACAACCAAGACCAAAGTTGGACCCCCACCAACGAAGCCTGGACCCTCACCAGAAAATTATCTGCCTTATTGTGGGAGTATTATAAAAGGTAAGCTTCTTAGAATTTTTTTTATTAACCGCAGATTTTTATGATTGGTTATGATTTTTAATGATCAGCGTTCATCATAACAAATCATAAAAATCTGCGGTCCATCCCACGCACGCATTAATAATTGTTTAGCTAAACAAAACGTAAGTAATCCAGCTCATACCGTAAGCAAGAACGGTCATGTAGATCAATTGAATCGTTGGCCATTTCCAGCTTTTGGTTTCACGCTTTACAACAGCAAGCGTACTCATACACTGCATCGCCAATACATAAAACACCATCAGTGAAAGTGCCGCAGCCAGCGTATACACTTTAGAACCATCCGCATGTTTCGCAGATTGCAACTTCGCGCGCAAAGAACTATCGTCAGATTCTTCTACACTATAGAGTGTCGCCATCGTACCCACAAACACTTCGCGGGCTGCAAAAGAAGTGATGAGAGAGATACCAATTTTCCAATCGTATCCAAGAGGTTGAATTGCAGGTTCAATGAATTGTCCGAGGATACCTGCATATGAGTTCTGTAATTTTTCGGTAGACAATTGTCTTTGTAAAGAGTCGATCTGATCAGGCATTTGCTGGATCAGCGCTACATATTTGGTCTCCGTTTTTCCCATTCTATCCCCCGGACCATAACTACTCAAGAACCACAGCAATAAGCTGATGATCATGATGACTTTACCTGCATCGGTCACAAAGATTCGTGCTTTCTCTACCATCGTGATCACCACATTTTTCCAACGAGGTGCTCGGTAGATGGGCAGTTCAAGGATGAAAAAACTTTTTTCGCTGATATTGATGAACCACTTCATCACATAGCTCACGATGAGCGCCATCACGGTGCCGAGTAAATAAAGTGCCATCATCACCAGACCTTGCAAACTCAGGAAACCGAAATAGTAAGTATCATCAATAACAAGAGAGATCAAAATAGTGTATACCGGTAAACGAGCGCTGCAGCTCATCAACGGTGTAACCATGATGGTGAGCAAACGTTCTTTTCTGTTCTCGATATTACGCGCACTCATGATGGCAGGAACGGCGCAGGCAAAACCACTCACCATGGGCATCACGCTCTTACCGTTGAGACCCACTTTACGCATGAGTCTGTCGCTGAGGAAGCTGATGCGCGCCATATAACCGGTGTCTTCGAGAATGGTGATCAATCCAAAGAGGATCATGATCTGCGGAACGAAAACGAGGATACCACTCAAACCTGCTACCAGTCCGTTGATGATGAGATCACTCCACCAACCCGAAGGAAGATGTGTACCCAGCCATCCGCTGATTTCTGCAAAGCCCCATTCAATACCATCCATCGGAAATGCGGCGAGCCAGAAAATACTTTGGAATAAAAGAAAGAGAACGGATAACAAGATCACATAACCCCAGGTATGATGCAGGAGCAGGTTATCGAGTTTATCAGTAAAGAGTTTTTTCTCGAGCGGTCCGGGCTCCAACACATTTTGCTGCATGATCTGGCGAATACGTGTGTATCGCTGCATGATCTCTTCAGCCTGTGTTTTGGTGGGATTGAATGTATGATCGATCTCGATCTGTTCTATTTTTTGTTGAACATTTTCGCTGAGCGGAAAACTTTCATGGTTGATGAGATAATGCACGGCGGCATAATCACTCAAAGAAGTATCGAGTTGTTGAATGGCATCAATAGATTGCGGTGCCAGTTTTTTATTGTCGATGAAATCACGAGGTACGGCACTGTTACCCAATCTGGATACCTGCGCCAATACTTTCTTGAGTTCATTAAGACCTTTGTTTTTTCTCGGGTTCACCGCTACAACGGGAATACCAAGATCGGCTTCCAGTCCGCTGATATCGATCTTGATGCCTTTTTTGGAGGCGATATCATTCATGGTGAGCGCCATCACCACCGGAATCTTCAGATCGATCATCTGACTACAGAAGAGCAGGTTGCGTTTGAGGTTGCTGGCATCGGCTACGAGTAATACCACATCGGCTTTCAGATCGGTATCGGCACCCATGAGAACTTTATAGGCCACCCACTCATCGGCCCTGCGCGGATAGAGACTGTAAGTACCGGGTAAATCAATGAGTTCAGCTTCAGTACGATCATCGAGTTTGGTGGTGCCGGTCTTTTTATCGACAGTAACACCCGGAAAGTTGCCCACTTTCTGGTTCAGACCGGTCAGGCTATTGAACAATGAGCTCTTCCCGCTATTCGGGTTACCAACAAGGGCGATATGTAGTTTCCTGTGACTCAATGGATGTGGCTGCAAAAGTACAGGCATTCAGGAGTGGGTACTTACGAGATTGGGAACCCTTCGCCCCTTCGCTGCGCTCAGGGTGGCAGGTCATGCCGACGTAAGGAGGCATCTCCCACCACTAGCAGGTATGCAGAGAACAAAACCATTGTCGAACACCATGAAGGTGAGAGACCTCTCCTTCGTCAAGGTGACATGTCACCCTGAGCGCAGCGAAGGGGGCGGCATGACATTTAAAACCCTATACAGCCACTCAATTTTTCTCGACAGCCCCAAATATTAAAAAGAAAAGATCTTCAATTTCTCTTCGAGAAAACTACCCTGCAAAAGGCATACTGGCTGTACAACTGATACAGTATGATCCCAAAAACCTGTAAAATCGGAGCCGTACAAGGCCCCTCACCTGTAAAGTTTTTTCAGTACAAGACAAGGAAGGAGGCTTCGAGATTCCTTCGTACATCCTTCGTATATCCTTCGCACATCCTTCGGGGTTTCTTCGAGAATTCTCGAAGCCGCTTCGGGAATCCTTCGAGAATTCTCGAAGAACTCTCGAAGAAACCTCGAAGCAGCCCCGAAGGATGTCCGAAGATGGTACGGCCAATGTCCCTACAACTCCCGAACAGTTCTCGAACAATTCAAACTGCTGTCTCCCTGATCCGCCTCGGCGGAGAGATCTTTTCTATCTAGTTCATTATTCAATATTTAAACTTATAAACATTAAACTTCAAAAAGAGGGTGTCAATAACACATAACTGTGTTTAAATATGTGGAATCGATTTATCTGATAATCTTATTAACAGAACAACAGATCCTACTATTTGAAAACCATACCGAAAGACCATTATTTGCAGCATCGTCATCAATATATCTACTACTCAATTGTGAAATTAAATATTCAAAAATGAGCACTAAAGTGGGACTGCAGAAAAATGTATGGTTACTATTTTTATTCCTTTCACTGAAAGTATTTTCACAGAAACAAATGAGCATACCAGAAACCCGGTCATTTGTAAAAGCGATAATGGAAAAATTGAAAAAATATACAGATATTAAATACGATGCAGATTTGAAATTCAAATTCTTTGACAAGAAAGACACTCTGGTTTACGCAAAGCAAAAATGCGAGATTCAAAAAGCTCCTTCAGATAGTTTTTTTAAATATTATTCTATTATCTCCGATAGTATTACTAAACGGGTATACACCGCTGATGCTTTTTACTTTATCAATACCCAATTAAAAACGGCGTATTGGACCGGGGGAAATTCTATGAATTATTCTTTTGTTAGGAATAATATTGGTAGAGATTTTGTGCCAAGTCTTATCTACTCGGATTCAGCATTCGAAAAGTTAATGTCGAGCGCTGATAAAATAACCCAAAGAGGTGATGAGAATATAAATTCGACCATTTGCAGTGTTGTCCAGTTTGAATTTGCGCCAACTGAGGAAATAACAAAATCTTTATTCACGATATACATTGATAAAAAAACATTTTTGCCAACAAGAATTATCCAGTTCTCGGTTTATAAAAATATACAAACAGAATACAAAGAATTAAACATCACCAACTTGGTAGGAGAAACAAAACAGGGATCGACTTTAAGATATTTCTTACCCGACGAATATAAAACAGTAGTAGTTCCAACGCCTCAAAAAATTAAAACGACATTATTAAGTGAAGGTACAGAAGCTCCTGATTTTATGTTAAAAGACATCAATAAAAATATTTTTCATCTCTCAAAGCTTAAAAAGCAAAAACTAATTTTACTGGATTTCTGGTACTTGGCATGTCCTCCTTGTCTAAGAGCTGCTCCCGAATTATCTAAATTGAAAAACACTTATGAAAAAAAGGGGTTACAAATTTTAGGAGTCAATTCCATTGATAATAATGAATATAAAATAAAAGAGATTAAGCGATTCCTTCCTGCATTAAAAATGAATTATCCTCTTTTAGTAGCCGATACGAAAACAATAGAAAACTATAAGATAACGAATTGGCCAACAATTTATTTAATTGAAAATGGGAAAGTTATCTATTCTCATGAAGGCTACGATGAAACAAGTTTCAAAAAATTAGTTAGTCTAATTAAAGAGAAATTAGACTAATCCAATCAAGTACATCTTTTTAACCGCAGAGTCTCCGAGGTACGACGGACTCTGCGGTTAAATCTTTCCTATCTACTTTATCATTCAATATTCATGATTCATTCACCTCCAACCGATACCCTTTCCCCCTCACAACAGTAATCTTCACACTCGGATCCAACTCCAATTTCTTTCTCAATTTCGAAATAAACATATCCAAACTCCGCCCAACGATCACACCTTCATCTTCCCAGATCTCTTTTTGTAGTCGGCTTCTTTCGATCACTTCATTGGGTGATAAGGCAAAAATGCGGAGTACACGGGTTTCCGTGCGGGTAAGGTCCATAGATGTTTCATTCAGTAAGAGCTTACGTTTCTCTGCATCAAAATGCATAGTGCCCAAACTAAAGATGCCGGTTAGCTCCATGTCAGGAATGTGCTTGCGCTTTTTGATGGGTATCCAAACCACACATCCCACCAATGCCAACACAGAGAGGGCGCCGAGCAGGTAGCCGGTTTGTCCATCCATGATCCGGGTAGGTTTGAATTGAATATGGAGCATGTAACAGGCATTGGATTGTCTTCTGCCGAGACAAGCTACAATATCATTCTTCTTGTTATTGGAAATCGCATAGCCATAGGCAATACTGTTATCGGTACAGTTCAGCATATTCACCACATAATCACCGGCAAGCGGGTCTTTGGCGAATAAACGTTGTGTTGTTTTCACCAAGGAGTCGGGTTGAAAGGTAAATGCCTGTTCAAAACGGATGCGGTATTCATGATCAGAGATCTTTTGTACGGGTAATACCCTGGAAACACTGTCGCCCGATTGCAGCAGTATTTCATGTCCGAGTCGACGAAGCAGGATCTCTCTTCTGGCAACATCAAAATCATCCTTACCCGTGAAGGTGAATGCCACACAGATCATGGAGATGAATCCGATGAATAATACTCCAAGGAAGATTTTTCGTTGGATCGGCCATTGTATTTTTTTGATCCGCATCATGTCAAACTAATATTTACAATCTTTACACGATTATTTACAATACAGATTCGACTGTCTGCACAGCATGCGTGTATTTTTATCTTATCAACTGTGAGAGGCAAAACCTTCACTGATTTGATGGAACAAAAGGTAGAAATATGTTCATTAAAACCGTAAAAAATATGAAGAAAGGTATGTTCGCGCTGATCCTGGCGCTCGCTGTTGTGGTTAGTGGAATCGTAATGGCGAATCACGAAATCAATGATGCACCTGCTAAAAAACCGGTGCCCCTCACCGCTGCAGAAAAAACAGCTGCCATGAAAACATGGGAAGCCACTCCCGATGGTATCCGATTCAACAACTGGAAAACTTCTCCGGCCGGACAAAAAGTATTGACAGGTGCCAATAAAATAAGACAGTATATCAATGCCTCCGCCAATATGGAAGCGGTGGTAACATCGTTGTCACTGCCACCCGGCTCAAGATTGGGTTTTGGCGTGATGGTGAGCATCAATGGGGAGGATTATATCTTAAGTTTTGGTCCGGAAGAGAACGAGGCATTCAAACAACTAAAAGAGTTGAAGGTGAATGATAAGATACTGGTCAAAAGTCATGCGGTATCCTATGCGCCTAAGTATGCGTATCCGATTGTAACGGGTAATTATGTAGAAAAAGATTCGAAGATATTGTATAAGCGAGTGCCTAAAACAGATGGATGCTAACCCTTCGTCGCAGATCGTAACCGAAGGTTACGAATGCTCCTCAGGGTGACAAGAGGTTTCGGAGTTATTAGTGCTGATTGGCAAAGCCAATCAGCACTTTTTTTATAAGATGTTAATGTGTCTCCCTGAGGAGTCTTCCGACGAATGTCGGAAATGACGACGAAGGGCCCCTTCGTCGCGGATCACAACCGGTGGTTGTGAACGCTCCTCAGGGTGACAAGAGGTTTCGGAGTTATTAGTGCTGATTGGCAAAGCCAATCAGCACTGTTTCTATATAAGATAGTAATGTCACCCTGAGGAGTCTTCCGACTGTCAGTCGGAAATGACGACGAAGGGTGTCCAAGGTTTTCTTTTCTGCAGAGAAAAATGGTTAACTTAAATCATGCAAAAATTTCTTCGATACTCGATAGTCATCGATCTCTGGTCGCTGCTTTCTTTTGTATTGTTTCTTATCACAGGCGATAAATTGACCCTGCCATTGGGATTGATATTTTTCTTGTCTATTTTTTCTGAGATAACTTTTATTGGAGCCGGTTTTGGTTTGGCAATTGTCGTGTTTGTTATTTCCCTTTTTGTTAAGAAAGAGAAATGGTTACTCATTTTCAAAGGAGCATATATCGTATTGTCGATCACCACCATTACTGCTATCGTTTTGGGAAACATCAACATGTTCAAGGAAACACCTTCACTGCTATCACTGATCGTTTTTCTGTTTTTTCAGGGATTGCTTTGTTGGAAATGGTGGTTGTTGAATACACATAGAGCCGCTAGTACCTCAGACCCCCTATGAGTATTCAAAAAAATAAATAGGTTTGTTATCACAACCCTTAACACATGCCCAAAAAACATCTTGTACTGCTTTGTATTTTGATATCCGTTATTTTAATAGGTATTGCAGCATCCTTGTATCCGGGTGGTACGATATCTGATAAGAGTACAGTAGGATTTATCTGGTCTAAAAACTTTATCAGCAATTTGTTTTTGCCTCAGGCATTGAATGGTGCTGATAATCCGGCGAGGATCTGGGCCATGGTAGGTATGGCTTTTCATTCACTCGGATATGGATTGTTCTTTTTGCGCATGGCGAAAAAAATGCCCGACGCTCATGCTTCATGGGTATTGAAAATAGTAGGCATCTTAAATATCTTTTTCAATTTTCTAGTGGTCACACCTTTGCATGATAGTATGGTGACCATTTCCAGTACACTTTCTATGCTGGGTTTATTTTATATCACCGTGTACATATTGAGATCCAAATTGCATATTCTCAAAGTCGCTTGTATTCTCTGTATGCTGGTTTTTTATTTTGCGCTATATCTCTATGGTGCCGGCGATTGGGGTTTATTGGCGGTGATGCAGAAAGTGGCTTTTACTACCTCTATGTTATTGATATTGGCATTGGAATATTTTACAAAGAAAGAAGACTTCCCCCTTCGTCGCGGATCACAACCGGAGGTTGTGAACGCTCCTCAGGGTGACAAGTGATTTCGAGATTATTAGTGCTGATTGGCATAGCCAATCAGCACTGTTTTTAATATAGTAATATGTCACCCTGAGGAGTCTTCCGACGGTCAGTCGGAAATGACGACGCCCCTTCGTCGCGGATTATAACCTGCGGTTATAAACGCTTCTCAGGGTGACAAGATGTATCTTCCATTTTTCAAAACAAGTTTATGCGAGCACTACTGTTATCTTTTGGTTTTCTTTTGTTGATGAATGCATTGGTCGCACAATCGATCAATCCGAAACTTAAGATCACAGCATTGAGAGATCAGTTTTATATCTATACCACTTATAACACCTATCAAAACTCACCGGTACCCGCCAATGGGATGTATGTGGTGACTAAACAAGGAGTAGTACTATTTGATACACCTTGGGACACAACGCAGTTTCAACCTTTGTTGGATAGTATTCAAGCCAGACATCATCAACCGGTGATCATGGCTTTTGCTACACATTGGCATAGTGATAAAACAGCGGGGTTGGAATACTATCGTCAAAAAGGCATTCGAACCTATACTACTCATAAAACAGATGAGTGGAGTAAAAAGAATGGCACTAAAAGAGCTGCGTTCCTCATGGGTAAAGACACGCTGTTCAATGTAGGTGGATATCAGTTTGAAACGTATTATCCCGGTCCGGGTCATACCGATGACAATATTGTGATCTGGTTTCCAAAAGAAAAAGTCTTGTATGGCGGATGTTTGATCAAAGGAGCTTCGGATACCAATCTGGGGTTTTTAGGTGATGGCAACGTGAAAGAATATGTACACACCCTCAAACGCGTACAACAAAAATATCCGCAACCCAAACACATCATCGTTGCACACAGCGATTGGAAAGACCTGAATTCATTGAAACATTCGATTGAGATGGCAGCGGATTTGCAAAAGAATTAGCAGCTTTTCTCAATCATGTCTTTGAGGTATCAAGGATAAGAAATGATAAATTTTTCTTTTCCCCTCCATACTTATCTCCCCCAACGTACTTTTGCAGCAGCTAAGCATCTGTTATGAAGAAAATTCTGTTGTTATTGGTATTGATTCCGGTTCTTTCCTGGTCTCAGAGTAAACGTAAAAAGCGTATTGCCGAAGAAAAAGCCAATGCTGAATTGGTTACAGCTTTGAAAAACCATGTTCATTATTTGGCTGATGACAAGCTCGAAGGTCGCTTAACCGGTAGTAAAGGAGAGGAACTGGCGATGCAATATCTCATTCAACAGTATCAGCAAATGGGTATTGAAGCCAAAGGATCTAATGGATATGTGCAGGAGTTTGAGATCAAAGAAGGTAAACAGATCGATGCAACTACCCGTTTGGTTGTAGATGATCAAATACTTACTGTTCGTAAAGATTATTTCCCATTGGTCTATAGCGCCAATAAAACCATACAAGGAAAACCTGCACTGGTACTCACTGAAAAAGGGCAACCCTGGTTTTTTGATCTGAGTGATGTATTGGAAGACAACCAGAACAATCCGCATTTTGATGTGGAAGCTGCTATCAAGCAACAAGCCAAACATGCAGCCGGTAAAGGGGCTACCGCTTTATTTGTGTACAACAGTTCTTCTCGTGTCGACAATATTCAATTCAATAAGAATGATACGGCTTCGGTCTTATCTATTCCGGTAGTATACATTACCAAGGATGCGTTCAAAAAATATTTTGCAGATGAATCGGCCAGCTATCCTATTCAGGCTACCGTTTCTTTATCTGATAAAAAAAGAAAGGCGAGAAATGTGATCGCTTATTTGAATAACAATGCTGCCAATACGGTGATCATTGGTGCGCATTATGATCACCTGGGATATGGAGAAGACAAATCTGCCCTAGATACTTTCCATGCCATTCACAATGGTGCTGACGATAATGCCAGTGGTACCGCAGCTTTGCTGGAACTGGCGCGTATGCTGAAAACAAAATCACCTGTCAATAATAATTATCTCTTCATTCATTTTTCAGGTGAAGAGTTAGGATTATTGGGAAGTAAATATTGGTTGGAAAATCCAACAATAAAGATCACACCTAATTATATGATCAATATGGATATGGTGGGTCGTTATGATACTTCTCATAAACTAACCGTAGGTGGTTATGGCACGTCGCCTGTTTGGGGTGAAGTATGGAAGGGAATGAATACACCTCTGATCGTTAAGTTTGATAGTACCGGTAGTGGTCCGAGTGATCATGCCAGTTTTTATCGCGCCAATATTCCGGTACAGTTCTTCTTTACAGGAAGTCATCCGGATTATCATAAGATCAGTGATGATGCAGAGAAGATCAATTACGATGCACAGAAAGACATTGTAAAACTCATCTATGAACTCATCACCCGTACAGATGCCAAAGGCAAACTAAGTTTCGCCAAAACCACTGAGCCTCAAATGGGACAAACACGCCGCTTCACTGTAAGTCTGGGTGTGATCCCTGATTACGGCTATTCCGGCACGGGTATGCGTATCGATGGCGTGAGTCCGGGTAAGCTGGCGGAGAAGCTGGGTTTACAGGCCGGAGATATTTTATTGCAACTTGGAGAATTTAAGTTTGTGGATGTGATGAGTTATATGCAAGCATTGGGTAAATTTAACAAAGGAGATAAAACACAATTACGGATCAAGAGAGGGAATGAGGAGAAAGTGTTTGAAGTGGAGTTGTGAATGGTGAATTGTCAATGGTGAATTGTGAATAGAGCTTAAGCTGTTTTTAAAGCTTGAACTTTTTCGCGTAGTTATTATTGACGATAAATTCACGATTCACAATTCACCATTGACGATTCACCATTCACAATTCACAAAAATGGCCACCACTAAACTAAGACTGAACATTGAGGAGCTGAACGAAGATTTCTTCGATGATACTCGTTTGTTGGGTATTACGGCGCCGGTGAAGAATTATCAGTTTTGTTTGCAGTTGAATAATTTATTGGGGTACCATTTCAGGTTGAATCCTTCGTTGGAAATTCATTTGAGGAGAAAGGAGCGTAGCTATTATTTCAGCATCTATGAATCCAAAGAGCCGAATAGCTTTTTGGTGCATTATCTATATCACAATCAGTTCGACGGAGAATATTTATTACCGGAATTCAAGCACATGGATTTTTTATGGTTGATGAAAGGCGATCTGGTGGATGATGAAAAATGTAACTGGATCAAACAATCTGTAAAAAATCTGGCAGGTGTGCAATTGGTTACAGAACTTACCAATGAGCAGATCAAGAACAAAGGGAATATGGTCTTTTGATAACAGAGCAATAAGAAATAAGGAACAGAGGAATGTCCAAATAAAGATGGGCGTTGCGTATTCATCATTCAAAATTCATTATTCATCATGTGGGTAGAAGAGAATAATAAGCTGTATAAGAAGTTTCAGTTTCAGAATTTTTCTGAGGCTTTTGCTTTTATGACAAGAGTAGCTATTGAAGCGGAGAAGATGAACCATCATCCGTATTGGAGTAATGTGTGGAATACGGTAGAGATATGGTTAAGCACACATGATGCCGGTGATATTGTTACGGATCTCGATCGCCAACTTGCACAAAAAATTGATAAACTCTCTTAATATGGCTGTGCCCGCTGATTTAGTGTTAATGATACGTCCGGCAGATACAGCTGATAAAGTGGTATTGCAAAATTTTGATGCGCTACACCAAGCGTTCAAAAAGCATGAGGTTCAAGCGGTAGTGTTTGAGCAAGATGCTGCTGATGCTATAGATGCTATTTTCCCTTCTTGTTGGTTAACTACTTTACCTGATGGCACGGTAGCGGTTTTGCCGATGTTCAGAAGAGATAGAAGACAAGAGAAGCGCGATGATATCTTGGAGTATCTCCGCAAATATTTTCTTGTCAATGATATTGAAGACTGGAGTGAATTTGAAGTAGATGGCTTTTTTCTGGAAGGCACAGCCAGTATGGTGATGGATCATCAACACAAGTTGATCTATGCTTGTTTATCACAAAGAACGCACACTGCCATGCTGGAAAAATTTGCAGCGGCACATCAATACAAAGCCATTGCTTTTTATGCAACCGATACTTCCGGGAAGTTTTTATTGCATACCAATCGTATGTTGTGTTTAGGTCCTAATTTTGCTTTGTTATGTGAAGATGCTTTTGCAGATGATATGGATCTGATGGCAGTAAAGCAATTGTTATTATCAACCGGCTATCGTATCATTCCTTTCTCACATGATCAGCTGGAAGCCTTTATGGGTAATGCTTTTTGTTGTGCCAATGCTAAGGGGGAAACATTTTTATTTCTTTCTGACTCAGCTGAATTAACGGCGGAACAAAGTGCAGCGATTAGTGTATCCGCTACTATCGTTCAAGTTCCCATGCATGCGATAGAACAATTGGGTGGGGCAAGTGTAAGCGCTATCGTTACCCCCGTTTTTATTCCAGTTGCGTAAATAATAGGCCGCAGATTTTTTATGATTGTTATGATGAACGCAGATTTTGTCTAGGTAATAAATCATAACTGATCTTAAAAATCTGCGGCCCATCTTTCTACATCCACTTTTAAGACTAAGCAACCACCGTGATCGTCTTCTCTGTTTTACCCAACATTTTACCGATGGGAGTCGTGAAGTTTTCAAGTCCATTTTCACGTAGTGTCTGTTGCACTTGTTCCAGAGCATCCGGTGCAACGGCGATGAGTAGTCCGCCATTGGTTTGCGGATCGGGGAGAATGTTGAATGCTTCCATCACATTCACACCGGCACCAAAACCTGTTTTACTGCTATAGCTGTTCCAGTTGCGATATGTGGCATCGGGAACAATTCTTTGTGCGAGATATGTTTTTGCAGCTTCAATGATCGGCACTTTTGAATAATAGAGTTCTGCCGAAAGTCCACTTCCTTCTGCCACTTCTAATAAGTGTCCGAGTAATCCAAAACCGGTAACATCTGTCATCGCATGTACACCATTGATCTTACCCAATGCCGCACCCGCTTTATTCAATTGCATCAATTGGTGTAGTAAAATGTGTTGATCATCATCACTCAATAATTCTTTTTTCTGTGCAGTAGATAAAATACCTACTCCCAAAGGTTTGGTCAGTAATAATAGATCACCTTCTTGTGCGGTATTGTTTTGTTTGAGTTGTTGTTTGTGTACGAGTCCGTTTACGGATAATCCAAAAATGGGTTCAGGAGAATCGATGCTGTGTCCACCTGCAAGTGGTATCCCTGCTTCGGCACAAATAGCACGTGCTCCTTCGATCACCTGTTGTGCAAGTTCTGCGGGTAGTTTATCTACAGGCCATCCCAGAATAGCGATAGCGAGTATCGGTTGTCCGCCCATGGCATACACATCACTGATGGCATTGGCACCTGCAATTTTTCCGAAAGCAAATGCATCATCCACGATCGGCATAAAAAAATCAGTGGTGCTGATGAGTACCTGATCATTACCCAGATCATAAGCTGCTGCATCATCTTTACTGGCATTGCCCACCAATAGTTGCGGAAACAAGGCCGCAGGTTGATCAGATTTTAAAATGGTATCCAAAACAGCCGGCGCGATCTTACAACCACACCCCGCGCCATGAGAAAACTGAGTAAGACGAATAGAAGAAGTCATGAGAAGTGAATTAGGGTGCAAGTTACGGGGAGTTAGGGATTAGGTGTTAGGAGTTAGGTGTTAGGAAAAGCAAAATAGAAATACATCCTCACCCCTCACTCCTAACACCTAATCCCTAACCCCTCTGTTTCTCACCACCAGCTCACTTCCCCAAAAACAAAGCTATCCGCCGGTCCGTCTTTTACGAGGAGTTCTCCTGTTTCATTCACGCCTAGGATGGTGCAGGTGAAGCGGGTGTTTTGCTTTTTCAGGTGAACGGGTTCATTTCTTTTGAACAAATATTGATTGTATTGCTCCAGCAATATTGCAAAAGGGATGTTGAAGAGCATATCGATACGATGGGTGAGGTCTTTACAGAGTTCTTTGGCGAGTTGAACAGGGTCAAATGTTTTTCCTGTGATCTGTTTGAGTGACACCGGGTTAATGAGTGCGGGATCGAAATGGGTTTGATTGATATTGATACCGATACCCGCCACAGCCCACTGCCATTGTTGGCTTCTGATTTGGTTTTCGATCAAAATACCCCCTGCCTTTCTGTCACGCCAATAAATATCATTGGGCCATTTGATACGGGTTTCATCGCCTGCATACCTGCTGAAAAAATCATAGCAACCCAATGCCACGGCTACGCTAAGTCTGAATTGCTGACCTATCAGCAATGGATTTGGGTCGATGATAGCTGAAAGAATGATGTTTTGTCCGCCCTCGGTCACCCAGGTTTTACCATGTTGTCCCTTGCCTGATGTTTGCTGATGCGCAAAAAAAACTGAACCATGTGTTGCCATATTGTGTTGAATATGGGTCATGGCATAGATGTTGGTACTATCTGTCACAGATAATTCCACGAACGGCTGTCCGATTGGTGTTTTAACGATGTCTGATGGCAAAGAATTACTATTTTTGACGAAGTTACCGATGTCAAAGGTAAACCGACCGTTCAACACCTGTATCAGGTAGGGTCAGAGGACCCGGATCATTGTTTAATTTAAATCAACGCTATTATTGGAACCGCTTTCAGTTTTACAGGGCCGCCCGAAGAGTTCGGTATCTCGACTCACCAGAAATTCTAAAATTTTCAAGGCTATTATTAAGGCTATTCAGGATAAAAAAGGTGAAAATATCATCAGTCTTGATCTCAGAAAAATACCGGAAGCTTCGGCTGATTTTTTTGTGGTTTGTCAGGCTTCCAGTACTACGCAGATTCGAGCTATTTGTGATTCAGTAGAAGAAGAAGTGAAAAAGAGTTGTGATGAGCATCCTTACAAACATGAAGGCAGACAAGCATTACAGTGGGTGTTGATCGATTATGTGAACATTGTGGTACATGTGATGCATCCGGATGCCAGAAAGTTTTACAAATTAGAAGAAATGTGGAGTGATGCGGGTTCGCAGATCCATGAATAAATAAAAAAAAATACAGGATCACTGAATATATCTGATCCTGAATCGTCAATACAGAGAGGATTATGTCACAGGAAAACAAGCAATCGAAAATGGAAAAAGGAGATGGTCAACGCAAGGGACCAAAATTCAATATTTACTGGGTATATGGTATCATCGCTATTGTGCTGATCTTGGCACAGGTCATGAATTTTTCACCCGAACTCAAAGTGATCTCTGAGCAGCAGTTCAGAAATGAAATATTACTGCCCGGTGATGTACAGAAACTGGATCTGGTGAAGAACAAAGAACAAGTGCATGTGTACATCAAACCAGACAGACTCTCCAAAGAGTTTTACGTTAAACAATTCAAAGGACGTTTATCTGCCGATAAAGTAAAAGGCACTCCGCTGTTTGCTTTTGAAGTGGTTGACTGGAAAGCATTCGAAGAACGTTTGGATGAATTCTGCAAAGCCAATAATGTAGCTGAAGTTGAACTCCGTGTAGTAAAAGCACCGGAATGGTTTGGGCCATTGTTGAATACGGTATTCACCTTATTGATCATTATCGTGGCTTGGGTATTATTGATGCGTAAGATGGGCGGTCCGTCAAGTGGCGGTGGTCCGGGTGGTATCTTCAATATCGGTAAATCAAAAGCAACACTGTTTGATAAAGGTGCAAAAGTGAACATCACATTTGCGGATGTTGCAGGCTTGGATGAAGCAAAAGTGGAAGTGATGGAGATCGTTGACTTCCTGAAGAATCCGAAAAAATATACTTCACTGGGTGGTAAGATTCCAAAAGGTGCATTGCTGGTAGGTCCTCCGGGAACCGGTAAAACATTATTGGCAAAAGCCATGGCGGGTGAAGCACAGGTTCCTTTCTTTAGCTTGAGTGGTAGTGATTTCGTTGAGATGTTTGTGGGTGTGGGTGCGAGTCGTGTTCGTGACCTGTTCAAACAAGCCAGAGAGAAAGCGCCTTGTATCATCTTTATTGATGAGATCGATGCCATTGGTCGTGCAAGAGGTAGAAATGCCATCATGAGCAATGATGAAAGAGAAAATACATTGAACCAGTTACTGGTTGAAATGGATGGTTTTGGTGGCGATACGGGTATCATCATTCTCGCTGCTACCAACAGACCGGATGTATTGGATAGTGCGTTGTTGCGTCCGGGTCGTTTCGACAGACAAATCTCTATTGACAGACCGGATGTAAAAGGTCGTGAAGCGATCTTCAAAGTACACCTTGGTCCAATCAAAATATCTGAAACACTGGATCTGCATAAACTGGCGGAACAAACCCCGGGTTTTGCAGGTGCGGATATTGCCAATGTTTGTAATGAAGCTGCACTGATTGCAGCACGTAAGGGCAAAGAGGCTGTTGATATGAGTGATTTCCAGGATGCGATCGATCGTGTGATCGGTGGATTGGAAAAGAAAAACAAGATCATCGCTCCGCATGAAAAATCTGTGATCGCTTATCATGAAGCCGGACATGCTGTGTGTGGTTGGTTCTTAGAGCATGCGTATCCATTATTGAAAGTAACAATCGTACCAAGAGGTACAGCAGCATTGGGTTATGCGCAATACACGCCTACCGAACAGTACCTGTACAATACAGATCAGTTAATGGATCAAATCTGTATGACATTGGGTGGTCGTGCTGCTGAGCAGATCTTCTTCGGAAAGATTTCTACAGGAGCTGCCAATGATCTTCAGCAGATCACCAAAATTGCTTACAGCATGGTAACCGCTTATGGTATGAACAGTAAAGTAGGGAATGTGAGTTTCTACGATCCTACACAAGAAAATACGTTCACTAAGCCATTCAGTGAAGAAACCGGAAAGATCATTGATGAGGAAGTAAGAGGAATTATCGACGAAGCATACCAGCGTACGATTCGTTTATTGACAGAGAAAAAAGAGCAAGTTGAAAAACTGGCGAAAGAATTGTTAGACAAAGAAGTATTGCATAAGAGTGATGTGGAAGAACTGATCGGTAAAAGACCTTTTGAAGAAAAGAAATTACTGGAAGTAGAAGAGACAGGCCCGGAAGTGATCGCTGAAGAAACAGCAACACCTGAAGCAAATACGACAACTGATTCAAACGAAACGGTATAATGTCACAATCGGCAAGAAATACTATTTTAAATAAGATCAAGCAGGCACTGTCAAAACCGGTGCCTGTTCCCTTTCCCCAACAAACAGACAATAGTTCTGTATTTCATGCACCTACAGAAGAACTCGATCTGTTGTTTGCTGAGAATTTTACAAAACTACAGGGACGTTTTTCTTATTGTGAAAACGAGAAAGAACTCGCTTCACAACTGAATATGCTTTTCATCAAGCGTGAATGGAAAGAATTGTATTGTAGAGAAGATGAACTCAGAGAAACACTTACTCAGTCAGGCTTTCATGCGATGACAGCTCCTGATGTTGAAACTTGTGACGCTTCCATCACCGGTTGCGAATACCTTGTGGCTAGAACAGGGAGTTTGGTTTTGTCTAGCGGACAACAGAGCGGCAGAACCGTGAGTGTGTATGCACCGGTACATATTTGTATTGCTTACACCGATCAGTTGGTATATGATATTGATGAAGCATTGTTGTCATTACAAAAAGAATACGGTGAGCAATTACCTTCCATGATCACACTGGCAACGGGTCCGAGTAGGACAGCGGATATCGAGAAAACATTGGTGGTGGGTGTGCATGGTCCGAAAGAAGTATTTTGTTTCCTTGTACAAAGAAGCAATTAAAGCATATGTCCATTACAGTTTTACCCTTGTTTGTGTATGGTTCGCTGAGAAGTGGTTTTCAGCATACGGCCTATGCTTATATCAGCCGGTATTTTGAACTGGCAGGTACTGCAAAAGTGAAGGGGGAATTGTATGATATGGGTGATTATCCTGCTGCAGTACCTTCTGATGCAGGTCATTGGATCGTGGGTGAATTATACACCATCAAACAAGATGCAGAGTTTCCCTGGGCTATTGGTCAGTTAGATGATTATGAAGGCATCAATGGTGAAGCTGATGAACCTGTGTTATACGGACGTGAAAAGACCACCGTATACCTGAATGACACCACTGTAGAAGCTTGGATCTACTGGTACAAAGGAGATGTGAGCGGTAAGCCTCGTATTGACTGCGGCGATTTGCTCGTATATATACAGCAGAAAAATAAACTGTAAATTCACATATCATTCATGCATCGATAAGGGTGCACAATTGTTATATACCTGATGCCATCCATCACACCCCAACAAAAAATATATTTCCTTTCAGACTTTCATCTCGGCGCGCCTGATCATGAACAGAGTCTTGTTCGTGAGAAAAAAGTAGTGGCATTTCTGGACAGTATCAAAGACAGCGCTGCTATGATCTTTATCGTGGGTGATATTTTTGATTTCTGGTATGAATACAAACAAGTAGTTCCGAAAGGATATGTGCGCTTACTCGGTAAGCTTGCTGAGCTGACCGATCGTGGTATCTCCATTCACTGTTTTGTGGGTAATCATGATATGTGGATGCGTGGTTATTTTGAGAAGGAGTTGAATATTCCTGTGTACCATCATCCTAAAGTGTTTGAATGGAATGGAAAACGTTTTTACATTGGTCATGGCGATGGATTAGGCCCCGGTGATCATGGCTATAAGTTTTTGAAAAAAGTATTCCGCAATCCATTGTGTCAATGGTTGTTTGGATTACTGCATCCGAGTTGGGGGATTGGACTGGCGAATTATTTCAGTCGAAAGAGTCGTGAAAAAACCGGAACATCCGATCAACATTTTCTGGGAGAAGAGAATGAATGGCTCATCATTTATGCTAAAGAAATGTTGCAAAAAGAGCATTTTGATTTTCTTGTTTTTGGTCATCGTCACTATCCCATCGACTTTACAATCAATGAGAAAAGCCGTTATATCAATCTCGGTGACTGGATCCGCAATTTTACCTATGCCAGTTTTGATGGTACTGATGTACAGCTGCATCAATGGCATTCTTAACCCTTCTTTGTAGATTGCATTATGGAAAAATTTCTGCAACAAAAATTATTCGACAACACCGTTGAAGCCTACTTGTATGTGATAGGTACGATTCTACTGATGCTGTTGCTGAAGCGTTTTATTTCCAAGTACCTGGCCAATCAGTTGTATAAGGCGATCACGAAGAAAAGAGATCATACAGCCCGTCAATCTTTTCTTGATCTGGTAGCCGGTCCATTAGGGCTATTCTTATTTCTTTCCATCTCCGTGATAGCCATCGATAAGTTGCAGTTCCCGGGAATGTTAGAATTCAAGGTCTATCGTGTTACATCCAGACAAATCATCGAGTCACTGGCAAATGGAGTATTAGTGATTGTATTTATCAGACTCTGTTTACGTGTGATAGATTTCATTGCGATCGTATTAGAAGAGAAAGCCAATCTCACCATCGATCAAACAGATAATCAACTCATCATCTTCTTCAAAGATTTTTTCAAAGTGATTCTGGTGATCATCGGTATTCTGTTGATCATGAAATTCTCTTTCAACAAACCGGTGGGGAATGTATTGACAGGCTTGAGTATTGTGGGTGCTGCTCTTGCATTGGCTACAAGAGAAAGTTTGGAAAACCTGATCGCTTCTTTTATTATTTTCTTTGATAAACCTTTTGCAGTGGGTGATCTGGTGAAAGTGAATGGCTTTACGGGGAATATTGAAAAGATCGGATTGAGAAGTACGCGTATCCGTACAGCAGAAAAAACCTATATCTCTGTACCCAATAAACAGATGGTAGATACGATCGTTGATAATGTGAGTTTACGTACGCAACGTAAAGCAGAGCTTAGAATGGAATTAGACTTGGCAGCATCGGCATCACAATTGGAGGCATTTACGGTAGCAGTTAAAAAGATCTTGGATAAACCCGATGTTCTTAGCACGGTGGTCTTCCTCGCAGAAACCGGAAAGAATGCACATGTGGTGATCATTGAATTTTTTACTTCTATGGATCAGTCGATCGAAGCATTCAATCAATTAAGACAACAAGTGAATCTTGAGATCATTACTTGGCTGGAAGAACATCATTTACAATTAGCAGCTGCGAATACGGATGTTACGGTACGACAAATCCATTCGTAGCAATTTTAGCCCAGAGGGCTAAAAGCTCCTCAGGATGACAAGACTTAGAATAAATAACAATGATGATGAGTTTTACCCATAACCATTTTAGTGTGATATAAACAATCGTCACCCTGAGGAGTCTTCCGACGTAAGTCGGAAATGACGACGAAGGGTTAGCTTCCCAAACCCGCTCTCAGTTCCAGTAAGAAAGATTTGAATTTAGTGAGTGATTGTACAAGTTGTGCCTGTACATCAGCTTGGTGTTTGTTTTGCTTGAGATAGGTTCTGGCGCCTTCAATGGAGAACTTACGTTGGCGTAACAAGAAATAAATTAATTGCAGGTTACGGATATCTTCATATCGGAATAAGCGATCTCCTTTGCGTGTTTTACGGGGTTGAAGAATATCAAATTCATTCTCCCAGTAACGTAATAAAGAAGTATTCACTTTGAACCATTTCGCTACTTCACTGATAGGGTAATACAATTTTTGTTTCAGTGTTTCTTCATCCGGAATATCAACGAGATCGATCTCCGTATCTATTTCACGAAAAGATTTTCTACCGCGTTTGCCCGGTTGTTTGGCAACAGGCTCAGCAGCTTTTACGATAGCAGGTGCGGCCTCTTCAACAGCTTTTGTTTCCGCAACAATATTTTTGGGTTTGATCTTCACAACAATGCGCTCATCAGCAAAAACAACAGGGTCTGTGGTTGGAGTGGGTGCTGCTTCAGGAATAGGGGCTTCTAAAACAGGAACTTCAGGCACTACTAAGTCAGGTGTTTCTGTTAGGACTGCAACAGGCTCAGGAACAATGATCGGCTCCGGTTCTGCTACAACAACGGGTTCCGGTTCAGGCATTTTTTCCTGAACAGGTTTTGGTTTGGGTGCTGTTGTTTTTTTTGCGGGAGCACTTACCGGTTCAACAGGCATTCCAAATAGATCGAGTTGCTGCATTTTTTGCATGGCATAAAAGTAAGCCATCTGAGTAGCAGGATTTTACAGCCTTTAGTTAAAGTGGAAAAGATGTAAGTATCTTGCGCTCCAATCAATTGAATACAGCATGAAATCGATCCAAACCATCTGTATATGCGGTGCCGGCACTATGGGGAGTGGTATTGCGCAGGTAAGCGCCCAATCAGGATTCCGTACCATTCAGTTTGATCTGAGTGCGGAGATGGTCGAAAAAAGCAGGAAGGGCATTGAGTCGAGTCTTAGTAAGCTGACAGAAAAGGGAAAGATCAGTGCGGAAGAAAAACAAGCTATACTAGATCGTATCCTTTTCACTACCCGTGTAGAAGATTGTGTAGCAGATATGATCATTGAAGCGATCATTGAAAAGAAGGAAGCGAAAGTGGGTTTGTTTACCCAACTCGCTGCTTTGAATAATAACGATACCATCTTAGCAACCAATACTTCTTCTATTCCGGTGAGTGAGATCGCTGCCGAAGTTCCGCATCCTGAAAGAGTAGTGGGGATGCATTTTTTCAATCCCGCTCCATTGATGAAATTGGTGGAAGTGATACAAGGAAATGCTACTTCTGCGGAAGTGATGCAACAAACGATTAAGATCAGTCAACAAATGCAAAAAGTACCGGTGGTATGTAAAGACGCTCCGGGCTTTATTGTGAATCGTGTGGCCAGACATTATTATCTGGAAGCCATGCAACTGGTAGAAAAAGAACAAACTGATATAGCTGTGATTGATGCAGTGATGGAAGCCAGCGGTTTTAAAATGGGTCCGTTTAAGCTTATGGACTTGATCGGTATGGACATCAATTTTGGTGTGAGCAATATTGTATGGGAAGCACTGGGTAAACCCAAACGTTTAACACCATCATCGGTACAAGCGGCTAAAGTAGCTGCGGGTGAGTTGGGAAGAAAGACGGGGAAAGGGTTTTATAATTATTGATATGGAACACGGATTGTCATGATTGTCATGATCCAATCATCTGCGTAAATCATGACAATCATGACAATCTGCGTTCCATTTTACGCATTATTATTGTTCACAAAGCTCTTTCAACCTGTTGAGTGCTTTTGGGTATTTCTCATTCATGTAATCTAAAAAGTCTTCTGTGGTATCTAAATCAACAGTAACAGTGGTAGTGCCATTGTTTTCTTCGAAACTATAGTTCTCATATCCATTGGCCCATTTTTCTACATCCGGTCCTTCCGTGATTTCCTTGTTACCTTGTACAAGACCATAATGTTGAATAGAAACAAATTGGTTAGGAATATTATCAGCGATCTTAGAAACAATGCCTCCCTTTTCTCCTTTATCATCTACGCCAACAAATAGAATTTTACTTCCCTTATTCCAACTTCCTTCATAGGTTGATGTGGGATTGAACAAAGAAGTCCATTGTTCATAAGTTGACTTACTGCTGATACCCAACATCAGATCATATGTTTTGGCAGCAGGTGCTTGGATACTTACTTTGAATTGTAACTTTTGCATGGCATGAATATTTTCAGAAACGAATATTTTACGTTAATATCATCTGTGATATTAAAACTACACAATTCAGCAAACAGAATCTATACTAAAAAGCGAATTAAAAATTTACTGCCAAATTGTTTCCGCGGGTGTATAGCCTTTTACGGTAAAGCTGTGTTTAAATCTATTCTTTCCTGCAAACTCACCACGCTTCGTATAAATAGCAATGGCGCCCGCTGCTCCGGATAATGGTGATAGCATGGCAGGTGGACGATAAACTTTCACCATTGCTACATCAGATGGAGACACGATCCAAATGTCTTGTGGTGTTACCCTAAATTCATCGAGATAAATCTCGGCAGGTTCACCTCTCCATCTGGCCATTTCAACCATTGTTTCCTGATCTTTTTCTACAATGAGTCCGGGTACTTTACTTTCTAAAAAACGTAGAATACTCATAGAGCGAGCCATCGTTTCATCTTCCAGTCCGTCAAAGATCATGACATCATCACGTTTGAATGGGCCACTGGAATAATAGTCGTCGTATTGCTCTACTTTCTTTTTGTACTTGCCAACCACAGTTACATTCGGTAACAGATCAGTGCCTGAACTGGTGATCATATTAAATGCATAAGCAGCAGAATCTTCTTTATTCATAGCTCGTCTCACATTGCCTACGCTGATCCATATTCTGCTTTCCATTTCAGGAATAAATGAAGAGTCGAGAGGTGTTTCAATGCTAATGTTCAAATTGTTTTTGGCATTCTTTTTTACCGGCGTAAAAACAAAATAAGCAGAGTCTTCAAACAAGGTACTTTTCAAACGAAAAAAACCATCTTTATTCAGGGTAATGGTTTCCATGTATGTTCGTTTGTTTTTGGGAACCATCAGATAGTTGATATTATTCTCGTCTTTGAATTTATCCTTTAGTTGACCTGATAATCTGAAGTATCCTTTTTGAACCATGAAATTTACAGCGAAGTGTCCATCAGGTAATGTTTTCGCCAATACCAAGGAAGCTTGTGCCTCACCATTGATAAAGGGGTAACGAAATTTCCAACGTGTGCCTGTACTGATATGATCGATCCAAACATGTAGTGAGGCAGCATTCAGTTTTACTTCTTCAAAGTTGGGTATGATGCAGGAGAAGTCCAGGGTATCTCCTTTTTTGAATGTTTTTTTATTCAGTTGGATATTCAGTGAATCAGATCCTTTTGCGGTATACAATGACAAGCAACATAATAATAGTATGGTTATCCTTCTCATAGTTGAATACAATAATATTATAAAAATCATCAATCTTTCATTGAGGTAATTTATTTTAACAGTTATTGATCATAGACCAACTAATTTTGCTCCCCATGCGCATCGCTATCAATGCTATATTTCTGCAGAACAATCCGATGGAAGGGTATGGTCATTATACTGCGGAAGTAGTACGTCGAATAGTAGCTTTACATCCGGAAGATGAGTTCTTGCTATTGTATGATCGTGCATGGGAAACACCTTTTATCACTGCTCCCAATGTTCATTCGGTATTGGTATCGCCTGCCGCACGTCATCCTTTAAGTTTTAAGTATTGGTATGATATAAAAGCAACAAGCGCTGTAAAAAAATGGAAGGCAGATGTATGGTTTCAGCCTTATGGTTTTTGTAGTGTTACGAGTCGTGTTCCTCAGGTACTTATGATTCATGACCTGGCTTTTCTGCATCATCCTGAATACATCAGTTGGTATCAGCGCACTTATTATCGTTGGTTCACACCTGCATTTTTAAAAAAAGCCAAACAAATCATTACGGTATCTGAATTTTCAAAAACAGATATCATGAAAACCTATCGCACTCCTGATGCAAAGATCAACGTGATCGGTGGAGCGGTGCGCAAAGGTTTTCAACCCATGGAGTGGGAAGATAAACAAGCAGTGAAAGATGGTTATGCGGATGGCAGAGAATACTTTTTGTTTGTGGGCGGTATTCATCCACGCAAAAATTTATTGAATCTGCTCAAAGCTTTTTCTCATTTCAAAAAATGGCAACACAGTAATATGAAGTTACTGGTGGCGGGAAGAAAAGCGTGGCAGTATGATGATCTGTTGCAAAAGATCAAAACTTATAAGTATCGTGAAGATGTGGTGTTGCTGGACTATCTACCTGAAGAACAACTACAAAGAGTAACGGCTGCTGCCTATGCATTGGTATACCCTTCCTGGTTTGAAGGTTTTGGTTTACCGATTCTCGAAGCCATGCAATGTGGTGTTCCGGTGGTTTGTTCCAATACCAGCAGTATGCCCGAAGTGGCAGGTGATGCAGCTTTGCTGGTAGACCCATCTGATCCGGATGCCATAGCCAAAGAAATGCTGAGTTTGTACCGAAATGAGGGTATCCGCAATGCTTTTATTACCAAAGGATTGGAAAGGGCAGCACAATTCAGTTGGGATACTACTGCCGCTACTGTGTATGAATCTCTATGTAAAGCAGCACAGAACCCGTAAGCCTTTACTCGACTGCTGATTAAACCTTATTTTTGCGCCTTATTTTAAAATACTCGAATTATATATGCATACTTCAACAATCAGCATTGATGTTCATTTAGATGAACAAAAAGTACCTCAAGCCATTAACTGGAAAGCGAGTGATAGTACTGCGGATATGGCACAACCGGCCAGAGCCATGATGGTGGCTTTCTGGGATGCTGCTGATAAATCTGCTTTGCGCATTGACCTGTGGACCAAAGAAATGATGGTGGATGAAATGGCCGACTTTTATTATCAAACCCTGATGGGCATGGCAGATACATATATGCGTGCTACACAACAACAGGATATGATGGAAGACATGAAAGCTTTTGCGAAAGAGTTTTACAAGAAATTCCGCGAATCTCAATTAAAAGAAAACAAATAAAACATACCGCTATGAGTTTAGAAGAAAAAGTAATGACGGGTATGAAAGAAGCGATGAAATCGAAAGATGAAGCGCTTCTGCGTGGTTTGCGTGCGATCAAAGCCGAGATCATCAAAGCAAAAACAGAGCCGGGTGCTAACGGACAAATCTCTGCAGAAGGTGAATTGAAGCTGTTGCAGAAACTTGTGAAACAAAGAAAAGATTCACTCGAAATATTTCAGCAACAAAATCGTGAGGACCTTGCCAAAAAAGAACAGGAAGAAATAGCAGTGATCGAACAGTTTCTGCCCAAACAACTGGATGCAGCAGCATTGAAAACGATCATTGCCGAAATCATCGCCAGCACCGGTGCCGCAGGTCCGCAAGACATGGGTAAAGTGATGGGCGTTGCTTCCAAACAACTCGCCGGCCAAGCAGATGGCAAAGCCATTTCTGCCGTGGTGAAGGAGTTGCTAGCGGCGGGATAGGTACGAGGTGAAAAGTGAAAGGTGAAAAGTGAAAGCATTTTTTCACTTTTCACCTTTCACTTTTCACTATCTTTTCATCATTCACTTTTGACGTCTCCCATGCTCATCGACATCATCTTCCTTCTTTGTATGATTCTAGCCTTGATCAAGGGCTACCGCAATGGATTGATTGTGGCGGTGTTTTCTTTTGTGGCCATCGTGGTGGGTTTGGCGGCAGCGATGAAATTATCAGCGTATGTAGCAGAGAAACTGGGGCAAGAGACCAGTATTTCTCAGTCTTGGTTACCCTTTATTTCTTTTGCGATCGTGATGATCGCTGTGGTGATTTTGGTGAGATTGGGTGCTACAGCTCTTCAGAAAATGGTGGAAATGGTGTTTTTGGGTTGGCTGAATAAGATTTCGGGGATGATATTATATGCAGCGATCTATACTTTGGTATTAAGTGTCGTATTGTTTTATGCTGAAAAACTCCATTTGTTTGATAAAACTACTTTGGAAGCTTCCCGTACCTACGATTTCATACAGCCCTGGGGGCCGAAAGTGATCGACGGTATCGGAAAAGTAATTCCCTTATTTCGGGATATGTTTTCCTCTCTCACTGATTTCTTTAAGGCCGATACCACTCCTGCCGGTCAGGTGACACAGTAAAAGCATTCATTTTTGCTTATAAATCAGTATTTTAGTGAAGATGCGGCACAATCCGGAGCCTGTTTCAAACGTTTCTTATATTGTTAATGGATTTTCTTTTATTTGTAACGGATATAATGCTTGCATAAGAAATTAACCCCATGAATTACGAGATCAAACATCAGGACAAGTTCAAATACATTGAAGAAGGGGAGGGTGAGCCATTGTTGCTGCTCCATGGATTATTTGGCGCACTCAGCAATTTCAGAGACCTCATTGAATATTTCAAACCCAAATACAAAGTGGTGGTTCCCATGCTGCCGCTTTTTGATCTGGATATTTTTCATACCTCAGTTGGTGGATTGGAAAAACATGTCCATAAGTTCATTGAGATGAAAGGATATGAAAATATTCATCTGCTGGGTAACTCTTTAGGTGGGCATGTGGCTTTGGTGCACATATTGAAACATCCTGAAAGAATCAAATCACTGATCCTTACGGGCAGTAGTGGTTTGTTTGAAAATGGGATGGGTGATAGTTATCCGAAGCGTGGTGACTATGAATACATCAAAAAGAAAACACAACTTACTTTCTATGATCCGAATACTGCTACCAAAGAATTGGTGGATGAAGTATTTGAAATCACCAATAATAGATTGAAAGTGATCAAGATCATTGCGCTTGCAAAAAGTGCTATCAGAAATAACTTGGGTGAAGAATTGAACCAGATCCAACAACCCACTTTATTGATCTGGGGAAACAATGATACCATTACTCCTCCTTTTGTAGGTAAGGAGTTCAACCGATTGATCCCAAACAGTGAATTGCATTTTGTTGATAAATGTGGTCATGCTCCTATGATGGAAGTGCCGGATGAATTCAATCGTATTCTTGATGGTTTCTTGCAAAAATTAAGTGTTGTTTCACAACCTTCCTAAAGGTTGACGCGTATATCAATTGAAGAAAGAATCATGCTCGCAACGCAGCTCATCAATACCGGATTTCCAGCCGTCAACTTGTTTGACAAAGTTTCTTTTGCACTGCAGTTGATGGAAGATTATGATCTTTTGCATTTACCCGTACTGAGTGAAGAAAAGTTTGCAGGCATTATTGAAAAAGATGAATTATTGGATGCTGATGAAGATGGTTTACTCGCTTCATTGGAACAATCACTCAAAAAAATATCGGTAAAAGGAGAAGAACATTTTCTCGTTGCGCTTAAGCTGATCGCAGAAAATGAACTCACTATTTTACCTGTTGTGAATGAACAAGCCGAGCTGGCCGGTATCATTTCTTCCCGTTCCATGATGTTGCACTTATCACGTTTCTTGGGCACAGAGGAAAAAGGTGGTGTGATTGTTTTGGAAACCGATAAAAGACATTTTTCTTTTGGTGAGATCAGTAGATTGGTGGAAACCAATGATGCTTATATCACGCAACTCAATACCTACCCGGAAAATGATTCCGGACAAATCATCGTTACTATCAAGATCAACAAAGTGGAAGTATCTGATATTGTAGCCACTTTCCAGCGTTATGATTATTCTGTTCGCTATTATTTTGGTGAAGAGCAATATGCCAATGAGTTGAAAGAAAATTACAACCACTTGCTCGCATATTTGAATATGTAATAGGTCTCTCGATTTGCTACTTTCCTGAATATATTCTCGTTAAGACCTGATCAGTATTGTGAAGCTGTTTAGGATGGTGTGTAATTGGGTAAAGAGTCATGATTTGTAGTTAAAGGATGAATTAAAAAGTCTGCGCAAACACAGATTCCCTATTTTTACAAGCTTACTATTGTACAACAGCGGTTCATGCGCAAGAGGTTATTTATTTCTTTTATTGTTTTTCTCGTATCCTCGGGCGCCCTCTTTGCTCAGGATGAGACTGAGCAGGATTCCACCAACAAAACATCGTTGAGTTTGTCTGAGAGGGTTGCCATGCGCAGTATTTATCAGATCGTTGGTGATATCAAACTCAGCGGTAATAAAAAGACCCGCGACTTTATTATTCTTAGAGAAATTCCATTTAAAAAAGGGGATCGTATTCCCGATAATGAATTGGAGAAATCGCTGGAACTGGCTCGTCAGCAGATCATGAATACTTTATTATTTGTAGACGTGAATGTATATGTGGCTGCTAAGAAAGGAAATGTGCTCCTTATCAATGTGGATCTTAAAGAGCGATGGTATTTTTTCCCGATGCCTTATTTCAGATTGGTGGACAGAAATTTTAATCAGTGGTGGGTGGATCAAAAACGAAGTTTAGACCGGGTGAACTACGGTATCAAATTCATACAAAACAATGCCACCGGAAGAAATGATAATCTCAATATCTGGTTGATCAATGGATATACCCAACAGATCACACTTAGGTACGATATCCCCTTTATTGATAAAAAACTCACGCAAGGATTCAATATTGGTTTTGTGAGATCTACCCAGAAAGAAATCAATTATGGAACTGCCAATAATAAACAACTGTTCAACAGACAAGAATCGGTTGCAAGAAAATATACCAAGTTAGATCTTACTTATTCGTATCGACCTGACGTTAGGAATCGTCACTATTTCCGAGTTGCGTACAATGATGAAAACTTATCGGATACGATACTTCAGCTTAACCCGAATTATTTTCCGGGGAATACCACAAGGTTCAGATATATCGACTTTAATTATCAGTATAAGTATTACAATGTTGATTATATACCCTACCCTTCAAAAGGATTTCAATTTGAAGCCAATTTGTATAAGAGAGGTGTTACTAAAGAAACCAATCTCTGGCAAGCCGGTGTAAGGGCCATTTATGCAAAATCATTTTCCAAGAACACATTCTTGCATATGGAAGGTATCGGCATCGTCAAGCTTCCTTATAATGATGTGTTTTTTAACCAGCGTTTATTGGGTTATGGATTTACACAAATGCGAGGCTTGGAATACAATGTGATTGATGGAGTAGCCGGGGGTGTTTTAAAAACAGGGTTGCATCATCAGATATTCGGATTTATTCTTCGCAATCCTTTCCCGAGTAAAACACACGATAAAATCCCGATCCGATTTTTCTTGAAAGCCTATGGAGATCTGGGTTATGGACATCATACCCGTCCTGTTGCATCCAATACACTGAACAATACCTTGTTACGTACCTGGGGGTTGGGTTTGGATATTGTATCGATCTATGATTTTCTCTTTAAAATTGAGTACAGCTTCAACCAACTGGGTCGCAATGGCTTATATTTACAGACCAGAAGAGAGTTTTAAGACACAGTTGCACAAGGGCAGACAGATAGATCTGTTTGTCCAACACACAAAAGAATACAATGAAAATTGCCATTTATAGCCGGGGTCTTGATTCCGAAAAAGGTAATCCCATTCTGATCTTATTGGATGAACTGGCCCGTTATGAAACACAGGTCTACATTTATCGTCCTTTGATTGAGACGATGCAAATACCCGGGTACCATGCCGACAAAATGATCCCCTTCAATGGTCCTGAAGACCTGAATGAAGAAATCGATTGTTTGATCAGTTTAGGAGGTGATGGCACCATGCTGGATGCAGTGACCATGGTACGTGATTATGGTATTCCTATTCTCGGGATCAATTTTGGGCGATTGGGTTTTCTGGCGAGTATTAGTCCGGAAGAACTGACCAGTGCTGTTGAAGCCTTGATCAATCGCACATTTGTAGTGGATAAGCGTACGCTGATACATCTTGATTCCAATGAGCCTTTGTTTGGAGATGCGCCCTTTGCATTGAATGAATTTGCCATTCACAAGCGTGATACTTCTCCGATGATCAAAATACATACCTATCTCAACGGAGAGTTCCTGAATAGTTATTGGGCAGATGGATTGATCGTGGCCACACCAACCGGATCTACCGGATATAACATGAGTTGTAATGGACCGATTTTATTTCCGGAATCAGCCAGCTTTGTGATAACACCTGTAGCACCCCATAACTTGAATGTTCGTTCCATCATTGTGCCGGATAACAATATCATTTCCTTTGAAGTAGAAGGCAGGGCCGATATGTTTATTTGTGCATTGGATGCCAGAAGAGAGATCGTTGGTAAGACGGTGCAACTGGCAGTACGAAAAGAACAGTTCTCTATTAACCTCGTTCGTTTGAATGAAAACAGCTTTTTATCTACTCTCAGAACCAAACTAACCTGGGGATTGGATAAGAGGAACTAGTGATCCCTATCTAAAAACAATCAACAGGCATCATTTTTGCTAAAATTTACATCTATTGATCCGGAAGGTTACCATTAAAAGAAAACGGAACTGAGGGGGCCTGTAGTAATAGTTCTATGCCAAATACCGTTAAATTAACTTTTATCGTAACAAAAATTGGTGCTATTTTACAAAAGGGTAAAGACACAAACGCTATGTTCAAAAAAGCAATCGTATCCGTGTTACTGGCATTGGGTCTACAACAGACACATGCTCAATTGATGGAAAGTTTTGTCCATCAAGGAGAAGTAGGTGTGGCTGTTGGAGCTGCGCATTATTTTGGTGACCTGAATCCGAATATCAAAGTAAACAGACCCAAGATTGCTGCAGGTCTTTTCTTTCGCAAACAGATCAGTAATTATATCGGTGTTAGATTATCTGCGGAATATGCCATGTTAGGCTATTCTGATGTTTATAGTGACAATGCCGCACAACGTAGACGTAACCTGAGTTTTAACAGCAATGTTTGGGAACTTGCCGTATCGGGTGATTTCAACTTTTTTCGTTTTCAACCCGGGTTCAAAGGATATCATTATACTCCCTATGTAGGGATCGGTTTGGGTGTTTTTTCCCATGATCCATATGCTTTTCTGAATGGAGAAAAATATATGCTTCGTCCACTAGGTACGGAAGGTCAGGGAAGTTCTTTATACCCGGATCTTCAGCCCTATAATCCGATTGCCATCAGTATTCCCTTCACTGTGGGCTTCAAATATGCCCTGAATGAACGTATGAATGTATTTGGAGAACTAACCTATCGTTTTACCAATACCGATTATTTGGATGATGTAAGCGGACAATATGCCCCGGATGCCTTTCCTCCCTTACCGGATGGCTCTCCTTCCCCTGCTTTTTTGCTGCAGGACAGAAGCTATGAAACGGGTACTTCCATTGGTATCAAAGGCCGTCAGCGTGGGAATAGCCCTCAAAAAGATGCTTTTGCCAGCTTTAAAGTGGGTCTTTCTTTCAGTCTTCAGTCCTATAAGTGCCCCACTCCTAAGTAAGCTTTAATGGTTAACCGTCGGTTAAGATGTTTGTTATTCTTGATTTTTATCGGAATTAAATCCCTGCAACCCATTGATTTTGTTAATTTCGCAGCCTTAATACCGTAGGAACGACCATGCAGGAAACCTTAATGACACAAATCGATAAAGAACGTCTACCCAGACATATTGCCGTTATCATGGACGGTAATGGCCGTTGGGCGAAGGAAAAGGGACAGGACAGACTTTATGGCCACTTTCATGGCGTAGAGAGTGTTAGAAATATTGTAGAAGGCAGTGCTGAACTGGGTATTGGCTATTTGACCTTATACGCATTCAGTACGGAAAACTGGGACAGGCCCGCACAAGAAGTAGAAGGTTTAATGGGATTATTGGTGGACTCTATTCGAAAAGAAGTGCCCACTCTGAATAAGAATAATATTCGTTTACATGTGATCGGGGATTTGAGTATGCTTCCTGATTTTGCCAGAAATGAGCTGAAAGAAGCACTCGATATGACCGCTGCCAATACCGGTCTGAACTTGATACTGGCATTGAGTTACAGCAGCAGATGGGAGTTGACGAATGCAGTGAAACAGATCGGATTGGATGTGAAATCCGGAAAAATCGATCCTGACAACATCAATCAGGATACCATTCAACAATACCTTGCTACCAGTGAGTTTCCGGATCCGGAACTCATGATTCGTACCAGTGGCGAATATCGCATCAGTAACTTTTTATTATACCAGTTGGCCTATGCGGAATTGTATTTTACCAATACCCGCTGGCCCGATTTCCGCAAAGAGCATTTATATGAAGCAATTATTGATTTTCAGTCCAGAGAAAGACGATTTGGTAAAACCGGTCAACAAATTCAGGAGGAAAAACAATTAGCTTAAACAAAGCTGTTCAACGCAATCACTACGGAGGTTGATTTAACAAAGACTTTTAATAATTCCCGTTAATTTGCCCCGTTTATATAACCCAAAACCATTGAAAAGACTGCTGTTTCAAGTCCAGCCAGTTGAAGAACAAACAGAATCCGGATGCAGAAAGTGTACAAATTTTTAGTCTTGGCTTTAGTATCATCACTGGTAAGTGTAGGAACCTATGCGCAGGAAACTACCGGTAAGGATACTGTTATTACTTCCGTAGATGCGGATCTGATCAATATCTTCAACCAGAGAACTCCCAGAAAATATAAGATATCAGCCATTAAGGTTACCGGTAATAAATTCTTTGATGAGAATCTATTGATCTCTATTTCCAACCTGAATGTAGGTGATGAAGTAACCATTCCGGGTGGTGATGCATTTTCAAAAGCCATCATGAAACTGTGGGACCAGAAATACTTCAGCGATGTAGAGATTTATATCACGAAGCTGGTTGATAAAGAAATCGAAGTAGAAATAGCCGTTACTGAACGTCCGCGTTTGTCTAACTTCTTTTTCAAAGGGGTGCGTAAAGGAGAATCAGAAGACCTGACAGGTAAAGCAGGATTGGTTCGTAATCGTGTAATCACAGAGAACATGAAGATCTCTGCTGTGGAAGCCATCAAGAAATATTTTGGTGATAAGGGATATCAGAATGCCAAAGTGCGTATTGATGAAAGAGCTGATTCTACTTTTGATAATACTTTGATACTGGATTTTGTTGTTGCAAAAGGACCGAAAGTAAAAATCAATAACATCAATTTCGGTGGTAATACGGTGGATGCAAGTAAGTTGAAAAAACAACTCAAAGGCACCAAAGAAAAATCAAGACTTACACTCAATCCTTCATTTGATAGCGGACAGATCGTTACCGTGAAGCGCTATGATTTTGAACAATATTTCCGTGAGAAAGGATTTCTGACATTGAGTAAGACCAAAAAAGTATTGGATCCTTATGCACGTTTCAAGTTGTCTTCTGCTAAATTCAATGTGATCAAATTCCAGGAAGACAAAGAAAGTCTGTTAGATTATTACAACTCTCTTGGACATAGAGATGCTGTGATTGAGAAAGACACGGTTTACTATAACAAAGCCGGTCACCTCAACATTGACATTAAAATGAATGAGGGTCGTAAATATTATTTCGGAAACATTACATGGAGAGGAAACACCAAATATTCTGACTCTATTCTTTCTGCGATCATCGGTATCCGTAAAGGTGATATCTATAACCTTGATGTACTGAATAAAAAGCTGGGTAAGTCTGCATCACCTGATGGAGGCGATATCAGTGGATTGTATCAGGATGATGGTTATTTATTCTTCCGTACTGAACCGATAGAAACAGCTGTGTACAATGATACCATTGATTTTGAGATCAGGATCATTGAAGGTCCACAGGCGACCATTAAAAATATTCGTATCAGTGGTAACGACAGAACCAAAGAACACGTGATTCGTCGTGAACTGAGAACCATTCCCGGAGAGAAGTTCAGCAGATCGGATCTGATCCGTTCTCAGCGTGAGATCGCACAGTTGAACTATTTCAACCAAGAGAAGATCGGTATCAATCCTATTCCGAATCCGGAAGATGGTACCGTGGATATCAATTACAGTGTAGAAGAAAAATCAAGTGACCAGTTAGAGTTGAGTGCAGGTTGGGGTGGTGTGATTGGATTAACAGGTACACTCGGTGTGTCATTCAATAACTTTTCGATCCGCAATATCTGGAAGAAATCAGCTTGGGATCCATTGCCAATGGGTGACGGACAAAAACTGAGTTTACGTGTACAGAGTAATGGTAAGGCATTCCGATCTTACAACTTCTCTTTCACCGAACCTTGGTTGGGTGGTAAGAAAAGAAATGCGTTGACATTTAGTATTTACAATACCAGATTCGGACAAACCTTTGATCCGAATACAGGATTGTTCAATCCGGATATTTCGAAGACCAGCTTTATTTCAACTACCGGTGCAACCGTAAGTTTGGCAAAGCAATTGAAATGGCCTGATGACTTTTTCTCTTTATCTATCGGATTGAACTTTACCAGATATAAGCTGAGTAACTATGCGATCGATCCGATCAATCTGCCCGGCTTTAACAATGGTAATGTACACAACTTCAATTTCCGTGTAGCATTGCAGCGTTCTTCTGTTGACCAGCCATTGTTCCCGCGTTCGGGTTCTAATTTCATGCTGAGTTTAGCAGTGACACCTCCTTATTCGATTATCAATCCAAATATCTCTACCAAAGCAAATCCTTATCGTTGGGTTGAATACCATAAATGGCGTTTCAATGGGGAATGGTTTGTGCCATTGGGTCGTCCGCATGGTGAAGAGAGAAACAAACAGTTCGTGTTAAGAGCTTCTGCGAAATTTGGTTTCTTGGGCAGGTTCAATCCTGATCTTCAGATCTCTCCATTTGAACGTTTTCAGGTGGGTGATGCAGGTTTGAGTAACCAGTTTGCGTTGTTAGGTTTTGATATCATCGCTCACCGTGGATATCCGGTTTATGATAACTCAAATCCTAAAGTGAACCCCGATCAGCAGTCGGCCAGACAATATTTTACAATATTTAACAAATACACCATGGAGCTGCGTTATCCGCTAAGCCTCAATCCGAGCAGCACCATTTATGGGCTTGCATTCTATGAGGCTGCGAACGGATGGTATAACATGAAAGATTACAATCCTTTTAAGCTTCGTAGGTCTGTTGGATTGGGTATGCGCTTCTTCTTACCCATGTTCGGTTTACTTGGGTTTGATTATGGCATAGGATTGGATAGGTTCTCACCAAACGGTCCGTTGAAAGATGCAGCAAGGTTTACCTTTATGCTAGGCTTCGAACCGGAATAGAAAACCTGAACAAAAAATTAGTTTATGAAAAAAACCTTACTCATTGCTCTTGTATTGATTGGTACAACCTTTATGGCGCAAGCGCAGCAGCGTTATGCAATCATTGATACCAAATACATTCTCGAGAAAATCCCGGAATACAGAAATGCCGACAAAAAGCTTCAGGAGATTGGAGAACAGTGGCAGAAAGAAATTGATGACAAGCAGGTTTTGTTGGATAAAATGTACAAGAATTACGAAGCCGAGCAATTCATGCTGACCGAAGAATTAAGAAAGAAGCGTGAAGATGAGTTGTTTGTACGTGAAAAAGAGATCCGCGACCTGCAGAAAAAGCGTTTTGGTTATGAAGGTGATCTGTTCAAGGAACGCCAAAGACTCATTAAGCCGGTACAAGACAGGGTTTATTCAGCCGTTCAAAAAATGGCGCTGGCCCGTTCTTACGACTTCGTACTCGATAAAAGTGAAGGAATTACCGTTATATTTGCCGACCCCAAACTGGATAAAAGTGATGATATCCTAAAAGAACTGGGGATCAAATAAAACTCCTAAAACAAAACAAATATCTCAAAATCCTCTCTACAATGAAGCAATTATTACTTGTGTGTGTGACGGTGGCTAGCTTACTGTTCTCCAACAACGCCCAGTCTCAGGTTAAGATCGGTCACTTCGATGAACAAAGCTTACTGAGCCTGTTCCCGGGTTTAGAACAAACCATGGACTCTGTTATGAACTCTTACCTCAGAGATTCTCTGAATGTAGAATATGCTTACTCTGTTCAAGATTATCAGCGCAGAGACAGCCTGTTTAAAAAAGATTCAGCTACCATGCCTGCGAAAGCAAGAGAAATGGCGCTGAGTGATCTGAACAGATTGTATTACAAAATTGCAAACTGGCAACAGTATTCTCAGGAAATGCAACAAGATAAAATGGAACGTTTGCTGGCTCCTTACAGACAACAAATGTTCACTGCATTACAACAGATCGTTGCTGAACAGAAATACACTTGGGTATTAAAATCAGAATCATTGTCGCCCTATGTGCAACCGAGTATTCTGGACAACCTAACCATTCGAGTGGCCATGAAACTGAATTTACCTTTGAGTAAAGAGATCATGGATGCATGGAAAGCAGCCGGCGGAACAGTGCCTGCAGCTACAGGAGCCAAACCGACTACTCCTGCACCTAAGAAAAATTAATTCGATCGCTGAATCATATTTGATCCCGTTCCTGGTAACAGTGAACGGGATTTTTTATGTCTATATCTTGTTCTGATGATGAGCTGATTGGCATTAACTTCGTAACATGTCTTCTGCACAACAACCCATTGGTGTTTTTGATAGCGGTTATGGTGGACTCACCATTCTCAAAGAACTGGTGAATACCTTACCTCAGTATGATTATCTCTACATGGGAGACAATGCCCGTGCACCTTATGGTCCGCGTTCTTTTGATACCGTATATCAATACACTTTACAAAGCGTGAAATGGTTCTTTGATCAGGGTTGTGAGTTAGTGATTCTGGCGTGTAATACTGCATCAGCAAAAGCTTTGCGTACGATACAACAAAAAGATCTGGCAGGGATCGATCCCAACAAAAGAGTATTGGGTGTAATCAGACCCACCACTGAAGTGATTGGTCAGTACAGTCGATCAGGTGCCGTAGGTATTTTAGGAACTACGGGAACAATCTTGAGTGAAAGTTATCCGATTGAGATCGCCAAGTTCTTTCCCTCTTTACAAGTGTATCAAGAAGCTTGTCCGATGTGGGTTCCTTTGATAGAAAACAATGAATACGATAAACCGGGAGCCGATTATTTTATACAACAGCACCTGGATCGTTTATTTAAACAGTCATCAGCGATTGATACTTTGTTATTGGCTTGTACACATTATCCTTTGCTGATGGATAAGATCAAAGCTTTTGCTCCCGCCGGAACAACCATTCTCTCACAAGGTAATATTGTAGCAACCAGTTTGAAGGAATACTTGGAACGCCATCCCGGAATGGAGCAAAGATGTTCTAAGCAGGGTACGAGAACTTTCTACACCACCGATTCTGTGGTTGATTTTGATAATCATGCCAGCATCTTTTTTGGAGAAAACTTACAATCTCGCCATCTCGAACTTTTATAGCCGAGCTTTTTTGATACTGAAAATCAATGCTTTAAAATTTCTGAAGCGATTTTTTGTCAATTTCTGGAGGGTTTTCCTTACTTTTGCCGTCCTTTCACAGACAGCAGTATGGTGACTGCCGTAATGAAATGAAACAAAATTATAGGGTTAGTTAAAAAAACGTAATTATGAAACGTACATTTCAACCGCATAAGCGCCGCCGTAAATCTGTTCACGGATTCCGCAAGCGTATGCAAACTGCTAACGGTCGTAAAGTATTGGCTAGTCGCAGAGCGAAAGGACGCAAGAAGCTGACGGTTTCAAGCGAAAAAGGATTAAAATAAATCTTGTTCCGGTTCATCGGAATAAAGGATGAAAATATAAAGTCCCGCTTTACGGCGGGACTTTTTTAGTTTAGTACCCAACAATGAAGGCAAACGGTTATCATAAGAAAGAAAAGCTGAAGAGCAGAACGGAATTAAAAGCTGTGTTTGCGACAGGTAAGAGTTTTTCCGTTTTTCCGATCAAGGTATTTTTTATTGAGAAAGAAACCAATGATGTTTCATTTCCGGTGAGTGCCGGTGTTGGTGTTAGTTCAAGACATTTCAAAAAAGCAGTAGATAGAAATCGTATCAAAAGATTATTGAGAGAAGCGTATCGTTTGGAAAAGCAGCCTTTACTGCAAGCAGTTGCATCACAATCAAAGAGTTTTGCTGTCTTCTTTCTCTATCTCGATAAAGAATTACCGGACCATCTATTGATCAGAGGAAAAGTGAAAGAAGGTATCGAGAAGCTGATCAAAAAAGTAACTAATTAAGCAACATACTCACTACTGACTACTCACTATTCACAATTGACCATTCACCTCATGAAGTTCCTTCTTCAACTACTCAGCTACCCTTTCATTCTGTTGATCAGGTTTTATCAGTATGTGATCTCTCCGAATATAGGTCCTAAGTGCAGGTTCACACCTACCTGTTCGCAATATGCAGTAGAGGCATTAAAAAAGCATGGATTGATCAAGGGTGGATGGCTATCCATCAAAAGAATCAGCAAATGCAGACCCGGAGGCGGTCATGGATATGATCCGGTACCGGAGGAATGATGAATAGAGAAATGATGAATATTCAATATTCAATATTCAATATCCAAGTAAGTAACTACTTCGATATTCGATATTCATCATTGACTATTCTTCTGTTTTCTCCCCACCTGTCATGCCTTGTAATTTGGCGATGGTTTCGCGGATCTCTTTGATGCTGTAGAAGCGGTATACTTCGGGGGCTTTACCATCTTTACCTTCGGCAGAGCGCATTTTATGGAATGGACCGATGATGATAGCATCGAAGTTTTCAGTGATATGTACAGCAGAGTTTGGAAGGATGTAAAAGTTGCGGGTTGCTTTTCCTACATTTTTATTGGCTACCAGATTTTCTAAAGAATCGATCTTGAATTTGAGTGCTTCTTGTGTGATCACTTGATTGGCCAATTGCGGATCGGTATAGTTTACCTGACTACCTATGATGGTATCATTCTTCACATTCACTACATAATAACCATTCTCAGTCAACGTCACTTTCGCTTCTCCGGCAGTAGTGTTCAATGTGAGTTCTACATTTTTTCCTACAAAGTCCACAGCCTTGTCTTCATGGCCGGCTCCGTCTGTTGCTTTGATGATTTTGGTTTCGGTATTGATCTCAGCAGTTCCTTTACTAAATACCACCACTCTCTTTTGATCAGAAGAGCAAGCAGTGAAGAAGAGGATAGCGGTAATGATGGAGAGGAGTGATTTCGTCATGGTAATTTTGTATTTGAATTTAGCTATGAGCCATGAGCTACGAGCTACGAGCAATTCTAATTAATAGAAGCTCGTAGCTCGCGGCTCGAAGCTTAACTCTATTTGGCAGCTGCAAAACGCTCAGCTACTTTGTTCCAGTTGACTACATTCCAGAAAGCGGCCAGGTAATCAGCACGACGGTTTTGGTATTTGAGATAGTAAGCATGTTCCCAAACATCTGCTCCCAGGATCGGAGTTCCTTTTACCTCTGCAACATCCATCAATGGGTTATCCTGATTAGGAGTAGATGAAACCTCAAGTTTGCCATCTTTCACGATCAGCCAGGCCCATCCACTACCGAAACGAGTCATACCTGCATTGGCAAATTTTTCTTTGAAAGCGTCAAAAGAACCAAAAGCAGCATTGATGGCATCAGCCAGTGCGCCGCTTGGAGTTCCGCCGGCATTAGGTGCTAAACTTTCCCAGAAAAAAGTGTGGTTCCAATGTCCACCACCGTTATTACGTACTGCCGGACTAATAGATCCTGCGGCAGCAACCAGTTGCTCTAAAGTTTTTCCCTCGTGCTCAGTTCCTGCGATCGCTTTATTCAGGTTGTCTACATAAGCCTGGTGGTGTCTACCATGGTGAATCTGCATGGTAGTCGTATCGATATGTGGCTCCAACGCCTCGTGTGCATACGGTAATGCTGCTAAAGTAAATGCCATAACTATGATTTTTTTAATGATTAAATAGGAGTAACAAATTTACTGTTGTTATGGGGAATGGAGATGATTTGTTTCTTAAATCGAAAAACAGACACTGGCTACGAGCCATTAGCCATTAGCCATTAGCTGTTAGCTTATGGCTATGGACTCATCTCGGCTAGAAGCTAACTAGCTAATGGCTACCTCATCGTTTCTGCTGAAAAAAATTCTTCATCAACCATGCACATTCATCTTTCAATATACCACTGATGACTTCTGTTTTGGGGTGGAAGGGGGAGTGGTTGGCGATGAGGTGTTTATGGAATCCGTTTTTTTCATCGCTGGCACCGTACACAATGCGTCCGATTTTACCCCAATACAAAGCACCGCAGCACATCAAACAGGGCTCAAGGGTTACATAGAGTGTGGCATCGGGAAGGTATTTGCTACCCAGACTGCTGTATGCAGAAGTCAATGCCAGTATTTCTGCATGTGCAGTTGAATCGTTCAATAATTCTACTTGGTTATGTCCTCGGGAAATGATCTTGTTCTGCATTACCACTATAGCACCAACAGGTACTTCATCGGCATCAAAAGCCAATTGAGCTTCTTTGAGCGCTTGTTGCATGAAGTATTCGTGGGATTCGGGGAGCATAAAGGGAAGTGAAAAGTGAAAAGTCAAAAGTCAAAAGTCAAAAAAATAGGGCAAACATCAAAATACGATATTAACAGGAATATATCTGCCATCATCTATTAGCTATCGGCCATTAGCCATTAGCCATCCGCCATATCACTTGTATTTCCAGTTTCGGTCCTTTCCTTCTTCTAACCATTCAAGCATGGTGTTGAGACGTTTGATGCGGGTGGGTTCTGTTTTGGCTTCTGTGATCCACTCGATGTATTCTTTTTTATGCGATGGGGAGAATGCTTCAAAGACTTTTCTGGCTTTGGTATTTTTTTTCAATGCCGCAGTGATATCTGTCGGTATGACGATTTCTTTTTGAACTGTTTTTGTTTTCGCGGGCAGTTTAACACCATCTTCATTCAACTGTACGGCTTCCTTTATGTATGCGATCATGATCTTATCGGTTGGTAGGTCTTTGATACTGGTAATTCTATCAAAATGACCCATAGCCCCGCGGTCTTTGATTTGCATGATCTTATTTGTATCTTTCATGATCGATGCTTTCCAGAAACCAAAAGCGCAATGTTGTTTAAAGGCAGCCATACTACATACAACACCTTTGTATTCAAAATGCGGGAAACTCCATTTCATGGTTTCGGTGATATCCGGACAAGCCTTATGTACCAACTTCCGAATATGTTGTAGAATCGTTTGCGCAAAAGGCGCTGCTTTTGCGATATAGGCATCAATGCGCGGGTCTTGTTTGATCATAAGCTAATATAAAAAAACATCCGCTCTATCAAAAGCGGATGTTTTAAAATGCTTGCAGCTCAAAACTCAAAGCTTTTTCACCACAATATTCTTAAACCAAACATTATCTCCATGATCTTGCAGTGCAATATGTCCTTTGAAGGTTTTTGCGAAAGCAGGCATAGATCTGAATTTGCTATTGGCGATGAGATTATTCCACTGTTCATCACCATAGGTAGTAGATAAAATGGAAGTGCCATTCAATTTGAACTCCAGTTTGCCTTTGTTGCAAATGATCTCAGCGGTATTCCATTCGCCTACCGGCTTGGTAACACCTTCTGTACTTGCGATCAGGTCATATAAATTTCCGGCACGATGTTTTTGAATTTTTCCATCCGGATGTCCATCATTATCCAATACCTGCATTTCAGGTCCGGTATACCAAACATATTTGTATTTAGATGGGTCATTCTGTACCCAGAAGATGATACCACTGTTACCATTCTTGGCGATCTTCCAATCTAGCTTCAGATGAAAGTTTTCCAGCTCTATTTCATGAACAATATCACCACCGCCTTTCGATTGCCAATCTGTTTTATCAGATGCATCCAAATGCAAAGTGCCATCCACTACTTTCCATGCTTGTCCGACAGATTCTTTACCATAGGTCTTCCAACCTTTGGTTGTTTTTCCATCGAATAAGGATATCCATTCACCTTTTTGTTGAACACGGGTCATGGTAGAATCATGATTGGGAACTGTGCCACAAAACAGCATAGTGCTTAATAATGCTGCGCTGATCCAAGTTTGTATCATACTTATTTCTTTAAGAGCATAATGTATTTCACCATTGCTTTGGCATCATCTTCACTGATGGTAGGGTGTGCTGTCATCGGAACAGAACCCCAAACGCCTTGTCCACCTTTGATGATCTTTCCTGCAAGCATTGTTACATTCTCTTCAGTGTTCTCATATTTCTCAGCTACTTCTTTGTAAGATGGGCCGATCAGTTTATCACCCACTTTGTGGCAAGTCAAACAATCTGATTTTCCGATCAGTTCCAATCCTTTTACATAATCAGGATTGCTGCTTAAATCATCTGCAGCTGCAGTAGTAGTTGTTTCCGCAGTCGCTGTTTCTTTTTTCTCTTCATTGCCTCCGCATGCAGCAAGTATTGCTAACATGGAAAGTGATACTAAGTACTTTTTCACGGTGTAATTGTTTTGGTGATGAGTGAGTTTGGCATATTGCATATAGTTCATGGCGTATTGGCAAAAAATAATTTCCGACTATTCGCTATCAACTATAAGCTATCTGCTATACTGCTAAGTTATTCATTGATTCCCAGAATTCTTCGGTTAAAATCTTCGTCTGATCCGGTGCCGGCAAAATCATCGAAGGCTTTGTCGGTGACTTTGATGATATGCTTCTTAATAAAAGGAGCACCTTCTGCAGCTCCTGTTTCAGGATGTTTGATGGCACATTCCCATTCCATCACTGCCCATCCTTTATAATCATACGCTGCCAACTTACTGAAGATGGAGCTGAAATCTACTTGTCCGTCACCCAGTGAGCGGAATCTTCCGGCGCGATCGATCCAATTTTGGTATCCGCCATAGACACCTTGTTTGCCACTTGGATTAAACTCGGCATCTTTTACATGGAACATTCGGATTCGTTCATGATAATGATCGATATAACTGAGATAGTCTAAACATTGCAACACAAAATGTGATGGATCATAAAGCAGACAAGCACGTGGATGGTTATTTACTTTTTCGAGAAACATCTCATAACTGATGCCATCATGAAGGTCTTCTCCCGGATGGACTTCATAACAGAGGTCCACACCATTTTCATCGAATACATCCAAAATGGGTTTCCATCTTTTCGCCAGCTCAGTGAATCCTGTTTCTACCAATCCTGCAGGACGTTGGGGCCAAGGATATACCGTATGCCATAATAATGCACCACTAAAAGTAGCATGTGCATTCAATCCGAGATTAGCAGATGCTTTGGCAGCATATTTCAATTGTTGAACTGCCCATTCGGTTCTGGCCTTTGCATTACCTCTAACCGTTTCCGGTGCAAAGCCATCAAACAAAACATCATAAGCAGGATGTACAGCTACGAGTTGTCCTTGTAGATGGGTAGATAGTTCTGTGATCTGTAAACCGGCAGACTGTACGATGCCTTTGATCTCGTCGGCATAAGTTTTACTCTCGGCCGCTTTTTGCAGATCGATACATCGTGCATCCCATGAGGGGATCTGTACACCTGTAAAACCCAATGATGCTGCCCATTTACAGATACTCTCCAAAGAATTGAACGGCGCCTGATCTCCCATAAACTGCGCCAAAAAAATACCGGGACCTTTGATTGTTGTCATGATGTTTAAGTAAAAGTGAAAAGAGTGAGTAGTCAGTAGTGAGTAGTGAGTGTTTTTACTCACTACTCACCACTCACTATTCACTAAATCTGATATTCCGTCCATTTTTCCGTTGAGGCGGCTGATGCTACTACATTATCGATGAAGGCCATGCCTCTTAGTCCGTCTTGTGTGTTGGGGAAATCCAACATTTCAGGAGTGGGGGTAGTGCCATCAATTCTTGCAGATAATGTTTGTGCAAAATTGCGATAGATATTCGCGAAAGCTTCTAGATAACCTTCGGGGTGTCCGCCGGGTGTTCTGCAGTTAGCGGTTGCAAAAGAACTCAACCTATCGCCATAGTTACCACCTGCTCTTAATATTTGTGCCGGTTGATCCAGCCATTTAACGAGTAAAGTATTGGGTTCATGTTGCGCCCATTCGATACCGCCTTTTTCTCCATAGATGCGGATCTTCAGTGCATTTTCTTCACCCGCTGCCACTTGTGATGCCATCAAAACACCACGAGCTCCATTACTCATGCGTAGTAAAACATTACCATCATCATCGAGGACTCTTCCTTCTACCAGTGCATTCAAGTCTGCACATAGATGTGTGATCTGTGCACCGGTGACATATTCAGCCAGGTGAGCTGCATGCGTACCGATATCGCCCATGGCACCTGCTTTACCTGATTTTTTGGGATCGGTTCTCCAGGCAGCTTGCGCATTACCTTCTCTTTCTGAGAGTTTACTCAGCCATCCTTGCGGATATTCTACCCATACCTTTCTGATCTTGCCCAATGCACCACCGGTAACCATTGCACGAGCTTGTTTTACCATCGGATATCCAGAATAGGTATGTGTCAGACAAAGGATCAATCCTGTTTCCTGTACTTTTTGGTGGAGTTGTTTGGCCTCATCCAATGTGAATGCGATCGGTTTTTCGATCACTACATGAAAACCATGATCCAGTGCCATCATTGCAGGAGCAAAGTGTGCGAAGTTGGGAGTAACGATGGTTACAAAATCCATTCGCTTATCTGCAGGAAGCTGACTTTCTTTTGTGATCATTTCTTCATAGGTCAGATAGATCCTGTCTTCAGGCAGAAACAGTGAGCGGCCGGAATCTTTAGCGATATCCGGATTGATGCTGAGTGCCCCACAGCAAATTTCGATCAGTCCATCCATGTTGGCAGCGAGGCGGTGAATGGCGCCAATAAAGGCATCTTTCCCACCACCTACCATACCCATCCTGAGTTTACGGTTCATGTCAAGTAGTTTTTGGTTTCGGTTATTAAGCGCTGAAATGTTTTAGGAATGTAAGGTTATTAAAAAAAAGGAAGCGAACGAAATTTTGAATAGCAAAACAGTTCGATTAAAAGTGAACACTTGTTCGTTTTACATGAACAAGAATCATTCAATCACTTAAACATTATAGCGCATGATGTAAAAATAAAAATTACATTTAAAGACAATTTTGATTCTCAATACCAACGATCATGCAAGCCATCACACTTCAATGGGTTTACCCTTATTTATCTGTTGTTCACCGACAATCATTTTTTCTCTCACAATACCTGTTGTTTAAACACTAATTCCTATATTTATTACCTGCGAAACCATCATCATGGGAACTGACCAGAATAGAAGAAAAACGATCAAACAATTGCTTGCCGGATCAGCACTTCTCGCTACATCCGTGCCTTCTTTTGCATTGGATTCAGAAAAAAAATCTTCACCTATGGCACTCAAGGGAAACATCAATCATTCTGTTTGTCGCTGGTGTTACGATTATATTCCGCTGGATGAATTATGTGTGATCATCAAAGAAATGGGTTTGGTGGGGATAGATCTTGTGGGTCCAAAAGATTGGTATATTCTTAAGAAACATAACCTGATCTCTACCATGTGTAATGGTGCAGAGATAGGACTGGTAAAGGGTTGGAATGATCCTCAATATCATGATGTACTCATTAAAAATTACACTGAACATATTGAACTGGTATCCAAAGCCGGTTATACCAATCTCATTTGTTTCAGTGGAAACAGAAATGGAATGGATGAAGAAACCGGTTTGAAAAATTGCGTAGAAGGATTGAAAAAGATCATGGCGATCGCTGAAAAGAAAGGGGTAGTGATTCAGATGGAACTTTTCAATAGTAAAGTAGATCACAAAGATTATATGTGCGATAGTTCTGCATGGGGTGTTGAACTGTGTAAACGTTTGGGCTCGCCTAATTTCAAATTGTTGTATGATATCTATCACATGCAGATCAATGAAGGAGATATCATTCGTACGATCAAAAGAGATCATCAATATTTTGGACATTATCATACGGCGGGAGTTCCGGGCAGACATGAAATTGATGAAACACAGGAATTGTATTATCCTGCTATTATGAAAGCCATTGTGGAAACAGGCTTCAAACAATATGTAGCGCAGGAATTCATTCCAACCGGAAATGACAAAATAGGATCATTGAGGAAAGCAGTGCAGTTGTGTGATGTATGAGGTAGCGGATAGCAAATAGGTTATAGCATATAGGAAGAAAAAAGTATCACTATAAGCTATGAACCATAAGCAATAAGCCAACAAACAACAAACCTTCATAAACAAAAGACCATGGCCGATCAAAATTATGACGCAATTGTAGTGGGCTCAGGTATTAGTGGTGGCTGGGCTGCCAAAGAGCTTACTGAAAAGGGGCTCAAAGTACTGATGCTCGAGCGTGGACGTAACATTGAACACATCAAGGATTACGTGAACGCCAACAAAGAAGCATGGGACTATCCCCATCGTGGAAGAAGAACACAGCAGATGATCAATGATTATCCTGTGTTAAAACGCGATTATCCTTTGAATGAAACCAATCTGGATTATTGGGTGAATGAAAAGGAAAGTCCGTACACAGAAGTAAAACGTTTCGACTGGTTCCGAGGATACCATGTGGGTGGACGTTCACTCATGTGGGGTCGTCAGAGTTATCGTTGGAGCGATTTTGATTTTGAAGCCAATGCCAAAGATGGCGTTGCCATTGATTGGCCGGTTCGTTATAAAGATATTGAACAGTGGTACACTTATGTAGAACGTTTTGCAGGTATTAGTGGTAGTAAAGAAAATTTACCACAGCTTCCTGATAGTGATTTTCTTCCTCCTATGGAACTTAACTGCGTAGAAAAAGATCTTGCAAAACGACTGAAAGAGTACTATAAGAATCAGCGTACCATGATCATCGGTAGAACTGCTAACCTTACTAAGGAGCATGAGGGCCGTACAAGCTGCCAATATCGTAACAAATGCTGGTTGGGTTGTCCGTTCGGTGCTTATTTCAGTACGCAGTCTTCGACATTGCCTGCCGCAATGAAAACAGGCAACTTAACGCTGCGTCCATGGTCGATCGTTACTAAAGTATTATACGATAAAGACAAAAAGCGTGCAACCGGTGTTGAAGTATTGGATGCTGAAACAAATCAGACTTACACCTACAATGCAAAGATCATTTTCTTAAATGCCTCTGCTTTGAACTCTGCGTGGATTCTGATGAATTCGGCTACTGATATCTGGCCTGATGGTTTGGGAAGCAGTAGTGGTGAACTCGGACATAACATTATGGACCATCATTTAGGTGTTGGTGCGGGTGGACGAGTAGAGGGTTATGAAGACAAATACTATTTTGGTCGCCGTGCCAATGGTATTTATATTCCTCGTTATCAAAACCTGTTTGGTGATAAGCGTGATTACCTGCGTGGGTTTGGATATCAGGGAAGCGCTTCTCGTGCAGGATGGGGTCGTGATGTGGCTGAATTAAGTATTGGTGCAGATTTCAAAGATGCATTGACTGAACCCGGAGGTTGGTCTTTTGGTATGATGGGCTTTGGTGAAGTATTGCCTGATCATAGTAACAAGATTACACTGGATAAAAATGTAAAAGACAAATGGGGGCTTCCTGTTCTTTCTTTTGATTGTGAGTTGAAAGAAAATGAAATCAAAATGAGAAAAGACATGCAAGCCGATGCCGTAGAAATGTTGACCAATGCCGGTGTTAAAGATGTAAGAGGTTATGAAGGAAATGGTGTACTCGGTCGTGGTATCCATGAAATGGGAACAGCTCGTATGGGTCATGATCCAAAAACATCTGTAGTGAACAAATACAATCAGGTGTGGGATGCGCCGAACGTATTTGTGACCGATGGTGCATTTATGACCTCATCAGCATGTGTAAACCCATCATTGACATACATGGCATTCACAGCAAGAGCTGCTGATTATGCAGTGTCTGAATTAAAGAAACAAAATTTATAATGGTATTTGTGAATTGTGAATGGTGAATTGTCAAATGTATTCACCATTCACAATTCACATTTCACGAAATATTAAAATCATCACCATGAATAGAAGAGAAGCCCTTTCCAGCGTAGCCCTGCTGCTCGGAGGAACCATTATTGGTTCAAGCGCTTTCCTGATGGGTTGTAAATCCAGTGGAAGCGAAAGTGGTATCAGCTTTTCACCTGACGATATCAGTTTCCTCAATGAAGTTGGAGAAACTATTTTACCTGCTACCAGTACTCCCGGTGCAAAAGAAGCCAAAGTAGGAGAGTTCATGTCTGTATATGTTGCAGATTGCTATGAAGCTAAAGATCAGACCATCTTTAAAGAAGGTATTCAAAAACTCAATGATGCCAGCCAGAAAAAGAATGGTAAATCTTTCGTTGAAAGTACCCCTGAACAACGTCATGATCTATTGGTAGCCTTAGATAAGGAAGCGAAAGAGTATCAGCAGAGTAAAAAACCGGAAGATCCCAATCATTATTTCAGAATGATGAAAGAGCTGACACTGTTAGGCTTCTTCACTTCGGAAGTAGGTGCTACCAAAGCATTACGTTATGTAGCGGTACCCGGAAAATATGAAGGCTGTATTCCTTATAACAAGGGAGATAAAGCTTGGGCAACTTAGATATAGTGAAAAGTGAAAGGTGAAATGTGAATGGAGTTTTTCTTTTCACCTTTCACTTTTCACTCTTTTTCATCACCTTAAATCATCATCACCATGTCAACCAATCGTAGAGAATTTCTTCGTAATACAGGATTTGCGGCGCTGGCAGCTTCATTGCCATTTGCGGGTAAATCATCTTCTTTCTTAAGCTCACTTGCACCTTATAAACCTATCGGTTCATTTGGTATCCAATTATGGACGGTGAAGGAAGCATTATTTGCAGATGCAAAAGATACCCTCGCCAAACTTTCTTCTTATGGATACAAGCAGATCGAAAGCTTTGAGGGACCAAAAGGATTTTTTTGGGGAATGAAGAATACTGAATTCAAGAAGTATATGGACGATCTGGGTATGAAGATCGTTTCCTCGCATTGTAATAACACTGTAGACTTTGAAAGAAAAGCCGCTGAAGCTGCCGAGATCGGAATGTCATATTTGATTTGTCCTTGGAAAGGGCCTCAGAAATCGATCGATGACTTCAAACGTTTCAATGATGAGTTCAATAAATGTGGTGAGATCGCTAAGAAAAACGGTATCCGTTTTGCTTATCATAACCACGACTATTCTTTCAAAGTATTAGACGGACAAATTCCCCAAGTGGTGATGATGGAGGGAACAGATAAGGATCTGGTAGATTTTGAAATGGATATTTACTGGGTTGTAGCAGCCGGAGAAGATCCTAAAGCATGGTTCAAAAAATATCCGCATCGTTTCCGTTTGTGTCATGTAAAAGACCTGACCAAAACCGCTAAAGGAAATGAATCTTGTCAGATCGGTAAAGGAACCATTGATTTCAAATCGATCTTAAGTGAAGGATCTAAATACGGAATGAAAACATTCATCGTAGAACAAGAGGCATTTACCGGTACCAACCCAATGGATAGTGCCAAGGCGAATGCAGGGTATATGAGCAACTTTCAGATTTAAGTAACACCCAATAAAAAATGTCCAACTTCAAAGTTGGACATTTTTTTGTTGAATATTCTTCTGTTCTAAATTCCCAAACTCCACCCTTCTCTATACTGTCTCTTCACAAACTGATTGGCCTCATCGAAGTTGGTGATCTTCATGTTCGGCCCATCCCATACTAATCTGATGTTACGACCCGGGTATGTGATACGTCCATTTTCCATTTTCTTTTGAAGATCATAACTACGAATAGCCAAGTTACCCATAAGAACACTTTCGGTAAGTGGTCCTGCAACATCGAAGTTAGAGCTGAGGTTTTTGGCAGCTGCAGATCCATATCCTTCAATGGCTGCTTCTACCCAGGCAGCATAGTGTCCATTGTCTCCCTTAGGAACCCTTGCAATGGTTTGAGGTACTTGTGTTGTCTTAGTTAAACTGGTTGGAAGTAAATTAGGAATAGCGCCGTAAGTGCCACACATCATCTTCCCTTTGGTACCAATAAAGATGGTTCCATTACCACCATCACCCATCATTTCATTCGGTCCTAATTCTGCCGGACGTTCAGGTTGAATGCCACCATCCATCCAATGCATGGTTAGATCAGGCTTTCCATTCTGTCCTTTGAATTTTAAGATGATATGAGATGCGAGAGGACCACATTCAGGTGCATATACTGCATTCCAGTTTCTTTCATAACGTTTCGCCACACTACATTCTGCTGATTCAGGATAACCCAGTCCGAGTACAGCAAAAGCCGGAGCCATGATATGGCAAGCCATATCGCCTAATGCTCCTGTACCATAATCCCACCAACCACGCCAGTTGAACGGAACGAGGTTATCTACATAATCTTTATAAGGAGCAGTTCCCAACCACAGATCCCAATTCAATTCTTTGGGAACCGGTAAAGTATTCTTAGACCATTGAATACCTTGAGGCCATACAGGTCTGTCGGTATAACAATACACTGTATGTACATCACCAATTAATCCTGCATTGTACCAGTCGATAAGTTGTCTAACCCCATCACCCGAAGCACCTTGGTTACCCATTTGTGTTACCACTTTATAACGATGTGCTGCTTGTGTAAGCATACGGGCTTCATAGATATCATGTGTCAAAGGCTTTTGAACGTATACATGTTTACCTAACTGCATAGCGGCCATAGCTTGTACAGCATGCATATGATCAGGCGTAGAAACGGATACCGCATCTATGTTTTTATGTTCCTTATCCAACATCTCACGGTAATCTTCATACACTTTTGCCTTGGGATAACGTTCACGACTTTTGGCAGTTTGTCTGCTGTCTACATCGCAGAGAAAAGCAATATCCGCTTTCCCACTCATAAAGAAACTATAGATATCGCTTTCACCTTTTCCTCCTGCACCAATACCGGCAATCTGTAGTTTATCACTAGGGGCTACAAAGCCACGCCCTAGTACATTACGCGGCACGATATAAAATCCTGCCAATGCAGTGAGACCATTTTTTAGAAATTTTCTTCTCGAGTCATCCTGAGAAGTGATCTCCTGTTGTTTCTTTTTGGAATTTTTTTTCATAAAAAAATCAGTTGTTGGTTGGATAAGCAATCGAGCTATGAATTTATTCAATTATTTTGATTGATAGCCGGAAAAGATACACTCATGTACGAGAAAAGTACATCCACTTAAAGAACGATGTATTTGAAAACTACTGATTGAAAGTGCTGTCGGGAACGATCGCAAAACTTCCCGGTTGAATTTTGTAGAAAGTGATATCGGTGAGATCCTGATTGGAGCGGAATCCATTGGCATAGCGCCCCTTTTGTTTATACGGATAATTTTGGACCACTGTAACCGGGGTGGCGGTATAGAACTGAGCCAGGTTTTGATCCCAGTACAACTCATCACAATACAAAGTATCTCCTTTGATATTATAAATCACCACTTGATCTCTGAGGTAGACTTTATTTTCATTTTGCAGATATCGGCCATATTTTGCCGAGAGTCTGCTTTCCACTTTCATACTGTCATCATAAAATTCAACAAACAGAGAGTTCGGGAATTCAGTCTTACGAGCAGAATCTCCCTGATAACGTAAAAGTGTAGGAGCTGTTAGTTTAGCGCCGATCCTTCCATTCTGACTTAAAAAGCTTTCAATGTCTTTACCTTCTTCAATACCAGGTAACTTTTTACCTAGAGCTTTTACATCATCTACATTGTTCTCACATGCCCACAAAAAAACACAGCCCATCAAGCAGGCTGTGAATATAGAAATGATATGTGAAGTGGATTTAGTCATATCTGCGTTTCTGGAACCAGATATCAGTCAAGCTCATGCCCAATGTAAATTGAACATAACTTTCTGTGATATTATTGACACTGGTACCACGTTTTCCAAATTGTAGTGCGGTATTCAAGATCGTGAACTGACGATCATAGTTGTTCCACTTTTTGATCGGGAAACCTGCACCCAAAGAAAATCCTGAGGTTCTGATACCATTACCATCCGGATTGATATACTCATCACCGATGAATGCACCTATGCGATAGTTAACATTGCTCCAGTAATTTCTTCCGGTTAATGGATCAGGACAAAGCTGAGCACCTACTCTAAACTGCCAGCTGTTCACCAATCGATCGGGTTGATTATAGAAACGATATTTGCTCCATTGTGTAGCTGTATATTCAGCACCAACAGACCACATTTCAAAAGTACCGCGGTTGTTGCTGGATGTTTTATGGAAAGTAATACCACCTGCATATGTTGAAGGCATTACAATAGTTCCTTTGATGTCAGTAGCTACTGAAACACTGTCAATAGTGATATCGCCTGCTTGCGTTTCAGTGTAAGTTTCTCTTTTTTGATCTTGTGATGCAGTAAGTGTTTGATCCAAGGTATAAGTTGCACCAAGTCTCAGGTAATAGTTGCTGGTAACACCGGTTTCCGCATTGATTCTCTTACGTAAGGGGATCTCATATTGAATACCGGTATGCAGAAACAGTTTATTGAAAGTAGTAACAGTAGAAGAGTTAGATTGGAAATAGAAGGTAGTGTCATTCACAAAGATCTTTTTAGTAGCGATCTCTCTTCTTCCAAAATTGAAACCTGTATTGAAACCTATACTCAGGTTCTTCCATTTTTTTCCGATTCCTACAAAAGCCTGATTCAATCCACCTGATCCTTCATAAATAGTTGCCAGGCTATCACCCGCTACTCTTTCTCTGCTTACTACCGAGTAATTGATTCTTGAGATAGGTCTGATACCAAATGCCATTCCCAATCCCTTTGTTCTTTTCAGCGGCATTCCAATAGCAACATAAGATGGATAGAAATAGTTAGATCTGAATTTTCCTGATGGATTTTCACTTCTCAGATTTCTAGTATCGATCGTTAATCCAAGATCATAAGAAACCATGAAATAGTTCGAATAAGTTGCCGGGTTCATAAAATTGACGGCCTGACCAACATTATTGTTGATGCCATCCGAGTAAGCGGCGCCGATACCACCCATGGCACGGCTTATGGCATGTGAACTATTGAAAATCTCTCCTAAGCCATAGCGACTAAAAGGAGAGTTCTCCTGAGCGCTTGTGGAAAGCAGGGTAAATCCGGTAATAAAAAGTGTCAGACTAAATCTGAGTAGTGTTGTGCTCACAAATCGCATACAGGCCTTTAAAAATTAGATAAGGGTCGGCAAATATCCTGTTTTTTAGATGTGGTACAAAAAAAGCCATATCTCCCCCGGTTAATAGCACGTTAAAGTTGTTGAATTTCAATGCATAAGCGTCAATAATACCATCAATTTCTTTGGCCATTCCCATGATCACACCGCTTTGAAGGTTGGTTTTGGTATCAAAACCGATCAAAGGGAAGTGATGATCGGGCTCAACCAAGGGCAATAGTGCCGTTTGCTCATGCATGGCCCTAAAACGCATGGTCATACCCGGGGAGATGCTTCCACCCAGAAATTCATGAGATTTATTGATGTAATTGTAAGTGATACAAGTACCCAACCCAATGGCGAGATTGTGTTGATTCGGAAAAAGATCCACAGCAGCAGCACAAATGGCCAATCTGTCGGCGCCGATCGTTTCCGGTTTACCTACCGGTGTTGTGAAAGGTAGTTTGCTGGTATGCCCCAATTTATGAAAGTCGGTTCTCTCAGTCAGTAATGATTCTAAATCCGGATGATGTTTGATCACCGAAGAGAGAATGGCTTTTTGCGGTTGATACTGATCCAGTATAGCAGCAACAGTAGCGGGCTCATCATTTTCCAATACAAGTACTTCTTTCAGTTCTTTACCTACGAATACTGCGCACTTGAGTCGGGTATTACCAAAATCAAAACATAAGCTGGTGTACATAGATCGATTTATAGGTCAAAGTTAAAGCCTTTCAGTTCCCTAAAATGCCCATTGAGTTGTATACGCTCTTTTAAAGATTCCATTCCCGTTACTACTGGTAATACTTTTGATAAATGTTGTTTCAGGTATTCTAATCGCTGCGACTCATACAATAGACCCAGAAATTCATATTCTTCTTCGAGTGATAGTCCGGCGTGATGAGCCAGGTCATAGCTACAAAGTTCTGTATCCGGTTTTTTAAAGTCTTTACTTACCTGAATCAGTTTATGCAATTCTCTGATGGCAGCTATTACCTGTAATGCGAGCTTACTGTTTTGTCTTTCATCATTATCGGGATAATGAACAATAGCGCCACTGTACAGCTTTTCAGGAATGGTTTTTACGAGTTCCAGCATGCGAAATACTTTTTGGCCACGCGTACGGATATCCATCTTACCGTCTTCATGTACCTGAACAATTTCTGTAATCGTTACCAGTGTTCCCATTTCAGAAACATTGTTTTTCAGAACGATGGGAATACCAAAGGATCGATTTTCACCGAAACAATCCTGGATCAATTGTCTATAACGAGGTTCAAAAATGTGCAGGTTCAATTGCTCTCCCGGGAAAACCACTACACCTAAAGGGAAAATGGGAATAAAATTGGTCATAGTCTTTCAATACACTACGAAATAAGGGAAATAGCCTTAACCCGACAAATAGCGTCTAAGGATAATTTCTCTGTTTTCTTGAACACTTGTGTTTTGTTTTCTTCTATCTCCTATTTCATCTTTACTTTGTGTTATGAAGATTTCAGGGTTTACCATTATCAAGAATGCCGTGTTAAATGATTATCCGATCGTAGAAGCGATCAAATCTATCTTACCGGTAGTTGATGAAATGATCATTTTGATCGGTGATTGTGAAGATGATACCATTGCCCTGATGCAATCGATCAACGACCCGAAGATCAAGATCCATCATTCTGTTTGGGATAAAACGCTACGTACAGGAGGAGCGGTATTGGCTGTTGAGACCAATAAGGCTTTTCAATTGATCGATCCGGAAAGTGACTGGGCTTTTTATATTCAGGGCGATGAAGCAGTACATGAGCAATACCATGACACTATACGTAAGACCTGTTTGCAATACAAAGATGATCAACGTGTGGAAGGGCTTGTATTCAAATACCTTCATTTCTATGGCACCTATGATTATGTAGGAGATAGTCGCAAATGGTATGACCATGAAGTGAGGATCATACGCAACGATAAAAAGATCAGTTCTTATAAAGATGCGCAAGGTTTTAGAGTAGGTGAGAGAAAGTTATGGGTAAAGCCGGTTGATGCGTATGTATATCATTATGGTTGGGTGAAAAGCCCCGAGCAAATGATGAAAAAACAAAAACAAGTAAGCCAGTTCTGGAACCATGATGATGCTTTACGTGAGTTTCTGGCTAGTCCGGATTTTTATGATTACAATGAATTCGATTCTCTTCAAAAGTTTACAGGCACACATCCGGCTGTTATGAAAGAACGTATTCAAAGAAAGAACTGGCAGGTTGAATTGGATATCTCTCGCAAAAAGTTTTCATTAAAAGATACACTACTCTACTATTTTGAAAAATTAACCGGTATCAGACCTTTTGATTTTCGGAACTACCGGATTTTGAAATAATGATTCTCTGAAGAAAAGAAGTAGGTTCATTCCATAATAAAGCCACTACCCATGCGTGTATCCATACGCTGTATTGATACGCCAGATTGGTTTCAATCAGACAAGAAACAATGATGGCTGCAGATACAGCACTAAGCGCTATATTCTTTTTTCGGATACCGTGAATCAAGGGATAGATCAACCATGCGCTGAAAAATAACAAGCCAATAATGCCGCTTCCCATCCACCAAAACAACCATTGATTAAATGGCCATCCGAAATCAAATTTTTGTTGAGGGTAGTTTTTTTGAACACTGTCTTTGATCACATCATCAATGGCAGACCATCCAATATTATTTTGTCCTGCTTGAATAAGTTTCCAGGACTCACTATTGATCACCCTTCTGGTAGCGTCTGATAAAGTCGGGTCTGCTTTACCTGCCTCAAATTGTTGCCAATCGTATAATGTATAAGCAATCTTTTGTTGTATTCCCGGCGATAGCTGATAAGTGATCGCTGCCAGTGATATGAATGCAATGATCCCGATGATCAATACTCTTTTTTGAAAACGAGTACCGTATATCAAAATAAATAATGCAGCGACCAAGATCATGATCAGTATCATGATCCATGCCGTTCGGATGGCAAGTATAAAAATGGAAACAAGTAAAAATATACCGATCAGTCGCATGATCTTTTGTTGTACGAATGATACAAGACTTATCAAGCAACAGACAGCTAAAAACATTCCAAAACGAACATGATCATCATCCATCCATACCGGTACGGTTTGTCCTGAGCCATACCTGATCAATGTTTCCTGATAATGAGTGATATACCAGAAGATTGGATAACTCAATGAGATCAGACTTGCCCAAACCCAATATTTCAACAATGCAGTTTGAGAATATTTCACAGCAATAAGTGAACCTGCAAGGGCAGCAAGTAGATATGTACTTACGGTAAATAAATGATCAAGATCTTCTTTAGCAAAACCATTCTGCCAACATCCTAATAAGGCAATCAAGACAGGGGATAGCCCCCAGATGAGTAAGGCTTTATTGTCGTGATGAAAAATGTCTTTTCTTGAATGTGATATTAACCAAATGACCCAAAGTGGTGCAGACAAAGACAAGATTGCACGGCTCCATAGTAAACCTGCTAGGGAGATGATCATCAGTAGAACAGGTAGCCATGCTTTTTTCATGATATATCAACGAATCAGTGATACTCTGGAGGCAAATACTTTCTTTTGCAATAGTAAACTTAAATTTAAGCTACCGATCGCAATATGTGGGATCAATTATTACAACAAATAGCGCTATCAGATCTGAAAGCTTTGGCTAGGAGTATTTCATTGGTAGAAAATGAAGTTGAGGGGTATGAAAAGTTTTTAGCTCAATTGCCGGCCGGACATGCATCTGTTACCGGAATTACCGGTCCACCGGGAGCGGGTAAGAGTACATTGGTAGATGCGCTGATCCATCAGTGGGTGAGTGAGGGAAAGAAAGTAGGTGTATTGTGTGTGGATCCTTCATCGCCCTTCAATTTAGGGGCTGTTTTGGGAGATCGGATACGGATGAGTGATTGGTACAATCATCCCAATGTTTTCATCCGATCACTTGCTACCAGAGGTTCATTAGGCGGGTTGCATCCACATATCATAGAGATCACTGCGTTGATGCAGGCAGCAGGGTTTGATCAAGTAATTGTTGAAACCGTTGGGGTTGGACAAAGCGAAATAGAAATTGCAGGCTTGGCCGATACAACTGTAGTAGTGGTAGTTCCCGAGGCGGGCGATGAAGTGCAAACCATGAAAGCAGGATTGATGGAGATCGCTGATGTTTTTGTAGTGAATAAAAGTGACAGACCCGATGCTGACCATTTTGTCAAAAACTTAAGAATGATGTTGGCGCCGGCATTCAAACAAATGAGTTGGGAAGTACCGGTCATCAAAACCATTGCTTCTGAAAAGAAAGGGATCAGTGAGTTAGCGGCTTCTATTCAGCAACATCAAAATTTACAAGAAGACCGACCAAGAAAAGCCTGGCTGTTAACGGAAAGAGCTTATCAGCTGATACAACGCTATCGCATGCGCGATGTGCAAAAAGAAACCATCAAAAAAGCGATAGAGACTGATTTGGCAGAAGGTCGGTTCAACTTATTTACTTTCATTCAACAGTACATATAAATTTTGTGAGCAATTCATTAACAACAGCAATTGATCAACCATTGGTATCTGTGGTGATGGCCACCTATAACGGTGAGCGATTTGTTGGGATACAACTGGAAAGTATTCTTTCGCAAACATATCCGCATCTTGAAGTGATCATTGTAGATGACGGTTCTACAGATAGCACCTATAGTATACTCGAAGGATATGCAACCAAGGATCATCGAATTAAATTATTCAGGAATGAAAAGAATCTCGGCTATGTCAAAAACTTTGAAAAGGGATTGTCACTAGCCACAGGAGAATATATTGCTCCAAGCGATCAGGATGATATTTGGCTACCTCATAAGATTCAATTTTTATTAGATCGAATAGATAAGTCTGCAGTTATTTATGCTAATTCAGCCCTCATTGATGAAAGCGGAGAGCGCATGGGGAGAAAATTATCCGATGTAAAAAGATTGGCTACTTTCAATGACTGTTTGAATTATACTATTGGAAATTCTGCACCCGGACATGGGATGTTGTTAAAAAGAGAAATCGTGACAGCCTCTTTTCCTTTACCAACCATGATACCACACGATTACTGGCTTGGTTTTGTAGCCACTTTTTATAGTGAGCTTACTTATGTAGATGAAGTGTTGGTCTTATACCGTCAACACGGAGCCAATGTTTTTGGTGCTGCCAAAGTGAAGTCAGATACACCTGTAAAGCCGATCAGAAAACAAAAGACAAATAGTGAAAATATAGCGCTTGCAAGAGAAAGAATGCGATTGATGTATGAAAAATGTCCGACAGATCTGGTAGAACAAAAAAAAGTGTTTAGAGATTTGTGTAAAGCATATGCAAGTTTTTCGCTGATCAATAATTGGAATAGGATGATCATTTTCTTCCGGTACAACAAGCGTATGCTGGCTTTTAAACAAAGATCACTGATCAGAAGATGGTTGTTCTGTTTAAAAATGTTTGTAAAGATCAAGTAATCGAATCAATCTAAGACGAATGCCAATAAAGCTTTCCGGACATATATTATTTGATGCGGAACGAATGAAATATCCTCATACAGGACTATATCATTTTTGTTGGCAGTTAGGTAATGCTCTTAAGGATATAGTGAACGAGAAAGAGAAATTACATTACTATGTACCGGCTTCTATCAAAGGTTTCTTTGGATCTGAAGTACAATATCTTGTTCAGCAATCTTTTCATAAATGGTTATTACCGTACACTGACTCCATTCAAGTTTGGCATGCCACTCATCAATCTACCGACTATTTTCCCTTTCGAAAAAAGTGCGCTGTTGTCTTAACAGTTCATGACCTGAATTTCTTGCTGGATGAAGAAAAGACTGAGTTGAAAAAAAGAAAATATATCAACGATCTCCAAAAAAAGGTGAATGCGTCAGCTCATATTGTGACCATTTCTCATTTTGTAAAAGCAGAGTTACTAAAACATATTTCAGTCGGTGACAAACCTGTTAGTGTTATTTACAATGGTTGTAATATACATGCATCTACGGAGAGCGATAATTTAATACAACCGGATCTGATACATGATGAGTTTCTTTTTACTATAGGCACTATCACTCCTAAAAAAAATTTTCATGTACTGCCTTGTTTATTACAGCATAATAATATGAAACTGGTGATAGCGGGTGTTACAAAACAAAGCGGTTACAGACAGCGTATCATTGACGAAGCCAAAAAAGTTGGGGTTGAAGAGCGCCTCGTATTCGTTGGTGGAATTTCTGAAAGTGAAAAGGCTTGGTATTATCGGAATTGCAAGGCTTTTGTTTTTCCTTCAATAGCAGAAGGCTTTGGACTTCCGGTGATCGAAGCGATGTACTACGGTAAACCGGTATTTCTTTCGAAACACACGTCTCTCCCTGAAATCGGGGGTAAGGATGCTTTTTATTTTCATGATTTTGATCCTGATACGATGCAAACAACCCTTGCAGAGGGAATGATTTCATTCACAGATGTTCAAAGTAAATCATTAAGGAAACAAGCGTCTACATTTGATTGGAAAGTAGCCGCTGAACAATATCTCTCGATTTATAATACATTGTGTTAACCCGATGTGTTGATCTATATTTGAAATATTCTATTATAACTTAATCCTATGGCTTCGAGATTTAAAAAAATGGTTCGGGCTTTTGGCTGGGCTGATGCCGTAAAATTATATTTACGTGTGAAGCTTCGTCCATATGGTACAGTCTTCATCAATCGATATCAAACTTCTTTTTTTCTACGAAAGGATACTTCTGACTATTACACTTTCGATCAGGTGTTTTTGCGAGATCAATACAATTTCAGATTTCCGTTTGAGATCAAGACTATTATTGATGCCGGGGCAAATAATGGAATGGCAGCTGTTTATTTTTCAAAAAAATATCCCGAAGCATCCATCGTTTCTATTGAGCCGAGTACAGAGAATTTTGCAGTACTGAAAAATAATATTCGTGACTATCCACGTATTAAAGCCTTTTGTAAAGGTGTATGGAATAAAGATGTGTATTTAAAGATCATCAATACTGATGGCGTGAAGAATGCATTTATGGTTGCCGAAACAACCCATGATGATCCTGATGGTATTCCTGCTATTTCCATTGAAAGTATACAAACAGAACAAGGTTGGCAAACGATCGATCTATTAAAGATCGATATAGAGGGCTCTGAAAAAAAAGTATTTGAGTCCGGCTATGAGAAGTGGCTGCCAACAACAAAAGCCATTGTGATTGAATTGCATGACTTCATGAAAAAAGGATGTGCACGATCTTTTTTTAAGGCAATCAGTCAGTATGACTTCTCTTTTGATATGCGGGATGAAAACCTCATTATGATCAATGAGGCTTATAGGTAGCGTTAGTTCTTTTGTTCAAAGCTTTCTACTTCTTTTTCCTTTTTCCACCATCTCCATCCAATATATCCCATAATAGCTAAGGGGGCTCCGGCAAGGTAGATGATGGCAGAATTCAATGCTTTGGCAGGTCCTTCTCCTAACTGTGAAGCAGTTTTCGTACAAATAGAACATTGTGCATCAGCCATTTGACAGATCACCAACATTACGCCTATTAAAACCATCATTTTCCATCCCTGCTGTTTCATATCGGAAAGTTTGTACAAAGGTAAGGATAAGTCAAAAGTGAAAGGTGAAAAGTGAAAGGAAGTGCTATCTTTTCACCTTTCACCTTTCACCTTTCACTCTCTTTGACTTTTGATTTCTCTTTCCTATCTTCCTTGTTCAACCTTTTACCGTGAATCAACGCAGAGATTTTCTACAACGCATCGGATTGTTGGCCGGGGCTTTTTCTGCCAATAGTCTGTTCCAGCAGTTACATGCTGCTGAATGGGAGTCGGAGCAACAACGTGTGGCGACTTTTAGTCCGGAACAAATAGCTACCGATGAGGATTATTGGTCTGTAATCCAACAATCCTATACGGTTAATCCTAATCTGATCAATCTCAATAATGGTGGGGTAAGCCCATCACCCAGGGTGGTACAAGAGGCTGTAGAAAGGTTCAACCAGTTTTCCAATGAAGGGCCATCCTACTACATGTGGCGTATTTTAGACCAAGGGAGAGAGCCTTTGCGATATAAATTAGCAACACTTGCAGGATGTTCCCCGGAAGAAATAGCAGTCAATCGAAATGCTACAGAAGCATTGAATACGGTGATCTTTGGCTTGGATCTCAAAGCGGGTGATGAGGTCATTGGTACTAAGCAGGATTATCCTAATATGATCCAGGCTTGGAAACAGAGAGCTTTGCGTGATGGTATTGTATATACTCAGATCAGTTTTGATTTTCCGATTGAAAATGATGATGCCATTGTTGCCGCATTTGAAAAAGCGATTACACCTAAAACAAAAATTTTACACCTTACCCATATCATCAATTGGATCGGACAAATACTTCCGGTGAAAAAGATCGCACAGATGGCGCATCGAAGAGGATTAGAGGTAATTGTTGATGGTGCACATTCATTTGGGTTGCTTGATTTTAAAATACCTGATCTGGAGTGTGATTATTTCGGCACCAGCTTACACAAATTCCTCAGTGCTCCTATTGGTAGTGGGATGTTATGGATCAAAAAAGAAAAAATTGAAAAGATATGGCCACTGGTATGTAATGATAAACCACGAAGTGATGATATCAGGAAGTTTGAAACCCTTGGTACCAGAAGCTTTCCGATAGAGCAAGGAATAGGTGAAGCATTGAATTTTCACAATGCCATTGGCGCAAAACGAAAAGAGGAAAGGATTCGTTATTTGAAAAATTATTGGGCTGAAAAAGCAAGAGCCATCCCTAAAGTAAAAATACATACCTCATTCAAGCCTGAATATGCTTGTGCCATCTGCGGTGTTTCTGTAGACGGCATGACACCTGCACTACTCGATCAGGCATTGTTCAATACCTATAAAATACATACCGTAGGTATCGTATGGGAAAATATCAGTTGCGTTCGCGTAACACCACATGTATATACCCGCTTACAGGATTTGGATAAACTGGTGTTTGCGTTGGAGGAAATAGCGAAGAAGAAATAGGATGTCAGATCTCAGATGTTAGATTTAAAATACAAATCTGACATCTGAGATCTGATATCAACCATTCTAAGAAGCTTTTGCTGCAGCCTTCTTTGCTTTTGCAGCTGTAGCTTTAGCATTGGCCGGACGGCTTTTGCCGAATGAGCCTTTGAATCTTTTTCCTTTAGCGGTTTTTTTATCGCCTCTACCCATGATAATAATGTTTTGATTGATGAATGTGAGGTGCAAAAATAGAAAAACCCCGCGAAAGCGGGGTTCAATTCTTTTAAGAGGCTCAGATTAGATCTTAGCGCTCAGTTCTTTACCAGCTTTGAAGCGGGCAACTTTTTTAGCTTTGATCTTGATAGTCTCACCAGTTTGAGGGTTACGACCTGTACGAGCAGCACGCTTAGATACAGAGAAAGTACCAAAACCTACCAGTGTAACTTTGTCACCTTTTTTCAGGGTTTTAGTTACTGTATCAACAAAAGAATCTAAAGCAGCGTTAGCTTGAGTTTTGGTGATACCTGCATCTTCTGCGAGTTGTGCGATTAATTCAGCTTTGTTCATAGATGTGTTTTTAGATGTATTTTAATAAGAGAAACAAATTTATTGGCTTTTATCAAACAGCAAAATATTTTTCCAACTTTACCGTCTTTTTGTGATTCTTTAAAACCCTTTTCCGACAAGACTTTCAGCCGATTTTATTTTTCCTTTTGTTGCGTGTTTCAACATCGGTATCTGCTGAAACCCTTTATTATCAATGGTTTCAGCATTTTATCGCTGAAAAGCAGTCCCGAAGCGGGTTTCAGAGCAATATAGTGAAGTTTTGTGATTGACAAAATGAATTTGCAAAACTATCCACACTCAATTCACAACCTGCATTAATGAGCGAAAACCTGCGAATTGATTTCCCCAAACATCCAGTGCATCTTTACGAAGCGCGGTTGCATGATGCTCTATATAGCGATCATAATCTTCTTTGGTTGCAGCAAAATATTGAGTAGCATAAGTAGGCCCTTCTGTTTCATCGAGTTCCAACACACGCACAAAACGGAAATCGGTAAAACAGCCGGTAGACATAACTTCCGGGATATGTTTATTCTTCATCCAATCAAGCCAATCTTCATGGATACCCCAGGCTAATTGAATGGTTACATTATAGATATACACGGTTAAAAGTTTATCGTTTGATAGTATTAGCTGATCTCGGCATAGATCGGGCAATGATCGCTGTGTTTCACGTCCGGATAAATGGCGGCTGCTTTCAATTGTGATTGCAAAGTATCTGTAATACTGATATAATCGATCCGCCAGCCTTTGTTTTGAAGCCTGACAGAAGGGAAACGCTGGCTCCACCAAGAATAGGCACCGGTTACTTCCGGATGAAGATGGCGAAAAGTATCTACCCATTTATTGGAAAGAAATGTATCCATCCATGCCCTTTCTTCAGGTAAAAAACCGGATGATTTTTTATTCCCCTTTGGATCATGGATATCGATTTCAGTATGTGCAATATTGTAATCCCCTGTCACGATCAGTTTCTTTCTCTTTTTTCTGAGATCTTGTACATAAGTGAAGAATTCATCCAGCCACTGGTACTTATATGTTTGACGCTCATCACCACTGGTTCCTGAAGGAAAATAGGCATTGATAAGGGTAATATCACCGAAGTCAACACGGATCACTCTTCCTTCTGCATCACTTTGTTCTATGCCATTTCCGTATACAACATTGTCAGGTTTTATCTTGGTAAAAACAGCTACACCGCTATAACCTTTTTTCTGTGCTGAATACCAAAAAGTATGATAACCCAATTTCTCAATAGCAGTTACATCCACATCTTCTTGATTGGCTTTTGTTTCCTGCAGACAAATAACATCAGCAGGATTGGTAGCCAACCAATCTGTGAATCCCTTTTTCATAGCAGCCCTGATGCCATTGACATTGTATGATATGATACGCATAATTTATTGGTTTATCGGAAAAAACGAGAGAACCCTATAATCATTAACTGGTTCAATAATTCTTTGTCTAAAGATGCATCAAAAACGGCAATTCTTTCCGGTAAAAATTGACCACGTGCTATAGCAATTCTTTTATGATCATAGATGAACTCCTTGAGCATATTTTTATCATAACAGCGGATATAAAAAGATTTATCACGAATCGTACCTGTGATCTGATACTCACAAAATAAGTTTCTGACAATATCCTTTTCTTCAAAAGTGAAAACAGAAGTGCTGTCATATCCATTGCTCACTTTATTCAGATAGATCTTTCTGTCTGCAAATCCTAAATTTTTGGTAATAATGAATTTGGCTATGGTGTCTCCATTCAATTGTAAACTATGGATCTTCTCATGTATAAAGCTGGTAAAAGCTTCACTCTCATTCAAATAATTGAAGTATGGATTGATCTCAATGAACATTTTTAATGTATAGTTCTTATCTCTTACCACATCCCTGTTTTCCTGTCTAAGTTGTACGAAGTCAGAACTGCTTTGTCTTTCTGTCTTACTGATGATTCTACCTATGATTGAAGAATCATCTACGTTCTTATTCTTTCCTTTTGTGATCAACTGTTCATAAAAGGGTTCGCCCATTCGAATGATCTCATCAGTATTATCAATTCTAAAAGATGCAATATCTTTTTTGGTCGTCACCTGAATTACAGGAGACTGTTGGATCTCAGGGAGAATAAAATTATCTGCATAAAATACGGGAGCAGCTTTTACTTCGATCATACCAATTTTATTTTCCGGATCGAGTAGACGCCCTATGGATAAATTTAGCATGTCTGTAAAACCTTTATGGCCAAGCGAAGGTGTAGCAGCCAAGATGCCAAAACCACTACTATTACCCCGAGTTACACAAATGGTCATGACTTCATTCAGCATGATTTCTTTTGAACTATTGGTCAACAGTATCCCCAACTGGAAAACAGAAGCAGTTCTTCTAAATAATAAAGAATCCTCTTCATACTCAGGCTGCGAAAAATAAAATGTATTGGTTTCAAATTCATAGAGATCCAGATACATATGCCATGCGGAAGTATCGGAGGCAGTAAAAGGAGCAGTGGAATTAGTGATATTTTTTAGATCCGGCAGTCGAAAAATACGCAGGCTTGTATCTGCAAGTGTCGCATTTTTATGTTTTAACAGTTGATCGTTCAACTGTTGTACTACAGTTCTTCTTGTATCAGCATGATTCAGGTAGCTCATGACCGGACCTACCATTGAAAAAGTTCTGAATTGTTCCAGTATGACGGTTCTTTGCGAGAAGCCACATTGGAGTATCAGGAGGGATAAAAGGATGCAATAAAATTTTCTCATAAAACTGTTAAGGATGAACGACTGCTAACTATAACAGCAAATTTTGTGCTAATTTGAATTTTCATCAATATAGGATAGAAATGAGTAAATCAGAAAGGATTATTCCGGCACAGAAATCGGTGTATTTAGATGGTCCTAAACCTAGGATTAATGAATTAGGATTCGCATGGCAGATCTTCCGACAGTTTATTAAAGGATTCAGAACCCTTCACTTTGTGGGTCCTTGTATCACTATTTTTGGATCAGCACGATTTAAAGAAGATCATCCCTATTATCAGCAAGCAGTAGAAGTTGGGAAGCAAATCGCTGATCTAGGATTTACGACCATGACAGGTGGTGGTCCGGGAATTATGGAAGCGGCCAATAAAGGGGCTTATGAGAATGGTGGACAATCAGTAGGTTGTAATATTAAACTTCCATTTGAGCAATATCCGAATCCTTATATGCACAAATGGATCACGTTTGACTATTTTTTCATCAGAAAAGTGTTGCTGGTAAAATACTCGTACGCTTTCATCATTATGCCGGGTGGATTTGGTACGATGGATGAATTTTTTGAAACGCTCACATTGGCACAAACCAAAGTGATCAATGATTTTCCGATCGTGTTGTTAGGTAAAGACTATTTCCAGCCATTGCTTGACAATATTGATGATATGGCAAAACATGGCACTATTTCGCCAGAAGATAAAAAGCTATTGTTCCTTACGGATGATGTGAACGAGGCCATGGACTACATTAAAACATATGTCCGTAAAAATTACACCGTAAAACCGAGAAGAAGGTTGTGGTGGTTGTTTGAGAAAAGGTGAGGAAAAAATATCCAATGTCCAATGTCCAACTTCGAAATTGGATATTGGACATTGAAAATTGAATATTTATTTATCCTTCCAACACCGGTCTGAGCCACTTTTCGGCAGTTTCGAGAGACATGCTTTTTCTTTTTGCATAGTCTTCGAACTGATCTTGCTGAATTTTTCCTACACCATAATACTGACTTTGTGGATGAGCAAAATACCATCCACAAACAGAAGATGCAGGATACATAGCTAGACTTTCGGTGAGTTCTATGCCAATGTTCTGAGTGACTTGCAGTAGATCGAATAATTTATACTTTTCTGTATGATCCGGACAAGCAGGGTAGCCGGGTGCCGGACGAATACCTACATATTTTTCTTTGATCAACTCTTCGTTACTGAGAGATTCATTTTGATCATAACCCCAATATTCCTTTCTGGTTTTTAGGTGAAGGAATTCTGCAAATGCTTCTGCTAAACGGTCAGCCAAAGCTTGTAACATGATCTTATTATAGTCATCATGATTTGCTTCAAATCTTTTGATATGTTCATCAATACCCTGAATGGTTACTGCAAAAGCACCAATATGATCTTTCTTTTCACTACTTACAGGTGCAATAAAATCAGCTAAGGATAAATTGGGTTGTCCAGGTGCTTTTTTGATCTGTTGACGCAAGAAGGAGAGCGTTGTTTTTTTGTCTTTATCTGTTACGATCACATCATCATTGATACTAGCTGCTTCCCAAAAACCGATCGTTCCTTTGGCGGTCAGCCATTTTTCTGTAATGATGGAATCCAATAAAGCATTTGCATCATTGTACAATTTGGTGGCTTCTTTTCCTACTACACTGTCTGTGAGTATTTCAGGGAAATTACCATGCATTTCCCAGGCAATAAAGAAAGGTTTCCAATCGATATAAGGACGAATTTCATTCAGATCTGCATCTGCAAATACTTTAATGCCTGTAAAACCGGGCGTAACAGGTGTAAAAGCAGACCAGTCTATGTTTACTTTATTTTGTAAAGCATCGCTGTAAGAAAGATACTGCTTGATACTTTTTTTATTATCAAATCCTTCTTTCAGTTTTACGTATTCTTCGGTTGTCGATTTTAAAAATCCTTCTTTCTGATCTTTATTCAGAAGAGAACCGGCAACAGTTACACTTCTGGAAGCATCCAATACATGAACCACACCGTTACCATATTCCGGAGCAATTTTAACGGCAGTGTGCATTCTGGAAGTAGTGGCGCCACCAATCAATAAAGGTTGTGTCATGCCACGACGTTTCATCTCTTTAGCTATATGGACCATTTCATCCAATGAAGGAGTGATAAGTCCGCTTAACCCAATGATATCCGCATTTTCTTTTTGTGCAGCATCCAGAATTTTATCTGCGGGTACCATTACGCCTAGATCAATGATATCATAACCATTACAACCCAATACAACACCTACAATATTTTTTCCAATATCGTGTACATCACCTTTTACAGTGGCTAGTAATATTTTCGCAGCGCCTGCAGCTTCTGTATTGGCTGTACCCGCTTTGAGATGGGCTTGTTTTCTTTCTTCTTTTTCAGCTTCAATATAAGGCGTAAGAACAGCTACGCTCTTTTTCATAACACGTGCACTCTTTACCACTTGCGGTAGAAACATTTTACCGGCACCAAAAAGATCACCTACGATATTCATCCCATCCATCAATGGGCCTTCAATAACATCCAATGGCTTCGGATATTTTTGTCTGGCTTCTTCTGTATCTGCTTCAATATAATCAGTGATACCGTTGATTAGAGAGTGAGCTAATCTTTTTTCAACCGGTTCATTTCTCCAAGCTTCATCTTTTACTTCTACCTTACCTTTTGCTTTTACAGTTTCAGCGAAGGCAATCAGTTTTTCTGTTGCTTCATTGTTTTCATTGTTTCTGTTCAGCAATACATCTTCACATAATTCGCGAAGCGTAGGTTCGATTTCATCATATACTACCAATTGTCCTGCATTCACGATTCCCATATCCATACCTGCTTTGATAGCATGAAAAAGAAATACAGAGTGAATGGCTTCACGCACATGGTCATTACCACGGAATGAAAAAGAAACATTAGAAACACCCCCACTCACTTTGGTCAGTGGCATCAGTTGTTTGATTTCTCTGGTAGCTTCAATAAAATCAACAGCATAGTTGTTATGTTCTTCAATACCTGTTGCTACTGCAAAAATGTTTGGATCAAAAATGATGTCTTGTGGAGGGAAGCCTACTTTTTCTGTGAGAATTTTATATGCACGGTGACAGATCTCTACTTTTCTTTCTTTCGTATCAGCTTGTCCAACTTCATCGAATGCCATTACAATCACTGCTGCTCCAAAAGCTTTACAGATGAAAGCCTGTTCAATAAATTTTTCTTCCCCTTCTTTCATGGAGATAGAATTCACGATACATTTCCCTTGCACACATTTCAAACCCGCTTCAATGATCTCGAATTTAGAGCTGTCGATCATGATTGGAATACGTGCGATGTCCGGCTCACTTTGTAATAGATTCAGAAAAGTGGTCATCGCTTTCACACCATCAAGTAGTGCATCATCCATGTTGACATCCAAAATCTGTGCACCATTTTCTACTTGTTGTCTGGCAACAGAGAGCGCTTCTTCGTATTTATTCTCACGGATTAATCGTGCAAACTTTTTTGATCCGGTTACATTGGTTCTTTCACCAACATTCACAAAGTTGGTTTCCGGTCTAACCACCAATGGCTCAAGACCTGATAATCGGAGATAGGGTTTTATAGTAATAGATGAACTCATGTTAGTATCTTATGATTAAGCCAATGCTGTTTCAATAACTGGAAGTGGTCTGGGTGAAATTGTTTTAACGTGATCGGCAATATGTTTGATATGATCCGGCGTGGTACCGCAACATCCTCCTACAATATTTACAAAACCTTGTTTGGCCCATTCTTCAATAAAGTGAGCCGTTTGGTGAGGTGCTTCATCGTATTCCCCCATCGCATTCGGTAATCCTGCGTTAGGATAAGCGGAAGTGAAACAAGAAGCGATCTGACTCAACTCCTCAATATGCGAACGCATTTCAGCAGCACCCAATGCGCAATTCAGTCCAACACTTAAGGGAGCAGCATGCATCACTGAAGTATAAAAAGCTTCGAGTGTTTGTCCACTTAAAGTTCTACCCGATGCATCGGTAATTGTTCCGCTGATCATGATTGGTAACTCCGGAATTCCGGTTTCGCGGAAAAATTGTTTGGCTGCGAAAATGGCTCCTTTTGCATTCAGCGTATCAAAAATGGTTTCGATCAATAAAATATCTACACCACCATCTACCAATCCTTTGATCTGTTCTTTGTAGGCTGTTACAACTTCATCAAAGGTCACAGCTCTGAAACCGGGGTTATTAACGTCGGGAGAGAGACTCAGTGTTTTGTTCAAAGGACCAATTGCTCCCGCAACATATTTAGGAGTGGTGCCGGGATTTGCTTGAGTATATTCAGCAACAGCATCTTTTGCGCATTTTGCAGCAGCTACATTTAATTCGTAGGCAAGGGCTTGCATATCATAATCAGCCATCGCAATCGTAGTGCTACTGAAAGTATTGGTCTCGATGATGTCTGCACCTGCAGCAAGGTATTCTTTATGAATGCCTTTGATGATCTCAGGTTGCGTGATACATAACAGGTCATTGTTTCCTTTAACATCACAATGCCAGTCTTTGAATCTTTCACCACGATAATCTGCTTCTGTTAGTTTGTGGCGTTGAATCATGGTACCCATGGCACCATCGATCACCAGAATTCTCTTTTCCAATTCTTTACGAATACTCATAATACACTTCTTTAAGAACAACGAATTGTTCAATGAAATTGAGTGAACCAATAAAACGTAGTGAGAAAATTCGAGGGTGCTTTTCTGTACGTTTATTAGTTCGATTTGTCCCGATATAATCGGGATTACAGGCCGAACAATAAACAAATCCGCCTGTGTAGGGTGCAAAGATAGGTAAAATGCAATAAAAAAGCCCCCGAAGTCATGACTTCAGGGGCTTAAGTGCTCTTATATTTTTTATCCTTTTTTCTTTCGGCCAATATTGAATATACGCGAGATGTTAAAGCCCCAGCGAATATCTCCTTTGCCCCATGAACCAAAGGTTTCATGAATGAAAGTGTGTTCGTTCATACCAATGGAATTGGTAAAATGTAACTGAAATACGTGTCCTCCGGTTTGAATATCAACACCAATTGATAAAGGATTGTAGGTTCCATCAAAACGTTCTGTCTGTACAAAGTATTCAGCATTAATGCTTACTTTTTTGCTCACTTTCTGTCTAGCCAAAAATCCCACCGAGAATAGGTCTTTCGCGCCACCTGTCAGAAAGAGAATACGATTATAACGGGTATATGTTGGTGATATCTGTAAAGAAGTATTTTCACTGAATTTCCTAGCAACCATTAATTGTGCCGTATAATAAGTTCTGTCTTGTGTTTTCACATTTAAAGTCGGATCTGCATAACGCAATCCACGATACATTACAGAACCTAATAACGAAATAGAAACGGGTACATTTTTAACACCTGAGCTTTGTCTTAATACCCTGTATTTTACAAATGCATCACCTTCTTTATTCGTACCTGTTCTTCCGATACCGATCATTAGATTTTCCGATAAACCAAAATCGAAACCTATACGTGCTGAAACAAAATCAAGCCCGAATAAGTTATAAAACCCTTGATTCAAAGGAGCAAAACGGTGATTGATTCGGAAGTCCATACTTCCTTTGCCTGTTATTTCTACCGTTTGTGTGGTAACAAGTCGGGTTGAATAAAAGGTGTTGAGTGTTTTTTCTGTTTTGCTTTTGTCTTCAGCCGCAGCCGTACTGTCTTGCATTTTGAACAGGTCTGTTTCTTGTGCATTAACAGCAAATGCGATAAAGGTGAGGCAAAAGATAGCCATTGACCTTTTTAGTAAGATCTTCATACAGGTGTTTTTATGGTGAGAATGATTACTGGTACTGACAGTTGATATCTACGGTCACTTTTTCGGTGACTGAAGATGCATCGATCTTGAAATCGCTCATGTTGATCACAAATCCTGCTCTGGCACTGGGTTTCCCGCCCTTGATCTCAATGGTTCCTTTTACTGTGATGTTCTTAGTAACACCATGCATAGTGAGATCTCCTTTTACAGAAACCGGATATGAGCCGTCTTTTGCGAAATTCACGTCTTTCAGGTTCACAATATTTCCTTTGAAATCAGCTCTTGGGAACTTGCTGCTCTCTACATACTGATCATTAAAATGTTCTTGCATTTCTGCGTATTTGAACTTGAACCCCTTCATCAACATGCTGAAGGTAATTTGTCCATTATCAGCAACCCTGCTGGTTACTTCGTTATTCACTGCTTTCACATCTCCATCTGAAGGAGATTCAAAAGTGATCTTTCCATTACGTGTTCCAAATATTTTCTGTGCTTCGGATTCAAGTCCGATCAAGAACAACAGCGATGCTAGTGCAATAATTTTCTTCATAATCTATCCTTGCTTATTTTACTAAAATACCATCATTGATTACGACGTTCGCATCGGGTATATATCCTCTGCAAAAGCCTTTAAATGTAATGTTCTGTCCTTCACTCAATGTACCCGGATCTGTTTTAAAAGTACAATTGATCACTACAAATGGATCATTTGTTTTTATATCTACGACAACCTGACCATCCTGGTTTGTAGTTACTGCCAATACTTCTCCCGATAGTTCAATGGCTTTATCGAGATACAGCGCATTGGCTGCGTTTTCATCTGCTTTGAAAGCGTCATACAACTGTTGTGCAGTCATTTTAACACCTTCCTTCTGACTTACATCTTCATGTTTACGATTGTAAACAAAAAATACGGTTGCCGCAACCGACAATACTGCTCCTGCCAATCCTAACCACAATAACTTCTTGGCTTTGCCGAAATGGGTGATGACATAGATCAATAAACCCAAAAAAGGAAGGATGGCCACGATGATCATCCATTTTTGTCGCTGTTTTTTATCTAAATCAGTTCTTTTTGATACAGTGATCACTGATATGATCATTAAGATCAGCCAAATGATGCCTGTACTGATCAACCCCGCCATTAAACCTGATATTTCCATAGTTTTTGTTTGAACTGATTAAAGAAACAGACCGCTTTTGTTTTGGTTCACTCTCATTTCAAGGTAAAAAGATAAAACAAAAGCTGTTTTTCGAAAAATTCAATGTTTAAACGGCAATTTAGTCGATCTTGTTTATATGAACCATTACGAAAAGAGAAAAGAAAGGTTGCTTTTGGCTAAAAATTAACCTATTTCACATATTGCTGCACCGGAAGTCGGTTGGCAATGCTTTTGGCGAGTGTCATTTCATCGGCATATTCAAGATCGCCACCAAAGGCAATGCCCCTGGCAATGGTTGTGATGCGACAAGGGAGATGCGTAATTTTTTTCTGGATATAATAGATGGTCGTATCCCCTTGAATATTGGGGTTCAGTGCAAAGACGATCTCTTCAGTTTTTTCTTTTTCAATCCTTTGAACAAGAGATTCTATACTTAACTGTTCAGGACCAATACCATCAAGCGGGGAAATGATACCTCCCAGTACATGATATGAACCATTGAATTGCTGGGTGGTTTCAATCGCAATAACATCGCGGATATTCTCCACCACACAGATCATTTGCTGGTTACGCATGGAGTTGGAGCAGATGGCACATATATCTCCATCGCTGATATTATGACAACGCTGACAAAATTTGATATCACGCCTCATTCTCGCGATGGTTTCACCAAAGTGCTGCACTTCATTGACTTCCTGTTTGAGCAAATGCAATACCAATCGTAAGGCCGTTTTTTTTCCAATACCCGGAAGTTTGGAAAACTGCGCTACTGCATTTTCAAGAAGTGAAGAAGGAAGTTGCATGATGCGAAGATAGCGTAGAAAAGCGACAAGGTGCAAGCTTCAAGCAACAAGCTCCACGTTGCAAGCTGCAAGGGAGATAATCAATAATTATTTTCATTGCTTGCACCTTGAATCTTATCTCTTCCTTGTAGCATGCAGCTTGTTGCTTGAAGCTTGCAGCTCATCACGCATAACTCATTGCAAAGCAATCGTTGTTTCATTATCCCAATTGGCCCTGATGCTTAACTGACGTGGGATATAAAATACTTTTTCCGGTTGTATTTTGATAAGTCCAAAACTACCGGTATCCCATTTGCCGTTTTGATTGTCATCATACAATATTCTTAACTCATAACTACCCGGTTTAAAACGACGAATCTGAATATCATTCCGATCGATGGGATAGGATGCAATCAGTTCATCGTTTTGGAAAAGCTGTAATACCGCATGCTGACTGGTATCTACATTTAAAAAGCGAAAGCGAACACTTCCATATTCTGTTTCTTTTCGGGTGGTCAGCAATAAAGTATCTGTTCTGGGTAGTGATGTTGCATTACTATCCAATGCTGCATCTTTTTCAATGATCAATTTGTAGGTAGTATTCTCTTTCCAAGGGTAACGAAGGGTCATGGTTTTGCGAAAACTATCCAAGGAAATGCTGTATCCTTTTTGCGGCAGATTCTCATTGTCAGTTAATCTCAGTTTGCCTGTATCCAACGAAAATAATTTCCTGTTGAAAACCATTTTGAAATCGCTTAAAAGATCTTGCATACCATTGTCTAAAATGGTCAGATAACGTAATCTTTTATCATCACGTAAGGAGGGAGGAAAGCCACTTGAAGGATCAGAGCGTTTATCACTACCAACGGGTAGTGTTTGTACAAAGGCATAAAATGTATCTATGCGATCAGTGTTACTGCCGATCTGCACCAAAGAGTCTCGAAAAGCAAATAAAGAAGTACTGTCAAATATCTTATTATAGCTTTTGCCATTTACAACATAAGCGGCGAAAGTGCCTTTAGGCAGATTATTGAATTTAAATTCTCCTTTTCCATTGATCCTCGTAAAAAATCGGGGACTTAATTTTCTGATGGCGCTATCAGAGGTATTATTATGCAGTACAACCATCAAAGTGCTATCTACTTTTCCGGTTTCAGCTACAAAGACCTTGCCCTCATAAGTATTGAAATCGATAGAAGATCCGGTGGAGAAAACATAGCGAAAGTTTTTTGCTACATTACTTTCATTGACATCAATAATACTATTACCAAAGTCAATGGAATAGGTGGTGTTTTCTTCCAAAGAGTCTCTGAAGCGAATGGTTACATTACGAAGCTTATAATCAACTTGAGGAATACTTTTTGGAACAGGTGAATAAATGATGTTCTCGGTATTCTGAAGACTTACAAATTCGTTGAAGGTGAGTATTATGTTTTTGGTTGTAACATTGGTAGCTGAATCTTTTGGATTAGCGATCATCAAACGTGGAGGCAGACTATCTCTTGGTCCACCGCTGGGAGGTATGATGTTAGCACAAGAATACAGGAATGCTATGGTCATTACAGCTAATGCTGCACCTGTCAAGCGGAAAATAAGCGTCAAAAGATTTTTCATGCGTGTTGCAAACTTACAGGCTTTCTACGGAGCCTTATGCCGATTGAGCCAAAAATCATGTTAATCATTCTGTTTCTTCCTCTGTTTCTTCCGGTTCATGTAATGCAACAGCCATTTCATTGGTTTTCACAAATTGGCACCAGCGACAATCTTCTTTCCCGCATCCGGTATAAAAATCTTTTTTCTGGATCTTTTCCCAAACCGTTTCTATCTGTGCCGTAACTGTAGTAATATCTTGGGGTGTGATGACCCTTTTTTCTTTGAGGTACCCTTTCTTTTTATCAGGCTCTACGAAATCAAATTCTGCGCTTACTGCTTCCCAATTCTTGGATGGATAGTTATCTACCAAAATTTTATAGAAAACGGCTTGTCGCCAATAATCACCTCCCAACGGTTCCTTATCACTTGGCGGATTCATTTTTTTGATACCCTTTTCTGCATCACCCGTTTTATAATCTACCACATTCACCTGTCTGCCATTAAATTCCAATTTATCCAGCTTGCCTTTTAAAGGAATACCTTTTATGGTAACATTTCTGATATTGGTTTCAATAGCAACGATCTTTTCCCATTCATGAATATAACGTTCATAATAAGCAGGCAAAACCTGTTCACCTTGTTCTATTCTCCTCGCAAACTGTTCTTTGGTAAAATGTTCTCTGTTTCTTTCCATGTACTTTTTAAAATCAGCTACGAATTCTGATAGATCCGGAAACTGATTATTGTTCTGCTGCATTTTTTGAAACAACTTCTGCAAAGCATAGTGAACAGCCGATCCAAATTCGGTGGCTTCTGATTTTCCGGAAGGCACACGTACCAGATTATTGAAATAAAACTGTAATGGACATTTGAGGTAATTATTCAATGCCGTTACATTCATCACAAATTTATCCAGAAGCTGATCAATGAAAGCTGCTTCCGTTTGTTCGATCTCAGGCTTTAACTCTTTGCTCATGGATAAAATGGCAAAATCAGAGATCCTTTCTTCCGGAAGACTGATCTTTTCGTGCGGTAATACATGTTCTTCACGTATTTCAGCAATGAACATGGAAGGTTCTATTTCTTTACCGTCTTTATTGCTTCTGGTATAAGAGATGTACAAATGTTTTGCTGCGCGTGTCATGGCCACATAAAACAATCTTCGAAGTTCTTCTTCTTCGCTGTGTGCAGGTTGTGATGAAAAGATGGTATCAGGCATGCTGTATCCACCTGCCGGCTTTCTTTTCTTCTCCCAGTTAGATGAGTTGCATCCAGCTATGAATACATAATCGTATTCCAATCCTTTGGATCCATGAGCAGTGAGTAGATTCACAGCCCGGTCGGTACCTGCTACTCTAACTAAAGGAAGTACCAGTGACTCTTTCTCCATCAGATCAAAAATATTCACCAGCTTTTCAAGCGTAAGATTAGGATTGCGATGTGTTTCTTTTTTGATGAAATCAAAAATTCCGGTAAGCAATTGCAAGAGCCAATGTTTATCAGCACTGTTCATGACAAAAGCCAATAAACCGGTTTCTCGAATACAGTTTTCAAATAACTCTTGTACTGTAACATTCGGAACATCCGTGATCAGTTTTTCTAAAATGGTTTGTGCTTTTCTGAGTCCGGGTATTTCAGTGCTGAATAGATCGGGTAATGGTCCTTGCAGTTTTTCTGCGATTAACTGTCGAAGCGAGATCTTTTGGTTGTTCAAATTCCTGGATGATGCTTCCGCACTCAATTTGGCGATCTCTATGGATGGGATCCCAAACCATTGGTAATGTAAGATCTCAAATAACAATTCATCTCCACTAAAGGGTATATGGTGTTCTGTAGTAAGATATCTTAATAACTGCAACAGTTGTTTGGCAACTTGTTCGTGAAGGATGTTGACATCTCTTTTACTGTAAACAGGAATTTGTTTTTGCTGAAAGTATTTAGCCAGTTCTTCGTTGGGTCTGTTCTCACGATAAATGACACAGATATGTCCGGGCTCCACTCCACTATGAATTAATTCTTCCACTTGTAGTGTGATGTGGATCATTTCCTCACGTGGATTTTCATACTCTCTGATTGCAGGAAGTAGTGTGCTATCATTGATCTTTGTATTGGAAGCGGTCAATACTTTACTCAATCCATCGATCTTGTTCACCAATCTCTCTTTGTTTCTTTCGATCAATGATCTTGAAACATCGAGAATAGGTTGGGTAGATCGATAGTTATTGGTGAGTACAACCGTGTACAATGAATCACTGAACTGATCAGCAAACTCTTGCATATTTTCCACATTCGCTCCCTGAAAACGATAAATACTTTGATCGTCATCTCCTACAACAAATACATTAGGTTCCTCCCAGTAGCTGATCAAAAGCTTTACCAGCATATTCTGTGTACCACTGGTATCCTGAAATTCGTCAACTAAAATGTATTGGTATTGTTCCTGGTATCTTGCAAGTACATTGGGGTGTGTTTTAAAAACATCAATGACCCAATTGATCATATCGTCAAAGTCATAACGGTTTTTACTTCGCATCATCTGCTGAAAACGAGGGAACTCATTCACCGCTGAACGAAGTTTTTCCATCTTCTCTTTTTCCTCTGTGATCTTATTCTCCTTTAAATCTCCCTTTTTAAAAGCTCCCTGATTTCTTTTATAAATGAACTCTTCACGATTGGGTAAATCATTCAAGTAAGCATCGATGCATTGGTTGATGTATTCAGGCTGCCAGCCTTCTCTTTTCATATTGCTGAAAAGTTGTTGCAGGTTTTTGATCTCGAAATACACATCACCTCGGTACCTTTTCAATGGGTGATTTTTTGGAAACGAATCGATCAGCTCTTTCAATAGATCAATTCTTTCCAGATCTGATATAGGATCTAAGGCTGTTTTTTCAAAAAGCGAAAGGTGATCCTGAATAACATCATTACAGAATGCATGAAAAGTACAGATGTTGACTTTGTAGGCATCAGGGCCAATAAAGTTCAGGAGTCTTTTACGCATGGCAACCACACCTGCATCGGTATAAGTAAGACAGAGAATATTCTCGGGCTGTGTATCGGTTTCCAATCTTAGCTTACCTATGCGTGCTCCAAGGATCTGGGTTTTACCTGTTCCGGGTCCGGCGATCACCATAACCGGTCCTTCGGTCTTATCCACCGCATTTTTTTGTTGCTCATTCAACCCGTTATAGATCTTTTTAAACTGTTCCTGCTGTTGTTCACGCGTAATCATAAAATAAAGATAGAGGAATATTTGAGTGTAGGGTATTGGGTGCTAGGTGTTGGGTACTAGGTCTAGGTGCAGGGTGTTGTGCATGTAAGAATTATATGCATCTCCCATATCTAGCACCCATTACCCAACACCCACCCCGAACCTTTTACCTTTAGATGTGTTATTACACAAAGCAACCACATGTCTAGAGTCTATTCTCTCAAAACCATTCAGAAAATTCCTATCTCATTGGCTGAAGCATGGGATTTCTTTAGTCGTCCGCAGAATTTAAAAGAGATCACCCCTTCCAATCTTGGGTTTAATATTATCAGCAAACATCATGGCGATCGAATGTATCAAGGACAGATCATTGAGTATAAGGTGAGCCCCATTTTAGGTATTCCCCTGTACTGGATGACAGAGATCACACATGTTCAAGAGAACAAATTCTTTGTGGATGAGCAGCGCTTTGGTCCATACAGCTTATGGCATCATCAGCACCATTTTAAAGCTATTGATGGGGGTGTTGAAATGACTGATATTGTTCACTACAAGTTGCCTTTGTGGATTTTAGGAGATATAGCCAATACCATCATGGTACGTGCTCAATTGCGTGGTATATTTAACCATCGCTTTCAAGCTGTAGAGCAGCGTTTCGGAGCGTGGTCAGGTGAACAAGAAAAAAGAGTATTGTTTGATGGGTCACTGTAATAATCGGAGCGGACTCACATTATTATCTGTATCAACAGAAGCGATCAATACTTTCTTATTCTTTGTTTCCGGTAATGTATTCAAGTCGATGACAGCAGTTTTATCACCGGGGATAAAAAGAATGAGTTGACTATTTACAAAATCTGCTTCCTCTTTTCCCTGATGGATAAACACAGCAAATCCTTTTATTTTTTCTTCTCCTTTATAAGCCAATTTATAGGTATGCTCATTGGCCTTTTCTACCAATGGTTGCGGGGGTATGGTATTATCGATCCAAGGCATAGGGGGTACTAATGCAGGATAACGATAATAATTTAGTTGCAGACTATCGTTCCATCCATTGGGGTTTTTATTGAAGGCACTACTGTTGTAGTAAATACTTCCCTGAACATTTTCATACGTTCTCAATGCTTTGATCTGTTCAGGAATTTCATTTCTGTTTTTCCATGCTGTATTGCTTCCTGCACGATAGATGCCATGTCCAATGTATAAGTGTCTCTCATAGCTGTGTTCATTCCACCAACGTAGCAGTATATCATAGCTAGCCAATGGATGCCCTCTTTCCCAGTATAGTTGCGGTACAATATAATCGATCCATCCTTTTTGCAGCCATAGGAGTACATCCGCATGAAGCTCATCGTAATTGGTAGGTCCTGATCTTGTTTCACTTCCCATCGGGTCTTGATGTTTATTACGCCATACTCCAAATGGACTAATACCAAACTTGACTTTGGGATTTGTTTTTCGGATGGTTTTTTGCAATAAAACAATGATGCTATCACAATTACTTCTTCTCCATTCATTTTTGTTCATCCCTTTACCATATTTCAGGAAAGTGGATTGATCGGGAAATTCTCTGCCGGGTATTTTGTAGGGGTAGAAATAATCATCCATATGAATAGCGTCTACTGCATATCTTTTCACAATATCTTCTACAACAGCCGCAACATGGTTTCTTACTTCAGGAATACCAGGATTAAAATATTTTTTATCGCCATAGGTCACAAACCATTCAGGGTTTTGTTTGCTGATATGATTGGGTGCAATGGAGGAACGAAGAATGTTAAAAACAGCACGGTATGGGTTTAGCCAAGCATGAAATTCCATCCCTCTTTTATGTGTCTCTTCGATCATGAATTGCAGTGGATCATAGTATGGAGATGGGGGCAGACCTTGTTTACCGGTGAGGTACTCACTCCAGGGCTCTAATGCTGATGGATAAAAAGCATCCGCTGAAGGTCGAATTTGCACGATCAGTGCATTCATCCCATTGCGACGATGCATTTCAGCAATGCGTATGAATTCTGCTTTTTGTTCTTCTACAGATATACTTCTTTTACTTGGCCAGTCAATATTTTCAACGGTTGCTATCCAAGCACCTCTAAATTCATAATTAGGAGATGATTGTGCTTTTGAGATATAGCAGGTCAGTAAGAAGAAGCAAGAAAAGAGAAAGTGTAGCAAAGGTTTCATACTTCAAATATAAAACACTGTCATTGCGCCACCTTTTTTGTGGATGAATTCAGTACAACAAGAGGGGAAATTAACATTCGCGGATCTTATCGAGCAACTTATTGAGGGTATTGGCTTCTGCTTCAGTAAGATTCTGCATCAGCTCATCGATATCCGCGTTTTTTTTGTCCAATTTATCCAATAGGGATAAACCTTTTTTTGAGATGCTTACATCTACCAATCTTTTATCTGCTGAGCAGACTTTCTTTTCAACAAGACCTTTTTTGAGTAATCGTTCAACAATACGACTGGTATCACTCATTTTATCGAGCATTCTTGAGCGTATCTGCAGTGTACTGAGAGGTTGTTGACTTCCACGCAAAATGCGAAGGATATTGTATTGCTGCGGAGTGATGTCATCAGGATCTAACATGGTTTTGATCCTTTCATTCAACCAGTTGGCAGAATAAATGATATTCACAGAAGCCTTCTGGTATTCATTCCTGAAATGCTGTTGTTGTATATCTTTCTCAATACCCATAGCTGTAAAAATAGGTGAAAACTGAGAGGTGAAAAGTGAAAGAAGCTGTATTTCTTATGTTTTTCACTTTTCACCTCTTAGTTTTCACTTCCTTAATCTTCCCAAACACTCAATCCTTCACTACAATTGGCACAGATGTCAATATTTTTCCTGCTGGTCATTAGTTCACTTCTGAACTGTTTATAATTATCGTTTTGCCAGATCTGTTTAAAGCTTTGAGATTTTAGGTTGCCCAATTGATGCATGGCATCTTTATCAAAACAGCAAGGAACCACTAGTCCGTCCCAAGTAATTACATTGGCATGCCAAAGCTTCCAACATCGATTACTCAATCCGCTTTTTACTTTCATTTGCCCTTGCTTGTCCTTAACGTAACGGCTGTACTTTTTATTTTCAGGAATCAGTTGATGTGGATCGTTCTCATAGTCATAGACCTGTGCTGTTTTGAAGCGAACCTGATCCACTCCGATTTCCGCACCTAGTTTTTTTACTTCTTCGATCTGATGCTCATTGGGTTTCACAACGAGGAACTGAAAGAAAATAAAGGGTGTTTTACTGTTCAGTTCTTTTTTCCATTTCACAATGTTGCGAGCACCTTCCAATACTTTTTCCAGTTTACCCCCTACACGATATTGCTGGTAGACATCCTGCGTAGTGCCATCAATAGAAATGATCAATCGATCCAATCCACTTTCAACAGTTTTTTTAGCCTTTTCATCTGTCAAGTAATGTGCATTGGTGGAAGTGGCGGTATAAATGCCTTTATCATGCGCATACTTTACCATATCTAGAAAATCAGGATTTAAATACGGCTCTCCTTGGAAGTAGAAGATGAGGTATAGCAGGTCTTTATGAATATCGTCAATGGTTTCTCTGAAAAAATCTTTTTGCAACATGCCGGTTGGTCTGGTAAAAGCACGTAATCCACTGGGGCATTCGGGACATCGAAGATTGCAGGAGGTGGTAGGTTCAAAAGAAATGGAAATAGGATAGCCCCATTGTATCGGTTTGTTTGTAAAGCGACTGATCTGATAACTACTATATACTTTACAAGCATTCCAAACCCTTCTTGGGGTAAGCTTGCTTAAAAAATTGACGCTGTCGTTCCAGTTAAAATAGCCCATCGGTGTAAAATTAGGAAAAACAGTCTTGAAACAGCTTTTAGTTGTGTTGGAGAAGAATTTAGTATTAAAACCGCTTTTCACGATTTTTGTACTCTATGACGCGAAAGAGACAGAAAAAACTCAACAGATCGCAACGTATTTGGCTGGTATTGTTGTTTAGTGGGTTTGCACTCATCTTATACTTTGCTTTGTTGGATAAATGGGAAGAACGACAAGAGGAAACAATTGCATCAGTAGCATATGAAGCTTTTGGTATTACGATGCCTTCCGGATATTCTATACATGGTATTGATGTTAGCAGTTATCAGGGGGCAATACATTGGCCTTCAGTAAAAAAAATGTCATCCGGTGAGGTTCAAATGGGATTTGTTTTTATGAAGGCAACCGAAGGATTGAATGATACGGATAAACGATTTCATACCAATTGGCAGAAAGCACGTGAATCAGGTATGGTCAGAGGTGCGTATCATTTCTTTCTGGCTACAAAAGATGGGAAACAGCAGGCGCTGCAATTTATCAAGCAGGTTGATCTTAAAAAAGGTGATCTGCCACCTGTTATCGATATTGAAAAATTGTATGGCGTAAAACCTGCACTAATGCGGCAAAGAGTAAAAGCGTTTCTGGAAACCATCGAAGCCTATTACAGGGTGAAGCCGATCATTTACACTTATGCAGATTTTTATGAGAGACATTTAGGTGAAAGCTTTAAAGCGTATCCATTGTGGGTAGCGCATTACTTTCAACCTGATAAACCAAGGATCAATCGAGACTGGCATTTCTGGCAACATAGTGAAGAAGGGACAATAGATGGTATTCGTCACAAAGTAGATTGCAATGTGTTCAATGGCGACTCGGCAAGATTTAAACAATTACTGATCAATTGATAATATTAAAGGAATTTTAAAGAGGTTACATTAATTATAATTTATTTTTGTATCTCAATCCTTCTAATGAATCTTCATCACGATCATAGCACATGTCAAACTTGCTCTCAAAGATTTAATTCTGTTTTTTGTAAAGCCAGAGAAGAGTATGTAAATGCGATCAATGAACAGAAGATTTGCAACAGCTATAAAAAGGGGCAGGTATTATTCAATGAAGGTTCATATCCTTTTGGTGTGTTCTGTATCAATGATGGAAAAGTAAAACTTTCTCATCAAGGAGATGATGGAAAAGAGCAGATCATTCGTTTGCTGAAAGCCGGTGATGTATTGGGTTACAGAGCTTTGCTGAGTGGAGACAGGTATGGTGCATCTGCTGTTGCTTTAGAAGACACCAAAGTTTGTTTTATCCCAAAAGATCTTTTTGTTACTGTATTGAAAAATGATACAGGTTTGGCTTTTGAAATGATGAAACTACTCAGTGATGAGTTACATAAAGCCGAAGTTAAACTTACTCACCTTGCACAAAAGCCTATCAGAGAGCGTTTAGCAGAAACACTTTTATTCATCAAAGAAACGTATGGCTTTGAGGAAGATGGTATCACACTGAATGTTCGTCTTTCCCGTGAAGAGATCGCAAATCTCGTAGGAACCGCCACAGAATCTACTATTCGCTTGTTATCAGACTTTAAAAAAGATGGAATGGTGGAGTTGGATGGTAAAAAGATCAAAATATTAAAGCCTTCTCTATTGCTGCAAACTGCCAATCTTCAGGACTAGTTCCAACAAACATGACAAAAATCATGTTTACGGTTGAGTAGTATCATAGTTACCCTGTTGGTCTGCCGCTACCTTGCATTCAAATTACCGGTAATGTTATTGCAGGCACGAGACCCCTTATTTTCAGGATTTAATTCAGCACAGGAGATTTGTTCTGTGATACCGGCAGATTATCATGCCCCCGTATTAAAGTCGTGTACTACCATTAACAACTATCTGCAGAATAACGCATCTATCAGTGAGTTGCCTGAATCGGTTACGGAATTGGTTCAATTGGTATTTCAGCGTATTGAAGATGAGTTAACGCATACTTTCAGAAAAGAGATCGGTATTCTATTCCCCTGCATTCATCAACAGGATACACAATCTGCCCATTTACAGCCCAAGGTGATTGAGACCATGATATCAACACATCAGGTTTTAATTGCTTTATTCCGAAAGCTGCGCGAGTTAATGAACCATTATATCGTTAAACCTGATTGGTCGAGAGAATTAAAAGATTGTATACACGAAATGTTTTTGCTTGAAACATATGTATTCCGTTGGATTCAGTTTGAGCAAAGTGTATTATACCCACAATTGATCAGGATCGTTAAAACAGGAAAAGAATGAAGCAAGGGCCTGTTATTCCATCAACTGAGCTAGTATGTTTTCACTGTGGTGAGCTCTGCAGGGATCGTGATATAGTCATTGAAGACAAACATTTTTGTTGTGATGGTTGTCGATTGGTATATGATATCCTGAATCAGAATGGGATGTGTACCTATTATGATCTCAATAAGAACCCCGGTCAATCTCAAAAAGTAACGGTTCGAAAAGATAAGTTCTTATTTCTGGATGATACATCTATACAACAGTCGCTCATTAGTTTTAAAAATGCTAAGCAAACACATATCACTTTTTATCTCCCACAGATGCATTGCAGTAGCTGTTTGTGGCTGCTGGAACAATTGTACCGGCTAAATGAAGGAGTGATCAGTTGTAAAGTTAACTTTGAAAGAAAAGAGGCTGATATCATTTTTGATCATGAAAAGATCAGTCTTCGTGAAGTCGCGGAACTGCTTACCGGTATTGGTTATGAGCCTTATATCAGTTACAATGATATGGGGAAGAAGAAAAAAGTCGTTGATCGAAAAAAGATATTTCGTTTAGGAGTAGCAGGTTTTTGTTTTGCGAATATCATGTTGATGAGTTTTCCTGAATACCTTGGTATTGATGATAAAGAAGAAGATCTTCTCCTCTTTTTTCGATACCTGAATCTATTCTTAAGCTTACCCGTTTTCTTTTACAGTGCTGGTGAATTTTATACCAGTGCATGGAATGCATTGAAGCAAAGATTCCTGAATATCGATGCACCGATCGTGTTGGCTATCTGGGTAACTTTTGCAAGAAGTCTCTATGAAGTGTTTACTGCAACAGGGAGTGGTTATTTTGATTCTATGACCGGCATTGTATTTTTTATGTTAGCCGGTAGGGTATTACAAGACAGAACACATCGTCAATTGAATTTTGATCGTGACTATACTTCTTATTTTCCGGTAGCTGTTACCAGAATTAAAGAAGAAGGTAATACTACGGTCACTCTTCCGGATATTCAGTTGAATGATACATTGCTCATCCACCACCAAGAGTTGATACCTGCTGATGGTATCATTACCCGTGGCAGGGCATTGATAGATTATAGTTTTGTTACCGGTGAATCATTACCTGTAGCAAAAGAAATGGGGGAGATCGTATATGCAGGTGGAAAACAAGTGGGTGGGAATATTGAAATTTTAGTGATCAAAGAAGTGGCTCAAAGCTATTTGACCCGTTTGTGGAATAAAGATGTATTCAACCAATCTTCTCAAACAGAATCTTCATTTGTACATGGATTAAGTCGCTGGTTTACTTGGGTGGTTTTTACAATCGCATTCGCTGCAGGCATTTACTGGGCTATTGTTGATACGAGTAGAAGCTGGAATGCTATTACTGCTGTATTGATCATTGCTTGTCCATGTGCTTTATTGCTCAGCAATACATTCACCAATGGAAACATTTTAAGGAGGCTTGCGCGAAATCAGTTTTATCTGCGTCACGCTACTGTGATAGAAAAGATGGCATCCATTGATACCATTGTTTTTGATAAGACAGGTACGCTTACCGCAGGTACTGATATGGAGGTGGTTTATGATGGCAAACCACTGTCAGGTTTATTGAAGCAAAAGATCGCCACACTTGCTGCACAATCTACGCACCCATTGAGTAAAGGTATCGCAGCTTGGGCAGGCAAACCCTTGACAAATCCTTTTCTGGCATTTGAAGAAAAACCCGGGAAAGGTATTGAAGGGATGATCGATGGTGATTTGATCACTTTGGGGTCAGCCTTGTTTATTACAGGAAAGCCTCAGCAAGACGATACTTCAACTGTTTATGTGGCTCTAGAAGGACAATTATTAGGTAGGTTCAGATTTAGGAATCATTATCGTCAGTCAGTCCCTATGTTATTACGCCGTTTGCAAAAGCATTTCAGATTGGCAATTGTAAGTGGTGATAATAATGGCGAATTGCCTTATCTGAGAAAATTATTAGGTCCGCTGGCAGCATTACATTTTCATCAGCAACCGGAAGATAAGCTGGATGTTCTGCAACATATGCAGCAAGATGGTCATCGGGTATTAATGATCGGTGACGGACTCAATGATTCAGGCGCTTTGAAGCAAGCTGATGTAGGTGTAGCGATCACGGATAACAGTAACAACTTTACACCGGCTAGTGATGCCATCATTGAAGCATCTGCTTTACCAAAGCTATATGAGCTGATCCGCTTATGTAAGCTGAATCAAAAGATCGTGATGACAGCTTTTGTTATTTCGATCCTGTACAATATTATAGGGCTTTATTTTGCGGTGCAAGGAACTTTATCTCCCATGATCGCTGCTATTTTGATGCCTTGCAGTAGTATCAGCATTCTGCTAATAACATTCGGTTTAAGTAATCTCGCAGCAAGACGATTGAAGTTGAGCTGACAAAAACATGACTAAAATCATGTATCCCCTTGAGTAATATCATAGACTGCCCCACTACTGCAAAATACTTTTACAATCAATTACAGAACTATCATGAGTGTCATCATTCTTTTATTGATTGCCAGCATCAGCGTAGCAGGTTTATTTCTGGGCGCTTTTATCTGGAGTGTGAAAACAGGTCAATATGATGACGAAAATGCTCCTTCTGTAAGAATGCTTTTTGAAGATAAACCGAAATCATAAAACTGCTTCTCATAAAACTATCATTCATGCAATCAGAAAAATTCTTCTACGACAACAAAACAGTCAAGCTCTTTGCCTACGCTACTATTTTATGGGGTGTAGTTGGGATGATCGTTGGCTTATTGGCTGCTGTTCAGATCTATTTACCGGCTGCCAACTTCGGACTTCCCATTACTACTTTCGGAAGAGTGAGACCCTTGCATACTAATGCGGTGATCTTTGCTTTTGTAGGTAACGGTATTTTTATGGGAGTGTATTATTCATTGCAGCGTTTGTGTAAAGCACGCATGTTCAGTGATACACTTAGTAAGATACATTTCTGGGGATGGCAATTGATCATTGTAGCTGCCGCACTTACTTTATTGGCAGGCTATACAACCGGAAAAGAATATGCAGAACTGGAATGGCCTATTGATATCGCTATCACTTTGATATGGGTGATTTTCGGTATCAATATGTTTGGTACTATTTTGAAAAGAAGAGAAAGTCATTTGTATGTTGCTATTTGGTTTTATATCGCAACCTGGGTTACTGTTGCGATGTTGCATATTGTAAATTCATTTGAGATACCGGTAACATTTTTGAAGAGTTATAGTTGGTATGCGGGTGTTCAAGATGCATTGGTACAGTGGTGGTACGGACATAATGCCGTGGCTTTCTTTTTGACCACTCCGTATTTGGGTATCATGTATTATTTCTTACCCAAAGCTGCCAACAGACCTGTATACAGCTATCGTTTATCGATCATTCACTTTTGGGCACTGATCTTTATTTATATATGGGCAGGTCCACACCACTTATTATATACTGCATTACCTGATTGGGCACAGAGTTTAGGAGTTGTTTTTAGTGTGATGCTGATCGCTCCATCATGGGGTGGTATGTTAAATGGTTTGTTTACTCTTCGTGGTGCATGGGATAAAGTTCGTGAAGATCCTATCCTGAAATTCATGGTAGTTGCCATTACTTGTTATGGTATGGCCACATTCGAAGGACCACTTCTGAGTTTGAAAAATGTAAATGCTATCTCACATTTTACAGATTGGACCATCGCGCACGTTCACGTAGGTGCATTGGGATGGAATGGATTTTTAACTTTCGGTATTTTATATTGGATCATCCCAAAAATATTCAATACACCACTTTATTCAACGAAGCTGGCTACCACACACTTTTGGATTGGCACTATTGGTATTGTTCTTTATGCAATTCCCATGTATTGGGCAGGTTTCACACAAGCCATGATGTGGAAGCAGTTTACTGAAGATGGTACATTGAAGTTTCAGTTCTTGGAAACGGTTACACATATCATTCCATTGTATGTAGCTAGAAGTATTGGAGGTTTATTATACTTGGTTGGCGTGTTTATTATGGTCTACAACATTGTGAAGACAGTAAAAGCAGGACAACTGGTATCAGAAGAGGCTGCGGAAGCACCCCCATTACCTGAAAAGATCGTTACACATGGTAAACAATACTGGCATCGCTGGATCGAGGCAAGACCTATTCAAATGTTGGTATTCAGTTTAATAGCCGTAGCTATCGGTGGCATTTTGGAAATCGTTCCTACTTTCTTAGTGAAGAGCAATGTCCCAACCATCGCAGCGGTAAAGCCTTATACACCGCTTGAATTACATGGTCGTGATATTTATATCCGTGAAGGATGTTATACCTGTCACTCACAAATGATCAGACCTTTCCGTGATGAAGTAGCACGTTATGGTGAATACAGTAAAGCAGGTGAGTTTGTATATGATCATCCATTCCAGTGGGGTAGTAAACGTACAGGACCGGATCTGGCTCGTATCGGAGGAAAATATCCTGATAGCTGGCATTATAATCACATGTTGGAACCGCAGAGTATGAGTCCGGGTTCAGTAATGCCTCCTTATCCCTGGTTGTTGGATGATGTCATTGACACTGCCACTACTGCTGCAAGAATTAGAGCGATGCAAACCTTGGGTGTTCCTTATCCCGAAGGATATGATCTGATTGCGAATCAGGAATTGACCAAACAAGCAGAACAGATTCAAAAAAATCTGAAAGCGGATAAAATTGAAACAAGTACTCATAAAGAGATCGTAGCACTTATTGCTTATATGCAAAGAGTAGGTATTGATATCAAAGGAGAGCAAAAACCACTGACTGCAAAAAAATAAATCAACAGACATGAAATTCATTAACTATTTAGAGAAAATCATTGGCGTAGATATCTATGCGATCAGTTCCTTTTCGATCTTCTTTACTTTTTTTCTGCTGATGACCCTATGGGCATGGAAAGCAGATAAAAAAATGATTGAAGAGATCAGTCACTTACCTCTCGAAAACTAACCTTCTGACCTATATAAAACCAACCGCAATGCAACAGCGTAAAAATCAATGGATAAAAATTTCGGGTCTTCTTTTCACGGCTATCTTATTTGCTGTACTTCCCATGAATGCGTGGGCTGATGGTCCTCCCAAACCCTCAGCTATGGCAAATCCATTGGCACAGGTACTGGTAGTGATAATTGGTGTACTCTTATTAGCCATTGCTTTATTAGCCCACGTGGTAATGGGTGCAGCAGAAATGAAAATGCAACGCTTTCGCGACCAACAAAAAAATAATAGTGGTGTAAAAGTGCTGGGCATCATTGCATTATTATGCTTTGCCAACAGTGTGTTCGCCGCAGAAGAGCCTGCTACAGATGTTGCAGTAGCTGCTTCTTCCGCCATTAGTGGATTATCACCTACCGCATTTTATTCATTGATCTCCGTAGTGGGAGTTGAACTATTGGTATTACTTTGGTTATTGTACCATCTGAAAAATTTATTGGCAAAAGATCCTGTTATTGTATCGGTAACAGAAACAGTGGTAAAAGAATCAGCTTGGAAAAAATGGTGGGAAAAAGCCAATAGCTTTAAGCCTGTACAAGAAGAAGCGAATATTGATCTGGGTCATAACTATGATGGCATTCGTGAGTTAGACAATCGGTTACCTCCTTGGTGGTTGTACGGATTTTATATCTGTATCATTTTCTCTGCTATTTATTTATGGCGTTATCATGTTACACATACTGCGCCTTCAAGTTTAGAAGAGTTGGCGATCGTCATGGAAAAAGCAGAACTGGAAAAAGAGAACTATCTGAAAAAGGCAGCAAATAATGTAAATGAAAATACTGTGACCTATTTATCAGATGCTACTTCATTAGAGGCCGGAAAAAAAATATTCGTTACAGCTTGCGCGGCTTGTCATGCCGCAGATGGAGGTGGTACAGTTGGACCTAATCTCGTAGATGATTATTGGTTACACGGTGGAAGTTTGTCAGACATTTTTAAATCTATTAAATATGGTTGGCCGGAGAAAGGAATGAAGAGTTGGAAAGATGATTACTCTCCTGCACAGATCGCACAGATAACCAGTTATATTAAATCACTGAAAGGCACGAAACCCGCAACTCCTAAAGAACCTCAAGGAGAATTGTATGAAGAGAAGGCCGTACAGGATTCAGCTTCAGCAGCACCGGTAATAAAGGCAGGTCTTAACTAAGAACTAATGAGTGATGTAAAACATACTAATATTATTGAAACGGAAGCTTTTCGTGATCGTATTGCAACAGTGGATGAATCAGGAAAGCGTAAGTGGATCTATGCGTATCAACCCAAGGGAAAGTTTTACAATATCAGAACGGTATTAAGTGTTGTTTACTTTTTGATCTTTTTTGGTTTGCCCTTTGTAGAAATTGATGGAAGACCATTATTTCAGTTCAATATTCCGGAAGCCAAGTTTATCCTATTCGGAAAAATATTCTGGCCACAGGATTTTTTCATCTTCGGATTGACAATGGTGACTTTTGTGTTTTTCATTGTTCTTTTTACTGCTGCTTTTGGAAGATTGTTTTGTGGTTGGGCTTGCCCACAGACCAATTTCATGGAAATGATGTTTCGAAGAGTAGAGTATTGGGTTTTAGGAGATGCGCCGGCGCAGCGACAATTAAAAAATGCACCATGGACAGGTAAGAAGATCTTTAAGGTAGGATTAAAGCATGTTTTATTCTTTTTACTGTCATTTATTATTGCCAATTTTTTTCTGGCATATATCATTGGAATTAAAGAACTGGAGAAGATCATTACAGAACCGGTAACAGAACATGTAGCAGGCTTTGCTTCGATCATTGTTTTTAGCGGTGTATTCTATGGTGTATATGCTTTCTTCAGAGAGCAGGCTTGTACGGTTGTTTGTCCTTACGGAAGATTACAAAGTGTATTGCTGGACAAAAATTCCATGATCGTAGCCTATGATTACAAAAGAGGTGAACCACGTGGTAATTTCAAGAAACAAGCGGAATTGAATTTAGGCGATTGTATTGACTGCCATCAATGCGTAAAGGTTTGCCCCACAGGAATTGATATTCGTAATGGCGTACAAATGGAATGTGTGGGTTGTACGGCTTGTATTGATGCTTGTAATCATATCATGGACAGTATCGATAAGCCAAGAGGTTTGATACGGTATGCCTCTGAAAACAGTATTGCGAAGGGAGAGCCTCTTCGTTATACTACGCGAATGAAGTTGTATACAGGATTGTCTTTCTTACTATTGGGAGTACTAAGTGTGATATTGCTTACGAGGAAAGATGTAGATGCAACGATCATACGAACAGCGGGTATGTTATATCAGGAGAGAGGAATAGATAGTATCTCCAATCTATACAATATCAGAATGGTCAATAAAACAATGAAGGATTTGAATATCGAAATAAGATTGGTGGATGCCCAAGGAAGAATTCAAATGGCAGGAAACCCAATCATTAAAATGGCAAAAGAAGCACAAGCAGCAGGAACTTTCTTTGTGGTTTTGCCAAAAGAGAATATCAAACAAAGAAAAACAATTATTAAGCTGGCAATTTTTGAGAATGGAAATGAGATCGCAACTACAAAAACCAATTTTTTAGGGCCCGCGCTCTAAAAAAAAGAATTATAATCCGATATCCCCAAGTATCATCGCCCTTAAAACTAAACAACATGAACTGGGGAAAACAACCAATTATCTTGCTTATGCTTTTTTGCATGATCTTGATCTATTCTATCTATCAGATTAATAGAAAAGTGAGGACTGATATGGTATCTGAAAATTATGTAGAAGAAGCTCAAAATTATCAACAGAAAATAGAAGCAATACAGCGTGCCAGAAGAGATTCATCATTTCGAATGGCAAAAGCTGATCCATTTGTCGTAGTTGAATTGCCTAAAGAGCACATTAAAAATGGCGTGAGAGGAGAGATATTTTTTTATTGCACTTACAATGCAGATCTAGATAAAAAAATACAACTGGTAACAGATGCTGCCGGACAGCAATTGATACCTCAGAGCTGGTTATCTGCGAAAGCATATACTATTAAAATGAGCTGGGTCGAAGGAAACAAAACTTATTACGATGAAAAAAATCTTTTATTAAAATAATTATATGAACTGGGGAAACAAATTAATACTGGTATTTATTGCATTTGCAGGATTGATGTTCTTTCTTGTATACAAAGCAATGAATACACGTTATGAGCTAGTCAGTAAAACTTATTACCAGGATGAGCTGAGGTATCAGGATAAAATTGATGGAAGAGTAAATGCTTCAGCAGTACGCGATATTCAAATCAATACTGATAAAGACCATTTAATTCTGCAACTACCGAATGATTTCATAGGTCAATCGGTGAAAGGAGATATCTGGTTGTATTGTAAAACAGATGCTGTAAAAGATCTGCGATTGGCATTAAGCGCCAATGATGAAGGAAGACAGTTTATTCCTAAAAAACAGTTGAAGTCAAATAAATATCTTTTGAAACTGAGTTGGGAAGCAAACGAGAAAAAATATTATACAGAAAAAGATATTGAACTCAATATTCAATGAGTGTAGCATTACTCATATCATCTTTATTATTAGGACTTGCCAACAGTTTGCATTGTGTAGGCATGTGTGGTCCTTTGGTAATGAGTGTGCCGGTACAACATTTGCCGGAAGGGGAAAAGGCGACGGGTATTTTCTTGTATCAATTGGGGAGAATCGGTACCTATGTTTTGTTAGGTGTGATTGCAGGACTGGTGGGATGGAGAATGTATGCAGCAGGATTTCAACAACTATTTTCGATCATACTTGGCGTCATTATTTTATTGCTGTTAACCGGAAGCTTTTTTCTCAACAAATTACATGGCAACAATTGGGTGAATAAAAGCGTAAGCCGATTGATGTTCTGGGCTATCAAACAGCAAAGCCCTTCAGGAATGTTTTTGATGGGTGCTGCCAATGGCTTACTGCCTTGTGGTATGGTTTATATCGCACTGACCGGAGCTATGGCCACGGGTACCGTTCCCGGGGCCGCCCTTTTTATGGGTTCTTTTGGAATTGGCACATTACCCGCATTGCTTGCACTAGCATTATGGGGAGTAAAACTGAGTTGGCAAACCCGTCGAACCATGCAAAAAATGGTTCCATATGTAGTTGCTGTAACCGGTATTTTATTGATTATCAGAGGGCTCAATCTGAATATTCCTTACCTCAGCCCTCTTCTCACAGACCGTAGTATAAATACGGTATCCTGTCATTGATCCTTTAACAAATCATTGTTAAACCATTGACATTTTCTTCTGTCTATTATTTAGAACTTTGCACAAGGCAACGGTGAAGAACAAAAAGGTATCTATTTAGAAAGGATTAACAAATTCCTGAAATCTTTTGGCACCGAATTTGCGTTAGTATAGATATAAGCAAGTAGTCAATTTTCTCATAAGCAGTTAGTTTTGGTTGCGTCCCCTGTTTCTACAGGGGACAATTTTTTTTATACCCTATGCTTATGAGTGCTTCGATTCGGGTTTTTATTTTTCTCCAGAAAAAAAGTAAGTGAAAATGCAAGCGCGCCAAAAGCCCCTACAGCATCAGCAAGAATATCCGCTTCTTCAAAAGAACGATTAACGATCAGATCTCTTTGCACGTATTCCATAATGGTACCGTATGCAACAGATACGGCAGAAATGGTCCAAAACCACCCTTTTCTATCTGTATTACTCCATTGACTTTTGATAGCAGGCCATTGAAACAATAGGCACAGCATTCCAAACATTCCTATATGAACAAGCTTGTCAAATTGAGGAATATGTTGAAACCACCAACGTGCAGGAAAATTTCCTGACCCTGGTAAGCAGAGCAGAATAATACTTACAATAAAAAAAAGAATAGCAGGAACGAAATGGATGAATTTCAAAATGTGCAGGTTTTGAGCCTTGAAGGCAAAAATAACCTACGTAATCTTAGAAACTGTTGTGATTAGGTTAATAAGCTGGATTCTTAGCCATTTACACCACCAAATACCTGAAGCTGTTCCAAATTAGGTGTTGGACTACCGCCACGTTTTTCAAGTGTGATGGCAAAAGCGGAAGCGTTGCTGATATTTTTCATTTTGCAGAGACCGTTGCATACATCTACCATACCTGCGTCAACCGGTTTGCCATCTACAATGGCCCATAGTTGGTATTGCGTATCAGCATTTGTTTGAGGTAAACGATTGGTCAGCAGATACACTTCGTTGGATTTTTTATCCCAGAAAACGGTAGCGAATTTATTTTCATCTGCTTTAACACCCGGTAAAGACACTTTTGTGTAGCTCGGGTCGCTCATGATCTGCATACCTTGGTATAAATCGAGTCCCTTTGCTTGCAAAGCCTGATTTTGAGCCAATAAGCTGGACTTTTCGATCAATAATGCTTGATATTGTGTAGAAGCTTCGCGGAACTGACGATAGAAATAAACATTGGTTGCTGCACTCACCACCAGTAAGATCACCGAAGCGGCAGCTACATATCTCAACCAACTTGTTGCGGGGGCAGACATGCTGACCAATTTTGCCTGAGCACCTGTGTCTGGTACATCAGCAAATTCATGGGAGATTTCGGCAAGGATATTGGCTTTTACATGCGCAGCAGGCTGCATGGCATTCGCCATGGCGTTCTCTTCGAGCGATACTTCAAAAGCCTCAATAGCAGCCCTGATCTCAGGGTATTGACGGCTTAACTGTTCCAGTTCGGCACGCTCCTGATCATCAGCCATGCCTAACACATAGCTTTCAATGATTCCGCTTTCTATGTATGCCTTTATATCCATTTATGGTTTAATAATTCCTCTTAATTGTGTTAATGCAGTTCGCAATCTTGTTTTCACGGTTCCCAAAGGTATATCCAACATTTTGGATATCTCATCTTGAGTAAACCCCTGGAAATAAGACAGATCGATCAATACACGATGCTCTTCTTTGAGCTGGTGTACCACTTTACGTAAGCCGATCTGGTCAACGGCTAATTGTGATGATCCTGCTGAAACATATACGTCTTCGGAAAGCTCTCGGTTTTGAAGACTGTTTTGATAGCTCTTGCTTCTTACAGTATCGATCGAGGCATTTCGGGCGATATTCAACATCCAGGTAAAAAGTCTACCCTTACTGCTGTCGTAACTTTCAATTTGTCGCCAGATCTTAACAAACACCTCTTGTAGCACATCATTGGCCAATTCTTCATCTTTAACGATGTTGCAGATAATGGATAATAAAGCGCCGGAGTAGTTATCATACAGATAACTGAATACGTGCTGCGTCCGTTGCTGAAGCAATCGGACCAGTTCGGACTCGCTGTATTTTTTAGCTACTTCCAAAAGCAGGTTGATGTTTAGTACAAGGTTAGGTAACCAATCTACGAGGAAATTGTTCGGATGGATTTAACGCCGGTAGAAATTATCCAACGAGCGCTGCATAAGCTTCGCTATTCATCAAAGCTTCAACATCTGCCGGACTATTCACCGTCATTTTGATCATCCAACCGTCTCCATAAGGATCAGAGTTGACCAATTCGGGCTGCTTTTCCAATAGGCTGTTCACTTCATTGATGGTGCCTGCTACAGGTAAAAAAAGATCACTCACCGTTTTTACAGCTTCAACAGTACCAAAAACTTCTTCTGAAGCCAGGCTTTTACCAACGGTATTGATATCTACATATACAATATCACCTAATTCATGCTGAGCAAAATCAGTAATACCAATAGTGGCAATATTACCCTCTAATTTGATCCATTCATGGTCTTTGGTGTAGCGTAATTCAGCTGGGAAATTCATATGGTGGTTTTTTTATTAGCGTATGGCAGATAGTTCATAGCAAATAGTCTATATGCAATGAACTATCTGCTATTTTCTTCCGACTGCAAATATTGCTTAATTCCTCAACATGAAAAATTTATTCCTGAGGAAGTTCGGATTGTTGGAAATACAACAGCACGTGATCTTTAATGAAGTTTTCCTGATCGGGTAAGGCCATTACAGGCAACTCTTTCAGTTGGCGGAAATGTGGCCATCCCTCGGCATCTTTTCCTTCAAGTTCATAATAACCACTTTGCGACAGAACGGTACACACTGCTACATGCATCAGGTCCTGCTTCTGTTCTTTGGAAATCTTTTGCTGAACAAAGCCTGTTTCCTGTAATCCAATCAGAAAAAGAACCGCTTCAAGATCCGGTTTCTTGCCAAATCGCTCCAGCAACTGAGCCTCTAATGCCCACCAACGCTGCTGCAGATCATCACTTATAAATTGCATATGGCAAAGGTAACAGCTGAAAGCCATCCTTCATCAGCAGCTAGCCGTTATCTTTGCGCAAAATTGACCCTTATGTTACAAGTGAGCGTTTTGAGAGCGAATCCGGAGGAAGTAAAGAAAAGATTGACCGTTAAACATTTCAAACAACCCGAGTTGGTTGATACCATCATTTCATTGGATGATGAAAGAAAAAAACTACAACTTGATTTCGATAATACCCAGGCAAAGATCAACGCTGCTTCTAAAGAGATCGGAAAATTGATGGGACAAGGGAATAAAGAAGCAGCAGAAGCGATGAAATTGGAAGTGGCTACGCTTAAAAGTGGACTAGAGCCTCTGAAAGAACAAATGGCTGCTACTGAACATAAGTTGCAGGACAATTTATTACAGTTACCCAATTTACCTGCGGCAGAAGTTCCGGAAGGGAGAACACCGGAAGAAAATGTAGTTGTAAGAGAAGGAGGCAATAAACCTGTATTACCACAGGGAGCGATGCCTCACTGGGATTTGACCAAAAAATACAACCTCATTGATTTTGAGTTGGGAAACAAAATTACCGGAAGTGGTTTCCCGGTTTATATTGGCAAAGGCGCAAAACTGCAAAGATCATTGATTCAATATTTCCTGGATTTTAATACTGCTGCGGGATATACAGAATACCTACCTCCTTTTATGGTGAATGCAGCATCTGCAATGGGTACGGGTCAGTTACCGGATAAAGAAGGACAAATGTATTACATGCCGGAAGATGATTTTTATATGATCCCTACTGCAGAAGTGCCGGTGACCAATGTGTATCGTGATGTAATTCTGAAAGAAGAACAATTTCCCGTAAAGATGACGGCATATTCTCCTTGCTTCAGAAGAGAAGCAGGTAGTTATGGAAAAGACGTTCGAGGGTTGAATCGTTTACATCAATTTGAAAAAGTGGAGATCATCCAAATCACTCAACCGGAAAAAAGTTATGCGGCATTGGATGAAATGGTTTTGCATGTAGAAAAATTATTGCAGTCATTGGAATTACCTTATCGCATTCTTCGTTTATGCGGTGGTGATATGGGTTTTGCAAGTGCTATCACCTACGATTTTGAAGTATTCAGTGCAGCACAGGAACGCTGGCTGGAAGTAAGTAGTGTAAGTAATTTTGAAAGTTTTCAAACCAATCGTTTGAAGTGCAGATACAAAGATGAAAACGGAAAAATGCAATTAGCGCATTCACTTAACGGAAGTTCTCTGGCATTGCCAAGAATTGTTGCATGCTTACTGGAAAATCATCAAAAAGAAAATGGCATACAGTTACCTGCAGCATTGACCTCTTACTTTGGCGCTGCCATGATTGATTAACCTTATGATACCCTTAAAAGAAAATCGCATGCTATCTAAATGGCTCAAAAGAGTTGGTTATACGTTACTTATTTTATTTGTATTGATCAATATCATCGCTGCTTTTCACGCTTATAAGTTCACACACTTTTATACAGATGCTAAACCTGTAAAAAAGCCGCAAGAGATGGATGCGGGTGATAAGATGAAAGCGATATTTTTTGGTATTCGCTATCCTAAAAGCAAGGTGGTGGATTCACTCAACATTCCCCATGCAACCATTCAATTGAAAACATCGGATAGTATTGCATTAGAAAGCTGGTATGTACCAAACGATTCAGCTAGGGGAACGGTGATTATGTTTCATGGACACGGCAGTAGTAAAAGCGGCATCATTGCAGAAGCACGTGAGCTGCATACGATGGGGTATAATGTGATGTTGACCGATTTCCGTGCACATGGTAACAGTGAAGGATCTGCTACTTCCATCGGGATTTATGAATCAAAAGATGTAAAAGCAGTGTACGATTATATAGTTGCTAAGGGGGAAAAAAATATCATTGTCTGGGGTATCTCCATGGGTGCGGCAACTGCTTTGAAGGCGGTGGATGAGTTTGGTATCAAACCGTCTAAAATGATCATCGAAATGCCCTTTGGATCATTGCACCTGGCCGTACAAGGTCGCATGAAAACGATGGGATTACCGGCAGAACCCCTAAGCACTTTATTGACATTTTGGGGTGGATTAGAACTCGGTAGCTGGGCATTTTCCCATCAACCTACCATTTACGCCCAAAAAGTAAACTGTCCGGTTTTACTTCAATGGGGTGCCGGAGACCAGCGTGTGACAGAAGACGAAACCAACGAATTATTCAAGAATATTGCCAGCCGAGATAAGGTCATGATCAAATATTTGCAAAGTGGTCATGAGAGCCTTTTTAAGAAAGAAAGGGCCAAATGGGTGTCCGTAATGAGCTTTTTTCTAAATAAATAGTTGATTTTCTAAAAAAAGGCTTTTTTAAGTGAGTAGTGAATAGTGAGTAGTCAGTGGCGAGTAAAATATAAAACTCACTACTGACTACTCACTTCTCATTACTCACTTTTCCCTCCTAATCGTAATCTGAGTCCCCACCGGGAGTACATCAAAGATCTCTTCTACGTATCGGTTTTTAGTGCTGATACACCCTTCGGTCCAGTTTTGTAGTCTGTCAACCGCATAATCTTCATTGGGCCAAGTTCCGTGGATACCGATACTTCCTCCGATCTGGGCATTGGCCGGAATGAGCCCGGCTGCTTTTCTTTGATTGAACTTGGTAATACTTTCTGCATTTGGATAATCGATCAATAAAAAACGACTCCATTTTTCATGTTTTCTTTTGAAGGAAATTTTAAAAGTTCCTTCGGGTGTTCGTCGATCACCTTGCATCATTTTATCACCCATGTCTTTATTACCAAAAACAACCGGATAGGTGGCTAGACATTCACCTGTGGAATCAAAAATTTTCATCGCATACTTTGTCTTGATCACCAAAATACGATAGGTGTTTTTGGTAGCATGTTCCGTGTTAAGGGGTATTGGTGTTTTGAATGAAGTGCTGCCAATGCATATTGACAACAAAGTGGTAGCATACATAAGGGGGCGCATGGTAGTAGGGTTTTGATTCGACCCCTAAACTAGAATTACGCTGCACGGAATGTTGTTGTTCTTCGGTTAATTGACAAAAGTTTTGGTTAACAAACTTTATGTTAAAGAAGGCTGTGAGCTACGAGCTACGAGCTGCGAGCCATGAGCTTCTAGGTGAAGAGTTAATTTTTGTCGATTTAAAAAACAAAAGGCAAAAGAATTGATGATGTATTTTCATCAATTCTTTTGCCTTATTCACTTCTAGAAGCTAGTAGCTCGTGGCTCGAAGCTCACAGCTTCTCTCTACCATCTACTAAACCTAATTCCAAACGCATAAGGGAATTGCTCTACGCGTGTAATGTCTTTGTGTAATTTATTGAGGCTATAGCTTCCGTACAAACGAACGGGTCCTAATCCCACTTCACCAATAGCTGCTACGCGGAAAGGCTCTAAGTTAAAATCACCCGGTGATTTTTGCTTGCCGCGTTCACTACTCTTTTGCTTGTTGCGACTGCTGATCAAATAACCGGCACTCATACCTGCACTGATGCTGAAACCTTTTCTGTTATTAGGTGATGTATTGATATTGATCATGAAAGGAACAGTCAGATAACCGGCATACAATTTATTTTTAGAGAAACTGATGGAGTCATTGTATACATAAGGGTTAGGATCTTTTCTGTAGCTCAGTCTTGAATCGTATCGGAAATTATACATTTCTAAACCCAAACCGTATTTCAGGTTTACGACATGCTTGATCACATTTACTTTTTGCATGAAGAACCAAAGGTTAACGTTGGTTGATTTACCGGTATTTAATTTGAAACTGTTTTCATTCACCGGGCCATCTGCAGGACGAAAAGTTCTGAAATAACCTCCGGCCTGTGCAGCAGTATAGTTGGTTTGGTCACGGAAATTGGTGAAACCCAAGTCCATGATCCACCAATTGGTGCTGATATTTCTTTTGGCTCTGTTTCTGCGTTCGATTCTGATATCAAAATTGCGATCCCAATCTTTCCAAACACTGTTACTATTACTGCTATTACCATCTTTATTCTTTTTGATGATAATAAAGTTGCCCACTTTCACAGTATCTGATTCTTGTGTGTTGGAAGTACTGTCTGTTTGAGCCATAAGACTCCCTGAAAGCAGGATGCCTGCTGTTACAATTGCTAAACGTTTCATACGATGTGCTTTTCTTTTATTTTAATGGTCGTGAGGGGCCGGTTTCGGCTCTTTCTTCTTCAGTTCGTTTGCTTCTGAATATACTGGTTGCTTTTCTGAAGATACCACGAAGTTTATCTTTATTGATTTCAACGGATCCGATCAATAGGCTTTTATTGTCACTATCGGCCTCTGTATCCAACTCTCTGTATACCACTTGTTGCATCAGAGATTCTGGTTTTGTCTCTGTTGTTTCAGCAGTGATTGTTTTCATCATTTCACTTTCACGAATCGCTTTGTTTGCAGTGATACCTGTTAAGTCAGGAACTACAATGTCTGCCTTTGCTATAGTATTGCTTTCAACTATTCCTGCATTATCAATGATAAGAGCCGGTCTATTGATTTTTTCATCTGCAATAACATTGGTAGTATTTGAAACAAGTAATGTTTGTGCTGAACGCTTATCAGTTGCAACTAATTCTTTCTTGTTCTCACTTGTTACATTCGATGCCAATGATTGATCATCAGCAATAACGTTATTCTGGGATGGCTTATTATCAGTAGCCGGTAATTCGGTACTGTTTTTTGAGATCAGTGTTTCATTACCGGATCCGCTTTCAAGATTATTTGGCGATAAGGTCCAAACCATAAAAGCAAAACCAATGACAGCAGCAGCTGCAGCTATACGCCACCAACGCATGTAAACCACGGGCTTTTTCTCACTTTCCTCAGAACGATATAATACTTTCTTATCCGGGAAAGGAATAGATTCGATCGGCAACTTGGTTTGTTTCAATTGCATGAATGATTCCTGCAATGAAGGATGTTGCAATACAAAAGTTTCAACCGCATCTTTTTCTGTCGCACTTAATTCATCATCCACATACATTAGGAAATGAGTCGTATGATTTTCTATATTGATGCTTGCAACTTCATTTCTGTATAAAGAAGTCTTATCAGGCATCTCGAACATCATTTCCTCAGTGAGCATGGTTTGTTGTAAAGCATCCAGTTCCTGTTGCAGATCGGGATTCTCCTGAACAAACTGTTCAACAGCCAATCTTTCGTTAGCAGAAAGTTCCCTGTCTATGTAGAGCAGGAAAAATTCCTCGTAATTATGTCTGTTGATGTTGATCACTATTATTGATTTATTTATAAAACGTTTTCAGGACTAACCAGATAATTCCTCAATGTTAGTCTTGCTCTGTGCAGGTAAACTTTCACCTGACTCTCATTCAGATCCATGATCTGACCTATTTCCTCATAGCTATATCCTTCATAATCTTTCAGCATTACCAGACTTCTTTGTGTTTCATTGAGTCTGTTCAACGCTTCCATCAAGATCTTCTTCATTTCTCTTTTATGACCACTTGCTTGTTCTGCTCTTCCATCCTCTTGAAACTCATCTTTCAAATGAATTCTTTTTACCTTTCTGATATGATCGATCATCTGATTATAAGCCACTGTGAAAAGAAATGATTTTGACTTGCTATTCTCTACATTTTCACGGTTTCTCCAGAGCTTTTCGAAAGCAGTTTGTACAATATCGCGCGCATCTTCCTCATGTCGAAGATTTTTAACGATGAAACGATATACGTTATCCGCATATTGGTTCACACATTGGTTGTACTCTTGCTCAGTCATAAACAGCGCGATAATTCAGTTGATTGCCTTGTATAGTGGTTATACGGACAGGCGTTTATTTTGTTACAGTACAAAGAAAAAAAATCCTGCGTTTCTGGCGCAGGATCAATGATTATCGGAAAGTTGAGACGATTAAGCGGTTTAGTCCACCATAATGGAGCTCATCAGGACTACTCCCTTGGGGCTGTGCAACTTGCTTTTTCTGCTTTAGTGGGCAGTTTTTATTATTTACAGAGCACATCTTTCGGCTATTCAGATTATTGGTAACAATGCCTGCGACAGCTAAAACTGCTACGGCTAACCCGGGAACGAACAAATGCCTTGTTTTCATAAGCTCAGTTTAAGAAAGCATAAAGGTATAGTGCAGAAACTTAAACAGAAAGGGTTAAAAGTTAAATGAAGTTAAAAAGTGAGGGGTGAGAAGTGAAAAGTGAAAGGTCAAATTGACTTGATTTCACCTTTGACCTTTCACTTTTCACTCCTCTTAATAATCAATCACCTGCTCCTGAATACTCTCCGGAATTTCTCTCCAGTCATATTGCTGGCTGCGGAGTTGGGGTTCAAAACCGGCTTCGCGGATGGCGTCCTGCATAGTTTTGTAGGTGAATCTATGAGGGGCTCCGGCAGCACTTACCACATTTTCTTCGATCATGATGGATCCAAAATCATTCGCACCGGCATGTAAACAGATCTGAGCGGTTTGTTTTCCCACCGTTAACCAGCTCGCCTGGATATTTTTTACGTTTGGCAACATGATACGACTAATGGCGATCATACGAATGTATTCATCAGTGGTAGTAAGGTTATGAACGCCTCTGATACGGGTTAACAAAGTATCTACATCCTGAAAAGTCCATGGAATAAAGGCCAGAAAGCCCTTCACATGCTCAGATTTACGACTCTGTACTTCTCGGATCCTGGTTAGATGGATAAAACGCTCTTCCAATGTCTCGACGTGTCCAAACATCATAGTAGCGCTGGTCGTAATATCTAATTTATGCGCTTCATGCATGATATCCAGCCATTCATCTGCCCCACATTTTCCTTTGGAGATCAGTCTGCGTACCCTGTCTACCAATATTTCCGCACCTGCACCGGGCAATGAATCCAATCCCGCTTCTTTCAATGCACTCAACACATCCTTATGACTCATCTTTTCCAACTTACAGATATGCGCTACTTCAGGCGGTCCAAGCGCATGTAACTTCAAATGAGGATACTCCTGTTTGATCTGTCTAAAGGTGTTGGTATAAAAATCTAGTCCAAGTTCAGGATGATGCCCCCCTTGCAGCAATAACTGATCACCGCCATAACGAAGTGTTTCTTCGATCTTTTTGCGGTAGGTGTCCATATCAGTGATATAAGCCTCTGCGTGACCCGGTATTCTGTAGAAGTTGCAGAATTTACAATTGGCGATACAAACATTGGTAGTATTGACATTGCGGTCGATCTGCCAAGTCACTTTTCCGTGTGGTACTTGCTTTTTGCGGAGTTCATCTGCCACATGCATCAATTCGGAAAGAGGCGCCTGTTCAAACAGGAACATCCCTTCTTCAATGCTCAAAAACTCAAAATTCAATGCCTTTTGATACAAATCAGCTAATTGCATACCCTATCATTTCAGTTAAACAACAAAGGTAGGAGGATATGGTTGATTCCTGTTGCAACAAAACCGGCCATTTGGTTGTCCTTTTTATGAGCCGATCAAAAATCTCTTAGCCTTTCCAACATTAATAACTGCTTCGAGTCGTGAAATCAGCTTATTTTCAAACTGCATGAAACTCTTTTTGTTGGCCGTTACCTGGATCGGCTTGCTTTTCGCCGGCAAACCTGTGTTCGCTCAGGAAGAATTCATCATGCCCGAGGCTAAGCTGTTAACCAGTTTTCCTTTTACCCAACTCAGTGGTGGGATCGTCATTATCAAAGCAAGGATCGATAATTATCCCGACAGTTTAAATTTTGTATTTGATACCGGAAGCGGTGGTATCTCACTCGATTCTACCACTGTCAATTATTTAGGGATCACCAAAACCATGAGTGATAGAACCATCAGAGGAATTGCAGGTATTAAAACAGTGGAGTTTGCTTATAACCATACCTTAAAACTCCCCGGCCTGGAGGTTGAAAAGCTTGACTTTCATGTAAATGATTATGACTTATTGACCAGTGTTTATGGCATGAAGATCGATGGCATCATCGGGTTTAGTTTTTTAAGAAGATACATTGTGCAGATTGATTATGATAAACAGATCATGGAAGTGTATACACCCGGCAGATTTAAATACCCTAAAGGCGGGTATTTGCTTCGCCCCGATTTCTCTACACTTCCATTGCAATTGGCGTCTGTGAAAGATGAAAAACAGGTGAGCGGCAGATTCATTTTTGATACGGGAGCCGGACTCACATTTTTATTGTCAAAAGAGTTTGTAGAAGACAGTGTTATTTTCAAACGGAAAAGAAAATTTTATCCTACACAAGCAGAAGGATTGGGCGGAAAGAAGATGATGGATATTACTGTAGCATCCGAAGTCAGAATTGGCCCCTATAAATTTCGAAACGTACCGATACATGTATTTGATGATGAATTCAATGTAACCTCCTATCCTTTATTAGGCGGATTGATCGGGAATGATATCATGCGCCGTTTCAATGTGATCCTGAATTATCCTGAGAGATCCATTCATATCAAACCCAATAATCACTTCCAGGAAATGTTTGATTATGCATACACAGGGTTGGGTATTTATTTGATCGATGGGGAGATCAGGGTGATTGATATCATTAAAGGGTCTCCCGGTGACAAAGCCGGATTTCAACCGGGGGATATTATTTTCTCTGTTGAGAACAATTACACTAAGAATATTCAAACCTATAAGACCCTTTTTCAAAACTCCATCGGTAAAGTGAGGGTCATTATTTTCAGAGACCAAAAACCGCTGGTGTTGACCATCAATATCAAAGACATCAGGCGAAACCGATAACAGTATTCCGTGTTTCGGAATAGCTGTGCATGGTTTTCACTTAATTTCGCTGTTTCAATCTGGACTATGATAACATTTGAAAGATTTGTGCTGGATAACGGATTAAAAGTACTGGTACACGAAGACCATTCTACACCCATGGCGGTGGTGAATATTATGTATGATGTAGGTGCAAGAGATGAAAATCCCAACAAAACAGGTTTTGCGCATTTATTTGAACACTTGATGTTCGGTGGTAGCATCAATATCCCGGATTATGATGAGCCGTTGCAAAGAGCCGGAGGAGAAAACAATGCGTATACCACCAACGATCTTACCAATTATTATTGCCAAATACCTGCCGAAAATATTGAGACCGCTTTTTGGTTGGAGAGTGATCGTATGCTGAGTTTGGCTTTCAGTAAAAAAAGTCTGGAAGTACAACGTAAAGTAGTATGTGAAGAGTTTAAAGAGCACTATCTCAATAAACCCTATGGGGATGTATGGCATAAAATGCGCGAACTGGCTTATACAACACACCCTTATCGTTGGATGACGATTGGTAAAGAGTTGAGTCATGTAGAGAATGCACATATCGATGATGTAAAAGCTTTTTTCTTCAAACATTATCGTCCGGTGAATGCTATTCTGGTCGTGGCCGGACATGTTACTGTTGAGCAGGTAAAACAACTTGCACAGAAATGGTTTGGTGATATACCGATGGGAGAGAAATATCTGCGTGAACTTCCACAAGAACCGAAACAAACAGAAAAACGTGTACAAGAAGTACATGCTGCAGTACCCTTAGATGCTTTGATCAAAACATGGCATATGGATGCGCGTTTGGATAAAGGTTATTATGTAGCAGATATGATCACCGAGATCTTAGGAGGAGGTGGTTCTTCACGTTTGTATCAGAAATTGGTAAAAGAAAAGCAATACTTCTCCAATTTGGATTGTTATCATTTCGGAAGTATTGATTCAGGATTACTGACCGTGGAAGGTAAACTGGTGAAAGGTGTGAAAATGGAAGATGCTGTTGCTGCGATAGATGAAGAGATTGAACAGTTAAAATCAACACTGATCGCTGAACCTGAACTGCAAAAGATCAAGAACAAAACAGAGAGTGTGATTGCTTTTGAAGATATGAGTATCATGAGCCGCGCCAATAGTTTAGCGATGTATGAGTTACTAGGCGATGCAAATATGATGAACACTGAATTACAGAAGTATCAGGATATCACTGTTGAAGATATTCGTCAGTACAGCCAACAAATATTTCAACCCAACAACAGTAATACGCTGTTGTATTATGCAAACTGAATGTTGAATACAAAGGAGATATGATAAACAGAACCGTAGCGCCACCGATCACAGATGCAGTAGCTTTTGATCTTCGCCTAAAACCTTGCGATCGTTATACATTGGATAATCAAGTGCCTGTATATGCCATCAATGCAGGAGCACAAGAAGTTGTAATGATTGAGTGGGTATTCTATGCCGGTAATTGGTATGAATCCAAAAACATCATTGCTGGCACCACCAACTTTATGTTGAAGAATGGAACCAAGCAACGCAATGCTTATTCCATTAATGAATACTTTGAATTTTACGGTGCGTATCTCAATAGAAGTTGTTACAATGAGACTGCTACGATCACACTGCATTGTTTGAGTAAACATGTGGCTGAGTTATTACCGGTTGTGGCTGAATTGATCACTGAAAGTATTTTTCCTGAACAGGAATTAGCGATCTATAAGCAAAATCAAAAACAAAGACTGGAAGTCAATTTGAAGAAATGTGATTTTGTTTCAAATCGATTGATCGATGAGTATGTGTATGGTTTTCATCATCCATATGGAAAATACACTTCTACTTTAGATTATGATGCGGTTGAACGCACAGAGCTGGAAGCTTTTTTCAACCGATTCTATCAACAAGGAAGATGCATGGTGTTTGCGGCAGGTAAATTACCTGCAGATATCGATCAGCAACTCAACCGTGTATTCGGTTCCTTACCACTCAATAGTGCTCCTTTGCCTGAGGTAAACTATTCTTTGAATCCTGCTGCAGAAAAAAAGTACAGGATCATCAACGATAAAGAAGGCGTACAGGGTGCCATCAGAATTGCACAACCATTCTTCAATCGTCATCATCCTGATTTTCCGAAAGTTCAGGTGTTGAATAATATTTTCGGCGGCTTCTTTGGATCCAGACTGATGAGTAATATCCGGGAAGACAAAGGGTATACTTATGGTATCCATAGTTATTTGCAGAATCATATCCATCACAGTGCATGGATGATCAGTACGGAAGCGGGTAGAGATGTTTGTGAAGCAACGATCACTGAAGTATACAAGGAAATGGAATTGTTACGTAATGAGCCGGTAGACAAAGAGGAGTTGGATCTGGTGAAAAACTACATGATCGGATCCTTGTTGGGTGATCTGGATGGTCCGTTCCAAATCATTGGTCGCTGGAAAACCTATATCCTGAATGGATTGGATGAATCATATTTCTACAATAGTATTGATACCATTCGAAAAGTAACAGCAGAAGAATTACAGGCTTTGGCACAGCAACATTTGCAGCCTGAGAAATTTTATGAATTGGTGGTGATATAATCAGATAAACCGTTCCTGTTAAAATTCCACACAAGCATGGTCTTCAGAAAAATAAATACTATTTTGACCACTCTGAAACCGTGAATATGGGACGATTTTTTACAAAAACTATTGCCAGTACATTGGCGATTCTATTGGCAGCTTATATTTTGAAAGGAATTGAAGTAGCTGATCCACTTACTGCAATGATCGTTGCGGTCGTATTGGGTTTATTGAACAGCTTTATCAAACCTGTACTTATCTTACTTACCATCCCCATCACTGTAATCACGCTTGGACTATTTCTTTTTGTGATCAATATCATCATTGTAAAATGGGCGGCTACATTGGTGCCGGGATTTACAGTTGATGGATGGGTATCTGCTTTGTTCTTTAGTTTACTCGTATCGTTTGTCACTTCTATCATTGAAGCAATTATCGGTAAAGGAGGAGAACAAACTGAAAACTAAACTCAGCGTTAACTCCTTTTCTCTCGTTCTCTGCGGTTGAATTTTTTACCGCAGAGAACAAGAAAAGCAGAGGATTCGCAGCGTGATATTTATAGGGAACTGATCAACGCTTTTACTTTCTCACTGATCATATCTCTGATCTCATTAAATTCCGAAGGCTCCATGTGTTTTGGATCGGGAATTTGCCAATCAATGAATTGTTTGGCAGGCATCCACGGACAAGCATCACCGCAACCCATGGTAACCACTGCATCAAAGGGTGCAAAAGCTTCTACCTCCTTCAATGATTTACTATCATGCGTGCTAAGGTCATAGCCTAGCTCTTTCATGGCCGCAATGGCTTTTGGATTTACAATGCCACTGGGTTTGCTACCCGCACTGTAAGCTTCTATGGATGAGCCACCATGGATACTGGCAAAAGCCTGACTCATTTGACTGCGATTACTGTTTTCTACACAAACAAATAGGAGTTTCTTTTTTTCAGACATAGATCTTGAGTTGAATTATGAACAACATCCGGGAGCGCAGCAAGCTGCTTCTTCGGTCAATGGTTTTTCTGCGTATACGGTTACACTGTAAATACCGGCATTACTGTTTCTGAATGATTGAATCTCTTCCGCAGAAAAATAATTGCGAAGAATATCATCCGGTAATAGAATACTTTTCTCTTTCTGTACCGTTACATTTTTAAAACCGGTCGCATGAATTAGTTCGAGGTACACTTCTTTTTGAATGGCGCCCGATACACAACCGGCATACATTTCTGCAGCTTCTCTCAGTTTAGCAGGTAGTTCACCTTCTAACACAATGTCAGAAATACTGAAATGTCCACCGGGTTTTAAAACACGGTATACTTCTTTTAATACATTGAATTTGTTGGGAACCAGATTCAATACACAGTTGCTCACTACCACATCCGCAATATTGGCTGATACAGGCATTTGTTCAATGTCTCCAAAACGGAATTCTACATTGTTGAATCCAAGTTTCTCAGCATTGGCCCTTGCCTTTTCAATCATGCGCTCTGTAAAATCAATACCGATGACTTTACCCGACTCGCCGGCAATTGCGCGTGCTACAAAACAATCATTCCCTGCACCACTTCCAAGATCTATTACAGTATCTCCTTTTTTGATCTTAGCGAATTCGGTGGGTAAGCCACAACCTAATCCCAGATCGGCATCAGGATTGTATCCTTGCAAACGTGTATAATCGTCTGCCATAATATTGTATACTTCGGTACTGCAACCACCTGCGCCACAGCAGGAAGCAGCATTGTTCTCGCGCGACTGGTCAGCTATTTCTCCGTATTTTTCTTTTACCAGTTCTTTTAAAGCGGTTTCTGTTTGCATGTTTTTTGTTTTAATTGTTATGAATAGCTGTTCATGGTCACTATTGTATGCGATCGATCGCCCGCACACAGTGATGATCACTAACAGCAGGATTTCGTATGTTGATCTTTTAGTTTGTGGAATAGACCGGTGAACTCTGCATTGAATTTTTCAAACGCTTTCCAATTGATGCAATAACAACTGCGTGGACCGTCAACAGATCCATCAATGAGTCCTGCTTCTTTCAATTCTTTTAAATGTTGTGAAACGGTAGACTGTGCTAGCGGTAATACTTCAACGATCTCACCACAGATACATTCATTTTTTTGTGCCAATACTTTGAGGATCGCAATACGAGCCGGGTGAGCGATCGCTTTTGCAAATGCTGCGAGGTCTTGTTCCTTTTTTGAAAATACTTCTGTTTTAGGTGTTGCCATTTTCTTTATCGTTTTTATACGATGAAGCAAAGTAAAGGAGATTTTTTCTTTTATCGTATAAAAACGATAAATATTTTTTCTGCTGATCCGGAGTCGACTAATCGATCTGTCGCCGCTTTGTTCTTTATTATATATGGTATAAGGTCCAAAGCCGAGTGATGCCGTTACTCACGAAATAGAACCATTCATCCCTTTCTATTTTCTCTAAAATTTCTTAAATAATTGAAAATCAATATTTTAAGTTTAACCTATTATTAAGTTCTGCCCATTACCTAAAAAAACTTGGTACTATGTGTTGCATAGTACCAAAAGTTTCCCCATCTTTGTGTTATGAAAGAAGGGCATCAGGGAAAACACCCGAAACCTTCTAAAAGAAAAAAATTAAAAACACTTATAAATATTAAGTCATGAAAACGCAAAACACAAACTTCTTACAACAACTGGGACAGGAACAACTGAACAACCTGGTAAAAGAAGTAAAGGAAACTGTTGCAACAACTATGAGTCTTCAGAACAACAAAACTGTTTTCGGTGCCGTTGATTACTACAAGTTACAGCGCAGCCGCAGAAACAGAATTGTAAGAAGACACCTGGTTGCTTAATCAAACACTTGAATCTTTTTTAATAACGATTGTTCCATTCCCCCCGAAAGGTTTAGGAACAAACAAAAACTCCGGCTATGGATATTCAGAACACACAAAGTCAGATGCGAAAGGGTGTATTGGAGTTTTGCATTTTATCCATCATCAGACAGGGTGAGGTTTACCCGAGTGATATTGTGGACCGAATGAAAGCTGCAAACCTGCACATCCTCGAGGGTACATTATACCCGCTTCTGACACGTTTAAAAAACTCCGGCTTACTGACCTACCGTTGGGTGGAAAGTAATAGCGGACCACCCAGAAAATATTTCGTGATGACCGATAAAGGTTTAGAGTTCTACAATGAACTGGAAAGAACCTGGCAGGAATTGGCGGATGCAGTACATGCACTGACAATTAACCAAACCGAAACGGCCTCCGAAGAAAATCCAACCCAACCTTAACCAACAAAACTGAACAGAAAATGAAAAAGGTAATCAATATAAACTTTCAGGGCAGAGTGATTCCCATCGAGGAGTCTGCTTATGACATGCTGAAGCAGTATGTAGAAAGTTTGCGCAAATTCTTTGCCAAAGAGGAGGGTCGTGATGAGATCATCAATGATATTGAAGGTCGTATTGCCGAACTGTTTGGCGATAGCCTGAAAAAAGGTGCTACCTGCATTACTGATGATACCGTAACCGAGATCATCAACAGCATGGGTCGTCCTGAAGATTTCGAAGGCGAAGAAGGAAATGTACACGCTCAATTGGGTGGTGAAGGTGGACAGTCTACCAACAGTGGTAGTGCTTCTGCTGAAACTTCTCCTAGAGGCAGACTGTATCGCGATGACAACGAAAAAATATTAGGTGGTGTCTGCGGTGGTTTAGCTAACTATCTCCGTATCGATCCAACTATTGTACGTCTGGTATTTGCACTCATTACGTTTATGGGTGGCTCAGGTATCTTGTTGTACATCTTATTATGGATCATTCTTCCATCAAAACCATTGGACAATATCGTTTCTACTAAACGTTTGTACCGTAATCCGGAAGAGAAAGTTATTGCCGGTGTAGCCAGTGGTATCGCTTCATATTTTGATATCGCTGTGTGGGTACCGCGTCTCATCTTCGCTTTCCCGTTGGTGATCGGTATCATCAGCTCTATTTTCAGAGGTGTATTCTGGATGGATGATGATTTCTTCCCCGGTATCGTATTCGGCTCTTTCGGTGGAACCTTATTTGTGGTGTACGCTGTATTGTGGGCTGTGATCCCTGAAGCAAAAAGCGCTTCTGAAAAACTTGAAATGCGTGGTGAAAAAGTAGATCTCAATACCATTAAGAATACCATTCAGGAAGATCTGGAAGGCTTTAAAAGTCGTGCAGAAAAATGGGGTGGTGAGTTCAAAGATAAAGCGACCCAATTCGGACAAGAGTTTGGTCAGACTGTAGGACAAAAAAGTCAGCAGTTCAATGCAGAAACCGGGTCAGCACTGAAAAGAGGTGGTAGAAGATTGGGTGGTATCATTGCCATCTTGTTCAAAGCATTCTTCTTATTCATTGCAGGTATACTTGCCTTTGCTTTACTGGTAACTGTTTTGGCCTTGATGTTTGCTGGTGTGGGTGTATTCCCGCTGAAGAATTTCTTCTTGGAAGGTTTCGGACAAAACTTCCTGGCTTGGGCAACACTCTTATTGTTCTTGGGTGTTCCGGTAGTAGCATTCATCACTTGGTTGATCCGTCGTATCATGGGGGTAAAATCAGGTAGCCGTTATCTCGGATTTACATTCGGTGGTCTATGGTTCATTGGTTTGATCTGCGGTGGTATTCTGGTATATTCAATCGCTACCAACTTTGATGCAAGAGCAAGAGAGAAAGCGGAATTCAGTATTCAACAACCAACCACCGGTAAACTGATTATCAAAGTACCCGATACCAAAGTGAAAGTATATGGTCGTTGGTTCAAAATGGATGGTATTGTAAGTATGAATGATGATAGTCTCTTCTTGAACAATGTAAGAGTACGTATCGTGAAGAGCCAGGATTCCGCATACCATATCTCTGCTTTCAAATACAGCAGTGGTAAAGATGAAGGAACAGCTTTAAACAATATCAAAGAGATCGCTTACGGTATCAATCAATCAGACAGTACCATTTGGTTGGATCGTGGGTTCTCACTGAAAAAAGGAACACGCTTCCGTAACCAAGGTGTACAGGTAAATATTCAAGTACCTGTTGGAAAAAGAATCCTCATCGACAGAAATGTTTCCAGAAGATTGAACTGGTTTAGCCTGGGTTCTAGTCACGATTGGGATTGGGAAGAAGAGTGGAACAATGACTATGAAAGCTGGAGCTCTGATGTAGAATATATCATGACACCGGGTGGATTGGAAAGAGTGAATAAGGAAGATAGTGGTGATGGTGAAAGAACATATGATACAGATGATAAGTCAAAGACCATCGAAAAATATAAAAAGAGCAAAGAAGAACTGCAGAAAGAATATGAGCGCAAGCAAAAAGAGGCAGAAGAACTGAAAAAAGAATTAGAAAAACCTATTGATACCACACGCTACCGTTACAAAAAAGAAACTGTACAGAATAGTACTGAGGTAAAAAATGTAACAGAAAACAAATCAGAACAGCACCTGCCAATTGAGGCTTCTCGCTTACTGATGATGCAAATGGTATACTAAAGACGGTTGAAGTTGGGAAAAATAAGAACCTCGTCTTGTTCTCATGATGAGGTTCTTCCCTTCTCTTCAAAAATCCGCTTAACCCTTAAAACTTCCGACATGAAAATGAAATATGTAGTAGCCATCTGTCTCTTTATCATGTTGCTTTCTGGCTGTATCCGTTATGAAACAGATAGAGTAAGACATGGCAGGATCTCTGTTACGGTGAAGGAATCAGATCACCAGTTGAGAGTTGATGCCAGATTCAGGCGCTCTCAAACAGATGAGGTGGCTCGCATTATAAAACATGAGTTGGATGAGGCTTCTTACAATGAAGACAACCGCTCTACAACATTTACCATTCGCGACGATGATAAGTTATTCGTAAGACTCAAAAAGGGTCGTCTTAAAATTCGATTTGATAAAGATGAAAATGATCAGGCTGCATATGATCGTGTAAAACGAATTGCAGACCAAGTTAAAATCATTCTTACTTCAGATCAGGCTCAGCGCTAATTTTCCCTACTGCACATAGATGATCAACCCACTTGCAACCGCAAATTAACCGGTGGTTAATAAGGTAAGGTATTGTTATGCCATACTGAAAGACTACTACAACATCATCTTTATGAAAAAAATTCTGCTGAGGTCCATCTTTGTGACCGTGTTATTACTCGCCATTGTTTATCTGATGGCCTGGAAGTCCCCCAAATATTATATTCCAACAACATCTTATCATACAGCTGACTCCATCGTTCCTTTTGAAAAATATACAGGTGAGCATGAGCGGCCATTCATCATCAAACAAAAAAGAGCATTGATCTTTGGTGCTACGCATACAAAAGATCCCAATGACCCACAAATACCTCAAATGGAGGAGCTTTGGGGAGAGTTTCATCCAACGATCGCATTGGTGGAAGGCAGATTGGGATTTCTTTTACCGCTGTTTATGAATCCGGTGAAATATTTGGGAGAAGGCGGATGGGTAAAAGCATTGGCACATAAAGATGGTGTGAAGATCATGAACTGGGATCTTTCCAAAGAAGCATTGGCAGATTCCTTACAACGCTATTTTACCAAAGAACAAATTGCACTGCAACAAATATTGAATCCTTATTTTGGGAACCTTCGTTATGGTAAGCCTGATTCTCCGGAAAGCTTTATTAAAGAGTATTTGAAACGTGCATCTAATGTTGGGTTGCAAGACAGTATTCGATCGGTGGAAGACGTAGATCGTTTATGGAAAAAGTATTTTCCTTCAGGACCCGATTGGCGCAATACTTCTGATGAATATGCTTTACCCGGATATTTATCTCAAATGATGGCTACTTCTAATGATATCCGTAACAGACAATTGGTAACGATTGTTAAAGAATTGACTGAAAAGGGAGAAAGGGTGTTTCTGATTTGTGGGTCTAGTCATGCATATAGTGTGGCACCTGCATTTCAGCAGTAGAACTCATAGAGGTTTATCGTCATAACAGATAGCCCTGTTGCAAAGAACGGATGTCGACTTTGCAGCAGGGCTATTGTGTAAAGTGGCTTAAAACAAATGTATTTCCCATCCTCCTTTCACTTATTTTTGCGCCACGATAAATTACCGATATGAAAAATACACCCTTCACTCAAAAACACATCGCACTTGGTGCTAAAATGGCGGAGTTCGCCGGTTATAATATGCCCATCAGCTACTCAGGTATCAATGATGAGCATGCTACTGTTCGTAACAATGCAGGTGTATTTGATGTGAGTCATATGGGTGAATTCATCCTGAAAGGAGATAAAGCGCTGGATCTGATTCAGCGTGTTACTTCCAATGATGCTTCAAAATTGACCAATGGAAAAGCACAGTACAGCTGCTTACCCAATGAAGAAGGTGGTATTGTAGATGACTTGATTGTATACTGTATTGAAGAAAATAAAGTGTACATGCTGGTAGTCAATGCATCGAATATTGAAAAAGATTGGAACTGGATCAGCAAGTTTAATACAGAGAATGTTGAGATGCACAATATCAGTGACAAGACTTGCTTGCTAGCCATTCAAGGTCCGAATGCTACCAAGATCTTGCAACCATTGACAGAGATGGATATCATGAACCTGAAGTATTACACTTTCGCCAAAGGAAAATTTGCGGGTGTAGATAATGTATTGGTAAGTGCAACAGGTTATACAGGAGCAGGGGGTGTAGAAATTTATTTTGAAGATGTAGATGGTGCTGCTGATAAAATTTGGGATGCCATTTTTGCAGCAGGTGGTCCACAAGGATTGAAGCCTATTGGTTTGGGAGCCCGTGATACACTTCGTTTGGAAATGGGTTATTGTTTGTATGGTAATGATATTGATGATACCACTTCTCCATTAGAGGGAGGCTTGGGTTGGATCACTAAGTTTACCAAAGATTTTACTGCAAGAGCTATTTTGGAAAAACAAAAAGCAGAAGGCGTAACTCGTAAATTGGTTGGTTTTGAAATGATCGAAAGAGGTATTCCACGTCATGATTATCTGATCAAAGATGCTGCCGGAAATACCATCGGAAAAGTAACTTCAGGAACACAAGCACCATCTTTAAATAAGGCGATCGGATTGGGTTATGTAAATAATGCTTTTACAGCAGCAGATACTGAGATCTTTATTGAGATCCGTAATGCACTGGTGAAAGCTAAAATTGTAAAGTTCCCTTTTGCTTAAATAACAATTGTTGATGATAGAAGCCGCAACCCTGTGTTGCGGCTTTTTTATGCTGTCATTTATGATGAGAACCATGATTTTATGATTTGTATGTAGCTTTAAAGATGTTTTGTCCTAAAACAAAATATTTATTGTTGTGCTTTGCAGTGATTATTTCCTGTAAACCCAGACAGCATACAACACCCTCTATGCCTGATATTGGTTCTTTAGGAAATGAGGTCGGACATGCCATCATTATTCCTGCAATATTGCACGGACTTACTACAGCCAGTGGAGAGAAATACGATTCTACACGTTATTCCGGAGCGCATAAAACCTTGCCCTTTGGCACAAAAGTATTGGTGACACATACACTGAGTGGCAAGAGTGTAACGGTTAAGATCATTGATCGTGGATTGGTTGGAAGTGGACAAGTGATCGCACTGAGTAAAGCAGCAGCTCAAAAATTAGATACCACCAAAACAATCTCGATACCGGTCAGGATACGCTATCAGGAATAACAATAGCTGTGTCTTTTACTTTCGACAGTTTACAGATCTGTAATTCCTGTTCCGATACTACATGATAGGCATGATCATAACAACAATAATAGGTGGTGCCTTCTTTGCTGATAGCCGTATGGGTGAAATAATTGAAATGAAATCCTCGGTGATATAATAATTCTTTCGGAACCATTTCTGTTTCCTTGGTGCCCTCTACATATGAAGCTAAAATGCGCCTGTTTTTCAGTAATAAATGATTGACTTTTTTTACCAACCCTTTTTCATTTATATATCTCTTATTATTGAAAATACTTCGACAGTTATCGTCACAAAATTTCTTATCTGTTCTTCCACGTAAAGAATCTCCGCAGGTCAGGCAATGTTTGGTATTGACAGACATAGGCATCGGTTTGTAAGATGAAAATACCGGCAATTCATGATGATAGATACTTTATGTACAAAAACAGGTATTTGTACAAGCGATGAAATAGTATTTATACGCAAATATTCGTCTTAGGAGAATGATATATCAGCTCTAATAAAGTTTAAAAACATAAGCGATTATAAACGGAAATAAACGGATAAACTCCGAATACAAGTTCTACTCAGCCGGATATTCGTTTTGAAATAGCCTAAAGCTTCTTTCATTAAAACATTTGATATGAATATGATCAAAAACAAGGTTCAGCTGATCGGTCACTTAGGTCAGACACCTGAAATCAAAACAATTGAAGGCGGAAAAAAATTAGCCAGTATGAGTTTGGCCACCAAAGAAAATTATAAAGATGCCAGTGGTGAGAAAGTAACCGATACCCAATGGCATCAGGTTGTAGCATGGGGTAAAATGGCTGACTTTGCAGAAAAATATCTGGTGAAAGGAATTCAAGTAGCTGTGGATGGAAAATTGGTTAACAGACAGTATGTCGATAAGACAGGTGTTAAAAGATCCGTCACAGAAATTCATGTGCACGAATTGTTGATCATTACCCCCAAAAAGTAGTAGCCTTTTCTTTCTGAGCGGCCGGCTTTTCTAGGCTGGCCTTTTCTTCTACTGCTTTCTCTTTGGTGTATATTTGCAGCCTTATGAGCATGAAGCCGACCCTATACACCATTCTTTCTCCCAGATTATTGGACATATACGATGTGTCAGACAGCATTGTTGTGATCATTGATGTTTTTCGCGCTACTTCTACCATTGCAACTGCATTATACAATGGTGCAAAAAGAGTGATTCCCGTAGATGCTGTTGATAAATGTATCGCTATCGGAAAAGAAACAGGTGGTATTACTGCCGGTGAAAGAGATGGCAAAGTAATTCCGGGCTTGGCACATGGTAATTCTCCGGCTGAGTATCCTCGTTCATTTATTGAAGGACAAACATTGGTACTTACCACAACCAATGGTACCAAGCTATTGCATATGGCTCTGAATAGTGGTGCGTCTGAAGTGATCACAGGATCCTTTCCTAATATTTCTGCAGTTTGCGATTACCTGATCGCACAAAAAAAGAATGTGATCTTGGGTTGCTCCGCCTGGAAAGATCGCTTCAACCTCGAAGATGCCATGTTTGCCGGAGCTGTCATTCATAGGGTACAAGACCATTTTACCATCCACTGTGATAGTAGCCTGATGGCTTCTGATATGTATGGACTGCATCAACATGATATGCAACAATTCATTCGCAGAACCACCCACTGGCACAGACTAGCATCATACGGACTAGAAAAAGACCTCGAATACTGCGTAACCCCCGATGTAGCCAATATTTTACCTATTTATAGGAATGGGGATTTGGTTTGCGGGTAGCTAGCTTATGGCCAATAGTTCATGGCTAATAGCCAATGGCAATGTCATATTTTTATAGATTCGATAATCAATACTTCCTGCCATGGTCTATGGACCATCAGCTATCGACTATTAGCCATAAGCTAATCTTAACAAACATTTCATCCACATTCCTCGCATTTCTTTTCGTTTACTGGATTGCTTTCCTTTACTTTTGCAAATTGCCCTTTTCGGAGTGGCGTTATTTGATTTAACAGGTAAATAGAATGTAGTGATGCCTATTGCAGCTCTTCTGTTTACACTAATTGCTGATTGATTGTATGGCACTTCCATATTTGGTTAAACATATTTATAATAGCGGTACAGAAGAAGTCATCCGCAGAGGTAAAAAAATTCATGCGCTCGGCAATGTGGAGCTGGTTGAATATGATGAGCTCATGGCCAATATTGTTTTTCGAGTGAAAGATGATGGCTACTCCACTTTTTACAAGGTACATATCAATCAATTCAAAGATCCTAAAACACTTTCATTACGTTGTAGTTGTCCATATAATCTATCTGAAGTTTGTAGACATAAAGCCGGTGCGCTGTTTCACTTACAAGATCTGTTAGATCGTAATCAATTGGGAGAAAAAGAAACCAGTTACGATCAAAAACATACAGTGGTAAAAATGAAGCAACTGGATCTCAAATTGATCAAGATGCTTTCTTCACATGAGAGTTTTGAAAAGGCTGAAAATTACTTACGTAGCAATCGCTCCAATATTTTAGAAGCAAAAGATGAACGTGTACTTGCAGATCTAGAATATGAAGGTGAAACATTTCGTATCCTGCTTCAGAAAAACGAAGAAAGAAATTTTGATACCAGTTGCACCTGTTCGTCTGATAAAGAACATCCACTCTGTGTTCATAAAGACATTGTACTCTTACAACTGTTACACAATTATGGTCCGAGCTATTTTGACTCTATTCGTAATTGGGATAAGGAGAAAAACAAGCTACTCGCACTGTATGGCTATTCTTTGAATGATGATCTTAAAGGAAAATTTGAGTTTACTTATACAGATGGTAAACCCTTTTTGCGTGTATTGGATACCAGTATCAAAAGAGTTTCACTAAATCCGACCACAGAGCTAAAACCAAAAAGAGAGGAAGAACAACCTGCTGCGACTACCGAGATTGAACAAGAGTCCGATGAAAGAGAAAAAGATTGGGTTAAACTGGGGCTGGTACTAACTTTTAATGAACAGCAATACCCATATGTTCAATTTGAAGCTGTACAGGGTGAGGTGGATGAAGAAAAAACCAAATACACCGGTAAGGTCATTAAGCTTGATCTGGGTCGTTTCATCAATACAGAAGTATTTGATGAAGATGATAAAGGATTGTTGCAACAATTACGCAAGCTGATGCCTTCGGAAGTGAGTCGCTATCTGGATCGTAATTCTCCATTCAGCGGTATTTGGGAAAATATCATACAGCAACACAATGATGAATTACCTGAAGAGACAAGGCATTTGATCAATGAATATTTGCACCCTAAAGTAAAAAAGCTTTTCACGGAACTCAGTAATCATCCATTTGTATTCTGTTTGCCTGAAAAAAAGCCATTTACTACTGCGAATCTTTTAAAAGCAGAACTCGTCACAGAGTTGATCAGTCCGGAATTTGAGGTCACTTATCAAAAAGGGAAATACGAAATAGACTGCCGCGTGAAACTTCCATTGGCAGATCTGAATATTGCTGAAAATGAAAGTAGTTCAGCACTTTTATTTCAATACCATCAGCAGTTTTATACTTGGAAAAGAACAGAAGATATCCTGATCTTGGAAAAGTTCCTTCCTTCTGGAAAAATCATCATTCCTGCTGAAGACTGGTCTACTCAATTACAACAATTCATCTTACCTCTTTCAAGAGAATACAATGTACATTTTGGTAATGTACAGAAAGAAGAAGTCAAAGATGTGAGACCGGAAGTGAAAGTAATGTTGAAAGAGAAAGGTGAATACCTTTTGTTCCAACCCATTTTCAACTATAGAGGTTATGATGTACGGAGTTCTGATAAAGAGAAGATCATCATGCCTGTCGCAGATAAATTATTAGTGATTCAGCGAAATCTGGAAGCAGAGAAAGAGTTTATACAAAAGATCGAATCACTTCACTCTCATTTTATCAGACCTGCAGAAGGAGACGTATTAGCGCTGAAAGGTGCAGAAGTATTACGCAACAATTGGTTTTTCCTTTTTGTAGATGCGGTGAAAGAAATGAACATTCCGGTCTATGGATTTGAGGCATTGAAAAATTTCAGATTCAATACTGCCAAGCCATCTACGAAAATTTATATCAGCAGTAATACAGATTGGTTCGATGCAAAAATTGAGATCAATTTCGGTGATCAGAAAGTAACAGTAGACGAAGTAAAGAAAGCGTTGAGCAATAAGCAACAATTTGTACAGCTAGGTGACGGTACGTTGGGTATCTTACCTGAAGAGTGGATCAAAAAATATTCCTTGTTGTTCAGGGTGGGTGAAGGGAAGTCGGGTTCTATGAAACTCAGCAAATACCACTTCAGCGTAGTAGAGGAGTTGTACATGCAGCGTGATGAAGAAGAATTATTTTTTCAGCTGGAAGAAAAATACGACCGACTTAAAGAAAATCATTCCATCAAAGAAGTTCCGGCACCTGCACATCTTCGATCCATATTACGTCCTTATCAGGAAAGCGGGTTTCAGTGGTTGAATTATTTGAGAGAAGTACAATGGGGTGGTATTCTGGCTGATGATATGGGTTTGGGTAAAACCATTCAAGCACTCAGTTTTCTGCATCATCTTAAAGAAGAAAACGGGTCGTTGAAGGCGTTGGTGGTTTGTCCCACAACATTGATGTTCAACTGGCAGAATGAGATCGGGAAGTTCACACCTACCATCAAATTCTATGTACATCACGGAGCACAAAGAACACGTGATAGTCTTGCTGCTACAGATGCAGATGTGATCATTACTACTTATGGTACTCTACGTAGTGATATCAAACAGTTCGTTGAAGTTGCTTTCGATTATGTGGTATTGGATGAGAGTCAGGCGATTAAAAATCCTTCCAGTAAAGTAACAAAAGCGGCGAGCTTGATCAAAGCGAAGAATAGACTTTGTTTGAGTGGTACACCACTTCAAAACAATACATTCGATATCTATGCACAAATGAATTTCCTGAATCCGGGAATGTTAGGTAGTGTGGAGTTCTTCAAACAAGAGTTTTCGATTCCGATTGATAAGTTTGGTGAGAAAGAGCAAAAAGAACATCTGCGCAAACTCTTATTCCCTTTCATCCTGCGAAGAACCAAAGAACAGGTAGCCAAAGATCTTCCTGAGAAACAAGAAATGGTTCTTTTTTGTGAGATGGGGGATGAACAAAGACGCATTTATGATGCATTCAGAAACGACTATCGCGATAAAATATTAGGGGTTGTAGATAATCAAGGTATTCAAAAATCACAGCTTACCATTTTACAAGGTCTGATGAAGCTCAGACAGATCTGTGATAGTCCGGCCATTATTAAAGATGAAGAGAAGTTTCCGAATGCATCAGTGAAGTTGGAAGAGTTAGGAAGAGAGATTACAGAGAATATTGGTAACCATAAAGCACTCATCTTCTCACAGTTCTTGGGAATGCTTGCATTGATCAAGGAAAAAATGAAAGAATTGGGAGTGGACTATGAATATTTTGATGGCAGCAGTACCGTCAATGAACGCGAAAGAGCCATCCAGCGTTTTCAAAATGATGATTCATGTCGTGTATTCCTGATCTCATTAAAAGCGGGTGGTGTCGGCTTGAACCTTACCGCAGCAGATTATGTATATATCGTTGATCCTTGGTGGAATCCGGCAGTAGAACAACAGGCAATCGATCGAACGCATCGAATTGGTCAGACGAAAAACATCTTTGCTTATAGAATGATCTGTAATGAAACCGTAGAAGATAAGATCCTCAAATTGCAGGAACGCAAAAGAAGTTTAGCACGTGAACTGATCACTGATGATGAAGGATTTGTGAAGAACCTGACACGTGAGGATGTGGAGTATCTATTTAGTTAAGACCTGTTTGTCAAATGGTTATGTATATTATTAGAAGGTACTATTGACCAAGCGACCTATCTACGTATATCTTTCACCGATTTTAACAAGAGGCTTCCCAACCATCCTTTTAGCTTTCCGTTAATCTTTTTGACTATAAGCTGGTCTAAGACCTTTGTATAGCTTCGTAACTCATAATAAACCTGAGCATGACCAAAATTCTAACTGCCATTACCTGTTTGTTCTTTGCATTTACTGTGCAAGCTCAAACCAGTGCCACTCTGAAAGGTAAACTGGTAGATACGGTAGGGAAACAATCACTCAAAGACGCATCCATCTCAATCTTGGATGCAAAAGATTCTACATTGGATGTTTTTGGACTCACTAAAGCTGATGGTAGTTTTCTGATCAGCAATATCACTTTTGGTGAGATGATCGTGGATATTAAATTCCAAGGTTATGAGCCATTTTCTAAGAAGATTACTTTTTCCAAGACCAATAATATGGTCGATCTGGGAAATATTTATATGACCGTCGCAGCTACTGACTTGGGTAATGTTACTGTTACACAATCAGCTGTAAGAATGAAAAATGATACGGTTGAATTCAGTGCTTCTGCGTTTAAAACAAAACCCAACGCAGTAGCAGAAGATCTGCTAAAAAAAGTACCGGGTATACAAGTTGATAAAAATGGAAACATCACTGCACAGGGTGAGCAAGTGCAAAGAATATTGGTGGATGGCAAAAGATTCTTTGGTGATGATCCAAGAATGGCCACTCGAAACCTTCCTCCTGATGTGATCGATAAAATTCAAGTATTTGATCAAGCCAGTGACCAGAGTGCATTTACAGGATTTGATGATGGGAATCGGGTAAAGACAATTAATATAACAACCCGAAAAGACAAGCGTAAGGGATATTTCGGTAGAGGTACATTGGGTTTTGGTGCTAATGCTGATGAAGGGTTGTATGATAATAGTTTTAGTCTGAGTCGTTTCAATGGTGATCGACAAATTACTTTCACCGGACAAGCCAATAACGTAAACAAACAGAATTTCTCGGTACAGGATATGTTGGGCTCTTTAGGTGGTGGAAATTTTGCCGGTGGTGGTGGCGGCGGACGTGGTGGCGTTCAGGCATTTACTGGAAGCGGTGGTGCAGGAGGATTGGTGAATACATGGGCTGGAGGTATTAATTATAGAGATACCTGGAGTCCAAAGACACAATTCTCAGGAAGCTATTTCTATAATGATCAGAAAACGTATCGTGATCAGAATAGTCTGGTGCAGAATCTGATTCCGGGTGCTCCTGATTCATCTATTTTCAATAATCAAACGAACTCTTCTAAAACGTATAATAATAATCACAGGATCAATTTTAATATTGAACACCAGTTTGATTCTTCTAATTCACTCATTATAAGACCGAATATCAGTTTTCAGGATACATGGTCTCAAACTTTACAGCAAACCGCTTCAACACGAGGTAAATTTACAGCGCTGAATAGTTCTGATGCCAGATCGATCCGTAAAAACGATGGGTACAATGGTAGTGTAGAAGCAACTTTCCGTCATCGTTTTCCAAAGAGAGGTCGTACTTATTCGATTGGTATCAATGCCGGTGGTAGTGCTAACGATGGAACAGGATCTAACTATTCACTGAATCAATTCAATCCTCCGGGCAGACCGGCATATATTGATACAATTGATCAGGTATACAGTACGAACAGAGATACCCGAAATTTCAGTGGTACACTTTCATACACTGAGCCCATAGCAAAAAATCAACAACTTGAGTTCAACTACAACTACTCTTTCAATGTCAATAATTCAGGAAGAGAAACGATGGAGTATGATGCAGGTACAGGGAAGTATGAAATACCGGTTACGAATCTTACCAACACTTTCGAGAACACGTTTAGTTCCAATAGGTTCACGATGAATTATCGTTTACAAAATGCGAAATATAATTTCAGTATTGGATCAGGTGTACAAGCCGGTGAATTAGTGAGTAATAATATTACGCGTAATACATCGATCAGGCAGAATTTTGTCAACTTATTCCCTTCAGCGAATTTCAGGTATGAGTTCTCTAAAACAAAGAGCTTGCGTTTATTCTATAACGGTCGTACTTCTCAACCAACAGCTGAGCAATTACAACCGGTTGCAGATAACAGCAATCCCCTGAATATCAGAACAGGTAACCCGAATTTGAAACAACAATTCACGCACAGTTTCAGATTCTTGTATAACTCATTTGATGTGTTTACACAGAAATTGATCTTTGCAACCATCAATGCCAACTTCATTCAAAATGATATTCAGAATTCAACGGTCTTCCAACCGAATGGTGCACAGTTGACCATGCCGGTGAATTTAAATGGTACGTACAGGATCAATGGTTTCTTCAATTATAGTTTTCCTTTGAAAAAGCCAAAGAGTACTATTAATCTGAGAGCTATTGTAGCAAGAGATCAATCACAGACTTTGATCAACAATGCCAGCAACTATACACGTAATACCACATTAGGTGGGGAAGTAGGCTGGACAACCAATCTGAAAGAAGGGTTTGATATGAACTTCTCTTCCAATTCTTCTTTCAATATGGCGAGATATACTTTACAGCCACAACAAAATGGCGACTTCTTTACACAAACAGTGTCAACAGAAGCAACTGCTTATTCAAAAAGTGGTTGGGTATTCTCACTTGATTTTGATTATATCTACAATGCGGGACGAGCACAAGGCTTCAATACCAGTATTCCGTTGTTGAATGCAAGTATCTCAAAGCAAATGTTGAAGAATAAAGCAGGGGAGTTAAAGTTTTATATGTTTGACCTCTTGAATCAAAATGTGAGTATTCGAAGAGAAATTACTGGTAACACTATTCAAGATATATCAACAAGGGTTTTGACGAGATATGTGATGGTGAGCTTTACGTACAACTTGCGTCGCTTTGGCGGTAATCAGCAGCAGCAACGTGGCCCAATGAATATGATGATGCCGGGTGGTGGCAGACAAATGCAAATGATGAGAGGCGGTGGCGGATTTTAATCTGTGAACTTTTAAATACAATAATAGCCGTCATTACTAGATGACGGCTATTTTTATGCTTACACTTGTTAGTATAGATTGAATATACCGTTCGAAAAATTTTTTGACCGATATCCCACAAACTGATATACTTTTACAGCTCCAAAGCAAATAATTGTCAAACAAGTGAAGCAGATACTCTCACAATATTTATTCCTCCTGTTGAATACCCGTATTCAGGTATTCTCAATGGAAGCTGCTTTCAACTTTTTGCCGAGACCTCGACGTGGTTGCTGATAGGACGAGCAACTGGCACTTGCCCCTATCAGTGAAAAATCCTCCGGAATCAATCATCTGACAGATAGCTGTCGCCTAGTTTACCTTATTTAATTTTTATAAGTTGGAACAAAATATCATTGTTCGTGTAGCCAATAGTGGCGACACGCAGTATGCGCAAACCATTACAGATGAGATGGAATCATCTGCAAAAGCACGCGGTACCGGTATTGCCAAACGCAGTCCGGAATATGTTGCCCGTAAAATGGAAGAAGGAAAAGCAGTGATAGCACTGCTTGCTGATGGTACTTGGGTTGGCTTCTGTTATATTGAAGCATGGGGGCATGATTCTTTCGTAGCCAATAGTGGCTTGATCGTCTCTCCACCTTTTCGAAAAAGTGGGGTGGCTAAACTTATCAAACAAACCATCTTCAACTTATCAAGAGAGAAATATCCAAATTCAAAAATATTTGGTCTTACCACAGGACTTGCAGTGATGAAGATCAATAGTGATCTGGGTTATGAGCCGGTTACTTATAGTGAGTTGACAGATGATGAAGAATTCTGGGCCGGTTGCAAAAGCTGTATCAATTATGAGATATTGATGAGTAAGGATCGTAAGAATTGCTTTTGTACAGCTATGCTCTATGACCCTGCAGATCATTATGAACCGGAAGAAACGTCTACGGAGTTCAAAAAGAAATCAAAGCTGTATGAGCGTTTCATGAAAGTGAAACAGCATAAACTATTACGCGTATTCAGAAAGAAAGAGAATGGCGGGACAGCAAAATCTAAATCATTCTTTCATCATTTTTTTAATTTTTAATAGTCTAAGTAATCAATTATATGAACCAGCTTCCAACAAATCTTCCTGCAGGTACAAAAGTAGTACTGGGCTTTAGCGGCGGACTCGATACATCTTTTTGTGTGAAATACTTGACCGAAGAAAAAGGATTTGAAGTACATAGTGTGATCGTCAATACAGGTGGCTTTTCCAAAGAAGAGTTACAGCAGGTTGAAGCGCATGCTTATAGTTTAGGTGTAAAAACACATACCACTGTAGATGCAGTGAAAAGTTATTATGATAGCATCATTCGTTTCCTGATTTATGGAAATGTATTGAAGAATAATACCTATCCGCTTAGTGTGAGTGCTGAAAGATTAAGCCAAGCATTGCATATTGCCGAACATGCAAAGAAGTTACAAGCTAAAGCCGTAGTTCATGGTAGTACAGGTGCGGGAAATGATCAGGTGAGATTTGATATGATCTTTCACATTATGATTCCTGATACAGAGATCATCACACCTATCAGAGATATGAAACTCAGCAGAGAAGAAGAGATCAGCTACTTGAAATCCAAAGGTGTAGCCATGAACTTTGAAAAAGCTGCTTATTCAATCAATAAAGGATTATGGGGCACCAGTGTAGGCGGCAAAGAAACATTGCACTCTAAAGGAATGTTACCGGAAGAAGCTTGGCCTACACAGGTTTCAAAATCGAAACCCGAAGAAGTAAAGCTTGGATTTGTAAAAGGTGAATTGATGAGTATCAATGATCAACAATTCGCACATGCAACGGATGCGATACAGTATCTACAATCCATAGCCGGTCCTTTTGGAATTGGAAGAGATATTCATGTGGGAGATACCATCATTGGTATCAAAGGACGTGTAGGCTTTGAAGCTGCAGCGCCAATGGTAATTTTAAAAGCGCATCATGCATTGGAAAAGCATGTATTGACCAAATGGCAATTGAATTGGAAAGATCAATTGGCACAGTTTTATGGTAACTGGTTACATGAAGGACAAATCATGGATCCTGTGATGAGAGATATAGAAGCTTTTCTTACTCAATCTCAGGAACATGTAACCGGTGAGGTTTTTATTCAGTTAATGCCGTATCGTTTTGCAGTAATAGGTATTGAATCATCTTTTGATCTCATGAGTAGCAAATTCGGTAAGTATGGTGAAATGAACAGTGGATGGACGGGAGATGATGTAAGAGGTTTTTCCAAAATTTTTGGTAACCAAACCGCTATTTATCACAACATTAAATCTGATAACAAATGAGTCAGATAAAAGCAGCCATCATTGGCGGAGCAGGATATACGGGCGGGGAAATGATCCGTTTATTACTTCATCATCCTCATGTAGACTTAATAAGTGTACACAGTTCCAGTAATGCCGGGAAACCTATATATGCTGTGCATAAAGATCTCATCGGAGAAACAGAACTCTTATTTGCGGAACAGCCTTCTACCGATGTCGATGTTTTATTCTTATGTGTAGGTCATGGCGATGCCAAAAATTTTCTGGAACAATATAATATTCCTGCAACCGTAAAGATCATTGATCTGTCACAGGATTTCAGATTAACATCAACTATCGGTGATCGAAGATTTGTGTATGGCTTGCCGGAATTGAATAGGGAAGAAATCAGAACAGCTCAGCATATAGCAAATCCCGGTTGTTTTGCTACAGCTATTCAACTGGCATTGCTGCCACTCGCAAAAGCAGGCATCCTGAGTGATGTACATACCACAGGTATCACCGGTTCTACGGGTGCCGGACAATCATTGAGCAGTACTTCTCATTTTAGCTGGAGAGCCAATAATATACAAGCGTATAAATCACTCAATCATCAGCATATCAAAGAAATCACTGCATCTATTAATCAGTTGCAGAAGGATTCTCCTTTATCTGATCAAGGGGAAGGCCCGGGTATACATTTTATTCCGTGGCGTGGTGATTTCACAAGAGGTATTTATACCAGCTCTATTATAGATTGTAGTTTCCCTCTGGAAGAAGTTGTTCGGTTGTATACAGATTATTATAAAGACCAGGTATTTACTTTTTTAAGTGATACCATGATCGATCTAAAACAAGTGGTCAATACCAATAAATGTCTAATTCATATTGAGAAGCAGGGTAATAAACTGATTGTTCATAGTGCCATTGATAATTTACTCAAAGGCGCAAGCGGACAAGCAGTACAAAATATGAATCTAATGTTTGGGCTTGAAGAAAAAACAGGGCTTGAATTAAAAGCCAATTATTTCTAATTAACTAAGCGTTTGCAATGAAACTTTTTGATGTATATCCTTTGAATAATATTGCTATAACAAAAGCATCAGGTGCTTATGTATGGGACGATCAGGATAATCAATACCTGGATATGTATGGCGGACATGCAGTGATTAGTATCGGTCATACTCATCCGCATTGGGTGAAAAGAATAGAAGACCAGTTAAAACAGATCGCCTTTTATTCCAACTCTGTCATTATACCCTTACAACAACAAATGGCCGAAAAGCTCTGTACACTGAGTGGCAAAACCAATTATGAATTGTTTTTGTGTAATAGTGGAGCGGAAGCTAATGAGAACGCATTAAAATTGGCTTCTTTTCATACGGGTAGAAGGAAGATCATAGCATTTAAAAAATCTTTTCATGGAAGAACATCATTGGCTGTTGCAGCTACTGATAATCCGGCAATTATAGCTCCGGTGAATGAAACCGAAAACATCGTATTTCTTCCTTTTAATGATGCTGATTCACTAAAAGAATATTTCTCCTTACATGGAGATACAATTGCTGCCGTTATTACAGAAGGAATACAAGGAGTAGGAGGTATCAATGTTGCATCAGATGTTTTTTTGCAAACTATCAGACAGTTATGTGATCAATACGGATCAGTATTTATTGCTGATAGTGTCCAATGTGGGTATGGAAGAACGGGAAAATTCTTTGCACATGATCATGCTGGGGTAGATGCAGATATTTATTCTATGGCAAAAGGAATGGGTAATGGCTTCCCCATAGGAGGTATTTTGATTGCCCCACATATCAGACCAAAGCATGGAATGCTGGGAACCACTTTTGGAGGGAACCATCTTGCTTGTGCTGCTGCTTTAGCTGTATTAGAAATCATGGAACAAGAAGATTTGATGCAAAAAGCGGCGATGAATGGTGCTTATATGATTGAACAATTGAAAGCCATTCCTGCCATTCAAAATGTACGAGGAAGAGGTTGGATGATCGGATTTGATGTTCCTGATGAGATCAAAGATTTAAAAAAAGTATTGCTGAGTGAATACAAAACATTCACAGGAGAAGCCAAACCTAATGTGATACGATTGTTACCCTCTCTTGCATTAAATAAAGAACAGGCTGACGATTTTCTTCACAGACTTCGTGAGGCTATCAAATTCATACAAACCGCCAATCCTTCATCCTAATTACTGAAACAACATGAAACAATTTATTTCTGTTAATGATGTGCCGGATATCAATACACTCATCGCAAATGCAATGGCGTGTAAGGCCGATCCATTCAAGTATAAGGATCTTGGAGTAGGCAAGCGTATTGGATTGCTTTTTTTAAATCCAAGTCTTAGAACAAGATTAAGTACGCAGGTTGCAGCACGTAACCTGGGCATGGAAGCCATTGTATTCAATGTTGACAAAGAAGGATGGGCGCTTGAGTTTGAAGAAGGAGCCATCATGAGTGGCAATACCGTAGAACACGTGAAAGATGCAGCTCCTGTTCTGGGACAATATTTTGATATTCTCTGTATCAGAACCTTTCCTTCATTGAAAAATAGAGAAGATGATTATAGTGAAATGTTCATCCATCAATTCATTAAATATGCAGGCGTTCCCGTTGTGAGTTTGGAAAGTGCCACACTACATCCACTACAATCTCTAACCGATTTGATGACCATTTCAGAAACGTTACAGGAGAAAAAAATCACTAAACGTCCAAAGATCGTATTGACATGGGCGCCTCATATCAAGCCATTACCGCAATGTGTGGCCAATAGTTTTGCTCAATGGGTGAATGCCTGGGGAGAAGCTGATTTTGTGATTACACATCCACAGGACTACGAATTGGCTACAGAATTTACAAAAGGAGCAACCATTACGCATGACCAAAATGCTGCATTAGCTGATGCCGATTTCATTTATGTAAAGAATTGGAGTACGTATACGGACTATGGGAAAGTGTATGAAAATGATCCGGCTTGGATGTTGACAGAGGAAAAAATGAAATACACCCGTACTGCAAAAGTAATGCACTGTTTACCCGTAAGAAGAAATGTCGAACTCAGTGATGAGATATTGGATAGTGCTCATAGCCTTGTAACAAAACAGGCGGGTAATCGTGTGTGGGCTGCGCAGGCTGTTTTACAAACCATTCTAACACATCAATAACCATCAAGTGGAGCAATTATATGTCATAAAAATCGGTGGTAACATCATTGATGATGCTAATAGACTGGAACATTTTCTGGAGCAATTTGCTACTGTGAAAGGGCATAAGATATTGGTGCATGGAGGAGGAAAGCTTGCTACAAAGCTGGCAGAACAAATGGGTATTCAACAACAAATGGTAGATGGTCGTAGGATCACCGATGCTGAGACTTTGAAAATAGTGACCATGGTTTATGCCGGCCATATCAATAAAAATATCGTCGCAAAATTGCAATCAAAAGGTGCCAATGCTATTGGTATGACAGGTGCGGATGCTGGCATTATTCGAGCACATAAAAGAGTACATGCAACAGTTGATTATGGGTTTGTAGGAGATATTGATGCAGTTGACTCAATCAAAATACATCAACTGATTCAGCAAAATTTAACCATTGTATTAGCGCCTATTACAGATGATGGAAACGGGCAACTATTAAACACCAATGCGGATACCATTGCTCAGGAGATCGCCAAAAGTATGAGCCACTTGTATGCAACCAGTTTGATCTATTCTTTTGAAAAGAAGGGTGTACTAGTGGATGTGAATGATGATAACTCAGTAATACCGGTAATGAATCCTTCGTTTTATCAGCAGTTAAAATTAGAGAATAAAATTTTTGCAGGGATGCTTCCTAAATTAGATAATGCCTTTAGTGCTATCCAAGCAGGCGTAAAACAAGTGATCATTGGTCAGGCAGAGTTCTTGCAAGAGTTAATAGAAGGTAAAACAGGAACATCCATTCAATTATAACATGAAGTCGGATATCAATATATTATTTCAGGATAGTATTCAGTTATTGAAAGCACTGATTGCTACTCCTTCTTATAGCCGAGAAGAGGAGGCTACTGCCAAACTTATTGAGCAGTTCTTTCAGCAAAAGCAGATTCCGGTTCATCGATTCCTGAATAATATATGGACAACCAATCGTTATTTCGATCCGGTAAAGCCTACATTACTATTGAATTCACATCATGATACCGTAAAGCCCAATCCTGCGTACACCATCGATCCATTTGATCCGATCGAAAAAGAGGGCAAGCTGTTTGGATTAGGTAGCAATGATGCAGGTGGTGCATTGGTATCACTGTTAGCTGTTTTTTTATATTACTACGAACAAAAAGAACTTCCTTATAATATTCTGTTTGCTGCAACAGCTGAAGAAGAAGTATCGGGTAAGAATGGTATTGAAGCGCTGCTCCCACAGTTGCCTACTATTGATTGTGGTATTGTAGGCGAGCCTACACAAATGCAAATGGCCATAGCAGAAAGGGGGCTATTGGTACTTGATGTTACGGCAACAGGTAAACCTGGGCATGCAGCCAGAAATGAGGGAGAGAATGCATTGTACAAAGCAATGAAAGATATTGAGTGGTTGAGTCAGTATCAGTTTGAACGTGTCTCAGATTTGTTAGGTCCTGTAAAAATATCTGTGACTGTAATTGAAACAGCAAACAAAGCACATAATGTGGTGCCGGATCAATGCAAATTTGTTGTAGATGTAAGGGTGAATGAATTGTATTCTTTCGAAGAAATACTGAGAACCATTCAGGAAAATATTTCGTCAACAGTAGTACCCAGAAGTGTAAGGATAAAATCTACTTCTATACCTGAGAGTCACCCGTTGGTAGTAGCAGGTACTACTATTGGAAGAAAAACTTATGGTTCTCCCACTACTTCCGATAAAGCATTGATGCCTTTTCTAACCTTAAAGATGGGTCCGGGTGATTCTGCAAGAAGTCATTCTGCAGATGAATTTATTTATCAGGATGAAATAAAAGAAGGGATTGAATTATACATTGCTCTATTGGATCAAATCATGCAAAAACAAACAGTATGAAACTCTGGCAAAAAAACACCCATGTATCATCTGCAGTAGAAACCTTTACTGTAGGGAATGATCGTGAAATGGATCTGCTGCTTGCGCCATTTGATGTCTTGGGATCTATTGCACATGTGATCATGTTGGCAGAAGTAGGTCTTCTTTCCAAATCAGAGTCAGACCTGCTTGTACAAGAGCTACGAAGTATATACCAACAAATTCACCATTCACAATTTACCATTCATGAATCGGTAGAAGATATTCATTCACAAGTTGAATTCTTACTTACGCAAAAGCTGGGTGATATCGGTAAAAAGATCCATAGTGCCCGTAGCAGAAATGATCAGGTACTGGTAGACATAAAAATGTTCCTTCGCCACGAAATACATTCATTGGTACAAGAAACAGAACAGCTGTTCACTTTATTACAGCAGCAAAGCGAAAAGTATAAAAACGATCTACTTCCGGGATACACTCACCTTCAATTGGCCATGCCATCTTCTTTTGGATTATGGTTTGGTGCTTATGCTGAAAGTTTAGTGGATGATACCATATTACTTCAGTCTGCTTATAAAATAGTGAACAAGAATCCATTGGGTTCTGCTGCAGGGTATGGATCTTCTTTTCCCATCAATAGAACACTGACTACAAACTTACTTGGATTCGATGACCTGAATTATAATGTTGTATATGCACAAATGGGCAGAGGAAAAGCAGAAAGAACCACAGCCATGGCGATGGCGAGTTTGGCAGATACCCTTGGCCGAATGAGTATGGATATGTGTTTATACTTAAACCAGAATTTTGATTTTGTAAGTTTTCCGTCAGAACTCACAACAGGATCCAGCATCATGCCACATAAAAAGAATCCCGATGTATTTGAGTTGATCAGATCCCATTGTAACCGCATCAAAGCTTTGCCGAATGAGATCATGATGATGACTACCAATCTTCCTTCAGGATATCACCGTGATTTGCAATTATTAAAAGAACATCTCTTCCCGGCATTGCAAACTTTGAAACAATGCTTACAAATGGCTCAAATGATGCTTTCTGCAGTTGAGGTTAGAAAAGATATTATGACAGATGAAAAGTATCGATATGCTTTTAGTGTAGAAGAAGTGAACAGGTTAGTTCTGAAAGGTATTCCATTCAGAGATGCGTATCAGCAAATCGGTGCTGAGATTGAAGGAGGAGAGTTTAAAGCGGGTGCCAGTGAATTGAAACATACACATGAAGGAAGCATCGGTAATCTGTGTAACAAAGAAATTCGTTCTATGATGGAGCAAGCATTACAAGGATTTCATTTTGAAAAGACAGAACAGGCAGTTCAAAAATTACTGAATCATTAACAGCGCGCTAATAGTTTGACTCTTTCTTGGCATAGTGCTAAAAATATTGTTGTTTTGAATGTATTAAACCTGAAATGATGCGAATAGTATTTTCTCTTTTTCTTGTTATGATGATGTCTGTTATAAGCTACGGACAGACAAAGCCTGCGGTAAAAGCTCCTATTAAAGCACCTGTGAAATCAACCACCGCAGCTGTGAATCCCTTAAAGAACAATAAAGATTCTGCCGGATATGCACTGGGTATCAGAATCCTTCAAAACTTACAAGCACAAGGACTCGATGCAGTGAATCTTGCCATGCTTCAAAAAGCGATGAATGATGTCTTACAAAAAAAGCCCTTATTATTAAAAGAAGATGTTTTGGATCGCTGTATCGGAACATTTGCTAACGAAGTAAATGAGGCTAAATTGGAAAAATCCAAAAAAGCGGCGAAAGATTTTTTAACTGCAAACGGTAAGCGTCAGGGAGTGGTTACATTGCCTAGTGGTTTACAGTATGAGATCCTGAAAGACAATCCGAGTGGAGCAAAACCTACAGCCAGTGATCAAGTGAAATGTCATTATCATGGCACACTCATTGATGGAACCATTTTTGATAGCTCTGTAGACAGAGGCGAACCGATCGTATTTTCAGTCGGCGGTGTGATAAGAGGCTGGCAGGAAGCTCTACAGTTAATGACAGTAGGTAGTAAATGGAAACTGTACATACCTTCTGATCTTGCTTACGGTGATCAGCAAGCCGGACCAAAGATCGGCCCTGGTTCTACTTTGATCTTTGAAGTAGAATTGTTATCCATCGAAAAATAAGATTGACGAATTTTTACAAAGGCTCTTTATCATTCATGGTAAAGAGCCTTTTTTATTCTATTAACCTTCATTAACCTTTCCCTAAAGTTTATTAACTGCATTTGGTGAGATGGTCTTCTACTTTTGAAACATTAAAACCAGAAGTAAATGCTTAGATACATTACTACATTACTAGTTCTTTTTACATTACCTATGTTGAGTATAGCTCAACAACCTGCAGCTGTGAAAGGAAATGTATATGATACAGCCGCAAAACGTGGTTTGGCATATGCGACTATTTCAATCGTTAATGCAAAAGATTCAACCCTCGTAACGTTTACTCGTGCTGATTCTACGGGTAAATTCAGTTTTAAATCTCTCGAAAAAGGAAGCTATTTACTCTCTGCGTCCTATGTAGGATATATTCCCATATGGAAAAACATTGAAGTAAAGACCGGACAAGAGCTTGATATGGGACAACTCATCATGACCGATCTTTTACATGGAGGTGATGTGACCGTAACTGCCAGACGTGCACCTGTTACTATCAATAATGATACAGTAGAATTCAATACTGAAAATTTCAAAACACAACCCAACGCCGTTGTAGAGGATCTTTTGAAACGTTTACCCGGAGTAACGGTGGATAATGATGGAACGATTCGTGTGAATGGACAAAGGGTCAATCGACTATTAGTGAATGGGAAAGAGTTTTTTACAGGAGATCCAAAGATCGCTACCAAGAATCTGGATGCAGATGCAGTTGATAAGGTACAAGTATTTGATAAAAAGAGTGACCGAGCAGAGTTTACCGGTATTGATGATGGAAATTCAGAAAAAGCGATCAACTTGAAACTAAAAAAAGATCGTAATAAATCTACTTTTGGAAGAATAGCTGCAGGCGCAGGAGGTGATGATGGGCGATACGATGCACAAACAAATGTGAATCGATTCAATGGTGATCAACAACTCTCTTTATTAGGAATGGGGAATAATACCAATCGCCAGGGCTTTACTTTGAATGATATCATGAACTTCACGGGTGATCTGGCTAGAGGTATGCGAAATGGGGGTGGCATAAACATTTCCATTGGTAATTCACCTTCCGATAACGGGTTGCCTGTAACAGGATTGGGACAAAATCAACAAGGCGTGGCTACGACTTATGCGGGAGGTGTGAATTATAATGATACCTGGAATAAAAAGTCCAATGTTAATACGAGTGGGATGTTCAGTGATATTGATCTTCTTACTGATCGTATTACAAACAGACAAAACCTTTTACCGGGGAATAATTTTGATTATAAAAGCAATAGTAGCTCAGCCAGAAAAGTGCAACAGCAAAGATGGAATGGAGCTATTGATCATAAGTTCGATACCATGATCTCATTGAAGATCACCCCACAAGTATCTGCACAACAAAATAATACCAATAGCTATAGCAGTTATACTTCTACCAATGCTAACGGACAAAAGATCAATGATGGTTTTAGTGATAGTAAAACAAGCTCAGAAGCACTCAATCTTTCAGCCAATGCATTGTACCGTCAGCGACTGAAGAAAAAGGGAAGAACCTTGTCCGGTAATTTCAGCGTGAATTATAATGATAGTAAACAAACCGGAGATCTTTATACCCGAAACACTTTTTATGCAGCAGGAGTAGCATTGCGTGATTCTATTACCAATCAAAAGAATAGTCGTAATGCGATCACCAGAAACTTCGGTGCGATGGTCACTTATACAGAACCGATTGGACGCAGATCTTTATTAGAGATCACTTCTTTCTACAATACTAACAGCGGACAAAGTGATCGAAAGACTTTTGATTTTGATGGTGGTTCGGGTAAATATGATCGCTATAATACCATTTTAAGTAATGATTTTACAAGTAGTTATAATTATGGCGGGGGTACGCTGAATTTTAGATCCAACATGAATAAGTTGGCACTTACTATCGGGTCTTCTTTCCAAGCTGCCACTTTAAGAAGTACCAACAATACCAATGGTAATGTAATCGAACAACGATTCTCTGATATCCTGCCAAGTATGAATATTCAATATCGTATGGCATCAACAAAGACATTGTCTTTGAATATGACAACATCAACCAATCAACCTTCTACAGCACAGTTGCAACCTGTTGCGGATGTGAGTGATCCATTGAATACTTATACCGGTAATCCAAACTTGAAGCGTAGTTACGTACAGTCTATGACGCTAAACTTCTTTTCAACCAATATCTATACACAAAGAAATGTGTTCGCATTTATTTCTGCTACCAAAACGGATAATGCCATTGTTAATTCTGATGTGATACAAACCAATGGTGCCAGGTTTTCTATGCCGGTGAATGCGGATGGACAGTACTTTATCTTTGGTAATATCAGTACCGGATTTCCCTTGAAGAAACTGAAATCAAGAATTGATATTGGTATTGGAACCAATTATCAACGAAATATTGCTTTCTTAAATGGACAAAGAAACAATATCTCTAATACAGGTATTGGACCATCGCTGAATTATAGTTTTAATAAAGATGGATTAATTGATATCACTGCGAGTGCCAGATTGAATATCAGCAAAGCTACTTATTCACTTCAGCCCATGTTGAATACCAATTTCCTTCAGCAGACTTACAACTTCGAAATGAATAATTATCTGCCATTGGGTCTAATAATGAATAATAGCTTCAATTATGTAGTGAATACCGGTCGTGCAGATGGCTTTAATACCAGAGTGCCTTATTGGAATGCTTCATTGGCTAAGAGCTTTATGAAAAACAAAAGAGGAGAAGTGAAGCTAACAGTATATGATATGTTGAATAAAAATGTAGGGATTAATCGTGCAGCCAACCAGAATTATATTGAAGATACAAGATACAATGTACTACAACGCTATTTCTTAGTCAGCTTTACGTATCGTTTAAATAAAGCTGCTACAACAGGAGGTGCTAGGGTTATTACAAGAACCTTCTAATTAAGATTTTCTTTTCTCATATTTATCAGTCTCCCCTCCTGTCTAGGAGGGGATTTTTTTTAATCATATATCAAACAAATCAAGCTTCGTAAAATTCTATACTGAACCGGTTGTTTGAATACTTGCATAATAATATACCATTAGCATATGCTTCGGAAATAGAATCTTATTACATAAACAACTCGTAACGAAGCAGCCCAATAAGTAGTATGACAATATATTAGGAGTAATATATCTGCGATCATTATAATAATCATGATGATCTGTATTCCATCATTCGATAAACAATATAGATGGCTTATAAAAATTGATTGGAAGGCAATAAAAAAGGCCATATCGATTGATATGACCTTAAAGATTCAGTTAAATCAAATTAACCACCTATTCTGATACCACCATTTTGCATTTGTTGTTGCATCAAGTCAGCTCTCATTTTATTGAACTCAGCGGCTGTAACAGTTTTTCCTTTTTTTGGCTCTTTCAATTGTTTTTGATCCACTTCTTTCTTAAACTCTACTGCGGTATAAACAGTAGCGCCATTATCACTATCTAATTGAAGAATTACACCGGGTAATTGACCATTATTTTCTGGTCCAACAGGGCTGGCAATATCTTGCGCATACCAGGCAACCAATTCAACTTCACGAGGCTTAGGTTGTGTAGTATCACGTGTAACATTCCCACCCGGACCACCAAATGACATGGTTCTTATCTGAGCGGGGGGTAGGGTTATTTTTCTGGTAGCTTTTAAACAAGTATAACCAAGAATCTGCTTGGTTTCATTGGTGAGTTTCCAAGGTTGCTGTGTGATAGAGTCAACTACCAAATAGCTTTTACCCGCCAGTTCAGAGGCAAGAATTGATTTTGATTGCGTAAAATTCTTATACAGGTCTCCGCCATCATTTCCACCTGATACATTGAATGACATACGAACACCGCCGCCGCCACCTGCTCCGGCACCCCCTGCAAATGGATCGGGTGCGTCATTCTCAGGGATCAGTCTGTATACAGAAATACTGTCGCTGAAGATCAATAAATGCTTAGAGATGCGAAACTCGGGCATCATTGCACGCATCTGTTCACTGGTGAAGATGCGATGATTGTTGATCTTTCGTTCATACACAATAGTGCCCTCTTTGATCTGGGCTTGTAAGGCACTGATACCCATTACCGCGGATATCAAAAAAAATGCTTTCTTCATGAAGGTTACGATTTACTTTTTAATAATAAAATAGATGATTTTGTAGATGTTTTAATTCCTCCAAAGCTAATCCCAGCCTTTGTTAAGCATTCTTGCTCAAAGGTTAATTTAGGTTAATGAAATGCTTTTAGAGGGAGCTGAACCCTTTACCTTTGTTCCTAAGTATAACAACATGAAAAAAGTACAGCTCACCCTTTTATTGATGATCGCTACCATCCTACTATTGGCTGCGTTTGAAGGGTATTGGTTGCATAAGCTGTATAAAGATGAGTATGCAGGATTGCGAAAAGAAGTTGATGTGAGTTTCAGAGAAACCATGAATAAACTTCAATTAGGAAGATTCGAAAAAGATACCGCATTGGTAGGAGAGGTATTTACCACAAATGTCTCCTCAAAAAAAGCACCCGTCTTGTTTCAACCTGTCAAGAAAAGCACACAACCTTCTACTTTCGTATATCGTAATATTAGCCCATCTGATGTATTGAAGAAGATACCGGCAGACTCTATAGAATCGGTAACTATTCATAAAGGGGCAGCTTCAGGTTTTAGTTTTAAAGGCGCTCCAAATCCTGCATTGATTGAACTGATCATGAAGCAATCACAAAATGCGATTGATTCAGCACGCAGAATAGTGATCAGTGTGGATAGTACATTTCAAGATGATTTTAGTGGGAGAACCTTCCAAAGAAGTAATGGAATTACGATCAGTATCAAATCAAAAGACACTGCCGGATTAAGGATGTTAGGAGATAGTATGGCTAAACTATCCGGTAAAATGTTTACGGCTCCCATGCTAAGAGCTGCTAAAACATTGGAAGAAAGAATGCGAAAAACAGATAGTGCTCGTTTTGCAAAAATAGTTACTCCTAAAGTTGATACTGTTTTTCAGTTTCAATCCCAATCTCCCATTCGTAAAATCCAAAGCTCTCCCATCATTCGTTTTCTTTCGAATAATAAAACCATTAATGATTCCATTCCTGTAAGAGTTGTTGACTCTGCTTACAGAGTAGAATTGAATAAGACCAATAAGCAGCTGAAGTTTTCAATACAGTTTGAATCTTTTAAAGACAGCAGTAAAAAAATCTGGAACCTTACACGTGACAGCTCAGATGCAGTGATTACAGATAAAGTTTTTATCGGGTACACCACTCCTTATGCTTATCAGGCTAAGTTTGAAGACACCAATATGTATGTGTTAGGAAAAATGCAAATGCAAATTGGGGGTTCATTATTAGTATTGCTCTTAGTCGCAGGTTCATTTATTGTCTTATACCGTAATCTATTAGCGCAACAAAGACTAGCAGAGATCAAGAATGATTTTATCAGCAATATTACCCATGAGTTAAAAACACCGATTGCAACAGTAGGAGTAGCTATTGAAGCGTTGAGAAATTTTAATGCCATTCAAAGTCCCGAAAGAACGAAAGAATATCTGGATATTTCTGCTGCAGAACTACAACGATTAAGTTTACTGGTAGACAAAGTATTAAAGCTTTCCATGTTTGAAAAGCAACAGATCGAATTGAATAAAGAACCTTTTGATTTAAAAGAATTGTTGCATGAGACCTTAAAGATCATGAAACTTCAGTTTGATAAACAAAAAGCAACCGTCGAGTTTACCAGTTCTGATGATAGCTTTATGTTGGAAGCAGATAAATTGCATATTACCAGCGTCATTTATAATTTATTGGACAACGCGCTGAAATACAGTAAAAACAATGCTTTAATCCATGTAAGCTTAGACATGGTGGATCAAAATCAAATATTGTTACGTGTATCTGATAATGGTATGGGTATAGCCCCTGAATATCAAAGTAAGATCTTCGATAAATTCTTTCGGGTTCCTACGGGAGATAAGCACAATATCAAAGGCTACGGGCTAGGACTTAGTTATGTAGCGGAAGTGATTAAAAGTCATAAAGGGTCTATAGCGGTGGATAGTGAACCGGGTAAAGGCAGTACATTTATAGTACAACTACCTGTTAGAGATAAATAATCATCTATGCCAATCAAAGTATTATATGTTGAAGACGAGTTGTTTCTAGGTAAGATCGTTAAAGAGACCCTTGAAACAAGAGGCTTTGAAGTGATCATGGAATCAGATGGTGCCGATGTAATACGCACTTTCGAAGATGAGAACCCGGATATCTGTATCCTCGATGTCATGTTGCCTAATAAAAGTGGTTTTGAGTTGGCTGAAGATATTCGCAAATTAAATGATGATGTACCTGTTATCTTTCTTACTGCCAAAACACAAACTGAAGATGTGGTACAGGGATTTAAAATAGGGGGAAATGATTATATCAGAAAGCCCTTCAGTATGGAAGAGCTTATTGTACGTATTGAAAATGCCCTGCGTGTAAAAAAGGAAGTACTGATTCCTGAAACAGGCGATAGTATTACCATGGGTAAATACCAGTTCCATTTAAATAAACAAGTTCTCGCAAGCGGTTCTGCCGAACGAAAACTCTCTTATCGTGAGGCAGAGCTGGTTAAATATCTTTATCGTCATAAAAATGATGTGATCGACAGGAGAGATCTGTTGAATCATATTTGGGGCAATGATTCCTTTTTTAACAGCCGCAATCTGGATGTTTATATCACCAAGATCAGGGGCTACCTCAAAGAAGACCCATCACTCGAGATCATTACGATTAAAGGGGTAGGGTATCGGTTTGTTGTTTAATTTTTAGTTGACAGATGATAGTTGACAGTTGACAGAAGGAATTCTTTTTCCTGTCAATTGTCAACTATTATCTATCAACTCTACTCTTCCCAACTTTTCCTACCTTCGCTTTCCATAATTGTTAAGCCATGAATGAAAAGTTTGTAACCCGTATCAGGGAAGAATTACAGGAAATTGATGCGGCCGGATTATTTAAAAAAGAGCGTATTATCACCAGTGAGCAAGGCCCAGAGATAGTCGTTAACGGAAAGACCGTGTTGAACTTTTGTGCCAACAATTATTTGGGTCTTTCTTCTCATCCCAAAGTGATCGAAGCAGCACATAAAGCTATTGATACACATGGTTATGGTATGAGTAGTGTTCGTTTTATCTGTGGAACACAAGACATTCATAAAGAACTAGAAAAAAAGCTCGCTGATTTTCTTGGTACAGAAGATACCATTTTATATGCTGCAGCATTTGATGCCAATGGTGGTGTATTTGAGCCTTTATTCAATGAACAGGATGCGATCATCAGTGATGCTTTGAATCATGCTTCTATCATAGATGGTGTTCGTTTGTGTAAAGCACAGCGCTTTCGTTACGAGCATAATAACATGGAAGATCTGGAGGCTAAATTAAAAGAGAGTGCAGGTTGTAGAAGTAGAATCATTGTAACGGATGGTTCTTTCAGCATGGATGGAACGATCGCTCAATTGGATCAGATCTGTGATCTCGCTGATAAATATGATGCCATCGTAATGATTGATGAATGTCACTCATCAGGCTTTTTAGGAAAAACAGGAAGAGGCACACATGAATATAGAGGTGTGATGGGAAGAATCGATATCATTACCGGTACATTGGGCAAAGCATTAGGCGGAGCCAGTGGTGGATTTACTTCCGGCAGAAAAGAGATCATTGAGATGTTACGTCAGCGAAGCAGACCTTATCTGTTTTCCAATACAGTAGCGCCATCTATTGTAGGGGCTTCTATCGCTGTCTTGGATATGCTCACAGAAACCACACAATTAAGAGATCAGTTAGAGTTCAATACCAAGTATTTCCGTACAAAAATGACCGAAGCCGGATTTGATATCAAACCCGGAGATCATCCTATTGTGCCCATCATGTTGTATGATGCAGTTGTAGCACAACAATTCGCTGCCAAGCTATTGGAAGAAGAAGTATATGTGATCGGATTTTTCTATCCTGTTGTAGCGAAAGGGCTAGCACGTATTCGTGTTCAGTTAAGTGCTGCACATCAGCAACATCATCTTGATAAAGCAATAGCCGCTTTCATTAAGGTTGGAAAGGAATTGAATGTATTGAAATAAAATCCACGCAAAGTGGTCAAATCTATGTGTATGAATTTTTCAAAAACAATTCTCGGAATCGTTACTGTTGCAGTAGCTCTATTGGTAGCTTGTTCACCCAATAATGTAACTGTAGAAGATGGATTCAAAAAGTACTTCGATGAAAATAAAGTAACCGGTACTTTCGGATTATTTGATAACGGTACCGGACAATTCACGATCTATAACTTATCTCGATTCAAAGACTCTTCTTATTTGCCTGCCTCTACTTTCAAAATTGTAAACTCATTGATCGGTGTAGAAACCGGAAGAGTAACCAATGAGAAAATGGTGATCAAATGGGATGGTATGGTTCGTGTGATGCCGGGAGGTGATACTGCGCATGGATGGAATAAGGATTTGACCATGGAAGAAGCATTTGCTGTATCTGCATTGCCTTATTATCAGGAAGTAGCTAGAAGAATCGGAAAAGATACCATGCAGCGTTGGATCGATAGTTTGCAGTATGGGAATAAACAAATCGGTACTGCGGTTGATTCTTTCTGGATCAACAATACCTTGAAAATATCTCCTGATGAGCAGTTAGGGCTTGTAAAGCGATTGTATTTTGGTCAGTTACCTTTTCAAAAGAGAACACAGGATATCGTGAAAAAAATGATGATCAGAGAAAATAATGCCAACTATCAACTGGCTTATAAAACCGGATTAGGGTTTAAAGAAAATGGTAATCTGATCGGATGGATCGTTGGATGGATTGAAGAAAACAAACACCCTTATTTCTTTGTCCTGAATGCAGAAGGACCAACTGATGCCAAGATGATGGATGCAAGAATGAATATTCTAAAAGGCATTCTAAAAGAGCAAGGTTTCTTCGAAGGCAAACGATAAATCATTATTATAGCAATGACTAAACGACAAGATTATATCTCCTGGGATGAATATTTTATGGGGGTTGCTTTATTATCTGCCAAACGTAGTAAAGACCCCAATACCCAGGTGGGTGCTTGCATTGTGAATGATAAGAACAAAATTGTAGGCGCCGGATACAATGGATTACCTATCGGTTGTAATGACGATGAGTTTCCATGGAGTAAACACGGAGATTTTCTGGAAACAAAATATCCGTATGTCTGTCATGCTGAACTCAATGCTATCCTGAATAATATTGGAATGGATCTAAAAGGATGTAAGATCTATACTGCACTCTTTCCCTGTAATGAATGTACCAAAGCCATTATTCAATCAGGCATCAGCGAAGTCATTTATTTGTCTGATAAGTATAATGGATCTGATACCTCTGTTGCATCTAAGAAGATGCTGGATACAGCCGGTGTTAGCTATCGTAAAGTCATGTCTCGCATTCAGGAATTACATCTTTCTTTTAAAGAAGAGGATGTTTAAGCAACACTTTTAACAGCCGCTTTTACCGCAGGAGCGATTTTCGTTCCAAAGATTTCAATGGATTCCATGAGATCTTTGTGTGATGGTCCACCAACATCCATATGAGCTGCAAAACGGGTAAAGCCGAGTGTTTCATGTAAGTAAAGAATTTTATCAATGGCTTCATTGGCATCACCAATGATCAGTGCGCCATGTTTCCCTCTTCCCGCTTCATATTGTTCTTTGGTATATGGCGACCAACCTCTTTCACGACCGATTCTATTCATCTGCTGCGCGTATTGATGAAAATATTGATCAGCAGTAGCAGCACCATTCTTTCCAAAAAAAGCGTGCATGTGCACTCCTGTTTTTAGATCTGATACAGGATGCTTGAAATGTGTATACACTTTATGGTAATAATCAAAAAAGGGTTTGAACTGCGCCGGGCTACCGCCAATGATCGCGAAGATCACCGGAATACCATACGTACCCGCTCTTAGTACCGATTCAGGAGTGCCACCCACAGCGATCCACATATCTAATTTTTCCTGAAAAGCCCTGGGAAATACTTCCTGATTGATCATCGGTTTTCTGAATGCTCCTTTCCAACTTACTTTTTGCTGCTGGTTGATTTGAAACAGAAGATCCAATTTCTCTTCAAACAAAATGTCATAATCTTTAAGATCAAAACCAAACAGTGGGAAGGATTCGGTAAAGCTGCCTCTACCTACTACTAATTCTGCTCGACCGTCAGACAGAAGATCGATGCTGGAATACTGTTGGTATAATCGAACAGGATCTGCAGAGCTAAGAACTGATACCGCACTGCCTAAACGGATATTCTTTGTAACAGGTGCAGCTGCAGCCAAAATGATCTCAGGAGCGGAGACTGCATATTCATGTCGATGGTGCTCACCGATACCAAAGAAGTCGATACCCAATTCATCCATCAGCTTGATCTCTTCAATCATTTGTTTCAATCGATCACCGGTTGGTTCTTGAATTCCCTGTTCATTCACATGAATATCGCCAAACATGCTGATGCCTAGTTCCATACAGTCCTTTTTTGCAAAGATAGACGGCACATGTTACTCATCATTCATTCTCAGCATCTTTTGGTATGGTTAAACCAGGTCTTTTAAATTTTTTTTGGCGGAATGATTTTTACATCTTTACTTTGTATTTCAAAGTGCTTTTAAAACAATCAATATGACAGAACAAAACAACACGAACTTATTCCGCGTAAACCCTATAGCAATTGCCAAAAGGATGTTTATAGGTGCAGCCATCGCATTCGCTTTAATACTCAGTTTATTATTGAGTGTAGATGAACCCAAGCCCGAGTGGGGTAGTTTATGGATGCTGAAACCTTTACTCATCACGCCATTGGCCGGTGCTGGAGGCGGAGCATTTTTCTACTACATGACTCAGATCGTCAAAAACAATATATGGGCAAAGCTGATCGCTACACTGGTTGGTCTGATTGGTTATGTGATCGCTATTTGGTTGGGTTCCGTATTGGGATTGAATGGTACGCTTTGGAATTAATCAGTCGGTTTTTTTAGTAAAGGTTGAAGCAATAAAAAAGGTGACCAAGAATGGTCACCTTTCATTTGTATATCCATTATGTATTATGCCAGATCAAAACGATCGAGGTTCATCACTTTGTTCCATGCTGCGATAAAGTCTTTTACAAACTTATCTTTTGCATCTTCACAAGCATATACTTCTGCTAATGCACGCAGTTCGGAATTAGAACCAAAGACCAGATCAGCACGAGTAGCTGTCCATTTTACTTCTCCGGTCTTACGATCACGACCTTCAAACTCTTGTTGGTGACTGTCTGCAGTAGCACTCCAGCTTGTTCCAAAATCCAAGAGGTTTACAAAGAAGTCATTGGTCAGCACACCTGGTTTGTTGGTGAACACGCCATGCTTAGACTGATTATAATTGGTATTCAACACTCTCATACCACCTACCAGAACCGTCAATTCAGGAGCAGTGAGTGTAAGTAAATGAGCTTTATCGATCAGCAATGCTTCTGCTGTTGCCATTTGTTTTCCTTTCACATAGTTGCGGAAACCATCGGCTTGTGGTTCAAGTACTGCAAATGATTCAACATCTGTTTGCTCTTGCGAAGCATCAGCACGTCCGGGTGTGAATGGAACAGTTACATTGTGTCCTGCATCTTTTGCTGCTTTCTCAATCGCTGCACATCCACCCAATACGATCAGGTCTGCCAATGAAACTTGTTTTTTACCACCATTCGCATTGAAGCTTTGCTGAATTTTCTCCAGTGTATCCAATACTTTACTCAACTGTGTTGGATTATTTACTTCCCAGAATTTCTGAGGAGCCAATCTAACACGCGCACCATTCGCACCACCACGTTTGTCTGATCCACGGAAAGTAGATGCAGAAGCCCATGCAGTGGGTACCAATTCAGATACGCTTAAACCCGATGCAAGGATGGTTGATTTTAATGAAGCAATATCTGCATCATTGATCAATTCATGCGTTACAGCAGGAATAGGATCTTGCCAGATCAATTCTTCTTTTGGTACTTCTTTACCGAGGTAACGAGCACGTGGCCCCATATCTCTATGTGTCAATTTGAACCATGCACGTGCAAATGCATCAGCAAACTGATCAGGATTTTCATAAAAACGGCGAGAGATCTTTTCATAAGCCGGATCAAAGCGCATAGAAAGATCGGTGGTCAACATGAATGGAGCATGACGCTTATTCGGATCAAATGCATCAGGAATTGTTCCTTCACCCGCACCATTCTTTGGTCTCCACTGGTG